>NZ_JAJPWG010000001.1:0-2497319 GCF_046549195.1 Kribbella sp. C-35
GGTTGCTCACGTGTTACTCACCCGTTCGCCGCTCGTGTACCCCCGAAGGGGCCTTACCGCTCGACTTGCATGTGTTAAGCACGCCGCCAGCGTTCGTCCTGAGCCAGGATCAAACTCTCCGTTGAAAAATATGACAAACCAGAAAACTGGCGAGTCGACACATCGAGTGATCCTTTGAATCAGAAACAAAACCATTACTGGCTATTGTTATCCGTATTAATTTCAAAGGAATCCGCGATAGACAACAAACAACCCCCACCAAAAACCCAGAAAGGTCCCTGGCAAGAAGTCATCCGAAGCCCATGCACGGGGTTACTTCAATTTCGGCATTGACTTTCGGCACGCTGTTGAGTTCTCAAGAATCGGACGCACACCGCAGCTTGACCTTTCGGCCAGGCTCCCGGGGCAACCTGCGTTACTTTACCGGACCAGATCCACCGAGTCAAGACCCGATTTTTCTGACCTTCCACCCGCTTCCAAGCTACCGCCCCGGATCAGACAACCCGGTTCGGCTCAGCTAGCCTTGGGGGGTTCGGAGCGGCCGGCCGCTTTCGCGTCCCGCGCTTCGCTCCAACAAGAAGAACATTACGTGGCCCGCAGGTGACCGGTCAAATCGGCTCCCGGTGGGCTGAATCACAGGCTTGTAATTTGCCTTCGGCAACCCGGTTGTGGGAGTGGAGCCCACTCCCACACCGCAGCCGTCAGCCCTGTGTCTGCGACGCCAGAACCCCTGCAAACGAACGCTTCCCACGGCGCAGCACCAGCACGCCGCCCGGCAGCAGGTCCTCCGCGGCCGGCACGTACTCCGCGTCCTTCACCTTCTCGTTGTTCAGGTACGCGCCACCTTCGGCGACCGTCCGCCGTGCGGCCGACTTACTCGCCACCAGGCCCGACTTCACCAGCAGGTCGCCGTACGTCGGCATCGGTTCGCCGGCGCCCAGCTCCACGTGCGGTGCTTCGCGTAGCGCTGCCACGAGTGTGGAGCCGTCCAGCGACCCCAGCTCCCCCTGGCCGAACAAGGCCTTCGAAGCCTCCTGCACCCGTCGAGTCTCGTCGGCACCGTGGACCAAGGTCGTCACGTCCTCAGCCAGCACCCGTTGCGCTTCTCGTGCCTGTGGCCGTTCCGCGGTCGCCTGATCGAGAGCAGCCATCTCCTCGGCCGTACGGAAGGTGTAGAACCGCACCAGCTGCATCACGTCGCGGTCGTCGCTGTTGAACCAGAACTGGTAGAAGGCGTACGGCGTCGTCAGCTCCCGGTCCAGCCACACCGTCCCGGACTCGGTCTTCCCGAACTTCGTCCCGTCCGCCTTGGTCACCAGTGGTGTCGCGAGTGCATGCGCTTTGCCGGTGTCGGCGCGACGGATGAGCTCGACACCCGCCGTCAGGTTCCCCCACTGGTCGCTGCCACCGGTCTGCAACGTGCAGTTGTGCCGCCGGTACAGCTCGAGGAAGTCCAGCGACTGCAGCAGCACGTAGCTGAACTCCGTGTAGCTGATCCCCTGCTCCAGCCGCGCCTTCACCACCTCGCGGCCGAGCATCCGGTTCACCGGGAAGTGCTTCCCGATGTCCCGCAGGAAGTCGAGCGTGTTGAGGTCCTTGGTCCAGTCGTAGTTGTTGACGATCCGGGCCGGGTTCGGCAGCGACTGGTCGAAGTCGACGAACTTCTCCACCTGGCCGCGGACCTTCTCGACCCACTCGTGGACGATGTCCTTCGGGTTCAGCACCCGCTCGGACGTCTCCTTGGGGTCACCGATCAATCCGGTGGCGCCGCCAACGAGCCCGATCGGGTTGTGGCCGGCCAGCTGGAGCCGCCGCAGCGTCAACAGCTGCAGCAGGTTGCCCATGTGCAAGCTGGGCGCGGTGGGGTCGAAGCCGACATACGAGGTGATCGGTCCCGCCGCCATCGAGGCCCGGAGGGCATCCGGATCGGTGGAGTGGGCGATCAGGCCACGGCTCTCCAGGTCGTCAAGCACCTGAGTGCGGCGTTCGGTCACTAGTTCTCTCCTCGAGTACGTCGGTCAGCACTAGTGTCCTGTACGGCGAGGTGGGGCGACTCAGGTGGGTTCGGGACGCGTCAGCACCGAGCGGAGCTGGGGACGGAGCGCGTGGCCGTCCGGTCCTTGCACTGTGACAGCAGTCGGCCGGTGTGGGTCGTGGGCACCAGGGTCCGGGTTGGGGACCGGCAGACCGTGTGACAGGACCTGCTCGGCCGGGGTGAGCTGGCGGATGCCGATGGCGAGCACGTGGTCCGGATGCGTCTGCGCGAAGTCGCCGTACAGCTGGGGGTCGTGCTGGCCGTCGTCGCCGACCAGCACCCAGCGCACGTTCGGGAACTCACGCGCCAGCCGGCGCAGGGCGGTCCGCTTGTGCTCCTGGCCGCTACGGAACCAGCCGGTGTTGGTCGGTCCCCAGTCCGTCATCAGCAACGGCCCCGGCGGGTACCCGTGCCGTGCGAGGAAGCGAGCCAGTGTCGGTGCGGTGTTCCACGCTCCAGTAGACAGGTAGAACATCGGCGCACCCGGGTGGTCCGCCAGCAACTCCTCGTACAGACCGGCCATGCCTGGTACGACGCGGCGCGCCTGTTCGTCGCGCACGAACGTGTTCCAGGCCGCGATCAACGGACGCGGCAGCATCGTCAGGATCACCGTGTCGTCGATGTCGCTGACGAGACCGAACGTGGCCTCCGGGTCCGGGACGAAGATCCGCGCCCGCGCCTGCCGGTCGCCGTGGACACCCAGCACGACCTCGTGCCAGCCCGGCGGCAGCACCACCGGCACGTTCAGGTCGATGAACCCGCCGCGATCGGTCACCGCGTCGAACGTCTGCCCGCTGACGGTGACCGTCACCGGCACCTTGGTCGCCGGCGCGGTCACGAACGCGCGCCAGCCCCGCATCACCTGGTCCTCGTCGTACCGCGGCTGGTTGCGGGGGTCGCGTCCGAGCACGACCCGGGCCAGCACCCGGACGAACTCGGTGTTGCCGTAACCGACCTGCGGGATGATCCGCTCCTGCCAGCCACGGCGCCGAAGCACCGTCGCAACCCCGACGTTGAACCAGTCCTCGAGACGGGACGAGTAGTGCGGACGGGCCATACCAGAAACCTACCCGCAGCACGGGCCGCTAGTCGTCCTCCCTCGCGGTCCGCGGACACCTTTGACCCGTCCTTCACGAACTGTCGGTCCTCTCCCCTACCGTCTCCCCATGACCGCTCTCGGAATGTGCTTCCCGCGTACCTACCCGGCTGCGCTCGTCACCGACGTGGCACGGCGGCTCGACCGTGGTGGGGCGGACGAGCTATGGATCATCGAGGACTGCTTCTTCACGGCCGGACCGTCGCTGGTGTCGGCTGCGCTGACGTCGACCGAGCAGCTGACCGTCGGGCTCGGGATCGTGCCGGCGGTCGTCCGCACAGCTGCGGTGACTGCGATGGAGTTCGCGACGCTGGAGGCGCTCGGGCCGGGGCGGTTCCTGCCCGGTATCGGTCATGGCGTTCAGTCGTGGATGGGCCAGATGGGGGTCCGGCCGAAGTCGCCGCTGACGGCGCTCGAGGAAGTGACCACCAGCGTCACCCGATTGCTCCGCGGCGAGGAGGTCAGCTTCGAAGGCAAGACGGTCTTCCTCGACAAGGTGAAGCTGGACGCGCCGCCGGCGGAAGTGCCGCCGATCCTGCTCGGTGTCCAGGGCCCGAAGTCGATGGCGCTCGCCGGGCGGGTCGCGGGCGGTGTCGTGCTGGCCGAGCCGGCGACCGCGCCGTACGTGCGTCAGTCGGTGGAGTACGCCGGATCGCCCGAGGGGTTCGTGGTCGCGGTGTTCGCGGCGATGTGCATTCGCGAAGACCGCAAGACGGCGTACGAGTGGACCGCGCCGTGGCTCGGGTGGCGGATCGGTGAGCGGCCGCCGCAGCTGACCGCGCTGCCGTTCTTCGACGAGATGAAGAAGCTGTACGACGCCTCGGGCGAGGCCGGCCTGGTGGGGATGCCGAGCGATTGGTGGACCGCTATCGGGGCGATCGGAACTCTCGACGACGCGGCCGCGCACATCGCCGGATTGGAGGCGGCCGGGGTGCACCACATCGGGCTGTTCCCGGATCCGGAGGTGGAGCACGGGTTGCCGCAGCTGGACTACGTGCTCGAGCTGGCGAACCGCTAGGGGGTGTCAGACGCCCCCTACGCGCGCGGAGGCGCGGCTTGGGCGCGTTTCTTCGGGACGTGGGGGCGGTACGGCGAGACGGTCGGGTCGTCGGGGATCCAGAAGCGCCAGGGGCGGTCGGCGGCCTCGCGCAGGCCGACGCGTGGGCCGGTGGCGGGTTCGCCGTCGAAGCCGGGGCCGTTGAGCAGCTCGACGGGTGAGTTCTTCGCCAGCAGGTCGGCGCCGTTGCCTTCACGTCCGATGCCGAGGGCAACACACAACCGAGCCGGCCCGCGCGCCAGATCGCGATCGGCTGGTTGGTTACGGCGGAGGCGAGCCAGTTCGATGCCTTCGAGCACCTCGCCGGCGCGGAGCAGGACAGCTGACGGCGTACCCTCCGGGCCGGCGACGACGTTCATGCAGAAGTGCATGCCGTAGGTGAAGTACACGTACAGGAAGCCGGCCGGGCCGAACATCACCGCGTTGCGGGGCGTTTGACCCCGATACGCGTGCGACCCCGGATCGTTCGGGCCGTCGTACGCCTCGACCTCGGTCAGCCGAACCGCGACCGTCCCCTCGGAGGTGGTACTGCGCAGCACCATGCCCAGCAACCGAGGCGCCACCTCCAGCACAGGTCCAGCCAGAAGTGAGCGCCGCATGCGCAGCACCTTAAGCGAGACGGGTGGCGTGTTCTGTGGCGCGGGTGCGGAGTTCGGTCAGTTGGGCTTCTACCTGAGGTTGGGCGGTACCGCCGCGGGTGTTGCGGGAGGCCAGTGACCCTTCGACCGTCAGGACCGAGCGGACCTCCGGCGTCAGATCCGGCGAGATGGCGGCCAGGTCCTCGTCGGTCAGGTCCCAGAGCTCGATGCCGCGCTTCTCGCACTCCTGGACGCAGGCGCCGGCCAGTTCGTGCGCGACCCGGAACGGCACCTTCTGCCGCACCAGCCACTCGGCGATGTCGGTCGCGAGCGAGAAGCCCTGCGGTGCCAGCTCCTCCAGACGGTCCGCGTTGAAGCGCAGCGTGTGGATCATCCCGGTGAACGCGGGCAGCAGCACCTCGAGGGTGTCGATGGAGTCGAAGACCGGCTCCTTGTCCTCCTGCAGGTCCCGGTTGTAGGCGAGCGGCTGCGCCTTCAGCGTCGCCAGCAGACCGCTCAGGTTCCCGATCAGCCGCCCGGCCTTGCCGCGAGCGAGCTCGGCGATGTCCGGGTTCTTCTTCTGCGGCATGATGCTCGACCCGGTCGAGAACGCGTCGTCCAGCTCGACGAACCCGAACTCCTTCGTCGCCCAGAGGATCACCTCTTCGGCCTGCCGGGACAGGTCGACGCCGATCTGCGCGGTGACGAACGCGAACTCCGCGACGAAGTCCCGCGACGACGTGCCGTCGATCGAGTTCGCCGACGAATTCGTGAAGCCCAGTTCATGAGCGACAAAGACCGGATCCAGCCCCAACGAGCTGCCGGCCAGCGCACCCGAGCCGTACGGCGAATCCTCGGCAACCCGAGCGTCCCAGTCGGCGAGCCGATCGAGGTCGCGGATCAACGGCCACGCGTGCGCGAGCAGATGATGCGACAGCAGAACCGGCTGCGCGTGCTGCAGGTGCGTCCGACCCGGCATCGCCACACCCAGATGCCGCTCGGCCTGATCCGCGAGCGTGTTGACCTGCTCCAGCAGCAACCGGCCGATGATCCGCCCGTGTTCGCGCAGGTAGCTCTTGAACAGCGTGGCGACTTGGTCGTTCCGCGACCGCCCCGCACGCAGCCGCCCACCCAGCTCGGCACCGAGCCGAACCAGCAGACCGTGCTCTAGGGCGGTGTGCACGTCCTCGTCCTCCGCAGCGGGGAGGAACTCTCCGGACAGTACGTCGGCCAGCAGCGCGTCGAGACCGGCCAGCATCGCGGCCAGGTCCTCGTCCGTCAGCAGACCCGCGCGGTGCAGCACCTTGGCGTGCGCCTTCGACCCGGCGATGTCGTACGGCGCCAGCCGCCAGTCGAAGTCCGTCGACTTGCTCAGCGCCGCCAGCGCATCGGCGGGACCGCCCGAGAACCGGGCTCCCCACAACGCCGAATCCCGGGCGCCGCTCTCTCCAGTACTCAAGACACTTCCTCTACTTCGGTTCGCGGGCGGCGAGGGACAGGAAACGGGCGGCGAGGGCTTCGCCGCCGGTGGGGTTACGGGAGACGACCATCACGGTGTCGTCGCCGGCGATGGTGCCGAGGACGTCGTCCAGCCCCACGTGGTCGATCGCCGACGCGAAGTACTGGGCCGCCCCCGGCGGGGTTCGCAGGATGACCAGGTTGGCGCTGCCCTCCGCCGACACGAGCAGCTCGGAGGCCACCCGCGCCAGCCGGGCCTCGAACGCAGCAGCCTCACCGGCACGCGGCGTACGGTCACCGCCTTCACCTGGTACGGCGTACACGAGCTGGCCGGACGAGTCGCGGACCTTCACCGCACCGATCTCGACCAGATCCCGGGACAGCGTCGCCTGCCCGACCACCAGACCGGACGCGGCGAGCAGATCAGCCAGCTCGGTCTGCGACCGCACCGGCTGCCGCCCGAGCAGGTCCACGATCCGCTGCTGGCGGGCCGTCTTGGTCGTAGGAACCGCGATACTCACGACGAGAAACTCCTTGCCAACAGCCACGACAGCAGCGCCTTCTGCGCGTGCAGCCGGTTCTCGGCCTCGTCCCAGACGACCGACTGCGGTCCGTCGATCACGGCCGCCTCGATCTCCTTGCCACGATAGGCGGGCAGGCAGTGCAGGACGATCGCATCCGGCTTCGCCTTGCCGAGCAGTTGCTCCGTCACGGCGTACGGCACGAACGGCGCCTCACGGTCGGACGCCTCGGACTCCTGTCCCATCGACACCCAGGTGTCGGTGGCAACGACATCGGCACCGTCGACGGCCGCGATCGCATCCTCCGCCCAGGCGACCGATCCGCCGGTCGTCTCGGCGATGACCGCGGCGCGCACCAGCACGTCCGGGTCTGGCTGGTAGTCCGCCGGTGACCCGATGACGACATGCATGCCGGCGGTCGCGCCGCCCAGCAGGTAGGAGTGCGCCATGTTGTTGGCGCCGTCGCCGAGGTACACCAGCTTCAGCCCGGCCGTCGACCCCTTGTGCTGCCGCACGGTCTGCAGGTCCGCGAGGATCTGGCACGGGTGGAACTCGTCGGTCAGCGCGTTCACGACCGGCACCGACGACGCGGCCGCCATCTCCTCGATCCGCGCCTGCCCGAACGTCCGCCACACGATCGCCGCGACCTGCCGGTCCAGCACCCGTGCGGTGTCCGCGATCGGCTCGCCGCGACCGAGCTGCGAGGTCTGCGCGTCGATGACCAGCGGTACGCCGCCCAGCTCCGAGATCCCGACCGCGAACGAGATCCGCGTCCGCGTCGACGTCTTGTCGAAGATCACCGCGACGGTCTTCGGCCCCTCGAGCGGCTTGTGCCCGTGCCGGTCCCCCGCCAACTGCGCGGCGAGAGTCAGTACTTCGTCCTGCTCGACGGGCGACAGGTCGTCGTCCCGCAAGAAGTGCCTGACCATCAGACCTCCACCCGATCGAGCAGCCCCGGAAGGGCCGCGACGAAACTGTCCGCATCAGCCTTGCTGAGGATGTACGGCGGTGCCAGCCGCAACGCGTTCGGAACCGGATTGTTCACCACGAACCCGGCCTCCAGCGCCAGCGCCGCGACCTGGTCCGACACCGGCTTGGTCAACTGGATCGCGAGCAGCAGCCCGCGACCGCGGACGCCCGCGATCAGCGGGTGGTCGAGCGCGATGATCGACGACGCGAGGTGGTTGCCGACGGCATTCACCTGGGCGAGCAGGCCGTCCCGCTCGATCACGGTCAGCACCGCCAGCCCGGCGATCGCCGCGACCGGGTTGCCGCCGAATGTGGTCCCGTGGTTCCCCGGCTGCAGCAGGTCCGCGGCCGCGCCGAGACCGATGCACGCACCAATCGGGATGCCGGCCCCGAGCCCCTTCGCGACGGTCACCAGGTCCGGCGTGATCCCATCGACCTCGTACGCGAACCAGGTCCCGGTCCGGCCGATCCCGGTCTGGATCTCGTCGATCCACAGCAGCGCGCCGTGCTCGGACGTGATCCGCCGGGCTGCCTGCAGGTATCCGGCCGGCGGTACGACGACGCCGTTCTCGCCCTGGATCGGCTCGAGCACCACGGCCGCGGTCTGGTCGTCGACCGCCGCGGCCAGCGCCTCTGCGTCGCCGTACGGGACGAACTCGACGTCACCTGGCAGTGGCGCGAAGGCCTCCCGGTACGCCGGCTTCCAGGTGATCGCGAGCGCGCCCATCGAGCGCCCGTGGAAGGCGCCGACGGTGGAGACGATCTTGGTCCGGCCGGTGCGCCGGGTGATCTTGAACGCGGCCTCGTTCGCCTCGGTGCCGGAGTTCGTGAAGAACACCTTGCCGGGGACGTCGAAGAGGCCGAGCAGCTTCTCGGCGAGCGCGATCTGCGGCGCGGAGGCGAAGAAGTTCGAGACGTGGCCGAGGGTGGCGAGCTGCGACGTCACCGCGGACACCACGAACGGGTGCGCGTGCCCGAGACAATTCACCGCGAGCCCGCCGAGCAGGTCGAGGTACTTGTTGCCGTCGGCATCCCACAGGTACGCGCCCTCGCCGCGGACCAGCACCCGTTTCGGCGCGCCGAACGTGTTCATCAGCGCACCCGTGTAGCGCTCGGTGAGCGCAGCCTGCGTGCCGTCGACGGTCAGCAGTTCACTCATGACGGGATCACCTGGGTTCCAACTCCGGCGTCAGTGAAGATTTCGAGTAGCAGCGAGTGCGGCACGCGGCCGTCGATGACAGTGGCTCGGGAGACACCGGATTCGACCGCGCGCAGGCAGGCTTCCATCTTCGGCACCATGCCGGACGCCAGCGACGGCAGCAACTCCGCGAGCTCATCGGTGTCGATCTGGGTGATGATCTCGTCGCTGTCCGGCCAGTTCCGGTACAGCCCGGCGACGTCGGTCAGTACGACGAGCTTCTCCGCACCGAGCGCGCTCGCCAGCGCCGCGGCCGCGGTGTCCGCGTTCACGTTGTGCGCCAACCCGTCCTCGTCCGGCGCGATCGTCGACACCACCGGGATCCGGCCCGCGTCGATCAGGTCGACCACCGCCTCAGGCCGCACCTCGACCACGTCGCCGACCAGCCCGATGTCGACCTGCTCGCCGTCGACCAGCGCCGTACGGCGTTCCGCGGTGAACAGGCCCGCGTCCTCACCGGACATCCCGACCGCGAACGGGCCGTGCGCGTTCAGCAGCCCGACCAGCTCCCGGCCCACCTTGCCGACCAGCACCATGCCGACGACGTCCATCGCCTCGGGCGTGGTGACGCGGAGCCCGCCGCGGAACTCGCTGTCGATACCGAGCCGGCCGAGCATGTCGCTGATCTGCGGTCCGCCGCCGTGCACGACGACGACGCGCACCCCGGCGTACCGGAGGAAGACGATGTCCTCAGCAAACGCTCTCTTGAGTTTCTCGTCGACCATCGCGTTCCCGCCGTACTTCACCACGACGGTCTTCCCGTGGAACTGCTTCAGCCACGGCAACGCTTCGGTCAGTACGGCGGCCTTCTCGACCGCTTCCGGGAAGATCATGACGAGTACGCCGAGTTCTCTTCGACGTACGCGTGCGAGAGGTCCGTGGTGAGGACGGTCGCCGACGCCGGGCCTGCGTGCAGGTCGATCACCACGTCGATCTCGAGGCCGCTGAGGTCCGCCTCGGAGCGGTCGACGCCCTTGCCGCCGGCGACACAGACGGCAGCGCCGTTCAGCGTGATGTCGAGCAGCGACGGGTCGAACGCGGTCGGGGCGTTGCCGACCGCCATCGCGATCCGGCCCCAGTTCGGGTCGGCGGCGAAGAACGCGGTCTTGCACAGGTTGTCCTCGGCAACGATCTTGGCGGCGGCCAGCGCCTCCGCCTCGGTCGCGGCGCCCTGCACCGTGATGCTCACGTGCTTGGTAACGCCCTCGGCGTCGGCCTGCAACTGCTTCACCAGGTCAGCAGCCAGGGCCGTGAGGGCCGTCTCGAACGCCTCGGGGGTGACCGTGACGCCGGACGCGCCCGAGCTGAGCAGCAGGACGGTGTCGTTGGTCGACGTACCGCCGTCGACGTCGAGCCGGTTGAAGGTCTTGCCGACCGCGTTCCGCAGCGCGTGGTCGAGGTGCGGCTGGTCGAGCACGGCGTCGGTGGTGATCACGCTGAGCATCGTGGCCATGTTCGGCGCGCACATCCCGGCGCCTTTCGCGAACCCGCCGATGCTCCAGCCGTCCTGGTGCTTGAGCGCAGCCTGCTTCGGCACGTTGTCGGTCGTCATCACCGCGGTCGCCGCGGACAGTCCGGCGGCGGCATCGTCGCCCAGCGCTGCGACGGCTTTGTCGATTCCAGGGATCAAAACGTCCATAGGAAGTCGTTCGCCGATCAGGCCGGTCGAGCAGACCCCGATCTCAGCTGCCCCGACGCCGAGCACCTCGGCCAGTTTCTCGGCGGTCTTGTGGGTGTCCTGGAAGCCCTCCGGTCCGGTGCAGGCGTTCGCGCCGCCGGAGTTGAGGACGACGGCCTTCAGCTTGCCGGCGGTCAGGACCTGCTGCGACCAGAGCACCGGCGCGGCCTTCACCTTGTTCGTGGTGAAGACACCGGCGGCGACGTCGGCAGGGCCTTCGTTGACCACGACGGTGAGGTCCGGCGTACCGGCTGGTTTGATCCCGGCGATCACCCCGGCCGCGCGGAAGCCGGCCGGCGCGGTGACCCCGGCGCTCCGATCGACTTGGGTAGCTGGGGTAACTGCGACGGTCACGGGGCTACTCCTACGAGGGGCAGGGCCAGGGTCTCGTCGAGACCGGTGGCCAGGTTCATGCACTGCACGGCGGCGCCGGCGGTGCCCTTGGTGAGGTTGTCCATCGCGGCCACGACGACGGCGCGGCCGGTGCGCTGGTCCAGGGCGATCTGCAACTGCACAGTGTTCGCGCCGAGGGTGGCCTGCGTCTGCGGCCATTGCCCCTCGGGCAGCAGGTGGATGAACGGCTCGTCGGCGTACGCGTCCTCGTAAGCCTTCCGGAGCGCGGCGTAGTCGGTGCCGTCGGCAACCGGTGCGCTGCAGGTCGCGAGGATGCCGCGAGCCATCGGCGCGAGCACCGGCGTGAACGAGACGCTCACCGGCCCGTCGGCGTACGGCGTGAGGTTCTGCTCGATCTCCGGCGTATGGCGATGCACGCCGCCGACGCCGTACGCCGAGGCGGATCCCATCACCTCCGCGCCGAGCAGATGCGCCTTCGGGGCCTTGCCCGCGCCCGACGTACCGCTGACGGCGACAACCACCAGCTGGGTGGCGTCGACGAGCCCGTTCTGTACGGCGGGGAGCAGTGCCAGCGTGGAGACGGTGGGATAACAGCCCGGCACGGCGACCCGGTTCGACCCGCGGAGCTTGTCCCGTTGACCCGGGAGCTCAGGGAGTCCGTACGGCCACGCGCCGGCGTGCTCGCCGCCGTAGAACTCGACCCACACCTCGGCCTCGGTCAGCCGGAAGTCCGCGCCGCAGTCGATCACGGTGACGTCATCTCCGAGCTGCTCGGCAATGACGGCGGACTGTCCGTGCGGCAGGGCCAGGAACACCACGTCGTGACCGGCGAGGTTCTCCGCCGTGGTCTCGACCAGGATGCGCCCGGCCAGCGGCACGAGGTGCGGGTGGTGCACGCCGAGCGCCGTACCGGCGTTCCCGCCGGCGGTCAGCGCGCCGATCTCCACCTCTGGGTGGCTACTCAGCAACCGGAGCAGCTCGCCCCCCGCATACCCACTGGCACCGGCCACCGCCACCGTCACACTCATGTGAATGAGTATGCCACGCCCCGGATGAATATCCAATCCCTCCCCATCGTCCTCGTACCCCAAATCCAACTTTGAGAACCCACCAACCACTTTTCCGCCCGTTTCATGGTTGGTGGGTTCTCAAAGTTGAGGCTGGCGGGGTGTGAGTGGTGGAGTGGGGTATGGACTACACCGAAGCGATGGCGCGCGAGTTCGCCGAGCACCGGTCCGTCCTGGTCGGAGCGGCGTACCGGGTTGTCGGCAGTGTGAGCGATGCCGAGGACGTGGTCCAGGAGGCGTGGTTGCGCTGGTCCGCCATCGATCACGACGACATCCGCGACCCGCGGGCGTACCTGATCCGCATCACCACGCGACTGGCGCTGAACCGGTTGCGCGAGCAGAAGTCCCGGCGGGAGCAGTACGTCGGCCCGTGGCTGCCGGAGCCGCTGGCGACCGACGACGACCCGGCGGCCGCGGTCGAGCTCGCGGACTCGGTCAGCATGGCGATGCTCGTCGTCCTTGAGACGCTCTCGCCGCTCGAACGCGCCACGTTCGTCCTCCGCGAGGTCTTCGATCTGCCGTACGACGAGATCGCGGACACCCTCGGCCGGTCCGAGGCCGCCGTCCGGCAGCTCGCGCATCGGGCCCGCGGGCATGTGCACGCGCGGCAGCCGCGGCATCACGTCGACAAGGCGCGCCACGACGAACTGACGATGCGGTTCATGCAGGCGGCCGGGTCCGGCGACTTCGACCAGGTGGTCGCGCTGCTCGCGCCGGACGCCGTACTGATCAGCGACGGCGGCGGGAAGAAGAAGGCCGCGCTCCGGCCGATCCACGGCGCGGAGAAGATCGCCCGCTGGCTGTTCGCCGTGATCGCGGAGAACCCGACCTTCGAGATCCGGATGGGAACGCTGAACGGAGAGGTCGCGTACATCGCGTACGACGGCGACACGCCGGACACGGTCGCGTTCCTCGAGACCACCGACGGCCTGATCAGCGATCTGTACCTGATCCGGAACCCGGACAAGCTCGGGCGGGTCAGCTGATCGAGCCGTAAGCTATCTGCAACTCAGTCGCAGATGGAGGTGCGGTGAAATACCTGGTGACGGAACCCGAGGAGGCGCTCGGGCCGGGGTTGCGGGCGGATCTGCTGGACACCTGGGTGGCGGCGACGAACGCGGGCGGCGCGGTCGGGTACACCGCGCCGGCGCCGGTCGAGCAGATCGCGGAGAACCTCGACGGCGCCCTCGGCCGGGTCGCGGCGGGGGTCGATCTGCTCGGCGTGCTCCACAACGGTGAGCGGTACGTCGGGATGGGCATGCTGGTGAGCCGCGGCAGCGGGCTGCAGGCGCACTGGCGGACGGTGCTGCGGGTGATGGTTCATCCGGAGTGCCAGGGCACCGGCGCCGGCCGGATCCTGATGGAGGGCCTGCGCGGGTCGGCCGTCGACCTCGGCCTTGAGCAACTGCAACTCACCATCCGCAGCCGCCTAGGCCTGGAGAAGTTCTACGGCCCCCTCGGCTACCGCGTAGTCGGCGCCCACCCCCGCGCGATCCGTGTCGCCGCCGACGACTACCGCGACGAGATCATGCTCGTGCTGGACCTCTAACCAACTTTGGGCCCTCACCAACCATTTTCGAGGCGCAGAAATGGTTGGTGGGGGCCCAAAGTGTGGTGGAAGTGGTTGGTGGGGGCTCAAGGTCACTTGCGGGTGCGAGCGAGGACTACGAGGGTGGCGCCCAGGGCGGCGAGGAGCGTGCCGAGGGTGAGGATGATGGCCGGCGGGCCGCCGGTCGGCGGGAGTTCGGCGCGGTTGAGGGTGCGCGGGTTGTCGGTGGGCTCGGCGCCGACGGTGAACTTGACCGGTGCGGTGGCCGTCTCGCCGGTCTCGTCGGTCCGCTCGTAGGTGACCTTCGCGGTCCCGGTGAAGGCGGCGACCGGCTTGAGCGTGACGGTGCCGTCGGTGCCGACCGACCAGGTGCCCGCGCCGTTCGTGACGCTCTTCGCGCAGGTGCCGTCCGGCGTACGCAGGCAGACCGAGCTCGGCTTGATCGTGCCGCTGTCGTTGAGCAGCGGGTTCACCGCGACCGGGTTGCCCGGCGTACCGGTCGCCGTATCGGGCGCCGCCTTCGCGAGCAACGGTCCTGCGACCGCGACGTCGAGAAGCGCGGTGTCCGACGTACCGTTCACGTCGGTGACGCGGTAGACCAGCGCCCGCGTCGTACCGACGAAGTCCTTCGCCGGCGTGAACGTGACCGAGGTGCCGACCACGAACGTGCCCTCGTGCGGCACCGTCACGGACTTCTTCTCGACCCCGTCCGCAGGATCCCGCAGTACGACGGAACTCGGGCGGAGCGGCGCCGACGGGTCGCCGGCCTTGTCGTTGGCCAGCACGTTCACGTCGACCGCCGTACCGAAGGCCGTCTCCGCGCTGTCGTCGGTGACGACCGGCCGCACCGGATCGACCGTCACGGTGATGGTCGCGCGGGCGGAGTTCTGGTTGCTGTCCTTGACGTCGTACGCCGCCGGTCGCGCGGTGCCCGTGAACGTCGCCTCCGGGGTGAACGTGACCTTGCCGCTCGCAACGACATACGTGCCCTGCCCGGTGATGATGACCCGGTCGACCAGTGCACCGCCAGGACCGACCAGCAGCACCGAATCCGGGTCGAGCGTCGCGCCGGGCCCAGGTTTGTCGTTGGCAAGCGGGTCGATCGTCACCGGGACGTGCTGATTCGTCCGCGCCTCGTCCGGTACGGCGACCGGACGCGCCTGCACCGTGACCGTCAGCGAACCGGACCCGATCGTGCCGTTGCGGTCGGCAACCTGATACCCGACCGGAACCGCCACCCCGGCGAACCCGTCCACCGGCGCGAACCGGATCGCGCCGGACGGCTGCACCGTGAACGTCCCCTCCCCCGGCACAGCTAGCACTGCTAGCGGATCGCCGTTGACCGGATCGATCAGCCGTACCCCGCCCAGTGGCGCGCTCACATCACCTGGCTTGTCGTTCGCCAGCACATCGACCGTGACCGCAGTCTCGTACGGCGTGGTTGCCACGTCGTCCTTGATCACCGGAACGACCGTCGCAACCGTCACCGTGACCGAAGCGCTCGCCTTGTTCCCGGTGGTGTCACTGACCCGGTACGCGACCGACACGACCCCGCGGTACGCCGGCGCCGGATCGAACGTGATCTTCCCGGCCTTCACGGTGAACACGCCCTGCCCCGGAATCACCGCCTTCGGTCCCCACGTCCCGCCGTACACCTGCACCGACGCCGGATCGAGCTGGGCGCCAGTTCCCGGCTCGTCGTTCGCCAGCGGATCGACGGTGACGGTCACGTTCTGCTTGGTTCCGATCGGATCCGCGACCGCCTTCGGTCCCTTGCCGACCGTCAACAGCAGCAGGCCTTCCGCGGTCGTCCCGTTGGCGTCGGCGATCCGGTACGTCGTCGGCGTCGTGACGCCCTGGAATCCCTTGGCCGGCGTGAACTTGACCGCGCCATAGGCATCAACCGCAAAAACCCCTTCACCGGCACGCGTCATCGTCTTGCCGTAGTGACCGGCCGCGTCCTTCACCACCACGCTCGCCGGCTTCAGCGGCGCCGACGCGTCACCGGGCGTGTCGTTCGCCGGCACGTTCACCGTGATCGCATGCCCGTACGGCGTGATCGCCGAGTCGTTGACCGCGACCGGGTTGACCGGTGTCGCGGTCATGCTCAAGGTCGAGGTCGCGTAGTTGCCGTCCGAATCGGCGACCCGATAGCTGACCGGCGTCGCCTTGCCCCGGAACGCCGGCAGCGGGTCGAACTCGATCGAACCGGTCGGCAGCACCGTGTACGTGCCCTGATGCGGCACCGTCACCTTCTTGGATGACCCGTTCAGCCCGACCGATCCCCGCACCAGAGCTGCATCGGTGCCCGGCCGGTCGTTGGACAGCACGTTCACCGTCACGGTCACGTTCTGCAGCGTCGAGGCGTTGTCGGCGATCGCGACCGGCGGCTGGCCGACGGTGACCGTCAACCGAGCGCTCGTCTTCGTCCCGTTGGAGTCGGCCACCTGGTACGTCAACGGCGTACCAGGACCGCGGAACGTCGCTCCCGGTTCCGCGCGAACCGCTCCCCCGGCCGCCGTGTAGACACCCTCGTTCGGGATTCGCACCGTTGCCTTCAGTACCCCGTCGGCCGGATCTACGAGCCGCAGACTGCCCGGCACCAGCTGCGCCGTGGGGTCCCCGGGCTTGTCGTTCGCGAGCACCGGCACCGTGAGGCTCTTGCCGTACGGCGTCCGCGCGGTGTCGTCGGCCGCGACCGGGGTGATCGGCGTGATCGTGACCGTGATCGTCGACCGCGCCGTCTGACCGAACAGGTCGGCGATCCGGTACGTCACCTTGGTCGCCGTACCGGTGAAGCCCGGCAGCGGGTCGACGATGACCGAGCCGTCCGGGTTGACCTGGTAGTCGGCCTGCCCCGGGATCTTCACGACATTCTTCAGCGAACCATCGGCCGGATCTACGAGCGTCAGGCTGTGCGGATCGAGCGCCGTACCGAGGCCTGCCTTGTCGTTGGTGAGCGGCGTCACGCGAAGCGGGAGGTTCTGTTTGCCGCCAGCGGTGTCGGGAACAGCCGTCGGAGCTGGCGGCTTGGCGACCGTGACGGTCAGCGTTGCCGTGGCCGTCGTACCGTTCACATCCGAGACGCGGTACGTGACCGGCGTCGCGGGGCCGGTGAACTTGGGCAGCGGGTCGACCTCGACCTTCCCGTCCGCCGTCGTCGTGTACTTCGCCTGCCCCGGAATCACGAGGGTCGCAGTCGGCAGCTTCGTGGTCGGGTCGATCATCCGCACGGTGCTCGGAACCAGCGGCACCGACGGGTCGCCGGCCGTGTCGTTCGCCAGCACCGGCACGCTGACGTTCGTGTCGTACGCCGTACCCGTGGTGTCGTCGGACGCGTCGGGCTGCACCTTCGTCACCCGCGCGGTCAACGTCGACTTCCCGATCGCATCGTTGCTGTCAGCAACCTGATAGCCGACCGCGGTCGCGTTTCCACTGAACGTCGGCAGCGGCTCGAACAGCACCCTGCCGTCCGCCTTCACCGAGTACTTGCCCTGGCCCGCGATGACGAGCGACAGCACGGGCTGCGTAGGCGTCAGCAGGCGCACGCTACCGGGCCTCAGCGCGGCGCCCGTCGGCCCCGGCTTGTCGTTGGCGAGGACCGCGGCCACCACGGAACGGCCCTGCAACGTGGTGATCGTGTCCGGGTTCGCGACAGGTGGCCCGGGTGCGGCGACGGAGACGGTCAGGTCGGCGCGCGCCGCCGTACCGTTCTTGTCGAGCACCTGATACGTCACCGGCGTACCGACTCCGGTGAAGCCGTGCAGCGGCTGGAAGGTCACCTGCCCGTCGGCGACCAAGTACGTGCCTTGCCGGGCGATGGTCAGCTTGTCGACGAGCTTCTTGCTGACCGGGTCGACGAGGTGCAACGTGGCGGGCACGAGCGGCGCGTCCGGCGATCCCGGAAGGTCGTTGTCGAGCACGGGTACGACGAGGTCGGTGTCGAACGCGGTCGAGACCGAGTCACCGTTGGCGGTCGGCGTCACCGGCGTGACGGTGACGGCGAGCGTGGACTCGGCGGTCTGGTGGGTGGTGTCGGTGACGCGGTAGCCGATCGACGTACCGACGCCGGTGAACTGCGGTTTCGGCACGAAGTCCACGCCGCCGTCGGGCTTCACGACGTACTCGCCCTCGCCCGCGATCACGACCTTCTTCTTGAACGCGGCGTCGGCCGGATCACGCAGTACGACGGAACCGGGCACGAGCTGCACGCCCGCGGCCGCGTGGTCGTTGGCGAGCGGCTTGACGGCGACGCTGACGTTCTGCGGCGTGGTCGCCGTGTCGGGGGTCGCCACCGGACGATCCGGGAGGGACACGGTGAGGGTCAGCTTGGCGGTGGCGGCCGTACCGTTGCTGTCGGCAACGCGATAAACAACCGGCTTGGCCGGACCGACGAAGCCAGGCACCGGCTCGACGCGGACGGTGCCGTCGGGCTTGGCGACGTACTTCGCCTGGCCGACCACGTTCACCATCTGCACGCATTTGCCGCCGTCGACGAGACAGAGGGTCGCCGGCGCGAGCGGCGTCCTCGGGTCGCCCGGCTTGTCGTTGCCGAGCACCGGTACGACGACTGCCGTGTTGAACCCGGTCGTCGCGGCGTCGTCGGTCAGGACCGGCGGTGGCGGCGGCGTGATCGCGAACGGGTAGTCCTCGACCTCGCCGGCATCGGTCGCACCGGTCGGCTTCTCGATCTGAGCATCGGTGTACCCAACCCGCACCCGCGCGTACGACGCTCCCGCCTTCGGGGCGAGCTCAGCCCAGCGCAGTGTGACTGTTGTCTGCTTGGCCGCGAACGGGGTGCAGGCCCGCTCGCCCGAGTCGAAGGTTCCGTTGCCGTTGACGTCGATCCACGCACACGCCCGCCCGGCCTTCGACGTACCGGCGAGCTGCAGGTCGGCCGTGTACGTCGTCTGATTGGTGCGAAGCGGTTTGAAGACGACACCGTCATCGGCCTGATCCGGTGTGGCCGGGCCGGTCGTGCCGTTCGCGACGCCGGCGTTGTCCTCGGTGACATCCTTACCGAGCTGTACGTCGCTCAGCACCGACCACGCCGCGCCGTACGACGCCGGTGCGTCACCGAAGTCCTCAGGGACGGACGCGACGATCGAGAACGCGTCGCCGGACGAGCCGTTGTTCAACGCGGGCAGCTTCGGATGCTTGGTGAACAACGCTGACACGTCGAAGCTGACCTTGGTGACCACGCCGTTCACGCGGACCGATCCGCAGGCAGCGGTTGCGGACGTGTCGAGGCCGGACGGGGACTTGGTGTTCACGCAGTTCGGGCCGGTGTCGTGGCTGGCGGCGGTGACCGTGTCGCTGGTGACCGCGAGATTGTTGCCTGGACCGAGCTTCGTGAGGCTGAGGCCGGCGGTGGTGAGCTTCAGGACCGAGTGCAGTTCGGACTGCGCGGTCGTCCGGCCGTTCACGGTCCGGGTGACGGATCCGCCGAGACCACCGAGGTGCAGAACCGGGTTGCGGACGGGCTGGGAGAACGCGATCGTGACCGTGCCGCGGTCGCCGCAGCCGCCGGTGGACGCGCAGTCGCCGGTGTTCACCACCACGTCCTGCGCCGGAGCGTCCTTGCCGATCGCGGGCTGGTAGGTGGTCGGCGCGACGGTGCGGAAACCGGCCGTCGTCGGGTCGCCTAGCTCGGTCAGCCCGCTCGCGGTGATCGTCTGCCTTAGCCCTGAGCCGGGCATCACGGTGGTCGCGCTGTCTGTGAAGGGTGCCGTTGGCACCTGGTAGGCGGTCGCGGTGATGGTGCTCAGGCTGAAGAGGCCGGTGGCAAGAAGAATGGCCCCCGGTCGGGTTGCCCGCATGTGTCCCGCCCTCCCGAGCAATTCAGGTACATTGCTGCGGCCGCGTGGCGGGCGGGCCTGCGTAGACGTTAACGGTCCGCGCAGACCCAATGTTACGGGACAATCACTCTCCGAGGTCGTAGATCAGGACCTTGCCGACGCTGTGTCGTCGTACGGCGAATTGGTCGAGCGCCGGTGACACGGGTCCGTTGCGGGTGTCGGCGTACAGCCAGCGAACGCCGTACTCGTCGCGCAGCCTCCGCAGCACCTCGGGGGTCGGTGCGGTGAGGGCCTGATCGGCGAGGGCGACGCGGTCCGGCCACGGCGACGGCTGCTCGGTGTAGCGGCGGCCGCCGTCGCCTTGCTTGGCCATCGCCTGGTTCGTGTACGCCCAGCCCTCGAGCAGTGTGCGGCGGCCGGCGATCCCACTGACCAGGTACCCGCGGGCGTCGCATCCTGGCGCGGGCGGGCCCGCCGGACGGCACCAGGTGTTTGTCGCCACCACATCGGTCGGTGCGGAGTTCTGCCCGAGCCAGAGCGCAGCCTCGGCCTCGTCCGGGTACACCCACCAACGCGCGGCCCGGTACGTCGGCGCTTTCTCGGTGTCACCCCGTATGGCGCTCTGTAGGAAGGAGCTGATCGGCGCGGTCGAGAGCAGCACCAGTACGACGAACATGCCGCCGCCGGCTTGTCGCAACGTGAGGCGCCATACGAGCAGGAGGAAGAGCGTGATCCCGAGGACGACGAGCAACATCCGGGTGCTCAACCACAGCTGGCGTCCGGTCGAGGCCGCCGGCACACCACGAGCCCAGACGATCAGACCGGCGTACCCGATCGACAGGACGAAGGCAGCGATTGCGATGGGGACCGGGCGACCAGAGGCGCGCGCACTGGTTGCTGCGAACCAGCCGGCTCCGGCCAGGCTGAACGGTGCCGCGGTGTAGACGAAGTACGACTCGCTCACCGACGGGTGGTCGACCAGCAGGTAGCCGGCCCAGCCCGCGATCATCGCGCCGAGCAGGAACCACGCGACCGGGTCTTTCCGGCCCACGACGCCGAATCCGGCCCAGGACATCGCCTGCAGCGTCAGCAGCAGCCCGAGCAGCAGACTGAGCGTTCCGATCACTTCGCCGTGCGCCAGCGCCGGCAGGATCAGTCCGCCGTCGCCCGGCTGCGTCTTGTCGCCAGTGGCCGCGGTGTACACGGGCAGCGACTTCAGTACGGCGAGGAACTGCAGCCGCGACCCACTGGTGCTGCCAGCCACCGTCAGAAAAGTGATCGCCCCGACGACGAGCAGGACGGCCGTCGCACCGATCAAACGCCACGGCACCCGACGCGTCGTCACGAGGAGGTAGAGCGCGGCAAGCCCCACCCCACCCACCAGCAAAGGCAGCACCGTCGGCTTCGCCCCACCGCCCACACCAGCCACGGCCACCGCCACAACCCAGCCCCACAACTCCTTACGTCCGAAGAGGGCAGTCCTTCGGAAGAGGAGGTCGATGAGGAGGGTGGCGGCTGTGACGGCGGCGACCAGGCCGAACGTCTGCGACGGACTTAGGAGGCTGACCGGAGGTGCCAGGTTCACACTCGTGTCGACCAGTAGGAACAGCTGCGGCGCAGCCAGCGCGAGTGCGGCGAGTACGCCGGTCCACCAGGTGCGGCTGACGACGCGGGCGAGTGTTGCGCAGACGAGCAGCGAAACGACCAGCCACGGCAGGACCCAGAGGCGGAACAGTACGACCATCGGAGTGAGCCGCGTGACGTCGACGGCCGCGGCCATGTCGGCGTTCGCGAACCAGTGGTACTCGAGCCGCTCGTTGACGACCTGCGGAATCTCGGGCGGCACCGTGCGGGTCAACTCCTGCACCATCGACAGGTGGTACAGGAGGTCGGGGTAGTAGGCCTCGCCGTACGGCGGCATCGGGTGGTACGCCATCACGCCGAAGGTGGCTGCCCCGACCATGACCGCCGCGGACACCGCCAACCCGACCGTCCATGCGACCGGCAGCGGTCTGGGCTCAGCGATCCGGAAGTACTGCCGACCGATCAGAGCGAAGCCGATCAGGACGAGCGCCGGCCACACGATCAACCAGCGCTGCCAGCCGAGTGCGGTGAAGATCGCCCAGCCGATCAACTGCCAGGTCGCACCGACGACCGACCCGAGTCCGAGATCCTCAGCCCAGTTGCCGGTACTGCGCCACACGGCCCGCAGCAGCAACGTACCGGGCAGCGCGATCGCTCCGGCGAAATAGACGGCGTACTTGACGAGGGGACCGACTCCGACGTCGCCGAGCGCTATGAACCCACCGACCGCCACCAGAATCGGCAGCAGCCACGGGGCAGCCCGCTTCATCTCTTGGACTGAGTGCTCTCGTGAATGGGCTCCTGGTGCCCGTGGTCCGTGAGGCTGTCGTAGCCGACGAGGAACTGCGGTCTGCGCTGGCTCGACTGGAACAAGCGGGCGACGTACTCACCCAGCAGGCCCAGGCACAACAACTGGATCGCGCCGATCACGCTGACCGCGAGGACCGTCGACGTCCAGCCGGGGATGCTCCGGCCGGTCAGCTTGATCACGAGCGCACCGACCACGAACAGCCCGGACATCCCGCCGCCGAGCAGGCCGAGCCAGGTCGCCAGCCGCAGCGGGGCGGCCGAGAACGCGGTCACGCTGTCGAACGCGAGCCGGACCATCTTGGAGACGCTGTACTTCGTCGTACCGGCGGCCCGCTCCGCCCGGACGTACTTGACCTCGGCGCTCGGGAAGCCGAGCCACGGGATCACCAGGCGGAAAACCCGGCCGTCGTCGGGGAGCGCGTTCACCGCGTCCACCACCCGGCGGGTCACCAGCCGGAAGTCGGCCGCGTCGAACGGGATGTTCTTGCCGACCAGGCGGCACATCAAGCGGTAGTACAGCCGAGCCGACGTACGTTTCGCCCAGGAATCGCTCGAGCGGTCGGAGCGTACGCCGTACACAACGTCGACGTCTTGCTCGCGGACGGCCTGCAGGAACTCGGCGATGACCTCCGGCGGATCCTGCAGGTCGGCGTCGATCGTGACGACGTACTGGCCGCGGGCGCGGCGGAAGCCGGCCGACTGCGCGGCCTGATGACCGCTGTTGCGGAGCAGGCGGACGACCCGGAGCTGCGGCCAGTCCTTGGCGGCGTCGAGGAGCAGCGCCGCGGTCCGGTCCCGGCTGCCGTCGTCGACGACCAGCAGTTCGTAGCTGATCCCCAGGCCGTCGAGCAGCGGGTGCATCCGCTCGAAGAACATCGGCAGCACCTCCTCCTCGTCGTACATCGGTACGACGACGGAGAGCTCGGGGTGGGTGTCCCGCATTAGCTGCCTTTCGGATCCTGGTGGCCTGACCTTACTAGCGGGGTCAGGGAGAGATCGCCACCGCACCGGTGCGACGCGGGTCGCCGACCGCGAGCAGGCCGTCGGCCGGGTCCCAGAGCGCAGCCGCGACGCCGCCGAAGTACATCGAGTGCGGCGGCATCGAGCGGGTCGGCAGCGCGGTCGAGCCGGAAACCGGCAGGTCGTCCTCGTAGTCGACGACCACGTCCTCGCGGACGCGGACGTGCAGCCGCGGATGCTCGACGGCCTCGCGGAGCCGCAGCCCGCCGTGGGTGTAGAGCGCGTACACCTGGGCGAGCGCGGTCGGGATGCGGTCGGATCCGGGTGAACTGATCGCGAGTACAGCGCCGTCGCTGTCGCGGCGGGCGACGCTCGGGGCCATGTTCGAGGTGAGACGAGTACCTGGCGCGAGGCTGTGCGGGCCGCCGTGCAGGAGCTCCTGCTCGCCGAGCGCATTGTTCAGCCAGATCCCGGTGCCCGGCGTGAGCACGCCGGATCCGTAGCCGGACGAGACCGTGATCGCGCACGCGTCGCCCTCGTCGTCGACGACCGAGACGGTCGCCGTACTCGGAGAGGTCAACGCGCGGAGGTCGCCGGCCGCGGCCAGGTCGAGCAGCTTCTGGCCTTCCAGCTTGCGCACGTCCTCCTGATCGAGCTCGGCGAGCCGCTGCCCGAGTACGGCGTACTGGACGTCGATCAGCCGCTCCAGCTCGGACTGCCGCCAGCTGCCGTCCGACGGTACGCCGTCGAGCAGCGCGAGCATCGCGGCGACGGCTACTCCCCCGACCGCGGGCGGCGGGTTGGTGGCGAGGCGCCAGCCGTTCTGGTTGACGATGAGCGCCGGGCGTACGACAGCCTCGTATGCGGCCAGGTCCGCGGCGGTGAGGATGCCTTCGTTCGCGGCCATGTCGTGGATGAGGAGCTCGGCGAGCTGGCCCGTGTACATGGTCTCGGCACCGTCGCGGGCGATGAGTTCGAGCGCTTCGGCCAGCTCGGGGATCACGACCGTACTGCCGGCCTTGATCACCACGCCGTCCTCGTCGTGCACAACGGCGTGGCTCGGCTGGTGCCAGCCGAAGACGATCTCGTGGGTGTAGCCGAGGTAGTAGCCCGAGGTCCGGCTCAGCGGGAAGCCGTTGCGGGCGACGTCGATCGCGGGCTGCACGACCTCGCGCCACGGTGCCTTGCCGGAGCGGCGGTGGGCGAGGTCGAGGGCCTTCATCCCGCCGGGGGTGGCGACGGAGCCGTGGCCGACGGTGGTCGTCGTACCGCCGCCGTAATCGGTAGTGATGTCCCAGACGCTGCGCCCGAACCGGTCCGTCGGCAGGCCACGGCCGGGCATCTCCACCCACCCGTCGATCGTGACTGCGTCCCCACCCGCGACCTGCAGGGTCACGAAGCCGCCCGACGCCGGCGACACGATGCCGACCTCGTTCACCATCGTGACGAGCGTGGCTGCGATCGCGGCATCGACCGCGTTCCCACCGTCGGCGGCCACCCGCACACCGGCCTCTGCGGCTGCCGCATTCGGCGCCGACACCGCCACCCTGGGGTGACCGCCGCTCATGGTTTTCAGCCGACCCGTTGGACTGCGCCGAAGCGGTCGACGGTGACCTGGACCGCGGCCTGGCGGGCGTCGGCGACCTCGTTCTCCTTCAGCGTCCGGTCCGGCGCCCGGAACCGCAGCGCGAACGCGAGCGACTTCTTGCCCTCGCCGATCTGCTCACCGGTGTACACGTCGAACAGCCGGACCGACTCCAGCAGCTCACCCGCGCCCTCGGCCAGCGCCGCCTGCACGTCGGCCGCCGCGACCTCGGCCGGGACGATCAAGGCGACGTCCTCCTTGGCCACCGGGTACGACGAGAACGGGTGTGCCGAAATCGACTCCGGACCCGCCGCGATCAGCGCGTCGAGATCCAACTCGACCGCACTCGACCGAGCCGGCAGGCCGAACGCCTGGCAGACCTTCGGGTGCAGCTCACCCGCATGACCGATCACGGTGCCGTCAACCGAGAACTCCGCGCACCGGCCCGGATGCCACGGCGCGAGCTCCACGTTCTTCACGACCGGCTCGACACCGACCACCGACGCGATCAGCCGCGCGATCTGCACCGCGTCGGCCCATCCGGCCGGGCGGCCCTTGCCCCACCAGCCGGTCGGCGCCAGCGCACCGGTCAGCACCACGCCGACGTGCAGCGGCTGGTCCGGAAGTGCGTCGTAGAGCGACTGGACCTCGGCGTCGCTCGGCCGGTGCGCGACCGACGGGAGCGGTGCGGGCTTCGTCTCCGCTTTCGGCAGGAACACCAGGCCGGTCTGGAAGATCGCCAGGTCGTTCGCGCCCCGGCCGACGTTGCGCTCGGCGGTCCGGAGCAGGGTCGCGAGCAGAGTGGTCTGCATCGACGGCTCTTCGTCGGAGATCGGGTTGACGAGCTTGACCGTCGTACGGCGGGAGTCGTCGGCCGGGAGGCCCATCGCGTCGAAGTCGGCGCCTCCGGTGAACGGGTACGAGACGACCTCGGTCAGCCCCGCACCGACGAGCGCAGTCGCCACCCGCCGCCGTCGGCGCTGCGAAACCGTCAGCCCCTGCCCACCTGGCGCGGCCGGCAGGATCGACGGCACATTGTCGAACCCGAACAACCGGATCGCCTCTTCGGCAAAGTCATTAGGATCCCGCAAATCCGGCCGCCACGACGGCGGTGTCACGGTCAGGAGATCAGCACCCTCGACGTGGGTGGACCCGACGGTGGTGGCACCCACCTCAGCCAACGCAGGAGCATGCGCACCCGCAGCCAACGGAGCCGCGACCGCATCCGCCGCAGCAGCTTCAACCGAGCAACCCACCGAAATCAGGTGCCGAACCGTCTCGTCGAGCGTGATCACCGCACCCGCGACTCGGGCGGCGTGGTCGGCGCGGATCGTGACCGGGGACGGCTTCGGGTGGGTGTCGACGACGGTTTCGTCGGGGAGGATCGTGCCGCCCGCGTACTCGGCCAGCAGGTCCGCGACGCGCTGGGCGGCGTACCGCGGCAGGTTCGGGTCGACCTCGCGCTCGAACCGTCGCGACGCCTCCGACGACAGCTTGTGCCGGCGCGACGCCCGCGCGATCACGATCGGGTCGAAGTGCGCGGCCTCGATCACCACGTCCGTGGTGGCGTCCGAGATCTCCGTCGACGCACCGCCCATCACACCCGCGACACCGATCGGCCCGGAGTCGTCGGTGATCAGCAGGTCCTCGGCGTCCAGCTCACGCGTCTGGTCGTCCAGCGTCATCAGCTTCTCGCCGGCGTTCGCCCGCCGTACGACGATGTCCCCGGACAGCCGCGCCTGGTCGTACCCGTGGATCGGCTGCCCCAGCTCGAGCATCACGTAGTTCGTGACGTCGACCCCGATCGAGATCGGCCGCATCCCACTCGCGAGCAGCCGCTTCTGCATCCACCGCGGCGACAACGCCTTCGCGTCGATCCCAGTCACGGTCCGCGTGACGAACACACTGCACGCCTCGGCGTCGTCAACGCGCACAGGGTAACCGCCCGATCCAGACCCGTTGAGCGGCAGCGCCGCCGGGTCTTTCAGCGGTACGCCGTACGCCGTCGCCGCCTCGCGCGCGACGCCCCGGATCGACAGGCAGTACCCACGATCCGGCGTCACCGCGATATCGAGTACATCGTCTCGCAGCGCCAGCAACTCGATCGCGTCGTCGCCCGGCGTACCCTCACCCGGCTCGAGTACGACGATGCCGTGCATGCCGTCGTCGCCGAGACCGAGCTCGGCGCTCGAGCAGATCATGCCGTTCGACACGTGCCCGTAGGTCTTCCGCGCCGAGATCGCGAACCCGCCCGGCAGCACCGCGCCCGGCAGCACGACCACGACGAGATCGCCGACCTCGAAGTTGTGCGCACCGCAGACGACCCACTGCGGATCGTCCTTGCCGATGTCCAGCGAGCACCAGCGGATCGTCTTGCCGTTCTTCTGCGGCTCGTTCTCGTACGTGAGCACCTTGCCGACCACGAGTGGGCCGGTCAGGTCGGACTCCTCGACGGTCTCCACCTCGAGGCCGGCCCGGATCAGCTGCTCCGCGACCTGGCGGCCGGTGACGTCGGCCGGGAGGTCGACGTACTCACGAAGCCATGACAGTGGGACCCGCATCAGATCTCCATCCCGAACTGGCGGCTGAACCGCACGTCACCCTCGACCATGTCCCGCATGTCCTCGACGCCGTTGCGGAACATCAGCGTCCGCTCCAGACCCATGCCGAAGGCGAAACCGGAGTACCGGTCGGTGTCGATGCCGTTGGCCCGCAGGACCCGCGGGTTCACGACGCCGCAGCCGCCCCACTCGATCCAGCCCTCGCTGCCGCAGGTCCGGCACGGCCGGTCCGGGTTGCCGACGGACGCGCCGCGGCAGACGAAACACTTCAGGTCCACCTCGGCCGACGGCTCGGTGAACGGGAAGAAGTTCGGCCGCAGCCGCGCCTCCAGGCCCTCACCGAACATCGACACGACGAAGTGGTCGAGCGTGCCCTTCAGGTGCGCGAGCGTGATGCCCTCGTCCACGACCAGGCCCTCGACCTGGTAGAAGACGGGCGTGTGCGTCGCGTCCAGCTCGTCGGTGCGGAACACCCGGCCCGGGCAGATCACGTAGATCGGCGGCTTCCGAGTCAGCATCGACCGCGCCTGCACCGGCGACGTGTGCGTCCTCAGGACCTTGCCGGAGCCGGCCGGCTCGACGAAGAAGGTGTCCTGCATCTGCCGCGCCGGGTGGTCGGGCTGGAAGTTCAGGGCGTCGAAGTTCAGCCACTCGGCCTCGACCTCGGGGCCTTCCGCGACATCCCAGCCGAGCGCGGTGAACACGTCCGCGACCTGCTCGGAGATCAGCGACAACGGGTGCCGCGCGCCGAGCTGCGGGGTGTGCCACGGCAGCGTCACGTCGACACGCTCGGTGTCCAGCATCCGCTCCTCGTGCTCGGCCTCGAGCACCGCGAGCCGGGACGCGAACCCCTCGTTGATCGCCTTCCGGGCCGCGCCGATCCGCTGCCCGGCCTCTTTCCGGGCCTGCGGCGGCAACGCGCCGATCTCCCGATTGGCGAGCACGATCGGCGATTTGTCGCCGAGGTGCACGGTCTTGGCCTCCTGCAAGGCAGCCAGATCAGCCGCCCCGCCGAACGCCGCCAGCGCCTCGTCGCGGGTCCGCTCCATCTCTTCAGCATGCAACGGCGTCACTTCGACCGGGTCGTAATCAGTGTTGGGACCGGACATGGCTCGCTCTCGGGTTGGTACGTCTGCGGATTGCAGTCTAGAAACCCCAGGCCCCAGACCGTGAATCGGCCGTCCACAACCGCCCGCTCCGAGAGGTTGGGGAGGGTTGTGCACCCGGATCGGCACGAAATCCTCCCCAACCCCGCTAGCTGGTCAGGGGGCAGGTGGGTGAGCAGGGGCGCGGGGAGCCGGTCCAGCCGCGGAACCGCAGGGCAGCCACCACCTGCGCCGCCGCAGCGCATGGTTCGCTGACGAGTTGGTAGCCGAAACGCAGCGTCAGATTGCCGCTCGTGGCGGCGGCGTTGTCCCGGGTCATGTCACGCCAGCGACTGGCCGAGTCCAGATGTCCCGCCTGGCCGTCCAGTTCGACGATCACGTCGTACGGCGAATACTCGGAGTCTCGGTAGACGACGGCACCCGCATCGACGGCGCGAACCTGACGCCGCGCGCGCGGCAACCCATGTGCGCGCTCGACGCGTCGGAGGTACGCCTGCTCGAGAAACGACTGAACGCCTTCGGCCGCCTCAGCCAAGATCCGCTGGAGGATCCTGCGGCCCGGCAGCTCGGGGAGCGAGTCCAGCTCCGCCAGCAACCGGGCCGGCGTCGTCCGGCGCTGCCGGCACGCATCGAACAGTACTGCGGCCCGCCGCGAAACGTCCTCGTCCGCGGCGGCGGTGACCAGTAGCGCGACCTCCAATCGCACCGTCGGCGGTTCGCGAGACGCCTGCACGAGCGAGGACAGGTGGCGATGGCGGGTGACGACGATCCCGGACTTCGGCTCGAGGCGCCGCGAATGCGGTACGGCGAGATGGATCATCTCGTCCCGCCAGATCCCGGCAACGCCGTACCTGCGGAGCGCGGTCGGTCCCGTCAACGCCGCCTCCGGACCACACGACAGCCACGCCGCCCACATTCTCGTCTCCCACGGCAGCGGCCCGGTGAAATCGACGTACACACCTCGATGGACTCGCTGCAGTTGCCGGGCCCGGCGCCGCCCGAGCAACACCTTGTCGGTGATTCCGTGTGCCCGCGCCTGGGCCCGAGTGAATGCACCCGCCTGCCGCCCGCGCAACTCCGCGAACGAACCTCGCTCTTCGTTTCTCTCCTCCACCTCCAAGAACATGCACTCGTCCCACCACCCTCCGACCGGCCTGTTCCTCCCCTGTGGACAGGCGACCTGGGGAGGGTTCCTTCCCAATTCGGGACGGGAATCCTCCCCAAGTCGGGGTTAGCCGAGGCGATGGCGGGCGCGGGTTACGCCGATGAGGACTCCGGTGGCGGCGAGGAGGGCGGCTATGCCGATGGGGAGGAAGAAGGTGGGGTAGTCGACGACTGCGGCTGGGTCGTTCCAGGGCTCGTGGCCCGGTTCGGGTTCGGCGAGGATCAGGTAGACCGCGCCGGCCACGTCGTATGCGGTCGCCAGGACGATCGTGAGGATCGCTAGGCCGCGCGCCCACTTCAGGACGAAGCGGTTCCCGCGGGACCGGCCGAACAGCATCGTGCCTAGTGCGAGCGGGAGCAGGATGAACAGCGACATCAGGACCAGGTTCGCGATCTCCTGATCAGACACGGGTCCTCCAGCGGAGCGCACGCACCGCCCAGGTCAGGGTGAGCAGGCCGATCAGCAAGGCGCCGAAGCCGATCGGGAAGAAGAACCTCGGTCCGTCGTCCCAGACATCGGCCGGCGCCTCGTAGGTGAACAGGTCGACGGCTCCGGCCAGCAGGTAGACCACCATCAGGAGCGTCATCAGCCCGCCGGCCGCGACTCCGGTGACCGGTGCGACCACTTCCGCGCGGACCCTCTCGCGCCGGACCAGCACCACCATCACCACGGTGGCCACGGCCGGGCCGGCGACCACCGCGATCCACGCCAGCCAGACGAGCAGGATGTTGTCGTCTCTGTGGATCCCGCTCGCCATGAGCACCATGTACGCCAGGTACGACAGAACTGTGCACACCGCCGCGGTCGCGATAGCCAGGCCCGCCCGCAGCGCAACGCGCTCCAGCCGGATCCGTCCGAGCAGGACGGCGAGTACGGCGAACGGGACCAGAACCAGCGCGGTCCAGAGCAGCAGGTTGAAGGCCGATTGCTCCGTGCTCGCGTACTGCGGCTGGATGCGCGCGAGCTCCCGCTGACTCAGACCGGATCGGCCGGCCCAGGCAAGATCAGCCGGGTCCATCTCGTCGATGCGGGCCAGGTTGGCGGTCGCCGCGATCCGGCGTACGGCGTCGTGCTCGCCGGACTCCCGCATCAGGTGCCCGACCGCGCAGTGCCGGCCGTCCGCGTCGACGAAGTACGGCGTACTGCGCAGGCCGGTGTCGTTGCGCGGGAAGGCACGACTCTTGCGGTAGGCCCGCAGTACGTCGAGATTCCGCAGCCGCTCGGGATCGGCAGACGAACGGTGGCGGATCTGGAACTCCGCCGACCAGAGATGGATCCGGGTCGGGAGGTCGATCAGCCACCGTCTCGTCATACCTGAATGCTGTCAGCGCACAGTGTCAGCGCAGTGCGTCATCAACCACCGGAGCGGCGTCCTGCACCTTCTTCTCGCCCTTCGGGAGGACCGCCAGCGCCACCACTGCCCCGGCGACCGCACCGATCGCGCCGACCGTCATCGCGATCCCCATGGCGTCGACGAAGGCGTGCTTGGCCGCGCCGAGGAAGTCCGGACCGAGCGCGAGGGTGTCGGCGATCGACTTCCGCGCCGCTTCCGGGACAGAGTCCGGCAGGGCCGACGAGTACGCCGCAGCGAGCACACTGCCCAGTACGGCGACCGACAGCGCGGCACCCGTCTGCTGCACGGTGTCGTTCATCGCCGAGCCGACACCGCGGTGCTCCGGCGGAACGGCCTGCATCAAGAGCGTGTACGCCGCCGGACCGGCCAGGCCACCGCCGATCCCCATCACCAGCAGGCCGATGATCAACAGCCCGTACCCGCTCGTGTCGGACACCTGGGTCAGGATGGCGAAGCTGCCCGCGATGATCAGCAGACCGATCGAGATCAGCGTCCGGTCCGCGACCTTCTTCCCGAGCGTCGCGCCGAGACCGTTGAACAGCGCCGCGGACAGGGCATACGGGATCAACGCCAGCCCGGCCTTCAGCGGCGTGTACCCGAGCGCGAACTGCAGGTACTGCGTCAACGCCAGCAGCAATCCACCCGCGGTGAACGACAGCAGCACGATCGAGAAACTCGTACCGCTGAACCGCCGGTCCTTGAACAGCGCCAGCGGCACCATCGGATGCGCACTCCGCTTCTCCCACAGCGCGAACGCGGTCAACGCGACCACACCGACCACGAGCGCGCCGATCACCCGGCCGGAACCCCAGCCGTGCAGCGGGATCGACACGATCGCCCAGACGATCGACGCCATGCCGACGATCGTCAGGACAGCGCCCGCCGGGTCGACGTCACGCGCCGGGCCCTTCGACTCCGGGATCAGCGCCAGCGTGCCGATGATCGCCAGGACCGCGATCGGCACGTTCAGCAGGAAGATCGAGCCCCACCAGAAGTGGTTCAGCAGTACGCCGCCGACCGTCGGGCCGGCCACCACGCCCACCATCGCGACCATCGACCAGCCCGCCATCGCCTTGCGCTGCTCCTCCGGCGGGAACACCGTGAACAGCAGCGACAGCGTGCTCGGCATCAGCAGCGAACCGCCGACGCCCATCAGGCCGCGGCAGGCGATCAGCTGCCACGGGTTCTCGGCCAGGGTCGCCAGCATCGACGCCAAGCCGAACACGATCAGCCCGAGCAACAGCATCTTCCGCCGGCCGAACCGGTCGGACAGGCTTCCGGCGGTCAGCAGCAGGCCCGCGAACGCCAGGATGTACGCATCGATCACCCACTGGATGTCTGCGGGAGTCGCGCCCAGATCGCGCATCAGCGACGGGATCGCCAGGTTGAGCACGGTGTTGTCGACCACCAGCACCATCAGGCTCAGACACAGGATCAACAGGATCCACCAGCGCCGGGGGTGCCCCTCGGCGGTGGCGGCTTCAGACTCGAACGGTGTACTAGTCACTCGCACACTGTACGACGAACTCGAACGCTGTGCGAGTCCTGAGTAGGATGAACCTTATGAAGGACTGGATCTGGACCCGGGAACGCAAGGCGGCACCCGCGCGGGAAACGCTCAGCCGGGAGCAGATCGTGGCCGCGGCGATGACGATCCTCGACACCGAGGGCATCTCCGGCCTGAGCATGCGCAAACTCGGCACCAAACTGGCCGCCGGCGCGACCAGCCTCTATTGGTACGTCGACACCAAGGACGACCTGATCGACCTGCTGATCGACGAGGTCTGGGGCGAGATCGACGTACCCGAGCCGGAGCTGGCCGGGTGGCGGGCGGGTGCACTGCTGTTCGGGCACAGCCTGCGGTCCGCCGTACTGCGGCACCCGTGGCTGCCCGAGGTGATGTACACCCGCCCGAGCATCGGCCCGAACGCGATGTCGATGGGCTCCCGCGGCTTGGTGCTGTTCGGGGCCGCCGGCTTCTCCGAGCACGAGATCGACCTCGCGATGGGCAGCGTGATGTCGTACGTCCTCGGCACGGTCAGCGCCGAGGTCGCCACCCGCGAGATGGTCCGCAAGTCCGGCCGCTCGGAGGAGAACTGGGTCAGCGACATCCTGGAACAGGCCCAGGCCGTCGCCGGCGACTACCCGGAGATGCAGAAATCCGTCCGCCGCCGCACCTCGGTCGACCTGGACTCCGGCCTCACCGAGAACTTCGTCTTCGGACTGGACGCCCTCCTCGACGGCCTCCAGTCCCGCGTCAAGGAGTAAGTCGGCCCGGCCTCCCCGCCCCCGATCAAGTCGGCCGGTGCCGAAGTCTCAGCTGGTCAGGCCGAACCAGGGGCCTTTGGCCAGTTCTTCTTCCAGCACTTTGCGGTCGCCTTCCTCGGCGACACGCTCGGTCAGCTCGCGGGCCCGATCCAGCTCGGCGCGTGCCGCGGCCGGCTCCCCGGTAGCTGCCAGCGCACGAGCCAGTGCCTCCCGCGCGAACGGCTCGTCCCAGTCGGCCATCTGCTCCGGGAACGCCTGCACGAGTTCGAGACAGCGGCGGGCGTGCTGCAGCCCGATCTCGGTCCTGCCGATCCGCAAAGCGACCCGCGCGATCAGGTGCTCACCCCGCGCGTGGTTTGCCTCGTTCCCGGCTTCGAGCCAGTGCAGGCAGGCGGCGTACGCGCCGTACAGCAACCGCTCCTGGTCGAGCAGCGGACTGCTCTCATCGATCTGCTCGAGCAGATCCCAGGTCTCGTTGTTGAGTTCGACGCCGAAGTAACGGTGCAGCTCCCGGCCCTCGACGAGCTCCGTGGCCACCTTCTCCATCAACTCCGGCCAACTGGCCAGCCCGTACTCACGGGCGATCGTCAACTGCGCATCCCGCAACGTGAAGCCCGCCTCGTCGTACGCCGGGTGGTGTGCGCGGGCCCGCTCGATCGCGTCCGGCCGCCCTTTGACGACCGCCTTACGGAGCTCCTTCGCCCGGGCGCGCAACTGACTGAGGCTCGCCTTCGCGGGCAGCGGCATGGTCGACATCGACAGTCCTTCCAGGACAACCCGCTCCGCTGAACCAGGCCGTCCCGAAGGGATCATCGGCCATCTTCGAAGGTCTTGCCGTTCCAGGTGCACTCGGTGCTTGCCGCGGAGAGGAGGCGCCCTGGCGCGCGCTACGCAAACGCTGACATGCCGCCCGGCCCGACGTCAACTGCGGCCGAGGTGGATCGGGTTGGTCCAGGCGCGGTGGCCGGTGGCGTCTTCGGTGGTGATTCGGCAGTGGGTGTTGCGGAACAGGTGGAGAGGGAACGTGCAGTCGGTGAGGTCGGTGCCTTGGGCTCCTTCGGCGCCGGGGTGGCCGCCGGTGAGGAGGATCTTGGTGGCGGGTGAGCAGTGGACGGCGATCTCGTCGCCTTCGATGCGTACGTCGTACAGCTCAGGCCCGGTGCTCGAGTAGAAGTGGCCGGCCCGCGTGTCCGTCATCGGGAACCCGTGCTCCGCGCGGAAATGATCGGTGATCGCCACGAAGTCGTACCCGGCGTCCCGATAGACCTGCGCGGTCTCGGCCGGCGACAACGCTCCGTCGGACAGGTTGGAGTGCGTGTGTAGATTGCCGCGCCAGAACCGTCCCGGCAGATCGAAGATCAACGCCGTTGCGCCCGGGCTGAGGCGTACAGGCAGATCGCGGCGGCGGTGGCCAGGTTGAGGGACTCGGCGCGGCCGTAGATCGGGACCTTCACCGAGTGGTCGACGAGCGCGTTGATGCCGTCCGGCAGGCCGTGGGCCTCGTTGCCGAACAGCCACACGGTCGGCTTCGCGAGCGTGCCGTCGTCGATGCACGTGTCAAGGTCGGTCGCGCCGTACCCGTCGGCGGCGAGCACCTGCAGGCCCTGCTCGCGCCAGGTCTGCACCGCCGCGACGATGTCGACGTCCGTGCTGATCGGCACGTGGAAGATGCTGCCGACGCTGGCCCGGACCGCCTTCGGGTTGTGCGGGTCGACAGACTCCGACGTGAGTACGACGGCATCGGCGCCGGCCGCGTCCGCCGTACGGATCAAGGTGCCGACGTTGCCGGGGTCGCGGACCTGGACGCCGGCGGCGACGAGCTTGAACGAGCTGTCCGGCAGCGGAACGGTCACCAGCGAGCAGACCGCGACGACCCCCTGTGAGGTGACGGTCTCGCTCAAGCTCTCGACAGCGGCACGGTCGACCTCGAACCACGGGACGCCGGCCGCCACCGCGAGGTCGTAGAGGTCACGATGCCGGCTCGCCAGCGCGGGTTCGGCGTACACCTCGATGACGAGCTCGCGATGTTCGAGGGCCTCCCGGACGGCCTGCGGGCCCTCGACCAGGAACCGTCCGGTCTTGCGCCGGAACGCACGAGTGGCGAGCCGCCGGGCCTGTTTGATCCGCGCGGATTGCGCGGTCAGCAGACCGGGACTCGCCACTTCGCAGCTACGGGTGTTGCTCAGGCCGCGTCGGTCTTCGGCGCGTTCACGTCCGCCGGCAGGGCGGCCTTGGCCACCTGCACGAGCGCGGAGAACGCGGCCGGGTCGTTGACGGCGAGGTCGGCGAGGATCTTGCGGTCCACCTCGACCTCGGCCAGGCGCAGACCCTGGATGAAGCGGTTGTAGGTCAGGTCCTCGGCGCGGACCGCGGCGTTGATGCGCTGGATCCACAGCTTCCGGAAGTCGCCCTTGCGCGCCTTGCGGTCACGGTAGGCGTAGACGAGCGAGTGGGTGACCTGCTCCTTGGCCTTGCGGTACAGCCGCGAGCGCTGGCCGCGGTAACCGCTGGCCTGCTCGAGTACGACCCGGCGCTTCTTGTGGGCGTTGACTGCCCGCTTCACGCGTGCCATGAGGTGTTACTCCTTGTATTTCTGCGCCGGAGACAGGATTGCCCACGCGGCGGGGGATGTTCGGAGGGGCGAGGCGGGGGCCTCAGATGCCGAGAAGCTTCTTGGCCTTCTTGACGTACGCCGGGGCGACCTCGACGGTGCCGGACAGGCGGCGCTTGCGCTTCGAGGACTTCGCCTCGGCGAGGTGGCGGACACCGGTCTGCTCACGGCGGATCTTGCCCGACCCGGTGACCCGGACGCGCTTCTTCATCCCCGAGTGGGTCTTCATCTTCGGCATGGCTGTTGTGCTCCTGATTTTCTTCGTTGACTCGATCGTCGGTACGACGGGCTCCGGCTGCCTCGGGCGGCCGGAGCGTTCCGTCACTCCGGGTCGAGGTTGTCGGCCGGACCCTTCGGCTTCTTGGTGACGCCGGCGGCGCGTTCGGCCTCGTGGGCCTGGGCCTGCTCGGCGCGTTCCGCGCGCTCCGCCTGCTCATCGGCCTCGCGCTCGGCCTTGCGCTGCGCCTTCTCGGCTTCCACGTCCACGCGCGCTTCGGACTTCTTCTTGTGCGGTCCGAGCACCATGATCATGTTCCGGCCGTCCTGACGCGGCGACGACTCGACGAAGCCGAGTTCGGTGACGTCTTCGGCCAGCCGCTGCAACAACCGGAAGCCGAGCTCCGGCCTGGACTGCTCACGACCGCGGAACATGATGGTGATCTTGACCTTGTCCCCAGCCTTCAGGAACCGCACCACGTGACCCTTCTTGGTCTCGTAGTCGTGCGGGTCGATCTTCGGCCGCAGCTTCATCTCTTTGATGACGGTGTTGGTCTGGTTCCGGCGGGACTCGCGCGCCTTCTGCGCGGTCTCGTACTTGTACTTGCCGAAATCCATCAACTTGCAGACCGGAGGCCGGGCGGTCGCGGCGACCTCGACCAGGTCGAGATCGGCTTCCTGGGCCAGCCGAAGTGCGTCCTCGATCCGAACGATGCCTACCTGCTCACCGTTCGGTCCGACCAGCCGCACCTCGGGAACGCGGATGCGCTCGTTGACGCGCAAATCAGTGGTGATGGGTCCTCCTGGGTTGAACTCGTACTGGGTGCCACCTCGCGATCGCCGCGGGCCCCGTGAATGTGCTTGGAAAACACGAAGGCCCTCGTGCGATCACACGAAGGCCCAATTCCCAGATGTACGACGGTCCAACCTTGCGGCTGGTACGCCGTACTGTCGCTGTGATCCTCCGGATGTCCTCCAGTGGCTCTCAGCGTGACCGGGACCCGCCGACTGTTCATCGACTGGGTGGGAGGTGGCCCTCCGCTTAGACTCGAACCACTGACTGTCCTGAACTATTCCGCTCAGGGGTCACCAATGGACCGGGTCGGTCGCCATGCAAGAGTAGCAGCATGACCGACGCAGATGCCACCTCACAGCCCGACCCCCTCTCGACCGCGTCCCGCGACATCGCCGAGGTCCCCGCCGTGGAGATCATCTCCACCGCCGCACTGCACCTGATGAGCGCCGCCGCGGTCAACCTCGGCCTGGCCGCGGACCTCCCCGACCACAAGGACCTCGACGAGGCCCGCTCGCTCATCGACTCGCTGGCCGGCCTCCTCGACGCCGCCGCCCCCTCACTCGGCCACCACCACGCGGCGCCGCTGAAGGATGGTCTCCGCTCCCTCCAACTCGCCTTCCGCGAAGCCAGCACCATCCAGGACGAGCCCGGCCAAGGCCCCGGCGAGAAGTACACCGGCGCGGTCTACCCCGCCACCCGCGCCTAGGCAGCTCAGCTCATGCCGGCGAAGAAGTTGAGGATGCCGGCGGGGGCGTCGAGAGCGAAGGAGATCTCCAGGTTCTGGGCGGATTCGGCGGCGGAGACTTCAGCTCGGGGGAAGAGCGCTGATTCGTAGGTCGCCAGCGCGGCCTCGGTGTCAGACATGGTGATGAGGGCGGCAGCAAGTTCGGCTCCGTCCTGCATCGCCAGATTGGCGCCTTCGCCGGCGAACGGCGACATCAGGTGGGCGGCGTCGCCGAGAAGGGTGACGCCGGGAACCCGGTCCCAGCGGTGTCCGATCGGCAAGGCGTGGATCGCGCGGGGCGTCAGATCGCCGTCAGCCTCGCGGACGAGCCGGAGGAACCGGTCGTCCCAGTCCTTGAACTCGGCCAGAACGGTCTCCTTCGTGACCTGGTCGGCCGACCAGTCCGCATCCATTCGTACGGCGGCGTACACATGCAGGCGGTCGGGCTCACGGTGCGCCAGGAAGCCGCGCCCGTCGCCGAGGGCCATCATCATCCCGCCACCGATCAGCACTGCGCTCTCGGGGTGCCGCGCCTCGGGATCGAGCAGATTCAGCTCGGCGAAGGAGAGACCCAGGTACGCCGGGGTTGCGTCCGAGACGAGTGGCCGGACCTTGGACCACGCACCATCCGCGCCGACGACCAGGTCGGCGGTGAACGTGCTCCCGTCAGCCAGCCGAACCTCTCGTGCGGCGGTGACCTCGACGACCTTCGAGCCCCACCGGATCATGCCGTCCGGCAGGCTGCCGATCAGCAGATCGCGCAGGTCCCGGCGATGCACCTCCGGGCGGCCCCGGCCCTCGTCGCCGTCCTCCGCGAGACGCAGTACGCCGTCGCGGTCGTAGATCCTCATCGACTCGGCGCCGGGCAGGATCAGCCGGAGGAAGTCGTCGTACAGACCGGCCGCGCGCAGCGCCTGCTGGCCGGAGTCTTCGTGGATGTCGAGCATGCCGCCCTGCGTGCGGGCGGTCGGTGACTCGTCCAGCTCGTAGACAACGGCTTCGATGCCGTTGACGTGCAGAATCCGGGCCAGCGTCAAACCGCCGAGACCGGCGCCGATGATCGCGATCATGCTCATTCTCCTTCTGTGCGTGGAGTGGTGAGCACTCCGTTGATCAGTGCGCGGACGCCCCAGGAGGTCCGGTCCGGTCCCGCTCCGCTCAGCAGGTCCTCCCCCAGGGCCGCGATCCGCGGATGCGTCTCGGGCCGGACCGCCCGCAAGGCGGCGGCCACGGCGTTCCATGCCTCCGGGTCGTCGCCACCCGCGTGCTCGGCAGCGGTCGAGGTGGCCAGTTGCAGCAGCAGGTCGATTCCCCAAGACGCCTGGCGGGGTGGCACGTCGCCCTCGTCGAGCAGCGCGAGGATCGACTCGACCAGCCTCAGATAGTTCTGGCCCGACGGCCGAGCGCTCACGGCCGACTGCGCGAGGCTCGGATACTCGAACAGCACCAGCGTGTACGACGCCAGCACCGCCTCGAGCCGATCCCGCCAGTCCCCGTCCGCGTCGACGGGTGACAGATCCACCGACCCGAGCAGCTCGTCGAGTACGGCGGCGTGCAGCTGGGCTGCGTTGCGGAAGTACACGTACAGCGAGGCAGGCCCCGTGTCGAGCTCCTTCGCCAGCCGCCGCATGGTGACCCGACCGAGCCCTTCGGCGCGCATCACGTCGACCGCCGCCGCCACGATCCCACGCCGCGTCAGCGCCCCCTTGGCCGGCCGCTCGCGTCGACTCTTCGGCTCATCCGTCATGTCCCCACAGTAACGAACATGTTCGTTACGAACAAGTTCGTCGAATGCGATGGTGGCGCGGCGGTCGTCCCGGGTACGGTCGGCAACCGTGGCTGCCGATGAGATTCCCGGTCCGGTTGCGAAGCTCGATGCGCGGCAGTTGCTGGTGGAGGTCAATCAGGCGAGCGGTGCTGGGCTGGAGTTCATCGGGCCGGCGGGCGGGGGCGAGGTCGGGGCCGCGTTCGTGCGGTGGCCGGACGGGCGGGACGGCGTACTGACGCGCGGATTCGGTTCCCTCGGCGACCTTCGGCGTACGGCGGAGGTTCTCGAGGCGGCGCGGCGCGGTGGGCTGCCTGTTCCGCAGTACCAGTTGCTCGCCGAACTGCCGGACGGCGTCGGCGTCGTGCAGGAGCGGCTGCCGGGCCGGCCGCCCGAGACCGTCGACCGAGCCTTGCTGGAGTCGATGATCAACCTGACCGAGCAATTCACCGGTCTGGCGCCCGATCTGGCCGTCCCGTCGATGTACCTGCTCGAGAGCGGTCCCGGCTTTTGCCTGCATGAGTCCCTTCAGCGGTACGACGACCGCACGCGGAGGCTCCTGAACTGGATCCACGAGGTCGGCCGGGACGAGCCGAGCGGCATGACCGGCGACGATCTCGTACACCTCGACTTCCACACCGGCAACGTGTTGACCGACGCCGGACGCATCACTGGCATCGTCGACTGGGACGGCATCGGCCGCGGCGACCGCCTGTTCGCACTCGTCACCCTGCGGTTCGACGCCCACGTCCGTCTCCCCGACGCAGACCTGACCTGGTACGACGAACTCCTGGACAACACCCTCAACCCCGCCGTACTGCGCCTCTACTGGGCCCACATGTCGCTACGTCAGGTCGACTGGTCGATCCGCCACCACACCCCCGCCGACACCACCCACTGGGTCGACTTCACCGAGACCTGGATGCGCTGACAACCCATTTCGGGCCTGGCCGAAACAGGCTCGACCGCGGTTCCGGCGACCCAGTTCGCGAACTAGCTTCGGTGGTGGGTCTTCACTCGGGGGGCCCTTAAGGTTAAGGGGAAACCATGCGCAAGTTTGCGATGACTGCCGCTGGAATCGCTGCCGCTGTGATCGGTACGGGCGTGGCACTGGCACCGACTGCCAGCGCGGCGACGGACGCGGCGGAGGCGACCGCGGGTACGACGGCGACCTGCCCGTCGGGCGCGGTGTGTCTGCGGGAGCCCAACGGCAGCATCCTGAGCAAGAACATCTGGTACAGCTACGGCGCGCACAACCTGTCGAACGTGACCGGGTACAAGACGACGATCAACAGCCAGACCGGCGGCGCGGGCTTCAAGATCTGCACGGCTACAACGGCACCAACTGCGGCCCGGTCTACCGCGACACCGGCGAGTACCTCCCGCACGACTACACGCCGATCAACTCGATCGTGCTCGTGAAGTAGCCGGACAACAACGAACCGGCTCCGACTTTGCAGGGTCGGAGCCGGTTCGCCGTACTGAAAAGCTAGCCCTTGACCGCGCCTTCCTCGACGCCCTTGAAGAAGAAGCGTTGCAGGGTGGCGAAGACGATCACGATCGGGATGAACGCGATCATCGTGCCGGCCGCGATCAGTCGCGGGTTGTTGCTGAACGTGCCGGACAGGTACTGCAGGCCGACGGTCAGTGTGTACTTGTCCGGATCGGTCAGCACGATCAGCGGCCAAAGGAAGTCGTCCCACGCGCCGATGAACGCGAAGATCGCAACGACGCTGATCGTTCCGCGCACCGACGGCAGACCGATGTACAGGAACCGTTGCCACGCGTTCGCCCCGTCCACGACCGCCGCCTGATCGACTTCGACCGGCAGCGACCGGAACGCGTTGTACATCAGCAAAACGTTCAGCGCACCGATCATCCCGGGCAGCGCGACCCCGAAGAGCGTGTTCGCCAGCCCGAACTCCCGGACCGTCACGTACTGCGAAATGATCGTGACCTCACCCGGCAGCACGAGTGTCGCCAGGAACAGGCCGAGGACGATCTTGCGGCCACGGAACTGCAACCGGGACAACGCGAACCCGGCCAGCGACGCGCCGATCACGTTGCCGCCGACAACCAGGAAGGCGACCACGAGCGAGTTCCGCGCGTAGTCCCAGACCGGGATGGTGTCGGTGACCTCCTTGTAGTGGTCGAACGTCGGTTGCGCCGGCAGCAGCCGCGGGATCCGGGTGTAGATGTCCTCCCCGGATCCCTTCAGCGACGTCGACAGCTGCCAGAGGAACGGCCCGATCGTGATCAGCAGCACGAACACCAGCAGGACGTACCGCGCGACCTTCTCCCGCGGCGACACCGAGTTGAACCCGGACGAACGACGCCGTCGTACCGGCGCTTCGGTAGCCACGGTCTGTTGCGGCCGATCGGTCACAGTCGTCATGCTTCGGCTCCCCGGCGGTTGAGACGGGCCAGCACCAGCATCGGTACGACGGTGACGAAGAACAGCACGATCGACAACGCCGACGCGTACCCGAGGTTGCCCTCGAAGCCCTGGCTGTACTGCTGGATCAGCATCACGACCGAGTTGTCCCGGCCACCCGGACCGCCCTTGCCGCCGCTGAGAATGAACAGTTCGGAGAACACCCGCAGCGCCGACACGGAGATCAGGATCGAGATCAGGATCATCGTCCCCCGTACGCCGGGAACCGTCACGTGCACGAACCGCCGCAACGGCCCCGCGCCATCGACCGCGGCCGCCTCGTGCAGCTCACGCCCGACGTTCCCGAGGGCGGCCAGGTAGATGATCATGTAGTACCCGAGCCCCTTCCAGATCGTCAGACTGATTGCGCTCAGCAACAACAACCACTGGTCGGACAGGAACGGCAGCGGCCCGGAGATGACCCCGAGCTTCTCGGCCAGTCCGTTGACCAGGCCGCGGTCGTCCAGGATCCACTGCCAGATCAGCGCCACCACGACCGCGGACGCCACCACCGGCGTGTAGAACGCCGTACGGAAGAACGTGATCCCGGGCAGCTTCTTCTCCACCAGTACGGCGAGGAACAGCGGCAGGATGGTGAGGAACGGCAGGCAGACCACCATGTAGATGACGCTGTTCAGCAGCGCCCACCGCAACTGCTCGTCGTGCAGCAGGGTCTCGAAGTTCTTCAGCCCGACGAAGTGGCCGCCGCCGATCGGCTTGGCGTTCGTGAACGACAGGATGACGGTGTTGATCGACGGCCACAGGTTGAAGATCAGTAACCACGTGAGTGCTGGAATCACCAGCACCCACGGGGTGAACCAACGGTTGTACCGCATTACTGCGTGAGGAGCTGGTTGGCCTTCGCCACCGCCGCGTCGAGGGCTGCCTGGGACGAGATCTTGCCGGAGATCGCCAGCGAGATCTGCTGCCCGATGAAGTCGTTGGTCGCGCCGCTGATCACCGGCGGCTGCAGCACCTTGGCCTTGGCCAGCGACTCGAACGCGAGCACCTTCGCGTCACTCTCCGGCGTACCGTCGGACTTCGAGAAGTACGGGTCGGAGGCGGACGCCTTGGTGGACGGGAAGATGTTCACGATCTTCGCGAACGCGGCTTGGTTCTCGGCGTTGGTGACGAACCGGGCGAGCGCGATCGCCGCGGCCTGGTTCTTGGTCTTCGCCGAGACCGACAGACCCTGCACGTACAGCGGCGGGGTGTCCAGCGCCGGCGACGGGACGACCTTGCCCTTCAGCGACGGGTTGTCCTTCATGAAGTCCTGGATCGCGTTGCCGCCGCCGGTGGTCCAGGCGACCTTGCCCTGGGTGAAGAGCTTGGAGTTGCCCAGGTACTCGTTGGTCAGGATGTCGCGCGGCATGTACCCGGCCTTGTAGGCGTCGCGGTACTTGTCCAGCAGCGCGGCGGCCTCGGGGGTGTTGAAGGTGAACTTCTTGCCGTCGTCGGAGAGGATCTTGATCCCGGCGTTGGTGAAGTCGCCGATGCCCGGCAGCCGGCTCATCAGGTATTCCTTGCCGCCGGTCTTGTCGTGCATCGTCTTCGCGGCCGCGAGCAGCTCGTCGAACGTCTTCGGCGGGTTCTTCACGTCCAGGCCGGCCGCGGCGAACTTGGTCGCGTTCCAGTAGTCGATGTCGGTGTTCAGGTACCACGGGTAGCCGAACGTGCCGTCCATGCCCTGGTACTGGTACGCCTGCACGCCGCCCTCGACGTACTCCTCGTTGATCTTCGGGTCCGCGGCGGCGACGTCGAGCAGCATGTTCTGCTTGGCCAGGCTGAGGGCGAAGTCGGGCGGCAGGTTCGTCACGTCCGGCAGCGAGCCGGCGGACGCCTGGCTCAGCACCTTCTTGTCGTAGCCGTCGCCGGGCTGGTCCAGCCAGGTGACGTGCGTGCCCGGGTACTTCGCCTCGAACGCCTTGATCACGCCTTCGACGTACGACGTGAACTTGGGCTTCAGCGCCCAGGTCTGGAAGCTGACCTCACCGGTCACCTGGGCGTTCGCGTCGACGGTCGGCTTGGCGCCGCCGCTGCTGCCGGAGTCCTCGGAACCGAGGCCGCAACCTGCGAGGGTGAGGGCGGCGGCGGCAAGACTTGCCACGAGCGCCGGACGGCGTCTACGCATGGGATCTCCTGGAATTGATAAACCGGTATAGCTCCCGAACTATCCACATCGTAGAATCCGCTGTCAAGGGCAGGAGGTATCACGATGGCGAGACCGACGATCGCTGACATCGCGACCAGGGCCGGGGTGTCCAAGGGTGCGGTGTCGTTCGCGCTGAACGGCCGGCCGGGGGTCAGCGACGCCACCCGCGAGCGGATCCTGAAGATCGCCGAGCAGATGAGCTGGCGGCCGCACAGCGCGGCGCGCGCGCTCGGGGCGTCGCGGGTCGACTCGGTCGGGATGGTGATCGCGCGGCCGGCGCGGACGCTCGGGGTCGAGCCGTTCTTCGCGCACCTGCTGTCCGGCGTGCAGTCGGGGCTGTCGGCGGAGTCGATCTCGCTGCAACTGCTGATCGTCGAGGACACCGCGGCCGAGATCGAGGTGTACCGGCGGTGGGCGTCGGAGCACCGGGTCGACGGCGTGATCCTGGTCGACCTGACCGTGAAGGACCCGCGGGTCGACGCGCTCAAGGCGCTCGAACTGCCGGCCGTGGTGATCGGCGGCCGCGGCGGCAAGGGCGCGCTGGCCTCGGTCTGGGCCGACGACCGCGACGCGATGCTGTCGATCGTCGAGTACCTGGCCGCCCTCGGTCACCGCCGGATCGCCCATGTCGCCGGTACGCCGAACTTCCAGCACACGCAGCGCCGGATCCGCGCCGTCCGCGACGCCGCGCCCCGGCTCGGACTGCTCGACGCCCCCTCGCTGACCACGGACTTCAGCGACGCTGAGGGCGCCGCGATCACCCGCAAGCTGCTGTCCCAGTCCGATCGCCCGACCGCGATCGTCTACGACAGCGACGTGATGGCGGTCGCGGGCCTCGGTGTCGCGATGGAGATGGGCGTCTCGGTGCCCGGCGACCTGTCGATCGTCGCGTTCGACGACTCGATCCTCACCCAGCTCATGCACCCCGCGCTGACGGCGCTGTCCCGCGATACCTTCGACTTCGGCCGCCAGGCCGCCGAGGTCCTCCTCGAGACCATCGCCGACCCCGCCGTCGTGGTGAACCGCCGCACCCCGGACCCGGTCCTCACGGTCCGCGAGTCCACCGCGCCTCCCAGCTGATCCGGACCGTAGTTGCTCTTGTGGCCTAAACCGATTTAGCATCCTCGGCATGGCTTCGGAGACCGTCACGCCCCGGTTCGGCGCGAACTACGTTCCCTCGGCGGGATGGTTCTACAGCTGGCTGGACTACGACGGCGACGCGGTACGGCGGGACTTCGCGGACCTGGCCGGGATGGGCCTGGACCACGTCCGGGTGTTCCCGGTCTGGCCGTGGATCCAGCCGAACCGGGCGATCATCCGCGAGCAGGCGATCGCCGACCTGCTGGACACGATCGACGCCGCCGCGGAGCACGGCCTGTCCGTCGCGGTCGACCTGATCCAGGGGCACCTGTCCAGCTTCGACTTCCTCCCGTCGTGGGTGCTGACCTGGCACAAGAGCAGCCTGTTCGAGGACAGCACGGTCCGCGACGGTCTCACGGCGTACGTCGAGGCCGTGGCGGGCGCGGTCGCGACGAAGCCGAACGTCTTCGCGATCACGCTCGGCAACGAGGTCAACAACCTCTGGCCGGACAGCTCCACCACGCCCGAGGCGTCGACCGCGTGGGCGCAGGAGTTGCTGACGACGGTGAAGAAGGCGGCACCCGACGTACTCGCCCTGCACTCGGTCTTCGACGACGCCTGGTACAAGGGCGACCATCCGTTCCACCCCGCCGACGCGGTGGACCTGGGCGACCTGACCACTGTCCACTCGTGGGTTTTCAACGGGGTCTCACGAGTGGACGGTCCCCTGGGTCCGGCCACGCTCACCCACGCCGACTACCTGATCGAGCTCGCGAAGTCCCTCGACCCGCAGCGGCCGGTCTGGCTCCAGGAGATCGGCGTACCTGGGCCGGACATCCCCGTCGACCTGCAGGCCGAGTTCACCCGGCGGACCGTCGAGACCGTCCTCCCTAACCCGGCCCTGTACGGCGTGACGTGGTGGTCCTCGCACGACATCGACCGGCGGCTGCTCGACTTCCCGGACCGCGAGTACGACCTCGGCCTGTTCACGGTCGACCACCAGCGCAAACCGGCCGCACAGGCGCTCGCGGACGTGATCGCCGAGGTGCGGGCGAACGGCGTACTGCCGCAAGAAGCCGGCACGCTGACCGGGCCGATCAACCTGCGCACCGAGCCGGAACGTCGCGCGGAAGTTGCCCCCGGCAGCGAATTCCACCTGCAGTGGGTCGATGCCCGCAGCAACGGACCGGTGCGGATCGCCTTACCCTAGGGCGTCTTCGCGATCAGTACGTCGATGCCGTCGAGGATGCGGGCGAGACCGAACTCGAGGTCGTCGTCGAGCTCGTCCTCGTACTCCTGGTTGAGATAGAGCGACACCAGTGTCGGATACCCGCCCTCCATCAGCCGCGGGACGAGGAACTGACCGACCTGCTCCGCCTGCACCGGCGCGTGATCGGCCGCCCCGAGCTGCCGCGCCAGGCCGGCGTAGTTCCGCGCGTACCCGTCCAGCAGGACCAGGCACCCGAGGTTGTCGTGCTGACTGAGCCCGGTCTCCGCTAGCGCCGCTAGCATCACCTCGACCCAGCGCAACAGGTTCGGCGTGACAGGCGCGCCGCGGATCGGTACGTCGAGCAGCCACGGGCGCTCCTCGTACAACTTGACCTGCGCGTCCACCCACGCGATCGCCGCCGCACGCCAGCCGGACGGCAGCTCCGGGGGCAGCCCGACCGCCTTGTCGTGGACCAGGACGATCAGCTCTTCCTTGGACCGGACGTAGCGGTACATCGCGTTCGTGGTGACGCCCAGGTGCGCCGCGATCCGCTGCAACGAGATCGCCTCGAACCCGTACCGGTCGCCGAACTCGATGCCGGTGGCCACGATCTGCTCGATCGACAGCGCCGGCTTCGGCCCGCGCCGCTGCACCGGCAGCACGCCCCACGAGAGGGCGAGCCCCGGCGGCAGTTCCCCGCGGTCCTCGGTCATACCTCCCATCCTGCCTGATGTACCCCCAGGAACAGGGGTGCTAGCACCACCTCGAAACGGGTCCTGAGCACCGCGCGGGGATAACTGTTCAATCCTTACGCTGTTTTGTGTCAGAACAACCCCGAAAGGACCTCCTCTCATGAACACGATCCTCGAAGCCCTGTTGACGCCGGACCAGGTCCAGCTCACCGACGCCGACCGGCGCGCCGCGATCGCCAAGCTGGACAGCGCCGTACGGCAGGCCGCACTCACCCCGTCCCAGGCGAGTGACCGGCACGAGCAGGTGCTCGCGGCCCGGACCCGCGGCGAGCTCCGGGGCATCCTGTCCGGCGTCGCGAACGCAGCACCTCCCCGCGGGCTGACGGTGGCACTCCAGGCCGTCACTGGTGTCTGGCTGGTCGCCTGTGTGGTCCAGTTCGTGGTCTGGCTGGCGCTGGCGGTCTTCGGTCACTTCGACGGCCCGTGGTGGCTCTGGTCGGACCTCGGCCTCGGTGCGATCGTGGCGATCCTGTGGTGGACCAACGAGACCTACCACCGCAAGACCGACGTACTGGTCGCACCGTGAGCGCCCCGGTGCAACTGGACGATGTCCGTAAGGTCTACGGCACCGGACCCGGCGCGGTCGACGCGCTGGCCGGTGTGACCTACGGCTTCGTCGCCGGCAGCTTCACTGCGGTGATGGGCCCGTCGGGCTCCGGCAAGAGCACACTGCTGCACTGCGCGGCCGGTCTGGACACTCCGACGGCCGGTGACGTCCAGCTGGCCGGCCGGTCGCTGCGCGGCCTCGACGAGACCTCGCTGACCGAGCTGCGCCGCGAGCACGTCGCGTTCGTCTTCCAGTCGTTCAACCTGATGCCGGCGCTGACGGTGCGGCAGAACGTCGTACTCCCGATGACGCTGGCCGGCAAGCAGCCGGACGACGCCTGGGTGACCGAGGTCATCCGGCGGGTCGGCCTCGGCGAGCGCGTCAAGCACCGGCCGAGCGAACTGTCCGGCGGTCAGCAGCAGCGGGTGGCGATCGCCCGGGCCCTCGCCGGCCGGACCGCGATCACGTTCGCCGATGAGCCGACCGGCGCACTGGACACCACCACCGCCCTCGAGGTCCTGACGCTGCTCCGCGACCAGTCCCGCGAGCTCGGCCAGACCATCGCGATGGTCACCCACGATCCCGTCGCAGCGTCGTACGCCGACCGCGTCGTGTTCCTCGTCGACGGCCAAATCGTCGCCGAAACCACCCACCCCACCCCCGAAACCGTCGCCGCCGAACTCGCCCACCTGAGCACCACCCGCCGCCCGAAGCCCGCCTGACTCACCCACCGCACCCTGCGTCTCGTCCAGCTAACCCACCGCACCGAGGGAGACCAGCTCATGTTCCGCCTCGCCGTCACCACGCTCCGGTACCGGACCGCCGCCTTTCTCGCGATCTTCGTCGCGGTCCTGCTCGGCGGGGCGCTGCTCAGCGCCGCCGGCGGGCTTCTCGAAACCGGCCTCCGCCTGAACGCCCCACCCCAACGACTGTCCGCGGCCCCGATCGTGGTCACCGGCGACGCCGCCTACCACCCACCCAACGGCAGCGGCTCCGCCCCTTTCCCGGAACGCCACCGCATCGACCCCACCCTCGTCACTAAGCTCGCCGGTACGCCAGGAGTACGAGCGACCCTCGCAGACCGCTCCTTCCCAGCCGTCGTCACCTCGACCACCCCGGGCACGCCCAGCCGATCCGGAACGCCTCGCGGAACCACCACCCCCGGCTCGGGTGGCGCGGGTGCGGTGCTTTCTGGGCACGCGTGGAGTTCGGCTGCGCTCACGCCGTACCAACTGACTACCGGGCGGGCGCCGCGGGCTGGGCAGGTAGTGCTGGACAACCGGTTGGCGGGTGCCGCGAAGCCCGGCGATCGGGTGACTGTGACCGTCGGCGGCGAGCCGCGCACCTTCACCCTCGCAGGCATCGCGGTCGCCCAGCACCAGGTCGACGTACCGTCGATCTTCTTCGCCGACGCTGACACCCCGGAGGGCGTGGATGCGATCGGGGTGTTCCCGGCGGACGATACGTCGGTACGGGAGCTCGCGAAGCGGCTCGATCTGCCGACAGGCGTGAAGGCGTACACGGGAGACGAGCGCGGCGTCGCGGAGTTCTCGGGGATCGCGACGGGTCTGCCGCTGATCATCATGTCCGGCGTCTTCGGTGGGATGGTGGCTGTGGTGATGGCGCTCGTGATCTCGGCCACGATCGGGCTGTCGGTGCGCCAGCGCCGCCGCGAGCTAGCGCTGCTCCGAGCCAGCGGCGCGACCCCGCGGCAGGTCGGCAAGATGGTGATCGCCGAGACCATGGTCGTCGGTGTGATCGGGCTCGTCCTCGGCCTGCTGTGCGGCCGGATCGCCGGTACCTGGATCTTCGGAATGCTGGCCGACGGCGGGATCGTGCCGTCACAGCTGCGGTTCGACCAGGGCCCGCTCCCGTTCGCCGGTGCCACCGTGCTCGCGTTCGCCGTACTGCGGGTGACGGTCGGTTTCGCCGCCGGACGGGCCGCCCGGATCCGCCCGATCCAGGCGCTGGCCGAGGCCGCCGTACCGAACGTGGCGCTGAGCCGGGTGCGGATCATCATCGGTCTCGTCTTCGCCGGTGCGACAGCGGCGATCGCGTTGTCCACGCCGTTCATGGGCCCGGCCAACGCTGCGGCGATCGGCGGGCCGGCCGGCCTCACCGGGTCGATCGCGGTCGCGGTCCTCGCGCCGCTGGTGATCCAGCGGGCGCTGCTCCCCCGCATCACCCGGCTGGTCGAGAAGCGCGGAACCAGCGGAACGCTCGCGGTCATCAACCTGCGGGTCCGCGCAGTGCAGTTCGGCGCGATCCTGGTCCCGATCACCATCGCGACGGCGATTGCCATCGGCAACATCTACTCGCAGACGACCCAGCAGCAGGCCGCCGTCGACGCGTTCACCAAGAACCTGTCCGGCGACGTGGTGATCACCTCCACCTCGGGCGGTATCCCAGCATCGCTGACCGACGCGGCCCGGTCGATGCCAGGAGTCACCGCAGTGTCGGAACTGGTCCGCAGCAAGGGCTGGATCGAGGAGCCGTACGACAAGTCGCACACCAGCGACGCCTGGCCGCTGCTCGGCCTGAGCGGTCCGGTGTACACGGGAAAGGTGAAGCAGGGTTCGCTGGACGACCTGACCGGTGACAGCGTGGCGCTCCCGCCGGGTACGGCGAAGAAGCTCAAGGTCGGCGTCGGCTCGGAGATCGGGGTCCGCCTGGGTGACAACGCCCTCGTCAAGGTCAAGGTTGTCGCCCTTGTCGAGGGACCGTCCGGCTACGAGTCCCTTCTGCTCCCGGCGCCACTGCTGGCCGCCCACACGACCAGCGGCCTGCCGAGCCAGCTCCTGCTGAAGACCAGCACCAAGCTGCACCCGGACCTGTCGAAGTGGCCGGGTACGACGATCGGTGGACGCGAACTGCTCGGTGAAGGCTTGGACACCGGGCTCGGCGTGGACGCCTGGATCGGCTATCTGCTCGCCGCCATCGCGGTCGCGTACACGGCGATCGCGTCGATCAACACGATCGCGGTCGCGGTGCTGGACCGGCGGCGCGAGTTCGGACTGCAACGGCTGACCGGGTCGACCCGGCGGGAGGTGTCGTGGATGCTGACGCTCGAAGGGTTGCTGATCGCGGCGCTCGGACTGGTCGCCGGGCTGGTCACCGCAGCGTTCACCGTGTTCCCGATCGCGCTGGCGACCCGCGGCTGGCCGATCCCGTCCGGACCGGTCTGGATCCTGGTCGCCTGGATCGCGGTGGTTCTGCTCCTGGTGCTTCCGACCACCGCGATTACCGGCCGGATCGCGATGCGCCCGAAGCCCATGGACGCGCTCAGCTCCCCAGTGGGCTGACCTTTCCGGAAAGAAAACGTCACCTGGCGACAGATTGTTTCCGGAAAGAGGGCGTGCCGGTCGGCTCAGGTGCTGGAGGGGTCTGAGCCGGCCGGTTCGATCCACGCGTAGCCGCCGTCTTCCAGTCGGACTACCTGGAGGCCGGCGGCCAGACGTCGTACGTCGTCGGTCTCGATCACGCTCGCGGCCGGGCCGGCGATGTCCAGCACAATCGCGGCCGCGCCTTCCTGGATCGCGGCGGTGGCGACCAGCTGCGCCTGAGCCGGCATCGGGCGCGCGTCCGGACTCCAGCGGGTCAGTGCCTCGGTGCCCGTGAACGCGAGCAGCGCGTTCCGCCCGTCCTGTCCCTGGAGCAGCGCGACGGCCATGTCCGACGTCTTGTCGTGCGCCAACCCGTTCTCGTCGTACTCGACCTCGCCGAGCATCGCGACCACCGGCACCAGCAGCCGTGCCTTGGTCAGCGCCGCCAGCACCGCTCCCCCGTCCCCGCCGGCGAGCGCGTGAGCCAGCGCCGGGTCCGCCGACCCGTCGTCGTTGTCGAACCCGGTGAACGCCAGTCGCCGCTCTGGTTGCATGCCTGCATTGTCGCCGGACCCGGACCGCCGCCACTCATCAACCCCCGGATCTCCAGGCCATCACAACTGCGCGACGCAAGCGGTTGCCGCGCTCACGCCGGGGTCCGGGCGCCGATTGTGATGGCCTGGGGATCGGCAATCCTCTTTCAGGGGTGGGTCAGGGCTGTTCCCCTCTTGGATCGCGCGCCAACTGTGCGAGCCTGGGTATGTGCCTGACTTCAACGATTTGACGCTGCTGCCGTTCTGCGTAGGCCTCACGCTGCTCGGTCTGATCGGCTCGTGGTTCGCCTGGCGGCGCCGCGGGATCGCGGCCGGCACGCGCGGTGTGGCCTGGTCCCTGCTGCCGGTCTCGCTGTACCTGACCGGTCTGCTGGAACTGGTCTGGGACGTGGTCCGCTCCTCCGTGAGCTGGGTCACCCACCTGATCTTCTCGCCGACCGTGTGGTCCGGAGTCGCGCTGTTCGGCGTCTCGGTCGTGCTGTACGTCGTCTCGGGTGTGGCCCGGGGCCGCGGCGGGAACCAGAAGGCACAGAAGAAACCCGCCTCGCCCGCGGGAGAGCTGACGTCAACAGGCCCGGAGCCCGCGTCGGCCACCACCGCCAAAGCTGCCAAGCCGTCAAAGGGGAAGGCGAAGCAGCAGGAATCGTCGGAGTTCGACGAGATCGAGGACATCCTGAAGCGCCATGGAATCAACTGACAAGGCCCTTGACCAAGGCCCGAACCCCCTGACCATCGACTCGCTGCTGGACAACGTCCAGGCCGGTGCGCCGCGCCTCGGCAGGACCAGGCTGATCGGTATCGACGGCCCCGCCGGATCCGGCAAGACCACCGTCGCCGCCGCCCTCGAGGCCCGCGCCAAGGCCCGCGACCTGAACACGTACGTCATCCACATGGACGACCTGTACGACGGCTGGGCCGGAGCCGAACGCGGCTTCGCGCTGCTCCGCGATCACGTCCTGCAACGGCTGGCCGACGGCCGCGAAGGACGGTACCGGCGGTACGACTGGTACCAGGGCGCGTACGCCGAGCTGCACGTCGTACCGAACACCGTGGACCTGCTGATCGTCGAAGGTGTCACCGCCTGCGACCGGGACGCGGCGCACTGGCAGGCATTGCGGCTCTGGGTCGAGACGTCGAACGAGGTCCGCCTGGACCGCGGCATCGAACGCGACGGCGAGGCCCTTCGCGACCACTGGCTCGAGTGGATGCGCTGGGAACGCGACCACTTCGCCGACCAGGCCACCCGCTCCCGCGCCCACGTCATCGTCGACGGCGACCCGTCGACACCTTTCGACCCGGCGCTCGAACTCGTCACGAAGTCGGTCGCGCTACCGCCTCACGACTCAGCCGCTTCCTGACTGAGATCAACCGCGCCCGCGGGTGGTGTGTCCACTCGCCCGCAGGCGCTTCCGCGAGGAACTTCGCGCGGAGTTCCGCGATGTAGTCGTCGCCGCGCGCCAGAGCGAGCGCGCGCAACGGGCCGGCGTGGTTGGCGGCATCGAAGTACGCCGCCGCGCCGGGATGGGTCATCGGGAACGGAAGGTGTACGTCGCGCTCGATCAGCGCACCGTCGAGGGCCGGGATCAGACCGTCCTCCCAGGAACTGTCACGCCCGGCGTCGATCACCTTGTCCAGAACGGCGAACGGACCGGTGTCTTCCGTGTTCACGGGCCAGTAGACGACGCACAGGCGGCCGGCGGGCCCGAGTACCTCGTACCAGGACCGGATCGCGGTGACAGGATCGGGGAGCTGCTGGAGGCCGAAGACGGAGACCACAGCCGCGGCAGACCAGGCTGGGTCCAGCGTCATGGCATCTCCTTGGACGACCTCGACCAGCGGGTTTCCGGCAGCCCGGAAGCGGGCCAGGCGGACCATCCCGGCGGACAGGTCGATGCCGACGATCCGGCGGCCGGGAAACCGTGGCGCTAGCAGTGCTAGCTCGGGAAATGTCCCGCAGCACGGCACCAGGATCGGACCATCCGGTACGTCGTGGAGCTCGTCGACGGCGGCCCGGACCCAGGGGGCGAAGCGTGGGACGAAGTACGTTTCGTAGCCCTCGGCCGCCTCGTCCCAGCTCCGGGCGAGACGCGCGAGGCGGTCCGTCACGACGGCAGCCCGTCCCAGCTGTGGGCCCGCGCGCGGCGGTCCGTCACAGCTGGAGTCCGTCCCAGGACCAGCGCGGGACGGGCTGGTCGTCGGTGATGTCCTCGGTGCGGTGGCGGTACATCGTGTTGAAGGTCGCCCAGGCGAAGTAGTCGTGCAGCGCGGACCGGGTCCGCTCGTCGTCGATGCCGGCCGCGATCACCGCCTCGTCGAAGCAGGCGATCGCGCGGTGGTTCATCTCGACGTGCTCGCCGTTCCCGGCATGCAGGCGCTGCACCGACGCCTCGTCGCCGTACGCCTCGGTGTAGGCAGGCGGTCCGCCCAGAGCTTCGCCCCAGTACGCCGCCAGCCGCTCGGTGTGATCCGGCTTCGCCCCGCCGTGGAACGCGTGGCTGACAACCTCGTCCGCCATCACCCGCTCGTGCCACTCAGCCGCCAGCCGTACCATGCCTTCGGCCCCACCCGCCGCTTCGTAAACGGTCTCCATACGACGCAACAGTGCCGCAGTCGTCGCGACCTGACAATGGCGCTACTCAGATGGCATCGAGGCGGCGGCGGACCAGGTTGCGTTCGGGTTCGGAGCCGGCCAGGGCGAGGGCCTGCTCGTAGGCGGTGATTGCCTCTGGCAAACGTCCGAGGCGTTGCAGCAGGTCGGCGCGGGCCAGCGCGAACGGGTGGTAGTCCTGGAGCCGAGGTTCCGCTGCCAATTCTGCTAGCAGTGCTAGCCCCGCCTCGGGGCCGTCGCGGAACGCGATCGCCGCCGCACGATTCAGCGCGATCACCGGCGATGGGTCGATCTCCAGCAGTACGTCGTACAGCTGGACGATCTGGGGCCAGTCGGTGCTCTTGAACTCGGCGGCCTCGTCGTGGAGGGCGGCGATCGCGGCCTGGACGGCGTACGGTCCGGGCGGGCCACCGGTGAGGGCGGTGACGACCAGGTCGCGGCCCTCGGCGATCATCTCGTGATCCCAACGGCTCCGGTCCTGGTCCTCGAGCAGGACGATCTCGCCGTCCGGACCGGTGCGGGCGTCGCGGCGGGCGTGGATCAGCAGCATCAGCGCGAGCAGGCCGGTGACCTCGCGCGCGCCGGGGAGCAGGCGGTGCAGGATCCGCGCCAGGCGGATCGCCTCCTCGGCCAGGTCCAGGCGTTGCAGGTACGGCCCGGAGCTGGCGGCGTACCCCTCGGTGAAAACCGAATAGATCACCTGCAGTACGCCGGGAAGTCGCTCCGGCAGCTCGTCCGGGCCGGGGACGCGGAACGGGATCCGTGCCTCCCGGATCTTCTTCTTCGCGCGGACGATCCGCTTCGCCATCGTCGCGGTCGGGACCAGGAACGCCCGCGCGACCTCCGGCGTGGTCAGCCCGGCGAGGCACCGCAACGTCAACGCGCCGCGGTCCTCGGTGGCGAGCGCCGGGTGGGCGCAGGTGAAAAACAGCTGCAGCCGCTCGTCGGGCAGTTCGTCCCCGGTCGCCTGCGGCGTCGGGCGGTCCGCCTCGACCTGGAGGATCGCGAGTTTGGCGGCGTACACCTGGTCCCTGCGGAGCCGGTCTACCGCCTTGCGCCGGGCGGTGGTCATCAACCAGCCGCCCGGGTTCGGCGGTACGCCGTCGACGGGCCAGCGCGTGAGCGCCGCCTCGATCGCCTCCGACGTGACCTCCTCGGCCAGGTCGAGGTCCCCGAACCGCCGAGCTAGCGCTGCTAGCAAACGGCCGCGCTCCTCCCGGAAGACCGCCTCGACCTGGTCCATCGTCAGAACTCCGCTACCGGCCGCACGATCACCGAGCCGCCTCCGCGGGATCCGGGGCACCTCGCGGCCCAGTCCAGCGCGACGTCCAGATCCGGTACGTCGATCACGTAGAACCCGCCGAGCACCTCCCGGGTCTCCGCGAACGGCCCGTCGGTCACGGTCCGCTTGCCGTCGTTGGCGACCTCGACCCGGGTCGCCGTGACCAGATCGGCCAACGACTCGGACGCGACCACCACGCCCGCGTCGGTGATCTCCTTGTCGAACCGCATCCAGTCCTCCGGCTCACACCCCACCGGCGCGTCCTGCAGATCCAACTCGCCGGCATTGATCAACAACATGTACTTCACGTCGTACCTCCCGTCACCGTGTCTACAGCATCACCACGAACGGGGTCGCCCCCGATGGACCGGTCAGTCAGGATTAGGTCATGAATGTTTTGCCTTCGGGTGAGCAGTGGGTCCTTCGTGGTGGCGGGTTCGAGGGGACGGTGGTGAGTGTCGGCGGTGGGCTGCGGGAGCTCACGTACGACGGGCGGCCGGTCCTGCTCGCGTACGGCGAGGACGAGGCGGCGCATGCCGGTCTCGGCCAGCACCTGTTCCCGTGGCCGAACCGGATCACGGACGGGCAGTACACGTTCGAGGGCCTCGACCAGCAGCTCTATCTCACTGAACCGGCCCGCCAGAACGCGATCCACGGCCTCACCCGCTGGGCGAACTGGCAGCGCGTCGACGACGGGTCCGATCCGTCGACGGTGGTCGCCGGGCACCAGCTGTTCGGCCAGCCCGGGTACCCGCACCAGCTCGAACTACGCCTGAACTACCACCTCACCGATCACCTGACCGTGACCGCCACGGCCACCAACATCGGCCGGACCGCGGCGCCGTACGGCTATGGAGCGCACCCCTACCTCAGCGTCGGCCGCCCGATCGACGACTGTCTCCTCGACTTCACCGCAGCCCAGCGGCTCGAGGTGTCCGCGGACCGGATGTCCCCGACCGGCCTGACGCCGGTCGACGGATCGCCGTACGACTTCCGCGAGCCCCGGCTGATCGGCTCGACCTCGATCGACAATGCGTTCACCGGTCTGAACGGCGAGTGGTCCGTGTCGCTGACCGATCCGGACAGCGGCGCGCGGTCGGTGCTGACGAGCGACACACCGTGGATGCAACTGTTCACCGGCGAGGCAGTCGGGCGTACGGCGCTCGCGGTCGAGCCGATGACCTGTCCGCCGGACGCCTTCCGCAGCGGTCAGGACCTCGTCGTACTCAAGCCCGGCGACTCACACTCGACTAGCTTTCAGGTGTCCGTTTAGACGGACCGGCGCCGTGTTCGCGGGCGACCGCTGCCAGCTGCTTGGCGGCGCGGCTCGCCCGCGCACCCTCGGCGGCCTGGACCGCGAGAATGCCGATCCGGTTGTCATCGGCATCGAACAGCTGCAGCCACGCGTCGCCCGGCCGGAACCGCAGCGCGGTGACCTCTGACCACTGCAGCGTGTACGACTTGAACACGTTCCGGATCCGCAGCCGATCCGCGTACGCCGTGACGCGCAGCGTCGTCATCCGGTACAGGATCCACAGAATCGCCCCGAAGAACGCCAGCAGGGTGAGCCGCTGGAACCAGTCGAACGACCCACGATCCTCCGGCGACAACCGGAACCAGATCACCCCGAACACGGCGATCAGCGACAACCCCATCCCGGCTGCCATACCCGCGACGATCCGCGGATGGAACGCGAACAAGCGGCCGCCGCCGGCCGTCTCGGATCCGGAGTTCGGTTCGTCGGACCGGTCCGGGTCGGGGGTGGAGTTGTCGGGGTCCGGCATCGGAGTGCCTCAGATCCGGCAGGCGTGGATGTCGGTGGTGAGGATCGCGCGGGCGCCGACCTCCCAGAGCTGGTCCATCAGGCGCTGCGCCTCGGCGCGCTGGACCATGACCCGGACGGCGACCCAGCCCTGGCGGTGCAGCGGCGAGACGGTCGGCGACTCCAGGCCGGGTGCGACCGCGGTGGCCGCGTCGACGTCCTCGGCGCGGATGTCGTAGTCCATCATCACGTAGTTCCGCGCGATCAGGACGCCTTCGAGCCGGCGTACCAGCTGGTGCATGCCGTTCGCCGGGGTCTCCACGCCGTGCCGCTTGATCAGCACGGCCTCGGATTGCAGGATCGGCTCCCCGAACACCTCGAGCCCCGCCTGGCGCAACGTCGTACCGGTCTCGACGACGTCCGCGATCACATCGGCGACGCCCAGCTGGACGGCCGACTCCACGGCGCCGTCCAGGCGCACGACCGCCGCGTCGACGCCGTTCTCGGCCAGGTGATCCTGCAGTACGCCGGCGTACGACGTGGCGATCCGCTTCCCGGCCAGGTCCTTCACGGAGTCCGCGACCCCGGGCCGCCCGGCGAACCGGAACGTGGACGAGCCGAACCCGAGGCCCATGATCACGTCCGCGTCCGCGTGCGAGTCCAGCACCAGGTCGCGGCCGGAGATGCCGACGTCGAGCGTGCCCGCGCCGACGTACACGGCGATGTCACGCGGGCGGAGGTAGTAGAACTCGACCTCGTTGGCCGCGTCGGTGAGCGTGAGGTCCTTGGTGGTCCGGCGCTGTTTGTAGCCGGCTTCGACGAGCATCTCGGTGGCGGCTTCGCTCAGCGAGCCCTTGTTCGGTACTGCGACGCGCAGCATGGCGACTGCCCTTTCTGGGGGAGGTGAACCGGTGATCTGTGGGATGGCTCCTACAGATGTCGGTACACGTCCTCGAGGTCCAGGCCGAGCGCGTGCATCATCACCTGGGCGTGGTAGAAGAGCTGCGACAGCTCCTCCGCGGCCCGGTCCTTGCTCTCGTACTCGGCAGCCATCCAGGACTCGGCGGCTTCCTCGACCAGCTTCTTACCGATCGAGTGCACGCCGGCATCCAGCGCCGCCACGGTCCCGGAACCTTCCGGCCGCGTCGCCGCCTTCTCACCCAGCTCGGCAAACAGCTCCTCAAAACTCTTCATCGCCCGCCCAGCCTACGGGTCCCATCCACGCTCTCCGCCGCCAGGTCCGCTAGCCGGACTGCGTGAGCGCCTCGGAGAGCCTCCGCGGGGACGAGTGGGCGTCGACGTACCAGTTGTGGTGTTCGGCGAGTAGGCGCTTGACCATCGCGTAGTCGATGGTGTCGTCCGGGGTGCGGAGGTGGTAGGGCGGCGGGTAGAAGGCATCTCCGAGGAGGGCTACGCCGTCGGCGAGGACGATGACTGAGTCCGGGGCGTGGTTGCCGCCGAGGTGCCGCAGTACGACGTCGGTCGGGAGGGTGAGCGTGTCGTCGAACGTCTGGTCGGGGAGGACGATCCGGAAATCGGTCCAATCGGGGACGGCCAGGGCGCGGGCTCGGAAGCTGGGGGCGAGTTTGGGGTTGGCCTCGACCTGGTCGTGGAGGTAGCGGTGGCTCCAGGGGCGGTCGGCCTCGGTGGTGAGGAGGTCGACGGCGGTGGAGTGGGCGATCACTGTGACGTCTGGCCAGGCACAGGCGCCCCAGGTGTGGTCCCAGTGGTGGTGGGTGTAGACGAGCCACTTCGGCGCGGGCAGGCCGGCGTTCTTGATCGCCGTACCGATGGCTCTTGCGTGCTCGGGGCTGTTGCCGGCGTCGACGAGAACGCTGCCGCGGTCGTCGGCGATCACGGCGACGGACGGGCGGATCGCGTCGGGATCGGGGTCGTGCGGGTAGATCCAGACCCGACCGGTCAGGTGCTCCAACATGCCGCCGACGATAACCGCGTCGCTGATGATGGGTGTATGCAGAGTCCTCGGAGAGTTCGCGAGCTGGGTGTTGTCGTCGGAACGCTGCCCACGGGGCGGCTCAACGCGATCACCGACGTACCTGGGGTGCGGGTCGGGCAGACGACGATCACCGGCGACGGGCTGAACACCGGGGTGACGGCGATCGTCCCGGACGGCTGGGCGGAGACGCTGTCGGCGGCGATTGCTGTCGGCAACGGGTACGGGAAGCTGGTCGGCTCGACGCAGGTGGACGAACTGGGCGTCATCGAAACCCCCATCCTGCTCACCGGGACGCTCAGCACGTTCCGCGTCGCCGACGCGCTGCTCACCTGGCTGCTCGCCTGCAACCCGGATGCGACCAGTCTGAACCCGATCGTCGGCGAGACCAACGACGGCCACCTCTCCGACATCCGCCGCCGCCCGATCACGCCCGAGCACGTCCACACCGCCCTGGACACCGCCTCCTCCGACCTCCCCGCCGAAGGCTGCGCCGGAGCCGGCACGGGCACCTGCGCACTAGGTTTCAAGGCGGGAATCGGCACTGCATCGCGCACCCTCCCGGCCCGTGTTGCAGGGTCCGGCGAACACACCGTTGGTGTCCTCGTGCAGGCGAACTTCTCCGGCTTGCTGACCGTGCTCGGGCGCCCGATCCCCGCCCAACCGATCGATGCGGACGGCAACTCCTGCATGATCGTGGTCGCGACCGACCTCCCGCTCGACTCCCGGCAACTCGGCCGGCTCGCCCGCCGGGCGATCTTCGCGATGGCCCGAGTCGGCTCCGACTACGCCCCTGGCAGCGGCGACTACGCGATCGCCTTCACCACCTCCCGTACGCCGGACTTCCCGGACCGCGACCTCCGCACACCGTTCCAAGCAGTCACCGAATCAGTAGAGGAAGCCCTCCTAAACTCCCTCACCATGGCCCGCACCACCATGGGCCACCACGACCACACCGCCCACGCCGTACCCCACCACCTCATCGCACTTTGAGCACCCACCAACCATTTTCGGGGTCGCGAAATGGTTGGTGGGTGCTCAAGGTGGGCTACGCGAGTGCGGGCGCGGGTTGGGTGCGGCGCTGGCTCTGGTGGGTGAGGGCGGATCCGGTCAGGGTGCCGAAGGCGAGCAGGGCGGCCGCGGTGCGGATCAGGTGCGCGAGCTGCCAACGATCACGCACGGCGGCCCAGTCGGACGGAGGGTTCTGCACCGACCACGACGACTGGTCCGAGTTGATCGGCAGGTTGATCGCCAGCGTCGTCGCGAACACAACGACGAGCAGCGCGACCGCCACCAGCACCACCCGCCGATCGTTGCCCCGGGCCCAGATCGCGAGCACCACCGTGGTGACGATCGCCGGGATCAAAGTCACCGACGCGAGCGTGTCCAACGAGTCCAGCTCGACCAGCCGAACCTGCGTGTAGACCGACGCCCCGAACTCGCGCAACGAGTTCTCCAGCACCAGTACACACACCAGGAACCCGGCAAAGACCCCGCTGAAGACCAGGCTCAGTCCACGAACGATCCGCGCCATCAGTACGCCACTCCAACCGGCTGATCGACCGTCGCCGGCCGATCTAGCACCGCTAGCATCAGGTGGGCGACGTCGGCCCGCGAGATCATGTACCCGCGCGTCACCGTGCCGCCGATCACCGTCCGATAGGTCCCGGTCAGCGCCCGGTTCGTGAGCTTCGGCGGGCGCACGATCGTCCACTCCGTCGTACTGCTCATGATGTCCGCCTCCATCACCCGCAGATCGGCGTACACATCGGCCGCGAACGCGTTGATCATCGGATAGAGCAGCCGCCGATTGAGGAAGCCCTCGTCCGCCGGTACCGGCCCGAGCGGCGCGGCACTCACCGCGACAAAGCGCCGTACCCCGACGGCTTCCATCGCCGCCAGCATGGACCGCGTGCTCCCCGACGCGACCGGGCCGTCCTTCCGCCTGCGGGCGCCGACCCCGGAGATCACCGCCTCGCTCCCGTCCACGGAATCCCGCAGCGGCTCGGCCTCATTCAGGCCGGGCACCCGGATCACCTCCAGGGCCGGGTGTTCCATCTCGTACGCCGACGACGTACGCACCACTGCCGTCACCTTGTGTCCCGCATCGAGCGCCTGCCGTACGACGTGACCGCCGATCCCGCCCGTCGCCCCGAACACCGTGATCCTCATCCCGACCGCCTCCCTGAAATCTTCTCTGTTGTTCATATAGTATGGAACTCATAAGATATGCAACAGATAGAAGGAGGTGACATGCGCCACCGCCGGCGGACCGGGAACGAGATCAAGGCCGCGCTCCGCGACCTGCGGATCCAGCTCGCCCTGCTCAACCACCACATCGGGGGCAAGCTGGCCTTGAAGGACGTCGACCTCGACTGTCTCGACGTACTCGCCCGCAGCGGCCCGCTGACGCCGAGCGCCCTGGCCCGTCAGGCCGGACTCCACCCGGCAACACTGACCGGCATTCTCGACCGGCTCGAACAAGCCGGCTGGATCGCCCGCGACCGCGGCCGGTCGGATCGCCGCAGCGTCACGATCCGCGCCCTGCCGGACCGCGGGATGGAGGTGTTCCGGCTGTACCAGCCGATGATGAGCGCAATGGACGACGTACTGGCCGATTACACCGAGGCCGAACTCGACGTGATTGCCTCGTTCCTCCGGCGGACCGCGGAAGCCGGCGAGCGCGCAGCTCAGGAGTAGAGGTCGGACAGCGTGCGGCCGAGGTTCGCCAGCTCGGCCCGCAACTCTGCGGGCTCCAGCGCCTCGACCGCGTCCCCGAATCGGCACAGGGAGGCGGCCGCGTTCGGGATCGACTCGATCGGGATCGTCACCACGACACTCCCGTCGGCCTCGGGTTCGGCGGCGGCGACGGCCTTGACCAGCGCCGGGTACGAGACGTCGTACATCTTCGCGGCCAACCGCGCGGACACCCGTAAGACAGCCTCGCCGGTGAAGCGGATCTGGTCGAACCCCTCCAAGTGCTCCTGCCAGAACTGCTGCAGCTCGAATCCGTCGTCCCGCACGAACGTCTCCTCGGTGGGAGTCAGTTCGAGGATGTTGGAGACGCGGTACGTGCGCAGTCCGCCGGGGGTGGAGGCCACGACGTACCAGCTGCCGTTCTTCAGCACGAGTCCGTACGGTTCGAGGACGCGCTCGACTTCGCGGGGCTCCTCCCAGCGGCGGTATCGGACCTTGATGCGGCGGTCGTGGAGTACGGCGTCGGCGACAGCGGAGAGCTGTGGTGAGACCTCGGCCTCCTGGTACCAGGCGGGCAGGTCGAGGTGGAAGCGATTCTTCAGCCGGCCGGCGCGGTCCCGCTGATCGGGTGCTAGCGCTGCTAGCAGTTTGAGTTCGGCGGCGCTCGTCTCCGCGGTCAGCCCGAGCGCGGCGGCCGCGCCCGGCATACCGACGAGGAACAGCGCGGCGGCCTCCTGTTCGGTGAGGCCGGTGAGGCGGGTGCGGTACCCCTCGACCAGGCGGTACCCGCCTGCTCGGCCTTGGTCGGCGTATACCGGGACTCCGGCCGCGGCGAGCGCCTCGACGTCGCGATAGATCGTCCGCAGCGACACCTCGAGCTCGTCCGCGAGTTCGCGCGCGGTCAGCTGCCGGCGCGTCTGCAGCAACAGCAAGATCGACAGGAGCCGGCTCGAACGCATGCTCTGAGGTTAGTCCTTATTGCTGCCATGGGTTGTCAGGTTTTGCTCGCAAGCTGGGCGGTATGACGACTTGGACCAAGGTGACCGGCGACTTCGACTTCCTCAACGGGTACTTCGACGTCCACCACCGAACCCTGAAACAGGCCTTCGTGGGCTGCGACGAATGGCTCGAGTACGACGGAACGACGACCGCGCGCACCTACTTCGACGGGCAGATCAGCATCGACGAGATGCGGTTCCCGACGAAGGGGTCGTACGGGCTGTCGCTGCGCCTGTTCGACCCGGTGAACGAGCAGTGGAGCATCTGGTGGGTCAGCAGCACCACGATGCAGCTGTACCCGCCGGTGCACGGCGGATGGACCGCGGACGGTTCACGGTGCCGGCTGGTCGGCGAGGACACGCACGAGGGACAACCGATCCTGTGCAGCTACGAGTGGTCCGACATCACCCCGGAGACCGCGCACTGGGAGCAGGCCTACTCCAACGACGGCGGCAAGACGTGGGAGACGAACTGGATCATGGACTTCACCCGGCGGCACACTCCCCCGCCCGCGCTCGACGTACCGAAGATCACCGACGACTTCGACTTCCTGGTCGGCCGGTGGTCCTTCCACAACCGCCGCCGTCGCCCGGTGCTGGGCGAGCCGTTCGAGTGGTACGAACACGACGCGACGATGGAAGTCACGACGTACTTCGACGGCGCGATCAGCTTCGACGAGGGCTGGTTTCCGAGCGAGGGGTTCCGCGGGGCGACGTTCCGCCTCTACGATCCTTCAGCGAGGACGTGGTCCATCCACTGGATCAACAGCCAACGCGGCCGCCTCGAAACCCCCGTCATCGGCTCCTTCACCGATGGCACCGGCACCTTCGAAGGCCCCGACGAATGGGACGGCCAACCCATCGACGTCCGCTTCCTCTGGACCCCCGGCACCGACAAGGCGGCCTGGGAACAATCCTTCTCCACAGACCACGGCCAAACCTGGACCACCAACTGGTTCATGGAACACACCCGAACCGCTTGAACCGGGGCTGAGACCAGTCGCGGTGGGCTGAGACAGGAAGTGCTGGGCTGGGACCTGCTATTTCAGGTCTCAGCCGACCAGTTGTTGTCTCAAGCCCTACAGACTGCGGATCGCCGCGAGTGTGGATAGGGCCGCTTGGGTTGCTTCGTAGCCTTTGTCTTCGCGGCTGTCGGGGAGGCCGGCTCGGTCCAGGGCCTGGGGGTCGTTGTCACAGGTGAGTACGCCGAAGCCGATGGGGACGCCCGTGGTGACGCCGACCTGCATGAGGCCTTCCGTCGCCGCCTGGCAGACGTACTCGAAGTGAGGGGTATCGCCCCGGATCACCACACCGAGTGCGACCACCGCGTCGTATCCGGACTTTGCCGCATGCAACGACGCGACCGGGAGCTCGAACGAGCCAGGGACCCGGATGACGGTGTGCTCGGCAACGCCGGAGTCTTCCAGCGCGCGGAGGGCTCCGGCGAGCAGGCCGTCGGTGACCTTCGGGTGCCACTGGGCGGCGACGATCGCGACTCGGGCGTCTTCAACGCGGGGTACCTCGATGGTGGGTGCTCCACTGCCCGACATCAGCCGGCTCCGTTCTCTTCGGTCAGCAGGCCGCCCGGCAGGTGATGGCCCATTCGATCGCGCTTGGTGCGCAGGTACCGCAGGTTGTGCTCGGTCGGGTCGATGGAGATCCCGCGGCGCTCGACCACCTCGATGCCGTACCCCTGCACACCCGCGAGCTTGTCGGGGTTGTTGGTCAGCAACCGCACTTCCTTCACTCCGAGATCGGCCAGGATCTGCGCACCGGTCCCGTAGTCGCGCGCATCCGCCGGCAACCCGAGATCGAGGTTCGCGTCCACCGTGTCCCGGCCCGCGTCCTGCAGCTCGTACGCCTGCAGCTTGTGCAGCAGCCCGATCCCGCGCCCCTCGTGACCGCGCAGGTACACCACGACACCGCCCTCGGCCGCGACCTGCCGCATCGCCTCGTCCAGCTGCGGCCCGCAGTCGCATCGCAGCGACCCGAACACATCACCGGTCAGGCACTCCGAGTGCAACCGCACCAGCGTCGGCCCGTTCCCGATCTCGCCGCGCACCAGTGCGAGCTGCTCCGATCCGTCCACCGTGTTGCGGTAGCCGTGGGCAACGAAATCGCCGTACTGCGTCGGCAGCGTCGTCGTCGCGACCTTCTGGATCTGGGACTCGGTACGGCGCCGGTACCGGATCAGGTCGTCGATCGACACCAGGACCAGCCCGTGCTCGTCTGCGAACGTCCGCAGGTCGAGCCCTCGCTTCATCGTCCCGTCGTCGTTCACCAGCTCCGAGATCACCGCGGCCGGCGTCAACCCGGCCATCCGCGCCAGGTCGATCGACGCCTCGGTGTGGCCGGGGCGGACCAGTACGCCGCCCTCGCGACCGCGCAACGGGAACACGTGCCCGGGCTGCACCAGGTCGTACGACTCCGAGGCCGAGTCGGTCAGCACCCTGATCGTCCGCGCCCGGTCGGCGGCCGAGATCCCGGTCGAGATCCCGTCCCGCGCGTCGACGGAGATCGTGTACGCCGTCCGCATCCGCTCCCGGTTGTGCGGCGTCATCAGCGGGATCCCGAGCCGGTCGAGCTCCGAGCCCTCCATCGGCACGCACACCACGCCGGAGCTGTACCGGATCAGGAACGCCAGCAGCTCGGGCGTCGCCTTGGACGCGGCGAAGATCAGGTCGCCCTCGTTCTCGCGGTCCTCGTCGTCGACCACGATCACCGGCCGGCCGGCGCGGATCTCGTCGATCGCGTGCTCGATCGTGTCGAGCTTCAGCACGTCACCCATCTAACCCACCACCACAGGCTCAGGAGCTTGGACCCGCTCACGGTTCTGGATCTTCCACCACGACACGAACCCGACGACACAGAACAGCCCGTACACGATGTACATCGTCGCCGACGGATAGAACTCCGCCTTCACGAGCAGCGGTACGCCGACCACGTCCACGGCGATCCAGATCAGCCAGAACTCGACGAAGCCACGTGCCATCCCGTACGTCGCCAGAATCGACCCGGTGAGGATCCAGGCGTCCCACTGCGGGCCCCACGATCCGAGTTCGCGCAGAACGAAGTACGAGATCGCGTACAGAACCACCGCGATGCCAGCGAGCTCGAGTCGCTCGCGCGCAGACGCCCAGCGCGGCTGGACGCCCGTTGCGGCGCCGCCGTGGCGGGTCTGGTACCAGCGGTACCACCCGTAGAGGCTGACGATCGCGAAGAACACCTGGCGGCCGGCCTGGCCCCAGAGATCCTTGTCCTGCGGGGTGTCGAAGATTCCGCCGACGAAGACCGTGAACAGCAAGACGTTGCCGACGATGCCGATCGGCCACGCCGACACCAGCCGGCGCATGCCGAACAGCGCGCTGGCCAGACCGAACACGTTGCCGACGATCTCCCGGACCAGGACCTCCGACCCGGCGATCGTCACCGTCGAGTGCAACAACCAGTCGATCGGGTTCACCGCACGCCTCCGTTCCTCACGTTGCCTGCGGCAAGAAGTCTTTCCACGTACTTCGCGATCACGTCGACCTCGAGGTTGACGGTGTCGCCCACCTTGTTCGCGCCCAGCACGGTCAGCTCCAGCGTGGTCGGGATCAGGCTGACCCCGAACGTCCCGGACGCGTCGTCGACATCGGTCACGGTCAGCGAGACCCCGTCGATCGCGATCGAGCCCTTCTCGGCGACGTACTTGAGGATCTCCGGGGACGTCGCGATCCGGACGTCCTCCCAGTGCTCCCCCGGCGTACGGCCGGCGATCGTGCCGGTGCCGTCGACGTGGCCCTGGACGATGTGCCCGCCGAGCCGTTCGTGCGCGGCGACGGCCCGCTCGAGGTTGACCGGCGAGCCCTTCTGCAGACCGCCGAGGCTGGTCCGCTGCAGCGTCTCGCGCATCACGTCCGCGGTGAACGTGCCGCCGCCGTACTCCACCACTGTCAGGCAACAGCCGTTGACCGCGATCGAGTCGCCGTAGCCGGCGTCCTCGGTCACCTTCGGGCCGCGGATGGTGAGCCGCGCGGCGTCGCCGTCGAGCAGGTCAAGGGACTCGACGGTGCCGAGTTCTTCGATGATGCCGGTGAACATCTACTTTCCTCCCAGAGGAACCAGGGTCAGCCGGACGTCGTCGCCCAGGCGGGTGACGTCCGCTAGCTTGAACCGCCGCAGGTGGTCGATCGATTCCGCGCCGAGGTCGCCGACCGCGCCGTACCCGGAACCGAGCACGGCCGGAGCGACGTACGCGACGATCTGGTCGACGAGTCCGGCGCGCAGGAACGCGGCGGCCAGGGTCGGGCCGCCTTCGAGCCAGAGGTGCCGGATCTGCCGGTCGTCCAGCTGCCGGAGCACCTCGGCGGGATCGTGGGTCGGTAGCAGCAACGTCTCCGCGCGGTCGTTGCGGACCCGCGCGGTGGGTGGGATCTCACGGTCGCCGACGACCACCCGCAGCGGCTGCCGCGCCGCGGGTACGTCGTGCTCGTCGCGGACCGTCAGCTCCGGGTCGTCGTCCAGCACCGTCTGGGTGCCGACGGCAATCGCATCGCACTCGGCCCGCTGCCGATGGACGTCGGCGCGCGCGATCGGCCCGGTGATCCACTTACTGGTCCCGTCCGGCGCCGCGGACCGCCCGTCGAGCGTGGTCGCGAACTTCCAGGTGACGAACGGCCGACCCGTCCGGACACTGTGCAGCCAGACGTGGTTGACCGCCTCGGCCTCGGTCTGCAGGACGCCCTCGACAACGTCGATGTTCTTGTTCCGCAGCTTGTCGGCGCCACCGGAAGCGGTCCGGTTCGGATCGGGCACGGCGTACACGACGCGCGCGACCTCGGCCTCGATCAGCGCGTCCGCGCATGGTCCGGTCCGGCCGGTGTGGTTGCACGGCTCGAGCGTGACGTACGCCGTACCGCCACGGGCTCCTGCCCCGGCCATCCGGAGCGCCTCGATCTCGGCATGCGGGCCGCCGGCAACGGCATGGAAGCCCTCGCCCACCGGATGCCCGTCGCGGCCGGTGATCACGCACCCGACGACCGGGTTCGGATGGGTGCTGCCGGTACCTCTCGCAGCCAACTCGACAGCCCGCCGCATCCAGGCGATGTCGATCGGCGACGCGTCGTTCACTACTCGGGCCCCTCGTCGTCACGGACGCACTCCGGGGCCTCGACCGGCACGTCTGCTCCGTCGCCCTCACCGGACCACTTGTCCGATACTGCGGTCCGTCACCGGACCTCTCGCCGCCGCGTCCCGTGGGCTGTGCAGTCCACGCTCCGCGCCGTCGGGCGCCAGAGCACACCCGCCGACCGCGTGCGCCTCCCATCCGGACTTTCACCGTCGGTCCTGGAATTCCACCAGGTCAACCGATCGCCGAACCGCAGCGACCGGGTCGCGGACTGTTACCGCCGGCTCGGAATTACACCGACCCCGGAGCACGCGAGTGGGTTCACTCGTGCTTCAAGTATGCCCCTCCCCGCAACCCGCACCACGACCCAGGTCACATCGTGAGCCGTTCCCGGACCCAGGTGCTACGCGGCGGGGGCGGTGAACAAGTTATTTCCTGTTCACCGCCCCGGTGCGGGTGTCTCTGGTCCCGGCGGTGTCGACTCGAGGTCGGTCACGGGCCGGATCCGCCGCGCTGCCTGAGCCGGGTCGGGCAGTCCTCGGACCCTGTACCTTCTTGCCGGTGGAGGCGTTTGCTGGGCGGTATCGGCTGATCGACCTGATCGGAACCGGCGGGATGGGTTCGGTCTGGCGCGCCTGGGACCTGCGGCGCTCGGCCTACGTCGCGGCCAAGGTCCTCGGGCAGCACGACGCCGGCACCCTGCTGCGCTTCGTCCGGGAACAGTCGGTACGGATCCAGCACCCGCACGTCGTCGCCCCACACGGCTGGGCCGCGGACGACGACAAGGTCGTGTTCGCGATGGACCTGGTCCGCGGCGGCTCGGTCGCCACGCTCCTCGGCGACCACGGACCGCTCCCGCCGTCGTACGTCGCTGTGCTCCTCGACCAGCTCCTCCACGCGTTGTCCGCGGTGCACGCGGCAGGCGTCGTACATCGCGACCTCAAACCCGCGAACCTGCTCCTCGACGCGACCGGCACCGGCCGTCCCCATCTGCGCCTGTCGGATTTCGGCGTCGCCGGCCTGATCGACGAGCCGCGCATGACGCGCAACAGCACGATCCTCGGCACCCCCGGCTACCTCGCGCCTGAGCAGTTGTCCGGCGCGGACCCCGACCCCCGCCAGGACCTGTACGCCGTCGGTGCCGTCGCCCACGAACTCCTCACCGGCAACCGCCCCACCCCCACCGGCCCCCTCCTACCCGCGGACGGCCCGCTAGCCGCCTTCATCCACACCTGTACGGCGACCAGCCCCGCGGACCGCCCCACCACAGCCCAAGCCGCAGCCCGCCTCCTGTCCGAGTCCGGCGCCCTCCCACCGCCCGACTCCCTCCCCTGGACCACACACCCCGACGCCCCCGAGGTCTTCGACCAACTCCCACCCCTCCCACCCACCTGGACCCCCACCGGCCCAACCCACCCCACAACCCCCGCCCAGCCGGCCAGTTCTGCGCAGCCTGCCGAGGGCGGGCAGGTCGCCCAGCTCCAGCGTGCGCGGTCGTCGCGGCCGCGGGTGACTCAGCAGCTTTCTGGGGTGGGCTCGCCGGGTCCGCAGGGTGGTGAGGCGGGGCTGCCCGTGGAGGGGGCTCGGCGGAGGCGGGGGCTGGTTTGGTTGGCGGTGGGGAGTTTTGTGGGGGCCGCCGGGCTGATTGGTAGTGCTGTTTGGATCTTGGTGCGCTGAAACCACGAAGCCCGGGACGCGGATCGCATCCCGGGCTTCTGACTGTTACCGCGGCGCCTGTGGGCCGCCCCAGTTGTTCGGCTGCGGCCACTGCGCGGGCGCCGGCTTCTTGCGCAGCCGCGCGACGATCAGCCCACCGATCAGCAGGAGCACGACGCCACCGCCACCAAGCCCAGCGACCAATACCACGGGCGTCCCGTCATCCGAGTCGGAGCGCCCCTGCACCGGCTCACCGGCCCGGTTCTTGTCCCCGGAGTCCCCCGGCTCCGACGGCGTCGCACTCGACGACGCGCTCGGCGTCTCAGTCGGCGAAGGCGTCACGGACTCACCCGAGACCGGCGTCGCGCCGTCGACGTACTCCGGCTTGCCCGCCCCCGCCGTACCGACGACGCCGACCGTGAGGTTCAGCGGGATCGTGAACGCCTTGTCATTGGCCTTCCGGGTCAGCGACACGGCCAGGTAGTACTCGCCAGGCGTCGACGTGCCGGTGTCCTGGTTGTTGGCTCCGTTGCGGTTCAGGTACCGGATCTCCTTGGTGGTCAGCCCCTTCGCCAGCCCGCTCTTGGTCAGCACAGCCTTCGTGTACGAGCCGCCTGGCACCTTCTTGGCGAAGATCGCGAACACGTCCTCGCCGGTCGGCGAGATCAGCGCGGTGTCGAGATAGCGGATCCCGTCGATGGCCTCGGCCTGGGCACCGGCCATCTCCGGGACCGTCATCTGCGCCTGGATCCGCTGACCCCAGTCGGCCTTCACCCGATAGAGCTGGAGTTCGCCCGGCATCAGCGTCGTCTTGTAGGTGCCCGGCTGGAGCAGCGGCGCGTCCGGGAAACTGGAGCCGGGCACGATCTCGCGCGGCGTCGACCCTGACATCGGCGTCCAGACCGGGTCAGCGGCTGCCGCGGGCAGGTTCGCGATCGAGTCGACCGGCGGCTCCTCGTCGATCCGCAGCTCGTACGGCACGCCCTTGAGCTGCAGGTAGTCCTTCCCCGGGTTCACGGTGAGCACCAGCTGATCGGAGTCGGCGCATTCGTCGTTCTTCTTCTCGTACTTCGACCAACTGGCGGCCGTCCCGGTCGCCAGCCCCTGGTCTCCGTCGAATCCCCGCGGGTAGCTCCAACCGCACTGCTCACCGGCGAGCGTGTTGAGCCGCACCTCGGACTGGATCACGAAGCTGCCACCGGCCGGACGCCGGAAGCTCACCCCGGCGCGCAGCGTCGAACCCTTGATGGTGCGCTTGATCAGGTAGTGCTTCGAGGTGTTGTCGACACCGTACGTGTCGGAGTAGTGGCCCGGGGCAAGCACCGGTGCGCCTTCCTGCTGCGGGGCGCCGTGCACCGGCGTACCGGAAATCCGGAACGGGCGGAAGGCTCGCGTCGACAGCCTGCCCAGACCGGCCTCGAGGTCGACGGTCGAGTCGGCGTCGTAGTAGTCGCCGCGCCCTTCGCGAGCCACGCACTGGAGTTGCGTGCGCGCCTTCCCGCCGACGCGGAAGCCGACCACGTCGATCTTCAGATCGATGCCCTGCTGGGCGATCGAGCGGGCCACCGCGCACGGCTCCGGCGCACACGTCGCCTCGCCGTCCGAGACCAGCACGATCGTGCGCTGACCGACCGGGCCGAGGTCCTTCGCGGCCTGCTGGAGGGCGTAGCCGATCGGAGTCTCGCCGTACGGCTTGTACTTGGCGATCGCCGTCTGCAGCTGCGGCCGGTTGCCGGTCCCGATCGGGACGGTCAGCTGGGTATCTGTGCAGGCGCCCGCTTGGGTGCGTTTGAACACGGTCGCGCCGTACACCCGGAGACCGACCTCGGCCGCCTCGGGGAGCTTGGTCACCACACTCGACAGGGCCGTCCGGGCGGCGGCGATCTTGGTGTGCCCGTCGCCGGCCGGCTCCGCCATCGAGCCGGACGAATCGAGGACCAGCACGAGCTTGCCGCCGCTCGGAGCAGGGTCCGCGAGCGCAGCTGGGGCGGTCAGGCCACCCAGGACCGCGGCCAGCGTGACCGCGAGAAGCGCCCACACGACGGGCCGGCGGCGGTGTGCCTGGTGAGTCGTCATCGTTTCCTCCGGTGAGATTCGCTGCCGCAAACTTTGACAGTTTGCGATCGCAAATGTCAAGCCAGTTCCAGGCTGGAATTTCGGGTTCGCAAGTGCGAAGATCTTTGCATGGAGCAGACGGCACACAATCTGCAGCAGCAGGTCGAGCTGTACGGCGAGCCACTGGGCGAGGTCGTACGGCGGATCACCGGCGGGCTCGGCCTGACCCAGGGCGGGCTCGCCCAGGTGATCGGCCTGTCCGCGCCGATGCTCTCGCAGTTGGTGAGCGCGCACCGGGTGAAAATCGGCAACCCCGCGGTGATGTCCCGCCTGCGGGCCGTGTCCGAGCTCACCGACCTGGCCGTGTCGGGCGGGATCGAGCCCGAGCACATCGCCCACGAGCTGGACGGGATCCGCGCCGCCACCGGCGCCTACACGCGGCCGACCACAGCCCAGCTGGCGCGGTCAGCCGCGCCCGGCCAGATCACCGGACAGGCCGCGGGACAGCCCATCGATCCACCGGCCCGGTTCCTGCGACCCACTACTTACCCCGGCGAACTACCCCCGTCCCCGTCCGCACGCAGCGTCGTACGGGAGATCCAGGACCTGTTCCGCGCCGTCGCTTCGGCCGAGGAGATCCAGCAAGCGGCGGCCGCCGTGGACTCGCCGGCGATCGCCGAGTTACTGCTTGCCTACGGCACCGGCAGGACGGCCGATGCACTAGCGCACTACGAGCAGCACCACGGCTGATATAGCACAACCTGAGTAGACATTCCGCTCCGTCTCACGCTTCGTCGAAGCGGAATGCAAGGAGCGCGGCTGGTGTTGGCTTGCTCCGGCGGGGCGAACCGTCCTGCCTTCGTTGACGTTGTGAGGAGACAGTTGTGCGCGCGTTCGGCGCTTTTCGGCGGGTTGTCGCAGTGGTCGGGGCCATCACCTTGGCGAGCGCGATGGTTGCCTGTGGCAGCAATCAGGACAAGTCCGCGGCGGGCGGCGAGGATCTGGGGCTGATGACGGCGGGGACGCTGCGGATCGGGACCCTGACCGACGCGCCGCCGAACGTCTACGTGAAGGACGGGAAGTTCACCGGTTTCGACAACGACCTGATCACCGCGGTCGCGGCGAAGCTGAACCTGAAGCCGGAGTTCGTCGGCACCGACTTCTCCGCGCTGCTGTCGCAGGTGAACGGCGGCCAGTTCGACCTCGGCAGTTCGTCGATCACGGTCACCGAGGCCCGTAAGAAGACGGTTGCGTTCAGCAACGGGTACGACTTCGGCTACCTCGGCCTGAACACCACGAAGAACTCCGGGATCACGTCGTTCGACCAGCTCACCGGCAAGCGCGTCGTGGTTGTCCAGGGCACCGTCCAGGACGATTACGCGACGCAGAAGAATCTGAATCCGGTCCGCGTCCCGAACTACAACGCCGCGCTCGGCCAGCTCAAGGCCGGTACGGCGGACGCCTGGGTGAGCCCGGCCGAGATCGGCGAGAAGATGGCGAAGGAGCAGGGCGGCGGCACGGTGATCCTGGCCGCGAAGGAGCTCAGTGACGCGCCGATGGCGTTCGCGGTGGCGAAGAGCAACGACAAGCTTCGCGAAGCCGTGAACAAGGCGCTCGACGAGGTGATCGCCGACGGCACCTGGACCAAGCTGGTCGAGCAGTACTACCCGGGTCGCGCCGTACCGGCGAACTTCAAGCCGGGCAGCGGATCGGTCAAGTTCACGGCTCCCAAAGCCTGATGGACATCTGGTCCACCCTGAATGACACCTTCCTCGACTGGGAGTCGATGAAGGCGGTCCTGCCCGAGATGCTGAAGGTAGGACTGGTCAACACCCTGATTCTGGCGGCCGCCTCGGTCGTGCTGGGCACTCTGCTCGGCATGATCGTGGCGGTCCTCGCCCTGTCCAGCAAGCGCTGGCTGCGCTGGCCGGCGAAGATCTACACCGACATCTTCCGCGGTCTGCCCGCGATCCTGACCATCCTGCTGATCGGCCAGGGTCTGTCCCCGATCACCCGGCACTGGTGGGGCCCGAACCCGTACCCGCTCGGCATCCTCGCGCTCTCGCTGATCGCCGCGGCGTACATCGGCGAGATCTTCCGCTCCGGCATCCAGAGCGTGGAGAAGGGCCAGCTCGAGGCCGCCCGTGCGCTGGGCTTCAGTTATACGAGCGGCATGCGGCTGGTCGTCATCCCGCAAGGGGTACGGCGGGTGCTGCCGGCGCTGGTGAACCAGTTCATCGCGCTCGTGAAGGAGTCGAGCCTGGTCTACTTCCTCGGCCTGCTGGCGAGCCAGCGCGAACTGTTCCGGATCGGGCAGGACGCGGCCGCGACCAACGGCAACCTGTCCCCGTTGCTGCTCGCGGGCATCTTCTACCTGATCATCACGGTCCCGCTGACGCACTTGGTGAACCACTTCGACAAGCGGCTGCGCGAAGGACGCCCGGTCGAGTCGGAGGATGTAGAACTGAAGGAGCTCGCGCATGCGAACCGTTGAGGCAGCGAGCCTGGAGGTGAGCGGTGTCGAGCTCGCGTTCGGCAGCAACAAGGTGCTGCGCGGCGTCGATCTCGTCGTACCGGCCGGGCAGACCGCCTGCGTGATCGGCCCGTCGGGCTCCGGGAAGTCGACACTGCTGCGGGCGATCAACCGGCTGCTCGAACCGGACGCGGGTGAGGTGAAGCTCGGCGGCGAGTCGGTACTGCGGGGCGATGCCGACGTACTGCGGCGGCGCATCGGCATGGTGTTCCAGCACTTCAACCTGTTCCCACACAAGAGCGTGCTCGACAACATCACGCTCCCGCTGCGCAAGATCAAGAAGCTCGACACCGAGACCGCAGAGGCCGCCGCCCGCGCGCAGCTCGAACTCGTCGGTCTCGCCCACAAGGCCGGAGCGCGGCCCGGGAACCTGTCCGGCGGTCAGCAGCAGCGGGTCGCGATCGCGCGAGCACTGGCGATGGAACCCGAGGTCATGCTGTTCGACGAGGCGACATCGGCGCTCGATCCGGAGCTGGTCAAGGGCGTGCTGTCCCTGATGGCTGACCTCGCCGCGGCCGGGATGACGATGGTCGTGGTCACCCACGAAATGGGGTTCGCCCGCGAGGTCGCCGACCAGGTGGCCTTCATGGACCACGGCGTCGTGGTCGAATCCGGCGTACCCGAGCAGATCTTCGGCGCGGCCGACTCCCCGAGACTGCGCCAGTTCCTGTCCCAGGTGCTCTGACCTCTGGCGAAACTGGTTGCCTGGGGCCACTATGGAAACGGCCCGGACAGGTCGACCATGGCTGGGGGATGGTTGTGGTGAAAGATCGTCGGTTACGGCTCGGACGGATCGCGGCCGGGCTCGTTCTGAGCGTGTTGGTCGGGCTGGTGGCGTTGACGGCGCCACCAGCAACCGGTACGTCGGCCGCGGCGCAGAACCGGGTCAAGTGGGTGTATCTGACGTTCGACGACGGCCCGAGTCCGCGGTACACGGCGCAGATCCTGAAGATCCTTCAGACCTACCACGTGCCGGCCACGTTCTTCGAGGTCGGGCAGAACGTCAAGCGGTACCCCGCGACGACGCGACGGGTCGATCAGCTCGGCCACAGCGTGCAGAACCACTCCTGGTCGCATCCGAATCTCACCAGGGTCAACTGGGCCACCTTCAAGTACCAGGTCCGGACGACAGACCGGTACCTCCGGGCGCAGACCGGCTACACCCCGCGGTGCCTCCGGCCGCCGTACGGCGCGACGAACAAGGCGGTCGCCCAGCGGGCCGTGATGCTCGGCAAGCGGCTCGGACTCTGGTCCGTCGACCCGCGCGACTGGAGCCGGCCAGGCGCGTCGACGATCGCGCGGCGGGTGCTGACGAAGGTACGCAGTGGCTCGGTGATCCTGCTCCACGACGGCGGCGGCAACCGTAGTCAGACCGTGGCGGCGCTGCCGACGATTCTCAGGACGCTGAAGGCGCGGGGATACGTGTTCTACCCGTTGTGGTGCGTGTAGGCGTCCGCTATTCGTGATTCGTTGACGTGGAAGCGGCGTGGGCGCTGGCTTTCCGCGGCGGTTGGCTCAGGGTGGGTCGGGTGAGGAAGTGAACCACCCACCGCCCTGGGGGGACAATGGACGTTCGCTTGACGCGTGCGGGGAATCGCGCCGTCGGCCTGGCGATGATGATGCTGGTGAGCGCGGTGATCGGCTCGGTCGTGGTCGCGGCCGCGAAGTCGCCGGCCAAACCAGCCACGCCCACGCCACCCGCGGCAGCGCCGGTCACGCCGTCGAAAACACCGCTGCCGACCAAGTACGTCGTCCTGACGTTCGACGACGGGCCTGATGTCGAGTACACCCCGAAGGTGCTCAACATCCTCGCGCAGTACGGCGCCAAGGCGACGTTCTTCGAGGTCGGGCAGAACGTCCGGAAGCATCCCGAGCTGACCAAGCGGATCCACGAATCCGGTCACAGCGTGCAGAACCACACCTGGACGCACGCCGACCTCCGCAACCTCAGCGCGGCCGCGTTCCGGCAGCAGGTGACGTCGACGGACCAGGCCATCCGGGCTCAGATCGGAAGTACGCCGGCCTGCCTGCGACCGCCGTACGGCGGGGTGAACGCGACCGTCCGGCAACGTGCGAAGGCGCTCGGCAAGGACCTCGTGGTGTGGACCATCGACTCGCGGGACTGGACCAAGCCCGGTACGACGGCGATCGTGCAACGCGTACTGAAGAACGTGCACAGCGGCTCGGTGATCCTGATGCACGACGGCGGCGGCAACCGCACCCAAACCGTGGCCGCGCTACCCACGATCCTCAAGACCCTCAAGGCCCAGGGCTACGGTTTCCGCACGCTGACGTGCTAGGACAGGGCGGTTACCAGCGGTACGACGTCGGCGATCGACTGGACCACGCGGGTCGGGCGGTACGGGAAGCGCTCGACCTCGTGCTCGCCGGTCGAGCCGGACAGCACGAGCACGCTCCGCAGGCCCGCCTCGAGACCGCTGATGATGTCGGTGTCCATCCGATCACCGATCATCACGGTGGTTTCGGAGTGTCCCTCGATCCGGTTGAGCGCGCTGCGCATCATCAGCGGGTTCGGCTTGCCGACGAAGTACGGCGCGACGCCGGTGGCGCGGGTGATGAGCGCGGCCACGGAGCCGGTCGCCGGCAGCGGACCCTCTTGTGACGGGCCGGTCGGATCCGGGTTGGTCGCGATGAAGCGGGCACCTTCGGCGATCAACCGGATCGCCTTGGTGATGGCCTCGAACGAGTACGTCCGGGTCTCGCCGAGGACGACGTAGTCCGGGTCGCGCTCGGTCAGCACGTACCCGATCTCGTGCAGCGCGGTGGTCAGTCCCGCCTCGCCGATCACGTACGCCGTTCCGCGCGGCCGCTGATCGTCGAGGAACTGCGCGGTGGCGAGCGCGCTGGTCCAGATCGACCGCTCCGGGATGTCGATGCCCGCGGCAAGCAGGCGGGCGCGGAGGTCGCGCGGCGTGAAGATCGAGTTGTTCGTGAGGACCAGGAACTTCTTGCCGGACGCCTGGAGCGCCGCGATGAACTCGCTGGCTCCGGGGATCGCGCGCTCCTCGTGCACCAGCACGCCGTCCATGTCGGTCAGCCAGGTATCCACCGGTTTGTGCTCGCTCACCAGCTCATCGTAGAGGCCTGACCGGCTGGCGCACGGAAACTGTCGGCGGCGGGGGCAAGAATGCGGGCATGGATTTGGCCGGGTACCGCGAGTTGTGGCGAGCGCACGGTGTGATGACGCTGCTCGTGTCGTCGCTGCTCGCCCGGCTGCCCATGCTCGCGACGATGGTGCCGATCGCGTTCCTGGCCAAGGACGCGAGCGGCTCGTTCCGGTGGGCAGGCGTTGTCGCAGGCGCCTATTCGGTCGGTACGGCGGTTGCGGGACCGCTCTGGTCGCGCACGGCCGACCGGCGCGGACCTCGTGGCGTGCTGCTCGCGACCGGGATCGCCTGGAGTGTCGCGCTCTTCTCGATCGCTCTCTTGCCGACCGGGTTGCATCGGTTGTTGCCGTTGCTGGCTCTGATCGCCGGCGCCCTGGTGCCGCCGGTCATGCAGACGTTGCGGGCCGCATGGCCGCGCGTCGTGTCGGGCCCGGCGCTGCGGACGGCGTACTCCGTGGATGCGACCGCGCAGGAGCTGCTGTTCATGGTCGGGCCGATGCTCGGGGCAACCGCGGTCAGCGTGGCGAGCCCGCGAGTCGGCGTACTGCTCGCGGCCGTGATGTCGGCCGTCTTCATCTGGTGGTATGCGCTCCGACAACCTTCGCCGCTCCCCCGGGACGAGCACACTACGGTGCCGTTGACCGCGCGGCAGCTGCTCTGGCATCGGCACCGGTTGCCGTTGATCCTCGCGTTCGGCCTCTGGGTGATGTCGTTCAACGGGATCTCGCTGGCCATCGTCGCGTTCGCCGACGACCACGGTCAGCGGCTGATCGCCGGGATCCTCGAGGCCGTCTGGGCGTTCGGCAGCCTGGTCGGCGGCGCCGTCGCGGGCGCGTTGCCCGGTCGGCGTACGTCGTACCTCTGGCGGCGGGCTGCTCTCGTCGCGGTCGGGATGCTGTTGTGCGTGTTCGCTACTTGGTCGTCGGTGTCGCTGGGGATCGCGTTGACGGTGTCGGGGCTGACGTTGGCGCCGGCGATCGGTGCGCTGTACGGGCGGCTGGGTTCGTTGACGCCGGACGTCGCGCGGACCGAGGTGTTCGGGTGGATGGGCAGCGCGGCGACCGGCGGCGCGGCGATCGGGGCCGCGGTTGCGGGTGCGGTGATCGAAGGCTTCGGCGTGCGGTACGTGTGGCTGATGGCCGCCGTACTCGCGGTGGTGTCGACGGTCTTGCTGTTGCGGGTGCCGCCGGAGGTGGAGCCGGAGCCGAGTGGGCCTGACTTACCGGCCGGCGGCCTGCTCGGCGAGACCGCGTAGCTGCTCGACCATCGCGTTCGGGTCGTCGGCGGCGTACACGGCCGAGCCGGCCACGAACACATCGGCGCCGGCGTCGGCGCAGCGCTCGATGGTGTCGACCGAGACGCCGCCGTCGATCTCGATCCACAGGTCCAGGCCGTGCTTGTCGAGGAGTTGGCGGGTGCGGCGGATCTTCGGTACGCACACGTCGAGGAACTTCTGCCCGCCGAAGCCGGGCTCGACGGTCATGATCAGGATCATGTCGAGCTCGGCCAGCAGGTCCTCGTACGGCTCGATCGGGGTTGCGGGCTTGAGTGCCATCGCGGCGCGCGCGCCCTTGGCCCGGATCTCGCGCGCGGTCCGGATCGGCGCCCGGCAGGCCTCGACGTGGAACGTGACGCTCGACGCGCCCGCCTCGACGTACCCAGGCGCCCAGCGGTCCGGGTCCTCGATCATCAGGTGACAGTCGAGCGGCATGTCGGTCGCCTTCGCCAGCGACTCGACCACCGGCATCCCGAGGGTCAGATTCGGCACGAAGTGGTTGTCCATCACGTCGACATGCAGCCAGTCCGCATTCGACACAGCAGCGGCCTCGTCAGACAGCCGCGCAAAGTCGGCGGACAGGATGCTCGGCGCGATCTGAATCCCCATGACGCCAATCTATCGACCCGGGGATGGACAGCTGTCAGGTGGTGAGCTCGGCGGTGAGTACTTCGCGGAGGGTGGTGGCTGGGCGGCCGAGGAGTGCTGGGAGCGTGGGGTCGACGACGGCGAACTCGCCGCGGCGGGCGGCCGCGAAGATGCCCAGCGTCAGGTCGGCCAGGAACTCCGGCATCCCGCGCCCGAGCGCCGCCCGCTTCCACTCCTCGTCCGGCACCGTCACCCGAGTGATCTTCCGCCCGACGAGGTCCGAGGCGATCGCAGCGATGTCCGCGTAGTCGAACAGCTCCGGCCCGGTCAGCGGCGGCGTGATGCCGTCCAGACGTCCAGGCTCGATTAGCGCGATCACTGCCGCGTCGGCCAGATCCCGGTGCGCTGTCCAGGAGAACGGCCCGTCCTCCGGCAGGATCAGCTCCCCCGTCTCCAGCGCGGATCGCAGCAGGAAGACCGGCGTACTCGCGTAGAAGCCGTTGCGGAGCGCGGTGAACGGTACGCCGGAGTTGGCCAGATCCTGTTCGGTTGCGGCGTGGCCTTGGGTCGCGATGAACAGGGAGTCGAGGTTCGCGGCCTGGTGGCTGGTGTAGAGGATGCGCTCGGCGCCGGCGGTCTTGGCGAGGTCGATCGCGATGTGGTGCGGCTCGGGGTCGGCCGGGCCGGAAACGATCAGTACCTGGGTGGCGCCTTCGAATGCGTGCTCGAGCGCGTCTGGGTCGCCGAAGTCCCCGCGCCGTACGCGAACACCGCGGGCGGCAAGGTCCGCGGCCTTCTCCGGATCACGCACGCTGACGCCGAGTTGGTCGATGGGGACACGGTCGGCGAGGCGGTCGACGACAGCACGGCCGAGGCGGCCGGTCGCTCCGGTGACGATGATCATGCACAACTCCTTGTTATCAGTGGATACAGATCGACGCTATCACTGTTAACAGGACGAGCCAACCGCTACCTTTGGCGCGTGGAGGAGCTGCAGACGAACGAGACACCAAGCGACGAGACCACCAGCGCCCACGGTGCGGGAGGCGCCAGCACCAGCGGTGACGGTGCGGGCGGCGTCGGGGTGCGTGGGCGGGATCGGATGCGGGCTCACATCGTCGAGGTTGCGGCGGAGCTGCTTGCGAGTGGTGGGCGGGACGCTGTGTCGACGCGGGCGGTGGCGGCTGCGGCGGGTACGCAGGCGCCGACGATCTACCGGTTGTTCGGCGACAAGGACGGGCTGCTCGCCGCGGTGCTGGAGTACGGGTTCGCGACGTACCTCGCGGACAAACCACCGCTCGATCCGACGGCAGACCCGATCACGGACCTCCGCGCGGGATGGGATCTGCACATCGGGTTCGGGCTCGCGAACCCGGCACTCTTCCTGCTGATGTACGCCGACACGCAGCCGGGCCGGCGCCCCGCTGCAGCCGAGGCCGGGCTGGCGATTCTGCGAACCCGGATCCGCAACATCGCAGCCGCCGGACGGTTGCGGGTCGACGAGGACCTGGCCGCGGAACTAGTACAGGCGGCCGGTTCAGGCGCCGTACTAGCACTGCTAGCCGTCCCCGAGGACCGCCGCGACCCACGGCTCGCGGACACGATGTTCGACGCCTTGATCACGGCTATCGCAACCGACCCCGCAGACGGCAGGGCGCGGGCGGGTGGGATGCGGAGTGGTGGGGTGGTGACGGCTGCGAATGCGTTGCGGGCGCGGCTGGCGGAGCTTGAGATGTTGACTGACGGCGAGCGTCAGGTGCTCGGTGAGTGGCTCGCTCGCATTACCCACTGAACGGCTTCCTCGACCGTCTCGACAACCTCATGCCCCACAGAACCAGCAGGACCCGCGGAACCCGCAGGAGCCGTGGGTACGGGTGGTCGGTGGATTATGACTACGGGGATTGCGAGTCGGCGGGCCGCGGTGAGTTTGGCGGCTGTGGCGGGGCCGCCGCTGTCCTTGGTGACGAGTACGTCGATGTCGTGGTCGCGGAGGATTGTCTCCTCGTCGGCGAGCGTGAAGGGGCCGCGGGCAAGCATCAGGGTGCACCACGTGGGACGAGGTTCGGGCGGGTCGACGCACCGGGCAAGCGTCCACAGTCCGGTACCAGCGAAGGCATCGAGCCCCTGCCGCCCGATCGTCAGAAACGCGCGCGTCCCGAGCCTCGGCAGCAACTCGGCAGCAGCGGAAGCGGTGTCGACCCAATGCCAGTTGTCATCAGGCTCCGAAGTCCAACCCGGCCGCCGCAGCACCAACAGCGGCGTACCGACCTCGCGCGTCGCGGAAAACGCATTCTCAGTGATCTTCGCCGCAAACGGATGCGTCGCATCGATCACCGCATCAACCGGATACCCCAGCAACCACCCCGCTAGCCCGCCCGCCCCACCGAACCCGCCAACCCGCACCTCACCAACCGGCACCCGAGCATCGGACGTCCGCCCGGCAAGCGATGACACCACCTCGATCCCGGCCCCAGTCAGCAACCCCGCCAGCTCGCGAGCCTCCCCTGTCCCGCCGAGCAGCAGAACCTTCATCGAGACCGATCGGCCGAGTAGAGATGACTGTCCCGGAAGGCTGTTGCCGTCAGCACCTTTCCGACGATGATGACTGCGGTACGGCGAACGCCCGCGGACTTCACCTGCTCCGCGATATCGGCAAGCGTTCCGCGCAGGACCACCTCGTCGTCGCGAGAAGCACGCGCGACGACCGCGACCGGGCAGTCCGCGCCGTAGTTCGGCACGAGTTCCTCGACCACACGCTCGATCTGCTGCACCGCAAGATGCAGAACGATCGTCGCCTGACTCGCGCCGAGGGTCGCGAGATCCTCGCCGGCCGGCATCGCGCTGGCGCTGCCCCCGATCCGGGTGAGGACGACGGTCTGCCCGACCTCGGGAACGGTCAGCTCACGGCCGAGGGTCGCGGCGGCTGCGGCGTACGCCGGTACGCCGGGCGTCACGTCGTACGGGATCTCGAGGCTGTCGAGGCGGCGCATCTGTTCGGCCATCGCGCTGAAGACGGACGGGTCGCCGGAGTGCAGGCGGGCGACGTCGAGGCCGGCGGTGTGCGCGGTGGCGAGTTCGGTGACGATCTCGTCGAGGGTCAGGTTCGCGGTGTCGACCTTGCGGGCGCCGGGCGGGCAGTGGTCGAGAAGTTCGACCGGGACGAGCGCACCGGCGTACAGACAGACGGGTGACGACGTGATCAGGTCGCGGCCGCGGACGGTGATCAGGTCGGCGGCACCGGGTCCGGCTCCGATGAAATGGACCGTCATGAGTCGAGGCCCGGCATCGAGATGGTCACTTGGTCACGCTCCAGATGGTTACCGGCATGGCGGGGCGCCAGCCGGTCATGGTGCCGATGGCGGAGGCGCGTTGTACGTCCAGGCGGATGAGGTCGCCGCCGATGGCCTTGTACCACTGGGCTATCAGGGATTCGGTTTCCAGCGTGACGCCGTTGGCGACCAGGCGACCCCCAGGGCGGAGCGCGTTCCAGCAGGCGTCGAACATGCCGGCGGCAGTCGCTCCCCCGCCGATGAAGACCGCGTCCGGGGATTCGAGACCTTCGAGCGCTGTCGGGGCTGTGCCTTCGACGATCTCTACTGCGGCACCTAGCGCGGACACGTTGCGTTCCAGGCGTTTCGCGCGGTCGGGGTCGCGTTCGACGGCGATCGCGCGGCAGGACGGGTGGTGGCGGGACCACTCGATCGCGATGCTGCCTGCGCCGCCGCCGATGTCCCAGAGCAGTTGGCCGGGGACGGGTGCGAGGCGGGACAGCGTGACGGCGCGTACTTCGCGTTTGGTCAGCTGGCCGTCGTTCTCGTACGCGTCGTCGGGTAGGCCGGGTGCGGTTGAGAGGACGGGGGCGTCGAACGGGCAGAGTACGGCGATGACGTTGAGCGGGTCGACTTCGTCGGACCAGTCGGTGGCGTTCGTCGTACGGACGCGTTCGGTTGGACCGCCGAGTTGTTCGAGGACGGTGAACTCGCTGGAGCCGTAGCCGCGGGCAACCAGCAGATCCGCGACCTCGGCCGGGGTTTGGGCGCCTCGGCTGAGGATCAGGACTCGTCGGCCGGGCTGGAGATGCGGGTGGAGTCGCTCGACCGGGTTGGTCACCAGGCTCACCACCTGCACCTGGTCCTGCGCCCAGCCGAGCCGCGCGCACGCCAGGGAGACGCTCGACGGCTGCGGGATCACGCGTACGGCGTCGGCGCCGAGCAGCCGGACCAGCGTCGTACCGATGCCGTGGAACGTCGGGTCCCCACTCGCCAACACACAGATCCGCCGCCCCCGGTGCTCCGCCAGCAACCGCGGAAGAGCCTCGGACAACGGCGAAGGCCAGGCGACCCGCGAGACATCTTGTTCAGGAATCAGAGCTAGTTGGCGGGGGCTGCCGAGGAGGAGGTCGGCTTGTTCGATGGCTGTGCGGGCTGGGATTGAGAGGCCGGTCCAGCCGTCGGCGCCTAGGCCTACGACGGTGACGGGGTCAGGCATTGCCCAGGACCTTCGTCACGGTGATCTCGATGACTACGCGCTGTGGGTTGACCCGTGGCTCCTTGTAGCGCTTGGCGTAGCGCCGTTCGGCCTCGTGCACCCGCGCAGGTTCGTCGCTGACCACAGCACGACCCTCGATCGTGCTCCAGCGGCGGCCGTCCACCTGTGTCACCGCGACAGCCGCCTCCCCGAGCCGCCTGATTGCGCGGGCCTTGTACGACGTACCGGAGCAAATCACCCGCACCAGTCCCGCCTCGACGTCCAAGGTCGCTCCGACGGGCGTCGCGTGCACCGTCCCGTCTGACCGGACCGTACTCAGCACACACAGGTGCCGCTCGCTCCAGAACTCAACCAGCTGCTCACTGAACACCCAGCGATCGTAGACAGGCCCGCCCGGTGACGTGCCGGGCGGGCCTATGAGCGCTGGACCCCTCAGACCAGCGCTGATCATGGTGAGCCGAACGTCAGCCGATGTCGCGGCGGCGGAACGTGGCGAAGCCGGCGATCGTGAGTGCTGCGGCGATCCCGGTCAGCCAGAGGACCGGTGCGACGGAGAAGTCACCGCCCGGCAGCCGCGGGGTGTGGCCGTACGGGCTGAGGTTGATCATCCACTGCGGCAGGTTGAAGATCTCGCCGAACTGACCGATCAGCAGGAACACGCCGTACAGCGCCCATCCCCCGGTCACCAGCTTGGGCGCGAGCCCGAACAGGACGACGACCAGTGCGGTCACCAGCCAGATGGCAGGCAGTTGTACGGCGGCCGCGGCGATCATCTGCGGCACCTGACGGCCCATGTTGCCAAGCGACGCTCCACTCGAGATGCCAGAGCCCAGCCCGGCGACCAGGATCAGTGCGCCGGTGCCGAGCAGTGCCATCAGCACGTGGCTCGCCAGCCACTGTGCACGGGTAACACCGGTCGCCAGCAGCGGCTCAGCCCGGAGCGCGGTCTCCTCCGACCGCAGCCGGAGCGCGGCCTGGATACCGAACGCCGACGCGAGCAGCCCCATCACGCCCATCTCTGTCGCCAGGAACGCATCGGTGATGCCCTCCACGCCACCGAGCTTCTGCACCATCTCCTTCGCACTCTCGCTGGTCACGAACCCGTCGACGTTGCTGGCGATGTTGCCGACCAGCAGACCCAGGAGCAGGAATGCGAAACCCCAGGCGTACAGCGAGCCTCGGTGCAGCCGCCACGCCAGCGCGAGCGGCGAACGCAACGACTTGGCCGCGCGGGGCGGTCCGGGACGTGGAGGAACCAGACCGGCGCCTAGGTCGCGCCGCCGGATCAGTGCGGTTGCTGCAGCGATCAGTACGGCGAGGAACGCCAGCGGCACCAGTAGTACGGCGAACCGGTCACCGGCGTACGCACGGACCTGCTGCGACCAGCCGATCGGTGACAGCCACGACACCCACTGCGTGCTGCCGTCTGCGGACGAGTCGCCGATGGCTCGCAGCACGTACGCCACACCGAGCACTACTGCAGTCAGCCCGTTCGCGGCGCGGGCGCTCTCGCTGACCTGTGAGGTCACCGCAGCCACACCGGCGAACGACAGTCCAGCAGCCGCCCACATCAACCCGAACGCGAACGACCCCTTCGTGTCCAAGCCACTGCCCATCAGCGACAGCGCGGTCAGCAGCCCGAGCACGACCACAGTCGCCCCGGACACGATCAGCGCAGACGCCAGAGCGGCGTACCGACCGAGTACGCCGGCACTCAGCAGCTCAAGCCGCCCGGACTCCTCTTCGCTGCGGGTGTGCCGTACGACGAGCATGCCGCCGAGCAACCCGACCAGGAGCGCGCCGAACGCGGTGAGCTTGAACAGCGAGACCTCCCCGAGCGAGGACTCGTCGAAGATCCGCCCGTACAGCGAGACCAGCGCGGGTGACGCGTTCGACGTACGTGCCGCGTCGACCAGCGCCTTGGGGTCCGTGTACAGGTCCATCGTCGCCTTGGCCGAGCCGGCGGCCGTCATCACGAACACGACGATCCAGATCGGGATCAGGATCCGGTCCCGGCGCAGCGCGAGCCGCACCAGCGTCCCGGTACCGACGAAGTCGTTCATCGCACGGCCGCCTCGGGCTGAGCAGCAGGTACGTCGTCCTCGTAGTGCCGCAGGAACAGCTCCTCGAGCGTCGGCGGCTGCGCCACCAGGCTCTTTATGCCGCTCGCGGACAGCTGCCGCATCACGGCCTCGAGCTGGGCGGTGTCCACCTCGCAGCGGACCCGGTTGCCCTGGACATCGAGATCGTGGATCCCCGGCAGCTGCGCGATGCCGTTCGGCGACCCGGCCAGCTCGGCGTGGATCGACGTACGCGTGAGGTGACGCAGGTCGGCCAGCGTGCCGGTCTCGACCACCTTGCCGCGGCGGATGATGCTGATCCGGTCACACAGGGCCTCGACCTCGGACAGGATGTGGCTCGACAGCAGCACGGTGCGGTCGCGCTGACGCTCATCCTCGATGCACTGCCGGAACACCTCCTCCATCAGCGGGTCCAGGCCGGAGGTGGGCTCGTCCAGGATCAGGAGCTCCACATCCGAAGCGAGAGCGGCGACCAGGGCGACCTTCTGCCGGTTGCCCTTGGAGTACGTCCGGCCCTTCTTGGTCGGGTCGAGGTCGAACCGGCGCAGCAGCTCGTCGCGCTTCTTCTCGTCCAGCCCGCCACGGAGCCGGCCGAGCAGGTCGATCACCTCGCCGCCGGTCAGGTTCGGCCACAGGTTCACGTCGCCCGGGACGTACGCCAGCCGCCGGTGCAGCTTCGCGGCGTCGTGCCACGGGTCACCGCCGAGCAGCGAGACATCACCGGCGTCACCGCGCAGCAGTCCGAGCAGGACGCGGATGGTGGTGGACTTCCCGGCGCCGTTCGGCCCGAGGAAGCCGTGCACCTCACCGGTCGCGACCTCAAGGTCGAGACCGTCGAGGGCGTGCGTACTTCCGTACGACTTGTGCAGTCCAGAGACCACGATGGCTGATGTCATGATTCATAACGTACACTTCATTCAGAAGTTTGTGAATCTTGCTAACACGTTTCTCACAGGTCAGGTAATCGAGCGACTCAGAGGGGATGATGGGGCGGTGAGTGCACTTCGAGACGACGACGCCGTCCGGCGATACACCGAGCAGTTCGGCAACCTGCTGGCCGAGACCGGCTGGCCGCGGATGGCCGCCCGGGTGTTCGCCGCGATCCTGTCCAGCGTGGACGGGCGGATGACAGCCGCCGAACTGTCCGACCAGCTACAGGCCAGTCCCGCCGCGGTCTCCGGCGCGGTCAACTACCTGCTGCAACTGCGCCTGGCGACCCGCGAGCGCGAGCCCGGGAGCCGCCGCGACGTGTACGTCGTACAGGACGACGCCTGGTACCAGACGATGATGAGCGAGGACGCCTCACTGCTGCGCTGGTCCGAATCCCTCCGCAAGGTCCTCGACGCCGCCGGCGACGGCACCGACGCCCACCACCGCATCCGCATCTCGCTCGGCTTCATCGACTTCATCAGCGAAGAGGTCAAGGGCCTCACCGACCGCTGGGTCAAACGCAAAGCCGAACTGGACGCCGAAATCGCCGCGGAGTACGACGCGCCCGACCGCTGAGCGCCGTACTGCGGACAGGCAACGGGGACCTTGAACAGGCTATTGCTTGTCCAAGGCCCCCATTGGGTGTCTCCGGTCAGCGGAGAGTGCTGTTCGCCACCGCGTCGAGGCTCTGCTGCAGGATTGGGTTCACCCGCGGCTGCTTCGACTTCGGCAGGTGTACGGCGTTGCCGTCGACCGGGCCGTCGACCGGGTAGACCGACAGCTCGGCGGGTAGCGGTGACGTCCCGCAGACCTGGTCCTTACCGGGTAGCTCGCCGGCGAACACGAACCGGTCGCCGATCTCCTCCACGCAGGCCGACGGCGAGCCGACGTACTGCCCGTGCTGACCTTCGTCGTCGATGGCAACGAACCGGGTCGCCTTGGCGGTGTCCTCATGGGTCCGCAGCGCACCCTCGTACGCCGTCGCCGGGTCCAGCTCGTCCTGCACCATCAGGATTCGCGGCGAGCCCACGAGGTCGACCTTCCGGTCCTGCGGCGGGTACGGCCAGAACGCGCACATCGGTACGCCGTTCAGATAGCCGAAGAAGCTGTACTTGCGCGCCATCTTGTCGGCCTCGCGCAGGTAGTACCCCGGGTCGTGGCTGAACGCGGTGTCGTTGCAGCGGACCGTCGTACTGATCGCGCCGAGGTTGACGGTCGCGTCACCGCTGGACCTGGCCGCAGTCGCCCGGGCGTCCGCAATGACCGACCGGGCCGAGTCGACACGCACCGCGGCGGCTGCCGCGGACGTGGCCGCGGATGTCACGCCGTACCGGGCGCGGATCGCGGCGAGAGTGTCGAAGGCCTGCAGTTCAGGCGAGATCCGGGCCCATGCGCGGTCGACGTGCCGCAGCTCGACCTCACCGGACGCCGACGGGTCCTTCACGTACTCGTCGTGCACGAGGATGTCGAGCGTGGCCCGGATGAAGCGCACGTTGCCGTACTGCGCGCTGTAGATCATGCCGTCCAGGTTGTCGCCGCGGACACTACTGGTGCCGGCCTTCACCAGCTTCACCAGGTCGGCGCGGACCTGGTCGTACTTCGCGGTCACCTGCGTCGGCGTCGACCCGAGCCCCTGGATCATGTCGGCGTGCCGGGCGATCCACGGGATGAGCTGGGTGTCCCGCCGCCGCTGGCCGGAGAACGGGTCGAAGTTCATGTTCGCCCACTGCGTGTGGGTCCAGTCCATGTTCGAGTCGAGCACGAACCGCCCGACCCGCGCCGGGTACGCGTCGGCATACCAGCCGCCGAGCCAGGTGCCGTAGCTGTAGCCGATGAAGTTCAGCTGGCGGGCCTTCAGCAGCGCCCGCAGGAACTCCATGTCGTACACGGTCTGCTGGCTGCTGACGAACCGGCCGAACTCGGTCGCCGCACACGCCTCGGCCTGCAGCTTCGCCTCAGCCACCTCGACCTCATGGGTCAGCTTGGTGCGCTCCTTGTAGTCCGGCGTCACCGGCAGCGCGTTCAGCTTCTCGGTCGTGGTCAGGCACTGCAGCGGCGTGCTCTGGCCGAAGCCGCGCGGGTCGAACCCGAGCAGGTCGAAGTCGCTGAACAGCTGCGGCTTCTCGACCGCGAGCGACGCGGACAGCGTCAGGCCCGCGCCACCCGGTCCGCCCGGGTTCGTGGTCATCAGGCCCTTCGACGAACCGGTGGCCTTGCTGTAGGAGATCGCCACCTTCACGTCCGGATGCGCGTCCGGGTGCGCCCAGTCCATCGGGACGGTGACCGTGGCGCAGTTCGTGGTCGGCGCCTGCGGGTACAAGCGCTTGACTGCGGCGTCGAACGAGCAGACCGACCAGTTGACCGGCTGGTCGAGATACTTCTGCGGAATGGCGGGCACCGGCGGATCCACCGGTCCCCTCGACGGGTGCACCGCGTTAGCGGTGCCGACGGCCAGCTGCGGTACGACGAGCAGCGCGGCGAGGGCCAGGGCGATCGTGCGAGATCTCATCATCTGCGAACTCCGTGTATCCGGGCGGGGATCAGGAATGCAGGCAAACCTATCGTCACAGCTCGTACGCGGTGAAGATCGTGCAGAAGATCGGTGGTGACTCGAGTCCCGGGTAGTAGAGCCGGCCGGCTGCGTCGGTGATCTTGAAGTACGCCGTCGACGCACCGACCTGGGACGGCGCCCGCAAGGTCATCCGCACCGTCACGACGTCGCCGGGCCCGGCGTCGGGCACCCGCTCGCGCGCCGGTGACCTCAGCCACCCCGGCGCGCCGGGGGCGCCTTGGCGGGTTAGGTAGCGGTTGTGCCACTGGCGTTCGCCGCTGTTGCGGAGCTCCCACGTCTTCTCGAACATCTGTTCCCGGCACACCCGCGTACCGTCTGGCACGGTCTCCCCCACCAGTTCCGCCCGGTCGTCGGGGTGGTGATCGATCGGTACGGATCCGCCGAGCAGCACCGGTTGCACATGGCGGCGCATGTCCCGCTGCGACATGTCGCGGCCGGCCCGTACGGCGGCGTCGAGCTCCATCAACTGGTTGACCAGAGCCTGGTTCGCTCCGAACGAGTCGTCGTACCACTCGATCAGCTCGCGGCTCGGCTTGGTGTGACCGCGCTCGACCCGGGACAGGTGCCCCTTGTCCCAGCCGGATTCGGAGGCGGCGCGGGTCAAAGCCACCCCGGCAGCCTCGCGCAGCTCGCGCATGCGAGCTCCGATCACATACCGAGCCTGGGCTGGGCGCACGGCGCACTCTCCGCTCTCGCCGTCACTTATCTACATAAAGTACCAAATCTCAGTGATTCAGCTCCGTTGCCCACTGCGACAACGCGGTCACTTTTTGGTTCCCTGCGAGTACAACTCCAGAAGGGATCACCACCATGCGTACCGCCCTCATGCGCATCACCGCCCGCCTCACCGCCCTCGCCCTTCTCAGCGCCGGCGCTCTCGTCGGCACCGGCGTCCTGCCGGCCAGCGCCGCCACCGGAACCGTGGACACCGACAGCAACACCGGCGTCGCCATCCGGTCCGGCAACGCGACCAGCTTCGGCACGGTCGGCAACCAGCCCGACGGACCGGTCGAGATCGACTGCCAGATCTACGGCGAGCCGGTGACCGGCAAGTTCGGCCGCAGCCTGATCTGGGACCACATCCCCGGCAAGGGTTTCATCACAGACGCCTACGTCAACACCGGCAGCAGCGGCCTGGTCGCGCCGCTCTGCACGAGCAACCCGCGCGCAGACAAGGCCATTGCCTGGTACGCCGCCCGCAGTGGGTCGACCGCGTACCAGGAGTACTGCGAGATGGCCGCCGAGAACTCGTACGGGAAGACCGGGATCTGGGCCTCCGCGATGGCCGACTGGAACGACGCCGTGGCCCGTGGCGTCGCGCATCGCGGTGACCTGAACCCGCCGAAGGGCGCCCTGGTGTTCTGGAACCTCGCCGCGCCGTACGGCCACGTCGGAGTCGCCAAGGGAGACGGCACTTTCTGGGCGACCAGTGTCAGCGGCGCCATCGGCACCCGCGCGCTGCCCTACTTCAGCAGCTACCTCGGCTGGGCCTGGCCGAACTTCTGACCCTCCCCCTAGGCAGCACCCGGACGCGCGTTCCGCCCCTCACGCGTCCGGGTGCTCAATCCTGTCCAGCCAGTCCGACACCAGCGCGCGATACAGACCCGCCCGCTGCACCGGCAGGTCGTGGCCCTCCTGGTCCAGGACGGCGTACGTCGCGCGGGGATAGTCATCGAGGATCGGCCATGCGTCGGCGTAGCCCGTCATCGTGTCCTGCCGGCCGGTCACGATCAGCGTCGGGCCTTCGAAGCGGGCGGCCGGATCCTCGCGGAGCGCGTACGTCGCGACGTCGCCCTGGATCCGGCCCAGGAACTCGAGGTCTGCCTGCACTTCGGCCGGGTCGTAGTAGCGGTGCTGCTTGTCGGTCCAGGCTTCCTGGTACGCCGCCGTCTTGATCAGGTACTCCTCCGTCGGCAGCGTCCGCTTGGTGCGGTCGACGACGATTCCCGGCACGCGCAACAGGAGACCGAGGACGCGGGCCGGGTCGCGCTTCACGATGCCGCGGGCGTGCAGTCCGCCGGCCGACGTACCGGCGAGAGCGAACGGCTCATCGTCGACGAGTTCGTCGATCAGATCCGCGATCGCCGAGAGCATGCCGTCCTGGTCCGTGATCGACGGCACGGCGGGCGACTGGCCGGTGCCCGGCGGGTCGATGTAGATCCGGCGCCACCCCCGACGTCCCTCGAACACCGGCTCGTGGACGTCGCGACCTTCGCCGGCGGCGCCGCCCCAGCCGGGCAGGAAGACGATCGGCCGTCCCGTACCGAAGGATTCGTAGTGCACGCGGGCGACGCTACCCGCGCGCCCGGCCGTCAACGACTGCTTCTCTTCCCAGCAGAATCCGGTGGCCGCTCCCCCGACCCGCGCTCGATCAGCGCGCACGGCAGCACGATCCGCTGCGGCGGACGGGTGTCCGCACCCGACGCGCGATCGAGCAGCAGCCGCGCCGCGCTGCGGCCGAGCTCGGCGATGTCGGAGGCAACGACCGTGACCGGCGTCGGCAGCATGTCGGCGAGCCGGAAGTCGTCGAAGCCGACCACCGCAGGCTCCCGGCCGAGCTCACCGAGAGCACGCAGCACACCCTCGGTGAGGAAGTTCGTCGAGGAGAAGATCGCGGTCGGCGGATCGGGTCGCAGCATCACCTCGCGGGTCGCCTTCTCCGCGGCCTCCGCGTTGCCCTCGGGAAGCTGGATGACCAGCGACTCGTCGACCTCGATCCCCGCGGCCCGATGCGCGCGCCGGAACCCGCGCAGGCGGCGCCCGATCGTGTAGTACGACGGCGCGAGGATGATCGCGATCCGCTCGTGGCCCTGCTCCAGCAGGTGTTCGGCCGCGATCCGCCCGCCGCCCTCGTTGTCGACCATCACGATGTCCGCGTCGATCCCGGTCGCCGGACGGTCGACGAACACGACCGGTACGCCGGCGCCCTGCAGGAACGCGTGATCGCCCTGGTCGGGCACGATCATCAGACCGGCGACCTGCCGGCTGACCAGCTCCTGGATGGCCCGCTTCTCACCCTCCGGGTCCTCGTCCACACTGCCCAGGACGACGGCGAATCCGGATTGCCCGGCGACTTCGAGCGACGCCTTCGCGATGCTCGCGTAGAACGGGTTGGTCAGGTCGCCGAGCACCAGCGCCAGACTGGTCGACTTCTTGCCCGGCCGCAGCGCCCGGGCCACCTCGTTGCGCTGGAACCCGAGCTCGTCGATCGCCGCACGGACTCGCTGCGCGGTCTCGTCGCGGACGCCGTGGCCTCCGTTCACCACACGCGACACCGTGCCGAGGCCGACACCGGCCCGCCGGGCGACGTCGATCATCGTCGGCCGGCTGACCTCTGGCTGGCTTGGAAACGTTTCGGACACGGGGTTGACTTCCTTTTCACGACACGGCATCGTCACCCAACAGTAAAACGTTGGAAACGTTACCGTCCAGGAGGCCGGATGAATTCAGTCTCTTTAGGCGGATCGACCACCAAAAGACGCACTCGTGGTGGGATGAGCCGTAACGCAGGCTCCGACGTGAGGGCGGCGTACCTGTTCATCGCGCCCGCGGTGATCGGGTTCCTGGTCTTCGTGGGGTATCCGCTGATTCGATCGTTCTATCTCGCGCTGACGAAGTACAACGGGTTGACCGACCCGGTCTTCGTTGGCCTCGGCAACTTCCGGAGGCTGTTCACCACCGACCCGGCGTTCTGGCCGGCGTTGCGGGCGACCGGCTATCTGGTGGTGCTCTATGTCCCGTTGTCGCTGATCCTCGGCCTGGCGCTGGCGATGTTCTGCAACCAGCGCTTCGCCGGTGTACGGATCGTCCGCACGCTCGCGTACCTGCCGGTGGTGCTGCCGGCGGTCGCCACGATCACGCTCTGGAAGTTCATCCTCGACCCGCAGGTCGGGTTGCTGAACACGATCCTCGACCGGCTCGGCCTGCCGACGAGCCTGTGGTTGCAGGGCCCGAGTACGTCGATGCCGTCCGTGGTGATGGTGATGCTGTGGGGCGTCGGCGGGACGATGATCATCTTCCTGGCCGCACTGCAGTCCGTGCCGACCGAACTGTACGAGGCTGCCCGCGTCGACGGCGCCGGTCCGTGGTCGGTGTTCTTCCGGATCACGATGCCGATGATCAGCCCGATCATGTTGCTGCAGGTGATCCTGCAGACCACCGCCGCGCTGCAGACCTTCAACCAGCCGAAGATCCTGACCAACGGCGGACCAGGGTTCAGCACCAAGGTGCTGATGCTCTCGATCTACGAGAACGGCTTCCCGACCCTGGGCCGGATCCCGCAACTGGGGTACGCGTCCGCACAGGTGTGGGTGCTGTTCGTGATCATCATCGCCGTGATCGCCCTGACCGCGAAGTTCTCCTCGCTCTGGACGTACAGTGACAGCACTTCCGACTGAAACCACCGTCGCCGACGCAATCGAGAGCGTCGCCCCCGCGAAGAAGAAGCCGCGCCTCGTCGGTACGACGGCGTGGTACGTCGTCGCGTTGTTCATCTGCGCGGTGATGGTCGTACCGCTGCTGTGGATGATCACGATCGGCCTGAAGAGCCGGACCGCCGTGTTCGACATCCCGCCGAAGTTGCTGCCGCACGAGTGGACGTGGAGCAACTTCATCAACGGGCCGAAGGCGATCCACTTCCCGAAACTCTTGCTGAACTCGTTCGTCATCACCGGGTTGAGCGTCATCGGCGGCGTGATGACCGCGATGATGGCCGGCTACGCGCTGGCCCGGTTGCGGTTCCCGGGCCGCAAGACGTGGTTCTACCTGTTCGTCGGCAGCATGCTGCTGCCCGGCGTCGTCGGACTGATCCCGTTGTTCCAGATGTACAAGAGCATCGGCTGGTACGACACCTGGCTGCCGCTGATCGTCCCGGCGTTCCTCGGCGGGAACCCGCTGTTCATCTTCCTGGCCCGCCAGTACTTTCTCGCGATCCCCTATTCCATCGATGAAGCGGCCAAGATCGACGGCGCCGGGCACCTGCGGATCTTCGTCAGCGTGATGCTGCCGTTGACCCGGCCGGCCTGGCTGACGATGGCGATCCTCGCGTTCCAGGCGTCCTGGAACGACTACCTGAATCCACTGGTCTACCTGTACTCGTCCGGCAAGTGGCCGTTGTCGGTCGGTATGGCGTCGTTCATCTCCCCGTTCGCCGGGAAGACGCCGGACTGGAGCTACTACATGGCCACCAACCTGCTCTACATGCTGCCGCCGCTGATCATCTTCTTCGCCGCGCAGCGTTACTTCATCCAGGGCCTCGGCGCTCTCGGCAGCACGACCCAGAAATGAGGCCAGAAATGAGAACTGTTGTGAAGAGGACTATCGGTGTGACCGCGTTGGCGTGCGCGGGGTTGCTGGCGGCAACGGCCTGCAGCGGCGGGTCGGACGGCGGCTCGAGCGACGGGCCGGTCACCGTCAAGGTGATGACCTGGGAGTCGGCCGAGACCAACGCCGCGATCAAGAAGGCCCTCGCGGACTTCAAGGACGACAACGTCAAGGTCGAACTGCTCGACACCCCGAGCGGCCAGTACGGCGACAAGCTCGCGTCGCTGACCCAGGCGAAGCAGCTGCCGGACCTGTTCTGGTGCGGTAACGACACCGAGCAGCAGTACACGTCGCAGGGCCTGCTGGTCGACTGGGCGGACAAGCTCAAGAACGGTGACGGCGACTTCAAGGCCGACAAGTTCGTGCCGTCCGCGATCGAGAACTGGAAGACCGCCGACGGTCAGATGGGCGGTCTGCCGTCGCTGATGAACACGTACGGCGTCTGGTACAACGCCGACGCGTTCACCGCGGCCGGCCTGCCACTGCCGAAGGCCGGCTGGACGTGGGACGAGATGTACGCCGCGGCCGCGAAGCTGGCGAACAAGAACGGGGCGAAGTACGGCCTGGTCGCCGACCAGCTGACCGGTCCGGACGGGCCGTTCACGATGAGCATGTACTCCGTCTCGGCCGGCGGCGCGCCGTTCACCGACAACGTGAATCACCCGACGAAGGCCGAGGCCGACGACAAGTACAAGGAAGGCGTCGAGAAGCTGGCCGCCGCGATCAAGAACGGGTCGGTCGCGCCGCCCGGGTACGACGCGGCGAACGTGCAGTCGCTGTTCGCGGCCGGCAAGGTGCCGATGACGTTCGGCGGGCAGTGGCTGGCGGCCGGGTTCCAGACCGACAAGCCGAAGATCAAGTACGGGTTCGCGCCGTTCCCGCAGGTGCAGACGCCGACCACGCTGTACGACTCGGTCGGGATCTGCACGCCGCAGTACACGAAGGACCAGGACGCGACGTACAAGGTGCTCGAGTACATCAACACCAAGGTGTGGGACGCCGTACTGCCGGCATCGCCGGTGGCGCCGCCGGCGTACACGCCCGCGCAGACGAGCTACTTCGACGCCCTCACCAAGGCGCAGCAGCAGACCGTCGTCGACACGGTCAAGGCTGACCTGTCCGCGGAGAAGACGGTCGGTGTCCGCTTCACCACCCAGTGGGCCTCGCAGGTCGGCGATCTCACGACCGCCAACTACCAGCCCATCCTGAGCGGCAAGAAGCCGATCACCGACCTCCCGTCCTACGTCGACAAGATCAACAACTTGATCAAACAGGGAAGCTAAACCGCTTCCCAGAGTGACAAGGCGAAGCGGGCTTCGTTGTCGGTCCACCAGGCGGCCGGGGTGAAGCCCGCTTTGTCGAGTTCGGCTTCGACACCGGAGCGGTAGAACTTGGCGGAGATCTCGGTGCTGATCTCCTCGCCCTCCTCGAACGTGATCTCCAGGTGGATCTCCGGGATCAGCACGCGCATCGCGCGGGTGGCGCGCAGGTGCATCTCGATCCACTCGTTGTCCTCATCCCAGAGCGCGACGTGCTCGAACGCGTCCACGTCGAAGTCCGCGCCGAGCTGCCGGTTGATCACCCGAAGCACGTTCTTGTTGAACTCGGCGGTGACACCGGCGGAGTCGTCGTACGCCGCAACCAACGTCGCCGGATCCTTCACCAGATCAGTGCCGAGCAACAGCCACTCGCCCGGCTCAAGAACCTCGCGAACCGAATGGTAGAACGCCTCCCGCTCAGCCGGGATCAGGTTCCCGATCGTGCCGCCGAGGAACGCGACGACCCGCGGCGGATCACCCGGGAGCTTGTCGAGGTGCGCGGTGAAGTCGCCGACCACACCGTGTACGTCGAGACTCGGGTAGTCGGCGTTGATGGCGTCGGACGCGTCGCGCAGCGCAGACTCCGACACGTCGAGCGGGACGAACGACGTGAGCGTGCCGTGAGCCCGGAGCCCGTCGAGCAGCAGGCGGGTCTTCTCCGACGACCCGGACCCGAGCTCCACCAGCGTGTGCGCGTTGGTGATCGCCGCGATCTCCCCGGCCCGCGCGTGCAGGATCTCCCGCTCGGCCCGCGTCGGGTAGTACTCCGGCAGCCGCGTGATCTCCTCGAACAGCTCACTCCCCCGCGCGTCGTAGAACCACTTCGGCGGCAACCACTTGGGCGTCGCCGCCAACCCCGCCCGAACATCCTCCCGCAATGCCCGAGCCGCATAGTCCGGCGTCAGATGTACGTCGATGAGGGTCACTAGTATTCGCCGCAGCCCAGCCATTGTGTGGGGAGAAACCGCGGCTCCTCCCTTCGGATGTCGGGGACTGTCGGTCCCAGCTGATTGCATCTGTTGCATGTCCCGGTTCCGGATGTACCCGACTGCAGCACAGCAGTCTGCGTTGCTGGAGCAGTGCGGGCATGCCCGGTACCTGTGGAACCTGGCGCTTGAGCAATGGTCGATGTGGACCCGCGACAAGACCCCGACACCAGGATTTACGGAGCAGTGCCGGCAGTTGACCGAAGCCAGAGCCGCATTCGCCTGGCTGCGGGCCGGGTCGCAGACCGTCCAGCAGCAGGCGCTGCGAGACTTCGACCAGGCGGTCAAGAATTTCTACAACGGGACGCACCGACGCCCGACCTGGCGTAAGGCGGGCAGACACGAAGGATTCCGGGTTGTTGGCGCTCAGGCCTGCAGAGTCGTGAAGTTGAGCCGGAAGTGGACGCAGGTGCTGGTGCCAAAGGTCGGCTGGGTGCGATTCCGGCTGTGCCGTGCGATGCCCGACGCCAAGTCGTACCGCATCACCCGAGACCGTGTGGGCCGCTGGCACATCGCGTTCGCGGTCCTCCCGAAGCCGATTCCCGCGCCTGGTACCGGCGAGGTCGTTGGCGTGGACCGCGGCGTCACCGTCTCGGCGGCTCTGTCTACCGGCGAACTCTTGATCTGCCCTGGGCTGTCCGATCGAGAGCAGGAGCGAGTCAAGCTCCTGCAACGCCGTCTCACCCGGTGTCGCCTCGGCTCCAATCGACATCGCCGTCTCAAGCAAGCGGTCGCCAGGTTGCTGGGCCGGTCCGCGGATCGCCGCCGAGACTGGGTGGAGAAGCTCAGTACCGATCTGGCCCGACGGTACGACCTCATTCGTGTCGAAGACCTCCGCATCGTGGGCCTGACCAGGCGGCCCAAACCACGACCGGACGCAGGACAGCCCGGCATTTACGTGCCGAACGGTCGCCGGGCCAAGGCTGGGCTCAACCGTGGGATCTTGGCCAACGGCTGGGGCAACCTCGTACGTCGTATCGAGCACAAAGCAGTGGGCCGGGTGGAGAAGATCAGTCCCGCGTTCACGTCGCAGACCTGCAGTGCTTGCGGGCATCGCGCAGCGGAGAATCGCAAGAGTCAAGCGGTCTTCCGGTGCGCAGCCTGCGGGCATCAGGCCAACGCAGACGTGAACGCGGCCGTCAACATCGCGGCCGGACGGGCCGTCAGTGCACGCCGAGAGACGCCCGTGCGGGTCTCCCAGAAGCGTGAACCTCAACTCACTGCCTCCGTGTAGTAGTTGGAATCCTCGCCTCTGCAGGCGAGGAGGACGTCAATCTCGTCCTTCCATCGGGGCGATCTGCAGTGTCGTGGCGGTGGCCACCAGCAGGGATCGATCGGGTACGGCGGTCCAGTCGTCGGCGCCGGATGGTTCGGAGGCGACGGTGACCGAGTTCTCGGTACGTCGGACGTGGAGCGCGTGCGTCCACGCCGTCGCGATCAGCTGCTCGCCGTCGGTCAGTAGGAGGTTGAGTCGGGAGCCGGGTGCGGCCGCCTCGACGTCACGCACAACTGACGCAACCGCATCGGCAGGTGACTGGGCGCGCAGTCGGTCGGTGATGAGCGCGAAGAGCAGCGCCGAGTCGACGGGTGCTTCCAGGCGGAGCAGGTCGGCGACCGGGAGTTGTTCGGCGAGTTTGAGGGTCGCGTCCGGCCAGCCCGGGACCCGCCCGTTGTGGCTGAACAACCAGTTGTCCCGCGCGAACGGTGCGACGGCCGCTTCGCCGTACGGCATGCCGACGGTCCCGTTGCGTACGGCGGCCAACACGGCTCCGGAGCGGATCGATCCGGCCAGGTCGGGCAGGTTCTGATCCGTCCAGATCGGGACGTTGCGCCGGTACCGGACGAGCCGGCCGTCGACGTACCAGCCGAGGCCGAAGCCGTCCGCGTTCACCGATCCCCCGCCGCGCATGTCGGCGGGGGCCCAGCTCTGTTCGTACAGTGAGTGCTCCGGCTCCAGCAGCAGTGACGACAGCGTGACGGGTGGGCCGAGGTAGGCCAGATGACGGCACATCAGGCGTGCAATTCCTCGGGGCGTGCGTCGCGGGCGCAGCGGAAGCCGGCGAAGATCTGCCGGCGGATCGGGTAGTCCCAGTTCCGGAAGGTGCCGCGGGCAACGACCTCGTCGGTGCCGAACGAGCCGCCGCGGAGCACCTTGTAGTCAGGCCCGAAGAACACCAGCGAGTACTCGTCGTACGGCCACGCGCGGAATCCCGGGTACGGGCGGAAGTCGCTCGACGTCCACTCCCACAGGTCGCCGATCAGCTGCTCCACGCCGAGCGGCGAGGCACCCGCCGGATACGCACCGACCGGCGCCGGCCGGAGGTGCCGCTGGCCCAGGTTCGCGTGCTGCGGACCCGGCGACTCGTCACCCCACGGGAACCGCCGCGTCCGGCCGCTCGAAGGATCGAACCGCGCCGCGAACTCCCACTCCTCCTCGGTCGGCAGCCGCTTGCCGGCCCACTTCGCGTACGCCTCCGCCTCGTAGAAGCAGACGTGCATCACCGGCTCGTCCAGCGGCAACAGCTCCCGGTGCGCGAACCGCAACCGCCACCATTCGCCGTCGACCTGCGACCAGAACCGCGGCGCGACCAGCGAGGCCTTCTGGACATGCGCCCACCCGGCCTCGGACCACCACTGCGGATCCTGATACCCGCCGCCGAGCACGAACCGCAGGTAATCCCCGTTCGTCACCGGCACGGTGTCGATCACGTACGGCTTCACGTGTACGCCGTGCGCGGGCCGCTCGTTGTCCAACGCCCACGGCTCGATCGACGTACCCATCTCGAACACACCGCCCGGCACGAACACCTCGGACGACGGCAGCGGCCGGCCCGCAGGAGGCGGCGGCGCGTCGAGCACCGGCGCACCCTCACGTAGCTGGTGCGTGGCCAGCATCGTCTCGTCGTGCTGCTGCTCGTGCTGCGTGATCATGCCGAACGCGAACGCGTTGTCCACCAGCTCACGCCCGGCATCGAACTTCACGTGGTCCAACACATCCAGCACCTTGTCCCGCACCTCGGTCACATAGGCACGTGTCTCCACGGGCCCCAGCAACGGCAGCGCCGGCCGCTCCGCGCGCGGGTGCTGGAACGCGTCGTACAGCTCGTCGATGTCCTGGCGCAGCGGCTCACGGCCGCCGACGTCGCGGACCAGCCAGAGCTCCTCCTGGTTGCCGATGTGCGCGTAGTCCCAGACCAGCGGCGACATCAGTTTGGAGTGCTGCCTGACCAGGTCGTCGGTGTCGACCGCATCGGTCAACTGGACCGTCCGGGCCCTGGACCGCTCGAGTTGCTCACCGACGAAGGCACGTAGCCCCTCGGGCGACAGATCGGACAGTTGGTGATTCATGAAGCTCGCCTTCCGTGGGTGGTGTCGACGACGCGCTGCAGCCGGGTTGCGACGGCAGCGATGAGTTCTGGATCCACACCGGTCCGGTCCATCACCTCGGTACCCAGCGCGACCACATCGCGCGCGGCACGCAGTACCAAGGCGTCGTTCAGCCCTTCACGAGCCGCCGGGAACCAGCGGCCGGCAGCAGGCTCGGCCGCGGCCAGCACCTGGTCGATCGGAGCGGACATCAGTGCGGTGAGCAGCAGGGTCGGGGCGATCCACCCGTCCCCCGGCTGCGCGTCGAGGTAGCGCACCTCGAGATACCCGCGCGGCCGGACCGGCGGGAACAGCGTGGACAGGTGGTAGTCGAGATCGTCGTACGTCGGTCTGTCGCCGGGCAGCTGTCCGTCTGCCCAGGCCCCGAACGTCAGCCCGGTGGGTGCGTCCCACGTGTCGCCGCGCCGCAGGCAGAGAACTGGCGCCTCCATCGCCGTCCGGGCCCACGCGGCGGCGGGATCAGCCATGTCGGCGTCGAGCGGTGGCGGCTCGGTGAACGGAGCGCAGGTGCCGAAGGTCGCCTGGGTGCGGGCCGAGGCCCAGCCGGTGTCGGCACCGGCGCGGCGGCGGGAGTTGGCGAACAGGCCGACCAGAGCTGGTCCGAGGTCGTGCAGTGCGCGCCAGCGGAGAGGGGTCTGGTCCGCTTCGCCGGCGTCCAGGCAGATCTGCAGGCCGGCGGTGCTACACATCATCCGCGGCCCGTGCGGTCCGAGGCGCTGGAAGGCGTGTTCCATCGCGGCGTACCGCGGGACGGTGAGGATGCGGCGCGGTGTGCGGAAGGGGTCGAGGCCGTAGGCGCCCGGGACCAGGTCCGCATCCTGCAGCAGAGCCGTCAGCTCGGCCGCGTCGGCGGCGGTGTCGTCGATCAGCTGCGGGATCGAGTCCGACGCGAGGCCGGAGATCTCTACCTGGCCACCCGGCTCCACGGTGACCAGCGCGCCTCGGCTCAGCGGCAGCTGCGGACTGCCTCTCACCAGGGTCGCGGGGGCGTGCACGCCCAGGGCTTTGCTCAGGATGCCGGCGTCGAGCGGCCGGTGCGGATCATCCGCATGATGCACGGTCCACTCGAGCTCGACGCCGTACAGCCGAGGTGGACCGTGCTTGAAACAGACCATCGCGACGTAGCCCTCCGCTTCGGCCCGGGAGCCGATCGGAGTCGTCGCCGGAGAACCACCGGACGAGGTCACGTCAGCGAACCTAGCTCCGGGCCAGGGGCTGGACAACCGACCAGAAATTACCTGCCGGTGACGTCTGGGGTGTGTGTCGACTCATGCCGAGCATGCTCCCCGAGGCCACCGACAATTTCCGGCCGGATCCGGACAAAGGCCGCTCTGGTTCAGCTCTCAGCGAAAACGCGGGCAGGTGGAGCAGGCCGTCACGTTCGGCAGCACGTAGAAGTAACAGCAGGAGGTTCGCAATTTGTCCTCCAACGACACCTCGAACGCCGCCGCGGCGTCCTCGGCGTACGGCGCCTCGTCGGGCAGCCGAATCGCCGCCCGCACCTCGTCATCCACCGCCCCGAACCGCTGCAGCGAACCCAGCTTCACACCGGGCTCGTAGCCGTCCAGAAACGCCTTGGTGTGGTCCTTGAGCTGCGCGGCCGCTGTAGGCAGCGGCACGACCTCGTCCGACAGCAGGGCCACCTCGGCCGGGTAGTGCGCGAGCGGGTGCCGCTTGAACGCCAACGACGACGGTGACACATCCGGAGACATCCCGGTGACTGCACTGGTCACACCTGCAACCAGCGACGGCACCTGGACGTACCACATCAGCGTGAACATGGCCGCGACCTGCACCGGCGGCTCGATCGAGTAGTCCCGCGCGTAGTCAGCCGCGGCGGCCGCGCGCCACGAGTACGTCGGGTCGCCGCCGGCCTGCTGCTCTGCGATCAGGTCCGCACACGAGACCCAGTCCGGTCCGGGCACCGCAGCCGCCGTACGCACGGACAGCCAGCTGACCGAGTCAGCCAGGACGTCCGCCAGACGGCTCACGGTGTAGCTCATCCAGCCAGCCTACGATCCGGTACGACGACGGGCGCGCCACCGACCTCCACCACCGTGGCCTTCAGCCCGAACACCTCGTCCAGCAACGCCGCTGTGAGTACGTCGACCGGACCGCCCTGCGCGGCGATCTGCCCGTCCCCCATCACCACCAGGTGGTCGGCGTACTGCGCTGCCAGCGTCAGGTCGTGCAGCACCGCCACAACGGTCCGGCCGGACGTGGCGGCCGCGTGGACCACGTTCATCACGTCTACAGCGTGTGCGAGGTCCAGGTACGTCGTCGGCTCGTCCAGCAGCAGGTGCTGCGTCCCCTGTGCCAGCACCATCGCGATCCACACCCGCTGACGCTGACCACCGGACAGCTGGTCGACTGGCCTGTCGCGGAGCTCCGTCAGCTCGACTGCCTGCAGCGCCTCGTTGATCGCGGCGTCGTCCTCCCCTGTCAGCCGCCCGAACAGACCGCGATGCGGATGCCGTCCGCGCGACACCAGTTCGGCAGCCGTGATCCCCTCCGGCGTCACCGGCCCTTGCGGCAGGACACCGAGCCTGCGGGCCAGTTCACGCGCCGGCAGCTCGTGAATGTCCTTGCCATCCAGCAGCACCCGCCCACTCTTCGGAGCGAGCAGTCTGCTCATCCCACGCAGCAGTGTGGACTTACCGGACCCGTTCGGCCCGACAACGGCGGTCAGCTGCCCGGACGGCACCTCCAGCGTCAGTCCGTCGACCACCGGCACATCAGCGTCGTACGCCAGGGTCAGGTTCTCGACGTGCACGGTTCAGCGTCCCTTCTGCTGACGGCCGATGAGGTGAAGCAGGTACGGCGCTCCGCACGCGGCCGTGAGCACGCCGACGGGTAGCTCGTACGGACCGACCTGCGCCCACTGCAACCCGTTCCGCGCCAGCAGGTCAGCCAGTACAACGAACAGCGCGCCCAGCATCGCAGTGGTCAGCAACGGCGGTCGCTCCATCCGGGTCAGGCGCAGCGCGACCTGTGGCGCCACCAACGCGACGAACGCGATCGGACCGGCTCCCGCAGTCGCCATAGCTGCCAGCACCGTCGCGATCACCAGCAGCGCCAACCGGATCCGCGCCACCCGAACGCCGAGCGACGACGCCACGTCGTCCCCGAGCACCAGCGCGGACAGGTCGCGGTTGAACATCATTGCTACCGGCAACAGCAGCACAACGGCGATCAAGACCGGAATCGCGTCACTCCACGCCCGAGAGTTCAACGAGCCCACCAGCCAGGCGGCCGCCCGGCCGGCGTCGTTGACGTCGCCGATCACCAGCAGCCAGGCGACCAGCGAGTTCGCCGCGGCCGCGATCCCGACGCCGATGAGCACCACCTTGCCCGCGTCCACCACGCCGCGCTGGATCGACAACGCACCGACGATCAGCGTGGCCAGCAGCCCGCCGAGGACCGCGGCCAACGGGATGCCGACCTTGGCCGCAACGCCCGAGATGTTGCCGCCGCCGGTACCGGCGAGCACGATCACCGCGACGGCGCCCGCGGACGCACCGGAGTTCACACCCACGATGTCCGGGCTGGCGAGCGGGTTGCGGGACAGCGTCTGCAGGAGTGCGCCCGACACGGCGAAGGCGATGCCGACGAGCAGACCGGTCGCGACTCGCGGCAGGCGCAGTTCCAGTACGACGAGCCGGGTGCCGCGACGGCCGCCGCCGAGCAGTACCTCGACCACGTCCGCGAGCGGGAGTTTCGTCGTACCGACACTCAAGGAGACCAGCGCGACGACGATCGCGAGGGCCGCGAACAGGATGCTGAGGACGACCGTCCGCGATCTCACAGGGCCACCGCCCGGCGACGTACGACGAGCACGAACATCGGGGCGCCGACGATGCCGAGGACGACACCCGCCTGTACTTCGCCCGCGCCGCCGACGAGCCGGCCGACAAGATCCGCGAGGACCAAGGCGGTCGCGCCGACGACGCCCGCGGCCGGGATCAGCCAGGTGTTGCGGGCGCCGAAGATCCGTCGCGCGACGTGGCCGGACAGCAGGCCAAGAAACCCGATCGGGCCGCACGCCGCGACACCGGCCGCGGTGAGCAGACCGATCGCGCCCAGACCGAGCAGCCGGGCCCGCCGGATCGACAGCCCGAGGCCCGCGGCCACATCGTCGCCCAGGGCAAGCATGTCGAGATCACGGGCGTTGATCGCTGCGAGCAGCAAGCCGATGACCGCGAAAGGCAGGACCTGGCCGGCGACATCCATTCCGCGGCCGGCGACGGACCCGACCGCCCAGAACCGGTAGCTGTCCAACGTGTCCGCGTCGAGGAGCACGATGGCGGACGTCAGGGCACCGAGGAACGCCGCGACGGCCGCGCCCGTGAGCGCCAGGCCGACCGGAGTCGAGCCGGTGCCCCGCGACGCCAGTCGCTGTACGGCGAACGTCGCGATCAACGCGCCCAGCAAAGCGGCCCAGACCGTCGACGAGACGGACTCGACCAGGCCGAGCTGGAGCCCGAGGACGACGGCGAACGCCGCGCCGGAACTCACGCCGAAGATGCCCGGCTCGGCCAGCGCGTTGCGGGTGTGCCCCTGCATCAAGGCGCCGGCGATTCCGAGGCAGAGTCCGATCAGGACCGCGACGACCGTGCGCGGGAACCGCAGGCTGCGCACGATCACGTCCGGATCCGATCCGGTGTTCGCGGTCAGCGCGTGCCACACCGCGCCCGGCCCGAGCCAGCGCGAGCCGAGCGCGAGGCTGGCCGCGAACGCGAGCACCAGGACGACTACCAGGGCGAGGAGCGCGGCGGCACGGCGTACCGGTCGACTCGCAGTGGGAGTGGCGGAGCACATATGGTTAGGTTTGCCTTACTTCGCTGAGGTCGTGAGTCACCATATCCCGTTACCTGGAGACACCTGTGCGCCTGCCCCGCATCACCGCCCTGCTCGCTGTCGCGGCCCTCGCCCTGTCGGCCTGCGGGTCGTCGGACGCTGATGAACCCGCCGATTCGGCCGGCGCCGCCGGCGCCGGGTACCCGCGGACGATCGAGCACGCGATGGGCAAGACCGAGATCAAGGCCAAGCCGAAGCGGGTGGTCGCGCTCGACACCAGCTACGTGGACGCGACGCTGATCCTGGACACCCCGGTCGTCGGGTACACCGACTACCGCACTATCAACGGGAAGCTGCCGGACTACCTCGGCGACGACCGGACCAAGTACGGCGCCGAGGCCCAGTCGGTCGGCACCCTCGCCGAGCCGAACCTGGAGAAGATCGCCGCGCTGAACCCGGACCTGATCATCAGCGCGAAGGTCCGGCACGAGAAGCTGTACGACCAGCTGTCCGCGATCGCGCCGACGATCATGTCCGAGACCACCGGGGCGACCTGGAAGGACAACATCCGGCTGGAGGCGAAGGCGGTCGGCGCCGAGGAGCTGGCCGAGAAGGAGATCTCGGCGTACGAGCAGGCCGCGAAGACGGTCGGCGCCGCGATCAACGCCAAGGCTGGTGATCCGACCATCTCCGTGGTGCGGTTCGTCGACGGTCCGACCCGGCTGTACCAGAACGCGAGCTACTCCGGGATCGTGCTGAAGGACGCAGGCCTGAAGCGGCCGAAGTCGCAGGACGTCGCCGGCTTCGCGCTCGAGATCAGCCCGGAGCGGATCAAGGACGCGGACGCCGACGCGATCTTCGTGGCGACGTACGCCGACGACAAGGGCCTGAGCAAGAAGACCGAGGCCCAGTTCAAGGCCAACCCGCTCTGGAAGCCGCTCGCCACCAAGGTCCACGACGTCCCCGACCTCACCTGGATGACCGCCGTCGGCCTCCAAGGCGCCTGGTCCATGCTCACCGACCTGGCCAAGACCTTCGACGTACCGGCACCCGTCAAGCCCGAGTGATCAGCTCACCTTGAAGTCCTCGGTCTTCGTGCCCTTGGCGCCTGCCTCGGTCACGACGGACACCGTCAGGTGATAGACACCCCGGACCTCCAGTGAGTCGCTGGACATGGTGAAGCTGTCCCCGCAGGACCCGCTCCGCACGGTTTTGATGACGACGGATCCGCGCTTGAGCACCCAGGTCGGATAGCAGCCGGTCGCCGGGTAGTGACCGGTCTCGTCCAGCACCTGGGCCCTGGTGGTCGGTAGCGCGCCGGCGCGGTACTCGCCCGGTCCGATCTTGCCGTAGCTGCCCATCTGGATGGTGATGGCCAGCGTGCCGGGCGCCAGCGTCTGCGGAGTGCTCGGGCTCCCGGAATCGGTGATCTGGGCGACCGGCGTCTCCGTCACGGTCTCGGTGACCGTGCCGGTGGTGGTCGCGGTCGCGGTGGTGGTCGACAGGACGGTGGTCTGCGGTGGCGCCGGATTGATCGCGGCCGGTAGTACGTCGGCCTGTCCGAGAGTGACCGAATAAGGTGCGGGTATGACGGCTCTCGTGCGGTGGCATGTCGGTCCGTGGACCACTCGGGGGACGCGGGTCGGTGAGGAGCTGGTGCCGGGGCGGCGGCGGACGAATGACGAGTTGAACTTCGATGTCGTCGGGCTGGCGCGGATTCTCGGGCGGCGGTTGTCGGGGCGGGACGAGCTGCAGGTGCGGCTGTGGCAGAACGAGCTGCGGCCGACGCACACGCGACAGTGCGGCGTGCACACGCTGGCGGATCCGTCGAATGCTCAGCTGCTGCACGAGACGGCGCAGGAGGCGCTCGCTTGGCTGGGTGAACGGGCGCCAGCCGGCTATGAGTTCGTGCTGACGGATGCGGTCGAGCTGCGTCCGCTGCACGACCTGTCCGCAGCAGTGGTCGCCGTCGACGCGGTCGTCGAGTTGGCCGACGTACCGCTGCCTGCTGCTCGTCTGGCGACAGCACATGTATGTCGGACCGCCACAGGTGCCTGGTACGCCGGGGACGCGGTGTGCAACTGGTCCGGCCCGCACAGCACCTCCGACGAGGCGGTAGCCGTCGTACGCCGTGCCCGTCACGAGTTGGTCGACCAACTCCGCGCCGCGGGACGTAACGATCTCGCCGACACCGCCTCCCGGTGGCCGGATGTCCCGGTCGAGTCCGACTAAACCGGCTCTCGTGATGCATGTGGGTGGGCTGATCCGGCGCGATCCCGGACAAGGCAGGCCTTCCGCGCGACAGCCGAACCGCATGTCGGATGGGAGAGCCAGCTAACTGCTGGTTTCCGGAAGGTTTTCGGCAGCAGGTGACTGTTTCTTTCCGGAAAGCGCCGGTGCCAGGTGTCGGTTGAGGAACGTGACCTCTGCCTCGACCACCTGTTCGTGGGCGTCGATGAAGGGCGCGTAGTGGTTGCCGGGGACCTGGAGTACGTCGGCGTTCGGGGTGCTCGCGGCGGCCTTGAGAGTCGGGGCTGCTAGCGCGGACTGGTCGTCCTCGCAGACGACGTACAGGATCGGGCAGCGGACCTGCGACGCGTACTTCGCAGGGCGATAGAACGCGGCAGGGAAGACGGAACGGGCTGCGATCGCCTGCTGCCATTCGGGGTAGCGGTTGCCCGGGTTGAGGGTCGCGTTGCTCAGCTGGGCGTCCGGGGTGTTGAGGAGGGCGACCGTGCCGGGAGGGCCGGCGAGATCCACCAGGCGAGGCGGACGGCCGAGGAGGCTGCCGACCAGGTCGAGCAGGCTGCGGCCGATCAAACGAAGCGCGCTGCCGGACGTCTGGTAGCGGGAGGCGTTGCGGGTCACGGTCGGGCCGTCGACGTTGGCCGACTGGGCGATCGCGGCCGAGACACCGAGATCTTCCGCGGCGAGCTGCACGATGTACCCGCCGGGCAGCGAGAACGCCCAGATCGCCACCCGTTCGACGCCCGGGAGCGTCTTGGCGTACGCGATCGCGGCCCGCCAGTCAGCCAGTTGATCGGATACGCGCACGACCTGCCGCGGTTCGCCCCCGCTCTCGCCGAGGTTGCGGTAGTCGAACGCCAGTACGCCGAATCCGGCCGCGGCGAACCGCTCCGCGAACCGGTCTGTCCCCGGCTCCTTCGTCACCCCGAAGCCGCCGCTCATCACCACGCACCCGCCGTTGGTCCCCGGGTAGTGCCAGGCCGCGCACGCGACGCCGCCACTCGTGAAGCCCACCTTCTCGCGCATATCGAAAGTGAACCACGTGGTTCGCAAAACGTCTAGGCCCGCTCCTCGCGCTCCAGCGCCCGCAGCAGCGCCGCGAACCCGGCCTCGATTCCGGCCGCGTCACCGCTCGTCCGCCACTCGATCAGGAACCCGCGCAACGTCGCCAGGATCAGCTCCGCGACCTCGGTCTTGCGCTGCTCCTCCCACGCGTCCGGGCACAGCGACAGCAACGCCGGCAGGTACTGGCGTGACGCCGATCGCGCGAGGTCGGCGTACCGCCCGGCGTCGTACATCGCGAGCCCGATCGCCTGATCCAGCACCCCCGACTCGACGCCGATCAGGGTCGGCCACATCGACCGCACCCGGTCCGCCAGCGGCCGGTCCGGCCCTTCGCCGGCGGCCTCCATCGCGCGGCTGATCCGGCGTTCGCGCAGTTGCAGGACCGCCTGCGTGAGCAGGTCCTCGGGTCCGTCGAAGTAGTACAGCAGCACCTTGTGCGTCGTACCGGCCGCGCGCGCCGCCCGCCTCAGCGAGAAGTCGACCAGCCCGTTCACCCCGAGCTCGTCCGCGACCTTGTCCAGCAACTCGCGCCGCCGCGCCTCACCACGCGGCGACTTCGCCGACCGGCGGTACCCCGTACGTTCCTCCGTCACCGAACCAGTATCTCTAGGTGAAGGTGGCGACGAGGTAGCCGACGCCGTACGGCGCTGCTTCGTAGGTCAGGTCGCCGGAGAGCGACGTACCTTCGAGGGCTCCGGCGAGGACCTGCCAGGGTGCGCGCCCGGCCGCCTGGAGTTCGGCGGCGAGGTCGGGGTCGAGGGCCTTGAGTACGTCGAAATCCCTGTGGTGCAAGGCGTTTGCGACGGTGGTGTCGAAGATCTCTGCGCGCGGATGCAGGTGTACCGGCGAGTGCTCGCTGCGGCGGGCCGAGCCGTCGCCCATGACCAGCAGACCGATGCTGTCGTTGCCGTCAGCAATCTCTCGTCCTCGTCGTATGCACTCGTTCGGAGGGGTGGCGGGCGGGACTGAGCGATAGGTGCGCGGGAGCTGGGCGGCCTTGGTCTGCTCGAGCAGCCAGCCGCCGATCGCCAGCGACAGCGGGAGGACGGGCTGGCCTGAGCCGAACCGCACGCCGGGCGCACCGTAGGCACCGAACGACCCGCCGGCCGCGGCGTCGTACGTGCCGACCCCGGCCTCCTGGGTGGGCGAGCCGGATCCGATCACCACGATGTGCGCTGCCGTGGCGAGTGATTCGACAGCGGCCAGGCAGGCGGCGCGTAGGTCGTCGAGCTCGGGCGCGGCGCCGGACGCGACCTCAGGCACGAGGAGCGGCGGATGCGGGCAGACCGCCGCAGCAACGACAGGCACGACTCATGCCTCCCGGAGGTAGCGGAAGAAGAAGTAGTCGTCCCCCGCGGACAGCGCCGCTCCAAGCTTCATCCGCCGAGTGAGGGTCGACGGAGCCCCAGCAGTGATCCGGCTGGACCCCGGTCCCGCCAGCAGCGGCGCCAACGCGAGACACAGCTCGTCGACCAGATCGGCCGCAGTCAACGCACCCAGGAGATGCGGCCCGCCCTCGGACAGGATCTGCGTCATCCCACGCGCGGCGAACTCGTCGACGACCGCCTGCAGATCGACAGTCACCTCCCCCAGCACAAGCACCTCGGCAACCTCCGCGAGCGCCTCCCGCCGGTCCTCCGGCGAGCTCGCATGCGTGACGACGATCGGCCGTGCGGCGGACTTGAACACCGGATTCACCGGACTCAGTTCGAGCCGCGACGACACGATCGCGAGCGTCGGGTTCTCGGCGAGCCCGGTCGCCGTACGCCATTCGCGCGCCTTCGCGGACAGCTTCAACGGGTTGTAGCCCTCGTCGCGGATCGTCCCCGCACCGACCAGGACGACGTCCGCCAACCGCCGGATCACGCTGAAAACCCGGCTGTCCGAGTCGCTCGACAGCGCCTTCGACTGGCCGTCGATCTCGACCGCGCCGTCCAGACTGCTCACAAAGTTGGCGCGCAGGTGCGGCACCGCTCGGTCCGCGACCTCGTAGGCCGCGATCAGTTCCTCGTCGCTCAGATCGTCCAGGCGGCGCATCAAGCCAGGCTCCTTCGGGTTCCGGCGGGCTGCGCGGTGCCGCGCAGTACAGCGATGAAGTCGAGGGCCTGCCGCGCGGCCGGTACGTCATGCACACGGAAGACGCGGGCGCCCAACCAGGCCGAGACGCTGAGCGCCGCGAGGGTACCGTTGCCGCGCTGCCCCGGCGGCAGTTCGAGGGTCTCGCCGATGAAGTCCTTGTTCGACACCGCGACCAGGACCGGCCAGCCGGTGGCCGCGAGCTCGTCGAGGCGGCGGGTCAACTCGAGCGACTGCAATGTGTTCTTGCCGAAGTCGTGGGTCGGGTCGATCAGGATGCCGTCCGGGCGGACGCCAGCGGCGAGCGCGCGGTCCGCGAGGGCGGTGGTCGTACGGATCACGTCCGCGACCACGTCGTCGTACGCCATCCGGTGCGGATCGGTGCGCGGTGAGAGGCCGCCGACGTGACTGCAGACCAGCCCGGTGCCTGCCTCGGCGGCGGCGTTCACCAGGTCGGGATCGGCGCCGGCCCAGGTGTCGTTGATCAGGTCGGCGCCGGCCGCCGCGACCTGCCGGGCGACACCGCTGCGGTACGTATCGACGCTGATCACCAGGTCCGGGTGCCGGGCGCGAATCGCGGCCACGAAGTCCACGGTCCGGCGGAGCTCCTCGGTCTCGCTGACCGGTTCGCCGTACCCGGCCTTCACGCCGCCGATGTCGACCAGGTCGGCCCCCTCGGCGACGGCCTTGTCGATCGCCGCGAACGCCGCGTCGGTCGCGTACGTCGCCCCGCGGTCGAAGAACGAGTCCGGCGTCCGGTTGATGATCGCCATCAGCGCGAATTCACCGGCCCCGAAGGACCGGTTGCCCAGGCGCAGCACTCCGTCACCCGTGTTCACGGGACCGACTGTACGGGGCGGACCGCCGCGCAGGCACAACCCCGCCTCAGGCCCCCGACGGGCGCGAAATCCGGGGTTCTGCCTGCCTGGCGATCCATGTCCACCTATCGCGGGAGCCCCATATCCTATAGGATTCGTCCCGACAGTCCGCCCACGCAGCAGATCGGGTCCTCGATGCCACGATTCACCGAGTTCGAGACGTACGACGTCCGTTTCCCCACGTCGCTGGACCTGGACGGCTCCGACGCGATGAACACCGACCCGGACTACTCCGCGGCGTACGTGATCCTGCGGACGGACGCCGGCGACGGGCTCGAGGGGCACGGGTTCGCGTTCACGATCGGCCGGGGCAACGACGTCGAGACCGCGGCGATCGAGGCGCTCCGCGACCACGTCCTCGGGCTCGACCTGGACGCCACGCTGAACGACCTCGGCGGGTTCTGGAAGTCGCTCGTGCACGACTCGCAGCTGCGCTGGCTGGGCCCGGAGAAGGGCGTCATGCACATGGCGATCGGCGCGGTCGTCAACGCGGTGTGGGACCTCGCCGCCAAGCGCGCCGGCGTACCGCTGTGGAAGCTGCTGTCCGACCTGACCCCGGAGCAGATCGTCGACCTGGTCGACTTCCGGTACCTGACCGACGCGCTCACCCGCGACGAGGCGCTGGACATCCTACGCAAGGCCGAGGGCGGTCGCGTCGACCGGGAAGCGGTACTCCGGGAGCGCGGCTACCCGGCGTACACGACGACTCCCGGCTGGCTCGGGTACGACGACGCGAAGCTGGTCCGGTTGTGCCACGAGGCGGTCGCCGAGGGGTTCACGCAGATCAAGCTCAAGGTCGGCGCGAACCTGGACGACGACATCCGCCGGATGCAACTGGCCCGCGAGGCGGTCGGCCCGGACATCCGGATCGCGGTCGACGCGAACCAGCGCTGGGACGTCGCCGAGGCGATCACCTGGATCGAGGCCCTCGCGCCGTACGACGTCTGGTGGGTGGAGGAACCGACCAGCCCGGACGACATCCTCGGGCACGCCGCCATCGCGAAGGCGATCGCGCCGATCAAGGTCGCGACCGGTGAGCACGTGCAGAACCGGATCGTGTTCAAACAGCTGCTCCAGGCCGAGGCGCTGTCGGTCCTGCAGCTCGACTCGGCCCGGGTCGCGGGCGTCAACGAGAACATCGCGAACCTGCTGCTGGCGGCGAAGTTCGGCGTACCGGTGTGCCCGCACGCGGGCGGGGTAGGACTGTGTGAGCTGGTCCAGCACCTGTCGATGTTCGACTATGTCGCGGTGAGCGGTGCGCTGGACGACCGGGTGATCGAGTACGTCGACCACCTGCACGAGCACTTCCTGGACCCGGTGGTGATCCGGGACGGACACTACGTGGCACCGGTGCGGCCCGGGTTCGGCGCCGAGATGGACGCTGAGACGCTGACCGACTTCCGGTTCCCGGGTGGCAAGATCTGGACCGACCTGAACAAGGAGAAGAAGTGACTGATTTCGCCGGCCTCCGCGCGGTTGTCACCGGAGGCGCCTCGGGGATCGGGCTCGCGGCCGCCCAGCTGCTCGCCTCCCGGGGCGCCCAGGTGGTCGTGTTCGACCTGAAGCCGGAGGTCGCCGAGCCGCTGACCGGGATCGCCGCGGACGTCACCGACGACGGCTCGGTGCGGGACGCGGTCGCCGCGGCAGCGCTGCAGCTCGGCGGGATCGACATCGTGGTGAACAACGCCGGCATCGGCGCACAGGGCAACGTGACCGCGAACGGCGACGACGAATGGCACCGCGTGCTGGACGTGAACGTGGTCGGGATCGCGCGCGTGACGCGGGCCGCGCTGCCGCACCTGCGGAAGTCTTCCGCGGCGGCCATCGTCAACACCTGTTCGATCGCGGCCACTGCCGGCCTGCCGAACCGCGCGCTGTACTCGGCCAGCAAGGGCGCCGTCCTGGCGCTGACGATGGCGATGGCCGCGGACCACGTGCGGGAAGGGATCCGGGTGAACTGCGTGAACCCGGGTACGGCGGACACACCGTGGGTCGGACGTCTGCTCGACGTCGCGGCGGACCCAGCCGCGGAGCGTGCGGCCCTCGAGGCGCGCCAGCCGATGGGCCGCCTGGTGTCGGCCGAGGAGGTCGCCCAGGCGATCGCGTACCTGGCGAGCCCGTTGTCCGGATCCACCACGGGTACGGCGGTGGCGGTCGACGGCGGGATGCAGAACCTGCGGCTTCCGGCGGCCCGCTGATGAGGATCTTTCCGGAAGGTCAGCGCGTCGGGCTCGGCAGTGCGCCGCTGGGCAATCTGCTCGGCGAGGTGCACGAGGCCGATGCCGCTGCGGCCGTGAACGCCGCGTGGGACGAGGGGTGGCGGTACTTCGACACCGCCCCGCACTACGGACTTGGGCTGGCCGAGGAACGACTCGGTACGGCGCTGCGGGACAAGCCGCGCGACGAGTACGTGCTGTCGAGCAAGGTCGGCCGGATCATCTACGAGGCCTCCGACGCCGCGACGGACGACGAGGGCTTCGAGGTCAGTACGACGCGCCGGCGGCGGTGGGACTTCTCGCGTGACGGCGTACTGCGGAGCATCGAGGACTCGTTGCGGCGGATCGGGACCGATCGGCTGGACGTGGTGTTCGTGCACGATCCGGACGACCACTTCGAGGAGACGGTCGCGACCGCGTTCCCGACGCTGATCGAGCTGCGCGAGCAGGGCGTGATCGGCGCGATCGGGTCCGGGATGAACCAGTCGGCGATGCTGACGAGGTTCGTGCGGGAGGTCGACATCGACGTGATCATGCTGGCCGGCCGGTACACGTTGATCGATCCGGACGGTCTGGACGACGTACTGCCGGCGTGCCTGGAGAACGACGTCCAGGTCGTTGCCGTGGGCATCTTCAACTCGGGGCTGATGTCGCAGCCGCGACCCGCGGCCGGGACCACGTTCAACTACGAGCCCGCGGCGCAGACACTGATCGACAAAGCCAACAAGCTCGCGGACGTGTGCGAGTCCCACGGCACCACACTCCCCGCCGCAGCCCTCGCCTTCCCACTCTTCCACCCAGCAGTAGCAGGCACCGCCGTCGGCTGCCGCACCGCAGAAGAGGTCCACACCAACGCAGCCCTAGCCCGCACAGAGGTCCCCACCGGCCTCTGGTCAGACCTCAAGTCAGCAGGCCTCCTGCGCGAGGACGCACCTACTCCGTAGGGGTGGTGCGGGAGGCTAGGTGTAGGGCTAGGCGTTCGTCTGGGTTGGTTAGGTCTACGCCTAGGAGGTGCTGGATCTTGGTGATGCGGGCTGCTGCTGTGTTGCGGTGGATGCCTAGTACTGCGGCGGTTTCGGCCAGGGACGACTCGGTGTCCAGGTAGACGGCAAGTGTGGTGACCAGGTCGCCGGGCTGGTCCTTGATGGGAGCCAGCAGCGCCTGGGCAGCGGGCTGGAACGTGTCGGTCCGGGTCCAGGCCAGCAGGAGTTGCGCCAGGCCCAGCCGATCCACATGGAGGAAGCGACCCGTTTCCGCCCGCCCGCGCGCCAGACCGGCCGCGTCACCAGCCTCAGCCAGCGTCGTGGCGATTCCACTCGGCCCAGGCTGCACTCGCCCGACTCCGACGTACGTATCCACCGTCTGCACCAACCGACGCTGCACGCGACGGATCGCCGCAGCCTGCTGCTGGACCTCAGTCGCGGTCGGTTCGCTTACGGCGGTGATCCACGCGGACCAACCATCACCCTGCTCCACCACAACCGCCCGCAGCCCTTCAGCGTCGAACGCCTCCACCACATCGGCCCGCCGACCCGCAACGTCTACTTGGCCCTCGGCGCCGATCCGGATGCCCGTGTGCCACCCGTCGAGCTGCCATCCGAGATCCACTGCGCGCCGCCGCGTCGCCTCGGACGGCTCGCCGTGCAGGAGTTCACCGAGCAACGACGTACGTTGACGGGCATCCCGCTCCAGCTCCAGCCGGCGCAACGCCAACCGCTCCCCCACAGCCGGTGCCACGACGCTGAGCACATCAGGTACGGCGGCAACCTCAGCCGGCACCACACCGGGCAGCCGCGCGACCAACCAGCACACCGGCCCCACACCGACCACAGCAACCGCGATCAACACCGCACCACTCGGCAGATCAACCCGGTACGGCGCAGCCCACGCCACCGGTACGCGCGGCAACGCAGCGACCAACGCCGTACGCTCACCACCCTCCAACGGCTCCCCGGCCAACGTGCCGCCGTCAGCTCCGGCCAACGTGACAGGGCGTTCCAGTACGTCGGACGTTGTCCGCAGTACCGAGGTGAGATCACCGTCCGCGCGCCGCAACGCTGCGACCGCCCGCAGCACCAGGTCCGACCGCACTACCTCTGGATCGGCTGTCACGCGTCGCAGGTACTCATGTGCTGCGAGCGGATCCGAGCAACCCAGCACCGGCAGTTGCACCCGCTCCGCCAGCAGCTGAGCCCCACGCCCCAACGGCTCCACACCTGCCAGCAGCAGGGCACCTGCGCCCGCCGCCGACGCCCTACTGATCAGAGCGTCGATCCGCCAGTCGGTGTGGTCATCCGCCAGCAGTACGACGAGCAACTGCCCGTCGAGCGACTCCGGGTGAGCAGCCACCTCCAGCACCACCCGGGACCCAGTCAGGCGAGGCCCCGAACCAGCAGCCTCCGCGGCGGCGAGTGCGGTGAGCGGGGCGGCGAGCACGACCACGTCGCTCCAGCCGGGTGAGCTGAGCATCGCGGCCAGCGTTGGCGCCAGGTCTCTCACGACGCTTCCAGGAGTTGTGGGGCGCACGCCAGCCCGAACGCTTGAGGTCCGACGTGGGTGATTCGGTCGGCCCGCCGCCACCAGGTAGGCCCGGGAAGCGCCACGATCACCACCTCGTCACCGGTGCGGATGGCGTCCACAGCGATGGGCTGGAGGGTACGTCGGTCCAGGACGCAGAGCAGGTCCGGTGTGGTGACCACGGGCGTGCCGTCGACCAGTGCGAGCAGGTACTCGTTCTCAGTCTCGATCCGGATGACCGCGCGACTGCCGGCATCGACGACGCAGACACTCCCGCGACCGAACGCGGCGCCACCGTCGCCGATGAGGTGGCGAGCGACCTCCTCGACGCGACCGGAGCCCAGCAACCGTCCGCCGAGACCCTCGGCAACAACAGCCGGTGCGGCGCCAGGCTCAAGGCCGGCGTGGGCTCGGCCGAGTGCAAGTGCCCGAGTCAAGCTGCCCTGCACCGCGTCCGCCGCCGCAGCCTCCACCGGAGTCGGTGCCAGTGCCAGCACCGCCCACCCGCCGGTGTGGGCGACGAAGCTGCGCACTGCTCGTTCGAGACCGGCGGCGTCGACGTTGTCCACGACGATCACCTGACCGCTCGGCTCACTCAGCGCACAAGGAGTGAGCGAGCGGCCGGCCACCGCCCACGAGAACTGGTCGAGCCGCGGCAAGGCCCGTCCCATCAGGTCCGCATCGACTACCGGGAGGCCCAGATCCAGCGCGGCAATCAACGGTGTCAGCCCGTTGAGCCCACCGGCCTCCAGCGACATCAGCCCGGTGACCTCGGTACCTGTCCACCGGCTGACCGCCCGCACCGCCGCGTCGAACTCACCACCACCGGGCAGCTTCTCCATCAGCACACTGGTCGCGCCGACCACACCGATCGGACTCACCGACACACCAGGCACGTCCGCGGCGTCCCGCAGTACCAACTCGCCCGCACCGAGCCGGCGACGCAGCATCCGGCCGAACGCACCCGTGTCCCCGCCACCACCGGAGCCGAGCAGCGTGACCCCGACAACCAGCGCCCCCAGGTCGTGCTCCCGGATGACCGTTCCCATGAGGGGATCCTGCCACTGGCGGACCTGCAGCACTCAGCAAACGCGCCAAATGAGCCGGGCGAGCCCGCGCGAAGGGAGGTTGATGAGTGCGGGACGTCCGGGGTGGAACCTCGGCCCGCCGTGGAGGGGTCAACGCGGCGGGCCGAGGGTCAGAGGGCGAGGGCCTCGGTACGGCGCTCGACGGGGCTGAAGGCGACGTCCAACCCGAAGCATGCCGGTCCGAAGACCGCCAGCGCCTCGGGTGTCCGCATCAGATCAGGGGTCGAGATGCCCGCCACGGTCACGCGCTGGCCGTAGCGCAGGCCTTCCGTCGTGATCGGCTCCGCGGTGTCCGCCTCCAGTACGCAGATCAGGTCCGGCACGGTGCACACCACCTCACCGTCGACCTCCGCGACCAGGTTCTCGTTCTGGAAGCGCAGTTCGAGCTGCGACGTCCCGTCGTACCCGGTGAAGCGTGCACGCCCGCGCGCGAAGCCTTCGAGGGTACGGCGTTCCACGTCGACGACCTTCCCGCGGAACAGCACCCTTAGGTGGTTGTAGAGCGTCGGCGCCAGCGCAGCCCGGAGAGCCTCGATCGGATCCTCGTGCGCCGCCCGCGCCTCCCGGACCGCGCGCCCGATCGACAACCCGAGCGACAGCGTCCGCGGTACGGCGGTCCGCTTCACCTCGGCGCCCGTCATCGAGTACTCCGCGATGTGCGCGACCCCGCCGAGCCGGATGGTGATCCCGCGCGCCAGCCACTCCATCTGTTTGTTGTCCGCGCCGGTGTCGATCACCACGGTCTCGTCGTGTTCGCCGGCGATCGCCATCGGCGACCCGGGTACGCCGTACACCGAGAACGTCTCCATCTGCAGTTCAGGGAACGCCCGGCCCATCCCGTCCGCGTCGACGACCGGCAGCCCGGTGCGCGCGGCGACGAGCAGCGGGATCATCGAGTTGATGCCGCCGCACTCGATCGGCATCGTCGCGTCGGCGCGGCGGCCGAGATGCTTCTCGAGTGCGCGCAGGGCGCCGACCGGTTCGCTGCCGCGCGGGATCTTCTCGACGATCACGGTCGGCGCGCCCATCTGCGCGGTCGGGATGACGAGCGCGTCGTCGTCCAGCTCATCCGGATCGAGCACCGTGATCGGGCCGTGCTCACGGATCGCCTGCTCGACGAGCAGCCGCCCGATCAGCGGATCACCGCCGCCGCCGGTCCCGAGGATCGCCGCCCCGCGGGCGAGGTCCTTCAAGTGCTCGAGACCGAGTTGCCAGCTCATGCCAGTGCCCGGATCGGGTCGAGGTCGTAGCCGAAGTAGCGCGGGCCGACCAGCTCGATGCCTTCCGGCGAATGCCAGCGTTCGTCGGCCGGTGCGGCGAGCACGCTGACCCGGTGGCCGTAGCGCAGCGCCTCGGTGGTGATCGGCTCGCCGGACTCGGTGTCGAGCACGATGATCAGGTCCGGTGTGCTCGCCACCGCCGTACCGTCGAGCTCCGCGACCAGGTGCTCGTTCTGGAACCGCAGCACCAGCAGCCGGCCGTGTGAGGCGTCCAGCCCGTCGACCGCCGCGTCACCACGCGCGAAGCCGGTCGTCGTACGGCGTTGCACGTCGACGACCTTGCCCACGTGCAGCAGCCGCCCGCCCAGCTCCTCCACGACCGCCGCGACCGGATCGGTGTGCGCCCGCTGGGCCTGTTCGATGGCGCGGCCGATCGTCACGCACTTGCTGAGGGTGCCGGCGACGAACGAGCCGCGGGCGTCCGCGCCGGTCATCGCGTACAGCGAGACGATTGCCGAGCAGCCCATGTCGATGGTCGCCGAGCGGGCCAGTCGCTCGGCCCACTCGTTGGTGATCGTGTCGAAGACGCCGCGGTTGCCCTTCTCGTCGACGATCGACATCGGCGTCGCCTCGATGCCGGCGAGCGTCGGCAGCACCATCTGGAGTTCGGGGAACGCGCGGCCCATGCCGTCGCCATCCACCAGCGGCAGTCCGAGTTGCGCGGCGGCGATCACCGGGACGGTCGAGTTGACCCCGCCGGCCTCGATACAGGCCAGGTGCGTCGGCGTCTTCCCGACGTACTTCGCGAGCGTCTGCACCGCGACCGAGATCTGGTCGGCCGACGGCAGCTTCTCCACCATCACGGTCGGCGCACCCATCATCGCCACCGGCAGCACACACGCGTCGTCCGGAAGGTCGCCGACAGCAACGATCTCGACCGGGCCGTGCTCACGCAACGCCTGCTGGGCCAGCAGCCGCCCGATGTGCGGGTCCCCGCCGCCCCCGGTGCCCAGCACGGCGGCACCGCGGGCGAGCGCCCCCAAGTCTTCAGCGCGCAGCTTCATCGCAACCACTCCACCCCGGACGCCCAGCCCATCACAATTGCTTGATCCGCCGCCCGTCCCGCGGGGCCGGTCGCTCGCGGCGCATTTGTGATGGCCTGGAGGTCGGTGCTCATGACGCGGCCCCCAGACGGAGATCGCCGACCGCCTTGCAGCGGATGCGGGTGGCGTTGCCGGGGAGGTACGGGATCGGGACCTCGTCGAAGTCCACGATCCGCACGGCCGCGGGATCGGCGCCGGCCGCGATCGCGCGGTCGACGGCCTCCTGCCGCGCCTCGTCGACCACGGCGTCCCGGCGGCCCGGGTCGATCGCGTACACCCGGTCGACCTCGCCGCCGACCTGCGCGATCGCGGCACCGATCGCGTTCGCGACGGCGAAATGATCCGGCCGGTGTACCGCGAGACTCCCGGGAAGATCGTCCGGCAGCAGGATCGACCCACCGCCGACCGCCACCACCGGCAGCGGGTCCGGCGACGTACGCATCCGCTCCACCGCGTCCGCGATGTCCGCAGCCACGCGCGCCAGAGCCGACTTCACCAGCGTCGGATCCAGATCCGCGACCGCTTCCGCGTCGCCCACGACAGCCCGGCCGGCCGCGACCGCGATGTCCGTCGCGGTCAGCGTCTTGCCGCCGAAGACGAGCGCTTCCTCGGTCAACCGGTAGCCGACCGACCGCGGCCCCACAGTCACCTGGTCGTTGCCTTCGGCCACCAGGCTGCCGCCGCCGATCCCGATGCTGAGTACGTCGGGCATCCGGAAGTTGGTCCGCACGCCCGCCACGTCGACCTCGGTCGTCGCCTCCCGCGGGAAGCCGTGGGTGAGTACGCCGACATCGCTCGTCGTACCGCCGACGTCGACGACCGCGCACGTGTCGAGTCCGGACAGCAGGGCCGCGCCGCGCATCGAGTTGGTCGGGCCGGACGCGAACGTGGCGACCGGGTACCGGCGGGCGAAGTCGACGTCCATCAAGGTGCCGTCGTTCTGGCTCAGGTACAGCGGCGCCGCGATGCCGTGACCCGCGACGGCGCCGGCCAGTCCATCGACGATCGACGCGGCCAGCTCGCGCAACGCGGCGTTGATGATGGTCGCGTTCTCCCGCTCCAGCAGGCCGATCCGGCCGATCTCGTGCGACATCGAGATCGCCACGTCGTCGCCGAGCTCGGCCCGCAGGATCTCGGCCGCGCGCAGCTCGAACTCGTTGCTCACCGGCGAGAACACCGACGAGATCGCCACCGACCGTACGCCGTGCTGCACCATGTCGCCCGCGTGCCGGCGCAGCTCGTCCGGGTCCAGCTCGGCGATGTGCCGGCCGTCGAACTCGTGACCGCCGTGCGCCAGGTAGCTGCGGCCGCTGATCGCCTCGACCAGCCGCTCGGGCCAGTCGACCAGCGGCGGCAGCGACGCGGTGGCGGGCAGTCCGAGCCGCAGCGCCGCGGTCGGCGCCAGCCGCCGGGCCTCGATCAGTGCGTTGATGAAGTGCGTGGTGCCGATCATCACGGCCTGCACCTGCGCCGGGTCGAAGGATCGCTCCGCCTGCAGCCGGTCCAGGGTGTCGATGATGCCGGCCGTCACATCCGCGCTGGTCGCCGACTTGTTCGCCGCCAGCACCCGAACATCGCCGCCGGTGCCGTCCAGCAGCACGGCGTCGGTGTTCGTGCCGCCGACATCGATGCCGATACGCATTCCAGATCCTCCCGTTGGTGACACTCAGTTGGTCGCGGGTACGGCGGTGACGCCGGCCGGCTCGCTGTCCATCGTGCGGCTCGTCCCGAGGCCGCGGATCAGGCCGAGCTTGCCCGCCACGACGTACGCCAGGAAGCCGACGACGAGCGAGTTGATGCTCGGCAGGCCCCACGCGACGTACTTGCCGATCAGCGCGGCGCCGATCCAGATCACGATCGTGGCCGGTACCCAGGTCGGGGCGGTCGCGGGCAGTGTGCCGCTCGCGCGGGAGGCCTCGAGGTCGGGGCGCCAGCGCTTCACCACGAAGTACTCCGCGACCATGATCCCGGCGATCGGCGGGAACGCGACCCCGAGCACGATCAGGAAGTCGGTGAACTTGTCCAGGATCCCGCCGGCCGCGAGCACACTGCCGAGGACACCGACGACGAGCGTGACGGCCGCCCGGTTGACGTGCCGGCCGAACACGGTGCCGATGAAGTTCACGACACCGAGGCCGGAGCTGTAGAGGTTCCAGTCGTTGATCTTGATCGTGCCGAGGATGATCACCAGCGTGCCGACCCAGCCGACCGACGAGGTGACGATGGTGACCACGTTCGCCGAGCCGATCGCGTGCGCCAGCAGTACGCCGACCAGACCGATCACGTACTCGCCGAGGGTGATGCCGAGCACGGTCTGCTTGACCACATCGCCGACCGTCCGGTTGTAGCGGGTCATGTCCGGCGTGATCACTGCGCCGACGATGAATCCGCCGGCGACCAGCGTCGTACCCTCCAGCAGACTCAGGTGCGGACCGGCCGGTGCGGCGTTGACCAGCGAGCCGAAGCTGTGGTCGGACAGCTCACTGATGATCGACCAGCCGACGAGGATCAGGAAGGCCGGGACGGTCACGTAGGCGACCCAGGCCATCGAGTGGAAGCCGCGCAGGACGACGAGCGTGACGGCGAGGCCGAAGACGAGCGACCAGCCCCAGGTCGGGAGTACGCCGACCAGCTGGCTCAAACCCGCCGCGGACACCGCGGACTGGATGCCGAACCACCCGATCAGGCTGATCCCGATTGCCAGGCCGATCAGCGACGAGCCCGCCTGACCGAATCCGGTCCAGCGCGCGATCACCGAGGTCTGCAGCCCTTCCCGGGCACCGATGATGCCGATCAGGATCGCGACCAGTTCGAGCACCACTGCGCCGAGCGTGAGCGCCCAGAACGCGGACCAGAAACTCATCCCGAACCCGAGCGTCGCGCCGAGCAGGAACTGGCTGAGCGCCGAGATCTGCCCGAAGCGCTGGGTCGCGACCGACCACCACGAGTACCGCGCGTGGTCAGGGACCCTGGCGAGCGCGTAGTCGTCCGCACCAACAGATGTACCGGCCATGGAAACCTCCAGCCCTGGGATTTCACCGAACGTACGACGGTTGCTCCCGGGCCTCACCGTGGAATCTGCACACCCGGTGGGTGCTGACTGTGCAACCGGCCCAGCTCGCTACCCTTGTCGCGATGGCCGGTCGCATGCTGCGGTTGCTCGGCGTACTCACAGTAGTCGCCGGCGTTTTCGCCATGCACGGATTGACGTCGCACCACGACACCACGATGGCGATGCCCGAGCCGGTGATGACGCACACCGAGCCGGCCGCCGACCCGGCAGCCCTTCACGTCGCGCCGGTTGACGAGGCGCACGACATGGCCGGTGCGTGTATGGCTGTGCTGACCGGGCTCCTGTTGCTGCTCGCCTTGCTGCTGGGTCTGCGGAGCCTGCTGGTCTGGCGGGCCGTGCGGGTTCCCACCGTGGGTGCACGGTTCGTGGTGGGTGAACGGTCGCCGCCGCGGGTGGCGCTGTCGTCGTTGGGTGTACTGCGCATATAGGCCGACGTGCGCCTGTTTCGCCGTACCCACCATCGACAGAGGAAATGTGATGACGCACGTCTACCGTACGACCGCGGCTTCGGCCGCTCTGCTCGCCGCCGTGTTCGGCGTCGCCGGCTGTGGTGACTCGGACGCCGGCTCGATGCCGGGGATGAGCCACGGCAGTCCGAGTACGCCGGCATCGGCCGCGGCTGCTGTCAACGACGCGGATGTGGCGTTCGCGACGCAGATGATCCCGCACCACCAGCAGGCCGTGACGATGGCGGACCTGGCGTTGCGGAAGGCAACGACCGCGGAGGTGAAGACCCTCGCGACCGCGATCAAGGCCGCGCAGGCGCCGGAGATCGAGCAACTCTCCGGGTGGCTGACCGGCTGGGGCAAGCCGGTGCCGACGCCGAACGAGCACAGCGGTCACACGATGACCGGGATGATGAGCCCGCAGGAGATGGACGACCTGAACCGGGCGACCGGCAGCATGTTCGACCGGATGTGGGTCGAGATGATGATCAAGCATCATCAAGGCGCGGTCGCGATGGCCAAGACCGAACAAACCGCCGGCAAGGACGCCGCCTCGATCGCCCTTGCGAAGAAGATCCAGACGGCTCAGACGACCGAGATCGCCACCATGCAAAGGCTCCTCGGCAGGCTGCCGACCGCCTGACCATTTGCTGATGGGTCGGGTCCTGCGACTCGACCCATCAGCGCTTCAGGCCTGCTGCCAGACGACCTGCAACCCGTCGCGTCGCGCAATCTGCTCGACCCGATGCGCCACGCGTGTACTTTGCTGCTCGAGCTCGACCGCGTCCTCCGCCTCGACCCGCAGCACCAACTCCTGAGGCGCAGCACGTACCGACCAGGTCGCCGTGCCGAGGTCGACGACCAGCTCCTCGGCTGACGTGGACAGCACCTTCAACCCGCCCGGGCCGTGCGCCATATGGCTCGTCAGCTGGGCGAGATACCGATCCGCACGCGCCGTACCGAGCCGCGCTTCGAGAGCCGCCACGGCATCCTCCTTTTTCGAGACACTGTGTCTCGATCATAGGCAGACTGTCCAGCTAGAATCCAGCCATGCCGAAGTTGTGGAACGACAGCATCGCAACGCATCGGGAGGCGGTGCGGGACGCCGTACTCGACGCCGCCGCGGCCGTGGTCGCCGAGCGCGGGCTGACTGGTGTGACGATGGCGGAGGTTGCGCAGCGAGCGGGCGTCGGGCGGGCGACGCTGTACAAGTACTTCGCCGACGTCGAGTCGATCCTGATCGCATGGCATCAGCGCCAGGTTGCCGACCATCTCCAGCAGCTGCACGAGATCTGGGAGCGGACCGGCCGGATCGACGACGTCCTGGAGTCGTATGCCTTCATCTGTTACGAGCACCCAGCATCCGATGCGAGGGACCTGCACCGATCGGAGCACGTCAGTCACGCCCGCGAGCACCTGGTGGAGTTCATCGCGGAGCGACTGGGTGAGGTGCGCGTCGACGTACCGCCGAAGGAGTTGGCGACGTACTGCGTGCACGCTCTCCAAGCAGCAGGCGCCGTACCGTCGAAAGCGGCGGTACGGCGCCTCGTGCAGGTCACGTTGGACGGGCTACGCGGCCAACCGGGTGGGTGAGAGGTTGAGCCGGCGGAGCAGTTGGGCGTTGAGAGCTACGACGATCGTGGAGATCGACATCAGGAGCGCGCCGACGGCCGGTGAAACGACCACCCCGGCGAAGGCGAGGACTCCGGCGGCGAGCGGGACCGTGATCACGTTGTAGCCGGTGGCCCAGACGAGGTTCTGCCACATCTTGCGGTAGCTCGCCTTGGACAGGTCGATGACCGAGAGGACAGCGCGCGGGTCGTCGGCGGCGAGGACGACGCCGGCGGACTCGATCGCGACGTCGGTGCCGGCGCCGATCGCGATCCCGACCTCGGCCCGAGCCAGCGCCGGCGCGTCGTTCACCCCGTCACCGACCATCGCGACCTTCAGCCCGCGAGCCTGGAGCTCCGCGACCTTGGCGTCCTTGTCCTGCGGCAGCACTTCGGCGAACACCTCGTCGATACCCAACTCCTTCGCCACCGCGTCAGCGACCTGGTGTGCGTCGCCGGTGATCATCGCGACCTTCACGCCACGCTTGTGCAGCGCCGCGACCGCCTGCCGGGACTCTTCGCGGACCTCGTCCTCGAGCGCGATTGCACCCAGCACCTGCCCGTCCCGAACCACATGCAGCACCGCGGCCCCGCGAGCCTTCCACCCGTCGACCTCCGCCGCCAGCTCATCCGGCTCAACCAACCCGCTCTCCCGCAGGTACGCCGGCCCGCCAACCGCAACCTCAGCGCCCTCAACCACAGCCTGCACGCCCCGCCCAGTCAACGACCGGAAGCCAGACGCCACGAGCCGACCGTTGCCCCCGGCAACTCCACGCTCCTGCACACCACCTTCTACGCGGCCGTCGCCGACCCGCACACTGACTTGGGCGTCAGCCGCCCGCACGATCGCCTTCGCCAACGGGTGTTCGCTGTCCGCCTCCACCGCAGCGGCCAACTCCAGCAACTCGTCGTGCGACACCTCTCCGACAGTCGCGACCCCCATGACGGCCGGCTCGCCCTTGGTCAACGTGCCGGTCTTGTCGAACAGGACCGCGTCGATCGTCCGCATCCGCTCCAGCGCCAACCGGTTCTTCACGAGTACGCCGGCCTTCGCCGCCCGCTCCGTGGAGATCGCGATCACCAGCGGGATGGCCAGCCCGAGGGCATGCGGGCAGGCGATCACCAGGACGGTCACAGTTCGCGTCACAGCCTCGTCGAACTTGCCGAGCAACGCCCAGACCACGAACGTGATCAGGCCGGCGATCGACGCGAAGTAAAAGAGGAACGCGGCGGCGCGATCCGCCAGCGCCTGTGCACGGGACGACGAGGCCTGCGCCTCGGCCACCAACCGTTGAATGCCGGCCAGTGCCGTGTCGTCGCCGACCGCGGTGATCTCGACTCGCAGAGCATTGTCGGTGGCGACAGTTCCCGCGACCACTGCGTCACCGACGGCCCGCGACACCGGCCGCGATTCGCCGGTGATCATCGACTCGTCCACCTCGGCCTGGCCCTCGACCACGGTGCCGTCCGCCGGCACACGCCCGCCGGAGCGCACCAATACGACGTCGCCGGTCTGCAGTTCGTGCAGCGACACCTCGACGACCCCGTTGTCGGTCACCTTCTCGGCCGAGTCCGGCAGCAGCGCCGCCAATGCGTCGAGCGCACCGGACGCCGCGCCGAGCGCCCGCATCTCCAGCCAGTGCCCGAGCAGCATGATCACGATCAGCAGCGCGAGCTCCCACCAGAAGTCCAGGTCGAACCCGCCGAGCTGCAGCGTGGTCACCCACGAGGCGACGAACGCGACCGTGATCGCCATCGAGATCAGCAGCATCATCCCGGGGCGCCGCGACCTCAGTTCGCTCCAGCCACCGGTCAGGAACGGCTGCCCGCCGTACGCGAAGATCACCGTGCCGAGCACCGGCGCGATCAGCCCTGCGCCGGGGAAGTCGGGCCTCATGTACCCCAGCAGGTCCGCGAACATCTCACTGAAGAACACCACCGGCACCGCCAGCGCCAAGCTGATCCAGAACCGGTCCTTGAACTGCGCCGCATGATCCCCGTGACCACCATGCTCACCGTGCCCGCCGTGGCCACCGTGGTCCATGTGGTCCTCGTGACCGCCGTGTCCGTGCTGCTCGTGCTCGCTCATACCTCGGAAGATACCCCTAGGGGGTATCAGAAATCAAGGTATGGAAAAGCCCCGCCACCCAAAGGTGACGGGGCTAACCCCTGAACCCGTCTACAGCGGATCGATGTCGGTCAGCGTCTCCGGCGTCAGCTCGACCCACCGAGTGATGCCGATGTCCCGCAGGAACGGCACGTCGTGACTGGCGATCACGAGCGCTCCGTTGTACGACGCCAACGCATCCTTCAACTGCGCCACACTGGCCAGATCGAGGTTGTTCGTCGGCTCGTCCAGCATCAGCAACTGCGGCGGCGGTTCCGCGAGCAGCAGTGCCGCCAGCGTCGCCCGGAAGCGTTCGCCACCGGACAGCGTGCTGACGAACTGATCCGCCGCCCGCCCGCGGAACAGGAACCGCGCCAGCCGCGCCCGCCGCTCCTGGTTCTCCGTACTCGGAGCCAGCAACGCCAGGTTGTCCACGATCGACAGGTCGTCCCGCAGCAGATCGAGCCGCTGCGGCAGATACCGGAACGGCACAACCGGCAACTCCCCCGCCACGATCGACTGCAGCAGCGTGGTCTTCCCGGCGCCGTTCGACCCGGTCAGCGCGATCCGCTCCGGACCGCGGATCTCCAGGTCGACGTGCGCCCCGGTCCGCAGTACGTGATCCTCCAGCCGAAGCACGACGCGCCCAGCAGGTACGGCGGTCTTCGGCAGATCGACCCGGATCGCGTCGTCGTCGTGGACCTTCTCCTCCGCGTCCGCGAGCGCCTCCTGCGCCGAGTCGAGCCGCTCGGACTGCATCCCGAGATGCTTACCCGCCGACACCTGGGCGGACCGTTTCAACCCGCCCGCGATGATCTTCGGGATCCCGCCCTGCTCGAAGGCACGCTGGCCTCGTGCGCGGCGCTGATCCATCTTCATCCGCGCCTCGACGAGATCCTTCTTCTGCTTCCGTACGTCGGCCTCGGCCGCCCGCAGCATCCGCTCCGCGGCCTCCTGCTCGACCGCGACCGCCTCCTCGTACGCGGTCAGGTTCCCGCCGTACCAGGTGACCTCGCCCTTCCGCAGGTCCCCGATCTGGTCGACGCGATCCAGCAGCTCGCGATCGTGGCTGACGATCACCAACGCACCGCGGAACTGGTCCACGGCGTCGTACAGATGCCGCCGCGCCCGCAGGTCGAGGTTGTTGGTCGGCTCGTCGAGCAGCAGTACGTCGGGACGCCGCAGCAACTCGGCCGCGAGCCCGAGCAGGATCGTCTCGCCGCCGGACAGCTCGCCCACGCTGCGGTCGAGGCCGATCGCGCCCAGCCCTAGCTTGCCGAGCAGGGCCTCGGCGCGTTCGTCGACGTCCCACTCGTCGCCGACGATCGCGAAGTTCTCCTCCGAGGCGTCGCCGGACTCGATCGCGGTGATCGCCTTCCGGACATCCTCGATGCCGAGCGCCTGGTCGACCCGCAACGAGGTGTCGAGGGTCAGGTCCTGCGGCAGGTACCCGAGCTCGCCGCTGACCCGGATCGCCCCGCGCTGCGGGGTGAGCCGGCCGGCGATCAGCCGGAGCAGCGTCGACTTGCCGGTGCCATTGCGGCCGACCAGGCCGGAGCGGACCGGGCCGGCGACGAACGTCAGGCCGTCGAACTGCACCTCGCCGTCGGGCCAGGCGAAGAAGAGGTCGGTACAGGACAGGGAAATGCTCATGAGTGTCGACTCCTGCGGAGGTCTCGAACGAGACCGCACACCAGAACGGTGGCGATCAATCGGTTGCGGAGAAAGACCTCAGTTCGACAACTCGAACCCCTGCCCTCGGGAATGTGACTCCCCAAGCTTACGGATCCCGGTTGGCTTGATCAACCATTTTCCGAACGCTTGCGCCGGGCAACGACCACCAGATCGACCAGCGCGACCACGGCGAGCGCCCCGAACGCGATCACCCACCCACCCGGCAGGTCGTACAGGACCGCCAACCACGTCGACGCCACGAACAGCACCACCCCGAACGCGGACAAGACGATCCGCAGCGTCAACGCGCTACGAGGTGGAGGTGGTTCGAAGGCCATACCTCCGATGTACTCCTAGGAGGCCTTGCGGAGCCAGGTTTCGACGCCGGCGATGTGGGCGGTCATCCAGGCGCGGGCCGCCTCGGCGTCGCGGATCTCGATGGCGTCCAGGATCGCGGCGTGTTCGGCGAGCGTGCGCTCGACCGCGCCGGCCTGGGTGACGCCGCGCCAGATCCGGGCCCGCTGGGTCGCGCCGGAGATCCCGTCGAGCAGCGAGCAGACCACCTGGTTCCCGGTCGCCTCGGCGATCCCGCGATGGAACCGCAGATCGTTCGCGACCAACTCCTCCACCGAAGCATCCGGCGCCAGATCGCTCGTCAGCAAGCGCAGTTCTTTGACCTGTTCGGCGCTGATCCGGGTCGCGGCCAGCGCCGCCACACCGGGCTCGAGCAAGCGCCGTACCTCGAAGAACTGCAGCACCGAGTCGTCGCGGTGCAGGTCGACCATGAAGTTCAGCGCGTCCAGCAGATGCGCCGAGTCGAGGCTGGTCACGTACGTCCCGTCGCCGTGCCGGACGTCCAGCACGTTGACGAGCGTCAGCGCCTTGACCGCCTCACGCAGCGAGTTCCGCGACAACCCCAGCCGAGCCGCGAGATCCGCCTCCTTCGGCAACCGGTCACCCGGACCGAGCTCCCCCGAGGTGATCATCCCCTTGATCTTGACGATCGCCTCATCCGTCAACGCCATCCGTTCAGTATGACGCCAGGCGAGCCTAAGAACAGGTAGTAGTCCTCGCCCGACGAGCCCCTCCCGCCTGAGGCAGGCCGCCGCCAGGCCGATTTCCCCCACCACCTCCTGTTCTTAGGTACATCACCCCGTCCCGGCAACCCGGGCGAGCAGGGTGGGCCGGGTCGGTGCGCCGGTCTTGGCCAGGATCGCCTTGACGTGGTCGTTGACGGTGTGTTCGGAGAGGAACAGGCGCTGGGCGAGGTGGCGAGAGTCGGCGCCGGTGGTCAGTTCGACGAGGATCTCGCGTTCGCGAGGCGTCAGGGCGTGCGCGAGCGCGAAGACTTCCAGGCGTTCGGCCGGGGTCGACTCCTCGATGGTGACCGCGATGTCGGAGTCGGGTGCGGTGCGGGCGGCGCGGAGGGTGACCCAACGGCCGGCGCCCAGGTGGACGCGTGACCACGGCGGCCCGATCGGTACGCCGTTCTCGGCAGCAACGAGCGCTGCCGCCAGGTTGTACGCCGCCGCCGGGATCGCCTGCTCGACTACGGCCGGATCGTCCGGCGGGTTCAACCGATGAAGGGCATCGCGGGCCGCGGGCGTGCCGACCTGGACCTGCAGATCCGCGCCAAGAACCAGAACGGCCGGCCCGCCAGATGGAGGCGGGACCGGCGCGGTGAAGGTTCGTGCCTGAGCGCTTCGGAGGGCGGTGGTCAGCGCCGGTACGACGGACGCGACCAGCTCGCGTTCGGTCGACGTGAAGGGTGAGCTGCTCGTGCGCCAAAGGTCCAACCAGGCCCACCAGCCGAAGCGGTCGGCGAACACGGCCGTCAACACCTCGACGTCGTCCGTACGACGCCATACGACTGGGCCGGTATCAACGCGGAGGTTGGTCCAGCGCAGGTACCGCGACTGGATGAGAGCGGGAAGGTCCGGCCAGGACAGGCCTGGGATGTCGGCCAGAGGTGAGGTGCCGATCCGGGTGATCGGGTCGGTGAGAGTCCAGACATAGGCGTCGAACGGCACCGCACGCCGCAGCTCGGTCAGCGCCCGCTCGCGCAGCGCCTTCGCGTCGAGCGTGCCGGAACACAGCCGTTCCACCCGATCCCGCACACCGTGAGCGTACGAAAGATCCCCAGGATCGGGGATGGGCCGGCACCACCGGGCAGGCTCACGCTGATCGCATGATCACACTGCACATCGAGAACACCATCGCCGACTACGACGCGTGGAAGGCGGCCTTCGACCGCTACGACCGCGCCCGCCGCGACCACCACGTGCTCGCGTACCGCATCAGCCGTCCCGTCGACGACCCCGCCACGGTCCACATCGACCTCGACTTCGACACCCGCGAGGACGCCACCGCCTTCGTCCAGGTCCTGGAGAAGATCTGGCAGACCCCACTCTCCGCCGCCGTCTCCAGCACCCACGCCGCCCCCGAGCTGCGGACGCTCGAGGAGGCGACCGCCTAGGGGGTGTCTGATGGTTCCACGCCGTCGCGAGGAGGTGCCGAGTGCCCCGCAGTAGGCGTGGAACCATCAGACACCCCCTAACATCCGGTCATGAGCACTCCGGGGTACTCGGGCAAGCCGCTCGCCGCCAAGCTCGGGATCAAGGCGGACCACCTGGTCCTGCTCGACAACGCCCCGGCCGGTTTCGCCATCGAAGGACTCCCGCCGGGTACGTCGGTAGCACGCCGAGCCGGGCGTACGCCGTACGACGTCGTGCTGATGTTCTGCCCCGACCGGGCCCGGCTGACGAAGCGGCTGCCGGCGCTGCTCGCCAGGACCACGACCGCCGGCATGATCTGGACCGCCTGGCCGAAGCGGTCCTCCGGCGTGCCGACCGATCTCGACGAGAACGGGATCCGCGAGCTGGCCCTGCCGCTCGGTGTCGTCGACGTCAAGGTGTGCGCGATCGACGCGACCTGGTCCGGCCTGAAGCTGGTCCGGAGGCTGTCCAGCCGATGAAGGCCAATCATGCCCAGGTGGACTGATTTGGAGCGTGATGTTGACCACACTTCTGCACGGTGGTGATCGTCACGGGTGGCGAATGGACAACTGCATACAGTGGCCAGCCACGCTCAGGACGCCATCCGAACCGGCCGCCCAGGACCCGCCGGAAAGCCACCTCTGCAAGGCGTCCCGGAGCTATGACCGTTGCTCTCCGCGCCGGCGGGCGGTGAGAGGACGGTGTGTGGCCTGAAACACCTTTGTGGGCAGTGTTTCAGGCGCCGATGGATCCGGTCGCCAGAGCCCGACCACTCGACACACTGGTCCGGTGGTCCCGAGCTGTGGAAGTGGTCCCCCTGCTATTAGCCTTTGCTTGGGACACCACCCATAACATCAGCATTAACGAACCGCGGTACCGGACCCGAAATCGGAAGAGGCGAACTGCCAAGTGGCCACCGAGCCATCAGACACCAATCCCCTAGCAGCCTTCGGTGCGAACGAATGGCTGGTCGACGAGCTGTACGAGAAGTACCAGCAGGACCCGAATTCGGTGGATCCGGCGTGGCTCGACTTCTTCAAGACGTACAAGCCTGATGGTGACGCGAAGCCGGTGACGACTCCCCCGGCCGACGCTCCCCGACCGGACGCGGTGTCCGACAACAAGACCCCAGAAGCACCGAGCCGCGGTACGGCGACCGCGCCCGCCCAGAGCGCCCCCGCTGCCGCAGCCGCGGCGGCGACCCCGGCGACGGCGGCGACCCCGGCCGCCCAGGCCCCGGTCAACACCCCGGCCCCTGCTCACGCCGCTCCCGAAGCACAGCGTCCTGCTGCCAAGTCGGCAGGCCCGACCGGAGGCACGGTGAATCAGCCGCCCAGCGCTCAGACCAAGCCCACCCCCGCGACCAGCGCGGACTCCGAGCGGCTGATCCTCCGCGGCGCCCCGGCGCGGACCGCGCAGAACATGGAGACCAGCCTCACGGTCCCCACCGCGACCAGCGTTCGCCAGGTGCCGGTCAAGCTGCTGATCGACAACCGGATCGTCATCAACAACCACCTCAAGCGCGCCCGCGGCGGCAAGGTGTCCTTCACCCACCTGATCGGCTGGGCGCTGGTCAAGGCGCTGAAGACGCTGCCGGACATGAACGCGTCGTACGACGAGACCGACGGCAAGCCGACCCTGGTCCACCCGGCGCACATCAACCTCGGCCTGGCCATCGACATGCAGAAGCCGGACGGCACCCGGCAGCTGCTGGTGCCGTCGATCAAGGCGACCGAGACGATGACGTTCGCCGACTTCTGGATGGCCTACGAGGACATCGTCCGCCGGGCCCGGGACAACAAGCTCGCGCTGCCGGACTTCCAGGGCACCACGATCAGCCTCACCAACCCCGGCACGATCGGTACCCAGCACTCGGTGCCGCGGCTGATGACAGGCCAGGGCTGCATCATCGGCGTCGGCGCGATGGAGTACCCGTCGGAGTACCAGGGCGCGGCCGAGGAGACGATGGCCAAGCTCGCGGTCAGCAAGGTGATGACGCTGACGTCGACGTACGACCACCGGATCATCCAGGGCGCCCAGTCGGGTGAGTTCCTGCGCCGGATCCACCAGCTGCTGCTCGGCGGCGAGGGCTTCTACGACGAGATCTTCCAGTCGCTGCGGATCCCCTACGAGCCGATCCGCTGGGCCGCCGACCTCCCGCACAGCCACGAGGAGGACATCAGCAAGCAGGCCCGGATCCTGGAGCTGATCCACGCGTTCCGGGTGCGCGGCCACATCATGGCCGACACCGACCCGCTGGAGTACAAGCAGCGCAGCCACCCGGACCTCGACGTCGCCACCCACGGCCTGACGCTGTGGGACCTGGACCGCGAGTTCGCCACCGGCTCGTTCGGCGGCAACGACCGGCGGTTCATGAAGCTCCGCGAGATCCTCGGCATCCTGCGCGACTCGTACTGCCGGACCACCGGTATCGAGTACATGCACATCCAGGACCCCGAGCAGCGCAAGTGGATCCAGGAGCGGGTCGAGCGCCCGCACACCAAGCCGCCGCGCGAGGAGCAGCTGCGGATCCTGGCCAAGCTGAACGAGGCCGAGGCGTTCGAGACCTTCCTGCAGACCAAGTACGTCGGTCAGCGGCGCTTCTCGCTCGAGGGCGCGGAGACCACGATCCCGCTGCTCGACGAGCTCTGCGAGGAGGCGGCCGGCGCCGGCCTGGAAGAGGTCGCGATCGGCATGGCACACCGCGGCCGGCTGAACGTGCTGGCCAACATCGTCGGCAAGTCGTACGGCCAGATCTTCCGCGAGTTCGAGGGCAACATCGACCCGCGGACCGTGCAGGGCTCCGGTGACGTCAAGTACCACCTGGGCGCCGAGGGCGAGTTCGTCTCCGAGTTCGGCGACAAGATCAAGGTCTCGGTGGCGGCGAACCCGTCCCACCTGGAGACCGTCGACCCGGTGCTCGAGGGCATCGTCCGGGCCAAGCAGGACATCCTGGACCGCGGCGCCGCGTTCCCGGTGCTGCCGCTGCTCGTCCACGGTGACGCGGCTTTCGCCGGCCAGGGCGTGGTGGCGGAGACGCTGAACCTGTCCCAGCTGCGCGGCTACCGGACCGGCGGCACGATCCACGTGATCGTGAACAACCAGGTCGGGTTCACCACCTCACCGGCCTCGTCGCGCTCGTCGATGTACTCCACCGACGTGGCCCGGATGGTGCAGGCGCCGATCTTCCACGTGAACGGCGACGACCCCGAGGCCTGCATCCGGGTCGCGGACCTGGCCTTCGAGTACCGGCAGGCGTTCAACAAGGACGTCGTCATCGACCTGGTCTGCTACCGCCGCCGCGGTCACAACGAGGGTGACGACCCGAGCTTCACCCAGCCGCTGATGTACGACCTGATCGAGCAGAAGCGCTCGGTCCGCAAGCTCTACACCGAGGCCCTGATCGGCCGTGGCGACATCACGATCGAAGAGGCCGAGCAGGCCATGCAGGACTTCCAGCACCGGCTCGAGCGGGTCTTCGCCGAGGTCCGCGAGGCGAAGAGCCAGCCCGACACGCCGCCGCCGTACGTGACGGCGCCGGACTACCCGGACAAGCCGGAGGGCCCGGACGCGACCGCGATCACGCCGGAGGTGCTGAAGAAGATCGCCGACGCGCACACCACGCTGCCGGCCGGCTTCACCGTGCACCCGAAGGTGATGCCGCAACTGCAGCGCCGCGCGCACGCGATCACCGAGGGCCCGATCGACTGGGCCAGCGCGGAGATCACCGCCTTCGGCTCGCTGCTGCTCGACGGGCGTCCGGTCCGGCTGGCCGGCCAGGACAGCCGCCGCGGCACGTTCGTCCAGCGGTTCGCCGCCGTCATCGACCGGGTCAACGGGCAGGACTACGTCCCGCTGCAGCACCTGGACGAGGGCGGTCAGGGGAACTTCTACGTCTACGACTCGCTGCTCAGCGAGTACGCCGCACTCGGCTTCGAGTACGGGTACTCCGTGGCGCGGCCCGAGGCGCTGACCCTCTGGGAGGCGCAGTTCGGCGACTTCGTGAACGGCGCCCAGTCCGTCATCGACGAGTACATCTCGTCCGGTGAGGCGAAGTGGGGCCAGAAGTCCGGCGTCGTGCTGCTGCTGCCACACGGCTACGAGGGCCAGGGCCCGGATCACACCTCGGCCCGGATCGAGCGGTTCCTGGCGCTGTGCGCGGAGGACGCGATGACGGTGGCGCAGCCGTCGACCCCGGCGTCGTACTTCCACCTGCTCCGCCGGCACACACTCGGCGAGGAGCACGTCCCGATGATCGTCTTCACGCCGAAGCAGCTGCTGCGGCGCAAGGAGGCGGTGTCGCAGCCGGAGGAGCTGACCCACGGCACCTTCAAGCCGGTGCTCGGCGACGCCGAGGCCGAAGCGAACGCGGCCGGCGTCGAGCGGGTGATCCTGGCCTCCGGCCGGATCGTGTACGACCTGCTCGCGGAGCGGAAGACGGTCGAGGCGGACAAGATCAGCACCGCGATCCTCCGGGTCGAGCAGCTCTACCCGCTGCCCGCCGACGAGATCGTCGCCGAGCTGGCGAAGTACCCGAACGCGACCGAGATCCGCTGGGTGCAGGACGAGCCGGCGAACCAGGGCCCGTGGCCGTTCATGGCGCTGAACCTGACCGAGCACCTGGGCGGCAAGCCGTTCTACCGGGTGTCCCGGCCGGCCATGTCCGCTCCGGCGGTCGGCTCGCACGGTGTGCACGGCACCGAGCAGGCGACGCTCCTGAAGCAGGCGTTCAGCTGACGTGTACTTCACCGACCGCGGGATCGAGGAGCTCGAGAAGCGGCGTGGCGAGGAGGATGTCACGCTCGCTTTCGTGGCCGAACGGCTGCGCGAGTTCGTCGACCTGAACCCGGAGTTCGAGACGCCGATCGAGCGGTTCGCCACCTGGCTCGCTCGGCTGGACGACGAGGACGACGAGTAATCTGAGCGAATGCCCTTCGCCTCGCAGCCCGTACGACGGGTTGCCGCGGCGGAGGGCATTCGCGCGTCCGCACGCTGGCCGCACACGATCCCGGCCGTCCGTCAGCTGCTCACCGACGGGCTCGACTTCGACCCAGGCGTCACGTTCCTGGTCGGCGAGAACGGCGCCGGCAAATCCACCCTCGTCGAAGCGATCGCGGTTGCTTTCGGCCTGTCCCCAGAGGGCGGATCCACCGGCGCCCGGCTCACGACCCGCGCAACCGAGTCACCCCTTGCCGACGATCTGATGCTGACCCGCGGCGCCGGCGCCAAGCGCGCCGGATTCTTCCTCCGGGCCGAGACCATGCACGGCTTCTACACCTACCTGGAGCAGAACCCGCGAACCTCGGGGCCACCAGACCTGGCCTTCCACGAGCTGAGCCATGGCGAGAGCTTCCTGAGCCTCATCAACGACCGGTTCAGCCGCCAAGGGTTCTACTGCTTGGACGAGCCCGAATCGGCCCTCTCGTTCTCCAGCAGCCTGGCAGTGGTCGGCGTACTCGACCGTCTCGCGGAGGCCGGCTCACAGGTACTCTGCGCAACCCACTCCCCCGTCATCGCAGCACTCCCCGGCGCGACGATCCTCGAGGTCGGCGAGTGGGGCATCCGCCGCACGACGTGGGACGAGCTGGAGCTGGTGCAGAACTGGAAGGCGTACCTGCAGGCGCCTGAGCGCTACCTGCGGCACATCCTCTAGATCCGGCTTGCGTGGTAGGCAGCCAGCACCGGCGGGATGCCGTCGGTCATCATCTTGCGGCGCACCCTGGCCAGCAGTTTGGACATCGCGAACCCGTCGATGCCGGTGAAGCCGGTATGCGTCCACGTAACCCGGGTGCCGCCGGCAGTCTCCTCGAGCAGGTAGTTCACGTCGGTAACGTCGTCGCTGTCCTGGTCCCCACGCCACGTGTAGTGCATCGAGCGTGGCCTATCGACGGCGATGACCTCGCAATAGACGATGCCGGCCCAGCCGATGGTCGGTTTGCCGATGAACCGGAACTTGGTTCCCGGTATTGCGGCGAATCCTTCTGGTCGGCCGCCCTGACCGGTCGTGGTCCACTGCGCGACGTACGCCGGATCGGTCAGCACGGTCCAGACCTCGTCTATCGGATAGTCGTACTCGTGGACAACGGCGTACTGGCTCATGGCTCCTCCTGTCCTTCGCCCACTCGTCAACCTAGCCTACCTAACGTTAGGTAGTCCAGCCTACCTTGCGGTAGGCTGGACCGCATGGAGGATCACGCGATCGGGCGCCGCTCCGGGCCAGACACGCGAGCCGCGATCCAGCGGGTCGCCCTGGAGCTGTTCACCAGGAAGGGGTACGAGGCGACGTCGCTGCGCGAGATCGCCGACGAGCTGGGCATTCAGAAGCCGTCGCTGTATTACCACTTCAAAGGCAAAGAGGACATCCTCCGTGCGTTGTTCGACGAGCGCGGCGACGAAGCCGAGCAGTTGCTGGAGTGGATCGGCCAGCAACCCCAGACACCTGAACTGGTCCGAGCCGCCGTGCTCCGGTGGGTGCAGTCGTTTCCCGTCAACAAGCTCCGCGGCATCCGGTTCCTGTCCGCCAATCCGCTGATCGCACGCACCTTCGACGGCCGCACCAACGACCGGATCGGCTCGACACTGAATCAGCTGGTGGACCGTCTGGCGCCCCTCTTGCCCGACCGGACCCCGTCGAAAGTGCTGCAGCTCCGGATGGCCCTCCTGAGCATCAACGCGGCCGTCGATGCGGCCACCCTCACAACATTCACCGACGAGCAAACCCTCACCGCCGCAAAGGCCAACGCAATCGCAGTAATCGACGCACTGCTCTAATGGAGCTCCACGTTCTGTGAGTCAGCTCAGTTCCTGGTCGGCGAGTGCGCTCACGCGAGCTGCAAGCCCAGCGAGCGTCTCGTCCTGACTCGCCGCTGCATCCGGTGATCAGTCCGTGTGCGGCGGCCGCGTCCGCCGTGGTGGGTCGGGGGCTAGGGTGCCGTCGGGGGCGATGTGTTCGAAGATTTGGTCGACCAGGTTGAGGACGTGGGGGTCGTCGACGGTGTAGATATGGCGGCGGCCTTCGCGGCGGGCGGTGATGATGCCGGCCAGGCGGAGTTTGCCGAGGTGTTGGCTGGCGGTGGCGATACTGACGCCGACCCGCTCCGCCAAGGTGCCGACGTCGTACTCCCCCTGGGCGGCCAGCGACACCAGGTGCAGGCGGACCGGAGCGGAGAGCATGGCGAAGGTGCCCGCGGCGGAATCGAGCTGCGCCTTCGTCGGTTCACGGTTGGTCATCGCGCAGTCATTGTGACCGCTCAGGCGGTCTCCGGGCAGTCCGGCGTGCCGTGGTGAGCACGGTCTCATACTTTCGCAATTGCGAAAGTATCGAAACGGTGGCACGCTGGAAGGCGTGTTCCGAGCTCTCCGCCCTGTTCTGCTGCTGCTCCTGGCGGCGATCCCCGCGGTCGCCCTCCGGGTCACCGGCACCCATCCCCCGGCGCTCGCGTCGATCCTGATCTTCGGCGTCGCCGTGGTCGCCGCATCGTTCGTGCTGGCCTGGGCGGCGGAAGCGGCGGAGATGGACATCTCGGGCGGTCTCGCGATCGCGCTGCTCGCGGTCATCGCCGTACTGCCGGAGTACGCGGTGGACTTGTACTTCGCACACACCGCCGGCTCGAACCCGGAGTACGTGCAGTACGCCGCCGCCAACATGACCGGATCGAACCGGTTGCTGCTCGGCCTCGGCTGGTCCAGCGTCGTACTGATCAGCCTGTACGTCGCTTCGCGGCGGAGCGGGCGCTCCGTGAAGGCGCTCGTACTGGAGACCGGGTACCGGCGCGAGCTGGGCTTCCTCGCGGTCGCCGGTGTGGTCGCGTTCGTGATCCCGGTGACCGGTGAGATCCACATCGTGCTCGGGATCCTGCTGCTCGCGTTCTTCGCCTTCTACCTGTTCCGGGCGGCGACGTCGGAGCACGACGACGAGCCGGACCTGATCGGGCCGGCGGCGACCATCGGCGCGCTGCCAAGGCTCCAGCGCCGGATCACCGTGACCGCGATGTTCCTGGTCTCGGCCGGGGTGATCCTGGCGGCGGCCGAGCCGTTCGCGGACTCGCTCGTCGCGGGTGGTCACACGCTGGGCATCGACCAGTTCCTGCTGGTCCAGTGGCTGGCTCCGCTGGCGTCCGAGGCGCCGGAGTTCATCGTGGCGCTGCTGTTCGCGTGGCGGGGCAAGGGCGCCGCGGCGCTGGGCCTGCTGATCTCGGCCAAGGTGAACCAGTGGACGCTGCTGATCGGGAGCCTACCGATCGCGTACGGGATCGGCGGCGGCGGTGCCGCGCTGCACCTGGACGGGCGGCAGGTCGAGGAGTTCCTGCTGACCGCCACGCAGACGCTGCTCGGCCTCGCGATCCTGCTGAACCTGCGCTTCCCGCGGTGGGCGGCGTGGACGTTGCTGGGTCTGTTCGCGATCCAGTTCGCCGTACCGGGTCAGAGCGGGCGCTACGTGATCAGCGTGATCTACCTGGCGCTCGCGGTCGGCGCGGCGATCCACAACCGCAAGCAGCTGACGGCGACGATCCTGGCCCCGTTCCGGCGTACCGAAGAGCTCGCCGACGCGGAGCGCGCCGACGAGCTCGTCAAGGTCTAGGCACGCCTTAGCTGGCCTGCTGCTCTTCGATGATGGGGCGGGTACGGCGTTCCTGCGGGCCGGGGCGGCCGCGGCGGCGGCCGGAGAGGAACTTCTCGCCCGCGGCGGTGCCGGTGAACTTGGTCCGGCGGGCCCACTCGCGGCATTCCTCGATCACCGGGCACGACGTCAGGCAGATGGCCTGGGCCTTGCGCTGCTCCCACGAGCTGGCCGTCTCGTCGTACGACGGCGCCTGACCGACACACGCGGCCTTCGCCATCCAGTTGTCGGCCGGGTCGACAATCACCGTCAAAGTGGGCCTCATGGGCTTCATCGCTCCTCATCGATCGGGCGGATCGTAGGAACAGAGTGACCCCGTCGCGTTGCCCCGGTGCGACGGATTTGTTTCAGCCGTGAAACGTCCCAGCGGTTTGTTGTCACAAATGTGCCGCTGGCACTATCTCCGGACCAGCCGGACCTCCCAGAGGTCGAAGTACGGGTCGTGCTTGCGGACACCGTCCGGCTCGAACCCGTGCCGGCGGTAGAACCGCTGCGCCTGCTCGTTCCCCTCGAAGACCCAGAGGAACGCGGGCTGCTTGCCGACGGCAACATCCAGGAGCCGGGTGCCGAGACCGGTCTTCCAGAACGCCCGCCGCGTGTAGATCGCCTCCAGCTCGAACGGCACCGGAGCGTCCTCGTCGCGGCCGGGGCCAATCCCGGCGAACCCGGCCACCCGGTCCTGCACCGGCGCGTCCGGGTCCGGGTTCAGCGCGATCCAGCGTCGCCGGCCGTCGCCCAGCGGCGTGGTCCAGCGTTCGATCCGGCGCTCGAGGTTCGACGTACGCTCCAGAAGCAGGTCGGCCGGCACGAGACCGGCGTACGCCTCCCGCCAGCAGAGCAGATGACACCAGGCCGCGGCCTCGGCGTCGTCGGGCGTGACGGGCCGGATCTCGGGTTGCACTCAGACAGTAAAGACGATCTTGCCGAACACGTCGCCGGCATTCATCTTCTCGAAGCCGGTGCGGGCCTCGGCGAGCGGGAGGACCGTGTCGATATGCGGCGAGATCCCGGCGTTCGCCATGAACTGCACCAGCTCGGCGAGCTCGGTCCGGGTGCCCATCGTCGAGCCCTGCACCCGCAGCTGCAGGAAGAAGACCCGGTTCAGCTCGGCCGACTTCGGCGCCTGGCCGCTCGTCGCGCCGGAGATCACCAGCGTGCCGCCCTGCTTCAGCGACTTGAGCGAGTGCGACCAGGTCGCCTGCCCGACCGTCTCCATCACCGCGTCGACCCGCTCCGGCAACCGCGCGCCCGACTCGAACGCGTCGTGCGCCCCGATCTCGACCGCCTTGGCCCGCTTGCCCTCGTCCCGGCTGGTCGCCCACACCCGGATCCCGGCGGCCCGCGCCAGCGTGATCAGCGACGTCGCCACACCGCCACCCGCACCCTGCACGAGGACCGTGTCACCCGGCTTCAGCCCCGACTGCGTGAACAACATCCGGTACGCCGTCAGCCACGCCGTCGGCAAGCACGCAGCCTGCTCGAAACTCATCCCGGCCGGCTTCGGTACGACGTTCCGCGCCGGTACGGCGACCTTCTGCGCCAGCGTGCCCTGGTACCGCTCGCTCAGCAGCGACCGCTTCGGGTCCAGCGTCTCGTCGCCCTTCCACGCCGGGTCCGAGATCACCGCGTGCACGACGACCTCGTTCCCGTCCGGGTCCACACCTGCCGCATCACACCCGAGAATCATCGGCAGACTCTGCTCACCCAGCCCGACCCCCTTCAACGACCACAGATCGTGATGGTTGAGCGCAGTCGCCCGTACGTCGATGGTCACCCAGCCCTCAGGCACCGTCGGATCGGGCCGCTCCCCCACCTGCAGCGCGGCGATCGGGTTGTCGGCATCGAACTTGGCGGCATAAGCAGCAAGCATGCGGACCACCTTAGGCGGTGGTCTACGCGGAGTCAGTTACCGAACTCACCAGGGGTTTGGAAAGCACCCGGTCGAGCAGCTGCCGCGATTCCTCCAGGGCCGCAATCGACGAGCTGATGCGTTCCCGCTCCTGGTGCAGTTCGTCGACGAGCACCGGACACGTCGGCGCCAGATCCTCGGTCACACATGGCAGCACCCGCCCGATCGTCGCCGTCGACAGCCCCGCAGCCAACAGCTCACGGATTCGCCCGACGACCTCGACGTCGCTCTCGGCGTACGCGCGATACCCGCTGGCCAACCGATCCGGCCGGAGCAGGCCCTGGTCCTCGTAGTACCGCAGCAGCCGCTCCCTCGCCCCGGTCCCGGCCGCCGACGGCGAGTTCGCGATCGTCGGGTATTCGCTCGGGTCGGCGATCGCGATCCGCGCCGCCGTGCGGCACCCGGATCGCCGTGCCCACGCTGGTCGTCTCGACGACGCACGACAACCTGGTCACGCCGTACCACCACCGGGAGGTTGCCGACGGCATCGACGGTGCCCGGTACGCCGAACTCGAGTCCGGGCACCTGCCGTTCGTGGAAGCCCTGGCGGAATGGATCCGGCTGGTCCGGACCTTCCTTGACGATCAGGCCCGGGCGACGCCGTCGGTTGCGGCGGCGGCTGCTACCGCGGCGGATACTGCGGGGGCGACGCGGGGGTCGAAGGGGGACGGGATGATGTAGTCCGGGCGCAGGTCCGACTCCGAGATCAGGCTTGCCAGGGCATCGGCGGCGGCTAGTTTCATGCCTTCGGTGATGCGGGAGGCGTTCGCGTCGAAGGCGCCGCGGAAGATGCCGGGGAAGGCCAGGACGTTGTTGATCTGGTTCGGGAAGTCGGAGCGGCCGGTGGCGACCACGGCGGCGTGGCGGTGGGCGATGTCCGGGTGGACCTCGGGGTTCGGGTTGGCCAGCGCGAAGATCATCGCGTTGTCGGCCATCTGCGCGACGGCCTCCTCCGGGACGGTCCCGCCGGACACCCCGAGGAACAGGTCCGCGCCCGCGAGCGCGTCGACCAGCCGGCCGGAGATCCCGCCGGTGTTGGTGTCCCGGGCGAGCGACAGCTTCACCGGGTTCAGGTCGGCGCGGTCCTCGTGCAGCACCCCCTTGCTGTCGACGACCGCGAGGTCGCCGACGCCTGCCTGCAGAAGGATCCGGGCACACGCCACGCCGGCCGCACCCGCACCGGAGATCACCACCCGGATGTCCTCGATGGACTTACCGGTCACCCGGAGCGCGTTCCGGAGCGCCGCGAGTACGACGACCGCCGTACCGTGCTGGTCGTCGTGGAAGACCGGGATGTCCAGCCGCTCTTTCAGCCGGCGCTCGATCTCGAAGCAGCGCGGCGCGGAGATGTCCTCGAGGTTGATCCCGCCGAACGACGGCGCCATCCGCGCGACCGTGTCGACGAACTCGTCCACGTCGGTGCAGTCCAGCGCGATCGGCACCGAGTCGACGCCGCCGAACTCCTTGAACAGCAGCGCCTTGCCCTCCATCACCGGCAGCGACGCGGCCGGGCCGATGTCGCCGAGGCCGAGGACCGCGGTGCCGTCGGTGACGACCGCGACCACGTTCGACGTCCAGGTGTAGCGCCGTACCAGCGTCGGATCTTCGGCGATCGCGGTGCAGACCCGGGCGACGCCGGGGGTGTACGCCTTCGACAGGTCGTCGGCGTCGTTGACGTGGATCGAGGACGTGACCTCGATCTTGCCGCCGCGGTGCAGTTCGAAAACCGCGTCTCCGGCGTACTGATCTGAGGAAATAGTGGACTCAACAGCCTGGGCGGCCATACGGGGACCCTTCGGGGGAAAATCGAGCGGAACGTGAGGTAGTGGGCGTTCGATGAGGGTGCGTCGAACGGCGCCGTTGCCAGGGGGTCACCCGTCGGTCGAGTAAACCACAGGCACAACTGGTCTGCTGTGAGGGGTCCCACATCGCCCGGAGTGTGCCAGGATTCTCGGATTCACAACCCCTGTCGAGGAGAATCCGCGATGAACATCGTCCCCACTCTCCGCAAGCGCCGCGTCCAGGCGGTCGCCTCGGTCGCCGTCCTGGCCCTCACACTGGCCGCCTGCGGCAACGACTCGGACTCCGGTGGTGGTTCCGAGGACAAGGCGAAGGCGGCGGGCATCACGCTGGTCAAGTCCGGCAAGCTGACCGTCTGCACGCACCTGCCGTACAAGCCGTTCCAGTACAAGGACGGCACCAAGGTGGTCGGCTTCGACGTCGATCTGCTCGACCTGGTCGCCCAGGACCTGGGGCTGGAGCAGGACGTCGTCAACATCGAGTGGGCCCAGGTCACCTCGGGCGCCGCGTTCCAGGCGAAGAAGTGCGACATGGGCATGGGCGCGATGACGATCACGCCCGAGCGCCAGGCCGCGATCAGCATCACCGCGCCGTACATGGACGCCACCCAGGTGCTGATGGCCAAGAAGGACTCCGGTATCACCGGGCTGGCCGACCTGAAGGGTAAGAAGATCGGCGCCCAGGCCGACACCACCGGCAAGAAGTACGCCGATGACAACAAGGCCCAGTTCGGCTACACGGTGATCCCGTTCAACGACCTGGCGATCCAGACGAACAACGTCAAGTCCGGCCGGGTCGACGCCGCGATCAACGACAACGGCGTGCTGTACGACTTCGTCAAGGAGAACCCGGACATGGCGGTGGTCGCCGAGTTCGACACCGGCGAGCAGTACGGCTTCGGCGCGCTCAAGGACGGCAGCGGCCCGAAGCTGGTGGCCAAGTTCAACGAGCTGCTGACCAAGGCCAAGTCGGACGGCAAGTACAACGAGATCTACAAGAAGTGGTTCGGGGTTGAGCCGAAGAAGTGAGCACCCCGACCGATACTCCCGTCGTTGAGCGGAAGGGGCTGAGCCCGCGGCAGCGGGCCCAGCGCTCCCGCTGGATCCAGTACGCCGTCCTCGTCGTCCTGGTCTTCGCCGCCGCGTTCAGCGCGAACTGGGGCCAGATCGTCAGCGTGTTCTTCAAGCCCGAGTTCATCAAGTCGACGTTCCACGACGGCGTACTGATGGCGCTGGTGAAGACGCTCGAGTACACGGCCGGCGCGTTCGTGATCGGGCTCGCCGGCGGCACGGTGCTCGCGCTGATGAAGCTGAGCCAGGTCGGCCCGTACCGGTGGCTCGCGACCGGCTACATCGAGTTCTTCCGGGGCCTGCCGGCGATCGTGGTCTTCATCGCGTTCAGCCTGCTGCCGCTGGCGTTCCCGGGGATGACGATCCCCTGGGATCCGTACGGCGTGGTGTGGCTGGCGCTCGGGATCGTCGCGTCGGCGTACATGGCCGAGGTGATCCGCGCCGGCATCCAGGCGGTGCCGAAGGGACAGGTCGAGGCGGCCCGTTCACTCGGCATGCCGGCCGGTGTGGCGATGCGGAAGATCGTGCTGCCGCAGGCGTTCCGGATCGTGCTGCCACCGCTGACCAACGACCTGATCCTGCTGGTGAAGGACTCCTCGCTGGTGTTCATGATCGGGGTCTCCGCGGACGGGTACGAGCTCACCGGCTTCGGCCGGGACTTGGCCAACACGTACTCGAACCTGACCCCGATCGTGGTCTGCGGGTTCTGCTATCTGTTGATCACCCTGCCGCTGGGCCTGCTGGCCCGCCGGCTCGAGGCACGGACGGCGAGGACGCGCTGATGGCACTGGTCGAGATCAAGCACCTGCACAAGTCGTTCGGCAGCAACCACGTCCTGCGCGGTATCGACTTCACCGTCGAGGAGGGCGAGGTCGTCTGCGTGATCGGACCGTCCGGGTCCGGCAAGTCGACGCTGCTGCGCTGCGTGAACCTGCTCGAAACGCCGCAGGAGGGACAGGTGATCGTCCGCGGCGAGGACATCACCGATCCGGACTGTCACCTGGACGCGGCCCGGCAACAGATCGGGATGGTGTTCCAGCAGTTCAACCTGTTCCCGCACCTGACGGCGCTGGCCAACTGCACCGTTGCCCAGCGCACCGTTCTCAAGCGCGCCCCGGACGAGGCGGACAAGGTGGCCCGCGGCAACCTGGAGCGGGTCGGGCTGAGCGACAAGATCGACGCGTACCCGGCACAGCTGTCCGGCGGCCAGCAGCAACGGGTGGCGATCGCCCGCGCGCTGTCGATGGACCCAGCGCTGATGCTGTTCGACGAGCCGACGTCCGCGCTCGACCCGGAGCTCGTCGGCGACGTGCTCACGGTGATGCGCAAACTCGCGCTCGACGGTATGACGATGCTCGTCGTCACCCACGAGATGGCGTTCGCGCGCGAGGTCGCGGACCGGGTGGTGTTCATGGACGGCGGCGTGATCGTCGAGCAGGGACCGCCCGCCGAGGTGATCGGCAGCCCCAAGGAGGAGCGCACGCGCACCTTCCTGCGGCGCGTCCTGGACCCGACCCACGTCGAGCCGACGCCCTGAAACCGCGGATCTCGTGACGCTGCGTGTCCGGATGATCGCCGGGCACGCAGCGTCACGGCAGCCAAGCTACGAATAGGTCTCTGTTCGGGGTTGGTCCGTGCGCGCTCCGCAGGTCGCTGTGTCAAGATGCGGACAGATGGCACCGGGCCGACCGGTGCCCGGTTTTGGAGGACTAGATGTCTGTCCTGCGGAGGACGCTGGTGCTGTCCGGCGTCCTGGTTCTCGCGGCCGCCGGGTGCGGCTCGAACACACTCGAAGGTAGTACGCCCAGTTCGTCGACGAGCGCCTCCTCCAGCGCACCGGCGAGCAGTGGGCCGGACCTCAGCGGTTCGCTGCCGGCGAAGATCAAGTCGGCCGGCAAGATCGTCGTCGGCGTCGACGCGACGTACCGGCCGAACGAGTTCCTGCAGGGTGGGAAGACCGTGGTCGGCATGGACGTCGACCTGTTCAACGCGGTGGCGCAGAAGTTCGGCGTCACGGTCGAGTGGCAGCCGGCCGGCTTCGACACCATCATCACCGGTGTGCAGAGCGGCAAGTACGACGTCGGCGTCTCGTCGTTCACGATCAACGACAAGCGCAAGCAGCAGGTCAACATGGTCAGCTACTTCAGCGCCGGCACCCTGTGGGCGACCGCAAAGGGCAACCCGAAGGGCGTCAAGGCCGACGACGCGTGCGGCAAGACGATCGCGGTGCAGAAGGGTACGACGCAGCTCGAGGACGACATGCCGAAGCGGCAGGCCGCCTGCAAGACGGCCGGCAAGCCGGAGATCAAGCTCGTCGTCCGGGAGAAGCAGGACCAGGCCACCGCGGACCTGGTCGCCGGCAAGGCCGACGCGATGCTGGCCGACTCCCCCGTCGTGCTGGACGCGATCAAGCAGACCAACGGGCAGCTCGAGCAGCTCGGCGAGATCTACGACGCGGCGCCGTACGGGTATGTGATCCCGAAGGCGGAGACGCAGTTCGCTCAGGGGATCGTGCAGGCCCTGCAGGCGCTGAACGCCGAAGGCACGTACAAGAGCACGCTGCAGAAGTGGAACAACGACTCCGGCGCGATCAGCGACTTCGCCGTCAACCCGTGAGTCGTCATGACCACTGAGGCAGAGACCCGGCCGGCGGACGCTGCGCCCGATCGGCCGGGTGCGATCAACGCCGTACCGGTGCGGCATCCCGGTCGCTGGGTGGCGATCGCGGTGATCGTCGTCCTGGTGGCGATGCTGGTGCACCTCCTGGTCACCAACAAAGCGTTCGACTGGAAGTTCGTCTTCGAGGCGATGAACCAGCAGCCGGTGATCAACGGGTTCCTCAAGGGCACCCTGCTGGTCACCGTGCTGTCGATGATCGTCGGTGTCGGCGGCGGTGTCGTGCTGGCCGTGATGCGGCTGTCCGACAACCCGGTCCTGTCCGGGGTGTCGTGGGTGTTCACCTGGTTCTTCCGGAGCATCCCGCGGTACATCCTGCTGTTCACGATGGGCACGCTGGGGATCCTGTTCCCGCAGGGCATCGCGTTCGGGATCCCGTTCGACTGGAAGATCATCGACTGGCTCGGGATGTCCGGCGACTGGCGGTTCTTCACCCTGGACGCGAACCAGGTGTTCACCGGGCTCGTCGCCGGTGTCATCGGGCTCGGTCTGTCCGAGGCGGCGTACATGGCCGAGATCGCCCGGGCCGGGATCATGAGCGTGGACCCGGGGCAGGCCGAGGCCGCGGAGGCGCTCGGGATGAGCCGCGGCAAGGTGATGCGCCGGGTGGTGCTGCCGCAGGCGATGCGGGTGATCGTGCCGCCGACCGGCAACGAGACGATCGCGATGCTGAAGGACACCTCGCTGCTGCTCGCGGTCCCGGTGATCGGCGAGCTGTTCTACCAACTGCAGTCGATCGGCAGCAACTTCTACAAGACGTTCCCGATCGCGGTCGCCGCGACTCTGTACTACCTGCTCGCGACCAGTGTGCTGATGGTCGGTCAGTACTTCCTCGAGCGGCATTTCGGTCGCGGCTTCGGGAACAAGGCCCCGCGGGCCGCCCGCCCCGCCGGCGCAGGAGGTGCGTGATGCCACTCGTTCATGCGGTGAACGTGACGAAGTCCTTCCACCACAACGAGGTGCTGAAGGGCATCGATCTGGACGTCGACCGCGGCCAGGTGGTGTGCCTGCTCGGTCCGTCCGGCTCCGGCAAGACAACCTTCCTGCGGTGCATCAACCAGCTCGAGACGATCGACGGCGGCCGGATCTGGGTCGACGACGAGCTGATGGGGTACGCCGACCGCGACGGGAAGCTGTACCGCCTGAAGAACAAGGAGATCGCGGCGCAACGGCGTGAGATCGGGATGGTCTTCCAGCGGTTCAACCTGTTCCCGCACAAGACCGCGCTGGAGAACATCGTCGAGGCGCCCACCCAGGTCAAGGGCGAGTCGAGGAAGGCGGCCCGGGAGCGGGCGATGAAGCTGCTCGACCGGGTCGGCCTCGCGGACCGGTGCAACGCCTACCCCGCGCAGTTGTCCGGCGGCCAGCAGCAGCGGGTCGCGATCGCCCGGGCCCTGGCGATGCAGCCCAAGCTGATGCTGTTCGACGAGCCGACGTCGGCCCTCGATCCCGAACTCGTCGGTGAGGTGCTCGCGGTGATGCGCGAGCTCGCCCTGGACGGGATGACGATGATCGTGGTGACCCACGAGATGTCGTTCGCCCGGGAGGTCGCGGACACAGTCGTCTTCATGGACGGCGGCGTGGTGGTCGAGGCCGGCCCGCCGAAGGACGTGATCGGCAACCCGCAACACTCCCGCACCCAGGCATTCCTCTCCCGCCTACGCTCGGAGCACGAGCACCCGTAAGACAAGTTCTTTCCCTCCGTCGGCCCGTTCGCCGTGCATCAAGCTCGTTGAGGTTGGATGATGTACGGCGTGGTGGGTCGATACGAGGGAGACGATGTGAGCAGCACGGGACGAGCCGCTGAGGTCCGCCTGAGTATCCCGGCGGACAGTGCCTACATCGCCGTACCGCGGTCGGTGGTCGGGAACCTCGCGGCCCGGAACGACTTCACGCTGGACGCCATCGACGACCTGCGGATCGCGGTCGACGAGGCGTGCGCGCTGTTGCTGCCGCAGTCGGCCGACGGCGTGCTGGAGTGCGTCTTCGAGATCGATCCGCCCCAGTTGACGGTGCGGACGAGTGCCGTCGTACCCGACGGCTGGCAGCCCGACACCAGCTCGTTCGGCTGGACCGTGCTGACCGCACTGGTGGAGACGGCCGCCGCCGAGACCCTCGACGGTCGACTGACCATCACCGTGACGGCCACCGCGACCGCCACGGAGAGCCTGTGAGCGAGCGTAGCGAGCGAACCATGAGCAGAGCACTGTTATCAGTCGCGCCGGAGCCGAGCGCCAGCGAGGCGGAGGCGTGACTGACGAGCGCGGCCCGGAAACACAGGAGTCCCCAGATCTTCGTACCCGGACGGCCGCGTTCTTCCGGCAGATGGCGGCCGGTCCGGCAGATCCGGGGTACGCCGGGGCGCGCGAGGGCCTGGTCGCGCTGCACATGCCATTGGTGGAGCACCTGGCGCGCCGGTTCCGCAACCGGGGCGAGCCGTACGACGATCTCGTGCAGGTCGCCACGATCGGGTTGATCAAGGCGATCGACCGGTTCGACTCGGACCGTGGTGTCGAGTTCTCGACGTACGCGACGCCGACGATCCTCGGCGAGATCAAGCGGTACTTCCGGGACAAGGGATGGGCGATCCGGGTGCCGCGGCGCCTGCAGGAGCTGCGGTTGTCGCTGACCGCGGCGACCGCGGAGCTGACGCAGGAACTCGGCAGGGCGCCGACGGTGGCCGAGCTGTCGGACCGGCTCGGGCTGTCACCGGACCTGGTGATCGAGGGCCTGGAGTCCGCGAACGCTTACAACACGTTGTCTTTGGACGCTCCCGATCAGAACGAGACGGATGCGACCACGGTCCTGGACGGCCTCGGCGGCGAGGACGAGGCGCTGGAGAGCGTGGAGTACCGGGAGTCGCTGAAACCGCTCCTGGCCCAGCTCGACACCCGGGAGAAGCGGATCCTGACGCTGCGGTTCTTCCGCGGGATGACGCAGTCCCAGATCGCCGAGGAGATCGGGATCTCACAGATGCACGTCTCCCGGCTGCTCGCCCGGACGCTGACCGAACTCCGGGCCGGCCTGCTCAAGGAGTAGCCCAAGGGATAACGAGCCTTAGAGCACCGGGTGATCGTTGGAGCCACCACCGATCAGGGCCTCGGTGGAAGCCTTCTGGAACACGCAGACCAGGATCACGACGGCGAGTACGGCGAGGACGACGGCGATCGTCCGGGCGCCCCCGTTCCAGACGCTGTAGGCGATCAGGAGCTGGATCAGCTGCGTGAACACTGTCGGCCCCCGGCTCCAGCGGCGGGCCTTCCACAGGCCGCGGACGGCGACGAAACCGAGCCCGGCGCCGTACAGGATGAAGAAGGCGGTCGTGGTCAGCCCGAGCACCAGCCGGGAGCTGTGAATCGTCAAGGCTTCGGCAATTCCGAGAACGATGAGCACAAGCCCTTCCACAGCGACCACTGCCGCGGCTACTTTGAGCGGTCTCGGGACGGCGGCAACTGGGGAGTCGGTCGGCACTTCGCCAGCTTAGTGCCCGTTCCCGAGGCGGTTCGCGAGACCTGGGCCCTACAGGGATTTGAGGTTGTGCGTAACCAAAAGAAGGTTGCAACGGTTACTTGCAGTGAACGGGTGATTGCGAAAGGGCCGCTCTGTCCGATAACCGGATGGAGAGAACCGCCGCGCTCCAGTTCGGAGTGTTAAGGAAGCGTTGTGATCGGATCGACAACTGCATAACCCTTGTTTCGATCCCCCAAGATTGGGAACATGGACTCGTTCGTGAAAGCGTTCACAACAGACGCGGCACCAACCCCCCGTGCCTCACGAACCGACGAGTACAGCACCGCTGATTGGGCACAGACCTACCCGTCAGCATACGTCAACTACTGAGAGAGATGGGATCCGCCATGGATTGGCGCCACCGGGCCGTATGCCTCGACGAGGACCCGGAACTGTTCTTCCCCATCGGCAACACCGGGCCGGCGATCATGCAGATCGAAGAGGCCAAGCAGGTGTGCCGACGCTGCGACGTGCGTGAGCAGTGCCTGGCGTGGGCTCTCGAAGCCGGCCAGGACCACGGTGTCTGGGGCGGTCTGAGCGAGGACGAACGTCGCGCTCTGAAGCGCCGCAACGCCCGCCAGCGCATCCGCACCGCCTGAGCAAGTCCTCTTTCGGGGCCCCGCGGAAAGTACCGCGGGGCCTTTGTGTTTCCCGCCGCTGCCGGTCGTTCAGTGGGCCGGGGTCGACGACACCTGCGACTCGGCCGCGGGGACGGCGAAGGAGCGCGGCGAGGCGCCCATGGTTTTGAGGATGCCGGAGAGGAAGTCACGGGTCTTGTTCGGCCGTGGCGCCGCGATGCAGAGCGCTTCCATGGTCTCTGTGTACTGATCGAGATCCTCGATCTTGTCCAGGTAGAGCGCGCTGGTGAGGTGCTCGATGTACACGATGTCCGGCAGATCCTGCTCCGCGAAACGAAGGATGCTGTACGCGCCGGCGGACCCGGAGTTGCAGCTGACCGTGAACGGCAGCACCTGAAGCGTGACATTGGGCAGCTCGGTCATGGCGATCAGGTGCTCGATCTGCAGCACCAGCGCCTTCTCTCCACCGATCGGCCGGCGAAGCGCCGACTCGTCGACCACGGCCCAGAGTCGCACCGGCTCCGGGCGGGTCAGGACGCTCTGCCGGCGGACTCGTAGCGCGACCCGTCGGTCGACCTCGTCGGCGGGAATCACGCCACGACCGAGCTGGACGGTGGCGCGGATGTACTCCTCCGTCTGCAGCAGCCCCGGGACGAACTGCAGCTCGTAGGTACGGATCATGAAGGCAGCGGCCTCGAGATCCAGGTACGAGTGGAACCAGCTCGGCAGGACGTCGCCGTACCGGTGCCACCAGCCGGGGTTGTTCGCCTCGCGAGCGAGGGCGAGCAATCGCGCCCGTTCCTCGGCGTCGTCCAGGCCGTAGAACGAGAGGAGGTCGTCGACGTCACGTTCCTTGAAGCCGACGCGGCCGAGCTCCATCCGGCTGACCTTGGACTCCGAGGAGCGGATCTCCCAGCCTGCGTCCGACCGGCTGAAACCTGCGGCCTCCCGCATCCGGCGTAGATGCGCGCCGAGGATGATGCGCAGCGCGGTCGGCCCGCTCTGCGCGCCCGACTCGGTCACGCCCGCCTCCCTCCAACGCCGTGCACGCGCGGAACGCTGCATCGGTGCGCGCGCGCACGGCCCGGCAGGACAGTCACTCCTTCTTGGCGATCCCAGCCATCAGGATCCGCTGCCACGGCTGCAACTCCGCCGCGTCCGGAACGTCCGCGTCGGGTTCCTCCGGGAACCAGCGGGCGAGGAAATCCAGGCCCGGAGGTACCAGCGGCAGTCCGAGGAAGTGCTGCTCGATCCGCTCCGGGGTCCGGATCCAGCCGTTGCCGAGGCTCTCCAGACCGGCGCGCTCCATGTTCGTCTGCAGCGGCTCACCGGTGTCGACGAAGTCGGTGATGAACAGATAACTGCCGGGGGCGAGCGCGTCCATCAGGGTGCGGACCCACTCGTCCGGCTTCTCGTCGTCGTGGAAGTGCATGTGGATGCCGACGATCATCAGCGCGATCGGACGGCTGAAGTCCAGGTGCTGCCTGATCTCCTCGTTGTCGAGGATCGCCTGCGGGTCACGAAGGTCGGCGGTGACCACGATGGTGCTGGCATTGGTGGCCAGCAGGGCCTGGCCGTGCGCCAGCACGATCGGGTCGATGTCGACATACACCACCCTGGCGCCCGGAGTGACCTCCTGCGCCGCCTCGTGGGTGTTCTTCTGCGTCGGCAGACCGCTGCCGATATCGAGGAACTGGTCGATCCCCGCGGAGCGGGCGAGATAGTGGACGCCCTTCACCAGGGCCTCACGGTTCTCGGTCGCGCATCGGCCGGCATCCGGCACGTACTTCAGGTACATCGCCGCCCCTTCGCGGTCGGCGGCGAAATTGTCCTTGCCGCCGAGCAGAGCGTCGTAGACGCGAGCGATGGTCGGTTGGGAAGTGTCGAAGCTCGGAATGGCATCCGGCTCGTCTGAGGTCGCCATCGGCAAAGCCTTCTTGATCGGGGAGTCTTGAAGGTCATCGTAGGGGTAGGCGCGGCCGTGTGGACACACTGTGTAGCAAGTCGGCGACAATCAATCGATCGCTCTCCGCAGTGACTGATTCGTCAGCTGGATCAGTCTTTGACCGGGATGTCCAGGGTGACCTGAGCGCCGGGGCGGCCGTCGTGGCGGTTGCCGAAGACGAGGGTTCCGTCCAGCTCCCCGATGACGAGGGTGCGGACGATGGACAGGCCGAGATTCCCGGACAGTTCGGAGTCGAAGTTCGCCGGCAGTCCGGAACCGTCGTCGATCACGTCGATGTGCAGCCGGCCGACCGAGCGTTCGGCGGTGAGCTCGATCGTCCCGCTCGCCGCTCCCCCGTCCCGGGCTCCGAACGCGTGCTCCACCGAGTTCTGCATCAGCTCGGTCAGCACCATCGCCAGCGGTGTCGCGATCTCCGAGTCCAGTACGCCGAACGATCCGCTCCGCCGCGTCTCCACCGCGGTCGCCACCGTCGACACGTCCGCGACCATCGCGCCGACCCGGTCCGCCACGTCGTCGAAGTCCACGTGCTCGTCGAACGACTCCGACAGCGTCTCGTGGACGATCGCGATCGACCCGACCCGCCGGACCGCCTCGGCCAGCGCGACCTGTCCTTCCGGGACGGTGATCCTCCGGGCCTGCATCCGGAGTAACGCGGCGACCGTCTGCAAGTTGTTCTTGACGCGATGATGAATCTCCCGGATGGTCGCCTCCTTGGTGACCAGCTCCCGTTCCCTGCTGCGCAGCTCCGTCACGTCCCGGAGCAGGATCAGCGCCCCCACGTGCTGCCCGTCGGCCCGCAGCGGGATCGCGCGCAGGAAGAGCGTGGCGTCGGAGTTCTCGATCTCGATCTCCTTGGCCGCGCGCCCGGTGACCACCGACGCCAGGACGTCGTCGACCTTGTGCCCGGACTGCAGCAGGTCCGCGGTCACGTCCTTCAGCCGCGAACCGACCAGATCGGTGACGAGACCCATCCGGCGGTACGCCGACAACGCGTTCGGGCTCGCGAACGTCACCATCCCGTGCCGATCGACCCGGATGCAGCCGTCACCGACCCTTGGCGTCGTGGACAGCAGCCGTTCCCCGCCGTACGGGAAGATGCCGTCGGTGATCATCCGGGCCAGGTCCGTCGCGCTCTGCAGGTACGCGATCTCGAGGCGGGACGGGGTGCGGACGCCGAGCAGGTTGGTGTTCCGCGCGATCACCGCGATCACCCGGGAGCCCCGGCGGACCGGGATCGTCTCGACCCGGACGGGTACGTCGTCGCGCCATTCCGGGTCGCCCTCGCGGCAGATCCGGCCGCCGTCGTACGCCTGGTCGAGCAGGTGCCGGCGGCCGCGCGGGATGAAGCTGCCGACGATGTCGTCCAGGTACGCCGTGGGCCCGGTCGTCGGGCGCATTTGCGCCCCGGCCCAGAACCCCAGCCCTTCGGTGTCCGGCAGCCAGAGCACCAGGTCGGCGAACGAGAGATCGGCCAGCATCTGCCAGTCCGAGACGAGCAGCTGCAGGCGGTCCAGGTCGGCCTGGTCCAACGTGGTGTGGTTGCGCGCCACATCGCTCAAAGACGGCACGACCCGATGCTACCGAGCGCTTATACCAGCCCACCGGGTGGTCCGCTCGACAAGAGGGCGGGTGTAGGTGTTGATTGATCAGGCACAGATGAAAGGATGCTCGGGTGGAGTCGACGTACTGGCAGGACGTGATGGCCGCGGACTACGCGGTGCCGCACGACCGTACGCTGACCGAACTCACCGAGGAGCTCGTGCGCGGCCTGGCGAGCACCAACCCGCAGGTCCGTGACGCCCTGGCCTACCCGACGCTCGCCACCTGGCTGGAGCGCGGGGTGTACGACGACCTGCTTCCGGGGTTCGGGGACGGCCTCTGCGCCGGGCTGAACTACGGCCTCGGTGAGGACGGCACCGACACGGTCTTCCGGCGCTCGTTCACGGCGCTGACGCTGGCGGAGGTGATCCACCGCGACAACGCCGAGTTCCTGGTGCACGACGAGGTGGTGATGCGCTGGGGCGATCGGCTGGCGACCTGGCTGCTGCGGGAGCGCGACCTGCGCGGGTATGTCGCGGACTGCGGCTGGGCGCATGCCGTTGCCCACGGCGCCGACGCGATCGGCGCGCTGGCGAGGTCCAGGCACTGCGACGCGGGTGTCCTGCGGGCGCTGCTCGACGTCCTCGCGGACCGGATCGTCAAGGACACGCCGTACCGGTGGGTGCACGAGGAGCACGACCGGGTCGCGCACGCGGTGATGACCATCCTGCACCGGAACATGCTGACCAGTGACGAGCTCGAGCGCTGGCTGAAGCCGATCGCGGCGACCGCGGCCCAGCAGCCGTTGATGCACGAGACCCTGCCGGAGTGGCCCACACCGAACGTGTTCAACGCCCGCGGCGTCCTGCACGTCCTGCTCAGCCAGCTCGCGATCGGTGTGAAGGGCTTCCCGATCCCGGGCGACGACGACCTCTTCGGCCGCCCGATCGAGGCACGCGCCGACCTGCTGCTGATGCTGACCGAAGCGGTCCAGTCCTCACAGCCGTACATCTACCGGCCGGCGACCAGTTCTTCCTAAGGCAGTACGGCGGCCGTTGCCACGATCGCCCTATGGTCGGTCCCCTCGATCGGGTACGTCGTGAACTGGCCGGGCTCGAACCGCCGCGACACCACCACGTGGTCGATCTGCGTCCGCAGCACGGCCGGCTGATCCGCGGGCCAGGTGCCGTTCAGCCCACCGCCCACGGCCGGGCCCACGCTGCGGCAGTAACCGCCCAGCGCCTGCCGGAAGTCCGCGTGGTCGAGGGTCGCGTTGAAGTCGCCCGCGACAACCGTCGGCGGATCCTGCGCGCACCATCGCCGTACCGCCTGCAGGTCGGTCTTCCAGGTGGTGACCGAGTCTGGCAGCGGCGGGAAGCCGTGGTACGCGACCAGCCGGATCGCGCCGAGGTTGCCGCCCGTCACGACGATGTTGCCGAAGCTCGTGCCGGCCTCGGACGCGAACGCGACGTCGCCGAGTGACGCGGACACGAGCACACTCGTGGCGCTCTCCGGCGCCCCGCTCGGCTGGGCCGTGAAACCCTTGTACTGCTGGTCCTGCAGCTGCGCCCGGATCTCCTCACGGACGTCGACCTGTGCCTCCGGCAACGAAACCAGGTCGGGTTTGCGATCCCGGATCACCTGCGCGACGTCCGCGGCGCGGGCGCCACCACCCAGCACGTTGGCGACCATGATCGTCAGTACCCGGGCCCCGGCCGGCGCGGGCCGTGCGTGGGAGAACTGCCGCGATGCGGTCAGCGCTGCACCGACCAGCGCCAGTACGGCGATCAGCGCCGCGGCGATCCGCCAACCCCGGCGTACCAGCATCACCAGGGCCAGCGCCAGAACGACGACCAGACCCTGCGGACGGAACGCGGCGAGCTGCGCGAACGGGGTCACCTCGTCCAGTCCGAACAGCTCCGGATACAGCGGCACGGCAACGACGACGAGGAACAGCACGGACAGCACGACGCGCCGTACGAACCATGCCTTTTCGTTATCCATGCACCAACCTGTAGCCACTAGTACCTGCTGTGATCGAACGGTAGCGTGCTGCGTTGCGCCTGTGTCCCGAGGAGGTTTGCAGTGTCCCGATTGTCCGCGGTCAAACCCGCGTACTGGATCTCCGGTGTGCTTCTGGTGGTGGCTGTCGTCGTACCGCTGCTGGTGCCGACGTACGCCAAGGTGGACCCGCACCTGTGGGGTTTCCCGTTCTTCTACTGGTATCAGCTGATGTGGGTCTTCCTCTCCGCGATCCTGGTCAGCATCAGTTACAAGCTGCTCCGCACTGAGGAGCGCAGGCGGCGGGCAGCGCAGGGACTTGGTGACCCTGACGCCCCCGACGCCGCTGCCGGTGACGCGAAGGAGGGTGGCCAGTGAACACCACGGTCGACTGGGTGCAGCTGACCATCGTCGTCGTGATCTTCGCCGGGGTCACGGCGATGGGCTTCATGGCGTCCCGCTGGCGGAACACAGGCCGTCTGGACAACCTCGACGAGTGGGGTCTGGGCGGTCGCGGGTTCGGCACGTTCATCACCTGGTTCCTGCTGGGCGGCGACCTGTACACGGCGTACACCTTCATCGCGGTCCCCGCGGCCATGTACGCGACCGGTGCGATCAGCGGCTTCTTCGCGGTGCCGTACACGATCGTTGCCTACCCGATCGTGTTCATCTTCATGGCGCGGCTGTGGTCGGTCTCGCACCGGCACGGGTACGTGACACCGGCTGACTTCGTCGGCGGCCGCTACGGCAGTAAGGCGCTGTCACTGGCGGTGGCCGTGACGGGCATCCTGGCCACGATGCCGTACATCGCCCTGCAGCTCGTGGGTATGCAGGCGGTGTTCGAGACGATGGGTCTGGGCGGCAACAACACGCTCGCCAAGGACCTGCCGTTGCTGATCGCGTTCGCGGTGCTGGCGGCGTACACATACTCCTCCGGTCTGCGCGCGCCGGCGATGATCGCGTTCGTCAAGGACATCCTGATCTACCTGGTGATCCTGGTCGCGATCTTCTACCTGCCGCACGTGCTCGGCGGCTGGGATTCGATCTTCGGTGCGGCGCAGGAGAAGCTCGCCAAGCCGAACCCGGCGACCGGCAAGCCGACCGGGGCCTTCATCCCGGGCGAGTCCGGCTACGTGTCGTACTGGACGCTGGCGCTGGGATCCGCGATGGCGCTGTTCATGTACCCGCACTCGGTCACGGCGGTGCTGTCGACCAAGACGCGGAACGTCGTACGGCGGAACGCGACGCTGCTCCCGGCGTACTCACTGCTGCTGGGTCTGCTCGCCCTGCTCGGCTTCATGGCGATCAAGGCGAACGTCAACGTGAAGGGCCTGGACGGCCTCGCGAACCCGCAACTGGCGATCCCGCGGCTGTTCGACCAGGAGTTCCCGTCCTGGTTCGCGGGGATCGCGTTCGCGGCGATCGCGGTCGGCGCGCTGGTGCCGGCGGCCATCATGTCGATCGCGGCGGCCAACCTGTTCACCCGCAACATCTACCGCGACTTCATCAAGCCGTCCGCGACGCCGGCGCAGGAGGCCAAGGTCTCCAAGCTCGCCTCGCTGCTGGTGAAGGTCGGCGCGCTGGTGTTCGTGCTCGGAATGGACAAGACGGTCGCGCTGAACCTGCAGCTGCTGGGCGGGATCTGGATCCTGCAGACGTTCCCGGCGATCGTGGTCGGTCTGTACACGCGCTGGTTCCACCGGTACGCGCTGCTGGCCGGCTGGGCGGTGGCGATGCTGTTCGGCACGATCTCGGCGTACAACGTGGTGAACCCGGCGACCAAGAAGCACTTCGGCGGTTCGATCGCGAACATCCCGGGCACAAGTACGCCGGCCTACATCGCGCTGACCGCGTTCGTGCTGAACCTGGTCGTCGTGATCGCGCTGACGTTCCTGTTCCGGGCGATCAAGGTGCCGGACGGCAAGGACAGCACGCACCCGACCGACTTCGTCGCGGACCGCGGCGACCCGGGCGTGCAGGAGCTGCCGGAGATCATCGACGAGGGCGGGGCGGCGACCGCCAAGTCCTGAGGTGTTGGCGACGGCGGCCCGGAGGGTTCCGGGCCGCCGTTACCTTTTGCAGTTAAGTCGACACGCTGCGGGGTCAGCTTGCCCGGTTTCGGGCCGTTGATTGGGCAGAATCGCACACGTGCTGCTGGTCCTCCTCGTCATGGTGCTCGCTGCCGGGGCGGCGGTCGCGACCGGCGGAGGGTTCGGCCGGTTGGCCGGCACCACGCTGACCGGCGTGCACTGGCTGGCCGCGGCGGCGATCGGGCAGCTCCTCGGGTCTCTCTTCGGCGGTACGGCGTACCCGGTCGGACTGATCGGGTCGGCGGTCTGCATCGCGGTCTTCCTGCGGATGAATCTGCGGCATGCGGGCGTCGGCCTGCTGGCGCTGGGGTTCTTCAGCAACGCCCTCGTCGTCGCGCTGAACGGCGCCATGCCGGTGTCGCTGAACGCGTTGGCCCGCGCCGGCGTGAGCGGTGCGGTCGTGACCGATCCACGGCACGAGATCTCCGGCGCCGGGACGCGGCTGCCCTGGCTCGGTGACGTCGTACCGGTGGCGCTTCCCGGTCTGGGACAGGCGATCAGCCCAGGCGACGTACTGATTGCCGCCGGCGCCGGTCTGCTGCTGTACGCCTTGATGGGCGGCTCTGGGCGGGTGCCGGCCACGACCGCACCGGTGTGGGACGAACTGGAGCCGTGCGCCGGAACATCGGCTCTGCTCCACCTGTCCCCGAAAGCGAGCCGGGAACTCTCAGAACCTGAAGCCTCGGCCGACGATCCGGCGGAGTGACTCGACCACGACCGGGTCGTACTCCGCGCCGATCCCCAGCCCGATCGACTCCATCGCCTTGTCCGGCGACTGTCCCGACCCCTCGCCGACGAGCTGTTCGTAGGCCAGGGCAACGTTCACGATCCCGCTCTCCACCGGAATGGCCGAGTTGTTCGCCCGCCCGTGCCGGTACGGATCGTTGGAGTGCCGGACGATCTCCGCGACGTGATCCAGTACGCCGGACCGCTCGATCACCGCCGCCCCGATCTCCGCCGCCCGCTGCCGCTCCGCCCGCGTCCGGAGCAGCGACGCCCCACCAGGACTGGGATCCGCCAACGCCAACTGGCCGACGCCCGACAGCAGAGCGGCGTACTCCAACGCCTCCATCCGCGCCGGCGTCAGCCCGAGATCGTTGCCGATAGCCACCGCCAACGCCGCCGTCCGCGCATTCTGCCCCGGGCTGCTGAACCCGGCGATCTCCGTACTCCGAGCCATCGACCGCACCGTCGCCCGATACGTCCGCTGCGCCGACGAGTACCTCCGGAACGCGAACTGCGTCAGCAACAGCGGCACGATGACGAGCGGCGGCGCCCAGAGGCCGGCGATCGAGGTCCCGGCCGCGAGCAGGATGCCGCTGATCGCCATCGCCATCCCGATCCGGGCCGTCACCCCCAACTCGTCCCGCAACGCCGCCGGGAACGGCTTGCTGTACCGCTCGGTCGCCTGACCCGCCCCGACGACGGCATCGAGCCCGGCGGCGGACGAGACCGCGAGCAGCATCGCGCCGCCCAGCGGCAACGCGTGCGACACCGAACCGTTCCAGGACAGGTCGGTCGGCACGATCGCGGCGAACACCACCGCCGCCGCACCGACCGACAGCAGGCGCCGGCACGACACGACCGCATCCCACCACAGGCCCGCGATGATCCGCGGCAGCAGACCGATCGCAGTGGCCACCGCGACGACCGCGACGATCTGCGCGACCTCCGGCGGCACCGCAACCTCCGGGCCCCGCAGCAGGCAGTAGCCCAAGGCGGCGCTGGTGGCGATCGGCGCCCGGTTGCGGGTCCGGTCGACCCGGAACTGGACCATCTCGCCGACCGCGATCAAGACCCCGAAGGTGAGCGCGAACGGCCAGCCGGTGACCCCGCGGTGGGTAGTCATGGCCAGACCCGCGACCCCCAGCACGGCGCCGGCGAGCACGATCACAACGCCGCTGCCGGACCTACGGAACTCGAGGCCCTCGGCCTCACTGGACACGCTCATGCCGGGCCGGCCGCCGTTCCGCTGGCGCCGCCGCCACTGCCGAGGCTCAGGTCGTCGTGGTCGATCGACGTTTCGAGCTCCGCGTTCGGGGCCGGCTGTACGGCAGCCGCTGGCTTCCAGCCGTCGCGCCGGATGACGGCGACGAACGCGTCCACGAGCTCCGGATCGAAGTGTGTGTAGCGGTCCTGCAGCAGGATCGCCACCGTTTCCTCGACGCTGCGCGCAGGCCGGTACGACCGGGTCGAGGTCAGGGAGTCGAACGCGTCGACGATCCCGATCATCCGGGCGAAGTACGGAATATTGGTGCCGCTCAGACCGGCCGGGTACCCGGTTCCGTCGTACTTCTCGTGGTGATGGAGGACCGCGGACTTCACTTCCTCCAGGAACGGGATGTTGCCGATCAGCTCGACCCCGCGCGCCGGGTGCAGCCGGATCGCGTCCATCTCGGAGTCGTCCAGGCGACCGGGTTTGCGAATGATGCTGGTCGGTACGCCGACCTTGCCGACATCGTGCAGCAGACCGGCATGCTCCAGCGCCTGCTGCCGATCGGCCGGCAACTGCAGGTGCCGGCCGAGCATGCCGACGCCCTCACTGACCCGCTCGGAGTGACCGCGGGTGTAGAGGTCCTTCGTCTCGATCACCTGGATGAACGCGCGCATCGTCGCAGCCTGAGCCGCGCGCTCGGCGGCGTCCTGCGAGAGCGCCCAGCGGGCGACGACCAGCGGGACGAGCGTGATCAGGCCGGCGACCAGCCCGAGGCCGCCCAGCCACACGAACGCCATGACCAGACCCAGGTAGCCGTAGCCCAGCATCGGCAGAGCGGTCGCCAGCACGACCTCGCGGAAGAACGCGCCCACCACCGCGCGGCCGCGCTCGAGCCACAGCACAGCCGCCGTCAGGACCGCGTTCACACACCGATGGGCGATCCCCGTCAAGGTCACCGCGAGAATGGCTCGCGGTTCCTCGGTCAACGCGGAAGCACCGACCGGTCCGTGGACGGCGACGAACACGACGGCGCCGCCGGCCGCGGTCAGAATGCGTTGGCCGCTGTTGAAGACACGTTTGATCAGCGGAACTTGTTTGCCCTGCACGAGAGACCCGACACCCGCAACCACGACAGCAGTCGCGGGTCCGGCAATGACGTACACCGCCATCAGCACGATCGAACCGAGCGAGGCGCCCTGCGTCGGGCCGTGGGGAGAGCGCAGCGCGCTGCCGGCCAGGACCAGCAGACACAGCGCGAGAACAGTGAGGTAGTTCGACAAGGTGAGGGCGGACATGACGAAGACAGCCAAGGCCGAAGCAGCAACGACCGCGACCAACAGGTGGAGCCCAGTTCGGTGTAAGGCCGGCGTCATGTAGTGCCTTCGCGGTCGGTCACCAGTCCCAATCGTCAAACATCTTAAGTCACCTCCGATCAGCGGCGTAGTCTTGGGCTCGCGGTTTTCCGCGAGCCCAGGGGGGCCAGACAGCGCATCGCTGACTCTTCTGAATTTTGCTCATCCCGGCTGCGCCGAAACACTGTAAGCCAGACCGTGACCCGCCGCTGACTTCGAAGTATCTGCCGTGGTATGAGAGACTGTGACTCTTTGCAGTTGTTTCAGGGAGGCTTAGAAATGGGAAAGACCGGCCGGAAGCGCCGTGCACGCAAGAAGAAGGGCGCGAACCACGGTAAGCGCCCGAACGCCTGACCCAAGGCGACTACGGACAGCGAGGACCCCGGGGAAATCCGGGGTCTTTGCGATTTGGTCACAGCTTTACAGCAGACCAGTTATACAGAGGTCTCGTATTCGGAGAGTCCCCGAGCGCATACTGAATGCTATCTTTCAAACGCTCGTTGGGCATTCGGCGATCGGCACCGCCGAGGCTGTGGACAACGGCCGACGGCCGTCGGCGGACCCCTCTAGAGTTAGGCCCGGAAGTTTCCGGTACTGACCGATATCGGGCCTGGATCCGAGGAGGGCGGGGCGATGAGTGAGCCGGCGATGCCAACGCTGAGCGAGCTCCTCCGTACCTTCCGTACCCGCGCAGGCCTCACCCAGGCTGCCCTCGCAGAGAAGGCGGGCCTCAGCGAACAAGCCATCAGCGTCCTCGAACGCGGCACGCGCAGCCGGCCGCGAATCGACACCGTCCGCTCCCTCACCGCGGCCCTCGCCCTCACACCCGCTGAAGCCGGCCGGTTCCTCACCGTTGCCCGCGGCAAGGGCACGTCGCACAAGGCGGCAGCCCCGAAGCATCCGCATCCTGCCGCCGAGCCGGCTCCGACGCCGTGGCAACTACCGCCGGCCGCTCCTGACTTCACCGGCCGAAGCGCACAGGTCGACGCGATCATGTCGATTCTGCGCGACCCGGCCGGGAGCGGCGCCGCAGCCGTCGGACTGGTCACGGTCACCGGGATGGGCGGGATCGGCAAGACGACCTTGGCCGTCCACGCCGCACACAAGCTGGCCGGCAGCTACCCGGACGGACACCTGTATCTGAATCTCCGCGGATACGGCCCGGGGGCGCCGATGACCATCTCCGATGCTCAGCGTCATCTGTTGCGCTCGCTGGGTTCGGACACTCGCTCGGTCCCTGACGACGTGGAGGAAGCAGCTGCGCTGTTGCGCTCCAAACTCGCCGGCCGGCGTGTTCTCCTGCTGCTCGACAACGCTGCTGACATCGCCCAGATCCTGCCACTGCTGCCAGGCAGCGCGGGATCAGGAGCGATCATCACGAGCCGAGGCTCGTTGGCGAATCTGCCCGGCGCGCGCCAGATTCTCCTCGACGCGTTGTCGGAGTCCGAATCCGTCGACCTCCTGGCCGGTGTCATCGGCCAGGACCGGGTCGCATCCGAGCCGGAGGCAACCAAAGTCCTCGCCGCGTACGCCGGTCGGCTGCCGCTGGCGATCCGGCTCGTCGGCGGCCGGCTCGTGACCCGGCCGAGCTGGCCGATCCAGCACTTCGTCGACCTGTTGCAGGACGAGGAGCGCCGGCTCGACAGCCTCGGCTCCGACGAGACCGGCGTCCGCGCCAGCATCGCGAGTTCGGTGCGCTTCCTCGAGACGAGCGACCGCGACCTCGACCGCCAGGCAGCCGGTGCGCTGCCGATGCTGACCGTCCCGGACGGCGCCGACGTGACGACAGCCGTCGCCGCCGCGCTCCTCGATGTTCCGCTGCGCCGGGCGGATGCGATCGTCGAGCGCCTGGTCGACCTCAATCTGCTGGAGTCAGTCGCCCCTGCGCGCTACCGGTTCCACGACCTGATCCGCGCGTACGGCCGGGAGATCGCCGACCAGACCTTGACCCCGGCCGGGCGCGACAAGGCGCTCGCGCAGGTTCTGCGGTTGTACACCGAGGCCGGCTGGATCTGCCACCGGTTCACGCATCCGACCAGTCCACGGCTGCCGCTGGCAACGGTCGAGGACAGCGGGCTCCTCCCCACCTTCCACAGCAGGGAAAGGGTCCTGGGCTGGTTGGACGCGGAGCAGCGAAACATGATGGACCGCTTCCGACAGGCGCAACAGTCCAGCCTGGCGAACGACGTACTGCTTGCGGAGTTGCCGCTCGCGTTCTTCAGCTATCACGAGTCACGCATCCGCTGGCAGGAGATGCGCGAGCTTGCTGTCAGCGCGGTCGCGATCGCGCAACGGCACGGGCGGCCCGCGACAGCCGCCTGGCTGCAGCACGACAGCGCCATCCCGGACGCGGAGACCGGTGCCACCGCAGCCGCAGTCCGCAGCATCCGGATCGCCCTGCAGATGTTCTCCGAGATCGACGATCTCTTCGGCCAGGCACGATGCTGCTCGTCCCTGGCCTACTTGCTCGGCCTGGAAGGACAGCTCGACGACGCGTTGGCCTTTGGCCGACTGGCTCTCGCCCACAGCCGCACGATCCCCGACCCCACGCTGGAAGGCGTCGCTCTCACGGCGGTCGGCTCACTCTACGATCGCACCGGCGACTTCGCGCGGGCAGACGAAGCATTTGCCAAGGGCATCGCACTGGCGGAGCAGGCGAATGACATGCGGAGCATATTCAAGCGCTACCTGAATGCGGCCCTCGCGCACGCGCAGGTGGGACGCAGTCGGGAAGCCGTACGGATGGCGATGCACGGTCTGCACGTCGTGGAGCGAGCCGGCGATTCGACTCTCCAGGGCGAGAGCCACCATCTCCTCGCTGTCATCTATGCCGTCCAGGGCGACTTCGGCACCGCCGTCGGGCACGTCGAGTCCGGTCTACGCGCCGCGCGCACCGCTCGCGATGTCCTGCGCGAGGGACGGTTGTACATCGAACTGGCGCGTATCAATGCGGTCCGTGGCGATCGTGCTACCGCCACCGATCAGTTGAACACCGCAATTGCGCTGCTCCGGAATGCTCCCGAGGTCTACCTCACGGATGCCCGCGAACTACTCGAAAAACTCCGTCGCGGGGAAATCCACAGCTATCAGCTCAAGAGCTACTCGATCTGACCGCGGGCCAAATCAGTCGGTGGTGGTGATGGTGGTTTCGATTTGGATTTGGGTGAGGCGGAGCAGGATTTTCTGCCGGAGGGCGTCCGGGGCGTGGTCGGAACCGCACGAGCGGTGGACCAGTTTCTTGACGCAGCGCTCCAGGTCGTACTCGTCGAGGCACGGAGCGCACTCTTCGAGGTGCTGGCGGATCTCGTCGGTACTGGCGTCCTCGAGTTCGTTGTCGATGAAGACGTAGACCCGTTGCAGGATCTCTCCGCAGTCGACGTCGTGGTGCTCGCCGCAGCTCACGACTCCTCCTTCTCCGCAGCTTCGTCGGTGCTCGACGCGGCCGCGTCCGTGCTGTCGTCCGCCGGGATCAGCCCGCGGTCCCGGGCGTAGTCGCCGAGCAGTTCACGCAACTGGCGCCGGCCGCGGTGCAGCCGTGACATCACGGTGCCGACCGGTGTGCCCATGATCTCGGCGATTTCCTTGTAGGCAAAGCCCTCGACATCGGCCAGGTACACGGCCAGCCGGAAGTCCTCCGGGATGGCCTGCAGTGCCGACTTGATGTCGGAGTCGGGCAGGTGCTCGAGGGCGACCGCCTCGGCCGACTTCAGCCCGCCGGGAGTGTGCGACTCGGCGGCGGTGAGCTGCCAGTCCTCGATCTCCTCGGTCGGCGACTGGGTCGGCTGACGCTGCCGCTTCCGGTATCCGTTGATGAACGTGTTGGTCAGGATCCGGTACAGCCACGCCTTCAGGTTGGTGCCCGGCGTGAACTGGTGGAACGAGCTGTACGCCTTCGCAAAGGTGTCCTGCACCAGGTCCTCGGCGTCCGACGGATTACGGGTCATCCGCATCGCCGCGGCGTACATCTGGTCCAGGAAAGGCAGCGCTTCGCGCTCGAACCGCGCGGTCCGCTGCTCGGGTGTCTCGGTCGTGGTGGGAGTCGGCATCGTGATCGAGAATACCGGGGTCTTCCCAGGTGTCCGCGCCGGAGCCTCTCTCGTGGCCATCATGTGTGTCACAACACGCCCGGCAGCAGGTGCATTCCCGGTCAGCGTACCGCTATCCGGACACCTCGCGGCTCACCCATTCGAACACGGCTTCGACCAGCAGGTCGTACGTCTCCTGCTGGTCCAGCTCCGCCCGCTTCGGCACCTTGAAGGAATGGTCGGCGTCCGGCACCACGGCCATCTCGGTGAGCGGCGGGAACTCCTCCGGCGTACCGAACGGGTCCCGCTCCCCCTGGACGACCAGCGTCGGCAGCCCGGCCGCCTGGAGCTCGTCCACGCGCGACTTCTCCGGCTTCCCGGGCGCGTGCAGCGGAAAAGCCATCGCCAGTACGCCGGACGCGCCCAAGCTGCTCGCGGTGCGGCAGGCCACCCGCGCACCCGCGCTACGGCCGCCGATCACCAGCGGCGTACGGACCCGGAGCTGTCCGATGATCGCGATCCACGCCTCGTCGAGCACCTTCGGCGCGGGCGCCAGTTTGCGGCCGGCACGCCGCCAGGGCTGCTCGATCAGGAACACGTTGATGTCCTGCTTCGGCAGCCGGGCGGCCAGTGCGGTCAGGTCACCCGACTCGATCCCGGCCCCGGCGCCGTGACCCAGGGCCAGCGTCGCCACCGGTCGCCGGGCGCGGTGCGCCACGATCCGGGCCTCTCCGTGCGGCGTCGCCACAATCCGTTCGTCGGTCACCCGGCCCATCCTGTCATCACGACCGGTGAAGAGCGGGCACGAAACTCAGAAGAGAGTGGTCGGGCTGTCCTGCGGGTCCTCGCCGTCGGGCGGCAGCGGATCGAGCAGGTGCGGGCCGTTGTTCTTCACGGAGCTGACCGCCTTCGACACGGCGTACGCCTCGAGGCGGCCGGGTGCGGCGGGGACCAGGAGCTCGAGCAGGTCGTCGGTGTCCGAGGACAGCGGGTCGAGCCAGGCGTCGTACCGCTCGCGCTCGACGAGCAGCGGCATCCGGTCGTGGATGCGGCCGAGGTCGTCGGTGGCCGACGTGGTCAGCACCGTGCAGGTCCAGAGCCAGGCCTCGTCCTTGTCCGGGTCCTCGACCGACTTGTCCCGCCAGATCTCGTACAACCCGGCCATCGACAGGATGCTGCCGTCCGGCGGGTGGATGAAGTACGGCTGCTTGACCGGCTTGCCGTTCACCTTCTCCTCGGCGGTGTACCACTCGTAGTAGCCGTCGGCCGGGAGGATGCAGCGGCGGGTGGCGAACGCCTTCTTGAACGCCGGCTTCTCCGCGACGGTCTCCATCCGGGCGTTGATGAGCCGCGAGCCGATCGAGGTGTCCTTGGCCCAGGACGGCACCAGCCCCCACTTGACCGTGGTCAGCTTGCGGATCGTCTCGTCGGGCTGCTCGCGGTTCTTCCGCTCGACCACCGCGACCACCTGGTTGGTCGGCGCGACGTTGTAGTTCTCGCCGAGCTCCTCGACCGTCTCACGCACATTGCCCGCCTCGATCTCGAACTCCGCGACGAGATCGGACGGCTCCCGGCTGGACGCATACCTACCGCACATGCCACCAGCCTAGGCCGATTCCCGGCGTCTGCTGCGTCAAACCACGGACAGCTACCAGACGTAGGAGGAACACGACGGCCGCGGAGGAACCGGTGCTGGCTGATCCGGTGGCGGCCGGCGATTCCGTCGTACCCGTGCCGAAGGAGCCCCCGGCGCCGACGGACCGTGCTCTGCTGCGCCAACGGATGTACGCTGAGCCGCCGAGCGGGTACGCCGTACTGCCTGGAGATCAACGCGCTGCCCGGACTCACCCCGGGCAGCCTCGTCCCGGTCGCCGCGAAGGGCGCGGGGATCACGTACGGCGAACTCGTCGACCGGTTGCTGACGGCAAGCGGCGGCGGATCGCCCACCCCGTGTTAGGCGATCCGCCGCCGGACTGATGCGCCCGGCCGCCCCCCTGTAGGCGTCCGGACGCAGGTCTCAGGTTCTGGCCAGCTCGTCGAGCAACCTCCCGGCCATCTCGTCACTCCCCGGCAGTCCCTCGATCCAGATCCGGGCCAGCTGGGGTACGTCGGTGTCCAGCCGCCACTGGGTGATCAGGGCTCGTACCGTCGCGACCTGCTCCGGCAGGTTCGGGTCGCGGCCGACGAGCGCCGCCGCGCGGCGTGAGCCGACGCGGCCCAGTACGTCACCGCCGCAGAAGACGATCCGCAGGCACTCCGCGACGTCGACGAGCGTGAGCTCGCGGTCGAACGGCGACGTACCCGGGGGATGGAGCGGTTCGACAACCACCAGTGCGTGGGTTTGCGGTACGGAAGTTCCACGGAGTTCCGCCTCTCGGTAGAGCTCGCCGAGCCGGGACCGCAGGTGCGCCAGGCTGGACAGCCCGGTCAGCGGGTCCTCGCAGGACAGCGAGTGCAGGTAGACCAAGGACGCCTCGGCCCAGCTGGAACTGAGTGCGCGTACCGCGGCGAAAGCCGGCTCGCCCCCGGCGATCGAGCGGTACAACGCACTCAGCCCATCAAGTGCCTCCACCAGCGAGATGCCGTCGGCCGCCAGGCGGCGTCCGGTCTCGTCCGATGCAGGCACGACATCGGCACCGTCCCGGAGCGCCTCGGCAATCGCGAGATAGGCGCTGTGGTCGATGCCAGCTGTGCCGTGCGGCTCCCTCCGGCCGCGCGGTTGCTCCCCCGTGCTTGTGGTCGACGACGCTTCCGGCCGGGTCCGGGCGAGCGACCCCGCCAGGTTCAGGGACTTGGCCGGACGCAAATCGAACCGTCTGCGGATGTCCGCGAACAGCGACATGGCCCTCCTCGAATAGCCCCGTCAGTCTCCCGACCGGTCGGCCGGAAGCGTCGTACGCCGAAGAGACAGCGCTGCCCGCGGTTCATGACGCGGATTCGCAGAACTTTTTTCGGGCGTAACTTCGGGGCTGGTGTTCTCGTCAGGAAAGGAGCACGATTCCGCGTCAGGAAAGATGCGAACCTCCGTCCCACGTGGGAGCCTTGTCTCCGGCAACTAGTGACGGATCGTCACCTTGCCGCACACAGAGTTGCTACACAGCCCACGGGGGAGATGGATGGAGACGCCGGACGGCCAGCCCGATCCGCTGAGCGACGCCGAGCTGATCGCGAGCGTTCGCAACGGCGACCTGGAGGCGTACGGCGAGCTGTACGCGCGGCACCACCACGCCGCCGAGCGGATGGCGCGCCAGCTGGTCCCGGCCAACGACGCCGACGACCTGGCCAGTGACGCGTTCGCCAAGGTCCTGGACGCGCTCCGGGCCGGCGGCGGACCGGACGTCTCCTTCCGCGCCTATCTGCTGACGACCGTACGGCGGGTGCACGTCGACCGGATCCGCTCCGGGAAGAAGGTGCAGACCACCGACGACATCGCGTCGTACGAGCGGGAGCCCGAGACCTTCGACGACCCGACCGTCACCGGATTCGAGAGCGGTGCGGCGGCGAAGGCGTTCGCCAGTCTCCCGGAACGCTGGCAGGCGGTGCTCTGGCACACCGAGGTCGAGGGTGAGAAGCCGGCCGCGATCGCTCCCCTGCTCGGTCTGACTGCGAACGGCGTGTCCGCGCTCGCCTACCGGGCCCGCGAGGGCCTGCGCCAGGCGTACCTGCAGCAGCACCTGGCCGATGTCGCCGGAGACCGCTGCCGCTGGACGACCGAGCGCCTCGGCGCGTACGTCCGCGGCGGCCTGACCAAGCGCGAGAACCGGAACGTCCGCGAGCACATGGACGACTGCGCGAAGTGCACCGCGGTGTACCTCGAGCTCGTCGAGGTCAACAGCGCGCTGCCGGCGCTGCTCGCCCCGGCCCTGCTGGGCACCGCGGGTATCGGCTACCTGGCCGCCGCTTCGGGCGCCAAGGTCGGCCTGGTCGGCTTCTTCGTCACCGGCTGGAAGAAGGTCACCGAGAACAGCACCCGGGCTGCCGTCGGCGGCGGCGCGGTCGTGGTCGTCGCGATCGCCGCCGTACTCGCCGCGATGGCGCTCACCGGCAACGACACTCCCCCGGCCGCGATCAACCAGCCGTCGACGCAGCCGACGCAGCAGCCGACCCAGCCGCCCGCGCAGAAGCCCACCGTGCCGCCGGTCAAGCCGCCGGTGAAACCCCCGTCGGCCAAGCCGCCGGCATCCAATCCGACGCAGGCCCCGACCAGCGCACCGACGGCTCCGACCACGACCGCGCCGACCACCGCGCCGACGCAGCCCAGTGTCACGCCGACGCCGACGGTCCCGACGCCGCCTCCCACTACGCCGACGCCGCCGAAGCCGACCCCGACCACTCCGGTGCTCGACGAGGGTCTGGTGACGATCAGCATCCCGCGCGGCGGCGGCAGCCCGGTGCTCGAGACCCGATCGACGCAGGCCGAGGCCGACGCCGGCGTACGGTTCGTGATCACGATCAAGACCCCGGCCGGGAACGCGAACCCGGTGGTGATCGGGCTCAAGTACGGCGCCGAGCTCGACTGGCCGCTGACGTCGAACCCGGCGGGCTGGACCTGCACCCAGGCGTCCGGCTCGTGTACGGCGAGCGACCCGGTGAACCCGAAGCCGCTGGCGGTCACGTTCGACGCCCCGACCGGCGGCTCGACCGCCGATCGCACCTTCACCGTCTCGGCGAAGACCGGCCGGCTGTACGACGACGACTCGGCGACCGTGGACGCGAAGCCGACCACCGACGAGAACCTGCTGAAGATCCTCGACGGCAAGGCCGACCCGGACGTCCACCACCGGATCCTGACCGTTGCCCCGCGCACCAACCGCAAGAGCGTCACGCTGAAGCTCATGTACGGCAGCGCACTCGAGTGGCCGATCGCGGCGAACCCGGCCGGCTGGAAGTGCACCCGGTCGACCAAGACGTGTACGGCGACCAACCCGGAGAAGCCCGCTCCGCTCGCGGCGAACTTCGACGTACCGGACAAGTCGTCGGACGCGGCGCGAACGTTCACCGTGGCGGCGACCGCGGACCTGGTCAGCGACACCGACTCCGATGTGCTGCCGGCGATCCAGCAGGACGAGTCGCTGCTGCAGATCCTCACGCCGACGCCGCACACCGACCCGAACCCGTTCGTCTACAACCGGTTCTTGAAGGTCAACGGCGCACAGGGCCGGACGGTGACGCTCGACATCTCGTGGGGACGCAACCTGATCTTCCTGCCGTCGTTCGACGTGGGCTGGACCTGCGAGCGGACCAGCGACATCCGCCGTGCGACCTGTACGACGAAGAACTACAAGAAGCCGCTGAACTCCGAGTGGAACGCCTGGCTCCCCGGCAACGGCTCCAGCAACGCCATCACCGTCCACGCTCGCGTCGGCGGCCGCGAGGACACCGACACCGCTCAGATTCCACCGTCGACGTCCCGGCGATGAAATGGGGTTGCCGGGTCCCCTATCCTGGTGATGTTCGTGTTGAGGGAGACAAGTAGCGCCGTACACCACGTCAGAGAGAGTCGCCGGTAGCTGGGAAGGCGATGCGTGGAGCGGTCGTGAAGACACTCCTGAGCGACTGTTGTGCAAGAGGCCGGGCTGTTGTGGCTCGGTGAAGGTGTGGTGGCACCGCGAGATTCCCCTTCGCCCACACCTCCGGGGTTCGAGAACAACCTGGAGGTGAAAACAGCATGCGAATTCTCAGCCATGAGATCCCCTCAGCAGTAGGCCAGACCGTCACGGTGGCCGGCTGGGTGCACCGAAGACGACGGCTCGCCGCCGTCAGTTTCCTGATCCTGCGCGACCGGTCCGGCCTGGCCCAGATCGTCGTCAAGGGCTCTCAGGCCCAGTTGGACGAGCTGGGTGAAGAGACTGTCGTTCAGGTGACCGGCACAGTCGCCGCGAACCCGCAGGCTCCCGGCGGCGCCGAGATCGTCGACCCGGTGATCGAGCCGCTGACCGAACCGGCCGCGACACCGCCGATCGAGCTCTGGCGGCCGACAGTCGGCGCGGGGCTTCCCGTAGTACTGGACAACGCACCGGTTGCGCTTCGGCATCCGGTCGTTCGTGCCGGGTGGGAGATCGCCGCGGCCGCGCTGCACGGGTTCCGGTCCGCGCTGGACGGTCAGGGCTTCACGGAGATCCAGACGCCGAAGATCGTCGGTACGGCGACCGAGTCCGGGGCGAACGTGTTCGCGCTGGACTACTTCGGCGGCCCGGCGTACCTGGCGCAGTCGCCGCAGTTCTACAAGCAGACGATGGTCGGCGTGTTCGAGCGGGTCTTCGAGGTCGGTCCGGTGTTCCGGGCCGAGCCGCACGACACGGTGCGGCACCTGGCCGAGTACGTGTCTCTGGACGCGGAGTTCGGGTTCATCCATGACCATCGCGACGTGCTCGCCGTACTGCGTTCTGCCATCGCGGGCATGTTGTCGGCGGTCGGCGAGCGGGCCGGTGGCGCGCTGGAGCGGCTCGAGGTTTCGCTGCCGGAAATTCCGGTCGACGTACCGGTGCTGCACTTCAGCGAGGCGTTGAAGATCGCGGGTGCGGACCCGGAGGAGCCGGACCTCGCGCCCGCCGACGAGCGTGCGGTCGGCGAGTGGGCGCTGCGGGAGCACGGCAGTGACTTCGTCGCCGTCGAGGGCTACCCGATGGTGAAGCGGCCGTTCTACACGCATCCGCAACCGTCGGACCCGCGCTGGTCGAACTCGTTCGACCTGTTGTTCCGCGGGATGGAGCTGGTCACCGGCGGGCAGCGGCTGCACCGGTACAGCGACTATGTCGCGGCTCTCGAGGCGCGCGGCGAGTCGGCGGACGCTCCGGCGTACAGCTCGTACCTGCAGGCGTTCAAGCACGGGATGCCGCCGCACGGCGGGTTCGCGATCGGGCTGGAGCGGTTCGTGGCGCGACTGACCGGGGCGGAGAACGTCCGCGAGGTCACGCTCTTCCCCCGCGACCTGCACCGGCTGACGCCCTGATGGCTCGTTCATCATGACAGAGAGCACCGAGTCAGTTGTCGCCGAGCTGAACGTTGCCCTCGGCACCGATTATCAGGTCGTGCGGCACCTGACCGGTGGACTCCAGTCGACGGCGTACGAACTGACCGGCGGCGTGGTTCTGAAGTGGACCGACAACCCCGGGTGGGCACCGCGGGTCCGGAAGGCGGCCGAGCTCGTCCGCCGGGCTCGCGCCGTCGGCTACCCCACACCTGCCTGGCTCGCCGTCGGCACGACCGCCGCCGGGTCGCCGTACCAACTGCAGGAGCTCGTTCCCGGCAGCCCACCGAAGCTCGACGACGGCCTTGCTCGGCAGCTGATCGAGATCTGTGAGCTCCAGCGGGACCTGCTCCCGGAGGACCACGAGGTCACCTGGTCGGGGTGGTCGAGCGGCGTCGTCTTCGACGGCTGGGACGGTGTCTGGGAGCGAGTGCAGGCGTACGACGGTGAGACCGCCGAGCTCCTCGAACTGTACGGCGAACTGTGCCGGCCTTATAGCGATGAGGAGCTGCCGCGCCACGATCTCGTGCACGGTGACCTGAACATGGGCAACCTGCTGGTCGACGACGGGCGGATCACCGGGATCGTGGACATCGAGGCAGCCGGCGGTGGCGCGCGTGCATACGACCTCGTCGGGCTGGCGACGTCCGCTGCAAGGGATGGTGCCGAGGCCGGCGTCGACGAGCTGTTCCTCGAGGCGGCCTTGCGCGCGAACGGACGGGCCGCGGTCGCGGTGTGCGCGGCGGCGGCGTTCGCGAGTGTCGCGGAGTTCGTCCACGAGCGGTCGTACTCGCCGGAGCGGGTGAATCACGGCGGCCGGCGGCTGCTCGAGATGATGGGCGCATGCTGAGCGACGTGGAGCGGGCCGCTCTCGATGCGGTCGACGACGAGCGGATCGTTGCGGAACTGCGGGAGCTGGTGCGGATCCCGAGCGTGGACGGGACCGCGGCCGAGGTCGACGTACAGGCATGGTGTGCTGCGCGACTGGAAGCGCTGGGGCTGACCGTGGATCACTGGCGGCTCGATTTGGCGCCGGACGATCCGGGGTTCCCCGGGATGGAGGTCGAGCGCGACGAGGCGTGGGGCTGTGTCGGCGTGCTCGGCGGCGATGCGAAACCGGGGCTGATCTTCAACGGTCATGTCGATGTGGTGCCGGGTGGCACGTTCGACGCCCGGATCGAGGAGGGCGTGATGTGGGGCCGCGGGACGTGTGACATGAAGGGCGGTGTCGCGGCGATCCTCGGCGCGGTGGCGGCGATCGTTGCCGCGGGCATTCGGTTGCGGAAGCCGCTGGCGGTGCACACCGTGATCGGTGAGGAGGACGGCGGGGTCGGCGCGTTCGCGACCCTGCGCCGCGGCCATCGCGGCGAGGCCTGCCTGATCGCAGAGCCGACCGCGGGCACAGTCATCCCGGCGAACGCCGGCTCGCTGACCTTCCGGCTGGAGGTGCCGGGACTCGCCACGCACGGATCGACTCGCAGCCGCGGGGTGAGCGCGATCGAGAAGTTCACCGTGATCCAGACCGCGCTGCAGGAGCTCGAACGCGAGCGCAACCGCGACCCGCATCCGCTGCTGGCCCACCTCGACCTCGCCAACCCGCTGTCCGTCGGCACCATCGCGGCCGGCGACTGGGCGAGCACCGTGCCCGACCACTTGGTGGCCGAGGGCAGGTACGGCGTACGCCTCGGTGAATCACTCGCCGACGCGCGGACCGCCTTCGAGACCGCGATCGCAGAGGCCTGCCTGAAGGACGACTGGCTCCGCGAGCACCCGGTGACGGTCAGCTGGCCCGGCGGCGAGTTCGCCTCCGGCCTGCTGCCTGAGGGCGACCCACTCCTCGCCGACACCCTTCAAGCCGTGTCCGACACGGGCGGCCCGGTGCCGGACGTCAAGGGAGCGCCGTACGGGTCCGATCTACGCCAGTACGCCGCAGCGGGCATCCCCACGCTGCAGTACGGGCCAGGCGACGTCCGCTACGCACACGCCGCGGACGAGCACGTCGTACTGGCCGACGTACTGGATGCCGCGCGTACGTATGCCCTGCTGGCTGTACGCCGCTGCGGTTGATACAAATCCACCATGATGCCGCTGCGGGGACGCTCCGAGGAGCTCGGCAAGCTCCTGGACGCGCTGCGAGCAGCAAGCAACGGACAGGCTTCGCTGGCCGTGGTCAGCGGTGAGCCTGGCATCGGTAAGTCGGCGCTGCTGGCGGCTGCTGTGGAGCAGGCCGAGCGGCAGGGCTTCCTGGTAGCGAGTGCGGCCGCGCACCAGACCGACAACATCAGTCCGCTCGCGTCACTCGCACCTGCGCTCCGGGCCGGCACGGAGCCGCTGATCGGCACCGACGAGTTCCTGGAGCTCGCCGGCCTCAACACCCAGCCGCTCTGGCTCGCCGAACGCCTGGCCGACCTCATCGGCCGCCGTCTCGCCGGTGTCCGCGCCCTGATCGTGCTGGACGACGCCCAGTGGTCCGACCCGCTCAGTGCGTTCGTGCTGCGGGTTGTGGTCGCCCGTCTCCCCGCAGCGAACCTCCTCTGGCTTCTCGCGACCCGTCCGAGCCCTGGTGGGACGACCGACCAGCTGATCGAGGCGGTCGGTGTACCGGTGCACACCATCCCGCTGGCGCCCCTCACCACGGACGCGATCCAGGATCTGGCTGCGGACCGTCTGAACCATCCTGTCGACCCGTCGCTCGCGGTTCAGCTGGCCGGCGTCCAGGGCATCCCGTTTCTGGCTGAGCAGCTCATCGCAGGTCTGTACCTGAGTGACAGCGACCTGTCCGCCGGTCTGGTCGAGGGTGTCCGCCGTCGTACCAGCGAGCTGTCCGAGGCCAGCCGGGACCTGATCCGCACAGCCGCTGTCTTCGGCAGCGAGTTCCGCCTCGAAGACGTCGCCGTACTGATGGCCACGCCGGTTGCCCGACTCGCTGCACCGCTGGAGGAGGCGATCCAGGCCGGTCTGCTCACCGACGCCGGCTCGGTACTGCGTTTCCGCCACGAGCTGCTGCGGTCCGCCGCGCTGGCCGACGTGCCGCCGTCTGCTCAGCGGGCGCTGCACGGCGCGATCGCGGATCAGCTGATGTCCGCGGGGCGTGGTGCGGCCGCTGCTGCGCCGCATGTCCTCGCGGTCGCGCAGTCCGGCGACACGAGGGCGGTCGCGACGTTGCGGGAGGCTGCGCGGGACCTGCTGGCGACCATGTCGATCACGGCCGCGGAGCTGATCCAGGAGGCGTTCGACCTGACCCGGGTGGACGATCCGCTGCGCGCTGAGGTCGGTGTGGACGTGGTGAGCATTCTGCTCGCCGCGGGTCAGTACGACCGCGCCAAGACCTTCGCCGACGACCTGCTCAGCGGTACGGCGCTCTACCACGGACCGATCACCCCGGACCTGCACGCAACGATCCGTCTGCAATTGGCGCCGCACCGGCGTCTCGACGTACGAGAGCTCACCATCCCGGGCGCTGCGCCCCACCTGACCGAACGGCTTGCCGGCCACCGCGCACTGGCCGGCGCGGAGGCTCCGGGCACAGCAACCGACCCGATCGCACAGGCGCTCCAACAGGTGGCTGCAGCCGAGCAGGCGCAGGCAGAGGGAAGGTACGCCGACGCACGCGAACTGTACGCCGCGGCACGCCAGGTGGAGCCCGGTCTGGGGAGCTTGCTGCCCACGCTGGTCGAGGTGGGCGAGCTGTACTGCCGAGCCGAGTCAGACGATCTGTCCGGTGCACTGGAGCGTGTGCGGGAGTTGATGACCGCAGGCTCCTCCTGGGCCGCTGCACAGCTCGCTGTGCTGCATGCGCGGCTCGAGTACGCGTCCGGCAACCTGCAGGAAGCAGAGGACGCCGCGCACGCCGGTCTGCGCTGGATGGACCAGTTGCACAACCGGTCGCTTGCCCCGGCAGCGGACCAGGTACTCGCCCTCGTCGCGCTGCTCCGCGGTCACCTCACGCAGGCACGCAAACTGGCCGGCAGCGATCCGACGATCAGTGCACTGCTGGCGATCGCGGACGGCGACACCAACGCAGTCCGCCGGCTGGCTGCGGCACCACGGGATTTTCCGGAGCGCGTCGGCGTACTGCTGGAAGCCAATGCCGTGGACGAGCTGTCCCAGTCCACAGCAAGCCGTGGCGCGCTCGCGGTGGTGACAGCGGGCGACGACGTCCAGCAGTTGGCTGCGGCGCTGGAGGTCGTTCGAACGGCGCAGCGGCCGTTGCTGCTCGCACAGGTCGAGGAGCGCTACGGCCGGGCCGCTCTGGAGGCCGGTGATCGCAAGACCGGCGTACCGGCTCTGGAGCGAGCACACGACAGTTTGACGGCTATGGGCGCGACAGCTCCAGCCGCGCGGATCCAGGCGGTGCTGCAGGCGGCCGGCGTACGACGGCGTCGCTGGGCCGCCGTACCGCCGCGGGCTCAGGAAGGCTGGGAGTCGCTGACGCCGATGGAACGGCGGGTGGCTTTGCTCGTCGCCGAGGGGCACACAAACCGGTCGGCCGCGGAGGAGCTGGTGGTGTCGGCCAGCACGGTCGGGACGCATCTGCGGGCCGTGTTCGGCAAGCTCGGGGTGAATTCGCGGGTGCAGCTCACCCGGCTGGTGCTGGAACGGTTCGCCCCTCCCCCGAACGCATGAGATTCGGGTGCAGCGGCCGGTCGGAGCACCTGAGGCCGCGCTGACAGGTTCACGTGTTCGCTCGATCCGTCGGAGCGGGCCTGGGCGGTTTCCTTCTAGCAAGCCAACCGAGAAGGGAACAGCAAGATGACTAACAAGACCACCGTCGTCCTGATTCATGGGGCGTTTGCGGAGAACGGCAGCTGGGACGGTGTGATCGGCGAGCTGACCAGCCGTGGCATCCCGGCGATTGCGGTCGCCAACGAGCTGCGCGGGCCCGCCCTCGACGGCAGTCGGGTCGCCGCCCAGGTCCGCGAGATCGACGGCCCGGTCGTCCTGGTCGGGCACTCGTACGGCGGTGCCGTGATCACCGCGGCCGCCAACCAGGCCGACAACGTCTCCGCACTCGTGTACGTCGCCGCGTTCGTCCCGGAGGAGGGCGAGAGCCTGCAGGACCTGCTCGGCAGCTTCCCGGCCAACGACTTCGCGGCCGGCCTCGTCCCGCACCAGCTGCCTACCGGCGACGGCGGCCAGGAGACCTGGCTGAGCATCGACCGGTCCAAGTTCCCGGCGCTGTTCGCTGCGGACGTCGAGAACGCCGAGCAGCTCGGCCGGACCCAGCGGCCGATCGCCGCGATCGCGTTCGAGGAGAAGTCCGGTACGGCGAGCTGGAAGCGGCTCCCGGTCTACGACCTGGTGGCCACCGGTGACCAGGCGATCCATCCGGACGGCCAGCGCACGATGGCCGCCCGCGCGAACGCCACCACGATCGAGGTCGACGGCTCGCACGCGGTCGCGGTCTCGCAGCCGAAGGCCGTCGCCGACTTCATCGCGAGCGCTGTCGAGGCAGGTGCGAACCGATGAAGCCGATCAAACTCAGGCACTTGGTCGCAGTCGCCGCTACGGCGATCCTCGCCGTCACCGGCATCACCACGGCGAGCGCTCAGACCGAGCACAAGCCGAAGCCCACTATCGTCCTGCTCCACGGTGCGTTCGCCGACGGCGCCAGCTGGTCCGAAGTGACCAGTCGGCTCCAGCGGGACGGGTACACGGTGGTCGCACCCGCCGTACCGCTGCGGGGGATCGTGTCGGACACGGCGTACCTGCAGGGCGTGCTCAACAACATCAGTGGCCCGAAGGTGCTCGTCGGCCACTCGTACGGCGGTGCGCTGGTCAGCCAGCTCGCCGGGACGAGCGGCGTGAAGTCGCTCGTGTACGTCGCCGCCTTCATCCCTCAGGCCGGTGAGACGATCGGGGCGCTGAACTCGCAGTACCCGGGCAGCCAGATCGGTCCGGACACGACGAACGCGATCAGCTACCCCGGTGGGGTGGACCTGGTGATGAAGCCGGAGTCGTTCCGGCAGGTGTTCGCGGCCGACCTGCCCGCGCGTCAGGCCGCCGTACTCGGCGCCTCGCAGCGACCGGTCAACGCAGCCGTCTTCGACGAGAAGGTCCCGGCCAGTGCTCCGGCATCGCTCCCGAAGTACGCCGTGATCCCGACCGGTGATCACGCGATCGCACCGGCCGCCGAGCGGTTCATGGCCGACCGCGCCCACGCCACCACGGTGGAGGTCCCCGGAGCGTCCCACCTGGTCGCTCTCTCCCAGCCGGGCACCGTCACCCGCGTGATCGAGCAAGCCGCCCGCTGAAACAGAACGCCGGCCGGACCGCAGTGCAGCGGTCCGGCCGACGAGGTCTCTCAGAGAGCCTGGTAGAGCGTGGTCCAGAAGTCGTTGTGGAGCTGGATCGCGGACGGCACGGTCGTACCGACCTGGGTGAGCACGATGCCGACGACCTGGTTGACGGGGTCCGCGTACGTCGACGTACCGGAGCCACCGTCCCAGCCGAACTGGCCGACCGGCGCGTAGTCGCCCCGGTAGGTGCGCACGGCCATCCCGAAGCCCCAGCCGCCCTGCTGCCCCTGGCCGAAGGAGATGTGCACGTTGTCCCGGGCCAGTGCCTCGCGTGCCGCCAGGACCTCTGGCGTGAGGCTGTTGGAGGTCATCAGCTCCACCGCGGGCCGCGACAGGATCTGCTCGCCCTGGTGTACGCCGTGGTTCAGCAGCATCCGGAAGTAGGCGTGGTAGTCGTCGGCGGTGGAGTTCAGCCCGCCGCCACCGCCCTGGAACGCCGGCGGAGCGCTGTGCCGGCCGCCCTCCGCTTCGTCCCACACCTGGAACTCGCCGGTCGCGGGGTCCGGCGCGTACAGCGGTGGCAGCCGGTGCAGCTGGTCGGCGGGCACCGAGAACCCGGTGTCCTTCATACCCAGCGGCCCGAAGATCCGCTCCTGCAGGAACTCGTCGTACGACTGACCGGTGACCCGGGAGACGAGGACGCCGATCAGGTCGCTGCTGATCTGGTACTGCCAGCGCTCGCCCGGCTGGTACATCAGCGGAAGCGTGCCGAGGCGGCGCATCCACTCGTCCTGCTCCGGCATCGGCACCGGCCCGTTGGGCGTGATGCCCTGCTCGAACAAGGCGGCCATGATCGGCGTACCGATCATCGTCATGTCCATGCCGAGCCCGAACGTCGAGGTCAGCACGTCCCGGACGGTGATCGGGCGCTTGGCCGGCACGGTGTCGTCCACCTGGCTGTCGATCCGCTTCAGCACCTGGCGGCCGGCCAGCTCGGGCAGCCACGGCTCGACCGTGTCGTCGAGCCGCAGCCGGCACTCGTCGAGCAGCACCATCGCCGCCGACACCGAGACCGGCTTGGACGTCGAGGCCATCCGGAAGATCGTGTCCCGTTGCATCGGCGCGCCGCCCTCGTGGCGCATGGTCCCGAGCGTCTCGACGTACGGCTCACCGTCGCCGCGGCTGACCAGGGCGACGACGCCGGGGATCTTCCCGGAGTCGACGTGCCGGGCCAGTACGTCGTGCAGTCGGCGCAACCCGGCCTCGGTGAAGCCGGAGGGAGTCGTTGACATTGGTGATGCTCCTTCGCATTGAAACGTTCAGGTTGCGGGTCAGAGACTACGGGCGACGATGTCGCCGACCGAGGTGGTCGCGCGGATCGTGAGCTCGGCGCCCGCGCCCTCGCTGTTCTTGAGCGCGTTGGTGATGCGGCCGGTGGCGGTGCCGGCGTCCAGCGTGGCCGAGGCTCCGGCGGCGGCGACGATCTCGACCTCGCCGACATCGGTGCGCAGTACGACGGCGCCGCGGACGGCCTCGGCGATCCGGATGTCGCCCTTGCTGGTGCGGATCTCCGCGGGACCGTTGAGGCGGCCGACGGACACGTCACTGGCGGAGCTTGTGATCCGCGCGCTCGCGACGTCCTCGAGGTCGATCGGACCCTGAGCGCTCTCGATGACGACATCGCCGAAGCGTCCGGTCGCCCGGAGGTCGGCGCTGGCCGCCTTCACCTCGGCCTGGGAACCGGCCGGCAGTTGCACTGTCACCGCGACGGCTCCGGACGGTCCGAAGTACTGGTTCTTCGTGACGACCGCGATCCGCAGGACGCCGTCGGCGTACTCGACCGTGGTCTGCTCGGCCGCCTTCACGTCGCGACTCTTCGAGGCGTTCGCGGGGAGCACCTCAACGGCGGTGTCGGCCCGGTCGGCGGCGACGAGCTGGATGCGTCCGGCGGGGATGTCGAGGACTGCGGAGATCGGCTCGGGGGTGCTGAAGTTCGGCATTGTGGTGCCTTCCTGGTGTGTTCGACTGGTTGTTGACACCAAGATCCAGGCCGGCGCTGACACCGAACCGCCGCGGCCCTGACACGGCCACTGACACCCCCACTGACGCGATCGATCAGAGCAGCCGGTCGAGCGCTGCGTGGCCGATCGGGCCCCAGTGGGTCTTCCCGCCCGGCTTGCCCAGTTCCCCGTTGATGCCCATGGCGATCAGGAACAGTGCGCGCGTCAGGGCCCAGCCGCGAGCTCGTCGTACCGACGCCTCGTCCGCCCCGTAGGCGTCGAGGAACCGCTCCGCCTCCGGGAGCAGGATCCAGGCGGCCGCGAGGTCGTTCGCCGGATCGCCGGCACCGATCTCCTCGAAGTCCACGACGCCGGCGAGCGTGCCGTCGGCAACGACCACGTTCGCCGGGTGCAGGTCGCCGTGCAGCCACACCGGCGCCCTGTCCCACTGGGGCGCCGCGAGCGCGTCCTCCCAGACCGCACGGATCTCGTCGGCGCGGCCGACGTACGCCTGCACCTCGTCGAAGCCGGGGCTCGGCGCGAGAGTGCTGCGTTCGCTCACCGGCGCGTCGGCCGGCGGCTCGGTGTGCAGTGCCTTCAGGAAGTCCGCGAGTACGTCGGCAGCGGCCGGATCCGTGATCGGCGCGTGGTCCGCGGGTTCTCCGTGCACCCAGGTGGTGATCAGCCACGTGCGCGGGAAGCTGTCCGACGGTTCACAGAGGTGCACCGGGGTCGGGACGGGCAGCGGGAGTTGGGCGGCGAGGCTGGGCAGCCACTGGTGTTCTCTGCGAAGGGGCTCAGCGAGTTGGTTGAAGCGGGGCATTCTGACGGCCAGGTCGTCGCCCAGGCGCCACATCTGGTTGCCCCAACCGCCGACGATCTCCTTCAGCTCCAAATCAGCCAGGTCGGGGTGCTGCGCTTTCAACAGGGTCCGCACGAGTTCGTCGTCCATTTTCAGATCCACGGCCCGTCAGACGCGTCACATCGGCGGCTGGTTGGGAATAGGTCCAGAGACCGGACAGTTGCCGACAGTTATGCGCATTGATGTGTGGTCCGACGTCGTCTGCCCGTGGTGCTACATCGGGAAGCGGCGGCTCGAAGAGGCGCTCGCCGACAGCGGCGACAGCGCCGAGATCGTCTGGCACAGCTTCCAGCTCGACCCGTCGTCGACGAACGACGACCCGCGGGACCTGCCGACGCGGCTCGGCGAGAAGTACGGTCGCGGCCGCGAGTGGGGTCTGCAGGCGAACGCCCACGTCACCGAAGTGGCGGCCGAGGTCGGGCTCGAGTACCACCTGGACCAGGCGAAGGCGGTCAACACCGTCGACGCGCACCGCATCCTGCACCTGGCCCGCGATCTCGCGGATGCCGGTGAGGTGCCCACAGACACGCAGGGCCGCCTCAAGGAGCGTCTCCTCAAGGCGTACTTCACCGACGGTCTCCCGGTCGGTGACCACGCCACGCTGACCGATCTGGCCACCGAGGTCGGCCTCCCCGCCGAGCGGGTGCGTGAGGTCCTCGCGAGTACGACGTACACCGACGACGTCGCCGCGGATCAGGCACAGGCGCTGGCGTACGGCGCGAACGGCGTACCGTTCTTCGTCATCGACGAGAAGTACGGCGTGAGCGGCGCACAGCCCGTCGACGTCTTCAAGGAGGCCCTGCGCCGGGCGAACGCGGACCGCAAGCCGGTGACGCTCATCACCGCACCGGGCGCGACCACCGACGGTGACGTCGAGTGCGGGCCGGACGGGTGTCCTATCTGATCACCAGGTTCAGCGGTGGGTACCGGAACTCACACGAAACGTGGTGTATTAAGGAGGCATGACTGTCGTGCGCGCACTGGCCAGGCCGTTGCTGTCCATGATCTTCGTCGTGCAGGGCGCGAACTCGATCCGTAACCCCGAGCCGCTGGTGCCCAAGGCCCAGCCGGTGACGGACCGGCTCGTGCCGATGGTGAAGAAGGTCGCGCCGGCCCAGGTCGGCGACCGGATCCCCGAGACCACGGTCAACCTGGTCCGGCTGAACGGAGTCGTGCAGGTGGTCGGCGGGCTCGCGCTGGCGAGCGGCAAGGGCCGGCGCCTCGGAGCCGCCGTGCTGGCGGCCACGCTCCTCCCCGTGACCGTCGCCGGGCACCCCTTCTGGGAGCTGAAGGACAAGGAAGCCCGGAGCGCCCAGCGCATCCAGTTCATGAAGAACCTGGGTCTGCTCGGCGGTCTGCTGCTCGCCGCGGTCGACACCGAGGGCAAGCCGGGCGTCGCCTGGCGCGCCACGCACGGTGCGCGGGCGGCGAAGCGCGAGACCAAGCGCGGCGCGAAGGCGGCCAAGCGGGAGGCGAAGCAGCTGGCCCGCGAGGCGAAGCACGCCGCCCGTCTCGCGAAGGCTGAGCTCAGCTGATCCCGATGCCCTAGGCTCAGGGCGTACAAAACCTGAGCTGAGGAGTGGGATGAGCGAGCAGGGCTGGCCGGCGCCGCGGGTCGATGGAGCGGTGACGGGTACCGTCACAGTGCCTGGATCGAAGTCGATCAGCAACCGTGCGCTCATCCTCGCCGCGATCGCGGACGGCCCGTCGCACCTGACCGGCCTGCTCGCGGCCCGCGACACGGAGCTGATGCGGTCCGCCCTGGTCTCGCTCGGGGTAGGCATCAGTGAGAGCGGTACGACGGTGACCGTCACCCCGGGCTCGCTCAAGGGCCCGGCGAACGTCGACTGCGGTCTGGCCGGCACCGTGATGCGGTTCGTCCCGCCGGTGGCCGCGCTCGCGGACGGCATGGTCGCGTTCGACGGTGACGAGTACGCGCGGGAGCGGCCGATGGGCGTCATCCTGGGCGCTCTGCGGACCCTCGGCGTACAGATCGACGACGGCGGGACCGGCCGGATGCCGTACACCGTCTCCGGCACGGGTTCGGTGCGCGGCGGCAAGGTGACGCTGGACGCGTCCGGGTCGAGCCAGTTCGTGTCCGCCCTGCTGCTGGCCGGCGCGCGGTACGACGAGGGCGTCGACATCCGGCACGACGGGAAGCCGGTGCCGTCGCAGCCGCACCTGGACATGTCGGTGGCGATGCTGCGGGAACGCGGCGTCGTGGTCGACGACGCGGAGCCGAACCGCTGGGTCGTTGCCCCTGGCCCCGTTCGGGCGCTGGACACCGCGATCGAGCCGGACCTGTCGAACGCGGCGCCGTTCCTGGCCGCGGCCGTCATCACCGGCGGTTCTGTCACTGTGACCGGTTGGCCGGCGGAGACCACGCAGCCCGGTGGTCAACTGCCCGAGATCTTCACGCGGTTCGGCGCCGAGGTGACGCGCACCGAGGACGGTTTGACCGTGCGCGGGACCGGACGGGTGCAGGGCTGTGACCTCGACCTGAGCGAGGTCGGCGAACTGTCGCCCGTGATCGCCGCGGTGGCCGCGTTCGCCGACGGACCGTCGTACCTGCGGGGTATCGCGCATCTGCGCAACCACGAGACCGACCGGCTGGCGGCGCTCGAGACCGAGCTCAACGCGCTCGGCGGCGACGTCACGCAGCTCGAGGACGGACTGGCGATCCGGCCGAAGCCCTTGCACGGCGGGCTTTTCCACACGTACGCCGACCACCGGATGGCCCACGCCGCCGCGGTCGTCGGCCTGCTCGTCGACGACCTGCAGATCGAGAACATCGCCACCACGGCGAAAACCCTGCCCGAATTCCCCGCCATGTGGTCGGAGCTCGCCGGCTGATGTCGCGGTACGACGAGGAGGCCAAGTACGACCGTCCGAGGCGTCACACCCGGCCACGGACCAAGGACCGCCCCTCGTACGACGACGCCGCGATCGGGTTCGTCTTCACCCGCGACCGCGGGCGCTATGCCTGCTGGGTCGAGGATCCGGACGGCGGGCGCGAGGTGACCGCGATGAAGGCCCGCCAGCTCGGCCGCACCGGCGTGATCGTCGGCGACCGGGTGAAGCTCGACGGCAACGCCACTGGCGACGAGGGCTCGCTGGCCCGGATCGTCGAGGTTCTCCCTCGGACGACGCTGCTGCGCCGCTCCGCTGATGACGACGACCCGGTCGAGCGGCCCCTGGTCGCGAACGCGGACCAGCTCGTCATCGTCGTCGCAGTCGCGAACCCGGAGCCCCGCACCGGGTTGATCGACCGCTTCCTGGTCGCGGCGTACGACGCCGGCATGCGCCCGCTGCTCTGCCTCACGAAGACCGACCTGGCCGACCCGGACCCGCTGCTCTCGATCTACCGCCCGCTCGGCGTCGAGTCGGTCGCCACACACCAGGGCGGCGATCTGACCGAACTCCGCGAGCAGCTCGACGACCGTACGAGCGTTCTGGTCGGCCACTCCGGTGTCGGCAAGTCCACGCTGGTCAACGGCCTCATCCCGGGCGCGGACCGGGCGATCGGCGTCGTCAACGTGGTGACCGGCCGTGGACGCCATACGTCGACCAACACTCTGGTGCTGCGGCTGCCCGAGGGCGGGTGGATCATCGACACCCCGGGGATCCGCTCCTTCGGCCTGGCCCACGTCGATCCGGAACAGCTGATCAACGCCTTCCCGGATCTCGCCGAGATCGCCGAAACCTGTCCCCGGGGCTGCACCCATACGGCCGACGCCCCCGATTGCGCGCTGGACGACGCCGTGGCCGCGGGACGCGCCGATGCCGCCCGCGTCGACTCGTTCCGCCGGCTGCTGGCCTCCCGCGAAGGCCGGGAGCTGCGCGAGACCGACGAGCCTACTTAGCTCTTCGGGAGTTGCCCTTCCCAGACCGCTTTCGCGCCGGCGTCGCCGGTGCGGATGGTCTGCCAGATGACCAGTACGCCGATCACGACGACGGCGGCCTGCGTCAGCAGCTCGAGCGGTCGGCTCTTCGTTGCCTTGTCACCCTTGATACCGGCGAGCAGCAGGAAGGCGGCGACGGCAACGACCGTGAAGATCAGGCAGTACCAGAACAGCAGGTTGCCGCGCTTCTCGTGCAGTTCAACCGCCTTCGCGAGCGTCGGCACCGCGGCGACGAACGCCTCGCCGCTCTCCTTCGCCACGAACGCGCAGACCACCGTCCCGACGCCGAGCACCAGCGCCGGCCAGCGCAGCAGCCGGCGCCACCGCGGCACCACCGCGAAGGCGATCAAGGTCAGCGCGGCCACGGGCAGCAGCACCACCGTCAGGTGGATCACCAGCACATGCAGCGGCAGGTCCCCGAAGCGCTCGAACATGGACAGCCTCCATGGCAGTCGTGTGACGTGATCAGACACTAATGGCACGTTCAACGACCGCATTCGGTTCAATCCACACCGCAATCGATCCGCAATCGATCCCGGACACCCGGTCCGCTCCGGAGCGGTTCAGGCTAGCCTTCCGGCATGCCTTCGCACACGGATGACCTGCGGCTCGCCCACATCCTGGCCGACGACGCGGACTCGACCACGATGGACCGCTACAAGGCGCTCGACCTGCACGTGGCCACCAAGCCCGACCTCACCCCGGTGAGCGAGTCGGACAAGAAGGTCGAGGACGTGATGCGTAAGACGCTCGCCCGGGCCCGTCCGCGGGACGCGTTCGTGGGCGAGGAGGACGGCACCAGCGGCTGGGGCGTACGGCGCTGGGTGGTCGACCCGATCGACGGCACCAAGAACTACATCCGCGGCGTCCCGGTCTGGGCCACGCTGATCAGCCTGATGATCGAGGACCAGGTCGTCGTCGGCGTGGTCTCCGCCCCCGCACTCGGGAAGCGCTGGTGGGCGTCGTACGGCGACGGCGCCTGGACCGGCCGCGCGCTGCACTCGTCGCAGCCGTGCCGAGTCAGCGACGTGAGCAAGATCGAGGACGCGTCGCTCTCGTACGCCTCGCTCAAGGGCTGGGAGAAGATCGGCAAGAAGAACCAGTGGGCGGACCTGATGGAATCGGTCTGGCGGACCCGCGCGTACGGCGACTTCTGGTCGTACATGCTGGTCGCGGAAGGCGCCGTCGACATCGCGGCCGAGCCCGAGCTCAACCTCTACGACATGGCCGCGCTGGCGATCATCGTCGACGAAGCCGGCGGCATGTTCACCTCCGTCGACGGTGCCCCCGGCCCCAACGGCCCGAACGCCGTCGCCACCAACGGCCGTTTGCACGACGAGGTCCTCAAGCGCCTCGCGTAGCCTCGGCGGGGAGGTTTCGCGACCACGTATGGTGGCCGGTATGCCCTTGACGTACCCCATCGCGGAGCAGACGCTCGACAACGGCCTCCGGGTCGTCGTGAGCTCGGATCGCGCCGTCCCGATCGTCGCCGTCAACCTCTGGTACGACGTCGGGTCGCGCCATGAACCACCGGGGCTGACCGGGTTCGCGCACCTCTTCGAGCACCTGATGTTCCAGGGGTCGCGCAACGTCGCCTCGGGTCAGCACTTCAGCCTGCTGGAGACCGCCGGCGCCAGCCTGAACGCGAGCACGTTCTTCGACCGCACCAACTACTTCGAGTCGCTGCCCAGCGGCGGTCTGGACCTCGCGCTCTGGCTCGAGGCGGACCGGATGGGCTATCTGCTCGACGCGGTCAACCAGGAGAACCTGGACAACCAGCGTGACGTGGTCAAGGAGGAGAAGCGGCAGAGCTACGACAACCGTCCGTACGGCGACTCGTACGAGCGGCTTGTGAAGCTCGCGTTCCCCGAAGGCCACCCGTATGCGCACATGACGATCGGGTCGATGGCCGACCTGGACGCTGCCTCGCTGGAGGACGTGCACGCGTTCTTCCGCAAGTACTACGGCCCCAACAATGCCGTCCTGACGATCGTCGGCGACGTGTCCGAGGAGGACGCGTTCGACGCCGCCAAGCGGTACTTCGGCCATCTGCCCGCGATCCCCACGCCGCCACCGGCGCCGGACGGGACGATCGGCCCGATGACCGGCGTCCAGCGTGACGACGTGGAGTCCGACGTACCGTCCGACCTGATCACGATGATGTTCCGGCTGCCGGTCGACGGGACGCCCGAGCTGGACGCGGCCGGGCTCGCGCTCGACATCCTCGCCGCGGGGCAGAGCGGCCGGCTGAACCGGCGGCTGGTCCGCGACGAGCAGATCGCGCAGTCGGTGTCCGGTGGCGCGCTGCCGCTGATCGGCGGGGTGTCGTTCGGGACGCTGACCGGGATCGCGTCGGACGGTATCGACCTGCAGAAGGTCGAGGACGCGCTGCTCGAGGAGATCGAGAAGCTGGCCGCGGACGGTGTCACCGCGGAAGAGCTCGCCACGGTGCAGGCGCAGGCCGAGCGGGACTGGCTCGAGCAGCTCGCCACGTGCGCGGGTCGTGCCGACGAGATCTCGCATCACGCGTTGCTGTTCGGCGACGCGAACCGGATCAACACCCGCATCGACCAGGTGCAGGCGGTGACCGTCGAGCAGGTGCAGGCGGCCGCGCAGAAGTGGATCCGCGCCGAGGGTCGTGTGCAGGTCACGTACCGCCGTACCGAGACTGCAGGAGAGCAAGAGTGAGCCAGGTTCTGACCACCCCGCCGGCCGTCGGCGCGCCGCGTCCGTGGAAGTTCCCGGAGGCGGTGACCACGCGGACCAGCGTCGGCGCACCGGTGCACGTCTTCGACCGTCCGGGGCAGTACGTCGCCACCGTCCGGGTCACGATCGCGATGCCGCTGATCGCCGAACCGCGGGAGCTCGAAGGCGTCGCGACGATCATGTCGCGCACGCTCGACGAGGGCACCGAACTGCATTCCGCCAACGAGTTCGCCGCCGCGCTGGAACGGCACGGAGCGGCGTACGGCGTCGACGTCAGCTCGGACGCGCTGCACGTGGAGATCTCGGTGCCGGTGTCGCATCTCGCGCCGGCGGTCGAGCTGCTGGCCGAGGCGATCACGCGGCCCGCGTTCAACCAGGCCGATGTCGGGCGGCACGTGACGATCCGGCTCGGCGAGATCAACCAGGAGCGGGCCAACGCCGGGTACCGGGCGCGGGAAGCGTTCGCGGCGCATCTGTTCGACGCGTCGACGCGTCGGTCGCGGCCGACCGCGGGCCGGCCGGACACGATCCGTCCGCTGACTCATACCGAGGTCGCTGAGTTCTACCGGAACAACATCGGCCCCGAGCGGGCCGAGATCCTGTTCGCCGGCGACGCGACCGGTGTGGATGTCGCCGGCATCATCGACGCGGCCTTCAGCAACTGGACGTCGTCCGCCGGTACGGCGCTGGAGACGCCGGAGCCGATCTACCTGCCGGGCAACCGGGTCGTGCTCGTCGACCGGCCGGGCTCGGTGCAGAGCCAACTGCTGATCGGGTGCGCCGGTCCGGACCGGCGGGACCCGGCGTGGGGTGCGGCCGCGGTCGCGAACCACGTGGTCGGCGGGACGATCACCTCCCGGGTCGACACCGTGCTGCGCGAGGAGAAGGGGTACACGTACGGGACGCGGACCAGCTTCGCGGCTCCCCGCAAGGGCGGGACCTTCAGCCTCGGCGGCGCCGTACGGACCGAGGTCACCGGCGCCGCGATCAGTGACGCGCTGCGGATCCTGCGAGAGGCCCGCGACGGCCTCACCGAGCAGGAGGTGCAGGAGGCGAAGGACAGCCTGATCCGCACCGCACCACTGCGCTACGAGCAGGCCGACTCCGTGGCCCAGCAGGTCGGCAGCAACATCGCGAACGGCGTACCGATCGACTTTGCCGACACGTACCTGACCAACATCGCCGCCACCACAGCCGCCGAGGCGACCGACGCCTACCGCCGGTACGTCGGCACCGACGGCCTGCTCGTGGTCGTGGTCGGAGAAGCCAAGGACGTCCGCCCTCAGCTCGAACCCCTGGACCTCGGCGACCTCACCGAACTCAGCTGATCTACCCGGGCTGATCAGGTCCGCTGCCCCGGGCACGGTCGGGGCAGCGGATCCGCCCGGTCAGCTGCTGATGTAGTTGGAGAGCTGCTCGGTCTCGAACTCGAGTTCGCCGATCCGGGACTTGACCACGTCGCCGATGCTGACCAGGCCGGCAAGGTTGCCGTCGACAACAACCGGGACGTGCCGGATCCGGCGGTCGGTCATCAGCCGCATCAGGTTGTCGATCAGGTCGTCCGGCGTACAGGTGTGTACCTCGGACGTCATGATCGCGCTCACCCGGACCTGGCCCGCGTCCGGCGTACCGTTCCAGAGCCGGACGATGTCGCGCTCGGAGACGATGCCGTCCACCGACGCTCCGTCCGCGCTGACCACGACCGCACCGATGTTGCGTTCGGCCAGCAGCGAGAGCAGTTCGGTGACAGTGGCTTCTGGGGAGATGGTGACGACCTGGTTGCCCTTACCGCGCAGTACGTCATTGATCTTCACGGAGCCTCCTGCAAGTTCGAAGGACCAATACCCCAAGGTACCGGCATTCCCCCGGTCACCCCCAGTGACAACGACGGACAACCGTCCACCTCGCGACCACACGCCCGCGGCGTTTAGCTGTTTGAACGCTCAAGTTGGCGCTCGGGGGTGGTTCTCCGGGCGTTCGCTACTTAGGGTGATCGCAGAGCGTGTGCGCGGAGGGGTGCACATGGTCGGTCGGAGGGTACCGATCGTGGGGGCGGTGAAGAGGGGGGATCGCCCGCACGGTCGGCACTCTCAGCGGTCGTCCTTCAGGACGTCGATGGCGGACTGGCGGTCCTTGACCCGGAGTTTGCGCAGTACGGACGAGATGTGGACGCGGACCGTCGTTGGGGACAGGAACAAGCGTTTGGCGACTTCCTCGGTCGTGAGACCTTCGCCGAGCAGCCCCATCACCTCCCACTCGCGCGACGTCAGCAGGGCCGCCTTCGTCCGGCGGACCGTACGCCGGCGCCCCGGTTCCCGGAACTCGTCGAGGATGCGCGCGACCAGCGACCGCGGGATCGCCGCTTCACCCGACAGCACGCCGCGCAACGCCGCGGGCAACCGGCCGGGATCGGTGTCCTTCAGCAGATAACCGGAGGCCCCCGCGCGGAGCGAGTCGAACAGGTCGTTGTCGTCGCGCGACACGGTGAGCATCACGATCGCGATCTCCGGCAGCAGCCGCGACAGCTCCGCGGCCGCCCGGATCCCGCCGCCGGGCATGTGGATGTCGAGCAGTACGACGTCCGGCCGGTGTTCCTCGGCGTACCGGACGGCCTGCGGCCCGTTCCCCGCCTCGGCGCAGACCTCGAAACCGCCCGCCTCCAGGGCCTGCCGGATGTGCGCCCGGAGCTGCGGGTGGTCGTCCGCGATCACCACCCGGCTCGGTTCCGCGTTCACCACCTGACCACCACCGTCGTCCCCTCGTCCGGCCGCGAGGTGAGCTCGAAGGTCCCGGGCAGCGTCTCCGCACGCTCCCGCATGCTGACCAACCCGAACCCGGTCCGCGATTCCCCCGGGTCGAACCCGGACCCGTCGTCGGAGATCCGCAGCCTGCTCCCCTCGCCGTCACGGACCAGCTCGACCCTGACCCGATCCACCTTGCCATGCCGGACTGCGTTCAGGACGGCTTCCCGGGCGATTCGGACAAGCGAGTGCCGCTGCGCGCGGTCGACCACGATCGACTCGTCGAGCTCGAGATCCAGCGTCACGCCGTACCGCTTCGCCAATTGCTCGACCGCCCGGTGCAGCACGAGACCGAGGGGCTCGTCGTCCGACCGCCCCAGGGCCTCCAGCAGCTGCCGCGCCTCGTCCAGCGCGCGGTCGCTGGCGCCGAGGATCCGGTCGACCCGAGGGCGATCGTCGTCGGTGAAGGCCGAGATCTCGGAGCGGATGTAGCCGAGCTCCTGCAGTACGCCGTCGTGCATCTCGCGAGCGAGCCGTCGCCGGTCCTCGACCACCGCGGCCTCCGCCTGCAGCGCCCAGTGCCGGCTGATCTCGCGGCCCGCAGCGACGAGCAGCAGGAGGTACGACGCGGTGCGCAGCACGGTGCCGGAGTAGAGCCAGTTCTCGCGCGCCGGTGGAAAGACCAGGTAGTTCAGCCGCGCGAACGCACCGACCGCGCAGGCGGGACCGAGCCAACGCAGCAGTACGTCGTCCCGGCTGCGGGCCTGCATCGTGAACCCGACCGCAGCCACCGCGAAGCAGGTGAGCGTTACGAGCGCCGGGACCAGGGGTGCATCCGTGGTGGAGAACGCCGGCAGCGAACCCTTCCGCCAGTACAGGATCGCGCCGATCACGAGCATCACCGCGATGACCGGCGCCAACGCCCAGTGCCGCCAGCCGCGCCGACGTGCCTGGCGGTCCGGGACGAGGGCCGCTCCGGCGATCAGCAGCGTGCCGACGATCCGCAGCGCCGGCGGCAGCCAGTTGCCGAATGCGCCGACCGGCTCGTTCTTGGCGAGCGTGACGCTCACCAGCGCGTTCGCCGTACCGAGAACCACCAGTCCCTGCAGCAGCAGAAGATCCTGCCAGGTGTTCGTACGCCGGAATCGTCCGTAGACCAGGTACGCGAGCAGCAGCGCGACGCACGCGTTCACCGTCTCGAGCACGAGGTACGCCGCCGGGCTCTGGTACCCGAACTCGCGCTCCCACCGCCCCACCGCGACCGCCGCCGCAGCCATCCCGGCAACGAGCAAAGCTAGTGCCACGCTTCCCCGTGCCGCCCAAAAACCGCTCAGACGCCCCCTCACAACTACCGACCGTACGCCGATCCCCCACGCACAGAAACTCTCCGCCCGCCCACCGAACAGCGCCGGTTGTGGAATGCTCTGGGCCTATGGTCGTGGTGGAGCCGACCCGGGTCGTCCGGTACGACGCTCGGAGCTGTCTCGGGATCCGAGTGGTGACGCCGTTCCGCGGCATGCTGGGGAAGCGGAACGAGCTGCTGGACGAGCTCATCGCCTGGGTAGCCGCTGCGGGCATCGACGACGCCGGCCCGTTCTTTCTCCGATTGCACGTGATCGACATGAGCGGGCCGATGGATCTGGAGGTCGGCGTCATGACACCGACCGCCCTGCCCGGCGACCAGCGGGTGCGGCCCAGCACGCTGCCCGCCGGACAATACGCGACGCTGACGTACCGCAATCATTCGCTCCGGGCGAACCGCGCGCTGCTCGACTGGGTTGCCGACGAAGGGCTGACCCTCGACCGGCACGAGATCGCGGCCGGCGACGTCTTCGGCTGTCGATACGAGGCCTATCGCACCGATCCCCGCACCGAGCCCCGCAAGACGAAATGGGAGGTCGAGCTGAGTATGCGGCTGGCAGACAGGCCGGATATTCCTCCGCGTGAGACCCGCGGGAGACCGTAGGATCGGCTGGTTCGTCGGGCGGTGAGGGGGATGCGGTGACTTGGCGGCAGGACCTCGCCGTACTGCGGCATCGAGATGTCCGCGTCTTCGTCTCCGCTCGGTTCATCTCGATCCTCGGCTCGGCGATCGCGCCGGTCGCGTTGGTGTTCGCCGTACTGGACGTGTCGCATTCGGCCAGTGCGGTCGGGACGGTGCTGGCGGCACGGAGCATCCCGAACATCGTGTTTCTGCTGATCGGCGGCGTGATCGCCGACCGGCTGCCCCGGCACCTGGTGCTGGTCGCGGCCAACACGATCAGCGGACTCACCCAAGGGCTGGCCGCGACGCTCGTCCTCACCGGGCACGCGACAATCTGGCAGCTCGCGGCGATCGAAGCGGTGAACGGGGTGGCGGCCGCGTTCGTGATGCCCGCGATGACCGGGATCCTGCCGTCGATCGTGGACCGCGCCGAACTCCCCCAGGCCAATGCGATCGCCGGGTTCGCGCGCTCGGCGGCGATGATCGGCGGCGGCGCGGTCGCGGGTGTGATCGTCGGGCTGACCGGCCCGGGGGTCGGGCTCGCGGTGGACGGCGTCACGTTCCTGATCGGTGCGCTGTTGATGTCCCGCCTGACGATCCCGCGGATCGAGCGGGTGGCGAGCTCGGTGCTGACCGACCTGCGGGAGGGCTGGACGGAGTTCGCGTCCCGGCAGTGGGTCTGGGTGATCGTGCTCGCGTTCGCGCTGCTCAACCTGATCTACACGGCCTGCTACCAGGTCCTCGGCCCGGTGATCGCGGACCGCACGTTCGGCCGGGCCGGCTGGGGATTGGTCAGTGCCTGCTTCGGCGCCGGACTCATCACGAGCGGCCTCATCATGCTCCGCCTCAAACCAAGCCGCCCGCTCCGCACCGGGATGCTCGGCATGCTGCTCACGGTCCCGGTGATGTTGTGCCTGGCCCTGCTGCCCGAGCTCTGGGCGATGGCGATCGCGGCGTTCCTCCTCGGGGTCGGTTTCGACATCTTCGGAATCAGCTGGGAGACCGCACTCGGCCAGCACGTCCCCATCGACAAGCTGTCGCGCGTGTCGTCGTACGACATGCTCGGCTCCTTCATCGCCGGCCCCGTCGGCCAGCTCACCGTCGGGTACGTCGCCGTTGCGATCAGCGCCAAAGCCGTCGAACTGTACGGCGCCGCACTGTTCGTCCTGATCACGCTCATCACGCTTGTGGTCCCGTCGGTGTGGAACCTCCGCCGCCTGGACGCCTGACCTTTGGCGGTCGACCTTTGGTGGGTGGGCGTCCGAGATGCTGGGTTTGTGCATCGGATCTCGGTCGCGAACCCTGAATCTCGGACGCCCACCCACCAAATGCGTAGGGTGGGCGTGTGAGCTCAATCGTTCCGGGACCTCAGAAGAAGATCGGCGAGGAGATCGACGCGGCTCGCTCCGGCGCCAAGCCGCTCGATCCCAGCGCGCTCAACGCGTCGGCGCCCCGTCAGGAGCAGCTGACCGGTCTCGAGGACTGGCCGGAGTCACTGCGCACCACGATCGAGGCGGAGCACGCACGCGTCGCCGCACTGGACTCGAACCGCCGCAGGACGGCTGACAAGGCCGTACCCGAGCTTGTCCACTGCCTCGACACACTCCTGGACGAGATCGCTGACCGCCTCCAGTCCGACAAGCCCCGCCTGTTCGGCAAGTCAACCCCTGCCGCAGAGCCGTCAGCCGAAGTCGCGGAACTCCTGGGCATCCCAGCCGACGAACTCGACCAGCCATCAGGCCGCGGCGAACACCGCACGGCGCTCCGCACCATCAAACAGCTCCGCGGCCAATTGAAGGAGCTGGAAACAACCCCCGACCACTCCCGCCTGACCCGCCTGGCAACCTTCATCATCCGCCTGGCCGTAGTAACAGAAGCCGCCCCGGGGTACGCCGCCACTCTGGCCCCGCTGGCCCTCTCCCGCTTCACCCAGGGCGTCCCAGACTTCCAATGGGAAACCCCCTTCCCCGAAAAACTAAAGTTCTGGCACCAAACCCACACCACCCTCACCACCCACTGACGCGGCCCCGCCCGCCCCACCCACCGCCGAGTCGTGGCATTCGGCGAGCCCCCAAGACCACGAGTCGTGGATACGGGTCCCGTTTCCCAACCAATCCCCACGACTCAGCAACCTATGCGACAGCCTCCTCGGCCGGAGCGGCACCGGTCTCCGCCGTCGCCCCGTACCCGCCCCGTACCCGCCGCGCACCCGCCCTCGCCTTGGCCTGCCACCGGCGACCCGCCACGACCCCACCGCCCTTCGCCCCCTCGCCGGCCTGGCTTGTCGACACACGGACCGGCACAAGAACGGATATCCCTCCGTCTTGGGGGTTCTCTGCTGGTGTGCCAGGGGAGAACCCCCAACACGAGGGGATATCCAATCCCGTGCCCAGCCGAGCAACCAAGCGGCGGAAGACGTTCACCACCCAGCACGATCCGCGCACGCCGGGCGAAGCCGGCCAACAGAACAGCCGCCGCGAAGCGGTGTCCGTTTGCGGCGGCTGTTGTGCTTGTGGATCAGCCCTTGATGGCGCCGCCCAGTGCGAAGGCGCCGCCTAGTTTGCGGCTGAGGAGGAGGTAGAGGAGGAGTACGGGGGTGGTGTAGATGAGGGAGTACGCCGCCAGCTGCCCGTAGTTCGGTTCGCCGTACTGGCCGAAGAACGTGAAGATGCTGACCGACGCCGGCAACCGCTCCGGGGACAGCAGCAGCATGAACGGGACGAAGAAGTTCCCCCACATGCCGATGAAGGTGAAGATCAGCACGACCGCGATCCCCGGCCACATCAACGGCAGCACGATCGCCCGCAGCGCGCGCATGTTCCCGGCGCCGTCGACCCAGGCCGCTTCCTCGAGCGAGATCGGTACGCCGTCCATGAACGTCTTCGTCAGCCAGATCGCAAAGGGCAACGCCGAAGTCGCCATGAACATGATCGTGCCGCCGAGCGTGTCGACCAGGTTCAGCTGCACGAACAACCCGTACACCGGCACCATCACCGCGGTGATCGGCAGCCCGGTGCAGAACAGCACGGTGAGCAGGAACGGCCGGTTGAACCGCGTCCGGAATCGCGACAACGGGTACGCCGCCAGCACCGCACACACTATCGTCAGCAACGCGGCCCCGCCGCACAGCACGATGCCGTTCAGCACCGGCCGGTACGTCGTGTCGGTGTTCAGCACCGCCTTGAAGTTCCCGAGCGTCGGATGCGTCGGGAACTCGACCCGCAGCCCCGCGGTCCGGTTGATCGACGCGAACAACACCCACAGCAGCGGAAGCACGAACAGTACGCCGATGGCCAGCAGCACCAGGTTCGATGCGAGCTTGCTCATCTTGTCGCGGGCGATCACGCTGCCTCCGAGTTCAGTCCACGCAGGTAGATCAGCGAGAAGACCGCGCCGATCGCCAGCATCACCAGGGCGATCGCGGTGCCGTAGCCGATCTGGGAGAAGCTGAACGCCTGCTCGTACATGTACAGCGGCAACGTCTGGCTCTTGGTTCCCGGGCCGCCGCGGGTCATCGCGAAGATCAGGCCGAACACGCTCAGCGTCTGCAGCGTGATCAGCATCAGGTTGGTCATGATCGCGCGGGTGATCATCGGCAGCGTCACGAACAGCAGCCGCCGCCAGCCGCCCGCGCCGTCCATCTCGGCGGATTCCTCGATCTCCTTGGGAATCTCGCTCAGGGCGGCCGAGTACACCAGCATCGAGAACGCCGTACCGCGCCAGATGTTGGCCAGCGAGACCGCGATGATCGGTGCCGCGTACAACCAGTCCTGACCGGGCAGGCCGACCGCGTGCAGCATCACGTTCAGCGTGCCGTCGTCGTTGAAGAACGCGCTCAGCAGGTACGCGGCAACCACCTCGGGCAGCACCCACGCGCCGATCACCGCCGTACCGACGAAGTTCCGGACGACCTTCGTGGACCTGCGCATCAGCAGCGCCAGGCCGAGGCCGAGCGTGTTCTGGCCGATGATCGCGGAGATCAGCGTGAACACCAGCGTCAGCCAGATCGCGTTCGTGAACGCACCGCTGGAGAACGCCTTGCGGAAGTTGTCCAGCCCGACGAACTTCACGTTCGCCGCGCCGGTGCCGGTGAGCGCCATGTTCGTGAACGCGGCGTACACGCAGTAGAGGATCGGGCCGGCCAGGAAGACCAGCATCAGTCCGATGGCCGGCGACAGCGGCAGCATCCGGACCAGCTTGGCGGCCCTCGGCTTCCCGCTCCCTCCGGACGTCTTGCCGGAGGGCGCGGGAGTGGAGGCCGTGGGGGCGACAGTCGTCGTCACAGGCAAGGTTCCTTCGTCAGTTCGGCTACTGGCCCGAAGTCGTCTTGTCCTTGCCGACGATGCCTTCGACTGCCTCGTCGTAGTTCTTCGCCGCCTTGTCCGGAGGCGACTGCCCGGTCATCACGGCCTCCATCGCGGTGATGATCTCGTTCGACACCTTCGGGTACTCCGCGAACGCCGGGCGGTACACGGTCACCGACACCAGGTCGGTGAAGAACTGCGTGCTCTTGGCCGAGTTCTTGTACGTGGCGTCGGCCGCGACGTCCTTGCGGACCGCGATCTGCGCGCCGTCGGTGGCGTACTTGGTCGCGTTCTTCTGGGTCTGCAGGGTCTTGATCAGGTTCCAGGCCGCGTCCGGGTTCTTGGACTTGGCCGGGATCGCCCAGGTCCAGCCGCCGGAAAGGCTGACCTTTCCCTTGCCGCTGCCGTCCTGGGTCGGCATCGCGGTCTGGCCGAGCACCGTGCTCCACTGCGGCCACGGCTTCGCACCGGTCTTCTGCCAGTTGCCGTAGATCCACGAGCCGTCGAGGTCGATCGCCAGCTTGCCGCCGGGGAGCAACTCGGTGCCGACCTTGCTGCCCATGTTCGGGTCGAGCGCCTGCTTCGGCGACGGCGCGAGGCCCTCGCTGTAGATGGTCTTGATGAAGTTCAGCGAGTCCTTGAAGCCCTGGCTGCCGACGACCCACTTCTGCTGGTCGTTGTTGTACAGCGTGTCCTTCGTGCCGTAGAGCAGCATCTCGAAGCCCTGCATCGCGGACGCCTCACCCATCGGCTTGCCCGAGTACACGTTCAGCGGGATGACACCGGGGAGCTTCTGCTTGATCGTCCGGGCCGCGCTGAGCACGTCGTCCCAGGTCTTCGGCTGCCAGTCCTCCGGCAGGCCGGCCTTCGCGAACAGCTGCTTGTTGTACCAGAGCGCGCGGGTGTCGGTGCCGTCCGGGACGCCGTACGTCTTGCCGTCGAGCGCCTTCGCCGCGCCCTTGGCGGTGTCCTCGAACTGACTCCACTGGTCCCACTTGTTGATGTAGTCGTCGAGCGGCTTCAGGTACCCCGCGGTGATGTCGGAGTTGATCAGGAAGGTGTCCTCGTAGACCACGTCCGGTGCGGTGTTGGGCGACCGCATCATCAGCTGCAGCTTGGTGTAGTAGTCGTTCTCCGAGGCAACGATCGGCAGGATCTCGACCGTCGAGCCGGGGTTCGCGGCTTCGTACTCGGCCTTCACGCCGGTGAGGAAGTTCTTCATCACGACGCCCGGGCCCCACTGCTGGTACGCGATCTTGATGTGCGCGGGACCGGAGCTCTGCGAGCTGCCGGCGTCCGGCTGCTTGGTCGTCGACCCCTGGCTGCAGGCCGTGACCGCCAGCAGCAGCGCGCTGGCCACGGCGGCTACTTTGAAACGTTTCCTAGACATCATTCAGGTCCACCTTCGGGCAATCGTTGTCATGCCGGTACTACGACCCAAGCCTGCGGGCTTTCCCGCGACCGTAGGAGCCTCTATCGGCGGAAGTCAATGCTTGACAGACAACGTTGTCGCGGCAGGTACGCGGTAACGCGGTGACCGGAACGTAACGATCCGGTCACCGCGTTGTCATACCCCCACTTTGTCAGGCGGCGACGGCGGACGCCTCGTGACGAGCCGGTACGGCGCGTCCCCGCAAGCGCAGTGCGCCGAGCCCGCAGAGCACCACTCCCGCGAGTAACCAGCACGCGAGTACGACGAGTGGCCGGGCAGCGCCGGCGCCGTCGAAGAAGCTCACCGAGCGCAACGCCGTACCGGCTGCTCCGGGCGGCAGGAGCTGACCCAGCGTGCCCCACCCGCTCGGCAGCATCTCGGGCGCACTCGTCATCCCGGAGAGCGGGTTTCCGAGCAGCATCATCGTCGCGCCGCCTAGCGCGAGTCCCGCCGTACCGAGCAGCCACTCGAGGCCGAGCAGGGTGAGACTGATCGCCCCGATCGACATCGCGATCACGCCCGCGTTGCCCAGGTAGCTGCCCTCGAACGAGCCGAGCCAGTACTGCAGTACGGCGGCCAGCGCGAGCCCGCCGGTGATCGCGAACGTGACCGCGCCGATCATCCGCTTCGCACCGGATCGCACCAGCTGGGTGAGCGCAGCCGCGGCAATGATCCCGCCGAGCACGAGCGGCAAGGCGCCGGCAGCGAGACCCGCACCGCGCGGATCGTCCTTCGGCAGCGGCACGATGTCCGTCACCTTCGCCGGGTTCTCAGGGGACATCCGGGCGGACAACTGCGTCAGGATCTGCGCGATGGCCGGCCCGCCCGCGGAGGCGGTCAGTACTTCGGGCTGCGCCGCGTCCAGCACGATCGCGCCGTACGCGTCCCGGTCCTCGATCCGCTGCACGGCCGCCTGCCGATCCAGTACGGCGGTGATCTCGAAGCCACCGGGCATCGCCTGCTCGAGCGCGGCCTCGATCTGGGCGACCGCCGGCGTCGGGCCGGACACCGCGAGCGGGACGTTCCGCGGTTCGGAGCGCGCGGACGGCCACGCGAAGGCGATCAGGAACACCGTGAGGACCGCGGTCAGCAGCGTGATGACGGCGATCAGCGGTGGCCGGCGACGTTCGGCCGCGTGCGCCTCAGTGGTCATGGTGGTACTCCCTCGGGCAGTAAACCGAATGATCGTTCTTTATAAGGACGAGCCTGGCAACGGCTCGGCGACTTGTCAAGAACGGACATTCGTTTTATGTTGCGAGAGTGCCCAAGGTCACCGAGGAACACCGCCTGGCCCGCCGCGCGCAGATCGTCGCGGCGGCCCGCACCTGTGTGCTCGAGGAGGGCTTCCACAAAACCACGATGGCGGACGTGATCCGTGTGTCCGGGCTGTCCGCCGGCGCCGTCTACGGGTACTTCAAGAGCAAGGAAGAGATCGTCGCCGCGATCGCCGAGGACGCGCTCAGCACCGTGGACGAGGTCTTCCAGAAGATCCTCGCCACCGAGGAGCCGCTGACTCCCCTGCTGGCTCTGGAAACCGCGCTCGATCACGTGGTCGCGGTCGCGGAACGGCCCGAAGGCGATGTCACCCGGGTCGCCGTCCAGGCCTGGGCCGAGGCGTTGCGCAACCCGGCGATCATGACCACCGCCTGCGGCAAGTACACGCAGCTGCGCGACCGGTTCGAGGACGTCGCCCGCCGTGCCCAGGCCGACGGCACGATCGACGCCGACGTCGATCCCCGCCACGTCGCCCAGGTCCTGTTCGGCCTGATCCCGGGCTTCGTCCTCCAGCGGCTCATCATCGGCGACGTCACCCGCGCCACCTACACCGCCGGCCTCCGGGCGCTGTTCCGCCCCTAGGTGGTGGGGTTTTACCCACCCCGTACGGTGGTTCAGCACCATGGGTTCGTACGCCGCTGCTCCGTAGCGTCGGCGGCATGAAGAAACGGACGCAGGAAGCAGTCGACGGGACCGGGTACTCGGTCGTCCTGCAGGAGGTACGACGGGTCTACGGCCGTGGCGGGAACGCCGTCACCGCCCTCGACGGGATCTCGATGAAGTTCGCCCCCGGCACCTTCACCGCGGTGATGGGTCCGTCCGGATCGGGCAAGAGCACCTTTCTGCACTGTGCCGCGGGGCTCGACCGGCCGACGTCCGGCAGCGTCTCCATCGACGGCCAGCCGCTCGCCGGACTGAGCGAGCGCAGGCTGACCGAGCTCCGGCGGGAGCGGATCGGCTTCGTGTTCCAGTCCTTCAACCTGCTGCCCGCGTTGACCGTCTGGCAGAACGTCTGCCTGCCGCAGGAACTCGACGGGCGCCGCGTGAACAAGGCCGCCGTACGCCAGGTGCTGGAGCGGGTGGGTCTCGCCGACAGGGCCAAGCATCGCCCCGGCGAACTGTCCGGCGGCCAGCAGCAGCGGGTCGCGATCGCCCGCGCGCTCGTCGCGCGGCCGGCCGTGATCTTCGCCGACGAGCCGACCGGCGCGCTCGACACCCAGACCGCTGCCGACGTCCTCGAACTTCTGCGCGAGCCGGTGCGGACCCAGGGCCAGACGGTCGTCATGGTCACCCACGACCCGGTCGCCGCGTCGTACGCCGACCAGGTGGTCTTCCTCGCCGACGGCGCGCTCGCCGGCAGCCTGACCGCCCCGACCGCCGAAGCGGTCGCCGACCGGATGACCCACCTCGGCGCGCGCTCGGCCCTGCAGGCGGTGGCGGGATGATGCGCCTCGCCCTCCGCACCTTGCGCCATCGCAAGAGCGGATTCATCGCCACGTTCATCGCGGTCGTCTTCGGTACGGCGATCGTCATGGCCTGCGGCGGCCTGATGGAAACCGGCATCCGCTCCAACGTGGAGCCCGAACGCCTGGCCGCGACCTCACTGGTCGTGACCGGTAACCAGTCACACCACCGCCCCGGCGTCGAGGACCCCACCCCGCTGACGGAACGCGTCGGCGTACCGGTTGAGCTGTTGGCCAAGATCCGTTCTGTACAAGGCGTTTCGTCCGCCGTCGGCGACTACACCTTCACCGCCGTCGGACACGATGTTGCTGAGGGCCACAACTGGTCGAGTGCCGCCCTCGCCCCCTATCAGCTCAGTTCCGGGCACGCACCACGTTCCGGTCAGGTCGTCGTCTCGTCCGGGAAGGTCGGCGAGCGCCTCACGCTCCTGATCAACGGTGAGCCGAAGACCTTCACGATCAGCGGACTCGCCCCGACCGCATCCAGCCACGCCTTCTTCTCCGACCACGACGCAGCGCAATTCGTCAGCAACCCGGCCCGCTTCGCCGACGTCGGGGTACAAGTTGCTCCTGGCACCGACCTCGACGCCGTCAAGGACCGGTTGGAAGAAGTCGACGGGAACCTGGCTGTCCGCGCCGGTGTCGACCGCGGCCTCGCGGAACACCCCGACGCCGAATCACACCGTACGGCGTTGATCGCGATCGCCGGCTCGTTCGGCGGGATCGCGACGATGACGATGATGTTCGTGGTCGCGTCCACGCTGGCGCTCGCGGCGCAGCACCGGGAACGTGAGTTCGCCCTGCTCCGCGGGATCGGCACGACGCCCGGTCAGGTACGGCGGATGATCCTCGGCGAGGCGCTCATGGTCTCGCTGCCGGCTGTCGCACTCGGATGCCTGCCGGGGATCTTCCTCGGCCGGTTCCTCTTCGATCAGCTCAGTTCGCACGGCGTCGCCTCGCCGGTGATCGAGTTCTCGCAGGGGTGGATCCCGTTCGCGGCCGGAGCCGGCGCGGCGGTCCTCGCGGCGATCGGCGCGGGACTGATCGCGGCGCGGAAGTCGGCGAAGATCAAGCCGGTCGAGGCGCTGGTCGAAGCGTCGTTGCAGCGGAAGTGGTTCAGCTGGATCCGGTTGCTGTTCGGGCTGCTGTTCCTCGGTGGCGGGATGGCGTTGCTGATCGTCACGGCGACGGTGATGTCCGGGCCGCTCGCCGCCTCGACCGCGGGTCCGTCCATCCTCTGCTGGGCGATCGGTGTCGCGGTTCTCGGGCCGTTCTGGACCAAGGCGGTGCTGGGGATCTGGCGTTGGCCGGTTCAGGCGCTGACCCGCGTGAACGGCCGGCTAGCGATCCGCAACCTGTCGGCGCGTTCGGTGGCGCTGTCGGCCGCGGCGATGCCGGTGATGCTTGCCGTCGGCATCTCGACCGCCAACTTGTACATGCAGACCACGCAGGTGCACGCATCCTCGGAGGCGTTCACGCGGGATCTGCGTGCGGACGCCGTACTGGTGTCGGATGCCGGTCTCTCGCCGACGGTTCTCTCGCAGGTTCGGGAGGTGCCTGGCGTGACGAGTGCTTCGGCCTTCGTACGCAGCATGGCCGCGGTCGATGAGCCTCGTAACGCTCCGTTCGATGAGGAGGGCGCGCCGGTGATCGGCGTGGATGCGCAGGGCGCGAACGGTACGGCGCCGGTTCGGTTGACGAGCGGATCGCTCGCCGGCCTCACCGGGTCGACCGCGGCGGTTCCGGAGTACATGGCGACCAAGACCGGTCGTGGCGTCGGGTCCGAGATCACGATGACGTTGGGCGACGGGACCACGGTGAAGCTGCGGGTGGTCGCGACGTTTGCGGCTGAGCGCGGGTACGAGACGATCATCCTGCCTGCGTCGCTGGTCGCGGCGCACACGACGGACGGGTTGACCAAGCAGATCTTGGTACGAGCCGCACCGGGTGCCGACGTACGGCCGGATTTGGCCAAGCTCGCTGCCGCCCACCCGGGCGTCCAGGTCGCGGACCGCAGCACGCTGGTCGCCTCGAACGTCGAGGACCTGCAGACACAGGCGTGGATCAACTACATGCTCGTCGGCATGTTGATCGCCTACACCGGGGTCTCGGTCGTCAACACCCTCGTGTCCACCACACTGCGCCGCCGTCGCGAGTTCGCCCTCCAACGACTGACCGGCTCGACCCGCTTCCAGGTGCTCCGCATGCTGACCACCGAAAGCACCCTGGTCACGCTCACCGGCGTCACCCTAGGCACCGCCGTCGCCCTGGCCTGCCTGCTCCCCTTCTCCGCGAAGGTCTCCAACGACGCCCTCCCGACAGGCCCGATCTGGATCTACCTCGTAGTCGTAGGCGCCGCAGCTCTCCTGACCTTCGCCTCAACCCTCATCCCGGCAACCACCGCCCTCCGCCACTCCCCCACCCAACCGACCTACTCGGACTGAGTTCGTGCGGCTTTCCGGAAGATTCTTGCCACCCAACGCAAACTTTCTTCCGGAAAGCCGTCCTCGTGATGGGATGGACGGATGAGGTGGTCGGCCGAGAAGTCTCCGAACGCGGTCGCTGACGCCCTGCGAGCGGTTGCTCCGGAGTTGAGCGGGCACGAGATCGTCGTCCGGGAGACACTGAACGAGGAAGATCCGCAGTGGTGGGCCGCCAGCGCGATGGTCGGGGAGCAGTACGTCGCGAAGTTCGCGTGGTCGCGATCCGCAGCGCTCCGGGTTGCGCACGAGATCGACGTGCTGGCGGCACTTGCGAACGAGCCTGGCGTCCCGTTCCTCCCGGAGGTGGTTGCCAGCAGCACCGATCCGGTGCTGCTCGTGACCAAGCGCGTTCCTGGTACGGCGTTGTTCGACATCATCGACTCGATCGACCGGGATCACGCCGGCCGGCAGCTCGCGCTCTTTCTGGCCGGCCTGCACCACCCGGCGACCTTCGAGCGGGTCGACCGGGTCATCGGCGGCCTTCAGCCCGTACTGCTGCCGCCCGCGACCACGCAGACGATCCGCGCCGGCTTCGGGCGGTGGGTCCGCCCGGATCAGGTCGAGTCGGTGATGCGTTGGTGCGACTGGGCCGACGACGTCCTCGCCTCGCCGGCACCGGCTGTACTGGCGCACGGCGACTTCCACGGCGGCAACCAGGTCTGGCAGGGCGATGAACTCCGCGTGGTGATCGACTTCGAAACAGTCGGCACGGCCGACCCCGAGTACGACCTCCGCGCTTTCCCGGGGACCGGGCCGGGCGTCGAACTCATGCAGGCGACCATCCATCACTACCAACAGATCTCCGGCCGCCGCCTGTCTCCCGAGCGGGTCATGGCCTGGCACCTGCGCACCACGCTCGGCGACGCCCTGTGGCGGAGCGAAGCCGGCGTACCGCTCCCGGATCATCGAACCCCAACAGCCTGGGTCGACGACCTGACCGCTCGCTTCAAGTCAGTCTTTGACAGCCCGACAGGTCAGTAGGAGCGGCAGAAGGTCGCCTGGTAGGTGCCAGAAACCGTTGGAGTCCTGGATCATTTCCGGGCTTCGCCGGCGTAGGTCTACTGGGAGCTCGTCGAGGCGTTCCACTCGCAGACCGGCTCCGGCCAGCGCGTTGACGAGGCCGCTGACCGTCCACGGCCAGGTGCTTTGTACGTGCTCCTGCAGCTCCTGGCCGGTGTAGCTGGTTCGGACCGTGCGATCGGCGGCGCCTTCCCGGAAGTACGACGTACGCACCCGGAGTTCCCCGTCGACCATCGATTGCAGCGGGTGGAACTCCGCGAGGAACACCACGCCGCCCGGTCGCAGCATCCGCGCCACCACCCGGGCGAACCTATCGAGGTCCGGTAGCCACACCAGGACGCCGTACGTCGCCACCACCACGTCGTACGACGCGGGCTCCAGTACGTCGGCCACGTCGTACACGTCCGCCTGCACGAACTGTGCGGGCAGCCCGACCTCGGCGGCCAACGCTTGCGCGGCGCCAACCGCCTCGCCGGAGAAGTCCACGCCGGTGACGTCGGCGCCCAATCGCGCCCACGACAACGTGTCCAACCCGAAGTGACACATCAGGTGCAGCAGCCGCTTCCCGCGCACGTTCCCCAACGCCTCGACCTCGAACACCCGCAGCGAACTACGCCCCGCCCGAAACCCGTCGACGTCGTAGAACCCCGACGACACATGCGCAACAGCCCGCAAGTCCCACGCATCCCGATTCCGCTCGACCCGCTCCCGGTCTCCCATGGGGTGACAGTAGGTCGCGGACCGCCAGGTGTGCGCGGGGTTTGCGCTATCGGGCAGGCGTGGGTTCGGCGACTGGCTGGAGGGCGATGGTGGTGGCCTGGACGATGCCGGCGTTGTCGCGGATCCAACCGGACAGCACGACCTGCAAATCCTCGAGGTCGCGCTCCTCCAGGATCACCCCGGGCACCGGGACGCTCGCGCCGAGCTCGGCCAGCACCGGACGGATGTGCTGATCGGCCAGCAACTTGTGGCTCGGCGCCGCCGACACCGTCACCGGCACGACCACGGAACCCGCCAACGCGGAAGGTCGCAGTACGTCGAGGAAGCTCTTGAGCAACCCGGTGTAGCTGCCCTTGTAGACCGGAGTCGCGACGACGATCACCGACGCCGACGACACCAGATCGATCGCGCTCTCAAGCGCCGCCTGCGCCTCGACTCCGGCCTGCTCACCCTGGAAGATGGCCGGGGCGATCGTCACCAGATCGATCAGTTCGTCGATCCGGTACGGCGTACCGAGCTCAGAGGCAAGCAGCTCCGCGACGGACGCCGCAGCGGCCGCTGTCCGCGAACCGGCCCGCGGATTGCCCACCAGCGTGACCACCGACTGCGGCCAGACCGGCGGCTCTTGCGCACCCTGGGGCACGACCTGCGACTCGAACGCGACTGACGGCATCTGACCCATCTCCTGAAACCTCGACGGCAACTCCCTCGAGCGTAGTCAAAGTCGAGCCGCTTACTGGACTTTCTCAGAATCCGAACGCCGGGCCCGGATCTGCACCACGACGAACCACCCGACCGCGCCCACCGCGGCGGCGATCACGAGCTTCTGGAACACCCCGACCGACGACTCCACCAGATGCCACCGCTCGCCGAGCTGGTAGCCGGCCAGGATCAGCACCGAGTTCCACACCAGGCTCCCGACGGCCGTCAGCGGGAGGAACAGCGCGACCGGCATCCGCTCGACCCCGGCCGGCACCGAGATCAGGCTGCGTACCACCGGGACCAGCCGCCCGATCAGTACTGCCTTCGCACCGTGCCGTTCGAACCAGCCCTCGGCCTTGTCGACGTCCCGCAGCTTCACCAGTGGCAGCTTCCCGGCGAGCGCCCGCGTCCGGTCCCGCCCGAGCACCGCGCCCACGCCGTACAACGCGAGCGCACCCACGATCGACCCGAGCGTGGTGAACACGATCGCGGCAACCAGCCCGAAGTCACCGCGCGCCGCCGCGAACCCGGCCAGCGGCAGGATCACCTCACTCGGCAATGGCGGAAACAGATTCTCCAGCGCCACCGCAAGCCCTGCCCCCGCCGGCCCCAACCGCTCCATCAGATCGATCGCCCACCCAGCCACCCCACCCGTCGGCTCCTGCACCGCACCCAGCAACACCTGATTCGTCATAGCCACGAAGCTATTTGCGCGGACAACCCCGCACACTCCAGTCAGCCCACCAACCCAACCGGGGGTTAACCCCCGGGTCAGAGCACACCCGCCGGTGTCGGTGAACAAGCTATTGCCTGTGCCCCGACACCATCGCTTGTTCACAGACCCGAATCGTGTGCGAGCCTTTCCCCATGACTGTTGAGCATGCGCCGCGAGTCGTCACCTGCTCCGACCGCACCGAGCTCGGGCGCGCTGCGAGCGCCGCAGCGGCCGAGCGGCTACGGAAGGCGATCGCAACGACCGGGCGAGCGCGCGTCATGCTGGCCGCCGCGCCGAGCCAGACAGCCACCCTGGCCGCGCTCGCCGCCGAGCCGGACCTCGACTGGAGCCGGGTCGAGTGCTTCCACATGGACGAGTACGTCGCCCTGTTGCCGGAGGCGCCGCAGTCGTTCCGCAACTGGCTGCGCCGGAACTTCCTCGACAAGGTGCCGCAGGCAACGTTCCACCCGCTTGCCCCCGACGACGGCCCGGACGCCTACGCCGAGCTGATGAGCGACGACCCGTTCGACCTGGTCCTGTTCGGCCTGGGTGTCAACGGCCACCTCGCCTTCAACGACCCGCCCGCCGACTTCAATGACCCGGACGCCGTGAAACGCGTCGCGCTCGACGAGACCAGCCGCCGGCAGCAGGTCGACGAGGGCAATTTCCCGACCCTGGCCGACGTACCGACCCACGCGATCACCGTGACCATCCCCCGCCTGCTGAACGCGCACGCGCTGATCGGTTCGGTCCCCGGATCAGTCAAGCGCCAAGCCGTCCACGACACCCTCACGCAGCCGATCGGCCCCGATCACCCCGGTACGGCGCTGCGCACGCATCCCGACGTACAACTCTTCCTCGACACCGAGTCGACGCCCGAGTCGACCCCCTAGCCGACCCCGAGGTGCAGACCACCGGACGCGTCCACGACCTGTCCGGTGATCCACCGCGCCGCCGGTGAGGCGAGGAACGCGACCACCTCCGCGACATCGTCGGCGCTCCCCAACCGCCCGAGCGCCGTCTGCGCGACGATCAGCTCCGACAGGCCGGGCGTCTCGAAGATCGCCCCGTTCGCCTCGGTCCGGGTCGCACCGGGCGCGACGGCGTTCACGGTGATGCCCCGTGCGCCCAGCTCCTGCGCCAAGCTGAGGGTCATCGTCTCCAGCGCGCCCTTGGTCATCGCGAACGAGGTCTGCGCCGGGTTCGCCATCCGGGTCGCGACCGACGAGATCGACACGATCCGGCCGTCGTCGGACAGCACCGGCAGCAACCGCTGGATCAGGAAGTACGGTGCCCGCACGTTGACCGCCATCAACCGGTCGAACGCTGCCTCCGTGTCCGTACCGATCGGACCCGTCGGCGACGTCGCCGCGTTGTTCACGAGCACATCCAGCCGCCGGCCATCCAACCCAGCCGCCAACTGCCGCACCACCCCCTCCACATCCCCTGAAACACCGAGCTCGGCCCCGATCACGAACCCCGCGACCGCCGATCCGCTCGAGCGTCTCCTCCGCACCGGCCTTGTCCTGGTGGTAGTGCACGGCTACCTCCGCCCCCGCCGCGGCCAACCGCTCCGCGATAGCCCGCCCGATGCCCCGGGAGGCGCCCGTCACCAACGCGACCTTGCCGTTCATGTTAGAAACTATCATGTTGTTAGTATCTACCACATGAACTTGAGGGACCGCCAGCGCGCCGACACCCGGCAACGCATCCAGCGGCAGGCGCTCCGCCTCTTCACCGACCGCGGGTACGACGCGACCACGGTGAACGACGTCGCCGACGCGGCCGGCGTCTCGGCGATGACGGTCTACCGGAACTTCCCCACGAAGGAAGACCTGGTCCTGTACGACGACTTCGACCAGCTGACCGCGACCACGCTCACCGAGCTCCCCGCGACGGGATCACTCACCGACCGCATCGGCCGTACCGTCCTGACCATCCTCGACCTGGCCGCCACGAACGAGCACGACCTGCTCCTCGCCAGACTCCGGCTGATGATCTCGACCCCGGCACTCCAGGCGCGACACCTGGACAGCCAATTCCGCCTCCAAGAGGCGTTCGTCAGCGCGATCTGCGCCGACGATCCCACCCTCGAGTACGGCGCCCGCGCCGCCGCAAGCGCCGTACTGGGCGTGACCCATACCGCCTTGCTCCGCTGGGCCGCCGACGACGGCGAACCCGACCTGGCCGACCTCTTCCAGGAGGCGTTCAGCGCAACTTTCGGCCACTCAGCCTAGGGACGGCACGCCCGCACGATCAGATCGGCAGCCTGGGCGGCGATGCGATGCCGATCGTCCGCGCGCAGCGGCTCGGTGCCCTGCAGCGTCGCCACCCGACCCTCGGTGACGACCAGGAACGTCAGCTGCCGAGTCACCAGCTCGGGATCCGGGACCTTGAGCAGGCCCTTGGCGTCACAGGACCGCAGGTACGCCGCGATCAGGTCGTCGCGCCCGGGCCTGGCCGTTTCGTCCCGCCACATCCGCTGCAACTCCGGATGGTGTGGCAGCTCGGCGATCGTCAGGCGGTGCAGCGCCGAGATCGACGGTGACAGGACACCGTCGAGGATCAACTCGCCCACCGCGGTCAGGTCGGCCAGCGGGTCGCCGGTATCCGGCATCCCCGGTTCGACCGCCGCCTCCTGAGCCTCTCGCACCGCCTCGACCACAGCGAGGAACAGGCCTTCCTTGTCCCCGAAGTGGCCGTAGACGGTCTGCTTCCCGACGCCCGCGGACGCGGCGATCGCGTCGACGCTGGTCCGCTCGTAGCCATGCTCGAAGAACATCGCGGTCGCCGCGGCAAGGATCGCCGACCGCTTGGCCGGCGACTTCTTCCGTACCGGCGGCCGTCCCGGGCCGACCGTGCGCTCATCCGTCATACAGCCACCTTACTTGACTAGACGGTTCAGTCTAATTTAGCCTCAAACAAGACTGAACCGTCAAGTCTAATTAGGAGACTTCACCCATGCCCGTCACCGAGACTCGGCTGGAACCCCGGCTGATCCGCCTCGCGCTGGTGCTGTCGATCGGTTCGGCGGCCACGCTGCTCGACACCACCATCGTCAGCGTCGCGATCGACCGCCTGGCCCGCGAGTTCGGCTCTCCGCTCGCCACGATCCAATGGGTCACCACGGCGTACCTGCTCGCGCTGACCGCGATGCTCCCGTTGACCGGCTGGGCCGTCGCGCGGTTCGGCACGCGCTGGGTGTGGCGGCTCTGCCTGACCGGTTTCCTGCTCGGTTCGGTCCTGTGCGCGGTCGCGTGGTCGGCCGGCGCGCTGATCGCCTTCCGGGTGATCCAGGGGCTCGGCGGCGGGATGCTGCTCCCGTTGCTCCGGATCGTCCTGGCCGAGCAGGCGGGTCAGGACAAGCTCGGCCGGGTGATGAGCTTCGTCATCGTCCCGACCCAGCTCGCTCCGGTCGTCGGACCGGTGCTCGGCGGCCTGATCATCGGCGCGTTCGACTGGCGATGGGCGTTCCTGGTCAACGTTCCGGTCATCGTGGCCGCACTCGTCCTGTCCCGCGGACTCGTCACCGGAGGCCCGGCCGAGACCCGGCCGCCGCTCGACCTCCGCGGGCTGGCACTCCTCTCCCCCGGACTCGCGATCCTCATCTACGGCCTGACGTCGTACGGCGGGATCGGTCACCTCTCCGCTGCCGCGACGACCGGGCTGATCGCGGGGATCGTCCTGCTGCTCGGGTACGGCGTGCACGCGGTGCGGACGGTGACGCCGTTGCTCGACCTCCGGCTGTTCCGGGACCGGTCGTTCAGCGCGTGTGCTGCGCTCGTGTTCATCTTCGGAGGCTCGCTGTTCGGAGCGATGTTCCTGCTGCCTCTGTACTACCAGCAGACCCGCGCGGCGACCCCGCTCGAGGCCGGTCTGCTGCTGGCGCCGCAGGGCATCGGCGCGATGATCGGGACGATCTGCGTCGGCCGGATCCTCGACCGGACCGGCGCGACCCGGACGATCATGCTCGTCGGTCTCGCCCTCGCGGTGGCCGGCACGATCCCGTTCGCGATCGCCGGATCGGGTACGCCGGTCGCGTTGCTCGCGGTTGCTCTGCTGGTCCGTGGTGTCGGGCTGACCGCGTCGTTGCTCCCGTCGATCACGGCGACGTACGCGACCTTGCCGAAGTCGCAGTACGCCGCCGCGACGACAGGGACCCGGATCCTGCAGCAGATCGGCGGTTCGCTCGGGATCGCCGTACTCGCGGTGATCCTGCAGCGCGGATCGTTCCCGGCCGCGTTCTGGGCGGCGGTCGCGATCACGGCCGCCGCCTCGATCGCGGCGCTGGCGCTTCCGAACGCCAGGTCAGGTCAGCTCAGGGACCCTTAAATGGGCGATGGCGAGTTCGAACTCGCCGAAGTCCAGCATCTCGGCGCCGGCGTCCTTGGCGGTCGAGGCACGCATCGAGGCCGCCGCTTCCCGGCTGCCGTCCAGCGTCTCCTGGCTGTCGTAGGTGACCGACGAGACCGCGCGGCCGGACGCCCGGTCGACCAGCAGGCTCGCGCTGCAGAAGCCGGCCAGGTCCTCGAGCCTCGGCAGCGACGCGAGCTTGTAGACGTCGATCGACCGGTCGAGGTTCGCAGGATCGACCTTCACCCAGGTCGCCCGGACACACGCGCCGGCGGCCGAACGGTGATCACGGTGCAGTACGGCGATCTCCCACTCCTGCACCATCGGGCTGCCGCCGAGCACCGCTGCGATCCTGTCCCGGACCGGTCGCAGTGCTTCATCCGTGGCCCGCATCGCCTCCTCCGACTGCCAGGCGCTGGTGGTGATACAGCGGCCGGACTCACGGTCGACGATCATGGACAGGCCGATACAGCCGTCCATCCCCGTCAGCATGGGCATCACCTCGTCGCGCACCTGCGCGATTCCGGCGTCGATCGACGCCGGGGCGGCATTGATCGTGGTGGAACGCGCGTACACGATCCACCTCCTCTGCGCTCAGGGCAGCGCCCCGGCGGCGCCGCCGGACACTTCTCACCCTCCTCCCACAATCCCTGCCTGGCAATGGCCCGTCAGGAGTGCTCGGCGAGGTCGAAGACGTTGCCTTCGGGGTCGGCGAGGGTGATCCAGTGGACGCCGTACTCGTGGTGGTCGTCGAGCCGCTTGGCGCCCAGTCCGACCAGCCGGTCGACCTCGTCGGACCAGTCCGCGGTGGCGAGGTCGACGTGCAGCCGGTTCTTGCTGGTGCGCGGCTCCGGGACCTGCTGGAACATCAGCGTGAGGCCGTCCGCGGCGCGGTTCACAGTCGCGAAGGACTCATTGCCGTCAGCATCGACCTCGGTGGACAGGACGCCGGCCCAGAAGGCGGCGAGGGTGGCCGCGTCGGCACAGTCGAAGACGATGCTCTCGAGAGAAGTGGACACAGTTCAGCCTTTCAGCACGGGGATCCGCTGGATCGGCCAGCAGACCTCGGTTCGGTAGTCGGCCGGATCGGGGACGTCCCCCGGGCCGATGGGGTACAACTCACGGATCGGTCCCGGCGCCACCTCGCAGTACTCCGCGACATGGCTGCCGAGCGCGCCGTACGTGCGATCGAAGTCGGTCAACGGGCCGGCGTGCACGGCGATCGCGAAGTACCCGCCGGGCAGGTCGACGAGCTCGACCCCGTCGGCCGGCGGCTGGTCGGGCGCCACCGGGAGGAAGGTCACCACCTCACCCGCGTCGTCGGTGAAGAACTCGTCGCTGTACGTGGCTCCCGAGGTCGCCCGGATGTCACCGGCGACGGCGTCGAGCTTCCCGAAGGCGTACTCGCACCACGGCCCGATCTCGTCCCGTACGACGTGCCCGGACACGCCGTACGCACGGAACGCCGGGATGAACCGGTACTGCACGTCGAGTACCGGCCGACCGGGTGTCAGCAGTTCACGCAGTGACGTGACGACGTCCCGCGTATGGGCGAGTTCCTGCTCCATCCGCTCGAGATGGGCCCGCAACGTCTCTTCCCGGGCCGGACCGTCGGACGCCTCGACCACCGCGCGGACATCCGGCAGCGGCATCCGCAGTTCCCGCAGCCGCCGGATCAGCAGCGCGGTGTCGACCTGATCGGTCCCGTAGCGCCGATAGCCCGAGGAGGCGTCGATCGCGACCGGCGCGAGCAGGCCGATGTCGTGGTAGTGGTGCAGGGTTTTCACACTCAGATGCGTCAGGCGGGAGAATTCCCCCACCGTCACCGTCGCCGTCATGCGACAAGCTTCCACCCTCCGGTAGCCGGAGGGTCAACGATCCCCAGGCCATCACAATCGTCGGCCCGCGACGAGCGCCCGTGGTGGGGCGCCGTCGCGGGCCGATTGTGATGGCCTGGGGATCGCTAACCGCGATATCTCCCAATCACCCGTGAGAAGTCCCAAGCATTCTGGGAGACGCCGGAGCAGGTGTCGGCGCCGCCGCCTGTGCACGGACGGTCGCGGTTCACCGACCAGAACGTGAACCGGGCCAGGTGGTGCTCGGACGCGTAGGACAGCATCGACTCGAAGTCCGACAGGTTGACGCGCTCACCGGCCACGTCGGTGATGCCGTTCATCGAGGAGATGCCGATCTTCCGGTACGCCGCGTCGTCGGTCAGCCCGTACGCCGCCTTGACCCGGTTCTTCAGCCCATCGGCCGCCTGCCGGGTCAGCGTGCCCATGTTGGTCGACCCGCCGCCGAAGTCGAACGGCATGATCACCCAGCCGTCCAGGTTCAGCCCCGAGTTCGCACCCCGCTGGATCAGGTCCTGGCCGTTCCCGTCCGGACCGGACGTCGTGGTGCCGAACGTCAGGTACGTCGCGATCCCCGGGTTGTTCTGCTCGACGATCTTCAGCGCGTCGACGACCTTCTGCCGGACCGCCGGCTGCGAGAACTCCTGGTCCTCGATGTCGACGTCGATCGCCTTCAGCGACAGCGCGTTGATCACCTTCTGGTACGCCGCCGCAAGCTCACTGGCCGTACCGCAGCTCTGCCCCAGCTTGTTGCCGGACCAGCCGCCGACCGAGACCACGACGTCGCCGCCGTTGGACCGGATCGTGTTGATCGCCTGCTGGTCGACGCCACCGGTCAACGGCCGGTTCCCGTCCCACTGCGGGTTGCAGTACCCGTTCGACAGGATGAACGCCATCGTGAACCACTTCACCCCGGCCGCGTTCATCACGGTCGCCGGGTTCGGCGGCTCACCCCAGCCCTGATAGAGGTACGGCGCTGCGGCCATCGGCGCACCGCCCGCCGGAGGAGGCCCGTCATCCGCGGCAGGCACGTTCCACTTCTGGTTCGCCGCACCGGTGCAGGTCCACAACTGCAACGGCGTACTGTTCGCGGAATTGTTTCCGGTGACATCGAGGCACTTGTTCGCCTGCGGGTTCACCAAGTCCCGCCCAGCCGTGTACGTCCACTGCTGGGCAGCAGACCCGTTGCACGTCCACAACTGCACCTTCGCACCGTTGGCCACAGAGCCACCCGACACATCCAGGCACTTGCCGAGGGCCCGCAACGTCCCGTCACTCGATCGGGTCCACTGCTGCGCGCCCGTCCCGTTGCAGTCGTACAACTGGACCGCCGTACCGTCCGCGGAGTTCGCGCCGGCGACGTCCGCACACTTCCCGGCCAGGCCGGTGATCGTCCCGGTCGCCGCCTGCGCAGGGCTGGCCGTCATCAACAGACCACCGCCGAGCACCAGAGCGGCGGCGGCCGCCGTCACCCGCTTCATGAGATGGTCCACTTCTGGTTCGCCGCGCCCGTGCAGGTCCAGGTCTGCAGCGGAGTCGCGTTGGCGGAGTTGTTGCCGGTGACATCGAGACACTTGTTCGCCTGTGGATTCACCAGGTCTCTCCCACTCGTGTAGGTCCATTGCTGGGCGGCACTGCCGTTGCACGAATAGATCTGCACCTTCGCGCCGTTGGCGACGGAGCCGGCGTTGACGTCGAGGCACTTGCCGAGTGCGCGGACCGTCCCGTCACCAGGACGCGACCACTGCTGGGCCGTCGTACCGTTGCAGTCGTACAACTGGACCGCCGTACCGTCCGCGGCGTTGGCGCCGGCGACGTCCATGCACTTGCCGGCCAACCCCGTGATCTGTCCGCCACCGCCGCCGCCGTCGCCGCTCTGTGAGCCGGACCAGGTGAAGGTCGCCGACGTCTTGGTCGGCAGGGTGTAGACGAAGGACTGCGAGCCCCAGTTCACCCGCACGGACTGCGAGCTCCCCGTGGTGTTGAAGGCGATCAGGGCCTTGGAACCGTCCGGGTTCTTCCAGGCCACGTTCTTCACCGAGCTGTTCGCGGTCGAGTCGATCCGCAGCGCGCCCGGCTTCACGAACTTGGTCAGGTGGCCCATCGTGTAGTACTCGACGGTCTTCGTGACCTGACCGCGCTGGCTGTCGTTGCGGTGCACGGTGACGAGACCGGTGCAGACGTTGCAGCCGGCGCCGACGTACGGCAGGTGGTTCTCGTCCAGAGCGATGCCCCACTTGACCCACGACTTGTCCCAGTTGCGGGTGTAGTCGATCAGGTTGTTCATGTCCTCGACCTGCTGGTTCGCGATCCAGGTCCCGCCGGAGTGCTCGGTCATGTACGCGTTCACGCCCGGGTACTGGTTGTGCACCTGGGTCTGCAGGTTCACGTCGCCGCCGTACCCGTGCCAGGCGATACCGCCGAAGTTCGGGTGGTTGCGCAGCGCGGCGTCCGCGATCGGGACCGAACCGAGGTCGTTGTAGTTACCCCAGTTGTAGTCGAGGATCAGCACCTTCGTGGTCAGCCCGGCGGCCTGCAGCGCGGGCATCAGGTTGTTCTTGGTGAACTCGAGCAGGCCGGACCCGTTCCAGTTCATCGACGCGTACCCGGTCGAGTCCGAGCCGCAGCACGTCGGCTCGTTCTGCACCGAGATGTAGTCGATGTGGTTGCCCTGGGCCTCGTTCTGCTGCAGGTACTTGACGAAGTACTGTGCGTACGTCGGCGCGTACTCCCACTTCAGCCAGCCGCGGTGGACGAAGTCGTTGTTGTCCTTCATCCAGGCCGGCGCGCTCCACGGCGAACCCATGACCTTCAAAGCCGGGTTGAGCTGCCGGGCCTGCTTGGTGAGCGGTACGACGTCCGCGAGGTCGTGCTGGATGCTGAAGTCGTTCAGGTCGCAGCAGGTGTCGTCGTACGAGTAGTTGAACCGGGCCAGGTCGGACGCGCCCATCGGGTTCCGGACGAAGGCGAGGCCGATCCCGTTGACCGGGTCGAACAGATCCTTCATCACCTGGTCGCGGGTCGCGGCCGAGATCACGTTGCTGCTGTTCAGCAGCCACGCCGAACTGTCGGCGAACGACGCACCGCCGCCCTCGAAGGACTGGTACGTCGTGTTCTCGTTGACCGTGATGGTCTGGTTCGCGGAGCCACCGGCCGGGCCGAAGTTCACCGGCGTCTGCTGCTGCAGACCGCGGGTCACGTTCTGGCCGGCCGCGTCGTTGGTGGTGGTCAGCCAGATGTTGACCTGTTCACCGGCGGCCATCGAGCCGACGGCGGGTGGGGCGGTTCCGAAGCCGAATCCGGCGGCGGCCACGCAGAGCGCAGCGACCGCGGCCGGCAAGAGCCGTTTCGCGGGCATGGGGCGGTTCTCCCTTGTTTTAAAGGAGCCTGGGGCGGTTTCGAGTTGTCGGCGTCTGCCCGCGCCGCAACAGTTGGTCAGCAAGAGGTAACCATTCGCGCACAGCAGTGTCAACGCCGGAACCGAGACTTTTTTCAGATCTTTTATTTAGTCCCGGGCTTGACCTGAGAGCGTTCTCACGGCACGCTGCCGCCCAATCACTGTCCTCATTCAGACGCCCCCGAAATGAGGTACTCATGAAGCGTCCCCGCTTGTTCGCGCTCGTCGGGATCGGTGCCGCACTGATCGGCACCGCCCTCCTCCAGCCCGCGGCCACCGCACACCAGCAGGCCGATGCGGCCGCGACCGCCACGGTCTGGGAGGACAACTTCGACGGCCCGGCCGGCCAGGCCCCCGACCCCGCCAAGTGGCGGTACGACATCGGCGGCAGCGGCTGGGGCAACAACGAGATGGAGTACTACACCAACAGCACCCGCAACTCCGCGCTGGACGGCAACGGCAACCTGGTCATCACCGCCCGGCAGGAGAACGGCGGCTTCCAGTGCCACTACGGCCCGTGCCAGTACACGTCGGCGCGGTTGCTGACCGCGCAGACCTTCACCCAGACGTACGGCCGGTTCGAGGCCCGCATCAAGATCCCCCGCGGGCAAGGGATCTGGCCCGCGTTCTGGATGCTCGGCGGCGGCAACTGGCCGAACGACGGCGAGATCGACATCATGGAGAACATCGGCAAGGAGCCGGCGACCGTGCACGGCACTATCCACGGGCCGGGGTACTCCGGCGCCGGCGGAATCGGTGCCGCGTACAACCATCCGAACGGCTGGTCGTTCGCCGACGACTTCCACACGTTCACGGTGGACTGGGCCCCGGACTCGATCACCTGGTACGTCGACGGCGTTCAGTACCAGCGCCGTACGCCGGCCGACCTGAACGGCAACACCTGGGTCTTCAACCACCCGTTCTTCATGATCCTGAACCTCGCGGTCGGCGGCTACTGGCCGGGCTACCCCGACGGTACGACGCAGTTCCCGCAGACCATGACCGTCGACTACGTCCGCGTCTCCACGCTCGGCAGCTCCGGCGGAAGCGGCTCGCAGATCACCGGTCTGGCGGGCAAGTGCCTCGACGTGGCCGGAGCGAACGCCGCTGACGGTACGACGGTGCAGCTGTACGACTGCAACGGCACCAACGCGCAGAAGTGGACGCGTCCGGGCGACGGCACGATCCGCGCCCTGGGCAAGTGCCTCGACGTGGCGAACGCCGCCACCGCCGACGGCACCAGAGTCCAGATCGCCACCTGCAACGGCAACGCGGCCCAACAGTGGACCTACACCAGCGGGCACGATCTGGTGAATCCCCCGGCCAACAAGTGCCTCGATGTCACCGGCAACAACTCCGCCAACGCAACCCCGACCCAGATCTGGACCTGCACCGGCGGCGCCAACCAGAAGTGGACCGTGTGACCTACCGACTGGTCTGCTCCGCGACCGCGTTATGTCGCGGAGCAGACCTGAACGTGGCAACGAAGATGTACGGCAGCGTGTAGAGGCTCCCGAGTACGACGGGAACCGCGAGCAGCAGGCCGCGCAACGTCCGTCCTTCCCGATAGACGATCCACCCCATGATCAACAGCAGATGCAGACTGAAGTCACCGTTGATCTGAGCACGCCAAGGGTGCGAGAAGTCCGTGACGAACACGCTGCCGGCGGACAAGCCGACCGTTGCGATGGCGTGCACCGTCACCGCCACGATGGCCAGCCAGGCCACCACGAGCGCGGACCTGAAAGCCGTCATCATGAGGCGAAGTCCACGATCAGTTGGGCCAGTTCGGACGGCTGGTCCTCCGGGATGAACGTCCAGGAGTCGGCAACCGAGACCAGCTCCGCGTTGGGCAGGATTGCCGCAAGTCGATCGAAGAGCACGGGCTGGAAGATCCGATCGTCCGCGGCCCGGACCAGGAGGACAGGTTTGCCGAAGTCGGCGAGCGCTGTCGAAGCAGCCAAGGTGTAGCTGTTGTCGACGCCCGAGATGAACCGCCGGGCGTCCCTGCGAATCTCCGCGTTGTCGCGGATCGGCCGCAGGTAGGAGTCGAGGATCTCCGCGGGAATGCCGCGTTTGGCCAACCAGCCGTAGGTGTTCGGCTGCCGCCGTACGAACGGCAGTTGCAGAAGGCGGCTCGCCAGCCAGATCGCACCTGGCAGACGAGCCAGCTTGGGCATCTGGTCGAACGGCGCCGGGAAGAAGTCCTCGAAGGCGTCACACGGGGTCAGGACGACGCGTCCGATCCGCTCCGGATGGCCGGCCATCAGAATCTGCGTGAGCGCCCCGCCGGTGTCGTTGGCAACGACGGTGACATCAGCTAGATCCAGCGCCTCGATGAACTCGGCGATCAACTCGGCGACGCCGGAGGGCGTCAGATCCGTGCCGTCCGGCATCGGCAGCCGATGCGCGCCGAGCGGCCAGTCCGCAGCCAGACAGCGAAAGCCCGCACCGGCGACGTCCGGAACTACCTTGCGCCAGAGATCGGCGTTGACCAGCAGACCGTGGACGAACACGACCGGCGGGCCGGACCCGCGGTCGACGTACGCGACCCGTCCGCGCGGCAAGTCAACGGTCTTCCGGACGCCAAGAGCAGTGTCGGGCATGTCCATGTCCTCTCCTCGGGACCTTTATACCACCGTTCTGTAACAGCGTTCCGTAACGCTGCTCCACGTGTTACGGTCGGGCTGTGCCACGGGTCAAGCAACGCACGGAAGCGCTCCACGAGCGGGGGCTGGCGAGCGCGATGGCTGTGCTCGCGGAGGAAGGCGTCGCGGGCCTGACGACCCGGACCGTCGCCCACCGCGCCCGCGCCTCGCTTCCGGCGATCTACGAGGTTTTCGGCGACAAGGCGGGGATCGTCCGCGAGATCTTCTTCGAGGGTTTCCGCTTGCTCGGCGAGGAGCTCGCGGCGCTTCCTCCGACGGCGGACGCACTCGAGGCGCTCCGGCACCTGGCCGAGGCCTTCCGCCTGTTCCTCCTGGAGCACCCGATGCTCGCCGACGTGATGTTCTCCCGGCCGTTCGCGGACTTCGACCCCACGCAGAACGAAGGCAAGGCAGGGGCCAAGGTACGCAAGATCTTCGTCCAGCACGTCCGGAACGCCGTCGACGCGGGAGACTTCGACGGCGACCCGACCGACATCGCCCTGGTGTTCTTCACCCTCGTCGAGGGGCTCGCGGCCGCCGAGAACGCTCAGCGCCTCGGCGGTTCGAAGCAGTCGGCCAATCGCCGCTTCCAGCTCGGGGTCGACACCCTCATCGACGGCTTCACCAGAGGTAACTAGCGCGCGGGTACGGTGCCGCCATCGCGAAGTAGTCGTACGACGGGAAGGGTCGCGGCGCCGAGTGCTACGGCGTCGCGGCCCAACTCGCACAACACGATGGACACCTGCGCATAGGGACGCCGAAGCGCGTGCTTGCCCACCTCAGCACGTAGCTCGTCGAGGTGCTTCTCCCCCAGCAACAGTCCCGCCCAGCCACCGAGCACGATGCGCTCGGGGTTGACCAGGTTGACCAGGTTCGCAAACCCCGCGGCCAGGTAGCCGATCGTTTCGTTGACGATCGTCGTAGCCGGCTCTGTCGTCGACTCCAGCAACTCGACGAAGGCGGTCTCCTCGTCGCCGTCGACAGTCCCGCCGGCGAGCCGGTACCGGTCCAGGACGCCTTCCGCACCGACGTACGCCTCGAGGCAGCCCAAGGCGCCGCAGCGGCATCGGCGGCCGCCGTACATGATCGTCATGTGGCCCCACTCGCCCGCGCTGCTGCGGGCGCCGCGGTAGCTGGATCCGCCGGCGACCAGGGCCGATCCGGCACCGGAGCCGACCAGCGCGACGACGGCGTCGGTTGCGCCGCGGCCCGCGCCGAACCACATCTCCGCCTGACCGAGCATGTTCGCGCCGTTGTCCACGTGCACCGGAATATCGGTGCCCTCGGCAAGCAGCCCGGCGAGCGGCACAGCCTCCCAGCCGAGCGTCTGCGCATCGACGATCGCGTTGTCCTCGACCACACCGGCGACCGCGACACCGAGCCCGAGCACCTGCTCGGGCTGGATGCCGGAGGCAGCGATCACGGTCGAAAGCCCTTCCAGTACGTGCTTCACGACCTCTTCGGGCGTCGGCGTGGCGATCGGATGGTCGGCCCGCGCCAGCACATTCATGGCCAGGTCGAACAGCTCGACCCGGACCCGGGTCTCCCCGACCTCGGCGCCGACGACGTACCGGAATGTTGGTGCGACCCGCAACAGCACGCGCGGCCGGCCGCCCTCGGACTCGACCGAGCCGGCCTCCTCGACCACGCCTTCGGCGATGAGTTCGGCGACCAGGTTGCTGACGCTCGCCGCGCTGAGCGAGGTCCGGACGGTCAGCTCCTGGCGACTCAGCGGGCCCTCGCGATAGATGCCGGTGAGGATCACCGAGCGGTTGGACCGGCGCATGTCACGCACCGTGGTCCGGCGTACTTCCATCCCTCTACCTCACCCTGCCCGGCCCCGCGCGGGCCGCTCGCCCCGAGTTCATCATGCCGCCCCCGGCGGCGGAAGAGGTCCCTTCTTCCAACTCGTGAACTAAGCCGCGATTCGTTACCACTCCGTGATTGACGGCCCGTTGCGGTCTCGGCTTTGATCTACGGAACCGCTTCCGAAACCGGTTCCGGCCCAGAAGACGATGCAGCACCCCGACCGCCCGAGGGGAGAGTCAGCATGTCCATCACGATCGCCGATGTCGCGGCCCGTGCCGGTGTCAGCAAGACGACCGTGTCACGCGTCCTCAACGGCAAGGGCGAGCTGGACCTGCGCACCGCCGAGCGGGTCCGGCAGGTGATCGCCGAGCTCGGCTACGTGCCGAGCGCCCGTGCGGTCGGCCTGGCCCGCGGCCGCACCCGGATCGTCGGGATGCTGGTCCCGTCGCTCACCTGGCCCTGGATGGGCGAGGTGCTGCAGGGCGCGGTCGACGTGGTCGAGAGCGAGGGCTACGGACTGCTGCTGTTCACCTTCAACCGGGGTGAGGAATCCATGCATCAGTTCGCGTCCCAGGTCTCGGCGCAGTCGTTCGACGGCCTGCTGGTGATCGAGCCCGAGGGCACGCTCACCTACATCGAGCAACTCCACGCGCGTGGTCTGCCGGTGGTCCTGATCGACGACCGCGACAAGCGCCCGCAGTTCCCGTCCGTCGCCACCACGAACTACGCCGGCGGCCAGTCCGCCGCCCGGCACCTGCTGGAGCTCGGTCGTCGCCGGCCACTGGTGATCACCGGCGTCGAACGCTTCGGCTGTACCCACGAACGCCTGGACGGTTTCCGCGACACCTACGCGGAGGCCGGTATCGAGCTTGACCCGAGACTCGTGTTCGAGGGCGACTTCACCCACGAGAGCGGACGCCGCGGCGTCCAGCACGCGCTCGACGAGCGACTCGAGTTCGACGCGGTCTTCGCCCATAACGACCTCTCCGCCGGCGGTGCCATCCAGGCCGTCCGGGAGACCGGGCGGAACGTGCCGAACGACGTGTCGGTGGTCGGGTTCGACGACATCCCGTACGCCGAGCACACCGAACCGCCGCTGACCACGGTGCATCAGCCGATGCGCCAGATGGGTCAGGCCGCGGCCCGGATGCTGATGGGGTACTTCGGCGGCACACCGCTGCCGGAGACCCCGCAGGTGCTGCCGACGACCCTGATCGTCCGCAGCTCAACCGCCCCGAAGACCCGGTCCCAGTAGAGCTCCGGCGGCGAGGCAGCTGCCCCTGTCCCGCCGCCGGCGTACCCCTCGATATCGATCCGTTAAGGCGTCCGCTCTTCCCATGAGAGCGTTCTCACGCCACGATGCACCTGCTCACGCGGCTCAGGCGTGAGCATCCGCCAACAGATACACAGGAGGAACCGATGCGAGCACGACGTACAGTCGCGCTGGCCCTCACGGGCTTGCTCGCGGCAGCCGCTCTGGCTGCTTGTAGCAGCGGGGACGGTAAGTCAGGCAGCTCCGGGAACAACGGCTCGGGCACCGCCGCGACCGTTCTGAACATCGGCATGCCGAACGGTCCGCAGACCGAGAACCACAACCCGTTCCTCGGCTCCTCCTCGGGCGCCTCGCTGGGCTACCGCTGGATGATCTTCGAGCCGCTGGTGATGATCAACGGGATCAAGCCGACCGAGCCGGGCAAGCCGTGGCTGGCGACCGAGTGGAAGTGGGACGCCAACTACACCAAGCTCTCGCTGACCGTCCGCGAGGGCGTGAAGTTCTCCGACGGCCAGCCGATGACCGCCGACGACGTGGCGTACTCGTTCCAGATCCGCAAGGACAACGAGGGCCTCAACCAGGACGCGATCCCGTACGGCACCATCACCGCGTCCGGCAACAAGGTCGACCTGACCTTCACCCGGTCGCAGTTCACCAACCAGAACAAGATCCTGACCGTGTTCGTGATCCCGAAGCACCAGTGGTCGACGATCAAGGACCCGAGCCAGGACACCCTGAAGAGCCCGATCGGCACCGGTCCCTACACGGTGAAGTCGTTCACCCCGCAGACCACGACGCTGACGTTGCGCGACTCGTACTGGCAGGACCTCCCGAAGGTCAAGGAGCTGCGGTACACGTCGTACAACGACAACAACGCGCAGACCACCGCGCTGGCCAACGGCGCGTCGGAGTGGAGCTTCGTCTTCGTCCCGAACGTGAAGGCCGTCTACCAGGACAAGGACCCGAAGAACCACAAGCTGTGGTTCCCGGCGAACCTCGGCATCCACGGTCTGTGGATCAACACCACCCGCAAGCCCTTCGACAACCCGGCGTTGCGGCGGGCGATGAACCTGGTGATCAACCGCGACGACATCTTCCAGCAGGGCGAGGCCGGGTACTTCTACCCGAAGGTCGAGTCGATGACCGGCATCCCGACGCCGGCCGGTGAGTCCTTCATCGCCCCGGAGTACAAGGACCTGAAGCACAAGGTCGACGTGGACGCGGCCAAGAAGGAGCTCACCGACGCCGGGTTCAAGCTCGAGGGCGACGCGCTCAAGGACCCGACCGGCAAGCCGGTGACGATCACGCTGACCGACCCGGCCGGCTGGTCCGACTACATCACCGACCTGGAGATCATCAAGGACAACCTGTCCACGATCGGGATCAAGGCGACCGTCGACAAGGCCAACCAGGACGCCTGGTTCAAGAACATCGACGAGGGCAACTTCGACGCCGCGATGCACTGGACGAACGGCGGCGCGACGCCGTACGACATCTACCAGAACATCATGGACGGCAAGATCCTGAAGCCGGTCGGCAAGGGCGGCGTGAGCGGCAACTACGGGCGGTTCAACAGCCCGGAGGCGACCAAGGCGCTCGACCAGTACGCGAACGCCGCGGACGACGCGGCCCGCACCGCCGCGCTGAACACGCTGCAGAAGATCATGGTCGAGCAGATGCCGATCATCCCCACCTCGGCGTCCAACGTCGGCGGTCTCTACAGCACCAAGAACTGGGTCGGCTGGCCCGACGAGCAGAACCAGTACGGGCCGGCGCAGCCGACCCAGCAGAACGCTCTGCAGATCATCCTGAACCTGAAGCCGGCCGGCAGCCAGTAGCAGCGGTGGACGGCGCCAGACCGCTTCGGTCTGGCGCCGTCGCCTTGAGGAGAGACTGATGACGGTCACCGAGACCGAGGTTGTTCTGGAGGCCGAGGGCCTCACCAAGCATTTCCCGGTACGACGGGGCGTCCGCGACCTGTTCACCCGCGAGCACAAGGCCGTGCACGCGGTGGACGACGTGAAACTCACGCTGCGCCGGGGCCGGGTGACCGCGCTGGTCGGCGAGTCCGGTTCGGGCAAGTCGACCGTGGCCCGGCTGCTCGCCCAGTTGTACGCGCGGACGTCGGGTGACATCCGGCTGCACGGCGAGTCGGTGACGGTACGCGGCGGCCGGAAGTTCCGCGCGTACTGCCGCCAGGTGCAGATGATCTTCCAGGACCCGTTCGCCTCGCTGAACCCGACGCACACCGTGCGGTACCACTTGACCCGCTCGCTGCGTATTCACGGTCGCGCGGGCGATCTCGAGGAGAACCTGCGCGCGTTGCTGGAACAGGTGCAGCTCACTCCCCCGGAACGCTATCTCGACAAGTTTCCGCACGAACTGTCCGGCGGTCAGCGGCAGCGCGTCTCCATCGCCCGTGCGCTCGGCGCGGATCCGGAGGCACTGCTCGCCGACGAGCCGGTCTCGATGCTCGACGTGTCGATCCGCCTCGGCGTCCTGAACCTGCTGCGGGACCTGAAGGAACGGCTCAACCTCGCCATCCTCTACATCACCCACGACATCGCCTCGGCCCGGTACTTCGCCGACGAGACGCTGGTGATGTACGCCGGCCGCATGGTCGAGGGCGGCGACTCCGAGACCGTCACGCAGAACCCCGCGCACCCGTACACGCGCCTGCTGATCGAGAGCGCGCCGGATCCGGATCGGCTCGGTGAGCTGAGCAAGCCCGAGGACCAGGCCGGCGGCGAACCGCCGAGCCTGATCGCGCCGCCGACCGGCTGCCGGTTCAATCCGCGCTGCGTGCACGCGATGCCGAAGTGCTCGACCGACCTTCCGCCCCGCTTCGAGCTGCCGGTCGCGGGCCATTGGGCCGCTTGCTGGCTCTACGAAGAGGGGGCGGCTAAGTGAAGTTTCTCCTGCAGCGGCTGGCGTTCTACGTGTTCACCGCGTGGGCCGCGCTGACCATCAACTTCTTCATCCCGCGAATGATCCCGGGCGACCCGGTGACGTCGCTGATCAACAAGTTCCAGGGCCAGATGAGCACCGACGCGATCAACTCGCTGTACGTGCTGTTCGGCCTGGACAAGAACGCGTCGCTCTGGAGCCAGTACGTCGACTACTGGGGCCAGGTGTTCCGCGGCGACCTCGGGCTGTCGTTCACGTTCTTCCCGACCCCGGTCGCGGAGATCCTCCGGCAGAGCCTGCCGTGGACCATCGCACTGGTCGGCATCACCACGTTCGCCAGCTTCATGATCGGTACGTCGCTCGGCGTGCTGGCCGGCTGGCGGCGCGGCTCGATCATGGACGGGCTGTTGCCGGTGACAACGTTCCTGTCGTCGATCCCGTACTTCTGGCTCGGTCTGCTGGCGATCACGCTGCTCGCCGGACCGGACAGCTTCTTCCCGTCGTCCGGCGGGTACGAACCGGGGCTGGTTCCGTCGTGGAACGCCGAGTTCATCGGCAGCGCCGTACAGCACAGCCTGTTGCCGGCGATCACGATCCTGATCTCCTCGGTGAGCGGCTGGATCCTCACCATGCGGAACATGATGGTGACGGTGGCCTCCGAGGACTACATCACCGTCGCGCACGCCAAGGGTCTGCCCGAGCGCCGGGTGATGGTCAGCTACGCGGCCCGGAACGCGCTGCTGCCGAACGTCTCCGGTTTCGCGCTGTCGCTCGGCTTCATCGTCGGCGGCACGCTGCTGGTGGAGATCGTCTTCTCCTACCCGGGCATCGGCTACAACCTGTTCCAGGCCGTCGGCGCGAAGGACTATCCGCTGATGCAGGGCGTGTTCCTGGTGATCACGCTGTCGGTCCTGGTGGCCAACCTGCTCGCCGACGTCGCGTACCTGCTCCTCGACCCGCGTACCCGGAAGGAGGGCTGACGATGTCCGCACCGACGTCCACCATCACCGCGGTCACGCCCGAAGGGCCCGAAGTCGCGGCCGCCCCGGCCAAGCGCCGCCGGCTGCGGTTCGTCGCGAACCCGAAGGCCGCGACCGGTCTGGTCGTGCTCGCGTTCTTCTGCCTGATCGCGATCATCGGCCCGTGGATCGCGCCGTTCGACCCGTCGGCCCGGAGCAGCGACCTGATCCAGGCGCCGTCCGGCAAGCACTGGTTCGGTACGACGCACCTCGGCCAGGACATCTTCAGCCAGGTGCTCGTCGGCACCCGCGGCGTGATGTTCGTCGGCCTGCTGGCCGGCCTGGTCGCGACCACGTTGTCGATCCTGATCGGCGTCAGCGCGGGCTTCCTCGGCGGCGCCGCGGACGACAGCCTGTCCGCGTTGTCCAACGTTTTCCTGGTGATTCCGGCGCTGCCACTCATCATCATCGTCGCGTCGACGATCCCGTCGGCCGGCGACCTGATGGTTGCCCTGGTCATCGGTTTGACGTCCTGGGCGTGGGGTGCGCGGGTGCTGCGCGCGCAAACGTTGTCCTTGCGCCGCCGGGACTACGTCGAGGCCGCCCGGGCGACCGGTGAGAGCACCTGGCGGATCATCACGTTCGAGATCATGCCGAACCTGACCGCGATCATCGCGTCCGGTTTCGTCGGCACGGTGATCTTCGCGGTGATGTCCGAGATCACGCTGGCCTTCATCGGGATCTCGACGATCTCCGAGTGGAACTGGGGCACGATCCTGTTCTGGGCGCAGAGCCAGCAGGCGCTCGCGCAGGGCGCGTGGTGGTGGTTCGTCCCGGCCGGTCTGGCGATCGCGGTCCTCGGTACGGCGCTGTCGCTGATCAACTTCGGCATCGACGAGTTCGTCAGCCCACGGTTGCGCAGCAGCGGTCACACCCGGCTGAAGACCAAGGACGGCCACTCCGTGCGGATGCGCGTCGGTTTCACCCCGGTGTTGTCGTCTGCGCGCGAGCCCGTGACGCCCGTCGTACGCCGTGAGCAGGAGGAGGTCGCGTGAAGGCGCCGGTGCTGGAGATCAAGAACTTTCACGTCGACTACGGGCTCGGGGACGAAGCGGTGCAGGCGGTGCGCGACGTCACGCTGACGTTGCACCGCGGCGAGGTACTGGGACTGGCCGGCGAGAGCGGCAGCGGGAAGTCGACGCTGGCGTACGGCGTGACGCGGCTGCTGCCGCCGCCCGGCGTGATCAGCGGCGGGTCGGTGGTCTACCACCCGCCGAGCGGCGATGCGTACGACGTGATGGCGCTGACCGACGCGGAGCTGCGGAAGTTCCGGTGGGCCGAGACGTCGATCGTGTTCCAGGGCGCGATGAACTCGCTGAACCCGGTCCACAAGGTCTCCACCCAGATGCTCGACGTGATCAAGGCGCACGAGCCGCAACTGTCGCCGCAGGCACGGATCGCCCGCGCTCAGGAAATGCTGAAACTCGTCGGGATTTCCGCGGACCGGATGGACGCCTACCCGCATCAGCTGTCCGGCGGCATGCGGCAGCGGGTGATGATCGGGATGGCGCTCGTCCTCGAGCCGCAGGTCGTGATCATGGACGAGCCGACGACCGCGCTGGACGTGGTGATGCAGCGGCAGATCCTCGCGCAACTAGTCGAGCTCCGCGAGCGGCTCGGGTTCTCGGTGCTGTTCATCACGCACGACCTGTCGCTGCTGGTCGAGTTCTCGGACCGGATCGCGATCATGTACGGCGGCCGCATCGTCGAAGAGGCCCGCTCGAAGGACCTCTACACCGACAGCCTGCACCCCTACAGCGAAGGCCTCCTCAAGTCCTTCCCTGCCTTGCGAGGAGAACGGCGCGAGCTCTCCGGGATACCAGGTTCGCCGCCCGACCTCCGCGGCATGCCATCGGGATGTTCCTTCCACCCGCGCTGCCCACAAGCATTCGACCGTTGCTCGACCGAGATCCCCGTGCTGGGAATCCCGTCCGCACGCAACGACCCCAACCGTTCCGTCGCGTGCTGGCTTCCGGGCCGCACTGCCTAGAAAGGCAACTATGAGCACAACATCTGTCTCGGGGGCGGCCGAACTGGTCGCAGGGCTGCCGTCCGGATTCCGCTGGGGAGTCGCGACGTCGGCCTACCAGATCGAGGGCGCGATCGCGGAGGACGGCCGGACGCCGTCGATCTGGGACACGTACTGCCGGGTGCCGGGCGCGATCGACAACGGCGACGTGGGTGACATCGCCTGCGACCACTACCACCGGATGCCGGAAGACGTTGCCCTGATCAAGGACCTCGGTCTGGACACGTACCGGTTCTCGGTGGCCTGGCCGCGGGTGCAGCCGCGCGGCAAGGGCCCGGTGAACCCGGCCGGGATCGGGTTCTACGACCGGCTGGTCGACGAGCTGCTTGCCCAGGACATCGACCCGTGGGTGACGCTGTACCACTGGGACCTGCCGCAGGAGCTCGAGGACGCGGGCGGCTGGCCGGTGCGCGACACGGCGTACCGGTTCGCGGAGTACTCGATGCTGGTGTTCGACGCGTTGAAGGACCGGGTCGACACCTGGACGACGCTGAACGAGCCGTGGTGCTCGGCGATGCTCGGTTACGCGTACGGCGCGCATGCTCCGGGGCGGCGCGAGTACCCGGCAGCGTTGGCCGCCGTACATCATCTGCTGCTCGGGCACGGGCTCGCGACTTCCCAGATGCGGGAGGCGGCGCCGCGCAAGCTCGACATCGGCATCACGCTGAACGTCGCGACGGCGTACCCCGCGTCGGATGCGGAGCCGGACGTCGACGCGGCACGGCGCGCGGACGGGATGGGCCGGCGGATCTACCTCGACCCGCTGGTGCACGGGCACTACCCTGCCGACGTGGTCGCCGACCTCGCCCGTGAAGGCGTCGAGCTGCCAATCCAGGATGGCGATCTCGAGATCATCTCGGCGCCGATCGACGTGCTCGGGGTGAACTACTACTTCAGCCAGAAGTTCACCGGGTACGCCGAGGACGGCAGTACTGTCGACGCTCAGGGTCTCCCGGTGAGTCGCGACGTACCGCTGGGCAAGCCGCGCACCGCGATGGACTGGGAGATCGTCCCCGAAGGATTCACCGACCTCCTGCTCAGCATCGCCCGCGACTACCCCGGCCTCCCGATGGTCATCACCGAAAACGGGTCCGCCTTCGAGGACGTCCCCGACTCGGAGGGCTTCGTCGACGACACCGACCGTACGGCGTACTTCACCTCCCACCTGGCCGCGGTCGCCGACGCCATCGCGCAAGGCGCCGACATCCGCGGCTACCTGGCCTGGTCCCTGATGGACAACTTCGAATGGGCCTACGGCTACGTCAAACGCTTCGGCATCATCCGCGTCGACTACGAAACCCAGGCCCGCACCCCCAAGGCCAGCGCCCTCTACCTCAAGGAGCTCGCCGAGCGGCACCGGAACGAGTAGGGCCTTAGCCGGGCGAATGTGGAGAACTCGTGGAGATTGTGGTCTCCACGGGCTCTCCAAGTTTCGGGGCGCCGGGCGGCGGAGAGTCGACCCCATCACTTGAGGATGGGGGCGGACGATGTACGACGTGGTGGTGGTCGGGGCCCGGTGCGCCGGGGCTGCGACCGCGAGGTTGCTGGCCGGGACCGGCCGCGACGTGGTGATCGTCGACAAGGCGCGGTTGCCGAGCGACACGGTGTCGACCCACGGGCTGCTGCGCGGCGGCGTGGTCCAGCTGTCCCGCTGGGGCCTGCTCGATCGCGTCCTCGCGACCGGCGCACCCGCGATCACGCAGGTGCTCTTCGACATCGAGGGGGACTCGAAGGTACGGCGGATCAAGCAGCGGGCCGGCGTGGACAGTCTGGTCGCACCACGCCGGTACGTGCTGGACGAACTCCTCGCGGACGCCGCCGTGGAGTCGGGCGCGGAACTCCGGACCGGGGTGACCGTGACCGGGCTGCTGCGCTCGGACGACGGCCGGGTCGGCGGCGTCGCCGGCCATGATGCGAACGGCGGCCGGGTCGAACTGCCCGCCCGCCTCGTGATCGGCGCGGACGGCCGCGGGTCACGGATGGCTGACCTCGTCGGCGCCGAGAAGCTCGAGCAGTTCACCTCGCCGTGCGCCGTCTTCTACACCTATGTATCCGGTCTCGCACCGGATACCTACGCGTTCCACATCGGGAAGGACACGTTCGCCGGTGTCTTCCCGACCAATGACGCCGCCTGCGTCTGGCTGATCCGGCCCACCCCGCTGCTCGAACCGATCCGTACGGCCGGCTCCCACCGGTCGAAGGCCTTCGTCGAACAACTCGACCTGCTCGTTCCCGACCTCGGCGAACGAGTGCGCGCGGGCCGCATCACCGAACGACTCCGCGGTACGGCGAACCTGCCGAACTACCGCCGTCGATCCCACGGTCCAGGGTGGGCGCTGGTCGGAGACGCCGGTTACCACCGGGACCCGATCACCGGGCACGGCATCACCGACGCTTTCCGGGACGCCGAACTGCTGGCGACCGCGGTCGACCAGGACGACCTGCCGTCGTACGAGGGGATCCGGGACGTGATGGCTCGCGAGGTCTTCGACCTGACCCGCGCACTGACCGCCTTCCCGGCACCGGAGCGCTTCGTCGAGCTGCAACTGCAGCTCAGCGACGCGCTCGAACGCGAGGCCGACGCGCTCGCCTCGTTTCCAGAACTCACCGCACTTGCCGCTTGAAGGGACCAGCACCATGACCGCAACCACGACCGACACCACGACCGGCAAGGGCCGCAACGGAGTCGACGTCGCCACCTTGTTCGCAACGCTCGACGCCGTCAAGGCCCAGCCGGAGATCGCCCGCTTCCAGTTCCGCGCCACCAACCGGTGGATCAGCGGCACCCACAACCGCGGCACGATCAACGGGTACTACGGAGCCGGCCAGGAGAACACGCGTTCCGCCGACTTCACCTTCGACGCCGATCACCCGCCGGTACTGGTCGGCGGCGACAACGGCCCGACCCCGGCCGAGCACCTGCTGCACGCCCTCGCCGCGTGCCTGACCGCGGGTCTGGCCAACATCGCGTCGGCGCGGGGCATCGACCTCGAGGAGGTCACGTCGACGGTCGAAGGCGACATCAACCTGCTCGGCATCCTCGGGCTCGACCCCGAGGTCCGCAACGGGTACGAGGCGATCCGCGTCGTGTTCCACGTGAAGGGCGACGCCGAGGCGGAGAAGCTCCGCGCCCTCGTCGAGCAGTCCCGCAGCCGCTCGGCGGTGTACGACGTGATCACCCACGGCGTACCGGTATCGATCGACGTCGCGACAGCCTGAGCTCACCGCGGCGCGCAGAAGACGCCGTCGGCGACCGGGTCCGTCGCGATGCCCGAGCCGGCCAGCAGGTCACGTACCCCCGAGGTCAACCACACCGACCCCGGGGGTGCGTCGTCGGCGAGCCCGATCGCAACCTGTACGCCGTACGCGTCGAGGTCGCGTTCGTCCTTGGGTACTTCGGCGATCGCGACACCGAGCCGGTCGCCGTCCCGCACCTGGGCAAGCCCCGCGCGCACCGCGGTGGCCGGACCGTCGAACAGCACCACCGGCCGTCCGGCCGGACCGACGCGGCGACGGCCACCTGCCGCGGACAAGCCGGCCACCAGGTCGTCCGCCCGAGTGCCGGCCGGTGCCACGACCGCGGCGAGCGCCAACGGGCGCGCAACCGGATCGGGAAGGTCGCGCAGGAACCCCTCGATCGCGTCGAGGATCTGATCCGGGTTCCCGGAGACGAAATGGTCGCTGCCCTCCATGAGCTCGAACCGCGCGCCGGGGATGCGATCCGCGAGGTACCGCGCATCACCCATGCTGACCAGTGCGTCACCGGACCGATGCAGTACCAGCGTCGGAACCCGGACGGCGGGTAACGCGTCCCGGACGTCCACGAGCGAGTTCATGTCCATCAGCGCCCGGACGGTCGACGGTGTCGCGGCCGCTCGCATCCGCTGTGCCCACCAGCGCCGCATCGGCTCGTCGGCCGACGGACAGCGCATCACCATGTCGGCTTCCCAGTCCCACTTGCTCACGAGGAGCTCGGTGTACGCCTCCCGCTCCTCCTGGGGGCGCGCCCACGGATAGTCCTCGGACCACACCCGCTTGGCGTAGGTGCCGTACAGGACCAGCCCGGCCACCCGCTCCGGGTGCGCGGCCGCGCACAGGATCGACATCGGGCCGCCCTCGGAGTACCCGACCAGCACGGCCCGGCGCGAGCCGACCGCGTCCATCACCGCGAGGACGTCGTGCATCCGCGTCTCGACGTCGGGGAGGCCGGACGGCCGGTCCGACATCCCGGTGCCGCGCTTGTCGAACCGGATCAGCCGCCCGAAGGACCCGAGCCGGTGCAGGAAGTGCGCGTGCCGGGGATCCGCCCAGTCGAGCTCGAGGTGCGAGATGAAACCCGACACCAGCACGATGTCGAGGTCGCCGCCGCCGGTCACCTGGTAAGCGATGTGGAGCCCGTCGCTGACCGTGTACCTGATCGGCTCGGCCGGCCGCAGCCCGGACTGCGTCTCGACCGGCGCGACGAACCGGTAGCCGCGGCCGTGCAGCGTGCGGATCATCCGCTGGCTGTGACCGTCGTCCCCGAGCGCCCGCCGTACCTGCTTGATCCGGCTGGTGACGGCCGTCTCGCTGACGAAGCGACCGCCCCAGACGCTGTCCATCAGTTCCTCTTTCGGAACCACCCGATCACGGTGCGAGACGAGATACGCCAACACGTCGAACGCCTGCGGCTCCAGCGGCACAGGGGCCCCACCCCGCCGTACCTCGAACAACGCCGGGTCGAACTCCAGGTCCCCACCAAACCCAAGCACCACACTCCGACTATGCCGAACCAACTACCCGAAGTCAGCAGTCAGCGGAGGGTGGTGCCCTCGATGATCTGCTCGGCGATCACCCGGAGCTTCGTGTTCCCGTCCTGGGACAGCCTGGTGAGGAAGGCGAACGCGCGATCGTCGGTGAGCTGATACCGCTCCATGACGATCCCTACCGCGTTGCCGATCAGCCCGCGCGTGCGCACGGCCTCCTGCAGGTTCTGGATCTCCCGGGCGTACTCGATCGCCGTCGCGGCCTGGTGCTGGAAGAGCAGGCCGAGCGCGCCGAAATCGCTGAACGCCCCCGGCCGGCGGGCGTACAGATTCAGCGCACCTCGCGACTTCACGGCGTCGTAGAGCCGGAGACCGGCTTGTGCCTCGATCCCGGCGGCAACCGCTGTCGCGGCGTAGCGCGGGAAGCGCGGATCGCTGTCCAGGTACGGCGAGATGACGTGGACGGATTCGGCCGCCGCGTCGTAACACGGTCCTTCCCGCAGCGCGTACTGGGCGGCGTCGACGGTGAGGAGCAACTCGTCCGTCGGGGCCACCGTTTCCAGCCGTCCGTCGGCGTGCAGGATCGTCATGCTGGCATAGTCCACCTCCGGCAGCACCTCGACCGCCGCCGCCGTGATGCGTGCGAGCGTATGGTCGAGGTCCCCGGGCGTGAGCGCCTTCGACAGGCGTTCTGCCTGCTCCAGCAGCCGTTGCGTGTCCATTGCCACCCGGTACCCAGCTCAGGCGGCCGGAATGCCGCAGAATCGTCGTATGAGTCTTCCCGTGATCCCTGCATCCACGACGACGACCACGAGCGACGCCACCTTCACTCTCAGCGGCGAATCGGGTGTCGCCGTACAGTCGCCGGAGGTGGCCGGGCCGGCCGCACTGTTCGTCAACGACGTCCGGCTCGACACCGGCCTCACACTCACCCCGCCGGTCCTCCGGGACCAGGCAGCGGACAGCGCGGCGGCAGCCATCACCGTTCTGCTCGCCGACGACGGCCTCGACGACGTCCCGGCTGCCGCCGGACTGCGCGCGGACGGCGACGCTGTCGACGAGCGCTACGGGCTGGACGTCACGAGCGAGGGCGTGCGCGTCTGGGGCCCGACCCCCGAAGCGATCCACCGCGGCCTCACCTCGCTGCGCCAGCTCATCTCCGCGAACCTCCAGGACGGTACGGCGGTTCTGCCGGCTGCTCGGATCGTCGACGGGCCGCGGTTCGCGTGGCGCGGGTTGTCGCTCGATGTGGTGCGGACGTTCCACGCGCCGGACGAGGTACGGCGAGTCATCGACATGCTCGCGCTGTACAAGCTCAACGTGCTGCACCTTCATCTCACGGACGATCAGGGGTGGCGGGTCGAAGTACCGTCGCGGCCGGCGTTGACCGAGGTGGGTGCGGCCGGTGCTCTTGGCGACCGCCCCGGTGGGTACTACACGCAGGCCGAGATGGCGGATCTCGTCGCGTATGCGGCCGACCGGTACGTGACCGTCGTACCCGAGATCGACATCCCGGGGCACACGACGGCGGTCTTCACGGCGTACCCGGAGCTGGCGCCGGCCGAGCTCCGCACCATCGACCTCGGCAACGGAACGTCGATCCCGCTGAACGCGCTCGAGCCCGGTCGCCCTGAGACGTGGACGTTCGTCGAGGACGTGCTGGACGCGGTCATCCCGCAGTTCCCGCAGAGCGCGTACGTGCACATCGGCGGCGACGAGGCGTGGGGCATGTCGGATGAGGACCACGCTGCGTTCGTGGACCGGGCCGCCGCGCTGGTGCGGGCCCGGGGCAAGCGCGTCGTCGGGTGGCAGGAGATCGCCCGGGCCGCCATCGGTCCGGACGATATCGCGCAGTACTGGATCAGCATCGATGTCGACGCGATGGACGCCGGCAACGGGCCGGTCCCGCCGGAGGACCTGTTGCCGATCCTCGTCGACCATCTGCAGAAGGCGAAGCGCGACGCCCCGAAAGCACTCGCCGCCGGCGCGCGCCTGATCGCCTCGCCGACCACCTGGGTGTACTTCGACCGCCCGCACGGTGACGCCTCGTCCGACGCCGAGCAGGAGGAGGCCCGCAAGCGGCTGGGCCTGGAGTTCTACGGGCCGGCCACCCTGCGCGACGGCATCTCGTGGGACCCCGTCGAGAACACCCCTGGCGTCACGTCGCCCGATCAACTGGCCGGCGTCGAGGCCGCGATTTGGTGCGAGACGATCACCAGCTCCGACGACCTCGAACTCCTGCTCCTCCCCCGCCTCCCCGGCGCCGCCGAAAAGGCGTGGTCCCACTCTGCTGCCGACTGGCCCGACTACGCCGACCGCCTCGCCAGGCAGTCCCCAATCTGGCGCCACCGCACCTGGACCTGGCTGCAGTCGGTCGAGGTGCCCTGGACCTGACCAACCCCCCACTTTGAGCACGCACCAACCATTTTGGGTCGCCCAAAACGGTTGAGTGGTGCTCAAAGTGGGGTTGGTTGTCAGCAGGTTGCCGTTGGGGCGGCCCAGTCGGCTCGGTCGTTGTAGCCGCCGTCGCCGGCGTCGCCGACGAGGAGGTCCAGGACGCGTACGCCGGTCAGGTCGACGTCGAACTGCTTCGGGGTGAAGCGGTCGACGGTGCCGCTGTCGAACAGGACCTTGCCGTCGCCGACGACCTGGAACGTCGACGTACCACCCTCCGGACCGACGTTGCCGACCACATCATCGATGCCGACGGTTCCGGTCAGCCGCGAGCACGACTTGCCGAGGTAGTACCGGATCAGCGACGGCGACGCGACACCGATTCCGGTGGAGTACGTCGTACCGGTGAGCTTGATCGGGTTGCCGCCGCCGACACTCTCGTCGATCGTCGGCGACATCCAGCCGCTGGTCGCGGTGATCCACTGGTGATGCGACAACGGGACCGTCCCACTCGGCGGAGCGGGCGCGACGACCACCGGCGACAGCACAGTCGTCTGATTCTGCACGCCGTACCCGATCGTCTGGTACGTCGTGGTCGCGGTCAGGCTCGCGGTTCCGGGCGGGGCTCCGGCCGGCAGTGTCACGGTGAACGCGAACGTGGCCTGCATGCCGCCTTCGATGAGAGCAGGTGCCTTCGACAGCGGCTTCACCGTCCACCCGGTGCCACCGGCAACCGTCACTGCCGGCGCGAACACCGGCACCAGCCCATCGTTGCGTACGGCAACCTGCACGGTGAGTTGGTCTCCACCGGCGACCACCGGCGCCGCGCCCTCGGGCTGCGGGTCCGTGCCGACCTTCGTCACCTCCGGGATGCCCGCCGTCACATGCGGAACACCCGGAATGCCACGAGCCGGCGCGACGCGGAACAACGCCGTACCATGCGCCGGAACCGCCGCGCTGATCACGCCGCCGCTGTCCGTCACCTTGTTGCTCCAGGCGTTCTTCAAGGTGAATCGATCACCACTCAGCCCGACCGCCGACGCGGTGGTGGTGAGTGTCTTCGCGCTGTCGCCTCGATTGAGCAGTACGACGGCACGGCTGCCGTCAGCGAGCCGCTTGACCCACGTTTCCGTCGTACCGGCCGCGCCGACCCGGACGGCCTGTACGGCCGCCTTGTCCTGGTTGATCGCGAGCACATCCGGATCGGTCAGCATCCCGATCGTGGTCGCGCTGAGCTTCCGGACGTCGCTGCCGACGACCAGCGGCGCCGCGGCCACCGCCCACAGGGTGAGCTGCGTGCGGAACTCCTCGTCGCTCATTCCGAGCTCTGGCGCCAGGTAGTCCGGGTCGCTGAACGCGCCCGGCTTCACGACCTCCGGGTGCCGCGCGTTCGCGTCGTAGTTCCGCAGGACGTCCTTGAACTTGATGTCGCCCTGGAACCCGACGTCGGTGTACGTACGCCACGACTGCGCGATCCCCGGCGCGTACGACCACGAGTTGATCGACTGCTGGGACTCCGGGTAGTTGCCCCAGTCCGGCGACGTCACCGGGTTGCACAGGTTGAAGATCATCGGCCGGTGGCTGGCGTTGTTGCGCAGCGCCTGGGCGAACTCGGTGAAGACCGTCTTCGGGTCCAGATCCGCCGCGATCCCGCACAGGTAGTCGACCTTGACCGCGTCGAAGCCCCACGCGGCGAACTGGTCCGCGTCGCGCTGGTAGTACCCGCCGCTGCCGAGGCCGCACTTGCCCGGGATGTACGGGCCGGCGTCGGTGTAGATGCCTGCCTTCAGGCCCTTGCTGTGGATGTAGTCGACCAGCGGCTTCAACCCGTTCGGGAACTTGGCCGGGTTCGGCACGAGATCGCCGGCGGCGCTGCGGGACTGATCAGCCTGCCAACCGCCGTCCAGCCAGACGATGTCGTAGCCGGCCTTCGCGAGGCCGCGGCTCACCAGGGAGTCCGCGACCGACTTGATCGTGTCCTCGGTGAAGTCGCCACCGAGTCCGTAGTAGGTGTTCCAGCCCTGGTACGGCGTGGGGCTGAGCACCGTTGCGGTGGCCTGAGCCGCCACCGCACCGGTGCTGGTGGCTCGGGCCGCCACCGCCGGGGTCGTGATGGCCGCGATCGTGCCGGCCACCAGGGCCGCCGCGATCACACCACCCAGGAATCTCCTCATCTGTCTTCCCCTTCAAGAGAGAGCACTGTCGTTGAGCGGAACGGGGTCAGTCGAGGTGCTCGACGACCAGGCAGTGCGAGTCGGCGGAGTCGTCGAACGCGACCCCGACCTGCAGCAGGTAGCTGCCCGGGTAGGTCTCGTTGCCCACCCGGTAGTTCTTCGCCGGATCCAGCCCGGCCAGCGGCACCCGCCGCGGCCGGGTCGGCAACGTACCGCGCACGTTGCCGTCGCCGGTCTCCCACAGGAACACCACGGACCGCGTCGCGCCGACGTACTGCACGCCGGCCGTCAATCCGTAGACCTTGCTTTCGGCAATCAACTCCCGAAAACCCTTGTACTGCTCGATATGGCGTGCTGCGGTCTTCAGCTGGTCGTCGGTCCAGTGCGACAGATCCGCGCCGATCCCGAGTACGCCGGCCATCGCGACGTGGAACCGGAAGCCGAGCGACCGCTCACGACCGTCGTGCGTACCTTCGGCGTCAGTGACCCAGGAACTCATCAGGTGCGGCGCGAACCCGGTCCGGAAGCCTTCCTGAATCCGGAGCCGATCCAGCGGAGCCGTGTTGTCACTGGGCCACAACGTGTCGACCCTCGAGGCTATCCCCAGATCCACCCGCGCACCACCGCCGGCACAACCTTCGACGGAGACCTCCGGGTGCTGGGACCTGAGCTTCTCGAGGATCTCGTAGAGGTTGGCAACCACGCGCCCGTCGAGGTCCCGGCGTTGGTCGCCGCTGTCCAACCGCGGCCGGTTGGCGTCCCACTTCAGGTAGGAGATGTCGTACGACGAGAGCAGCCGATCGAGTGTGCTCCAGATGAACTCCGCTACGTCGTCCCGGCTCAGATCGAGCAGGAGCTGGTTGCGGATCAGGATCGGATCGCGCGCCGGCGTACGCAGGATCCACTCCGGGTGCTCGGCCGCCAGCCGCGACTTCGGACTGACCGACTCGGGCTCGATCCACAACCCGAAATCAAGGCCGAGCCCTCGCAGCTGGGCGATGAAGCCGTCGAGCCCGTTCGGGAACTTGGCCGGATCGACCTCCCAGTCCCCCAGCCCGCCGGTGTCGTCCGACCGTCCGACGAACCACCCGTCGTCCACCACGAACGTCTCGACGCCGATCCCCGCCGCCCGCCGCGCCAGCCCGAGCTGATGGTCGGCGCGAATGTCGAACTCGGTCGCGAACCAGGAGTTGTACAACACCTTCGGAACACGTTTTCGCGACGCGGCCCGCTCGTACTCGTGGAACACCCGTGCCAACCCATCGGCGCCCTCGGCACTGCACGCACCAACGGCCTTCGGCGACACCCACGTCTCCCCCGGCTCGAGCCGCAACCCCAGACTCGACGACGTCCGACCTGCCTGGATCCGCACCAGGCCGGTCGTGTCCGCGTCCGCCGACATCTCCCACGACCCGGACCACGCAAGCTGTACGCCATACGCCAGGTCACCATCGACAACCAGGTACGGCGAGTACGAGTGCCCGGTGATCCCCTGCGCGCTCCCGATCGTGAACCGCCCGCGCGGCAGCGTCACCGAGGCCTGCTGGAACTCGCTGTTCCACTCGCCCCACAAGTACTTGACGGTGTTCCCACCCGGCACCACAAACCCAGCTGACTCATGCCGATGCAGCGTCAGCTCGTCAGTTCCCTCGTTGTCCACGGAAACCCACCGCTCCACCACATCCCCAACCACCCGGTAGTGCAGTACAAGCCGCACACCCCGCACCCCGTCCAGGAACACCAACTGAAGACGAGAGGCTTCGACGGATGCTTCGGCGAAGACCGGGCGCAGTTCGTCGGACCCGTCCGGTCCACTCACCACCAGATCCACCGGTGCCGTGTACCGCACCCCACGAACGGCGTACTCCAGCGGCTCCACGTCAGCCCGCGGGACGAAATGCTCCGTCCCGACAACCTCAACAGGCGCGAGACCGTCGTGCGGACCCCAAGCAACCAGCTGCGCCCACAACCCGTGATCCGGTACGCCGACGACGTACGAGGTCGTCGTACCGCGCAAGGTCCAGGTCCTCACTTGACCGCTCCGATCGCCAGCCCGCCGACGAAGTGTTTCTGGAAACGAAGGAACACCGCCACCGTAGGCACCGCTGCGATCACCGTGCCGGCGGCGATCACGTTCCACGACGACACGAACAGGCCTTGCAGCCCGAGCAGCGCCGGCGTGACCGGCATCTTCTCGCCGGAGCGGATCACCGTGATCGACCACAGCAGGTCGTTGAAGATCCACGTGAACGACAGCGCCCCTAGCGCCGCTAGCGCCGGACGGGTCAGCGGCAGGATCACACTCGAGTAGATGCGACCCGGCCCCGCCCCGTCGATCGTCGCCGCCTCCTGGATCTCTCGCGGCAGATCCCGCATGAACCCGTGCAGCACGAACGTATAGAACCCCAGCCCGAACCCGACATGGACCGCGATCAGCGCGATCAGCGTGTCGTAGTACCCGATCAGCTCCACGAACCGGGAGATCGGGATCAGCAGGATCTGCGGCGGCAACAGGTTCCCCATCAACATCAGCAACAGGATCGTCCGCCGGAACGGGATGCTGTAGCGAGCCAGCCCGTACGCCGCGACCGACGCCAGCCCGAGACTGAGCAGAACGGCCGGGATCGTCACCAGCAGGCTGTTGATCAGCGCCCGGAACTCGTCCGCGTCCTCCCACGCCGACTTGTACGTCGAGAACGTGAACGAATGCGGCAGCGATCCCAGCCCGTTCGCGGCGACGTCGTCGAAGCTGCGGAACGAGATCACGATCACCCAGAGGATCGGCGCCACCCACAGGAACGAGATCAGCCCCATCGCGACGTGGTAGCCCGACGTACGCAGGCGGTTCATGCTTCCTCCCGGAAGGCACGGATCAGGTAGCCGAGGATCACGGCCAGGGCGAGCAGGAAGATCACCACGGCGAGCGCGGAGGCGTAGCCCAGCTGGGTGGACTGGAACGCCGTCGAGTACATGTACGTGCTGAGCAGCTCGGACGAGTGGTACGGCCCGCCCTTCGTCATCGACCAGACGATGTCGAAGGACCGCAGCGAGTCAATGACGATCACCGACAGTACGACGGAGTTGACGCCCTTGAGCTGCGGGATGGTGACGTACCGCGTCCGCTGCCAGGCGGATGCGCCGTCGACCTTCGCGGCCTCGTAGAGCGCGGGATCGACCGCCTTCAGGCCGGCCAGGTACAGCACCATCACGTACCCGATCTGGCGCCACAGGGCCGGCACGATCACGGCGTACAGCGCGGTGTCCGGGTCGGCCAGCCACGGGCGGATGAAGTTGCCGAGGCCAACGGTCCGGAACACCGTGTCGACAAGTCCATCCGGCTGGTAGAACACCCGCCAGATCAGCGCGGTGACCACCAGCGAGAACACCACCGGGGTGAACAGGGCAGCCCGGTAGATCCCGACGCCACGGCGCTCCCGCTGCAACAGGAGCGCCATCCCGAACCCGCCGATCACACTCAACCCGCCGAACAGCACGAGCCAGATCGCCGTGTTCTTCAACGCCGTCCGGAAGATCGGATCCGACACCATGTCGGAGAAGTTCCCGAACCCGACAAACCGAGGCGCCGACAACCCGTCCCAACTCGTCAAGGCCAACCAAAACCCCTGCACAGCAGGCCAAAACACCCAAACAGCCTCAACAACAAACGGCACCAACACAAACGCAAGAATCAGAGGAGACACGCGCCGGGGTCCCGAGCGTTTGGTACGACGCGACCCGGCAGCCGGACCGTTCCCGGTCCGGCTCCGTGGTTCCACAGCTGTAGCCGTCACGCCTTGAAGACCTTCTCGGCGGCTGCCTGCCAGTCCTTGAGGATCTTGTCGATCTGGTCGGGCTTGTCGAGGAACTTGGTGAGGGCGGCGTCCGCGGTCGGCTGGAGGGCGTCGGACGAGTCGCGGTTGAAGAACTGGGTGAGCTCGGCGGCGCCTTCGATCATCGCCTTGCCCTTTTTCACCAGAGCGGTGTCCGCCGACTTGCCTTCCGGGTTCGCGGGAATCGCCGTACCGGACGAGCTCTGCACGTAGATGTTCTGCGCCTCCGGCGTCGCCAGCCAGGTCAGGAACTTCTTCACGCCGTCGACGTCCTGCACCTTCTTCGAGGCGAAGTACCCGTCCGTCGGCGCCTCTTCGGCGACCGGTACGGCGGGATCGATAATCGGGAACTGGAAGAAGTCGATGTCGTCCAGCGCGTCCTTCGGCGCCGAGTCCGCGAAGAACGTCCCGATCAGGAACATCCCGGTCTTGCCCGCGAGCAGCGCCGATGTCGCCTCCTGGAACGGGAACGACTTCCCCTTCGGGTCGAAGTACGGCAGCACCTCACGCCACTTGGTGAAGACCGCCTTCACCTTCGGGTCGGTGAAGTTCCCCTGGCCGGCCAGTAGCTCCCGGTGGAACGGCGCGCCGTTGATCCGGATGTTCAGGTAGTCGAACCACGCCGACGCGACCCACGGGGTGTCGCCGAGCCCGATCCCGATCGGCGGAATCCCCTTGCCCTGAATGGTCTTGCACACGGCGACGAACTCGGCCCAGGTCTTCGGCGGCGTCACGCCCCACTTGGCGAAGTTCGACTTCCGATAGAACATGCCCCACCAGTAGTAGCTGGTCGGCACGAAGATCTTCTGCCCGGCGCTGCTCGTCGACAGCGTCTGCATCGCCTTCGAGTAGTTGCCCATCGATTCCCAGACGCTCGAGACGTCGAGCAACAGGTCCTTCTTCGCGTACGAGTCCGCGACCGAGCCGGCGTACCAGGTGTAGACGTCCGGCGGGTTCGCCGATGTCAGGTACGTCGGGAGCTGGGTCCGGAAAATCTCCGACGCGACCGTGTTCAGCTTGACCTGGGATCCGCCGGTCTTGTTGTACGCGGCCACGAGTTTCTCCATCGCGGCCTTCGCCTGCTCACTGGAGAGGTTGGACTGCAGCGCCAGCTCACCAGTCGCCCCGCTGCTACTGCCCGGACTCTTCGTCGATGTCGCGCACCCCGGTACCAGGGTCGCTGCCCCGAGCAGTCCGAGTCCCTTGAGGAAAGTCCGCCGATCTGCTGCCAGACCCGTCATGCCCGCTCCTGAGTTCTGCTCGACGGTGATGCCAGTCGAGTACGTGGTCCTTGTTGCCGACGATCTTGCGGCGAGCCGTCCCGGGTGTCAATATTAATTCGTAAATTACGAGCAAATCGCTTGACCGGGTACTCTCCTACACGGTCAACTGGTTCATCGTTGGAAGCGGCCTGCCTCCGTGCTTGGGTAGGAGCAGATCGAAGGAGGCGCAGGTGCGGCTGGCTGGGCGGGTGATCGTGGTGACCGGGGCTGCGTCGGGAATCGGCGCGGCCTGCGCCGAGCGAGCGCTGACCGAGGGCGCGCAGGTCGTGCAGGTCGACGTACATCCTTGCAAGGACGTGCCGGGCAAGGCGATCAGCGTCGTCGGCGACGTGTCGTCGCAGGACACCTGGGCGGAGGTCCGCTCCCGCGGCCGCGACGAGCTCGGCCCGATCGACGGCCTGGTCAGCAACGCGGGCTTCGCCGACGTGAAACCGGCCCACGAGCTGTCGCCGCCGGCCTGGCAACGCCAGCTCGACGTCAACCTGACCGCCGCGTTCCTCGGCTTCCAGTCGCTGTACGACGACCTCGTGGCGAACGCCGGCTCCGTCGTACTCGTGTCTTCGGTGCACGCGATCGCGGGTCTGCCCGGACATCCGGCGTACGCCGCGACCAAGGGCGCGCTGGTCTCGCTGGGACGACAGCTCGCGGTCGAGTACGGTCGCTCGATCCGGGTGAACACCGTCCTTCCGGGGCCGATCGTGACCGCGATGTGGGACCGGGTCGACGCCGAAGGTCGTGAGCGCAGCGCGCAGGCGACCGCGCTCGGGCGGCTCGGGCAGCCGGACGAGGTGGCTCAGGCAGTCGCGTTCCTGTTGTCGCACGAGGCGTCGTACGTGACTGCCGCCAGCCTGGTGGTCGATGGCGGATGGTCCGCAACGAAGGACTCGGCGTGAGGGAGAGCGGTATGACGGGGATTCAGCGCGGGGTGTCGCGGGGCTTGCACGGGCAGATCGTGGAGGTGATGGCGGAGCGCATCCTGTCCGGTCAGATCCCGGAGGGGGCGACCATCAACGTGACCGAACTGCAGTCCGACCTCGGCGTCAGCCTGACCGCCGTACGCGAGGCGTTGAAGGTACTGACCGCCAAGGGACTGGTCGACGCGCGGCAGAAGCGCGGCACGTTCGTCCGGCCGCGCTCGGACTGGAACCTGCTCGACGCGGACATGATCCGCTGGCACTTCAAGGACGCCGACGCCCGGCCCGAGCTGCTCGAGGAACTGCACGAGGTGCGCGGAATCGTCGAGCCGGCCGCGGCCCGGCTGGCCGCGCTGCGAGCCGACGATGCGGACGTCGCGGCACTCGACGAGGCGCTCGCGGCGATGGAATCCGCAGGTGACAACGTCGCCGCGGCGGCCGCGGACATCGCGTTCCACCGTGCGTTGCTTGCGGCCACGGGCAATGAGCTGCTGACCAAGATGGAAGTGATCATGGAAACCGGGCTCGCCGACCGCGACCGGCTGGTGCACAAGGTGAAGCCGTCGGACGACCCGGTGCCGAGTCACCGGCGCGTCGTGGACGCGGTCCGCGCGCACGACCCCGAGGGCGCCGAGCTCGCGATGCGGGAACTGCTCGCGAAGGCGGCCGAGGACCTGACCGAGGTCCGCGGATCGAGCCGGCGGCGGCGCCGGTGAAGATCGAGAGGATCGAGACCTTCCTGGTTCCGCCGCGGTGGCTGTTCTGCCGCATCGAGACCAGCGACGGAGTCGTCGGGTGGGGCGAGCCGGTCGTCGAAGGGCGCGCCGAGGTTGTCCGGGCCGCGATCGACGTACTGTCGGAGTACCTGATCGGCCAGGATCCGCTGCAGATCGAGCGGCACTGGCAAGTGTTGACGAAAGGCGGGTTCTACCGCGGCGGACCGGTGCTCAGCAGCGCGGTCGCCGGGCTCGACCATGCGCTGTGGGACATCGCCGGCAAGGTGTACGGGGCTCCGGTCGCAGCGCTCCTCGGCGGGCGGGTCCGGGATCGAGTCCGCGTCTACGCGTGGGTCGGCGGGGACGAACCGTCCGCGATCGGCGAGTCCGTCGCGGAGCAGGTCGCGGCCGGGATGACGGCCGTGAAGATGAACGCCAGCGGGCAGATCCAGGCCTCGCCGTCCGTTGCCGAGATCAACGACATCGTCAACCGGCTCGCTGCTGCTCGTGCAGTCCTGGGGGATTCGCGGGACGTCGCGATCGACCTGCACGGGCGGGTCGGCGTGGCGGCGGCGCGGCGGATCCTGCACGCGGTCGAGGACCTGCAGCCGATGTTCGTCGAGGAGCCGGTGCTGCCGGAGCAGATGGCGCACCTGTCCTCGGTCGTGGAGGCCTCGACGGTCCCGGTCGCACTCGGTGAACGGCTCTATCACCGGGCCGACTTCATGGCGCCGTTGAACGCCGGCGTCGCGGTCGTGCAACCCGACGTCTCGCACGCGGGCGGGATCTCCGAGCTGCGGCGGATCGCCGTACTCGCGGATGCGCACGGGGCCATGCTTGCGCCGCATTGTCCCCTCGGACCGATCTCGTTGGCGGCTTCGTTGCAGGTGTCGTTCGCGACGCCGAACTTCCTGATCCAGGAGCAGAGCCGGGGCATCCACTACAACGTGACAAGCGACCTCACGTCGTACGTCGTGGATCCGGCGCCGTTCACCTGGGTCAACGGTCACGCGGAGTGGAATCCCCTGCCCGGCTTGGGAATCACGGTCGACGAGGAAGCCGTCCGCGCCGCAGACCGAACCGGCCACACCTGGCGCAACCCGGTCTGGACCCACGAAGACGGCTCCTTCGCCGAATGGTAACGGTCGATCTCGTCGACGGTGGTCGTTGGACGTCGCTTCAGCTCGCAGGGCGCGAGTGGCTCTGGGCCGGACCCGGCCTGATCACCGGTCCGCGCACCGGTCTCGCCACCTTCATCGACGCCGGCGGCCTCGACGAATGCTTCCCCACCGTCCGCGGCACCCCCGACCACGGCGGCCTCTGGAACCAGCCCTGGGACAGCACGGTGACCTACGACGACGCGATTCTGACTCGGGCGTTCACCCCGGGCCTGGATACCGTCACCGTCGACTACCACCTCGAGGCAGCCCCTGGCTATCGGTTCGTATGGGCCGCACACGCGCTCCTCGACTGCGTGCCCGGCGCAACCATCTCCGCCCAACCCGGGACGGAGTGCCGCCTGTATCCGGAGGCTGCCCCGTGGCTGCCGTGGACCTGGCCGGACGACACCGCCTGGGTGACCGCTGTCTGGCCGACCCTTCTCGAACTCGGAACCTTCGGCCCCACGGACGGGACTGCTGCCGGCGCGGTTCTGGTGGACTGCCCGACGGTCTCGGTCCGCGACCGCGGCGCCGAGCTCACGACGACCTTGAGTTGCCCGGGGCAACCAGTCTCCACCGCCCTCTGGCGTAACCAGGGCGGGTTCCCGGACGATGCGCCGTACCGGAGTCTCGGGGTCGAGCCGATGCTGGGCCGCGTGTTCGACCTGGCAACCGCCGGTCCGGGCGATGCCGCCGTGGTGCCGGAGAGCGGTGAACTGACCTGGCGGTTGACACTGTCCGCCAGGCCAGTCTGATGTCACCCCAGCGGCAGATCGAGTACGGCGTTGGGCACCGACGTGCTGTTCGCGGTGCGGATGCTGTTGATCTCCGTCGCGGTCAGAGCACGTTTGTAAATCCGGACCTCGTCCATCGAGCCGTCGAAGTGGTGCGCTCCGTCCAGGCGTTGCCCGACGTACATCTTGAAGGGTCGGCCCGGACTGACCGATCCGGCCGGGGCCGTGACGCTCGCAGCCTGCACGCCGTCGACCCAGATCGAGAGGGTGCCGGCCTTGCGTTGCAGGGCGACGTGGTGCCAGGCGTTGTCGTTGTAGGCCTTCGTCGTCTGCACGGCCGCCGTATTGCCGCCGGTGGTGATCAGGCCGCGGATGCGACTGTCCTCGGGCTCTGCGCGGAGCCAGAACTGCGAGAACTCGTTGATGTTGTAGCCCCAGAAGATCGCCTGAGGTCCGGTGCTGGCGCCGTACTTGATCCACGCCATCGCGGTGAAGTCACCGGCGCCGACCGCGAGCGATTCGGCGAACGGGAGCTGGATCGCATCGTCGACGCCGTCCAGGTCTCGCGCTTGGCCGAACTTGCCGGCCACGGCCGTGGTACCGCCGCGCAGGTAGCTGTCGTTGTGCAGGCCGGAGACGTCGGGCGTCGTGGCGCCGAGCGGCGCGTCAGGGTGACCGATGTCGTTCTCGGTGAAGCGGGCGAAGCGGATCTGGTCGCGCGCGTCGACCGTACCGCCTTCGTACAGCAGGCCGATCTCGCCGGTGTCGAGGATCGCCATGTCGGAGTATCCCGACCAGTCGCTGGTGATTCTGGTGCCCTCGGCAACGGTCTGCCAGGTCTTGCCTTCGTCGAAGCTGGACCGGATCGTCATGTACCTGCGCCGGTCGGGATCCGCCGGGGCCGCGAACAGGAGACGGTTGTACTTGTCGCCTTGATCGACCGCTCGCAGACGCTGCAGCGACCCTTGAACGACAGGCGTTGTCAGGCCCGCGATGGTCGCAAACGGCGCGGAAAACGTTTGACCGCCGTCGTTGCTGACCGCGGCCATCCGGCTCGCGCCCGACGTACCGGCGTTGTTGCGAGCACCGGCGTACACACCGCCGTCGACCTTCTCGACGACGCTGATCTCCTGCGGGGTGGCGTCCGAGCGGAGGTCGGTCGCGCCCTTGTGCCACGTCTCGCCATGGTCGTCGCTGTAGACGAGTTGACCCGCGTTCTGGCCGGCGCCGTTGTCGTAGTTGGTGCCCGCGACCAGACGTCCGGCGTGGGCGCCGCGGGCGAGCTGGATGCCGTGCACGGGCCCGGTCGCGTACCAGCCCCAGGCCGGATCGTCGATCTGGCCGCCGATGTTCTTCGCCTTGCTCCACGTCTTCCCGTCGTCATCACTGACCTGCACGTACGGCGTACGCGGACGGCTCGTCGTACCGGGGTCCATCGTGCTCAGCAGCACGATCCGGCCGGTCTCGTAGTCGACGATCGGCGCCGCGTTGCCGCGGGTGGCGACCGCGTTCGGGTCGGTGTCGGTGCCGGAGAGGACGGTCTGGGTCGCCGACCAGGTGCGGCCGTCGTCCTCGGAACGGCGCAGGACGAGGTCGATCTCCTGGGAGTCCGCGCACCACGCGCGGCGGGCCTCGGCGAACGCGAGCAGCGTGCCGGCCTTGGTCTTCACGATCGCGGGGATGCGGTAGCACCCGAAACCGGCGTCCCCTTTGTCGAACAGCACCGTCTGGGTAACGGCGGCTTGGGCGGGCTGGATCGTCAGGGCTGGGACGGCCAGCGCGAGGACCGTCAGCAGGGCTTTGAGCTTAGGCATGAGCGGATGCCTCCTGAAAGTAACCAACGGGGCGGTTGTCTACTTCGAAATTTAGCCACACATTCGGCGTCCACACCAGAGCTCATGGGACGTCCTATGTGTTCATCCATCACATAGGTTGGGGATTATGGATCTGCATGCCGAACTCCGGAGCCGGAAACTGCTCGCGATCATCCGCGCCGACGGGGCGGACACCGCCTTCGCCTGCGTGCAGACCCTCGTCGAGGCCGGCATCACGGCGCTCGAGGTCTCGCTCACCACGCCCGGCGGCGTCGAGGCGATCGCCAAGGCGCGTGCGCAGTACGACCCGAACATCCTGATCGGCGCCGGTACCGTCGTCACCGCCGCCCAGGCCGACGAGGTCGCCGCCGCCAACGCCGACTTCACCGTCACGCCCGCGATCACCCGCGGCGCCTACCGCTCGGTCGAGCTCGGCCTGCCGCTGTTGTGCGGCGCCCTCACGCCCACCGAGGTGGTCGCCGCGCTGGATCTCGGCGCCACCGCCGTCAAGATCTTCCCAGCCAAGGTCTACGGCCCCGGCTACCTCTCCGAACTCCGCGCACCCCTCCCCGACGCGCCGCTGATCGCGGTCGGTGGCATCGACGCGGTGTCCGCTCCGAAGTACCTCGCCGCGGGCGCTCTCGCGGTCGGCGTCGGCTCCCCCCTCCTCGGCGACGCCGGCACCGGCGGCTCCCTCTCCGAGCTCGCCATCCGAGCCAGCACCTTCCGCACTGCCCTCAACATCTAACCCACCACCCACCCAACCCCCGCGCCCCTGACCACCCCGCCCCACCATCCCGCCGCATTTGCTGGGTAGACCAGGCAATTTGCCTGGTCTACCCACGAGATGCTGGGTTCTCCACCCTCAACAACGGTGTGGAACCCTGCATCTGATGGGTAGACCAGGCAAATGCGACTGGGCCGGAGCGGAGACCGGGGCTCGGGGTTTCCGCGGGTGGCCGCAGTATTGAACGGAGTACGTGGAATGACGGACTTGCTGACGCTCGGCGAGACGATGGTGTCGGTGCGGACCGCGCGCCCGATGCGGCTCGGCGGGGATGCGCATCTCTCGATCGCCGGCTCCGAGAGCAACGTGGCGATCGGCGTCGCGCGGCTCGGGCACGACGTCACCTGGCTGAGCGCCGTGGGCAACGACGAACCCGGCCGGCTGATCGAGCGCACCCTCCGCGCCGAGAACGTCGGCACGCGGATCCGGTTCTCCGAGGACGCGTTCACCGGGTTCATCGCGTTCGACCAGCCGTCGCACGACATCACCCGCGTGAGCTACCACCGCCGGGGCTCGGCCGCCTCCACGTTGACGCCCGACGAGACCACCGCGGCCATCGATGCGTTGGCCCCGACCCTGCTCCACGTCACCGGCATCACCCCGGCGCTCTCCGACACAGCACGCGCCGCGACACTGGCCGCCGTACGCACGGCCTTCGCAGCAGGCGCCCAGGTCTCACTCGACGTGAACTACCGCGCCCGCCTCTGGACCCGCCCCGAAGCAGCCACTGCTCTCCGCGAACTCCTCCCCCACGTCCACACCGTCTTCGCATCCGACGACGAGCTAGATCTCCTCACCGACGCCAACGACCCGATCGCCGACCTCCTGAAGTCAGTCGACACCGTCGTTGTAACAGCCGGCGGAAAAGGCGCCTGGTCCCACACCAGAGCCACCGCTGGTACGCCGGCCGAGGCGCACACCGTCGACGCACCCCCGACCGAGGTGCAGACGATCCACAGCCCCGCGCTTCCGGTGACCGTCGTCGACAGCATCGGCGCCGGCGACGCGTTCGTCTCCGGCTACCTCTCCGCCACCCTCGACAACCTCGCCCCCGACGCCCGCCTGACCCGCGCCACCACCTCAGGCGCCTTCTGCGTCACGGCGTACGGCGACTGGGAGTCCCTCCCCACCCGCCAAGACCTCACCCTCCTGACCCACACCCAAGGCACCGCCCTCCGCTAGCGCTCCCGGACCGCGTAGGTCAGGTGTGTCACGTTCGGGGAGTGTTCTGCGTGGACCTGCTCCAGGGCTATGCGGCTCGCGTCCACGCCCTCGAACAAGCGGATTCCGGAACCGAACAGCACCGGCGACAAGGCGACCGAGAACTCGTCGATCAACCCGGCGTTCAGGTACTCCAGGATCGTCGCACCCCCTCCCGCGATGCGTACGTCGCGGTCGCCCGCGGCTTCACGAGCCTGCTCGAGCGCGGCCTCGATGCCGTCGTTGACGAAGTGGAACGTAGTCCCACCCGGCCGCTCCCAAGGGTCACGTTTCTCGTGCGTCACCACGAATACCGGCGTATGAAACGGTGCCTCCTCCGGCCACATCCGCTCCCCGGCGTCGAACATGCGCTTGCCCATCACACTCGCACCAGTCCGCACGTACGTCTCCCGAGCGATGTCGTTGTCGCGCCCCTCCTCACCGCCCTTGCCGAGCTTCAAGTTCTCCCGGAAGAACCGCAACGGAAAGACCCACCGCTGCAACTCCATCCACTGCTTCCCCATCAATTCCTCAGGCGAGTCGGGCGCGATGAACCCGTCCAGCGACATCGACACACCGAAGAACACCTTCCCGGCCATCAGTCCTCCACTCCTACCCGTGAGCTGACATAAGCAGCCAGATTGCTCAGCGTCTGCCGTCCGCCCTCGATCGCGCCGTACTTCTCGACCGCCTCATCACGCAGTTCCTTGGTACGGAACACCGTGCGCATCTCGATCCGCGTCGCCGCACCGTCTAGCGTGAACGTCAGCACCGACTCGAACGCGTTCGGGTCGTCGCTGGATTCACCGTGCAGCAGCGCGATCCGCTCCGGTACGACGATCTCGGTCCACGTGATCCACTCGGCGTAGTCCGTTCCGTCCGGCCCGTGCATCACGAAGTCCCACACTCCGCCGACCCGGAATTCGAACGCCTGCGTGGTCGTGCTGAACCCGTCCGGTCCCCACCACTGCGACAGATGCCGGACCTCGGTGAACGCCTCGAACACCAACTCCCGCGGAGCGTCGATCACCCGAGAGATGACGACCTCCCGCTCGGCCGTCGCTGGTGCTTCTTGTCTTGCCCCTGCCATCGGTCATTCCTCCAGCCGTGTCTGCTTCAAGTCCTGCACGTATGCGTCCAACCGGTCGAAGCTCTCGTTCCAGAACTGTTCGAACCCGCCGGCCCACTCATGGACCGGCCGCAGCCCGCGGGCGTCCAGGCCGTACAGCCGCTGCTTACCCGCCTTGCGATCCCGCACCAGCCCCACCTCCCGAAGCACCCGCAGATGTTTGGATGCCCCCGGCTGAGTCATCCCCAACTCCTGGGCCAGCTCGGTCACCGGCCGCTCACCCGCCCGTAGCAGCACCAGGATCTCCCGGCGCTGCGGCTCGGCGATCGCGTTGAAGACGTCCGACGTCGTCGCTGCTCGTGCCATGCCCGCAATCATATGCCCATATCGGAATGCGTCAAGCAGGTGTCACGCCGGAGCCGGCCGACTCGTCCTAGACAGCGACGTCGAACAGGGAGGAGCTGTGGTGGGTCAGTGGGATGCATTGCCTGTCGTGCGGAGTGTGGCGGAGCTCGAGCAGTTCGGTACGCCGGAGCCGATCAACCGCGACAAGGTCGAGCCGCGACTGAGCGACGTACACGCCGAATGGATCGGCGGCTCGCCGCTCGTCTTCGTCGGTACGTCGTCCGCCGACGGCCACTGCGACGTCTCACCGAAGGGCGACCCACCCGGATTCGTAAAGGTGCTGGACGAGATCACCCTCGCGATTCCGGAACGTTCCGGAAACCGCCGGATGGACGGTTTCCGCAACATCCTCGAGAACCCGTACGCCGGCCTGGTCTTCGTCGTCCCCGGTCGCCCCGAGACGCTCCGGGTGAACGGTCGCGCGAGGATCGTCACGGACGGCCCGTTCTTCGACGACCTGATCGTCCGCTCACACCGCCCGCGACTCGCGCTTGTCGTCGACGTCGAGGAGGCGTTCTTCCATTGCCCGAAGGCATTCGCGCGATCCAAGACCTGGAAACCCGAGAGCTGGGACCCGACGGCGATCCGCCCGTACGCCGAGATCGCCCGCGCACTGTGGCGACAGGGCGAGTCGCTGGAATCGATCGAGGCCCGGAACCGCCCCGAGGCGCTCGACACCCAGCTCTACCCGACCACCAACCTCCCGTGAACTAGTTGTCTTCGGTCGGGAAGAGGATCGGGCTGAGGAGATAGCGGGAGCGGGCCGGCGTCGCCTCGTTCGACAGGACCGGGAGGATCGCGGCTCGCATGCCCTCGATCAGTTGGTGCAGTTCGGCTTCGGTCAGCCAGATGCCGTGCTGGCGATAGCCGACGAGGTCCGCGATCGGGTCGGCCCCGTCGCGTTCGACGTACGCGTTGAACTCCGCGACCAGCGCCGCCATCGCCGCGGCGAATCCGCGCCGGTGATCCTCGACCGTCAGCTGCTCAAGCTCCTCCGGCGTGATCGACGCGCGCGCGACCCGCAACCGGAAGCGTCGCTCGACGGCGCCACGAACCCGCCGCTCCTCCGCGACCTCGAGGATGCCGCCCTCGGCGAGCAGCTCGACGTGCCGGTACAGCGTCGCCTTCGACACCTCCGCGATCCGCTCCCCCAGCTCCGCGGTCGTCAGCTCCCGTCCACCGCGCAGCGCATGCACGATCCGCAACCGCACCGGATGTCCCAGCAGTTCCAACGGACCCATGGCGCAACAATCTCACGCCATGCTACCTTTCTCAAATCATGAGAAAGGTACGCCGATGACTTGGACTCCCCCGCCGTACGCCGATCCGGCCGGCTTCACCGAACACGACATCACCCTCGACGCGGACGGCCGAACCGTCCCGGGCACGTTGACGCTGCCCGCGCGACCGACCGGCCAAGGTGCTGTCCTGCTGACCGGCGGCGGTCCGTTCGATCGCGACGAGTCCAGTGGACCGAACAAGCCGTTGAAGGATCTCGCGTGGGGCCTGGCGACTCAGGGCGTCGCCGTACTGCGCTTCGACAAGATCACCGCGAACCGGCCCGAAGCGATGGCCGAGCCGGGCTACACGATGACCGCGGAGTACGTCCCGCACGGGATCGCCGCCGTACGGCTGCTCGCCGAGCACGTCGACCGGGTCGTTCTCGTCGGCCACAGCATGGGCGGCAAGATCGCACCGAGGATCGCCGCCGAGGAACCGCTCGTCGCCGGGGTAGTGATCATGGCCGGCGACACCGAGCCGATGCAGCACGCGGCGGTCCGCGTCATGCGTTATTTGGCGCAGACGAACCCTGAGGTGGTCTCGCCCGAGACCGTGGCCCTCTTCGAACGGCAAGCGGTCGCGGCCGACAACGTGTCCCCGGATACTCCGGCGGCTGACCTGCCGTTCGGCGCGCCGGCGTCGTTCTGGCTGGACCAGCGCGCGTACGACCCGGTCGTGACGGCCGCGAAGCTCGACGTACCGATCCTTGTCCTGCAAGGCGGTCGCGACTACCAGGTCACCGTCGCCGACGACCTCCCGGCGTGGCGCGAAGGGCTTCCCGACGCCACGATCAAGATTCTCGACGCCGACAATCACGTGTTCTTCGCGGGCCACGGCCAGTCGACGATGGCCGACTACCAGGTCCCCGGCCATCTGGACCCGGCAGTCGTCACCACGATCGTCGACTGGCTGCCTTAAGCAACCGCTAAGCAAGCAGGGCCGGGTCGGACTCCAGTTCGCGCTCCGGATCGAGGGGCAGGACGATCTTGAAGACGGTGCGGCCCGGCTCGGACTCGACGCGCAGGTCGCCGTGGTGCTTCTTCACAACGATGCGCCAGGAGATGTCGAGTCCCAGGCCGGTGCCTTCGCCGATCGGCTTGGTGGTGAAGAACGGCTCGAAGATCCGGCGCCGGATCTCGTCGGGGATACCCGGGCCGGTGTCGCCGATCTCGACGACCGCGTAGGCGCCGTCCCGGCGGGTGCGGATCGTCAGCGTCCCGGATCCGCCCATCGCGCTCACCGCGTTGTCGATGATGTTCGTCCACACCTGGTTGAGCTCCGCGGCGTACGCCGGGATCGCGGGCAGCTCGGGATCGAAGTCCTTGACGATCTCGTACCCCTGCAGCTTCCCCGACATCATCACCAGCGTCGACTTCAGCAGCTCCCGCAGATCGACGGTCTGGTACGGCGCCCGGTCGATCTGCGAATACTGCTTCGCGGCGCCGACGAGGGTCGAGATCCGGGTCACGGAGTCGTCGATCTCGTTCATCAGCGACTCGGTGTCGATCGTGTACATCAACCACCGCACCGCGCCCTCGAGGTACTTCGGGCCGACCGCCGCCAGGACGTTCTCCATCCACGGCACGTCCAGGCCCGCGGCCGCGAGCACCGGTGCCACGTCCCAGCTCGCCTGGACGTCGTGGTCGTCGAGCCAGTCCGTCAGCGTGTCCTCGCGGTCGGACAACTCCAGCGGCGGGATGTCCTTGTCCTTGTTCTTCTCCAGCCGCTCGACCGCGTCGTCCTGCAGCGCGACGATCTGGTGCAGCTTGGTCGCGTCGAGGGTGCCGTCGGCGAGCATCGCCAGCTTCGACCGCATCCCGGACACGCGCTGCCGCAACGTCGCCGCCGCCCGGACCGCGGCGGCGGCCGGGTTGTTCAACTCGTGGGTCAGACCCGCGGACAAGGAGCCCAGGGCAAGCAACCGCTCACGCTCGCCGAGCGTCTCGTTGGTCCGCCGCATGCCCATCACGAAGCCCTCGATCAGGTGCACCGCCATCGGGAACCAGGTGTTCATCATCGTCGCCATCGTCTCGGCGCTGATCACGAAGAACTCCGACGGCCCGGTCACCTGCATCGTCGCGGTGTAGGACTTGTGGTCGTTGGCGCCGAAGAACGCGTTGAACGCCCCGGAGTACACGCCGCGCTGACCGGTCCGGTTGATCTCCACGAGCTCGCCGTGCGACAGCTTGCACAGCCGAATCTCACCCGAGAGCAGGACGTAGCAGCAGGTCGCCTCGTCGCCCTCGTTGAACACGATCCCGTCGTGCACGGACTCGACGTACCCGGCTTCGGAGAGCCACTGCAGCTGCTCCTCGGTGAGGCTCTCGAAGAGGAACAGCGTGCGCAACTCGTCGGGAGTCAGCCGCCGCGGCTCCACAGCTTGGTCAGTCATCAGAGCATCTCCAGGTATCGGTGCACCAGTGTCACGGCCATCGCTCCGTCGCCGACCGCGGAGGCGACCCGCTTCACCGACTCGGCCCGTACGTCGCCCGCGGCGAACACGCCCGGCATGCTCGTCTCCAGGTGGTACGGCTCCCGCTCCAGCGGCCAGCCCGGCGGTCTGCCGTGCAGGTCGGGTCCGGTGAGCACGAAGCCTCGGTCGTCGCGGAGCAGGTCACCGGGCAGCCAGTCCGTCCGCGGAGCCGCGCCGATGAACACGAACATCCATTCCGTGTCCACCTCACGACCCTCCCCGGTCTCGCTGTTCAGCAGGGTGAGACGTTCCAGGTGCTCCGAGCCCTTACAGGAAACGACCTGCGTGCAGGTGTGCACCTCGATGTTGTCGATCTCGTCGATCTGGTCGATGAGGTACGACGACATCGTCGCGGTGAGCGATGGTCCTCTCACCAGCATATGCACGCGTTTCGCATGCCTCGAGAAATAGACCGCCGCCTGACCGGCCGAGTTCGCCCCGCCGATGATGTACACCTCGGCGCCGGCGCACGCCGGACCCTCGGTGGTGGCCGAGCCGTAGTAGATGCCACGACCGCACAGATCGTCGACACCGGGCGCCTGAAGCGTCCGGTACGAGACGCCGGTCGCCAGGATCACCGAGTGCGCCGAGATCTCGCTGCCGTCGGCGAACCGCAGCCGGCGCGCGTTCCCCAGCGTCTCGAGCCCGACGACCTGCCGCGTCGTCAGCAACTCGGCCCCGAACCGGACCGCCTGCCGCCGGGCCCGGTCCGTCAGCTGTGCACCCGACACCCCGTCCGGGAAGCCCAGGTAGTTCTCGATCCGGCTCGACTGCCCGGCCTGTCCACCGGTCGCCACTTGCTCGACCAGCACGGTCCGCAGGCCCTCGCTGGCGCCGTACACCGCGGCACCGAGCCCTGCCGGGCCGCCGCCGACCACGACCAGGTCGTAGAAGTCCTTCGCCGGCGCCGTCGACAGACCGACCTTCTGCGCCAGTTCGGCCTCGGACGGGGCGATCATCACCGTGGCGTCGGGCGTGATCACGACCGGCAGCGTCGTACCGTCCACGTCGGCGGCGTCGAGAAGCCGCTTGGCCTCGTCGTCGTCCACGTTCAGCCAGCGGTACGGCACCGCGTTGCGGGCGAGGAAGTCGCGGGCCGCGAACGACGGCGCCGACCAGCGGTGACCGATCACCCGGGTCTCGTCGCCGGACGGCTCCGGGGTCGACCGCCACAGGTCGAGCATCGCGTCGACCACCGGATACAGCTTCTCCTCCGGCGGGTTCCACGGCTTCAGCAGGTAGTGGTCGAGGTCGACCACGTTGATCGCCTGGATCGCCGCATCGGTGTCGGCGTACGCCGTCAGCAGCACCCGGCGAGCCAGCGGGAACAGGTCCATCGCGGCCTCGAGGAACTCGATCCCGGACATCTGGGGCATCCGGTAGTCGGCCAGCAGCAGCGCGACCGGTTCACCCCGGAGCTTCAGCTCCTTCAGCGCGTCGAGCGCCTGCGCCGGATTCTCCGCCCGGACGATGCGGTTCTCCTCGCCGTACCGACGGCGGAGGTCACGGGCGATCGACCGGGAAACCCCGGGATCGTCGTCGACGGTGAGGATCACCGAGCGGGTCGTTGACGCTGTCATGCCTCCTTCATACCAGCGGAACCCCACAAACAGGGATCGGTAATCCACAGGCCCACACCCGGTTCGCGAGGGGCTGATTCGCGAACCGGGTGCGAGGGGCGGCCTACGGGAGGGCGTCGAGGTACGGCGCGTGGCTGTTCTGGAACTCCCAGTTGTAGTAGTGGTCCCAGTTGATCGACCACGTCATCAGCCCGCGGAAGCCCGGCGAAGTCCCGCCGCGGAGGCTGTAGCCGCCGCAGTTCTGGCCCTTCACCAAGCAGTCGAGCGCTTCGTGCACGGCTGCCGGGGCGGTGTAGCCGTTCCCTGCGCTGACCGCCGCCGGGAGCCCGAAACCGATCTGGTCGTCGCGCAGTCCCGGAAACGTCTGACCGGTGTTCGCCACCGGGAAGCCCGCCTTGACCATGTCGGTCATCGCGATGTGGAAGTCGGCGCCGCCCATGGTGTGGTACTGGTTGTCCAGCCCCATCACGGGACCGGAGTTGTAGTCCTGGACATGCAGCACGGTCAGCGAGTCCCGCAGCGCGTGGATGACCGGCAGGTACGAACCGGTCCGGTTGTCGCCGCCGCTGGAGCCGCCGTAGAACTGGTACCCGACCTGCACGAAGAACGTCTCCGGCGCCATCGACAGCACGAAATTCGCGCCGTACTTGGCCTTCAGGGTCTTCAGCGCCGAGATGAGGTTGACGATCACGGGTGTGGTCGGGTTGCGGAAGTCGGTGTCGCCCGCGTTCAGATAGAGCGAGTGCCCTTCGAAGTCGATGTCGAGCCCGTCCAGGCCGTAGCGATCGATGATCGCGCTCACCGAACTGACAAACGCGTCCCGGGCCGCGGTCGTCGTCAGCTGCACCTGTCCGTTCGCGCCGCCGATGGAGATCAGCACCTTCTTACCCGCAGCCTGCTTGGCCTTGATGGCTGTAGCGAAGTCCGCGTCGCTCTCCACGTTCGGACACTCGCTCGCCGGACACCTGTTGAACCTGATGTCCCCCGAGGTAACGCTGGTGGGCTCGCCGAACGCCAGGTTGATGATGTCCCACTGGTCCGGCACGTCAGCCATCCGCACGTACCCGGACCCGTTGGCGAAGCTCGCGTGCAAGTACCCGATGAGCGCATGCTTCGCCAGACCAGTGCTTGTACAGCCCGCTGTTGTAGCTGTGGTTGCAGCTGACTTCGCTGACTCACCGGCGTCGTTGTACGCCGCCACCGAGTAGGAGTGACTGCTACACGTCGCGAGACCGCTGACCGTCGCCGTCGTACCAGTGACCGTCTGTACGACGCTTGCGCCTTCGTAGACGCGGTATCCAGAGACAGTGCCCGTGGAGGCCGGCCATGTCAGCGCGATGGATGAGGTGGTCGTGCTGGTGACTGTCGGCGTACCAGGCGTGCTCGGAGCACCCGGCGTACCGCCTGGACCGTCCAGGGTGAAGTCGTCGGCCTGGTACGCCGGCTGGCCGTACCAGCCGTGCACGTAGACCTGCACAGACGTCTGACTCGCACCGGTCGTGAAAGCCACACTGAGCTGAGTGAATGTCGACGCGGACGGCGTCCAGGTGGAGACGCCGCCCGCGACACCCAGGTAGACATAGGACCCACGCACCCAGCCCGACAGCGTGTACGCCGTGTTGGGCTGCACCAACACCGTCTGACTGCACTGCGCATAGTCCGAGCTCGTCACTGCGCCGTTGAGGGCGTAGCCACCGCTGCGGACCGGAGTACTGACGACTGAGCCTCCCGAGCAGTTCCAGCCGCTCAGCGAACCGGTCTCGAAACCGGGGTTGGTCAGGATGTTCGCGGCCTGCGCGGGCACCGTGATGCCGGCCAGCAAGACCCCGACGACAACAGCGAGCCATCGTGCACGCATGGAACCTCCTCGGGCGGTCCATTTAGTAGAGACGCTCCATAACTGCGGGTCAATGCGTTCACCCCGTCGGAAACCCGACGCTGTCCGGAACCCGCCGCCTAGGGTGAACGGCATGAGCCAGATCGACTGGGGTGCGGGCAGTTACGAGACAACCGCCGCAGACCTGCTGCCCGCGGCACGCGAACTGGTCGCGGCGGCGCGGATCCAGCCGGGCGAGCAGGTGGTCGACGTGGGCGCGGGGACCGGCAACGTTGCTCTCGTCGCCGCCGACCTCGGAGCCCGAGTGACCGCGGTCGAACCGGCCGCCCGGCTCCGCGAGGTCATCAGTGAGTCCGCCGGCTCCCGAGACCTGACCGTCGTGGACGGCACCGCCGCGTCGCTGCCGCTCGCCGACGGCTCGGCCGACGTGATCCTGTCCAACTTCGCCGTCATCTTCGCGCCGGACCCGCGCGCGGCGATCGCCGAGTTCGCCCGGGTCGCCACGCCGGCCGGCCGCATCCTCCTGACCAGTTGGCTCCCGGGGGTGATGGGCAAGATCGTCGGCATCGTGGCGAAAGCAGTCAACGAGGTGACCGGCAGCGGCAAGGCCATGGAGGGCCAGATCGACTGGCACGACCCCAAGTCCCTGTCGGACCTGTTCGGCGAGCACGGCTTCGAGGTCTCGACCACCGTCAAGGACCTCTCCGTCACCACCACGTCGCCCGAGGACTACTGGGAGACCCGCATCGCCAACCACCCGCTGGGCGTCGCGACCTTCCCGCTGCTCAAGAAGGCCGGCCGACTGGAGGAGGTCCGCACCCAGACGCTCGACGCCATCTCCAAGGACTGGACCACTCCGGCCGGCGAGGTTCGTCTCCCGGCGCAGTACCTGCTGGCAATCGCCACGCGCTGACTGGCAGCGCGCCCCGTACTCAGCGCCAGGTGCTGCGGTCCGCCGGACCACCCGCAACGGGCTCGAAGACCACGTCCTCCTCAGGAACCGCGTTGCCGCCCTTGTCGATGAAGCCGACGTCGACAAGGTCTCTGGACCCCGTGCTCCGCCGGACCACGGTCGGTCCGTCGGGACGCGGCACATGCACATCACCCCACTGCTGCAGGGCCGCCAGCACCAGCTTCAGGTCCTCACCTGCCGACGTCAGGTGGTACGACGACCGCGTCCGCTGGCCCTCCTCGTGATACTCGCGCTTCTCCAGCAGGCCGGCGTCCATCAACGCGGTCAGCCGGTTCGTCAGGATGTTCGGCGCGATGTGCAGGAAGTCGCGGAAGTCCGCGAACCGCGTCGTCCCGAGGTGCGCCTCGCGCAGGATCAGGAAGCTCCAGCGGTCACCCACCAGATCGAGAGTCCTGGCGATCGAGCAGTTCGGCCGGTTCGCCGTACGCGTGGTCATCGCGCCTCCTCCACCTGCTGCCTTCCGGTCTGCGCCGCCAGGGCTCCGGCGGCGGCGATGACGAGCAGCGCCAGGCTACCGATCACGATCACGCCCAGCAGCAACGCCGTACCGAGACCTGACGCCGTCGCGACCAGGCCGAGCGTCAGCGCGATCGCTCCCTGCAGGACATAGGCGACCAGGTACACCGCTGCAACCGTGCCGCCGCGGTGGTGAGCCGGCGCGTGCGTGGTGATCAGACCCAGGCCGCCCGAGAAGAGCAGCCCGTAGCTGATGCCGCCGAGCACGGTGGTGGCCATGAACACCGGCAGCGAGTGCAGCTGGGCCGAGGTCTCGAGGAGGGCCAGGTCGACCAGTGTGGCGACTGCGCCCACCGCGACCAGTCGTGCGGCGGGGAAACGGCGGCCGGCGATGGCGGTGACGCCGATCGTGACCGACATGATCGCGAGGATCAGGCCGATGACGAAGATGTTCTCGGTCCCGATCAGCTGACGGGCGATCTGCGCGCCGAGAGCCAGGAAGACCGAGCCGAAGGAGTACGCGGCGGTCACTGCGACGGCGGAGGCGACGTACAGCACGCGGATGCCCTTGGGCAACGTCATCGGACGCGGCCGCCAGCGGCCCCGGCTCTCGTCCTTGGTGTGCCGAGGCAGCTGCCAGACGAAGCCGAAGACGACGGCCACGACCGCCAGCAGCACCCAGAAGTCGAGGTGGAGGGGCGCCGGCGCGTACTCGATCAGTCCGCCGCCGACGATCGTCGCCAGCGACAGACCGGCCGCCGTCGCCGCGGTCGTGATGGATGAGGCGCGCGCTGCCTTGCCTCGTGCGCTGAACTCGAGCACTGCTGCTGTCGCGGGAGTGAGTGCGAGACCAACGCCTGCTCCCATCAGCGCGCGCCCGGCGTAGACCCAGCCGACCGACGGTGCGATGGCGAAGAGCAGGACGCCGGCGAGCAGCGCGCCAACGCCGTACAGCATCGTCGTACGGCGGCCGATGTAGTCGGACAGCTGCCCGAAGACCAGCAGGAAGGCGACCAGCACGACCGGGTAGACGGCGAAGATCGCAGTGGTCGCGGTGGGACTGAGGTGCCAGGTCGATGCATAGAGCGGGTACGTCGTCGTCGGGGCGGCGCTGGTCCACAGGCTGATGCCCGCGACCGTGGCGGCGGTCCAGAAACTGGCCCGTCGGCTCAGAGTGCGAGGTGAGTGCGAGGTGCTCAGTTCGACAGTGCTGGTGGTCACGCCGGGTTCCTTCCGGAGGGCTTTCCCTGAGTTGCGTTCTGAAACTCAGAACACCTGAGTTGCTCGATGCAATCCAGTTCGCTTGGTGATCCCCGTCACACCCGGGTCCGGCTCGACGACGGCGGGCGGCCTCCGGTCACGGACCACAGGCGAGGCATGGCCACGGCCGGCCGCAGCGGGAGCAGAGGCCGTCGACCCCTGGCGCCGGCAGCCACACGGGCGCCACGTGCTCGGCTGGTCGCTGGTTGACAGTCCTGCTCACGGTCACAGGTGCGCTGGAGAGCCAGTGGACCTGGGTGCGGCCGCCGGTCCCGTGCACAGCCAGGACGGAGCCGATGCAGTCCCAGGTCGACGTACTGGACCAGGGGCCGCGCCAGCGGAGGGCGACGGTGCCGTCGGACCACTCCACGCCCTCGGCGAGGATCGCGGTGGGGTTGGGGTGGCGGACCAGACGGAAGAGGCGGGCCTGTCGCTGCAGCGTGTTCACCTCTGCAGAATCGCCCAGCACGCAGTGCGCACAACAGGTGTGGGCTGTGGGCTGTCAGAACAGCCCACAGCCCACATGCCCTTGTTTTCCACGGTTTTTGTCGGCGAGGGCTTGTAGCTTGTCCGGCACGCACCACATGAGCTCGAAGCGCGAACGGGGTGATCCTGTGACCGAGACATCGATTGGGACAGCGTTTGGTCCGTTGCTGCGGCAGTGCAGGCAGGCGGTCGGGCTGAGCCTGCGCCAACTCGCAGCACGGGTCGGGTACGACCACAGCTATCTGTCGCAGGTGGAGCGCGGGCAGCGGCCCGGCTCTGCGGACTTGGCCCGGCTCTGCGACCGGGAGCTCGGCACTGACGGCCGACTGACTGCCACCTTCGAGCGAAGGCCCACCCGCGCAGGTCAGGTCAGGCCGGAGGCCGACCCGTTGGAGACAGCGTGGCGAGGACTGGTCGCGACGCTCGATGCCGGCGGACCGGTGCCCGACGACTTCCGCAGTGTTCCACCGGCCTCGCTGCTACCGGAGCTGGTGCGGCAGCTGCACGGCGCTGATGGAGCGGAGGCGGCCGAGCTGAGCATGCTGATCGCCGAGACCCTCACCAGACTGGGTGAGCGAAGCACTGCCAGCCGCTGGTGGTGGGCCGCTCGCGCGGCCGCGGACAGCCTCGGCGAAGGCCCGCTGCCGGCCCTGGTGCGGGCCAGGGAAGCAATCACCGGTCTGGCCGAGCGGCGTCCGTTGGCAGAGCTGCTGGAGCTCGCGGACGAGTCGGTCGCACTGGACCGGCACGTGCCGGGCGCGGCAGGCTGCGTGCCGCGGACCGCGCAGGCACTCGTCCTTGCCGAGCTCGGGCGCACTCAGGACGCAGACCGCGCATTGCAGGAGCTGATCGGTATCGGCGACGAACTCCTGCGCACCACTCCGCAGGCCCGGCCGTACCAGCTGCACTGGGCCGAAGGACGAGTCTGCACTCTGCTGGGGTACGGCGTGGCCGGCTGCGTCCTGCTGGAGCGCGCCAGGGAGCTCTGCCCAGAGAGCTGGATCGGAGAGCGCGCACGACTCGACCTGTGCCTGGCCGAGTGCCTGGTGGTCGCGGGCGAGGTTGCAGCGGGCCTGGCCACGGCACTCCGAGTCCTGGTCGAGCTGCCGGACGAGTGGCACGACTCCTTGGTGTACGACGCTGCCGATCGAGTGCTGCACGTCGTACAGGCAGAGCCCGGTGCAGCCGAGCTACGGCAGTTGCTGGCGCGGTCGCCGTACCGGAGTGGTCGGAGTGTGGGCGGCGGGTCGAGTTGGAGATGAGAGCAGGGGTAGCGTGCGGCGAGTGACAGGTGAACAGCAGGCAACGGTAGTGACAGACGCATGGGACTTCGCGGTCGAGCTGCGCAGCGATCCGGCCAGTGCTGAGGCTCGGGCGGCCGTCCTTGCGGATCCGGCGTTCGGACAGTCGTTCACAGACCACATGGTCGTTGCGAACTGGTCGGTGGACCGCGGCTGGCACGACTCGAAGGTCACGGCGTACGCGCCGCTGTCACTCAGCCCGGCGGCTGCTGTCTTCCACTACTCGCAGGAGATCATCGAAGGCCTCAAGGCGTACCGGCACGCGGACGGTTCGGTGTGGGCCTTCCGGCCGGACCGGAACGCCGCACGGTTCACTGCGAGCGCGGAGCGACTCGCACTGCCGCAGGTCCCGGAGGACGCATTCGTCGCGGCGCTGCGCGCGCTGGTGACTGTTGACGAGGCCTGGGTTCCGTCGGCCGAGGACGGTGAAACCAGCCTGTACCTGCGGCCGTACATGATCGCCACCGAGGCCGCGCTGAGTGTCCGGCCCGCCCACGAGGTGTTGTTCGGCGTCATCGCCTCCCCTGCCGGCCCGTACTTCAACACCGGTCCCAAGCCGGTGTCCATCTGGCTGACGACCTCGACCATCCGGGCGACGCCGGGCGGGACCGGAGCGGCCAAGTGCGGTGGCAACTACGCGGCCAGCCTCGCCGGCCTGGCTGAGGCGGTCGCGAACGGCTGCGAGCAGGTTGCGTTCGTCGATGCCGTCGAGCACAAGTGGCTCGAGGAGATCGGCAGCATGAACATGTTCTTCGTGTACGCCGACGGCCGAATCGCGACGCCCGAGCTGAACGGCTCGCTCCTCGAAGGCGTCACCCGCGCATCGGTGCTCGAACTCGCCGCCGACCTCGGCTACCCGGTCGAAGAACGCCGGATCTCCGCCGACGAATGGAAGGACGGCGTACGCACCGGCGAGATCACCGAGGTCTTCGCCTCCGGCACCGCCGCGGTCATTACCCCCATCGGCCGCGTCGCCTGGCCCGACGGCGACCTGACCATCGGCGACCACTCCGTCAACCACGGCGTCGGCCCGATCACCGCCAAGCTCCGCAGCACCCTCCTCGACCTCCAATACGGCCGCACCCCGGACACCCGCAACTGGCTGACGCGGCTGGCCTGACGAGCAATGGGAGACAGGTACGACGCTCTGATGGCCCGCCGTCAGGCGCTACTGGACGACGCAAGCGCCAGGGTCCAGGCGATGCGGGACGAGTTCTTCCGGACCGCCCCCTTGAGTTCACGCTCCTGGGGATCGAGCGCGCCAACCCTCGGCAACGATGGGCGACTGACTCTCACGGTCCACGAGAGCGACGAGTACCACCGTCGCGTAGAGGCCTTCACGTTGGTGTCGGAGGTCGACGGGACGATCCGCCGAATAGGTGAGGCGACAGTCGACGTCGATCCGGGACCTGACCGTCGGGTACGCGATGGCGAGTCGGAGCCGACGTACGACGAACTCGCGGCGCTGGCCGAGCGGCACCTCGGGCGAACTGTCGCGCAAGCCTGGCTCGAGCACCTGGCGCCGGCAGTTCGGCTCGCTCACGCTCAACCGGGCGACCTGGTGGTCGGGCAACTCGGCGGACTACCGATGCTGCCCATCAACTCGTGGCCGGTCTGGCCGGGCTACGGGCCGCTGAGCCACGTCATGAGCCTCGACTGCTCGAAGCTCTCACCGATGCTTCCGGCCCTCCGTCTGCCCGAGTCCGGCCTGCTGTCCTTCTTCTACTTCGACGGCCAGTTCGACAATCACCTCGCCACTGTCACCGTTACCGACCGGGATTCCGAGACGGTCGAAGGTATCCGCACTCTGTGGTTCGACCCGGTGGTGGACGCCCCGCCCGAGCTGGCTCCGGTTGTGACCCAGCCGCCCGCGGGATTGCAGGCCTTCCCGGCGATCGCGCTGACTCCGATCCCGACCCTGACCTGGCCAACCTGGGAACACGTGGAGCTACGCCGGGTCTGGGCGGCCCACGGTCTCGAGCAGCCCAGGCCAGGCGTCCCACCGGAGGCTGTGAACGCTCTGTACGACGTCCTCGACGAGCGAGGCTATGTGGCTCCCAACCACCAACTGGGCGGCCATGCCTTCCCCGAGCAGAGTGCCGTGGAGATGGACCTCGCGGCTGCTTGCCTGCGACGGTTCGGAGCGACCGAGATCGGCTACGGGAGTCCGGAGTTCGAGGAGCATGAGCGCGGCTGGCAACTGCTGCTCCAGGTCGACACCGACGATGACGCTGACATGATGTGGGGTGACGTGGGGAAGCTCTATTTCCTGATGCGGCCCGCGGACCTGGAAGCCGGCAACTTCGGCGAGGTCGGCTTCACCTGGCAGTGTGGTTGAGGCCAGTTGTCCCTCGCGCCCGTTAGTTTGGGTGCATGGCAGGAAAGGCGAAGTCTCCGGCGATCGAGCTGGAAGTGGGGGAACGGACGGTTCGGGTCTCCAATCCGGATCGGGTGTACTTTCCTGCGCGCGGTGAGACCAAGCTGGATCTGGTGAAGTACTACCTGTCCGTCGGGGACGGGATCGTCAACGCGCTGCGGGAGCGGCCGTGCATGTTGCACCGGTTCCCGGAGGGGGTCGCGGGCGAGAAGGTGCACCAGAAGCGGCTGCCGCACGGAGCGCCGCCGTGGATGGAGACGGTTCGGGTCACGTTCCCGCGGTACAACCGGACCGCCGACGAGCTGTGCGTCACCGAGATCGCCCACGTCGCCTGGGCGGTGCAGATGTCGACGGTCGAGTTCCATCCGTGGAACTCCCGGCGCGCCGACACCGAGACGCCGGACGAGTGGCGCATCGATCTCGACCCGATGCCCGACTGCCCGTTCGATCGGGTACGACGGGTCGCGCACACCGTCCACGAAGTACTCGACGAGCTCGGCGCGGTCGGCTACCCGAAGACCTCCGGCGGCTCGGGCATCCACATCTACGTTCGGGTCGAGCCGGCGTACGGCTTCTCCGACGTACGGCGGGCTGCGCTGGCGTTCGCGCGTGAGGTAGAGCGGCGTACGCCGGAGGACGTGACGACGACGTGGTGGCGCAAGGATCGCGACCCTCGGTTGGTCTTCGTCGACTACAACCAGAACGCCCGGGACCACACGATCGCGAGCGCCTACTCGGTCCGCGGGAATCCCGAAGGCACGGTCTCCACGCCGATCCGCTGGGACGAGATCGACGACGTGAACCCGAAGGACTTCACGATCGCTACCGTCCCCGCCCGGTACGCCGAACTCGGCGACCTGCACGCGAAGATCGACGAGAACGTCTACTCACTCGACACCCTCATGGAGTGGGCCGCCCGCGACGAACGCGAAGGCGCCGAAGCCCCACCCGAGGACTAACCGACCAACCCGTGGTGCAGGAGGTTGGTGAGGGTGTCGATGGCTGCCTCGTCGGGGATGGTCTGGCCGTTGGAGGGGTTGACGACGAGCCAGGTGTAGGCGAAGCCCTCCATCAGCGCGTTCATCGCGGAGATCGCGACCAGCGGATCGGCCGGCGGGTTCGGCAGATGGGAGAAGTGCTCGATCATGTGCTGGTCGTCGTCGGCCATGATCTGCTGCAGCCGCCGCCCCAGCTCGGGATCGAGCATCGCGGCCTGCTTCACCGCGACCATCTCCGGCAGATGCGCCTGGTAGAACCGCCAGAACGCCGCCACGTGCCAGCGGATCGCCGACAGCTTGCTGAAGTCGGCGTCGTGCCCGGCGACATCGACGACCGCCTCGTCCGCCGCGGCCAGCATGTCGCGAAGGAGCGCCTCGAGCAGCTCTTCCTTGCTCGCGAAGTGGTTGTAGAAGGACCCGGTCGCGCGGCCCGCGGCCGCGGTGATGTCGGTGATCTTCGTGTTCAGGTACCCGCGCTCGGCGAAGACGTCGCGCGCGGCCTGCTTCAGCGCCACCTCGGTCCCGGCCGCCCGTTGCCGGCGGCTCACCGTGTCTGTCACGAAGTACCTCCTTGACAGCGAACCCTAGTCGTGCGCAAACTGAATATGAATTCAGTGAATTATAATTCAGTCAAGGAGACCACCATGAACGTCCTGATCGCGGGTGCCGGGCCGACCGGACTGACCCTCGGTATCGAGCTGGCCCGGCGCGGGATCGCGGTCCGGGTGATCGACAAGGCGACCGAGTTCTTCAACGGATCCCGCGGCGACGGGCTGCAGCCGCGGACCCTCGAGGTCTTCGAGGACCTCGGCGTACTGGACGACGTGCTGACCCAGAGCCTCCCGATCCCGCTGATGAAGATCTTCATCAGCGGTCAACCGTTCGGAGAGCGCCGCATGGCCGACCCGGTCGAGCCCACCCCGGACATCCCGTACCCGAACGCACGGATGCTTGGCCAGTCCCGCACCGAGAAGATCCTCCGCGACAAGCTCGCGTCGTACGGCGTCAGTGTCGAACTGAACACCGCGATCACCGGCTTCACCCAGACCACAAAGGATGTCACCGCCGAACTGTCCACCGGCGAGACGCTGACCGTTGACTACCTGGTCGGCGCCGACGGCGGGAAGAGCTTGGTCCGCAAGCACCTCGGAATCGCCTTCGAGGGCACCACCGACGAGTCGATCCGCACCCTGCTCGGCGACGTCGCGGCCGATGGACTCGACCACGAGTACGGCTACTGGTTCGCATCGAAGGACAACCCGATGGCCGGCATCGCGATGACTCCGCTGAGCGGCGGCGACCAGTTCCAGTTCGGCGCGCCGCTCGACGGCGACGACGCGGACACCTCGCTCGAAGGCCTGCAGGCGTTGGTCGACAAGTACGCCGGCCCGGGTATCGCGAAGCTCCGCGACCTCACCTGGTCGACAGTGTGGCGCCCGAACGTGCGGCTCGCCGCGAAGTTCCGCGTCGGCCGGGTCTTCATCGCCGGCGACGCCGCCCACGTCCACCCGCCGACCGGCGGACAGGGCCTGAACACCGGCGTCCAGGACGCGTACAACCTGGGCTGGAAACTCGCCGACGGTCGCGAAGAGGTGCTCGCGACCTACGAGACCGAGCGCCGGACCAACGCGATGCGGGTGCTCGGGATCAGCGAGGACCTGCTGCAGAAGCATGTCGACGGCGACGAGTCTGCGCTCGAGCGCGGCGAGAACACCCGCCAGCTGGACGTCTCGTACCGCGACCCGTCGGACACCCGCCCGCTCGTCTCCGGCGACCGCGCTCCTGATGCGCCAATAAAGGATGCCAAGGGCAACCAAGTCCGGCTCTTCGAGCTCTTCCGCGGCCCGCACGAGACCCTGCTGCGCTTCTCGCCCAGCACTCCCTCGGACCACCCACACGCTGTCGAGATCACGAATCCGGAAGCGTTCGCGATCTATCACGCACAGCCGGGCGACGAGATCCTGATCCGCCCGGACGGCTACCTCGCTTAGGATCCCCACCATGGACTCAGCCGCCGCCTACGATCGTGCCGTCGAGTTGGCGACGCGCGGGCGGCGGCAGATCTTGGGGATCACCGGGGCGCCGGCGGCGGGCAAGTCGACGTACGCCGAACAACTCGCCGCGAAGCTGACCGCGGACGGCCACAAGGTCGCGCTCGTACCGATGGACGGCTATCACCTCGCCCAATCGGTTCTGGAAGCTGAAGGACTGGCGGATGTGAAGGGCGCGCCGCACACCTTCGACGGCTACGGCTTCGTCGCGCTCCTCAGGCGGTTGAAGGAATCACCGGACGAGCAGATCTGGGCGCCGCGCTTCGACCGCAGCATCGAGGACTCGATCGCTGCCAGCATCGGAATCGCCCCCGAGGTCACGCTGGTCCTGACCGAGGGCAACTACCTGCTGCTCGACGAGACGCCATGGTCGATCGTCCGCAGCCTGCTCGATCAGTGCTGGTACGTCGAGGTGCCCGAGGAGCTCCGGCACGCGCGCCTCGAAGCCCGGCACCGGGCGTTCGGCAGATCACCCGAGGAAGCGCACGAACGCACGTACGGCTCCGACGAACGCAACGCCCACCTGATCGCGGCGACGGCACCGGCGGCCGACGCGATCATCCAACCCGGTCAATGAAGGCCGCGACCCCGTCCAGGTAGAGCTGCAGGCCGAAGTCGAAGTCGGCCTCGTTGTCCTCCTCGAAGCTCCCGACCTCGTCGAAAACCCCGGCCTCGACCGTACGCGCCACCGCCGGATAGACCCGCGGATCCGCGACCTTCCGCAGCGTCGAACCGAACAGCTGAAAGGCATCCGGGTTCTCCGCGTAGCCGGCCGCCAGGTCGAACGCCATCCGGATCTGTCCCTGCACGTACGTGATCAGGCCCATCACGACGCCGACCTTCGCCTCCTCCGGCAGGCCGGTGTCCTTCAGCACGCCGAGCGCGGAGTCGAACCAGGCGAGATTGTTCGGACCGGCCGGCGGACCGGAGATCGGCACCTTGGCGTACCACGGGTGCCGGCCGATCGCGGTCAGCACGCCGTCCGCCCAGAAGGTCAGCCCGGTCCGCCAGTCGATGCCCTCGGGCATCGGCTCCGGACGCTCGACCGCGGCGTCCGACATGATCACGAGCAGGTCGTCCTTGCTCTTCACGTGCCGGTACAGCGCCATCGTCGAGTTGCCGAGCCGCTCGGCGACCCTCGCCATCGAGACCGCGGCCAGGCCTTCGGCATCGGCGATCGCGATCGCCGCCGCGACGATGTCGTCGAGCGTCAGCGACGGTTTCGGCCCACGCCGCGGCTTCTCCTGCAACCGCCACATCAGCGCGACGTCGGCCGGCAGCTCGTTGTTCTCCACCGGCTCAGTTTAGGGCTTGCCAGCCATTACTGCGTACCTGCTACGCTATTTAGCGTATTCCATACGCAGTAAGGAGGGGACCATGATCGTCGAGGCGACCGGCTTGAGGAAGTCGTACGGCGCAACCGACGTACTGACCGGGGTCGACCTGAGCGTCGCGGAGGGATCGGTGCTCGCGTTGCTGGGCCCGAACGGCGCCGGCAAGACCACCGCGGTGCGGATCCTGACCACGCTGACCCGCCCGGATTCCGGTACGGCGACGATCGCGGGGTACGACGTACTCCGCGAACCGGCCCGGGTCCGCGGCGTGATCAGCCTGACCGGGCAGTACGCCGCGGTCGACGAGAACCAGACCGGGCGGGAGAACCTGGTGATGGTCGGCCGGCTCATGCACCTCGGCCGGCGTACTGCGCGGCGGCGTACGACCGAGCTGCTGGAACAGTTCGGACTCACCGACGCGATGGACCGGCGCGTGAAGACGTACTCCGGCGGCATGCGGCGGAAGCTCGACCTGGCGATGAGCCTGATCGCGCGACCGCAGGTGATCTTCCTGGACGAGCCGACGACCGGACTCGATCCGACCAGCCGGTTCGCGATGTGGGACGCGATCGCGGAACTGGTCCGCGACGGTACGACGATCCTGCTCACCACGCAGTACCTGGAGGAAGCGGACCGGCTCGCCGACCGGATCGTGCTGCTCGACCAGGGGCGCATCGTCGCCAGTGGTACGGCGGACGCGCTGAAGACCCAGATCGGTGGGGAACGGATTGAGCTGCGCTTCACCGACGAGGTACAGCTGCAGAAGGCTGCCGGCGTAGTGAGCGGTGTGGTCGACCAACTGGTGCTGAACGTTCCGTCGGACGGTACGGCGGCGCACCTGCACCAGGTCCTCGACGTACTGCGTGACAACGGGCTGACGCCGGAGCGGGTGTCGTCGCACCGGCCCACGCTCGATGACGTGTTCCTCGCACTGACTGCCTGAGAGGTTGCTGATGTCACACCAAGGAGTCGTCGCCGCCTGCTCGGACGCGGTGACCATGATCGACCGCAGTGTGCGGCTGGCGCGGCGCAACGTCGACACGTTGTTCGTGTCGCTCCTGCTGCCGTTGCTGATGATGGCGTTGTTCGTGTACGTGTTCGGCGGCGCGATCAACACGGGGACGGAGTACGTGAACTACGTCGTACCGGGGATCCTGCTGCTCACCACCGGGTACGGCGCCTCGTCGACGGCGATGGTGGTCGCCGACGACATGAACAGCGGGATGATCGACCGCCTGCGCTCGCTGCCGATCCACAGCTTCGCCGTACTGACCGGACACGTGGTCGCGAGCGTCGCGCGCAACGCGACGTCGACGGCGATCGTCATCCTGGCCTCACTCGCCGTGGGGTTCCGCCCCGAGGGCGGGGTCGTCGACTGGCTGGCGGCGATCGGTCTGCTGTTGCTGTACGTCGTAGCGCTGTCCTGGCTCGCTGCGGGGCTCGGTGTGATCGCCAAGTCGGTGGAGTCGGCCAGCACGCTCAGCTTCTTCATGCTGTTCCTGCCGTACCTCAGCAGCGCGTTCGTGCAGCCGGAGTCGATGCCGTCGTGGTTGCGGCCGATCAGCGAGCACCAACCGATCACGCCGGTGATCGAGACCGTCCGCAGCCTGCTGATCGGGACGCCGATGGAGAACAACGGCCGCATCGCACTCGCCTGGTGTTGTGGTCTGCTCCTGTTCTCGGTCGTACTGGCGACTTCGCTGTATCGGAGACGCACGCACCGCTGAACGCGCTTTTGGTGCCGTTCGGCGAAAGACTGCCGAGAGTGACCCCTTCGTCGGGTTAACGTCAAAGTCCCCCCCCAACGTGTGGTGGTCCCACTCCCCCCGGGACCCACACGGACGAGCGCCCCGGTCATCGATCGGGGCGCTTTGTTTTTCCCGGATTTCTTTTCGAGGACGTGTCGAATCCGGCCCCTCTGGTCCGACGTATCAGTAAGAGCGACCAAAGGAGAGGGTCAGAATGAACATCACCACCGACATCCGGAACATGATCGTCACCATGCTGGCCGAGGGGAGCCCGGTCTGGTACGTGGCCGGCATGGTCAACATGCGAAGCCACGACGTCTACGTGATCGGCTGCGAAGCCGGCTACCCCGACAAGGCCAAACTGCGCCGAGCCGTCTGGGCCGCGCGCAACCGCGTACCCCAGGCCGCCTGACCGAACCGGTCCAGGTCGCTCCAGCCGCCGCCAGCCCCACATCAGGGGCGGACGGCGGCTTTCGCGTGTTTAAGGTGCATCTGTGGACGACATCAGCGTTGTGGACTATCACACGGCCGGGGAGCCCTTCCGGATCGTGACCTCGGTCGAGCTCCCGGGAGCCTCCGTGGCGGACCGACGGGTCGCGGCGCAGTCGTCCGAGGCGATCGACGCCGTACGACGATTGCTGGTGAACGAGCCGCGTGGTCATGCGGACATGTACGGCGGGTTCGTCGTACCGGGTGATGACGACGGCGCCGACTTCGGCGTGGTGTTCTGGCACAAGGACGGGTACTCGACCGCGTGCGGGCACGGGACGATCGCCCTCGCGACCTGGGCGGTCGAAACCGGTCTGGTCCCACCTGGGGATGTCACCATCGACGTTCCCTCCGGAAGGGTGACCGCCCGGGTCGACAGTTCTGGAAGTGTTGCCTTCCGCAACGTCCCGTCGTACGTGCTGAGCCGAGGAGTGCAGGTGCCGACGTCACGCGGATCGGTGCTGGCGGACATCAGCTACGGCGGCGCGTTCTACGCCTCGGTCCCCGCATCGTCGGTCGGTCTGTCGGTGACGCCGGAGTGTTACGCGGACCTGATCGCGATCGGCCGCGAGATCAAGTGGGCCTTGGACGCAGTCGCCGTACATCCGACCGATCCGCGACTGAGCGGTCTCTACGGCACGATCCTGTACGACGATCTCGGCCCTGCGCACCAACGCAATCTGGCGGTGTTCGCCGACGGAGAGGCCGACCGCTCCCCCTGCGGCTCCGGTACGTCGGCACGCCTGGCCCTCCTGCACGACGAAGGACGCCTGAGCACGGGTGAGGTCCTGCGCCACGACTCCATCGTCGGTACGACGTTCCTCGGCCGCGTCGTCTCGGAGACTCCCGCCGGCGTCATCACCGAGGTCACCGGCACCGCCTACCGCACCGGCACCGCGACGTTCAGCCTCGACCCGCGCGACCCGTTGGGCACCGGATTCACCCTCCGCTGATCTCAGATTGGGACGCGCTGTTGATGGGGCGGCCGCTAAGTTGGTCGGCATGATCTTCATCACCGCGAAGTTCCGCGTGAAGCCCGAGCACGCCGACGACTGGCCGACCATCACCGCCGACTTCACCGCTGCGACCCGCGCCGAACCCGGCTGCCTGTGGTTCGACTGGTCCCGCTCCGTCGACGACGCCGACGAGTACGTCCTCGTAGAAGCCTTCGCCGACGACGACGCCGCCACCCACCACGTGACGTCGCCCCACTTCAAGGCCGCCCAGCAACACCTCCCACCCCACCTGGTGGAGACTCCCCGCATCGTCAACTTCAAACTCCCCCAGGACAAATGGTCCGAACTCGGCGAACTCGCCGTCAATTGACCCGTCTGACCTTCGAGAGGTCCGACGCCGACGTGGTCAACCTGCAGGAGGTGCTCACCTACTACCACCTACCGCCGCTTCCCGACGTTGTCCGCGACCGAAGCCACGCCCCGGCAACGCCTGGAAGCGTCATTCAAAGGCGTCCTGTTCACGAGGCTGCCCGCACTACCCCAGCGACCACCTGGCTCTGCTGGTCCGCCTCGAGGTCTAAAGGCGCTGCACCGACTCAGGAACCGGAAAGCCCAGCCGCTGATCCAAGATCGCGTGTGACGCTTGTTCTAGGGTTCGGCGTGTTCGCTACACACCGGCAGTTTCAGGCGCAGTAGCGCGCCGCTTCGGTGCGGCACGACTTCAGCCCTCCCGCCATGAGCCTCGGCGACCTGTCGGACAATGGCCAGACCCAGCCCGGATCCGGGGTGCGCGCGGGCAGCGGGTGAGCGGTAGAAGCGGTCGAAGACGAATTCGACGTCGCTGTCGGGGATCCCTGGACCGGCGTCCGCGACGTCGAGAGTGCCCTCTTTCACGCTGATCAGGACCTTGCCGCCTGCCGGGCTCCATTTCACGGCGTTGTCGACCAGGTTTGCAACGGCGCGCTCCAGGGCGTCGGGGTCTCCGTGGACGAGGGTGGGCGCGCAGGTCAGTTCGAATCCGATCTGTGCCGCCCGACGTGTCGCGCGGGCCGCGACGCGCTCCGCGACGAGATCCAAGCGGACGTCTTCGGTATGGAAAGCGGGTTGACCGTAGCGGGCCAGGTCGACCAGGTCGTTGATCAGCGTCTTGAGCTCGCTTGCCTGGTCGAGCGCTTCGGCGGCGAGCTGTGGGGCCTGCTTGTCGGCCAGGTCCTCCGCCAGCAGCTCGAGGTTCACCGTCAAGCTTGTCAGTGGTGTGCGCAGTTCGTGCGAGGCGTCGGCCACCAGGCGGCGCTGGGCGCCGACGGACTCGTCCAGGGCAGCGGTCATCCCGGCGAACGCGGAGCCGAGCCGGCCGATCTCGTCGTGACCGTCGGCGGGGATCGGGATCGCCAGGTCGCCGGTCGTACGAATCAGTTCAACAGTCTCGGTGAGCCGACCGACAGGCCGTAGGACGCGGCGGGCGGCCAGGCGTGAGGCAAGAGCTGCCACGAGTCCGGCGGCGACCGTCGACGCGGCGAGCAACCCGGCGAGTTTGCGCAGGGTTGGTGCCGGATCGGATTGCGGGATCGCTGTGCGAACAAGCGTGCCGGAGGCCCCTGGGAATGGCGCGGTGTAGACGCGGTAGGCGACGCCGTCGTAGACCGCGTTACGGAAATAGGCAGTGGCGGTTCCGTTCGCGACGGCGACGTCGCGGTCGGTGAGGTCGACGAACCGCGCCGACGGCCCGGCCTGGACCGGGTCCGGCACGATTTGCAGCTGAGTGCTCCCGATCCCCAGCGGAACAGCCGGGAAGGCCCCCTCGTTGGACGTCCCCCTGAATTTCTCCTTGATGGCTTTCGCCACGTCCGGAGCCTGGCCGGCTGCCGTCACCAGAGACCTGTCGATCTGGCCGCGGAGGCTGGATTCCACGGCCGGATACAGGACCACCGACACGAGCACCAAGGCGCCGGCGGCTATGGACCCTCCGGCGATGGCCAGCCGGGTGCGCAGGTTCATGGCTCCTCGCGCAGGACATACCCCAGGCCGCGCACTGTCTGGATCAATCTGCTGCAGCCGTCCGCCTCGAGCTTGCTTCGCAGGTAGCTGATGTAGACCCACAGCGCGTTCGACTCCGGGCCGAAGTCGTAGCCCCAGACGGACTCGAAGATCTGGGTCCGGCTCAGTACCCGGCGGGGATTGCGCAGGAACAGCTCCAGCAGCGACAGCTCCGTCTTGGTCAGCTCCAGGCGCCGCCCGGCGCGTTCGGCCTGGCGGCCGCTCAAGTCCAGGTCGACGTCGGCGAAGTGCAGCACCTCGGCCCTTGCGCCGCTGCGCCGTAGCAGTGCTCGAAGTCGAGCCCTCAGTTCCTCCAGAGCGAAGGGTTTGGCCAGGTAGTCGTCGGCCCCCGCGTCGAGCCCCGCGACCCGGTCGGTGACCAGGTCCCGGGCTGTGAGCATCAGGATCGGCGTGTCGTACCCGCCCGAACGCAGCGTCCGGCATACCTCGAGCCCGTTCGGTTCGGGCATGAGTACGTCGAGCACCACCGCGTCCGGGCGGAACACGCCGTGCTCGGCGAGGGCGGACGCCCCGTCAGCGGCGGATGCCACGTCGTACCCGTCGCGGCCCAGCGCATGCTCCAGGGACCGCCGCACAGCCGGGTCGTCGTCCACGACAAGTATCCGCATGGTCATCCATCCTCGCCGTCGATCATGAGGTTTTGATGAGGTGACGCATGGCGGCTGTCAGCCGTTGTCCAGCGACTGCTTCAGATCCCCCAACGCGGTCTTCAACCGATCGACGCTGACCCCGAGCGAGTCGGCGATGTCGCGGAAGGCCTTGGACGTCGGAACGATTCCGCCGGGAGCCGATACCAGGGTGACCAAGGCGGACTTGGCCTTGGCCTGACTGACGCCGAGCGCCGCCGCCAACCGTGCCGCCGCGGCGTCGGACGCGAACGGCGAGTTCCGCGGGTCGTCCGCCCCCTTCTTGTCCTTCCCGCCCTGCTTGCCGTCGGTCCTGCCCTTGCCGTCCTGCTTGCCGTCGCCGGGACGAGGGCGCCCAGGCTTCAGGAACAACGGTTCCACGGCGGCCTTGACCTGAGCGACCGGCAACGCCAGGTTCGCCGCGACCGCCGCGACGAATTCCTCCGGCGTGACGGTGGTCGAGCCGGCCAGCGACCTCTTGGCCGCGACGAGCGCGGCCTCGAGCCGATCGGTCGTCACCCCGAGCTGCGCCGCGATCTTGGCGAGGTCGGTGTCCTTGGCCGGCTTCGCCTTCCCGTCCACCTTGACCGCAGCACCGGACTTGGCGGCACCGGGTTTCGAATCCGCCCCAGACACCGCCGCCGACGCCGTACCGGTAGTGGCCAGCGCGGCGACAGTTACCGTCGCCACGACCAACTGTGCGCGTTTCATCATCGTGTTCCCTCTCATCCACTGAACGCGCCGGACGAACCCCGGCGCCGTGGATGACAACACAACCGCCCAGGCCTCAGCTGTGCTTTCAGCCAGCTTTAGAGCTTCCTTAGAAGGACTGGCCAAGTACGTCCGCGTCCCGTACGCCGACAACTGCCTGATCCCGCTCCCCGAAGGAGTCTCCGCCGAACAAGGCGCCCATGCTGAGGAACCGAGAACACCCTCCGGGCCTCGCGCTTCGTGGGGTCGCCGGGAGGGTTTGACATGGCGGGTAGCAGCTGTCACATTCCTGCAGTGCAACAAGGGTAAATACTCACAGGATCGGCTGTCGCGCTGGTCGCGCCTGCTCGCGGTCGTCGTACTCGCTCGCGCATTCCCGCGCCGGTTTGCCTTGCTGATCGGGTGCATCGTCCTCACCGCCATCTGGCCGGCGGTCTTCGCAGCGCTGGTCGCACACCTGATCACAATCCTTCCGGCAGCGGCCAGGTCAGGCCCGAACTCACCCGCAGCAGCCGACCTCGTTTCGGCCCTCGCCGGGATCACGCTCGTGCTTGCAGCGCAAGAAGTGACGCGCGCCGCCTACGAGGTGGTGCGCTGGTCGCTATACCGGCGGTACGAGGAACACCTGATCGGCCGCGTGATCCGAGCCGCTCTCAACGCAAGCACCCTAGACATCTTCGAGCGCCCCGACCTGGCCGCCAAGACTGACCGTGCAGTGCGCATCGCGGGCCTCGAACCCGGAGACCTGGTCGACGGCTTGACCATGAAGTGGCCGCTGCAAGCCCAGGGCGTCGCAGCCGCTGTGCTGGTGGCCACCGTCTCCGTCCCGGCCGCCGTAGTCCTGCTCCTGGTCTGGGTCCTGGTCGGCAACGGGTTGCAGGCAAACATGCGCCGTTCCGACCAGTTCACCAGGGAAGACGCCGTACATGCCGCGAGCTACACGCACCGCATCGGATTGCGCCAAGAGTGGGCAAAAGAGGTCCGCATCTTCGGGCTCGCCGGTTGGCTGTCGGATCGCTACGGTCGCCAGACAACGCGCATACTCGCGGAGCTGGCCAAGGCCCGCAAAGTCGGACAGCGCCCGCTAGCAGCGCTCCTTGCCGTGGTCGTTGTGACCAATGCCGCCGTGGTCGCTCTGGCCACACGGTCGGCCCTGAGCGGAGACCTCGGCGTCGGCGCTGTCGTCTTGCTGCTCCAAGGCCTGCTCGGCATGAGCCTTCTCGCCGATCAATCCGGTGACGATCTCATCGAGTACGGCGCCAGTCGGGTCCCGGTCGTGCTCGAGCTGGAACACCTCGTTGCCCACCACGCCACTACACACCGCGGCACTGCCAGTGCGTTGGGACGCCCATCGGAATCGATCGTGTTCGACGAGGTGACCTTCGGATATCCCGGATCCGGGAAGGTCATCTTCGATCGGCTGAACCTCGAGATCCGGGCGGGTACGTCGCTTGGCATCGTCGGACTGAACGGAGCAGGTAAGACAACGTTGATCAAGCTCCTCACCGGACTCGAAGTACCGCAGAGCGGCCGGATCCTCATCGACGGAACCGATCTTCGCGAGCTCGATCAGGAATCGTGGCGGAAGTCCGTGGCGGCGATCTTCCAGGACTTCATTCACTACGAGATGTCCGCACGGGACAACATCGGTCTCGGAGCAGTTGAGCAGTTGGGACAGCCATCGATCGACGAGGAAATCGAGCGCTCCGCCGTACGAGCTGGCGCAGACACCATCCTCGGCAGGCTCCCGCATGGCCTTGATACGACGCTCTCTCCCCGGCTCGAGAGTGGAGCCGACCTGTCTGGTGGACAGTGGCAACGGATCGCTCTCGCCAGATCACTCATGGCGGTTCAAGGCGGCGCGCGCGTGCTCGTTCTCGACGAACCAACCGCGCAACTCGACGTACGCGCCGAGGCAGACATCTACAACAGGTTCCTCGATCTCACGACCGGCCTGACCAGCGTCGTGATCAGCCATCGGTTCTCCACGATCCGTCGCTCCAGCCGGATCATCGTGCTCGATGGCGGGCACGTCACCGAAGACGGCAACCATGAACAGCTTCTCGCGGCTGACGGAATCTACGCCCGCATGTTCCGCAAGCAAGCAATGCGGTTCAGCTCTACCGCCGAGGAGGACATCGATGGCTGAGAACACTCGCCTGCGCGTCATCACAACGATGCTGCGCCTAGCTTGGCAGGCAGATCACGCGGCCGCGGTACTTGCGTTCGTACTGGCCGGACTCGGGGCGATCACGCAGTCGTTCTACGGTCTGTGGCTGAAGTTCATCGTTGATGGCATCCACACCGGCAGTCCACTTCCACCAGGGATCGGCGCTGTCGGAGGCGTCATCTCGATTGCCGCCACCGTCGCTATCACGTACGGCGGACAGCGTGCCCAGTCTCGGCTACGCGACCACACCCGGTACCTGATGAACGGGCACATTCTCAACCTGGTGAGCGCCGCGCCCACACTGGAACTCCACGAGAGCCCGCAGCATTTGAACGAACTGTATGCGTTCCAACGAGAGGGCTATCAGCTCAGCCAGGTCCTGCCGAGGATGGTAGAACTCTGCGCCATCACCGTGCAGATCATCGCGACCGCGGTCCTCATGGTTCTAGTCGATCCGATCCTCCTCGCCCTCCCGTTGTTCGCGGTGCCGTCCCTTCTCGTCAGCTTCAAGACCAGCCGCATCTTCCGCGACAGTGGCCGGCGCGCAGCCGAACCCGCCCGGCTTGCCGAGCATCTCGTAGAGCTGACGGCCACCCCAGGCGGCGCGAAGGAGGTCCGCCTGTTCAGGTTGCAAGCGGAGATGCTGCGCAGGTTTCAGCAAGCGCACCACCAGATCCGACTCTTCAACGGACAGGCCCAGCTCCAGGCCGCGGGCTGGAGTCTTGCCGGACGGCTGGTCTTCATCGCCGGATACGTAGCGTCCATCGCCTTCGTGGTGCGGCAGGTCACCATCGGCGAGTCAACCATCGGCGAAGCCGCGCTGATCGCGGTCCTGGCCGGCCAGGTACTCGGGCTGGTCAGCGGCTCCAGTGAGGTGCTGCAGCTCACGATCCGAAGTCTGGTCGCTGCCGACCGTTTCGTTCGCCTGCAAGACCTCTTCGGCCACGCGGCTCAACGAGGCCACCGCCCTCTGCCGCAGCAGCTCGAGCACGGCATCTCGCTACACAACGTTTCCTACCAGTATGACGGCGCCGCACGGCCTGCCCTCGAGAAGATTGATGTGGACCTGCCCGCGGGTTCGACGATCGCCATCGTTGGCGAGAACGGCGCCGGCAAGTCGACCCTCGTCAAACTCCTCGCGGGCCTCTACAGCCCGACCAAGGGCATGATCACCATCGACGGGGAAGATCTGGCCTCAGTCGACCTCACCGAATGGCAGGACAGAGTCTCCGCCGCGTTCCAGGACCACGCCCGTTTCGAACTCCTGGTGCGTGAAACCGTGTCGCTCGGAGACATCGAAAACACTCATGCCGATCTGAAGGTCCTTGCCGCGCTTGAGCGCGCCGACGCCACCGACGTACTGTCCGCCCTGCCTCGCGGACTCGACACCCAACTCGGCTCAGGCTGGCCGGCCGGTGTGGACCTGTCCGGAGGCCAGTGGCAGAAGCTTGCAATCGCCAGAGCGATGATGCGCCCAACTCCTGCCTTACTACTCCTCGACGAACCCTCAGCAGCCCTGGACCCCGAAACCGAACACCGCCTCTTCGAGGCCTGGACCCACGTCGCGCACGACCTGCGAGACCGCGTCGGCACCATCACCGTCCTGGTCTCACACAGATTCTCCACAGTCCGCATGGCCGACACCATCATCGTGCTCCAGCACGGAACGATCGCAGAACACGGCTCACACGAAGAACTGCTCCAAGAGAACGGCCTCTACGCCGAACTCTTCAACCTCCAAGCCTCCGGCTACCGCTGAAGCAACCAAACCCGCAGGTCAGGCACAACAAAACGAAGGCCCGGACCTGATGGTCCGGGCCTTCTTCCGTAGCGGGGGCAGGATTTGAACCTGCGACCTCTGGGTTATGAGCCCAGCGAGCTACCGAGCTGCTCCACCCCGCGTCGTTGTGTCTTTAGTTTAGAGGATCTGGGCTGAGCAACCAAATCGGTTCCCGGTGTGGCCCCGGACCTGCGAAAACCCGTGTCTGCCGGGGGCGTGGCGGCGTACCGTCCGAGTATGTCCCGACACGTCATTCGGCCGTTCGAAGAGGCGGATCTGCCGGCCGCGGCAGGTCTGCTCGCCGAGCGGCATCAGGAGCACCGCAAGCGTCACCCACTGCTTCCCGCTGACTACGAGGACGCGCATCTCGCGTTGGTCGAGGTGACGGCTGCCTGGGAGACCGAGGGCGCTTCCGGCGCGGTGATGGTCGAAGGCGGCGAGATCACCGGCTACCTGCTGGCCGCCCCGAAGCAGTCCCCGGTCTGGGGTCCGAACATCTGGGTCGAGGCCGCCGGGCACGCCGTACGTGAGCCAGAACACATTCGCGACCTGTACGGCGCTGCCGCGGCGAAGTGGGTCGACGACGGACGCATCGCGCACTACGTCCTGGTGCCCGACGACCCCGCGCTGATCGACGCCTGGTTCCGGCTGGCGTTCGGCTCGCAGCACGCGCATGCCGTCCGCCCCGCGCCTGACTCTCCCCTCCGGCCGCCATCGGATCTCGTCGTACGTCGTGCCGTGCGTGCGGACATCCCTGTACTCGCGGAGCTCGACCTCGAACTGCCCCGGCACCAGGGGTTGTCGCCGGTGTTCTCGTCCGGGGAGCTGCCGACTCTCGAGGAAGCGGTGGCCGACTGGGAGGAGTCGATCGACGATCAGGACTACGCGACCTTCGTTGCCTCGTACAACGGTGAGGTCGTCGGCTCGTCGGTCGGCTGTTCGCTGGACAAGTCGAGTGCGCACAGTGGGCTGGCGAAACCGGACAACGCGGGGTTCCTCGGGTTCGCGGCCGTCCTGCCGTCGGCTCGCGGGCTCGGCGCGGGACGCGCGCTGGGCGAGGCTGTGCTGCAGTGGTCGGCGGAGACCGGGTACACGTCGGTCGTGACCGATTGGCGGGTGACGAATCTGTTGTCGTCGCGGGCGTGGCCGCGGCTCGGGTTCCGGCAGACGTTCCATCGGTTGCATCGGCTGATCGGGCACTGACCGCGAGGTTGTCCACAGATCCGAACTCGTCGGTTCAGGCGAGGGACGATCACTGCACCTTCTTGGTCACGAAGGGCGTCTCGCAGCAGGCGGGGCGCCGCCGTTTCCAGGAGGCAGCCATGTCGCGTTCATCGCTTCGTTCCCGAGCCGTGCCGTCCGCCCGCCGTATCGTGACCGGGAGCGCGGTCTTCCTGGCCGCGCTCGGGCTCTCGGCGACAGTTCCTGCCTCAGCAACAGAGTTCACACCGTCGTCGACGTACTCCGCGGAACATCCATCGACCGAGCAAAGGGTTGGCACCTTGGACGGCTTCGTGATCGAGAACCTTCCCGACGGCCTCGGTACGCCGAGCGACTTCGAGTACGAGTGGGAGGACGTGTCGTTCCACAGCCGGGTCTGGGAGACCGGGCCGGATCCGGAGGGAGCATTCAAGGTCGACCTGACCGTGAAGACCCTCCGCGGCGAGAAACTCACCGATCTCGAAGCTGTGAAGGACTTCCTCGTCGAGTACGAGGAGAAGGAGCCAGGCGACTGGCAGCTCGAACCGGTCAAGGTCGGTGGGTACGACGCTCTGTTCGCGGGCAACGAGGTGTTCTACTTCATCGAGCCCGGCGTCGCGGCCGAGGTCACGATCGATCACGAGCGCTTCACCGACGAGGATGTGCTCGACACTGCGGCCGGGTTCCACCCGGAGCCGACGACCTGATGCCGTAGGCAACCAGCCGGCCAGACCAACGGGAAACGAACGGGGCGGCGACGCCGACTGATGTCGGTGTCGCCGCCCCGGGAACCACCCTGCGGCTCAGCCTGTCGGTGAGGTCGGTGGGCTCGTCGGCGTCGTCGATGCCGGTGGGCTTGACGGATTCGCGGACGGCGTTGCCGATGGCGACGGGGCAGGCGTCTCCGCTGCACCGGCAGCGGCACGGTCGAGCGCGGCCTTCATCTGGTTGAGGTTCGTCTGGTAGCCGGCAAGGTCGCCGTTCTTGAGGGCCGTCTGCGCCCGGGTCCATGCGGCCTGTGCGTCGGCGATGGCCTGCTTGACCGTCTGGTTCGGCTGCTGGGTAGTAGGCGGTTTCTCGGTCCCTGGAGGCAGCTCACCGGTGTCGACGCTGGTCTTGAACACCTTGGTGAGGGCTTCCTGCAACGTCGCGCCGTAGGCGACGCCGTCACCGAAGGACACCAGGACGTACCGGAGGACGGGGTAACTACCCGGCCCGCTGGTCCGCACCGAGTACACCGGCTGGACGTAGAGCAGCCCACCGCCGAGCGGCAGCGTCAGCAAGTTGCCGTACTGCGCTCTTGCTCCGCTGTTCGGCTGGTTGATCGGCAGCAGTGCCTGTCTGATGCTCTCGTCTGTCTGGAACTTGTTGTAGACCTGCCCCGGACCAGGTATCTGCAGGTTGCCCGGCAATCGCAAGACCCGGAACTTGCCGTAGTCCGGCGAGGTGGCCTCGGCATCGACGGCCATGAAAGCAGTGAGGTTCTCGCGTTCACCGTTCGGTACGTAGACCGACGTCAAGGAGAACTTCGGCCCGGTCTGATCGGGCATCCGCAACGAGAGATAGAAGGGAGGCTGGCTGATATGCGTTGCCGAGTCGCCACCGGAGGAGACCGCGGTCGGGTCGTCCGGCACCCGCCACAGGTCGCTGTTCTGGTACCAGGTGCCGGCGTCCTGGACGTGGTACTTCGCGAGCAGGTCGCGCTGCACCTTGAACATGTCTTCCGGGTAGCGCAGGTGCGACATCAGGTCCGGCGAGATCTCCGAGCGCGGTTTCACCGTGTCAGGGAACGCCTTCATCCACGTCTTCAGCACCGGGTCCTTGTCATCCCAGGCGTACAGCTGGACCGAGCCGTCGAAGGCGTTGACGACAGCCTTGACCGAGTTGCGGATGTAGTTGATCTTCTCGCTCGGCTGCTGCGCGATCGTCCCGCGGCCGGTGGTGGTGTCCCGGGTGCTGACGTCCAGGTCGACCTTCTCGGAGTACGGGTAGTTGTCCGAGGTGGTGTAGCCGTCGACGATCCAGACCACCTGGCCGTCGACGATCGCCGGGTACGGGTCGCCGTCCGGCGTCAGCCACGGCGCCGCCTTCTCGACCCGCTCGCGCGGAGTGCGGTCGTAGAGGATCTTCGACTCCGGGTTCACCCGGCTGGACAGCAGGATGTTCGCGTCCCGGAACTTTGTTGCATACAGCAACCGGTTGGCGAACGAGCCGATCGGGACGCCGCCCTTGCCCTCATAGGTGTTCAGCGTCGGGTCGCCGCCGCTCCGTCCTTCCGGCGTGTCGAGCTCAACCTTCTGGCCGCCCGCGGGGGCGCCGACGATCGAGTAGTCCGGCGACTGCTCACCGAAGTAGATCCGCGGTTCGTACTCACCGAGGTCACCGGTGGGTGGCAGGTCCTTCTCGGTCCACACCGGAGTACCGCCCTGGGACTGGTTCCCGTTCGCGGCGACCACTCCGTAGCCATGGGTGTAGACGGTGTGATCGTTGTTCCAGTTGCGCTGCCCGGCCGGCAGGCGGTCGACCTGGACCTCGCGGACCGCGAGGACCGTGTCGTTGACCTTGCCCTTGATCTTGTAGCGGTCGACGTCGAGATCGGTCGGGAACGAGTAGAAGCCACGGACCTGCTGGAGCTGCTCGAAAGTCGGGCCGATCACAGTCGGGTCGATCAGCCGGATGCCCGGCAGGACCTCGGCGTCCGCGGTCAGCTCCTCCGGCTTCGCCGTGGTCGTCGCCTTGTACTCGGTGATATCGACGTTCTCGAGCCCGTACGCCTGACGCGTGGCCGCGATGTTCTTGTCGATGTACGGCGCTTCCTTCACCGGCTCGCTCGGTCGCACCCGCAACTGCTGGAGCGCGGCCGGCCAGAGCGCACCGAGGAGGATCGCCGACAGGATCAGCACGACCGTGCCCACGCCGGGAAGCAGCCAGGTCCGGCGGACCACGTTGGCGAAGAACAAGACCGCGCACAGGACCGCGATGACGGCCAGGATCTCCTTGCTCGGCAGGATGGCATGGTCGCCGGTGTAGGAGACACCGGTGAAGAGCTTCGCGTCCGAGGTCGTGAGCCCGAACCGGTCCAGCCAGTAGCTGAAGGCCTTGAGCAGGACGAGCAGACCGAGCAGCACCGAGAACTGCACCTGCGCCGCGCCGGAGGCCTTCTGCCCCTTGGCGGACGGGCGGAACCCGCCGTACAGGTAGTGCGTGATGATCGCGGCGACCAGCGACAGCAGGACGATCGAGTAGCCGAAGCCGAGCAGCACCCGCAGCCACGGGTAGTCGAAGACGAAGAACGCGATGTCCTTGTTGAAGTGCTTGTCGGTGACGCCGAAGGGGGTCCGGTTCCGCCAGGCCAGGAAGACCTTCCACTCCCCCGACGCTGCCGAGCCGCCGAAGACCAGCATCAGGGTCGCGACGACGCCGACCGCGACCTTCCCGTGCTGCTGCAGCAGATCGCCGTACCGCTCGAAGCCGGGGCTGGGCGACGGGGCCAGTGCTACCCGGGGACGGGTGCGGAAGGCGACGATGATGTTCGCGACGACCGCGGCCGCCATCAGCAGACCGACGATCACGAACAGCAGTACGCGGGTGCCGAGCACGGTGCTGAACACCGAGCCGAGGTCGACCGATCGGTACCAGAGCCGCTGGGTCCAGACGTCGGTGAAGACGCTGAAGAGGATCAGCAGGACGATCAGCGTGGCGATCGTCGGCAGCAGAGCACGGGGGCGTCCGCCTGTTCTTCGGCTCCTGCGGGCCGGCGGCTCCTCCGGCATGTCATAGACGCCGTCGCTCATGGTCGCTTCTCCTCGTCGCTCATGCCGTCGACCCCAGGACCCTCGCCCGACCGGACCGAAGGTTCGAATGTCAAAGACAGTACTTCGCACAGCGTGGGGACCAAGTCGACACCGGTAAGCACTGCGCCGTCCTCGTCGTGGGCGCGCAACCGGACGGCGCCGAACCGGGTGCCCTCCCGGAGCACCGCCGCGACCATCCGGACCTCGTGCCGGCGCGGATCGCTCCCTGCCAGCCGGGCGAGTTCTGCGTCCGACTCGACGCTGGACAGGCCGGATTCGGCCGCCGCCGGCAGCACGATCCGCTCGATGGCCAGTGCGCATCCGGCGACACCGTCCGGCCATTCGATCCGGCCCAGCGTGTCAGCGAGGCGGTCGTCTTCGACACCGCCGGGAAGCTCGCCCTGGGCCACCGGGGTGAGCGGCTGTGACGCGTCCTCGGCGCCGAGTTCGGCGGCAAGATTCGGTTCGGCGCGGAGCAGGTCCGCCGTCGGAACCAGCGCGAACAACTGCGCGGGCTGGTCCCAGCCCGCGCTGCTCACGTGCTTCTCGATCTCGACCACCGCGCGGCTGAGCGCGTCCGGTGGCAGCGTGCCTACGGAGTCCATGCCGGCTGATCTTCCCTTCGGCTCACCAGTACGTACCTATCGCTCATTGGCTGCACGACGGGACATCTCCCTTGCCGTCGGCGATCGCCTGCAGGCCGCTGATGGCGTCGGTCAGCGTGCTGATCTTCACCAGCTGGATGCCCTTCACGCCGGCGTGCAGTGCGGCCGCGCAGTTCGGCGCCGGCACCAGGAACACCGTCGCGCCGTCGTTCCTGGCGCCGGCGATCTTCTGCTGGATACCGCCGATCGCGCCGACCTGGCCGAGCGCGTCGATCGTCCCGGTTCCGGCGACGTGCTTCCCGTTCAGCAGGGGGCCCGGGGTCAGCTTGTCGTAGATGGCCAGCGCGAACGCGGTGCCCGCGCTGGGGCCTCCGATGTCCTGACCGAGGTTGACCGTCACCTTCACCTGCGAGTCGACACCGATCGTGATCCCCACCATCGGCCGGGTCTCGTCACCGGGCGTCGCGGCGGTCTTCAGCTGGACGGTCTGCTCGGCGGTGCCGCGGCGGATCAGGAAGACGACGTTCTCGCCGACCTTGTGCTTACGGACGAACTCGCCGACCTGCGGGACCTGCGTCACCGTCTGACCGTCGACAGCCAACACGATGTCGCCCGGCTTCAGCTTGCCCTGCGCCGGCGAGTTGTCCGCGACCGTCGACACCTTCGTATGGAACGGGACCTTCGCCGCCTGCAGCGCGGCCGCGACCGCGCTGTCCTGCGAGCCGGTCATCTCCGCGGTGTTCTGCTGCTCGACCTCGTCGGCGCTCTGGTCCGGCGGATAGATGATGTCGCGCGGGAACAGGTCGTGGTGTGGGTCGAGCCAGTTCCGCATCGCCTGCGGCAGGGTCAGCTGCCGGTCCGGCGAGGTCACGGACACGGTCGTGAGGTCGAGCTGGCCCGTCGTCGGGAACGTGTCATGGCCGGTGATCTCGACGACCGGCTTGTTCTTCGCCGATCCCAGGGTGTCCTTGACCGGCCCGGGGCTGAACGAGACGAACGGCACCGGGAACGCGGTGACCAGCCCCAGCGAGACGACAAGCACGACGATCGAGGTGACCAATGTGGCGGTACGACGTGTCACGAACCCTGCCCTGCGATCTTGGAGCCGGAGCTACGGATCTCGGAAGAGACCGGCTGATGGTTACGACGACCCAGGCCGCGGCGACGTTCCGGAATGGCCCGTGGGCCTGGTGCGGCGAGCGCGGCGCTGAAGCGGCGGAAGTCCTCGACGGAGGCGAAGGCTCCGCCGGACCGGCGGCGCTCACGGCTGCGCCACCCGCGCCACGCCGCCCAGCACATCGCCAGCAGCGTGGCGACCAGCGGGAACGCCAGCCACGCCAAAACCTTCATCCGGCCACCTTCATGCGCCCAGCGTACGTGTCAGTGAGCGCCGACCCACTCGCTGCCACCGTCGGAAAAGCGCTGGTGTTTCCAAATCGGGACCTCGGCCTTGAGCTCGTCGATCAGCTGCCGGCAGGCGGTGAACGCCACATCCCGGTGCGATGCCGCCACCGCCACGATCACCGCGGCGTCGCCGATCACCAGATCCCCGGTCCGGTGGACGGCGGCCAGCGCGGTCACCGCGGGGTCGTCACAGATACGCTGCGCAACCTTTCGCAAGTGCTCCAGCGCGTCCGGGTGCGCCTCGTAGCTCAGGCGATCGACCGGCTTGTCCTGGTCGTGGTTGCGCACAGTGCCGATGAAAAGCGCAGTTCCGCCCGCCGTCGGGTCCGCGACAGCCGCGAGAACCTCGTCGCTGGACAACGCACTGTCGCGAATGTCCAGCAGTCTGATCGCGTCGCTCATCCGTTCCTCATTCCGGCCAGGTCCCCACGCTCACACCACACCATTCCATCCCCCGCACCGCAATTCTCCCTCCCACCTCCTATTTCCAGGACATCCCCTCCCTTTCCGCGTCCCGGCGTACAGGGCTGCGGTGTGTGGTGCGGCGTACACCGGGAGAGACTGTTGCCTTCCTCACCTACCTGCCGGACCGCGATTCAGGCTCTGCCGGCGGCGAACAGGGACGGTTGTGCGTTCACCGAGCGAGGAACTGATGGACGGAACCAGTACGTTGGAGTTGTACGCCCCACCCGCACAGGAAGGCCCTCCGATGAGCGACGAACCGGACAACCCGGACAACCCGTTCAAGGGAACGCCGTTCGAGGCCATGTTCCAGCAGTTCTCCGGTGCGGCCGGCGCGGGCGGCACCCCGGACCTGAACGCGATCTTCGCCCAGGTCCAGCAGATGCTGAGCGGGTCGACCGACGGCAAGCCGGTGAACTGGGACCTGGCCAAGGACATTGCCCGCAAGACCGTCTCCACCGCCGGAGACCGGTCGATGACGTCCGCCGACAGCGATCGGGTCGCGGACGCGGTCCGCCTCGCCGAGCACTGGCTGGACGACGCGACCACCCTGCCCGAGGTGTCCGCGACCTCCGCGGCCTGGAGCCGTGCCGAGTGGGTCGAGAACACGCTCCCGGTCTGGCAGACGATCGTCGATCCGGTCGCGGAGCACGTCGCGGGCGCAATGGGCAACGCCCTGCCCTCCGAGGCGCAGCAGTTCGCCGGTCCGATGGCGGGCATGCTGCGGCAGTTGGGTGGTTCCGTGTTCGGTGCCCAGGTCGGCCAGGGTCTCGGCGAGCTCGCCGGCGAGGTTGTCAGCTCGTCGGACATCGGTCTTCCGCTGGGTCCGACCGGCCAGGCGATCCTGCTGCCGGACAACGTGGCGAAGTTCGCCGACGGCCTCGGGCTCACCGACGAGGACGTCCGGCTGTACCTCGCGCTGCGTGAGGTCGCGCACCAGCGGCTGTACGCCGGGGTGCCGTGGCTGCGCCAGCATCTGCTGGCCGCGGTCGCCGACTACGCGGCCGGGATCGAGGTCGACACCGGCAAGATCGAGCGGGCGATGGCCGACATCGACCCGCAGAACCCGGAAGCCATGCAGGAAGCGCTCGCCGGGGGCTTGTTCGAGCCCGAGGACTCGGCGCAGCAGAAGGCAGCGCTCGTCCGGCTCGAGACCACGCTGGCCCTGGTCGAGGGCTGGGTCGACGACGTCGTACGGCAGGCCACCAAGGACCGGATGCCCGCTGCGGTGCAGCTCGCCGAGACAGTACGGCGGCGTCGCGCTGCCGGTGGTCCGGCCGAGCAGACGTTCGCGACCCTCGTCGGCCTCCAACTACGGCCGCGCCGCCTGCGTGACGCCGCGAACCTGTGGGCCGCCGTCCGCGACGCCCGCGGCGTCGACGGCCGTGACAACCTCTGGTCCCACCCCGACCTGATGCCAAGCACCACCGACCTGGACGACCCCATCGGCTTCGCCCAACACGCCGGCGAACTCTCAGACATCGACATCAGCGACTTCCTCAACGAACAAACCCCCGACAACCCCCAGAACGACGACGGCGACACCCCCACCAAGTAGCCGGCGACAGCCCACCGAGTCGAGATCGCCGGACCCGGCATGGGAGCCGTCGTCGCACCCCGCTTGAGAGTGTTCGGGCTGGGTGGGGAGACTTGCGGAATGCTTCATGGGGATGCGGTTGAGGTATTGGAGCGGTGGCGTGCGCCCGACGCGGAGCAGGAGGAGCTGCGGGCGCACTACCTGCGGCACCTAGCGACGCATCCGGACGGGATGTGGCGCAGTTGCCGACCGGAGCATGTGACCGCCAGCGCCTTGGTAATCGACAGCACGGGTCAGAACACCCTGCTGACCTTGCACAAGACAGTCGGCCGATGGCTCCAACTCGGCGGCCACTGCGAACCCGGCGACACCACGCTCAGCGGCGCTGCCCTACGAGAAGCGACTGAGGAGTCCGGACTCCCGGGTCTGACGGTGAGCCACGAACCGCTCCAGCTCTCCCGCCACCTCCTGCAAGCCGGCGGCTGCGCGGGCGCGTACCACCTCGACGTCCAGTTCCTGATCACCGCGACAACGACGGAGTACGTCGTCAGCGACGAGTCGGACGACCTCGCGTGGTTCCCGCTGAACGCCCTCCCGGCTGACACCGACATCAGCGTCCAAGCCCTCGCAACCCGAGCCCACCACCAAATCCCCCAGCCCTGACCCACCCTCGCCGAACGGTGCAACTCGGCCCCTCTCCCCACGGACGCGGCTGTGAAACGCGCCGGGCCGAGCCGAGGAACACATGCATGGTAGGCCGAGGAACACAGGCGTGTGGGCCGGCTCAAATCAGCCGGCCCACCTCCCCACAGCAGGGCATTCCCAACCTCAGCCCTGCGATCCCTCGAACCTCACCCCGTAGCACCGCATCCCCCGTGCTGCGCCCCCGCTGACACCGCACCTCCCGCCAGCGCCGCGCACTCCCCGCCCCACTGCACCACCCGACGATCACCCCCGCTGGCGCAGCATTCCTGCCATCCCCGTGCCTCCCCCGCACTGCGTCACCGGGAGATCCTCCTGGTGGTACAGCGTTTCCAGCCATCCCCGTACGTCCCTCCACCCACTGCACCCGGCAATCACCTCACCGGTAGAGCATTTCCAACCATCCCCGTGCTCCCCCGCCGCACTGTCCACGCGACGATCAACCTCTGGCGCCGTGACCGGATAACCGGGTGCGTCGCCGTCGTACTGCGGTCCCGTGGTTTGTGTCGTGCCGCGTCCCCCGTGACGCGATCACCTGCCGGGGCAGGCGTTTCCGGCTGCCCCGGTGCGTTCCCCGTGTTACTGCGATCCCCGTGGTTTGTGCTGTGCTGCGTCCCCGTGGCGCGGTCGCCCGCTGGTGCAGGCGTTCCGGCTGTTGCCGTGCGTTCCTCTGTCGTACTGCGGTTCCGGTAACTCCCGTCGTACTGTCCCCGTGCTGTGATCGCCTGCTGGTGCAGTGGTTTCAGGCCCCCGTGACTTTCCTGGTTCTACTGCGGTTCCCCGTTTGGTGCGTCCCCGTGATCCCCGTTGGTGCGGTGTTCCCCGTGTCCCCGTGGTGCGGTGTGCGCAGTCCCCCGACTGCGGCACGCCGCTTGTGGTGCGATCCCCGTGGTGTGGCGGCCCGGGCCGCATCCCCCCGGTGCGGTCGGGTTGTCGTCGGGTGCCGCCCCTGAACGGCATCGGCGATCAGTTGGGGCTTCCCCGTGGTCCCCGTTGCATGGTGAACGAGCGGGTGGGGAGAAGGTGACGGGTCAGGAGTGACGAAGTATGGATCTTGTGGCGTCCCAGCCTTCGAGGCCGGGATCCAGTCGCGCTAAGTCAGCGTTCGATCGCAGACGGTGCCAGCCGGGGCCGATTGCTACGGCGTGGCGGCGGGGTTTGCGGGCCTCGAGGAGTTCGAGTGGGGTGTCGAAAGTCGGGGCGAGGTCGGCGAGCCAGTCGGCGACGGGGAGCTTGATGCCGACGGCGGCCAGTGAGCCGTCCTCGGCGGGTGTGACGGCGACGTCGGCGTTGCTCAAGGCACGGAAGAGCTTTCCGATCAGCAGGCCGGGCAGGTCGGGTACGTCGTGCGACACCGCGACCACCGCGGCGGCGGGCCCGGCGAGTTCCACTGCATGCAGGACGGGTCGGTCGGGATCGACGGCGTACGTCGGTGTGCCCGGCCAGGTCAGTGCGCGCATCTCAGCCACCGCGTGATCGTCGCCGGCGACTGCGACCGCGACGTCGACCCGGTCGAGCGCGGCAATCACTTCGTACGTGTCTTCGGCCATCGCCAACCGCCACGCCTCCGGGTCCCGGCCTGGCGGAGCCCAGGTCCCAACGGCCGGCACGACAACCACCACAACCCGACGATCGGCTCCGTCCGTGGTCGTCATGCTGGGGTGCTCGGGTTGTCGTAGGTGGTGCGGGCTGTGGTTACTTCGGGCATGTGGGTTTCGGCCCAGGACTTGATGGCGGCGATGAGGGGCATCAGGGTGCGGCCCAGTGGGGTCAGGTCGTAGTCGACCCGGACGGGGACGGACGGGGTGACCGAGCGGGTCAGGAGGCCGTCGCGTTCGAGGGAGCGGAGGGTTTGGGTCAGCATCTTCTGGCTGACGCCGGCGATGCGGCGGGACAGGTCGGAGTAGCGCTGCGGGCCGTCGGCGAGGGCGGTGAGTACCAGCGTCACCCACTTATCGCTGATGCGGTCTAGGAGTTGCCGGGCGGGACAGGTCGCCAGGAACGCGTCGTACTCGCGTGCTGCCTCTTCGCGGAGCTGGGCTGCGGTGCGCGTCGGCATGGCTCTCCTCGTCGTGCGGTACGCACTCCGAAGTGCGTACTTCCCAGGAGAGAGTAGCTCTCCGAGAGTGGTGCAGGTTCCAGACACCACGAGGAGAGAACGATATGCGCGCAGTAGTAGCCCGGCGTCTCGACGGGCCGGAGGCGATCGAGCTGATCGAGACCGACGTACCCGAGCCGGCCGCGGGCCAGGTACGGATCAAGGTGGCCGCCGCCGCGGTGAACCCGGTGGATGTGGCGGTGAGTACCGGGGTGCTGGTCGAGTTCGGCCTGACTGTGCCGCGCGAGCAGTTCGGTCTCGGCTGGGATGTCGCGGGCACCGTGGATGCGGTCGGACCCGGCTGCCAGGCACAGGTCGGTGACGCGGTAATCGGGGTTGCGGATCTCCTCGCCCAGCAGCTCAAGACGCATGCGGAATACGTCGTACTGGACGCCGATGCAGTCGTGCGCGCGCCGGAAGGTGTGGACCTGACCCGGGCATCCACGTTCGGGCTCAACGGGCTGACCGCTCTACAGGCCGTCAAGAATCTGCCAGGAGAAACAGTGCTCGTGACTGGCGCGGCTGGTGGTGTCGGCGGGTACGCCGTGGAGCTCGCCGAGCACGCCGGTCAGACGGTGATCGCCAGCGCTGCAGCACGTGACGAGGAGCTGGTACGGCGGCTCGGCGCGGACCACTTCATCGACCGGAACGAGGACCTGGCGGCAGCGGTACGACGGATCGCGCCGGCCGGCGTGGATGGCGTCGTGGACGCGGCCGTGGTTGGAATCGCTGCGCAGGAGGCGGTGCGCAACGGCGGTCGTCACGTCCACCTGCAAGGAGGTCCGCGGCCACCGCAGCTCCGTGGCATCACTGTGGAGCAGCTCTTCGTCCACACCAACCGCGCCGATCTGGAAGAGCTCAAGCGACTCGTTGAAGCAGGCGTCATCTCAACTCGAGTCGCCGAGACCTACCACCTGAGCGAAGCGGCTAGCGCCTACAAGCGACTTGCAGCGGGAGGGGTCCGCGGCCGCCTCGTTCTGGTGCCATAACAATCACCCGACGGCCGAGTGAAGCCGCAGAGCCACCTGGACGTCCAGTGCGCGGTCCGGGGACTGCCAGCCGTCGCCCAGCAAGGCGGTGATGCGGTCGAGTCGCTGTTGCACCGTGTTGGGGTGGATGTGAAGTGACGTGGCGGCCCGGGTCGGGCTCTGGCCGGCGGCGAAGTACGCCTGCAGTGTGCCGATCAGGTCGGTGCCCCGCTGGGTGTCGTAGTCGAGGACCTTGCCGAGCACATGGTGCACGTGGGTGCGTACGTCGACCTCGGACGCACCCACCAGGCCTGCCACCCCCAGGTCGTCAGGTGTGGCGGATTCGCAAAGGCGACCCAGGCGGACCATGGTGGTGACCAGGCGAGACGCCTGTCGGTGTGCCTCAACCAAGGGCTCTCCCCACGTCGCAGGGCCAGTGACAGCGATCGTCACGCCGGTGCGCTTAGCCAGCTCGGACAGGTCGCGTGCAGTAGCCGCAGCGCTGGTACGAGCAAACAGCAACACCAGGTCCCCGCCGTACGGACCAGACAGCACCAGCCTGTCTTCCAGCGGTGCGGACAGCCGTGCACGTACGGCGGTGTGGTCGCCACGGCACACTGCGACGACCAGGCGATCGTGCCGATGATTGGGAGCGAGCAACCGGAGTCGATCGGTCAGAGCGCGCGGATCGGCGCTTCCACTCAGTACGTCGGCCAGCAGGTCTGCCTGTGCACGTTGGGATTGCTCAGCGGCCTGTCGGCGGAACAGGAGGACCAGTGCGGTGACAACGGCTGCTCGCTCGACGATGCGCTGGTCTGCACCGGACAGGTCGTCAGCGCCGCCAATGACCAGTGCACCGAGCCGTTCGCGCTTCGCGGTCGCCGCCACGACCCAGCAGTCACCGATGCGAGTCAATCGACCGGACTCGGACTCCTGCCACGGCACCGGCGTACCAGGGACGCTCCCGGCAGCTGCCAGCTCGTTGCCGCTGGCATCGACCAGTACGACCCACATGTCGAGCAGCTCGGCCAAAGCGGCGGCGATGGCGTCCACATCTCCGCCGGACAACACGATCTCGGCAAAACGGTCATGCGCGGCGGCTGCGTGCTCGACGCCGGCATGTGCAGCAGACAGCTGGTCCAGCGCTGCAGCGGTCTCCGCCGCAGCACGTACCTGCACCAGAGTCACCGCGGCCAGTGTGGCCAGTGAACCGAGCAGAGACACCTCATCACGGCTGAACGGACGCCGTGTCCGGTTGGACGCGAACAGCACACCGACGAACCGCCCGTCGACGACCAACGGCGTACCGCAGATCGCGACCAGTCCCTCCTCGCCGACCGCGTCGTCGATCGGAGTGGTGTGCCGAAAGCGGCGGTCCGACGGGTAGTCCGCGGTCCAGTACGGCTTGTAGGTCTCCGCGACCAGTCCGCCGAGTCCTGCACCGAGTGGCAGCCGCAACTGCTGGAACGCGGCAGAGACGGAGCCGTCGGTGGCACGCATGTACGTGTCGCCGCGGGTCTCGTCGTACAGGGTCAGGTACGCGACGTCCGTGCCGACGAGGGTACGAGCGCGGTGGACGATGGTGTGCAGTACGCCGCCTGGGTCGCGGGCGGACGCCAGCTCGCGCGCTACGTCGACCAGTGCGGACAGCTCGGCCTCACGCTTCTTGCTGGCGTCCATGCCGGCCCGGATCCGCAGGGCGAGGTCGCGTGCCACCGCGTCCTCGCCCGCCGCCCGGGCCAGCTCGCTCCCGGACGCATCCTCGGCCAGCAGCCGCAGAAGCTCCTCCATGGTCCTACAGCGTAGTGAGGTCCCGACGATGTGTTTCGGAGTACGACGTCACCGCGACGATCGAGATGACCGCACAAGCCGCGACGTACACAGCGATCGCGTAGCCGGAGTCGTACGCCTTCAGCAGTGCGACCGCTATGAACGGCGCCAGACCGCCCGCGATGATCGATGCGAGCTGGTAGCCGACCGAGACACCGGAGTATCGCACCCGCGTGCCGAACAGCTCGGTGAAGAACGAGGCCTGCGGTCCGTACATCGCACCGTGCAGCACGAGACCGACTGTGACAGCCAGTGTTGCGAGGGCGAAGTTGCGAGTGTCCACCAGTGCGATGAACAGGAACGCCCAGATGCCGACACCGACCGCACCGATGAGGTACACGGGCTTCCGGCCGATGCGGTCCGACAGCGCGCCCCACAGCGGAATGGCGAAGAAGTGCACGGCAGCGGCGATCAGTACGGCGTTCAGCGCGAACGACTTGCCCATTCCGAGGTGTTCCTTCGCGTACGTCGCGATCACGATGGTGAAGATGTAGTAGCTGACGTTCTCCGCCATCCGCGCACCCATCGCGGTCAGCACCTCACGTGGGTACCGCGTGAGCACCTCGAGAATCGGAAGCTTGTCTGCCGGCTGCTCCTTAGCACGTGCTTCTTGGAAGACAGGTGACTCCTCGATGCGCAGCCGCACCCACAGCCCCACCAAGACAAGCACTGCCGACAAGAGGAACGGAATACGCCAGCCCCACGAGTCGAAGGCCGCGTCCGACTGGAACGCAGCCAGCCCAGCCAGTACGCCGTTTGCGATCAGCTGACCCGCTGGCGCACCAGCCTGCGGCCAGGAGGCCCAGAAGCCACGCCGTGCCGGATCACCATGCTCCGACACGATCAGTACTGCGCCTCCCCATTCACCACCCAGCGCGAACCCCTGGATGAGTCGCAGCACTGTCAGCAGGATGGGGGCGAGCGCACCGACCTGCGCGTACGTCGGCAGCAGACCGATCGCGAACGTGGCAACACCCATCATGAGCAGCGACAGCACCAGCAACTGCTTGCGGCCCAGTCGGTCACCGAAGTGCCCGAACACCACGCCGCCGATCGGACGGGCGAAGAAGCCGACCGCGAACGTGGCGAAGCTCAGCAGCGTTCCTGTGAGCTCCTCGCCTTTCGGGAAGAACAGGTCGCCGAACACCACCGATGCGGCGACCCCGTAGAGGAAGAAGTCGTACCACTCGACCGTCGTACCGACGAGACTCGCGCCGACCACCCGGACGATCGACGAACGGGTGCGCACTGGTTCTGTTGCTGTCATTGGGCGGACTCCTCAGTTAGTGGGCGGTCCAGCCGCCGTCGAGTACGAACGAGCTCCCCGTGATGGAGGCGGACGCGGGGCCGCACAGCATGGCCACCAACTCCGCCACTTCGGCCGGTTCGATCAGCCGCTTCACAGCGACCGGTTCGAGCAGGACCTTGTCCAGCACCTCTGACTCGGACAGGCCGTGTGTCGCGGCCTGGTCCGCCAGTTGCGCGGTAACCAGCGGCGTCCGGACGTACGCCGGGTTCACGCAGTTGCTGGTCACTCCGTGCGCAGCACCTTCCAGTGCGACGACCTTGCTGAGTCCTTCCAGCCCGTGCTTCGCAGCGACGTACGCCGCCTTGAAAGGGCTGGCGCGGAGCCCGTGGACCGAGCTGATGTTCACCACCCGGCCCCACCCGGCGCCGTACATGTGTGGGAGCGTCTGCCGGATCAGCCGGAACGGCGCCTCCAGCATCAGCCGCAGGATGTAGCTGAACCGCTCCGGCGGGAACTGCTCGACCGGTGCGACCTGCTGTACGCCGGCGTTGTTCACCAGGATGTCCACGTCTGTCGGGAGGTCGGACAGCCGCTCCAGGTCGGACAGGTCGGCTACGACCGTTTCGACGCCGTCCAGCGCGTCGAGACCCGCCCGGTCGAAATCGACGGCCACCACGTGGACGCCGTCCGCGGCCAGGCGCTGGGCGCACGCTGCGCCGATACCGGACGCGGCACCGGTGACGAGGGCTCGACGGGTCTCCATGGCCGATGACTGTAGAAATCCGGACCCCGGCGCACTATGGGATACGACCACACAACCCGACACGGAGACATGGCCCATCGAGCCACTTATCCACAACCGCGGCTATCAAAGCAGCGCGTCACGATAGGTGGACCTATTGTTGAAACATGGTCGATATCGAACCGCCGAAGCGGAAGGCCGCCGGCGTGCCCGCCGTGCTGTCGTCGTTCAAGTTCGGTCTCCGCGAAATGGGGCCGGTGCGCACCGGCCGCGCCTTCCTGAAGATGAACCAGGACCGCGGGTTCGACTGCCCCTCCTGCGCGTGGCCGGATCCGGAGCACAAGCACGCCGCCGAGTTCTGTGAGAACGGCGCGAAGGCGGTGGCCTGGGAGGCGACCCGCAAGCGGGTGCCGCGGGCGTTCTTCGCCGAGAACTCGGTCGCGGACATCGACCGGATCTCCGAGTTCGACCTCGGCAAGCTCGGCCGGATCACCGAGCCGATGCTGCTGCGGGCCGGCGCCACGCACTACGAGCCGGTCGGCTGGGACGAGGCGTTCCAGGTCGTCGCCCGGCACCTGAAGGCCCTCGTCGACCCCAACGACGCCGTCTTCTACACCTCCGGCCGGACCAGCAACGAGGCCGCGTTCCTGTATCAGCTGTTCGTCCGCGCCTACGGCACCAACAACCTCCCCGACTGCTCGAACATGTGCCACGAATCCTCCGGTACGGCGCTGTCCCGGGTGATCGGCAGCGGCAAGGGCGCGGTCACGCTGAACATGCTCGAGGAGTCCGAGCTGATCGTGGTCGTCGGGCAGAACCCGGGCACGAACGCGCCGCGGATGCTCACCCACCTCGAGGTCGCCAAGCGCAACGGCGCCTCGATCGTCGCGGTGAACCCGCTGCCCGAGCCGGGCCTGATGCGGTTCATGAACCCACAGAAGCCACGCGGCCTGGTCGGCAAGGGGACGCCGCTGGCCGACCAGCACCTGCGGATCCGGATCGGGGGCGACCAGGCCCTGTTCCTTGCCCTCGGCCACCTTCTGATCGAGGCCGAGGCGGCGAGCCCGGGCACCGTGCTGGACAAAGCGTTCATCGAGTCGCACACCAGCGGGTTCGAGCTGTACGCCAAGCACAACACCGAGCTCGACTGGCCCGCGGTCGAGCAGGCCACCGGGCTGCGGCGGGCCGAGATCGAGGAGCTGGCGCAGCGTTTCATCAAGTCCAAGGCGACCGTGGTGTGCTGGGCGATGGGACTGACGCAGCACCGCGACGCGGTCGCGACGATCAGCGAGGTCGTCAACGTGCTGCTCCTGCAGGGCAACATCGGCAAGCCCGGCGCGGGACCGTGCCCGGTGCGCGGGCACTCGAACGTCCAGGGCGACCGCAGCATGGGCATCTGGGAGAAGGTGCCGGACGTCTTCCTGGACCGGCTCGATCACGAGTTCTCGTTCACCTCTCCACGCGCGCACGGGATCGATGCCGCGGAGACCGTGAAGCGGCTGCGCGACGGCGCCGTACGGGTGTTCTTCGCGATGGGCGGCAACTTCGCGTCCGCGACGCCGGACACCGAGGTCGTGCATCGCGGGCTCCGGGAGTGCGACCTGACCGTGCACGTGTCCACCAAGCTGAACCGTTCGCACACCGTCGCGGGCCGCGAGGCGCTGATCCTGCCGACGCTCGGCCGGACCGACCACGATCACACCGCGGCGGGTCCGCAGTCGGTGTCGGTCGAGGACTCGCAGGGCGCCGTACACCTGTCGAAAGGCAACCTGATGCCGCCGGCGCCGGAGCTGAAGTCCGAGATCGGGATCGTGTGCGGGCTCGCGCAGGCCGTCGTACCGGATGTCGGGCAGATTCCGTGGGCCGATTTCGCCGACGACTACAGCCTGATCCGGCAGCGGATCGGGCGGGTCGCGGACGGGTACGAGAACTTCGAGGAACGGCTACGGGACGGCGACGGCGGCTTCCTGCTGGCACACGCGGCGCGGGACAAGCGGGAGTTCAAGACGTCCGACGCGCGGGCGCAGTTCACGGCGAACGAGCTGACCTGGTTGCCGACGGAGCCGGGCCGGTTGCTGCTGCAGACGTTGCGCAGCCACGACCAGTTCAACACCACGATCTACGGCCTCGAGGACCGGTACCGCGGCATCCACGGGACTCGCGACGTCGTCTTCGTGCATCCGGACGACCTGGCCGAGCTCGGCCTGGAGGACGGCGGGTACGTCGACATCGTGAGCGAATTCCGGGGCGTCGAAAGGCGGGCCGCGCACTTCCGGCTGGTCTCGTACCCGACGGCTCGTGGCTGCGTGGCGGCGTACTACCCCGAGACCAACGTCCTGATGTCGGCCGACGATCTCGCGAAGGGCAGCAACACCCCGGTCGCCAAGGGCCTCACGGTCAGGCTGGAGCCAGTCGCTTCCTGAACCACGGCTGGAGTGCCGCGAGCACGACCGCAGCTCCGGCGGTCGTGAGCCAGAGTCCTGCTGGGCCTGCAGTCTTGAGCAGTTGGGTGACGGTGATCGGTGCGATCGTGGTAGCGATGCCCCAGCTCAGGCCGAAGACGGCGAGGTAGCGGCCGCGGGCCTCGTCGGGAGCGAGGCCGGACGCCTGGGTCAGGTAGCGGGTCAGCAGGAATAGTTCGCCAAGGCTCCACAGGACCGACGCGAGCAGGAACACGCTGAGGTTGTGGGCGACCGCGCTGACCACCAGACCGGCGGCGACCAGTACGTAGCCGATCGCGATGGCCCGGAAGTCGTCGAGGTGCTGCACGCGGAGCACGCGTTGGGCGACGATCAAGGTGATCGCGGACACGGCGAGGATGATGCCGGTGCCCGACTTCGGGAGTCCTTGGTGGAGCAGCGTCAGCGGTACGCCGATGATCAGCTGCATGTAGATGGTGGCGAAAACCGTGCCGCCCGCGAGAAGCAGAAGAAGTCGCCTGTCTCGCCAGACTGCCGCGGGACGATCCGCCGGGCGTTCCCGGCGTACGTCAGCCGGAAGCGCGAGCGCGACCATTGCGGCGCAGGACAAGCAGGTGATCGCGTCGGCGACGAACAGCCAGCGGAGGTCCCAGTGGCTGATCGCGGCGGCGAGCAGACCTGCAAGTACGCCGGCCCCCGCCAGGGCCGCGCTGTACAACCCGTACGCGGCGGGGCGGTCCTCGGGCTCGGTGACGTCGGCGATCATCGCCTGGCTGGGCGGCTCGTAGATCTCGAACGCGAGGCCGAGCAGGATCGTCGCGAGTACGGCGGACCACAGGGCGTGGCTGAGCGCGATCCACAACTGGGCGACCGCACACCCCGCCAGACCCAGGACGATCGTCCGGCGGCGACCGAGGCGATCGGCCAACTGACCGCCGAGCAGCCGGGACGGGATCGTCGCGGCCCCGAAGACCGCGAGGATCAGGCCGACCTGGCCGAGCGAAGCCTTGAACTCGACCGCGAGCACCACACCCAGGAACGGAAGCGTGAACGCGCCGATCCGGTTCACCGCCCGGGCAGCGACCAGGATCCACACCGTCCGGGAGAGCCCGCGCGCCGTGACAACTGCACTCACCTCGAACCCCCATGACTGTCTAAGTGGCTATGATCGGTCACGCAAGCTCGAGCTTACGGAGGTCATGCATGACTGGTCAAGTGTCTTTTGATAGTCATGCCCGGAGCGTGCTGGCGGCGTCGGTCGAGTACGTGAACCGGCTGACGCCCGGGTACGCCGGTGGCGTCGAGCACACCGCGCCGTCCGACGAACGGCAGGCGGTCGCGGAGGCGCTGACCGCGATCGGCCATCCACCGAAGTCGGTCCCGCTGGACGACGCCCAGCGACTCGTACGCCTGGCGGGGCGGATGCGGATCGTGTTCGAAGCCGCGAACACCGGCGACCTCGACACCGCCGCAGCCGAGATCAACGCGTTGCTGGTGGACACCAACGCGCGCCCGCAACTCGACCGTGGCAAGGACCGCCCGTGGAGCCTGCACTTCCACGGCCCCGACGAGCAACTCGCGAACGGCTGGGCGGCCGGATGCGCCGCCGGACTGGCACTGGCCGTCGGCAGCGACCTGGCCGGCCGACTAGGCGTCTGCGCAGCGCCGCAATGCGACCGGGTCTTCGTCGACACGTCGAAGAACGGTCAACGCCGCTTCTGCTCCCCGCAGTGCCAAAGCCGGGTCAAAGCCGCGGCGCATCGGGCCCGTCAGCAGGCTGCCGCCGAGTAAGGATCGGGTTGGCCGGGTCTTCGTTGTTGACGATCAGGTCGGCGCGTTCGGCCGGGCGGACCTGGTCGACGTACAGCTGCTCGCCCGGGATGTACCTGTTGCGGTAGCGCTCCTCGGCGGCCGCCGACGAGTCCATCCAGGCCGCATCACGGGCGGCACCACGGCGGAGTACCGTCTCGAAGCTGACGTCGACGTAGATGCGCAGATCCCAGAACGCGTCGAGCTCCGATCGTTGCAGGAAAGCACCGTCAGCAACCAGGATCGCGTCCTTCGCAGCGGTCTGAACGGGCGAGTCGAGCACAGTCCGAGCGGAGCTGTCGCGAAGGCCGGCCGTGTACCGCCGATCCCCACCCGGACCAAGCGGCCGCAGCAGCCGCTCGCGGATCGCGTCGTAGTCGTACACCTCGAAGTAGTAACTCTCCGCCGAATCAATCGGGTACGCCGTCCGCAGCTCAGGCGCGCGCTTGAAGTAGTCGATCTCTGCCCGAACGATCTCCCGGTTACTCCGTCGCCGCACCACCTCCGCCAGCTCATCCGCAAGCGTCGTCTTCCCAGCGGCCGAACACCCGTCCACCCCCACCCGCACCGGATGTCCCCGCCCTACCGCCAGCACAACGTCGGCCAGCTCCCCCAGAACCTCGGCTCGATCGCCCATGACAGTCATTCTCCACAACACCGCAGGGCGCGGGCGAAAGGTTTCCGCCAAGCGCTTGCGTCAAATTTCTTTACCCTCCGTGATTGCTGGACCCGGGAAGAGGATCGCCGTACCGTTCACTCCCAGTAGGGGGGAAACACAAATGCAGAGATGTTCTTCTTGTGGTGCCGGAAATCTGGGCGGCGCCACGTACTGCGGCACGTGCGGAAAGGTACTGCCACCCGTCGAAGCAGACGTCGAGCCGTCCGGGGAGGCGCCGCCGTCCGATGCGACCCGTTATCTGTGCGCAGCCGTTCAGTTGAACAGCCGGCTCGCCGACGAGGTCGTCCGCGACATTCTGGACGAAGAATTCAAAGCACCGCCGTCGTCTCCGGACGTCGACCTGGTCCCGGTGATCCTGCACGCGATCGCCGCCAGGAAAAGGCATCTCGTCCGCGATGCCCTGCTCACGATCCTGCTGATCGCCGCATTCTGGGGTGCCAACAGCACGCGGTTCGTCGTTGTGCTGCTGGCGCTCGCACTGTGCTGGGTGGTCGTCGTCGGCGAGACCTTGGTGGCGACCTACGGCGTGGTCGCACGCGACCTGCGTCCGGAACGGTTCAAGCCGGACGCGTTGTCATCGGACGATCCCGCGATCAGAGAACGGCTCAGGGACGTCGCCACAGCCAGTCGGGGCAATGTGAGCGTCTACAGCGGGTACCAGCCGTTCGTCGGAAGTGGAGTGCCGATCGAGTCCTGGTCCTTCGCTCTCGACATCGACCGGGCGGCGCAAGGACAGGTCGCCGAGTCCTTTACCGCGCTGACGATCCACGACTTCGTCAAACAGCACCTGGGCGACTTGCGGACCGGCGAGGTCTCGCTGGCCGACCGCGTCTTCGTCGACGGTCGCGACATCCGCGACGACCGCCGATTCCTTCCGGATCGGTTTGCGGTGCCGAGGCCGAAGGTCGATCGCTCGCTGGTCCGCGGTCTGACCGTCGAGCCCGAAGACCGGGCCCGCCCGTACCTGACCGTCCAGATCAGTGGCTGGCGTGGTCAGTTGGTCGTCTCGACCTTCCTGCGGTTCGTCGTCACGCCGCACGAACTGATCGTCGAGGTCACTCATTGCCTGCTCGGGCCGGTGCGGGACGAGTTCCAAGAGGTGGACAGCCTGTTGCCGGAGCCGACCGCGCGTCAGGCGATCCGGATCGGCGGGCGGGCCCTGCGACGGACGCCGGGGCATCTGCTCCGCGCTCCCTTCGCGGTCGCCGCCCACCTGCTCGGCCCAGTGACGACGGCCAATCACCGGTCCAGGCAACGGCGGGAGATCGTCCGCTCGCTCCGGTTCGACTACGGCGCCGCCAGAAGCCCGCGCGAGACGGTCAGCGACGACCGGTTCCAGCGGCACTTCCAGAAGCTCGACGGCGCCTTGTACACCAAGGTGATCGAGAAGCGGATGCTCCAAGCGGTGGAGCAGTTCCTCGATTCCAAGGGGATCGACACCGTCGAGCTGACGCAGCGACAGGCAATGATGCAGAACAACGGCGTGTACGTCGCCCCGGGTGCGAGTGTCACCGCCGGCAGCATCGCTGCCGGGACCGGAGCACGCGCGACTTCCGTGCTTCGGAAGGCCGCCGACGCAGCCAGGCAGACCGTCACCGACGTAGCTGGAAGGAACTGAACGCTGATGGAGAAGAACTACGGAATCCGGATCTCGGGCGGACACGTCTCGGCGGGCGCGATGGCAGCCGGCGAAGGTGCCACGGCGACGAACATCTCGGCAGTGTCAGCGGGTTCACTCGCCGACGCGCGAGCCGGAATGGCGCAGCTCCTCGAACTGCTGCACACGCACTCGGAGCGGTTGGACCGGCCGGACGAAGCCATCGCGGTGGCAGAGCTGGCCGATCGCGAGCTGTCCAAGGAGAAACCCGACAAGACGTCGGTACTGCGGCTGCTGGAGCTGATCGCGTCCGGAGCCAAGTCGATCGCCTCGATCGGCGGTGCGGTGACGGCTGTCCAGCAGGCGGTCTCTGCGATCTTCTGAGCGTCTGGGGGACGAACTCGATGTCTGTCTATTGCACGATCTGTGGCACTCGCCGGCCGGAGGGAGCCAAGTACTGCTCGCAGTGCGAGGCTGCATTCAAGGACGAGGTTGCCGTATCGCGGACCGCCTACGGTCCATCCGGAGACGGAACGGGCCGGTTCGTCGGGGCCACCATGGTTCTCGCCGCGGTGGTCACCGGTGTGATCCTCGGCGGCGACGCGCTGATCGCGCGGTCCGTGGCTGCCCCTGAGGCGCTCGTCTACAACCAGCGCCTCACACCTGAAGGCCTGATCACGGACGGCCCCGTCGTACCCGTGGAGACCCCCAGCGAGAACTGGGTGCCTGCGCCGACGGAGGAATACACCAGCGACACCCCGTCTGCGTCGCCCGAGCCAACTGAGTCCGTAGCGCCGTCGGTGCCCGCTGTGGGCAACGAACTGATCACCGTTTCCCCGGAGGCAGCCCAAGACCCTGCCGCCGCCGACGTCGTACGAGTGCTGACCGCGTATTTCACAGCCATCAACAACCACGACTACGACGGCCATCAGGCACAGCTGACCCGCGCGGCGCGGGCCTCCATGACCCGCAAGGAGTTCACCACCGGCTTTCGGTCCACCGTGGACTCCGAGATCACGCTGGTCGGGCTCACCATCGCGACCGACGCGCGGCTGGTGGCTGAGGTGACCTTCGTCAGCCAGCAGAACGCGGAGGACGGACCCGACGGCCAGACCTGCACCCGCTGGACCGTCGGCAAGTTCTTCGAGGGCCAGGGCACGAGCCTCCGGATCGGCAAGGCGCTCTCGGGCACCAGCAGGTACGAAGCTTGCTGATTCCAGTACGACGCCCCACGCGGACAGTCCGCGTGGGGGCGTCGTACTGGCCGGCTCAGCCGACCGGGGTGAGTTCGCGCTCTTCTTCCGGGGCGGGCGGGGTCGGGGTGGCGTGCTTGGCGGTGTTACCGCGCAGCCACTTGGGGGCCCACCAGTTGGCGTCGCCGAGGAGGGTCATGATGCTGGGGAGTACGACGGCGCGGATGATCGTCGCGTCGATCAGGATCGCGACCGCGAGGCCGACGCCCAGCTGCTTCATGTCCAGCGTGCTCAGGGTCGCGAAGACCGCGAACACGCCGATCATCACCGCCGCTGCGCTGGTCACCACACCGGCCGAGCCGGTGATGCCTTCGGCCACTGCCTGCTTCGTCGGTACGCCGCGCAGTACCGCCTCGCGGATCCGGCTGACCACGAACACGTGGTAGTCCATCGACAGCCCGAACAGCACCACGAAGAGGAAGAGCGGCAGCCAGCTGACCACGGCGCCGTTCGACCGGAAGTCCAGCAGTCCTTCGGCCCAGGTGTTCTGGAAGACCGCTGTGACGACGCCGTACGCCGCGCCCGCGCTCAGCAGGTTGAGCCCGATCGCCGTGACCGCGACCACCACCGACCGGAACGTCACCATCATCACGATCATCGTCAGCAGCAGCACGAACCCGATCACCAGCGGCAGCTTCTCCCGCGTGTGCGCCGCATAGTCGACGTCCGCGGCCACGAACCCGCCGACCGCGTACTCGACTCCCGGCACCTTGCCGACCGTCTCCGGCATCAGTTCCTTGCGCAGCTTGGTCAGCGAGTCCCGCGCCTGGTCGCTGCCACCCTCGTACGGCGTGGCGACCTCGAGCGTCGCGACCGTGCCGTCCTTGGAGAACCGCGGCTCCTCGAGACCGTCCGACGCAAACAGCTTGTCGTCCTTGGTCTTCGCCATCAGCTCGGCCAGCGCGGCCTTCACCGCAGGCTGCTGGTTCGCAGGCGCCCGTACGGCGACCTCGTGGCTGGTGCCCGTACTCGGGAAGGCCGCGGTCAGCCGGTCGTACGCCTTCATCACCGCGGTGTCACGCGGCAGATCCTCCGTGCCCGGGAACTTCAGCGTCATCCCCAGCGCCGGCGACGCGACCGCGAGCAGCGCGGTGACGGAGACCAGCAGAGTGGCGGTCGGGTGCTTCAGGGCCGGCTTGAGGACCGTCGGCCAGAACCGCGGCTGCTTGTTGCCGGCCGTCAGCCGCCAGACGAGCGGGATCCGCGGCTTGTCCACCCAGCGACCGAGCTTCGCCAGTACGGCGGGCAGCACGGTCAGGGAACCGACGACGGCCACCGCGACGACCAGGATCGAGCCGACCGCGAAGGACGAGAACACCGCGTCACGTGCGAGGAACAGGCCCGCCATCGAGATGATGACCGCCGTACCCGAGACGACGACCGCGTGGCCCGAGGTCGCCGCGGCGATTTCGACCGCGTCGACGTGACCGCGGCCCTTGGCACGTTCCTCACGTTCGCGGCGTAGATAGAAGAGCGAGTAGTCGACGCCGACCGCCATACCGATCAGCAGGATCACGCTGTTGACCGCATCCACGGCCGGCACCAACTGCGACGCCGCCGCCGACAGACCGATCGCGGCAGCCACAGCGGACAGTGCGAGCACCAGCGGGACGGACGCGGCGATCAGCGCACCGAATGCGATCAAGAGGATCGCCAGCGTCACGGGCAGGCTGAACATCTCCGCCCGTTTGAAGTCCTTGCCCAGCGTCTCGTTGAGCGCCTTGCCGATCGACAGTCCACCGACCTCTTCGATCCGCAGGTCCGGGTACTGCTGCTGGACCTTCGCAGTGGTGTCGAGCAGCGGCTGAACCCTGGCGTCGTCGTCCGAGCCCTCCGGCACATCCTTCATCGTCACCCGGACGATGACCGCGTCGTTCTTCGGCGACGGCATCGGCTGGCCGACCTCCGCGACCCCACCGAGGGCGCGCATCTGCTGGATCACCACCGCCGCCGCCTTGTTCGCCGCGGCGTGGTCGAGTTGTCCGGACGGAGCCGTGATCAGCACGCTCTCGACGTCCGGATCGTCGAAGTTGCCGGACTTGACGATGTTGTCCGCCCGGGTCACCTCACCGATGTCACCCTCGTTCTTCGACTCCTTGGTCCCGGTCACCTGCCCGAGCGCGAAACAGGCGATCACGACGACAACCCACATCGCGATCGCCCGCCACGGATGGGTCGCGCTCCAGCGCGCTGCCCGGACCGTGATCTGTCCCCTGGCCATACGTTCCCTGCCCCTCTGCGCACCCACCGGCGCCCCACCCAGCGCTCCCTGGCGTGGCGCTGGCTACGGGTAGAAGCCTGGCTGCCGCAGCCCGGTCGCGACCATGCAGGAAGCCCCCCAGGTCACCCTGAGGGAAACCCCACCCCACCCTTTCCCGTACGCCGTACGCACCCCGGCCCACACTCCACCCCGCCCACCCTTGAGCCCCCACCAACCGTTTCCGGTCGCGCCAAACGGTTGGCGGGTGCCCAAAGTCCAACGAACGCGCGAACGCGCGAACGCGCGAACGCGCGAACGCGCGAACGGGCGGGCGGCGGTGGGCGTGGCAGGGCGGCCCGCGCGACTTTGTGCATGACGTCCGTACGCGACGCGCCGATCCGTGCGGACTGGGTGCACAAAGTCGAACAGGCGGGGGCGGGGGGTGGGGTCAGAAGTCCTCGAGGTCGAGGGACGACGCGGCGGAGACACCCTCGAGATAGCCCTCCGCGCGCTCGGCTTTCGGGTAGCGGTGGACGAGGTCCCAGAAGGCGGCGTTGTGGGTCGGCTCGATCAGATGGGCGAGCTCGTGGACCAGGACGTAGTCGACGACCCACGCCGGCATCGACTGCAAACGGGTCGACAACCGGATCGATCTGTCCGCCGGAGTGCACGATCCCCACCGTCTGTTTTGGTTCGAAACCCACCTCACGGACGCAGGTTCGGGCACTTCGGGGAGGTGGCGACACGCGAGTTCGTGTGCTCTGGCCAACAATTTTTCGTCCGACACGCGCGATCGGCTGCGCTGCTTCTCGAGTCGCGCCAGCATGGTCTCGACCCAGCGCGCCTCCTCGGCGGCGGACAGCCGGTCGGGCATCAGCACGACCACTCGGTCGCCGTCCCGGTAGGCGCTGACCGTGCGCTTGCGGCGCTTGCTGCGGCGGATATCCACGTGAGGCGGGATCGGGCGCAGTGGAGAGTCGGCCATGGCTCAAAAATGTACCCCCCGATTCCGACAACTTTCTTCGGTCCACATCCTGTGCATCGACGTTTCCGCAGGTCAGACGCCAAATCTTGAGGCCTGCGACCCTGGTTGTTCACATCCTGTTCCCCCGCCCGTCCACAGTGCCCGGCGGCGCGTCCCACAGGTTGCTCACAGAGTTATCCACAGGGGTGGACAACGCGCACTTGCCACCGCCGCCGGTACCTCCTAGCGTCATCGGCAACAGGCTCCCGGACCGCCTCCGGGGCCGCTCGGAGGGGAAGCCGAGTGGTCGCGGAGGCGGATCACCGGGAGCCTGTTCCGCGTCGGCGAAAGTTTCGGTAAGGGCTTTCCTCGGGGGAATCACGCGGCACGCGGACCAGCAGGTGCGCTTGAGCCTGCGCCAGGAGGCCGTAGGGTGAATCCCGACTGGGCCGAACGGCCTACGGCAGGACGGTCTGCCGTTAGCATCCAACGACTGCCCGGGGCGAGACCCCGGGCTGGAATTCAGAGCAAGGAGAGGGCCCTCATGGCAGAGACCTGGAGCGGCGAGTTTTACTGCGTCAAGTGCAAGGCCAAGCGCACCGCCGACGGCGAGGTCAAGGTCAACGACAAGGGCACGCGCATGGCGAAGGCCAAGTGCCCCGAGTGCGGTACGAACCTGAACCGGATCCTCGGCAAGGCCTGACGCACCAGCACCAAGTCGTAGAGGCGGTGTCCGGCACGTTGCGCGTGCCGGACACCGCCTCTCGTCGTACCCGGGCCGCGACACACAGCGACATACTTAGGCCCCACCGCGCTCGGGGCTTGGGCGACCGGACAGAATGGGAACGTGTCGGACCTTCCTCGTAAGGCGCTGAGCCGGACCGCGAAACTTGCCAGCCTGCCGCTCGGTGCCGCCGGGCGGGCGACGGTCGGCCTGGGCAAGCGCATCGGCGGCGCGCCCGCGGAGGCCGTGTACGCCGAGTTCCAGCGCCGTACGGCGGACCAGTTGTTCGCCGTCCTGGGTGAGCTCAAGGGCGGCGCGATGAAGTTCGGGCAGATGCTCAGCCTGATGGAGTCCGCGATGCCGGAGGAGCTCGCGGCGCCGTACCGGGCGACCCTGACCAAGCTGCAGGACTCCGCCCCGCCGATGCCGGCCTCGACCGTGGACACGATCCTCAGCCGTGAGCTCGGCAAGCGCTGGCGGGACCGGTTCGATGAGTTCGGCGACGTGCCCGCGGCCGCCGCGTCAATCGGCCAGGTGCATCGCGGGCGGCTGAAGGACGGCCGTGAGGTCGCGGTCAAGCTGCAGTACCCAGGCGCCGCGGAGGCCCTGCGTGCCGATCTGCGTCAGCTCGGCCGGTTCGCCCGGACGATCGGCTCCCTGATCCCCGGGCTGGACGTGAAGCCGCTCATCGCCGAGCTCCAGGAGCGGATCGGCGAGGAGCTCGACTACGACCGCGAGGCGCAGGCCCAGCAGCAGTACGCCGACGCGTTCAAGGATCACGCGGAGTTCGTGGTTCCCCGGGTCATCAAGCACTCCCCCGCGGTGATCGTGTCCGAGTGGATCGAGGGCCGGCCGCTGTCGTCGTACATCACCGACGGCACCCGGGAGGAGCGGGACGCGATCGGGCTGAAGTACGTCCGGTTCATGTTCAGCGGGCCGAAGTACGCCGGTCTGCTGCACTCCGACCCGCACCCGGGCAACTTCCGGGTGCTGCCGGACGGACGGCTCGGCGTGGTCGACTTCGGCCTCTGCGCGCGGCTCCCGGACGGCCTGCCGCCGGCGATCGGGCGGCTGCTGCGGATCTCGCTGAAGGGTGACGGCCTGGCGGTCCGCGATGGGCTGAAGGCCGAGGGCTTCATCAAGCCGCGGATGGAGATCGACCCGGATCAGCTGATGGACTACCTCGCGCCGTTCGCGGAACCGGCCCGGGAGGAGAACTTCCAGTTCAGCCGGGACTGGATGCGCGCGCAGGCGAACCGGACCGGCGACTTCCGGTCCCCCAACGCGTCCCTCGCCCTCCGCCTCAACATGCCGCCGTCGTACCTGCTGATCCACCGCGTCTGGATCGGCGGCATGGCCGTCCTCTCGCAACTCGAGGCCGAGGCCCCATTCCGCTCGGTCCTGGAGGAGCTCCTGCCCGGCTTCAGCGACGACTGAGCGCGGGCAGGGCGCGCAGGGTGACCGCCAGCAGGATCGCCATCGCGGTCAGGGCGACGGCGGTGATCCCAGCGGCCACGTGGAGTCCGGAGGTGAAGGCGTCGCGAGCCTGCTCGAGTACGTCGGCTGGCGCGCCCTGGCTGATCGCTTCACCCAGCGAGTTGCCGCCACGACCGTCGGTACGGCTGCGGTAGACGGCGGTGACCACGCTGCCGAGGACGGCGATGCCGAGCGAGTACCCGAACTCGTTGCCGGTCTGGGTCAGCGCACCGGCCGAGCCGGCCTTCTCCGGCGGGACCGAGCCGATGACCAGGTTCGTCCCCAGGATGACCAGCGCGCCCGGCCCGATGCACTGCACCGCGAACGCGATCACCAGCACCGTGGTCGAGGTGGTCAGGCTGACCACCGCCATGCCGGCCACCGCACACGCGACACCGGCCGGGATCAGGATGCCCGGGCGGATCCGCTGCGCCAGCCGCGGCGCGAGCTGGAAGCCGATCGTCGACGTGATCATGCCCGGAACCAGCGCCAGACCGGCGTCGAGCGGGCTCATCCCCTTGACCAGCTGGAAGTACTGCGCGATGAAAACCATCACGCCGCCGGACAGCATCGAGTACGCCGTCATGCTGCCGAGCGTCACGCTGAAGGTCCGCCGGGTGAACAGCCGCACGTCCACCAGCGGGTCGTCCAGCCGCCGCTGACGCCGAACGAAGATCCAGCCGAAGGTGCCGCCGATGAGCAGGGCTCCGATGGACTGGGCGCCGGCGCCGTGCGAGGCGAGGTGCTTCAGGCCATGGATGGCCGGCAGGATCGCGGCCAGCGACAGCAGGACACTCGGTACGTCGATCCGCCCGGCCTTCTCGTTCCGGTACTCCGGGAGGATGAACGGCCCGACCGCGAGCAGAACCACCATCGCCGGGACGCCGATCAGGAAGGCGGAGCCCCACCAGAAGTGGTTGAGCAGCACGCCACCGACGATCGGGCCGACGATCGCGCCGACGGTGAAGCAGCCGCCCCAGACGCCGAGCGCGGTGGCGCGCTGGCGCTCGTTCGGGAACAGGGTGGAGATCAGCGACAACGTGCACGGCGCGATCGCGGCTCCGGCGATGCCCAGCACCGCGCGGGCGCCGATGAGCATGCCGGGGTTGACCGAGTACGCCGCCACGATCGAGGCGACCCCGAACACGGCAGCGGAGATCAGCAGCAGCCGACGGCGCCCGAGGCGGTCGCCCAGGCTGCCCATCGTGATCATCAGGCCGGCGACCATGAACCCGTAGACGTCCAGGATCCACAGCTGCTGGCTGCTGGTGGCGCCGAGCGCATCAGTGACCGCCGGAACGGCCAGCAGCATCACGAACAGGTCCAGGGACACGAGCAGCGACGCGAGGCACAGCACGCCCAGCGCGATCCACTGCCGCTTCCCGGTGGCCACGGGGTCCGCCACGAGGCTGAGGGTCATGATCCGGGTCCTTCCGCAGGAGTCTTGTCACTCACTGCGTCGGACGGACCATCCGTCGATCGACACGAAATGCATACGAAAAATGAACATCCGCCGGACTATCGTCGGTCGGAGTTCGCCCACCCGAGTGGAGACTGCGATGACGACGTTCGGAAATCTGCCTGAGGTCGTGTCAGCGGAGGAGTGGCTCGAAGCCCGCCAGGAGCTGCTGAGGCTGGAGAAGGAGGTCACCCGGGCCCGTGACCGCTTGAACGCTGAGCGGCGGCGGCTTCCGATGGTTCGGATGGAGAAGCCGTACGTCTTCGAGGGTCCGGACGGTGAGGTTGGGCTGCTGGAGCTGTTCGGCGGGCGGGATCAGTTGGTGATGCACCACTTCATGTTCGGGCCGGACTGGGGCGAGGGGTGTCCGAGTTGTTCGTCCGCCGCCGACGAGATCGGACACCTCCGCCAGTTGTACGTGCGCAACACGTCACTGGTCGCCGTCTCGCGGGCGCCGTACGCGAAGATCGCCGCGTTCAAGGAGCGGCTGGGGTGGACGTTCCCCTGGTACTCGTCGTACAGGAGCGACTTCAACTACGACTTCCACGCCACGCTCGACGACCGGGTCGCGCCGGTGCTGCTGCATTTCCGCACGCAGGAGCAACTGGCGAACGAGAAGGGGACACCGTGGTCGGGTGGACCCTGGACCGCTGAGATGAACGGCGAGGAGCTGCCGGGTATCAGCACGTTCGTCCGGGTCGACGACGAGGTGTTTCACACGTACTCGACCTTCGGGCGCGGCATCGAGGACTTCCACAACTGCTACCGGTACCTCGACCTGACCGTTCTCGGCCGCCAGGAGGCCTGGGAGGAGCCGAAGGGGCGCGCCGAGCCGCTCGGGCTGCACGTCGGCGGGCCTGCGATGCGCGTTCCGGACCGGTACGACTACCAGTAGACCGAGTCGAGCTTTCCCTCGATGCTGCGGACGTTCTCGCGGGCGCACCGGTCGCAGTACACCAGTTTGCGGCCGTCCTCGATCGAGGTCATCCAGGTCAGCAGGACGTCCTCAGACGCCGCCTGCTGACCACACAACGCACAGGTAGCTCTTGTCACGCGCATCAGTGTCGCACCACTGGTCTCCAGGAAGCGCCGCACCTCCGTGTTGAAGGCTTCGGGTGCCTCGAGGTTGGTCTCGTGACCGACCCCGGGCAGTACGACGAGCTCCGCGGTGGGGATCGCCGATCGCAGGGCCTCCGCGACCGTCCCGAGCGGCGCGCGCTGGTCGTGCTCGCCCCACAGCAGCAGCGTGGGGACGGTGATCGTGGGCAGCACGGCGTTCAGGTCCGCCTCGGCGAACGCGGTCAGCATCGGCAGCAGCCCGGTCGGTCGGCCCTCGATCATCATCGTCCGAACCAGCTCCAGGTTCTCCGGCGGCACCGGTCCGTTGAAGAAACTGGGCAGGTAGCCGTCCAGCGACTCCTCCGGCGGCCGCGCAACCTCCAAGCGGACCCGCCAGACCCTGGCGTCGACCTCCTCAGGCGGCAGGGATCCCTTCCAGCCGGCGTACGCCCCCGCCAGGATCAGCGAGCGGACGAGCTCGGGGTGGCGTTCCCAGAGGGCGAGCGCGAGCCCGCCGCCCCAGGACAGGCCGCCCACGTGGGCCCCATCGACGCCGAGCGCGACGAGGAGCGCCGCCAACGCGTCGGCGTAGTCGGCCATCGTCATCTCGCCGAGAGGGTCGTCGGAGCCTCCGCAGCCTGGCGCGTCCCAGGCGATCACGTCGAAGCGATCGGCTAGCCCGGCCAGCTGAGGTCCCCAGGCCCGGCTGTCGCTCCACCCGCCGTGCAGGAACACCAGCGCGGGCCCGGCACCGGCTCGGCGGTACGCCATGGTCCGGCCGTCGACGCCGACCAGCTCCATCGTTCGAACCTCCCCCTATGCTCCTCAGCATGCGCTGGGTGATCCACGGTGAGGAAGAGGCTTGGGGGAACCAGTGGCTGAGCGTACGGCGCTTGGACGTCGAGCAGCCCGACGGTGAGCGGTTCGACTACCACGCGGTGCGCCTGAAGGACATCGCCGCCGCTGTCGTCACCCGGGACGAGTGCGTGCTGCTGATGTGGCGGCATCGGTTCCTGACCGACACTTGGGCCTGGGAGATCCCGATGGGGATCATCGAGGCCGGTGAGAGTCCGGAGGCGGCCGCGGCGCGGGAGCTCGAGGAGGAGACCGGGTGGCGGGCGGAAGGGCTGAGCGAGCTCATCCGCTCGGAGCCGGCGGCCGGGATCATGGACTCGCGGCACTTCGTCTACCGGGCGGCGAGCGCCACGTGGGTCGGTGAGCCGACTGAGCGCAACGAGTCGGACCGGATCGAGTGGATCCCGCTCGCCGACGTACCCGGGATGATCGCCCGCCACGAGATCGTCAGCGGCATCACGCTGGTCGGTCTGCAGCAGCTACTGCTGTCCGAACATGGCTGAGGGGCGGCACCCCCTTTGGGTGCCGCCCCTCAGTGATTCAGCTGGTCAGGCTGTGATTCTGGTGGATCAGACGAGGCGGGCGAGTGCGAGGCGCGCGCGTGCGCTGGCCCTCTCAGCTCGCCGGCTTGCCCGCTCGGCCTGCTTCTGCGCCTTCTCGATCTGGTGAGCGAGGCGGAAGCGCCGGTTCTGCTCTGCGTCCTTCAGCAAGCTACGACAATGAGCACGGGCGAGATCTTCATGAAGTAAATGCATTTCGGTGCTCCTGGTGAAAGTCTGAGTGGTCACGTTGACTCGATTCGGATGGGTTGTAGGCGTTCAGGCGGCGGTTACGGTGTCACTCTTGCGGGGACGCCCACGGGGCCGCTTGCGCGGAACCACCACACCTTGGACGAACAGCTGGCCACCCCACACTCCCCACGGCTCGGAACGCTCGAGCGCTCCGGCCAGGCACTCGGCCTGTAGCGGGCAGGTCGTGCAGAGAGACTTCGCGTACTCGACGTCCGCCGGCGATTCGGCGAAGAAGAGTTCTGGCGCGTAGGACCGACAGGGCAGGTCCTGCGACGTTGCGACCTCGGTGAAGACATCGAGGAAGCTCACGCTCATTCCGGTCACCTCCCAGTGACTTTTGGTTGCTGATCTCTTGTCGTCGGTGACGGCTGCCGGGTGACGGCCGCCAAATCTTGGGGACAAACAAAAGGGCCGCGGGACCCTTGGTGGGTTCCGCGGCCTGGAGGTGCCGGCTCTGACGTCTGTCAGACCGGTGGACTCCATGCTCGAGAACCCGAACCGCCGTACTTCGCATCGCCGACAGCTCCGCCCTTGATCTGGGCAGCGCCGGAGGCCATGAGCACAACGGTCGCGACGTGCAGGCGCGGCGAGGCACCCTGAATCGGGGCGCACGGCAGCGCGGTTACGTCGCTGAACGGCTTCTTGACCGTGTTGGTGATCATTTCCAGGGCACCTCCTCTCGTTGTGGCGAAGCGGGCGGTTAGCTCGATCGCTATGGTGGTTTGAAGTTTTCGGCCAGGCTTCGACCGCAGAAAGAACAGTACGCCGTCCGCGCCGGAGCCCGCAAACTATTTATCGCCAGTTCGCGAAGTTGGCCGGAAGTTGCCGCTCCGGCGACCGGATCTGGCTGCCGTAACAGGGTTCCGGCACGCTCCGGGACGCCATCCGCACGCTCCGGGATCGTTGCCTCTGTCACCTAACTGCCACGTCTGCCAGGAGCAGAACACGGCACGTCCTCCAGGATGCGCCGCGGATCTCGTGCCTGGCAACAGGTTTGCCCGAGAGGGTTCTCAGACATCCTCTGAAGGGCAGCGGTCAGCGCGTGCAGAGGTTGAGGATGTGCTCGCCGTACTTGGTCAGCTTGGTATGACCGATGCCCGGGATCTGCCGGAGCGCCTGGGCGTCGCCGGGCTTGGTCTCGGCGATCGCGGTGAGGGTCGCGTCGGTGAGGATCACGAAGGCCGGCATCTTCTCGGACTCCGCCTGCTCGGTGCGCCACTCGATCAACGCGTCGTACAGCTTCTGGTCGATCGAGGACGGGCAGTCCTCGCAGCGGCCGAGCTTGCGGGCGCCCGGGTCGGTCAGGCCGCGGCCGCAGACCCGGCACTTGGGGATCGGCCGGCCGGACTTCTCAGAGCGCTCAGAGCGGGAGGGGCGCTCCCAGCCGACGGACGACGACGGCGTCCACTCGGAGCGCGCCGTACGGACGCCGATCGGGTCCAGGAAGCGGGTCGGCCCCCGCGTACCGCGGCCGCCCGGCGAGCGCGAGGTGGACCAACTGACGAACAGCTGCTGCTTGGCCCGCGTCACGCCGACATAGAACAGCCGCCGCTCCTCCTCCACCTGCGTCGGCGTCTGGGCGTAGCTGATCGGCAGCGTCCCCTCGTGCGCCCCGACGATGAAGACCGACTCCCACTCCAGGCCCTTGGCCGCGTGCAGCGTCGCCAGCGTGACCCCCTCAGCCAGCGGCGCGTGCTGGATCGTCGCTCGCCGGTCCAGCTCCGTCATCAGCTCCGGGAGCCGGGCCTCCGGATGCTCCGCCGCGAAGTCAGACGTCATCGTCACCAGCGCGCTCAGCGACTCCCACCGGTCTCGCACCGCACCGGTCCCGGTCGGCGGCTCCTGCGTCCAGCCGGCACCGCCCAGCACTCCGGTCACCGTAGTGACCAGGTCGTCCCCGGCTTGACCGGCCTTGGCCTGCCCACGCAGCAGTACGGCGGCCTGCCGGATCTCCGCGCGCTCGAAGAACCGCTCCGCACCCTTCAGCACGGTCGGGATCTTCCGCTCGGCCAGCGCCTGCTCGAAGTTCTCCGACTGCGCATTGGTCCGGAACAGTACGGCGATGTCCCGCAGCGCCACGCCCTCGTCCTTGAGCCGTACGACGGCCCGCGCCACCGCGTCCGCCTCCGCGACCTCGTCGGAGTACTCGCGGTAGACCGGAACCGGACCGGCCTCCTTCTGCGACCGCAGCGTGACCCGCCCGGGCAGCCCGGTCGGACCAGCCGCGTCCAGGATCTTGTTCGCCACGTCGACGATCTGCGGTGTCGACCGGTAGTCGCGGACCAGCTTGATCACGGTCGCCGACGGATGCCGGGACGCGAACCGCACCAGGTTCTCCGGGTCGGCGCCGGCCCACGAGTAGATCGTCTGCGCCGGGTCGCCGACCACGCAGACGTCCTCGCGGCCGCCCAGCCACAGGTCGAGCAGAGTCTGCTGCACCGGTGAGACGTCCTGGTACTCGTCCACAACGAACGTCCGGTACTGCCGCCGGATCTCCGCCGCCACCCGCTCGTCCTCCGCGAGCAGCGCGACCGTACAGAGCAGCACGTCCTCCAGGTCGATCCGCCCGCGTTCCAGCTTCACATCCTCGTACGCCGCGAAGATCCGGGCGATCGTCGCCGGGTCGAAGGCCGCCAGCGCCCGCGCCGACTTGGGCGCGAGCCGCGCGTAGTCGTCCGGCCGGACGTTGCTCACCTTGGCCCACTCGACCTCACCGGCCAGGTCGCGCAGCGCGGGCGTGTCCACCCGGACGCGACACCGGGACGCGGCCTCGGTCAGCAGCGGGAACTTGCGGTCCGCGATCGGCGGCAGCTCCCCGCCGTACACCTTCGGCCAGAAGAACCGGGCCTGCCGGAGCGCGGCGGAGTGGAACGTGCGGGCCTGCACACCCTGGACGCCGAGCTGTGCGAGCCGGCCGCGCATCTCCCCCGCGGCCCGCTGGGTGAACGTCACCGCGAGCACCCGGACCGGGTCGAACGTCCCGGTGCGCACGCCGTACGCGATCCGGTGGGTGATCGCCCGCGTCTTCCCGGTCCCCGCGCCGGCCATCACCGCGACGGCGCCGTGCAACGTGGTCGCGACTGCCCGCTGCTCCGGGTCGAGGGCCTCCAGGAGCTCATCGGCGGATGCAGATCGTGTGAAGTCGCTCACGGGCTGGGACATGCGGGAACAGCACCACCTGCATCATGGTTCGGATACGTCGAAGGCAACCCTAGACGGGCGGCCCGACAAAACCCCTCCCCACTCCACAAGGAGTCCGCCGATGTCGGCATTCACGATGTACTCAACGCCTTGGTGCGGCTACTGCCACCGCCTGAAGGGCCAGCTGAAGCGAGCCGGTATCGAGTTCACCGAGATCGACATCGAGCAGGTCCCGGAGGCCGCGAAGATCGTCGAGAAGGTCAACAACGGGAACCAGACGGTGCCGACCGTGGTCTTCCCGGACGGGACCGCGATGACCAACCCGTCGCTGGCCCAGGTCGCGGAGAAACTCGTCGCGTAGAGGGCGTCTGAGGACCCTGCGCCGTCGCGAGCAGGTGCTCGGCGGAGTGCCTCGGCGTGCTGGAGGGAAGGCCTCGATGTGGTTCATCGTGGCCTTTCCTCCAGTGCGGCGAGGTGCCCGCCGAGTGCCGCGCAGTAGGCGCAGGGTTCTCAGACGCCCTCTCACACCTTGACTCAGGTCATATTGCCTGAGTTATGGACATTACGGTCATGACCGTTATACCTTGCGATGAACGCCGTCGCAGGGAGTCCGCCCATGTTCTCGCGCCGTCCATTCCGCCGCGCCTTGATGACCTTCGCCGCAGTGCTCGGCCTGCTCGCCACGGGCAGCCTGCACGCGACGGCGGCCCCGCCGGGTGACCTGCCGGATCCGTTCCCGTCGGAGAACTGGCCGCTCGGCACCCCGACGCGGCCGATCGCACCGTCGGCCGACGTCATCAAGGACCTCGGCTCGCCGGTCAGCTCGCTCACGATCATGGAAGGCGCGATCGGCCACACGCCCGACGGCCGCGATGTCGTGTACGCCGTACCCGCGGGTGAGAACGCGCGGCTCAACGTCGTCGACCTGCACAGCCGCCAGCTGATCCGCACCGTGCCGCTGCCCGGGGCCGCCGGCGGCTGGGCGATCGTCGTGACGCCGAACGGTGACGTCTACCTCGGCACCTACGCCAACGCGCACCTCTACCGCTACAGCCCGGCCACGGGTGAGGTGACCGACCTGGGGCAGCCCATCCCCGGTCAGTCCCAGATCTACGGCCTCACGTCCGACCAGGCCGGCAATGTGTACGCCGGGACGTACCCGAACGCCCACGCGTTCAAGTACGACGCGACGACCGGAGAGGTCACCGACTACGGGTCACTCGACCCGGTGCAGCAGTACGCGCGGTCCACGGTCTACGACCCCGACCACAACAAGCTGTTCGTCGGCGTCTCCACACCGAACGCCAGACTGCTCCGCATCGACGTGGACACCAAGGCGGTCGAGGACATCACTCCCCCGGGTACGACGGCAAAGGACTTCATCGACCTGGACTACGCCGGCGGCAAGGTGTTCGCGAACGCCAGCAGCCGCCTGGTGGTGGTCGACGCGGTGACCGGCGAGCAGGTCAAGTACACCGACGCGACGACTGGTCAGCAGGTGATGGACTACCCGATCGCCGCCCGTGGTGTCTCCGCAGCCGGACCAGGTGGCGTGTACTTCACCAACAACACCCTGTCCCTCACGCACTACGACCTGGACACCAACACGGTCGGTCCGGTCTCACCGCCGCGCACACTGACCCGTGGCGCGTCCATCGGCTACGGCTGGGTGACTGAGAACGGCGTACCGGTGCTGTACGGCCTGGCCGGTAACTACTCCGGTGGGACCTTCCGCTACAACCCGGCGGACGGGACGCTCGCACAGTGGAGCTCACCGTTCCAGTACGTGCCGTCGCCGCTCATGCACACGCTGGCCGACCCCACCACCGGCAAGGTGTTCGTCAACGTCTACCTGAACGGCGCCACCTCCATCTACGACCCGGCGACCGGCAAGTCGACAGTCACCACCCGGCAGGGACAGGTCGAGGGCTGGGCCTGGGACGGCACCGGCAAGATGTATGTCGGCATCTACCCGTACGGCCGCCTCTCGCTCTGGGACCCGACCGCACCGGACAGCCCGACCAACCCGAGGGAACTGTTCAGCCTCGTCGACAGCGATCACCAGAACAGGCCCGTCGCGGTGGTCCCCGCCGGCAACCGGGTGTACGTCGGCACCACACCGGCGTACGGCGAGTACGGCGGCGCTCTGACCGTGTACGACGTACCGACTGGCAGCCACACGGTCTACCGCAACCTAGTGACCGACCAGACGATCTCCTCGATCGTCCCCTCCGGTGCTGACGTCTGGGTCGGCTCCAGCATCGAGGGCGGTCAAGGCACCGAGCCGAGGGCCAGCGAGGCGCACCTGGTCAAGGTGAACCCGTCAACGGGAGAGGTCCTCACCGACATCGTTCCGGTGCCCGGTGCGGCCAGCATCAACGAGCTGATCACCGGACCGGACGGCAACATCTGGGGCCTCGCCGACGGCATTGTCTTCGCCGTCAACCCGTCCACCGGTGAGGTGCAGCGCCTGCTGCCCGTGTTCAGCGGATTCACCGGCTCGCAGGACGGCGCACTGTCGTGGCGTGACGGCTACCTGTACGGCGTGACAGGTGGACGACTGTTCGTGCTGGACATCCTGAGCGGCCAGACGACCGTACTTCGCGACCGCGGGCTCAACCGGCTCACTCAGACGCCGGACGGCACCTACTACACGCTCCTGCGTCCGGACGGCTACATCAACCCGACCAACCTGGCGTCCTACACGCCACCGGTCGACCCGTGTCCGCAGTCCGACGTCCGGTCGACAGTCTGGACCGGGAACATCGACAGCCATGTCCAGAACCGCTTCTTGACGTACGGCTGCACGTTGACCGACGTACTGCCGGACGCGGAGGCAGACTGGCCCAGTCACAGCGCCTACGTGAGCGCGGTCGCCAAGAAGGTCCGGGAACTCCAGGCCGACGGCTCCATCGAGCGCTGGGAAGGCACACTCATCGTGGTCGCCGCGGCCCGGTCCGACGTGGGCCGGTAGGTCCTGTCTGGTAATCCAGCGCCGTAGCGAGGAGGTGCTCGGTGCGGCGAGGTGCCGTGCCGAGTGCCCCGCAGTAGGCGATGGATTGCCAGACAGGACCTAGTCACCAGCTCCCGCTGAGGCTCTCGCCGTACCAGCCTTCGATCAGGCGGCGAGAGATCGAGATAGCGCCCGGGAGGGCCATCGTGCCGGCTTCGATCAGCACGCGCAGGTCCTCCCGGGTGAACCATTTCGCCTCGGCGATCTCGTCCTGGTCCACGTCGATGTCGAAGTTCGTCGCCTTCGCGTAGAACCCGAGCATCAGGCTCGCGGGCAGCGGCCACGGCTGGCTGGCCGCGTACTCGACCTCCTGCCCGACGATCACACCGGTCTCCTCGAGCACCTCACGCCGTACGGCGGCCTCCAGTGACTCACCGGGCTCTACGAAGCCGGCCAGCGTGGAGTACCGGCCCGCGGGCCAGGCCTCGTTGCGGCCGAGCAGTGCGCGGTCCTGGTCGTCGGTGACCAGCACGATGATCGCCGGGTCGCTCCGCGGGAAGTGGGACAGCCCGCAGTTGGGGCACCGCCGTACGTGTCCGGCCTCCGCTACCTCGGTGTGCTCGCCGCAGTTCCCGCAGTGCGTGTAGACGGCATGCCAGTTGGACAGCCCGATCAGGTGCACCGCGATGCCGGCCTCACGGTCGTCCAGTACGGCGCCGAGCTCGCGCAGACCGCCGTACGACTCGTCGCCGTCACCACTGACCAGTACGCCGAACACCGCACGGCCTTCCGCGGTCATCCCGGCCCCGGACTCGCGGTCGATGCCGAGGAAGATCCGGAGGCCTTCGGGCGCCTCGGACGGCCGCAGGAACCGCAGCGCGGAGCGGTCGTCGACCACCTGGATCTTGTCGCCGGCCACGACCACGACCTGCGTTTCGGGCGCGGCCCAGGCCTTCTCCAGCCAGTCGTCGTCACGGCGGCGGTCGGCGGCGCGGTCCAGTACGGACCGGGACAGGGCTAGCGAACCAGGTGCGATGGAGTAGGCCACATGCCTCAACATATCCCGCGCCCGTGAGAGCATCCCCGCATGAGTATTCACATCGCCGCCGAGAAGGGGCAGATCGCACCGCGGGTGCTGTTTCCGGGCGACCCGCTGCGGGCCAAGTGGATCGCGGAGACCTACCTGTCGGACGTGATCTGCTACACCGAGATCCGCAACATGTTCGGGTTCACCGGCACCTACAAGGGTGAGCGCATCTCCGTGCAGGGCTCCGGCATGGGCCAGGCGTCCGCGTCCATCTACGCGAACGAGCTGTTCGAGGAGTACGACGTACAGACGCTGATCCGCGTCGGCACCTGTGGCGCGCTCACCGAGGCGGTCCGGGTCCGCGACGTGATCATCGCGATGTCCGCGAGCACCGACTCGCAGATGAACCGGCTGCGCTTCCACGGCATCGACTACGCGCCGACCGCCGACTACAAGCTGCTCCGCGCGGCAGTGGACGCCGCCGAGGCAGCCGGGCTGAACGTGCACGTCGGCCAGGTGTTCTCCGGCGACCTCTTCTACAACGACCGCCCGGACCTCGTCTCGCGGACCGCGGAGTACGGCGTACTCGGCATCGAGATGGAGGCCGCGGCGCTCTACACGCTGGCGGCGAAGTTCGGTCGTCGCGCGCTGGGCATCATGACCGTTTCGGACCACCTGATCACGCACGAGGTGACGTCCGCGGAGGAGCGTCAGACGACGTTCTCCGAGATGATCACGATCGCCCTCGACGCGGCGATCGAGGTGCCGGTCTGAACCCCCGGTACGGCGCTGCCGTCCTGGTCTGCGCCGCACTCGTCGTAGGGACCACGTCCTGCTCCGGCGACAAGCCGGAGTCGGACGGAACCCCGAGCGCGCCTGCGAGCACGAGCACATCTGGTACGCCGGCCACGAGCAACAGCTCGGCAGGACCTGAGGAGACGCTGCCGGACCTGACGACGGCACAGGTCGTCGCAGCGTTCACGGGCAAGCAGTACAAGTGCAGCACCGACGAGGCGTACGACACCTGCAGCAGCGGCCTGCGGTCGATCCAGGTGCTGATCGGCACGCATCCGCGCCCACCCGTGATCTCGCTGCAGGCGGCCGGCCCGGCGACCGAGTCGGCGACACGGCTGACCGAGTTCGCACCGGAGGCGCTGGAGCTGGCGCACGTGAACCCGCGCGGTCAGATCACCGATTGGCTCAAGCAGCAGTCAGGCAAGGCGTCCGCGCAGACGACGTTCGGCGACTGGAACGTCGAGTTCTCGATCGAGTCCGACACCGAAGCACCGGGCGCGATCCTCACGCTCACCGACAAGCTCTGCAAAGCGAATTGCGGAGCCGAGTAACAGCCGTGGCTACGCCGCGACCAGCTTCGGCAGGACCTGCATGATGCGGCCGGTCAGCAGGTCCGGGACCTTCTCCGGGTTCGCGGCGTAGCCGACCACGGCCTGCTCGAACAGGCCGTCGACCAGCGCGTACGCCGTCGGCGCGTCGACGGTCGGTGTGGTGCCGGTGAGATCGGCGTACCGGGTCAGGATCCGCCAGATCATCTCTTCGAGCAGCTGGTCGATCGCCTCGACGTCCGGGCGGAGCTGCTCCTCGAACATGCTCTGCGCCCGCAGGTCGTACCAGAGCTTGTGCATCGGGGTCTCCTCGACCAGCGTCTGGGTCATCTTGCCCAGGAAGCCGGTCGCGAGCTCGTCCGCGGACGTCGCGGTCTCGACGACCTCGTCGTACCGCCGGGCGCACTTGGTCTTGTAGTAGCGCACGCAGTAGCTGATCAGGTCGATCTTGTCGCGGAAGTAGTAGTGCACGACGCCGTGCGTGAACTCGGAGTTGTTCGCGATCTCGCGCAGGCTGGTGCGGGCGTACCCGAGCTCACCCAGCGTCTTCAGCGCGGACTCCGCCAGCGCGACCCGGCGGCGTTCGATCTTGTCGATCCCGGAGACACGGGCAGGCCGCTCCTCAGCAGCGGACGCCACGGCAATCACCCACTCTCGTGCTCGGGACTGCTCGGGCCCGGCGGGCCCGATGCGCCAGAGTACCCCGCCCCGGGCCAGGCGCGTCCCGGAGCGGGGAGATTTCTTGACAAGTGTCAAACAAAGTCTTGACGACTGTCAAAAGCCTGGCCAGAGTGTGAAACACCCCAGCGAGCAGAAGGAGCTTCAGATGGGTTCACTCGATCTCTCCGGCCGCAAGGCCCTGGTCACGGGCGGCGCGCAGGGACTCGGCGAGGGGATGGCGAAAGCCCTCGCGGCAGCCGGCGCCAAGGTCGTGATCAGCGATATCCAGAAGGACTTGGGCGAAGCGGTCGCCGACGCGCTCGACCAGGAGTACGGCGCGGGCAACGGCTTCGTGGCCCACGACATCACCGACGACGGCGACTGGGAGAACGCGGTGGTCGCCGCGAACGACATCCTCGGCGGCCTCGACATCCTGGTGAACAACGCGGGAATCGAGATCACCAGCCTGCTCACCGAGGTCACCGCGGACCAGATCCGCAAGATGCTCGAGGTCAACGTCCTCGGCACCACGCTCGGCATCAAGTGGGGCCTGCGGACGATGCGCCCCGAGGGCCTGGCCGGCCAGGGCGGCGCGATCATCAACGTCGCGTCGGTCGCCGCCACCATCGCGTTCCCCGGCATCGCGGTGTACTCGGCGACCAAGTCCGCGGTCGACCGGCTGACCCGGGTCGCCGCGATGGAGTCCGGCAAGCTCGGGTACGGCGTCCGCGTCAACTGCATCTACCCGGGCCTGGTCCCGACCGCGATGGGCGCCGGCCTGGCGAACGACGTGGCCCAGCTCGGACTGTTCGAGTCGCCCGACGCCGCGGTCGCCGCGGTGATCGGCCTGACACCGGCCGGCCGGCTCGGCGAGGTCGCGGACATGGCCGACGCGGTCGTCTTCCTCGCGTCCGACGAGTCCCGGTTCATCACCGGCATCGGTCTGCCGGTCGACGGCGGAATGGGGATGTGATGGCGAAGCCTGTTGTTGTCTACGGCGCCTCCGGGTACACCGGCCGCCTGGTCTGCGAGTACCTGCGCCAGTACCACGTCCCCTTTGTGGCAGCCGGACGTGACGAGGCGAAGCTCAAGGCCTCTATGGACTCTCATGTCCCTGGCATCGAGACAGCCGACTACGAGGTCGCAGCAGTCGACCATGACGTCGCCGCACTCACCGATCTGTTCAAGGGCGCTTCCGTCGTACTGAACACGGTCGGACCGTTCAGTGAGCTCGGTCCGGCGGCTGTGGAAGCGGCACTCGCAGCAGGTGTGCACTACACCGACACGACCGGTGAGCAGGACTGGCTGATGACCTGCGACGAGAAGTACGGTCCGCAGTTCGCTGAGGCCAACCTGGTGCTGGCCCCGGGTATCGCGCAGATGTACACCACCAGCGAGATCGCCGCGCAGCTGTGTCTCGAGCAGCCCGGTCTGGACACCCTGGACGTCGCCGTGTTCTGGGGCGGCAGTCCGACCATCGCCTCGACCCGCACGATTCTGGTGAACGCTGCGACGTCGAAGGCGCACTACCTGGAGAACAACCAGTACGCCGAGTTCTCCCAGCAGGGCCTGGTGCCGTTGGTGGTTCCCGGCCAGCACGAGCTCGCACTGTCACTGCCCTGGGGCGGTATGTCGCACCCGGTGTGGTTCAAGCGCGATCCACGGGTGGCGAACTGCAAGGCACAGGGCGGCGTGTTCAACGCCGCGCTGATGAACGGGGTCCCGCAGATCGTTGCCGCGGCACTGGAAGCCACGAAGGACATGTCGCCCGAGGACCGCAACACCGCATTGACCGAGACGGCTCGTCAGGTGATGAACGAGATGCCGCCCCGGGAGAACCCGCGCGTCAACAAGACGCTGGACTCGGTGCACGCGTCCGGACCGCTCGGACGGGCGCACTGTGTCATCCACGGCAACAGCAACTACCAGCAGACCGGTCTGCTCCAGGCGTACGCGGCGTACTCACTGTTGCAGACACCGCCGAAGCGGGTCGGTTTCGCGAGTGGCTGCCAGGCATTCGGTCACCGTGAGCTGCTCGGCGTACTGCGGAGCTTCGGGCTGGTGTCCGAGCCGCAGTTGACGGTGCAGCGCTAGAGGAGTTGCCGTGCGGCTGGTCGACTACCTGGACAAGGGCGCATCGCTGGCGCCGGACGCCTCCTGCCTGACCACGGACGGCGAGACGCTGACGTACGCCGACGTACAGCAGCTCTCGTACCGGATCGCGGGCGCGCTGGCGGCGACCGGCGTACGGCCGGGCGGCAAGGTGGCGATCCTGTCCGCGAACGACCCGGTGGCCTTTAGTTGCGTGTTCGGGATCAGCCGGGCCGGTGCGGTCTGGTGCCCGATCAACCCGCGCAACGAGGCCGCCGAGAACCGTGAACTGCTCGACCAGTTCGACTGCGAAGTACTGATCTACCAGGCGGCCTTCGCGCCGCTGGTGGACCGCATTCGGGACTCACTGCCGAAGGTGCACACGTTCGTGTGTCTCGACGGGGAGCCCTCCAGCTCCGGCCCGACCCCCCACCCCAGCGGCCGGAGCACTGTCGGCTGGGACGCGTTCTGCGGGGGCGCGTCCCAGCCGGCACCCGATCTGACCGACCCGGACGATCTGGCGATGATCGTCGGGACCGGCGGCACGACCGGGCGCCCGAAGGGAGTCATGCTCGGCAACAGCAACCTGGAGACGATGACCGCACTCACGCTGATCGGGTACCCGTTCGGCGAGCGACCGGTCTACCTGGCGCTGGCACCGCTGACCCACGCAGCAGGTGTGCTGTGCTTCCCGGTGCTCGCGTCCGGCGGCGAGATCGTGATCATGCGAGCTCCCGACGTCCATGCGTTCCTGGAGTTGATACCGCGCCACGGCGTGACCCACACGTTCTTGCCGCCGACGCTCATCTACATGGTGCTGGCAGCGCCGGAGCTCGACTCCACGGACCTGTCGTCACTGCGGTGCTTCTGGTACGGCGCTGCGCCGATGTCGGTCGCCCGGCTCGAGGAGGCGTTGCAGCGGATCGGTCCGGTGATGGCCCAGCTGTTCGGGCAGACCGAGGCGCCGATGATGATCTCGATGTTGCCGCCCGCCGCACACTTCGATGCCGACGGCAACATCGCCCGGGGACGGCTGTCATCCGCGGGACGGCCGTCCCCGCTGGTCACGGTGGCGATCATGGGAGCCGACGGCACGCTGCTCCCGCACGGTGAGCGCGGCGAGATCGTGGTGCGCGGGTCGCTGGTGATGCAGGGCTACTACAAGAACGCCGAGGCCACCGCAGCGGCTTCGGCGTACGGCTGGCACCACACCGGCGACATCGGCTACCTGGACGACGACAACTACCTCTACATCGTCGACCGGGCGAAGGACATGATCATCACGGGCGGCTTCAACGTGTACTCCACCGAGGTCGAGCAGGCGCTGATGGCGCACGCCGACGTACAGGACTGCGCAGTGATCGGTCTGCCGGACGAGAAGTGGGGCGAGCGGGTCGTGGCCGTCGTACAGCTCCAGCCGGGCAGCGTGGTCGAGCCGGACGAGCTGAAGGCGTTCGCGAAGGCACGCATCGGCAGCGTGAAGGCGCCGAAGGAAGTGCTCGTCTGGCCCGACCTGCCACGCTCCAAGGTCGGCAAGGTCGTGAAGCCGGACATCAAGGCCCGGCTAGCTGCTGGCTGACGCTCCTGCGGTGGACGCCACCACGATGGCCGCTGTGACGGCCGCCTGCATCTCGGTGACTGCCTTCTTCACTGCGGCGGCTGCCCAGTCGGAGTCGGCGATCTCCTTCGCCCGCTGCTTCAGCGCCTTCTTGTCGACAGCGTCCGTGATGACCTTCGGTACGACGTTCAGCGCGCTGAGGAGGGCGATCAACGCAGCGGTGCGCTCGTCCGGCGCCGTACCGACCTTCAGCACGCTCTCCAGCCTGGCGCGCACGTCCTGCTCGTGGCGCGCGTCCTTGGCAGGCCAGCGGGTCACCGGGAACAGTCCGAGCACCCTGCCCTGATCCTCCTCCAGCACACCCCGCTCCGCGAGCCGCGCCAGCAGCTGGTTGCGCAGCCGCTTCGAGAGCGCACCGATCTGGTCCTTCGGCTTCTTCCCAGGCTTGTTGACCACGTACGCGAGGCGCTCATCCAGGATCGAGTCGCCGGTCGGTGCACCATCCAGCACCTGCAGACGGCCGGTCTTGCCGTCGATGGTGATGTCGAGCTTCCGGTTCAGCGTCAGCTCGATCAGCACCGCGCCGGCCAGCGCGTAATCCAGGCCTGGCGACCCGGCGACGGGCTTACCGGTCTCGTCGTCGTACAGCAGCAGCAACAGGTCCTCGGCGATCAACATGTCACCAACGTAGGCAGGATGTGCGGTTCGGCACATCCGCCGCGCGGGCTACTTCACGGGTCCGCCCTGGGATGGTTGGATCGGTGCAGGTAAGGTAAGCCTTAGCTAACACGCCCGCCCAGCCTGGGAGCACCCGCCATGACCAGAGCACTGCCCGAGCCGACGTACCGGCGCTTCGTCGCCGGCCTCGGCACCTTCAGCCTCCGGCCGTTCGACCTCGCCGAGGACGTGACCACGCTGCACAGCTGGGTCACCCAGCCGTACGCACGGTACTGGGGCCTGCTGACCGCGTCTGTCGCCGACGTGCACGCGGAGTACCTCCGGATCGCGGAGAGCGCGCACCACCAGGCGTTCCTCGGCGAGCACGACGGGCGGCCGGCGTTCCTGATGGAGCGCTACGAACCGTCCGGGGACGTTGTGGGCCGGACGTACGACGTGGCGCCTGGCGACATCGGCATGCACGTGCTGGTGGCGCCGCCTGTGGTGCCGATTCCCGGGTTCACCGGGGCGGTGTTCGAGACGATCATGGACAGCCTGTTCAGCGATCCGCTGGTCGACCGAGTGGTGGTCGAACCCGACGTACGGAACGTGAAGATCCAGGCGCTGAACGCGCGGATGGGGTTCCGCAAGCACAGCGTCGTACGGCTTCCCGACAAGCAGGCGTGGTTGAGCTTCTGCACGCGCGACCAGTACGCCGACGCCTTTGCGAATGAACGAGGCGGGCTGTTGACGTCCTCCCTGCCGTGAACGGCGGGGAATCCAACACCACTACGCGGAGGTAGCGAGTTGAGGTTCACGGTTCTCAGCAACCCGTGCCGCAGTCGCTCCCCGCGCGATCACGGCCCGTCCGGCCGCGATGTTGACAGCAGCGTTCACATCAGCGTTCGCGGTGTAGCCGCACGACCGGCAACGGAAGGCGGCTTGGCTCTCGCGCGCCTCCCGGTCCCTGGTCCCGCAGTGCGAACACGTCTGCGATGTATAGGCCGGGTTGATCCTCTCGACCCGCCCGACGGCCTTCTGCTCCAGTCGCTCGACCAGCGCGCCCCAGCCGTTGGCGAGGATGCCCCGGTTGAGCCCGGACTTCTGCCGTACCCGCTTCCCGGGAGCGTTGGCGGTGCCGCGCGCCGACTTGGTCATGTTCCGGATGTTCAGGTCCTCGACACAGATGACGTCGAACCGCCGCGCCAGGTCAGTACTGATCTGCTCAACCCAATCCTTGCGCCGGTCCGTCTCACGCGCCTTGAGCCGGGCAATCGCGGCCTTCGTCATGCCTCGCCGATTGCTGCCCTTCTGCGCGCGGGCGAGACGCTGTTGCAGCTTCCGCAGACGGGTCTTCTCGCCAACAGTCAGCGTCGGCACGTTCAACAGCTCGCCGGTGGACAGCGCGGCCGACACGGTCACGCCACGGTCGATACCGACGACCTCACCGGTACCCGGTCCGGGAATCGGGTCGGGGATCACGGCGAAGGCGATGTGCCAGCGGCCGGAGCGATCACGGGTCACCCGGTACGACTTGGCGTCGGCCAGTGGCTTGGACAGCCGGAACTTGACCCAACCGACCTTCGGCACCAGAACCCGCGCCCACTTGCGGTTCACCTTCTCCACCCGCTGGGCCTGCGAGCCGACGATCCGGAACCCTTCGTGGATGCCGGCCTTGCGCCACGTCGGCCGCTGGTGGGTACCACCGAAGAAGTTCGTGACGGCCTGGTCGAAATCTCGCAACGCCTGCTGCTGCACCGTCTGCGACCCGGTCCGCAGCCAATCGTTATCGGCCCGGGCTTCGGTCAGTTGCCGAGCCTGCTCCACGAATCGGGGCGGGCAGCTACGCCGGCCCACCGACCACATCGACCACTGTTCAAGGGCGAGGTTCCAGACGTAGCGGGCATGTGCGCACTGGTCCAGCAACGCCGTTTCCTGCTCCGGGGTCGGGGCAAAGCGGAAGCGGCTCACGAAAGGAATCCAATCACCATGCACCGACAGTTCTGCCGCTGCGCGGCGATCTGCACTCCTCCCCGCCCCGAGGGACGGGATTTCCTTCGGAGGTCTCGATGAATCCTTGGGCAACGGTCAACCAGGCACTGGTCCGGAAGGCGCTGGCGGAGTTCACCCACGAGCGCATTCTCGAACCGGTTGCTGTCGGCAATGAGTACGCCGTCGGCCGGTATCGCTTCGCGGCGCGGCAGTATCCGTTGAATCATTGGGATATCGCACAGGTCGTGCGGGATGACGGCTCGCCGGTCGACGCTTTGGAGTTCATCACCGAGTTCCACGAGCAGCTCGGGATCGGGCGCGAGATGCTGCCGGTGTACCTGGAGGAGATCAGCAGCACGCTGGCGTCGGCGGCATACAAGCTGTCGAAACCGGACCTGACGGCGGCGGACCTGGTCACCGCGGACTTCCAGACCATCGAGGCCGGGATGACCGAGGGGCATCCGTGTTTCGTCGCGAACAACGGGCGGCTCGGGTTCGGGCTCACGGACTATCTGGCCTATGCGCCGGAGACCGGTGCGGGCGTGCAGCTGACCTGGATCGCGACCCGACGGGACCGGACGACGGTTTCTTGCAGTTCTTCGACGACGTTCGACTCGGTGCTGCGGTCGGAGTTGGGCGACGAGGTGTTCTCCCGGTTCGCGGCGGTCGCCGACCCGGCGGAGTACATGTATATGCCGGTGCATCCGTGGCAATGGGACAACAAGACCTCGATCACCTTCGCCGCCGACATTGCGTTGCGGCACATCGTTCATCTCGGGTCGACGGACGACGTTTATCAGCCGCAGCAGTCGATCCGGACGTTCTTCAACCGGTCCGAGCCGTCCCGGTGCTACGTGAAGACGGCGTTGTCGGTGCTCAACATGGGGTTCATGCGCGGGCTGTCGCCGTCGTACATGGCCGCGACGCCGGCGATCAACGACTGGGTGCACTCGGTGGTCTCGAATGATCCTGTTTTCAAGCGCTACAGCTTCAGCGTGCTGCGGGAGATCGCGGCGGCCGGGTACCACAACCGGTACTACGAGAACGCGACCGACAAGACCTCGCCGTACCGGAAGATGTTGTCGGCGCTCTGGCGGGAGAGCCCGGTGCCGTCGCTGGAGCCCGGTGAGCGGTTGGCGACGATGGCGTCGCTGCTGCACGTCGACCGGCACGGCGCATCGGTGGCCGCGGCACTGGTCCGGGCATCCGGCCTGGCGCCGGCGGACTGGCTGCGCGCGTACGTCGATGCCTATCTGATCCCGTTGCTGCACAGCTTCTACGCGTACGAGCTGGTGTTCGTGCCGCACGGCGAGAACCTGATCCTCGTACTGCGGGACGCCATTCCGATCCGGGTGATCATGAAGGACATCGCCGAGGAGATCGCCGTCCTGAGTCCGTCGACGCCCGTGCCGGCCGAGGCGGAGCGGGTGCGGGCCGACGTACCGGACGACGAGAAGCTGCTGTCGATCTTCACCGACATCTTCGACTGCATCTTCCGGTTCCTGTCCCCGCTGCTGGATCGGGAGGGCCTGCTGACACCGTCCGAGTTCTGGTCGGTGGTGGCGTCGTCCATCCGCGACTACCAGGCGGCGACGCCGGAGCTGGCGGAAGCGTTCGCGAAGTACGACATCTTCGCGCCGGAGTTCGCGCTCTCCTGCCTGAACCGCCTCCAGCTTCGCAACAACCGGCAGATGGTCGACCTGACCGACGTCGCCGGCTCACTGCAGTTCGTCGGCACCCTCCAGAACCCGCTGACCGCCCCGCCCAGCTGACCCACGCGCGTTCTACGCCCTACGGCCCCACCCGCCCACGCGACGGGATATCCCCTGGTCTTGGGGGTTCTCCCCTGGTGTACGAGGGGAGAACCCCCAACACCAGGGGATATCCGCTCTTGTGTTGGAGGTGTGAGTCGGGGCGGCCAGGCTGTGGATAACTTCGGCGGGGGTACGGCGGTCTGCGTCAAGCTGGGGTGGTGCGTACAGCAGAAGCCACGCGGGACGGCCGCCGGTACGAGATCGTCGACGGCCGCCTGCTCATCACCGGCCCCCAACCACCCGCCCACCACGCGGCCGTCCTCGCGCTCATGGTTCTACTGAAGCACGCCTGCCCACCCGACCTCCTGGTCGCCGTGGGCTCGATCGCCTTCCGCCCTACACCCCACACCACCCTCCGCCCGGACGTCCTGGTCTGCCACCGCGACGCACCCGTCACCCAGCCGCCGCTCCTGGCAGTCGAGGTCCTGTCCCCCACCGCCCGAACCACCGACGTAGTCCTCAAACGAGCCCTCTACGAACGTTACGGAGTCCCGTCCTACTGGCTCCTAGACCCCACCAACCAAGAACTAACCATCCTCGAACTGACAGACACCACCTACGCCTGCCAAGCAGTCATCCAATCCGAGGAAACCTTCGCCACCACCTGCCCGTTCCCCGTGTCCCTCAGCCCAGCAGCCCTCACCAAATGACGCGTACAACCGGGGCATCCCAGGGCAGATCCCCAAAACGGCACCAACCACCCACCACGTCCCGCCATGCTGGTTGTGTGACCGAGAAGGAGGCACCACGCATGGAGTACGTGGAAACACTTGAGCCGGGTCATTTGACGCCGGCCGATCTCGAAACGCTTCCCGACGACGGCAAGCGCTACGAGGTGGTCGACGGGGTGCTGCTGGTGACGCCCTCGCCGTTGGCAATCCATCAGACCGCGGTGGTAGAGCTCACCTATGTGCTTCGGCATTGCTGCCCCGGCGACCTGAAGGTGTTGGTCGCACCGATGGACTACCAGCCGACGCCGACACGGTCCGTGCAGCCCGATGTGCTCGCCTGCCGACGGGAGGACGTCGGGCGCAAGACGATTGTGAAGCCATTGCTGCTGGCGGTCGAGGTGCTGTCGCAGTCGACTAGCCTGGCGGACCGGGTCCTCGAGCGGCGCTTGTACGAGCAGGCCGGCGTCGCGTCGTACTGGATCTTCGACCCGGCCAGAGAAGAGCTCACCGTGCTTGAGCTCGAGGGCGACACGTACGTCGAGCGGGCAGTTGTCGTAGGCAAGGAAGCATTCGAGGCCGAACTGCCGTTCCCGGTGCGCATCGTCCCGGCCGACCTCGTCGTCTAACCTCCTGCTCCGCAATCCGATCTGGGGAGGTTTGCCCTCCCTCGTTGGGCAGTAGAAGTCCCCAACCTGGTCGCGGCTAGCTGGCCGGCGCGTCTGAGGACGTCCGATCTGTTCAAGAAATCGGGTGGGGGTGATGCCTACCGTCGCTCTTAGAGCGATGAGAGGAATGGATCATGAGGGTTGGGATCGGGCTGCCGGCGGCGGTGCCTGGGGTGGATGCGCGGCGATTGGGCGAGTGGGCCGCTGCGGCCGAAGACGCAGGGTTCGATGCGGTCGGCGTGATCGACCGGTTGGTCTACGACAACCTGGAGCCGTTGACCGCGTTGGCTGCTGCGGCGGCGCGGACTTCGCGGGTGGAGCTCCTCACGACCGTGCTCGACATCGGCTGGCGGAGCAACGCCGTACTGCTTGCCAAACAGCTCGCGTCAGTCGATCAACTGTCCGGCGGCAGGCTCACCGCCGGTGTCGGTCTGGGTGGTTGGCCGGACGACTTCACGGCCAGTGGAGCCGCGCAGCATGGATTCGGCGAGCTGTGGGAAACCTCGTTGGAGACCTGGCGGCAGGTGTGGGCGGGGAAGCTTGATGGCATCTCCCATCTCCCCGACGGCCGTCCCGAGCTTCTGTTCGGCGGATTGGTTCCAGCCGCCTACCGTCGCGCCGCCGTTCACGGGCAAGGTTGGGTGGCTCCGCTGTTCGGTACGGCGACACTCGAGCAAGGTGCGAGCGCCGTACGGACGGCTTGGAAAGACGCCAGTCGAAGTGGAGAGCCTCGCATCGTCACCGGGCGGTATTTCGCTCTCGGGCTCGAGGCTGACGCGGTCGCCGACGAGTACATCCGTCACTACTACGGCGATGCGTACTTCGAGTTCGCGCGAGCCGATACCCTGACGACTCCAGCGGCACTACGCGACCACTTGGCAGGCCTTCGTGCGGCCGGCGCGACCGACGTCATTTTCTACCCGGCTTCCCCTGACCACGACCAGGTCTCCCTGCTCGCCGAGGCGCTGATGCGCTAGAGGTCAGCCGTTCAGAAGTTGGATGAGTTGTTGCTTGTCGGGGAGGTTGTCCGGGCGGATGATGTCGGCGGTGCGGACGTAGTAGAAGGCTGCGGTTACGTGGTCGAGGGGGATGTTCATGAGTTCGGACCAGGCGACTCGGTAGATGGCCAACTGGAGGGGGTCGGCGGTTTCGCCTCGGGTGGTTTTCCAGTCGATGACGTCGTAGCCGCGGGAGCCGTCCGGGCGGACGATCTGGTAGACGGCGTCGATGCGGCCGCGGACGACCCGGCCGTCGAGCGCCAGGGCGAACGGGGCCTCGATCTCGTACGGCGTGGTGTCGCCGAACGGACCGTCGCGGAACGCGTCCATCAGGTCGGTGAGGTCGGTGTCGTCGACGATGTCCTCGTCCGCGGCGCCGGGAAGATCGTCGGGGTCGAGCAGCAGTTGCTGGCCGAAGTAGCTCTCCACCCACGCGTGGAACCGGGTCCCGAAACGCGCCGCCCGGTTGGGTTTGCGCGGCATCGGGCGGGCCAGCTCGGCGGCCAGACCGTCCGGGTCCTTCGCCAGCCGCATCAGCTGCGTCGCGGACAGCGCGGCCGGCAGCGCCACGTCGTACGCCTTCCGGCTCCGGCTTTCCCTTGCCTCGGACAACAATCGCTCGAGTTCCGAGTCCCAGCGCGCGACCGTCGCCTGCTCGTCGAGCAGCAGCGACTCCTCGTCCTCGATCGACGGACCTTCCGTGCGCGACAACTGCACCAGAGCAGCCGACTCCAGCCGTCGCTGGAACGAGTCCACGTCGTACGGCGTCGGCCACGGCGCCTGCGTCTGCTCGGCCAACTCGGGGTTCTCCGCGGTCAGCTCCGGCTGCTCCGCCCACTCGATCACACGCTCCCCGGCGTGCTTCTTCAACACCGAGAGGTACGGCGACGGGCCGCGCGGGCGCTTCTGCGTCGGACCCCACCAGTGCCCGGTCGCGACGAGCAGTTCCTTCGCACGCGTGAACGCGACGTACCCGAGCCGCCGCTCCTCCAGTGCGTTCACGTCCTTGCACTCGTCCGCGAAGGCCTTTAGCCCGGCGTTCGACAGGTCGTGGATGTCCGGCAGTGTGTCCGCGTCACCGCGCAGCGGCCACGGCAGCACCTTGGCGTTCGTCGTCCACTTGTCCCGCCCGCGGTCCGACGGGAACACCTTCGACACCAGCGTCGGCACGAACACGACCGGCCACTCCAGGCCCTTGGACCGGTGCGTGGTGAGCAGCTTCACCGAGTCGGCTTCACTCGGTACGGCGAGGTCGAGGCCGGCGGCGTACTCCTCCTCGGCCGCGAGGTACGCGAGCAGACCGTCCAGCGATCCGTCCGACTCGGTCGACACGAAGTTGCCCACGGCATCCAGGAACGCGGCGAGGTGATCGCGACGTCCGGCGTCGACGTGATCGGGTGTCGCGGTCAGCTCGACGTCCAGGCCGATCGTGCTGATCACCCGGCGGACCAGGTCGAGCAGCGGCTCACCCGCATGCGCGCGCAGCTCGCGAAGCTCGACCGACAACTCCTTGAAACGGGTCAGGGCCTCCGGCGCGTACGCCGACAGACCCGGATCGTCGACCGCCTCGGCGAGCGAGATGACCTCCGTCGAATCCATCCCGGCAACGGCCGCGTCGAGCGCGGCGACCAGGTCGTCCGCGGCTGGGCGTTCACCCGCGTCAGCCAAAGCGCGGGCCCGGTTGGCGAGGAGCGCGAGGTCGCGGTGACCGATTCGGTAGCGCGGGCCGGTGAGGATCCGGAGCATCGCCGCGTTCGCGGTCAGGTCGTTGACGGCTTGCAGGGTTGCGACGACATCGACGACCTCGGGGAGCGCGAGCAGACCGCCGAGGCCGACGACCTCGACCGGGACCTTGCGCGCGATCAGCGCCTCGTGCACCGCGCTGAGGTCGACGTTCGTCCGCATCAGGATGCCGATGTCCTTCCAGCGGCGGTTCCGGGTGCGGTGCGCGGCGACGATCGCGTCGGCGACCCACTCGATCTCCTGCGAGCGGGTCTCGAACAGCCCGACCGTGATCGCGCCCTCCGGAGCGTTCGCCGGGGCCTCCAGCGGGATGACGCCGGGGTGCTGCTCGTAGAGCTCGGCAGCGTGCTGGTTGGCGGCCGCAAGAATGCGACTGCCGCAGCGGCGGTTGACGCTCAGCACATACCGCTGAGCCGGCGACCCATCGGCCTGTGGGAAGTGCTCTGGGAACTCGTCCAGGTTGGCAACGGAGGCACCGCGCCAGCCGTAGATCGCCTGGCACGGGTCGCCGACCGCGGTCACCGGATGGCCGCGCCCGTCGCCCGCAGCGAACAGTGCGGTGAGCATCCGGCGCTGCGAAACGGACGTGTCCTGGTACTCGTCGAGCAGCACGACCTTGTACCGCGACCGCTCGACGGCGGCGACCTCCGGGCACTCCTCGGCGAGCCGCGCGCCGAGCGCCATCTGGTCGGCGAAGTCGACGACGCCGCGCTCCCCCTTGTACGCCTGGTACTCCTCGACGAGCTGCAGGATCTCCCCACGCTTCAACGCGGTCTCAGCGAGCTTGCGCACCTCCACCGTCTGCTTGCGCGCCGCCGCGACCTCCTGCCGTACGGCGTCGTCGTGGTCACGGATGTCGTCGGGACGAAGCAGGTGATCCGCGAGCTCGCCGTCGAGAGCGAGCAAGCTGTTGACGAGCGTCGGCACGTGATGCGAGGCGAACCGGATCGGCCCGGCGGACCGCCGTACGACGCGACCGGCCAACTGGAATCGGGTGGCGTCGGCGAGCACGCGGGAGTCCGGCTCGAGGCCGAGCCGGAGGCCGTGCTCCGCGATCAACGTGCCGGCGAACGCATGGTACGTCGACACGACGGGTTCACCCGGCTCCTCGGGCTCCCAGTTGGGGATGTTGCTGCGTAGGTGCGCGGCCAATATCGGGTGCTGGTCCTTCGGCAGCGTGGATCCGAGGACACCGGCCTTCGTCAGGTCCTCGCGGATCCGGACGTCGAGCTCGTTCGCCGCCTTCTTGGTGAAGGTCAGCCCGAGCACTTCCTCCGGTTTCACCTGCCCCGTGCAGATCAACCACACGACGCGGGCCGCCATCGCCGTCGTCTTCCCCGACCCGGCGCCCGCCACAATCACCCCCGGCGCCAACGGAGCGGTGATGGCCGCCAACTGCTGATCCGAGAACGGGATCCCCAACAGGTCGCACAACTCGGCCGTGGACCGTAGCTGAACCATCAGACGATCTCCCGGCCTTCTGGCTGGATGGGGCAGAGGGCGCGGGCTTCGCAGCGGTTGCAGCCGTCGTTGCGCTGGGCGGTGAAGTGTTCGGTGCGGATCATCGACTCGGCGTCGTCGACCGCTTCGTCGAGCCAAGTGCGGCCGTCCTCCGAAGCTTCCAAAGGCCCTTGGTGCTGGACCTTCGGGAAGCCGCCGTTGTCGTCGTGGCGGAGCTGGACGAGCTCAGCTCCGCCGGCGACCGCCTCCTCGCCGAGCTTCTTCAGCTGCCGCGAGTTGATCGCACGCTGGTAGATCGCCAACTGCACGTGCCGCTCCAGCGCCGGCTTGGTCGGAATGTTCCGCCCGGTCTTCAGGTCGACCACCCGGACCGTGCCCTCAGGATCCGTTTCGACGCGGTCCATCCGGCCCTTGACCCGAACCGCGGGGTGTTCCTCGTCCGGCAGCAGTACGTCGAAGTCCACCTCCGTCCCCACCAATGTCCGGTCCGGCCGCCCCTGGTGCCACGCGACGAACCGCCGCAACGCCTGCTCCGCCTCGACCCGCTCCCGGTCCGAGATCCACGCGGACTCGAACTCGAGCTGCGTCCACACCTTGTCCAGCCACCCGTTCAGCTCGTCGACCGACGGCGGCAACGTCCCGGTCGCAACGGCATCGGCGAGCGTGTGCAGCACCATCCCGAACCCGATCGCCGACGTACTCGGCGTCTCCCCACCGGCCCGCCGGGTCAGGAACCACCGCAACGGACAGTCGACGATCGTCGTCAATGCACTTCCCGACAGAGGGACGGGTTGCGAGGGATCCGCGATCGGCCGCACCGACTCGGTCCGCTCCCGCACGCCCCACCACCGCGACGGATCAGCCGTCGGCACCAAGGGCTGCTCCCGGTCGTCGACAGCCGAAGCCAACAAAGCCAACCGGTCCGCCGCGACCCGCTTCAACGCCGGCGACGACGCCGGATCCGCCAGCACGCACCGCAGGTCCGCCACCAGCCCCGGCAACGACAACGGCCGCCGTGGCCGCCCGGCGACCAGTTTCAAAGGAATGTCCAGCTCGGCAAGGAATCGGGACGGTTGATCACCGTCGGCCTCGGGCGCCTGTACGGCGGTCACGATCAAGCGCTCTCGCGCCCGCGTGATCGCGACGTAGAACAACCGTCTCTCCTCGGCCAGTAACGCGCCCGCCGACAACGGATCGATCAGCCCGTCAGGCCCCAACCGGTCCGGCTCGAGCAATGATCCGCGCCGCCGCAGGTCAGGCCACTGTGCCTCTTGCACGGAAGCGACCACCACAAGCCGCCACTGCAGGCCTTTGGACCTGTGCGCCGTCATCAGTTGTACGCCGGCCTCGCGGTACGTCCCGTCGAACCGGTTGTCCCCCGCGATGTCCAGCGACTCCAACTCCGACAGGAACGCCGAAACCCCCTTGAACCCGACCTGCTCTTCCGCCCGGCCGGCCGCATCGAACAACGCGCACAACGAATCCAGATCCCGGTTCGCGACCCGCGCGGTCTCACCGCCCGACGTGGCCTGCCCGCGCAACCGCCGCAACCAGGGCGACTCCGACCACAGCGACCACATCACCTCGTCCGGCGCCGCGCCCGCGGTGACGATGTTCCTTGCCTTGAGCAACCGCTCGCCGAGCGCCGCGAACCGCGCCTCGGCCGGTGACGCCTCCTCGTCGAGCAGCAACGGGTTCAGCATCGCCTCCCGCAACAACTCGTCCGACGATCGCGGCAACCGCAGCCCGCCCGCCGCGTCCCGATCGCGCCGGCGGAGCACCCGCGCCAACCGCCGCAACTGCCCCGCGTCCATCGCGCCCAGCGGCGACAGCGCCAACGCCCGTACGACATCGACGGTCAACGTCTCCGGGTCGGCCACCGCTCGCAACGCCAGCAACATCGGCCGTACGGCGGGCTCACGCGACAACGGCAGCTCGTCGCCCGCGACGTCCACCGGAATACCGGCCGCCGCCAACGCCCGACGCAGGGGTGGAATCGAACGGCTCCCGGACCGAACGAGCACCGCCATCTCGTTCCACCCGATCCCGTCCTGAACGTGCGCGCGCCGCAGCAGGTCCGCGATGTGCTCGAGCTCCGCGCCGCTCGTCGAGTACAGATTCGCTTCGACCTTTCCCGGACCGAAGACACACGACGAGGCATCCGGGTTCCGGAAGCGTTCGAACGTGTCCCGATCGAGCGACCCCGGTACGCCGAGCCGGTTGACGACGTTGCGCGACACGCGTTGCAGCGTGGTCCCGAAGCGTCGCGTCGTACCCAAAGCGATCTGGGCCGCCTCCGCGCCGTCGCGGGACCGGAACTCGTCGGTGAACCGCAGCAGGCCGCGCACGTCCGCCCCGCGGAACGTGTAGATCGACTGGTCCGGATCGCCGACCACGACCAGGTCGCGCCCGTCGCCCGCGATCGCCTGCAGCAGCTTCGTCTGGCCGGGGTCCGTGTCCTGGTATTCGTCCACGAACACCGCTTTGAACTCGGTCCGCAGCTTCGCCTGCACCTGCGGCTGCTGCGCCAGGATCACCGCACGATGGATCAGCTCGGAGTAGTCCAGGACCTGTTCGTGGTCGAGGATCTGCAGGTACTCCTCGAAGAAGTCGCCGACCGCGACCCACTCGGCCCGCTCCGCCGACCGCCCGATCGCGGACAGGTCCTCCGGGTCGAGACCCAACTGCCGCGCCTTGCCGATCACCGCCTGCACCTCGTCGGTGAACCCGCGCGTCTTCAACGCCGGATGCAGACTGCCCGGCCAGTGCACCGCACCGACCTCACGACTTCCCGACAACGCCTCGCTCAACCGCAACGACTGCTCCGGGCCGGACGGCAGTCGCAGCGGTACGTCGAACGCGTCGGCCGGCGTGAACCGGCGCAGCAACGCGTAGCAGAAGGAATGGAACGTCATCGACGGCATCACCCGCGTCGTCCGCCCGAGGCGACCGGTGATGCGATCCCGCAGCTCGGTCGCCGCCTTCCGGCCGAACGTCAGCACGAGCACCTCGTCCGGACTCAGCCCACGATTGCGAACCCGGTCGACGACGGCCTCCACCAACGTCGTCGTCTTCCCGGTGCCGGGACCCGCGAGCACCAGCAGCGGTCCGCCCGGGTGATCCACCACGGCTTGCTGGTCGGCATCGAGGACAGGGGCCTCCGCGCTCCGGCGCTCCTCCCGGACCAACCGGTACCGGGACCTCTGTCTGCTGACCACCGCCCTATCTCAACAGACCCCACCGACGTTTTCCGAATGGGGCACTCCGTAACTTTTCCACTTCGCTCCGCATCGAGCATCTCGTCAGCACAGCGAATGAAGGAGCACCGAATGAGGACGATGCGGCGTACTGCCGCCCTCCTGGGGGCGGCTGTTCTACTGGCAGGTCTCGGTACCGCCACTGCCACCGCAGCAAATCCGAAGGTCCAGTCGATCTGCTCGCTGGATCTCGGCTCGATCACCGCGCAAGGCACCTACGTCGACCAGGTCCTGTCCGCCGCGAGCCCGCCGGTCGCGAGCGAACGCCGGGTCGGCCCGCAGGTCGCCGAGCCGGGGGAAACGAAGGCCAGTGCGACCTGGGAGTTCTCGTACGACAGCCACGACGGCATCGTCGACCGCGGCTACGCGATCTACGGCACCTGGCTCTACAGCACGCTGATCGCCCGGCCGCCGGACGGACCGTGGTGGGGTCGCGGCAACATCCAGGACGGTATGGGCGACTTCACGCAACTGGCCCGGTCCGGCTATCCGAAGGGCGCCGACCCCGACCGCGAGTACCTGTACGGGCTGCGCAACGACGGTGTGCTGTTCCGCTGGAAGAAGGACAACGTCAACGGCTTCCAGGCGCCCGGTTCGTACGCCGGGTTCTCGGCCGTGAAGACCATGACGCTGATCAGCCAGACGGCGACGTACGACACCTTGCTGGCGACCACGAAGGCCGGCGCGCTGTACACGATCCGGATCCCGGTCACGTCGCCGATGAAGCCGGTGGTGACGGTCGTCCGCTCGTCGACCTGGCAGGGGTTCGAGGCGATCGTCGCGGAGAAGTGCGGCACCCAGAGCACGCTGCTCGCCGCGATCGACCGGGACAGCGGGTCGGCGTACCTGTACGCCGTCGGTCACGCCAACGGAACCGCCACGGTCATCCAGGGCCTGGGTAAGGTGCCCGCGACGTTCAACGACCCGGTCTACTTCCTGCGCACCTCGCAGGCAGGCACACCGCTGAACGGCGAGTAGAAGACCATCGGCGGCGCGGGGACCCGGGGCGGGGTCGCCGCGTCGCCGATGTCATTCCTGTGGGGCCCAACGGACCTGGCGTAGGTTCACGCGACCGTTGGTGATCCGCACGCCGTCCGAGCGCAGCAGGTGCAGTTGCTCGTCGCCGACCTCGTCGGCCGGTACGCCGGACGCTCGGATCACCCGCCACCACGGCACGCTCGCGCCGTACTCGCGCATGATCGCCCCGACCTGCCGCGGTCCGCCCTGCCCGACGTACTCCGCGATGTCGCCGTACGTCGCGACGCTGCCCTCCGGGATCGACTCCACGGCCTGCAGCACGGCCTCGACGTACTCCTCCCTGTCCACAGGGCAAATCTAAGCGAGGGGAGCAAGTGCCTTCGCGAGCGGCTCCAGGACGGACGGCGGCGCGTCCAGCGGGAGGTTCATGATCACCAGGTCGACGCCTGCCTCGCCGTACGCCGCGGCCTCGGCGACCGCCTTGTCGAGCGGGCTGTCGGGGTCGATGCGGACGTTCACCGAGCAGGTGATCTCGTTGACGTCGCGACCGACCTCCTCGCAGCGCTGGACGAGGACATCCTTGAGTGCCTTCCACTCCTGCGGGTTCGGGACGATGACGTTCCACTGCTGCGCCCACTTGGCGACCGCTCGGAGCGTCCGGTTCGGGCCCTTGCCGCCGATGGTGATCGGCGGGTGCGGCGTCTGCACCGGCTTCGGGTTGCAGTACGCCTCGGTGAGCTTGATGTACTTGCCGTCGAAGTTCGCAACCTTCTCGGTGAGCAGCGCGATCATCGCCTGCGTGCCCTCGTCGAACCGGTCGAAGCGCTCCTTCAGCCCGTACAGCTCGATGCCGTACGCCGCGGTCTCCATCTCGTTCCACCCGGCGCCGATGCCGAGCTCGAGACGGCCGTTGCTGATGATGTCCGTGGTCGCGGCCATGTTCGCGAGCACGGCGGGATGCCGGTAGATCATCCCGGTCACCTGGCAGCCGAGCCGGATCCGCGACGTCGCCTGCGCGAGCGCGGCCAGCGTCGTCCAGGCCTCCAGGTTCGGCCCCTGCATGTCACCGCTGAGCGGATAGAAGTGATCCCAGTGCCACGCGGACTCGAAGATCTCGAACTGATCCGCCGCGACCCACACGTCCCGCATCTGCTGCCAGGTGGTGTGCTCCGGCCTGGTCTTAACCGCGAACCGCATCCGCGCCTCCCTCAGGGCAACCAACTAGGGTAACCGTTTCCCAAGGGGAGACACTACTCCGCGCGAATGGTCAGTCGAGGCCGAGGCGGGCGCGTACTTCGGGGCGGCGTAGGGGCGGGACGGTTTGGGGTGGGTTGCGGCGGGCGGGCATTTCCTCGAGGAGTTGTTCGGTGATGCGGGCGACCTCGGCGGCGGCGCGTTCGATGGGGGCGCGGGTGGTCGCGCTCAGGGAGCCGACTCCCGTCACCTTGCGGACGTACTGCAACGCGGCCGCGTAGATCTCCTCGGAGGTCGCGGACGGCTCGAGTCCCCGGAGCACGGTGATGTTTCTGCACATGCCATAAAACAGTACGCGCGACCGGGGACAACCTACGAGGTATTGACATCCCTAATGCCGTTAGGTTTTCCTCATGATATGAGCACTACCGCGCCGGACCGCCGTACCCGCCGTCGTCAGCAGACGATCGGCGAGATCCTCGACGTCGCCATCGAGTTGATGGAGGCCGAGGGGGTCGCGGCGCTGAGTCTGTCCGCGGTGGCCCGGCGGCTCGGCATGCAGCCACCGTCGCTGTACCAGTACTTCCCGTCGAAGATGGCGATCTACGACGCTCTCTTCCAGCGGGGGGCCGAGCTGTTCCTGGCCGCGCAGCGGGACGCGATCGCGGCCGCGACGACGGACGACGTCGTGGAGATGCACCTGATCGGCACCACCGCGTTCGCGCGGTGGGCGATGCAGAACCCGATCTATTCACAGCTGTTGTTCTGGCGGACGATCCCCGGGTTCGAGCCCAGCGCGGAGGCGTTCGCGCCGGCTCAGGAGGCGCTCGGCGACCTGCGCCGGCACCTGCAGGCGGGAGTGGACGCGGGCCGGCTGCACGCGGACGCTGCGAGCGAGGAGGGTCTCGCAGTGTTCACGTCGATCACGGCCGGAGTGCTGTCGCAACAGATGGCGAACGAGCCGGACGCGACCTTCGAGACGGGGCGGTTCAGTCGGCTCTTCCCCGTCGTACTCGAGATGTTCTACCAGCACTATGCACCTAGCAGGGGGACGAAATGACTGCAGTACTAGCGGAACAGATCGGGCGGGCCGACCGGCCGCAGTGCCGGATCCACCGGGATTCCGAGCTCCAGGCGTGGCATGCGCTGCTCGCGTCGATCGAGGGGGACGAGTGGCAGCGACGTACCGTCTGCGACGCCTGGGACGTCGCGGACATCGCCGGCCACTTGATCGGGCAGGCGGAGGACGTGATCAAGCCGACCTCGTTCCCGCGGCGGTGGCTCAAGAACAAGCGGGCGTACCCCGGCGTGCAGCGGTTCGACGCGCACATGATGGTGCAGGCCGACGAACACCGCGGTACGCCGCCTGCCGAGCTCCGGGTGCTGTTCGACCAGGTCTGGGCGAAGGCGACCCGGAAGATCTCGAGCGCTCCGGAGTTGTTCCGGCGGCTATCGATGCAGGTGGATCCGGCGCCCCGGATGTCGTTCGGCTATGTCCAGGACATCCTGCTGGCGCGGGACCTGTGGATGCATCGCGACGACGTGTGCCAGGCGCTCGGACGACCGTTCGATCCGGGGCCGTACGCCGAGGAGCTGATCGCTCAGGTCGTCTACGACCTGGAGACTTCCGGGCCGTTCTGGGGTGAGCGGCCGGCCGTCGTCCTCGAGCTGACCGGGCCGGGAGGTGGGACCTACTTGCTGGGGAGGGGTGAGCCGGTGGGTCGCGCCGCCGTGGACGCGGTCGGCTACATGCGGACGCTGTCCGGGCGTGACGACGCCCCGGCGGTTTCGGGTGATCCCGTCGCCGCCGAGGCGATCGCGTCCTGCCGGATGCCGTTCTAGTACGAGGGCTGGCTCGGGTCGATCTGGTCGACCCAGGCGACCACGCCTCCGCCGACGTGCACCGCGTCGGAGAAGCCCGCGCCCTTGGCGATCGCGAGCACCTCGGCGGAGCGGACGCCGGACTTGCAGTGGAAGACCAGCTGCTTGTCCTGCGGCAGCTTCTCCAGCGCCACACCGGTCTGGAAGTCCGCCTTCGGGATCAGCACCGAGCCCGGGATCTTGTTGATCTCGTACTCGTTCGGCTCCCGGACGTCGATCAGCACGAAGTCCTTCTCGCCGTTGTCCTTGAGCTTGATCCACTCGCTGAGCTGCTTCACCGAGATCGTCGAGCCGACGGCCGCGTCGGCCGCTTCCTCGGTGATCGCGCCGCAGAAGCTCTCGTAGTCGATCAGCTCGGTGACGGTCGGGTTCTCGCCGCAGATCGCGCAGTTCGGGTCCTTACGGACCTTCAGCGCACGCCAGTTCAGGTCGAGCGCCTCGTAGATGTTCAGCCGGCCGAGCGACGGGTCGCCGATACCGGTGAGCAGCTTGATCGCCTCGGTGACCTGCGCGGCGCCGACGGACGCGCAGAGCACGCCGAGGACACCGCCCTCGGCGCAGGACGGGACCATGCCGGGCGGCGGGGGCTCCGGGTACAGGCAGCGGTAGCACGGGCCGTGCTCGGCCCAGAACACACTGACCTGGCCGTCGAAGCGGAAGATCGAACCCCAGACGTACGGCTTGCCGAGCAGCACCGCGGCGTCGTTGACCAGGTAGCGGGTGGCGAAGTTGTCGGTGCCGTCGACGATCAGGTCGTACTGCTCGAAGATCTCGAACACGTTGTCGTTGTCGAGGCGCACCTCATGCAGGACGACGTTGGTGTTCGGGTTGGTCTCGAGAATCGAGTCCTTGGCCGACTGCGCCTTCGACTTCCCCACGTCGGACTGCCCGTGGATGATCTGGCGCTGCAGGTTGGACTCGTCGACGGTGTCGAACTCGACGATGCCGAGCGTGCCGACGCCGGCGGCGGCCAGGTAGAGCAGCGCGGGGCTGCCGAGACCGCCGGCGCCGATCACCAGCACCTTGGCGTTCTTCAGCCGCTTCTGCCCGGCCATCCCGACCTCGGGGATGATCAGGTGCCGCGAATACCGCCGCACCTCGTCAATCGTCAGCTCGTCGGCCGGTTCGACCAGCGGTGGCAGTGACACGTGTCGGCTCCTCAGGAAGACGTCGGACGGGATCTCCGGTTTTCAACCATCTGTCCCTCCTCCATGTTCCCGCACTATCCCAACTGCCCCCGCCGGAGTCCACATCCCGGTCCCCGCGTCTCACTTTGAGCACCCATCAACCATTTCGACGGCCGAATTCTGGTTGGTGGGTGCTCAAAGAACTTCAGTCGTTGTCGGTGATGGTGGCGATGAGGGTGGTGGGGAGCTTGAGAACGGCGCCGTCGATCTGGATGATCAGCGCGGTGAAGGTCTCGGCGGGCTCCTTGAGCTTGTCGTCGAGGATCCTGACCTGGAGCTCACCGGTGGTCTTACCCGGTTCGACAGATCCCTCGATGGTCCGGTCGGCGGAGCCGGTGCCGTCGTCGTTGACGCTGCGGTAGTCCTTGCGGATCACCGCCGTACCGTCCTTCAGGACGCCGGAGAAGCTGACGTACTTGGCGCTCGGCGCGGACAGCTTGACCGGGAAGCTCACGACGCCGGCCTTCTCGGTCGCCTTGAGGTTGCCGACTGTCAGCGTCGGCGTCGGGTCGTCGTCGATGACCAGACCGTGGCCGAACGACTCGTCCAGCAGCCCGTCGTGCGGTGCCGAGAGCACCAGGCTGAACGGCAGGTCGTAGCTGTCCCGGGTGTTCGCCGTGATCGGCACGGTCACCTTCTGCCGCACCTGCCCCGGCTTGAAGACCAGACGCTGCGCAACGCCCCCGACGGACTCGCCGAGCTCGCCGTTCGTCTCGACGTACACGCTGACCGGTCGGATGCTCGGCCGGGACATGCGCACCCAGAAGTCCACTGTGTGCGTGCCCTTGTCCCCCTCTTTCACAGTGACGCTGGACGCGGACAGCTTGGGCAGGAGCACCGCAGGTGCCGACAGCCCGAGTCCGGGCGACGAAAAGCCCAGATCACTCACGTACGCCGACCCGCTGGCGACCCTGTCCGTCCGCAGCTCCACAGCACGCACGTCGCGCAGGTCCACGCCCTTCAGCGACGACACTGGGATGCGGACTGTCCGCAGCAGGTTCTTCGGCAGACCGATGGCGTTGTTGCCCGGCATCCGCACCAGCGCGTCGCTGACCGCAGACACCGGCACTGCTGCCGCCCGTCCGTGCCCGTCGACCACCCGGACGCTCAAGTCGGTCTTGGGCGCGCCAGCCGGGTCCGGGGCGGCGCGGAACGTCAGCGCCGCAAACCGCCGTACGTCACGCTGCCCAGCAGGTACGTCGACGCGTACTACCCCGTTGGCGCCTGTCCACTTCAGCTTCGTGACCGCTGTGGTCGGCGTCTGAGCGGCAAACCACGCGGTGTCCCAGTGCGGCGCATTGCCCCAGTCCTCGGTCTCCATGCACGTCGGCACACCCGCCCGCCTGGCCGGACCGCTCACACCCGCGCACACAGTCGCAGACAGCTTGCCGCTGACGGCGCCCTTAGGCAGCGCCTTGTCGAAGTGGTTCAGGTCCCGCCGCGAGCCCAGCGGCGCCTGTGACACCACTCGTACGACGGCCTTCCCAGCGGACGCCGCCCGCGAGTCCGAGCCGTCGAACTGCGCCAGGAACTGCGTCTCGTGGCCCAGCTGCAGCCGGAAGAACCCAGCGACGTACGCCGTACCGACCGCCTGCTGCTGCTTCGCCGTCAACCGGCCCGCGTACTTCGCTCCGCACGGCGACTCCTTCTCGTCACCGAACCAGTCGTCGTTCGACGGAGCGACCGACTGACCAGGGGTCCATTCGGTGTTGAAGAAGTTGTGATTGGCACCCAGCACCGTGACGGTGGACCGCGGCGCGAGGTCACCGCCAACGGAGTACCTGGTGTCGTCGTAGAACTTCTGGCCCTGCAGATCGGACACGTCACCGTCGCAGTACGGCAGTACGACGCTCATCGCCACACCGGGCACCGTGGCTCGCGCGAAGTCGGTGGGAGCCAGCGGAAGCACTGCGCGGATCCCGTACTGGCCGCCGCGGTCAGCGTTGAGCACGGCGGCCCGGGCGACGCCCTCGCCACCACGTGAGTGCCCCATCAGGCCCACGTTCTGCAGGTTGATCTTGCCGACGAAGCGGGTACCGAACGGACCGCCGCCGATCGTCGACCACTTCCGCCACAGTGCGAGGTGGTCCAGGATCAGTTCGGCCCGCGCCTGTGCGCCGGCGTCGTACGCTTCGCTGTCCCAGCCGTTGATCGCGTTGGCGCTGATCGAGACGACCTGGTACCCATTGCTGGCCAGCGCGGTCGCCGGACCGTCGTACCCGCGGTAGCTGGGGATGGGCTTCATGCCGGGCGGACACGGCCACGGCTTCTCGTTGTCGGACGGGTTGGTGGGTTCGCCGTAGCAGACCTCGTGCCGGCCGTGCAGGAAGACCACCAGCGGCCGCGAGCCTACCGCGCCACGTGGCGAGTACACCTTCCCGCGGAGCTCAGAACGGTGCTTGAGACCTGGCAGGTACACGGCCTCGTCACCCAGGTTGTACTCGGCGGTGTCGACCTTGTACTTGCCCAGCGCGCCGGGATCCGACGGCAGCAGCGGACCACGCCGCGCCTTCAGCCAGTCGGCATCGGTCGGTCCGGCGGTGCCGATGCTCCGATTCCTGCCGGCCTCCTTGCCGAGGTCCCCGGACCAGACCAGGCGGACGTCGCGCGCTTTCAGCACCGCCGGATCGGTGCTGATCAGTGTCAGCGTCCTCCGGTCCGGCGACTGCTTCGCGACGCCGAGCGGCGTGCCGTCGACCTCGAGCAGCGGCAGCGATGCGCGCATCGGTGCGGGTGCGTCGAGGTGCAGGGTGAGTTGATATCCGCTGGCAACAGGCCGGACGTCCCATTGGTTGCTCTGAGCAACGACCGGCGGTGCGGCGGTCGCGGTCAGAGGCCCCACACCAAGGAGTACGGCGATCCCCAACGACAGATTTCGGGCGGTTCTGCCAATCACGCGCCCAAGTTGACCTGACGCTCCGCTCAGTCGTGTCTCAGCCGGGCTTCGGATTCGACTCGATCAGGCGATCAGCTGACGGAACGCCCGCGCCACCTGATCCGGGTGCTCCATCTGCGCGACATGTCCCGACCGCGGCAGGTAGAGCAGGCGCGCGTTCGGGAAGGTGCGCTGAGCCTTGGTACGGATCCGTGCGTCGACCAGCCGGTCCTTGCCGCCGTAGATCAGCAGCACCGGGCACTCGACCGTTGCGGCGTCGGCCCAGAGTGATCTGCGCGGTCTGGCCAGTGACGAGCGCAGGATGCTCCTTGCCGCCTCCACGGTGGCCTGCCGGACCCACGGGTCGGTGTCCCGCCGGTGCAGCTCCTCCTCGTACGCCGCCCGCACCTCAGGCGCCAGCGACCGCGGGTCCCCGAACACCATCGCCAACGACGCCTGGAACCGCTGCTCGAACGGCAACCGGTACGTCCGCTCCAGTACGGCGGGACCGAGCCGGGGCGTCGCCAACGCGGTGAACCACAGCGCACTCGCCGACACCCGTGGATGCGGCAGTGCGGGTGACACGAGCGTCAGCGACGCCACCAGGTCGGGACGCTGCGCAGCCAGCGCCACAGACGAGGCCCCGCCCATCGAGTTCCCGAACACGTGCACCGGCCGGTCGTACTCGCGTTCCAGCAGCTGGATCAGCACGTCGGCCTGCTCCGAGATCCCGGGCACACCAGAAAGCGGCGTACGACCGAAACCCGGCAGGTCGGGAGCGATGCCCCGGATCGTGTCGTTGAGCATCAGGCCGAGAGCGGTCCAGTTCAGCGACGACCCGCCCAGGCCGTGGACGAACAGAGCGGGCGGCAGGTCCGGTGCCGCATCCGGCACGTCTCTGACCAGCAGCTCCACCCCTGCGACCGGCACCCGCCGCTCCGGCCACTTCTGCAGTTCCACGGGTACGGCGTCCCCGGTTACTGGCCCGTAACTATCCACAGCACCCATGTTAGGCGTCCGTTCAGGTGGAGACTGGGACGCATGGCGGGAGCGCAGCAGCAGCTGACGACCGAGGTGGATGGGCAGACCATGAAGCTCACCAACCTCAGCAAGGTCCTGTATCCACAGACCGGGTTCACCAAGGCCGAGGTCATCGACTACTACCACCAGGTGGCCGCGTTGCTGCTGCCGCACCTGTCCGACCGGCCCCTGACCCGCAAACGGTGGCCAGACGGGACCGCAGCGGCGTACTTCTTCGAGAAAAACGCCCCCCGCGGTACGCCGGCCTGGGTACGGACCGAGACGCTGCCTACGCCCGGTAGCTCGACGGGCCGCGACGAAATGAGTTTCGTGGTCTGTGACGACGTACAGACCGTGGTGTGGCTGGCCAACCTGGCCGCACTCGAGCTGCACGTCCCGCAGTGGCGGATCGGGCTGTCCGACCAGGGCCAGGACCCGCAGGCGGACCTGATCGTGTTCGACCTGGACCCGGGGCCAGGAGCGAGCATCGTCGAGTGCTGCGACGTTGCGCTGGCGCTGCGGCAACTGCTGGGCCACTACGGCATGGAGGGCTGGCCGAAAACGTCCGGGAACAAGGGGATGCACCTGTACGTCCCGATCGAACCGGCGTCGTCCAGGCAGACCAGCGCGTTCGCCAAACAGCTGGCCGAGCAACTGGCGGAGGCGTTGCCGGAGAACGTGACCGCCAACATGACCAAGGCACTGCGGCCCGGCAAGGTGTTCATCGACTGGAGCCAGAACGCCAGCGCGAAGACCACGCTGGCGCCGTACTCGCTCCGCGGGTCCGACGAACCCCGGGTGTCCACCCCGATCGACTGGGACGAGGTGGCATCCGCCACGTCACCGGAGGACCTCAGGTTCCTCCCGCACGACGTCCTCGCCCGGATCGAGGAGTACGGCGACGTACTGGACGGGCTGTACGACGACCCGCAGCCGCTACCTACCTGACCAAGGAGGCGACATGACCGATACCGATTTCGAGGGCCCGGACTACGACCCGGCCTTCGACGCCGAGCACGACACCGATCAGGACACCGACGAGGACGAGTCGGAGCCCGACGTACCCACCGATGCCAACCCGGCGGACGTGGAGGAGCAGCGCCGCGAGGTGGGCGACTCAGGAGAGGACGACTACCGCTGACAGCTACCACGATGGAACGCGGTTCGGCGGGGAAGCTACTGGCGGGGAGGACTGCTGGGTAGGATTCGGGGAACGACCTGGCGGCCGACGCAGACTGCCGCCGGAGCGCACCCTCGAAGGAGCCGACCGTGTCGACGACACCGGAGACCGCACCCAAGCGTGGCAGCCGCCTGCCCCGGCTCGCCCGTCGCGCGCAACTGCTCGAGGCTGCCCAGGAAGTCTTCGTCGCGAACGGGTACCACGCCGCCGCGATGGACGACATCGCAGACCGGGCCGGCGTGTCCAAGCCTGTCCTCTACCAGCACTTCCCCGGGAAGCTGGAGCTGTACCTGGCGCTGCTGGACACCTCGTGCGACGCGATCGTCGCCTCCGTGCAGGACGCGCTGAAGTCGACCGAGGACAACAAGCTCCGGGTCGCGGCGACGATGCACGCGTTCTACGACTACGTGGCGAACGCCCAGGGCGCCTTCCGGCTGGTGTTCGAGTCGGACCTGACCAACGAGCCGGCCGTCCGGGAGCGCGTCGACCGGGTCACCCACGCCTGCGCCGAGGCCGTTTCCGAGGTGATCAGCGCCGACGCCGGCCTCAGCCGCGAGCAGTCGATGGTGCTGGCCGTCAGCCTGGTCGGCATGGCCCAGGTCAGCGCCCGCTACTGGCTCGGCGCCGGCGACCCGTCGTTCCCGCAGCAGCAGGCCGCCGACCTGGTCGCGTCGCTGGCCTGGCGCGGCATCCGCGGCTTCCCGCGCACCGACACCTGAGGTTCTGCTTTGGGCGGACGGATGAGGGCTGGGGTCCGCTAGCGGATAGGCTCGAAGCGTCACCGGCGAGAGTCGCCGGTCGGAGCGTGCCCGGAGGGTTTCGTGGAGGTCAAGATCGGCGTGCAACACGCCAATCGTGAATTGGTTCTGGAGAGCGAGCAGACTCCGGAAGAGGTCCAGGAACTGGTGGCGGCGGCGCTCACCGGCAAGTCCGGTCTGCTGGAGCTGGCCGACGAGAAGGGCCGCAAGGTGCTGGTCCCGGCCGACCGGCTCGCGTACGTCGAGATCGGCGAGGTGTCGACTCGCAAGGTCGGATTCGGCGCGATCTGATCGCGTTCCGGACACAGTCGCGCGTGTCCCGGTTGCAGAGCGCCACTCACAGGGCACGATTGCGGTGAGACCTGCGCCTAACTGGTCTGGTTGTCACGGGGCACCGGGCCGGCGCAGGTTCACCATCCCCCACAAGGAGGAACCGTGTACTGGGTCTGGATGATTATCGTCAGCCTCATCGCGGGCATCATCTTCGGGCCGTTGGCCCGGGCGGTGCTCCCCGGCAAGCAGAACATCAGCCTCGGCTGGACCATCCTCGGCGGCGGCATCGGCGCCTTCATCGGTGGTCTGATCGCCAAACTCCTCGGTGTCAAGGACACATCGGGCCCGGACTGGATCCAGTACCTGATCCAGATCATCTGCGCCGCGATCGTGGTCGCGATCATCTCCTCACGCAACAGCAAGACCAAAGCCGCCTAACCTCAGGCATCACCAAACGGCCGCCGCCCCACCAGGGGCAGGCGGCCGTTGCCCTGTCCGGGACCTAAGCCTGGAGGCCCAGTGCCGTCATCCGGGCGGTGTGGGCCTCGGTCAGGCGGGTGAGCATGCGGCCGATGGCGGCCAGGTCCAGGCCGGGGCGGTCCACGCTGCCGGCCAGCAGAGCGGCCAGGGAGTCGCGGTCGGCGGCGATCCGCTGGGCCTGGCTGAGCGCCTCACCCACCAGGCGGCGGCCCCACAGCGCCAGCCGGCCACCGAGCTTCGGGTCCTCGTCGATTGCCGCCCGGACCCGGTCCACCACGAATTCGGCCTGACCGGAGTCGGCGAACACCTCGAGCACCAGGCCCCGCGTCTCCGCGTCCACGAACGACGCGATCTCCCGGTAGAAGTCGTTGGCCAGCCCGTCCCCGACGTACGCCTTGACCAGGCCCTCGAGCCAGTCGGACGGGGCGGTGTGGTCGTGGAAGGCGTCCAGCGGGGTGACGAACGGCGTCATCGCCTCCATGGGGTCCACCCCGAGCGCGACCAGCCGGTCCCGCAGCTGGACGAAGTGCCCGAACTCGGTGGTCGCCAGTGCGGCGAGCTCCGCCTTGTCGTTCAGCGTCGGCGCCAGTTTGGCGTCCTCGGCCATCCGTTCGAACGCGGTCAGCTCGCCGTACGCGAGCACTCCCAGCAGATCCACCGCCGCGGCCCGGTAGGCGGGATCATCAAAGGCCGTCTGCTCCATGCCCGGCACCCTATCGGGCCGCGCGGGACAGTGGCGCATGCCACACGAAGCGGCGTTGACAGCCGCTGCGGTTACACTGGTGAGCGATTCGCCGGTGACGCGCCCAGATGGGCAAGCTGGTGCGAGGTGCTTGCACAGTGTCCCCGCGCCTCACGATCGGGGCTTTCCAGCCCCAGGCGCCCGGCCACTGAGCATCTGTCCGCACAAGCATGTGAGAGGCGATCAGCCTGACCACCTTCCGAGAGCTCGGGGTGCTCCCCGAGATCTGTGACGCGCTCGATCGCGTCAACATCATCGAACCCTTCCCGATCCAGGAGATGACTCTCCCGGTGGCCCTGATGGGCACCGATCTGATCGGGCAGGCCCGCACCGGCACCGGCAAGACGCTCGGTTTCGGCATTCCGTTGCTGCAGCGCACGATCGCGCCGCACGAGGCGGACTACGACGAACTGGTCGCGCCGGGCAAGCCCCAGGCCCTGGTCGTCACCCCGACCCGGGAACTGACCATCCAGGTCGCCAAGGACCTCGAGACCGCCTCCACCGTCCGCACCGTGCGGATCCTCAAGGTGTACGGCGGCGTTGCGTACGAACCGCAGCTGGACGCGCTGAAGAGCGGCGTCGACGTCGTCGTCGGTACGCCGGGACGCCTGCTGGACCTGGCGAACCGGGGCGTTCTCGACCTCGGCCACATCAAGGTCCTGGTCCTGGACGAGGCCGACGAGATGCTCGACCTCGGCTTCCTGCCCGACGTCGAGCGGATCCTGCGCAAGACGCCGGAGCTGCGCCAGACCATGTTGTTCTCGGCAACCATGCCGTCGGCCGTGATCGCGCTGGCCCGCACCCACATGCGGCACCCGCTGAACATCCGGGCGGAGTCGCACGAGGACACCCAGATGGTGCCGACCACGGCACAGTTCGTCTACCGGGCGCACGACCTGGACAAGCCCGAGGTGGTGGCCCGCATCCTGCAGGCCGACGACCGCGGCCGGGTGATGATCTTCTGCCGGACCAAGCGCGAGGCCTCCCGGCTCACCGACGACCTGCAGGACCGCGGGTTCAAGGCGGCCGCGATCCACGGTGACCTGAACCAGCAGGCCCGCGAGCGGGCGCTGACCCGGTTCCGTGGCGACAAGATCGACGTACTGGTCTGTACCGACGTCGCCGCGCGGGGCATCGACGTCGAGGGCGTCACGCACGTCATCAACAACACCTGCCCCGAGGACGAGAAGACCTACATCCACCGGATCGGCCGGACCGGGCGCGCGGGGGCGAGCGGCATCGCCGTCACCTTCGTCGACTGGCCGGACCTGACCCGGTGGAAGGTGATCAACAAGGCGCTCGACCTGCCGTACGACGAGCCGCAGGAGATCTACTCCACCTCGCCGGAGCTGTACCACGACCTCGGCATCCCGTCGGAGGCCAAGGGCCGGATCCGTGCGGCGCGGGACGCGAAGGAGAGCCGCGAGCCCCGTGAGTCGCGGGAGCCTCGTGAGTCGCGGAGCTCGCGCGACGGGCGGTCCGAGGGTGAGCGTGCGGCCGCGAAGAAGCGCAACCGGACCCGGAAGCGCACGCGCGCCGGTCAGCCCGTCGAGGAGCTCGCCGACGTCACCACGAAGACCGAAGTGCCGGCCGTGACCGAGGCTCCGGAGGAGGTGCCGGCGCCCAAGGCCCGCAAGCGCACCCGCACCCGGAAGACCGCGGAGTCCGTCGAGTCCGTGGAGACAAAGGCGGTCGAGGCTCCGGCCGAGGCAGCCGTCGAGGCGCCTGTCGAGGCTGCTGAGGAGAAGAAGCCGGTCAAGCGGACGCGGACGCGCAAGACCGCCGCGGCGAAGGCGCCCGTCGAGGCCGAGGAGACTCAGCCGGCGGACGAGAAGCCGGTGAAGCGGGTCCGGGCGCGGAAGGCGACTGCGCCGGCCGAGCCGGGCACCGCTCCGACGACGCCGATCTTCAGCGCGCCGGAGTGAACGTCACCTAATGGTGATCTGAAGCTGCAACACCCAGCCCCACGTGGGCCGTCCTAGGGCGGTAGATCACGAGAGAGGGGCTGGGTGATGAGGCGGATCAGAGCGGTAACAGCCGTGGTGGCTGTCGTGGGGGTCATGGTGCTGGCCGGTTGTGGTGCCAGCGGCAACGACAGCTCGACCAGCAGCGGTGCGCCGGCCGCGAAGCAGGACTCCGGCACAGGTGAGTCGGCCGGCAACGCGAAACCGCAGGCACCGTCCGCAGGCAAGACGGACTCAGGAGCGGGCGGCGGCAACGAGCAGCCGGCGATCACGCGGGCGATCATCAAGAGCGGCTCGCTGGCCGTCGAAGGCGACGACGTCTCCGGCATGCGGCAGAAGGCCGTCGCCGCGATCGGCAGCCTGGAAGGTCAGGTGGCCTCCGAGGACACCGGCAGCGACTCCGACGGCAAGATCACCCGGTCGAACCTCGTTCTCAAGGTTCCGACCAAGTCGTTCGAGACCGCGATCCAGCGGCTCTCCGACCTCGGCAAACGCACGCAGATCCATCAGGAGTCGACCGACGTCACCGAGCAGGTGGTCGACGTGGCCAGCCGGATCGAGTCCCAGCGCGCCAGCCTGGACCGGATGCGCGCGCTGATGGCGAAGGCGAACACGATCGGCGAGATCGTCTCGGTCGAGAGCGAGCTCACCCGCCGTGAGGCCGACCTGGAATCCCTGCTGGCCAAGCAGAAGAACCTGTCCCTGCAGACCGATCTCGCGACGCTCACGCTGACGCTGACCGAGAAGGGCAAGCCTCCGGCGATCAGCGAGCCGAAGGAGGACAAGGGCTTCGTGGCCGGTCTGAAGAGCGGCTGGAACGCGTTCACCGCGGCGTTTTCCGCGATCGCGACCGCAGTCGGCGCGATGCTGCCGTTCCTGGTGCTGCTGGCGATCATCCTCCTGCCGCTGTGGCGCTTCCGGAGCAAGCTGCGTCGGCAGCCGTCGGCTGTGCCGGTGACAGGGCCGCCGCCGGCGCCCAACAGCGGTCAGTGATCGAGTAGGGCGCCGGCCAACGCCCGGTAGGCCTTCGCACCGGGCGAGGCCGGCGCCGTGCTGAGCACGGTCTCGCCGATGGCGGGCGCCTCCGCGAACCGGATCGACTTCGGGATCGCCGGCTGCAGCACGTCCAGCTCGTACGTGTCCGCGATCGTCTCGAGGACGGTACGAGCGTGTGTGGTGCGTCCGTCGTACAGGGTCGGGAGCACGCCGAGCACTCGCAGGCTGGGGTTTGCCAGCCGCTGTACGTCGTGCACGGTGTCGAGTAGTTGCCCTACGCCACGATGTGCCAACGTCTCGCACTGCAAGGGAATCAGGACGTCGGACGCCGCGGACAGCCCGTTCACGGTGAGCAGGCCGAGCGTCGGTGGGCAGTCCACGATGATCCAGTCGTACGACGTCCGCAGCGGGCGCAGCGCGGTCCGCAGTACCTGCTCCGGACCGCTCTCCCGGGCCAGCTGTACGTCGGCGGTCGCCAGCGCGATCGTCGCGGGCAGCAGGTCCGGGGCGTCGTCCAGCTCGATCAGTACGTCGCGGGCGCGCACACCGCCGAGCAGGACGTGGTGGATCGACTTGTCCAGGTCCTCGGGGTCGATGCCGACCGAGAACGTCAGACAGGCCTGTGGATCCAGGTCGACCAGCAGCACCCGTTGGCCGAGCTCGACCAAGGCAGCGCCGAGAGTGGCGACGGTGGTCGTCTTGGCGACGCCGCCCTTCTGATTGGCGACCGCGAGAGTGCGAGGCACCCGGCCATTGTGCCGTACTGCGGAACGCCTGTGGTCCATTGGAGCGGTTACCCTCTTTACTTGTGAGTACGCCGCGTACGTTGACGCTGCCCGACGGGGTACGCCCCGAGACGCTTGAGACCGACCGTGGTGCGTTCGCCACGCTGACCGCCGTACCGGACCTCGGTACGCCGCTGGGCACGGTCCTGCTCGTGCCGGGGTGGACGGGGAGCAAGGAGGACTTCACTCCCCTGGTCGACCACCTGTGCCGGTACGGGTGGCGCACAGTGGCTGTCGACCAACGTGGTCAGTACGAGACCACAGGTCCGTCCGACAAGTCGGCGTACTCGCTGGCGGAGCTGGGCGCGGACGTGGTGGCGATGAGCAAGGCGCTGGGCGGGTACAGCCAGCTGGTCGGGCACTCGTTCGGCGGGCTCGTAGCGCGTGAGGCGGTGCTGACGGACCCGTCGGTGTTCTCGACGATCAGCCTGCTCTGCTCGGGACCGGCCGCGTTCACCGACGAGGGGACGGTCCAGAGTCTGCAGATGCTCGCGTTCGGGCTGGAGAACCTGCCGATCGAGCAGGTGTACGACATGAAGCTCGACCACGACAGCAAGGCCCCCGGGTACGTCGCTCCGCCGGAGGACATCGCCGCGTTCCTGCGGAAGCGGTTCACCGGCAACGTGCCGACCAGTCTGGCCGAGATGACTCGCCGGCTGACAGACGCGGAGGACAAGACCGATCAGCTCGCGAAGTCCGGCGTACGCGTGCAGGTGCTGCACGGAGCCACCGACGACGGCTGGCCGCTCCCGGTGCAGCGCGCGATGGCTGCAGGGCTCGGGGTGGAGGCGGAGGTCATTCCCGACGCCGGTCACTCACCTGCCATCGACCAGCCCGCAGCGACCGCCCGCTTCCTCGTGGACTTCTTCCACGACTACCCGAGCCTGGTGACTAGCTGACCGGTCGCACCTGCGGAATCACCTGGATCAGGTCGAGTCCGACCGGGGTGAGCGCAGCCTTCACCTCCGGCGTGTACGCCACGAGCGAGACGGTGGCGCGACCGCCGTAGATCCCGGCACCGCCTGCGCCGTAGATGCCGAGCGTCTTGTCGTTGCTCATCGCGGTGCCGAGTGCGTCGGTCACGCGCTGGGTGTCGGACCGGCTCAGCAGGACGGGGACGACGCAGTAGTTCCCCTGGTACACCTTCTCGAAGGCCTCCCGGAACACGGAGGCGTCACCGTGCGCGATACCGATCAGGATCACCACGGGCGCGCCGCGGCTGGTGCCGTTCGGGTACCGGAAGATCGGGCCGTCGACCTGGGCAGCGTGCGCGGCGAGGAACTTGTTCACAGCGTTCGACAAGATGTTGCTCGGCTTGGACTTCCAGCCGCCGGGCGGGACCGGACACTCCAGCTCTTTCTGTGCCGGGTAGGGCAGCTGCTTCTCGGCCGACTGCTCTTCGACGTCGATCGCGCCGCCGCGCCAGATGCCGGTGACCGCCGCGGCACCGACGCGGACGCCCTTGATCGTCTTGATCCCCGGGACCTTGTCCAGGTCCAGGCCGTTGAGCTTGACCGCGAACTCGTCGGGGCAGCTCGGGGCCGGCTCCTTACCGGGCGGGTAGCCGATGGCAGGGACGGGCAACTGCGGGCAGAAGACGGGCGTCTTGCCCGGGGCAGCGACGATCTGGCCGCTCACCTGCACCTTGTCCCCGGGCTTCACCAGGAGGTCATCGTTGCCTTGAGCAAACGTCCGCGAAGTACCGCCGTTCGGCGTACCGCTGGCGGGGGCACTGGCGACGGGACTGGCCGGGGCATCGGCTGTCGGGGACTTCGGGTTCGGGAGTACGGCGATGACGCCGGCCGCGACCACCGCCACACTGGCCGCGGCGAGCGCCGGCACCCAGCGACGGTGCTTACGGCCGCCGCTCAGCATGTACTCGAGATCAGGCTCCGGCGGCGCCTCCTGATCAGCCCGCCAGCGAGCCCCAGCGCGGGTCAACAGGTCGTCGACTTCATCGGTCTGCTTCATTCGGTCACCTCCAGGAGGGTGCGGAGTCTGTTGCGGGCGTCGGAGAGGGTGGATTTCACGGTGCCTTCGGAGCAGCCCATGACGGCGGCGGTGTCGGCGATCGACAGGTCGGCGAAGTAGTAGCAGTCGACCGCGAGCCGCTGCCGCGCCGAGAGCGACATGATCGCGTGGTCGACATCCATCCGGGCGTCGAGATCCGGCCGCGACACCGGGCCGCTCGTGGCCTCGTCGATCAAGTACAGGTTCCCCGGACGTGTCCGGCGTACCGCTTTCCGGGCCTGATCCGCCGTGATCGCGAGCAGCCAGGCAGACGGCGTACCGCGGCTCGCGTCGTACTGCGACCGCTTCGCCCAGGCCCGCGCGAGCGCCTCCTGCACGATGTCGTCCCGATCCGCCCCGACTGCAAGCCGCCCCGCCAACCGAGCCATCGCCACCAGATGCGGCCGCACCCACGCGACGAACCCAGGCCCGTCCCCCGGCGGCCCCTGCACCCCCACCACCGGCTCACCCGTCATCGTCGGCATACCTTCTCTACCCCCGATCGACCCACCCGGTTGGGTCCTACCCGCATTTCAACGACCCCACCACCCCAAGGTCACCACCCCCACCCATTCCGTAACCCACCCGAGTTATCCACAGATCCAAATTTCCCACCCCACAGCCCAGCGCAGCTTCCCTACGGTCGAAGAACAGCCCACCCGACCAGGGAAACCAGATGCCATGCGCCCCAGACCTCCCACCCACCCCAAAATCCCTCCACGAGGCCCTCAACAACACCCGCCCCCTGATCTGGGGCGACAAGATGGGTTCAGCAGACGAAATCGCCCACAAGTACGGCGCCGACGCGACGCAGCGGAGCCTCTCGATGATCGGACGGGTTGTCGCGGTGGAGCCAGCGGTCACCAACCAGTTCCTGGACTCACTCCCACCGGGTGCCTCGCCGTACCAGCTGAATCGAAGGGTGAAATCGCCGGAGTCGCTCGCTCGCAAGATCGCGGACTGGGAGCAGGTCAACGATCGCCTGGCGATCGACGACCTCCTGCGCTACACCGTGCTGACCGGCCTGTCCGACGAGGTGGTCGCCGCCGCCCGGCGGACTGTGGATTCGCTCAACGATCGCGGCTGGCGGGTCCGCTACGCGATGCACTCTTATACCGAAGGTTCGCGGTACAAGGGACTTCACGCGCATCTCTCGGTTCCAGGCTCACCCCGCGTCGAGATCCAGTTCCACTCGGCCGCCTCGGCGAAGGTCAAGGAGCTGACAACCCCGTGGTACGAGATCGAGCGCAGCACGACGGCAACGGCCGAGGAGCGATCGGAGGCACGGCAACGGTGTTGTGAGGCCTCGGCGACCCTTGAACTACCCCGAGGCATCGACGGGCTCACACGGTTGGGCGGGCAGCGCGTCAAGGTGAAGAACTACAGTCAGTATCGGATGCCGGCTGGGCAGCCCGCACCGAGCAGCGCGCCACAGGCGCCGCACCCCACAAGGATCGAGAGAAACGGCGGGATCGCGCGATGAGGCTCTACCTGGTCAAAGACGAGGAGGAGCGCCTGGTCTGGGTGGCGGCGCTCGCACACGAGACGATGTACGCGTACGTCGCCAACACGGGAAAGTTCCACGACAACAACGCTCTACGCAATGACTTCTACATGGTCCGGCGCTTCACCTACGAGGAGATCGGTCCCGCCGAAGCCAGGCGGTTGATCGCGCAGGGAATCGGCACCCTCAACGAAATCGACCACCCCAACGCCCTCGTCAAGTGGCGTGCCGATCCGAAGCCACTTGCGCCCGCCGATGTCCTTTCCATGGCGGCCGGCTCCAACGGCTAGCGCTCCGGCCGGTGCTCGGTACGGGGGACCTTGGGAACTGTAGTTTTGTGCGGTGGAGATGATCTCGGCTTGGTGTTTTCCTACGCCTGATGTTGTTAAGACGGGGAACAATCCGGCTGTTTGGGATCAGTTGGGTGGGTTTGCGGGGGTGCAGGCTGTTGAGGCCAATGCGGCGTTGGGGGTGTTGGCGGCGCGGTTGGCGGGGGCGGGGTCTGCGGCGGAGCGGGTTGCGGGGTTCGAGGCGGCGTACCGGCATGTGGCGGAGTGGCGGTATCAGGTTGCTGTGCAAGGCGAGTGGACGCGGCCGGGTGCGAGCGCGGACGACGTTCGGGAGACGATTGGCGATGGCGGGTACATGCGGTACCGGTTGACGCCAGGTTCGGGTCGGCGGGAACCGGGGTCGCCTGCGTGGAAGTTGCTGTCCGAGCTGGAGCGCGTTGCTCTGAAGCGGCTGGGCCGGGAGCAGCAGGTGCAGAACGTCGTGACGTTGCGCGACGGGACCACGGTGAACGGGAACCAATTGCATCTCGTGGCGGCGCCGCGGGACCGGGAGACAGGCGCTACCTTTCCGGGGCACCCGGACTACGTGGCGACGCAGACCGCGACGTACGCGAATCGGGAGGTGCTGCGGAGGGCGTCGTTCGAGGCGCTGGCCGAGTTGGAGGGGTTGCGGGCTGCGGGTACGGCGGATGTGCGGGATCCCGCGCAACGGCAGGCGTTCGTGGATGCGGCGTACTTCTTGGTGCAGGGGCCGGAATTCCGGCGCGGGAGTGATGCGATCATGCGCACGTTTCTGGTCGCCGCGCACGCCCGGGTCTTCGATCGGGCTCCGGTGCTGCCGCATGCCATCGATCTGGACGGGATGGTCCGTGGGCAGGATGCCTTCAGCCAGGTGATGCGCGACCAGCTCCGAGTGCTCCCGTCGGCAGACGAATCAGGGCTGGCGGCGACCGGGGCCGATCGGGCTCCGCGTGACCGCGGCGTACGCCGGACCGGTGGAATCGCCCGCTGATAGCGTCACCGGGTATGGGTGCTGAGCGGATCACGGCGCAGAGTTTTCCTACGCCGGATATTGTGAAGACGACCAACAATCCGGCGATGTGGGATCAGCTCGGCGGATTCGCGCAGGTGCAGGCCGCTGAGGCGAACGCGGCGCTGGAGTTGCTGGACGAACAGCTCGCGAAGGCCGGCAGCTTCGACGAGCGCGCGGCGGCGTTCGAGACCGCGTACCGGCACGTGACCGAGTGGCGGTACCAGGTGGCCGTCCAAGGGCAGTGGACCCGGCCGAACAGCGAGGTCGAGGCCTTCCGGACCCCGATTCCGGCCGACGAATGGATGGACTACAAGCTCACACCGTGGGCGGCCGGGCGTGAGCCCGGGTCGCCCGCCTTCGTTCTGCTCACCGATCTGGAGCAGGTTGCGAAGGATCGGTTGAAGAACAGCTTGAACCTGCACAACCCGGTGAACCTGCCTGATGGGCGGACGATCAGGGGTAACCTTCTCGACCAGGAGTTCCATCCCGGCCTGGTCATTACCGGGACTGCGAGGTTCGAAGATCGGGAGCAGTTGCGGCGGGCATCGTTCGAGATCCTGGCTGACCTGGAGACGCAGCGTGCCGACACGGAACGGCTGGACCCGCAGGACCCCGAGCTGCGGCAGAAGTTCACTGATGCCGCTTACTGCTTGATCCAGGGGCCGGAGATGATGCGCGGGAGCGACTCGATCATGCGCACGTTCCTGGTGGCGGCGCACACCCGGGTGTTCGACGCGGCGCCGGTGTTGCCGCAGGCAATCGATCTGGACGGGATGGTGCGCGGCCAGGAAGGTTTCAACCGGGTGATGCACGAACAACTCCGCCTCGCCCCGTCCCGAACCGCCACCCAGCCCATCGCCGCCACAACCACCGAACGGGCAACCCCCACAAGAACCCGCCCCGGCGGCCTCGCCCGCTAACCCGCCTACGCAGAGTTATAGAGCTGGGTGATCACAGATTCGATGGTGGGTTCGGAGACTGATAGGTCTACGAGGGGGTAGCTGGCGGCGATCTCTGCCAGCAGCGGCGCCGCGCTGGTGCTGGTTGGGAAGGTGAGGTGCTGCCGGGGCCCGTCGACCTTCACAACTGTCGCTCCGGTGACCTCGATCGGCGGTAGGGAGGCGGCCAGGTCGACGACGAGTGTGCGCGGTGCGGACTGGCTCGACTTCAGCCCGTCCAGCGTGCCGTCGAAGATCTGGTGGCCGTGGTCGATGACCATCACCCGGGTGCAGAGCGCCTCGATGTCGTCGAGGTCGTGGGTGGTGAGGATGATCGTCGTACGGCGTTCCGCGTTGACCTGCGCCAGGAACTCGCGGAGCCGCGCCTTGCTGATCACGTCCAGCCCGATCGTTGGCTCGTCCAAGTAGACGATCTCGGGATCGTGCAGCAGCGCGGCCGCGATGTCGCCGCGCATCCGCTGCCCCAGCGACAGTTGCCGCACCGGCACGTCCAGCAGGTCCTTCAGGTCGAGCAACTCCACGAAGATGGCCAGGTTCGACCGATGACGTGCGAGCGGTACGCCGTACATCTTCTGCAGGACCGCGAAGGAGTCCTTCAACGGCAGGTCCCACCACAGAGTGGTTCGCTGGCCGAAGACGACGCCGATGCGGCGAGCGAGCTTCATCCGGTGCCGCGACGGATCCACCCCGGCCACGCGGATCGAGCCGCCGGACGGCACCAGGATCCCGGTGAGCATCTTGATCGTGGTGGACTTCCCGGCCCCGTTCGGCCCGATGTACCCCATCACCTCCCCCGGTTCGACGCTGAATGTCATACCGTCGACCGCCCGCACTTCCCGCCGGGTACGGCGCCATCCGGACCGCGACGTGACGGTGAAGGCACGCGAAACGTCCGCCAATTCGATAACAGGCACGACCTCAACTCCCTGTACTGCGATAGCGACGAAGGCCGGCCCGCCACGCCAGCGAAGCCAGCGCGACCATCACCGCCGCGACCAGCGGCGACAGCAGCCCGATCCAGGACGGCAACCCGAGCGGGGCCGGCTTCCCCAGGATGTAGAGCACCGGGTAGTAGTTGACGAAGGCAATCGGTACGACGAACGTGACGGCCCGCACGATCTGCTGACCGAAGACCACCAGCGGGTACTGCGTCATCGCCTGCCCGCCGTACGTGAACGAGTTCGCCAGCTCGGCCGAGTCCACCGACACGAACTGGAACGCGGCGCCGAGCACGAAGATCGCAGCGAAGATCACCGAGCCGGCGACCATCGACACCACCAGCATGATGCCCCGGGCAACGGTCCAGTCGACGTCGAGCCGGGTGAGCGCGATCACCAGAACGATCCCGGCCTGCAGCGGCCGCCCGATCCGCCGGAGCGCGAACCCATCCGCCGCGGCCTGCAGGAACGCGGGCACCGGCCGGATCAGGTAGGCGTCGAACGTCCCGGTGCGGACCCGTTCCCCGACCCGCTCGATCGAACCGGTGAACAGGTCCGCGAGCCCGAGCGTCATCGAGGCCGTTGCGTAGAGCAACGCCATCTCCGCCAGCGAGAACCCGCCGAACGACGAGATGTGGCTGAACATCAGCACGATCGCGACGAAGTCCATCACCGTCAGCACCATCGAGCTGAACAGCATCAGTACGAACGACGCCGGGTACGCCATCGAGGACCGGATCCACATCATGATCAGCATCCAGTACTGCGACGGCGCTCGGAGCACGCGCTCAACCACCCTGGATCACCACCTTCCGGGTCGCCACCGACGTGACGAGTTGCGCGCCGAGGAGGAGTACCACGATCCAGCCCAGCTGGAACAGGAGCGCCGAACCGGTCCCGCCCGGGTTCCGGCCGAGCCAGATGTCGATCGGCACCTGCATGGTCGCCGCCCACGGTGTCGCCCGGGCGATGTCTCCGATCGCACCCGGGAACACCACCAGCGGCAGGATCATCCCGGAGAAGAAGGTCGACAGCACCAGCGCCAACTGCTCCATGCCCCGCGTGTCGGTGATCCAGAACCCGGACAGCGCGACCAGGTAGCGGATCCCGAAGCTGACGAGGATCGCCAGGAACACCCCGGCCGCGACCGCAAGCCAGGCCAGCGGTGTTGAAGGGAACTTGAGGTCGAACACCAGCGCGCCGACGAGCAACGGCGCCCCGCCGCGCACCAGCAACTGGAACATCGCCCGGCCGAGGTCGACGGACAGCCACCAGAGCAGCAGATGCGTCGGCCGGTACAGGTCGACCGCGATCTCACCGCTGCGGACCCGTTCCCCCAGCTCACCCGTCGTCGTCGCGCCCCAGATCCCAACCGGCATCAGCAGCCCCTGCTGCAACCACACGAACGTGAGCGCGTCCGAGACGTCGTACCCGCCGAGTCCGGGGCGCTCGTGCCACAGCGTCAGGTAGATGCCGCACATGATGAACCCGAAGACCGAGTTCGTGAACGCGCCGGACGCGGTCGCGACCCGGTACGTCGAGAACCGCCGGAACGACCGTACGGCGATCGCCCAGTAGACCCCCACCTGCAACCTCCTCTCGTAACAGGTGATGTCCGAGAGCCACAGCGGCACGCAGAACCGACCCGAATCTGGAAAGACCCGGGGGTTCGGACACCACTGTGACGGCATGGCTGAACCACGCCGATTGTCAAAGGCAGAAGAGGGACGCTACGCCGGACCGTGGGAATGCGTCAACACAAATAACCGGTCCGGACGTGGGACCCCTCAGACCCACGCCCGGACCGGTGCCCGGAAGGTACAGGAACCTACAGGGTGTCGCTCTTCAGGAGATGAGCGAGGTGGGTGGCGAACGGCGCCGGGTGGCTGGCGTACCCGCCGTGCCCGCCCGGGAACATCACCACCGGCCAGCCGAGATGGTCCGCGATGACCTCGATCGGCCGCCCCGGAAGGTGCATGTACGACTCCAGTCCGGCCGCCGGGACGACGCGATCGGCCACCCGCTTCAACGCGTCCAGATCCGGCTCGTACCGGGTGAACGGCAACAACTTGTGCTCGTAGAAGTTGGCCGCGTTCGCCTGCATCCGCTCCGCGAGCTCCCGGTACTCCGGCAGCAGATCCTCTATCGGCGGCATCGCGTCGTCGTCCATGCCGGTGCCCATCATGAACACCACGTCGGCCGCGGTCAGCCCGTCCGTGCGGTAAGTGTCGTACACGTCGGCGAAGAACGCCCGCGCGTCGTCCGCGTCGGAGCCCGGCAGCACCTCGGTGCACGGCGGCTCGTGCGCGACCAGCATCCGCACTCGATCGGGGTGCCGGGTGATCAGCTCGAGGCCGGTGATCGCGCCGGAACTGCTGCCGAAGACGTACGCCGGTTCGCTGCCGGCGACCGCATCGATCAGGGCCAGCGCGTCCGCGGCCGCCTGCACGAGGGTCTCGTCCGTCGCGTCACCGACGTACCCGCTGCGCGAGTTGCCCCGCGGGTCGTACGTCACGACCGTGTACTCGGCGGCGAGCTGCCCGACCATCCCGGAGAACACACCGGCGTCGGTCCCACCACCCGCGATCAGCAACAGCACCGGCCCCGAGCCGGCGACCTCGTAGTGCAGCGTTGCCCCCGGCACCGCCAACTTGTTCACAGTCTTCGCACCCATCAGCGAGCCCCTTTCATTCCCCCTCAGGCTCCACCCCAGCGCTGGCACCCCGCGCACACGGCGCTGGCACGGCGGCAGCTCGACAGGAGGTGTCCGCCGATCGACCCGTCCGTCAGGCGTGCGCACCCGCCTGCAGACCGGGCAGTGGGCGTATACGTACTGTCGAGCTGCCGTGCAGGGTCAGCCGGTCTCTTCCAGCGGGATCGTTGACGGCTCGTCCAGGCCGGCCCAGGGGTCGCGGGTGGGGGCTTCGCGGCGGCCTTGGGGGCAGATTTTGGCGAAGTCGCACCAGCCGCAGAGGGCGGAGGGTTCGGGCGGGAAGGCCTCGTCGGCCTCGGCCGGGGTGAGGCCCTCGGCCCAGCGTGCTTCGGCGGCGGCTGCGTCGTCGGCCATCGACTCGGCGCGTTTCTGGTGCCGTCCGAGCGAGTCCTCGTCGTGGTCCGCGGCCGCGACGGTGTTGGTCGGCAGGTGGTGGAGCTCGACGCGCGTGCACGGCTTGTGCAGGACGCGGCGCGCACCAAGCACATAGAGAGCCATCGCCAGCGACGACCGTGCGTCGACAGACGTCAACGGCCGCCGACCGGTCTTGTAGTCGACGATCGCCAGCTCAGTCCCACCGCTGCCGTCGCGCGCCGGTCGCTCGTCGATCCGGTCCACCCGTCCGCGCAGCGAGGCCCGCGCCGTGGTGAACGCCACGGTGCGCTCCACTCCGCGAGGTTCGTAGTACGGATCGGAATCCCGCAGGTACCCGAGCACCATCTCGGTCGACCGGTCCCGCCAGTCCAAGGACTGTTGCTCGTCGCGGAACCCCTCGCTACGCCAGCTCGACCGCATCTTCGCGACGACCTCGTCCGGCGTACGGCGGGATGCGGGCCAGCGCCCGAAGAAGTCGGCGAGCACCTCGTGGACGATCGCGCCGACCGTGTTGTGCGCCCACGGCGGTCCCTTGGGCGGCCGCGGCGTCTCGAGGTACGTGTACCGGTACTTCCGCTTGCAGTCCGCGAACGTCAGCAGCTTCGTCGGCGTCGCGACGAACAACCGCTTCGGCATACCGGGAAGCACGTCACCCCGCCTTGATGAAGTCGGTCACGGCGTCGGCCACGAGCTGTACGGCGATGGCGCTCAGCAGCAGACCGGCGATCCGGGTGACGAGCAGTACGCCGTTCTCCCCGAGGATCCGCATGATGATTCCGGAGAACCGGAGCGTCAGCCACATCACCAGATGGATCGCGATGATGCCGACCGAGATCGCGACGACGTCCGGCAGCGACCCGTTCGCCCGCTGCACGAACACCATCGTGGCGACGATGGCACCCGGCCCGGCGAGCAACGGCGTACCGAGCGGAACGAACGCGATGTTCACGTTCTTGGTCTGCACCGGGTCCTCGGCGGTGTCGGTCAGCAACTGCAGCGCAATCAGCAGGAGCAGCAGACCGCCGGCGCACTGCAGCGCCGGGAGCGTGATGCCGAGGCGGTGCAGGATCTGTTGCCCGAACGCCGCGAACACCACGATCACGCCGAACGCGACAAGCACGGCCTGCCACGCCGCCTTCTTCCGAACGGCGCGGGACTGGCCGGCGGTCAGTGAGATGAACAACGGCACAGTGCCCGGCGGGTCCATGATCACGAACAGCGTGACGAAGACCGAGCTGAACAGGCCGAGGTTGATGACGCTGTTCACGGCAGGTAGGCCTCGGGAACAGTGCAGTCGGAGGCGGCGGCGTTGGTCTTGGCGACGTCCAGCAGACGTTCGAGCTGATCGGGCTCGGTCGAGTTCACGCCGAGGTCGTGGTCGATCTTGCCGGCGCCGTGGTGGTCGCTGGAACCGGTGTAGATGATGCCGAGGTTCTGGGCGATGGCGCGCAGCGCTTCCCGCGACTCCGGCGAGTGGTCCTGGTGGTCGACCTCGATACCGGCCAGGCCGTGGTCCGCGACCAGACCGGCCAGGTTCTCCTCGGTCATCACCTTGTAGCTCGACCGTCCCCACGGGTGCGCGATCACCGGCACGCCGCCGGCCTCACGCACCAGGTCGATCGCGTGGCCCGGCTCGAGCGCGTAGTGCGGAACGTGGCCGGCGCGGCCGTCGGCTAGGAACCGGTCGAACGCCTCACTGCGGTTGGCGACCGTCCCGTTCGCGACGAGCGCGTCCGCGACGTGCGGCCGGCCGACCGACGGCGTACCCGTCGCCTGGGCCAGCACCTCGTCGACGGTGAGCGGTACGCCGATGCTGTTCAGCCGGGCCACGATCGTCGGAATCCGGTCAGTACGGCCCTCGCGAACCACCTGCAGGTCCTTGGCGAGCGGAGCGTACGTCGGATCGGGGAGGTAACCGAGCAAGTGAACGCTGATCCCGTTGAGCTTGCAGGAGATCTCCAGCCCCGGAATGAACCCGATCCCGAGCTCCTCGGCGGCCCGCCGGCCGTCCACCCAGCCGTCGGCGGTGTCGTGGTCGGTGAGCGCGATCACATCGAGCCCGGCCTGCTGCGCGTGCCTCATCAGGACGTCCACCGGGTCGGTGCCGTCCGAACGGTTCGAGTGGGTGTGCAAGTCGATGCGCACGAGCTGGCCGTGTCCTCTCTGATGGACTGTCACGGCTGATGCTATCCGCGTTCACCGACTAGACCTGGAACTTGTGCACAGACGCCCTATCCTCGGGGTGCATGGAGCGCGTCGACTGCGTAGGTGCCCTGGTGTACGACGAGCAGCACCGGTTGCTCGTCGTACGGAGAGCGCACGAGCCCGGCCGGGGACTCTGGTCGATTCCTGGCGGCCGGGTCGAGTCCGGTGAGGACGATCCGACCGCGGTTGCGCGGGAGGTCGCGGAGGAAACCGGGCTGACCGTGGAGGTCGGGGATCTCGTGGGCGAGGTCGAACGGACCGGTCCGCGCGGACAGCTGTACGTGATCCGCGACTACGCGGCAACGGCCGTCGGCGGCACGCTCACCGCGGGTGACGACGCGACGGACGCACGCTTCGTGACCCGCTCCGAGTTCACGGCGCTTCCGACCACGACGCTGCTCGTTTCCACGTTGGAGCAGTGGAACGCACTGCCCGGCTAAGGGGACGCGGCCGGTGGCGTAGGCCGCGGGGGCGGCCCTGATCCGGAGCGGCGGCGAGTGGACGCTGACGAACGACGTCGAACAGGTGCTTGGCCGCCCAGTCAGAACCTTCCGCGAAATGGTCGAGACGCACCACACCCTCTTCAGCAACACTTAGCGGGTGGACGACGCTGATGTGGTGCGGGCGATCGAGGAGAACTCCGCCGAGTTGCTGATGGCGATGGGGGCTGCAGGCGGTGGGTCGCAGCGTTCGGACGATCGGGCGGAGTGGACGATCGGTGGTTCGCCGATCGACTATCACAACGCGGTGGTACGGGCGTCTTCGGTCGAGGTGGCTGCTGAATCCCTGGCGGAGTTGAAGAAGCACGGCGTACCAGGGAACTGGCATGTCGGGCCGTCCATGCAGATCGACGGCGCAACCTTGACCGCGGCCGGATTCGTCGCGGCCGGGAGCGAGCCGGGGATGGCGGTGCGGATCTCGGAGCTGATCGCGCCCCGCGCCGTACCGGGGCTGTCGTTGACGCGGGTGCGGGACGACGACGCGTTGGCGGTGTGGGAGGCGACGCTCGGGCAGGGGTTCGGCGAGGGCGAGCCTGAGGCGCGGTGGGTCGCGTCGGTCTACCGGAAGCTCGGGTACGACGACCCGTGGCAGCACTACGTCGGGTGGCTGGACGGCGCCCCGGTCGCGACTGCCACGGTGTACCTCGGGGCGGGCGTCGCCGGACTGTACTTCGTGATGACAGTCCCGGAAGCGCGCCGACGCGGGATCGGGGCAGCAATCACGTACGGCGTACTTCGTGCAGCAAGCACGGAGTACGCCGTACTGGAATCCTCCTCCGCCGGCCGCCCCGTCTACGAGTCCCTCGGCTTCCGCGAATACTGCACCATCGACCTCTACGAGTGGGCCGGCTGAACGGTCTCGCCGGTCTGGGCGGGGGTGGTGGTGGGGCGTTCGCGGAGGAGAAGGATCGCGTCGAAGAGGACGACGAGTGCTGTGAGCCCGTGAACCCCGAGTGCGGTGGCCGCGGGGCCGTCGTGGGTGAAGACGGTGATCATGTCGATGATCGGGACGAGCGTGGTGATCGCCAGTACGACGCCCGTCGCCCGTCGCTGGCGTAGCGCGAACAGGGCCAGGATGCTGAGCCCGAGCGCGATGTCGCGGACGCCCTTCACTGCGAAGTACCCGGCGGCGGTGCCGGTCGGCCATGGGTCGATCCCGAAATTGGCGGCGGCCCCATGCCCGTCGAACAGCCCGTTGAACAGGAACTGGGTGCCGAACGTCAGCGGGAAAACACCGAGCAGGACAGTCAGAACGGTGGTAAAGCGGCGCATCGCAGTACTCCTCAACATCGCGGAACTCCTCAACAGCATCGGCAGAATCTAGCAGCGCTAGTTTTCCTAGCGATGCTAACCCTGTCATTGCTAGATTGTCTAGCGGTGCTAGATCTATCGTCGCTAGATTGTCTAGCAGTGCTAGGGTTCGGGGTATGCCGACTCAGTCACGCCGTGAACGGGCCCGCGCCGAGCGTCACGAGCTGATCCTGCGCACCGCCCGCGAGCTCGCCGAGTCGATCGGCTGGGGGGCCGTCACCACCCGCCGCCTGGCCGAGGCCATCGACTACAGCCAGCCGGTCCTTTACGGACACTTCGAGAACATGAACGCGATCGCCGACGCCGTCGCCATCCAGGGCATCGAGGAGCTGATCGCCGTACTGCGCGACGCCCGCACGAGCGCACCGGATCCCGCGGCCGGACTCAACGCACTGGCGAAGGCCTACCTCGAGTACGCGTCCACCCACCCGGCCGTGTACGAGGCGATCTTCGTCCGCCCGACCGACCTGGAATTCGCTAGCAGTGACAGCCCGCTACTCCTGAAGACCGCCTTCGCCGAGTTCCAGGCCGCGATCGAACCCTTCGCCGCCGGCGACGACCCCGAAACCCTCACCGAAGTCCTCTGGAGCGCCCTCCACGGCCAAGCCACCCTCGCCCACGCCCGCCGCCTCCGCCCCGGCCAAGGTGACACCCGGGTCGAGCTCCTCCTAGCCCGCCTTTCCGGAAAGAATTCGCCACCCAGCGCAACATAAGTTCCGGAAAGCAGCGGTCGCCCCGGTTGTCCACAGGGAGTACGGCGGGCACGCGCCGAATCCGTCATCCTGAACCGCGTGGAGTGGTGGTGGTCGCGTCAACTGCGCGAGAAGGGGATCGATGCGCTGATCCACGACCAGGGCCAGATCGTGTCGCGCGCCCAACTACTCGCCGCAGGCTGGTCCGAACCGCGCATCAGAAGACGACTGCGCAATAGGCGCTGGCGAGCAGTTCACCCCGGCGTATACGTCACGCACACAGGCCCGATCGGGTACGCCGAGCGCTTGCTGGCGGCCCTGCTGTACGCCGGACCTGAGGCAGCGTGGAGTCATTACACCGCCGCGGAGCAGCTCGGGCTGATCAAGCCGGATCCGGAGCGCCGCGTCTTCGTGACCATCCCGGAGCGCCGCAAGGTCCAACCCCGCGCAGGTCTCGTCATCCATCGCGACGAGCACTGGGCCGCCCGTCTCGCCGCGATCGCCCCACCGCGCCGTACGCCTGCGGACGCGGTCCTCGACATCGTGAGCATCGCACCGTCGCTGGACGAGGCGGCCGCGGTGATCGCCGAGGCGTGTCAGAGCGGCCGCGTCGGAGCGCAGGACATCCTGAGTTCGCTGGCGGATCGTCCGCGACTGCGACATCGCGGGAGCCTCCGGCCGATCGTCGCCGATGTCGTCGCGGGATCGCACTCCTTGCTGGAGATCCGCTACGCACGGAACGTCGAGCGCCGCCACGGGCTGCCACGCGGGCAACGGCAGCGCTCTGTGGACGGCGAGTTCACGGACGTGCACTACACCGGGTTCAGTCTGAACGTGGAACTCGACGGCCGGCTCCATCTCGTGCCGCAGCAGCGGTGGCGTGATCTCGACCGGGACAATCGCGCCACGCTGCGGACCGAGGCGACGCTGCGCTACGGGTGGTTCGACGTCACGAATCGCGCGTGCGACGCCGCCGTACAGGTTCTCCAGGTACTCCGTCGTACGAACCCGTTCCTCGACGCCACCGCCTGCTCACCCACGTGCGCCGTCACAGCTTTCCGGAACATTTCTGCCAGCTAGCGCAAGAAATGTTCCGGAAAGCGAGCTAGCTGTTCCAGCGCAGCACGGCTGGGGAGCCTCGTTCCCAGCCGAGGGTGGAGAGGGTGGCGGTGTTGAGGACGAAGTGGCGGCCTTCGGTGACGTCTAGTTCTAGCCAGCGGGCGGTGAGGCCGCGGAGGGCGTGGGAGTGGCCGAAGACGAGGACGTCTCCGGGTACGGCGGCCAGGCGGGTGTTGACGCGGTCCAGGCGGGTGGCGACCTCGGCGGGGGTTTCGCCGTGGGGTACCGGGTCGTCCCAGACTGTCCAGCCGGGGACGGTCTTGCGGATCTCGGCGGTGGTGATGCCCTCGTAGTCGCCGTAGTTCCACTCGACCAGGTCGTCGTCGACCTCCGCGTCGGGGAAGCCCGCGAGTTCCGCCGTACGCCGGGCGCGCTGCCGCGGTGATGTCAGCACCAGGTCGAAGGACTCCCCCGCCAGCCGTTCCCGCAAACTCGCGGCGACTCGTTCGCCCTCGGGTGTCAGCGGGAGGTCGGTGACGGACGTGTGCCGACCCGACTTGCTCCACTCGGTTTCCCCGTGCCGGACCAGGAAGACCCGGTCCTTCCGCTCCTGTGTCGTCACGCGTGCATCCTCGCAGACGACAGATCCACCAAGCCCCACCCCTTGACCGCTGGAACGATCCAAGGCAAGGTAACGAAACTGTAAGCGCTTCCACTTTTCCCCCGAGGAGCGAACCCAGTGCCTTCCGGACCCACCGGCCGGCCGGCGACGATCTACGACGTCGCGGCCCGCGCGAAGCTGTCGATCGCGACGGTTTCGCGTGTCCTGCAAGGGACCGGGCCGGTGTCGGCGAAGGCGCGGGCGCGGGTGGACCAGGCGGCGCAGGAGCTCAACTACGTACCGCTGCGGGCCGCGCGGAGTCTCGCCGTACAGCGGCACGAGGCGCACGGGCTGGTACTGCCGGATCTCGCCGGTCCGTTCTACGGCGACCTGCTGATGGGGTACGAGCGCTGGGCCGGCGAACACGGTCAGAGCGTCGTCATCACCGTCACGCACGGCAACCCGGATCCGCGGCGCACCGTGATGGATCTGGCCGGGCGGGTCGACGGGATCGTTGTCCACGGCAACGCGCTCGATCTGCCGACGGTGCAGGGGCTGCGGAAGGCCGGCGTACCGGTCGTGCTGATCGCGCATCCGCCTGTCACCGGCTGCGACTCGGTGCGGAGCGAGAGTGCGGCGAGTGCTGAACAGCTCACCACCAGACTGCTCGACCACGGGCGCGAGAGTCTTCTGTTCGTTGGTGACCCGGCCAGCTCGTACGACGTTTCCGAGCGGTACGCCGGGTTTGCGAAGGCGCATGAGCTTCGCGGGCTGCAGGTACCCAAGCCGATCCGCGTCCCGCTGACCGAAGAGGCTGGCCGGACAGTCGCCGAGAAGATGCTCCAGGCAACCACCAACGCACCGAACAAGCGGCCGGACGGGCTGGTGTGTGCGAACGACGAGCTTGCGCTTGCTGCGCTGACGACGTTGGCCACCAACGGGATCGGCGTACCCGGGGAGATTGTCGTTACCGGGTGGGACGACGTGATGGCGGCTCGGTATGTGTCGCCGGGGTTGACGACTGTGCGGCAGCCGATGGCCGAGTTGGGACGGGTTGCCGCTGAACGGCTGCACGGGCGGGTGACCGGGATTCGGACCCGGGCGCGCAACGACGTACTGGCAACAGAACTGGTGCTGCGGGACAGCTGCGGCACGAGGCCGGGGGATGCACAGCAGTAACTCCGCAGTAATACGTGAGGAGACAACACATGTTCACCCACAGCATCCGCCGCCGGCTGGTGATCGGCAGCGCTGCACTGACCGCGACGGCGCTCGCACTGGCCGGGTGTGGACGGTCCGCGGACACGCCGAGCGGCGGGTCCCAACCGACCACCACCGTCAGCGAGGGACCGGCGACCGGCAACCTGACCGTCTGGGCGATGGGCACCGAGGGCGAGAACCTGCCCAAGCTGATGGAGCAGTTCAAACAGGCCAACCCGGGCGTCAACGTGACCGTCACCCCGATCCCGTGGGACGCGGCGCACGACAAGTTCACCACCGCGATCGCCGCCAACACGCCACCGGACGCCGCGATGGTCGGCACCACCTGGATGGGCGAGTTCGCCGACCTCGGAGCGCTCGACCCGACGCCGCAGGGCTTCGACAACTCCGGCTTCTACCCGGGCGCGCTTGACACCACGAAGGTCGGCGGGACGCAGTACGGCGTTCCGTGGTACGTCGAGACGCGGCTCGTGTTCTACCGGAAGGATCTCGCCGCGAAGGCCGGCTTCAGTACTCCCCCGACGGACTGGGACGGGCTGAAGGCGATGGCCAAGGCGATGAAGGAGAAGGCCGGCGCCAAGTACGGGATCAACCTGCAGCCGGGCGGCGACGGGTCCTGGCAGACCGTGATGCCGTTCGCCTGGTCGGCCGGCGCGAACATCACCGGGGACGACCAGAAGTCGTTCACGTTCGACACGCCGGAGATGCAGGAGGGGCTGAAGTACTACCAGAGCTTCTTCACCGAGAAGCTGGCCGGTACCGACCTGCCGCCGAACCAGACCGAGGCGCAGTTCGTGAACGGTCAGGTGCCGATGTTCATCTCCGGTCCGTGGATGGCCGGCTCGGTGGCGAAGGTCGGCGGGGACAAGATCAAGCCGAACATCGGGGTGTTCCAGATCCCGAAGAACAAGACCTCGACGTCGTTCGTCGGTGGGTCGGACTTCGTGGTGTTCAAGTCGTCGAAGAACAAGGACAGCGCCTGGAAGCTGGTCAAGTTCCTGTCCGACGCGAAGACGCAGGCGTCGTGGTTCAAGATGTCGTCCGACCTGCCTGCGGTGAAGAGTGCGTGGGAGGACCCGAGTATCGCGTCCGACCCGCTGCTGCCGGTGTTCGGCAAGCAGTTGGAGGACGCCAAGGCGCCGCCGGCGATCGTGAACTGGGAGCAGATCGCGAAGGCGTTCGACACCGAGGTCGAGAAGATGGCGAAGTCCGGCCAGTCCCCCGCCGACACCGCCAAAGCCATCCAAACCAAAGCATCCGCCATTGGCCCGGGCGGTAGTTGAGCACGATGACAGTCGTCACCGATAGGCAGTCCCGGGCAGTACGGCGTACGCCGCCGCCTGGGCGCCCGCGGCGCCGGATCACCCGTGAGGCTGCGGCCGCGTGGATTCTCGTGTTGCCGTTTGTTGTTCTGTTTTTGGCGTTTACTGCGGGACCGGTGCTCGGGTCCTTCGGGATGAGTTTCACTGATATCAAGCAGCGGGATTTGCGGACGCCGTTTTCGGTGAACGGGGTTGGGTTCGACAACTACCTCAAGGCGCTCCAGGACGAGACGTTTCGTAAGGCGGCTTTCAACACGGCGTACTTCGTGATTGTCGGGGTGCCGTTGACGCTGGTGGTGGCGCTGGGTGCGGCGCTGTTGCTGGATCGCGGGGTCAAGCGGTTCCAGGCGCTGTTCAAGGTCGGCTACTACCTGCCGGTGGTGACGTCGATCGTCGCGATCGCGGTGATCTGGCGGTTCGTACTGGCACCGGACAGCGGTCTGCTGAACACGGCGCTCGGCTGGGTCGGCATCGACGGCCCGAACTGGCTGGCGTCCAAGACCTGGGCGATGCCGTCGCTGATCGCGATGTCCGTCTGGCGGAACTTCGGCTCCGCGATGATCATCTTCCTGGCCGGCCTGCAGGGCATTCCGCAGTCGGTCGAGGAGGCCGGCCAGATCGACGGTGCGGGCTCCTGGCAACGATTCCGGTACCTGATTCTGCCGCTGCTCCGGCCGACCATCCTGTTCACCAGCGTGACCAGCGGCATCGGCTACCTGCAGTTCTTCGAGGAACCGTTCGTGATGACCAAGGGCGGTCCACTGGACAGCACGCTCTCGGTCTCGATGTACACGTACAACCAGTTCGGCTTCGGCAACTACGGGCTCGCGACGTCGATGGCGTACATCCTGTTCGTCGTCATCGCGGTCGTCACGTTCATCCAGTTCCGGCTGCTGAGGGAGAAGTGATGCGCCGTACCTGGTGGATCTATCTGATCGGCATACTCGGCCTGGTCGCCGTCGCGGCGCCGTTCCTGTGGATGGTGCTCGGCAGCTTCAAGACCCAGGGCGAACTGCTCCGGGTCCCGCCGACCTGGTGGCCGCAGAACCCGACCAACGAGAACTACGACGCCCTGTTCAACAAGGCGAACTTCCCGCGCTACTTCCTCAACTCGACCCTGGTCGCGCTGGCCGTGACGGCCGGCAACCTGACCTTCTGCTCGATGATCGGCTACGCGCTGGCGAAGCTGCGGTTCAAGGGCCGCAACGCGCTGTTCGTGGTGGTGCTGGCCACGCTGATGATTCCCGGCATGGTCACGTTCGTCCCGCTGTTCGTCCTCGTCACCAACGCCGGGCTCGCGAACTCGTACCCCGGCCTGATCCTGCCGTTCCTGGTCTCGCCGTTCGGCGTGTTCCTGATGCGGCAGTTCTTCCTGGGGCTGCCCGACGACCTGATCGACGCCGGCCGCGTCGACGGCACCACCGAGCTGGGGATCTTCGCCCGGATCATGCTGCCGCTGACCCGGCCCGCGCTGGCCACGCTCGGCATCCTCACCTTCCTCGGATCCTGGAACAACTTCCTCTGGCCGCTGGTGATCGCCCAGACCGAGGACAAGTACACGCTTCCCGTCGCCCTGGCGCTGTACTCGACCGGACAGAACGCGCAGAACTACGGCCTGTTGATGGCCGGCGCGGTCGTGGTCGTCCTACCGGTGCTGGTGATGTTCCTGGCCTTCCAACGCCACGTCACCAAGGGCATAGCGATAACCGGACTGAAATAGGAGACCTCAGATGACCGCCATCATCAGTCGCCGCACCGTGCTCGCCGCCACGGGCGTCGCAGCGCTCGCAGGAACCGCCAGCCCAGCCTTCGGTGGAACGCCTTCACCCGCTGACCTCTTGAAAGGCAGCTGGACACCAAGCCGCGAAGACAAAGCCACGGTAGGCCGGTGGGCCCGTGACACCTGGCGCAGTCTGGTCGCGATGACCGACGAGCACACCGGTCTGCCGGCCGACAACATCGGCGAGTCGGTGACGAACCCGGTGCGCAGCAGCTACACCTCCCCCACCAACATCGGCGGCTACCTGTGGAGCACGGTCGTCGCCAAGCACCTTGGCATCATCTCGCCGCAGGAGTCGCTGCGCCGCATCACGCAGACGCTGACGACGATGAAGAACGTCGTACATCACGAGCCGAGCGGCATGTACTTCAACTGGTACGACGAGGCCACCGGCGAGGTGCTGACCACCGACCCGGACGGGACCAAGCCAATCACGCCGTTCGTCTCAAGTGTCGACAACGGCTGGTTCGCCTGCGCGCTGATGGTGGTCCGCAACGCCGAGCCGCGCGCCCGAGCCCTCGCGGACGCCCTGCTGAACAAGATGAACTTCGCGTTCTACTACAACCCCGCGGCCCGCCCGGGCGGTCTGATGCGCGGCGGCTTCTTCGAGACCCCGCCGCCGGACGAGGAAACCGACAAGGGCAACCACGCCGGCGTCGGCCCGGACGTGTACTACCGCAAGTTCCACTACGACACCTGCAACACCGAGGCCCGGATCGCCGGATACGTCGGGTTCGCGCTCAACCAGGTCCCGCACACGCAGTACTTCGCGACGTACCGCACCTTCCCGGACAGCTGCGACTGGTCGTGGGTGGAGCAGAAGCCGAAGGGCGTGCACCGGACGTACCTCGGTCTGGACGTCTTCGAGGGAACCTACGAGTACCGCGGGATGCGGCTCGTGCCGTCCTGGGGCGGTGACATGTTCGAGTCGCTGATGCCCGACCTGTTCGTGCCCGAGTCGACCTGGGCGCCGCGCAGCTGGGGTCTCAACCACCCGCTGACGGTCCGCGCACACATCGAGCACGGCCTCGACGACGCGAAGTACGGCTACTGGGGCTTCTCCCCCGCGTCGAATCCGAAGGGCGGGTACTCCGTCTACGGCGTCGACGCGATCGGGATGGACCCGGGCGGCTACCCGTCGGACCTGGAGGCGACCAACTACGACGCCGGCTTCGAGGGTTGCCGCGAAGGCACCAACCCGAACCCGACGTATGGCGACGGCGTGGTCACCCCGCACGCCGCGTTCCTGGCGATGGCCTACGCGCCGCGGCAGGCGATCGACAACCTGAGCAAGATCGAGAAGACCCTGCACGCGTATGGCGGCGGCGGGTTCTTCGACTCGGTCGCCGTCAAGTCCGGGCTGATCGCCCGCCGGTACCTGTCACTCGACCAGGCGATGGTGATGGGTGCCATCGGCAACGTGTTCGGCGGGAATCTGATCCGGCGCAGCTTCGCGAGCCGGACGGTGGAGAACCGGATCCGGCCGCTGATCGCGATGGAACAGTTCGAATCGGGAGTCGCATAGATGCAGGACGACGCCAAGACCGACTGGGACCAGCGGATTGCGCTCCGCTCCGATGAGCAGCGCGCGTTCGCCTTTCCCGAGCTCGATCCGCCGAAGGAGGTCACGGCGGTCGGCGGCGTCGGCCAGGTGACGATCGACTGGTCGCCGGTGGACGGCGCAGTCGGCTACCTGATCTTCAGGGGAACCGGCGAGCGCGGTCCGCTGGAACCGGTCGATCACCACAGCGGCGACGTGCTGTCGGTCCCGTCGCCGCCGTACGTGGACACCACGGGAACCCCGGGTACGCCGTACCGCTACGCGGTCGCGAGCGTGCCCGAGGTAACGACCCACGGGCTCCCGAGTCGGACCGTCGGCGCCGTACCGCTGGTTGCCGGCGGTGTCGCGCCGAAAGTGAAGGTGACCGTCGATACGATTGCCGAGGGCACCGAGCTGCAGCGGCCGTGGGAGCCGATGGTCGGCAGCGAGCGCCTGAGCCAGCTGCTCTGCAAGGACCTGACCGGCGGCCACGAGATCGGCAGCGAGCTCGAGGACGCGCTGCGCCGGATGCACGACGAGATCGGCGTCCGCACGGTCCGCGCGCACGCGGTCTTCCACGACGACACCCACGTGATCGACGGGGACACCTACAACTTCGACGTGGTGGACGCGATCTACGACAAGCTGCTCGCGCTCGGGTTGCGTCCGGTGGTCGAGCTCGGTTTCATGCCGCGTGAGCTGGCGAGCGACCCGACGAAGACAGTCTTCGAGTACGGCGCGATCATCTCGCCGCCGGCGTCGTACCAGCGCTGGCACGACCTGGTCCGCGCGCTCGTGCAGCACCTCGTCGACCGGTACGGTCTCGACGAGGTGCTGACGTGGGACTTCGAGGTCTGGAACGAGGCCAACCTCGAGGTCTTCTGGTCCGGCACCAAGGCCGAATGGCTCCAGCTGTACGACGTGTCCGCTGCCGCCGTGAAGTCCGTCGACCCGCGCCTCGCGATCGGCGGCCCGTCCTCCGCCGCAGCCGGCTGGGTGGACGACCTCCTCGCCCACGCCAAACGGTTCGGTACGCCGGTCGACTTCGTGTCCACGCACACGTACGGCTCGCCGCCGCTCGACGTACGGGCCTCGCTGGAGCGACACGGATTCGGCGATGCTCGCATTCTCTGGACCGAGTGGGGTGTGACGCCGAGGCACTTCAACCCGATCAACGACTCGGTGTTCTCCGGGATGTTCCTGCTCCGCGGCATGCGGTCAGCTGCGGGACGGATCGACGCGCTCTCGTACTGGGTCGCGTCCGACCACTTCGAGGAGCTCGGCCGGCCGCCGCGGTTCCTGCACGGCGGCTTCGGGCTGCAAACCGTTGGTGGGTTGGCGAAACCGCGCTACCACGCGATGACGCTGCTCAGCCGGCTCGGACCGGTCGAGCTGCCGTTGACGTACGACGGAGACGGTGGCGGGAGCCTCGTGGAGGCCTGGGCGTCCCGGGACCGCGACCGGATCGCCGTACTGCTGTGGAATCTGACCCTCGATCAGACCAAAGCCGACGGGGCACCGGAACTGACCAGGACGGTCCAGGTCCAGCTGCCCGGCGTGGACCCGTCCTGGCAGGCCACGGCAACCACTCTGGCCGTCGGGTCCGGCGACATCGCGCAGGCCGCCGAAGGTCTCGGCGACTGGCCGACCGACGAGGAGTTGGCCGAGCTCGCCGAGCGCAGCCGGCTGGTCAGTACCCCACTCGAGTGGAACGGTTCAGCCGTCGAGGTGACGCTGCAGATGCCCGCCGCGGTGCTGCTGGAGCTCCGTCCACCTCGAGATTGACCGCCTCGTTGAGCCAGCGTTCGACGCCCGCGATGTGCACGGTCGCCCAGGCCTGGGCGACCTCCGGCTCGCGGGCGGCGATCGCCTCCAGGATCGAGCGGTGCTCCGCGACCGAGCGGTTCACCGCGCCCGTCTGGGTCAGGCCGCGCCAGATCCGGGCCCGGTAGGTCGGCTGCCGCAGGCTCTCGATGATCGACGCCAGGGTCCGGTTCCCGCTGCCGATCGCGAGCAGCCGGTGGAACTCGACGTCGCAGGCGAGCTGCTCGTCGGCGGACGGGTCGTCGGGGAGGTCGTCCAGCAGTGCGCGCATCGCGGTGATGTCGGCGTCCGGCATCCGCAACGCGGCCCGGGCCGCGGCGGCCGGCTCGAGAATCCGCCGTACCTCGAAGAACTCCAGGACCGACGCGTCCTGGTGCAGGTCCAGGACGAAGCCCATCGTCTCCATCAGCAGCGCCGGGTCGAGGCTGGTCACGTAGGTGCCGTCGCCCTGCCGGACCTCGAGCACCCGGATCAGCGCCAGCGCCTTGACCGCCTCGCGAAGCGAGTTGCGGGACAGCCCGAGCCGCGCGGCCAGGTCGGCCTCGCGCGGCAGCCGGTCGCCGGGCTGCAGCTCGCCGGCCACGATCATCTCCTTGATCCGGTCGATCGCCACATCCGTCACCGCCATGCAAACCCTCCCTTCGGCCCCAAACCTCCGATGTCTCTGGACCATACATCGGAGGTCTAGCCCCTGCGCTAGGCGTGGGAAGTTCCTTTTTCTCCTGAAATAAGCCCACGAGCTGTTGACTCTGGTCAAGATCCCGACATATTGATCGGATGACTCACAGTTCTCCTTGGAGGTCAGGATGAGAGGAACACCAGCTCGGGCACGCCGCTGGCTCATCGCCACGTGTGCGGTGCTGGCCCTGACCGCCGTTGCCGCGTGTGGCGGCGGCGACGACGGCAGTAGCGGTAGCTCCGGCTCAGCAGACAAGGCCGACCTGGTCTGGTCGTTCTGGATCGCCGGCGCCGAGGACCAGGCCGCCTGGCAGAAGGTCGCTGACCAGGCCCACACCGATCACGCCGGGATCACCGTCAAGCTCCAGGGCGCCCCCTGGGACAGCTACTGGTCGAAGATCGGGACTACGCTGGCCGGCGGCAAGGCACCCTGCATCATCGGCATGCAGAGTCTGCGGATGGCGTCGTACGCGAGCGCGATGCTGCCGTTGGACGACCTGATGAAGAAGTACGGCATGAAGGCCGAGGACTTCGACAAGCCGATCATGGACGGCCTGAAGGCGGACGGGAAGCAGATCGCGATCCCGTACGACTCCGGCCCGATGGTGATCTTCTACAACAAGGACCTGTTCAAGGCCGCCGGCGTACCCGATCCGAAGCCGGGCTGGACGATCGACGAGTTCAAGGCGGCCGCGAAGAAGCTGACCGCCGCTGGGAAGACCGGCCTGGTGACGACCCCCGGCGACCTGGGCACCATGTCCTGGGTACGGACCATGACCGGCGCCGAGCCGCTGGCCGACGGCAAGCTCAACTTCACCGACTCGAAGTTCGAGCAGGGCTTCTCGCAGTACGCCGACTTCGTCAAGACCGACAAGATCGCCCCGCAGGTGCCGGGCGGCAACCCGGACTTCGAGACCCAGCAGTTCACCGGCGGCAAGGCCGCGATGCAGCTGAACGGGCCGTGGTCGCTGATCGATACCAAGGGCAAGGTCAAGTTCGACCTCGGCATCGCGCCGATCCCGGCCGGTCCGGACGGCTCGAAGACCTATACCGCCGGGTCGGGCTTCGGCATCTCCCGGTCCTGCAAGACGCCGGACGCCGCCTTCCAGGCGATCATGTCGATGACGAGTGAGAAGCCGCTGACCACGCTGGCCCAGGCCGGCCGCGCGTACCCAGCTCGCACCGTCGCGCACCCGGCGTGGTTCACCGCCGCGAACATCGACGGCGCGAAGGAGACCATCGACTACGCCTCCGAGCACTCGGTCCCGCTGGTCACCTCGAAGAACTGGGTCCAGGTCGCCGACCTGCTCAACCGGTTCGGAACGCAGGCGCTGAACGGCGAGATCCCGCCGGACCAGGCCCTGAAGACCATCCAGGACCAGGCAGGCGCTGGTTCGTAATGGCGACCGATACAACCGTCGCTCCCCCGGGCACACCTGCAGGTGCGCCCCGGGCGGGGCGCCGGCCCGCGTTGCGCCGGGACGGCCGGTACGCGTCGGTCTTCCTGGCGCCGAGCCTCGGCGGGCTGGCTCTGTTCACGTTGTTCCCGACGGCGATGGCACTGGGCATCAGCCTGTTCGACTGGCCGGTGTTCGGGGAACGCACGTTCCAGGGCTTCGGCAACTATTCGCACCTGCTGCACGACCCCGTGTTCCGCCGGGTGGTGCTGAACACGGTTCTGTTCGTGGTGCTGTACGTCCCGCTGAACGTGGTCGTCTCGCTCGGGCTCGCGGTCTGGCTGGGCCCGCAGATCAGGGGCCGCCAGGTGTTCCGGGTGCTGTTCTTCATCCCGGTGATGACGCCGATGGTGGCCAACGTGATGGTCTGGCGGCTGCTGTTCCAGCCCGGTGGGCTGATCGACGGCGGCCTGCAGAGCTGGTTCGGCATCGACGCGCCGAACTTCCTGGGCTCGTCGAACTGGGCGATGCCGGCGATCGTGGCGATGTCGATCTGGCAGGGCTTCGGGTACAACTTCCTGGTCTTCTCGGCCGCGATCGACCAGGTTCCGCAGTCGCAACTGGAGTCCGCGCAGATCGACGGCGCCGGGCCGCTGCAGCGGTTCCGCTACATCACCTGGCCGATGATCACCCCGTCGATGTTCTTCGCCACCACGATGACGCTGATCACCTCGTTCCAGGTGTTCGCACAGCCGTTCATCCTGACCCAGGGCGGCCCGGGCGTGGCCACCCAGACCATCGTCATGTACGTCTACAACCAGGGCTGGCAGTTCCTCCAGATGGGACTGGCGTCGGCGGCCGGATGGGTGCTGTTCGTGATCATCATGGGCATCACCGCGATCCAGTTCGTCGGGCAGAAGCGGTGGGTGAACTATGACGTCTGAGACCAACAGCGCCGCCCGCAAGGTCCGCAGCGGCGTCTCGCACACGCTCCTGGTCATCGTCGCGATCGTCTTCCTCGGCCCCCTGGTGTACGCCGTTTCGACGTCGCTGAAACCCGCCGACGAGGTGTTCACCCCGACACCGCACCTGTTCGGCTCCGAGATCCGCTGGAAGAACTACGCGGACGCGTTCACGTTCGCTCCGTTCGATCGGTACTTCCTGAACAGTCTGTTGGTGGCGGTGGCCGGCACCCTGGTGGTGGTCGCTGCCTCGAGCATGTCGGCGTACGCCTTCGCCCGGCTGAAGTTCAGGGGCCGGGAGCAACTGTTCGTCCTGTTCCTGGGGACGTTGATGGTGCCGCAGGAAGTGCTGATCGTGCCGATGTACTGGCTGATGCAGGCGCTCGGCTGGGTGGACAGCTACTGGGCTTTGATCCTGCCGTGGGCGTTCACCGCGTTCGGCACGTTCCTGCTTCGGCAGTTCTTCCTGACGATCCCGGCCGAACTGGAGGAGGCCGCCCGGGTGGACGGGTGCGGTCCGTTCGGCACGTTCCTGCGGATCATGTTGCCACTCGCGCGGCCGGCGATCGCCGTACTCACCGTCTTCACGTTCATCAGTTTCTGGGGAAGCTTCCTGTGGCCGTTGATCATCATCAACAGCGTCGAGGACAAGGGCACCGTGCCGCTCGGCCTGGCGCAGTTCGTCGGTCAGCAGGGCACCCAATGGAACCTGATGATGGCTGCCTCGATCATGGCCATGATTCCCACCGTGCTGCTTGTCGTCCTGCTGCAGAAACATCTCGTCCGCGGCCTGCTCGTCACGGGGCTGGGCGGACGCTAAACCACAAGGAGAATTGAGATGACCGACGCGCCTCCCGCGCCCAAACCGTCGAGCACAGTCGTCGAGAAGTTCCGCGGCTGGCGGTTTGGACTCTTCGTCCACTGGGGCCTGTATTCGCTGCCGGCCCGGCACGAGTGGGTGAAGAACCGCGAACGGCTGACCGACGAGGACTACCAGCCGTACTTCGACCACTTCGAGCCGGACCTGTACGACCCGGCGAAGTGGGCCCGCGCCGCCCGCGAGGCCGGCATGAAGTACGCCGTCCTCACGACCAAGCACCACGAGGGTTTCTGCCTGTGGGACTCCGAGGTGTCCGACTACACCGTGGCGAAGACCGCCTGGGGCAAGGACCTGGTCGGGCCGTTCGTCGAGGCGTGCCGGGCCGAAGGGCTCGGGGTCGGGTTCTACCACTCGCTGATCGACTGGCACCACCCGGAGTTCCCGATCGACGTCGTCCACCCGCAGCGGTACGACGAGGAAGCGCAGGCGAAGGCCGCGGGCCGAGACGTCCAGGTGTACGCCGACTATCTGCACGCGCAGACACGCGAACTGCTGACGAACTACGGACCGATCGACATCATGTGGTTCGACTTCTCGTACCCGAACCGGAACCGGGAGGACGGTCTGCCGGGGCCCGGCAACGGCAAGGGGAAGGACGAGTGGCGGTCCGTCGAGTTGATGGCGATGGTGCGGGAGCTGCAGCCGGACATCCTGATCAACGACCGGCTGGACATCCCGGGTGACTTCGTGACGCCGGAGCAGTACCAGCCGGACGGTCCGATGGAGCGCGACGGCGTACCCGTGCTGTGGGAGGCGTGCCAGACGCTCAACGGCAGCTGGGGCTACGACCGGGACAACCTGGACTGGAAGTCACCGGAGACGCTGGTGAAGATGCTGGTCGACTCGGTCTCCAAGGACGGCAACCTGCTGCTCAACGTCGGTCCCACGGGCCGGGGTGAGTTCGACCCGCGGGCACTGGCGACGCTGGCCAAGATCGGTCAGTGGATGCGGCTGCACGAGCGGTCGATCCGCGGCGCGCGGCCGTCCGAGTTCACGCCGCCGACCGACGCCCGCTACACGCAGAAGGGCAATCGCCTCTACCTGCACCTGTTCTCCTGGCCGATGGGGCACGTCCACCTCCCCAGCCTCGGCGGAAAGGTCAAGTACGCGCAGCTCCTCAACGACGCGTCCGAGATCAAGCGCATCGTCAACGACCCGAAGCAGACCGCCCAGAACACCCGCATGGGCGGCGTCTCCCCCGACACCCTCACCCTGAAACTCCCGATCCAGCGGCCGAACGTCGAGGTCCCGGTGATCGAGCTGTTCCTCAGCTGATCAGGAGGCTGATCAGGAAGCCGGGGCGGGGCGGCCAGGCTGTTCTCCGCCCCGGCTCTCCAGGTAGTTGTTCTTCGGGACCATGACCTTGCGGCGGAACAGGCAGACGACAGTGCCGTCCTGCTTGTAGCCCTTGGTCTCGACGTAGACGACGCCGCGGTCGTCCTTGGACTTGGACTCCCACTTGTCCAGGACGAGCGTCTCGCCGTACACGGTGTCGCCGTGGAAGGTCGGGGCGACGTGCCGCAGGGACTCGATCTCCAGGTTGGCGATCGCCTTGCCGCTCACGTCCGGGACCGACATCCCGAGCAGGATCGAGTAGATGTAGTTGCCGACCACAACGTTCTTCCCGAACTGGGTCGACCCCTCCGCGTAGTGCGTGTCCAGGTGCAGCGGATGGTGGTTCATGGTGAGCAGGCAGAACAGGTGGTCGTCGTACTCCGTGACCGTCTTACCCGGCCAATGCTTGTAGACAGCACCGACCTCGAACTCCTCGTAGCTGCGCCCGAACTGCATCTCGGTTCCTCCTCGGCTCCTGGATTCCCCATGCTGCCGGGTCCGGGCGCATCCGGGCCGTGGTCTGGCTCTCACCGACAGGAGAGATAGGTCACCTCAGTCGACGGGCCGCTGCGTGGTCTGCTGCGTCTGCTGGGCCTGGTGATCCGGCAGCAGCGGGTGCACCTCGCCCTTCAGCGCCAGCTTGGCGAGGTGGTTGCGCGCCTCTTCAGCGAACTTGAAGTCGCAGAGCACGTCGTACGTCGTGGCCACCACGGCCGTCCGCGACGTGAAGTCCCGGCGGCCGGCGGACTGCGCGTAGCCGAGGCCGCCGAACACCAGGCCGAAGAAGGCACCCAGTACGACGCCGGTCAGCACCGCTGCGATCCAGTTGTTGGTGGTGAAGAGTCCCAGCAGCAGGCCGACGAACAGCCCGAACCAGGCGCCGCTGGCCAGGCCCGCGGTCAGCGCCCGGCCCCAGGTGAGCCGGCCGGTGATCTTCTCGACCTGGCGAAGGTTGTTGCCGACGATGGTCGTGTGCTCGACCGGGAACTTCTCGTCCGAGAGATAGTCGACAGCTCGCTGTGCCTCCCGGTAGGTGTCGTACGTCCCGATCGTCAGGCCGGTCGGCCTGGGGTCCATCGAGGGCATGCCCTGCGTGGTCATCGTCGTTCCTCTCCACGTGCTTCCACCCCCATCATTGCCGACGGCTGGTTACCGCGTCTTGATAGCCTCGCCGGTGATGACCGGGCGACGATGGGACATGGGCGCGACACGCCGTGTGGGACGAGTCTTCGCCCGGCGTGCCGGCGGTGCCGGACGCCCGCCGGACGACGTGGTCACCGGCAAGCTCGAAGGCGCCCTGGTCGACTGGGGACTGTACCGCGACGGCGTCCGCGACACCCGCGTCAACTCCTACACCGAGGCGCTCGTCCGGGCGCAGCGCGGGCAGGGCTTCGTGTGGATCGGCCTGTTCCAGCCGACCGACCACCAGCTCGCCATCATCGGTGCGGAGTTCGGTCTGCACCCGCTGGCGCTGGAGGACGCGTACGAGGCGCACCAGCGCCCCAAACTGGAGCGGTACGGCGAGACGCTGTTCGCAGTGTTCAAGACGGTCACCTACGTCCCGCACGACGACCTGACCGCGACCAGCGAGGTGGTCGCGACGGGTGAGGTCATGGTGTTCTGCGGACCCGGCTTCGTCGTCACGGTCCGGCACGGTGAGCACAGTGAGCTGGCGGGGCTGCGGCAGGAGCTGGAGCGGGAGCCGCAACGGCTCGCCACCGGTCCGGGCGCCGTACTGCATGCCATCGCGGACCACGTCGTGGACCGGTATCTGGAGGTCGCGGACGCCGTACAGGCCGATATCGACCTGATCGAGACGTCCATGTTCACGCCGCGTGGCTGGCGGAACATCGACCGGGTGTACCAGCTGAAGCGTGAGGTGCTGGAGCTCAAACGGGCCGTAGCGCCGCTGACCGGCCCGATGCGCGCGCTGGCCACGCTGCGGCACCCGCTGATCGCCGACGAGACGAAAAACTACTTTCGCGACGTCGACGACCACTTGCAACGGGTGAAGGAGCAGGTGATCTCGTTCGACGAGCTGCTCAGCTCGATCCTGCAGGCCGGGCTGGCCCAGGTCCAGGTGGCCGAGAACGAGGACATGCGGCGGATCTCGGCCTGGGTGGCGATCCTCGCAGTGCCGACCATGATCGCCGGGATCTACGGCATGAATTTCGATTACATGCCGGAACTGCGGCTGAAGTACGCGTACTTCGTGGTACTCGGAGTGATGGTGGCGGCGTGCACCGTCCTTTACCGCTTGTTCAAGCGGAACCACTGGCTCTAGTCATCTTCTGGGCGCGGAATTCGCTCCGCCCGGTCGGGTGAGTTGGCAACCTTTTGCCATGGCCAGGACTACTCCCGGATTGGAATGTTCAAACGGTTGTCCCGGGATCGGCTGCCTTGATTGAATTCCGGAATCGCATTCGGTCAGGAATTGATTACTTTCCGCGACCGATGCGGACCCGGGGGACGACCGAGGACGGGAGGGGATCGCGGTGCTTCGTATTCATTTCACGCCGCGCGACCTGACCCGGGTCACGGTCGCCACCACGCCGGCGCCGCTCTGGGAGGTGCTGCTGAGCCTGCATATGCTGCAGCACTCGGAAGGCCGGCTGATCTTCGAGGACTGGCGGCGCCACGTGCGGGCGACGGTCGCACCGGACCAGATGCGGCTGCTGCTCGAGCTGACCCCGTCCAAGGGCTACTCGCCCGACTTCCTCACCCCGGCGGAGCCCGCACCGGACTTCGACACCGCACTGGAGCAGGCGCTGGCGACACCGCGGCAGCAGATCCGCAGTGAGCTCGACCTGCTCGCGCAGTACCGGCCGCCCTCCCCCTGGACACGGGAGCTGGCCCAAGGTGGCCGTACGTCGATGCAGAAGCTCGGACGGGCCATCCGGACGTATCACGACGCGGCGATCGCGCCGTACTGGAAATCGATCGGGACGCACGTGTCCGCCGACCACGCCCATCGTGGGGAGGCGTTGGCCCGGCACGGTGTGGACCGATTGCTGTCGTCGCTGCATCCGCGGGTCCGGTGGGTCGCACCGGTTCTGCAGGTGCTGGACATGAACGACCGAGATCTGTATCTCGATGGCAGGGGAATCGAGTTGCAGCCTTCGGCGTTCTGCTGGCAGGTACCGACCAAGCTGCGGGACCCGGACCTCAAACCGATCCTGGTCTATCCGATCCAGCATGCGCCCGGGATCCTGCGGCAGGCGCCGTTGGAGCACCCGCCGTCGAGTGATCCGCTGGGTTCCCTGCTCGGGTCGACCCGGGCCGCCGCACTGGAGGCGACCGTCAGCGGCTGTACGACGACGGAGCTGGCGAAACGCTGCCGGATCTCCCCGGCGGCCGCGAGCCACCAGGCGACGGTACTGCGGGAGGCCGGCCTGATCACGACCCGCCGGGCCGGTGCTTCAGTACGCCACGAGATCACTCAACTGGGCATCTGGCTGCTCTCCGGCCACGGCTCCGGCAAAACCCGGCAAGTCCCGACCCGCAGTACGGCCTAGACCCTGCCCCGCCGCGCGCTGGGCCGACCGGCACCGCCCCGCCTGTCGACCCAGCGCACGGTCAGAGCTTGTAGTCCTCGAGGAGGCGGCGGCCGATGATCATCCGCTGGATGTCCGCCGTACCCTCGCCGATCAGCAGCATCGGCGCCTCGCGGTAGAGGCGTTCGATCTCGTACTCCTTGGAGAACCCGTAGCCGCCGTGGATGCGGAACGAGTCCTCCACGACCTGCGAGCAGTACTCGCTGGCCAGGTACTTCGCGACGCCGGCCTCGAAGTCGTTGCGGGAACCGCTGTCCTTCTTGCGGGCCGCCTTCACCATCAGCTCGTGCGCGGCCTCCACCTTGACGGCCATGTCGGCGAGCCGGAACAGCACGGCCTGGTGCTCGGCGATCTTCTTGCCGAACGTCTCCCGCTGCTGCGCGTACGAGATCCCGAGCTCGAACGCCCGCCGCGCGACACCACAGCCGCGGGCGGCAACGTTCACGCGACCGACCTCGACGCCGTCCATCATCTGGTAGAAGCCCTTGCCCGGTACGCCGCCGAGGATCTGGCCCGCGTCGATCCGGTAGCCGTCGAACACCAGCTCCGTGGTGTCGACGCCCTTGTAGCCCATCTTCTCGATCTTGCCGGGGATCGTGAGGCCCTTGTCGACCTCGCCGAAACCGGGCTCCTTCTCGACCAGGAACGTGGTCATGTTCTTGTAGACCGAGTCTTGCCCCTCATCGGTCTTGACGAGTACGGCGACCAGGTTCGACGTACCGCCGTTGGTCAGCCACATCTTCTGGCCGTTGATCACGTAGCCCTCGCCCTCGCGAGTGGCCTTGGTCTTGATCGCGGCGACGTCGGACCCGCAGCCGGGCTCGGACATCGAGAACGCGCCGCGGACCTCGCCGGTCGCCATTCGCGGCAGGTACTTCTGCTTCTGCTCGTCGGTCCCGTGCTGGAGCAGCATGTACGCGACGATGAAGTGCGTGTTGATGATCCCGGACACGCTCATCCAGCCGCGGGCGATCTCCTCGACGCACAGCGCGTAGGTCAGCAGCGATTCGCCGAGGCCGCCGTACTCCTCGGGGATCATCAGGCCGAACAGGCCGAGTTCCTTGAGGCCCTCGACGATCTCGGTCGGGTACTCGTCGCGGTGCTCGAGCTCGGTCGCGACCGGGAGGATCTCGGCTTCGACGAAGGCCCGGACCGTCTTCAGGATCTCTTCCTGGATGTCGGTCAGCCCGTCGGTCTGCTGCAACCTGCTCATCGTGCGTCTCCTTCGGCCGGCTTACCCGCGAGTATCCTCGCTATCAGCATCCCGGTACGAGGGTGACACCCGCTGTGACACCGGCCACCTGGTGAAGGTCGCGTGCCTCACTCGTCGTCGTGGTCAGGAGGCGGGAGTGACTGGCTGATGGTGAAGAACAGCGCGGCGATCTGCTGGGTCGCCTGCCAGCGGTGGCGTTGCTGCGCCTCCGCCAGCCGCTGCCGCGCCTCGTAGAAGTGCTTCGCGGCGGACTCGGTGTCGCCGTGGTCGATGGCCTGGGCCGCCTGGTCCAGGTCGTTCGCAGCCTCCCGCGGCGCCCTGCTACGGCTGCCCTCCTGCGTCGCACGGACCTGCGCGGCCAGAGAGCGCAGCCGCTGCACCAAGACCGCCTGCGGGTTCTGCGTCTGCGTCGGCTTCTTCGTCGGATTCGTCTTGGTCTTGGTGGGAGTAGGGGTCGGCTGGGGCTTCGGTGTGGTCTTGGGAGCCGCTGTGGCCTTCTGCACCGGAGCAGACGGAGTACCGCCGGCCTGTGCGGGCGGATCGTTCGACACGCCGGCACGCAACATGAGGGCGCCCACCACACCAGCCACCACTACGGCGGCAGCCACACCCGCCTTGGCCAACGGGAAACCCCTGCGGGTCGCCCGATGGGCCGGTTCGTCCGAGTCCTGCTCCCACTTGCCCACACCGACCACCTCAGCGGCCGCAGGTGGTGTGACCGCTAGGACCTGGGTCTGGTTGGCCGGTGCGAGCAGCGCAGCCACCTCAGACTCCGACGACGGGCGGTCCGCCGGATCCTTGGCCAGCAGGTGCGTCACGAGATTCGACAGCTCAGCCGGTACGTCGGCACGCGTGACAGGCGGAGGCGGTACGTCGAGGTGCTGCCGCATGACCACGTCGACGGTCGGCCCGGTGAACGGCGGCGTACCGGTCAGGAGCTCGTGGAGAACGCAGCCGAACGAGTACCAGTCGCTGGCGGCGGTAGCGGGCTCGCCGCGGACCTGTTCCGGCGACACGTACGACGCCGTACCGAGCAGGACGCCGAGTCCTGTCGTCTCGGTGCCTGCGCTCTTGGCGATACCGAAGTCGGTCATCTTGAGGGTGCCGTCGGGAGCCAGCAGCAGGTTGCCCGGCTTGACGTCGCGGTGCACGATCCCGGCCGCGTGCGCCGCGTCCAGCGCGCGAGCGCCCTGCAGGGCGATGTCCTGGACCAGTGCGGCGGCCGGGAGTCCCGACGTACGCATCAGTTGGGCGAGATCGGGGCCTTGCACCAGTTCCATGACCAGGAACACGTGGTCGCCCTCGGTGCCGACGTCGTACGTCGCGACGACGTTCGGATGCGTCAATCGAGCGGCTGATTGAGCCTCACCGCGAAACCTCTGGACCGCGTCCATCGGGTCGCCTTCGAGGCTGCGCAGCAGTTTCACCGCGACCTGACGGGCGAGGACCGTGTCCTCCGCCTGCCACACCTCGCCTGCACCGCCCCTGCCCAGCAGGGTCAGCAACCGGTACCGACCGGCCAGTACCTCGCCGTTCACACATACACCTTCCGCAGCGGACCGGATCACCTTAGGCGGGATGTGCCGGATGTTCGAGTCCGCGGCGAATTCCTTGAACAACCTCTGCAGAGAGCGAGCGAGGTACTACGGTGTGGTGATGAAGCGATCACTCACCGCCCTGATCGCGGCCGTTCTGGTCGCGACAACGCTTTCCACGACGACAGCCTCGGCCACACCGGCGTCCAAACCGGTGGCGAAATGCGAGTTCACGCCGACGCCTGAGAACCCGGCGGCCAAGCCGGTCCGGATCCCGTCCCCGGTTGCCCGTGCGAAGGGCACGGTGGACGTGTACTTCGTGACGAACTACGGACCGTTCGTGGTCCGGATGGACCGCGCCAACGCGCCCTGCGGCGTGCACAACTTCGTGCACCTGGTGAAGAGTCGGTTCTACGACGCGACGCAGTGCTTCCGGCTGACGAACTCGTCCCGGCTGGGTGTCCTGCAGTGCGGTGACATCTACCGCCAGGAAGAGGGTGGGCCGGGGTACAAGTTCCCGGACGAGGTCACCGGCCAGGAGACCTACCCGCGCGGCACCGTTGCCTACGGCAACCAGGGGCCCGGGACCAACGGCTCGGAGTTCTTCGTCGTGCACTCGTTCGCGAATATCGCCCCGAACTACACCGTCCTCGGCCACGTGATCGCCGGCATGTCCACCTTCGACCGCATGGTCGCGGCCGGCATCGCCGACCCGGACCAGGACGGCCCGCCGGTCAAGCCGATCCGCATCTACAAGGTCTGGACCCGCTGATCACTGCGAGCGGCGGATGCTTTTGAACATCCGCACGAAGACGATGTTGACCAGGGTGATCCCCAGCCACATGGCGAACACCGCATCCGATTCGGCGTGCGCGCCGGCCGTCAGCCAGACCGAACCGATGACCCCGAGGAGCAGGGAGAACACCGGAACGGCCAAATGTGAGTTGTCGGGCTGCGGCTGCTTCTGACCCGGTGCCCGCTCCGCCAGCCGGGCGTCCACCTGCTGATTGATGGACTGCGCGGCATTGGCGACGAAGGATTCCAGTACTGCGCGCTCGTACTCGGGTCCCAGCTCCTTGCGGACCTCGTACGCCGCGGCGGCGTCGTCGCGGAAGTCGGAAGTCACCATGTTCACACTCCAGTCCGACTGGCGGTGTACGGCGTACACCCTGGTACGTTGACGGTAGGGTGTACGGCGTACACCTGTCAAGGGTCGTCCGGATACGAGAGGAGCCAGGGACATCACCACGCAGACCGAACCCGCCGCGCCGTCGCGGACGCCGTTGAGCAAGGAACGGATCCTGGGCACCGCCGTCGACCTGGCGGACGAGGGCGGTGCCGACGCCGTCAGCATGCGCAAGATCTCGCAAGCGCTCGGCGTCGTGCCGATGGCGCTGTACAAGCACGTGCGCAACAAGGACGAGCTGCTGGACGGCATGGTCGACGCGATCGTCGGCCAGATCGATCCGCCCGCCGAGGACACCGACTGGAAGCCGGCCGTCCGGCAGCGGATCTTGTCGGCCCGCCAGGTGCTCCTGGCTCATCCCTGGGCGCCCCGGGTGATCGAGGAACGGACCAGGGCGCGGACCGACCCGACCCCAGCGGTGATGGACTACATGGAGTCGATGATCGGGATCTTCCGGGCCGGGGGCTTGTCGATCGACCTGACCCATCACGCGCTGCACGCTCTGGGCAGCCGCCTGCTGGGGTTCTCGCAGGAACTGTTCGAGGACACCGCCGGCACCGGTCCGGATCCGGCGCCACCGCCACCGGAGCTGGCCGAGCGGTTCCCCCACATCACCGAACTGGTCACGGCGATCACCCACGAGCAGGGCTCCGTCGTCGGTCCGGGGTGCGACGACCAGTTCGAGTTCGAGTTCGCCCTGGACCTCCTACTGGACGGCCTCGAACGCCTGTCGGGGGAGGGTAATTCGGCGACCCCGGAGCTAGCTTGAGGGTGTGGGTAGACGCGGACGGCCCCGGCACCCCGACGTACTGACACCCGCCGAGTGGCAGGTGGTGCACGCGGTGCGGCACGGGATGTCGAACCGGGAGATCGCGCGGCGGCGTGGAGTCAGCGTCGACGCGGTCAAGTTCCACGTCGCGAACGCGCTGATGAAGCTCGGCCTGGACCGCCGGGCCGAGCTTCGCAGCTGGCGCGGTGTGCCCGCCGACAGCGCCCTTCGAGGACAAGGAGCCCAGGCGATGGAGCTAGGTGTCATCGGGCAGATCGCCCGCCCGGTCAGTGATATCGAGACCGCGGTCGACTTCTACGGCAAGGTGCTCGGCCTTCCGCACCTCTACACGTTCGGCGATCTCGCCTTCTTCGACTGCGGCGGCACGCGCTTGTTCCTGAGCGCGAACGACGGCCCGATCGGCGAGCCGTCGGTCCTGTACTTCCGCGTCGACGACATCCAGACGGCGTACGACGAACTCCGCGCCCGCGGCGTGGAATTCGAGCAGGCCCCACACCTCATCCACAAGCACGACAACGGCGTCGAGGAATGGATGGCCTTCTTCCCCGACCCCGACGGCCACCTACTCGCGATCATGGCCCAGACCGGACCTCTTAACCCGGCATGATCGCTTGGCGCTGGGACTGTCGCCGTGTTCGTCGGCGGCGTGCCGGTGCTGCTCGGCGTCGGCGCCCGCTTCGGCTACCTCGCGTTGACCGGCCAACGACGGAGGTTGTCCACGACCTGCTGGAACGGTTGGCTCGCTAGCTTGCACCGCACCCGACATGCACCGCCCGGTCCGTCCCACCAGCTGGACTTGACCGAGCACGACGAGAACCCGCGCACACGAAGGGATATCCGACGGCGTTGTGCCTTCTCCGTTGCTATGGGAGGGGAGAACCCACAACACCAGGGGATATCCGGCCCTCCTGCCGGAACTGTGGGTGGTGGTGGCGGCTCGGCTGCTCGCGGCGGTGTGATGTGCAAGCTCGACAGGTAGTGCACCGGCGAGACGCTGTACGCACGGACCTGTTCACGCTCAGGTGCACTACCCGGCCACCCGACACCTCCTGTCGAGCTGCAGATCACACCAGGCCGACCACCCGGAACTAGTCCGCGGGGGGCTGCCAGATGTTGGTGCGGGTGAGGCCGGCGGCGCGGCCCTTGGCGGAGATGACGAGGGCCATTTTGCGGCTGGCCTCGTCGATCATCTCGTCGCCGAGCATGACCGCGCCGCGGCCGCCGCCGGCTGCGGAGGTGTAGTGGTCGTAGGCGTCGAGGATGTTCTCGGCGTGGTCGTAGTCGTCCTGGCGCGGGGAGTAGACCTCGTTCGCGGCGGCGATCTGGTCCGGGTGCAGGACCCACTTGCCGTCGAAGCCGAGGGCGGCCGAGCGGCCGGCGACGCGGCGGAAGCCGTCGACGTCCTTGATCTGCAGGTACGGGCCGTCGATCGCCTGCTTGCCGTGCGCCCGTGCGGCCATCAGGATCTGCATCAGGATGTAGTGGTAGGCGTCGCCGACGTCGTACCCGGGCGGCTGCTCGCCGACCACCAGCGACTTCATGTTGATCGACGCCATGAAGTCCGCCGGGCCGAAGATGATCGTCTCCACCCGCGGCGACGCGGTCGCGATCGCGTTCACGTTGGTCAGGCCGAGCGCGTTCTCGATCTGCGCCTCGATTCCGATCCGGCCCGGCTCGTAGCCGTGCACCTTCTCCAGCTGGGTGAGCAGCAGGTCGAGCGCGACCACCTGCTCGGCGGTCTGCACCTTCGGCAGCATGATGCAGTCGAGGTTCGCGCCGGCGCCGCCGACGACCTCGATCACGTCGGCGTACGTCCACTCGGTGGTCCAGTCGTTCACCCGGACGACGCGCAGCTTGCTGCCCCAGCCGCCCTCGTTGAGCGCAGCGACGATGTTCTTGCGGGCATCAGGCTTGGCGATCGGCGCGACCGAGTCCTCGAGGTCCAGGAACACCTGGTCCGCGTCCAGCCCCTTCGCCTTGGTCAGGAACCGCGGGTTCGACCCGGGCGTGGCCAGGCAGGACCGCCTGCTCCGCAAAACCTGCTCCGTCATCAGCCGACCTCCACTCGGTTACCCACCGGTCACCGGCAGCGTACGGCGTCTCCCGCCGCTGGCCCGGTGACCCGGCTCACTTCCTTTCCGAGTGTGTCCCGATTCACCGTGCGGTGAGACCGTACGCGCGGGTGATGGTCTGCTTGATCGTGTTCCCGGCCGCATCCACGCCCTCGGTCCGCAGGCTGACGGCACCTGTGCTGCGCTTTGGGTGCTTCAGTACGGCGGTGTACTCGCTCCGACCCGACTTGGTCGTCCGCACGGACTGCCACGTCGCCCCGTCGTCGTAGCTGACCGACAGCTTCAGACTGGTCAGCTCCGGGTCGCTCTCGAGGTACGAGTGGTGGTAGCCGCTGATAGTGATCTTGTTGTCGCGTCCCGCGGGCAGGGTGTTGTCCAGCCGCAGTCCGAGGTCCGGAGGCGAGCTACAGCGCTCTCGTCGCGTCTGGACCGTCCGACAGCGAGCAGACCGCCGTACTGACCAGCCTGATCGCCAAAGATCTCGTGAGCCGCGTGGGCGAGCGCTACGTGGCTGTGGCGCCGGACATTGCGTTGGAGGTGCTGCTGCTGGAACAGGAGCGCCTGCTGCGTGACGTACGCGCACACATCGACGACCTGTCAGCGGCGTACCGCAGCCACACCGGCACGCCTACCGCGACGCTGGTCGAACTGGTGACAGGTGCTGGCGCGGTCCGGCAGCGGATCGATCAGGTGCAGGCAGCGGCGCGGACTGAGCTACGGCGGCTCGTCAAGGCACCGTATGGCGATCCCCGGGTGCAGCGGGCCGAGTGCAGGACCGTGTACGAGCACGGCGTACTCGATGCGCATGGCAACGAGACGGCACGGATGCTGCCGGCGCTGCCGATCCACCTGTACCTGGCGGACGACCGGTTGGCTCTGGTCCTGCTGAGCGAGGAGTCCGCCGTAATGGTGCAGCCGTGCGGTCTGTTCGATGCGTACGTCGAGTTGTTCGAGGCACTGTGGGACCGCGCGCCGCCGGTGAAGGCTGACGGCGCAGTCGTCGAGCTCCTCCTCGCGGGTCTGACCGACCAGGCCATTGCCCGGCAGCTGGGCGTCAGCGAACGTACGGCGCAGCGCAAGATCGCCGCACTGATGCAGGAGCTCGGTGCGCGCACCCGGTTCCAGGCCGGTGCTCAAGCTGCGATGCGGCATCAATGAAATGAGGGGCAATGATGTGACACGCTGGGCCCTGTGAGCACCGAGGAGATCGCCGGCGTGATGAAGAAGGCCGGACTCGTCTGGCTGGCGTGGGAAGGCCGGCGACCAGTGCCGGCGTGGTTCGCCACGGTCGAGGGGCAGTACGTCGTCCTGGCGGACTCAGCTGACGGCGCGGAGCAGCCGCTGCCTGGACTCGCAGCAGCACCCGCGGTCGAGGTCGTCGTACCGGCCAAGCCGGCCACGAACCGCCTGGCGAGCTGGAAGGCGACCGTACGGCGGCTGGAGCCCGGCAGCGACGAGTGGACGGCAGCCGCGCAGGTACTGCGTAGCGAGCGACTGAACGCAGCCGACCTGGACACTCAGCTGGAGCGGTGGCGGAGCGAAGCCGACATCCTGGTCCTGGAGCCGACCGGTGAGATCACCGAGGCAGCCGGACGGTACGACGACACACCGCGGGCCGAGGCTCCGGTGTCAACCAGAGCCACGACCCGCGGCAAGCCACCAATGACGCTGCACCGCCCGGTACGCCGCCGCCCCAAGCTGAGTTAGCGAACCCCGAAGGCCCGTTGGACGGTCTGGCTCACGCTGTTGCCGGCGTTGTCGCGCGCCGTCACCCGCATGCTCACGTACTTGGCTGACGCCGGCGCGTCCACTGTGCCTCGCCAACCAGCACCGGACCGCTGCAGTCGGGCAGGTCGCCAGGTCGCGCCGTCGTCGTACGACAGCTCCAGCGTCGCCGTGGTGACCTTGCCGATATCCACAGCTCCCGGCAGGTGCGAGGCGCTTACCCCGAGGTCGGTGTGGCGCTTCGCCCGGCCGGACAGGTCCGTTGCGATCGAGTAGTCGAGCTGGAGTAGCGGCAGCGTCTCCAGGTTCGCGTAGTCGGCCTGACCGGACGTGAACCCCCACTCGGTGTGGGTGCTCGGCGAGTACGGCCGGTTCGGCAGGTCTCGCTTGGTGTCCACGACGAGCCGGTACGGCAGGGGCTCCGGAGCAACCTCGACCGAGATCATGTCGGCACCTTCACCGATCAGTGTGTCGCCCTGGTAGAACGCGGACGTGACCGGCGCTCCGACGTCGTACACGGTGCCCTGGTGCGGGCCCGAGTCCGCGAAGCCGGGCAGGGTGAAGACGCTCATGATGTCCCCGACACGTGACGGCGGCGTCGACAACGCGTTGTCGCTGAGCAGCCGCGGACGCTGGATGCCACCGAACCAGGTTTCCTTCGTCGTGCTGCCCGCGCGGTACGACAACGACGAGCCTTGCTGGCTCAGGTCCGGAACCGCGGCCTGGCTGAGCCACTTCACCTTCGGCGAGGCCGTGACCCAGACCGTGTGGTCACCCTGGGCCGGAACAGTCGTAGCGGCGGCACCCACCGCCCACGTGAGGTCCGCCGACAGGTCGAAGCGGATGTCGAGTGCATCCCCGGGCTTCGTGTCGCGGAAGGTCTCGTCGATGCGCGCGAGGTCCCGGACGGTCGGCCGGTACCCAGGGTCCTTCGGAACCGCCCCGTCATGGTGCTGGACGAGGTCGTAGAGGTACTCGGGGTACGGGTGCGAAACGAGCGGCAGCACCTTGGGCCTGCGTGACAGCAACTGCTGACCCTGGTCGGTGTTCAGCGACGCCACCGGCAGGGCGGGCGCCTCCTCCTGCGGCAGATCGGCCCAGGCATCCAGCGGCCCGTAGCCGTCGTTCAGGATCAGCAGCAGCTTCGCACCACCCTTGGCAGCGGCCGCAGCCTGTGCTGTCGGCGGTACGGCGTCGTTGCGCTGGGCAACCACGATCTTGCCGCGGACGTCGTACTTCGCGACGTCGGAGCCGACGTACACCACCGGGTAGACGCCAGTGCCTTTCGGCAGCTTCGGTGACCAGCTCTGAACGACGCTGTCGAACGATCCCACCGTGAGCGCCGGCTGCACCTGACGCCAGCGCGTGGCGAACGTGTAGGAGCCCTGTGTCACCTTGCGAGTCGGCGTAGCCCACAGGGAGTCGTAGATCCACCACTCGAGCTGATATGTGTCGACAAAGCGATGCAGGTCGCCGTAGCTGCGGTATTGGTCGACGCGTACGTACGTGTTGTCAGCAGGTCGTGGTGTGACCGCTGCGACCTTACGAAGTCCGGCCGCGTCGAACGTCAGCGTCTGATCCTGGGTGACGTCGACCTCCGGCTGACTGATGACAGCCCGCCCCAGCGAATGCGGCCCCTCCAGACCAAGTACGTCGGCGTACATCCACCCGGCGTACGTGCTCGGGCGAACGTCGACGTCGAGGCTGCCGTTCACCTCGTACACCTTCGGTACGACGTCCCGCTTGATGTCCTTGAGTACGACGACGCCGGACAGCGGGGCGCCGTGCGGGTCCTTCGCGCGGAGCGACAGCTTGACGCGCTGACTCTGCTTGCTGACGCCGACCGAGGTGTGGGCAAGCACTGCCCCGTTGGCGTCGGTTGCCGTCAGCATCGAGCTGTAGCCGGCGTCCTCGGCGGCGACGTCGAGGTGACTCACCACACCGGCTGTGGCGGTGCCGTGAGCCGGCACGGTCAGCTGTGGAGTCGTCAGCGTGAACAGGCCGGTGGGAATGCCCTGGTTCTTGAGCGACAGGTTCAGCGTGACCGGCTCGGCACCGTTGTTGGTGTAGGTGACGTCCTTCTGCACCAGTCCGCTCGCCGGGTACGGCCACTTCACCGCAGCGAAGGCGGAGCCCGACGAGTACAGCGTGCTGCGCACCGCAGCGGCCACGTCCAGCCGACCGGTGCCGGCAGTGAAGGGGCTGTACTGCACGGTGGTCTTGGTCGTGCTGACGAGTGCGTCTTTCAGTTGCTGCCCAGTCCAGTCAGGGTGTGCGTTGGCCAGCAGCGCAGCCGCACCGGCAACGTGCGGTGTGGCCATCGACGTGCCGCTCATCGCGACGTACGAACCCTCCCCTTCCGGCGAGTACTGGGACCGTGCGGCGAGCACATCGACACCAGGCGCAGTCAGGTCGGGCTTGAGTGCGCTGTCACCGAGCCGGGGACCGCGACTGGAGAACGAGGCCAGCCGGTCGGCCCCGTCCACCGCACCGACGGTCAGGGCCGCGTCCGCGGCACCCGGCGCCGAGACGCTGTACGGGTCCGGGCCGGAGTTGCCCGCGGCAATCACGAACAGCGCACCGGTCTCCGCGCTCAGCGAGTTCACCGCCTGGCTCATCGGGTCCGTGCCGTCGGTGGGCCCGGAGCCGAGGCTCATGCTGATCACCTTGGCGTGCTGGTCACGCGCCGCCCATTCCATCCCGGCGAGGATCCAGGAGTCCTGGCCGCTGCCGTCGTCGTCCAGCACCTTGCCGATGTGCAGACCGGCACCGGGCGCGACGCCCTGCTCCTTGCCACCCGAGGCCGCACCGGTACCGGCGATGGTCGAGGCGACGTGCGTGCCGTGACCGTTGCGGTCGGTGACGTCCTTGCCCGGTACGAAGCTCTCCGACGCGACGATCCGGCCACCGAAGTCCGGGTGAGCAGCGTCGACACCGGTGTCGAGTACGGCGACGTCCACGCCCTGGCCGGTGTTACCGCCCTGCCACACCTCCGGTGCACCGATCTGTTCAGTGGTGTCCGACAGGGCCGCCTTGGACTTGCCGTCCAGCCAGATCTTCGCGACCGCGGTGCGGGCCGCCGAGCCACCGCCGGTGAAGGACGTCCAGAAGGAGGCGGCCCGGTCGTGGTCCGCGGTCAGCGCAACGCCCTTGATGCTGGTCAGTGCGAGGGTCTGGCGGGCGCCTGCCAGCGCGGTCTGCTTCCGTCCCGGGGCGTACGAGACGATGAGCGGCGTGCCGTCGCTGTGCGCGTCGTCGTACCCGTCGGCGAGGAGTTCGGTGACGTTGAAGAGGCGCTCGTCGAGAACGCCGGACGCGAGATAGGGCAAGGCGGCGTCCGGGTAGACGTACAGGTCGTTGCCGACAGCCATGATGTGCGCACCGGCGGGGGTGCCGTTGGGCCTGCTCGCGGTCGCGGTCGGACGGCCGTCGACGGTCGTCACGGTGACCTTGTCGCCGGTGATCAGGGTGACCGTGCGCGGCGGCGTACTGGCGACGACCGGCTGGGCCGCAGCGGCCTGCGGCACCGTGACGGCGGTCAACGCCAGCACGGCCGCGCCGAGGGCTGTCAGCCCGCGTCGGCAGGAGGAGGGGAAGGACACGGAAGCTCCAAGCTCAGGGGGAGGTCCAACGATGTCCGCATTACATGTGGCTCCCCGCCCCTGCTGCTACGGATCTGACTGGCGCAAAGCGGTCACGACCAATCCGGCCAGCCCACAGTCACAGCCAGCCGCGGTCCCGCGCGTGCCAGCCCAGCTGTAGCCGGGAGCGCGAGTGGGTCTGTTCCATCAGCTGCTGGACCCGTCTGGCGACCGTACGCCGGCTGATGCCGAGGCGAGCGCCGGCCGCGTCGTCGGTCAGCCCTGCGACCAGCAACGACAGGAGGTACCTGTCCTCGGCGGACATGGCTTCTTCGGGCTCCAGGCCGTCCGAGTCGGTCACGCTCAGCGGGCTGGCGCGGTTCCACACTGTCTCGAACAGAGCGACCAGCGCGTCCAGCAGGCTGCACGGATGGACCAGCAGCGCGGCGTCCTGTGCCGGCGTCGCCCAGTCCAGGGGAAGGAGCGCCAACTCGCGGTCGGCGATCGCCAGCTTGGTCGGTAGCTCGTCCGCGATCCGGGCCTGCTCCCCCGCCCGCACGTGGCTGACAGCACTTGCCGCCAGCACTGGGTCTGCGAGGGCCGAGCTGTCATAGACCACCCGGTACGTCACACCGGCGCCCTGCCGTGCCAGCTGCGTGCTGTTCACCTCCGCCGAGGCGACGTACGGCGGGGCGACCAGCTCCCGCATCTCGCTCCGAGCCGTCCGCTGCACCCGATCGAACGCCAGACCGACCGCTGTCTCGCCGCTGACGATCTCGATCAGCTCCTCGGTCCGCCGCGCACCCCGCTGCCGGTTCGCCTCGGCCGCGAGCCGGTACGCCGCCTTCCGGATCCGCTCGAACTCCTCCTCCTGCCGCAGGACGAGCTGCTCCACCGCGAGCTCCGGAGGCACCGGCACGATCAGCTCGCCCGGTGGCGGCGTACGGTGCACGAAGCCCTCGGCCAGGAGGACGTCGACGGCCTGCTGAACGTCCGGCATCGGCCGGCCCAGGCGTGCGGCCAGCTCCAGCAGCGACGCAGCACCATTACGGATGAGATCCAGGTACGCCGTCTCGTCGTCGGCGCCGAGCCCGGTGGATCCCAGCATGCCCACCCCCCACCTTGAAGTCGCCCGAGGGCGAAAGTCTACGAAGCGTCCTCAGTCGAGACTCACGGTCGGCGGGTTAGCCTTCGGACATGAGTGGATCGCCGTCGCGGGTATATGTGGCCCGGTTGGCGGGTCTGCCGGTCTACGACCCTAACGGGGATCAGGTCGGCAAGCTCCGGGACGTGGTGGCGATGATGCGCCAGGGCGACCAGCCGCCCCGCGTGCTCGGCCTGGTCGTCGAGGTGTTCACCCGGCGCCGGATCTTCCTGCCGATGACACGGGTCACCTCGGTCGACGTCGGCCACGTCGTCACGACCGGTCTGCTCAACATGCGGCGCTTCGAGCAGCGCACGACCGAGGTGCTCGTCCTGGGCGAGCTGCTCGACCGGACAGTCACCATTGCCGACACCGGCGCCACCGCGGTGGTGTTCGACATGGCGATGGAGCAGTGGCGGACCCGGGACTGGTTGCTGACCAAAGTGGCGGTCCGTGAGGGCTCCAAACGGTTCCGGCGCCGCGGACAGACCCATGTGCTCGACTGGAGCGACGTCAGCGGGTTCACGCAGGTCGAGGAGGGACAGGGCGCGACCCACATCCTCGCTGCCTTCGAGTCGATGCGTGCCGCGGACCTGGCCGGCGTACTGCACGACCTGTCGCCCAAGCGGCGCAAGGAGATCGCTGTCGCGCTGAACGACGAGCGACTGGCCGACGTACTGGAGGAGCTGCCTGAGGAGATCCAGGTCGAGATCCTCGCCGGCCTGGACACCGAACGGGCTGCAGATGTGCTGGAGGAGATGTCCCCGGACGACGCCGCAGACCTGATCGCTGAGCTGCCCACCGAGACAGCCGAGCGCCTGCTGACGCTGATGGAACCTGAGGAAGCAGAAGACGTACGGCGGCTGCTGACCTACGAGGAGCACACCGCTGGTGGCTTGATGACGTCGGAGCCGGTCATCCTGCCCGTGGACGCCACTGTGGCCGAGGCGCTCGCCCATGTACGCAACGCGGACCTGAGCCCCGCACTGGCCGCGATGATCTACGTGTGCCGGCCGCCCCTCGAGACACCGACCGGACGGTTCATCGGGATCGGCCACATCCAGCGGCTGCTCCGCGAACGGCCGTCCGAGCTGGTGTCCGCCGTACTGGACACCGATCTGGACGGGCTGCGGCCGGACGACAGCCTGCAGACGGTCAGCAAGTACCTGGCGACGTACAACCTGGTCGCCGCGCCGGTGCTCGACGACGAGGGCCGGCTGATCGGTGCGGTCACCGTCGACGACGTACTCGACCATCTGCTCCCGGACGACTGGCGGGAGCACGACCACACGGAGAGCTCGGAGCAGGAGGGGGGCCACGATGCCTCGTGACGAACGCGGCAGCAGCACCGCGGCCGAGGAACGCCGGCTGATGCGCGGCACCAACCGGCTCGACATCCCCCTCGAGCTGCGCCGCACGATCGCACTGCGCTCGGCGTACGACGCCGACGCGTTCGGCCGGCTGTCCGAACGGATCGCGCGCTTCCTCGGCACCGGGCGGTTCCTGGTCTACATGACCGCGACCATCGTGTTCTGGGTCGTGTGGAACATTTTTGCGCCGGAGAGCGTGCGCTTCGACGAGTACCCGTTCATCTTCCTCACGCTGGCGCTCAGCCTGCAGGCGTCGTACGCCGCTCCGCTCATCCTGCTCGCCCAGAACCGGCAGGAGTCCCGCGACCGGGTGCAGTACGAGCGCGACCGCGACGTCGACGCCCGGACCCGTGCCGACATGGAGTTCCTGGCCCGTGAGGTCGCGTCCCTGCGGATGGCGGTCGGCGAGGTCGCCACCCGCGACTTCCTGCGCTCCGAGCTCCGCTCCCTGCTCGCCGACCTCGAGACACGCGAGGACGACCGGGTTTGACCCCGAGCTACCCTCGCTGTTGAGTGAGGAAGGACGTGGGATGAAGACTCGATTCGCGCCTGATCGCGGGCTGTCCAGCCGGATGGTGATCACCAGTTTCCTGCTCGGGCTGCTGTACGTCGGCTTCGTGGCGCTGCTGATCGCGCTGACCCGGAGCGCGGTGCTGGCCGTGCTGATCGCGGGCGGCATGCTGTTCGCGCAGTACTGGTTCTCCGACCGGATCGCGCTGTACGCGATGCACGGCCGGATCGTCACCCCCGAGGAGGCGCCGCAGCTGCACGGCGCGATCGACCGGCTGTGCGCGCTCGCCGACATGCCGAAGCCGCGGGTCGCGATCGCCGACGTCGACCTGCCGAACGCGTTCGCCACCGGCCGCAACCCGAAGAACGCCGTCGTCTGCGTGACCACCGGCATCATGCGCCGCCTGGACGCCGACGAGCTCGAAGGCGTGCTGGCGCACGAGCTCTCGCACGTCGCGCACCGGGACGTGGCCGTGATGACGATCGCGTCGTTCCTCGGCGTACTCGCGGGCCTGATCACCCGCTTCGGCCTGTACGGCGGCCTGGGACGGAACCGCGACCAGAACGCGGCCGTGATCATGCTGACGATCATCGGGGTGTCGATCGCCGTCTATGCGATCTCGTTCGTGCTCACCCGGGCCCTGTCGCGGTACCGCGAACTGGCCGCGGACCGAGCCGGAGCGATGCTGACCGGCAGACCCTCGACGCTGGCGTCGGCGCTGACGAAGATCAGCGGGGACATCGCACAGATACCGTCGCGCGACCTGCGCCAGGCGCAGGCGTTCAACGCGTTCTTCTTCGCGCCGGCGATCACCGGCAAGAGCCTGTCGTCGCTGTTCTCCACGCACCCGTCCCTGGAGACACGCCTCGACCGCCTCGGTACCCTCTCCCGCGAGCTGGGCGAGCAAGCTTAGAGCTATGGGCCTTCTCGACATCCTGCTCGGGCGCAGCAAGGCTGTGCCGCCGAACCTCGACCAGTTGTTCTCGCTTCCGTCGGCCGCGATCACTCTGGAGACCGCGGCCGGCTTCCGTCCGACGGGCAGCGGCTCGGTCTGCTTCAAGGCGGCCGAGGGCGGTGGATTCACCGCACTCCGCGACGAGGTCGACAAGCTGCTCGCGCTGGACAACGGCAAGTTCACCAGTACGACGGACTCGTACGGCTTCACCTGGCTGGTCCGGCAGACGGCCCCCGACGACCTGGAGACCCTGGTCACCGACCTGCACGCCGTCAACACCTCCCTGGTCGACGCCGGCTTCGGCAACGCCCTGCTCTGCACCCTGGTCGCCTTCACCAACGGCTCCCAGTCCGTGGGCCTCGTCTACCTGTACAAACGCGGCTCCTGGTACCCGTTCGTCCCGGTCGGCACGGACCGCCGCGACAACGCCCAGGAACTCCAGATCAAGTCCGTCGTCGGCGCAGACCTGAACTTCGAATCGGACCTTTCCCGCTGGTTCCCCATCTACGGCGCCCCCGGCCTCTGAAGTAAGGCTTGCCTTGCCGGACCTACGTCACATGGACCGTGGTCGGGTGGATAGGGGTGAGCACGTAGCCTGGGGGCATGGCTCCCACTGCTGATCAGGTGACCACGGCGCTCGGTGGCGTAATGGATCCGGAGATCAAGAAGCCGATCACGGATCTGGGGATGGTCGAGACCGTCGCCGTCCGCGAGGACGGCGTGGTCGCCGTACGCATCCTGCTGACCGTCGCCGGCTGTCCGATGAAGGACACGCTGCGCCGGGACATCACTGCCGCGGTGAGCAAACTGGACGGTGTCACCGGTGTCGAGATCGACCTCGGCGTGATGTCGGCCGAGCAGCGCGCGGCCTTGCAGACCCAGTTGCGCGGCGGCGTGGCCGAGAAGGAGATCCCGTTCTCCCGGCCGGACTCGCTGACCAAGGTGTTCGCGATCGCGTCCGGCAAGGGCGGCGTGGGCAAGTCGTCGGTGACGGTCAACCTGGCGGTCGCGATGGCCAAGCAGGGACTGTCGGTCGGCGTCCTGGACGCGGACATCTACGGGCACTCGGTGCCCGCCATGTTCGGGGTCGCCGACGAGCGGCCGACCGCGGTGGACGACATGATCATGCCGGTGCCCGCGCACGGCGTGAAGGTGATCTCGATCGGCATGCTGAAGCCGAAGCGCGACCAGGTGGTCGCGTGGCGCGGCCCGATCCTCGACCGCGCGCTGGTCCAGATGCTCGCGGACGTGTACTGGGGCGACCTCGATGTACTGCTCCTCGACCTGCCGCCCGGCACCGGTGACATCGCGATCTCCGTCGGCCAGCGGCTGACCAGCGCCGAGGTGATCGTCGTGACGACCCCTCAGGAGGCCGCCGCGGAGGTGGCCGAGCGGGCCGGCACGATGGCGCAGATGGTGCACCAGCGAGTGGCCGGCGTGGTCGAGAACATGTCGTTCCTGCCCTGCCCGCACTGCGGTCCCGAGCACCGTATCGAGATCTTCGGCACCGGCGGCGGTACGCGCGTCGCGGAGACCCTGTCCGCGCGGCTGGGGTACAACATCCCGCTGCTCGGCGAAATCCCGCTGGACGAGCGCCTCCGCTCCGGCGGCGACCTCGGTCAGCCGCTCGTGGCAGCCGACCCCGACACCCCGGCCGCGCAGGTCCTCGACAAGATCGCGTCGACCCTGGGCGGTAAGCCGCGCGGTCTCCTCGGACGCCAGCTCGGTCTCTCCCCTGCGGGCCGCTGACAGTGGGCCATCCCGTCCTGGAGACGGCGCGGCTGCGGTTGCGGAAGTGGCGTGAAGACGAGGTAGAGCGGATCTCCGCGGCCCGCACCAACCAGGCGACCGCGCATTTCCTGCCGTTCATCCCGCAGCCGTTCACCGTGGAGGACGCGCGGTTCTGGCTGAAGGACCTGGCCGAGCAGGCGGCGGCCGGGACGCGGTTCAACTGGTGCGTGGCGGACGCCGCGACGGATCAAGGGCTGGGCAACCTCACGCTGTTCGGCATCCATGTCCGCGGCGCGGTCCGCGACGCCGAGGTGGGGTACTGGATGCACCCCGAGGCGCAGGGCGGTGGCGTGATGACCGAGGCGATCCAGCGGGTCGCCCAGTGGTATTTCGCTCCGGCGAACGCGGGCGGGTTTGGCGGCCGGCGGATCTTCATCCGTACGGCGGCCTCCAACACGGCGGCCCGCCGTACCGCGGAGAAGGCCGGCTTCCGGCACGTCGGCACCGAGCGCGCCGCCTTCGAGATCGGCACCCACGTCGACGACAAGGTCACCTACGACCTCCTGATCACCGACTGACCAGATCTCAGGTCGACTCGGGGTCGTACGGCGGCTTGGCGCCGGCCGGGAGGCGCTGCGGGGCGCTGTCGGCGAAGTCGGCGACGGGCTTGTCGTCCTCGTCCATCGGCTCGAGCAGGTGCTTGCGGACGAAGTTCTTCGGGTTCAGGTCCTGCAGCTCGAGGTCGGCGTACTCCGGACCGAGCTCGTTGCGCAGGTCGTTCTGCGCATTCGTCACCATCTGACGGACCTGCCGCAGCAGACGGCCCGCCGTACGAGCGAACTCCGGCAGCCGGTCCGGCCCGAAAACGAGTACGGCGACGATCGCGATCACGACCAGCTCGAGCGGCCCGATGCCGAACATGTCCCCACCTCTCCGTACTTCGTTCCGGACTGCGCACAGCCTATCCCGGCACTGGGTAGCACCCGTCAGCCGATCTGCTGGGCGAGAGTGAGCGTAACTGTTCGGGACCGCCCACCGCGCTCGTAGGCGAGCCGCACGGCCTCGCCCGGCTGGTGGGTCCGGATCGCGACGATCAGCACCTCGGCGCTGTCCACGGGGTCGCTGTTGATCGAGGTGATCACGTCACCGACCCGCAGACCGGCCTGCGCGGCCGGCGACCTCGGGCTCACCGCGCTGACCCGGGCACCGCCCTCGAACATCATGTCCACACTGGCGCCGATCACCGGGTACGACGCCACGCCGTTCGCGATCAGCTGCTGGGCGGTCCGCCGGGCCTGGTCGATCGGGATCGCGAACCCGAGCCCGATGCTCCCGCTCTGCCCCTCCTCGGAACCGCGGACGGTGGCGATCGCGGAGTTCACCCCGATCACCCGCGCGTTCATGTCGACCAGCGGACCGCCGGAGTTGCCCGGGTTGATCGCGGCGTCGGTCTGCAGCGCGCTGATGTACGACGACGCCTGCCCGGTGTCGTCACCGGTCGTCACCGGGCGGTTCTTCGCCGAGATGATGCCCGACGTGACCGTGCCGGCCAGGCCGAGCGGCGAGCCGATCGCGACCACGTCCTGCCCGACGACCGCCTGCTCCGACCGGCCGAACTGCACCGACGGCGCGGTCAGGCCGGACACCTGAACCACGGCCAGGTCGTACGCCGGGGAGCGGCCGACGAGCCGCGCGGTCGCGGTCTTGTTGTCGTTGGTGACGACCTGGATCGAGCCGCCCTTGGCCGCGGCCGCGACGACGTGGTTGTTGGTCAGGATGTGCCCGACGTTGTCGATCACGAAGCCGGACCCGGTGGCGTCGGAGTTGTCCTGTCCCTCGACCTTCAGTTGCACCACGCTCGGCAGCAGGGTCGCGGCGACCGCGGACACCGAGCCGGTGCGGATCTTCGGGTCGGCGCCGGTGCCGACCGGCGGCTCAGGCTGCTGTGCGATCGGGGTGTTGTTGCCGCTGAGCGCGACAACGGCCGTGGCCGCACCGGCGCCGGCCAGGACTCCGATGACCAGAGCGACCAGAGCCGCGATGGTGACGACCCGGTTGAGCTTCTGCGGCTCCGACGCGTACGACCGGGCCTGCTGCTGGTGCCAGTCGGCCGGTGGCGGCGGCACGTAGGCCGGCCGGTACTGCGGCTGCTCGGTCGGCCAGGCCTGTCCCTGGTACACCGGGCGGAAGGTCTGCTGCTCCTGCGGCTCCGGACGTCCGAAGCTGCGCTGCGAGGTGGACCGGCCGCCGTTCGTCTGCCGGTACGCCGCATCCGAGCCTGGCGTCCGCAGCGGCATCGCGCCCGCTCCGGGACCCGGCGGGGTCAACCCGGTCAGCGGCGGACCCGCCGCGGACCCGTTCCCATTACCGGCCGGCCCGTTCACGAGAGGCCCGCTTCCGTTGGGAGCGCCCGCGGTGGGCAGGACCGCGGTGGGTTCCGCGGTCGCCGGATTCGGAACTGTCGGCTCGGCGTCGTCGCTAGTCACGGTGCCCGCCTCACGTCGTCGTCGTGGTCGTCGGTGGAGCCCTCCGGAGGTAACCGGGAGAGACTTCCATATTTGATTATCCCAGCTTCGGCGAGAGTGCACCCATCGGAGTGAGCCAGGTCGCGATTTTGGCCAGCCCCGTTCCCAGTCGCTGGATCGCGCTCAGCTCGACCGGGAGCTCGTGCGGGAAGGATCTGACCACCTGTCCGAGCTGGTCCGGGGGCAGGTCCCCGATCAGCGTGTAGACGATTCCGCCGGACGACCAGACGACGTACGACGGCATGCCGTACCGCAGGTATACACCAGGGCTGTCGGTGCTGCTGAAGCCTTCGACCGCGGCGGGATCCAGTGTGCCGCGCTGCTCGAACAGGGAGACGTTGAACAGCCCGTCGGAGTACGAGAACTGCAGAGAGCCGTTGCTGGTGTCCTGGTGGACGTCGTACAGCTTGAGCGACGCAGGCAGCTCCGGCGCGCAGACCCAGCCCTCGGAGCGCAGGTTGTCGACCTTGCCCATGCCGAGCGCTTCGACACCACTGGGCACCGTCGGCGGCAGGTGGCCGAGGAACTCGGAGTCCTCGATCTCCAGCTCGGTGAACACGGTGGCGCGCACCATGGTCTTGCCGTCCGCACTGAACAGCTGACGCTGCAGCAGCAGCCCGGTCGCCTTGTCGATCCAGAACTTCGCCGCCAGCGTCTGGTCGTCCCGCAACGCCTCCACGAGCACAGCGGTCCGGCCGATCAGGTCGGTGCAGCACTTGTCGACCAGCTGGTACGTCGCTTGCAGCAACGCCAGCGGTCCGCCGTCGATAGCAGCGTCCGTGGTGGTGGCGCGCTGCACGAACGCCTTCGCGCCTGGCGCGGACGAGCCGAGCACGCTGATCTCGGAGCCCTGTGACGCTGCGTGCAGGATGTCCAGCATCGCCGAACTGGCGCCCTGCGGGCCCCAGGCGGTGATGATCTGCGTGCCGTGGTACGAGATCTCGTTCGGCGCGACAGCCGCCCGCTGCAGCCAGCTGACCGCCGTCGGCGAATCCGCCTTCGAGAGCGCCGGCAGCAGGGCTGGGACGGCCGCGGCGGACGTGGGCAGGCCGAAGCCGATCAGGGCGGTGCTGACCAGGACGGCGAGCCGGGAGAGGCTCACCGGTCAGCGTCCTGTCAGGGCCACCGGGCGCAGCGTCGGGTTGTTCAGCCCGGCGTACCCCGCACCGTTGTAGGAGTTCAGCAGCGCGACCGGGTCAGTGAACGGCGCTCCGCCGCTGGTGCTCGCATGGTCGGAGGAGAAGCTCGCCACCGGCGGTTGCAGCGTCGGCGGCTGCTCCGAGCGGGACGGGTCGCCGACGACGAACGCCGTACCGAGCAGGGAGGCGACTGCGGCAGCTGAGCCGGCTGCGCCCAGGACGCCGCTGCGACGGCGGGAGCGAGTGCCGCGGGCGGCTCCCGGTCGGGTGCCACCTGTGCGCCCGGCCGGGAACGCGGACCGCTGCGGGAACAGGCTGACCGGCGTGACCACCGGGCGGACCTCTTCTCGTGGCTCGGTCGAGAACGACGAGACACCCATCAGACGCTGCATCAGGTCGGTCGACGGATCCGGAGACTCCAGCGCGGCGATCTTCGCCTTCAGCCGCCGCTGAGCGTCGACCTCGGACCGGCAGGTGTCGCAGCCGACCAGGTGGCTCAGGACCCTGTCACGGGAGTCGTGGTCGAGCTGGCCGTCGACCACGGCACTCAGCTTGTCGAGCGGGTGCGTCATGCGAGGTCACCTCCGTCGCCGAAGAGGCCGCCGTCGACCGGCGGTCCGCCGACCCGGGTCTGGCCGGACCGCGGGGCCCGGTGCTCCAGGTGCTTCCGCAGCATCGACCGGCCGCGGTGGATGCGGCTGCGGACGGTGCCGAGCTTCACGTCCAGGACGTCCGCGATCTCGTCGTACGTCATGCCCTCGATGTCGCACAGCACCACGGCCGCGCGGAAGTCCTCGGGCAGCGCGTCGAGCGCGTCCTGGACGTCGTGGTCGAACAGGTCGGAGTCGAGCTTCTCGGCCGGGCCCTCGCCCTTGGCCGGGAGCCGGTCGTGCGCGTCCTCGGGCAGGCCGTCGAAGCGGATCCGCTGCTTGCGGCGGGCGCCGTCCAGGAACAGGTTCGTGGTGATCCGGTACAGCCAGCCCTCGAAGGTGCCCGGCGTGTACGACGACAGCGAGCGGAACACCCGGACGAACACTTCCTGGGTGAGGTCCTCGGCGTCGTGCTTGTTACCGGTCAGGCGGTACGCCAGCCGGTAGACGCGGGCGGAGTGTGTGCGGACGATCTCGTCCCACGACGGCAGTGCGTCCGGCACCTGTTGGGGTGCGGGGACCGTCGACGTGTCGAACGGCTTCACCGCAACGCCTCCCTGGGTCCTCTCGGCAATAAGCGTGAAGGCCATGGTGCCGCGGTCACCGTCCTCTGCGCACGTCGGGAAAACCCGGGTTGGACCCTGGTTTGTTCGTACGACGGCTCAACGCGGCGCTCCGGCCGGAAGTTCCCGGCCGGTGCCTTCACCGATAAAGACGCGCAGACGGCCATTTAGGTTGAATCACTCCTGGTCGATGACGGCGATCGGGTCGCCGTCGCGGACGACCTCGCCCTCGACGACCTTCAGTTCGACGATGGTGCCGGCCACCTCGGCCAGCACCGGAATCTCCATCTTCATCGACTCCAGGATGACAAGGGTGTCGTCCGGCCCCACCGTGTCTCCGGCCTTGGCGGTGACCTTCAGCACATTGGCCACCAGCTCGGCCAGCACGGTGTGACTCAACTCGCACTCCTCCCACTCCCGGAATCCCACTCCCGATCCTAGGCGTGGCAGGCCAAGGCCCGGCTACTGGGCGTGCTGACGGGCCCGGTACGACGCGACGCGCGTCCGGCTCGAGCACCGCGGCGTACAGAACCTCCGCGGCCGCTTCTCCGCCGCATTGGCGAACACCCGCTCGCAGTCCACGGCCGCACAGACCCCGAGCGCCTCGAACCCGTGACCGGCCGCGAACGTCGCCAGCCCGAGCGCAGTCGTCGCCGCCAGCCAATCGGCCCACGTGGCTCCGGGCTTCGCCACATGCAAGTGCCACGGCGACCCGTCGTGGTCGGACAGATACGGCCGTACGGCGTACTCCTCGAGCAGCTCGTTGAGCATCCAGGCAGCTGCGCGCGGGTCGGCGTAGAAGACCTCGCGGACCCGCGCCCGGACCTCTCGGACCGCGAGCAGGTCGCCCTCGTCCAGTGTGATCGGGTCCGACTCACCGTGCTCGAGGAGGAACGCGCGTACGTCGGCCGGCGCCGTCAACTGCTCCGGGTCGCGGGTGCGCGTGTTGACCAGGTCGACCGCGAGCCGCACCTGCCGGTCCGGCGTCTGAATATCCACTGGACTCCCTCCGTAACGCCTTTATGATCGTAACGCGTAACAGCCAGCTTTGCGTTACAGGAGGATCGGGCGTGGCGAGCTACTACTTGGCGGCGACGCTGGCCCGGCTTGCCGACGAGATGGTCGCGTTCACGTTGGTGCTGCTGGTGCTGGAGCGGACCGACAGTCCGGCACTGGCAGGGATCACCGGAGCTGCCTACGCGCTCCCGGCGGTCGCAACGGGGCCTCTCCTCGGTGCATGGCTGGACAGGACGCCGTACCGGCGGAGCGCGCTCGCACTCAACCAGGCTGTACTCGGCGTGGTCATGCTCAGCCTGCTGGCCGTGGTCGGCCACAGCGCGCACTGGATCACTCCGGCGCTCGCAGCGGTCGCCGGCGCAACGCTGCCGATGGTGAGCGGCGGATTCACCAGCATGCTGCCGAGCCTGATCCCACCGGACCGACTAGCCCGCGCCAACTCCTTCGAGGCAGCTAGCTTCGGCGCGGCAACCATTACCGGCCCGGCGACCGCTGCCACGATCGCAGCCACCCTGTCGGTGAACGTCGCGGTCGTAGTCATCGCCGTGGCCGCAACACTCAGCATCTGCGCCATCAGCCGCCTGCCTGCCCTGCCACCGTTGCAGACCGCAGCAGAACCGTTCCTGCCCGCTGTTCTGGCCGGCCTGACACACCTGGTCCGCACACCGCGGCTACGGGCCTCCACTGTGACCACGACCCTGCTGATGGGGGCCACTGGCCTCCTGCTGATCGCCCTGCCGCTGCACATGGCTTCACTCGGCATGCCCAAGTCAGCGGCCGGCTACCTGTGGACCGCCGTCGAAATCGGCTGCGTCACGACCGCACTCCTACTGCCTCGTCTCCAAGCGCGCTGGCGCCCGGAGCAGGTCGTCATCGTGTCAGTCGCGGCCTACGGCCTCGCCGTGACCACCTGGCCCCTGGCGACAGCCTTCGCCGCGCTCCTGGTCATGGCCTTTGTCGGCGGTCTCCTGGAAGGCCCCACCCTCCCTGCCATGTTCGCCGCCCGTCAGCAGTACAGCCCGGAGTCCCTGCAAGGTCGCGTCAGCACCACGGCCGCCAGCCTCCGAGTAGGTGCCGCCGCGATCGGCCAGGCCACCGGCGGCCTCCTGGTCCCGGTAATAGGCACCCACAAGGCTCTGCTGGTCGTCGCCCTCGCCCTGCTCGCGGCCGCCGCCCTCGGCGCAGCCATCTCCAGAAAGGCACCGCTGTATGTCTCTTGACGCATGGGTCCACGGCTGGGCCATCTCCCGCAGCACAGCGGCACCGGTGAAGCTCCCGAGCGGCTACCGCATCGACGTGGGCCTGCCCGGTCACCAGGTCCGATACGTCCTCCCGACGTACGACGCTGGTCTGGTCGACGGGCTCGGCGAGCCGGACACCTGGCTGAAGATCTGCGGGCAGGTGTCGCTGAGCGCGCCTTGGCAGGTGCAGCTTCCCGAGTACCTGATGACGCGGTCACTGGCTAGCACGGGAGTGAGTGTGGGTGCGTCGTACGAGTTGAAGAGTGTGCGGCGGGGCAGTCTGGTCGACGTTGTCGTGTGCGCAGCCGACGGCTCGGTGGCGGCGAGTGGGAAGGCAGCGCTGACCGGAGAGGCTGCTGTCTTCGACCAGATCGAGACCTCTCCGCAGCACCGGCGGCGTGGGCTGGGACGGAGCGTTATGGCTGCTCTGTCCGCCGCAGCGCAGTACGCCGGTGCGACGACCGGCGTACTGGTTGCGACTGAGGACGGACGGGCGCTCTACACCGCGCTGGGGTGGACGCTCGAGTCCCAGATGACTGCTGCGGTCAGTCGAGGATGACGGAGCGGGACAGGCTGCGCGGCTGGTCGGGGTTGAGGCCGAGAGCCAGAGACTTGGCCACCGCGACCCGCTGGGCGACGACGAGGGACGCCATCGGGTCGAGGTCGGCGTGGTAGACGATGGTCGCGCCAGTGGCGTTCACGTCGTCCAGCAGGCCCACCGGCGGCTCACCGAAGACCCAGACGCCGCGGCCGGGCTGAGCGATCGCGATCGGGCCGTGCCGGTAGTCCATCGCCGGGTACGCCTCGGTCCACGCCGACGCGGCCTCACGCTGCTTGAGCGCGGCCTCGTGCGCCAGACCGACCGTCCAGCGCGTACCGATGTACGTGACCTGCTCGAGCTTGGCCAGGTCGTCGACGTCGATGGTCAGTGCGGTCTGAGCGTCCGCAGCGGCCTTCGACAGGTCCTCACCGAGCGACGCGCGCAGCAGCGCCAGCGTGGTGGTCGCGAACCGGGTCTGCACCACGGACTGCTCGTCGGCGAAGTCGAGCAGGATCGTCTGGTCGGCCAGCTCGACGATCGGCGAGTCCGGGGTCGCGGTGATCGCCACGGTCGGTACGTCGGTCGCGCGGATCAGGTCGAGCACCTCGGTCGTCGTACCGGAGCGGCTGATCACCACCACGGCGTCGTACGAACGGCCGGCCGGGAACTCGGATCCGGCGAACGCGTCGGTCTCGCCCTGGCCGAGGTCCTCGCGCAGCGCGGCGTACGCCATCGCCATGAACCAGGACGTGCCGCAGCCGACCGCCGCGACCCGTTGGCCGGCCGTCGGAAGTGCACCGCCGTACTGCGCGAAACCGTCCGAGACCTGTCGCCAGAGGTCGGGTTGGGTGGCGATCTCAGTGCTCACGAATGGTGTCTGCGTCATGTCGTCTCCGCGCTTGTCATGGTCGAAACTGCTCGAACGTGATCGAATGGTGCCAACCAGCCGCCACCGGGCTGACCGATTGTGTGAAGGAGGAGCCCCGGGTGAAGCGTTATGAACGCCTCAACACCTTGCTCGAGTCGCTCGCCGAGAAAGGCGCCATCGACGTCGACGAGCTCGCCGAGCAGTTGCACGTGTCCGCGGCCACGATCAGGCGTGACCTGGACCATCTCGGCAAGCAGCAGCTCCTCACCCGGACCCGCGGCGGCGCGGTCGCCAACGCGGTGTCGTACGACCTGCCGCTGCGCTACAAGACTGCGCGTTTCGCGTCCGAGAAGCAGCGGATCGCGCAGGCGGCAGCCACGCTGGTCCGTCGCGGCATGGTGATCGGGATGAACGGCGGCACCACCATCTCCGAGGTGGCGCGGACGCTGGCGACCCGGCCGGAGCTGTCCGCGGAGCACGGCGAGCCGGCGTTCACGCTGGTCACCAACGCGCTGAACATCGCCAACGAGCTGATCGTCCGGCCGCACGTGAAGATGGTGCTGACCGGCGGTGTGGCGCGGCCGCAGTCCTACGAGATGATCGGCCCGCTGTCGCACCGGATCCTGTCCGACCTGTCGCTGGACATCGCCTTCATCGGCGTCGACGGGATCGACGAGACCGGCGCCACCGCTCACCACGAGGGCGAGGCGAACATCAACCAGCTGATCGTCAGCCGGGCCGCGAAGGTGGTCGTGGTGGCCGACTCCTCCAAGCTCGGGCAGCGGGCCTTCGCCCGGATCTGCGAGCTGAGCGAGATCGACACGCTCGTCACCGACGCCCAGGCCGACGAGTCGCAGCTCGCCGTCTTCAAAGAAGCCGGCATCGACGTCATCCGCGCCTGATCCCCCCAACTTCCCAAAAAGCACCGCACACCTCCCTCACCAGGTGAGTCACGTCTCCAAGAGACGATCATATCTGATCAGGGCAAGGTTGTTATGAGCAAGAGTGCGCAACCTCCGCGCGTGCATCACGGAATGCGGACCTCCAGCCGCTAGGCTTCGGTTCAGCATGGGTACCGCAGCCGCACACCGCTCCGCCGACCACTCCGACCACTGGGAGGACGCCATCGCCACCGGCATCGACCCGACGTCCTGGGCGTACGCCGAGGACTACACCGGTGAGGACGAAGTCGTCACCGGTGCGCGGGCGAGCGCCGCGGACAGCGGTGTCGCCCCGATCGGACCCGGCGCGGCCGCCGCGCTGAGCCTGCTCGCCGCCGGTGTGAGCGCGAAGGCGGTCGTCGAGATCGGCACCGGGACCGGCGTCTCCGGGCTCGCGCTGCTCCGCGGCATGCGCGCCGACGGCACGCTCACCACGGTCGACATCGACGCGGAGAACCAGCGGCTCGCGCGCAAGACGTTCCTGGACGCCGGCGTCGCGTCCAACCGGTTCCGCCTGATCGCGGGCGCCGGGCTGGACGTGGTCACCCGGCTCACCGACGGTCACTACGACCTGGTCTTCTGCGACGCGGACCGCCGCGAGAACACGGCGTACCTGCACGAGGCCCTCCGCCTGCTCCGCCCCGGCGGCATCGTCGCCTTCGCCGGCATCCTCACCGCCGGCCGAGTAGCCGACCCCGCCCGCCGCGACCCCGACACCATGGCCCTCCGAGACCTCATCCGCGCCGTCCGAGACGACGACAACCTGGTCTCAGCCCTCCTCCCCACCTCCGACGGCCTCCTAACCGCCGCCAAACGCCTGAAGTAGCCGCTAGCTGGTTAGGCGGGTTAGTTCGGTGGTTACTTCGTGCCAGGGGTCTGTTTGGGGGTCTATCAGTTCGTAGTGGCCGCAGTGGGGAACACGGTGGAAGTGGGCGGTGGGGTGGGCGGTGAAGTAGGACTCGGTGATGGTGATGGGGACGACTGTGTCGCGGGTGCCGTGGATGAGGGTCACGGGGGCTATGGAGGCGGGGAGGTGGGCCGGGTCCAGGTCGTTGCGGACGCCGCCGCCGATGAAGTCCTGTACGGCGCCCTCGCCGATGTGCTCGCGGTCGGCCTTCAGGAGGTCGGCTACGGGAGCCAGGGCGACCACACCGCGCAGCCGGACCGGGTTGAGCGTCGACGCGGCCCATAGCGCCAGCTGACCACCAGCGGAGTGCCCCATCAGCACGTAGCCCGCGTGCACGTCCACCACGTCAGGTAGCGCGTCCAGCGCCGTACGGATGTCACTGGTCGTCACGTCCGGGTTGCCGGGCTCGCGACGGTACTCAAGAGACAGGACCGGCCAGCCGAGGTCGGACAGCGCTGCGCCGAGCGAACGGGCGTGCACCCGGTCGTACTTCGGCCGCCAGAACCCGCCGTGGACGAACACCACCAGCGGCCGGTACTCCTTCGCGTGCCAGTAGTCGATCACCTGGTCCGCGTGGTCGCCGTACCGCAACTCCTCGTCCGGCTCGGGCGCCTTACGCGACAGTACGGATCGGTCCTCACTCATTCCGACCTCCCGAGATAGCGCAGGGCGTTCAGAGTCAGCAGCTTGTGCTGCTGCTCCGCGGTCAGGAAGCCGGCCTTCCGTACCACCTCCCCGACCGGCCGCTCGCCCAGTGGATAGGGATAGTCACTGCCGACCAGAACGCGGTCTTCCCCCAAGGTATCGACAAGTAGCCGCAAAGGCGCTGATTCGAACACGACCGTGTCGACCAGGATCCGGTCCAGGTACGCCGACGGTGGGTGCTCGGAGCAACCACGGACGATGTCGCCGCGCCGGTGCCAGGCGTTCTCGAGCCGCCCGAGCCAGAACGCGAAACTCCCGCCCCCGTGGGCGAAACAGATCTTCAGGTACGGCGGCAACCGGTCGAACGCCCCGCCCAGGATCATCGCCAGCAACGACAGATGCGTCTCGGCCGGCATCCCGGTGAGCCAGCGCGCCATCCAGCGATCCAGTCGCGGCCCGCCCGGCATGTCCCACGGATGCACCAGCACCGGCGTACCGGTCTCCGCGCAATGGTTGAGGAAGGCAACGATCCCGGCGTCGTCGAGATCCTTGTCGCCGACGTGGTTGCCGATCTCGACCCCGACATGCCCGGCGGCCAGGCACCGGTCCAGTTCGGCGCAGGCCAGGTCCGGATCCTGCAACGGCACCTGGCAGAACGGCACGAACCGGTCGTCACCGGCGAGCGTCTCCAAGGTGAGGTCGTTGAAGATCTCCGCCAGCTTGACAGCCTGCGCGGCCGGGCGTTCGTACCCGAAGAACACCGGAGTCGGCGACACCACCTGGAGATCGATGCCGTCGGCATCCATATCGGCACGTCGTACGGCGGGATCCCAAGCCTGCGGTCCGACCGGGCGGAACTCGTTGGACCCGACCATGATCATCGCGGCCCGCTCGGAATCCACCCGCAACCACGGCCAGCCGTCCCCGCCGCACGCCGCCGAAAGATCCGGCCAGCCGTGCGGGACCAGATGAGTGTGGACGTCTACGGTCATTTACCCGGGTGCACGGTTCCGCACTTCGGGCAGGTACGGGCTTCCTCGCTGTCGTAGAAGGCTTTGAACACAGGCGGCAGGTCCGCGACGATGTCGGTCACCTGGAGCTCGACCTCGTGCACGATCGCGTTGCAGTTCGCGCAGTACCAGCGGAACTTCTCCAGTACGCCAGGCTCCCGGACTCGCTCGATCACCAGGCCGATCGAGTTCGGGCCGCGCTGCGGGGAGTGCGGCATGTTCCTTGGCAGCACCCACATCTCACCGGCGTTCACCGCAACGGTCGCCGGGCCGTCGTCGGTCATAACGTTGACCTTGAGCTCGCCGGAGATCTGGTAGAAGAACTCCTCGTACGGGTCGACGTGGAAGTCGGTGCGCTGGTTCGGGCCGCCGACCACCATCGTGATGAAGTCGTCCCCGGTCGGGAACATCTGCTTGTTGCCGACCGGCGGCTTCAGCAGGTGCTTGTTCTCCTCGATCCACTGCGGAAAGTTCGTCGACTCCAGGTTGACCATGTCCTACTCCTCCTCGAGCGGGCTGTGTCCTTGTGAGACGGCCGCTACAGCAGATATCTCGATCAGCAGCTGGGGATGCGGCAGCTGATGTACTGCGACGGTCGTACGCGAAGGCCCCGACTCGTCGAAAAACTCGCCATAGATCTCGTTGTACCCTCCGAAGTCGTTCATCGACACCAGGTACGTCGTCACGCTGACGAGATCCTCCAACCCGGCCCCGACCGCCCCGAGCACGTCCCGGATGTTCTCCAGCACCGCCCGCGTCTGCACCCGGATGTCCAGCTCGACGGTGCCCATCTCGTCGACCGAGGCACCGGCGATCGAGTTGTCGGGCCGCCGGCTCGACGTCCCCGACACGAACGCGAACCCACCCGCCACCTTCACATGCGGAAAGCGCCCCCGCGGCGTCGCCTTCCCCGGTACGACGGTCATGACAGCTCCACGCAGACGTTGGTGGTTTCGGTGTAGAAGTCCACCGAATGCCGTCCGCCCTCGCGGCCGACGCCCGACAACTTCACCCCGCCGAAGGGCGTGCGGAGATCGCGGAGGAACCAGGTGTTGACCCAGCAGAGGCCGACGTCCAGAGCGGCGCCGGCGCGGTGGGCGCGGCCGACGTCGCGGGTCCAGACGGTGGCCGCCAGCCCGTAGTCGGAGGAGTTCGCGAGGGCGTAGGCCTCTTCCTCGGTGTCGAACGGGGCGATGTGGCAGATCGGGCCGAAGATCTCCTCGCGGTTCGTCCGGGCGTCCGCCCCTAGACCGGTCACGACAGTTGGTTGCACGTAGCAACCGCCGTCGCGGGCGTCGCCGAAGGTCGGTACACCGCCGCCGGCGAGGACCTCGGCGCCTTCAGCTCGGGCGAGATCGTAGTACGACAGCACCTTGTCGCGGTGCTGTTTGGAGATCAGGGGCATGTTCATGGTGGCCTCGTCGGCGGGCCAGCCGTACGTCAACTCCTTCGCCCGCTGAGTCAGCCGTGACGTGAACTGCTCGAAGATCGGGCGTTCGACGTACAGGCGTTCCGTGCACAGGCAGACCTGCCCGCCGTTCGTGAAGACCGAGCGGACCGATCCCTCGACCGCGGCGTCGAGATCGCAGTCGGCGAAGATCAGCCCCGCGTTCTTCCCGCCGAGCTCGAAGGACACCGCCTTGACCCGATCCGCCGCCACCTTCGCGATCGCCGTACCGGTCGCGGACTCGCCGGTGAACGTGATCGCATCCACACCCGGGTGCCGCGTGAGGTATTCCCCCGCCGACGACGGCCCGAATCCGTGCACCAGGTTGAAAACCCCATCAGGTACGCCGGCCTCCGCCATCACCTCGGCGAGGACGGTCGCCGACGACGGGGTCTCCTCGGACGGTTTCACCACCACCGCGTTGCCACAGGCAAGCGCCGGCGCAACCTTCCACGTGAGCAGGAGCAACGGAAGATTCCACGGTACGACGATCGCGACCACCCCGACCGGTTTCCGTACGGCGTAGTTCAACGCCCGCCGCCCGTCCGGAAGCACGGTCGTGTACGACTCGGTCGGCACCGTCGTCGCGAAATCCGCGAACGCACGGAAGTTCGCCGCACCGCGCGGGATGTCCAGGGTGCGCGCCTGGCTGATCGACTTCCCGGTGTCGCCGACCTCCGCCGCCACCAGGTCCGCGAACCGCCGCTCCAGCCCGTCCGCGACCCGCCGCAGTACGACGGCCCGCTCCTGCTCACTCATCCGCCCCCACGGCCCGCTCAACGCCTGCCGAGCAGCCCCAACCGCGGCGTCAACAGTCGCCTCGTCCGCCTCACAAACGTCGAAGATCTGCTCCCCCGTCACCGGCGACACCTTCGCGAACCGCGAAGCGCTCTCCACAAACGCTCCCCCGACGAAGTGCCGCAACAACCCAACGGACGAGGGCTGTCCGATCAGCAGCTCAGGCGACCACAGGCTCACTCCGCCACCTCCCCTGACCTCGACCACACTCGAGGGGATATCCACTGGTGTTGCGGCTTCTCTGCTGGTGTACCAGCAGAGAACCCACAACTCGAGGGGATATCCCTTCGAGCGTAGACCGGCACGCGGACGTGGCGCGGCGGCGTGCCGGTCGGCGGCGCGGTGCGGGCGAGCGAGACGCCTGCCGCGGTCATCGGCGTTTCCTCGCGCGGACGAGGCTCAGCAGCGCACCGGCAACGGCGACCGCCCCGGCACCCAGGAGTTGGTGCTGGCGGTGAACCCGCCGTTGGACTTCGGCGTACGGCGTGGTGGAGAACGACACGAGCTCGTAGCGGGAGACGTACGTGCCGGGGAGGAGGCGTTCCAGGGCGTGTTCTACCTGTTTTTGCAGGCGGAAGACGGGTGAGGCAACCTTGTCGCGCATTTCGACGAAGTTGGCGAGGGCCATTTCGGCGATCGCCTCGGTGTTCTCGCGACGGCGGGCCTCGAAGAGCGGGAGCGCCCGCGCCCACGAGCCGCCCGTGTCGTCCAGGCAGCGGTCCAGTTCGACCACGTCCTCGAAGGCGCAGTTCGCGCCCTGCCCGTAGAACGGCACGATCGCGTGCGCCGCGTCGCCGAGCAACGCCGTACGTCCGTGAGCCTGCCACGGCAGCGTGTGCACCGTCCCGAGGACCCCGACCGGATTGTTCAGGTAGTCGTCCACCAGATCAGGTGCTAAGGGCAACAGATCGGGATAGTGCTCCTGGAAATGCGCTGAGATGCCCTCCGCGGCGGTCAGCGCGTCGAAGGACCCGGCCGGCCAGAACAGCGTGCAGGTGAACGAGCGGTCCGGGTTCGGCAACGCGATCATCATCGACGTACCGCGCGGCCAGATGTGCAGCGCCCCGGGATCCAGCGCGAACTCGCCAAGAGCTGCGGGGATCGACAACTCCTTGTACCCGTAGTCGAGGAAGTCCACGTCCTCCGCGACGATGCCCTCGGCAAGCAGTTGCTCGCGCACCGCGGATCCGGCGCCATCGGCCCCGAGCACCACGTCCGCCGCGACCGACACCTTCCCGGACGGCGTCGCGAACACCATCTGCCCAGCGGCCGAGTCCAGCTCCACCAACCGGTGCTCGAACTCCACCGACACACCAGGAGCCCACGCCGCCGCCGACAGCAACGCGTTGTTCAGGGTGCCCCGGCTGATCGAGTTGATCGCGCGGTCCCCGGACGCCGAGTACGCCTGGAAGTCCAGCGGCCCAGACACGGGATGGATCATCCGGCCCTTCATCGGCAACGCGTCCGCCATCACCTCATCGACCAGATCGATCCGCCGCAAGGCGTCCAGCCCGCGTTCGGAGATTGCCAGGTTGATCGACCGGCCGCGTTCCACCTGCGCGACCCGAGGATCCGGGCGCCGCTCGTACAGCGTCACGGTCAGGCCGCGGCGCGCGAGGAAGCACGCGAGCAGCGAACCGGTCAGTCCCGCGCCGACGATCGCGACCTTCATGCCATCACCGCGGCCAACGCCGCCGCGGCCCGCCAGCAGTCGTGGTACGTCGAGTACAACGGCACCGGCGCGAGCCGCAGTACGTCGGGCTCCCGCGAGTCCGCGATCACGCCGTACTCGAACCGCAACCGCCGTGAAACCGCCCCAGGCTCAGGAACCCGCAGCGACAACTGCGCCCCGCGCCGCGCCGGATCGGCCGGAGTGATGACCTCGAACCCCGCCAGAAGCTCCGAAAGGTACGCCGTCAACCGCACACTCCGCTCCCGTAGTACCTCGATGCCGACCTTGTCGAAGATCTCCAGCGACGTCCGCACCGGGCTCATCGAGAAGATCGGCGGGTTCGACACCTGCCACGCGTCCGCGGTCGCCGGCGGCCGGGACTCGGGCGTCATCTCGAACCGCGTCTTCGCGTCGGTGCTCCACCAGCCCTCGAACCGCGGCAGGTCCGCGCCGAGATGCCGCTCGTGCACGAACGCACCGGCGATCGCGCCCGGACCGGAGTTCAGGTACTTGTACGAGCACCACGCCGCGAAGTCCACGCCCCAGTCGTGCAACGCGAGCGGCACGTTCCCGGCCGCGTGCGCGAGGTCCCACCCGACGATCGCCCCGGCCGCGTGACCGGCCTTCGTGATCGTGGGGATGTCCATCAGCTCACCGGTCAGGTAGTTCACGCCGCCCAGCAGTACGAGCGCCACGTCGCCACCGAGCTGCTCGACGACATCCGCCGTACGTAGACTGTTCTCGCCCGGTCGCGGACGCAAGCGGATCACCGCGTCCTCCGCGTCGTACCCGTGGAAGGCGACCTGCGACCGTACGGCGTAACTGTCCGAGGGGAACGCCGAGTCCTCGATGACGATCCGGTGCCGGGACCGCGTCGGCCGGTAGAACGACACCATCAACAGGTGCAGGTTGACGGTGAGCGTGTTCATCACGACCGTCTCGCTCGGCAACGCGCCGACAAGCCGTGCGGCGGGCCCGGTCAGCAGCTCGTGGTACGGCAGCCAGGGCCGGGCCGCGTCCAGATGCCCTTCGACCCCGAGCGCCGCCCACGAGTCCAGGTCCGCGAGCAGCTCGGACCGGGTCGCCTTCGGGCGCAGACCGAGCGAGTTGCCGGCGAAGTACGCGACCTCCGGATAGTCGCCACCCTGCGCGGGCGGTACGTCGAACAGCTCCCGGTGCCCCGGATCGTTGGCATCGAGTTCCAGTGCCTCCGTCTCGGAAAGGGTCACGCCTCGGCAACCTCGTCGGCGGCGCCCTTGGGCGCCTCGATCACCTGCCCCTTGCCGAGCACTGTCACGCCGCCCTTGGACACTGTGAACCCGCGCTCCCGGTCGTAGTCCGGGTCGACGCCGATCTGCGTGCCGTCCGGGATCACGATGTTCTTGTCCAGGATCACGTTCTTCAGCACGACGTTCTTGCCGATCTTGCAGTTGTCCATGATCACGGAGTGCTGGATGTCGGCGCCGGCGCTGACGATCACGTTCGACCCGAGCACCGAGTGGTCCACGTGCGCGCCGGACACGATCGAGCCCTGGCAGACGATCGACTCGCCGACGGTCGCGTCGTCGGTGAACTTCGCGCCCGGCAGCTGCGGGTGGGAGGTGAAGATCGGCCAGTCGTTGTTGTAGAGGTTGAACACGGGCTGGATCGACACCAGGTCCATGTGGGCCTCGTGGTACGAGTCCAGCGACCCGACGTCCCGCCAGTAGGAGTGGTCCCGGTCGAGTGCTCCCGGTACGTCGTTGTCCTTGAAGTCGTAGACGCCCGCCTTGCCCTCGGCAACGAGCATCGGGACGATGTCACCGCCCATGTCGTGCCGCGACGCCGGATTGGCGGCGTCCTTGCGCAGCGCCTCGACCAGCACATCCCGGCTGAACACGTAGTTGCCCATCGACGCGAACGTCTCGTCCGGCGAGTCCGGCAGCCCCGGCGGGTCGGCCGGCTTCTCCAGGAACTCCTCGATCGCGTGCCCGTCCGCGGCGGTCTTGATCACGCCGAACTCGGTCGCCTCGGCCCGGGGCACCCGGATACCGGCCACGGTCACGCCGTTCCCGCGCTCGATATGCGCGGCGACCATCTGCGACGCGTCCATCCGGTACACGTGGTCGGCGCCGAAGACCACGATGTACTCCGGGTCGGCGTCCTTGATCAGGTTCATCGACTGGTAGATCGCGTCCGCGCTGCCCTGGTACCACTGCGGGCCGAGCCGCTGCTGGGCCGGGACGCAGGTCACGTAGTTGCCGAGCAGGGTGGACATCCGCCAGGTCAGCGTGACGTGCCGGTCCAGCGAATGCGATTTGTACTGCGTCAGCACACAGAGATTTCGATAACCCGCATTGACCAAATTCGACAGCACGAAATCGATGAGGCGATAACTGCCGCCGAACGGCACGGCCGGTTTGGCCCGGTCCGCCGTCAGCGGCATCAGCCGCTTCCCCTCACCACCGGCCAGCACGATTCCGAGAACTCTGGGCGCCTTTGCCATGTCCGCACCTTAACTCCCGATGCCCACTGGCATAAGCGCTTGTGGGTGTCGCGACACTGGGAGGATGCCGATCCTCGTCGTACCGACCACTGCCGTTCACCGATCGTTTCTCGCGGCCTGGGACGAGCTCGGTCCGGATCATGAACGGTGGATGGGTGCGCGGTCGATCGCGGGCGCCGAGGAGGAGTGGACCCGCGGGCAGGCGGCGGATCCGGCCGAGTTCGCCCGCCTGGTCGAGGCGATCCGGACGGAGGCCGAGCCAGAGACCGAGCTGGCGGCCGGCCTCGTGCACCAGACCGTGCTGTGGTTCGTGGACGGCGTCGAGTTCCTCGGCCGGCTCTCGATCCGCCACGACCTGACACCGGCGCTCACCGAGGTCGGCGGGCACATCGGGTACTGCGTCCGCCCGTCCGCCCGGCGGCGCGGGTACGCGACCCAGATGCTCACCCAGTCCCTCCCGATCGCCGGCGCGCTCGGCATCGAGCCGGCCCTCGTCACCTGCGACGTGGACAACGCCGGATCGCGCAAGGTGATCGAGGCAGCTGGTGGCGAACTGGAAGACGAACGACACGGAAAGCTGCGCTTCTGGGTGCCGACACACGTCGTCTGATGACCTATGGTCGGAGCTTATGAAGGTCGCCATCCTGACGCGTGAGTTTCCTCCGGACGTGTACGGCGGGGCGGGGGTGCACGTGGACTTCCTGGTCCGCGAACTGCGCCGGCTGATCGACGTCGACGTCCAGTGCATGGGCGAGCCCCGGAAAGGCGCGACCGCGCATTCCGAGGACGACCCGCGGATCCCGAACGCGAACGCGGCGCTGCGCATCCTGTCCACCGACCTGACCATGACCGCCGCGGTCGGTGGGGCGGACCTGGTCCACTCGCACACCTGGTACGCGAACATGGCGGGGCATTGGGCCAAGCTGCTGTACGACGTACCGCATGTGGTGACCGCACACTCGCTGGAGCCGCGCCGCCCGTGGAAGGCCGAGCAGCTGGGCGGTGGGTACCGGCTGTCCAGCTGGGCCGAGCAGACGGCGTACGAGGCCGCCGATGCGGTCGTCGCGGTGAGCCGCGGGATGCGGACCGACGTCCTCGACTGCTACCCGTCGATCGACCCGGCGCGCGTTCACGTGATCTCCAATGGCATCGACGCCGACTTCTACCGGCCGGATCCGTCGACGCATGTCCTCGAGCGGTTGGGCGTCGACCTGAACCGGCCGTACGTGACGTTCGTCGGCCGGATCACCCGGCAGAAGGGCGTGCCGCACCTGCTCCGGGCAGGGCTGCGTCTGGACCCGTCCGTGCAGCTCGTGCTGCTGGCCGGGGCGGCCGACACGGTCGAGCTGAAGGCCGAGACCGACGCGCTGATCGACGACCTGAAGCTGGCCCGAGACGGCGTGTTCGTGGTCTCCGAGATGCTGCCGCGGGAGGAGGTCCGGCAGGTTCTGACCCATGCGCTGGCGTTCTGCTGCCCATCCATCTACGAGCCGCTCGGCATCGTCAACCTGGAGGCGATGGCGTGTGAGACCGCGGTCGTCGCGAGCGCGGTCGGCGGCATCCCCGAGGTCGTCGACGACGGCGTGACCGGCACCCTGGTCCCGTACGACGAGAACGACCCGGACGCCTTCGAGCGCGGGCTCGCGGACGGGATCAACGCGCTGGTCGACGACCCTTCCCGAGCTGACGCGATGGGCAAGGCCGGGCGGGAACGCGCGGTCTCCGAGTTCGGCTGGGACGCCGTCGCGCAGCGCACCGTCGAGCTGTACAACAGCCTGCTCGGGTAGGGGAAACCCCACCCGGGGTTCGGGGCATCGCACCATTCTGCGAGCGCGTCGGCGGCGGTTGGGTTGAGGCATGACTTCTCGCCTGACGAAGACCGTCGCCGCCACCCTCGCAACCGCTGCCCTCCTCACGTTCCCACTGACCGCCTTCGGCGCAGTCCACCAGCCAACGCTCTCCGAGGCCGCGATCTCCAGCGTGTATTCGCCACATGGTGCGCTCGTCTCAGCCACGCGGATCGCTCACCTGACAGCGGCTCAGCTCGACGCGGCCGCCGCCGACTTCGCGGGTACGCCACGGGCGTCGTACGGCGTCACGGCGTACCGCTTGATCTATCGAACGGTCGACACTCTCGGACGGCCAACCACGGCGAGCGGGATCGTCGTACTGCCGGACGGCCGCCGAGGAGCGCTGACCGTCACGGAGTACCTGCACGGGACCAGCGCGACCAAGGTGGACGCCGGATCCGTCGACGACACCTCGACGGATCGGCTGGTCACAGCCCTGTTCGCAGGTCAAGGGCTGGTCGGCGTAGCACCGGACTACCTCGGCCTGGGGTCGGGCCCGGGCCTCCATCCGTACCTGGACACGAAGACCGAGACCTCGGCGTCGGCCGATCTCCTGCTCGCCGCGCGGACGTTCGCGGCCAAGCACGGGGTCGCGCTGAAGCGGGACGTCCTGGTGACCGGGTTCTCGCAGGGCGGGCGAGCATCGCTGGCGTTCGGCCGCGCGCTCAGCCGCGGCGAGGTCGGGCCGTTCCGCCTCGGCGAGATCCGGGCCGTCGCCGGACCGTACGACCTGCTCGGCGAGGAACTCCCGGCGGCCTTCGACGGGCGCGTCATCCCGCCGACCGCGACCTTCTACCTCGGGTACTTCGTGACCGCGTGGAACCGGACTGTCGGGTTGTACGACGATCCGCGCGAAGCATTCCAGGCGCCGTACGCGGAGACCGTCGAGGGGCTGTTCGACGGATCGCACTCCTTCGAGGAGATCGTGGCCGGGCTGCCGGACTCGCCGGAGAAGCTGTTCACGCCGGAGTTCGCCGCGAAGCTCCAGCATCCGAGCGGGCGGTTCCTGCGGGCCCTCCGAGCGGCCGATCAGGTCTGCCGGGACTGGACGCCGCGGGTGCCGGTGCACCTGTACAGCGGGACGACGGACACCGACGTGGTCGCCTCCAACGCCGACTCGTGCGCGGCCTCCCTGCACAAGCGCGGCGCGAACGTGACGGTGCATTCGATGGGCGCCGTCGACCATTTCGGTACGGCGTTCACGGCGTACCCGGAAATCATTCGGGCCTACGCTCGCTGGGGTCTGACGCTCCGGTCGGACGACCCACGCTGTGTCTGCTGAGGGGCGACGAGGCTGCCTAGCAATGCTAGCAATTCCGCATCGCGCGATCCTGGTCCTCCCAGTCGCGGCGAAGGGCCCGCTCGGCCGGGTCGAGGAGCACCTTGGTGAGCAAGGTTGACCCCGACGGCGTAGTTCGGCGACAACGGGCACGGAGGTAGTCACCCAGCGCGTTCGTACTCTCCATGACGTCCACGGTAGACCGGGTACGCCGCCGCAGCCTGGGTCCTGTCACTCCCAGGAACAGCGAGGTACTCCCTGTTCGGTGCACGCCGACGAACAGTGGAGACATGACGAACTCAACCATCACCCTCGCCGAGGACCTGACCATCACCCGGATGGGGTACGGCGCGATGCAACTCGCCGGCCCAGGCGTCTTCGGACCGCCCAAGGACCGCGACCAGGCGATCGCCGTACTCCGGGAGGCCGTCGCACTCGGCGTCACCCATATCGACACCAGCGACTTCTACGGACCGACCGTGGTCAACGAAATCATCAAGGAAGCGCTGCACCCCTACCCGGCGGATCTGGTCCTGGTCACCAAGGTCGGCGCCCGGCGCGGCGACGACGCCAGCTGGATCCCGGACCACGCGCCGGACGCGTTGCGGGCCCAGGTCCACGCCAACCTCGAGCACCTCGGCCTCGACGTACTCGACGTGGTCAACCTCCGCAGCATGGCGCACGAAGGCCACAGTGAGGAGTCGATCGCGGAGGCCTTCACCACGCTGGTCGAACTCCAGCAGGAGGGCCTCATCAGGCACCTCGGGCTGAGCAGCGTGACGATCCCGCAGATCCGGGAGGCGCAGGCGATCGCACCGATCGTGACGATCCAGAACCTGTACAACCTGGTCAACCGCGAGGACGACGAGGTGGTCGAGTTCTGCGCCGACAACGGCATCGCGTACGCGTCGTTCTTCCCGCTCGGCGGATTCACCCCGCTGCAGTCCGAGACGCTCGCGAAGGTCGCGGCCCGTCTGAACGCCACCCCGCAGCAGGTCGCCCTCGCCTGGCTCCTCCAGCGGTCCACGACCAGCGTCGTCATCCCCGGTACGTCGTCGCTGGCCCACCTGCGCGAGAACGTCGCCGCCCGCGACCTCGTCCTGCCCGCCGACGCCGTCACCGAACTCGACGCAATCGGCGCCTGACGCCCCGCTTTCCGGAACTTTTGTGCCACCTGGCGCCACAAATGTTCCGGAAACCTAGCGGAGTTCGCGCTGGAGCATCTGGATGAGGGCGTCGACGTCGGACTCGACCATGGGTTCGCCGGTCATGCCCATCCGATGCAGCAGCGTGCCGATGACGACATCGATGAAGAACAGGACGCGCTGCTCGGACAGACCGAGCGTCTCGGTGAGCACCTGGCGGTACGGGTCCTGGAGCTGCGTGGACAGGATCTCGCGCAGACCAGGATCGCCGATTGCGTCGGTGAACACCCCGGCGAACGCCGCCGCGACCCCAGGCTCCGCGATCCGCCGCGCACCGAACCGGACCGCGGCGGCCACATCCTCCTCGCGATCCCGACCGACGAGCGGAAGCGGGCCGAAGGCGTCCACCAGGCACGCGGTGACGAGCGCGCCCTTGGACGGCCAGCGCCGGTAGATCGTGGTCTTCGCGATCCCGGCGGCCGCGGCGATCCGGTCGACCGTGGCCCGGGTGTACCCGAGCTCGTGCACCGTCCGCAGCGTCGCCGCGAACACCTCCGCGTCGACGCTGGAACGGGGCCGGCCGGGCGGTCGCGTCGTGGAAGCCATCGGCACAGCATAGCGAGTTATGCTACCGTCGGTATCGATACTAGCCGTAGCGAAACCCGCAACGTCAGGACGATGCCCGATGCTCAAGACCGCCACCACTCCCGCCGCCACGCACCGGCCGCCGCTCGGCATCCGGCTGGTGTACTCCCTGCGCAAGGAACCCGACTACCTGGCGATGTCGCCCGCGGACCTCGTGAAGTTCGGCGAGACCCAGAGCCGCATCGTCAACTCCCGCTTCGCCCGCCTCATCACCGGCCGCCCGCACGCAGGCGTCACGATCGACTGGCAACAGGTCCAGCTCGCGGACCGTACGATCCGAGTCCGGGTCCACCGACCGAAGCAAGCAGGAGCAGGCAAACGTCCGCTGGTGCTTCACGTGCACGGCGGCGGCTACACCGGGACCGCGGTGCAGTGCGACTGGATCAACAGCCATATCGCCGCACAGGCGTCGGCGGTGGTCGTGTCCGTCGAGCATCGGCTCATGAACCACGAGACCCCGCTCGCGGCGATCGTCGACGACGGTTGGGACGTCCTACGGTACGTCTTCCAGCACGCCACCGACTGGGGAATCGATCCGTCCCGCGTGGCTCTCGCCGGCGAGAGCGCAGGCTCGATGGTTGCCACCCTCTCCGCACTACGGGCCCGGGACACGGGCCTGTCGCTACGAGCCCAGGTGCTCATCAACCCGTGCGTCGACGTCACCTCGACCGCACTCGACTACGAGTCCGCGACCCAGTACGCCGACACGCCGACGCTCACCCGCGCCGGAATCGAGTTCTTCCGGCATCTCGCCGTACCGGAAGGAACCGATCCGCGCCCGCTCTCACCGCGGTACGCCGACCTAAGCGGGCTGCCTCCGACGCTCGTGGTGATCCCGGCCCTCGACCCGGTCGCAGACCACGGCCGCGTGTACGCCGACGAACTCCGAGCCGCAGGTACCGCCGTCCAAGTGAGCGAGTACGCCAAGGCCGGTCACGCGTTCATCAGCCTGCCCGGCCTAGTACCGCAGGCCAAGCCAGCCCGCAACCGAATCATCGACTTCCTCTGCACGCAGTTCCGCTAGTGGGTCCACCCACCAGATGCAGGGTTTGCGTCCGAGATCCCGACCGCAAACCCTGCATCTCGGACGCCAACCCACCAAAGGCGGGGGATCGCGGGAACACGGTCGGTTCGGCGGCCGGCGTCGGGGTCAGCCGGCTAGTGGGGTACGGCGGGCGCGGGCGAACGCCTGCCGGATGCGCATCGCCGTACGGGCCGGATGCTCGAGGTCTGCCCAGGTGATCCGGACGATCTCCAGTCCCAGGGCCCGGAGCCGGTCCTCGCGCAGCTTCTCGCGGATCAGCGCCTCACGTGTCCCCTCCCCGTACTTCGCCAGGCCGTCGAACTCGACGACGGTGTTGTGCTCGGGGAAATAGAAGTCCACCCGTCCGACGAAGCCGTCGGCATCCGCGAACTCCGCCTGCAGCACCGACACCGGCAGGCCCTCGTTGTGCATGAGGACCCGCAGCCGGGTCTCGCCGACGGACTCGGCCTGAGGATCGGCGAAGTCGAGCACCGCGCGAATCCCGGGGCCGCCCGGCCAGTTGTGCGTAACCTCGCGCAGCCGGAGCAGGTCGTCCGCGCTCACCTCCGATCGCCGGAACGCCGCGTCGGCACTGACAACCGCCGCCTCGAACGACGACGTACCGGCAACCTCGACCACGGCCCGGGTCAACGCGGTCACGGCGAGCCCGGCGACGACCGTCACGTCCGAAGCGCCGAGCCTCGACCGGTGGTGACGCACACCGGTCTTCGGCCCGCTCCGCATGCCGGCTGTACGCGTCAACTGGACCTCGGACAGATTGGCCTGCCAGACCGGTACGCCGTGCATGACCAGCGCGGAGTGGTGACTCACGACCGCGGATCCCGGGCACATGGAGTTCACTGCGGCGTGGACCAGGCGCCGGTGACGGAGGAGCTCGCGTTCCCAAGTCGGCAGGTCGCGCATGTCCGGGCGCTCGGCGTACTGCCCATACCGAATCCGCTCCCAGCGTCCGTCGCCAAGCCGTCGACTGATCTGCTCCCGGGTGTAACCGGCGCTCATCGCCTGCGCTCTGCTGACCACACCGCCCTGCCCGGCCGCGATCGTCTTCAGTCGAGGATTCACCCCACCAGCATCAGTCCCCGATGCTCTCCCCGCTGCCCCATCACGCCACTCTGTGGATAACCCTCTCGTGGGTGCACCCATCAGATGCGGGGTTTGCGTCCGAGATCCGGGACGCAAACCCCGCATCTCGGACGCCAACCCACCAAAGGCGGGTGGTGCGGGGGTCAGCCGATCCCGGAGGTTGGGGTGTCGGAGGATAGCCAGGTGCTGAGGAGGCGGGCGCCGGCGCCGGTCGCGCCGGCGGAGTACTCGAAGCGGTCGGCCGGGGCCTCCGCGATCGACGAGAGGTCGAGGTGCGCCCACGGGAGGTCGCCCGTGAACGCCTTCAGGAACAGGGCCGCGGTGATCGAGCCGGGGCCCTTCGAGCTGTTCACCGAGTCGGCGATCGGCGTCGAGATCAGGTCCTCGTACTCGGCCGGCAGCGGCATCCGCCACAGTTCCTCACCGGACACCCGGCCGGCGTCCGCGAGGTTGTCCGCCAGTGCGTCGTCGGTCGCGAACATCCCGCCGTACAGCATCGCGCCGAGCGACACCTTGATCGCGCCGGTCAGCGTGGCGACGTCGACGAGTACGTCGGGCTTCAGCTCCTGCACGGCGTACGCGAGTCCGTCGGCGAGCACCAGGCGGCCCTCGGCGTCGGTGTTCTTCACCTCGGTGGTGCGGCCGCCGAAGTGCCGGATCACGTCGTCCGGGCGGTACGCCGTACCGGACGGCATGTTCTCCGCGGCGCAGACCAGTCCGGTCACGCGAACGTTTGCGCCCAGGTCGCGCAGCGCCGACAGCGTCGCGATCACCGAGCCGCCGCCGGTCATGTCGCGCTTCATCGACACCATGCCCTCGCGCGGTTTCAGCGACAGGCCGCCGGTGTCGTAGGTGATGCCCTTGCCGACGAGCACGACGTACGGCGTCTTCTTGGTCGCGCCCTTGGGCACGTAGTCGAGCCGGATCAGCCGCGGCGGGCGGGTCGAACCCTGGCCAACCGCGAGGATGCCGCCGAACCCGTCGGCGGCGAGCTTCTTCTCGTCCCAGACCGTCACCTCGAGGCCGGTCGCGGCGGCCACCTCGGTCGCGCGCGCGGCCAGCCAGGCCGGGTCCTTCTCGTTCGACGGGGTGATCGCGAGCTGCCGGGCCAGCCAGCCGGTGCGCCCGATCACGACACCGCGGTCGATCGCCGGCTGCCGCTCCTCCGCCGATCCGTCGGTCAGCGTGACGGTGCCGACGGCAGGCTTGCCCGCGTCGGCCGTCTTCTGCGTGTACGCGAACGAGCCGAGCACGACGCCCTCCGCGAACGCCTGCAGCGCCGCGTCATCGATGCCCTCGGCAACGACAGTGGTGAGCTCGTCCTTGCCGCGACCGAACCGCGCGATCGCCGCACCGGCGTGTCGCAGCTCCTTGGCGGTCCCGCCGCCGGCTCCGACCAGCAGGATCTCGGTCACCTCACCGGTCAGCAGCGGGTACGCCGCGGTCGCACCGGCGGACGGGGCGAACCCGGTCGCGCGCTGCACCTCCAGCAGCCGGTCGAGGTCGACGCCGAGCCGCCCCCCGGCTTCCTTCGCGGCGGCCGGCAAACCGTCCTCTTCACCGACGACGACAACCCACGTCGACGACCCGTGCACCGGCAGACCCGGCTGCCAGGCAACAACCGGAAGACTGGGAAAAGCAGACGAACTACTGCGGCGAGCCACTGGGTCGAACCTCACTGTTTGATCAGATAGAAGCTGCATAACCGTAACGACCCCGGCCGGTGCCGCAAAAGGCACCCACCGGGGTCGGAGTGATAGGCAGGGGGCGACCAGACCCCCTGGAGGATGTGATCAGCCGACGACGGCCTTCAGTGCGTTGCCGAGCTCGGTCGCTTCGTCGGCGTTGAGCTCGACGACGAGCCGACCGCCGCCCTCGAGCGGAACCCGCATCACGATCCCGCGGCCCTCCTTGGTGACCTCGAGCGGACCATCGCCCGTCCGCGGCTTCATCGCCGCCATGCGCGCACCCCTTCCCAGTGTCGGTGTTGAGCGACGACACCGCGCGGGGAACCGTCGCCGGCGCCGTTGCGGTGATGCGCCGTCGGCGCGTATCGCAGTGTGTATCAGACCCCATTATTCCCGATCCCAGGCCAGAGCCGTGCACCATACGGCAGACTCGAGTCTTGTGCACGCCCGTTCAGCCCTCTTCGACCTGTACGGCGACCACCTGCGCGCGCGAGGTGCGCAGGCTCCGGTCGCGGCTCTCGTCCGGCTGCTCGCACCGCTCGGGGTCCACCCGCCCGCGGTCCGGACCGCCGTCTCCCGGATGGTCCGGCAGGGCTGGCTGGAGCCGCTCCGGCTCGACGGCCAGCCCGGGTACGCGCTGACGTCCCGGGCGCGTCGCCGCCTCGACGACGCCGCCGCCCGCATCTACCGGACCGCGCCGGACGGCACGCCGGTGGCGACCGGTTCGGAGGGGCCGGCCGACTGGGACCGGCACTGGCACCTGGGCATCCTCCGCGAGGTCCCGAACGCCCGCCGCCGCGAGCAGCTGGCGAGCCAACTCTCCTTTCTGGGTTGGGCTCCGCTGTCCGACGGCGCGTGGGTCGGGCTGCGCAACGATGCCGAGGTGGACCAGATCCTCGGCGTGGAGGGCATCGCCGCGGACCGGTTCCGCGCCCCGGTCGACGCCGGCGCGGTCGAGTTCGCCCGGCGGGTCTGGAAACTCGACGAGCTCGGCGCGTCGTACGACGCCTGGCTGATCGAGGCGAAGGCCCTCGTGGACGCGGCCGGCACGGAGACGAGCGACGAGCAGGCGTTCGCCGTACGGTCGGAGCTGGTGCACGAGTGGCGCAAGTTCCTGTTCCGCGATCCGGGGCTTCCGGACGAGCTGCTGCCGGCCGACTGGGCCGGGACGAGGGCGGCCGAATTCTTCGATTTCCATGCGGAACGATTAGGCCCCGCGGCCGGGCGTTTCGTCGACGACTGCCTGACACAGCACTGAAAATTTCACTGACAGTCAAGGAGCTGACCACGATGAGTGATCCCGCCCACCATGCAGTCACGTACGCCGTAGGTGCGGGTGTCGCGACCATCACGCTGAATCGGCCGGACGCGATGAACGCGCTCGACACGCCGACCAAGGTACTGCTCCGCGACACCGTCCTGGCCGCCGCCGACGATCCGGCCGTGCGGGTCGTCGTACTGACCGGGACCGGCCGGGCGTTCTGCGTCGGGCAAGACCTGAAGGAGCACATCGGGCTGCTGCAGGCGAACGACCAGGCCGCGCTGTGGAGCACGGTGCCGGACCACTTCGCGCCGATCGCACTCGCGCTCGCCGAGATGCCGAAGCCGGTGATCGCGGCGATCAACGGCGTGGCGGCCGGGGCCGGCGCGTCGATGGCGTTCGCGTGCGACTTCCGGATCGTCGCCGACACCGCGGGCTTCAACCTCGCCTTCACCGGCATCGCGCTGTCCTGCGACACCGGGATCTCCTGGACCCTCCCCCGCCTGATCGGCCACGCGAAAGCCCTTGAACTGCTCTATTTCCCCCGCACCGTCCCCGCCGCCGAATGCCTGGACCTCGGCCTGGCCACCTCGGTCGTCCCCGCCGCGGACCTGGAGAGCGCGGTCGCCGACCTGGCCGGGAAGCTCGCGGCCGGCCCGACGGTCGCGTACGGCGCCGTCCGCCAGTCACTCGGCTACTCGGCCAGCCACACACTCGCCGAGGCCCTGGTCTTCGAGGCCGGCAAAATGCAACTCACCGGCTCGACCGAAGACCACCACAACGCGGTGGAGTCCTTCGTAGCCAAACAAAAACCCATCTTCACCGGCCGCTGACTCGCAGGCTCTTGTAATCGTTTACGTAAGCGATTACAACCTGACGTGTGAGGAAACTGCTACTGCCTGTCCTGACCGTTGCCACGCTGGTCGGGAGTCTCGTCGTACCCGGGTCCACTGCCGCCCCGACCGCCGAGCCGGGTGTCATCAAGCCTGCCGCCGTGCGGTCGACGACGCTCGGTGAGGACATCAACTACAACGTCTACCTGCCGGCCGGGTACGACGCCTCGGACCGGCGCTACCCGGTCATCTACCTGCTGCACGGGCGCGGGGACTCGATGAGCGCCTGGACGCAGATCAAGAGCCGTCTGGACGAACTGATCGGCAGCGGCGAGATCCCACCGACGATCGCGATCATGCCGGACGCCCCGTGGAGCAGCCGGGCAAGCTGGTACGTCGACTCGGCGTACCGAGGAACCGATCCGGGACGACCCGTCGAGACCGCGTTCTTCAAGGATCTCGTGCCGCAGATCGACGCGACGTACCGCACGATCGCGGACCGCACCGGCCGGGCGATCGCCGGGTACTCGATGGGCGGCGCCGGGGCGTTGCGGTACTCGCTGGCGCACCCGGACGTGTTCGGCGCGGCGATCGCCCTCAGCCCGGCCGTGTACTTCCCGCTGCCGCCGAGCGATTCGAGCACCCGCGATTTCGGTGCCTTCGGCAAGGGTCAGGACCCGTTCGTCGAGTCGACGTACCTGAAGCTGAACTGGCCGGCCGCGCTGAAGTCGTTCGCGGCGACCGGGCTGCAGTCGCATCTCTTCCTCGCGGTGGGCGACGACGAGTACAAGAACCCGAAGCCGATCGACGCCACCCACGACCTCGACTTCGAGACGCATGTGGTGTTCAACCAGGCGGCGCGGGTGCCGACCCTGACGTCGGAGTTCCGGGTCGTCGACGGCGGGCACGACTGGGACGTCTGGGGGCCGACGTTCGCCGAAGGCGCGAAGTACATCTTCCAGTACCTCGGGAAGCCGCCGGCCACGCCGATGCAGGCCGCGATCACCGGTACGGCGGGCGAGGACCGCGCCGGCGGGATCGCAACAGATGCCTCAGGCAACGTTTACCAGGCAGTCGCGGCAGCGGGCGCGCTGGACGGGCAGCCGTACGCCGGTGGCACGGACGTCGCCCTGATCAAGTATCGCGCCGACGGGTCGCGGGAATGGACTCGATCGCTGGGGACTGCTGGGACGGAACGCGCGTACGGCGTTGCTGTGGACGCGGACGGGCGGGTCGTGGTGACGGGTTACACGAACGGCAATCTGGACGGCGCCCATGCGGGGAACGCCACGGACGACGCGTTCGCGGCGCAGTACGACGCTGACGGGAATCGCCGGTGGCTGACGCAGTTCGGCGTACCGGGGGTGGCGGATCGGAGCTACTCGGTGGCGGTGGACGGGACGACGGTGTACGTCGGCGGCTACACGAAGGGCGCTCTGGGCGGGGCGAACCAGGGCGACAAAGACGTGTTCGTTGCGCGACTCGATGCGGACGGGAACCAGGTGTGGTTGCGGCAGACCGGCAGCGCGGGCGAGGACAAGGGCATGTCCGTCGCGGTCTCGGACGGCGCGGTCTACCTGGCCGGGATGACGGCCGGCGAACTGGGTACGTCGGCCGGCGGGATCGACGGGTTCCTCGCGCGCTACTCAGCCGCTGGCGATCCGGTGTGGACGAAGCAGTTCGGCACCGCTGTGTCCGATGAGGTGTGGGGCGTTGCGCCGGATCCTTTGGGTGGGGTCTATCTGACCGGTTACACCGCGGGCGATTTCGCGCGAACGTTGATCGGCGACAAGGACATCCTGGTCGCTCGTTCCGACGCAGACGGCGTACTGACCTGGCGGGATCAGTTCGGAACGACCGGCAACGACAAGGGCGCCGCAGTGGCAGTAGATGCGGGCGGTGCGCTGTACGTCGGCGGCTTCACGGACGGATCGTTGGAGACCCCACTGGGCAAGTTCGACGGCGTACTGACGAAGTACTCGCCCGACCACGCGCGCAGCTGGACGCGACAGTTCGGTACGACGGACGACGACGCGGCAGATGCTTACGCCGAAGCGAATCTGTACCTCACGACAACCTCCACCGGCACCCAACTATCCGGCCTGACCGGAACCGACGTGTTCCGGACGGCCTTCTCCACAGACGGCGTAAATAAACACCCCTAGAACGTTTGGTGGGCTCCACGACCGCGTTCCGGCCGGGCGAGTCACGGCCGGACAACCACCTGACAGTCGGGGAGCCCGCTGAACACCACATCACGTTCAGTGGCCGAAGCACAACTCGTTCAGCCGTTTGTCTTTTGTTTCCGCCAAAGTACCTTTTGCATCTGCAGAAGGCTTCTGCACGTGCACGCGGATTACCGGGCTATACAGGTCTTCAAGTGGTCGTTCACGATGCCCGTGGCCTGCATCAACGCGTACGCCGTGGTGGGTCCGACGAACACGAAACCCTTCTTCTTCAAGGCCTTCGACATCGCCACGGACTCCGGTGTCGTGGCCGGTACGTCGGCCAACGTCTTCGGGGCCGCGTGCTTCGCGGGGCGGAACGACCAGAGCAGCTCGGTGAACTCGCCTTCGGCCAGGTCGAGCAGCGCGCGGGCGTTGGAGATCGTCGCGTTGATCTTCAACCGGTTGCGGACGATCCCCGGATCGGCCATCAACCGCTCGAAATCCGCGTCGTCATACTTCGCGATCGTCTCCGGATCGAACTGCGCGAACGCGGCCCGGAAGTTCTCCCGTTTGCGCAGGATCGTGATCCACGACAGGCCGGACTGGAACCCCTCGAGGGTCATCCGCTCGAACAACGCGACATCGGTGCGGATCTCCTTGCCCCACTCGGTGTCGTGATATTCGACGTACTCCGGTGCGGACGTCGCCCAACCGCAGCGCGGCTGCCCGTCCGGTCCGACCACCGTCATGCGTTGGCCTCCTTCACCAGTCGCCGGAGGGAGATCCGCATCATCGTCTCGAACGCCGGGCGCACCACCGGCCAGGCGAACGCACCCAGGCGACCGAGCGGCGGTACGACGTCCTCGGACCAGGTGAACGTGCTGCCGAAGACCGACTGGTCGCGCTCGACGCCGCAGAACACTCTCGGCTCGATGGCGAACGTCCCGGTGCCGCGGACGAGCTTGCCGAGATGCTTCACCGTGCACTCGCGCGGCGGATCCCAGTGTGTGATGACCATGTCGTCAGTGAACCCGACGCCACCGACAGAAGTCCGCGCCGCGACTCCCCCGCCGACGCCGACGCCATCGTTCTCGGTCCCCCAGACACGCGTAAACAGCATCCAGCGGGATTGGCGCTCCCAGTCCATCACCACGTCCCACGCGACCTCAGGCGCCAGCAGCAACTCGACCGACGCCTCCGCGTGACAGCTCCTTGTGGCGGCCATCAGCTGGGGCGCTGATACGCCCCTTCACCCTGCTGATCCGCAGGCGGCCAAAACCGCCACCCCTCCTCGTCCCCATCCCCAGCCGCCCCGTTAGCCCCACCCTGCTGCTCTCCCGGCTGCTGCCCCTGCGCCTGCTCCGACCCCTGAGCCTGCTGCTCCTGGGCGTCCTGCTCCGCCTGCCGCTGCGGCGCCTGAGCGGGAGCCTCCGGTGCCTGCGGCTGCTGGAGCTGCGGCGGCTGCTGCGTCCAGTGCGTGGTGGGTGGCTTGGTGGGAAGTTCTTCGGGGGCCGGCTGCTCCTGCTGCTGGTTCTGCTGAGCGGGAGGTTGCTGATGTGGAGCCGGCGTACGGCGTGGAGTTACCGGTTGGGACTGAGCTTCCAGTACGGCGCGGGCCTCGGCCTGCAGGCGCTCGTACTCGTCCGCAGCTGCCTGGATCGCCCGCGGCAGCTCGGTCGTCTCCGGTTCGTCGTCCGCCGCGTCGGAGGCTACGGACGCCTGCGGTACGTCGGACGTCTCGCCATCAGACCGCGCCGACCCATCGGATCCAGCCGAGTCGGTGTCCTCCGAGGCGGCAGGCTCAGGTGCCGGCGCGGGTGGGGTGATGGGGTCGGGGCCGCCGACCAGGATCGGCGGCTGGGTTCCGGTGTCCTCGAACTCGGCCGGGTCGTACGGGCGCGAGCTGAACCCGTGCCCGTCCGGCGCCTCGACGATCGGCGCCACGGCACGCTCGAGGTCGGCGATCCGGCGGTCGCGTTCGGCGACCTCCTTCGCGACCCGTTCGAGCAGCGTGTCGACCTCGTCCATCCGGTAGCCGCGCACCCCGACCGCGAACCGCGCCGACTCGATATCGGTCGACGTGAGCGCCTGCCGCGCCGGCACAGTCATGTCGGGCCGGTCGTCGTACGCCGTGCTCATGGCACCCCAACGACCCGAGGCCACTACCGCGACAGCCCCGATCAACAGCACCACGATCAGCCCGAAGAACCACATCACGGAACCGATCGTGCCATGCCGGGCGAGTCAACCGCGAAAGTCCCCGGGATTTAGAGGTCGCGCAAGGCGCCGGCGCCGTCGCGAGCGTCGTCCCGCGGAGTGCTGGGCAAGGCGGAGGAGGGAGGCAGGACGGAGTCCTGTCGACCGACGACAACGCCGCCCAGTGCCCGCGGGACGGCGCGCAGCAGGCGCCGGCGCCTTGCGCGACCTCTCAGCTCCCGTCCGACCCGAGACGCTGCGCCCGGGAGGCCGGCTCGTTGGCGGCGTCGACCTCGCGCGCGGCTTCCTGAGCGGCTTCCGCGGCGGCCTCGTCGGCGAGTTCGCCCGACTTGACGATGTAGCTGATCGCCTCGTCGACGTCGTCGGTGACGACGAACATCTCCAGGTCGGCGGCCGAGATCTTCCCGTCCTCGAGCATCGTGGTCCGCAGCCACTCCACCAGGCCGCCCCAGTACGACGTACCGAACAGCACGACCGGGAACGACGTGACCTTCCGGGTCTGCGCCAGCGTGAGCGCCTCGAACATCTCGTCCAGCGTGCCGAACCCGCCCGGCATCACCACGAACCCCTGGGCGTACTTCACGAACATCGTCTTCCGGGTGAAGAAGTACCGGAAGTTCATCCCGATGTCGACCCACTCGTTCAGGCCGTTCTCGAAGGGCAGTTCGATGCCGAGCCCGACCGATACCCCGCCGGCCTTGGACGCGCCCTTGTTCGCGGCCTCCATCACGCCCGGTCCGCCGCCGGTGATCACGGCGTACCCGGCCTCGACCAGCTTCCGCCCGCACTCCTCCGCGGCGGCGTACATCGGGTCGTCCACCTTGGTCCGCGCCGACCCGAACACGCTGATCGCGGCGCCGAGCTCGGCCAGCATGCCGAAGCCCTCGATGAACTCCGACTGGATCCGCAACACCCGCCACGGGTCGGTGTGCACCCAGTCCGACGGCCCGCGGCTGTCCAGCAACCGCTGCTCGGACGTGGACTGCTGCACCTGGTTACGCCGCATCACGACCGGCCCGCGCTGCTGCTGGCCGACCGGACGGTCAGGGTGGATCGATGGTTCTGACATGCCTCCAGGTTATTGCCTGACCGGTAATCGGGCCGGTCTAGGCGCGGCTTGTCAACCAACTCCTCAGCCGCTGTTCACACAGCTCGATCTCGGCCTCGGGCACGAACTCGTCCTGCTTGTGCGCGTACAGCGGGTCCCCCGGCCCGTAGTTCACCGCCGGTACGCCGAGCAGCGTGAACCGCGCCACGTCCGTCCACCCGAACTTCGGCTGCGGCTCCCCGCCCACCACCTGCAGGAACGCCGCGGCGGCCGGCCGCTCGAGCCCCGGGAGCCCGCCCGGAGCGGAGTCCGTCACGGTCACGTCGTATCCCTCGAAGACCTCGCGCAGGTGCGCCTCTGCCTCCGCCTCGGACCGGTTCGGCGCGAAGCGGTAGTTGATCGTCACCGTGCACAGATCCGGTACGACGTTGCCGGCGACACCGCCCGTGATCGCGACCGCGTTCAGCCCCTCGCGATACTCGAGCCCGTCGATCGGCACCCGCCGCGGCACGTACGCCGCCAGTCGCGCGAGCACCCCGCCCGCGGTGTGGATCGCGTTGCTGCCCATCCACGACCGGGCCGAGTGCGCTCGCTCGCCGCGGGTGGTGACCTCGATCCGCATCGTGCCCTGGCAGCCGGCCTCGACGACCGCGTTCGACGGCTCCATCACGACCGCGAACACGCCCTCGAGCAACTCCGGGTTGGAGCGGGTCAGCCTGAACAGACCGTTCCGCTCGGCCTCGATCTCCTCGCAGTCGTAGAACACGTACGTGACGTCCCGGTTCGGCGCGTCGAGGGTCGCGGCGAGCCGGAGCCCGACCGCGACGCCGCCCTTCATGTCGCACGCGCCCAGCCCGTGGATCAGGCCGTCGGCGCGGCGGGCCGGGAGGTTGTCGTTGAGCGGCACGGTGTCGAGGTGACCGGCGAGGACGACCCGCTCGGCGCGGCCCAGATCGGTGCGGGCCACGACGGTGTTGCCGTGCCGGAAGACCTTCAGATGCGGGTACGCCGAGAGCGCGGCCTCGACCTTGTCCGCGAGCTTCTCCTCCGTCCCGCTGACCGAGGAGATGTTCACGAGGGCCTCGGTCAGGTCGGGACCGCTCGCAGTGAGATCCAGCTTCATGGGGCCTCCGGGGGCAGGAACACGCAGAACTCGTTGCCTTCGGGGTCGGCGCAGATGTGCCAGCCGATCTCGTCGTCCTTGGGCCGCAGCAGTGTCGCACCCGCGTCGAGCACCGGCTGCAGTGCGGGTGCGGTGACGTCCCAGTGCACGCGGTTCTTGACCGTCTTCGGTTCCGGGACCGGGTTGAAGACCCAGTACCTGAACGGCAGACCGGGGACGTTCTCGAGCCAGTCGTACGGCCGCCCGGCCCGGCTCGAGAACTCGCCGCCGACCACGCCCGCCCACCACCGGGCCTGCGCCTCCGGGTCGGCCGAGTCGACGATCAGTTCCATCAGCCGGTACGCCGGGACCGTCTCGCGGACGAACCCGCAGAACTCACCGCCCTCCGGGTCGGTCAGCACCGTCCACTGCTGCTCCGGCGTCTCCGGGGACTGAACTGTCGCTCCGGAGCGTTCGAGGTCCGCGATGTCGCCAGTGATCACGTCGAGGTGCACGCGGTTCTTCACCGTCTTCGGCTCCGGGACCGTGCACATCCAGATAGTCTTCTCCGGGACGTCACCGACGAGCACGTTCGGGTTGTCGGCCGGCGCGGTCAGCCCGATCGTCCGCCCCCAGAAGCCAGCCATCCCACTCGGGCTCGCCACGTCCACACACAGGTCCTTGAACCGCGCGACGCTCATACCGGACAGATTATCGGGCGGTCCGCCTCCGGTAGTGGCGGCTGACCCGCTCGCGATTCCCACAGGCAGGTTGGGGAGGATTTCTTCCCGATTCGGGTACACAAACCTCCCCAAGTCGGACTCGCACCGCAGCTGCCTCTTCCGGAGAATGGGGACATTCGATTGATGGCATGTGATTGAAGGAGCTGCTGTGGGCCTGAACGACGTACGCGTGATCGCCGACCAACTGCTCGCCGTGACGGCAGACCTCGACGACGCCAGCGCACGCGCCGGCTCCGGCCTGCCCGGGTGGTCGCGTGGGCATGTGATCACGCACATCGCGAACTTCTCCGAGGCGATGACACGTCAGGTCGACGAGGCGCTGCAGGGTCGCCTCGTCGAGGTGTACGACGGTGGGCGCCCGGCGCGCGATGCCGCGATCGAGGCCGGCGCCGACCGCCCCGCCGCCGAACTCCGGTCCCACCTGACGCAGGCCGTCACCACGCTGCTCGCCTCCTGGGACAAGGTCGGCCCCACCGACTGGCCGCTCCCGATCCTGCACCGCAACAGCAACCTCTCCGCAGGCCTGCAGGCCACGTGGCGCGAACTCACCATCCACACCACAGACCTCGACCTCGGCATCACAGCCACCACCTGGTCCGACGACTTCTGCCGGCACCTCCTCGACTTCCTCCGCCCCCGAACCCCCGACAACATTCACCTGATCCTCAAGTCCCCCACCCAAACCTGGGACAACGGCACCGGCAAAGACATCACCCTCGAAGGAACCCTCACCGCCCTAACCGCCTGGTACGCCGGCCGCCCAACCCCAACCCCCATCACAGGCCCAACACCAGAACTCCTCCCCTGGCCGTGAACTTTCCGGAAAGAAATACGCACTGGGCGACGATTTCTTTCCGGAAAGCGTCAGCTCACGGTGAAGTCGTCGAGCTGGATCCAGGTGTCGAGGTTGGGGGCGTTGAAGCCGGCGTAGACGGTGAGTTCGTGGATGTTGGGTGGGACCTTCAGCGTGACCTCGTGGTGGGCGTAGCCGGTGCCGGCGCTGAAGGTGGTGGTTGCCAGGTCGGTTGTTCCGGTGCGGACGCCGAAGCGGCCCTGGTCGGCGGGGAGGTTTGCTGATGCGTTGATCCAGGAACCGAACGTGTACGTCGTACCGGGGACAACAGGCACGTTCTGGTACAGCGCGCTCCAGCCCGTGCACGTCCAGCGGATCCAGCCGTTGTTCGCGCCGGAGTGTGCGAAGCCGAGGCCGCGGTCGACGCCGTTGGCCGCCGTACCTTCGAAGAGCCACGCCGGTTTGCCGCTGCCGGTGCCCTCGAATCCACCGTCCGCGAGCTGTGAGACGTACCGGACGGCCAGCGGCGCCCTTCACCTCGTCGTCGAAGTCCGATTCGCTGCCGGTGCGAGCGCCGTCGTTCAGCAACGCGAGCGCCAGGAACACGGACTGCGGATCGGCGACGGTGTCGTCGAACGAGTCCCGCCAGTTCCCGTCCAGCCCGTACGCGTACACGTAGCCGTCGGGCGCCGCGGCGCCGCCCTTGCCGAAGTCCGCGAACCAGATCGTCGTGAACACATGGTCCCTGAACATCGGCTTCGACTTGTCCCACGTCCAGGTCCGCCCGTGGTCGGTCGACTTCAGGATCGTCGCCGCCGGTACGTCGTTGAAGTCGAGCGCGAGGTCCTGGACGGCGAGGTACATCGTGTCGCCGACGCACACCATCCCGGTCGGCTTCCGGTTGTACCCGGCGCCGCTCCAGACCGACCCGACCTGGTCTCCGCGAGAGATCGTTGCCCCGGACAAGTTTCCCGGCGTACCGGTGATCTCGCTGACCGCGATGTCGGCGAAGTCGCCGTCGAGGCTGAACCCCTTGCCGTCGCCGTTCCGAAAACCAGCGGCAGGAGAGCAAGCAAAGCCCCACGCTTCATAGCAGTTCCTTCACTTGAGTCCGGTCGCCTTCATCGCCTCGAACGGGTCGAGCGGGGTGCCCCGAGGGGCAATCGATTTCTCGCAATCTACGATCGGCGACCAGGCCGGTCAAGGGGCGTCGGGGTGCCGATGTGATCAACCCGAGCAATTCCCGCCTGTACGCAAGGGTTTCGACCTGGGCGCAGCCGTTGACACCACCAGACCGCGCTGCCTAATCTGCGGAAATCGATTTCTGAGACGAGAGGCACTGGGATGCCAGTTGTGCCGAACCGTGCGTCCGCCCACCGCACGGCCGACGAGCTGTCCAGGGACCTGGTGGCACGGGGACTGCAAGCGGCGCGGGACGCCATCGAGACCGAGGCCGCGGCCGTGTCGGCACTCGCCGACCGGCTGGACGGGGTCTTCCTGGAGGTGCTGATCGCGGTCGCCCGGTGCGAAGGTCACCTGGTCGTGACCGGCCTCGGCAAGTCCGGTCTGGTCGGACGGAAGATCGCCGCGACGCTCGCGAGCACAGGTACGCCGGCCACGTTCATCCACGCAGGCGACGCGTTGCACGGTGACTCCGGCGCCGTGACGTCGCGCGATCTCGTGCTGGCGCTGTCCGCCTCCGGAGAGACGACCGAGGTGTGCGAGTTCGCGCGGATGTTGCGAGACCGCCAGATCCCGGTGATCGCGATGACCGGGCGCGAGGAGTCGACGCTGGCGCAACTGGCGACGTACACGCTGGACACGATGGTGCTCCGCGAGGCCGATCCGCTGAACCTGGCGCCGACCGCGTCGACCACCGCCTCACTGGCGATGGGCGACGCGCTGGCGTGCGCACTCGTCGTACTGCGGGAGTTCAGTCATCACGACTTCGCACAGTTCCATCCGTCTGGTGCCCTGGGCAAGCGTCTCGCGGAGGACCAGAAATGAACGATGTCTGTGTGCTCGGATCGTTCATGAAGGATCTGGTCGCGTCGGCGGAGCGGCGGCCGTTGCCGGGCGAGACGCTGCACGGCACCGGGTTCGCGGAGTTCCTCGGCGGCAAGGGCGTGAACCAAGCGATCGCGGCGGCCCGGATGGGTGCGCGGACGGCGATCGTCGGGACGATCGGCGACGACCGGTACGGCGAGGAGTTCCTGGAACTGCTGTCGGCGAACGGGGTCGACACCTCGTGGGTCGTGCGGCACCCGTCACTCGGCACCGGGGTGGGACTGCCGCTGGTGCTGCCGGACGGCGGGAACTCGATCATCATCGTGTCCCGCGCGAACGCGGCGATCACCGCGCTGAACGTCGAGGCGGCGACCGACGTACTGACCGCGAGCAAGGTGCTGAGCGTGCAACTCGAGCTCCCGGTCGAGGCGAGCCACACCGCCCTCCGGCTCGCCTCGGCCGCGGGCGTCACCACGATCCTCACACCGGCCCCGGTCGGGCCGGTCGACCCGACGCTGGCGTCGTACGTCGACATCCTGGTGCCGAACGAGGTGGAGGCGGCGGCGCTCACCGGGCTCGACTGCGACGACGAGTCGCAGGTGCCGATGATCGCCCGCAAACTCGCCGAGGACTGGGATCTGCGGGCCTGTGTGGTGACGCTCGGGTCCCGGGGCGCCTATGTCCTGGACCGGGTCGGCGGGTTCGAGGAGCGAATCAGCGCACACGAGGTGGACACCGTCGACACGGTCGGCGCCGGCGACGCGTTCTGCGGTTCACTGGCCGCGTCACTCGCGCACGGGGCCGACCTGGTGGACGCCGTACGACTGGCGAACGCCGCAGGCGCCCTGTCCACCACGGTGAACGGCGCCGCCGACTCCGCCCCTTCACAGGCCGCAGCGCTGGCACTACTGCAAGGCGCGACGTCGGCACCATGAGATCCTTTGGCTCGGATCGGCGTTAGAGTGCGATCCAGACGACCATCGGATCTCCAGCGGGGAGCGGGTATGACGACGATCTACGACGTTGCGCGTAGGTCGGGGGTGTCACCGGCCACGGTGTCCCGCGTGCTGAGCGGCCGGCGGAACGTGGATCCCGAGCTGTCCGAGAAGGTTCGGGCCGCGGTCGCGGAGCTCGGGTACCGGCCGAACGGTGTTGCGCGGAACCTGCGCAAGTCGTCGACGAACCTCTGGGCAGTCGTCATCTCGGACATCGAGAACCCGTTCTTCACCTCGCTCGTCCGCGGGCTCGAGGACGTCGCGCAGACCGAGGGGTACCACGTCGTACTCTGCAACTCCGACGAGGACTCCGCGAAGGAAGCGGCGTACGCGTCGGCAGTCCTGACCGATCAGATGGCCGGCGTGGTGATCTCCCCGACCTCGACGGCCGAGGGCGTCCACCTGCTCGCGAACGCGAAGATCCCGCTCGTGATGATCGACCGTCGCGTGGAGGGGGTCGAGGCCGACACCGTGCTGGTCGACAACGAGCACGGCGCCTTCGAGGGCGTCAAACACCTGATCGACGGCGGGTACCGGCGGATCGCCTGCATCACCGGCCCGCGCAAGGTGTCGACGGCGATGGACCGGCTGGCCGGGTACCGGTCGGCGCTCCGGGCCGGTGGGATCCGGTACGACAAGGACCTGGTCCGGCACGCCGACTTCCGCGAGGCCGGCGGGTACGCCGCGATGGAAAGCCTGCTCGAACTCCCCGATCCGCCCGAGGCACTGTTCGCCACCAACAACCTGATGACCGTCGGCGCCCTGGAATGCCTCGCTCGGAAGGGGCTGCGGGCGCCGGACGACATCGCGATCGTGGGCTTCGACGACATCCCCTGGGCCGACCTCGTCGTACCCAGCCTGACGACCGTCGCCCAGCCGACCTACGAACTCGGCCGCACGGCCGGCCTCCTCCTCAAAGACCGAACCGCCTCCCCCGGCCGCCCACCCTCCACCGTCACCCTCCGCACCGAACTCCACATCCGAGCCACCTCCGCCCCCAAGAAGTAAAGGACACCGCTCCGCGGCGGCAGCTCTATTGCGTCAGTGGAGGAGTTCTAGCTGGGCGAGGGTAGTGGGGGTGGGGAATGTCAGGCGGTAGTGCTGGTATTCGCCGGGGGTCTTGAGGGTGAAGGGGCGGGTTTGGCGGGGCCAGGGGAAGGTTTGGTTGGTGCGTTCGTCCAGGAGGGTCCACGTGGTGCCGTCGGTGGATGCCTCTAGTTGCCACGTGGTGGGGGCGTCCGCGGAGCCTGACGTCAACGTGTAGAGGGTCGGGGTTGCGGGGGCGGGGAGGGACCACGTGGCTCGTTCGACGGTGGTTTCGGTGGTGGAGGTGTCGTCGAAGAGGGGGTCGTTCGGGTCGACTGGGATCAGGTCGACGAGGGGCGCCGGGACGGTGTCGTCCGACGTGAGCGCGGGTGGTGACTCGAGCGTCGCCCAGTCGGACGGTGAAGCGCCCAGTGTGAAGTGGAGTTGGTCGGCGGCGGTCAGGTCCGCGTGGGTGATGGATGCTACGGACAACTGCTTGCCGTCGACCTGGAGCTCTTGTACATAAGGGTGTTCAGCGCCTGTGGCAGTGATCGTGAGCGGACGGCCGCCCAGCGGGGAGACGAGGACGCGCGGGAAGAGCGGCGAGCCGATCGCGTACTCGGGGGCACCGACCCGGAGCGGGTACAGACCGAGCGCCGCGAACAGGTACCACGCGGACATCTCGCCGTTGTCCTCGTCGCCCGGGTACCCCTGGCCGATCTGCTCACCGACGTACAGCCGGTCGAGGACCTCGCGGACGATCGCCTGGGTCTTGGCCGGCGTACCGGTGTAGTTGTACATCCAGGCGATGTGGTGCGCCGGCTGGTTCGAGAAGCCGAACTGGCCCATCCGGACGGCCTGCGCCTCGAGCATCTCGTGGATGACGATCGAGTACGTGCCCTTCTTCACCGCCAGTTCGGGGGTCGCGAAGAACGCGTCGAGCTTCGCCTCCAGCCCGCGCGGCCCGCCGTACAGGTTGGCGAGGCCGCGCGGGTCGTGCGCGACGTGGAACGCGAAGTTCCACCCGTCGGTCTCGGTGAAGTCGCCGCCCCACTCCTCGGGATCGAAGTCAGCGGGAGTCTTCGCGAAGGAACCGTCCGGCCGGCGACCCTGAAAGAAGTTGATGGCGTTGTCGAACAGCAGTACGTAGTTCAGCGACCTGCGGCGCAGGTACTCCGCTTCCTCCAGCAGTTGAGCGCGCCGATCCGGAAACACCTCCGCCAACTGGGCGGCCATCGAGGCCAGCGCGAAGTCGTTCAGGTACGCCTCGAGCGACCACGGCACGCTCTCCTCGATGTCGGTGCTCACGTACCCGGCGAAGAACCCGGTCTCGACGCCCTTCCGCCCGACCTCGGTCGCCTCCGGCGCGACGGTCGCGTTCCGCAAACCGGCGTCGTACGTCGCCAACGGGTCGGGCAACGCCACGCCCTTGAGGTACGCGTCCGCGAACGACACGTCGGAGCTCGTCCCGGTCATGCAGTCCGCATACCCGGGCGAGGACCAGCGCGCGATCCAGCCGCCGTCGCGGTACTGCTGCACGAACCCGTCGACCAGCTCCGCGGTCAGCTCCGGGTAGAAGAACGCGTACGCCGGCCACGCGGTCCGGTACGTGTCCCAGAACCCGCTGTTCACGTACATCTTGCCGCTCTTCACGACCGCGTTCGTCTCGCGCGCGGTCGGGACGCCTGATGTGGGCAGGACCGGGCTGGCGTAGCGGTACTCCGGTGCGTCCGGCGTACCCGCGTTCTCGAAGTGTGAGTTCGGGTAGAGGTTGAGCCGGTACAGGTTGCCGTACACGGTCCGCAGCTGCGGCGGCGTCGCGCCCTCCGGCCGGATGACCTGCAGGCGCTCGTTCCACACCGCGTTGGCGGCGGCCTGGATCTCCTCGAAGGACCGCCCCGCGAGCTCGAGCTCCAGGTTGTGCCGGGCCTGGTCGACGCCGATGAAGGACGTTGCGATCCGCAACGTCACCTCGGGTACGTCGAACGTCGCGGCGCGGGCGTTGGCGCGACCACCGTGCGCTTCTCCGAATGAGGCCGTCTCAGAGAACACCCCGTAGCAGTACATCCGGGTACGACCGGTTTCGGAGCCGTTCTCGACCCAGCCGGTGACCGCGTTCCCGTCGTACTCGAAGGCGCCGTTCTCGTCGATCGTGTCGAAGATCAGGTGCCGTCCGGGCGCGTCCTGCGGGAACGTGAAGCGGAAGATCGCGCCGTGGTCGGTCGGGGTGAGCTCGGCGCGGACGCCGTTCATCAACTGGACCGAGTACACGTCGGGCCGGGCGAGTTCGTCGTCGTGGCTGAACGCGGCGGCGCGCTCGGCGGGATCGCCCAGCGGCTCGGCGGCGGCGACCGGCATGATCGTCAGCTGATCGCGGTCGCCCATCCACGGGCTCGGCTGGTGGGAGAACGTGAGGCCCTGCAGTTCGGGGCGGTTGTCGGCGTTGTTGGCGCGGTGGTACTCGTACGGCCAGCGGTGCGTCGAGGCGTTCGTGACCGGCGTGAGGAAGTTGAACCCGTTCGGCCAGGCAGTGATCGGCAGCGTGTTCCCGCGAGAGAAGTCGTGGCTGGCGTTGGTCCCGCGACGCGTGTCGACGTACGCCGTGAGGTCCGACCCATCGGGCTCCGCCGGCGCCGGGCCGATCTCGACGTCGTCGATCCATCCGGCGAACTCGTGTCCCGCCTCAGGCGCATCCACCACGAGCACGACCTGCGCGATCGTCTTCCCAGCGGCCGCGGTCAGATCGACCTGTACGTCGTTCCACTGGTCGGCGTACAGAATCTTCGCGGCCCCCAGCCCCGCGGCGTCAGCAGCCTTCCCGTACTGATCCCGAGCCCCGACCAGCCGAGTCCCATCCCCAAACACGACCTCGACCGCCACATACGTAGCCGAGTAACTCAGCCCCGCGTCCAACTCCGGATAAACCAAGTACCGCAACCGATCCCCCGCGGCGACAACCTCACCCCCACCAGGCAACGCCACGACCTGCCGCCCACCCGACGTCCCCGAGTACCGAGTCCCATCAACACTCGTGAACCCCGCCCGAGAACTAGTCGGCCCGCCCGGCCCGCCACCACTCCGAATCATCACGCCGCAATCCTACGAACCCCCACACCGGCCCCGTCACCATGTTTCCATCGTGGACTGGATGGCCTGCTTTCCGGAAAGAAATCTGCACCTGGCGGCAGAAATGTTCCGGAGATCGTTCGCACCAAAGGTCAGTGCGGTGGATCCGGTGGGGTGTTTCCGGCTTGGATCCAGGTGACGTAGTCGTGGGCGATCGCCTCGTCGGGGCGGAGGTGGAGGCCGGCGCCTAGGGCTTGGGTGTTGTTGAGTTGGAAGGTGCCGTCGTTGGTGCCGTCGTGGGGGAGGTGGAAGCGGTCTTCGGGCGGGGACCAGTTGATGGGGTGGGCGTTGGGTGTGGTGGTGCGCCAGGCGTCGGCCAGTTCGGTCATCGTTTGGGTGGGGCCTACTGCGTTGAAGGGGCCGGGGATGTGGTTGACGGTGAGGTGGAGGAGGAAGGCGGCCAGGTCGCGGGCGTCTATGTACTGGATGGGCTGGTCGGGGCGGGCCGCGCATTCCATCGGGAGGTTGTGGGCGAGGGCCCAGCCCCAGTTGCCGAAGTCGGGGTTGTAGGGGCCGACGACGAAGCCGGAGCGTACGGCGGCGGTGCGGGCGCCGAAGGTGGCGGTGAGCAGCGATTCGTTGCGGACCTTCGACGGGCCGTAGAGGTCCATCGTGAACTGGTCCTCGGGGGCGTCGGCCGGCCACGGCAGCAGCGGGGCGGATTCCGTCATACCGGGCGTGGTCTTGCTCGCGTACACGGCGATCGAGGACATGTACGTGTAGTGACCGCAGCGGTCGCGGAGTACGGACGCGCTGAGCGAGACGTCGCGGACCAGGAACCCGGACATGTCGATCACGCCGTCCCATCCACCGGTGGCGAGGGCCTCGGGTGCGGCGCGGTCGCCGACGATCCGGCGTACGGACGGGAAGATTTCAGGGTTCGTCTGCCCGCGGTTGAACAGCGTCACCTCATGACCGTCCGCAAGCGCCGCCTCGACGACGTGCCGCCCGAGATTCTTGGTGCCGCCGAGCACAAGCAGCTTCACGCCAGTGCTCCGACGACGTCCTCGAGTTCGCTCAGCAGCCCGTCGATCCAGCCCGCGGACTCCGGGATCGTCCGCAGGCCTTCCTCGACCACGAACGTCAACGCCACCAGATAGAAACAGCCGCCGCCCACCAGGAGCTGACGCTCCACCAAGGCCGGGTCGGCTCCGGCGGCCTCGACGTAGCGGGCCACGATCGGCTCCCGGTCGTGGCTGAGGGCAACGGCATCGCGCAGCAGGGTGTAGAGGTCGCTCAGATGCGGCGCCAGGTACGCGCCCGGCCAGTCGATCGCGGTCCATCGCCGGCCGTCGGTGACCAGGTTCTTCGGCACGAAGTCGCCGTGCACGACGGCCGTCGGAGCGTCCCGGTGCAACCCAGCCAACGCTTCGGTGAGCGGGCCGAGATCGAAGCCGATCCGCCCGATCCGATCGGCGAGCTCCTTCACCCGCTCCGGCGGGAACTCGCTCGCTCCGGGCGAAGACGGTGAAGAAGTCGGCGCGCGGGTTCCCGCGGTCGCCTGCGAGCGGATCCTCGCCGCCAGTTCTGCGGCCGCGAGGAACCCGTCGGCCGTCGGCTCCTGCTCCAACGTCACCCGCCCGACATCCTCCAAGACCAGGATGCCGGCCCCGCCGGATCGATACCGGTGAATCAATGCGGGCGCCGGCAGCTCCAGCGGTACGACGAAGCGCTCGTACGCCGCTGCCTCGTCAGCCTGCCCGTCGGTACCCCGCTTGACGATCACGCTGTTCAGCCCGAACGACAACCGCCACACCTCGGAGGATCCCCACTGCCGAAGCAACTCCCCGCGCAACTCCGCGACGGCCGGCGCCTTCGTGGCTTCCAGAACCGGATCGGACACGATATCGAGCCAAGCAGGAAGCATCCGAACAGTAGACCACGGTCCGGCCACCGGGCGCCGCCGAATTAGGGTGTCCTCATGACCGAGAACGCCACGCACGCCTGGGGCTTCGGCCTCGCCACTGTTACGACTGCTGGGGACGTCCTGGATGTCTGGTACCCGGCGCCCGAGCTCGGGACGCAGCCCGATGACGCGAAGGCTCCGGCGGAGCTGGTTGCGGCCGAGGGTAGCGACGAGCTCCGGCAGGTACGGCGTGAGGTCGTGGCGACCGAGATCGCGCTGGACGCGGCCCCCGACGGTACGGCGGACGCGTACCTCCGGCTGCACCTCCTGAGCCACCGCCTGGTCCGGCCGCACGGCGTGAAGCTGGACGGCATCTTCGGCGCCCTCCCGAACAACGCGTGGACGTCGCACGGCCCGGTCCCGGTCGAGGAGATCGAGAACGTGCGGCTGCGGGCGCGCGCGGCGGGTCAGCACCTGAGCGTGACGAGCGTGGACAAGTTCCCGCGGATGACGGACTACGTCGTACCGTCCGGGGTCCGGATCGGCGACGCGGACCGCGTCCGTCTGGGCGCGCACCTCGCGGAGGGTACGACGGTCATGCACGAGGGGTTCGTGAACTTCAACGCCGGCACCCTCGGTACGTCGATGGTCGAGGGCCGGATCGTCGCCGGGGTCGTGGTCGACGACGGCAGCGACATCGGCGCGGGCGCGTCGATCATGGGCACGCTGTCCGGCGGCGGCAAGCAGGTCATCTCGATCGGCAAGCGCTGCCTGCTCGGCGCGAACGGCGGGACCGGCATCTCGCTCGGCGACGACTGCGTGGTCGAGGCGGGGCTGTACGTGACCGCCGGCACCAAGGTCCTCCTCCCCGACGGCAGCGTGGTCAAGGCCCGCGACCTGTCCGGACAGCCCGGACTGCTCTTCATCCGCAACTCGGTCACCGGCGCGGTGGAGGCCCGCCCGCGCAAGGGCGAAGGCATCACGCTCAACGAGGCGCTGCACGCGAACGCCTGATCGTCCGAAAGTATGAATTCGGCAACCGACGTGAGGCTCGGTACGTCAACCCGTTCGTGAGGCAGGAACCTGTCACCCGCCCCCGAGCGTTGGGAGCAGTATGCCGGTGAAGCGTGGTGCCCTCGTGGCCGTGGGGGGCATCGGCGTGCTCAGCCTGGCGGTCGGGGTCGGCATCGCCTGGCTCGGCGGGAAGCACGTCGGGAACCTCCTGCCGCCGACCGAGGAATGTACGGCGACGGTCGGCGGACAGATGGTCGTGGTCGATTTCGAGCAGGCCGAGTCCGCGGCGATCATCGCGGGCGTGGCCGTACGACGGGGTCTGCCGGCCCGCGCGGCGACGATCGCGCTCGCCACGGCGTACCAGGAATCCGGCCTGCGGAACCTGGCGCACGGTGACCGCGACTCGCTCGGGCTGTTCCAGCAGCGGCCGTCGCAGGGCTGGGGTACGGCGGCTCAGGTGCGGGACCCGCACTACGCGGCCGGGAAGTTCTACGACGCGCTCGTGAAGATCAGGAACTACCAGAAGCTCGCGATCACGGTCGCGGCCGACAAGGTGCAGCGCAGTGCGTTCCCGAATGCGTACGCCGACCACGAGGCGGACGCCCGCGTCCTGGCGTCAGCGCTGACCGGGCAGTCGAAGAGCGTCTTCAGCTGCACCGTGAACACCGACGCGGTGCCGCAGGAGGCGATGGGCAGCAACGGGCTGACGCCGCGCGCGGACGCCGTACGGAAGGACCTGATCCGGACGTTCGGGAAGGTGACGACCGGCGGGTACGCCGTGGGCGGCGTGAAATCCGGGCACATGGAGGGGTCGGCCCACTACGACGGGCGGGCGGTCGACGTGTTCGTCCGGCCGATCTCGACGGCCAACACCACGAAGGGCTGGGCGATGGCGCAGTACCTGGTCGCCCGGGCGGACCTGCTGAAGATCAAGACGGTCATCTTCAGCGACAAGATCTGGACCGCCGGCGGCCGGTCGGACTCCGGCTGGCGGGACTACACCCCGCCGGAACGCTCCGGCGACCCCAAGATCCTCCGCCACCTCGACCACGTCCACGTGGACGTCCTGGAGCAGTAAATGACAATGGGACGCCCAGCGCGGGCGTCCCATTGTGATCGAGCGCTTACTCGTCGTGTTCCTGGGGCGGCAGGGCCGCGATGAACGGGTGGTCCTTGTCGATCTTGCCGAGCTTGGACGCACCGCCCGGCGAACCGAGGTCGTTGAAGAAGTCGACGTTCGCGGTGTAGTAGTCCTTCCACTGCTCCGGGGTGTCGTCCTCGTAATAGATCGCCTCTACCGGGCAGACCGGCTCGCAGGCTCCGCAGTCGACGCATTCGTCGGGGTGGATGTACAGCATCCGGTTGCCCTCGTAGATGCAGTCGACGGGGCACTCCTCGACACAGGCGAGGTCCTTCAGGTCAACACACGGCTGCGCGATGACGTAGGTCACTGCTACTCCTCCTATGGCAGGCAAGCGCAGCGGGGATTCCGGGGTGCTGCGATGCGGTGGTGCTCGGTGTCTCTAGTATCACGGTAGTACGTTGCCCACTGTGCCAGGAGTCCGGATCGTGTCAGGCCTGGGTGCCCGTGATATCGGCCACCGTGTCGTCGTCCGGCACCGGATTCCGGGCGGTCTGACCGACGTCATCGGGGTACTGCAGGCGTGGACCCCCGCCCTCCTCATTGTCCGCCACGCAGACGGCACAGTCCACGAAATCTCGGTTGCCGACGTGACCTCCGCCAAGACGATCCCCGAGATGCCGCTCCGCCCGGTGGACGTCGACCAGCTCTTCCTCACCACCGCACTGGGCCGCCCAGCTGTGGAGACGGCGTACGTCGGTCACTGGTTGCTCCGGGCATCGTCCGGCTGGACGGGCCGCGGCAACTCGCTCCTGCCCGCGGGCGACCCTGGTATGCCGGTTGCGGACGCACTCCAGCAGGCGATCGCGTTCTACGACCAGCACGGTCTTCCCGCACAGGCCCTGGTCCGCGTCGGCAGCCCGTACGACGAGGAGATCCGCGCCTGCGGCTGGATCGACGCCCGCCCGGAGGAGTCCGACGTACTCGTCATGCACACCACGCTCGACCACGTGAACGGTGTCCCGACGTACGACGTACAGCTCGCGGAGGCCCCAAATGATGCGTGGTACGGGACCGCTTTCGACGGCACGGTGCCGGATGTCGCCCCGAAAGTCCTCGAGGGCGCCCCGAAGACGGCGTTTGCGTCGATCGTGCTGGACGAGGCCGTCGTCGCGGTGGGGCGTGGCTCCATGACCGGGCACTGGCTCGGTGTGGACGCGATCCGCGTGGCTGACGGCTACCGCCGCCGAGGCCTCGGTACGGCGATCCTGCAAGGGCTGGCGCGCTGGGCGGGACCGCATGGCGGCCGGCGTACCTATCTCGAGGTCCTGCTGGAGAACACGGCCGCCATGACGACGTACACCCGCCTCGGCTACCAGGAGGCGTACCGCTACCGGTACCTGACCAGCGGCTAGGCTCACGAGGCATGGCGGATCATGTGGTCGAGCGGCCGGAGTATGCGGGGGACTTCGAGGGGACGGTGCGGGTGGAGTACACGCCGCACCCGGACGACGGGGTCGCGGATCCTGGTGAGATCGTCTGGACCTGGGTGCCGTTCGAGGAGGACTTCAGCCGCGGTAAGGACCGCCCGGTGCTGGTCGTCGGCTGGGACGAGCCGTTCCTGCTGGCGCTGATCCTCACCAGCAAGGACCACGACCGAGACGCCGCCGACGAGGCGCGCTGGGGCCGGGTCTGGCTCGACATCGGCAGCGGGTCCTGGGACAAGGAGCACCGGCCCAGCGAGGTCCGCCTGGACCGGGTCCTCCGGATCGACCCGCACCAGGTCCGCCGCGAGGGCGCCGTGATCGAAGAGGCGATCTTCGATCAGGTCGCGGCCGGCCTGCACAACCTCAACCGCGGCTGAAGGATCAGCGGGTCGTCGTGGCGACGCCCGGCTTCCGGCCGGGTGGTGTCGAGATGCCGCCCGGCGGCGGCGTCACGGTGGTGCCCGGCTTCGGCCCGCAGCGGATGTCGTCGGCCGCGTTGTACTTCGTGGTGAACGACTCGGTCTTCTGCCGTACGCCGTTCTTCGCGAAGTACCGGTAGATGGTGATGTCGAAGCCCGGGGTCGGCGCCTGCGGCTCGCACTTCGCGGCCGTGTTGTAGACGAGACCCGGCTGGCGGAAGTTCGTCTTCTGCGACTGCCCGGCGGTGATGTCGACGAACTTGGTGCCCCAGATGATCACCCGGATGCTGCCCTTGCTGCCCGGGGTCGACGGCTTGAAGATCGTCTGCACCAGCAGGCCGTGCCCGGAGTCGTTCAGGAACTTCAGGTCCACGTTCGGCCAGGCCACGGTCGCCTCCCGGCCGACCGGGTAGCGGCTGATGTAGACGCTGTGCGCCTTGTGCGCGACGATCTTCAGCCCGGCGAAGAACGCCGCGTTGAAGGTGGTGGTCGCCGACTGCGAGACGCCGCCGCCGAAGTCCTTCTCGAACTTGCCGCCGCTGATGATGTACCCCTCGGCGAACCCGTTCTCCTTGGTCCGCTCGCCGACGATCTTGTTCAGGCTGAACTCTTCGTTCGGCTTCAGCAGCGTGCCGTTGATCTTCGCGGCCGCCGTCCCGATGTTGGTGTTGCGGTACGGCGCGTGCGGGAACTCGGTCTTGAAGTCGCCGATGTTCTGCGTGATCCCGAGCGCGGTCGCCTGCGCGGTGGTGAACTTCGCCGGGGTCGGCGTCAGCGGTACGGCGGCCCGTCGCTCACCGGTCGGCTTCGGCAGGATCGCCAGGATCGCCGCACCGACCTTCGCCCGGTCGACGACCATGCCGTTGACCGCCGGGATCACCTTCGGCCCGGCGCCGACGATCTGCACCGTCGCGTCCTTCGGCAGCGTCTCCAGCGTCTTGAACCGCTGCAGGAACAGCGGCTCCAGCGCCTTGGTGTTCAGCGCCGGGATGACCTTGCCCTCCTGCACGCTGACTGCCAGCGCCGGTGCGAGCTCGGCCGGCTCCAGCTCGACCGACTTCGTCCCGACCGTCAGCCGGACCGGCCCCGACATCGCGGGCTCGGCGAACTCCTTCAGCGCCTTGTCGATCGCCTCGGTGGCGGCCTGCGGCTTGGTCACGCCGGCCGGCAGTTCCTTCGGGGTCCCGTCCGACGGGTACGCCGCGTACACCGCGTCGCCCGCCTTCGCGGAGTCCAGCTGCAGGCCGTCGGCCGGGTCGTGCTTCACCGGCTGCGTGCCCTTGAAGGTGATCGTGCCCTCGGTGGCCTTGCGGTTCACCTGGCCGGCGAGCTTGTCGACGGCGGCCTTCAGCTTCGCGTCGTCCTTGGTGACGACCGGCTCGACCGCGTCACCGCCGGTCAGCGCGTGCCAGATCCGGCCGGGGGCCAGGCTGCGACCCGCGCCCGCGGCGGCGACGGTCTTGTCCACGTCCACCGAGAGCCCGGCGTCGGCCGGCAGCACCTGGAACTTGGCGTCGCCCGCCTTCAGCGCGATCGGCGCGGCCACGCGGTCCTTGAGACCGGCGCTCAGCTTGGTCTTCGCGTCGTCCTCGGACAGGCCGCCGATCGGGATACCGAGCACGGTCGTGTCCGTCGGGATCTTGGCTCCGGCGAACGCGAACGCCGCGCCGTACCCCACGACGACAACACCGAGCCCCGCGGCGGCGATGATCCCCGCGAGCTGCTTTCTCCCCACCGGACAGAGTCCTCCCGCTCGAGCGCTTGGTCAGGGCACAAGCGGACATCCTACGGGACGGGGCAGGCCCCACCGACCGTCGGGGCCGCCCCGCGATGCCCCGCCGGTAACGATCAGTTTCCGGGCAGTTCCCGGTAGTGACTGGAGTGGTAGATCAAGGCGCTAGGGTCAGCCGGATCGCCCGTGCCGAGGCTGAGCACCTCGCCCACGACGATCGTGTGGTCTCCCCCGTCGTACGTCGCCCAGGTCCGGCACTCGAGCCACGACAGGGCGCCGTCGACGGTCGGGCAGCCGGTTTTCGGGCCCGCCGTCGTACCGATGCCGTCGAACTGGCTGTACAGGTCCCGCCCCGACCGCGCGAACCGATCCGCGATCGCCTGCTGCGCCCCGGACAGCACCGACACGGCCCAGTAGCCGCAGTCCAGTACGGCGGAGTGCATCCGGACGCCCTTGTCGACGCAGACCAGCACCAGCGGCGGATCGAGCGAGACCGAGGTGAACGCGTTCGCGGTCATCGCGTGCGCGACGCCGTCCTGCAGCGTGCTCATGATCGTGATCCCCGACGCGAACTGGCCGAGCGCAGCGCGGAACTCCGCAGGTGGGACGCTCCCACTCGACTCGGTTGAGGACACCCCAGCAGGTTATGCCTGCCAGTAGGTTGATGCCTCAACCGAGCGTGTGGGAACCGTCACCTGCCCTGCTGAATCGTCTAGAGGCCGGCGAACAGGTCGTGCTCCAGGCCGTCGGGACCGGGGGCCGGGGTGCCCTTGACCAGGCGGTACGGCTCGGAGGCCCAGATCTGGTTGCCGTTGTTGTTCGACAGCGCGAAGAACGGGCCGTCGACGGTGATCTGGGTGGCGTGCGCCTTCATCGCGTTCATCTTCCGGTCGATGAACTGCTCGCCCTCGATCACGCAGTCGATCAGCCGGTCCGGCGTGATCATCGGCGGCATCGGGCCGTCCGGGTCCATCCCCTCGAAGGTGGTCGTGTCACCGGCGTCGCGGAGCGTCCGGAGCTGCTCGCGCATCCGGGACTCGGCCATCGCGGTCCAGTAGATCTTCGGGATGTCCCAGGCCGGGCCGAGGTCCTCCCGGTACGACCGGGCGGCGGCCAGGGCGGCGGCGTACGTCGCGACGCGGTGTGCCTTGATGTGATCGGGGTGGCCGTAGTTGCCCCACTCGTCGTAGGTCACCAGGACCTGCGGGCGGAGCTCACGGATCACCGGGACCAGATCGTTCGCCGCGGCGACCAGGTCGGCCTGCCAGAAGCTGTCCTTGCGGGTCTGCGGCGGGACGTCCGCGTTGCCTTCGTCGTTGTAGATCATGCCGGTGTCGCGGTACTTCCCCGGGCCGCCGAGGAACCGGTGGTCGGTGACACCGAGCTCGGCCATCGCGTTCGCGAGCTCACCGATCCGGTGCTCGCCGAGGCCGTCGTCCTGGTCCGCGGCCAGATGGGCCAGCTCGGGGACGAGGACCTCGCCCTCCTCGCCGAGGGTGCAGGTGATCAGGGTGACGTGGGCCCCCTCGGCGACGTAGCGCGCCATCGTCACACCGTTGTTGATGGTTTCGTCGTCCGGGTGGGCGTGCACCAGCAGCAGCCGGCGCTCAGCAAGCTCAACCATGCCGAAAGCCTACGTCGGCCCCCGGACAGTTCTCGCGGCAGTTCTTCCGGCAGCGGGTCAGCCGAAGCGGCGGACCAGCAGGCACCCGGCCTGGAACCGCGACTTGGCGCCGAGACCGGCGATCAGCGCGCTGATCTCGGAGCGCACGGTGCGCAGCGACAACCCGAGGTCGCGCGCGATGGCGGCGTCCTTCGCACCGGTCGACATCATCCGGCCGATCGTCACCTGGCGGCTGGTCAGCTCCTTGACCGCGGCGGGAGTCCGCCGGTGCGATCCGAGCTCGTAGACCTCGCAGACGATCTCCGGCGCGACGTCTTCGAGCCGCACCGCCTCAACAGCCGGATACACCGACATGCGTCACTCCTCCCCAAGAGTTCAGGAAAGGATTCTCGTCCCCGGGACGGACCACGTGCCAGGTACAACCCGTACAAACCACCCATACAGTTGCGGTGCGTGAACAGCGAGAAGGGCGGCGCCCGCAGGCACCGCCCTCCTCAGAAGTGTGCTGCGATCAGCTCACTTTCTTCAGACCGATCTGGGTCAGGTCGGGGAACCCACCGGTGTTCGGGTCGCCCACCACGTTGTCGAGGTTCGAGCCCACGACGTACACGTTGAGGTCCTGGACGGTCGGCACCAGCGGAGCCGTCTTCATGATGTCGACGTACAGGTCGGACAGACCGGACTCGATCTTCGTCTTGTCGGTCTCGGTCGCCAGGGACGCCATCTTGTCCCAGCCGGCCTGGCTGCGCGCGTAGTTGTTCTGCGCGGCCTTGCCCGGCGCGGTCGTGTCCGGTCCGAACACCGACGGCACAATGGTCGTCAGGCTCGCCCAGTCGTAGCACCAGCCCGCGGTGATCAGGTCGGTCGCCGCGGTGTCCTGCTGCTGCGTCGAGTAGTAGTTGTCACCCGGGATCTTCTGGATCTCCACGTTGACCCCGATGGCCTTCCAGGACGCCTGAGCGGCCTCGGCAGCCTTCACGGCAAGACCGGAGTCCGCCGTACCCAGGACGAGCTTCTCGCCCTTGTAGCCGGCCTCGGTCAGCAACTGCTTGGCCTTCGCCGGGTCGCCTGCATCCGGGACCTTGAAGGTCTCTTCCTTCTTGTAGCCCTCCATGTCCTGCGGAATGATCGAGTCGACCACCTTGGAGAGCCGCTCGCCACCACGGCCGTCGCGGTAGCTCGTCCGGTCGAGGCCGTAGTACAGGGCCTCACGCAGCTTCTGGTTCTTCAGCAACGGCTTCTGCTGGTTGAACGCGATGTACCGGCGGCAGATGTCGGTGCCCTCGACCACGCGGTCCTTGACGTTCGCCTGGTTCGTCTTGGCGATGTTCTCCGGCTGGACACCGGCGAAGCTCAGCGAGCTCTGGTCCGCCGCGCCGTTCGCGATCAGCCGCTGGTCGACGGTCGCCTCGGCGTCACCGAACTTGAAGATGAACTTGTCCGGCCGGGCGTCGCGCAGCGGGTCGGTCTTCTGGTCCCAGTTGGTGTTGCGGACCAGCACCAGCTGCTTCTTCCGGGTGTACGACTCGATCTTGTACGGGCCGCTCGACACCGGGTGGTTGTCGTACTGGGTCTTGGTGTCCTTCGCCTTCGGGACCGGCGCGAAGACCTTCATGCTCGCCGTACCGTCGAACGACGCGACCGGGCGGTTCAGCTTGAAGACGATCGTCTTGTCGTTCGGGACCTCGATCGCGGTGCAGCCCTTGCCACCGTTGTTGCCGGACACGTACGGGCCCTTGTAGCCCTTGCAGTCGAGGTACTCGTGCGCGTAGGGCGCACCCTCGGCCATGTCCGCGGCGAACGACCGCTCGGCGTTGTACTTGATGTCGGCGGCAACGATCGGCGTACCGTCCTCGTACTTCAGGCCGTCCTTCAGCTTGAAGGTCCAGGTCTTGAAGTCCGGGCTGGACTCGTAGCTCTCGGCGAGGTCCTTCTCGAGGACGATCTTCTTCGCCTTGCCGTCGTACCGGTAGTCCGTCAGGGTCCGGGTGATCAGCTTGCCGATCATCTGGGAGTCGGTGACGAAGTTCCGCGCCGGGTCGAGGTGCTCCACGTCGCTGACGTGGTAGACGGTAACGGTGCCCCCCTTGGCACCGGCCGAAGCCTGCCCTGTCGGCGTCTCGCTGTTTCCCCCGCCGCAGGCAACCGCGGTCAGGCTCAGAACCAACCCTACGGCGATCGCCGCTCCGGGTCGTTTGAGGTGATCCATGGCCAGTGATTTCCTTCCTTGTGTTGACACTCGTCGCCGGGTCACGGCGGCACGGAGAAAGTGATCTACGTCATGTGGCGGTCATCAACTCACGTGTTCACAAACTGCGCAATGGAGTTTGGGCCGCTTGACCGGATCGTGATCCCTTCAATGCCGTCGCTACACCGGACGAACACTCTGTGTAGTAGTCACACCACGTCCCGTTCCTCGGGGAAGTGGCAGGCCGCTTGGTGGCCCGGGGCTCCGATCTGCAGCAGCGGCGGCTCTTCCGCGGCGCAGATCTCCTGTGCCTTCCAGCACCTGGTCCGGAAGCGGCACCCCGAGGGCGGGTTCAGTGGGCTCGGTACGTCGCCCGTCAGCCGGATCCGCTCACGCGCTTCCTCGGCGTCCGGGTCGGCCTCCGGCACCGCGGACAGCAGCGCGTGCGTGTACGGGTGCCGGGCGTGGTTGTAGAGCTCGTCGCGGTCGGCCGTCTCGACCACCTTGCCGAGGTACATCACCGCGACCCGGTCGGAGATGTGCCGGATCACCGACAGGTCGTGCGCGATGAACAGGTAGGCGAGCCCGAACTCCTCCTGCAGGTCCTCGAGCAGGTTCACGATCTGGGCCTGGATCGACACGTCGAGCGCCGATACCGGCTCGTCGCAGACGATCAGCTTCGGCCGCAGTGCGAGCGCCCGGGCGACCCCGATCCGCTGCCGCTGGCCGCCGGAGAACTCGTGCGGATAGCGGTTGTAGTGCTCGGGATTCAGCCCGACCCGCTCCATCAGGGTCTGGACCGCCTTCTTCGTCCCGCTCTCGCTCTTCACCTTCTGGATGTCGAACGGCGCCGCGATGATGGTGCCGACGGTCTGCCGCGGGTTCAGCGACGAGAACGGGTCCTGGAAGATCATCTGGACCTCCCGCCGGAACGGGCGCATCCGGGCCCGGTTCAGGTGGGTGATGTCCGAGCCCATGAACGAGATCGAGCCGCCGGTCGGCTCGTCCAGTCTGGTCACCAGCCGGCCGGTGGTGGTCTTCCCGCAGCCGGACTCACCGACCACGCCGAGCGTCTCGCCGGCGTGGATGCTGAGGTCGACGCCGTCGACCGCCTTCACCGCGCCGGTCTGCCGCTGGAAGATGATCCCCTGCGTGACCGGGAAATAGCGTTGCAGCCCCTTGGTCTCGAGCAGCAGTTCGCCACCCGCGGACTGCTTGCCGGTCGTCTGCTCGGCAGATGTCGTCGTACTCACCAGCACTCCCCCGCCATCAGAGGCTCGGCTTGATCTGCTCGGTGAACAGCTGTTTGCGCTGTTCGGACCTGATATGGCACCGCACCCGATGCTGTTCCTGGCCGATCTGCAGCAGCTCCGGCAGCTCGGTGGCGCAGCTCGCCCCCTCGACGTGCTCCTGGTAGTCGCAGCGCGGCTGGAACGGGCAGCCCTTCGGCAGGTTGATCAGCGACGGCGGAGTGCCCCGGATCGACTTGAGCCGCCCGTCACCGGAGCGGTTCACCCGCGGGATCGAGCCCAGGAGACCCCACGTGTACGGCATCTCGGGCCGGTAGAAGATGTCCCGGACGTTGCCGGACTCGACCACGCGGCCGCCGTACATCACGACCACGTTCTCGGTCATCTTGGCGACCACCCCGAGGTCGTGGGTGATCAGGATGATCGCGGAGTTGAACTCCTTCTGCAGATCCTTCATCAAGTCCAGGATCTGGGCCTGGACGGTGACGTCGAGCGCGGTGGTCGGCTCGTCGGCGATCAGCAGCGCGGGGTCGCACATCAGCGCCATCGCGATCATCGCGCGCTGCCGCATACCGCCGGAGAACTGGTGCGGGTAGTCGTAGAACCGCTTGTCCGGCGACGGGATGCCGACCCGGTCGAGGAGGTCGATCGCGCGCTTCTTGGCCACTGCCTTCGGCGCGTTGTTGTGCACCAGGAAGGCCTCGGTGAGCTGGTCACCGACCCGGTAGAACGGGTGCATCGCCGACAGCGGGTCCTGGAAGATCATCGCGACCTGCTGGCCGCGCAGTGCCCGGATCTCCGGCACGGACATCGACACCAGTTCGGCGCCGTCCAGCCAGATCTCGCCGGTCACCTTCGCCTTGCTGCCCTTGTGCAGGCCCATGATGGCCAGGCTGGACACGCTCTTGCCGGAGCCGGACTCGCCGACGATGCCGAGCGTCTTGCCCCGCTCGAGGGTGAAGTTCAGGCCGTTGACGGCCTTCACCAGCCCGTCGTCGGTCGGGAAGTGCACCTGCAGGTCCTTGACCTCCAGGAACGGCTTTCCGGCGCGGGTGTCCGCCGGCGGCGCACTGGTCACGGATTCGGTCATCTCACCTCACCTGATCAGGACAGCCGCACGCGCGGGTCGATGACGGCGTACAGGACGTCGACGACGATGTTCGCGAGCACCACGAAGATCGCCGCGAACAGCACCACGCCCATGATCGCGGGCAGGTCGTTGCTGAGCACGGAGTCGATGGAGAACTTGCCGAGGCCGGTGATGCTGAAGATCTGTTCGGTGATCACCGCGCCGCCGAGCAGACCGCCGACGTCCAGGCCGAAGATGGTCACGATCGGGGTCAGCGCGGACCGCAGCCCGTGCTTGAAGACCACGGTCCGCTCGCCCAGGCCCTTCGCCCGGGCCGTCCGGATGTAGTCCTCGTTCATGGTGTCGATCATGTTGGCCCTGGTGATCCGGGTGTACAGCGCCGCGAACACCAGTGCGAGCGTGATCCACGGCAGGATGTAGAACTGCAGCCACTTCACCGGACCGACCGTGAACAACGCTGCGTTCGCCGTGTCGGGGAACGGGACCCACTTCAGTTTGACGATGAACAGGAACAGCAGCAGGTAACCGAACACGATCGTCGGGAACGACACCCCGAACAGGGCCAGGCCGACGCTCAGCTTGTCGACGAACTTGCCCTTGCGGAGCGCGGCGATCAGGCCGAGCAGTACGCCGGACAACAGCCAGAGGACGGCGGCCCCGAGGGCCAGCCACAGGGTCGACGGGAACGCGTCCTTGATCGAGTTCCAGACCGGGATGCCGTTCTGGTACGACTCACCGAAGCACGGCCACGGGCAGTTGCGCTCGTTGCCTTCGGACCCGATCGTCCGCCCGCCCGGGCTCACCAGGCCCTGCATGTACTGGCCGTACTGCACGACCAGCGGCTTGTCGAAGCCGTACGTCGCGTTGACCTGTGCGACCGTCTCCGCGTTGCAGTTCTTGCCGCAGATGAGCAACGCGGGGTTCGCCGGCGTGGCCCAGAAGAGGAAGAACGTGATCGCGCTGATCACGATCAGGACGAACACCGCCTGGATCAGGCGGCGGATGAGATAGCGGCCCACCGGTCAGCTCCTTCCGGCGCGCGGATCGAGGGCGTCCCGGACCGAGTCGCCGAGCAGGTTGAACGCCAGCACGGTGATGAACAGGGCCATCCCCGGGAAGAACAGGTACAACGGGTTGCCCTCGATCCAGTTCGACGCGTCGGAGATCATCCGGCCCCACGAGGCGGTCGGCTCCTTGATGCCGACACCCAGGAAGGACAGCGCCGCCTCCGCGGTGATGTTGGTCGGGAGCAGCAGCGTCGTGTACACCAGCAGCGTCGGCAGCATGTTCGGCAGGATCTGCCGGAACAGCACGTAGTTCGGCCCGGCACCGAGTGACCTGGCTGCCTCGACGAACTCGCGCTCACGCAGCGAAAGCGTCTGACCACGGACGATTCGCGCCAGATACGCCCAGCCGAAGAAGCCGAGGACGAACATCAGCACGCCCATTCGCAGCGTGTTGTTGTCGGGGATGCCGAACAGATCCTGGGCACGCGAGGCGACCACCGGCGTCAGCGCCATCACGAACAGCAGCGACGGGAAGCTCAGCATGATGTCCATCAGCCGGCTGAGCAGCGTGTCGACCCAGCCGCCGAAGTAGCCGGACACCATCCCGATCACGGTGCCGAGCACGACGGCGATGATCGTGCCGCCGAGCGCCACCAGCAGCGAGACCCGGGTGCCGTAGACCAGCCGCGAGAAGATGTCGCGGCCGTTCTGCGGCTCGATGCCGAGCCAGTGCTCGGAGCTCGTGCCGCTGCCCCACAACCCGCCGATCGGGATGCCGCCGTCGCGCGTGTTCAGCAATGGGTCCCCGTTGGCGTTGAGCTTGTTGAACTGATCGGGCGGGAACCCGTTCAGCTTCACGATCAGCGGCGCGAACAGCGCCACGACGATGATCAGCAGGATCACGATCGCGCTGATGATCGCGATCTTGTCCTTCCGCAGCCGTGCCCACGCGATCTCCCCCGGCGAGCGGCCCTCGATCTCCTTCGCTTCGGCAGTCTCGACCAGAGCATCTGTCGGCAGCCCCTCATCGGGAGACTGCGTCTCCGATACCCCCAGCGTCATCGCCCGTCACCCGTCCTTCATGGTGATGCACCCCGCACCTTTGACCCGGGCTCGCCGGGTTGCCGGGAACCCTACGTATCTCGCAGTGTGGACGCCATGGGAAGCCGACGCTAGTCACCGAATCGTGACCGGTGTGACTTCTGCCACTACTGGCGGGTTCGGAGCGCCTTGACGAACGGCCGATCGGGTATCAGCCAGTCGCTCTCGTCGAGGTCCTCCGGCGCGAACCACCGGAGCTCCGAGTGCTCCCGCAGTACCGGATCACCGGCCACGATCACCGCCCGGTAGACGTGCAGCCGGTACGCCTCCGAGATGTCCACGCCCGGCCCCAGCGACTCGCCGACCTTGATCTCCAGATCGAGCTCCTCGCGGAGCTCCCGGACCGCGGCCTGCTCGTCGGTCTCCCCCGGCTCGACCTTGCCGCCCGGGAACTCCCAACCGCCGTCCGGCCCCGGCCGGTACGCCGCCAGCACCAAGCCGTCCCGCACCAACGCAACACCCACCACAATCTGCACGTCGCGACTCTGCCAGAAACCGTCCGCCGCGTCCGGCATGATGCCGGTATGCCGTTGCAGAACAGGGTTCTGCCCACCCAGGAGATCGTCGCCGACCCCGGCCGCGGTCTGCTGATGGGCAATCGCGGCAGCCTGCACGGCCCCGACCGCCGCCTCGGCACGACCCGCTGGCGGTCGAAGGCGTGGATCTGCTGTGTCCTCGACTGGAAAGGGATCCAGCGCGATCCGATGCCGCCGGGCCGCTGGACCGCGCTGTTCTTCTTCGACGAAGCGGTCGCGCTCTCGGCCGGCCATCGGCCCTGTCATTACTGCCGGCGCAGGGATTTCCTGCTGTACGCCGGTGCGTGGGCGCAAGGTCACGCTCAACGCCCGAGAGCTGCCGAGATGGACGCCGTACTGCACAGTCAGCGGGTCGAATCCCGCACCCGACGGCAGCGGACGACGACCCAGAACCTCTCCGAACTGCCGGACGGGGCGATGGTGCGGTTCGACGGTGCACCCGCGCTGGTGCTCGGTCAGCGGGTGCTGCCGTGGTCGTGGGAGGGGTACGGCGAGCCGCGTCGACCACCTGGGCTGGAGCAGGTCGAGACCCTCACGCCACCTGCGAATCTCGTTGTCCTACAGGCCGGATTCGCCCCATTACTCCACCCGTCGGCGCCCTCGCAACTGAGGTAAGCCTAACTGGAAACACGCCGTACCGAGGGGTCTTCCGTTGGACGCTCGGCAGGGGCAAAGTGTGCCCATACTGACAGCTACATAACCATCACTGGAGTCGGCATGAGTGAAGGCAACAGCAGCGTTGCTGCAGTAGTCCGAGCGCTCGAAGGCCTGCATGCGGCCGTCGGCAAACTCAGCCAGGAGTACGGTGACACCCTCGGCATCCGCCGCCTGGTGTCCGATGTGGCCCGGCTGAGCGAGGATCTCGCAGAGCTCGGCCCGCCCGACCCCAGGCACAGGCCCGGACCCGTTCCGGAGGAACTCGAGGAGATTCCCGACGTGGAGTATGACGCGTCCATGTGGACCGACGCGGAACAGGAAGGCTTCGGCGCGCCTGACAGGCACGCCCCCTGATGGCGACCGGGGTAAACGCGCCAGGCCGCGCTCAAGTAGGCCTCAAGACGGCAAGATCGGATCGATGGTGGCTCGCGCCGTTGCGCATCGGCGTGATCCTGGGCTTCTTCATCGTCTACGCGACGATCCGGATCTTCATGAACAAGTGGTACTGGGTCGACGCGTACCACTACCTCACGCCGCTGTACTCGCCCTGTGTGACCAGCAGCTGTGTCGAGGGCTCCAGCCATCTCGGCACCTGGTTCGGCGACTTCCCGCGGTTCGTGCCGTTCAGCCTGATCACGTTCGTGATCCTGGCCGGCTTCCGCGGCACCTGCTACTACTACCGCAAGGCGGGGTACCGGTCGCTGTTCTTCGCGCCGGCCGCCTGCGCGGTGCCCGAACCGCACAAGAACTACACCGGTGAGCGCAAGTTCCCGCTGATCGCGCTGAACCTGCACCGCTACTTCTTCTACGGTGCGCTGATCTTCGGTGTGCTGAACATCTACGACGGCGTGCAGGCCTTCCACGGCGACGGCGGCGGATTCGGCATCGGCCTCGGCACGGTGATCATCTGGCTGAACCTGGTGATGCTGTGGCTGTACACCCTGTCCTGCCACGCCTGCCGGCACATCGTCGGCGGCCGGCTGAAGAACTTCTCCAAGCACCCGATGCGCTACCGGTACTGGACCTTCGTGTCCAAGCTGAACCCGAAGCACGGCACCTTCGCGATGACGTCGCTGTTCACCGTGATCCTGACCGACTTCTACATCATGGCGGTCTCCGCCGGGTGGTTCTCCGACCTGCGCATCATCAATTGAGGATTTCATGACTGAGCTGGAACGACACTCGTACGACGTCGTCGTGATCGGGGCCGGCGGCGCCGGCCTGCGCGCGGCGATCGAGGCCCGCGAGCAGGGCAAGAAGACCGCGATCATCTGCAAGTCCCTGTTCGGCAAGGCGCACACCGTGATGGCCGAGGGCGGCTGCGCGGCCGCGATGGGCAACGCGAACTCCAACGACAACTGGCAGGTCCACTACCGCGACACGATGCGCGGCGGGAAGTTCCTGAACAACTGGCGGATGGCCGAACTGCACGCGCAGGAGGCTCCCGACCGGGTGTGGGAGCTGGAGACGTACGGCGCACTCTTCGACCGCACGCCCGACGGCCGGATCAGCCAGCGCAACTTCGGCGGTCACACCTACCCGCGGCTCGCGCACGTCGGCGACCGCACCGGGTTGGAGCTGATCCGCACCCTGCAGCAGAAGATCGTCTCGCTGCAGCAGGAGGACTTCGAGGCCACCGGCGACTACGAGGCGAACCTCAAGGTGTACGCCGAGTGCACGATCACCGAGCTGATGAAGGACGGCGACGCGGTCTCCGGCGCCTTCGGGTACTGGCGTGAGTCCGGCCGGTTCATCCTGTTCGACGCGCCCGCCGTCGTACTGGCGACCGGTGGTGTCGGCAAGTCCTTCAAGGTCACCTCGAACTCCTGGGAGTACACCGGTGACGGGCACGCGCTGGCGATGCGGGCGGGCGCGACGCTGATCAACATGGAGTTCATCCAGTTCCACCCGACCGGCATGGTCTGGCCGCCGTCGGTGAAGGGGATCCTGGTCACGGAGTCGGTCCGCGGCGACGGCGGCGTACTGAAGAACTCCGAGGGCAAGCGGTTCATGTTCGAGTACGTGCCGGACGTGTTCCGGGCGCAGTACGCCGAGTCCGAGGACGAGGCGGACCGCTGGTACAAGGACCCCGACAACAACCGGCGCCCACCGGAGCTGCTGCCGCGCGACGAGGTCGCCCGCGCGATCAACTCCGAGGTGAAGGCCGGCCGCGGTACTCCGCACGGCGGTGTCTTCCTGGACGTGTCCTCGCGGCTCCCGGCCGAGGAGATCACCCGGCGGCTGCCGTCGATGCACCACCAGTTCAAGGAGCTGGCGGACGTCGACATCACCGCGGAGCCGATGGAGGTGGGTCCGACCTGCCACTACGTGATGGGCGGCGTCGAGGTCGACCCGGACACCGCGTCGTCCGTCGTACCGGGCCTGTTCGCCGCGGGTGAAGTGGCCGGCGGTATGCACGGCTCGAACCGGCTCGGCGGCAACTCGCTGTCCGACCTGCTGGTCTTCGGGCGGCGGGCCGGTATGGGCGCCGCGATGTACGTCGACGGTCTCGGAGCGGCTCGGCCGAAGATCGACGAGGCCGACGTCGACGCGGCGGCCGCGGACGCGCTGGCGCCGTTCGAGCTCGAGGGCGGCGAGAACCCGTACACGATCCACCAGGAACTGCAGCAGTCGATGAACGACCTGGTCGGCATCATCCGCAAGGAAGAGGAGATGGAGCAGGCGCTCGGCCGCCTGTCCGAGTTCCGCAGCCGGATCGCGAAGATGACGGTGGAGGGTCACCGGCAGTTCAACCCGGGCTGGCACCTCGCACTCGACCTGCGCAACATGCTGACCGTGTCGGAGTGTGTGGCCGGGGCGGCGCTGATGCGGCAGGAGTCGCGCGGTGGGCACACGCGCGACGACTTCCCGGGGATGAACCCCGAGTGGCGCAAGAAGCTGCTGGTGTGCGCGCTCGACGCCGACGGCGTCGTGAACGTCACCGAGGAGCAGCAGATCCCGATGCGCGAGGACCTGCTGGAGCTGTTCGAACTCGACGAGCTGAAGAAGTACCTGACGGATGAGGAGCTGCCGGCCAAATGAGTTACAAAGGTAAGTTCCGCGTCTGGCGGGGAGACGCCGAGGGCGGTGAGCTCAAGGACTACGAGGTCGAGGTGAACGAGGGCGAGGTCGTCCTCGACGTCATCCACCGGCTGCAGGCGACCCAGACGCCCGACATGGCGGTCCGGTGGAACTGCAAGGCCGGCAAGTGCGGCTCCTGCAGCGCCGAGATCAACGGCATGCCGAAGCTGATGTGCATGTGCCGGATGAACACGTTCGCCGAGGACGAGGTCGTCACGGTCACGCCGATGCGCACGTTCCCGGTGATCCGGGACCTGGTCACGGACGTGTCGTTCAACTACCAGAAGGCGCGCGAGGTGCCGGCCTTCAAGCCGCCGGCGGACCTGAAGCCGGGTGAGTACCGGATGCAGCAGGTCGACGTCGAGCGCTCGCAAGAGTTCCGCAAGTGCATCGAGTGCTTCCTGTGCCAGGACACCTGCCACGTGATCCGTGACCACGAGGAGAACAAGGAGTCGTTCTCCGGTCCGCGGTTCCTGATGCGCGTCGCCGAGCTGGACATGCACCCGCTCGACGCCGCCGACCGGCAGCACGCCGCGCAAGAGCAGCACGGCCTGGGCTTCTGCAACATCACCAAGTGCTGCACCGAGGTGTGCCCCGAGCACATCAAGATCACCGACAACGCCCTGATCCCGATGAAGGAACGCGTCGTCGACCGCAAGTACGACCCGATCGTCTGGCTCGGCAACAAAATCCGCCGCCGCCCCGCCTAACCACCCGCACCACCCCGAGTCCCCTGGCCCCACCCGGGCCAGGGGACTCGCTCTTTGAGCACCCACCAACCGTTTTCGCGGCCCCGAAATGGTTGGTGGGTGCTCAAAGTCGGGGGGTCCGGGGTTGGGTCACTCGCGTGGGTGAGGCGGGTGGGCCGGTTCGGGGCCTACTGTTCCGGGCATGGGGATCGTCGTCGCGGGATTGTTCAGTCTGTTTGTGTTCATGGTGATCTTTGTGCCGGTCTCGCAGCGGCTGCTCGGGGTGCGGTTCGGGGTACTCCGGCTGGCGCTGGGGGCGACGCTGACGCTGTCGGTGTTCAGTCCGATCGCCAACGCGCTGGTCGGCAAGCTGCCTTTCGAGGGTTCGAACGCCGCCGCGGTCGCGTTCCTCGCGTTGACGGCGGTGTGTTCGATGCTCGCCGGTTTGGTCTTCCTCGTACTGGCCGAGGCCATGGTGCCGACGGGGTCGTTGCCGCGGGCCCGTGATCTGCGGCGGGATCTGAGCGGGCGGATCGCACGCACCCGGCGGTACCTGCAGATTCTGCGGATCGCGATCAAGCACGGCCTCGGCCCGTACCTGCGCGGCCGCCGCCGTCCCGGCCGCGAGAACGCCGCGGGTCAGGCCGAGCTGGCCAGGTCGCTGCGGCTCGCGCTCGACGAAGCCGGTGTCACGTTCGTGAAGCTCGGCCAAGTACTGTCCACGCGCAGCGACGTCATCCCGCAGTCGGTCGCCACCGAACTCAGCCGCCTCCAGGACCAGGTCACCCCGGCACCCTGGTCCCAGATCGAGGAGATCCTCACCGAAGAACTCGGCGCCCCGATCACCCAGCTGTACGCCGAGTTCGACACCGAACCCCTCGCCGCCGCTTCCGTCGCCCAGGTCTACACCGCCCGCCTCACCAACGGCACCGATGTGGTGGTCAAGGTTCAGCGGCCTGGGATTGCCGGGCTTGTTGACCGTGATCTCGACATCGTCCGGCGGCTTGCCAGGTTGCTGGATCGGAACACCGACTGGGGACGCTCGATGGGGGTACGGGCGCTTGCCGACGGGTTCGCGGACGCGATGCGCGAGGAGCTCGATTTCACCGTCGAGGCCGGCAACATGACCACGGTCGCCGCCGGCCAGTCCGTTGCCACCAGCAATGACCTCGTCGTACCGCGGCTGTACCCGGAGCGCTCCACCCGCCGCGTCCTCACCATGCAGCGCCTCGACGGCATCGGTCTGGGCAACGCCGCGCAGGCGATCGCCGACCGCGGCCTCGACCCAGCCCGCCTCGGCCGCGCCCTGTTCGAGTGCCTGCTCGGCCAGGTGGCGATCGACGGCGTCTTCCACGCCGACCCGCACCCAGGCAACTTCCTCCTGCTGACCGACGGCCGGATCGGCATGCTCGACCTCGGCTCGGTCGGCCGCCTCGACCCGGCCACCCGCGAGGCCCTGCAACGTTTCCTGCTCGCGATCGACCACGGCGACCCGGTGTCGGCCACCGACGCCCTGCTCGAGATCGTCTACCGCCCGGACGTCGTCGACGAACGCGCCCTGGAGCGCTCCGTCGGTCAGTTCATGACCAAGCATCTCGCGGCCGGCGTGACACTCGGCCCGGCGATGTTCAACGACCTGTTCAAGATCATCACGTCGCACGAACTCGGCGTACCGCCCGAGGTCGCCGCCGTGTTCCGCGCGCTCGCCACGGTCGAAGGGACGATCTCCCGGATCTCCCCCGACTTCGACCTGGTCGCCGCGTCCCGTCAGTTCGCTGGCGCGCACGTCACCGACAGGCTCACGCCCGATGCGCTCCGTCGTACGGCGACCGAGGAACTCGCCACGCTGCTCCCGATGTTGCGCCGCCTGCCGCGCCGGATCGACCGGATCGCGGCTGCCGCCGAGAGCGGACGGCTCGGTGTGAACGTCCGCCTGTTCGCCGACGAACGCGACCGCCGGCACTTCACCGGCCTGCTCCACCAGGCGCTCCTAGCAGTGCTAGGTGCGACCGCGGGCATCATGGCCGTCCTGCTCCTCGGTACGCCGAGCAGCCCGAAGGTCACCGACTCGATGACGTTGTTCCAGCTGTTCGGCTACAACCTGCTGGTGATCTGCGCGGTGCTCGTCCTCCGCGTCCTGGTCCTGATCTTCCGACTCCCCGGCAATCGAGCCACTTGACTTAAACCTAACTTGAACTTCAACCATAGCGGGCATGACGACGACCGCTGAGTCCCGCCCCAAGCTGTTCACCGGACAGCACCTGCCACTGGTGCTCGGGGTGATCGGCCTCGTCACGCTCGGCGCGTTCGAGAACCGCGCGGTCGGTACGGCGCTGCCCACGATGGTCCGCGAGTTCGACGCACTCGGCAGCTTCGGGCTCGCGAACGCTGCGCCGAACGCGAGCTACCTCATCTCGCTCGCGCTCGCCGGCCTCTGGTCGGACCGCCGCGGCCCGATCCCGACCCTGCGCGCGGGCGCGATCTCGTTCACCCTCGCGCAGATCCTGGTCGGTACGGCGACTGCGATGCCGATGGTGATCGCGGGACGGCTGCTCAGCGGTCTGGCCGAGGGCCTGCTCGACGTGTCGTTGATGGTGCTCGTCGCCCGCGCGCTGCCCGCGGTACTGCGACCGCGGATGTTCTCGTTGTTCGCTGCGATGTGGATCCTGCCGTCGGTCCTCGGACCGGTGCTGACCGGCGTGGTGACGGAGCAGTTCGGCTGGCGCTGGGTCTTCCTGGGCGCGCTCGTCCTGCTGGTGCCGAGCTGGCTGCTGCTCCGCCCGGCGATGCGTCAATCGGCCGACGCCCCCGCACCCGAGCGCACCGCCGAGGATGCGGCCGAGCTCGAGGCGTGGCGAGCCGCACTCCCCTGGGCCCTCGCCGCATCCGTCGCCCTGTTCTCGATGACGCTGGCCGGTGACCACCTGGAAGCGCATCCTTTCCTGGGCGGTACGGCGGTGGTCGTGGCGCTAGCAGTGCTAGGACGGGCCGCCGTACGCGTGATGCCGGCCGGCACGTTCACCGCACGACGCGGTTTCCCCGCGGTGGTCGCCGTCCGCGGACTCGGCGGGGCTGCGTTCGCCGGAGTCGGCGCGTACCTCCCGCTGCTGCTCACACTGGAGCACAACTTCAGCCCGTCGCGGGCCGGGGTGACGCTGTCGATCACCGGCGTCTGCTGGGCGTTCGGATCGTGGTTGCAAGGTCGTGAGCACGGGATCGAGCGGGTCGTCGTACTGCGGACAGGGCTGGCGTTCATGACGCTCGGACTGGCCGTGACGTCGCTACTCGCATGGACGGAGGCGACCACGTGGATCGGCCTGATCGGTTGGGGGTTCGCGGGAATCGGCATGGGACTCAGCTCTTCGAGCCTGTCGGTGCTCACGCTCGACCTCTCCGACCAGAGCAACTCCGGCCGCAACACCAGCGCCGGTCAGATGGCCGCGACGATGAGCATCGCCACCGGACTGGCGATCAGCGGCACCCTGCTGGCGTTCAATTCCGACAACCCGCAGCCCTGGGTCTTCGGCGCGATCGTCACCGCGGGATCGGCACTGGCCCTGCTGGGGTTCCTCGCCGCCCCGCGCGCCCGCCGCTCCGCGTCACGCGGGGGTCTAGAGTGAGCGCATGAGTGAGCTCTTGACCGACGACCAGATCGACCTCGCGTTGCGCGACCACCTCCCGGAGTGGAAGGTCGTGGACAACGAACTGGTCCGAAGCGTCAAGAGGGACACCTTCCTGGACGGCATCCGGCTGGTGGCGACCGTCGGGCAGCTGGCGGAGTCGATGAACCACCACCCGGACATGGACATCCGCTACACCACCATCACGTTCAGGGTCAGCAGCCACGAGGCCGGCGGGATCACCGACGACGACCTGGTGCTCGCGCGCCACATCGACACCGCTGCCGGCTGACCTGTTCAGGTCATGGCGCTTGTCGGCCACGGCAAGCGCTGGTTCGGCGTGCCTGAAATCCCTTACACCTAAGGGATGACCGCCCTCGGAACTGCCCTGACCGTCCTGATCGCGCTGACTCCTCCGTACGCCGGTGCCGCGGACCCCGGCTGGTTCTGGAACCGCCCGCACTGCGACACCGTGTACGGCGACGGCTCGGTGACGATCACCGAGTCCGACGGCGCGACCCTCGCCCCGACGACCGGCAAGCTGCGCGCCGTCACGTACGCGAAGGTCGCCGCACTGCAGGAACCGAACACGCTGGTCAGCATCGGCCAGCAGACAATCCAGCGGTCGAACGACGCCGGGTGCAGCTGGCAGTTGCTCGACAAGACACCGGACGACCTCAGCACGTACGACGTACAGCCGGGTCCGGGCGACTCGGCGTACGTCTACAGCGTCAACGACCAGCCCATTTATCGCGTGCACGGTTCGCAGGTCACCACGGTTCTCGGACCGGTCGCCGGCGGCGGGCTGGCTGCGCTGCACGCACAGCCCGGTCGGCTTCGGGTCGTGGCCGGCGACGGGCAGCTCTACGACTCCTCGAACGACGGCGTGACCTGGCAGCGCGTCGGCGTACCGCCTGCTCGTGATCTCTTCCTGTACGACGCCGTGGTGGATCCGCGGAACCCGGATCACGTGGTGGCCGGTGTGATGTCCGACGGCGTGTACGTGACGTTCGACGGCGGGCTGACCTGGACCCGGTCGCGGCCGGTCGAGCGGGTGAACGCGTTCAGCCTGGCGATGTCACCGGCCGACCCGTCGAAGGTCTGGATGGAGGGGTACGACCGGGACCGGTCGACCCGGTTCATCTGGGAGTCGACCGACGGCGGGCAGAAGTTCCGCGAGGTGCTGGACCAGAGCCGGGCCGACCTGATCAACGGCAACAAGATGTGGGCCGCACCCACAGACACCGACCTGCTCTACTTCAGCTACGGCACCTCCTTCGCCAACTTCGGCGCCGACCTGTACCGCTTCGTCCCCTCCACCGGAGCCCTCACCAAGAACCACAACAAGCACGACGGCATCCCGTCGCTGGCCTTCAACCCGTCGAACCCGCAGATCCTCTACCTAGGGCTCGCCGAAGAACGCTGACGCAGGCCGACCAGGACGCCCTCGGTGTCGCGGACGTAGCTGAGTCTCCCGACGCCGGGGAGGTCCTGGATCTCGCCGACCGGCGTGCCGCCTGCCGCGCGGGCGGCCGTCAGGCTCGCCTCGAGGTCGTCGACCTCGATCCACGCGATCGTCGGCTGCGACTGGTACCGGCTGCTCATGATCGCGCCGTCGATCCCCTCCCCCGGCCCGGTCGCCGCGAGCAGGTACCCGTCCGGAACCGGCGCCGGCGTCACCTCCCAGGCGAACACCTCGCGGTAGAACTCCGCGGCCCGATCGTGGTCCTCGGCAACTATCTCGACATGAACAATGCGTCCCATACCCAGATCCTCAGGCATCGTCCGGCTGATCGTCTTGGACGGATCTTCCATGCATCAGAGCAGCGATGCCGTTCTGTACGGCGAGGAACGTCGTCGCGCTCACGCCGGTGTACCGCTTGAAGTCCCGTGCCGCGTGCGCCTGGTCGTAGTACCCGTGCAACGCGGACAGTGTCGCGGCGGCGTCGGCGGGACCACCGAGCAGCCCGCCGACGAAGTGGTAGTACCGGATGATCTCGGCGTACTGCTTCGGCCCGATCCCGATGCTCCGCCGGAACAGCCGGTACAAGGTGCTGTACGACGTCCCGCACCGCCGAACCACCTCCGCCACGGCTACCTGGCCCCGCAGTTCGTCGATCGCGTGTACCGCCTCGATTACGACCGGCGGAGCGACCGTCGTCGTCAGCCGAGCCGCGAGGAAGCCCGCCAACCTCTCGGCACGCCCCGGGCCGAACGGCACCGCCCGCATCTCCGTCGTCAACCCGGCCACCGCATCCGCGCCGACCCAGTCCGCCAACGGCTGCACCTCGTCCACCAACGCGGCGAGACCGAACGCGGCAAGCCCCCACGGCGTGAACTCGACGCCCGCGTAACTCGACGTACCCACCTGCCCGAGCACGTGCGGGCGAGTCATCACTCCGAACACCGAGGCCGCATTCGGCCACTCGATATGGGTCACCGGATCATGCCGCGTCCCCGGCTCGCCGAGCGCGACGGCCAGCCCTGGCCGACCGTTCGGAATCAGAATCTCCTGCCGCAGCTCCGGCAACGGCGGCGACTCGACCAGCCAGACATGGTCGACCACGTTCCGCAACCGCTCCGGAGGAGAGAAGCGCTCGTAGCTCACGCCTGAGATCGTAAGTCCCTGGCTCGTTTACATCGGTTACCGTTGATGAGTGACGAGTCTTGAGGAATATCGCCTGCTCGGGTTCGCCGATGTCGACCGGGAGGCGGCCGAGGCGTTCACGCCGGATCAGGCGGTCGTGAAGGAGCTCGCGGACCAGATCCGCGGCGCGATCGGAAAGCTCGGCAGCGAGCCGGAGTTCAAGATGCCGGAGGATCCGCGAAACTCGGTCCAGGCGTTCCTGGACACCGTGCCGGACATCCGCCGTTTCCACGCGGAGCGAGGCATTCCGGACGAGATCAGCTGGGCGTCGCTGGCTGACCTGGGGCAGCAGCTCAAGGTGAGTCGTCGTACAAACGGCGAGTACAGCCTCGAGACGCATTGGTGGCTGACGAACTTCTGGGTCGGCAACATCTACTGGCTCGGGCGCCTGCAGTACATGCTGTTCCAGGTCACGGAGGACAAGCCGGTGCCGGGCACCGAGCCCGGTGAGTGGATCATCGGCGTCCACATCCCGGGGACCGGTCCGCTGACGCCGGAGCTGGTCGACGACAGCATCCAGCGGGCCCGCGAGTTCTTCCCGCGGCACTTCCCGGAGTACCCGGTGCAGACGGCGAACCTGTGGTCCTGGCTGCTCGACCCGTACCTGCTCGACAACCTCCCGCAGGACTCGAACATGGTGACGTTCGGGCGCCGCTTCACGCCGTACGGGACGCCGAACGACAGCCAGGACAGCGCGATCTTCTTCACGTTCCGCACCCACGGCCTGGAGCACCTCGACGAGCTCCCGCAGGACACGAAGCTGCAGCGGCTCGTCGTGGGCCGGATCAAGGACGGCGGCACCTGGCAGAGTGCGTACGGCTACCTGAAGCTATGACGGTTGGCGAGGGCCGCGCGGTACGCCGTACTTCGCGAGCCAGCTCGCCAACTCCATGTTGGACACGCACCGTACGTCGGGCTGCTGGCACGTCTCCGTAACGAAGGCGGTCAGCGCGTCGGAGTACACGCTGTTGTTCCACCGGTTGAAGTGGTTGCCGAGGAACAACGGCGGGTTGCCGCTCGCGCGCGACTTCGCGAGCGCCTGCCGGTAGGTCGCGAGGACCTGCGCCTTCAGCGCGGGCGCCTGGGCGATCGGCGCCTTCCGCGCCTGGGTCTGCGCGAACCACAGGTTGTAGTCCATCGTCAGCGTCTTCTTGGCGGTGCCTGCCAGCGTCACCGATTCCAGCGGGAAGTTCCACAGGCCGTCGGCCTTCTTCGGCCAGGCGATGTACCCGGGCGCGGAGGCGTCGTACAGCATGCCGCGCTGCGCCATCGCGACCCGGTACGCGGGGCGCTTGCCCTCCAGGCACGGGGTCCGCATGCCCTTCACCGTGGCTGGGTCGAACGGCGGCTCGACGGTCTTGCCGGCCGCCAGTGAGGGGCCGGTCCGCACCATCCGGTCGAACGCGCCCAGTTCGGCCGTCCACTGCGCGGTCGTCCAGCGGCCGATGCCGGTCGCGCCGCAGAAGTGCCCGTTCGCGTGGGTGCCGATCTCGTGGCCCTCGGCGATCGCCTCCCGGAGCACCTTCGTGCGGCCGAGGATGCTGGCCGTGTCACCCCAGCCGATGTCGGAGGCGCCGGGGTTCTTGTACGGCGGTTGGTAGTCGGTGCGGCGGTCGCCTGGGTAGAGGTACGGGCCGGAGAGGAAGAAGGTCATCCTCGCGTTGACCTGCTTGGCGACAGCGCGCCAGCGAGCCCAGAGCGCGAGATCGCCGGCGCCGTCGAAGGAGACGACGATGAAGAGCGGTGGTTTGCCGGTGGGCAGGCGTTCCGGGAAGGCCCGCAGTACCGGCGCCGCCGCCGGCAGCTTGGGCGTCGGCTTGATGGTGGGCTTGGCCGCAGTGGGTTTGCTGGCCGTGGGGTTGGTGGGGGTGGACTTGCTGGGGCTGGGAGCGCCTTCCAGCGGTACGTCGGCGCATCCGGCCAGGACCGCCGCGAAGACCACCGCAACGGCCGCGAGGTTCGCCCCAGGCCTCACCACGGGACTACTGACGCACGGGAATCAGCAATTGTTGTCCCGGGACACGCAGCCGCGCGGAAACCCGCGGGGGGATCGTTAAGCGGCCGTGACCTTCGCCGCGCGGCGCTTGACCACGATCCGGCGGGACGTCTCGACGACGAGACCGATCACCGCGGCCAGGCTCAGGCTGAACGCGAGCCCCTTCAACTGGTCGTGCGCGAACGCGTCACCGCCGAGGTAGCCGAGCAGGGCGACGTACGTGTAGGCGACCGTCACGCCGGCGAAGGTAAACACGATGAACTTCTTGAACGAGTACCGCGTCGCGCCCGCCGTCAGCGTCGCGACCATCCGGGCTCCCGGGATGTAGCGGACCGTCATCAGGATCAGCCCGCCGCGGGAGTGCAGTGCGGCCGACACCTTCTCGTAGAGCTTCTGACGGCGCTCCTGGCGCTTCATCCAGCGGTGCAGCGCCGGTCCGGAGCCGCGGCCCAGGAAGTAGCAGACGGACTCGCCGATGACGGAGCCGGCCATCGCGACCGTGATCACGAGCAGCAGGTTCTGGTGACCGGCGGCCGCGGCCATGCCGGCGGTGATCACCATGCCCTCGCTGGGCACCACCGGGAACACCGCGTCGACCGCCGCGGCGGCGAACAGGATGAGCAGCAGCCAATGCGAGGCCATCGCAAAGCTGAGCAGCTGTCGCGCGACCTCTATCAACTCCGTCACCCGGCCAAGGATGCCATTCATCGTCAAGGGAGCTGCAATCCCACCGATGTGATTCAGGCGTGGTTCACCCGATGTTCAGCCGATGCCACTGGCTGGGGTCAGAGCAGCACGGGGAGTTCGCGGATCGCGTTCATCAGCAGGCTCGGGTGCCGCGGCGGATCCTGCTCGGGTACGGCGAGCCGCAGCCGCGGGAACCGTTCGAACAGCAGGCCGAGCGCGATCCGGCCCTCCAGCCGCGCGAGCGGGGCGCCGAGGCAGTGGTGGATGCCGTGCCCGAACGCGAGGTGCGCGGTGTCGGTCCGGGTGATGTCGAGCTCGTCCGCACGCTCGACCTTCCGTACGTCGCGGTTCGCCGGGAGCAGCGCGAACACGATCACCTCGCCGGCCTCGATCCGCCGCCCGGCGATATCGATCTGCGCGGCGGCGACGTACGGGATCGCGGCCTGCAGCGGACCGTCGTACCGGAGGAGCTCCTCCACGGCTGTGGGCAGGCGCTCGGGCTCGTTCTTGAGCAGCTCGAGCTGGTCGGGATGCCTCAGCAGAGCGTGTACTCCGTTGGTGATCAGGCTGACCGTCGTCTCGTGGCCGGCCGCGAGCAGCAGGAAGACCATCGAGGTCAGCTCGTCCTCGCTGAGCCGGTCGCTGCCGTCGCGCGTCGCGATCAAGGCGGAGAGCAGGTCGTCGGTCGGTGCCTGCTGCTTCTGCAGGATCAGCTCGTGGACGAAGGCGAGCATCGAGGTCGTCGCCTCGATGTACTCCTCGGCGGTGTACACGGCGGCGTTCACGAACACGGACGACCAGCGGCGGAAGTCGTCCCGCCGTACCGCCGGGATGCCGATCAGCTCGCAGATCACCGTGATCGGAAGTGGGTAGCTGTACGCATTCACGAGGTCAACCGGCTCGTCCGCGGTGGCCATCTCGTCAAGCAGGCCGGTGGCGATCTCCCGGATCCGCGGTTCGAGCGCCTCGATCCGGCGCCGGGTGAACGCGGCCGTGACGAGTTTGCGCAGCCGCGTGTGGTCCGGCGGGTTCGCGCCCAGCATGTGCTGCTCGGTACGCGCGATCAGGTCGTCCATGACGCTGTCGCGGTGCGGCCCGTCCAGCGGCGAGCGCACCACATCGGGATGGGCGAGCAGCTCGCGGGTCTCGGCGTACCCGGTGACGAGCTGGACGGGTACGCCGGTGAACAGCGTCAGGCGTTGCACCGGGCCGGTGGACGCGAGGTCCTCGAAGCCCCAGTGGCGGGCGATTCCGCTGACTTCTGTGAACGGCTGCCTCATCCAACCAGCCTACGTTCCGAGGTGCTCAGCCAGTTCGGTGCGCGAATGGATTCCCAGCTTCGCGTAGACCTTGCGCAGGTGGTACTCGACGGTCTTGGGGCTCAGGAACAATCGCGCCGCAGCCTCCCGAATGCTGTGACCATCCGCGAGCAGTACGGCGATCTGCCGCTCCTGTGGCGTCAACTCGTCCGCCGTGCTCGGCACACGACGCCGTGCGGTCTCACCGGTCGCCTTGAGCTCCGCCGCCGCCTGGTCCGCCCACCCGAGTGCGCCCAGTGCGTCGAAGTCCTCCACAGCGAGCCGCAGCTGCGTACGCGCGTCCACACGCCGCCGTGCCCGTCGCAACCAAGCGCCGTACGCCAACCGAGTCCGGGCCAGCTCGAACGCGTCCAGCGTGTCCTCATGCCAGCCCAGTGCCAGGACGAAGTCCGACTCGCTCTCACCGGCCACGCCCCGTGCGCGTGCCGCTCGCGCCAGCGACCACGGCTGGCCTTTCGCCTCGGCCAACGCGGAGTGTTCGTGCACCACCCGCTGTGCATCGTCCGACCGCCCCAACCGCAGGTAGACCTCGACCAGCTCCGGTACCGGCGACAGGTCCGGATCCTTCAGGCCGTACTCAGCCAGTACGTCGACCAACCGCTCGTACTGCGGTAGTGCCGCCGCCGGGTCGCCACGTCCCAGCTCCAGGTCTCCCAGCGCGAACAGGGACCACACCGTGCCGAGGCGGATCTCATGCTCCGCACAGATCCGCAGACACTCAACAGCAAGCTCTTGGCACTCCGGTCTGCCCTGGTGGGACAGCAGCCACGCCAGTCCGGCCAGGTTCATCGCCAGTTCAGTCGTTTGACCGGTCTCCCGCGATAGCCGGACCCCCTCGTCGTACGACGTCTCTGCGTCGGCCCACCGGTCGGTTGTCGCGTCGTCGCGGGCCAGCAGGAACAGGAGACCCGGCAGCGTCCCGAGCGCGACCTGCTCACGTCGCTCGAGCATCGCCTGCTGCAGGAGCGTCCGGCCGGTACCTGTCTCCCTGAGGAACAACGCGGCGAGCACCATCCACACCTGGCGACGGCGATCCCGGTCGAGCTCGTCGGAAGGCGCCAACGCGATCGCTGCACGGATCTGGTCGGTCCCACCGCTCCCGGCGAGCACCTTGGCGACGCCGCTCGCCAGCATGCCGATGATCCGCGGACCGGGCCGATCGACCGCCGGCAGCAGGCTGTCGAGGTCGTACGCCACCTCCAGCCCGGCCGCGGCATCGCACAGCCGGAAACAGGCCGCGACCGCATCCGCGAGCAGACCGGTCGCGATGGCCGGGTCCGTGGACTCCGCCGCGGCCGCAACCAGGATGTCGCGGGCGCGGCGGGGCGACCCGCACTTCACCTCGATGTCGCCGCGAATCTCTTGCGCACGGATCCGTACCGGGAGCGGCGGCTGCAGGATCAGCGCATCGCCCAGCAACGCCTCTGCTCGCTCCGCCAGTCCCGCCGACCACGCCGCTTCACCTGCCGCGACCAGTCTGACTGCACGGTCCGGCAGCCCCTGGCTCAGCCGCGCAGCACGCTCGTACGCCGTTGCTGCGACCGCATGTGCACCACGAGCAGCCGCGTGCTCCGCTGCAAGGACCAGTCCGGCTGCCACCTCGTCGTCAGCGCCCAGGACTGCCTCGGACAGGTGCCACGCTCGCCGGTCCGGGTCAGGGGTGTCCAGAGCCACCGCACGATGCGCCGTACGACGTGCTGCCGGGTCAGCGCTGGTGTAGATCGCTGAGCGGACCAGTGGATGTCGCCACTGGACCTCACCGTCGCGAATGGCAACCAGACCGGCTGCCTCGGCATCCTCCAGTGCAGCGACATCGACGCCGAGCTCCGCGCACACGCGGGACACCGTCCCGAGCTCACCGTCAAGAGCCGCGACAAGCAGTGCAGTTCGCGCATCCGGGCCCAGCCGGTTCGCCCTGCTGGCAAACGCTTCGGCGAGCATCGCGGGGACTGGGAACGGCACACCCGGCGGCATCCGGTGCAAGCGGTCCGGATCGTCAGCCAGCTCCAGCAGCGCCAGCGGGTTCCCTGCCACGGTCTGGTGCAGCTGCTCGACCAGGTCGCCCGGGAGGTGCTGCACGACCTGCCGCGCGGCCTCCAGCGTGATGCCCTCCAGCCGGAGCCGTGGCAGGTCGGCCTCGAACGGATGCGGCTCGTCGACGCGAGCCGCGATCAGCATGACGATCGGGTCGGCCACGAGGCGCCGGGCGGCGAACAACAGGGCCTCTGCGGACGGACGGTCCAGCAGGTGTGCATCGTCGATGATCAGTGCGAGTGGCGTGTTCTCGGCGTACCGGCAGATCAGGCTCAGCGTTGCTGCACCTACGGCGAAGCGGTCCGCCGGGCTGGCGGCCTCTGGTCCCGAGCCGAGTGCCAGTGCCGATGCGAGCGCTGTCCGTTGCGGTCCGGGGATGCGGTCGAGCCCGGCCAGCACAGGTCGCAGTAGTTGGAGCAGGGCCGCGAACGGCAGCTCACGTTCGGCGTCGGTGCCGCGTGCTCGCAGTACCTGCAGTCCGCCCGCCATCGCAGCGGCCTCATCCAGCAACGTGGTCTTGCCGATGCCGGGCTCACCAGTGATGAGCAGAACGCCCGCGGCCCCGACCCGCGCCCCCGCGATCAGTTGCTCGATCACCTGGCGCTCCGCCTCCCGCCCGATGAGCATGTCTCGCAGTGTGCACCAGTAGCCCCACCTGATGCGATGGTCCGGCTCCTCTTCCTAGGTTCGCCGTACCAACCATGCAAGGGGGAGAAAGCGAATGACTGTTGCAATCGACAGCGACAAACTGATGGGCTTCGTCTTCAAGGCGGTCGACGAGGTGGGGGCGACGCTGAATGCGGCACTGGTCGTGATGGGCGACCGGCTCGGCTTCTACCAGGCGCTCGCCGACCACGGTCCGGCCACGCCGGCCGAGCTCGCCGAGCGGACCAGCACCGATCAGCACTACACGCGGGAGTGGCTGAACGCGCAGGCCGCGGGCGGTTTCGTCGAGTACGACGCGAGCACCGGCCGCTACACGCTGCCGCCGGAGCAGACCGTGGCGATGACCGATCCGAACAGCCCGGCGTACCTGCCCGGCTTCTTCCAGATCGCGCTCGGCACGGTGCAGCACACGACGGAGACGATCGAGGCCGCGCGGAGCGGTGCCGGGGTCGGGTGGCACGAGCACACGTCCGACGTACATGTCGGCTGTGAGCGGTTCTTCCGGCCGTCGTACAACACGAACCTGCTGCCCAGCTGGCTGCCCGCGCTGGACGGCGTGGTGGCCAAGCTGGAGCGTGGCGCGAAGGTGGCCGACATCGGCTGCGGCCACGGTTCGTCGACCATCCTGATGGCCGAGGCGTTCCCGCGGTCGACGTTCATCGGCTCGGACTACCACCAGGCGTCCATCGAGACTGCCCGGCTGCGGGCCGCGGAGGCGGGCGTCGATGATCGAGCCTCCTTCGAGGTCGCTCCGGCGGACAGCTTCAGCGGGTCCGGGTACGACCTGGTGACGACCTTCGACGCCCTGCACGACATGGGCGATCCGGTCGGCGCGGCCCGGCACGTGCGCGAGGCGCTCGCACCGGACGGCACCTGGATGCTGGTCGAACCGATGGCCGGCGACCACGTCGAGGACAACCTCAACCCGGTCGGGCGGGCGTACTACGGCTTCTCCACGCTGCTGTGCACGCCGGCCTCGTTGTCCCAGCCGGTGGGTCTCGCTCTTGGTACCCAGGCCGGCCCGGCCCGGATCCAGGATGTCACCACGGCGGCCGGGTTCAGCAGGTTCCGCACGGTCGCACAGACGCCGTTCAACCTGGTGTTCGAGGTCCGCCCTTGACACAACAGTTCACCAACTGGTGAAGTATCGGGTGTGCTGACCAGGACCTTCGGAGCGCTCGCGGACCCGACTCGGCTGGCCGTCGTCGGCCGGCTGAGTCGGGGCGACGCGACGATGGGCGAGCTGGCCGAGCCGCACCGGATCACGCCCCCGGCGATGACCAAGCACGTCACCGTGCTCGTCGACGCCGGGCTCGTGAGCCGGCGGCGGGTCGGCCGGACCGTCGTGTGCTCGCTCCGGCCGGAGGCGTTCTCCGAGCTGGAGCAGTGGCTCGGCGACCTCACGGCGTACTGGAACAGCACCGTTGACCGGTTGGAAGAACTCCTGCGAGGGGACGGCGATGGACACTGAGATCCGGATCGAAAGGGTGCTCCCGGCAACGATCGATCGGGTGTACGACGCCTGGACGCAGGCCGACCTGCTGGTTCAGTGGTACTGCCCGAACCCCAAGCTCGAGCTGAAGGTGCAGGCCGACGTCCGCGCCGGTGGTTCGTATGTCGTGGAGATGGGGCTGCACGTCGTACGCGGCACCTACCTGGAAGTGGATCCGCCGCACCGGCTGGTGTTCAGCTGGAAATGGGACGGCACCGACGACGAGCCGACGCGGGTCGAGGTCGAGCTGACCGAGACACTCGACGGCACCCGGATGCTGCTCAGCCACACCGGGTTCGCGACCGCCGAGGACGCCGCGAACCACCGCATGGGCTGGGATCCCGAGGTGCTCCGCCTGGTCGAACTGCTCAACGCTCGGCAGCCCGACCCCGCAGCCGATCGAGGATGAGCACGAGTACGACGGTGCTCGCGAGCAGCACCACTGCTTCGGCCGCGGCGACGAACGCCTGACCGCGGTCGGTGAGCGCGAAAATGCTCACCGGCAACGTCCGCCACGACGCGGGATAGACCATGATCGTCGCGCCGACCTCGCCCATCGACAGCGCGACCGAGAGCCCGGCGGCCGAGGAGATCGCGGGCAGCAGCATCGGCAGCCGGACCCGCCACAGCACGCGGGCCGGCGACGCCCCGAGCGACGCGGCAACCTCGGCGTACGAGGGGTCGGTGCGTTGCAGCGCGGCGGACACCATTCCGTAGCTGAAGGCAACCATCAGGACGAGGTGCGCGATCACCACGATCCACTTGGTGCCGTTGAGCAGCAGCGGTTCGCGGGAGAACGCGACCAGCAGCCCGAGCCCGACGACCACCGACGGTACTGCGATCGGCAGGTGATGCATCGCGTCCGCGAGCCGCTTGAACCGGGTGTCTGCGGAGGACAGAGCACCCCAAGAGCCGAAGACGACCGCGAGCAGGCCGCCCAGGAACGCGGTCTGCAGGCTCACGGACAGCGAGGCCAGTTCGTCACCGGACAACGCCTGCCGCAGGTGATCGGCCGTCGGGTCGGCCGGCAGTACGCCGTTCCACGAGCCGGCGAACGCGGCCGCAGTCACGACCACGAACGGGGCGAGTACGAGCAGCCCGAACACCACGGCGAACACGAGCCAGACGATCGCCTTCCCGGGCTTAGTCCAGACGAGCACGGCGCCCTCCCAGTGCCATTCGCAGTACGGCGTACAGGCCGAGGGACAACGCGATCTGTACGACGGCGATCACGCACGCTCCCGGGTAGTCGAACATCACGATGCCCTTGGTGTGCACGAGCATCGGCAACGTGGTGGTGCCTTTCGCGCCGAGGAACAGGACGATGCCGAACTCGTTCAGCGTCAGCAGCAGCGTCAGGCTTCCGCCCGCGAGGAGGGCGGGTCGTACTTCGGGGAGTACGACCTGGCGCAGCACCCGCCACGGGCCCGCGCCGAGACTGGCGGCTACGTCGAGCTGAGCTCGGGGCAGCCGACTCATTGCCGCCAGCAACGGTCGCATCACGAACGGGGTGTAGAAGGTGATCTCGGCGAGGACCACTGCCCATGGTGAGGTGAGGAACCCGCCGGCGCGCAGGATGCCGGTGCTGCCGTAGATGAACGTGAAGGAGAGCGCGACCAGGAACGACGGGAGCGCGAGCATCGTGTCGACGAGTCCGGCGACGAGGCGGGCGCCCGGGAAGGGGACGAAGCTGATCACGACTGCGAGGAAAGTCCCGACCGCAAGACAGCCTGCGGTTGAGCTCACCGCGATCTGCACCGTCCGCAGCAGCGCGTTCCGGAACTCGGCTGATCCGATCACCTCACCCCACGCCGGGGCGGATTCCACCGCGACCAGCACGAGCGGGTAGACGACCAGGACGGCGATCAGCAGGAGCGGCGGCAACACCCACAACCATCGGCCGTCCCGCTGCGGTCGATTGCTGACGACAACCCCGGCGCCCAGCGCCTCAACAGCCATCAGCCCGCACCAGACTGCACGCCTCCACCGGCATCACCAGCGAAACCTCCGCCCCAACCTCAGGCACCCACCGATCAGCCGGTACGTCGACCCGCACCGTCACGTCCTCGACCCTGCAGGTGACCTGGTTGAACGCCCCACGCCACTGCACCCCCACCACCCGCGCCCCGCTGCCATTGGTTTCCAGACGGATCGCGTGAGGTCGGATACACAGAAGGTTCTTACCTGACACGGCTTGCAGACCTGGGAGTACTCGGCCGGCCACCTTCACTCCACCTTCGACTGACTCGACCGGGAGCAGGTTCGCCCCGCCCAGGAACGAAGCGGTGAAGGCCGACGGCGGAGCGGCGTACAGCTCGGCAGCCGGCGCGACATCGACCAACCGCGCATCCCGCATCACAGCGATCCGGTCCGCCAACGCGAGCGCCTCGGACTGATCATGCGTCACGTAGATGATCGCGATGTCCGGCACCTCCTGCCGCAGCTTCTGCAGCTCGCCGAGCATGTCCGCCCGCAACTGCGCATCTAGCGCCGCTAGCGGTTCGTCGAGCAACAGCACCGGCGGCCGGATCGCAAGCGCCCGCGCGATCGCAACCCGCTGCTGCTGACCACCGGACAGCTCACGAGGAAACCGCCGCGCGTACGCCGACATACCAACCATCTCGAGCATCTCGCTGACCCGCGCCGCCACCTCAGCCCTCGGCCTACGCGCCGCCTTCAGCCCGAACGCCACGTTGTCCGCAACCCGCAAATGCGGAAACAACGCGTACTGCTGCACCACAACCCCGATCCCCCGCTTAGCCGGCGGAAGATCGGTCACATCGTTGCCGGCCAACCGAACCCGCCCCCGACTCGGCCGGACGAACCCCGCCACGGCCTTCAACGCGGTCGACTTCCCAGAGCCCGACGGCCCGAGCAGCGCGACCGTCTCACCAGCCGCGACACTCAGATCAAACCCTTCCAGCGCACAAGTACGCCCGAAGTGCACCGTCACGTCCTCGAGCTGGACAGTCATCCCACAGCCTTGGTGTACGCCGCCACGTCCGCATCCAAGTCGGTCAGCACAGCGGACCAGTCGGGCTGCCAGACCTCGACGCCCTGGGTCGCCTTCTCCACCGTCTGGAAGTTCGCGTCGGTCGGCTTCACATCGCCCCGAGCCGGGATCCCGAACGCGTCCTGCGACACCGTCTGCTGTGCCTCGGTCGACAGCAGGTACTCCATCAGTTGCTTGCCACCGTCAACATTCGGCGCACCGGCGCCGAGGCCCATCACGTACGGCAGCGCGAGCGTCGTACGCTTGCCGTCCTTGCCCGCCGGGAAGAAGATGCCGAACGCCGACTTGTCGTTCGCGATCGACGCCGCATTCATCTGGACGTCGCCGTTCGCGACCAGCAGCTCGCCCTTGCTGACCTTCGGCTGCAACTTGCCGGTCGACGCCGACGGGCCGACGTTGTTGGTCTCCAGCTTCTTCAGATAGTCGAGGGCACCCGGCTTCCCCAGCAGGTGCTGAAGCAGCAGCAGTACGGCGGTGCCATCGCCGGCCTGCCCCGGGGTCGAGTACTGCAGCTTCCCCTTGAACTTCGGGTCGAGCAGCTCGTCGAACGTCTTCGGCGTACCCGCCTGCTGGTTGGCGATGAAGCACAGGTAGTTGTCGACGACCGCGACATAGTCGTCGCCCTTGACGCCCTTCACCTGATCGGCGCCCGGTACGTCGTACTTCTGCAGCAGCCCGTCCTGCGATGCCTTCTGGATGAACGGCGGCAGCGTCACGACGACGTCGGCCTGCGGGTTCGACTTCTCCTTCTGCAGACGCGACACCACCTCACCGGAGCCGGCCTCGACCGTCTGCACCTTGATCCCGGTCTTCTGCGTGAACGCGTCGAATCGGGTCTTGTACCAATCAGCAAGGCCGTCCGCCGTGTAGACGGTGACGGTCTTCGCGGCGCCGTCACCGGTTGATGCCGCTCCGGTTCCACCACAGGCGGCGGTTCCGGCGAGCAACAGGGTGGCGGCGAGCAGGGTCTTGAGAGCCTTCACTTCTCTGTCCTTCCGATGTCGTCGAAGGTCGCCTCAGCGATCGCGGGCGATATGGTCATGCCGCGCCCACCGGGACCGGTCACCAGGTGCACGCCGTCGGCAATTTCCCGCCGGACGATCACCTCGTCGCCGGTCGCCTGCGAGTACACGCCGGCCCATCGCCGCACGATCTTGGGCAGCTTGCGGCCGAGGAGGTTCTCCGCGGTGTCCTGCAGGTAGTCGTACGGATCGCTCTGTACGTCGAACCCGAACGGCTCGGCGTATTCGTGGGTGTCACCAATCGTCAGGCCGCCGTGCGCCCGCTGCACCATCAGCAGCTGCATCCTGTGGTCCGCGGCAACGGGGGCCTGCGCCGGCAGGTCGTTGATTGCGTTTCCGCTGTACGCCGGGTAGTACCGGAAGCTGTCTCCGTCGGCGACCGCCGTGGTGAGCGTGTCGCCGAGCGGTGCCGTCTGCATCATCTGCAGGCGCACCCGGCGTACCGGAAGGTCGTCGGTCAGTTCGCGGATCAGGCCGCTGTGCCAGGCGCCCGTACAGAGAATGACGAGGTCAGCTGAATGCGTGACCCCGTTATCGTCGACGACCCGGCCGGTGTGGACGTTGCGCACTTCCCGTCCACCGAGGAACTGGTAGCGGTTCGACTTCAGCAGCTCGGCCCGGAGTGCCGGCAGCACCTCACGCGGCTCGACGATCGCGTCCCGCGCACACCACAACGCGCCGCGCAGGTCGCCCTGCAACGCCGGGTTACGTTCCCGGGTCTGCTCCGCGTCGAGCACCTGGAACTCGCGCGCCACCGCATCCGGTCGGGCCGCGGCCTCCTTGGCAACCGCCAGCTCGGCCTCGGTACGGCAGACGGTCAGCGAGCCGACCGTACGGACATCGACGCCCGGCACCTCGGCCCACAGGTCACGGGCCCGCTGCGCCAGCTCGATCTCGGCCCCGTCGGCGCGACCGCTGACCCAGACCAGGCCGAAGTTCCGCACGCTCGCACCCCGCGCCTCGATCTCCCGCTCGAGCTGCAGCACCTCGTGCCCACGCCGTACCGCCTCCCAGGCGTGAAACGTGCCCAGCACCCCACCACCCACCACAACCACCCGCACACCGGCTCCTCTCGTCGCGACCAAGATTGGTCCGGACCAATGACAGGAGCGTACGAGAACGTCGACGGGCGGGTGAACCGCGGACGAACAGTTCTCCAGGCCATCACAATTGCGCTCGCGCGGGAGCCTTCCGCGGCGATCGCCGTGGAGGCCGCAGTTGTGATGGCCTGGGGATCCGAGGGGTTAGGGGCGGAGGGTGGCGCGGAAGCCGACGCGGTCGCCGCGGTAGAGGGAGCGGACGGCTTCGATCGGGCGGCCGTCGGTGTCGCGGCTGGTTCGGTGCAGCAGGAGCATCGGGAGCGACTGGGTGGCCTTGAGGAGTTCGGCCTCCCGCGGGGTCGCGATCACGGTCTCGACCAGCTCCTCCCCCTCGCCGAACCGCACGCCGAGCTGATCGGTCAGGCACCGGTACAGCGACCCGGTCGGCTCGAGCAGCTCACGCAACGTCGGGAAGCGCGCGACCGAGAGGTACGTCGTCTCGAGCCCGATCGGCTGCCCGTCCGCGAACAGCACCCGCTCCAGCCGGTGTACCGGGTCCCCCTCGGCGACCTTCAACTGCTCCGCGAGCTCGACATCGGCGACCACCTCGTCGAACGCGACCACCTCACGCCCCGGTGTATGCCCCTGGGCCCGCAACGCCTCGGTGTAACTCACGAGGGCCAGCGGCTGTACCAGCTTCGGCGTCGCGACGAACGTCCCCTGCCCCTGCCGCGCCCGCAGCCGGCCGTCGGCGATCAGCTCCCGAATCGCCTGTCGCATGGTCCACCGAGAGACCCCGAACTCCTTGGCGAGTACCCGCTCCGGCGGCAACGCCGCTCCCTCGCCCAGCCGCTCCAGCACGTCCACCAGCTTGGTCTTCACCACGAAATGCAGCGGCTCACTCACAGAGCCGACAATAGTCGAGGCTCGAGTCCGCCCCGCGGAGAAAGGTCGAGCCCCGGGCGGCAACCCGGGGCTCCTTCTGGATGGATGGACAGTTTGGCGGAACTCAGCTGCCGGACTTGCGCCGGAACTGGCGCTTCTGCTTGTCGTTGTGCGCGTCGCCGACGCCCTGCCCCCGCACTCCGGATCCCGGATGCGAGTGCTTCCCGGCGTTCTTCTTCTCGAGCGCTTCCCGAAACTTCTTCTGCAGATCGTCCGCCGGCTCGCTGGACTTGTCGCTCATACCGTCTCCTTCAAACCGTAGGCGTACGGACCCCACGCTAACCGAGGGTGAGTGCTACCCGCGAGTGGATTCCAGCTCGCGGAAATCCCCCGCGGCGGATCGGGCGCCGCTGTTAGGTTCGGAGTACGTCGAGGGAGGGACACGGAATGCTGGTCAGCAACGAGGCACTGCTCGGGATCGCCCTGGTCGAGCTGGGCCTGGTGATCGTGCCGGGACCGAACATGATCTACCTGATCTCCCGCTCGATCGCCCAGGGCCGCCGCGCGGGCCTGATCTCGCTGGCCGGCGTCGGGATCGGCTTCCTGACCTACTTGCTCGCGGCAAGCGCCGGCCTCGCGACCCTGTTCGCGCTGGTCCCCGAGATCTACGTCGCACTGAAGCTGGCCGGCGCGGCGTACCTGCTCTGGCTCGCGTGGAACGCGTTCCGCCCTGGCGGTGCGTCGGTCTTCGCGACCCAGGAGCTCGAGCCGGACCGCCCGCGCAAACTGTTCGGCATGGGCCTGCTCACCTGCCTGCTGAACCCGAAGATCGCGATCCTCTACATCTCGCTGCTCCCCCAGTTCCTCGACCCGTCCCGCGGGCACCTCGGCCTACAGAGCCTGATCCTCGGGCTCACCCAGCTCACGGTCGGCGTCGCGATGAACGCCGTCTTCGTGATCACCGCCGGCTCGGTCGCCGTGTTCCTCGCCCGCCGCCCGACCTGGATGCGCATCCACCGCTACCTCACCGGCACCGCCCTGGCCGTCTTCGCGATCCGCCTCGCCACCGACCGCGCCCGCCCACTCGCGACCCACTGAGAACTGTCGGACCGGCCGACTAGCCTCCTCCGGGATGAACGATTTCGTTGCCTCGTCCCTCGATCGGCTCGTCGCCGCCTGGAACACCGCGCCGGTCGCCGCCCTCGTCCGCGACCGCGGCCTGCCCGCGATCACCCGCGAGTACCTGCTCGACGAGTTCGCCTGGCAGGACGCGGAGGATGCCACGCAGGCGCTGACCAAGCACTTCGCCGGCGCCCGCTTCGCCGACGAGGTCGAGTACGGCGTACTCCTCGTCCCGGACCCCGCGAAGCTCGACACCCGCGGCCCGCTGCCGGACGAGGTCCGCCCGACGCCATCACCCGACGTGTTCGACGAACGCCTGCCCGCCGGGGTCGCGCTGCCGGGCGATCGTCCGTGGCAGCTCGTCGTGAGCGTGATCGGGTCGTACGGGCCGTCACTCGGCAGCTACAACGACGTGATCGCCTCGGACGACTTCAAGGTGGACGGGCAGGACACCCGGCAGTGGATGACCCGTCAGGTCTGGGGCGCCCGAGTGCTGCAGTGTGGGGCGACACCGCCGGACTGCGAGCACAACGAGCGGTGGACGTTCACCCTGTTCCCCGGTGAGGAACTCGTCGACGGGCAGGCCGAATCCGGGACGGTACTGAAGGGCAAGGTCCGCTTCCGCCTCGGCAAACCGAATCGCGGGATCGGCTCAGCTCGGGTCGCCTCTGCAGTCCTCGTCTAAATCGTGTGCGGCTCACCCGCAGCTCCCGGATACTTCTGGGCGTGATGCACGAGGGGCAACTGGATGTGAACGTCGAGCTGGTCGAAGGGCTCGTCAAGGAGCAGTTCCCGGAGTGGAGCGGGCTCGCCGTTCGCGCCGTACCGTCGCACGGGACCGTCAACGCGGTGTTCCGGATCGGTGACGAGCTGGCCGCGCGGTTCCCGATCCAGCCCGGTGACGCGGCGGCCGTGCGGCAGGAGCTCGAGGGCGAGGCGGAGGCGGCGCGGCGATTGCACGCGATGTCGCCGTACCCGACGCCGCGGCCGGTCGCGATCGGTGCACCCGGCTTTGGTTATCCGCTGCCGTGGGCAGTGCAGACCTGGGTGGACGGGACGATCGCGTACGACGCCGATGTCGCCGGGTCGACCGCCTTCGCCGAGGATCTCGCGCGGTTCGTGCTCGCGTTGCGGGCGCAGCCGACCGACGGACGCGTGTTCACGAGTCCCTCGCGTGGCGGGGTGCTGACCTCGCAGGACGAGTGGGTCGCGGACTGCCTGGAGCGCAGTCGCGGGATGATCGACGTCGACGGCCTCACCCGGTTGTGGGCCGACCTGCGAACGACGCCGCGCACCGAACTGGACGTGTGGACGCACCGCGACCTGATGCCCGGCAACCTGCTCGCCAAGGACGGCCGGCTGGCGGGCGTGATCGACGTCGGCATGTTCACGGTCTCGGATCCGGCGATGGATCTGCAGCCCGCGTGGAATCTCCTCGATCCCACCGCCCGCGAGGCGTTCCGCACCGCGCTCGGCAGCGACGACGCCGAGTGGCGCCGCGGCATGGGCTGGTCGTTCGCCCAGGCCATCGGCTGCCTCTGGTACTACGTCGACACCAACCCGGTCATGTCCCGCACCGCCCACCACACCCTCACCGCACTGCTCAAATCGCCCTAGCGACGAAGACCCACTCCTTGCCCGGCCGGTCCGGCGCCTCCCGTACGTCGTCGACCATGAACCCGGCCGCTGTCAGCGATTGCTCGACCTCGTCCTGGTCGCGGAACCGCAGGGTGGAATGCGACGTGAGTACGGCGCCGTCCGACGAGAACACGTACGTGCCCTGGAAGGAAACGAACGGCAGCTCCACCGAGAGCAGATCGCTCCAGGCCTCCACCGTTTCACCGCCCGCAACCTGCCGCACCTGATGGGTACGCTCGCGCGTCCACTCCTCCCACTGGCGCCGCGCCGGATCCCGCGTCTCGAACACGAACCGACCGCCCTCGGTCAACGCGGCCCGCACTCCCCGCACCGTCGCCGCCCACTCCTCGTCCGTCAGGAACACCTGCGCCACGTTTCCCGTCATCAACGCAAGGTCCACCTGCAACGGCGGCAACGTCGTCGCATCCCCGTGGATCCACTGGACCCGATCCGCAAACTCCTTGCCCCGAGCAACCTTCAACGAAGCCGTCGCCGGATCCACCCCGACAACGTCCACCCCGCCTTTGGCGAGCAGACAGGCCAACTCACCCGTCCCGCACCCCACGTCCAGCACCTTCGCCGCGCCGAACTCCGCCACGATCGCCTCGTAGTGCTCCAGATCCCCCCGATCCGGATCCAGCGCGTCATAAACCGCCGCCAACCGAGGCTCCCCGAACAAAGCGTCAACCATGCCCGCGACCGTAACCCGCTGCCCTCGGTCCAGCCACTGTTTTTGAACCTAAGAACAGGACGTCCATGTCTACGTATGGCGGCCCGCACGCCTGACCGGACGCCGGAGCGCCCTCGAATCGGGCACACCTCCTGTTCTTAGCGCACACACTCACGAGGTCGCCCCGGTGTAGCGACGCAACCCAGCCCGCCAAGCTAGCGCTGCTAGGACGGCGGCACCTGCTGCTGCGAGCACTCCGGCGAGTAGTACGCCGAGTTGAGGGCCGCGGAGTAGTGCGGTTGACGGGACGCTGGCGATGAGCGCCATCGGGAAGACGTAGGTGAGGAGGATGCGGAGCGGGCGGGCGAAGACGTCCGTCGGATAGCGGCCGAGTTGCCAGGCCGAGTGGTAGAAGACGTCCAACTGCAGCTTCGGCGCCCAGAACGCCAAGCAAGCCAGCAGCACGCTCAACGCCCAGGTCACCACCGTCCCCGCCACGACCAGCACCAACCAACTCACCACGCCGCCAACACCCGGCGACCGATCAGCGGCTCCGATCCCCCACGCCAACACGCCGACCCCGAGAACGACCTGGATGAGCTGCAGCGGCGACGACAACGACAAGCTGGACAGGAACAAACTCGGCGCCGGCTGCAACAGATAGCCGTCCAGCTTCCCCTCGCGGATCCCGGTCTCGGGGAACCACGACAGGTTGGGATCGATGAACGTCGTCCGCAGCCCGGTGATCAGCTGATACGTGCCGATCAGGACCAGGAACTCCGCCTTCGACCAGCCCGCCAACGTGTCGGCCCGGGTGAACACGATCAGCACGGCCGCGATCGCCGTACCCAGACCGGTGAACGCAAGAATCACGTCGAAGACGAGGTTGACCCGGAACGCCACGCTCCGGCGCAGAGACATCGAGAAGCCTGCCGCCAGCAAACGAAGGAGTTTCACGAGCCCACCGCCGTGTACCGACGAACGCCGGCTCGCCACAGGACCATGACCACTCCCACCAGCACGACCACCCACACCAGCTGATAGACCAGCGATCCACCGCTCCGCGTTCCAGCGGCGATCTCCGCCGGTAGACCGTTCATCCCGTAGAACGGCAGCACCTCCGCGACCCGGCGCAACCCGTCCGGCAGCAACCCGATCGGCGCCGCCGTACCGCCGAACAGGAACACCAACTGGCTCCCGAAACCCACCACCGCGTGCACCCGATCCGTCCAGAACGCCGTCAACGACAACAGGAAAGTCCACAGGAAAACGAGCACGGCCGCGAGCAGGACGTACGGCGTGCTCCGCAGCACTGCCCACCCGTCGAATCCGACCTGCAACGCGATCCCCGTGAGCAGCACGATGGGTGCCCCGAGCAACGTCAGCCAGGCACGGATCGCGAGATTCATGCCGATCACGCCGACCACCACCGGCTGCGGCCTGAGCAGTTCGTGGCTGAGCGTCCCGTTGTAGATCCGTTCGGAAAACGTGTGCTGCTCGAACGACTCGGTCATCAGCGTGACCAGGATGATCGCGACGTAGTACCGCGCGATCGCCGGATCGTCCGGATAGACCGCGGACCAGACGAACAACCCGATCAGCGGCGCGACCACGGCCTGCACGACGAGCGTCAGCAGGAACCACCACGCGCCGGACCACTCCAGCACTTCCTGACGGAGCCGGAATCCCAGCAGTACTGCGGTTCTCATCGCAGCCCCTCCCGGTACGCCTGGTCGATGACCTTCTCCAGCGGCGGCTCTTCGACCGCGAGGTCCACGACCTCCAACGCCTGCAGCAGGCGGCCCGTCGTACCCGCGACCTCGTCCCGCGGGACCCGCAGCACCCACTGCCCGTCCGCCTTCTCGACCACCTCGCCGAACGATGAAGGGTCCCCTTGCGTGGAGATCCGGATCAGTTTGTACGGCGACAGGCGTGCGGACAGTTCCGCGAGCGGACCGTCGTACTGAACCTTGCCCTTGTCGATCAGGATCAGGCGCGGGCAGAGCGAGGCGACGTCGGCCATGTAGTGGCTGGTCAGGAGTACGGTCGCGCCGGTCTGTTCGACGTACTCCTGGACGAACTCGCGGATCTGGCTCGCGGCGCTGACGTCGAGGCCGATCGTCGGCTCGTCGAGGAACAGCACCTCGGGGCGGTAGATCAGCGCCATCGCGAGCCCGACCCGCATCCGCTCGCCGAGGCTGAGTGCGCGGAGTTGCCGCTCGAGCAGCGGGTCGAGTTCGAGGAGGGCTTCGAGTTCGGCGAGGGTACGGCGGAACGTGGCGCGCGGGACGTCGTACAGCAGGCGCTGATACTCGAGGGAGTCCATCACGGTCAGCTCCTGCGAACCGCCGACCGGCTGGCTGCCGCGGACGAACGCGATCCGCTTGAGGAAGACGGAACGGCGTTGCCACGGGACAGCGTCGAGAACCTGGACCGCGCCGCTGGTGGGGTGCAGGATCCCGGAGAGGATCTTCATCGTCGTGGTCTTGCCGGCGCCGTTCGGGCCGATGAACCCCGCGACCTCGCCCGGGGCGATCGTGAACGACACCTCGTCGAGGGCCTGGACGGTTTTGTACTCGCGGCGTACCAGCGAACCGAACGCCGCCCGCAGCCCGCCTTTGCGGACCGGAGCCTTGTAGGACATCGAGAGGTTTTCCACCTCGACTGCAGTCATGGTGGCGACCGTAGAGGGAAAAGACGCCAGCTCCTGGCTTGTTTTCCTGAGATCATCGGAGGATGCGCGCCGAACGGCTCCTCCGACTGCTGCTGCATCTGCAGACCCGCGGTCAGTCGACGGTCGCGCAGCTGTCGGCCGCGCTGGATGTTTCGCCGCGTACGATCCAGCGCGATCTCGATGCGCTGAGCCTTGCCGGCGTTCCGGTGTACTCGATCCGCGGGCGCGCTGGTGGGTGGACGCTGCTGCCTGACTACCGCAGCCGATTGACCGGGCTGACGCCGTCGGAGGTCATGTCGGTGTTCGTCGGCGCGACCGCGCATGTCCTCGCTGACCTCGGCCTCGACGCGTCCAGTGAGCTCGCCGTCACGAAGTTGATCGCATCACTTCCCGAAGGCACTCGCCGCGAGGCCGAGTACGCCCGGCAGCGCCTCCTGATCGACCACGCCGGCTGGGACGACCGCCGCGAAACCCCACGCTGGCTGGACCTCTGCCGCCAAGCCCTCTGGGAGGAACGCCGCCTCGAAATCACGTACGGCGAACCCACCGACGACGGTCCGCGGAGGGGGCCGTTTGCGGTCTCGCCTCTTGGGCTGGTCGCCAAGGCGCGCACCTGGTATCTGGTCGCCGCCCGCACCGACGGCCGCCTCCGCACCTACCGCCTGTCCCGCCTGACCTCGGCCGAGCTCACCACCGATGTCTTCACCAGACCCGCCGACTTCGACCTGGCCGCCTACTGGGCCCAGTCCCAGCGCGAGTTCCAGGCCTTGCGTCCGTCGTACCCGATCGTCCTGAAGGTCCGCGACCACGCCGTCCGCCGCTTCCGCCCGACCGCCCCGATGCTCCCCGCCGAGGACAACTGGTGGATCATCCACACCGACCTCGAAAACCCCCACGAAGCCCGAGCCGCCGTCCTGGCACAAGCCGGCGCCGCCCAAGTCATAGCCCCACCCGAACTAATAACCCTGGTCCGCAACGCCGCCCGCGAAATCGCAAACACCCACTAACACTCAGCCCTGCACCTTCGGGAGGGTGAGGATTTCTGGGCCGGTTTCGGTGATGGCGATGGTGTGTTCGGTGTGGGCGGTGCGGCAGCCGGTGATGCTGCGGAGGGTCCAGCCGTCGTCGTCGGTGACGAGTTCGGCGGTGTCCTGCATGACCCACGGCTCGAGGGCGAGCAGCAGGCCGGGGCGGAGTTTGTAGCCGCGGCCGGGCCGGCCCGTGTTCGAGACGTGCGGGTCCTGGTGCATCGTAGAACCGATGCCGTGACCGCCGAACTCGGTGTTGATCGGGTACCCGGCCGCGCTCAGCACGGTCCCGATCGCCCGCGAGATGTCGCCGATCCGGGCCCCGGGAACAGCGGCCGCGATCCCCTCGGCCAAGGCGCGTTCGGTCGTGCTGATCATCGCGACGTCCTCGGGAGCCTTCGACCCGCCCACGATGAAGCTGATCGCCGCGTCCGCCGCGATCCCACCCAGGGAGACGGCGAGATCGAGCGTCAGCAGGTCACCGTCGGCGAGCTGGTAGTCGGACGGCTTCCCGTGCAGTACGGCGTCGTTGACCGCCGTACAGATGTAGTGACCGAACGGCCCGCGTCCGAACGACGCCTCGTAGTCGACGTAACAGGACTGCCCTCCAGCCTCGGCGATCAAGGCCTTAGTCCACTGGTCGATGTCCAGCAGGTTCGTGCCGACCGCGGTCCGGCTCTTCAATGTCTGCAGGATGCCGCCGACCAACGCGCCGGATTGCTTGGCTTGGGCCAGTTGGCGGGCGTCCAGGATCTCGATCATGCATGGCCTCTCGTGTGCATCCAATAACTATACCGGCCATATTATCCCGGTACTATCATCGGATCATGGTCCGGCTGCCGCTCACCCCCGCGGAGGTCGAGCGCGGCGAGCGCCTCGGCACTCTCCTTCGCCGCGCCCGGGGCGATCGCTCGATGCTCCAGACCGCCCTCGACGCCGGCGTCTCCCCCGAAACCCTCCGCAAGATCGAGTCCGGCCGCGTCGCCACCCCGGCGTTCCCCACCATCGCCGCGATCGCCGACGTCCTCGGCCTCTCCCTCGACACCTTGTGGACCGAGGTAAACCAAACCGAACCAAAACGCCTGGTCTCCTAAACCGTCAGTCGTCGCGGGTCACGACAGCGAAGAAGTCGCTGCACCAGAAGGCGAAGAAGCCCTCTCCCTCCGCCACGCGGTAGCTGATGTTCTCCAGCTGGTGCGTAGCGATGTCCCTGACGTCGATCACGTCCAAGCGCGCGGGAACGAAGTCGGGCCAGGACACCTGCAGATCGACCACCCCCAAGAAGGTCACCTCCAGCCGTGACCGGCCGTCCACGGACTCGGTGGTCAGCCTTACGGTCTGCCCGGCCTGCTCGTGGCTGACCAGGAAGCTCCGCAGGATCGGTATGTCGACCGTACGAAGGCGTGACAAGCCCACGGAGTCGTTGGTAACCGTCTCGATCATCCGACCGGGTCTACCAGGGATTGCCTTCTATGACGAGGGCGGGGTCGGGTCGGGCGTCGTAGTGGCGCAGCCAGTCCGGAACGACGCGGACGATCGAGAACCCGGCGGCGAGTGCGCGCGATCCCGGGAACTGGGCAAGGTAGACCTTCCCGTAGGCATCCCGCTCGGGCCCGGACAGGATCTCCGCAGATCCTTCGACCTGGACGGACACACCGCCGTCCCAACCGATCACCAGGGCGGCCCTTGGGTGGGCACGGAGGTTGTCGACCTTGCGGGTCGCAGTGTACGAGTCGAAGAGCAGATCGCCGTCGTCGGTGGCGGCGAGGCCGACCAGCGCAGCTTCCGGATTACCCCCGGCGTCGACCGTCGCAACAACGCCCTGCCGCGCCCGTCGGACGAACGCGACGAACTCTTCACGCGTCATCAGGTTCGTCAGACGTTGAAGCGGAACTCCACCACGTCGCCGTCCTGCATGACGTAGTCCTTGCCTTCCATGCGGACCTTGCCGGCGGAGCGGGCGGCGTTCATCGAGCCGGCGTCGATGAGGTCGTCGAAGGAGACGATCTCGGCCTTGATGAAGCCGCGCTGGAAGTCGGTGTGGATGACACCGGCGGCCTCAGGCGCGGTGGCGCCGCGCTTGATCGTCCAGGCGCGGGACTCCTTCGGACCGGCGGTCAGGTACGTCTGCAGCCCCAGCGTGTCGAACCCGACGCGCGCGAGTACGTCGAGACCGGGCTGGTCGATGCCCATCTCGGCGAGCATCTCGCGGGCCTCGTCCTCGTCACCGAGCTCGACCAGCTCGGCCTCGAACTTCGCGTCCAGGAAGATCGCCTCGGCCGGTGCGACCAGGTCCCGCATCTTCTGCTTCAGTTCCTCGTCGGCGAGCTCGTCGGAGTCGCAGTTGAAGACGTACAGGTACGGCTTGGCGGTCATCAGCATCAGCTCGCGGATCGCGTCCCGGTCCACTCCGGTGGCGATGATCGGCGTACCCGCCTCGAGGTGCTTCTGCGCCTCGCGCACCGCCTCCAGGACGACCGCCGACCCCTTCTTCAGCCGGGCTTCCTTCTCCAGCCGCGGGATCGCCTTCTCGACGGTCTGCAGGTCGGCGAGGATCAGCTCGGTCTGGATCGTGGAGATGTCGTCGGCCGGCGAGACCTTGCCGTCGACGTGCGTGACGTCGTCGTCGCGGAACACCCGGGTGACCTGGCAGATCGCGTCCGACTCGCGGATGTGGCTGAGGAACTTGTTCCCCAGGCCCTCACCCTCCGACGCGCCGCGGACGATGCCGGCGATGTCGACGAACTGCACCGTGGCCGGAATCACCTTCTGCGAACTGAACAGCTCGGCGAGCTTCCCCAGCCGCGGGTCCGGGACACCGACCACTCCGACGTTCGGCTCGATGGTCGCGAACGGGTAGTTCGCGGCGAGTACGTCGTTCTTGGTCAGCGCGTTGAACAGGGTGGACTTGCCCGCGTTCGGGAGCCCGACGATTCCGATGGTGAGTGCCACGGGAGGCAAGGTTACGCGGGTAACCCCGCCGTACCCCAATCCGCGTCAGATCAGGAAGGCCTCGAGCTCCACGCCGTACCAGCGGCTGGTGCGGCCGATCGGGCGCATCCCCAACCGCCCGCACACGGCCAGCGAGGCGACGTTGTCCGGGCGGACGACCGCGTAGATCTGCCCGATCCCGGCCTTGAACCCGTGCTCGATCGCACCCCGCGCCGACTCGGTCGCCAGGCCGCGGCCCCACGCGTCCGGGTGGAAATGCCAGCCGATCTCGACCTCGCCGCGGCCCGCGGTCCCGTCCGTCGGGTCGGGTAGCGGGGCCAGTAGTACAGTGCCCGCGATCGTCCCGGTGGCGCGTTCCTCCACGGCCCAGACGCCGTACGGCGCCTCGCGGCTCCGCTCGTTCCACCGCATGATCGCCTTCGTCGCCGCACCGCGATCGGTCATCACCCGAGGCTCGGCGCCCAGCCAGCGGGACACCTCCCAGCGGCGGTAGATGTCGAAGACGCGGTCGCCGTCCGGATCCGCCCAGTCACGCACCACGAGCCGGTCAGTCTCGAAAACCACCATGCTCCCCACCTCCCAAGGCTGTTCCTATTTCTGCGAACCAGGCGATCGCAAGCAACGTCTCCATCCTGTGACCACTTGGACGGATCGGATCGGGATTCCCTCACGCTTCGTGTTCGGATGCCTGCAATTCCTGCGTTTCGGGTGGCTGGAGGTGGTGTCGTGCCTGTTTCCGGGGTTCCTGTTCGCGGGTCTGGCGATCTCGAAGTACATCCACCTGCCGATCGCCCGGTACGACGCCCTGCTGATCTACTGCCTCGGCCTGACGCTGCTGTTCTGGGTGGTGGGGCTGGAGACCTGGCGTGAGGTCGCGGTGATCTTCGGGTTCCACCTGGTCGGGCTCGGGCTGGAGCTGTTCAAGGTCCGGGTCGGTTCGTGGGAGTACCCGGGCGATGCGGTGACGAAGCTCGCCGGCGTACCGCTGTTCGCCGGGTTCATGTACGCCGCGGTCGGCAGCTACCTGTGTCAGGCGTGGCGCCGGTTCGACCTCCGGGTGAGCAACTATCGCCCGATCCTGACCACGGTCTTCGCGGTGCTGATCTACGCGAACTTCTTCACCCATCAGTGGATCCCCGACCTGCGGATCCCGATCGCGCTCGGCCTGCTCGTCGTGTTGCGCCGTACCTGGGTCTTCTTCACGGTCGGCGTACGGCGTTACCGGATGCCGCTGGCGTTGTCGTTCGCGTTGATCGGGTTCTTCCTGTGGATCGCGGAGAACTTCGGCACGTTCCTCGACGCGTGGAACTACCCGGACCAGGTGAGTGTGTGGCGGCTCGTACACCCGGCGAAGTTTGGCGCGTGGTCGTTGCTGGTGAGCATGAGTTTCGTGCTGGTCGCGAGCGTGAAGTCCTTGGAGGGCCGGCTGTACCACCGCGGCGGAACCGCAACAGTCGAGACATCACCGCAACACGGCCACGCCAACCAAGCTGAGAGGTAAGGCGTCTTCAGTGGTGTGAGGGCGCGCCTGAGGGGGCGCTGGGGAACCGCCTTAGGAACAAGGGGAAGTCATGTCCCGAAAGTTCGCCGCATTCGTCGCGACCGGGGTGGCGCTGGCCGTCGTCGTCGGTTCGTTGCTGGTCCTGGCGCTCGGGCACGAACGGCAACCACGACCGGCCGCCGCGACCACGCAGAGCACGACGACACCGGCACCGACGCCCACCGAGACGCCGACGCTGAACGCACCGCCGTCGACGCCGCGCAAGCCGGCCCCGAACCCGACCGCAGCATTTGCCTCCGGCAACAAAAAGGTGCTGTTCTTCAGTTTCGACGACGGGCCGGACCCGGTCTGGACGCCGAAGGTCCTGCAGGTCCTGAAGAAGTACGGCGCACACGCGACGTTCTTCGAGCTCGGCTCGATGCAGACCGCGCACCCCGGGCTGCGCGAGCAGGTGCTCGCCGCCGGCCACACGATCGGCAGCCACTCGATCACGCACCCGCAACTGACCGCGATCTCAGCGGCGAAGCGGCACCACGAGATCTTCGACGGACCCGGGTCGACCTGCTTCCGGCCGCCGTACGGCGCCTCGAACCCGAAGGTCCGCGCCGACATCAAGGCGGCCGGCATGGTCCAGGTGCTGTGGGACGTCGACCCGCGCGACTGGGCCCGCCCGGGCACGAACGCGATCGTGCACAACATCCTCACCCACGCGCACAACCACAACATCATCCTGATGCACGACGGCGGCGGCAACCGGGCCCAGACCGTCGCCGCACTCGACAAGGTCCTCCCACTCCTGAAGGCGCAGGGCTACACCTTCCCCGCGATGAACTGCTGACGTCGGGCGCTCCGGGTCGCACACTGAGCCATGGATGCTTCCCGGGAGCTGCACCGCCTGACCAGCGGGTATCAGGTGACTCAAGCGGTGCACGTCGCCGCCACGCTCGGCATCAGCGACGTACTCGCCGAAGGCCCGAAGAGCCTCGCCCAGCTCGCCGAGTCCACCGGAACGGACACAGGGGCGTTGGCGCGCCTCATGCACGCGCTGGCCGCGCTCGGGCTCTACACCGTCGACGACGGGAAGTACAGCAACACCGAGCTCGGTGCGGCCTTGCGGACCGACGTACCGCGCTCGGTCGCCGGCTGGGCCCGCTTCATCGGCAAGGGCTCCCACTGGCAGGCGTACACCGGTTTGGAGGACAGCATCCGGACGGGTGAGACGGCGTTCCCGGCGGTCCATGGCGAAGCGGTGTGGGAGTACCGCGCGAAGCATCCAGCGGAGCAAGCGGCCTTCGACGCGGCCATGACGTCCATGTCGGAGACGCTGTCCGACGCGGTCGTCGACGCCTACGACTTCAGCCGCTTCGGGACATTGGTCGACGTCGGCGGCGGGCGTGGCCGCCTGTTGATCGGCATCCTGTCGCGGTATCGCTCGGTCAGCGGCGTGCTGTTCGACCAGCCTGACGTGGTCGCGGGCGCCCACGACCTGCTGTCCGCCGCGGGTCTGTCAGAGCGTTGTCTCGTGGTCGGCGGCAACTTCTTCGACGCCGTGCCCGAGGGCGACGCGCACGTTCTGAAGTCGGTGATCCACGACTGGGCGGATGCCGAGTCGATCGAGATCCTGCGCACCTGCCGGAGGTCGATGCCTGCCCACGGCCGCCTCCTGCTGGTGGAGCAATTGCTGGACGAGTCGCCGGATCCCGTGCGTACGGCGTTCTCGGACCTCAACATGCTCGTGATGACCGGCGGACGCGAGCGGACGACGGACGAATACCGCGCACTGCTCGCCGCAGCCGGCCTCGACCTCGTCACCACGGTTCCCACCGCCGGCCCGGCGTTCATCCTCGAGGCGGCGCCCCGTACGTAGGCGTGGTTCGCAGAAACTGTCGGTGGCGTTCGGCACTATCTGTGACATGACCGGTACGACGGTGTTGCTGATCCTGCTCTTCCTTGTGGTGGGGCTGCTGCTGGGGGCTGTGTTCGGCGTGCTGTGGGTGCGCGGACGGGACGGTGCTGCGCTGGCGCGGATCACGGCCGAGCGGGACGCGGCCGAGGACCGGGTGGTCGAGCTGACGCAGGAGCGGACGAGCGTCGGGCAGCAGATGGGCGGCCAGGCGGTCGTCAAGGAAGCGCTGGATCGCCTGCACGCGCAGCTGAATCAGCTCGAGCAGGGCCGTGCGGCGTGGCAGAGCCAGCTGCATCAGCAGGTGAACGAGGTGCGGATGAGCGGTGAGGCGTTGCGCCGCGAGACTGCCTCGTTGTCGACCGCGTTGCGCAAGCCGCAGGTGCGTGGCCGATGGGGCGAGCTGCACCTGCGTCGCACCGTCGAGCTCGCCGGAATGGTTGCCCACTGCGACTTCACCGAGCAGACGACGACCGTTGCCGAGGACGGCGTACTGCGGCCGGACCTCGTGGTGAGGCTTGCCGAGGGCAAGAATCTGGTCGTCGACTCGAAGGTGCCGCTGGCCGCGTTCCTCGAAGCGAGTGAGTCCGACGACGCGGAGTTCCGTGAGGACCGGTTGCGGGCGCACGCGCGGCACCTGCGGACGCATGTCGACCAGTTGGCCGCGAAGGCGTACTGGACGCGGCTGTCCCCGTCGCCCGAGTTCGTCATCCTCTTCGTGCCGGGCGAGTCGTTCCTGTCAGCCGCGCTCGACGTCGAGCCTTCCCTGCTCGAGTACGCCGCTGAACGCCGGGTGATCCTCGCGACGCCGACCACGCTGATCGCTACGCTGCGCGCGGCGGCGTACGCGTGGAACCAGTCGGCGTTGACCGAGTCGGCGCAACAGGTCTTCGAGCTCGGACGGGAGCTGTACGAGCGGCTCGGCACGATGGGCGATCATCTCGGCCGCGTCGGGCGCTCGCTCACGTCCGCGGTGGAGGCCTACAACGGGACGGTCGGGTCGTTCGAGCGCCGGGTGTTCATCACCGCGCGCAAGTTGCGCGACCTGCATGTCACCGAGTCCGAGCTGACCGCGATGGAGTCGATCGAAGCGTCCGTGCGCCCGCTTACGGCGCCCGAGTTCGTGGCGCTGGACGAGTCGCCGACCACGAGGCGGTGGCCACCATCACAGGCGGGCTGAACGTTCCGGAAGGTGATCGTCCGGAACCCCCGCTAGGGTCCTTGCCATGGACAACGCACTGCTCACCGAGCCGCCGGTCGCCGGACCCGAGGCCGACACGTTGCTGGGGGCGCTCGAGCGCAACCGGCGTACCTTCGCCTGGAAGTGCGGAGGATTGGACTCGGCCGGCCTGAACAAGCAGCACCCGCCGTCGACCGTGACGCTCGGCGGGCTGCTCAAGCACCTGGCGCTGGTCGAGGACGAGTACTTCACCCGCCGGCTCCTCGGCAAGGAACTCCCAGCACCGTGGGATTCGGTCGACTGGGACGCCGACCCTGACTTCGAGTGGCACAGCGCGGCGGACGACTCACCTGAAGAACTGATGGACCTGTGGCAGGCGGCGGTCGACCGCTCCCGCGCCGCGGTCGCCGAGGTTCTCGCCACCGGCGGCGTCGACCAGCTGGCCCAATACAAGGGCCGGAACGGCGACTCCCCCAGCCTGCGCTACATCCTCGTCGACCTGATCGAGGAGTACGCCCGCCACACCGGCCACGCCGACCTGATCCGGGAATCCATCGACGGCCTGACCGGCGAAGGCGTACCGCAGTAGGCGTGGGGTTGGCAGACACGCCCTTCCTGTCGGAAAGCCGACAGTAGTGAGGTGTTGACAGTCGGTGTCCTTCTCGCGAAACGATGAGAGCGCTCTCTCAGGCGACGTGAGGAGAAAGAGATGCGCTTCAGAACCAGAGTCTTGGGTGTCGTCGCGGCTGCGGTGGCTGTGGCCGGCGTGCTGTCGGCGACCCCGGACCGGTCGGCCGACGCAGCCGTGCCGGCGACGATTCCGCTGACGATCACGAATAACTCCGGCCGCGGCGACGCGGTCTACATCTACAACCTGGGCACGAACCTCGCCACCGGGCAGCAGGGCTGGGCGGACGCCTCGGGGACGTTCCACGCCTGGCCCGCGGGCGGCAACCCGCCAACCCCGGCGCCGGACGCGTCGATCGCCGGACCAGCCAACGGGCAGTCCGTCACGATCCAGATGCCGAAGTTCTCCGGCCGCGTGTACTTCTCCTACGGCCAGAAGCTCGTCTTCAAGCTCACCACGGGCGGCCTCGTGCAACCCGCCGTACAGAACCCGAGCGACCCGAACCGGAACATCCTGTTCCACTGGTCGGAGTACACGCTCAACGACAGCGGCCTGTGGATCAACAGCACGCAGGTCGACATGGTCTCTGCGCCGTACGCCGTCAGCGTGAAGGCCGGGGACGGGTCCACGAAGACCACCGGCCACCTCAAACCCGGCGGCTACAACGCCGTCTACAACGGTCTCCGCAACGCTCCCGGCGGTTGGGGCGGCCTGATCCAGACGGCGCCCGACGGCTCGGTCCTTCGCGCGCTCTCCCCGCTGTTCGGCGTCGAGACCGGGGCGATCCCGGCGAGCGCGATGGACGACTACATCAACCGCGTGTGGTCGAAGTACAGCTCGGAGACCCTGACGGTCACGCCGTTCGGCGACCAGCCGAACACCAAGTACTTCGGTCGCGTGTCCGGCGGCGTCATGAACTTCACGAACAGCTCCGGCGCCGTCGTCACGTCGTTCCAGAAGCCTGACTCGGCCAGCGTGTTCGGCTGCTTCAAGTTGCTGGACGCGCCGAACGACCAGGTCCGCGGCCCGATCTCCCGCACCCTGTGCGCCGGCTACAACCGCTCCACGCTGCTGACGAACCCGAACCAGCCGGATCCCAACGACGCGAACTTCTACCAGGACGCGGTCACCAACCACTACTCGAAGATCATCCATTCCCAGATGGCCGACGGCCACGCGTACGGGTTCGCCTTCGACGACGTCGGCAACCACGAGGCGCTCGTCCACGACGGGAACCCGCAGCAGGCCGGACTGATCCTCGATCCGTTCGACTGAGTTCTTGACTCTCGTCTTGGTTAGTGGCAGCTTACCGTTCGTGGGAACTTACGGATCGCTGGAAGCCGCCGGACCGGTGCTGGACGCGCTGGGCGACCCGACGCGCCGGGTGATCCTCGAGACGCTGCGTACCGGCGGGCCGTGCTCGGTCGGCGTGCTGGCCGAGCGCGTGCCCGTCAGCCGGCCCGCGATCTCGCAGCACCTGAAGGTGCTCGGTGCGGTCGGCCTGGTGCAGCACGAGTCGCGCGGGACCCGGAACATCTACCGGGTCCATCAGGCGGGACTCGGCGAGCTGCGCAGCTGGCTCGACCAGTTCTGGGGCGACGCGTTGCAGGCGTACGCCGACCATGTCACGCAGACTGTTCGGCAGACCGAGGAGGGACGGAAATGACTGTGGAACAAGACATCTCGCCGTTGGTGAAGACCGTCGTCGTACCGGTCGGGGTCGACCGGGCGTTCGAGGCGTTCACCGCGGAGACGTCGGCGTGGTGGCCGCTGTTCAGCCACTCGGTCGGCGAGGCCAAGGCGAACGAGGTACGGCTGGAGGGCGCCGTCGGCGGGCGCATCGTCGAGTACGGCGCCGACGGCGAGATCGCCACGTGGGGCACCCTGTCGGACTGGGATCCACCGAAGTCGCTGAGCTTCAGCTGGCACCCTGGGCAGGATCCCTCGGAAGCCGGGCAGGTCACCGTGACGTTCGACGCGACCGACGACGGCACACAGGTCCAGCTCGTGCACTCCGGCTGGGAACGCCGCGCCGACGGCGGCCGGGCCCGCCTCAGCTACGACACGGGTTGGGACTTTGTACTGGGCAAGTACGTCGAACACGCCCGATAGTGCCCCGTGAGTGGCGTGGCTTGAGCGATAGCGGTGTCCAGGTGCGTGCATCGGGGTGCTTGGTCAGTGGCCTCGATGCGGAGCATCGTGGGCGCTGGCCAAGTGCCGCGAGGTGCGTGCATGGGCGCCGATAGCGCCAAGCCACGCCACTCACGGGGCACTAAAGTTGGTGGATGGCGAATCCTCCTGTTGACGCGCGTGCACTGGAAGCCTCGCTGCGGCCGCATGGTGAATCGGTCATGCTGCCGCGGGCGGCGTACGTCGATCCGGAGGTGCTCGCCTGGGAACGCCGGCACTTCTTCGCCGGCACCTGGACCTGCCTCGGCCGCGTCGACGAGCTGTCCGACGGTACGTCGTACCGCGAGGTGACTGTCGGCGACATCGCGACCGTTGTCACGTTCGGCGACGTACCGCGGGCGTTCGCGAACACGTGCCGGCATCGCGGTCACGAGCTGCTCGAGCGGGACGAGACGAGCGACCGGCGGGCCGTGGTGTGCCCGTACCACGGGTGGTCGTACGAGCTCGACGGGTCGGTGAAGGCGGCACCGCGGATGGGTGATTGCTTCGACACGTCGCCGTACGGGCTCGTCGAGCTGCCGGCCGAGGTGTGGCACGGGTGGCTGTTCGTGAACGCGACCGGTACGGCGGCGTCGTTCGAGGATCACCTCGGCGGGATCACCGACCTCGTCGCGCCGTACGCGCCGGAAACCCTTGTACTGAAGGCGCGGCACGCGTACGACGTGGCGGCGAACTGGAAGACGATCGTGGAGAACTACCACGAGTGCTACCACTGCCCGCTGATCCATCCCGAGCTGTGCAAGGTGTCGCCGCCGACCTCGGGCGACAACTGGAACCTGCCCGGCGCGTGGGTCGGCGGGCTGATGGACCTGCGACCGGACGCCGAGACGATGTCGCTCGACGGCCGGTCGCTCGGGCTCCCGATCGAGGGCGTCGACCCGCGTCAGGTCAACTACCTCGGACTGTTCCCGAACCTGCTGCTCTCGCTGCATCCCGACTACGTGATGACCCATCGCCTCGAGCCGCGCACACCGGGTCTGACCGCGATCGAGTGCTCCTGGTACTTCCGGCCCGAGGTGACGGACCCGTCGTACGCCGTGGAGTTCTGGGACATCACGAACCGCGAGGACTGGGCCGCCTGCGAGTCGGTCCAACGCGGCGCGGAGTCCCCCCACTTCCGCCCCGGCCCGCTAGCACCCGCCGAGGACGCCGTTTACCAATGGGTGACGATGCTCGCCCGCGGCTACCTCGGCAAGTCGCTCAGTAGCCCAGCGTGAAGCGGCGGCCGTTGTGGGCGGGGGTTTCCGCCTCGTTGATCAGGGCTACCGCGTAGTCCTCGGCGGAGATGTGGTCGCCGACAGGCTCGTCCTGGCCCAGGCGGAAGACGCCGGTGCGCTCGCCGGGGGCGATCACGAAGGCCGGGGACAGCACGGTCCAGTTCACGTCGCTCGCGCGCAGGTTCTCGAGCGCCTGCGAGACGGTCAGCGACTCGTTCTTGTACTCGGCCGGGAACTCCGGGCCGTCCACCACCCGGTTGCCGTTGACAACCAGGCTGCCGGCGCCGCCGACCACGAACAACCGGGTCGCCGTCCCCCGCACCGCGGCGATCAGGGTGTCGACCGCGTCCAGGTAGTCCTGGTGGTCGCCGCCGGTCCGGCTCGGCCCGATCGCCGCGACCAGCACGTCCGAGTCCGCCGCCAGCTCCTTGACCGCCGCCACGTCGTTCGCGCTCCCCCGCACCGCACGGACGCCGTCCGGCAGCGCACCACCGGAGCGCGTCACGCCGGCCACCTCATGCCCGCGACCGACCGCCTCAGCCGCCACCCGGCTGCCGACCATCCCACTCGCGCCGAACACCGCGATCTTCATCTCTACTCCCTGTCTGTTGGTCTGACCTCGACGGTATCTATTGGTAACTGGCTACTTCAACGTGCTATAAGTACCTTGTGGTAACCAAAGGCAACGCGTTCGACCCGAACTGCCCGACCCGCACGATCCTGGACCGGATCGGCGACAAGTGGACGGTGCTTGCCGTGCTGAGCCTGCGCAGCGGCCCGCTCCGCTTCACCGAGCTCCGCGACGGCATCGGCCGGGTCGCGCCCAAGGTCCTCACCCAGACCCTGCGCCGGATGGAGCGCGACGGCCTGATCACCCGTGAGGTCTACCCGGAGATCCCGCCGCGCGTCGTCTACACCCTGACCCCGATGGGCGCGTCCCTGATCGAGCCGATCAGCGTGATCACCGACTGGGCCGAAACCCACATGCCCGCGATCACCAAGGCGCAGGCGACGTACGACGACCAGGCCTGAAAATCGCCCGCATCACCGCTCAACCTTTCCGGTGCGCCCAGGCATCACAAGTCTGACCGAGTTGAACGAGATGGGGGGCTGGGGATGGACCCAGGACGCGACCACGAATTCGCGGAGTTCGTGGACGGGCGATTCACCGCGCTGCAGCGCTTCGGCTACCTGCTGACCGGTGAGTGGCATCTGGCCGAGGACCTGGTGCAGACCGCGCTGACCAAGGTGTGGTTCCACCGGAACTCGCTGCGGAGCGGTAACGCGCTGGAGAGTTACACCCGGACCGTGATGGTGAACACCAGCACGCAGTGGTGGCGACGGAAGTGGCGCGGCGAAACACCTACCGAGCAATTGCCCGAACCGCGGGCCCAGGAACAGTACGACCCTGTCGACGACCGGGACCTGTTGCTGCGTGCACTCGCCACGCTGCCCCGCCGAACGCGCGCAGCGCTGGTCCTGCGGTATTTCGAGGACCTGCCGGAGGCCGAGATCGCCCAGATCATGGGCTGCTCGGTCGGCACCGTGAAGTCGAGCGTCTCCCGCGGACTGGCCAAGCTCCGCGAACACCACCTCGTCGCCGCCGTTTCCGCTCCGGCCCAGAAGGAGGGCTGAATCATGACCGACGATCTCAAGCAGCAGTTCGAGCGGCTCGTCGCCGACCCGCCGCCACCCAGCACAGTTCCGAGCGAGTCCGTGTTCGCGCGAGTCCGTTCGGTACGGCGTCGTCGTACCGCCGGCGCGTTGACGCTGGCCGCGGCCGCGGTGGTCGCTGTCGCCGTTGCCACCAGCAACCTCACGGACATCGGCAGCAGCCCGCCTGTCACCAACAGCCCGAGCGCACCGGTGACGATCGTCACCGGACCCCCGACGAGCACGCAGTCGACGGTGGCACCGACCACTACCGGAACGACCACGACCACGTCCACGACCACGCAAGGGACGACGACCGGCACGACGACAACGGGGGCAGTGAGCACGACCACGCCACCGCCGGTCAAGCCACCGACTCGGCCGATCCTTGTCGGCATCGTCCTCAAGCCGACTGTCACCGGCCGCACAGTCGCGGTGAAGGTCACGCTCTCGGGCACCGTCATCGTGCCCACGGTCGACGGGAAGAACCTGCCCGCCGACACGTCGTTCCTCAACCTCTCCGGCGGCACGAACTACTACTGGGGCGATGGCGAACAGGGCGGTTCGGACGGCGGTTCGGCCGGATGCGGCGGCACGACGCGGAAGACCGGTCGCGAGACGTACTCGATCGAAACGCACACCTACACGAAGCCGGGCACGTACACGCTGCGCTACGAAGTGCGGTACTGCACCGCCAAGGACAGCGCCTTCACTTTCACCAAGACCACCAGGGTGACGGTCAAATAGTCCAGGCGTGGTCGGAGGTGCCGGTGGTGGGGAGGCCGGCTGCCTTCAGGTCGGTGCGGAGGTCGCGTGGGAGGGCGAACGTCAGGCTCTCCTCCGCGGTCGTGACTTCCCGTACGTCGTCGTACCCGCGCTCGGCCAGCCAGCGCAGGACGTCGCGGACCAGCACCTCCGGCACGCTCGCGCCGCTGCTGACACCGACCGAGTCGACGCCGTCCAGCCAGGCGTCGTCGATCTCGTCGGCGTAGTCGACCAGGTAGCCGGCCTTTGCGCCGTGCTCGACCGCGACCTCGACCAGGCGCACCGAGTTCGACGAGTTCCGGGAGCCGACCACGATCATCAGGTCGGCCTCCGGTGCCAGCTTCTTGACCGCGGCCTGGCGGTTCTGGGTGGCGTAGCAGATGTCGTCGCTCGGCGGATCCTGCAAGTGCGGGAACCGCTCGCGCAGCCGCCGTACCGTCTCCATCGTCTCGTCGACCGACAGCGTGGTCTGGGACAGCCAGACGACCTTCTCGGGGTCGCGGACGGCGACGTTCGGTACGTCGTCCGGGCCGTCGACGAGCGTGACGTGCTCCGGGGCCTCGCCGGAGGTGCCGATGACCTCCTCGTGGCCCTCGTGGCCGATCAGCAGGATGTCGTAGTCGGTCGCGGCGAACCGCTTCGCCTCGTGGTGCACCTTGGTGACCAGCGGGCAGGTCGCGTCGATGGTCTTCAGCTGCCGCGCGGCAGCTTCCTCGTGCACCACCGGGGCGACGCCGTGTGCGGAGAAGATGACCGTCTCGCCCTCGGGCACCTCGTCGGTCTCGTCGACGAAGATCGCACCACGCTTCTGCAGCGTCTGTACGACGTACTTGTTGTGCACGATCTCCTTGCGCACGTACACCGGCGGCCCGTACAGGTCGAGCGCCTTCTCCACCGCCACCACGGCCCGGTCGACACCCGCGCAGTACCCACGGGGCGCGGCAAGCAGCACCCGCTTCGTCTTCGTCGCGGTCGTCGTACCGGTGTCGTCAGGCTGAGAAGTCACGTCACCCATGGTACGGGCCGTGATTTGTGAGCAGGGTCACTGGGGAGCCGTCCGCCCTATCCGGACGGCTCCTCCGCGGGAGGTGTACCTGCTGTTCAAGAATCGCCTGGAAACGCCTTGTGCGCAAAGGGTTTTCGGACCCACCCCCGCAGTACGCCGAAATGCCGACCGGTCAGCCCGGCCCGCGCGTCGACCGGAAGGATCAAGGCCTCCGGGAAGCGGTCCCGCTCCACGTCGCCCACCTCGTCGTCCACCCAGGCAAACGGACGGTCACCGACCCAGTCCGCGACGTACGGCGCCTTCCAGGAACCCCGGCGTACCGGCCGGCGATCCGGCCAGACGATCGTCGGCAGCTCAGGCAGACCGAGGAGGGGCCCGAGCAGACGATTGGCGCCGTGCTCCCAGCTACTGGCCCACACGAGCTCGAAACTGTCCGCGAGCGCGTTGAGCTCCACCCCGTGCACCGGATTGAGCAGAATCCGCCAGGTCTTCGCACCCTCAGTGATCTCGTGCCGCTGGTACCCCGGCGGGATCCCCTCGGCGCGGTGCGGGTTGAGGGGGCCGTCGAAATCCAGGAGGAGGAGTGGGCGCATTACTCAACGTTAGGGAATGTCGGTGCGGGGTCGTAGGGTCTGGGGCGTGGCTTTGGAGACCTCGCCGGAAGCGCCTGCGGCCGTGCGGACGATCGCTAACGGGATCGCGAGCTGGATCAACCAGCTCGGTGCCGTGTGGGTCGAGGGGCAGCTGACGGACGTCTCGATCGGGCGCGGTACGACGACGGTCTTCGGGACGCTGCGGGACACCGATGCGGACATCTCGTTGCGGTTCACCTGCAACCGGCGGGTGTTCGAGGCGGTCGAGGTCCACGACGGCTCGCGGGTGCTGGTGCACGCCAAGCCGAACTTCTTCGCCCGCCGCGGCACGCTCGCGCTGGCGGTCAACGAGATCCGTCACGTCGGGATCGGCGAGCTGCTGGCCCGGATCGAGCGGCTGAAACAGCTGCTCGCGGCCGAGGGCCTCTTCGAGCCGTACCGGAAGAAGAAGCTGCCGTTCCTGCCGCACACGATCGGGCTGATCTGCGGGCGGGATTCTGCGGCCGAGCGCGACGTACTGGAGAACGCGAAGCGGCGCTGGCCGGCCGTCGCGTTCCGGATCGAGTACGCGTCGGTGCAGGGGCCGTCGGCGGCCGGTGAGGTGATGACCGCGCTGCGGAAGCTGGACGCGGACGATGCGGTCGAGGTGATCGTGATCGCGCGCGGCGGCGGATCGCTGGAGGATCTGCTGCCGTTCTCCGACGAGGGCCTGATCCGGGCGGTGTCCAAGACCGGTACGCCGGTGGTGAGCGCGATCGGGCACGAGCCGGACTCACCGCTGCTCGACCTGGTCGCGGACCTCCGGGCGTCGACACCGACCGACGCGGCGAAGCGGATCGTGCCGGACGTGCGCGAGGAACTGGACGGCGTACGGCAGTTGCGCGAGCGCGGCCTGCGGGCAATCCGGTCCTGGCTGGATCGCGAGGCGCACGCGCTGGCGGCGATCCGTTCGCGGCCGGCACTGGCGGCGCCGGTGTCGGACCTGCAGCGGCGGTCCGACGAGATCACGGCGCTGGTCGAGCGCAATCGGCGGACGCTCACGCATCGGCTCGACCGGGCGAGTGACGACATCGCGCACCGGTTGGCGAGCGTACGGGCGCTGTCCCCGAAGGCGACACTGGAGCGCGGGTACTCCGTGCTGCAGCTGGCCGACGGCACTGCCGTACGAGAAGTGGCGCAGGTGGCGCCGGGTGACCTGCTGCAGGCGCGGGTCAGTGACGGCCGCTTCGCGGTCGAAGTCAAGGCGGAGGAGAAGAAGTGAGCGGCGACCGACCCGAGATGACGTACGAGCAGGCCCGCGAGGAACTCGTCGACGTGGTCCGCAAACTCGAAGCCGGCGGCACCAGCCTCGAGGAATCCCTCGCGCTGTGGGAACGCGGCGAAGAACTGGCCGGCACCTGCCAACGCTGGCTCGACGGCGCCCGAGAACGCCTCACCAAAGCCCAAGCCGCGCAGGAGGAGAAGTCGAACTGACTATCCGCGCCGCGCGCTCGGACGACCTGCTTGGTGCCGCTGAGGCTCGGGTGGCTAGTTGGAGAGGTGCTTTCACGGGGCTCGTGCCGCAGGACTTCCTCGACGCGATGGATCCGGACTCGATCGCGGCCTCCTGGGCGGACAGTATCGCCGCGGGCCGCTCCCGCCTGTACGTCTCCGTCACCGATCGGGTCGTCGGGTACGCCGGGGTCGGCCCGGAGCGTGATGAGACAGCCCCACCGAACACAGGCGAGCTGTACGCGCTCTTCGTCCACCCCGACCACTGGGCAACCGGCGCCGGCCGCGCCCTGACCGACGCCGCCTGCACCGACCTCCGCAACGCCGGCTGCACCACGGTCCGCCTATGGGTGCTCGAGGCAAACATCCGCGCACGCCGTTTCTACCAACGCTACGGCTTCACAGAGACCCCCGACCGCACGCACTCCTCGCTCGCCAACCTCCCCGAGATCAGGCTGACCGCACCCCTGATGTGAAGGTTCCGCAAAGCCGAACCGATTCCTCCAGCGGTGACCTGATCCGTCACTACGGTGAACCACTTTCCTAGATCTGGTTCATCATGTGGAGGTTTTACCAACAATGATCGCGCTCATCGTGATCGGCGTACTCGTCCTCGGACTCGCCGGTTTCGTCTTCTGGTTCCTGAAGATCCGCGATCCGCTGAAGGGCGAGGACTTCTACAAGTTCCACGCCGAGCAGAAGTGGGCGTGGGAGCTCACGCTGACGCCGGAGCAGGAGAAGGCGTTCATGGCCGGCCTCGAGGCGTACGACGACGAACGCGGCTGCTCCCCGATGCGCGAGGAGGGCATCCTGCGGGTGTACAGCCCGATGATGCTGATCTCGCTGTTCTGGATGACCGAGCGGTTCGCCGCGATGGGGCCGGCCGCCGTACAGGATCCGGCAGGCGCCGTACAGCAGTTGATGACGGACGCCGCGGACGGCGAGAGCGACGGCATCCTCTACTACGACGACGAGTGGATGGGCGAGGACGTCGAGCAGGTCGACGGCATGGACAAGTACGCGTTCACCGACGCGATCATGTCCGCGACGCACGCGCAGGGCGTGGACCACGAGTTCGCCGGCGGGTACGCGGACGAGGACAAGGGCTTCGTCACGATGGGCGTTCTCGCCAAGAGTCCCGAGCACGTGACCAAGATGTACGAGGACGCGTTCGCCGTCTCGGGCCCGCAGCCCGAGCTGAACAACCGGCTGGACGTCATGCGCGAGGTCATGAAGGCGGAGGACCCGGAGTACATCGCGGCACACAACAAGGCCGAGGCGGAGAAGAGCAAGTACGTCAACACGTTGATCTTCTGCTTCGACCGCGTCGTGAAGCGCTACAACGAGGCGCGGCCGGAGATGCAGTACGCCGAACCGCGCGACGTACTGTCCGTCGTGATGGCGCAGATGCTGGAGGACGGGCGCTCCGGGTACACGTGGACGCGCCCACCGTCGCAGGAGCAGCACGAGCTCGCGCTGGCGATCCTGGGCAACCGAGGCTAACTGCGTGCACAAAGATCGTGAGGATGCTGCGGCCGCCGCACTGACCGAGCTGGCCGAGCTGATCGCCGGCGCCGCTCCTCGGGATTGGAAGCGTGCCGAGTTGCATGGGTATGCGCTCGGGGAAGGCGCGTCCGGGCATCGTGGTTTCCACTTCCTGCCCGCCGGACTGGACCAGCACGACATCGACGTCCACCCGAGTCTGTGCGGCCTGCATACGTTGCTAGGGGCAACCGAGCATCTCACGATCGATCTGGAACTGGAGGCCCGCGGTCGTTTTCGCGCGATTCTGAGCGAGCGGCTCGATCGCACGGACGACCGCGGCTTCCGGTACCTGCTGGACCCGCAGTCCGAGCCGCCTGCACCTGACACGCCGGCTCCTACTCTCGGCGAAGCTGGGGATCCGGCCGAAGCGGTTGCCCTGCTCAACGAATACCACCGACTGCTCCAGCCGACGCTGGACCTGCCTGATCTTCCACCGCCGTTGGAGGACTGGGACCTCGACCTCGCGCTGCCCCGCGATCTCAGTGCGTTGTACGCCCTTGCTGACGGCGGCGGTGGGCACGTGCAGTTCCACGGCTTCGCTTGGTTCGGTCTGGAGATGCTGGAAGAGCTGAGCTCGGACCACTGGTGGGTCATGCGCGGGTGGCGGCGCTTCGTCCACAACTCGTTCGTCACCGAGTTCGGGCCGCCGGGGGCGATTCGGCGAGTGGGCGATCATCCGGGCTGGATTCCGTTCGCCACCGACTCGTTCGGCGACTACCTCGCCGTCGACATGGCACCCGGGCCGAACGGGCGGCCCGGTCAGGTGATCCTGATCGGACGCCACCAGGACGCGGGTCCGATCTACGTCGCGGAATCGGTGACCGAACTGATCCGCTCGCACGCGGACGCGCTCCGCTCCGACCGGATCGAGCGCGACGAGGACGGCCAGCTGTGGATCGACTCGGGCGACGCCTACCACTATCAGCGCCGGCACGACGACACGGGCCGGCTCACTGTCAGCGGTCGCGACGCGGGGCCCGTCCGCGGGCTGACCGCGGAGACGCGTGAACTGCTGGTGCACGACGCACCCTGGGTCGATCTCCGACCGGTGCGGGATGCGCCCGCGCTGCTGAGGTTCTCGGTCCACAACTGCGCGGGGCTCGACCTGTCGCCGCTGCAGGAAACGTCGGTCGAGGTGCTGTCTCTGGCGACCGACACGATCGACCTGTCCGGTCTGCACGGGCATCCGACCGTCGGCCAGGTCGTCCTGCGCAGCGCGAAGCCGATTGATCTGCGACCGCTGGCGTCCTGTCCGAACCTGCACACCCTCGACCTGACCGACGCGCCGGCCGCCGACGTGTCCGCGCTGGGTCAGCTGTCGGGCCTGCGCTACCTGCGAATGCTGCGCCCACAGTGGCAGGAGTACCTGGCCGCCCAGCCGCGGCCCGCGACGCTGGCAGTCGCCGAACTCGCCGAGGAGCCACTGAAGGAACGAAAGTTCTACTGGTCCTTCGACAAGGCCTACGAGAAGCCCCGCCGCCCCACACTGGCAGACGCCCTCGAATGGGCAGAAAACCTCACCGGCCAAGCGACCGACATCACCACCCTCAAAGGCAAGTTCAAGCCCTAGACCGGTAGCAGGCTGGTCGCTACGGCTCGGAGGCCGGTTTTCAGTCGGTTTAGGTCGTAGCCCTGGTCTCGGAGGGCGTTGTGTAGGTCGGCTGCTAGTGGTGCTAGGAGCACATGGGCTGTGTAGTCCGCGTCCAGTTCGGGGCGGGCGGCTTCTATCAGGTGGGACAGGTGGCGGTGCCAGAGGTGGTACGAGCCGATGCGGTAGCGCGCGCCGTTCGAGGCGTTCTCGCTGTCCATGAACAGGGCGACGTGCCGATCGAGTAGGTCGAGGTACGCGTCGAGGAACGCCATCACCCGGACGACGGGCGGCGCCCCCGGGCCGAGGGGCGGCGGGCCGCTGATGATCTTCGCCTGCAGTTCCTGCTCGCGCTCGTCGAGCAGCGCGACCGCCAGGCCCGCGCGATCACCGAACCGGCGGAACACAGTCCCCTTCCCCACGCCCGCTTCCGCGGCGATCGCATCCAGCGAGACGTTCTTCACGCCGCGCTCGGTGAACAGTCGTTCCGCAGCCTCCAGAACCCGCAGCCGATTGCGTCGCGCATCCGCCCGTTCCGGCCGCGGCTCCCCCACGACCGGCAGACTCCGTTGTAAAGCGGACCGCGGTCCGGTACTGTCGTTCATAAGACGGACTGTAGTCCGCTAAAGACTCTGGAGGAAGCAGACATGAGCAACGCTCGGATCGCGATCGCCTACCACTCGGGCTACGGGCACACCGCGAAGCAGGCGGAAGCGGTGGCCGCGGGCGCCGCGTCCGTACCGGGGACCACTACCGATCTGGTGCCGCTGGACGAGCTGACCGAGGAGGTGTGGGAGCGGCTGACCGCTGCCGACGCGATCATCTTCGGCGCACCGACGTACATGGGGAGCCCGAGTTGGGTGTTCAAGAAGTTCGCTGAGGAGAGCGTGCGGATCTGGGCGGCCGATCTCGGCTGGCGGGACAAGATCGCGGCCGGGTTCACCAACTCGAAGGCGATGTCCGGCGACAAGCTGAACAGTCTGGTCGACCTGGCTGTGTTCGCCGCGCAGCACGGGATGATCTGGGTCGGCCTGGACATCTACCCGGGCTGGGCGGACAGCACCGCGAGTATCGAGGACCTCAACCGGCTCGGCAGCTGGCTCGGCGCGATGGCGCAGTCCGACGCGGACCTGTCCGCGGAGAAGGCGCCGCCGAACACCGACCTGCGGACCGCGGCCGCGCTCGGCGCGCGGGTCGCGACCGTCACGCACCGGCATCTGAGAGGAGCACTGGCGGCCTGATGGCTTGGATCATCCTGCTCGCCGCGGCGGCGTTCGAGATCGCGTTCGCGCTCAGCCTGAAACCGAGCGAGGGCTTCAGCCGGCTGTGGCCGACGCTCGGCGTGCTCGTGTTCGGCGTGATCTCGGTCGTCCTGCTCGCGAAGACACTCGATCGCCTCCCGGTCGGTACGGCGTACGCGATCTGGACCGGCATCGGATCGGTAGGCGTTGTCACCCTCGGCATCGTCCTGTTCCACGAGCCGATCACCCCGACCCGCCTGGCCTGCATCGCCCTGATCGTCACGGGCGTTGTAGGCCTCCGCCTGGCCGGCGCGGACTAAACCCCAGTCGGAAGAACCGGTCAGGTGTTGGTGTGGCGTCGGCGGCGGGGGCGGGTGGACAGCGGGAGGGGGTGCGTGTCCAGGGGGAGGTCGTCGATGGGGGCTGGTCCGCCGGCCAGGAGTTGGTGGTAGGCGGACCAGGTGGTGGCGCGGGGCGGGATGTTGCCGATGGCATCTACTCGGGTGACGGGGTGGGTGCCTTCGTGGATCGGGTCCCAGAGGTCGGCGTCGCTGCGGAGGCCCCGGAGTTCGCCGAAGAGTTCGCGGCCGAACCAGCACGGGTAGCTTTCGCCGTCGTCGTACCGGCTGACGCCGATCGGCGTGGAGGCCTCGGCGACGAGCGACCAGACGGTGGCCGACGTGATCCCGGGCTGATCACCGAGCAGTACGACGATCCCGTCGGCGCGCCGGTCGACCGCGTCCAGGGCCGGCACGATCGACGAACTACCGGTGTCGGCATGCGGCGACTCGACCACCCGAACGCCGTCGAGATCGATCCGGTCGTGGACCTGCTCCGACGCGCTGCCGAGCGTCACGACCAGCTGGTCGAACGAGCATTCCCGCGCGCTTTCCAGCGCGGCGCCGAGCAGCGTGCCGCCCTGATAGGCGAGCAACTGCCAGGGAGAACCGAGGTGCGGCGAGCTGTCCGCGCCCAGCAAAAGCCCCGTGATGAACATTTGCGGGTCAACTCCCTGCCCGGGACGGCGCGACCATTCGACGACCCTTCTGCTGGTCCCCGAGCGTACGCAAGCCGAGCCTCGATCGAACCCCTTGCCGTGGGTATGTGTCAACGACCGTCCGGAAAGTGGTCGGAATTGACCGGAAAATGGGCAGTCCGGCGGTTACCGCAGGTCAGCACAAATGTCAGCGCAGTACCGAAGCGAACGCTTCAAGCGCCGGATATCCGGCATTTCCGGCGACGATCGTCGTCACCCCGGAACCCACCAGGAGCAAGGCGTTCTCGTTCTTCCGGTCGAGCAGCACCTTGCGTTGCCAGGTCACGCCGCCGACCGACGCCGTACCGTCGTCGGACGTCCGGCCGAGCTTCTCGGCGACGTATTTCCCGCCGCTGACATTCGACTGCTCGAGGCCGACATATTTCTTCTCGTTCGTCACGACGCCGAGATGCCAGGTGATCGGTTCCTGCTGCGGGGTGCGGAATTCCACGCTGGTTGCGGTCCACCCGGACGGCATCGGCTCCGGTCCGCGGACCCAGGCGGCAGCCTTCCGGGCGTCCTCCAACTGGGCGGTGTACTCGACCGGGTTGGGCTGCGCCTCCTTCTTCGGGCGCCACGTGACGGTGATCAGGAACGCGACCACGGCGAGGCAGATCACCAGCGCGAACACCATGTTCCCGACGGTCTGCGACTTCCGCTTGTCCCGCCGGTACGCCTGCCGGTATTCGTTCGCCTCCGCCTGAACCTGCGCCTTCTCCCGGGCCTTCGCCTCGGCCTTCTCCTGGGCCGCCGCGTCGTTGGAAGCGTCCTGACCTGTCGAACTCATGCTCACAGTGTCTCGCGAGGTGCAATCCGCCCGAACACCCCCCAACGTCGTTGGCTACGATCCGTTGGCATGAGCGAGCGCAGCGAGCGAACAAAGACAGAGCCGACCTTGTCGCTCATGCGGGAGCCGAGCGCCAGCGAGGTGGACGCATGAGCGACCCGACCACCCCACCTGCCCATCTGGAGGTCGACGCGCACGCGCCCGACCGGAACCTCGCCCTCGAACTGGTCCGGGTCACCGAGGCCGCGGCGATGGCGGCGGGCCGCTGGGTCGGCCGCGGCGACAAGAACGGCGCCGACGGCGCGGCGGTGAACGCGATGCGTACGCTGATCGGCACTGTCGGTATGGACGGCGTCGTGGTGATCGGCGAGGGCGAGAAGGACAACGCCCCGATGCTCTACAACGGCGAGCAGGTCGGCTCCGGCGAAGGCCCGGAATGTGACGTGGCGGTCGACCCGGTCGACGGTACGACGCTGGTCGCGAAGGGCATGAACAACGGCATCGCGGTGATGGCCGTCTCCGCCCGGAACTCGATGTACGACCCGTCCGCGGTCTTCTACATGGAGAAGCTCGTCGTCGGCCCGGAGGCGGCCGAGGTGGTCGACATCCGGCTCCCGGTCGCGGAGAACATCCGCCGGGTCGCGAAGGCGAAGGGCAGCTCGGTCGACGACGTCACCGTCGTACTGCTGGACCGGCCGCGGCACGACGAGCTCGCCACCCAGATCCGGGCCACCGGCGCGCGGATCAAGTTCATCTCCGACGGCGACGTGGCGGGCGCGGTCGAGGCGGCCCGCCCGGACACCGGTCTGGACATGTTGCTCGGCATCGGCGGTACGCCGGAAGGCATCATCGCCGCCTGCGCGATGAAGTGCCTGGGCGGGAAGATCCAGGGCAAGCTCTGGCCGCGGGACGACGCGGAACGGCAGAAGGCGCTCGACGCCGGGCACGACCTGGACCAGGTCCTCGACACCGACGACCTGGTGAGCGGCGACGACTGCTTCTTCGTCGCGACCGGCATCACCGACGGCGAGCTGCTCCGCGGGGTCCGCTACGGCCGGTCCACGGCGCGCACCCACTCGCTCGTCATGCGCTCCCGCAGCGGCACGATCCGCTCGATCGAGAGCGTCCACCAGCTGGAGAAGCTCCGCGCGTACTCCGCCATCGACTTCGAGCACGCCCGATGACCGCTCCGCTCCTCGTCGTCGGCGAGGCACTGGTGGACATCGTCGGATCCGCGAAGTCCCGCAACGGCAACGGGAAGAGCAACGCGACGCCGGGCGGTTCGCCGGCGAATGTCGCGGTCGGTCTGGCGCGCCTCGGCGTACCGACTGAGCTGGTGACCCGGTTCGGGACCGACGCGTACGGCGATCAGCTCGGTGCGCACCTGTTCGGGAACGGTGTCCAGCTCGCGCCCGGATCGGTCGACCCGAACTTCCGGACCAGTACGGCGACTGCGACGCTGGACGCGGCGGGCGTCGCGACGTACCAGTTCGACATCACCTGGGAACCGCCTGCGCTCTCGCTGTCCCGCGGCTGCCCCGCCATCCACACCGGCTCGATCGCGACCGTGCTCGAGCCGGGCGCGGCGTCGATCCGCGACTTCCTCGCGTCGGTCGCCGACCAGCCGGTGACCGTGACGCTCGACCCGAACGCGCGGCCGAGTATCACGCCCGATCCGGTCTCGACGTGGGATGCCGTACGGGCGCTTGCGGCGTTGAGCGATCTGGTGAAGCTGAGCGACGAGGACTGCGAGTTCCTGCGTCCCGGGATGGCTCCGGTGGAGATCGCGAAGGAGCTGTTGACCGCCGAGCGGACGCAGTGCGTCGTGATCACCCGCGGCGGCGAAGGCGCGCTCGGGGTCTCCCGGGACGCCCACGTCGACGTGACGGCGCCGGTGATCGAGGTCGTGGACACCGTCGGCGCGGGCGACTCGTTCATGTCGGCGCTCATCGCCGGACTGGACGCACGCGAGTTGCTCGGCGAGCGGCGGCTGGCCGGACTGACCTCCGAGGACCTGCGGGACATCGTGGACTACGCGGTGAAGGCGGCGGCGATCACCTGCACCCGGCACGGCGCCGACCCGCCGACCGCGGCCGAGCACACGGAGAAGTGGGGTTCCTGAGGGTGTCTGCCGAAACGTGGACCTCCGAACTGGAGTCCAACGGCAGCGTGGACTTCCGGCCGCGCCGCAGCAGGCTCGCGGTGCGGCTGGCCGGATTCGGTCTGCTGATGGTGCTGTCGGCGTGGACGAACGTCGAGCATCTGCGCGCGGACGGTGTGTCGGGAGCACTCGGCGTACTGCGGCTGACCGCTCTCGCGGCGTTCGTCTACGGAACCGGCTGGACCACGTGGCAGCTGATCACGAACCGCCCGGTCATCACGGTGGACGCCGAGGGCATCACCCGGGGCCGCAGCCTGCAGTGGTCGGGCATCACCAGCATCGACGAACCCGCCGGCTGGCCGCTGGCGCGCGCGGTGCAGATCAACCCGGCGGACCGCCGTACGCGACCGATCTCGATTCCGCAGGACCACGTCGAGGACCTGAACGCCCTCGCCCCCTGGCTGCGCTCACTCCACGAACAGCACCGGGACTAACCAAGCGTGGACCGGACCGCGCTGAGGTGCTCGCGGGAGCGGGCTGCGGCGAGGTCCGGGTCCTTGGCGCGGATGGCGTCCGCGATCGCCTCGTGGGCGGCCTGGTCGTGGCGATGCCGGTGCTCCTCGTCGAGCTTGAGCATGTCGATCATCGCCCGCCGGATCCGCGGCACGAACGTGTCGAACAGCTCCGTCAGTACGGCGTTGTGCGCGGCTGTCACCACCGCGCGGTGGAACGCGAGATCGGCCTCGATGTACCAGTCGTCGGGCGCCTTCACGGCGGCCCGTTGGCGGTCCGCGAGCGTGTAGCGGAAGTTCTTCAGGTCCGCCGGCGTACGACGGATCGCCGCGAGCCGGGCGCCCTCGGTCTCGATCGCCAGCCGGCCTTCCAGTACGTCGGTGATGTCGGCCTTCCGCAGTACCTTGTCCCAGTCCTCGGCGGCCTGGAGCGCGATTACGAACACGCCCGCGCCTTGGCGGCTCTCCAGCACCCGCCGGCCGGCCAGTTCCCGCACGGCCTCGCGGATCGTGGACCGGCCGACGCCGAGCTGCGCGGCCAGCGTGGTCTCACCGGGAAGCTTGGCGCCGAGCGGCCATTCACCGTCGCCGATCCGGCGTAGCAACTCCTCGGCTGCCTGCTCGGCTAGTGGGTGGCGACGAATCATGTGCACCATCCTAAAGGTTGTCAGCTTGTCTGAGGAGTTGATACGGTGCTCGGCATGCGCAAGCTTCCGGGTCTCCTCCTTCTTGGCCGCCACGGCGGGAGCTGATTCGACCGGCGCTCCCTCCGTGGAGTGCAGTCGTCCGCCGGTCCTCCCCCGCTCCCCGGAAGGACCACCTGTCATGAATCGTCAGCAGCCCTCCCCCATGCCCAGCCACCGCTACCGCGACATCTTCGCCCGGGTCCCGGTCGCACCCGTCGACCGCACCTGGCCCGATCGCCGGATCACGACGGCGCCGCTCTGGGTGCCGGTCGACCTCCGGGACGGCAACCAGGCGCTGGCCGACCCGATGGACCCCGAGCGCAAGCGCCGGTTCTTCGAGCTGATGGTTGCCATCGGCTACAAGGAGATCGAGGTCGGCTACCCGTCCGCTTCGCAGACCGACTTCGACTTCGTCCGGCTGCTGGCGACATCCGACCTGGTCCCGGACGACGTCACGATCGTGGTGTTCACCCCGGCCCGCCGCGACCTGATCGAGCGGACCGTGGAGTCGGTCGCGGGCATGCGCGGCGACGTGGTGATCCACATGTACGCCGCGACCGCGCCGGTCTGGCGGGACGTCGTACTGCGTCGTACGAGGGACGAACTGGCGTCGATGATCTACGCCGGCTCCGAGGAGATCCTGCGGCTGGCCGGGGACTCGGTGCGGTTCCAGTTCTCGCCCGAGGTCTACAACCTGACCGAGCCTGACTACGTGCTCGAGCTGGCGGATCACCTCACCAAGCAGTGGGACGCGACGCCGGAGCGGCCGGTGATCCTGAACCTGCCCGCGACGATCGAGGCCGCGACGCCGAACGTGTACGCCGACCAGATCGAGTACATGCACCAGAACCTCCCGCGCCGCGACGGCGTGATCCTGTCGGTGCATCCGCACAACGACCGCGGTACGGGCGTCGCCTGCGCGGAGCTAGCAGTGCTAGCGGGAGCGCAGCGCGTCGAGGGATGTGTCTTCGGCAACGGCGAGCGCACCGGCAACGTTGACATCGCCACCCTCGCGCTCAACCTGCACGCCCAGGGCGTCGACCCGATGATCGACTTCTCCGACATCGACGGGATCCGTTCAGTGGTCGAGTACTGCACGCGCATGCCGATCCATCCGCGGCATCCGTACGTCGGGGAGCTCGTCTACACGGCCTTCTCCGGGACGCATCAGGACGCGATCCGGAAGGGGTTCGCCGTACAGGGGCCTGGTGTCTGGGAAGTGCCTTATCTGCCGATCGATCCGGCGGATGTGGGGCGCGGGTACGAGGCCGTCGTACGGGTGAACAGCCAGTCCGGTAAAGGCGGGATCGCGCATGTGCTGGAGTCTGTGTACGGCATTCGGCTGTCTCCCGAGCAGGAGCGGGAGTTCGCGGGGCACGTGCAGCGGCATACGGACGGGACCGGGCGGGAAGCGGGTGCGGAGGAGTTGAAGGCGTTGTACGAGGAGGTTTACGGGTGCTCGAACTGAAGGACGTCGACTTCGTCCGGGACGGCAAGCCGTTGCTGTCCGGGGTGTCGCTGACCGCGGGCGAGGGTGAGCGGTGGGCGCTGCTCGGGCCGAACGGCGCGGGCAAGAGCACGCTGCTCGGGTTGTGCGGCGCAGTCACGCATCCGACCCGCGGTACGGTCGAGATCCTCGGACGCCGGCTCGGTACGGTCGACATTCGCACCCTGCGGGAGTCCATCGGGCACGTGAATCCGCGGCACCCGCTGCGGTCGCCGCTGAGCATCCGGGACGTCGTACTGACCGGTCTCACCGGGACGATCGAGCGCATGCCGCGCTGGGAGCCGACGCCGGCGCAGGAGGCTCGCGCGCTCGAGCTGATCGAGTTGCTCGGGATCGGCGGGCTGGCCGGCGCGCACTGGACCACGCTGTCTCAGGGCGAGCGCGGGCGCGCGTTGATTGCGCGGGCGCTGATCTCGGACCCGCAGCTGCTTCTGCTGGACGAGCCGTCGACCGGCCTGGACGTGGCGGCGCGCGAGCAGTTACTGGAGACGCTCGACCAGATCCACCTGAGCCACCCGCACCTGGCGTGGGTCCTCGTCACCCATCACCTCGAGGAGCTCCCCACCTGCACCACCCACGCCGCCCTCCTCCGCGACGGCCGCGTGCTGTCCGCCGGGCCGGTCGACGACGTGATCACCACCGAACTGATCACGGCGACCTTCGACCATCCGATCGAGATCAACCGCCACGCCGGCCGCTGGACCGCAACCGCCCGACGAGGTACCCAGCACCGCTGAGCAGTGCGAATACGCCGCAACCGCCGCCGAGCGCCAGCCAGAACGTCTGGTCGTCCCGCGCCGACTCGACTCTCCAGACAGCACGGCCTTTGGCCGGATCGGCGATCACGTACTCCACGGGCACTTCCTCGCCGAGCGCGAGGAAGTGCTCGCCGGGGTCCCGTCCGGTGTTGAACGTGTATTCCACGCCGCCGACGGAGTACCGGACGTCGACGGTGCCGGATCCCTTGTCCAGCAGGCTCGGCTCGTGGATCTTGACGACTGTGCCGGTGGTGGTCGCGGTCGGTTGATCCGCCGGTTTGGCCACGCTGCGGGCGTGCAACCCAAGGCTCCCGAACGCGACTGTCATCAGGACGAGGAACACCACCAGACTGCCCGGCACCAGCGGCTCCCCACGCCGCCGCCAGCCGGACGAGCCGGTGGAGCCGGTGGAGCCGGTGGCGTGGCGCCCGGCCGGATGCTTGCCCGCCGCCGTCGCGGAGGGGCTCACACCCCGGACCCAGAGGATGCCGACGACAACCAGGACCAGCACCAGCCACGCCATCAGCGCGCCGATCCCGACCATCCCGCCGACGAACGCCGCATCGCCGACCGGACGGTCGGCCACGAGACCGACGAGAGCACCGACGCCGGCCCCCAGCCCGGCGACCAGCGCCATGGCCAGCAGGACGCCGATCCCGAACAGCGAGGAGCCGGAGTCGGCCAGCGCGTACGCCGCCGCCGGACCGCGCACGAACGCCCAGCTGAGCACCCCGCGAATCCGCCGCATGGGCCAAGTGTGGTGCACTACAGTGTCTCTTGCTCCGGGGGTGGAGTTTAAGGGCTGGGGGCCGACATGACCGTCATGGGTGAGCGACTACCCGAGGCCTGGATGGTCGAGATGCACCGCAACGGCCGCGTCGAGTTCCCGCTCCGCCGCTGGTCGTTCCTGCAGTTTCCCGTGCTGCTGTTGCTACCCATGGGCCTCATGGGCGCGAGCGGCATCCCGAACATGCTCGACCGCGGATGGCGCGTGCTCGCCTACCTGCTGATCACGATGTACGCCGCGTTCGTGGTCGCGATCATCTGGCAGCTCATCACCCAACGCCCGACCCTCGTCATCGACCACCGAGGCATCCACCTGGGCCGGCGCCGCTCCATGCCCTGGGCCCAAATCGGCTCCATCGGCCCCGTCTCCGGCCCAAAACCGTCCCGCCAACTCCAAATCCACCCGAAAAACGTCTGGGCCAAAAACCTCACCCTCACCCAGCAACACGCCAACGACCTACAAGCCCTCCAAACCTGGCTCCAACAGGTCCTCGAGGATCAGCGCCATTCGGAGACCCCACAGGACGACGATGACCCCGATCGGCGACGGGCCCACTGAGGTCTGGACCGCCGAGCTGCGGCGGGCCGGCCGGGTCGTCTTTCCACTCCGGCGCCGACCGGTGCTGCGGCAAGGCGTGTCCGGCCCGATTGTGCTGCTGTTTCTCACCAGTACGGAACTGCCGCGTGCGCTGAGGAGCGGCGGTCCCTGGCCGGTTCTGGCCGTCGGCGTCATGACGGCCTGCGTGGCCGGCGCGTCCTTCGGTATCTGGCAACTCGTGACCCTGCGGCCGTTCCTGACCGTTGACATGTCCGGCATCCGGCTCGGGCACAGGCGGTTCATGGCCTGGGACGAGATTGGCGCCATCGCCGAACCCGACGGGCCGCCGGGCGACCGGTTCTTCGTCGTCAGCGCGAGGGTCGGCAGGAGAAAGCTCCGGCCCGGCGAAGATCACGTGCGCAACGTGCCGGCGTTCAGGTATTGGCTGTCCGCCCTGCTCGAGGAACGCCGGCGGGAGGCCGAGGTCGATCCTCCCGCGGCGGCGGGCTAGGTGAGGCCGAGGCGTTTGGAGAGGCGGGGGCCTCGTTTGATTTTGATTTCGCCGAGGATGGCGGTGCCGCGGATGTGGAAGCGTTTGGGGGCGGCGGGCTGGGCGTTCGGGTCGGGGACGGCTTTGAGGCCGGCTTCCTGTTCGGAGACGGAGCCGAGGATCGGGTTGCTGTCCAGGAGGACGATCGCGTTCTGCGGGACCCGGATCTTCACGTCGGCGAGGATCGACTTCACGTCGATCGTGATCTCGTCGAACGGGATCTGCGCCTCGGTGTAGTCGAGCGTGACGTCGCCGAGGACCGCGTTCACCTCCTGGCGCTGCGGGACCAGCCAGCTGCCCATCCGCTTGGACTCGGACATGAACACGTTGATCACCGGCCCGGTCTCCACCAGCGCGCCGCCGTACTGCGGGGTGGTGGCCGGCACGCTCTGCGCGCGCGGGCCGGTCGGCAGGTCGGCGGTCAGCTCGACCAGTTCGCCGTACGTCTTGGAGGCGTACAGCGTCTCGAGCCGGTCCTCGAGCTCGGTGTAGGACAGCCGGCCCTCGCCCGCGGCGTCGCGGAGGATGTCGGCGACCTCCTCCCGCTCGAGGTCGGACACCCGCCGTCGCAGCGCCGGATCGTCACCGCCCTGCGCGGGCACGACATCCTGCGGGCGGTTCTCCTGGGGAACGTCATCCTGGGCCACCCCAAAACCATACGCGCGCCCACCCCCGCCCGCAGACCCGTTTCCTCCCCGATTCACCCCTGATCCGACCCCTGAGGGCATGTCCTAGGCTTTGGATATCCAGTCCAGTCTGTGTGGAGGTATGCCCGGTGTCTGCCGACTTCAACTACTCCGATCTGTTGCCATTGGGTGCCGACGAGACGGAGTACCGGCTGCTGACGACGGAGGGTGTCAGCACGTTCACCGCAGGCGATCGGACGTTCCTGCAGGTCGAGCCGGAGGTCCTCCAGGCGCTGACCGCGGAGGCGATGCACGACATCTCGCACTACCTGCGGACGGCGCACCTCGCGCAGCTGCGGCGGATCATCGACGACCCGGAGGCGTCCGGGAACGACCGGTTCGTCGCGCTCGACCTGCTGAAGAACGCGAACATCTCCGCGGGCGGCGTACTCCCGATGTGCCAGGACACCGGCACCGCGATCGTGATGGGCAAGAAGTCCGAGGGCGTCCTCACCGGAGCGGTCGACGAGGAATGGATCAGCCGTGGCGTGTACGACGCCTACACCAAGCTGAACCTGCGCTACTCGCAGATGGCCCCGCTGAACATGTGGGACGAGAAGAACACCGGCTCCAACCTCCCGGCGCAGATCGAGCTGTACTCGACCCCGGCCGGCTCGGGCGACCCGGCGTACAAGTTCCTGTTCATGGCCAAGGGCGGCGGCTCCGCGAACAAGTCGTTCCTGTACCAGGAGACGAAGGCGGTCCTGAACCCGGCGCGGATGATGGAGTTCCTGGACGAGAAGATCAGGTCGTTGGGTACGGCGGCCTGCCCGCCGTACCACCTGGCGGTCGTGGTCGGCGGCACGTCGGCCGAGTTCGCGCTGAAGACCGCGAAGTACGCCTCCGCGCACTATCTCGACACGCTGCCGACCACGGGATCGCCGGTGGGCCACGGGTTCCGGGACGTGGAGCTGGAGGAGGAGGTCTTCAAGCTCACGCAGGAGTTCGGGATCGGGGCGCAGTTCGGCGGGAAGTACTTCTGCCACGACGTCCGCGTCATCCGGCTGCCGCGGCACGGCGCGTCCTGCCCGGTCGCGATCGCGGTGTCGTGTTCGGCGGACCGGCAGGCGCTGGCGAAGATCACGCCGGAGGGTGTGTTCCTCGAGCAGCTCGAGCGCGACCCGGCGCGGTTCCTGCCGGACACCACCGACGAGCACCTGTCCGACGACGCCGAGGTCGTGCGCATCGACCTGAACCGGCCGATGAGCGAGATCCGCGACGAACTGTCCAAGTTGCCGGTGAAGACGCGGCTGTCGCTGAGCGGTCCGCTGGTGGTGGCGCGGGACATCGCGCACGCGAAGATCAAGGAGCGGCTGGACGAGGGCGAGCCGATGCCGTCGTACCTGCGGGACCACGCGGTGTACTACGCGGGGCCGGCGAAGACGCCTGAGGGTTATGCGTCGGGGTCCTTCGGGCCGACGACGGCTGGGCGGATGGATGCGTACGTCGATCAGTTCCAGGCGGCCGGCGGGTCGTTCGTGATGCTTGCTAAGGGCAACCGGTCGGCGAAGGTGACGGCGGCGTGCAAGGAGCACGGCGGGTTCTACCTCGGGTCGATCGGCGGGCCGGCGGCGCGGCTCGCGCAGGACTGCATCAAGTCCGTCGACGTGATCGAGTACCCGGAGCTCGGCATGGAGGCGATCTGGAAGATCCAGGTGGAGGACTTCCCGGCCTTCATCGTCGTCGACGACAAAGGCAACGACTTCTTCACCGACACTCGGAAGCCCGTTCCGCTGACGGTGCGCCCCCGCAGCTGAGTGGTTGACGTGGTGGGGTGATCGCCGGACCCTCGCAGGTGGGGGTGGTTGCGATGGGGCAGCGGATGTTGCGGGTGGGGAACCGGATCGGCGTGTGGATGTACAAGACGCTGGACGGGCGGTGGGCGAGTGGGAGCAAGGACGTGCATGTCCTGATGCTCACCACCCCCGGCCGCCGCACCGGCGTACCGCGGTCGACGTGTGTGCGGTACGTCGATACGCCCGACGGCCTGCTCGTCTGGGGTACCGGATCGGGCTCCCGCCGGGACCCGGACTGGTTCCGCAACCTCCGCGCGGCGCAGACCACCGACGTCCAGATCGGCGCCGCGCACACGACCATGCGCGCGCGGGAACTGACCGATCCCGAACGGAACACCGTCTGGACGGACGTCATCCTCCGCGAGGACCCGCGGATCGCCCGGTTCGCGGCGAAGGCCCAGCGGACGATCCCCGTCGCCGTACTGAAACCGGCCTGACTCAGCCGGCTTTGGTGTCGACGGCCTCAGGCAGTTTGAGCATGAGCATCTTCGCGGCCTGGACGAGGTCGGCTTCATTGTGGCCGAAGGCCTGGAGGTAGCTCCTGAGCGCGGATCGCAGTAGCTGGAGCTCCTCCGCTTGCAACTCGATGGTGTACATATCTCCAAGCTAAGTCCGTACCGGTCAGTTGCAACCGCTCGTGACCCACCTGTTGTCAGCCGCTGTTTCAGGCGCTGTGGAGCTCCTCCGCGATCAGGTCGGGCTGGTGGGTCGTCGGCGCGACGGGCAGTCGCCAGGTCGGCGGCGCGGACCAGGACTGCCAGTCGTCGGAGAACGGTGACGTCCAGGCCTCGACATCGCGGATCGCCGCGTGCGCGTCGGCGACGATCTGCTCCGCCTCGGCCGCGGTGAAGCGCCCTGCGGTGACGGCGCCCTCCAACTCGTCCTCGTCCTTCCACTCGATGCGGCGGTCCGGGTTGATCCAGAGGTCCAGCACATGATCGACAGTGCTGGTACGGCGGGACGCCCAGTCGCGCACATGCTCACGCTCGAGGTTCACGTACCACCCGCGGAAGGTCCCGTCCGCGTCCCAGAAGTACCAGACCGACCACGGCTTCCCGGGCGGTGACACCTTGAGGATCCCGGTCCCGCGCCAGACGTCGAGCTTCAGCACCCGCTCCTCGGTGAACATCCCGACTGGACCGGCGTGTCGCATCTCCCGCCCGTCGGCGAGGACCGGTCTGAGCAACGGCGTACCCGGCGCGAGCCAGGCGACCAGCCCGTCCGCGTCGTCACGCACGACCGTCATCGGCCGCACGTTCGGCTTGTCCACATGCCGTCCGGTGCCCTCGTACACCCACTCGATCGTCGTCCCCGGCTCCCAGTACTGCGTCACTCCACCAGTCACGACTGCGCCGGCCGGGTCATGGACAGTACGTCGAGGGCCGCGTCCAGCTGCTCCTCGGTCAGGTCTCCCTTCTCGACGTGACCGTTCTCGATCACGACCTCGCGGATCGTTTTCCCTTGTTTCAAAGCACTCTTGGCGACGGCGGCCGCGTTCTCGTACCCGATGTAGCGGTTCAGCGGGGTCACGATCGACGGTGACGACTCGGCCAGCGCGCGGGCGTGGTCGACGTTCGCCGTGATGCCGTCGACGCAGCGGTCGGCGAGCAGGCGGGAGCTGTTCGCCAGCAGGCCGATGGATTCGAGCAGGTTGCGCGCGATCACCGGCAGCATCACGTTCAGCTCGAAGTTGCCTCCGGCACCGGCCACGGTGATCGCGGTGTCGTTGCCGATCACCTGGGCGGCGACCATCAACGTCGCCTCGCAGATCACCGGGTTCACCTTGCCCGGCATGATGCTCGACCCGGGTTGCAGGTCCGGCAGCGCGATCTCGCCGAGCCCGGCGCGTGGCCCGGAACCCATCCAGCGCAGGTCGTTGCAGATCTTCGTCAGGCTGACGGCGATCGTCTTCAGCTGCCCGGACAGCTCGACCAGCCCGTCACGAGCACCCTGAGCCTCGAAATGGTCCTCGGCCTCGGTCAGCTCCAGCCCGGTCCGGCGGTTCAGCTCGGTGATCACCGCGGCCGCGAACCCGGGCGGCGTGTTGATCCCGGTCCCGACCGCCGTCCCGCCGAGTGGCAGCTCGGCGACCCGCGGGAGCGTCGCCCGCACGCGCGCGGCGCCGCGGCGGATCTGTTGCGCGTAGCCGTTGAACTCCTGGCCGAGCGTCACCGGGGTCGCGTCCATCAGGTGCGTCCGCCCGGACTTCACCACCTCGGCGAACTCGGATCCCTTACGGGACAGGGAATCCGCGAGGTGCTCCAGCGCCGGCAGCAGCTCTTGAACGACGCCGGCCGTGGCCGCGACGTGGATCGCCGACGGGAAGGTGTCGTTGCTGGACTGCGACGCGTTGACGTGGTCGTTCGGGTGCACATCCGCGCCGAGCGCGCCGGTGGCCAGCGTGGCCAGGACCTCGTTGGCGTTCATGTTCGTCGACGTACCCGAACCGGTCTGGAAGACGTCGATCGGGAACTCCGCGTCGAACTCCCCCGCGGCCACCCGGTCCGCGGCGGCCGCGATCGCGGCCGACCGGTCCGCGTCGAGCACCCCGAGCGAGGCGTTCACGACCGCGGCCGAGGCCTTGATCTGCGCAAGCGCGTGCACGAGCGCCGGCGCCAGCGGCCGCCCGGAGATCGGGAAGTTCTCCACCGCACGCTGCGTCTGCGCCCGCCACAACGCGTCCCGAGGCACCTTGACCTCGCCCATCGTGTCGTGCTCGATCCTGAACTCCGCGTCATCACCCATACCAAAAAGAGTACGTCGATCGGCACTGTCCGAACGCCCTGACCGACAAGCTGTGGACAACGACACAACCCTCGTGTGACGTGGACTACGAGCTGCCTTGATAGACGTAGTACAGCTCGGGGCGGCCCTGTAGTTCGACCGGGACGGGTTTGACGTCGCAGGTGCCGAAGACCGCGCTGACGGCTGCTTCCAGGGCGGCTGACGCGGACGAGGACCAGACGGTCAGGGCGCCGTCGGGGCGGAGCTTGGTGCGGCAGGTGGTGAGGAAGTCGGACGAGTAGATGGCCGAGTTCTCGTTGTAGACAAGGAAGTCCGGGCCGTTGTCGACGTCGAGCAGGATGGCGTCGACGGACGCGTCGGGGAGGTCCGTGACGACCGCCCGCACGTCACCGACCACCACACCGACGCGAGGGTCGTCGAGGATCGACGGGACCAGGCCGGAGCGCATCCAGGACACCACGTCCGGCTCAATCTCCGCGACGATCACCTGACCGAGGCGGGGATCGGCCAGCAGCGCCCGGACCGTGTACCCAAGTCCCAGCCCACCGACAAGCACCCGGTCAGGGTGACGCACCGCCTCCAGCGCAGCCGACGCCAGCAGTTGCTCGCTCGACGTCTCCTGGTCGTCCATCACGAAGACGCCGTTGACCCGCAACTCCAGCGCCCCGTCGTCACGTCGACGCAGTACCAGCTCGCCCCGCGGGCTGAGCGCTCGTGCCAGCTCCGCCATCACACCAGCCCAGCGTCGTGGGCCAGCAGAGCGAGCTGCACGCGGTTGGTGAGCTGCAGCTTCGCGAGGGAGTTCGTCAGATGCGTCTTCACCGTGGCGACCCCGACCTCCAGCGCAGCAGCCGCTTCCGCATTGCTCCTGCCCTCAGCCACGGCCAGTACGACGTCCCGCTCCCGCTCCGTCAACTGCGCCAGCGCCGCGAGTGCCGTCGTACGGCGACCGTCCTGGTCGACTGCACCCACGTGGTCCAATCAGCTGCCGCGTGGACTGTGGTGACAGCACAGACTCGCCAGATGCCACCTTCACCACAGCGGCAACGATCTCAGCCGGTGCAGCGTCCTTGAGCAGGTACCCCGACGCACCGGCACGCAGTGCGCGCAGCAGAGCCTGATCCGACCCGAACGTCGTCAGCATGACCACCTCCGGCGCATCAACTCGCCTACGGATCGCAGCAGTCGCAGCAACCCCGTCCAGCACCGGCATACCGATGTCCATCAGTACGACGTCCGGCCGCACGTCACGTACCGCATCGACCGCCTGCTGCCCGTCGGCGGCCTCACCGACCAGCTCCAACTCCGGCGCACCGCCCAGCATGCTGGACAGTCCCGCCCGGACGAGTGGGTCGTCGTCGACCAACAGCAGCCGGACCGGTTCACTCACGCCCGTCATCGTAGGCCACCCACGGCAGCCAGCACGCCAGCCGGAACTCACCATCTGCCGTCGGCCCGTGCTCGAACCGCCCACCGGCCAGGGATGCGCGCTCTGCCAACCCGATCAGCCCCACACGCGAACCCGGACCGGCCGCACCGGGCTCCAACCGGTTCGACACCGCCACCGACAGACCGGCACCTGCGGTACCGCTCACCGCGACCCGAACTACCTGATGAGGAGCATGTTTCCGTGCATTTGTCAGCCCTTCCTGGATGATCCGGTACGCGTGCCGCCCGATCGAGTCCGGCACCGCACCGAGCTCAGCCGCCACCTCCAGCTCGATCTGCATCCCAGCAGCCCGTGACTCGGCCACCAGCTCGTCCAGCTCGGCTATGCCCCGCCGTGGCCCGTCAGCGGTGTGCTGAGACCGCAGTACGCCGACAATCTCGCGCAGGTCGTCCACGCAGTCGCGTGCGCTGGACCGGATCACACCAGCGGCACGTGACAGCTCAGCGGACGGCATGTCCGGTCGGAACTCCAGGGCGCCCGCGTGCATGCTCAGCAACGACAGGCGATGCCCGAGCGCGTCATGCATCTCCCGCGCAATCCGCTCCCGCTCCAGCCGCTGCCCCTGCTCAACACGCAACTGCTGCTCCGACTCGGCCCTGACCGCACGCTCGGTCAGTGACGCCATCAGCTGCCGCCTGGTCCGGATCACGATCCCCCAGGCGACCAGCACCAGACATGCGAGCGCAGTGAGCGTCACAGCGATCCAGTAGCCATTGGGCACGTCAGCAACTGGATAGAGCCAGAACTGCACCATGCAGGACGCCATCGCCACCACAGCCAGCGAGAGGCTGACAGCGGGCCGACGGTGCACTGCGACATTGAACAGCGCCAGACCGCCGGCTGCGCCCACTGACGGCACCAGAGTGGACGCCAGGATCATCAGCACCGCCAGACCGGTCGGCCAGCGCCGGCGGAGCAGTAGCGAGAGCGCACCGGCGATACACAGCGACACGTCCAGCCAGTGCGGCAGCGGACCGACCCGTGGCTGCGGCTCCACGTCCCCCACTGCCAGCAGCCCGACCAGGAACGCGATCAGGACGCAGGCGACGTCCACCACCCGATCCCGCGGCGTCAACCGTCCGTAGCCCGGCGCAGCACGCGATCCGGGCGCGATCAGCGCTGCGAAGATCCCCGTGTCCACCTGACCGACGGTAGCGCCTGGCCAGCCCAGCGCGAGACTTTCGGTGGAGGCGGCGGTCCGCCGGATGATGATCACGACGTACCGCGGGCTGATCCGCAGGACCGGCGTACGACGGCAGGATTGCAGCATGATCCTTGCCAAAAGCATCTTCCGCAGGGTCGGCAAGTTCCTCCTGCGGTTCGCCCTGGTGGTCGTCGTACTGGTGCTGATCTTCGCCGGCGGCTCCGCGGTCTGGACGTGGCAGGACGACCGCAAGGCCGAGATGACGACCGACGGGCCGTACGAGGCCACCGTGGAGTCGCTGAACAAGCATCCGCTGCCGAAATGGTTCGCCGACGCGAAGTTCGGGATCATGATCCACTGGGGCCTCTACTCCGTGCCGGCTTTCGCGCCGAAGGGCACCACGTTCAGCAAGCTGCTCGAGACGCAGTACGGGAACGCGATGACCCACAACCCGTACGCCGAGGACTACGCGAACGCGATGAAGGACCCGAAGTCGCCGACCGCGAGCTATCACCGCGAGCACTACGGCAGTGCGCCGTACAGCGACTTCACCAAGCAGTTCGACGCCGGTCTGGCCAACTGGAACGCGGACCGGTGGGCTGCGCAGTTCAAGGCGGCCGGAGCGTCGTACATCGTGGTGACGGCCAAGTACGCCGACGGGTACTCGCTGTGGCCCACGAAGGTCCGCAACCCGCACGCACCGGACTTTCACGCCGAGCGGGATCTGATGGGTGAACTGGCAGCGGCGGTCCGCAAGCAGGGCCTGAAGTTCGGCGTCTACTACTCCGGTGGGGTCGACTGGACGTTCCAGCGCAAGACCGTGAAGACACTGGGCGACTACGCCTACCTGCACTACGGGGAGGACTACCGCGAGTACGCCGTGGCTCAGGTGCGCGAGCTGATCACGCGGTACAAGCCGGACATCCTGTGGAACGACATCGCCTGGCCGACCGGCTCCAGGCGCCTCTACTCGGTGCTGGCGGACTACTACAACACCGTGCCGGAGGGTGTCGTCGACGACCGCTGGAGTACGGCGTCGTTCGGCCGGCAGGTGATGAGCGCGAAGCCGATGCGCTGGGGGTTCGACCAGTTCATGAAGGGCCTGTTCAAGCTGCCCGGTGTGGCGGACAGCATCAACACCCAGAAGCCCGCTCCGCACAGTGACTTCCGGACACCGGAGTACACGGACTTCGACACCGTCCAGGACAAGTTCTGGCAGCAGGACCGCGGTATCGGCGGCTCGTTCGGCTACAACCGCGAGGAGAACGACCAGGACTACGCCAAGTCGACCGATCTGATCGCATCACTCGCCAAGGCGGCAGCCAACAACGGTGCGCTGCTGCTGAACGTCGGACCGAGTGGTGGCGACGGTGCGATCGTCCCGGAGCAGCTGAGCAGGCTCACTGACATCGGAGCCTGGCTGAAGGTCAACAGGGAGGCGCTGGACGGCACCCGGCCGTGGACGCGCTCGTCCGCGACCACCACGTCCGGAGACCAGGTGATGTTTACTCAGAAGGGCAAGACGGTATACGCCGTCGTACTGGGCCTGCCGAAAGGGGACATCGTCATCAAGGACGTCCAGCTGAGCGGTCAGGCGGCGCGTGTGGGCGGGAACCCGGTCACGCTGACGGCATCCGGTCAGGGCACCCTGCTGAAGGGCGCCGGCGACGGGAGCTACGGTCCGGTGTTCCGGATCGAATGACGGGTCAGTACCAGCCCTTGGCCTGGGAGTGGCCCCAAGCGCTGCAGGGCGAGCCGTAGGTGGCTTCGATGTAGTCCAGGCCCCACTTGATCTGGGTGACCGGGTTGGTCCGCCAGTCCTTGCCGTACGCCGCCATCCGGTTGCCGGGGAGCGCCTGCGGGATGCCGTACGCCGTCGACGTCGGGTTGTCGGCGCTGACCTTCCAGCGGGACTCCTTGTTCCAGAGCTTCTCCAGGCAGCTGAACTGGCTCTGACTCCAGCCGTGGTCGGGGAGGAGGTTCATCGCGACCTCCTTCGGCGTGCCCTCGTACTTCTTCCGCTCGGCGTCCCGGCTGGCCCGCTCCTCGCTCGACGAGCGCTGGGCCTCCCGAAGTGCCTGATAGCGCAGCAAAGCGGCGTTCTTGGCCTTCATCTTCACCGCGGCCGCGTCCTGCGTCGCGATGCGTTGCTGCTCGATGGCCTCGACCTGGTTCCGCATCCGGACCGCCTCGGCGGCGATCTCGGCGGCCGACTGCGGCTTGGCCGACGGCGTGGTCGCGGAAGGGATGGCCTTCCCACTGTTCAGCACGGCCATCTCGGCCCGCCCGGACACCTTCTCCGACGCACTGCTGCTCCCAGGAGAGCTGAAGAGGTCGATACCGGCGACAACGGAAACCACGGCGATTCCGGTCACTGCGAGAACCGCGACGGAGCGCTTCGCTTTCATCTGTCCTTCCGAGAAAACCCGACCCCCGTCGGCTGCAACGAGAACATACTCTGGCGTAAACCGTCCGTGATCACAAGCAGGTCACGAACGAACGGTGCGGTCGCCGCGTGGCGACCGCACCGTTCTTACCTCTGCTTTACAGATGCTTATTACCTATCCGTACGAACACTCCTTACAACTGCAGGTCATCGAGCATCTCGGTGACCAGCGCCGCGATCGGCGACCGCTCCGAGCGGGTCAGCGTGACGTGCGCGAACAGCGGGTGCCCCTTCAGTTGCTCGACCACCGCGACCACACCGTCGTGCCGGCCGACCCGCAGGTTGTCCCGCTGCGCCACGTCGTGGGTGAGCACCACCCGCGAGTTGGCGCCGACCCGCGACAGCACCGTGAGCAGTACGTTCCGCTCCAGCGACTGCGCCTCGTCGACGATCACGAACGCATCGTGCAGCGACCGCCCGCGGATGTGGGTCAGCGGCAGCACCTCGAGCATGCCCCGGTCGATCACCTCGTCGATCACGTCATTGCTGGTCAGCGCGCCGAGCGTGTCGTACACGGCCTGGGCCCACGGCCCCATCTTCTCGGCCTCGCTGCCCGGCAGATATCCGAGCTCCTGCCCGCCGACCGCGAACAGCGGGCGGAAGACGATGACCTTCTTGTGCTGGCGGCGTTCCATCACCGACTCGAGGCCGGCGCACAGCGCGAGTGCGGACTTACCCGTACCGGCCCGGCCGCCGAGCGAGATGATCCCGACGTCAGGGTCCAGCAGCAGATCGAGCGCGACCCGCTGCTCCGCGGACCGGCCGCGGATCCCGAACGCCTCCCGGTCGCCGCGGACCAGCCTGATCCGCTTGTCCGGCATCACCCGGCCGAGCGCGCTGCCCCGGTCGGACAGCATCACCAGCCCGGTGTGGGTCGGAAACTCGCCGGCCTCCGTCAGCTCGATCGCGCCGTTCTCGTACAGGTCGTCGACGACGTGCGTCTCGACCTCGAGTTCCGCCATACCGGTCCAACCGGACTCGAGCGTGAGCTCGGCGCGGTACTCCTCGGCGATCAGGCCGCACGCCGACGCCTTGACCCGCATCGGCAGGTCCTTCGAGACCAGCGTGACGTCCTTGCCTTCGGCCATGAAGTTGCAGGCCACGGCAAGGATCCGGCTGTCGTTGTCACCGAGCCGGAAACCGGCCGGCAAGGTCTCCGGGTCGGTGTGGTTCAGTTCGACCCGGAGAGTTCCACCCTTCTCCCCCACTGGCAGGGGCGCGTCCAGTCGTCCGTGCAATATCCGGAGCTCGTCGAGCAGGCGTAACGCCGTACGTGCGAAATAGCCGAGTTCCGGGTGATGCCGTTTGGCCTCCAATTCGGTGACGACGACCACCGGAACGACCACCTCGTGCTCGTCGAACCGCAGTAACGCATGCGGGTCGGAGAGGAGCACCGAGGTGTCCAGCACGAAGGTGCGCTGGTCCGGTGTTGATGAGGTACTTGACGCCTTGGCGTGGATGGCCATGTCGCACGTCCTCTTCTAGGCCGTGACGTACACCCTCGCCCCGGCCCGCCAGTGGTTAGGTGATGGGTCGGGTGCCGCCCTCGGGGTCCGGTGTTGACCCCGTCCGCGCCGCCGCGTACGCGGCAACGGCGATCAGTGAGCTCGAGACCTGAGGTCTCGGGTACTCCGTTCGGCCCCTCATGGGGCAACCGGCTGGAACGAGATTCTCAAACTGATCGGGCCTCCCGTGACAGCCGGCTTCCCCTCCGACCGTCAATGTCAGGGTAGGAGCCTCCTGCAAACGGCGCAGCCCGACACGCCCGGCCACGGGGTTAACACGGTGTTACGCCTTCCCCCCACCCGAGGGAGCCGGGTCACTCCGCCGGGTGATCCGGTACGCCGGGTCACCGGGCGAGGCTCGATTCATGACGAAGAACTGGCCGACGTGGATCGGGTACGCCACCGCGCTCTGGTCCCTCGTGTACGGCGTCCTCGGCCTCTACTGGACCCTCGGCGGCGCGGGCTACCCGTTCGCGCGGGTCGCCGACGATCAGGCCTCCTCGTCGATCCTTGAGGGTACGCCGGTGCACGTGATCGCTCCCGTGATGGCGGCGATCGGGCTCGGCGGCGCCGTACTCGCGCTCGTGATGACCCGGATGCGGCCGCGCGGAACGATCCTGCAGGCGATCGCCGCCGTACTCGCGGTCGCCCTCGCGCTCGTCATCCCCGACTACACGCTGATCGCGGTGGTCGCGATGGCACCGGCGCTGATCGTGTTCGCGTTCACCGGCGTACCGGGGCCGCAGGACGGCGTCGGCGACATCCTGTACTGGCACCGCGTGAACCTGATCATCCTGTTCGTCGGCGGCCTGCTCTGGGCGGCGACCGGGCTCGCGTACCACCGGCGCAGCCGCAACGCCTGCGTCTCGTGCGGCCGGGGCGCCCACGATCCGGCCTGGATGCGACCGGAGGCCGCGCTCCGCTGGGGCAAGTGGGCGGTCGCGGTCGCCGTGGTGGCGAACCTGCCGTACGAGTTCACCCGGATCGCCTGGTTCCTCGGCTGGCCGGTCGGCATCACCGACGAGTTCCACCAGATGATGGCCGACACGCCCGGAATGCTCGAGATGGGCCTCGGCCTGGCCGTGATGGGCCTGGGCGGAGGTGTCCTCACGCACGGCCTGGTGCACCGGTGGGGCGAGATCTACCCCCGCTGGATCTGGTTCAAGGCCGGCCAGCGCGTCCCACCGCGGCTCGCGACCATCCCGGCCTCGATCGTCGCCGTCGTACTGATCCCAGCCGGTCTGATGAACACCCAGGCACCGCTCGGCGGCGACATGTGGGCCACCAATGGCCCCGGCATCCTCTGGATCCTGTGGGGTACGGCGCTGGGCGTGGCGACGTACGCGTACTACCTCAGGCGTCGCACGACGTGCCGGCGGTGCGGCCGAGGAGCCCCGTCGGCCGTGCCGATCAGGTCCCGAAGCGGCGCTCGCGTTGGGCGTAGCTTCGGATGGCCCGGAGGAAGTCGACATGACGGAAGTCAGGCCAGAGCGCCTCGCAGAAATAGAACTCGCTCAGCGCGCTCTGCCAGAGCAGGAAGCCGCCCAGGCGCTGCTCACCCGACGTCCGGATGACCAGATCGGGATCGGGCTGGCCCTTGGTGTAGAGGTGCCGCGCGATGTGCTCCACGTCCACGCGATCGGCCAGCTCCTCGATCGAGATGCCCTTGGCGGCCTCCTCGAGGAGCAGCGAGCGGACCGCGTCGGCGAGCTCGCGACGTCCGCCGTACCCGACCGCGACGTTGACCAGCATCCCCTGGACGTCGTGGGTGTCCGTCTCCGCCGCCTTCAGCGCCTCGGCGGTGGTGCCGGGGAGCAGGTCGAGCGCGCCGACCGGGTGGATCCGGTAGCGGCCGATCGCGGTCAGCTCCTCGACCGTCTGCTCGATGATCCGCAGCAGCGGCTCCAGCTCGTCGGCCGGGCGGGTCAGGTTGTCGGTGGACAGCATCCACACCGTGACCACCTTGACGCCGACGCCGTCGCACCAGTTCAGGAACTCGGAGATCTTGTTCGCCCCGGCCTCGTGACCGCGCGACACCGGGTCGCCGACCTGGCGGGCCCACCGCCGGTTGCCGTCGATGATGACCCCGATGTGCCGCGGGATCCGGTCCGGCGACAGCGATCGGGTCAGCCGCCGCTCGTACAGGCCGTAGACCGCGTCGCGCAGCTTCTGCTTGCCAGGTGTCCGCATGGGCAGGGTGCTCTCCTCGAAGACTCTCGGTCACGAGGCTAGCCCACATTCGCCCCGGTCGGAGAGGCCTTGGAGTGGCTCACAGAAACCTGCCAGAAAGGTCGAACTTTCTGCGAAGTTCGCGCATCGTAAACGTGGGCGTGCTGCATCACCCGGGTGACTTCGCCTACATTTCATCCTTCTGAACCATTGAACCTACGGTTGCGTAGGTTACGGTTGCGTAGGTAGGAACCGCCCGGACACCCCTCGAAAGGACGGCGATGACTGTTTCCAGCGCACAACCCCAGGAACTCGGTCACCGGCTCTCCGGGCGGCTCGGCCCGCTCAAGCCCAAGCTCCGCGGGTGGTTGCACGCCGGCACGTTCCCGTTCGCCACCGCGGCCGGCATCGTCCTGATCTGCCTGGCACCGCACGCGAACGCACGCTGGGCGGCCGCGGTCTACACCGCCGGATCGATGCTGCTGTTCGGCATCTCCGCGCTGTACCACCGGTTCTACTGGGGCCCGACCGGCGAGGCGATCCTGCGACGGCTCGACCACAGCAACATCTTCCTGCTGATCGCCGGCACCTACACGCCCCTCGGCATGGTGCTGCTGCACGGCAACGACCGCCTGTTGATGCTCGGTCTGGCGTGGGGTGGCGCGGCGCTCGGCATCCTGTTCCGGATCTTCTGGCTCAGCGCGCCACGCTGGATCTACACCCCGCTGTACCTGGCGCTCGGCTGGGTCGCGATCTTCTGGATGGGCGACATCTACCACGCCGGCGGCGCGGCAGTAGTCACCCTGATCGCCGTCGGCGGCGGCCTGTACTCGATCGGCGCCGTCGTCTACGGCACCAAGCGCCCCAACCCGTCCCCCCGCTGGTTCGGCTTCCACGAAATCTTCCACGCCTTCACCGTCGCCGCCTTCATCTGCCACTACATCGCCGTAAGCATCGCGACGTACCGCGCCGGCTAACCACCCGTACGCCGAGCAAAGGAGGCGCGCGCGGGGACTTCTAGCGCCGGTGGCTGAATGCTGCCAGGAGCACAGCGAGCGCGACCCCGCTGCCTGCGAGAAATGCGGAGCGGGGAGGCGCCTTCAGGACGTCGTGATCGCCGTCGCTGCTCAACAACGACCAGCGGGACCGAGCTGAGAGTGCTGAACCGAAGGAGAGCACCGAGCCGGCCGAGAAGGCGGACAGAGTCGATCCCACCGACGCGACCGACAGCGCAGAGCCGACCGATCCGATGCTGAGCACCGACCCGACCGATCCGATCGACAGGATCGATCCGCGGCTTGCGATCGAAAGAAACGAGTCTTCTGACCGCAACGACAATCCACCCATGCCCGGCATTCTGACACGAGCCTGAGCCGACGCATATGTGGCGAACCTCCGCACTGACAGGCCCCGGCTGCGGACCTGGCTGCGCAGTAGGGCGACTCTACGAAAGCGCTGCGCGGCAGTGAGCCACTCGGCCCGGTGTTCGGGAGTGATCGCGATGAGCATGCGGTCGCGGCTGCCTCCTTCCCCATCACCGCACTTCTCCGCCGACCGCGTGAGCACCTCACCACAGTCCGCGCCCTGGCGAAGCCGGCCAATGAGACAGCCGCGCCGCAGGCGTGACCGCTCCACATCCCGCGCCACCACACACGCCCGCCAAGCACGTCCGCTCCGCACCACCGTCCACGTGCCGGAGACACCCGGCGGTGTCCGGGAACAAGCAATAGCCTGTCGCCGGCCCCCATCCCCTGTCCCCGGTGCGAGCCAGCCCTGTACTGCGGAACATTTCTGGCAGCAGGTGCAACATTTGGTCCGCAAACAGCCCGGCCAGCCCCAGGTGCCGAGCGGCGCATTCGCCCGCCAAGCATCCCGCTCGTCTCACATCCCGCGCGCCGGCGAAGCCGGCCAACAGACAGCCGCGCCGCAGGCGTGACCGCTCCACATTCCCCCCACCACACACGCCCGGCAAGCGCGGCCGCCCGCACCACTTGTCCGCGCGCCGGATACACCCGGCGGGGTCCGGGAACAAGCAATAGCTTGTCCGCAGACCCTGTCCCCTGTCCCCGGTGCGATCCAGCCCTGTACTGCGGAACTTTTCTGGCAGCAGGTGCAACATTTGTTCCGCAAACAACCACCCCGCCGAGCACCCCGGCTCGTCCGCACACTCGCCCGTCCGACGGGGACGGGCTACGGGTCGACGCCTAGTTCGTGGAGGGTTTGGCGGAGGTGGGTGTAGCGGGTGGGGCCTAGTTGGGTGGACCAGGATTGTTCTACTCGGGCTATGGCGGCTCGGCTGAAGGCGACTGCTTCGTCGCCGCGGGGTGTACGGCGGACCAGGCGGACTCGGCGGTCGGTGGGGAGGCGGGCGGACTCGGTGTAGCCGAGTTTCTGCAGGTAGTCGACGTGCTGGCCGAGGCCCTGTTTCGTCATCGTCGCGACCTCCGCCAGGTCGGTGATCCGGGCTCCCTCGGGCGGGATCAGGTCGAGCAGGCGGTAGTGCGAGACGCGCAGCCCGGGGAACCGCTCCTCGGACGTGGCCAGGATCTCCGACCGGATCCGTCGCAGCGCCAGCCCGAGCAGCGCGGCGATGTGATCGGTCCCGACCCGGGGATCGTCGTTGACGGAAGTCATAAAGCAACTTTACTATCACATCAGTAAGGTGACTTTACTTCCGTGGGGGGAACATGATCACCGGACTGGAACCGTTGGGCCGGGACGCGTTGGGGGAGGAGGACCTGACCGCGCTCGCGCGGACGATCACCGGGGATCCGGCGGCCGTCGCGAGCGCGGTCCGGGTCGAACCTGTCGACTACCCGATCGGTACGCCGAGCACCGAGTCGCTGCACCGCGTCTTCGGTACGACGCTCGGCGGCGCCGACTGGTCGTGCTTCGTGAAGAAACTCCAGTCCGTCCGGCACTCGCCGATCATCGAGCTCGTGCCCGTGGAGTACCGGCAGAGCTTCATCGACTACATGCCCTGGCGGCTGGAGATCGCCGTCCACCAGAGCGGCGTCGGCGACCTGATGCCGCCGGGTCTGCGACTGGCGCACGCTTACCGCATCGACGAGTACGACGACGACCGCGCGACCCTGTGGATGGAGAACGTCATCCAGGAGTGGGGCCCGTGGCCGATGGACCGCTTCGAGCGGGCGGCGTACCTGCTCGGCCGGTTGTCAGCACGCCGGCAACCCCATCTCGTCGAGCCCCTGCTCGACCGGGTCGTCTCCAGCACCCCCGGTACGGCGCTGCGGTACTACGCCGACGGCCGCGTCATAAAGTCCGCGCTACCGGTTCTCACCGATCCGGAGACCTGGCGGCACCCCCTGTTGAGCGCAGCGGTCTGCCACCTCGGCGACCACCGCCTACGGGACGACCTGCTCGCATTGGGCGAGCGTGTCCCCGCCGTACTCAATGCGCTCGAGGCGTTGCCGCAGTGCTACCAGCACGGGGATGCGAGCCCGCAGAACCTGCTGGTGCCACATGACAGCCCGGACGAGTTCGTGGCGATCGACTGGGGTTTCGACTGCCCGCAGGCGGTCGGGTTCGATCTGGGGCAGTTGCTGATCGGACTGGCGCACGCGGGCGAGCTGGCGCCGGAGGCGTTGCCCGCAGTACACCAGGTGATCCTGAAGGGGTTCCTGGAGGGTCTTGCGGCGGACGGTATGCAGGTGACCGAGGAGGAGGTTCTCTACGGGTACCTAGGCTCGCTGCTGGTCCGGGCCGGGTTCACCGCGCTGCCGTTGGAGATGTTCGGCACGGCCAACGCTCCACTGGAGGTGTTCGAGCAGCGGGTCCAGCTGACCCGCGCGCTGGTCGATCTGGTGTCTCCTGTCGTTTGACGCGATCACATTTCAGTCGTGTCACAGCTGCAACGAACGGCGCCCCTCCGTGTATCCATGATGCGTGAGGAACCTGAGCAGATACGCAGCAGCAACCGTCATCGCAGGCTTCGTGCTGACCGGATGCGGAAGCGAATCCGGCACCGGAAGCCCAAGTACGCCGTCACCCAGCGCCCCGACGCTGCCGACCGCGTCGGTGACGCAGTCGACGCCGGTGGGCACCGGTCTGCCGCTCACCGTATCCAGGACCGGTGGGTTCGCGGGCTTCGACGACCAGGTGCAGATCGGCACCGACGGCGTCGCGACCGTGAGCAAGCGCGGCAAGGAGACCATCCGGTGCAAGCTCGACGCGAGCCTGCTGACGACCATCACCACGGCCGCTCAGCAGGTCGACTGGGCGAGCCTGGCCCCGACCAAGCCGGCCACGAAGCACCCGGACGACATGATCGTCGCGGTCTCCGCGAACGGGAAGACGGCCCGGATCGAGGATCCGAGCGTGAAGCCGCTGGCGGCTTCGGTGACCAAACTGCTCACCGAAGCCGCCATCCCGCCAGGACCGCTCTGCAAGCAGCTCTAGCTCGCGGTCAGGGCTACGTCGTCGATCACAAAGCTGGTCTGCAGGGAGGAATCCTCCTGGCCGACGAACTTCACGGTGACCGTCTTTCCCTTGTACTGCGTGACATCCAGCGTTTTCTGCACGTACGACGTGCTCTTGTTCAGGTTCGAGTACGTCGCCAGCGTGGTCGCGGTGGACCCGTCGACGATCTGCACCTTGACCGTGTCGTACACCGTGGAGCCCGTGGTCTCAGCGGTGTCGATCCGGATCCACAACGACAAGGACGCCGCTGCGGCGGTGGACGGGATCGCGACCGACTGCCCGATGTTCTCGGTGGTGCTCCGGCCGTTCCCCTGCAGCCACGCCTTGTACGACCCGCCGTGCGCGGGACGTGACGAACTGTTCGTGATGACACCGGTGGTCCCGGTCCAGTTCGCGGTACCAGACTCGAAGTCCGGATTTTGCAGCAGGTTGTTGCCGGTCGGGGGCGGCCCGCCGGTGTAGTCCTTCTGCGCGTACGTCCAGATCATGTGGCCGATGGCATCGATCTGGCGGTCCAGCGAGGTCAGGTCCAGGTTGTTGATGGTGTCGCAGGACCGGTGGTAGCACGGGTCGAACGCCTGGCCCGCCGAACCTCCCCACTTCGCCGCCTGGGCGGACGTTTTGGTGCCCTCGGCACCGGAGAACGTCCCAGCCGTTGGGATCCCCAACGAACGGAACGCCGCGTGGTCGGAGCGGCCCTGGACGTCGATGAACTCGGTCTGCACGCTCTTCCCGGTGAAGTACGCCACCAGGTCGTCGCGGGCGCCGTCGCCGGCCGGGTTGTCGTCGTACACGAAGTACCCCGGGTTCGGCGACGCGATCATGTCGAAGTTCAGGTACAGCTCGATCTTGTCCCGCTCGGCGGCGGGCAGATTGTTGACGTAATACTTCGAACCGAGAAGCCCGAGCTCCTCGGCCCCCCAGAACCCGAACCGCAAGCGATTCTTGGGGGTCTGAGCACTGGCAGCGTAAGCGAGGGCGGTTTCGAGTACGCCGGCGCTACCAGAGCCGTTGTCGTTGATCCCCGGACCGGAACTGACGCTGTCCAGGTGCGAGCCGGCCATCACCACGTGGCTCGCGTCGCCGTGCGGCCACTCCGCGATCACGTTGTACGACGTACCCGCCGAGGTGCTGAACGACTGCAGGGTCGTGGTGTACCCGGCCGCGTCCAGCTTGGCCTTCACATAGTCGGCCGACGCCTTGTACCCCGCGCGGCCGGTGTACCGGTTACCACCGTTGCTGGTGGCAATGGACTGCAACTGGTCCAGATGAGCCTTCGTGTTGGTGACGGAGATGTCGGGCGAGTCGGCCGCCACCGCACTGTTGCCAGTAGCAAGCAATGTGGCCGCGACGAGCACTGCGCCGAGCCCTGGGACAAGGGACTTGCGCATGGGTGACCTCCTTCGGGCAAAGGAAATCCGGGGCGTGCGGGCTTGGGCGGAAGGCCTCGCACGCCCCGGACGATTCACCGTGAGCTCAGCTCGCGGTCAGGGAGGTGTCGTCGATGACGAAGCTGGTCTGCAGGGAGGAGTCCTCCTGGCCGACGAACTTCACGGTGACGGTCTTTCCCTTGTACTGCGTCACGTTGAGCGTCTTCTGGACGTACGACGTGTTCTTGTTCAGGTTCGAGTACGTCGCCAGCGTGGTCGTGGTCGACCCGTCGACAACCTGTACCTTCGCCGTGTCGTACACCGTCGAGCCGGTCGTCTCGGCGGTGTCGATCCGGATCCAGAACGACAGGGTGGCGGTGGTCGCCGAGGCCGGGATCGCGACCGACTGGCCGACGTTCTCGGTGGTGGCGCGACCGTTGCCCTGCAGCCACAGCTTCCAGGTGCCGGTCCGCGCCGGGCGACCGGTGTTGTTGGTGATCGGGCCCGAGGTGCCGGTCCAGTTCACCGCGCCGGACTCGAAGCCCGGGTTCTGCAGCAGGTTGTCACCCGTCGGCGGCTCCGGGTCGGTGCCACCGCCACAGGCGGCCGCACCGGCCGGGACCGAGATGCCGCTGAACGCGGCCTCGATGCCCTTGCACTGCGCCGAATCCGCGCCGTACAGCTCCTTCGCGGAGTTGATCGCACCCTCACGGGCGTCCTTGTAGGTGCTGCCCGAGCTCAGCTTGGTGCTCAGCGTGCGGTACCAGACCTTGGCGGCCACGTCGCGGCCGACACCGGTGATGGTGGCGCCGTTGCAGCCGGTGCTGCTGTGCGTCACGCCGCCGATGACCTTGCTCCCGGTGCCTTCCGACGCCAGGTAGAACCAGTGGTTCAGCGGGCCGGACGAGTAGTGCGGGTCCAGGCCGCCGGTGCTGGTCGACCAGCAGTCCACGCTGCGGCCGTCCTTCGAGGGCTTGTCCATGTAGCGCAGCGGCGTGCCGTTGCCGTTGATGTTGATCTTCTCGCCGATCAGGTAGTCACCCGGGTCGGACGAGTTGTTGGCGGAGAACTCCACCGCCGTACCGAAGATGTCGGAGGTCGCCTCGTTCAGGCCGCCAGCGTCACCGGAGTAGTCCAGGTTGGCGGTCGCCTCGGTGACACCGTGGCTCATCTCGTGACCGGCAACGTCGATCGACGTCAGCGGGTGCGTGTTGCCGCTGCCGTCGCCGTACGTCATCTGGGTACCGTCCCAGAACGCGTTCACGTAGGCGTTGCCGTAGTGCGTGCGCGAGCGGGCGCCCTGGCCGTTGTTGAAGATGCCGTTCCGGCCGTGGACGTTCTTGTAGTAGTCCCAGGTCAGCTGCGAACCGTAGTGCGCGTCCACACCGGCGGTCTGGCGGTTCGACGCGGCGCCGGTACCCCAGGTGTCGTCGGCGTCGGTGAACGTGGTGCCGTTACCGGAGGTCGAGCCGTTCAGGTCCGTGGTGTAGTTGCCGCCGCGGGTCGGGTCGGTCATCGTGAAGCTGCCCGACGTACCGATGCTGACCGTGCCGGAGTACATCGAGTTGCCGGTACCGGTCTTGACCTCGTCGTCCTGCGCGAGCACCGCACCGGACTTGGCGTCGACGAACGAGTGCAGCACCGACGGGGTCTGGTCGGGCTTCACACCGGTGGTCACCACCTCGTACGCGAGGACGGGCTTGCTCGGCGTCACGAAGACGACCAGCGCGCCCTTGTTACCGGTGGCCTTGAACTTCGCCGCCTGCGCGCCCTTGGTGAGCGCCGCCGACTGGGACAGAGTCGGCTTGGTGGCGACGGCGACCGACTTGGCGCCGCGGTTGTACGTGACCTGCCCGATCGACTCGCCCTTGCGCTTGACGATCAGGTCACCCCCGACGACCTTGAGGCCGTTGAAGGTGCGGTCGTAGCGGACGTACTCGGTGCCGTCCGCGTCCTTGACCACGTCGCGGACCTTGAGCTGCTCGCCGGTGCCGAGACCGAGAGCGGCGGCCGTCTGCGCGGTCAGCGCCTGCTCGGCCTGAACGGCGGCCGGCTGGTTGAAGCCGGATGCCGGGAGCGGAGCCGTCCGGTCGGCGGCACCCGCGTTCGAAGCGGTGAACGTCGTGGCAAGACCCGCTGCCGCGACGATGGCCACCGCCCCTGCTGATGTCAGTCGTTTCAAGACAACATCTCCTCACGGTGTGGTCGCTGTTTGGGCGCAGCGACCGAATTCAGTTGGGGACGCCGGATGTGACGCAACAGTGCCACTGCCTCATCTGTGACACTTCGTGTCGGAACATGCGAGTTCTGTTACATCCAACTGAGGACCGACTGTTGCCGCCCGCTCGCCGCGCGTCAAGGGATTCCCGCGAAACCGCAGGGAAAACCCGCACCCGGAACGGGCTCAGTCCGTGGGGCGCAACTCCCGGCGAAGGTGTTCCGGCAACGTCACGGGCAGCCGGCAGGTGAATTTCTGACACACATAGGCCGCCGGTACGCCGCCGACCAGGTCGCGGCCGTCCATCAGCGGTACGGCGAGACCGGGCGCGCCGGCAACGATCGGCGTACCCCAGGGCGCGTCGGCGAACGCGACCCGCAAAAGCTCCGGTGAGTCGCCGGCGATCGCGACCTCGAGTGGGCCGGCGGCAATCAGCTCGGCGACCGCGAGGGCCCGGCCGGCGAAGCGGGGTGCGCGCTGCGCGATGGCGGACGAGGCCTGCAGCGCCTGCTGGGCCGCGGTCTCGTATCGGTCTGATCCGGTCAGCCTCGCGAGCGTGGCGAAGGCCTCGGCAGCAAGGCTGACTCCCGACGGGGTCGCGTTGTCCGTCGCATCCTGCGGCCGCCACACCAACTGCTCGGCGTCGGCGGCCGTGTCGAAATAGGAGCCATCAGCAACGAATTGCTCCAGAACCCTGCCCAGCAAGGCCTCCGCGACCCGATACCACTCGACATCACCGGTCGCACCCAGCAAAGTCAAGCACGCTTGGGCGACCGCCGCATAATCCTCGAGTACGCCGTCCGCACTCCCCCGCAGACCGTCTCGCGACGTCCGGTACAACCGCGCCCCGTCGAGATGCACGTCCCGGATCAACCGGGCCGCTGCCTCCGCGGCCTCGACGTACTGCGGCTTGCCGAGCACGACCCCGGCGCGAGTGAGTGCCGTGATCGCGAGACCGTTCCACGCGGCAACCACCTTGCCGTCGCGCCCCGGATAGGTACGACTGCCCCGCGCGTGCTTGAGCGTTTCGCGGACCCGATTCCACCGGTCCACGTCATCCGGATCCTGCCGAAGCTGGAGGACCGACGTACCGTGCTCGAAGGTTCCGGTCACGTCGCAGAGGTCGATGACCCAGTCGGCGTCGTCCCCGACGGCTTCACGGAGTTGTTCCGGCGTCCAGGCGTAGTACTTGCCTTCCTCCCCGTCGGTGTCGGCGTCGAGGGCGGACGCGAAGCCGCCTTCCGGCGTCCGGAGCTCGGCGAGCAGGAAGTCGGCGGTCTCCTCCGCGATGCGCTTCGCGAGCGGGTCGCCGCTGATCGTCCACCAGTGCGTGTAGACGTCGAGGAGCAGCGCGTTGTCGTACAGCATCTTCTCGAAGTGCGGGACGATCCACTGGCCGTCGACGGAGTACCGCGCGAAGCCGCCGGCGAGCTGGTCGTACATCCCGCCGCGGGCCATCCGGGCGCAGGTGTGCGCGACCATCGCGAGCGCGTCCTCGTCGCCGGTACGGCGGTGGTGGCGGAGCAGGAAGTCGAGCACCATCGACGGCGGGAACTTCGGGGCCCGCCCGAAGCCGGCGTCGACGGGGTCGAAATCGACCTTCAGCAATTGCACCGCCTGCGCCAGGTCGAACGCCTCCTGACCCGCCGGTTGCTGCGCGCCGAGCTGCTCGACGACCCGCTTGCCGATCCCGTCGAGCTGCTCGCGCCGGTTCTGCCACGCGTCGGTGATTGCCTCCAGCACCTGCCGGAACGACGCCATCCCGCCACGGGAATCCTTCGGGAAGTACGTCCCGCAGAAGAACGGCTCCCCCGCCGGCGTCAGGAACACCGACATCGGCCAGCCGCCCTGCCCGGTCATCGCCACCGTCGCCGCCATATAGATGGCGTCGACGTCCGGCCGCTCCTCCCGGTCCACCTTCACGCTCACGAAATGCTCAGCCAGGTACGCCGCCGTCTCGGCGTCCTCGAACGACTCGTGCGCCATCACGTGACACCAGTGACAAGCGGAGTACCCGACCGACAGGAAGATCGGCACGTCCCGCTCCCGGGCCTCGGCGAACGCCCGCTCCGACCACTCCCGCCACTCCACCGGATTGCCCGCGTGCTGCCGCAGGTACGGACTGGTCGACTGTCCAAGCTCGTTCGCCATACTCCCCACCGTATGCGTCCGAGGTTGAATGGGACCGTGCCCGTCCACCCTTTGCTCGCCAGCCGCTTCAGCCCGCTGATGTTCGATCCCGCCTGGACCGTCACCGAGGAGGATGTCGAACTCCTCCTCGACGCGGCTCGCTGGGCGCCGTCCGCGGGCAACTCGCAGCCCTGGGCGTACTTCGTCGCCCGCCGCGACGAGCCCGACCACAAGCGCATCGTCCGGCACCTCGCCCGCAGCTCGGCCCGCTGGGCACCGAGCGCGTCGCTCCTGATCGTGACGATGGCCCATCGGTACGTCGAGGACACCGACTGGGCCTACTCCGACTTCGCGGACTACGACCTCGGGCAGTCGGTCGCGCACCTCACCCTGCAGGCGCACGCCATGGACCTCGCCTGCCGCCAGTTCCGCGCCTTCGACCTCGAAACCCTCACCACCGACCTGAACCCCAGCCCCGGCTGGCACATCGTCTCGATGATCGCCGTAGGCCGCCCCGCCGAACCCCGCCCACCGTCCCGCGACCGCCGCACCACCACCGACCTACGCACAGCCCCCTGGGCCTAAAGCCCTGCGCCAGAACTTCGCAGCGCAACTGGCTGTGCCCCGCCGAGCGTCTCTCGCCGGTACCCCTCGGGGCATCTTTGAGAAGCCACCGACCATTCCCGGGGCCCGATAATGGTTGGTGGCTTCTCAAAGATGGAGCCTGCGGCCGGTTGGGGAGGGTTTGGCGCCGCGAATTCCAGGGCGCCTTGTTCTGGATCTGCCGGAACATTGCCTCGCCGTCGGTCATGCGAGGAGCTCCAGTGCTTGCAGGATTGGGCCTTTGGCCCGGGGCAGACGGGCAGCGATCGCCACGAGTTGGGCCGGTTTGCCGCCCCGGCGAAGCCACTCCCGCAGCGCCTCCCGGCCGAGATCGTGTCCGACATCGCCGCGCAGGCGGAACGCGTCCACGATGGACCGCTCGGGAGAGTAGAGCCCGATCTGAAGCTCAGCGCCGGGAATCGGGATCTGCGTTCGGCCGAGATCGAAGGTCTCCTTGGCGAACAGATGCCAGCTGATGGCAGCCTGCGTCGCGGGGAGACGGGCACCTCGCGGGATCGCGACATCGAGCGTTTCGGGAATCGTGTCAGTGAGGTCGTGGATCGCGAGCGCGGAAGTGAGGCAGATCGTCGCGTCTGCCCGGCGGGCGGTTGCCTCGATCCAGTCCCAGTCGGCGGCTGGGGCGTCTGCCGGACGGTAGATGCCGCGGGCGATCCGGTCATACTCTCCCGCGCGAGCCGCGCGGTAGAGAGCACTCTTGGACAGGCCGGCGCCAGGCGCACCTTTGGGTCGCAGTGCCTCCATGGCTCACCTCTGATCCGATTCGTCTACAGATAACTCTACCTGTATACGCTTTCTTCCATCGGATATCCAATGGGAGGTCAGACAGTCTGGGAAAGGGCTACCGAGAGGCCGAGGGTCAGGGCCATGACCAGGAGTTCGACGCCTACGACGCGCCAGAACGGACGGCCCGACTCCAGGAGATCGGCGTCGGAGCGGCTGCGGTGGACTGCGGCGAGGACGATCAGGACCAGGAACGCGGCCACCTTCACGAGCAGTAGAGCGCCGTACGCGTCCTGGGTGACGACGTCGACGATCGAGCCCCAGCCACCGCCCTTCGCGGCCAGTCGACCGGCCGCGCTGATCAGGCCGCTGATCAGTACGGCGATCGCCGAGACGAACGCGACCTGGCCGTACCGTTCCAGCACGATCGGCAGCCCGGTCCGGCTCGCCCGCCCGTAGCGGACCAGGCCCGCGAGCCCGCCGACCCAGGTCGTCGCCGCGATCACATGGATCACCAGGGCCGCTCCGGCGAGTACGACGTACGACTCGTTCCTCGGGTACGCCGTGACCGCGGTCGGGACCAGTGCGGCGATGGCGACCAGTACGCCGAGCGCCGCCGCCGAGGACGTCTGCACCCGGCGGATCCCGATCGCCAGCGCGAGGACCAGGATGCCGGTGATCAGCAGCGCCTTCACCTCGGGTACGCCGAGCGCGTCGTCGAACCGTAGCCGCAGCAGCCGCACGGGTGTGTTGAGCAGGAGCGCCGCCGTCACGATCGCGCCCGCGAACGCGCACACCGCCCAGATGATGGCCGAGTTGCTCGCGTCCCGGACCGCGCGCCGGCCCTGCACTCCGAGCGGTCCGCCCTCGATCCGCAGCAGCACGACCGCCGCGAGCAGCGCACCCGCACAGCCGACCGTGGCCAGCGTGGTGATCAACCGGAACAGCGGCAGCAGCCAGGCGATGAACGCACCCGGCCCGCCGATCCCGCCGGCATCCTGCGGCTCACTGTCGGCGGCGTACAGCGCCGCGACGAGGGCCCCTGACGCGATGAGGACAGCACCCACCCCACCCGCGACCAGGCGTCCGGGCATGCGGTGCCGGGCGGCGTGGGTCGCGGTCACCGGAGGGACAGGTCGTGGGCACCATTCAGCACGCGGCTCACTATAGGGTCAGCCGAAGGTGGGCAGCCCAGTCCGACACCATCTCGTGACCAGGGTGTTTCCGAGTTCCCAGGAATCGGTGACAGCAGTGACACCGGGTCAGTGCTCTGAGTGTTCCTTGGAGTCACTCGGCGTCTGGGTCGGGGCCGAAGTCGTAGGCGCTGCATCGGTAGCCGGGGAAGCCGAGCGGTCCTGACTCGCTGGGTCGTCGGACGGTGCTGGGTCGTCCGCACCATCGCGATCGAAGTCGATCCGCTTCAGCTGCTTGCCCATGTTGCGCACCAGCAGCACCGTGGCGGCACCGAGAGCCAGCACGATCAGCAGCGCGACCCACCCCGGCTTCACCACGTTGGGGTCGATCTCGGCCGTCTGAAGGGAGATCATCGCTGTTACCACGCCACCATTCTCTCATTGTCCGCAGCCCCCGTCAGCGCAGCCCCGCGAACAGATCGTTCTCGGGCAGCTCGGACTCGACCAGACTCCGCGCCAACTCGTAGTCCTCGGTCGGCCAGGCCGCCTGATGCACCTCCAGCGGTACGGCGAACCACGCACCGTCCGGGTCGATCTGCGTGGCGTGCGCGAGCAGCGCCTTGTCCCGCACCTCGAAGTACTGTGCGCACTCCACCCGGGTGGTGATGCGGCGCTCGTTCTCCGGGTCGGGCTTCCAGTCCTTCAAGCGCTCGGCGTACGGCGACTCCAGGCCGCGCGCGAGCATCCCGTCGTGCAGCGCCTTCATCCGCTCGTAGTGGAACGTGTGGTGGTAGTACAGCTTGAGCGGCTGCCACGGCTCGCCGAGCTCCGGGTACGCGTCCTTGTCCCCCGCCGCCTCGAACGCGGCGACGGTGATCGTGTGGCACATGACGTGGTCCGGATGCGGGTAGCCGCCGTTCTCGTCGTACGTCGTGACGACTTGCGGGCGGAACTCGCGGATCAGCTTCACCAGCGGGGCGGCGGCGTCCTCGACCTTCTGCGCCGCGAAGCAGCCCTCCGGGAGCGGCGGCAGCGGATCGCCCTCCGGGAAACCGGAGTCCACCCAGCCCAGCCACTCCTGCCGGATCCCGAGGATCTCGCGCGCCGCGTCCATCTCCTTGCGGCGGATCTCGGTGATGTTCGCCAGCACCTCCGGGCGGTCCATCTTCGGATTCAGGATCGATCCGCGTTCCCCGCCGGTACACGTGGCGACCATCACTTCCACGCCGTCCGCGACGTACCGGGCAGTCGACGCGGCGCCCTTGCTCGACTCGTCGTCCGGGTGGGCATGCACATGCAACAACCGAAGATCTCCACTCACAAGACACAATGGTCCTCCAACGCATGCGAAAACCCACGACCGACCCCCTGGACACCCCTTGACCGAGTCTTCTGCCGCCACTCCGGCCTCCGATCTGAACGCCCGCTACGGCCGCGGCGGGCGCTCCCGGCGGCCGCTGCTGATCGGCGCCGTCGGAGTGGTCGCCCTGGCCGGTCTGACCTGGCTGATCTGGGTGGCCTGGGTGCAGTCGAACCCGCCGGTCACCTCGCAACTCCAGGGATTCGAGATCGTCTCGCCGACCAGCGCGAAGGCGACCCTGAAGGTGGACCGCAGCAAGTCGGTCGAGGCGAACTGCCGCCTGCAAGCCAAGTCCGCAGACTTCTCGATCGTCGGCGAGCTGACGGTCACAGTCCCCGCGGACGCACCCCGCCACCAGGTCCTCCCGGTCACCCTGACAACCCAACGCTCAGCAACGTCGGTCGTCCTGGTCGGCTGTACGACGGCAGACCAGCACCGCCCGCGCTAGCTGTACTTCTTGATCGCGGCGACCAGAGCCGTCTCGCCGAGCTTCAGGTGCTTGCGCAGTACCTGCTCGCGGACGGCAGGGGCGTCGGATCCGTCGGCCAGATCGGCGTACAGCGAGTTCACCGCCGCTTGACCGTACGTCGTCACCAGGTACTCGACGATGATCCAGCTGACGCCGTAGCTGTCCTCGTCGTAGTCGCCGTGGAAGACGCCGTCGATCGGGAGCACCACCAGCGCGGGGATCTTCTCGCGTAGCAACTCACGGCGCTCCTCGGCGAGCTCCCGTTCGTACCCGTTCTGCGCGGCGAGCCGGTTCTCGACGTACCTGGCGAATCCTTCGACCAGCCAGATCGGCGCACGATCACCCAGCGGCTCCATCGCCGCATGCGTGAACTCGTGCGCGAGCAGCAGACGTCCGGCCCGGGTGCGCTGGTCGGGGTTGATCACCACGCGGCTCCCGGTGACCTTGAACTCGCTCGCCTCCGGATTCGCCGGAGCGTAGTTCCGCGCGGCGACGGCGGCCGCCGGATGTCCGCCGGTTCGCCACTCAGGATCCATCGAGCGGCGGTCGGCCAGCGCGACCACCAGAATCCCCGCCTGGGCGCGCCGGGTGATGGAGCGCACCACCGGGATCGCCGACTGCGACTCTCGCGCGAGTCGCTCACCGTTGCGGCGTTCGCCGGCGGGGACGACGACGAGTACGCCGGGTCGCCGCGCCACCTCGAGCGCGCCGAGGTCCCAGGGTTCGCGGTACGCCTTGAGGTCCGCCTCGGCCGCGAGATCGTCGTCGTCGACCAGCAGCCACCGACCGTCGCGCTCGGCGAACGTGTAGCCGAGCGCGGTGGCGCGCGGAGTCGAGTCGATGCCTGCGACCTGCACCAGCATGAGGACACGGACCGCCCGTGCACTCGGTCCGTGCTGCGCCTGCACCTCCGGGGCCCAGTTGGCATCTACCTGATAGCTCAACCGGGAGAGGCCGAGCTTGCGCAGGTTGGCGAACACCTGCTGATCGCGTTGCCGGAGCTTTTGGTTCGCAGGGTCGACGTACTGGAGGTACTGCGGCAGCTGCCCGGACAGCACCGCCGACGCTCGCGTCTTCAGGATGGCACCGGCACCGGCCAGCATCCGCTCCTCGACCGACGGGTCGGACGCCGCCTGCGTGGGAGTGGCCGCTGACGGACGGGGTGGATCCCCTCGGCCGGCGACAGCCCAGGTCGCGGCAGCCGCTGCGAGCGCGAGTACGACGGCGCCCGCGATCCACAGCCAGCCGCGGCGCGTACGCTCGCCATCCGTTGTCACATCCACTACATCCCCCCAAGCCGCCAGACGTCGGTCTTCGGGAGCGTAGGAAAGTCCAGGTCAGGGGTCAATCGAGCGGCTGGCGGCAACCGATTGCCGGGAATCCGCGGAGGAAGGGTGGAAAGCCGTCGAGCAAACGGTTTCCAAGCGTTTGAGACCGGCGAGAGCCCCTGCGTGATCGGCGGTCTCTTGCTACGCTCGTTTGATTGGTCGCCGTCGACGACGGCGGCCAGCAGTATTTTCCTGCCCATCCCACCGACACAAGGAGCAGCCCGTGACGCAAAAGATCGACGAGGACAGCGTTGTCTGGCTGACGCAGGACGGTTATGACCAGCTGAAGTCCGAGCTCGAGCACCTCAAGGGCCCTGCCCGTGCCGAGATCACCCAGCGGATCAGCGAGGCCAGGGACGAGGGCGACCTCAAGGAGAACGGCGGCTACCACGCCGCCAAGGACGAGCAGGGCAAGATCGAGGCGCGGATCCGGCAGCTGGAGGACATGCTCCGCCGGGCCCGGGTCGGCGAGACCCCGAAGGCCGGCGGCAAGATCGAGCCCGGCATGAAGGTGTCCATCAAGTTCGCCGGTGACGACGACGTCGAGACGTTCCTGCTCGGCTCCCGCGAACTGCTCGCCCTGGACGCGTCGGTCGACATCGACGTCTACTCGCCGCAGTCTCCGCTGGGCGCCGCGATCCTCGGCAAGAAGAAGGGCGACAAGGCCAAGTACGAGGCCCCCAACGGCAAGGACGTGACCGTCGAGATCGTCGCCGCCGAACCCTTCACCGGCTGACCCCACCAAGCTCCCGAAGCGCCCCGGTGGACACCCACCGGGGCGCTTCGTCGCTTCAGTGCGCGGCGGGAGCGAAGAGCTCGAGCTGGATGTTGTCCTGGTCGCGGAAGACCAGGACCGAGGCGTACGGCTCGTCGGCGATCGGCGACTGGGTGAGCGGCTTGTCGGCGGTGTCGGCACGGACGACGCCGTGCGCCTCCAGATGGTCCTGCCACTGTTCGAGGTCGGCACGCGAGTCGACCGCGAAGCCGGCGTGGTCGAGCCCGGTGACGGTCTCGGTGGACAACGCACCGTCGTTGGTCTCGTGGTGGTGCAGCGCGATCATCAGCTGATGGTCCGCGTCGGCGAGGATCCGTCCGACACCGCCGGGATGCGGTACGTCGATCACCGGGTGGACTCCGAAGACTTCGCCGTACCACCGGACGCTCGACTCCAGGTCGGTCACGGTCAGGGCCAGATGGTGCAGCTTGACCTGGGTGACTGCGGTCATGATTCCCCCTTGCTGTGCGTGGAGTTCCCGCCCGCGTACTGGGCGAGGAACATCCGGGTCACGTCCTCGACGAGCCGGGTCCACCGGTCGCCGTCCGGGTCGTTGGAGACCTGCTGGCCGACCAGGCCGACGGTGATGGCGGTCCAGATGTCGAGGTGCCGTGGATCGTGCACGCCGTTGCGTGCGAGGAGCTCGCGCGTCACCGCCAGGGCGCTGACGGCGAGCTCGTAGGACTCGGGCGACGGGGTGAAGCCGGGCACCGAGTGCTGGAAGAGCAGCTGGTACCGAGGGACGTCGGACACGCAGAACATGACGAACGCCCGGGCTTCGGTCAGCAGGTCCTCTTGCGGGTCGTCCGTCGCCGGCAGTGACGCCTTCAGCTCGACGAAGGACTGTGCGGCCTGCGCGAACATCGCGTCCAGGATGGCGTTCTTGGACTCGAAGTACGCGTACAGGGTCGGTGTGGTGATGCCCGCCCGGCGAGCCAGCTCACGCAAGGACAGGGCGGCCAACCCGTCCTCGCGCACCAGCTCCCACGCGGCGGTGAGCACGTTCGCCCGCGCACTCTCCCGTCGCGCCTCACGCCAGTTCCCGGCCGGTTTCTTTAACACAGTTCGAATTATTTGTACGCTGTATAAGTCTTGTCAATGCCCAGTGGCACTCCGGTACTTGCGGACTGCGAGTGGGGCGAAGATCGCGATGATGGCGGCGCACCAGATCAGGGACAGCCAGACTGGGTGCTGGGCGGGGAAGCCGTCCGGGCTGGCGAAGGGGGACGGGTTGCCGAACAGGTGGCGGCAGGCTGCGACGATCGAGGAGATCGGGTTCCACTCGGCGACCGGTTGCAGACCGCTCGGCAGGTTCGGCGTCGGGACGAACGCGTTCGACAGGAACGTCAGCGGGAACAGCCAGATCAGCCCCGCCGACGCCGCCACCTCGGCGCTGCCGACCGACAGGCCGATCAACGCACCGACCCACAGCATCGCGAACGCGAACAGCAGCAGGATCGCGAACGCCGCGAGCGCCTGGCCGAATCCGTTGTGCCACCGCCAGCCGACGATGAATCCGCAGAGCACCATGATCAGCATCACGAACGCGTTGAACACCAGGTCCCCGACCACCCGGCCGGCGATCACCCCGGACCTTGCCATCGGCAACGACCGGAACCGGTCGATGAGCCCCTTGGACATGTCGTCGGCCAGCCCGACGCTCGCCGACGCGACCGCGAAGGCCATCGTCTGCGCGAAGATCCCGGACATCAGGAACTCCCGGTACGCCCGCGCCCCGGGGAAGCCCGGGATCGGGATCGCGTTCCCGAACACGTACGCGAACAGCAGCACGAACATGATCGGCTGGATCGTCGCGTAGATCAGCATGTCCGGAGTCCGCGGGATCCGCTTCAGGCTCCGCCACGCGAGAATTCCGGCATCCGACAACGCCCGGCCGATCGGGTTGACCCGGGCCGGCAGCTCCGCACTCACAGCGACTCCTTCTGTTCGGCCTCGTGCCCGGTCAGGGTGAGGAACACGTCGTCCAGCGTCGGGCGCCGCAGCCCGATGTCGGCGATCCGGATCTCCGCGGCGTCGAGCGTCCGGATCACGTCGACCAGTTCGCTCGAGCCGCCCGGCGCCGGCACCGTGATCCGCCGGGCGTGCTCCTCGAGCGTCGTCGACTCCGGATCCGCGATCCCGAGCGCGGCGGTCAGCAGCCCCAGCGCCCGCACGGTGTCGCCCGGATCGTGGACGACGACCTCGATCCGCTCACCGCCGACCTTCGCCTTGAGCTCGTCCGCCGTACCGCGAGCGATCACCGAGCCGTGGTCGACGACCGCGATGCTGTCGGCCAGCTCGTCGGCCTCTTCCAGGTACTGCGTGGTGAGCAGGATCGTGACGCCCTCGCGGACCCGTTCGCGGATGATCTGCCACAGGTCGAGGCGCGAGCGCGGGTCCAGACCCGTCGTCGGCTCGTCCAGGAACAGCACCTTCGGGTGCGCGATCAGCGACCCGGCGAGGTCCAGCCGGCGCCGCATGCCACCGGAGTACGTCTTCAGGATCCGGTCCGCCGCGTCGGTCAGATCGAACGTGGCGAGCAGTTCTTCCGCTCGCTGCTTGGCCTGCTGACTGGACAGCCGGTACAGCCGGCCGAACATCCACAGGTTCTCCCGGCCGGTGAGCAGTTCGTCGACCGCGGCGTACTGCCCCGACAGCCCGACCAGCGACCGGACCGTGTCCGCCTCCTTCACCACGTCATGCCCGAGCACCCGGGCGGTCCCGGAGTCCGGTTTCAGCAGCGTGGTCAGCACCCGGACCGCCGTGGTCTTGCCGGCCCCGTTCGGCCCGAGCAGGCCGAGCACCGTGCCCTCCGGCACGTCGAGATCGATCCCGTCGAGCGCCTTGACCGTCGATTTTCTGCCCTTGAACGTCTTCACGAGGCCGGTCGCCTCGATTGCAGCCATCCGAACGTCCCCCTTCTGGATGTGACGCAGGCCACCATCCTGCCCGAGAACGCCGACAATTTCACTCCTAAATTATATTGAGTCTGTTGGACTCAGCTTTCTTGACAGTTGAGTCGACATGACTCAAGTTTGGTTCTACGGTCGCGGAATGGGCATCCTCCGCCACCCCGATTTCCGCCGGCTGTGGGCCGCCGACCTGCTCAGTCAGCTCGGATCCCGCCTGAGCATGGGCGCGATCCCGCTGCTCGCCGTGCTCACCCTCAACGCGTCGACGCTCCAGGTGTCGCTGCTCCGGACCTGCGAGACCGCCGCCTGGCTCATCCTCGGTCTGTTCGCGGGCGCCTGGGCCGACCGGATCCGCTGCCGGGCAACGCGAAGCTCGCCGCGAACCACTCGATCGCCGCGGTCATCGGCGCCGGCGCGAGCGGACTGCTCGTCCAATGGCTCGGCGCGGCGCTGACGATCGGCCTGGACGCACTCAGCTTCCTGTGGTCAGCGCTCTGGCTCCGCTCGATCCGAACACCCGAGACGGAGTCAGTGAAGCCCGAGCTGCCCAACCTGCGCCGCGAGATCGGCGAGGGCATGCGTTACGTCTTCCGGCATCCGCTGCTGCGGCCGTCGACGGGCATCGGCGTCGCGTTCACGGTGCAGGCGCTGACCGCACCGGGCTGGATGGTGAGCTGGTTCGTCATCGGCACACTGCTGGCGGGCTTCTGCATCATCGTCAGCTACATCCTGCAAGTCAGCACCCAGCAACGCCTCTGCCCGCCAGACCTGCAGGGTCGGATGAGCGCCACCATGAGCTTCGTCAGCTGGGGCGCCGCACCCGTCGGCAGCCTGCTGGGCGGCGCGCTGGGTACGGCGTTCGGCCTGCACACCACCTTGTGGATAGCAGGTCTGGGCACCTTGGCCGGAAACGCCTTCCTCTACCTCTCCCCCATCCGCAGGCTGCGCACGATCCCGGCGGAGGAGGTCAGTCCGACGTGATTTGGGCGGTGCCTACCAGGACCTCTACGTCGAGGGCCGCGCGGCCGCGGCCGATTTCTACGTCCTTGGACTGGCCGGAGACGGCGCCGCTCCAGGTGACGCGGCCGAGCTGGGACTCGGTGTGGACGTGGACGTCGGAGCCGCGGCGGAGCGTGACCTGCGCCGTACCGGACTCGACGCGGACGCGGGAGCGGCCCTTGGTGATCTGGGCGTCGAGGCTGGCAGAACCGGCCTGGACGAGTACGTCGATCGGGCCGTCGACGTCGGCGACCTTCGCCGTACCGGCGGTGACGCGGACCCGGGTCAGGCCGGGCAGCCGCTCGGCGTTCACGCTGCCGCCGGTGACCTCGACCTCGACCTGCAGGTTCGGGTTGACGCGGATCGACAGCTCCTTGGCGAGGCCGTTGACGTGGGCCTTCAGGTCGGTGGGGTTGCGCAGCATGCTGAAGCCGTCGATCGAGACGCCCATGTCGCCTTCGCTGCTGATCGCGAGGGTGTCGCCGTCACGCTTGATCACGTGCGGACCGTCGACCGCTACACCGTTCACGGCCGGCTCACCGATCAGCCGCACCCGCCGCCCGATCGCGCGCACGGTCACCCGCTGCACCCCGGACGGAATCGGCACATTGCTGTGCTCCTCCTCGACCGGCTCCTGCTCCACATCAGCCTCAGCGACATCCGCAGGCACAGCATCCTGCACAGGCTCGGAGGCGTGCCGGGCGCCTGCGGCATCGGCCGCCGTAGGTGAGTCGACGGCATCTGCCCACACGGTGGTGGACGGTACGTCGTCACCCGACGGCCAGGGCCACGGCGGCTTCCCCTCGGACGCCGCGTCTGGGTCGTCAGCAACCGGAGCGTCGGCCGCCGGCTCGGCAGCCTCGGAGGGGTCGGTCTTGAGGGCGGCGATCAGGGTGGTGGCCTCTTCGGTCGAGAGGTGCCCCTTGGCGACGCGGTCCAGGATGTCCTTGACCTTCTCGTCGTAGCTCTGGTTGCTCATGCCACCAGTCCAGCACCCCGCCGGGTCGAAACCAATCGGGGATCGCCCCCAACCTGCAGTCTCGCACCCTGAACCGCGGTCTGCCGGAGCCTGACGAAGCAGCATCCGTTTCGTTCCGTGAGCAAAAAATCACGAATTGCTTGTGGTTCACCCGAGACATTCAATACATTCATTTCAAGCGACGCATTGACTGGCCATCGGGCGCCGCGGCCGCATCATTTCACCGGTCAACGACGACCGTATTCGTCCCACCCTCCCGCAAGGAGAATTCGTCATGCCCAATTTGAGGTCCCGCCTGATCACCCTGCCGCTCGCGAGCCTCGCGCTGGCCGCCGGCGGCGCTGCCCTGACCGCCACCACCGCTTCGGCCCACGAGCACCCGACCCCGGTCGCGAACGTCGGCGACGCGGTCGACTACGCCACCGACCAGGTCCAGCTGCACGTGGACGACGAGGCGCTCGGCCTGTACCCCGCGGTGGAGAACCCGCTCGGCTACACGACCAGCCACGTGGTTCCGGTCGGCGTGAACGTCGTGTCCCTCACGCTCACCGGCCACAAGTCCGTCGACGACGGCACCGGTCACGGGCACGACCACTGATCCACCGGCTGCGGCGCCTGTCGACCTGACCGGCGTCGCGGCGTCCCGATCGCCCGTGGCCGCGGAACCTCCCCCGCGACCACGGGCGATCCACATCCCGGGCCGATTCGTCCTCACACCTCAAAAGTAACCCAGAGAGGTTTCGAGCGCATTTCCCGGGGCTCCGGAATTGTTACGGCATAATGACCGATCTGCATTTCTCCAAACCTTTTCCGCTATTTCTCCGACAGGAGGATCCGGATGTCTCTGCCCCTGACGTCCTGGCTCTTGGCACTGCGGCGGAACTGCCCACCGCTCCTCGCCGTCGTCACATTCACCGCCGCCCTGACCCTCGCACCGGCCGCCCCCGCCGCCGCCCACAGCAAGCTCTCCGCCAGTACGCCGGCCAACGGCGCCCGGCTCACGTCGACCCCGTCCGCGCTCGCCTTCACGTTCGACCAGACCCTGCAACCGGTCCCGGGTTGGGACGCGGTCCTGGTGACCGGCCCCGACGGGAACCGCCACCCCGCCCGCTCGGTCCGGATCGAGGGCGACACGCTGCACGCCACCTGCGACCGGCTCGGCACGGCCGGCGTCTACATGATCAGCTACCGGGTGATCTCCGGCGACGGCCACCCGATCGCCGGTCACATCACGATCACCCTCGCTCGGCCCGATCCCGGTTCACGGGCCGCGAACGCGATGGTGATGCCGACCGACGGCGTACCGGCGTGGCTGTGGTTCGCCGAGCTCGCGGTCGTCCTGTTCCTGGTGCGTGGCTTCCGGCGCTGGCGGTCCGATCTGGCCGCTCCACCCGAAGCGGTCGTCAGGGATCAGCGATGAATGTCGCCATCCCGCCCCTCAAGGCCCGGCGCCCGGTCGTCGTCGGGGCGATCGCCACCTTCAGTACGGCGGCCCTGGCCTGGTCCATCGTCGTCACCCGCCCGGCCCCCGAGCCGGGCCTGACCACGACCAGCCCGGGCATCCTCTACACCACCCCGGTCGCCCGCTTCGTCACGAACGTCACGGCAGTCCTCGCCGTCGGCGCCGTACTGCTGCTTCTGCTTCTCGGCTCCAAGGGCAGGGAGAGGTACAGCGCGATCGCCGGTCGCGCCCGGATCATCGGCATCGCCTCCGGCACCGCCTGGGTCACGGCCACCACGACGACGTGGTGGCTCCAGGCCGCGGCGATCTCGCAATCCGGCTGGAAGATGCAGTTCGCAGGCATGGCCTCGTACGTCCTCGACGTCTCCTCAGGTACGGCGCTGGTGGTGACCGTTGTCGCCGCGGGCGGGTACACACTGGCCACCGTCAAGCGCAGACCGGCGCTCGGCTTGGGTACGGCGCTTGTCGGACTGGTCGCCGTACCGGTCACAGGGCACGCCTCGCAGAGTGAGGCTCCCTGGCTCACCACGCCCGCGATCACCGCACACATGTGCGCGGTGAGCCTGTGGGTAGGTGGTCTCGCACTGGTCACAGTGCTTGTCGCCGGCAACCGTTCCGCGTTGGCCCTGGTCCTGCCGCGGTTCTCGACCGTTGCTGGTGGAGCGATCGCCACGGTCGGGCTCACCGGCGTACTGCTTGCGGGACCACGTCTGACGAAGGACATGACCCCCCACCTGTCCGTACTACTTCACGCGCTACTCGAGACCCCTGCGGGCTGGCTGATACTCGGCAAGCTCGCAGCTCTGATGATCCTGGCCGCGACCGGCGGTGCGATCCGCCAGATCCTCCTGCCGGCCGTACGCCGCGAGGAGACGACCGCACTCGCCACACTGGCGACTGTCGAACTCACGGTGATGGCCGTGGCCATCGCACTCGCCACGGTGCTGGCCAGACCGCTGTGAACACAGCAGTGCGGGCCCAGGAGAGTAGACCTGGACCCGCGCTGCGTTCTCTATAAACCGCAACAGCCTGGGAGGGCTGGTTGTTGTCAGGCGGCCGGCGTCATCTCCTCCGCCGCCAGCTCGTCCTGTACGGCGGCCAACTCGGCAGCCTCGGCTTCTTCTGCGGCCCGGCGGGCCCGGAGGCCGTGGAGACCGGTCAGTGCGATGACCAGGCCGAGCGCCGCGATCCCCGTCACGACACCGAGACCCGACTTGTACGCCGACAGCACGCCGGCGGGTGCGGTGACGCCGACGGTCTGGCCGCTGATCACCGCGGTCACGATCGCGAGGACCACCGCGCCGCCCACCTGGTTCGAGGTGTTGAACAGCCCGGAGGCCAGCCCCTGCTCGTGGTCCGGGACCCCGGACACGGCCTGGATGTTCAGCGACGGGAACCCGATCGCGAACCCGAGACCGAGCAGCATGATGGTCGGGAACACGGTCGAGAAGTACGCCGACTCCGGGCCGATCCGCAGCGACAGCGCGTACCCGGCGACGAACAGCGCCATCGCGACGATGATCATCTTCTCGGTGCCCACCCGGTCGACGATCTTGCCGACGTTCGGGGACAGCGTGGCGACCAGCAGTCCGGCCGGGAGGAACCCGAGCGCGGTCTCGAACGACGACCAGCCCAGCAGGTTCTGCAGGTACAGGGTGCCGATCAGCTGGAAGGCGACGTACGAACCGAAGACGGTCAGGATGGCCAGGTTCGCCCGCCGCAGCGACGCGTTGCGCAGGATGCCGAGCCGGACCAGCGGGTGCTTGGTGCGCAGCTCGATCGCGACGAAACCGGCCAGCAGGACGGCGGCGAGCACGAACAGGCCGATGGTCTGCACCGAGACCCAGCCGGCGTGCTCGGCGCCGACGACTGCGTAGACCAGGGACAGCATGCCGGCGGTGACGGTGATCGCCCCCGGTACGTCGTACCCGCCGGCGGCGTTGTCCCGCGGGCTGTTCGGGATCAGCTTGATCGCGAACAGCAGCACGATCAGGGCGACCGGGCCGGGCATCAGGAAGGTCCAGCGCCAGCCGACCTCGGTCAGCGCGCCGCCGAGGATCAGGCCCATCGAGAAGCCGCTGGCGGCGCAGGTGGTGAAGATGCTGAGGGCGCGGTTGCGATCCGGGCCCTCGTGGAAGGTGGTGGTGATGATCGAGAGCGCGGCCGGGGCGGTGAACGCCGCGGCGACGCCCTTCACGAACCGCGCAGCGATGAGCAGTTCGGGGTTGGTCGCCAGTGAGCTCAGCATCGAGACCAAGGCGAAGACGGCGAGGGCGATCAGGAAGACCCTGCGCCGGCCGAGCAGGTCGGCGGTCCGGCCGCCGAGGAGCAGCAGGCCGCCGTACCCGAGCACATAGCCGGTCACGACCCACTGGAGAGAGGCAAGGGAGACGCCCAGGTCGGCGCCGATGGACGGCAGGGACATGCCCACCATGGACACGTCCAGGCCGTCGAGGAAGATCACGCCGCAGACCACCAGGAGCGCTCCCCAGAGGCGCGCGTCCCAAGTCATGCGAGCTGGCGTTGTGGTTTGCGTAGTCACGAGGAGAGACTATTGCATGCGTGTGCATCTAATGTCTAGGCATTAAATGCCTTTGCATTGAATGCGCATGCATGCTATGGTCACCGGCATGACCGTGATGAAGGTCAGCGCTGGACCTGGTGAGACCAGCGCCGATGCGAGTGCAGATGTCAGGGAGTGGCGCGAGCTGCTGGCTCGCCACGCCGACCTGACCTGCGCCCTCGACCGGGCGCTGCAGGCGGGTCATGCACTCGGGATGAGTGAGTACGAGGTGCTCGAGCGGCTCGCGGAGCTGCCGGAGCAGTCTGCGAAGGTGGCGACGATCGCCAAGTCCGTGCACCTGAGCCAGAGTGCGCTGTCCCGCGTGATCGGCCGCCTGGAGGTCGCCGGCCTGGTCGAGCGGCACATGTGCCCCGAGGACCGACGCGCCGTGAACGTCCGGCTGACCGACGAAGGCCTGCGCCGCCAGACCGAGGCCAAGCCGACCCAGCGCCAGGTGCTGGCGCAGCGACTCCATGCCCCACTGGTGAAGACCTGCGAGCCTCTACCATCGGTGGATGGCTGACGAACCGCTCCTGACGCCTGACGACGCCCGCGAGATCATCGGCGACCTGCAGCGCATCGTGACGCCGGACGGCATCCAAGAGACGTTCCAGCTCCGGGCTGCTGTCGCCGGAGTACGACCTCGACGAGACCGAGACCATTGGTGAGGGCAACGAATTCACCCTCGGCCGGGTGCTCGACGAGTTGCTGGAGGTCGACTTCACCGGGGTCACCGAGTTCCCGATCCCGGTACTGATGTTCCTTGGACGGCACGACTACACGACGCCGGCACAGCCTCCCGCGGAGTGGATCGAGGCGGTCGAGGCGCCGTACAAGCAGGCTGTCTGGTTCGAGCACTCGGCGCACCTGGCGCCTTGGGAGGAGCCGGACAAGTTCCTGGTCAGTCTGCTGACCTACGTACGTCCGCTGGCCGGCTAAAAGCAGTTGCATGGGATACATACGCTTCTGCAGGTGAAGGTAACGGCTGTCGTAGTGCGCCCGTCCGACCAGGCGGTCCTGATGCTGCCGTCGGGGCTCCCTCAGGTCGAGCAGTCGGACGACTTGTGGTTCCCGGACGTCGAGCCGGTGCTGCACGCGCTGCGGGATCAGCACGGCGTCGAGGCCGTCGTACTCACGTGTCTGTCCACGGATCCGCTCACCTACCTGATGCTCCCGAGCGGCGAGCCGCCTGCCGGCGCGCGCTGGGTCCACGATTACCCCGTCAGCTCATCCGACCTGCCCGGCTGGACACGTCCGGAGTGGTACGGCGAAGCGCCGCAGTGGATCGCTGAGCGGCTGAAGGCGACGGGCCCGTGGTCGCAGGTGAAATCGTGGGGCCTGTCGAACGTCCTGCGCATCCCGACCGCCGCCGGCGACGTGTATTTCAAGGCGCTCTCGCAGGCGTCGACCGAGCCCGACGTGTTGCCGTTCCTGTTCACGAACGAACCGCTGTTCCTGCAGCGCGCCTCCACCGATCGTCCCGGTACGGTGCCGGCGCCGTTGGCGATCGACGAGCAGCGGGCGTGGATGCTGCTGCCCGACCTCGGTACGCCGCTGGAGGACGAGAGCGACGTCGCGGTGTGGATCGATGCCGTACGCAACCATGCCCGGTTGCAGCGCAGCTATGTCACGGAACCCGAACGGTTGCTGGAGTACAGCTGCACCGACCGACGGCTCGCCGTCCTCGACGCCGAGCTGGATCGCCTGCTCGAACCGAACTCGCTGACGGCACAGCTCGACCCGACGAAGCAGTCCCGGTTGCCGGAGCGCGGGAAACAGTTGCGCGAGGCAATCGTCGAGCTCGCGGACATCGGCGTACCGGAGACCTTGCTGCACGGCGATCTGCACCCACGGAACCTGGCCGTCCGCGACGGTCAGGTCCTCGCCTTCGACTGGACCGACGCGGCGCTAGCACACCCGTTCCTGGACCTGGTGACGTTCACCGAAAAGCGCTCGCCACTGTCGAGCGACCCACGTGTGCTGGACGCGTATCTGCACGAATGGCAGGAGTACGCCACCCCCACCGACCTCCGCCGCGCCCTAACCCTCGCCGAACAACTCGGCACCCTCTACCAAACAATCACCTACCTACACCTAGTCGACCATCTAACCGGCCCAAGCAAGAACTCCATGCTCCGCGGCGGCACGTTCTGGCTGCAGAGCTTGCTAGCGGTGCAGGATTGCTAGTTGGTTGTGTAGGCCTCGGCGGACGGGTGGGTCGAGGTAGCGGTCCCATTCGGGATGGCGTTCGCCGCGGAGTTTTGCGTAGTGGGCGAGGGCTTCGGAGAGGGCGGCCTCGCGAAGGTAGCCGCGGGCGAGGGGCTGTTTGCCGCGGCCGTTCGGGCGGGGGCGGCGCTCGTACGCCGCGTTCGCGGTGAAGATGCCGAGTCCGTAGAAGACTGTGATCAGGTCGGTGAGTGGCTCGTGGTCGGGCCGGCGCGCGAGCGAGATGCGGCCGCTGCCGAGGAGCAGCTCGTGGCCGACCTCGTGGGCGTAGATCGCGATCAGCGCGACCGGATCGGCCGTCAGCGCCGGTGCGAGCTGGATCTGGTTCCGGCCGTTCCCGCGGATCCAGCGCCCGGACTGTTCCTTCACCACGAGACCGCCGACCGGGCGTCGTACGCCGTTCAGTTCGAAGCTCAGCCCGCACTGGCCGGGCCGGAGATCCATGCGGTTGTCGACCCGGCCGCACAGCTCGGTCGCGGCGGCCACGCTTCCGTCGTACCCGTCCGGGATCAGGTCGGCCGGCACCGCGATCGGGCGGAGCAGGACGTCGCGGCCGAACTCGGTCACCAGCCAGTCCATCGACGTACGGATCCAGCGCCGGCTGCCGCCCGGCAACCGTTCGCGGGGCGCCTTCAGCTGGGAGCGCAGCTGCTGACTTCGGCGGATCATTCCGATTGGATTCCTCACCCGCCGGATCATGCCTGTCCGACGCCACGGCAAACCTCACGGTTCCGCAGCGTCACCACAAGTTGACATCAGGTCAGCGGTGCGCCTTCCTGGATCGACGCGATCTCCGCGTCCTTCACCAGCGACGCGAGCCGGGCGAAGGTGCGGATCCGGACCGCCCGGTCGACCTCGGCCGGCATCGCCGGGAGGATCGATTCCGGGAACAGCAGGTGCCGGCGGAAGCAGTACGCCGCCAGCGCGTCGGAGGCGCCGCGCTCCCCCAGGTACCCGAGCGTCTGCAGCGCCGAACGCCGTCCGGGGACCCGCTCGACCGCCTGATTGGCGAGGAAGATCCCGAACCCGTGGAACACCGCGAACAGATCGGTCAGCGCCTCGGCGTCCGGACGGCTCCGGTCGATCAGGTGATACCCCCAGAGCACCTCGTGCCCGAGCTCATGGGCGGTGGCGGCAACGACCGCGGCCGGGTCGGCGAGAGTGGTTGCCGACAGCATCACCGCGGTCCCCTCGAGGCCGCCGGCCCGCAGATCCAGCCAGGCCGCCCGCGATCCACTCCCGGCCGGCGTCGACCAGATCGCCTCGGCGCGCCGGCACAACTCGGCCCGGCGGTCCAGGTCCGTCTCCTGGAGGATCGCCGTACTGCGTTTCACCTCGGCCTGCAGCTCCCGCTCGGCGAGCACGTTGATCTCGGGCGCGAACCCGGCAGCGGCCAGCGCGTCCACCTCGGACGGGGTCATCGTTGCCCGCAGCCCCGAGATCGCAATCAGGTCGCTGCCCTGCTCGGCGTTCAGCCGGTGCACGGCCGCGCTGCGGGCGGCGGCGCGGACCTCTTCCATCCGGAAGCTGAACCGGATCCGGTCGTCAGGTACCTCCATCCACGCACAGACCCGCAGACAGAGTTCACGTGCCGCGCGCTCGGAACCGTCGTACCCGGCGGGTACGAACTCGCTGGGCAGCACCGGCCGCCGGCGAAGCGGCTCGACCCCGAACCGGCCGATCAGCCAGTCCAGCGAGTCCTCGATCCACTGCTCCGGCCCACCGGGCAGCAGGACCTTCGGTCCGTACAGCTGCTCTCGATGTCGTTGCCGGCGGCGCCAAGCACCGATCAGATTCATACCGGAAATGACGCGGCCGCCCGAACCCCCGTTCCATCAGCAATGTTGCAGCTGGATCACCAACCCAACACGGTCGGCGGACCGCCAACTAGTTCCTCGAGACGGGCCAAGAAACGGGCCCGTGGCTCCGGGTCGAGAGCCTGATGCCACGCCGGGACAAGCGGTCCGTCGCGAACCAGTTGGTGCTGCCGGAAGCGGTACACGGCGAGCGCTTCGGCGACTGCTCGTTCGCCGAGGTAGCCGAAGGTTTCGACGGTCGGCGTGCCGAGTGTGGTCTCGTCGAGCGCGGCGTTGGCGTGGGCGATCCCGAATCCGTGCAGTACGGCGTACAGGTCGGTCAACGGCTCACGGAGCGGACCAGCGCCGCCGGGCACATCGGAGGACATGAGGACCTGGTGGCCGAGTTCGTGCGATGCCGCCGCGATCAGCACGGTCGGGTCGGTGAGGATGTCGGAGCCGAGCATCACCGCGCTGTATCCGGGCAGCAGCTCGACACCGGGAAGGCAGTAGGTCAGATCCGTCCAGCGCCCCGCCGCCGACGACTCGCGTGCGGAAACCTGCGGGTCCGGACGATCCGGCTGCTGCTCGAGCTCGGCCTGCCGCGCCGGGTCCGGCTCGGTCGCGATCTGCCGGCAGCGGACCAGTTCGGTGAGGAAGTCGAGGAACGCGAACCGCTGGATCTCGGGCAGCAGCCCGTCGTCCTCCAGTAGCTCTTCCAACCGATCGTCGGACGTGGTGCCGAGCAACCGCGAGTACTTCCGTACGGCGGCGATGTCCTCGGGTGCCGCGCCGCGGAGCGCGGGATGGGTCTGCGCGACGTACGCGTCGACGATCGTGGCGCCGAGCAACTGACCGGCCTCGACGACCTTCTCCAGCTGGAAGCTGAACCGGATCCGCTCGGACGGGATGCCCATCCGCTCACTCACCTTCAGGCACACCTCGCGGGCCGCCGCCTCCGACCCGTCGTACCCGTCCGGCACGAACTCCCCCGGTACGACGGCCGGCTGCCGCAGCGCATCGGTGCCGAAATGACCGGTGAGCAGCCGCAACGACTCCTCGACCCACCGCGCCGACCCACCGGGCACCTCAACTTTCGGCGCCCGCACCAGATCGCGGAAGGACATATCGGTCATGCCAGCTCCGACGGATCCGCACGCCTCTGCGGTTCCACCTACTTGAGGAGCAGCTTGCCGAGGCGGCGCGAGGCGACGTACATGCCGAGGGTGCCCATAGCGGCCAGGTAGAGGGCGTGGATCAGCAGGAACCAGCCGACGTTGCCGGTGCTGAAGGCACGTTCCAGTACGACGCCTTGGTAGAGCGGGGTGATCTCGACCAGCCAGCGGATCGCGCCGGGGTAGGTCTCGACCGGGTAGAAGGTGGCCGAGAAGAGGAACATCGGCATGATCGCCAGCTGCACGAACTCGAAGTCCTGCCAGCTGCGCATGAACGTGGTCAGCGCCATCCCGGCGCCCGCGAACGCGAACCCGATCAGCACCGAGGCGGGCAGCGCCAGCAGCGCCCACCACGACGAGATCAGGCCCATGATCAGCATCACCACGATGAACATCGCCGAGTAGATCGCCCCGCGCAGCAGCGCCCAGGTGACCTCGCCGGTCGCGACGTCCCACGGCCGCAGTGGCGTCGCGAGCATCGAGTCGTAGAGCTTGGCGTACTTCATCCGGAAGAAGATGTTGTACGTCGAGTCGAAGATCGCACCGTTCATCGCGGAGCTGGCGAGCATCGCCGGCGCGACGAACGCGGCGTACGCGATCTTCGTGCCGTCGGACAGGGTGAAGTCGCCGACCAGGTGGGCGACGCCGATGCCGATCGAGAGCAGGTAGAAGACCGGCTCGAAGAAGCCGGACAGGAACACCACCCATGACCGCCGGTAGAGCAGGAAGTTCCGCTCGACGATGTGCCGCCCGCCGCCGAGCCGCACCGGAACGGGCAGGACCCGCGCTGCAATGGTCGCCATCAGCCGATCAGCTTCTTGGTGAAGCCGCGGACGGCGAGGCGGGTGCCGACGAGGAACCAGGCCAGCAGGTAGGCGAGGTTGCCGAGGGCCAGCAACGGGTTCACCGTGCCGAGGCTGAGGTTTCGGGAGAGGTCGACCGCGTGCCACAGCGGACTCACGTACGCCAGCCACTCGATCCAGTCCGGCAGCTGCGAGACCGGGAAGAACGCCCCGGAGAACAGGAATGCGGGCACCACGCCGAACCGGAACACCATCGCGAAACCGGAGTCGTTGTCCAGGATCGTCGCGTACGCCGCGATCGGACTGGCGACCGCCATCCCGACGAGCAGCGCGACCGGCAACCCGAGCACCCCGAGCGGTGACTTCAGCCCGCCGAACAGCGTGATGATCACCAGGAACACCGCGCACGAGGTGAACACCCGGAACGCGATGAACGCGAGCTGCCCGTACACCACATCCGCCGGTCGCAGCGGCGTCGCGATCATCGAGTGGTAGAACTTCTGCCACTTCAGCCCACTCATCACCGGGTACGTCGCCTCGCCGACCGCGATCTGCATCGCGGTGGACGCCAGCAGACCCGGCGCGATGAACTGCAGGTAGCTGACCCCGCCGAGCGCACCGGTCCCGTTGCTGTCCACGAACGACCCGAGCCCGATTCCCATCGCGGCCAGGTAGAGCATCGGCAGCAGGAAGCTGCTGATCATCGTGCCCTTCCAGGTCCGCTTGTAGACGGTCAGCCAGTAGTCGAACATCCGGCGACCGTTCTCCACAGCAACAGCCATGTCTAGTCCACCAACGTTCGGCCGGTGAGTCTCAGGAACACGTCCTCCAGGGTGGAGCGGCGTACCAGGACGGCGGCCGGTTCCAGGCCGCGCTCGTGGACGGCGGCGACCGCGTGCTCGCCGTCGTCGGTGTAGAGCAGCAGCCGGTCCGGCAGTACTTCGATGCGCTCGGCCAGGTCCTCGACCTTGCCCGCCAGCGCGTCGTGGTCGGCGAGCATCACGTCCGGCCCGAACCGCAGTTCGGTCACCTCACGCGTCGAGTAGTCGCGGATCAGGTCGGCCGGGGATCCCTCGGCCGCGATCAGGCCGCCGTCCATCACCACGAGCCGGTCGCACAACTGCTCGGCCTCGTCCATGTAGTGCGTGGTGATGATCAGCGTGACGCCGGCCTGTTTGAGCCGGAACAGCTTGTCCCACAACAGATGCCGGGCCTGCGGGTCGAGTCCGGTGGTCGGCTCGTCCAGCAGCAACAGGTCGGGCTTGCTGACCAGCGAGCGCGCGATCGTCAGCCGGCGCTTCATCCCGCCGGACAACTCGTCGACCTTGACCTTCGCCTTCTCGGTCAGCGCCACGAACTCGAGCAGCTCGTCCGCACGCTCACGACACTCGGCCCGACTGAGACCGAAGTACCGCCCGTAGATCGTCAGGTTCTCCCGGACGCTGAGCTCGGTGTCGAGGGTGTCGTCCTGCGGGCAGACGCCGAGCCGCGCGCGGATCGCCGGCCCGTCGGCGGCCGGGTCCAGGCCGAGGATCTCGAGGGTGCCGCCGCTGATCGGTGAGACCGCGCCGATCATCCGCATCGTCGACGACTTGCCCGCACCGTTCGGTCCAAGAAACCCGAACGCCTCACCCCGCCACACGTCCAGGTCGATGCCACGAACCGCCTCGAAGTCGCCGTACGACTTGCGCAGCCCGCGGACGTGAACCAGAGACTCCCGCTGCTCACTCACCTGACTGACACTAGACGCACCTCCGGACAGTTTCTTGCGGTTTTGGGCGGGCGGGATGGCATTCACTGTTGACGATCTTCGGCGGCTGAGCGACCTCACGGTCAACGCCTGGCAGGACGGCATCGACCGGGACTGGTCGGCCCCCGCAGGCGGCCTGACCTGGAGCTGTCTGCAGACGGCCGACCACACCGTGGACACCGTGATCGCCCCGGCGATCTTCCTGGCTTCGCGGAAGCTGGACGGCTATCCGGCGTACGGGATCGGGACACCGGGCCCGGACGTGTCTCCCCCGGTCCTTGTCGAGGCGTTGCAGACCGCCACGAGGATCCTGGTCGCGGTGGTCCGCGAAGCCGGCCCGGACGACCGGGCGGTGATCTGGCGGCGGCCACACGTCGAGACCCGCGGACCGGCGGACTTTCCACCCCGGGCAGGCCTGGAGCTGATCCTGCACTCGTACGACGTCTGTCAGGGGCTGGGCATGCCGTTCGAACCGCCGGCGGACCTGTGCGAACGTCTGCGGGAGCACACCCGCAACTGGCCGATGTGGGCGAGCCCCGGCTGGTCGTCGCCGACGGACGACCCAGACCCTTGGGGCGACCTGCTCCGGGCCTCCGGCCGCTAGCTCGGCTGGAACCCGAGCCGCTGGACCGCGTACGCGCGGACTCCGGCAGCCAGCCACTCCGGCAGATCCCGGTCCACCATCTCGATGATCGCTCGCTGGTCCGCGTTGCCCACCAGGAGATCCCCGAGCGCGTAGTAGGACGCCGGTGTGGCCGGCCACAGCTCCAGCACGCCTTGGTGGTGTTGCTCGATCAGCTCGAACCCCTCCGGCGAGTCCGGCAGTACGCCGCGATCTCGCGCGGCCGCCATTCGCAGCAGCAACCGACGACCCTCGTCGCCCAGCCGCTCGTAGTCCTCGCGGGTCCAGCCGTCGGTCTCCCGGACGGCCTTCTCGAACCCTTCCGCGGGACGCCGCGCTCGTCGTTCCGTACTTCGAGTATCGGAGCCACCGCGCCGGGCGGGCATCCGACGATCGCGTTCCCGCCGATCCCCTACGTCACTGGGCCGGACGACGCGAAGCAGTTCGTCGCGGACCGGGTCGCCGAGGGCGCCGATCACCTGAAGCTGATCTACGACGACGGCTTCGGCGCGGGCCTGAACCTCCCGACGCTGGAGCCACGCACCGTACAGGCGCTGGCCGACGAGGCGCACGCCCATGGGCTCACAGTGGTAGCGCACGTGTCGACGGCTGCCGGTGCGGTCACGGTCGTCGAGTGCGGCGTCGACGTACTCGCACACGTACCGTCCGACCTCATGTCCCCAGAGGACGTCGAAGCCGTGGCTGACGTTGCTGTCATCGCGACGCTTGGTGTTCTCGCGGACGGGTTCAATGGGCCGTCCGGCCACCTGCCGTTGCTGGACGAACCAGAGCTGATCGCACGCATGCCTGCGCTCTGGCAGCAACTGCTGGACGAGCAGTCCCGTCGCTGGATGCCCCCGGAGCCGCCAGACGGTACGGCGGCTCGCGCCAACACGCTGGCGTTGCACCAGGCCGGCGTACGCGTGCTGGCCGGGACAGACGCACCGAACCCGGGCCTGGTGTTCGGAGCGTCGCTACATCGGGAGCTAGTCCAACTGGTGCGTGCAGGCCTCACGCCGGCGGAGGCGGTCGTGGCTGCAACCAGTGCACCCGCTGAGGTGTTCGGACTAGCGGACCGGGGCCGACTGACAGTCGGCGCGCGTAGTGACCTGTTGCTGGTCGACGGGAACCCACTGGCCGACATCACTGCCACACAACGGATTCGCCATACCTGGGTCGGCGGCGAGCAAGTCAGGCCGGAGGAGTACGCCGGCAGCGAGCAGGAGCTGGCCGGCATTCGCTTCTTGGGTGAGACAACGGACCGGATCGTCGCGGCGCTGCGGAGCTGTTCCCAGGGCTTCCGTAGGCGCCGTCAGCCTCTTCCTACGTAGGGCATTCCGGCTGCCATGACCGTCAGGGTCGGGACTGCGACGGACGTCGGCAGTTGCGCGATCTGCACCACGAAGTCGGCCACGATCTTCGGGTCGAACGTCGGCTCGACCGCGATCGAGCCGTCCGGCTGGAGCACGCCCTGCTCCATCCGGGCGGTCATCGCGGTCGACGCGTTGCCGATGTCGATCTGGCAGGCGGTGATGCCGTGCGCGCGCCCCTCCAGTTCGAGGCCTTTGGTCAGACCGCTGATCGCGTGCTTGCTCGCGGTGTACGCGATCCCCTGCGGCCGCGGCACATGCGCCGAGATCGACCCGTTGTTGATGATCCGCCCGCCCTTCGGGTCCTGCCGCAGCATCACGTCGTACGCCGCCTGCGCGCAGAGGAACGACCCGGTCAGGTTGGTGTCCACCACCTGCCGCCAGTCCTCCTCCCGCACGTCCTGCACCGCCGCGGCCGGAGACCCGGTGCCCGCGTTGTTCACGAGTACGTCGACCCGCTCGAGCCCCCCGAAGAACCGCCGTACCGCACCCCCATCAGCAACATCCAGTACGGCGAGCTCGACCCGGCCCTCGCCGAGCGCGACCGTCTCGCGCAGCTTGTCCTCCGTCCGCCCGGTCACCCACACCTGGAACCCGGCCCCCGCCAACGCCAGAGCCATCTCCCGCCCCAGCCCTGACCCACCACCGGTAACCACTGCAACCCGCGTCATGCCGTCACCCTTCTATCTCGCCGGACTGCCGTCCAGAATGGCAGCAACGCCGCAGCGACCGCGGTGAGGACCAGGAACTCCACCCAGACCCCCTGGCCGAGCGGAGGAACCAGCTCCTCCATGAGGTTCCACGCCGCGTGCAGCAGGATCGCCGCAGGCACGCCTCCTCGCAGGCGCTCGCTGACGAACAGCATCAAGAACGTCAGCGGGAACAACTCCAGGAAGAACGTCAGCCCTTCCTGCGTGAACAGCCCGTCGTCGTGCTGACCTGTGCCGCTCAAGAAGTACAGCGGCAAGTGCCACACGCCCCAAGCCGCTCCCAGCACCACGGTCGTCCGGAGCGGCCCGAAGTACTCACGAAGTCGCGGCTGCACGTACCCACGCCACCCGAACTCCTCCGACACCGGCCCAGCCAGGAAGGTGTACGCCGCAGCGCCGAGCACTCCCCCAGCACCAGAGATGACCGACGCGGCGTGATCAGGCAACGCCGGCAGGTCCCCCATCACCGCCGACGCCACGAGTGGCGGCAGCGCACCGAGTACGACGGCAGCGGCCGGCCACACCAGCGACCACCGGACGACGCGCCGCCGCTCCCGGTACCGCAGCCACATCACCAACGCGGCCAGCGACGGCCCCGACGCCGCCAGCGCGAACACAAGACTGCCTGCGCCCTCGTCCGGATTCACACCGAGGATGCCGAGGACTCCCCACGGCACCCAGGTCAGGACGAGACAGACGACTCCGAACTCCAGCAACCGCCGCTTGATCACCGCCCCAGCCTTCTCGTGGGCGCAGCGTCCGGCCAGGGTGCTGGACCGACCTCCGCTGGGGATGCCAGCACCACCCACGCCGGAATCCGCGTCACAAAACGCACCCTTCCGCCGTCGAAAGAGGGGGAGACAGATGACTCCACTGCGGACAGTGACCAGCCGGCGACCGAGAGCAAATGAGTGGCGGCTCACTTGAAGACTTTGGAAACTCATTTGCGTGTATCACGCAAGCATGTATATGCTTGCAGCATGCAAGTAAACGACGCGTACACCCCACAGACCCCCATCGAGGGCGTCATGCACGCGTTCACCCGGATCGGGCGCCGCCTGAAGGCCAAGCAGCCCGGCGACACGCTCGACCACAGCGCGCACATCGTGCTGTTCGCGCTGCGGTGCAACGGTGCCCTGCGGCTGTCCGACCTCGCCGGGAAGCTGGAGCTCGACGCCTCCACCGCGAGCCGCCACGTGCGGTCCCTGGAGCAGCTCGGCCTGATCCGCCGCTCCCCCGACCCGGACGACGGACGCGCGTTCCGCGTCGAGCTCACCGAGCAGGGCATCGAGCAGTGGGAGGCCAGCGCCCGGCACCGGATGGAGGTGCTCAGCGCGGCCATGGAGGGCTGGTCCGACGAGGACGTGCAGACGTTCGAGCGACTGATGACCCGGTTCGCGGACGGCGTCGCCGCCCGCACCGAGGCCCCCAGCAGCGCCGCCTGGGCCGACAAGGGCTGGGCCGCGGTCGCCCCGCGACTGCAGTCCGCCGCGGCCGAGCGCCGTACCGACAAAGACTCCGCGCCCGGCAGCGACCCTGCCGCCCGCGAGAACAACGACAACAACCTGGAGAGCACCAGATGAGCACCACAGAACCCGCCACCGCCGGCGGGGCTGCACCAACCGACGGTGGTCCCAACTACCTGTCCCACAAGCAGATCCTGGTCGTCCTCGGTGGACTGATGGCCGGCATGTTCCTCGCCGCCCTCGATCAGAGCATCGTGGGTACGGCGCTGCCGCGGATCGTCAGCGACTTCAACAGCCTGGACAAGCTGTCCTGGGTGGTCACGGCGTACCTGCTGACCTCGACCGCCTCCACGCCGCTGTGGGGCAAGATCTCCGACCTCTACGGCCGCCGCCCGCTGTTCATGGCAGCCATCATCACCTTCCTGGCCGGCTCGGTACTGTCCGCGCTGGCGCAGAACATCGAGATGCTGATCGGCTTCCGGGCCGTCCAGGGTCTCGGCGCCGGCGGTCTGATGGCGCTGGCCTTCGCCACCATCGGCGACGTGATCCCGCCGCGCGAGCGCGGTAAGTACATGGGGTACTTCGGTGCCGTCTTCGGCCTGTCGTCCGTGGCCGGCCCGCTGCTCGGCGGCCTGCTCACCGACGGTCCCGGCTGGCGCTGGATCTTCTGGATCAACCTGCCGATCGGCCTGGTTGCCCTGGGCATCGTTGCCGTCGTACTCCGGCTGCCGCACGTGAAGCGGTCGCACAAGATCGACTACCTCGGCGCCAGCACCGTCGCAGCGGCCGTCACCGCACTGTTGCTGGCCGTCTCCTGGAGCGGTCCGGACAACGGCTGGGGCAGCACCACCACGATCGCTCTGCTGGTCGCGGCCGTCGTCCTCGCCGTCGGGTTCGTGCTGATCGAGCTGCGGGTGGCCGAGCCGATCATCCCGATGGACCTGTTCAAGGGCCGGATCTTCTCCGGGTACGCCGGTTTCGCGTTCCTGCTCGGCTTCGCGATGTTCGGTGCGCTGATCTTCCTGCCGCTGTACCTGCAGGCGGTCAAGGACATGTCACCGACCCGCTCCGGTCTGGCGCTGCTACCGATGATCGTCGGAATCTTCTCCGCGTCGATCCCCAGCGGTCAGCTGATGAGCAAGACCGGCCGGTACAAGATCTACCCGATCATCTCCGCGGTCATGGTCGGCGCCGCGATGGTGCTGCTGTCCACGCTGAGCATGACCACGCCGTACTGGCAGCTGGCGATCTACATGTTCGTGATGGGCGCCGGGCTGGGCCTATCGATGCAGATCACCGTCACCGCGGCACAGAACAGCGTGCCCCGGCAGCACATGGGCACCGCGACCTCGACGATGACCTTCTTCCGCTCCATGGGCGGCGCGATCGGTACGGCGGTCTACGGCGCCGTACTGACCACCCGGCTGAAGGACCACCTGACCGACATCGTCCCGAACGCCGCGCAGGGCATGGTCGACGGACTGGCCAAGGCGGCGAACAGCGTCCAGGCGCTGCACGCCCTGAAGCCGCCGATGAAGGGCTGGGCCCTGCAGGGTCTGGTCGACGCGATGGGCGACGTGTTCCTGGTCTCCCTGCCGTTCCTGGCGATCGCGCTGATCCTCGCGGTCATCACGCCGGAGCAGCGGCTGGCCGGCCGCAACGACGGCCCGAAGGCCGAGGGCGAGGACTCGCTGGAGTCCTCCGCCGCCGCGGCCATGCACTGAGGCCTTGTACTGAGGCGCGTCACCGAACTGAGACCGAACTTCGGTTGACCTACCCGACAGCCGCCCTGGAAAGCTTCCCAGGGCGGCTGTTCTTGTGCTGTCCACGAGCAGGACGGCCGCCTGACCCCTCCGGGGACTTAGTTTCGACACGTACCGCAACGACAGGGACTGCCGCACGGATGAAAACACTTGACCGGCCGCTGGACGACGACGACCGCGCGATGGCCGACATCGCCGAGGTCCGCGACTGGCGGCGCCTTGCCGGCCCGCAGGCGGGCGAGACCGGGCCGCTCCCGGTTCGCCGCCTGATTCGTCGTGTGAAGTCGGGGACGAACTGGAAGCCGTGGCCGATCAACCGCCGTACGGTGATCGACGACCAGCTCGACGGCTGGGGCTTCCTGACCCGCCGCAACACCGAGCTCGCGGTGTACGACGACCAGGTGCTGCCGCACAGCCCGTTCAGCGGCTGGGTCGCGTTCGCGATCGAGCGCAACGACATCGAGGCGGCGGCCGCCGGGCTCGACGAGCACTGGCCCGCGAAATTCGACCTCGCCTGCCGGCACTGGGGACAGCCGTCGTACGTCGGAATCGAGAGCAAGACCGGATTCGAGGACGACTGGGCCCCCGGCGCCGGTATCGACCGCCGCCACCTGGCGGTCTGGACGCCCCCGGGCGCCGAGATCCATCTGTACAGCAACAAGCCGACGGCGAGACCGCTGTCGGTGTCGGTCGGAATCAACTACACGGTCTACCTCAACGAGGAGGGCTCATGACAGCAGTCGACGAGCGCCGGGCAGCCCGGACCGCTCTGCGCGACCAGATGGCGAACGGCGACACCGCGCCGCCCACCGGAGAGCAGAGCAGCGTGTCGCCGCAGGCCTTGGCCGAGACGTCTCGACGCGTCGCGGCGATGGTGGGCGGCGGGCCGACCGGTCTGTCCCCCGACCTGCTGAAGAGCGTCCAGGCCGCGTCGCGTCCTGCGGTCGCCCCGGGGCAGGCGCGCACCGGTGAGACTTCCGGCGTACGCAACGAATCCAGCCGGTTCGAGCGCGGCACCGGCACCGGCAAGAACACGCCCGAACGCTAGACCACAGCACTGACGGAAGGAACAAGCCCGGAATGAAAACCCAGGACAGGCCACTCGACGAGGACGCAGCAGCGATCGCCGACTTCGCCGAGATCGCCGACTGGCACCCGATCGCCGGACCGGACAACGACGACACCGGCCCCGAGGTGGTCAAGGCGATCGTGCAGCGGGTCACGGCGGTCACCGACTGGCAGCCCTGGCCGCTCTCGCCAGGACAGCAGATCGACGACGTGCTCGCCTCGTGGGGATTCACCACCAAGCGCGGCAGCACCATCGTGGTCTTCCCCGGGCTCGCGTTCGCGGACGCCCGCAACAGCGGCTGGTCGGCGTACGAGATCAGCCCCGACGACGTCCCGGCGGCCGAGGCCGGACTCGACCAGGCCTGGCCGGCGATGCTCGAGCTGGCGCGCAAGCACCTCGGTGAGCCGGACTACGTGGGCGACGACAGCAGCCCGCACTTCGTCGACGAATGGCGCCCCGGTGCGGGCGCCGACAAGCGGCACCTGGCCGCCTGGGTCCGCCCGGGCGCGCAGTTCCACCTGTTCAGCAGCAAGCCGACGCGGGAACCGCTGACCGAAGCGGTGGGCGTCACGTACGCGGTCTACATCGACTAGGAGTTCGAGAAATGTCGCAGCCCACCGAAGGCCCGCAGCCGCAACGCACCTGGACCGAGACGCTCGACTGGCTGGCGAGCCAGCCGCAGCAGACCCTGGACACCGTGTCCGCTCTCGGCCAGTTGAAGCAGAACGAACTCGACCGACTCATCCAGCAGGCCCAGAAGGTGCCGCTGAAGGACAAGGTGCAGCAGAAGGTCTCGAACGTCGTCTCTCGGGTCGAGGCGATCTACGACCGGGAGACGCAGCGCCTGAGCGACATGGCCGAGCGCCTGCAGAGCCAGGCCGGCCAGTACCTGAACGCCGGTCAGGAATGGGCCAACCAGCAGGTCCAGGCAGGTCGTCAATGGGGTAGCCAGCAGATCCAGGCCGGGCGCGAGGGCTTGCAGGCCGGGCGTGAGTGGGCCGGTCAGCAGGCCCAGGCCGGTCGCGAATGGGCCGGTCAGCAGGTCGACCGCGCCGCCGCGTTCGGCAGCCAGCAGGTCGACCGCGCAGCCGCGTTCCGTGACCGGCAGGTCGACCGTGCCGTGGAGTTCGGTCAGCAGGCCGTCGGCACCTACCAGGCCGGCGTCGAGGCGGCCGGCCGCGGCATCCAGGCCGGTCGCGAATGGAGCGGCCAGCAGGTCGACCGCGCCACCGCGTTCGGCGGTCGTCAGGTCGACCGGGCCACTGAGCTCGGCGGGCGCGCGATGGACGCCGGACGCGATCTGCGCGACCGGGCGGGGCGCTGGCTGGACGCCCAGAAGGGTCGCGTGACGCGAGCTGCCGAGGGCGCCCGCGCGACCATCGCCATGGCGAGGTTCGACGGGAACATGCCGGGCGTGACGACGCAGGACCTGACGCAGCTGAGCCAGCAGCACAGCCGCATCATGACCGGCCCGACGCTGGAGTCCCGCCTGGAAGCGGCCCAGGCCGTCGCCCAGCAGCTCCAGTCGCAGGTCGAGGCTCAGGGCGCGCAGGCCGCGCTCGGCGGCATGGCCCCGGCTGGAAAGGCCGTCACCCAGGGTCAGGGCACGCAGACCCAGTCCTCGACGGAGCAGGGCGCCGTCAACCTGCAGAAGAACAACAACGAGAACAAGGGCATCGGCAGTCGCTGATCACCTGCAACACCACTGAAGACGCCGCCGAGCCTGGCTCGGCGGCGTCTTCTGCGTTGGGTGGAGGGATACCCTCCGGGGTCGGCGCGGTTACTCGGAGGGGGCCGGGTGGGGGCGGCGTCTGGGGAGGGGTCTGGGCGGTTCGGGGTCTACGTCGTGGCCGGCCAGGTGGTTCACGATGGCGTTCAGGACGGCCGCGGTGGGGACGGCGACCAGGGCGCCGACGATGCCGGCGACCACCACGCCGGTGGCGATCGAGAGGATGATCGCCAGCGGGTGCACGCGGACCGCGCGGCCGAGCAGGAACGGCTGCAGGACGTGCGCCTCCAACTGCTGTACGCCGATCACGACCGCGAGCATCACGATCGCGATGATGGGGCCCTTGGCAACCAGTGCGACCAGGACCGCGACGGTGCCGCTGATCAGGGCGCCGACGACCGGGATGAACGAGCCGACGAACACCAGGATGCCGATCGCGCTCACCAGCGGCAGGCCAAGGATCGCGGCGCCGAGGGAGATCCCGATCGCGTCGACCGCCGCGACGATCACCGTGGCGCGGACGAACGCCGTCAGCGAGACCCAGGCCTTCCGGCCCGACGAGTCGGCCTTGTCGCGGGCCCGGCGCGGGAACAGCCGGACCAGCCACGACCAGATCTGCTCGCCCTGGTACAGGAAGAAGAACAGGCAGAACAGCGAGATGAACACCCCCGCCACCAGGTGCGTCGCCGTCGTACCGACCGCTGCCGCCTGCTGACCGAGCGCGCCGCCGGACGTGACCAGCTCCTGCAGCTGCTTGTAAAGGCTGGTGATGTCCGCGTCGGTGAGGCCGAAGTTGATCCGGGCCAGGTCCCGCAACTTCTGCACACCTTCGCCGACCTGGTTGGACAAGTCCTCGAACTGCCCGGCGATCTGCGCCCCGACCAGGGTCAGCAGGCCGGCGACCACCACGATCGTCGCGAGCACGGTGATTCCGGCCGCGGCGCCGCGCGGCAGGCGGAGCTTCTGCAGGCCGCTGGTGACGGGGATCAGGAGGGCGGTGAGGAGCACGCCGACGGTCACCGGTACGACGACCTCGGACAGGTACCGCATCCCGTAGCCGATCACGCCGACGGCGGCGACGATCACCAGGAACCGCCAGGCCCACGCGCTGGCGATCTGCATCCCCGGCGTCACGCCGTGATCCACCTTCGCCGGCGACTCGACAGCCTGCGACCCGACAGCCTGCGACTCGGCCGCCTCGACTGCCGGCTCGGCTGCCTCGGCCACCGACTCGCTGGACGAGTCCAGCACCTCGTTGTCCGCGACCGGGCTCTGCTGGTCGTGCTCTCCGGTCTCGTCCCGCCCCGACTCGCTCATCCCACCTCCGCAAGCTGATGTGGTGATGACACTAGTGCCCGGTCGGGCCTGTTCCATGAATGTGGGCGGCCAGGCCTTCGGCGGCCTTCGGGGCATCGTCCGCGAGCAAACCGACCGCGGCGAGCACGTAGTCCGCGTCGACGCACACCTCGGCGTGCTGCGGGACGAGCCAGCCCTCCTCCTGCGCGTTGGTCCCGATCGAACCGAGGATCCGCGCCGCGACCTCCGGCGGGTTGTGCCGCAGCACTCCCCCGGACCCGACCAGCAGATCGACCTCGCGCAGGTCCTTCCCGGAGCGCTCGATCACTCGTCCACCAGGCCCGAACACGATCCGCTGCCGCCCCGCGTGCCGCCGCAAGGCGACCGTCGCGGCAACGCTCGCCAACGTCTCGTCGTACGACGCCTCACGTCCGCTGTCCGGAAGGTACGACGGGTCCGCACGCCGACGTTCGGCCGCCGCACGCACTTCATCCACGTCAGCAATCAGCCCCGCCTCGGCGCCAGCGGCAACGACCGGTACGGCGCTCCAGCGCATTCCGAGATCGCCTTCGACGGTCCGGGTCACGGGATGGGGCGCGACCACTTCGCGGCCGAGGTTCGCGTCCTCGGGGTCGAGCTCGATCACCGAGTGCACGTCGGTGGTGGCGCCGCCGATGTCCACGACCGCCACGTCACCGTGCAACGCGGCGAGGACCTCGACACCCCGCAGTACGACGTCCGGCGTCGCGGCGCGGACCATGGCGGCGAAGGACGGGTCGCGCGACAGGTTCTTGCCGCCGATCACGTGCTCCAGGAACATCTCCCGGATCGCGGCCCGGGCACTGTCCGGCGCGAACACGCCGATCTCCGGTACGACGTTTTCCGCCTGGACATGCGGTACGTCCGCCGCGGTCAGGGTTTCCGTGATTTCCGCCTGCGCATCGCTGTTGCCTGCGACAACGACCGGTTTCCGCCACTTGTACTTCGCCAGCGTCTCGGCGGCCTTGAGCAGTACGGCCGAGTTGCCGCCGTCGGTGCCGCCGAGGAGCAGGACGACGTCCGGACGTTCCTTGCGCAGCTCCTTCTGGCTCGTCGCACTCAACCCGCCGCTGACGACCGCCACGACGCGCCCGCCGCTGGACAAGGCGACCCGCTTCCCGGCCTCCGCGGTCACGAGCTCTTCGTTGCCCACGACACCGATCCGCAGGCCCCCGCCCGCACTCGAACAGGCCAGCACCTCCGCGTTCCGCACACCTCGGTCGGCCGCTTCGAGTACGGCGCGACAGGCCTGCCACCCGTCCATGACGTCGGTGTCGATCGTCGTACGGTGTTCGGCCCGGGCCACGAGCTCGCCCGAGCCGGAATCCACCGCAACCGCCTTCGTGAAGGTCGACCCGAAGTCGACCGCCACTACAAGGCTCACGCCATTGCGCGATCGAGGTCGAGCAAGAGGTCGTCGATCGTCTCGATGCCGACGCTCAGCCGGATCAGGTCCGCCGGGACCTCCAGCGGGGTGCCGGCCACCGAGGCGTGTGTCATCTTGCCGGGGTGCTCGATGAGGGACTCGACACCGCCCAGGGACTCCCCGAGCGTGAAGACCTCGGCCTTGTTGCAGATGTCCAGCGCCTGCGCCTCGCCACCGGTGACCCGGAAGCTGACGATCCCGCCGAACCGCTTCATTTGCTTGGCGGCGGTCTCGTGGCCCGGGTGCCCGTCGACGCCCGGGTACAGCACCTGGCTGACCGACTGGTGCCGCTGCAGGAACTCGACGACCTTCTCCGCGTTGTCGCTGTGCCGGTCCATCCGGACGCCGAGCGTCTTGATGCCGCGCAGTACCAGCCACGAGTCGAACGGTCCGGCGACGGCGCCGATCGCGTTCTGGTGGAAGGCGATCTTCTCCGCCAGTTCGGCGTCGCGCACGATCAGTGCGCCGCCGACCACGTCGGAGTGTCCGCCCATGTACTTCGTCGTCGAGTGCACGACCACGTCCGCGCCGAGCTCCAGCGGCTGCTGCAGGTACGGCGAGGCGAACGTGTTGTCGACGACCAGCAGGGCGCCGGCGTCGTGGGCGATCTGGGCGACGATGGCGATGTCCGCGACGTTCAGCAACGGGTTGGTCGGGGTCTCCAGCCAGACGACCTTCGTCTTCCCCGGCTGGATCGCGGCCCGGATCGCCTCCGGGTGCGTGACCGCGGCCGGCGTCATCTCCACACCCCAGGTGCCGAGGACGCGGGCGAACAGGCGGAACGTGCCGCCGTACGCGTCGTCAGGGAACACCACGTGGTCACCCGGCACGCACAGCGAGCGGATCAGGGTGTCCTCGGCGGCGAGACCGCTGGCGAAGGCGAAGCCGCGGGTGCCGGCCTCGATCGCGGCCAGACACTCCTCGAGCGCCGTCCGGGTCGGGTTCGCCGAGCGGGAGTACTCGTATCCGTTGCGCAGCCCGCCGACGCCGTCCTGCTTATAGGTGCTCGTGGCATAGATCGGCGGGACCACCGAACCGGTGGTCGGATCAGGCTCGTTCCCGGCGTGGATCGCGAGCGTTTCGAAGCCGTAGTGGTGTTCCGTGTTCACCGGACCAGCGTACGGCCTGGTCTGCTCGGGTCCTGCATGCCACCCGAGGCTGGGCGCCTCTGACCACTGCCCGCCGTCGCGAGCAGGTGCTCGGTGCGGTGGCTCGGCGTGCTGGAGCGAAGGCCTCGATGTGGTTTCATCGTGGTCTTTGCTCCAGTGCGGCGAGGTGCCGTGCCGAGTGCCGCGCAGTAGGCGGGGAGTGGTCAGAGGCGCCCAAGACGATCCGGTGGATCCGAGTTGTCCACAGGCGCGTCGTACTGGCTGGCGAATGACCCATTGGGCCGCCTACGGTTGCGCACAGAGGGTCATCTAGAGGGTTGCGGTCAGGGAACGGGCAAGGAAGGACGACGGCGCCGGATGAAGACGCAGGACAGGCCGCTCGACCAGGACGACCTGGCGATGGCGGATCTCGCCGAGGTTCCGGACTGGACCGTGATCGCGGGACCGGACGGCGACGAGGCCGGGCCGGAGGTCGTGCGCGCCCTGGTGCACCGGGTGATGGGCCAGACCTCGTGGCAGCCGTGGCCGCTGCAGGCCGGTGAGGTGATCGACGCGGACATGGTCTCGTGGGGGTTCACCACGCGGCGCGGCACCACGATGATCGTGTTCGACGGTCTGGCGTTCCCGGACTGCCCGGACAGCGGCTGGTCGGCGTACGAGATCGGTCCGGACGACATCGCCGCCGCCGAGACCGGGCTGGACGCGCACTGGCCGGACCACCTCGCGCTCGCGACCAGGCACTGGGGACAGCCCGACTACGTCGGTGACGAGGGCAGTCCGACGTTCGCCGACGAGTGGGAGCCCGGCGCCGGGACCGGCCGCCGGCACCTGGCCGTCTGGCTGCGTCCAGGCGCCCAGATCCACCTGTACAGCACCAAGCCCAGCAAGGACCCGCTGACGACGTCTGTCGGGGTCAACTACGCCGTGTACATCGACTAGGAGACCCTGCCGTGAGCGAGCGAACAACGAGAGCAGCCAAGCAACTCGCTCACGCCGGAGCCGAGCGTAGCGAGGTGGAGGCGTGAGCCAGTCCTATCCAGAGAACCCGCGTGGCATCCGCCAGCGTGTCTCCCGGTGGAGCACGACCCGTCGCGGCACGAAGACACTGAAGGCGGCGTACGCGCAGGCAGCCCGCGACGTGAAGCGGATGGACCCGGCCGTCCGCGAGGCGATCGGCCGCTCGAGCATCACCCGCGCCGACCTGCAGCAACTGGCGAGTCTGCACGTCGACGCCCAGTTCCGTCCGGACCGGTACGGCGACGTCTCGCGGCGACTCGGCGCTGAAGCGACCGCCCGTACGAACCCCGGTCCCGGCCAGACGCGGAACCCGCTGCGCCGGATCGCCAACAGGTACTCGCGCTGGCAGGACAGGCGACGGGGGACGAAGGCACTCAAGGCCGCGTTCACGCAGGCGGCGCGGGACGTGAAACGCACGGATCCGCAGGTCCGGTGGGCGATCGGCCGCTCACAGGTCAACCGAGCGGACCTCGCGGCGCTGGCGTCGAGCCGGATGGATCAGGTGTTCCGGCCCGAGGGCCGGTTCCAGAACGTGCCCGGGCAGAACCAGAACGGCGCTGGGCGGCAGAACGGCGCTGGGCGGCAGGGGCAGGGGGTCCAGTCCCCGGACGCGGTCCGGCAGGCGCCGTCGCCGCAGCAGGCCGAGCAGATGAACCAGCGGATCGCGGCGCTGCAGCAGGCGATCCTGGAGAGCCAGCAGCAGGCCCTCACGCTGATGGAGGAGAACAACCGCCTCCAGGCGGAGATGCGTCAACTGCTCGAGGCGCGCGTTCAGCAGATCCAGCAGGAGAACGCCGCGGACCCAGCCTTGGAGCCCGCTCAGCAACGGGAAGGCGCCAACCAGCTGGAGACAGGTGACCAGCAGCCGGACGAACGCCGCACCGAAGGCGAAGCCGAGCTCGGCGAAGCCCGCACAGACGGCGAGGCCCAGACCGGCGAACCCCGCACCACGGGCGAAACCGAGGTCGGCGAGCCTCGCGCTGCGGGCGGGAGCGAGGTTGGCGAGGCGGGTGAGCCTCGTGCCGTGGGCGAGGCCGAGGTTGGTGAGGGTGAACCTCAGGCTGTGGGTGAGCAGACTGGGGAACGTCCGGTGGGCGAGGCACAGGTCGGTGAGGACACTGGGCCGCAGGTCGGTGAGGGCGGAGAACCCCAGACGGCCCCGGAGGTCGAGGGTGCGGAGCCGGTGAGCCCCGCCGAGGGCTGGACCGTCTCGTCCGAAACCCAGGGCGAGTCCGTCAGGGCCAGCGATGCACAAGAGAGCCGGCAGTCCACCGGCGAACTGGAAGCACCCGCAGCCAACACACAGGACCCAGCACCAACCGTCGCCCCCCAGCAAACAAGCACCGCCCCCCAGCAACCCGGCGTCGGAGGACAGCAGCCCGGTGTCGGTGAGCAGCCGCGTGGGGCTGATCCGCGGGTGGCGGCGGCCTACGAGCAGCGACCGCAAGGGCCGGCTGCCGGGGAGAAGTCGTCGGCGGAAGTCGACGCCAAGTTCGCGGCAAGCAAGGGATTGGGCGGCAGGCCGCCGCTCAACAAGGTCTCGTCCGAGCACTTGGACAATGCCGTCAGGGACGGCGGCGACGACGCCAACAAGCGGCCACAACGCAGCGGCCAGGCAACAACCCGGAACGGCCCAACCGGCCGAGAGGGCGGCTGACCCCGCAACCTGACGTACGCCGCCGCTCGCCACGGCGGCGTTCGTCGTACGAGGGCTAGAAGTCGGTGAGTTCCAGTTGGGTGTCGACGGGGGCGCCCTCGAGCAAATTCTCCGCGGTGCGGACCGGTTTCTTGATCGGGAGGACGTAGGTGCCGGTCTTGGTCGGGAAGACGGATGTCTGCCACGTGCTGCCGCCGACCGTCACCGTGACGCGCACCGAACCGAAGCCCTTCCGACTCCCCTCGGTCAGGTCCGTGATCTCGTCGCTGACGTCCTCCGGCACCGTGACGAAGTACCAACTGCCTTCACCCTGGTGCTGCCAAAGCGGCACCGTGAATCGGTACCCGGTCACTCGTCCACCGGAGTCCCACGGCGAGCAAGAACCGCGGTAGCAGCGTCCAGTAGCACCGCGCGGATCTCCGCATCGTCGGCCTGGAGATCGAGCTCGGTGGACATCGCGGCCCCGACCGCCTCGACCGCGGCCGCGGCACGCAGCCGGTCGGCGGCCGTCGGGTCGGGGCCGGCCAGCCACAGCTGGAACCGGCGGCTCTGCGCGATCAGCTCGTCGAGGTCGTCCCCGAAGGCCGCGAGTACGGCGGCGATGTCACGGAGAAGCGTCGGCCCGGTCGCCCGGTGCGCGATGATCACGTCGACGTACGCACCGAGGACCTCGCGCTCCGTCTCCGGCGACCACGGCAGCGTCTCCGAGAGCCGCAGTACCTGGAAGATGTCGTCCAGGAACGTGCCGACGATCGCGCGCAACAGCTGCTGTTTCGACGAGTAGTGGTAGTACAGCGACGCCTTGGTGATGCCGACCTGCTCGGCGATCTCGCGCAGGCTGGTCTTGTCGTACCCCTGGGTCGAGAACAGGTCGACCGCGGCGCGATGGATCTCCGCCTTGGTGTCCCGGGAACTGGTCGCGTGCTGCACGTCACCACCCTCTCACCTTCACCCGCCTACCGGTCGGCAGGTAGGCTACCTACCGACCGGCAGGTAAAGACAACCCGCAGGGAGGGGTCTCGGGGTGTTCACCAAACTCGGACGCTTCGTCGTCCACAATCCGTGGAAGGTGATCGCCGCGTGGGTGGTCGCGGCGGTGGCCGTGATCGCGTTCGCGCCGACGCTCGCAGACGTCACCACCAAGGACCAGGCGGCGCTGCTGCCGGACAAGTACGAGTCGGTGCAGGCGCAGAAACTGGCTGCCGACGCGTTCGGGCAGACCAACGACGCGACCGCCAGCATCGTCGTCAAGCGGAACGCGGGCGGCGAACTGACCGCGGCCGACCAGGCCAAGGTCACCGAGGTGGCCGACAAGATCACCGCGGCGAAGATCGACCGGGTGACCGCCGCGATCACCGGCCCGCAGGCGGTCTCGCCGAACAAGCAGGTCCAGATCGTCAGCATCGGCCTCAAGGGCGCGCCGGACGAGCAGGCCGTGCTGGACGCCGTACAGAAGATCCGTGACGTGACCGGCGCCACGCTCACCGGCGCCGATCTCGAGTACGGCGTGACCGGTGACGCGGCGCTGATGCTCGACAACCAGGACGCGTTCAACAACGCCTTCATCGTGGTCGGAATCGCGACCGTCGTACTGATCATCGGCCTGCTGCTGGTGATCTACCGCAGCCCGGTCGCCGCGTTCCTGCCGATCCTCACGGTCGGTTTGGTGTCGGCGATCGCGCCCGGCCTGATCGCGCTGGTCGCGAAGGCGACCGATCTGCAGGTCACGCAGGACCTGCAGACGATCCTGACCGTCGTCCTGTACGGCGTCGGCACGGACTACATCCTGTTCCTGCTGTTCCGGTTCCGCGAGCGCCTGCGCGCCGGCGAGGCGCCGAAGGAAGCGCTGGTGAACGCGGTCGCCCGGGTCGCCGAGGTGATCGTGTCGGCGGCGGGGGCGATCGTCGTCGCGTTCAGCGCGCTGCTGCTCGCGGTGTTCGGCGGGTTCAAGAGCCTCGGCCCGGGGCTCGCGATCGCGGTCGCGGTGATGGCGTTCGCGGCGATCACCCTGGTCCCGGCGGTCGTCTCGCTGCTCGGCCCGAAGGTGTTCTGGCCGTCGAAGTCGTGGCAGAAGACGCCGAAGGGCGCGATGTTCAAGCGGTTCGGCACGTTCACCGCGCGGCGCCCGGCGGTGGTCGCAGCGATCTCCGGCGGCGTGATGGTCGTGCTCGCGCTCGGCTCGCTCGGTATGAAGGTCGACTACGACGCGTTCAGCCAGTTGCCGGACGGCACCGAGTCATCCCGCGCGATCAAGGACCTGCAGGCGGGTTTCCCGGCCGGCGCATTGAACCCGACCACGGTCTACGTCAAGAGCACCGACGGTACGCCGCTGGATCCGGCCGAGCTCACGACGTACGCCGGGAAGCTGGCAAAGGTCGACGGTGTCGGCGGAGTGCTTCCGGCTGGCGCGGACGGCAGTATGGCGTTGCTGAACAAGGACAAGACCGTTGCCCAGATCAACGTTGTTCTCGACGGCGCGCCGTACGCGAACAAGTCGCTGGATCTGGTCGACGGGAAGCTCCGGGAGGCCGCGCACGCCGAGGCGCCGGCCGGAACGACCACGCTGCTCGGCGGCGTGACCGCCAGCTACACCGACATCCGGGACGCCAACAGCCGGGACCTCTCGGTGATCTTCCCGGTCGCGGGCGGGCTGATCGCGGTCATCCTCGCGCTGCTGCTGCGGTCGCTGATCGCGCCGCTGGTGCTGATGCTCGCGGTGGTGCTGAGCTTCTTCAGCTCGATCGGCGCGACGGTGTTCGTGTTCCAGGGCGCCGCCGGGCATGCGGGCGTGACGTTCTCGCTGCCGATCATGCTGTACCTGTTCGTCGTTGCCATCGGCACCGACTACAACATCCTGATGATCGCCCGGTTGCGCGAGGAGGCCGAACGCGGGACGGATCCACGAACCGCGGCCGACCGCGCGATCGAGCACGGCGGCCCGTCGGTGGCGGCGGCCGGGCTGATCCTGGCCGGCACGTTCTCGTCCCTGATGCTGGCCGGTATGGCGCTGCTCACCGAGATGGGGTTCTCGGTCGCGGCCGGCATCGTGATCTCGGCGTTCGTGATGTCGAGCTTCCTGGTGCCGAGTGTGATCGCCCTGCTCGGCCCTCGCGCCTGGTGGCCGCGCCGAATGAAGGCCCGCTCGGTCACGGAAGAGCGTGAACTGGAGCCGGTCGGCTAGGGGGTGTCTGACGGTTCCACGCCGTAGCGAGGAGGTGCCGTGCCGAGTGCCCCGCAGTAGGCGTGGAACCGTCAGACACCCCCTAAGAGCCCGCAGGCTGAGGGGTCCTGCGAGAAAGAACGGGTCCCGGACCGCTACTGGTCCGGGACCCGTCTCTAGTTGCGCTTGAGGCGGACGGTGAAGATCGGCAGCAGGATGTGGACGAGCGGGCCGATCGAGAGTGCATAGACGACAGTGCCGACGCCGATCGAGCCGCCGAGCAGGAAGCCGGTCGCGAGGACGGTCAGCTCGAGCGACGTCCGGACGAGGCGGACGCTCAGGCCGGTACGGCGTACCAGGCCGGTCATCAGGCCGTCGCGAGGACCGGGGCCGAATTGGGCGCCGATGTAGAGAGCGCCGGCCAGCGCGTTCAGGACGACACCGGACAGCATGAACACGATCCGCAGCCAGAGCGCGTCCGGGCGGTCGACCGTGGCCAGGGTCAGGTCGGTGACCAGGCCGATCACGATCGCGTTGCTGATCGTGCCGAGGCCGGGCCACTGGCGCAGCGGGATCCAGGCGAGCAGTACGACGAAGCTCATCGCGATCACCACGGTCCCGAAGCTGAGCGGGAGGTGCTTGGTGATGCCGGAGTGGAACACGTCCCACGGGTCGAGGCCGAGGTTGCCCTGGATCATCAGGCCCATCGAGGCGCCGTACAGGGTCAGGCCGACGTACAGCTGCACCAGGCGGCGCGGGAGGTGGCCTGCCTTCAGCTGCTGGATCGGGTTGAGGGGCGCGAGCTGACGCGGCGGGGCATCGGAGGTGGCGGTCACGAGATCCAGTGTCAGGGGTAAGTGGCCTGGCATTCGATAGCCAGTTGCGCGATAGTGGACTGCATGCGAGCCCGATATCTTCCCGCCAGCACGTTAAGCGGCCTGCTCGGCGAGTGGGCCGACGGGACCGGTCCGGCGTACCGGGTCCTGGCCGAGCGGCTCCGGCTGCTGATCGCGGACGGGCGGATCATGCCCGGGTCGCGGCTGCCGAGCGAGCGCGAACTGACCGAGGCGCTGGGGGTGAGCCGTACGACGGTGGCGTCCGCCTATCGCTCGTTGCGGGACAGCGGCTACCTGACGAGCCGGCGTGGTTCGGGGAGCGTCACGGCGCTGCCGTCGAAGATCGAGCCGGAGCTCGGACGGCACCACGCGCCCGGGATCGACACCGAGGGGCTGTACGACTTCACTTGCGCGGCGCCGGCCGCGGTGCCGGGGATCAGTACGGCGGTGGCGTCGGCAGCTCTCGATTTGTCGCTGCATCTGGCGACGCCTGGGTACCACCCGCAGGGCTTGCCGGTACTGCGTTCCGAGATCGCGGCGGCGTACTGCGAACGCGGGTTGCCGACGTCGGCGGATCAGATCATCGTCACCGCCGGGGCGCTCGCCGCGACGTCGATCGCGATCCGGGCGATCACGCAGATCGGCGACCGGGTCCTCACCGAGAGCCCGACGCATCCGAACTCGGTGGACGCGATCCGGCGCAGCGGTGGCCGTGTGGTCGCCGTACCGATGTCGCCCGGCGGGTGGGACCTGCCCTTGCTGGAGGCAACGATTCGGCAGACGGCGCCGCGGGCCGCGTGGATGGTGGTGGACTTCCAGAATCCGACCGGTTTCCTGATGTCCGCGGCGGATCGGCAGCGGATGGCGCGGGCGTTCGCGCGGTCGCGGACGACGGCGATCGTGGACGAGACGCTGTTCGAGCTGTCACTGGACGGGCAGGAGATGCCGCCGCCGTTCGCGTCGTACGACCCGGACGGGGTGATCACGGTCGGGTCGGTGAGCAAGTCGTTCTGGGGCGGGTTGCGGATCGGGTGGATGCGGGTGCCGGAGGCACTGGTCGCGCGCGTGCTGGACGCAAAGGCGTCGATGGATCTCGGTGCGCCGGTGCTGGAGCAGTTGGTCGTCGCGGACCTTCTGCGGCGCCGCTCGACTTTGCTGCCGGAGCGCCGGGCGTCGCTGGCTCAGCGGCGGGATGCTTTGGCCGCCGCGGTGTCTGCCGAGCTTCCGTCGTGGAGGTTCCGGCTGCCGTCGGGTGGACTGTCGCTCTGGTGCGAGCTCCCCGAACCGGTCGGCTCCAGCCTCGTCGGCGTCGCCCAGCGCAACGGCGCGCTCCTGGTCGCCGGATCGCGCTTCTCCCCCGACGGCGGCCTCGAGTCCTTCATCCGCCTCCCGTTCACGCTGGACGTGGACTCGTTACGCGAGGGCGTCACCCGCCTCGCCGCGTCGTACGCCTCCCTGACCACCGCCGGCGTTCCCGCCCGGCGGAGTGGGGTGATGATCGCGTAGGCCGGACGCCCAGGCCATCACAATTGGCCCCGCCTCGCGCGCCTGCGGGGAGCCGACCGGATCGGGCAATTGTGATGGCCTGGAGGTCCGCCGCACGTCATCGTGCCGTAAGGGGTCGGGGGAAGGTTCACCTGGGCGGGGGCGTTGGGAGACTATGAGAGTCACACTGCGAGAGGCGTGAGAATGTCGTTCTTCACCCGCAACACCGCCATGGTCGAGCCATCGGCCGCCCTGCCCGGACGGGACGCCCCGGGGTTCGCCGTACCGGACGAGAACATCGTCCTGCACACGCCGCAGACCGCTGCCGCGCCCGAGGGCTTCGAGGAGGTCTGGTTCGGCACCGGATGCTTCTGGGGCACCGAGGAGATCTTCTGGCAGCAGCCGGGCGTGTACACCACGGCCGTCGGGTACGCGGGCGGTTACAGCCCGAACCCGTCGTACGAGGAAGTCTGCACTGGGCGCACCGGTCACGCGGAGGCCGTCCGGGTCGTGTACGACCCGACCAAGACCACCTTCACCGACCTGCTGAAGGTCTTCTGGGAGACCCACGACCCGACCCAGGGCATGCGGCAGGGCAACGACCTCGGTTCGCAGTACCGCTCGGCGATCTACTACACCACCGACGCCCAGCGCGCCGAGGCCGAACGCACCCGCGACCTCTACGCCCCCGTCATCAAGCCCCTCGGCTACGACGACATCACCACCGAAATAGCCCCCGCCACCACGTTCTACTACGCCGAGGCCTACCACCAGCAGTACCTGTCCGCCTCGAAGAACCCGAACGGCTACAGGTGCCACAGCAACACCGGCGTTGCGTTCCCGGCAGACGCATAACTGCAAACTGTGAAGTATGAGGGCACCACTTTCGCGGTGGTGCCCTCGTCGTCAGCCTTCCGGGCGACGGTCTCCCGGCCTTGGAAGCTGAGCGCCGTAGCCTCCGGGCGGCCAATACGACGGCACCGGAGTCGCGTCATAAGGTTGGGCCGGTGAGCATCTTTCGCCGCCCGATCGACCCCACCGAAGCCGTACTCCGGCGCCTGTCCAAAAGCCTGCGGTGGTTCCGGCCGTCCCTCGCCGACGCTCCCACGCCGGACCTGCAACTCGGGCACCTCGCCCAGCATCGGCTGTGCCCGGCGATTGAGCAGGGTGACGCGGCTCCAGTGCTGACGTCCCTCGCCATCGCCGAGGAGGCCCTGGCGGCCGCCGATCTCGACCACCAACTCGGCGCCAATCTCGACCACGCGCTCACGCTAGGCCTGGTCGAAGTGATAAGCGACTGGTGCTCTTGGCCGGAGACGCCACCAGAGGTGGTTGCGACGATCGAGGCAGCCATGGGACCGATGACCCGCGAGCGGTGGAACGCCGTCCGGGACCAGGGCGCCGCCGTGGCCGACTGGATCCGTCACGGAGGTGCAGTTGACCGTACCGGCGAAACGCCCGCGGCGTACCGGGAGATCCAGAACGCCGATCTCCGATTCCTTACCCGGTCAACCCGGCAGTACATCGACGAGACGATGACCGTGGGAACCGCCGACCGCGTGCGGTTCGAGGGGTTCACCGGTCAGGGCGTGTAGCCGGCCCTGCGTTGCCTGATCGTCTACTCGGGGCAGTGACCGGACGTCTTCTATCGCCTGGACGGTATTGCTACCACCAGCAGTACCTCCACAAGAACCCCAACGGCTACCGCTGCCACAGCAACACCGGCGCGAAGTTCCCGGCTGAGGTTTGATCTAGCGCGATGCCCCTGGACTCTTAAGAGTTCAGGGGCATCTGGCGTGTTTGACGGGCAACCGCCAGGACGACGGCCCCGGGCAGCGTTGCGACCAGCGCGAGTACGCCGTACACCACCGCGACGGTGACGCCCAGCGGCGCGCCCAGTCCGATCGAGCTGAACGCCCATGCGGCCGCGCCCTCGCGTGGACCCCAGCCTGCGATGTTCGTCGGCACCGCCGAGGCCGTCAGCACGACCAGTGCCAGCGGCAGCAGCCGAGCCGGCGACAGGTCCGCCCCGGTCGCTCGTACTGCGATCAGGAACACAGCGGCGTGGCCGAGCACGGCGACTGTGGAGGCGAGCAGGATGCGAGGCCAGGCCCGCGGCGCGAGGATCGCGTCGCGGAGGTCGCTGGTGAACACGCGTCCGATCCGCGAAGCGAGGCGATGTCCCTTTAGACAAAGGAGTACGGCGACCACACCGGCGAGAACCGCAACCGTCACGGCGGCCGGGGGAACAAAGGAGCCCGCGGGCCAGGACAGCAGGAACAGCACGCCCACCGTCAGCACGATCTGGACCGCAAATCCCGACGACCGCTCCCACGCGACGGCCCGCAGGCTCCGGCCCAGGTCGCCGACCTCGCGCCCGTGGCGCACGGCGCGGTGTACGTCGCCCATCACCCCGCCGGGCAGCGTGGCGTTGAGGAACTGGGACCGGTAGTACGCAGCCACCGCAGTCCTCAGCGGCATCTCGACGCCGAGCCCGCCGGCGACGAGCCTCCACCGCCAGGCACAGCACAACGTGGTCAGCGACGTGATCGCGAAGGCCGCGGCGAGTGACCAACCGGTCGTCTGTCGGAGCCCGTCCACCAATGGGCCCGTGCCCACCCGCCAAACGAGAACGGCGAGGATCGCGGCGCCGCCCGCCACGCGCGCCCAGGTCCAGATGCGTCGGCTGAACGCGCGTGCTTCTGTCGGCACCGCATCCTCCTTCTCCCGCCCGGATGAACCGGTGCGACGCTGTTCTCGTATGACCGTCGTACCCGCAGATACGGAGGCACTGTGCGTCTGGTTCAGGTTCGAGTGCGCAGCCGCATCCTGACCGGCCCGCTCGCCGGCTTCGCTTGTCTGCTCGTGCTCCTCGGTGTGCTCGCGGCGACCACTGGCCTCGATGTCGCCGGCTGGTCGACCGGCGTCGCCTGCGGAGCCGGTCTTGCCGCGCTGGTCGCTCGCTCGATGGCGCGTCACCGTCGTGACAGGTTGGGGCCTGCGGACAAAGTGACACTGGCTCGCGCGGTCCTCGCCTGCGGGGTCGCGGCGCTCACGGCGGACTCGTTCGGCGGCCGGGCGCCGGTGGCGATCCTCGTGGCGCTCGCGACGGTCGGGCTGTTCCTCGACGGGGTGGACGGGAAGGTCGCTCGGCGTACCGGCACCGTTTCGGCGTTCGGCGCACGCTTCGACATGGAAGTCGACTCGTTCCTCGTCATGGTCCTGAGCGTGTACGTCGCACAGACGATGGGCTGGTGGGTGATCGCATTCGGTGCAGCCCGCTACGTGTTCGTGGCTGCCGGCTGGGCGCTGCCGTGGCTGCGCGGCTCGCTCCCGCCCCGCTACTGGGCCAAGGTCGTCGCCGCGATCGTGGGCATCGCGCTGACCGTCGCGGCTGCCCGGATCCTGCCCGATGCCGTGACCACGGTGGTGCTGGTGATCGCGCTGGGACTGCTGGCCGAGTCGTTCGGGCGTCACACCTGGGGGCTCTGGCGCCTGGCCGGAAGCCCGCCGCGCACCCGTACCACCGTGACGTCGGCGCTGGCGGTGCTCCTGGTCTGGGCTGCGCTCCTCGTGCCGGACCACACCGGCGACCTGTCACCGGCCGCCTTCCTCCGGATCCCGCTCGAGGGCCTGGTGTTCATCGTCCTCGTCTGCGTACTGCCGTCGAGACTCGCACGGATCCTCGCCCTGATCGGCGGTTTCCTCGTCGGGGTGCTGACGATCACGCGGCTGCTCGACAGAGGCTTCTGTTTCGCGTTCGACCGTCCCTTTCACCCGGTCTACGACGCGGCGTACGCGGACTCCGCGCTGGACCTGCTCGGCGACTCGATCGGCGGCGTCGGCGCCCTCGTGGTCTTCATCGGAGCCGGAGTCGTCTGCGTGGCCCTGCTCGCCCTGCTGCCGTTGTCGGCAGTGCGGGTGACCCGGCTCGTGGCGAGACACCGGCGGCCGACGATGCGGATCGTTGCCGTTCTGGCCGTGATCTCGATCGTGCCCGCACTGACCGGCGCCTGGCCCGTTCGACAGCTCGCCTCGGCCTCCGCAATCCGGCTCGCCACGCAGGTCGGTGAGGACCTCCGCGACCAGCGGGAGTTCGTACGGGCGCTCAAGCAGGATCCGTTCCGCGACACCCCGGGCAACGACTTTCTGGCCGGCCTGACGGGCAAGGACGTGCTCCTGGTCTTCGTCGAGAGCTACGGACGCACGGCGCTCGACTCTCCTGTGGTCGGGTCGGCGCTCGAGGCCGGGGAACGGCGGCTGCAGCAGGCAGGCTTCTCCTCGCGCAGCGGCTTCCTCACCTCGCCGACCTTCGGCGGCATCAGCTGGCTGGCGCACTCCACCCTGCAGTCCGGGTTGTGGGTGAACAACCAGCAGCGGTACGACCACCTCGTCACCCTGGACCGGCTCACTCTCACCGACGCGTTCGGTCGGGCGGGCTGGCGGACAGTGGCCGACGTACCGTCCAATGACAAGGACTGGCCGGTGGCGAAGACGTACTACCACTACGACATGGTCTACGACCGCCGGAACGTGGGGTACGCCGGGCCGTCGTTCAGCTATGCCTCGATGCCTGACCAGTACACCCTTGCCGCTCTCCAGCGGCTGGAGTTGGACAAGACGAACCGCGCTCCCGTCATGGCCGAGGTCGACCTGGTTTCCAGCCACACGCCCTGGGCACCGCTCCCCCGGCTGGTCGACTGGAGCCGGGTGGGTGACGGCTCAGTCTTCGATCCAATGCCGGCCGAGGGCGACTCGCCGGAAGACGTGTGGCGGCAGCCGGACCGGGTAAAGGCCGCGTACGCACAGTCCATCGCCTACTCGCTCGACGCCCTGACCTCGTTCGTACAGCAGCTCCACGACCGCAACCTGGTGCTCGTCGTCCTCGGCGACCATCAGCCGGCCAGCATCGTGTCGGGCAACGGGGCAAGCCACGACGTGCCGGTCAGCATCATCGCCGCCGACCCGGCCGTGACCGATCGGGTAGCAGACTGGGGCTGGCGGCCCGGGCTGCGGCCGGACGCCGACGCATCGGTCTGGCCGATGGACACCTTCCGAGACCGGTTCCTCACCACCTACGCCCACTAGCCCCGCACCAGAACCCCAACGGCTACCGCTGCCACAGCAACATCGGCGCCCCGTTCCCGGCTGACGCCTGATCGCCGGGCCCCATTGGGTAAAGGGTTTGCGCGGGCAGTTCGAGCGCCGACACGCTAGGACGATGCTGAATGCCGCTTCGCTGACAGAGCCCGCCGCCAGGCACATCGTCGGAGCGGGGCCATCGGACGACCTGCGTGTCACGTTCTTGCGCCCGGAGAACCACACTTGGCGGATCGCGGCGCCGGATGCGGTTCGGTACCTCAAAGCACACACCAAACCCTGGTACGGCGGTGATCCCGATGCGGCAGGTCGCGCAGTCCAGCACGAGGCCAGGGCTCATCGGCTGCTAGCTGAGGCCGGGCTGCCGACACCAACTGTCGAGACAGCTTCGCCAACCCGCGACAACCCGTTGGGCTGGCCGTATCTGCTCACAGCTGAGCTCGCTGGTACGTCGCTTGTCGATCTGCTACCGACACTGAGTCGCCCCGAGGCCGACGAGGCTCTGCGGCAGGTCGGGCGGCACCTGGCCGGTATGCATGCGCTGCGCTATGAACATGCCGGCTACCTCGTCGATGGTCCGCCGACCCAAGCGCCGACGGACGGATTCCAGCATCCGAGCTGGCGCTTCGAGCGCTTCCTCACTGCCGCGATGCGCACCTGGGCGAACGACAGCACCAAGGTCAGCCCGACGGTCATGGACCGCTTGGCCAACCTTGTTGCCGACTCGGTCGACGACGCTCGCTGTTCATTCGACCCGCCCCGATTCATCCATGGGGACTGCCATGCCAACGGGTTCTTCCTCGACCGAGCACCGTCAGGTTGGACTGTCACTGGCGTCTTGGACCTGGAAGTCTCCTCCGCCGGCTGCCCACTGTTCGACTTCACGAAGCTCTTCATCGAACTAACGGGCCATCTCAGCGGCAGTGGCTACCGCTGGTGGGAACCCTTGTACGACGGCTACGGCCGCGAGCCTGATCTCCAGGTAGTGCGCCTACTCCTGGCCGGCAGCGGCCACATCAACTACACCTGCCTCGGCGAGCACGCCTGGCCAGGCGACCGGCAGACCATCCTCAACCACATCGTGACCGCCACGAGGTGGGAAACCTTGTTCAACCCAACCGACGAAGCACCCGCAGTCTGAGTAGGCAATTCGGATGTGCGTCAGGAGAGGTCGACGATGACTTTGCCGAGGGCTCGGCCCTCGCCGACGTGAGCGAGTGCGGCGGGGACCTGGTCGAGGGCGAAGGTGCGGTGGATGTGGATTCTTATCTCCCCGCTGACGCAGAGGGCCGCCAACGGCTCGAAATGGGCTGGGCCCTCCTTGACGGCGAGGATCCCGATTGCGCGACCGGTGAGCCGGCCGACCGGCCAGCCGACGGTGAGCACGCGCAGCAGCGTGGGTACCGACCCACCTACGCATCGATAGGTGCCGCCGGGTGCCAGCGCGCGCCGGTAGGCGAACACCGACCGGTGCGCGACCAGGTCGAGGATCAGGTCGTACGGGTGGGCGGTTCGGGTGAAGTCATCCCGGCGGTAGTCGATGACTTGGTCGGCGCCGACCGACCGTACGAAGTCCAGCTTGGTGGCGTTGTCGACGCCGGTGACGTGAGCACCTAGCCGCTTGGCGAGCTGAGTCGCGAACGATCCCGACCCTCCGCCGGCGCCGTTGATCAGCACCCTGCGACCTGGCGCGGCTCTGTCCGTGCCCTGCAGGGCGATCGCGCCCGCCTGCGGGATGGCCGACGCCTCGGCGAACGTGAGCTGGGCCGGCTTGTGTGCGAGTGCGGATTCCGGCGCGAGCGCATACTCCGCGAAGCCACCCATCAGCGCGAGGTTGTCGCCGTACACCTCATCTCCGGGCCGGAACCGCGTCACCGTTTCCCCCACGTCGTCAACCACGCCGGCGATGTCCGATCCGAGCGTCCGGCGAGCCGGGAAACGCAGCCCGCCGATCCGCGCGTACGCGGGCGATCCGCGCAGGCACTCCCAGTCGCTGAGGTTGACCGAGGTCGCGGCGATCTTCACCCGCACCTGGCCGGCGGCGGGCGAGGGTACCGGGACATCCTCGACCCTCAGCACATCAGGGGACCCGTACCGGTCGTAGACGACCGCCTTCACGCCCGCCCCGCAGCCCGTCTGGTCATGGCGGCAACGTAGCAAAGCGTCAGTTGATGTCGAATTCGTTGCCTTCCGGATCCTTCATCCCGACCGCGTAGTGGTCGAGCCCTTCCTCGAACGGGCCCGTAATGGTGGCGCCCAGGCCGGCCAGACGGGTCGCCTCCTCGGGGACTCCCAGGTCGCGGTAGAAGTCGTTCCAGGTAGTGAATCCAGCCGGGGGCGGCGCGAGCTCATAGCCCAGCGCGGCGGCCCAGAACCGGGCTAGTCGGTCCGGGTCGGCACAGTCGACGACCAACTGGAATCGGACAGCCATTGGCTAGTGGTGGCGGCGGGCTAGGTGGGCGGTGATCTGGGCGTCGATTTCGACGGTTTCGGGGAGGGTCTGGAGGGTTCGGCGGAAGACCTCGGCTCGGTCTGCCGGGGGGAGCATGACGTACGCCGAGACCGTCGACAGTTGTCCGATGTAGTCGTGGGCGCTCATCGCCAGGCGTCGTTCGATCACTGCCTGCTGGACGTCGGTGAACCACTCGGACTGCTGGAGTTCCGTGCCGGGCCATTGCATCGGGCGGTCCGCGGGGGTGCCGTCGGGGGACGGGACACCGTCGTCGTCCAGGTACGGCGCACGGGCCGCGCGCACGGCCTCCTTGAGGGCCGGGTCGGCGAGCTGGATCGGCACACCGAACGAGGTAAACACGCCACCCGGTCGTACGAGCTTGGCCATGCGCTCCCACCGGCCTTCAGGGTTGGTCCAGTGGAGCGCGGCGGCCGAATACACCAGCTCGTACGACGTATCCAGCGGCAGGTCCTCGAAGGCGGCCTGCACGGTCGTGACGTTGGCCGTCAGGTGTTTGCGCAGCTCCGCGAGCATGGCCGCGTCGGGTTCTGTCGCCGTGACCGCGATCCCTCCCTGCGCGAACAGGCGCGTTGCCTTGCCTGTCCCGGCACCGATCTCGAGAGCGGTCCGGATCGGTCCACGGGCGTACGCCGTGACCAACTCCAGGAGTTCCACGGGATACCCGGGCCGGAACCGTTCGTAGGCCTCAGCCACCGTCCCGAAGCTCAACGCACGCGCAACCATGCCTGCATCCTGACACCTTCCACGCAACTACCGCTCGGCATTTTCGGGACCGGTCAGCGGATGCCGGTCCAGATGGTTCGGTCGGTGAACGCTCCACGCTCGCGGGCCTTGGCGGCTCGGGTTGTTTCGAGGGCCTCCTCGGTCGTGCCCAGGTCGGCTGCGAGGGCATAGACGACCGCGAGCTTGTCGCGCAGCCGGCGACGGTACTCGGCCGGATCGGCCTGATACGTCATCGGCTCGGCGCCACTCGCACGGATGATCTGCGGGATCCGATCCCTCACCAACTTGCCTCAGCCGGTTCGCCGCCACCGGCGACCGCGCTCAGTACTTCCAGGCTCCTAGTTGGTTGTTGGTGGCGTCGCGGATTACTAGATGGCCGTGGCGGGTGGGGACGTCGAAGATCAGCCAGCCGGCGGTTTGTTCGCCTTGGTTGAGGAGTACTGGGTCGAGGGGTGGGTCGAAGGTGGTTGAGGTGACTATGGCGTCGCCGGTGTAGGTCTTGCCGCCGGATACGGCGGTGATTTCGATGAGGTCTTGCTGGTCGATGAGGGCGCGTAGGGTCACGTAGGCGCCTAGATACAGGCCATGTTCGGGCTGGTCGAAATCGTCGCCGGTACTGAATTTCACTCGCGCGACGGTGACCTCCAGCAGAGCGGCGCCGGACTCGCCGTACACCGTGATCTTGTCGCCGATCTTTCCGATCGAAGCCGCCCACACCGTGGCTGGCTCGAAGTGGACGGTTCCGCCGAGGTCGTCGACGACGGTCTGGACGACCTGGCGTTTGCCTGCCAACGAGACGGTGCACGGGATCTTCCCGCTGACCTCGACGATGCGGATCAGCGCCGTACCGCAGTCGATCGAGGCGCCCGCGGCCTGCGCCGGGAGCCTGGACCGGATCTCGGTGACGACCTTGCGGGTGTCGATGAGCGCCTTGGCCGGTTTGAACTCGTAGGTGTACTCGCCGCCGCTCACGTGGCTCAAGGTCACGTTCATCGGCAGTTGGGTGCCGGCCACATCGGCTGTACAGGTGAAGGTCTTGCCCTCGGCGACCTTCACGTCCGTCGGGCACGTAATGGTGCCGACCTGTACGTCGGGCACGTGTTCGCGCAGGTACATCGCGACTGCCGAAGCCATCCGATCCGCATCGACCGTACCGTCGCCGACCGTGACCTCGGCCGAGCACCCGGCCAACACGACAGCCGCCAACGCCGCGGCCGATCGGTGTGAGTTGGTGATTGCGCGCATGACGACCCCCCGCCATCTGAGCTGGGCGGCGGCTCCCCCCGCGTCACGGTCCGCAGTCCTAGTTCGGACGTTACTCCTCGCCGTACCAAGGAAGAAGCCGTCGGAGATGATAGGCCGGTGTCGATCACCGCAAGCCATGAGCTGACTCCTGAAACGAACGTCGGCCGCCCAGGCCGGCTCATTTTCCTCAACGGTACGTCGAGTTCCGGCAAGTCGAGCATCGCGAACGAGTTGCTCGGCTCGCTGGACGGCACCTGGTTTCATCTGGCGATCGACCAGTTCCATCGGATCCGCGCCAGGCGGGAGATGTCGGACGAGGCCTTCCTGTCCGTGTTCCAGCGAACGGTGCTCGGATTCCACCGCGCCGTCGCCGGGATGGCGTCGGCGGGGAACGACGTGGTGGTGGATCACATCCTTGGTGAGCGGTGGCGGCTCGCGGATTGCCTGGCGGTGTTCGACGGGCTGCCGGTTCTGTTCGTCGGCGTTCGTTGCTCGCTGCCCGAACTCGAGCGGCGCGAACGCGAACGCGGCAACCGCACGATCGGCAGAGCGGCGGTGCAGTTCCCGATCGTCCACGAGCACGGCGTGTACGACGTGGAGGTCGAGTCGGATCGGCACACCCCGGCCGAATGCGCCGAGATGATCCGCGACCGCCTCGACGCCGGTCCACCAACGGCCTTCAACCGACTCCGAGCGAGGGGCGCCTCCACAGCGGGAGACGCCCCTGATGTTCAGCCGGCGCGGTAGAGGGATCCGCCGGCCGAGATGGCAACGCTGGTGCGTTTGCCGCCGACGTTGAGGTTGACGATGAACGTCGTACCGACCTGTCGCACGGTGTAGGTGACCGATCCGCTGGATCGGACCGGAACGATGAACGACAGGATCGAGGCCGACGTGCCGGAGCGGGCCATCATCAGCGTCGGGGCAGACTTGCGCACGAAGCTGCTCGGGTACTGCCAGCCCTGGATCGGGTTGGTCTGCGCCTGCTTGACCAGGAGCGCCCCGGCCGGCAGCGCCTGCTTGAACGGCACCTGGAACAGGATCGTCTTGGACGTGTCGCCCGACGCCATCGCCACGGCAGTCGTCCGCGAAACGACCGTCGCGCGCTGGTCCGACGGCAGGTGCCACAGCGTCTGGAACGCCTGAGCGGTCCTCGCCGAAGCGCTGTCCCACGTGACGATCAGGTCCGGATCCTTCAGCACGAGAACCCGCCGTACCCGACTGATCCCGCTCCCCGGCGCATCCGCGAACACGTACGACTCCGCGTTCGCCTTCACCGACAATGCGGTCAGCCGAGTCACCGGATTCAGGTACGCCGACGTCGGCGTCGTCATCACGCTGTGGGCGTACGGACTGACGGCCCAGGTGCGGAAGGCGCCGGCGTTGTACGCCGCGTACCCGCCGTCGACCAGGATGTCCCGACCACGTGCCGTGTACGTGATGCTGGTGTGGTCGAGATGCCCGTGGAACGCCCGCACCGGACCGTACCTGATGCTGTACGACGACTCGCCCGTGAAGCCTCGCGCAGGATCACTGCCCCAACCGGTGCGACCGAAGATGTAGCCGGCCGAGTAGGCCCCGACCCGCCACAGCGGCATCGTGCCCGCCGTACCCTTCGAACCGGCGTACTCCAACGGCGTGCCTGTCCACGGGTACGTCGACTGCACCTCGGTGTCACCGATTTGGTGGAGTTTGCCGAGCGAGTTCGTTGCCAGCGTCAAGAACTTGGCCAGCAACGCACGCCGGGTGGCGATCGTCGTACCGGGGTTGACGCCGCAGTTCTGCATGACGGCGATCGCGCGACCCCACAGCGAGTAGTTGAAGGACGCGTAGCCGGTCGACTGTTCGTTGGTCCCGCCCTGGGCATCGATCGAGGTCGTGATACCGGCCGCGAATCGTTGCTGTGCGAGGTTCTTGTAGTCGGTTCGGCCGAGCACACACCCGACCCCGAACAATGCGATGCTCTCGTCGGTGCCGTGGTTCCAGGCACCACTCCAGTTGTACGTCAGGAATCTCGCGTGACTCAGCAGCGCCGCGTCCACCCACGCGTACCGGGCCGGCACGGTGCTCACGTGCAGCCCAGTCAGGATCGCCTGGCGCAAGCAGTTCAGCACGTTGGTCCGGTGCATGGTGGACTCCCAGGCGCCGACGTTCGCCTTCCACGAGTACGGGTTGTCGCGGTACCAGTCGTACGCGATCGTGTTGACCCGCGTCAGCGCGGTCAGATCACCCTTGCCCGCAGCAACAATCCCTTGGCCCAGCCAGCGCAGCGAGTGGAACCACATGTACCAGCTGGCGTTCTTGTACGGATTCGCCGCCCAGTTGATGTTCCCGCCGCCGTTGCCGACCTTGACCGCCGCGTACGGCCCCCACTGGAACCTGTCGCTGTACAGGTTCGTCAGCGGGTTCGTCTTCTCGATCCCGCTGAACCCCGGGCACGCGTAGAACGGTGCCGCAAGCGACTGGATCTTGTTGGTGTTCGTACCGATGTCCGTCGCCGGCGCGGCCGTCGGTCGTACGACGTTGCTCCCGCCCGGCACGAACTGGGACTCGCCTGGATCGTCCGGTCCTGGGACGATCTGGATACCGGGACCTTCTTCTCCCGGAGCACGAGTGTCTCCTGTTGCCGTTCCCGCCCCCAGAACCAGAACAGCGATCCCCACGGCCACAACGGCCGTACCCCTGAATCGCATGAAGTTGTACCTCTCCCCCAACCGTCTCCGGACACCGGCGACGGTCTCCTGAGCGGACTTGCGTACCGGCGTGCGGTACGCCGTACCAACGGTCAGCCCAATGGAGGCGGTCAACTCACCGAGGTTTAGTTCCCCTTACCTGCCTCGATGCGGAAACACCGCGGAAAGTTGCGTTTCCGGGCACAGCAAAGCGCCAGGACCCCGGAGGAGTCCTGGCGCCTTGTTTGTTGGTTCAGCCCATGGTTTTCTGGCCGTCGATCGTCTCCCGGATGATGTCGGCGTGACCGGCGTGCTGGGCGGTCTCGGCCGTGATGTGCAGGAAGACCCGGCGGACGGTCCAGAACACACCCGGCGGCTGCCAGGGCGCGGCCGGGAGCTCGTAGCTGGTGTCCAGGTCGAGGGTGCGGACGAGCTCGTCGGTGGCGGCGGCGACCTTCTCGTACTCCGCGAGTACGCCGGCCAGCGTCTCGCCCTCGGTGAGACGGAACTGGTCCTGCCAGGCGGCGATGACCTCCGGGGTGTACTCCGTCTCCGCCGGGCTGCCCCCGCCCTTGCCCTGCGCGAACTCGGCCCAGTGCTGCTCGGTGGCACTCACATGCTTGATCAGGCCGCCGACCGTCAGCTCGCTGATGGTGCTGCGGGTCGCGGCCTGCTCGTCTGTCAGCCCCTGAGCGGTGTGCCGCAGGAAGCCCCGGTGCTTGCCGAGGAACTCCAGGATGTCGGCCCGCTCACCGGTCAAGCCCTGCTCGTTTGTCGTCATGCTCCGACTCTAAGCGCCATAGCGGCCAGCTTCTGTCCTATAGAAATTCACGTCCGGCGACTAGCTTGACCTAGGGGCGGCGACTGGGCCGAGCCCATCGGACAAGGGGGTTGACGTGGGAACGATCACGACCAGCGACGGTACGGAGATCTTCTACAAGGACTGGGGTACGGGCCAGCCGATCGTCTTCAGCCACGGATGGCCGCTGTCGGCCGACGACTGGGACAACCAGCTGCTGTTCTTCCTGTCGAAGGGGTACCGCGTCGTCGCGCACGACCGCCGCGGACACGGCCGGTCGACGCAGACCGGCGACGGACACGACATGGACCACTACGCAGACGACCTGAAGGCGGTCGTCGACCACCTCGACCTGCGCGACTGCATCCACGTCGGCCACTCGACCGGCGGCGGCGAGGTCGCGCACTACCTGGCCCGGCACGGCGAGGACCGGGCCGCCAAGGCCGCGCTGCTCTGCGCGGTCCCGCCGTTGATGGTGCAGACCGACGCGAACCCGGAGGGCCTGCCGAAGGCGGTCTTCGACGACCTCCAGGCGCAGCTCGCGGCGAACCGGTCGGCCTTCTACCGCGCCCTCCCGGAAGGGCCGTTCTACGGTTTCAACCGGCCGGGCGTCGAGTCCAACGAAGCGATCATCGCGAACTGGTGGCGCCAGGGCATGATGGGCGGCGCGAAGGCGCACTACGACGGCATCGTCGCGTTCTCCCAGACCGACTTCACCGAGGACCTGCGGTCGATCACCATCCCGGTCCTGGTCGTGCACAGCGAGGACGACCAGATCGTCCCGTACGCCGACTCCGGCCCGAAGTCGGCCGCGCTACTCAAGAACGGGGTCCTGAAGACCTACAAGGACCTCCCGCACGGCCTGCCCACAACGCACGCCGACGTGGTCAACGCCGACCTCCTCGAGTTCTTCCGGTCCTAGCTCACAGCCCGGCTTCGTCACGCACCAGCGCGCCCTCCCGGCGACAGTCGCCTGACGAAAGGCATCATCGATGCACCACCGCAGAACACGCTTTCTGGCAGCCCTCGGCGCCGTACTCGGCGTCCTGATCGCGGCCGTGACACCCGCCGCCGCGTCGTACCCGAGCGGACCGCGGCCCACCGTCGTGCTGGTTCACGGCGCGTGGGCCGACGGATCCAGTTGGGCGAAGGTCACCAGCCGGCTGCTCGACGACGGCTACCAGGTCCGCGTACCGCCCAACCCGTTGCGCAGCCTCTCCACCGACGCCGCGACCATCCGCAACTTCCTCGCCACCCTGTCCGGGCCGATCGTCCTGGTCGGGCATCCGTACGGCGGCGCGGTGATCACCAATGCCGCCACCGGGAACCCGAATGTGAAGGCGCTCGTGTACGTCGGCGCGTTCGCGCCCGCGGAAGGCGAGGCCGTCTTCCCGTTGGCAGGTGCGGACTCCGCTCTCGCCGTCCCGCCGGAAACCGTTTTCGACTTCGTTCCGTACCCGAACGCACCAACCGGTGACGTCGACCTCTACCTCAAGCACGACACCTTCGTGAATTCGTTCGCCTCCGGGGTACGGCACTCGCAGACCGAGAAGCTGTACCCGGCGCAACGACCGCTCGCCCTGGGCGCCGGCTTCAACCCGTCCGGACCGCCCGCCTGGAAGACGATCCCGTCCTGGTACGTCCTTGGGACGAAGGACCTGATCATCACCCCGAAGGCCCAGAACGACATGGCCACCCGGGCCCACTCCACCATCACCCGCATCCCGACCGGTCACCTCGGCCTCATCACGGCCCCCGATCCGATCACCTCGGTGATCGAGAAAGCGATCCGCGCCACCCGATGACACTCCGCCGCAGGTCGTCCGGAAATCCGGGCGACCTGCGGTGGTGACGGGGCTACGCTGCGCGGATGGACGAAGCGTTGGAGATCCGGCCGTTGCGGGTCGAGGATCCACCGGTGATCGCGGCGGCGTTCGACGAGATCGGGTGGAACAAGCCGGAGAGCCAGTACCGGCGGTACCTGGACGAGCAGGAGGCCGGGACGCGCGACGTCCTGATCGCCACGGCCGGCGGCGAGTTCGCCGGCTATGTCACCGCGCGCTGGGTGTCGCCGTACGGGCCGTTCGACGGGATTCCGGAGATCCAGGACTTCAATGTGCTGCCGAAGTTCCGGCGGCGCGGGATCGGGAGCGCGTTGATGGACGCGGCCGAGGCGCTGGTGGGGGAACGCTCGCCGGTCGTAGGGATCGGGGTTGGGTTGTACGCCGACTACGGCACCGCGCAACGGATGTACGTTCGCCGTGGATATATTCCGGATGGCCGTGGCCTGCTCTACAAGCTCAAGCAGGTTCCGCCGGGCGAGATGGTTCGGAACGACGACGACGCTCTCCTCATGTTCACCAAGCAACTGAGGTAGCGTCGACAGTGTGCGTGCCATCCAGTATTCCGTGACCGGTGAGCCCGACGTCCTGACCCTCGTGGACAGGCCTGTGACCGAGGTCGGACCCGGAGAGGTGCGGGTGCGGATCCACCGGTCGGGCGTCAATCCGACCGACTGGAAGTCGCGCCGCGGCAGTGAGGCCGGTACGCCGGTGCACCCGGCGCAGGTGCCGAACCAGGACGGGTCCGGTGTCGTCGTTGCCGTCGGTCAGGGCGTCGACGCGGCCCTCACCGGTCGCCGGGTCTGGCTCTGGGAGGCCGCGTACCAACGGCCGTCGGGCGGTACGGCGCAGGAGTACGCCGTGGTCCCGGTGCGCCATGTGGTGCCGCTGCCCGACGACGCGTCGTACGACCTCGGCGCCGCGCTCGGCGTACCGTTCCTGACCGCTCATCGATGCCTGACCGTGACCGAGGACGGCCCTGATCGCCTCGGTCCAGGCAAGCTCTCCGGCCGCACCGTGCTGGTGGCCGGCGGCGCAGGAGCGGTCGGTAACGCGGCGATCCAGCTGGCCCGGTGGTCCGACGCGACCGTGATCACCACCGTGAGTAGCCCGGAGAAGGGCAAGCTGGCCGCGCTGGCGGGCGCCGATCACGTCATCGACTACAAGCAGCAGGACGTCGTCGCGGAGGTACGAGCGATCGCGCCTCACGGCGTGCACACGATCGTCGAGGTGTCGCCGGCGGCGAACGCAGCCATCGACGCCGCGGTGATCGCGCCGCACGGCTCGGTGTCGGTCTACGCGACCGACGGAGGCGCGACGATGGAACTCCCGGTGCGCGCGTCGATGGTGCCCAACGCCCGCTGGCAGTTCGTTCTGCTCTACACGGCCCCGGAGTCCTGGCGCCCACGCGGCCTGGCCGACGTCTCGGCCGCGGTCGAGGCCGGCGCCGTCCGCATCGGCCCCGACGCCGGCCTCCCGCTGCACCACTACCCGCTAGACCGGGCCGCAGACGCCCACGCCGCCGTAGAGGAAGCCGTCGTCGGCAAGGTCCTCATCGACGTCATCCCAGACTGAGAAGTTCCTCGAAGGACACGGGTCTGGTCACCCGGCAGAGCATGCCCTACCCGGCGAGGGCGGCCAAGCGCTGTTGGAGGGCTGCGGCGCAGCGGCAGGTTGGGTCGTCTGTGCAGAGGAGGGCGGCGGGGTCGGCTTCGATGAGCTGACGGGTTGCTGCCAGTACTGCCTGCTTGGGGATTCGGCGGATGCGGGCGTTTCCGATCTGGATTTCCTTGGTCGCTGAGCGCAGTACCGGCTCGATGGTGTCGAATTCGCGGCTGTCGCCGGGGATGTTGGGGAGCTCGACCCACAGGCCGTCGGCGGATTTCGCGTAGCGGTAGAAGCGCGAGCGGCCGAGGTGTTGCTCGGCGAGGTGGATCGTGGTGTTCGAGGTATGGGTGACGCCGAGCAGCAGGACATCGCCGTCGAGGGCCTCGATCGGACCGAGCGGCCAGTCAGGGCGCTGCGCTTCCAGCAGGCGTTCGGCCGCGGGTCCGGCGGCCTGGTAGGCAAACAGCGGATGCTCGGTGCGGAACGGCGAGCAGGTCAGGCGGAAAGTTTCCGGAATCGTTCCGAGCCAGCGGTCGATCGGAAGGTCGGCGCGGAAACTGGTTGCCTGCGACAACCGAGTGTCGAAGTCCGGCCAGTCGTCCGCGTTCCAGTAGGCGTTGTGCGGCCGCACGAGTCCGGGTGGCGCCGGGATCCCGGTGAGATCCCAGCTGCCGGCAGGCATCAGCACAGTCCCGCACACCTCGGTCAGCGCCGAACAAACCGCCTCCGCGCCACCGTCGACGTACCCGAACGAACTCAGCGAGGAGTGCACGATCACCTCGGACGCCCGGTCGAGCCCGAGCTTCCGCAGTCCGTCGGCGATATCGGCTCCGGTCACGACCTCCGTTGCGCGCATCCCGGCAATATCTCATTTGCGGACCGGCGCCGCGTGGCATTTTCGCGTCCTCTTGCGCCGACTGACGTCTGGGAGCACCGTCAGTGGTGGGGGGTGGGTGCGATGCTGCTGGTAGTCGGCGGGACCGGGGATCTAGGTGGACGCGTGGTTCGCTTGCTGACTGCCCGGCGGAACGACGTGCGGTGTCTGACGCGCACCGGTACGCACATGACCGACGCGGACGTGGTCCGGGGCGATCTGACGGATCCCGCGAGTCTGCGCGCAGCCTGCCGCGGCGTGGACACCGTGGTCGCATCCGCTACCGCGATTGGACGGCGCCTGGCCCGCCTGCCCGGACCCTCGATCCGCGCGGTGGACGAAGCGGGGATGCTGTCGTTGGTCGACGCGGCCGAGGAAGCCGGCGTACGGCGGTTCGTTTACGTCTCGTACGCCGGGGTCGACGCAGGTCTCGGGACGCCGCTCGAACGGGCCAAGGTCGCCGTCGAGGAGCGGCTCCGGCGGACGGAGCTCGAGCGGGTGATCGTCCGGCCGGACGCGTTCCAGGAGATTCATCTCGGCCCCGTCGGACGGTTCGACCTTGCCCGGGGCAAGGTTTCGGTGATCGGCAAGGGCGACGCCCGGCTGCGCTGGGTTGCCACGGACGACGCCGCCGCGCTGATCGGGGCGGTTGCCACCGAACCCGACCCGCCCGCGCTGATCGAGTTCGGCGGCCCCGAGGCGCTCAGCCGGATCGAGGCAGTCGCCGTCGCGGAGGAGTTCCTCCACCGGCGGATCAAGGTCCAACGGATGCCCGCTCCTGCCGCGCGCCTGGCGAGCCGTCTGCTTGCCCGAGCCAACGACGGCCTGGCCTCGGTCCTGGGCGGCGGCCTCCTTCAGTCCCTGCACGACGCGACCTGGACCGACGAACCGCTCCGCACCCGAGGCATCGTCCCGCGCTCCGCCACCGACTTTCTCCGCGCCCAGGCGAAGCAGTACGCCTAGCAGGCCTGGAAGAGGCCTGTCTGTTGGTAGGCCGTGTGGAGGCGCAGGACCAGCTCCGTCGGGGGATGGAGTGGGGTCGGCGGTGCGGGGAAGAAGGCGGCTTCCAGTACTTCGTTTTCGGCTGGGCGGAGCGTGCCGGTCCAGTGGCGGGTTTCGAAGCAGAGCGCGAAGCACTGGACGACGTCGCCGTTCGGGTAGGTCAGCGTGTGTACGTCGGCGCGCGAAACGCTGGCGAACGGGATCAGGTCCTCCTCCGCGACGATCAGCCCGGTCTCCTCGGCGAACTCGCGGGCCGCCGTACGACGGAAGCTGTCGCCCGGTTCCGCACCGCCCGCGGGCAGCTCCCACAGACCGGAGTCGAGACTCCTCTGGAACAGGATGCGATCCTCCGCATCGATGGCGAGGACCTGCGCACCGGGCAGCAACAGCAGGCGGGAGCCGACGTCGCGGCGGAGCTGGGCAAGGTAGGAGTCCACGGATGAGAGGGTAGGGCCGTGGAGTGGGTGAGGCGGCGCGCGGGATCCCTGCTGGGGTTGGGTTTGGTCGGCGGGCTGGTGTGGACGACGGTCGTCACATTGTCGATGCCCGGCTGGTACGACCCGAGTGCGGACTGCGCGCGCAAGGTCGGCGCGGACGATGCGTTCGCGCGCACCAGTTGGTTCCCGCCGTCGGCGAACTGCGTGTCCGGCGACGAGGTCCGCCAGTACATGTCGACCACTCGCTCCGTGGTCCTGTCCGTCGTCGGCGTACTGCTGCTGATCCTGATCGCGACCGGCCTGATCCTGACCTTACGACGACTGACCGGCGAGCCCGGCCCGATCCGGACCGGCGACGACCTCAAGCGCCGGCGCCGGTCGCACCTGACGTTCGGGGCGCTGGACATGGGCGTCGCGTTCGCGTTCGTCACGTTCCTGAACGCGTTCGCGATCGTGTTCGGCGGACTCCCCGGGACGATCTTGTTCCTCGTCACCGCACTCGTCGGCCTGAGCGCGTTCGGCACGATGCTCGACCGGCACATGGGCCCGCTCCCGAGCAGCGCACTCGACTCCCGCCGCCGCGGCACGCTCGCCGGCCTCGCAACCTTCGGCATCGTCTTCGCCGCAACCACCGTCTCAGGCCAACTCCCCTTCTTCCGCTTCTGGGCGGTCCCCCTCAGCGCCATCGCCTACGCCGCCATCACCGCCACCCAATGGTCCCGCGCCACCCACCCCGCCACTCTGGCTACGGACTGATCACCCCGACAACACAGACCGCGTCCATTACTGTGTAGTTCAACGTTGACAGGGATCTTTCCGCCGGAGATCGTGAGCAAAAAAGGGACTGGTCGTCATGGCGGGATCTGTTGCGTATCCGGTGCATGTGAACGCTGAGCTGGATCCAGGGACTTCCAGGTGGTTGTGGTTGGTGAAGTGGATCCTGGCGATCCCGCACTTCTTCGTCCTGCTGTTCCTGTGGATCGGCTTCCTGGTCGCCTCGGTGATCGCGTTCTTCGCGATCCTCTTCACCGAGCGCTACCCGCGCGGGCTCTTCGACTTCAACGTCGGCGTGATGCGGTGGTCGTGGCGCGTGAACTACTACGCCTACAGCGTGCTCGGCACCGACCAGTACCCGCCGTTCACGCTCGCCGAGGTCGAGAGCTACCCGGCGCGGCTGACGGTGGACTATCCCGAGCGCCTGTCCCGTGGCCTGGTCCTGGTGAAGTGGTGGCTGTTGGCGATCCCGCACTACATCATCGTCGGCATCTTCGTCGGCGGCGGCAGCTGGGCCGCGAACGGTTCCGACGACTGGGCGTGGAGCCTCGGCGGAGGCCTGGTCGGTGTGCTCGTCATCTTCGCGGCCATCGCTCTCCTCTTCACCGGCACCTACCCGCGCTCGCTCTACGACCTGATCCTCGGCCTGAATCGCTGGGCCTTGAGGGTCTCCGGGTACGCCTCCTTGATGACCGATGTCTATCCGCCGTTCCGCCTCGATCAAGGCGGCAGCGATCCCACCCCACCTGCTGAAGACGTCTGACTAACAGGGCCAGCCGGGCTCGATGTTCTGGTTCAGGTGGAAGGTGTTCTCCGGGTCGTACTGGCACTTGACCCGCGCCAGCCGCTGGTAGTTCTCCTCGCCGAACCCCGCGATCACCCGGTTCTGGCCCTCGTTGCCGATGAAGTTCAGGTACACGTACCCGGTCGCCCACTCGGCCAGGTCCGAGCACACGTCCCGCGCCCACCGGATGCCGCGCGCATCGTCGGCCGGATCGGACCACAGCCCGAACGGGTGCACCACCCACGCCGCCTGACGATGCGGCTGCGGCCACTTGTCCGCACCGCGTTGTACGGCGCCACCCCACGGCACGATCGCCTGTTGCGACGGTGACGGCGAGATCATGTCCGCCGACCGGCCGGCGAACGCCTCGACCGCGGGATCGGGGAACGACGCCAGATGCTCCGCGGACCAGTAGTTCCGGAACCCCGGCGGATCGTCGAGCGCCGATTGAATGTCGGCGTACGGCATCTCCGCGACCAGCTCGGCCTCCGGCGCCAGCGCGAACAGCGGCGCGAACACGTCACGCATCTCCGCCTCGCTGCCGGCGTACACCGCCGCCGCACCCACGATCAGCTGCCCCTGCAGGTGCGCGGGCACGAACTCCTCCGGCGGCCCGGTCAGATAGATGACACCGCCACCGAGCTCCTCGGGCGCACCCGACTCGATCAGGTCCCGGTACGCGCGCAAAACCGTGGGACCCGCCGACGCCGGCCACATCAGCAACGCCAACGTTGTCGACGGCAACTGCTGGAGGTGGAAGGTCAGCGACGTCGCGACGCCAAAGTTCCCGCCGCCGCCGTGGAGCGCCCAGAACAGCTCGGTGTTCTTCGTCTCGTCCGCGATCAGCAGCCGCCCGTCCGCAGTGACGAGCTCCACCGAGATCAGCGCGTCACACGCGAGCCCGAACTTCCGTTCCAGCCAGCCGGACCCGCCACCGAGCGTCAGGCCCGCGACCCCGGTCGTGGATGCCCGCCCGCCGGTCGTCGCCAGCAGGTACTTCTGGCAGGCCCTATCGAAATCACCCCAGGTCGCGCCCCCGCCGACCCGCGCGATCTTGGCGAACGGATCGACCTGAACGCTGTTCATCCGCCGCAGGTCGACCACCAGACCGCCGTCGGTGACCGCGGTTCCGGCCACCCCGTGACCGCCGCCGCGAACCGCGATCTCCAGCTCCTGGTCGGCGCCGTACCGCACCGCTGCCTGGACGTCACCCACCGATTCGCACTGGGCGATCATCGCGGGCCGCTTGTCGATCATCCCGTTGAAGACCGTGCGCGCGTCGTCGTACGCCGCGTCGGTGTCGCGCAGCAGCAGGCCTCCGAAGCCCGGTGGGCGCAGCTGTTCGGTGGTTTCGGACATGGTGGATCTCCCCCTTGCTCACTCCCCCAGGCGATTCACCGATCGTCCATCGCACCCCGCCCGCGGTCAACGCCCGGCCGATTACCGCGTCCTCACACGATTCAGCTGTCCACCAAGGGTTTCCGCCACGTCACAGCCGGGAGCCGCCCGTCGCGTCGACCGTCTGACCGGTGACCCACCGCGCGTCGCCCGAAGCGACGAACGCGACCACGTCCGCAACCTCGGCCGGCTGCCCGACCCGATCGAACACCGAGTACGCCGCAGCCGTCCGCGCTGCGGCGGGATCAGCCAGCCAGCCGTTCATCTCGGTCTCGACGATGCCCGGGGCAACGGTGTTCACCGTGATCCCGCGAGGCCCGAGCTCCTTCGCCAGCGCCAGCGTCAGCGTGCTCAACGCCCCCTTGGTCATCGAGTACGCCGCGTCCTCCGGGAACGCGATCCGGGTCACGCCGGACCCGATGTTGACGATCCGGCCGCCGTCGCGCAGCCGCGGGATCGCCTGCTGGACCAGGAAGAACGGCGCCTTCGCGTTCACCGCGAACAACCGGTCGAACCATTCCGGCGTCACCTCGGCGAGCGGCAGCTGCCGGCCGATGCCCGCGTTGTTGACCAGGATGTCCAGCCCGTCGGCGTACCGGTCGAACTCCGTCCAGACCGCATCCACCGGCTCCTCGAGCTCCGCCTTCACCAGGAACCCCTGCCCACCAGCCGCCTCGATCTCCCCGAGCGTCCGCTCGGCGGCCGCGTCGTCGCGCCCGTAGTGCACCCCGATCCGCACGCCGTCCCGCGCCAGCCGCAGCGCGATCGCCCTTCCGATCCCGCGACTGCCACCGGTCACCAACGCTGTCCGCATCCCACGACCCTTTCTCTAATGATCACTACAGAAAGGACGGTAACACATTCTCTAGCGATCGCTATAGAATGTCCGCATGACCGAGACCCGGCGTGGGCGACCACGCTCGTTCGACCGTGAGGCAGCGCTCGAGCAGGCGCTGCTGACCTTCTGGGAGCGCGGGTACGACGCGACGTCGGTGGCGGATCTGACGACGTCTCTCGGCATCGGCGCGCCGAGCCTGTACGCCGCGTTCGGCGACAAGCGGAAGCTCTTCGAAGAGGTCGTGCAGCGCTACCAGGACACGCACGGCGCCTTCACCGCCCGGGCACTCGCCGAGGAATCGACGGCCCGTGCGGCGATCGAGCGGATCCTCCGCGAGGCAGCCACGCAGTACACCGAGCCTGAGCACGCCCGCGGCTGCCTGATCATCAGTGCGGCCCAGAACACGATCCCCGCCTCGGCGGACGTGGCCGACCGACTCCGCAGGATCCGCCGGACCGGCCGCGACGTACTGCGGGACCGCATCCAGGGGGACGTGGACGCCGGACTCCTGCCCGACGACACGGATGCGGCGGCGCTCGCAACCTTCTTCGCGGCGACAATCCAGGGGATGTCACAGCAGGCGCGGGACGGGGCGAGCCGGGACGATCTCATGGCCGTCGCGACCACTGCCATGAGTGTCTGGAGGTAGGTAGGGTCTAGAGGTGACTGATGCGGCGGTGATCGGCGGTGTGGGTCAGGTCCTGACCGAGGACGAGGTGACGGCGTTCGTCGGCGGTGTCCTGGCCGGCGCGGGCCTGGAGGGACGCAGCGTCTGCGTGATCGTCCCGGACGCGACCCGCAGCTGCCCGCTGCCCTTGCTGCTGAAGGCGGTCACCGAGGCTCTGAAGGACAGCCAGGTCACGATCCTGGTTGCCCTGGGCACGCATGCGGAGATGACGCCGGACCAGCTCCGCGAGCACCTGGGCGGCGACTACCCGAACGTGATCAACCACGAGTGGTGGAAACCCGATACGTTCGCGGACCTGGGCACGATCGGCCCCGACCGGGTCGGGGAGATCTCGGACGAGATGCTCCGCGACGAGGTTCCGGTCCGGCTCAACCGCGCCGTCGTCGAGCACGACGTGGCCCTGGTCGTCGGGCCGGTCTTCCCGCACGAGGTGGTTGGTTTCTCCGGCGGCAACAAGTACTTCTTCCCGGGGGTCGCGGGCCAGGAGGTCATCGACTTCTCGCACTGGCTCGGCGCCCTGATCACCAGCGCGAACATCATCGGTACGCCGGGACTCACCCCGGTCCGCGCCCTGATCGACGAGGCCGCCGCGCTCATCCCGGCCGAGAAGCTCGCGCTGTCCGTGGTCGCCCAGTCCGGGACGGACGCGTTGCACGCGGTCGCGTTCGGCGACACGATCTCGTCCTGGCGCGCGGCCGCCGAGATCTCCGCGCAGACCCACGTCCGCTACCTGGAGCATCCCGTCCGGCGGATCGTCTCGGTGATGCCGCCGAAGTACGCCGATATCTGGACCGCGGCCAAGGGCTTCTACAAGGTCGAGCCGATCGTCGCGGACGGCGGCGAGGTGATCCTGTACGCGCCGCACGTCACCCAATTGGCCGCGATGCACCCCGAGATCGAGGAGATCGGGTACCACTGCCGCGACTACTTCGTCGGCCAATGGGACAAGTTCCGCGACGTACACTGGGGCGTCCTCGCGCACTCCACGCACCTGCGCGGCGCGGGCACCTGGGACCCGGTCAACGGCGAGCACCTCCGCGTCCGGGTCACGCTCGCGACGGGCATCCCCGAGGACGTCGTACGGCGGGCCAACCTCGGGTATCTCGACCCGGCGACGGTCGACCTGGCCGCGTACGAGGCCGACCCGGAGACCTTCGTCGTACCGAATGCCGGCGAGACCCTCTACCGGCTTCAGTGACCCGCCGGTAACCTCAGGCGGTATGGCTGAGGTCGTCATCATCGGGTCCGGGTTCGCCGGGCTGTGCATGGGAATCAAGCTCAAGCAGGCCGGGTGTGAGGACTTCGTCATCCTCGAGAAGGCGGACGACCTCGGCGGCACCTGGCGGGACAACACGTATCCCGGCTGCGCCTGCGACATCCCGTCGTACCTGTACTCGTTCTCGTTCGAGCAGAACCCGCGCTGGACGCGGATGTTCGCGCCCTGGGACGAGATCCTCGCGTACCTGCGGCACTGCGCGGACAAGTACGGCATCGCGGACAAGATCCGGTACGGCGCCGAGGTCACCGAAGCCGTCTTCGACGAGGCGACCGGCCGCTGGACCGTCACGGTCAACGGCGACGAGACGATCGAGACCCAGTCCCTCGTAGCCGGCGTCGGCAGCCTGCACCGGCCGAAGCTCCCGGACATCCCGGGCCTCGACTCTTTCGCCGGTACGACGTTCCACTCGGCCGTCTGGGATCACTCGGCGGACCTGCGCGGCCGGAACGTCGCCGTGATCGGGACCGGCGCGTCGGCGATCCAGTTCGTGCCGGAGATCGCCCCGCAGGTCGCGCAACTGGACGTGTACCAGCGGACGCCACCGTGGGTGACGCCGAAGCCCGACCGCGCGATCGGCGGCTGGGAGCGCAAGCTGCACGCACGGTTCCCGGCCGGCCAGCGGACGATCCGCAACGTCATCTACTGGGGCCTCGAGGGTCGTGGCGCAGGCTTCGCCGGGAACCCGAAGTTGATGAAAGGCCTGGAAATCCAGGCGAAACGGCACCTGCACAAGCAGGTCACCGACCCTGAGCTACGGGCGAAACTGATGCCGGACTACCAGATCGGCTGCAAGCGGATCCTGATCTCGAACGACTACTACCCCGCGCTCGGCCGGCCGAACGTCGACGTCGTCACCACCCCGATCACGCGGGTCACCCCGACCGGCGTGATCACCGCCGACGGGACCGAACGGGCCTGCGACACGATCGTGCTCGGCACCGGGTTCGACGTCTCGGCGAACCTGACCCGGATGCCGATCCTCGGCAAGGACGGCGTCGACCTCGCCGACCACTGGAAGCGCAACGGCATCGGTGCACACCTCGGCATCACGGTCTCCGGCTACCCGAACCTGTTCCTGCTGGTCGGCCCGAACACGCTCCTCGGCCACTCCTCGATGATCTTCATGATCGAGGCCCAGGTCCGGTACGTCATGCAGGCCCTGCACCTGCTCCGGCGGCGCAACGCGTCGTACGTCGAGGTCCGCGAGGAGGTCCAGGAGCGGTTCGTCGACATCGTCCAGGGCGAGCTCGGCTCCACCGTCTGGCAGTCGGGTTGCACGAGCTGGTACCTGGACGCAGCCGGGCGGAACTCCACGATCTGGCCGGAGTGGACGATGTCGTACTGGCGCCGCACCCGCCGGCTCGATCCGTCCGACTTCGCGGTAGTCCACTAGGTAGCAGACGATGACGGCGGAAGGCTCAGGGTATCGGCGCTGAGGAACCGATCCCGTCGCATGGCCATGACGGCGTCGCCCGGGCCGGTTTCGTCAGGTTTGCGCGGGCGCGCTGCCTCTGTTCGGACTGTCGCGCCCGGTCTCCGGCCTGAGCACCGCTAGCCTGAGCGCAGGTGTCGATGAGGATGGTGATCCGATGCGCCGACGCGACCTGCTAGCGACGACCGCCGCGGTCGTGACCGGCGCAGCAGTGCTGCCTCTGGGCCAGGCGGCCGCCGCCTACGGAATGGCCGACACCATCGAGGACGTGCTGTTCGGGCGGCTGACCGCCGCGCCCATTCCTGATCACCAACTGGGGGCGCAGATCGCGGCGGCGCGTGCCGACTTCCGCGCCACCCGTTACAGCCAGCTCGCCCGCCGCCTTCCCAGGCTGCTCGCGCAAGCAGTCGCCGGCCGCGACGCAGCCTCGACCAGCGAGGTCGGACCGGCGTCCACTCGGCTGGCGCAGGCCTATTGCCTGGCTACGGAATTGCTGGTCAAGCTGCATGATGACGGGATGGCCTGGGCCACAGCAGACCGCGCGGTCCAGGCCGCTCGCGCCGGCGACGACCCACTGACGTTGGCCGAGTCCCGCCGCTGGGCGGCCACCGTGATGCGGCGAACCCACCACCGCGAAGGCGCCCAGCGGCTCATGCTCGACGCGGCAAGCCAACTACAGACCGATACCGGCCTGACCGACACCAGCACCGCCGCTACGTACAGGCAATTACTTGCCACCGCCTCCTACACTGCCGCGCTACGCGACGACCGCGACAGCGCCTGGACATTGCTCGGCGAAGCCGAGGCCGCCGCACGCCGTACGCGCCTCACCAAGAACGACCGCTTCAACATGCTCGACCTGGCCGTCTACAAAATCAGCGTCTCGCGGGTTCTCGGCGACTTCGGCACAGCCGTCGACTACGCCCGCCTGGTCGACCCCGCCGGCATTACCGCCCCCGAACGTCGCGCCCGTTACTGGGAAGACACCGCCCTCGCCCTTCACGGACGTGGCAACAGGCAAGCCGCGTTCCAAGCCCTCGTCACCGCCGAGCGAGACACCCCACAGGAAGTCCGCTTCCGTCCCTGGGCACAGCAACTGACCCGCGACCTGCTCTCCGGCGACCGCAGCAACAGCTTGCACGGCGTACGGGACTTCGCCGGTCGCATCGGCACGCTCTGAACATCGAGGGTCCGCATCGCTGGAGAGCCAGCGCGAAGTGGTGACCTCTTCCTCCGCGGGAACAGCTACCCACCGCGGACACGCTCCACTCGGCGGCGGCAGCACGCCGCCGAAGGCGGCCAAAAGGCAGCCGCCGCGCAGCGGTGTCCTTTGCGGGCGGTGGCCTTCCATTAGGTGATCACCCGGACTCCTTCAGTAGGAGTCCGGGCGGCCCGGCGTACGACCTTGGGATGAAGGAAAGACCGATCCGGAGGCCGATGTTTCGCGGGCGGTGCTGAAGGACTCTTGAGATATGGAAATCCTTCAGATCGCCGGAGCGGCAGCCATCGTGATCGGCATCGTGATCACGGCGCTGATCGCCATCATCCCGTCAGTTGTAGACCGCTAATCTCAGTCGGCGGACAGGTGGACCAGTAGGTCCTGCCGGGTCAGTACGCCCACCGGCTTGCCGTCGTCCAGAACCATCAGGGCGTCCCGATCCTCGAGCAGCTCGACCGCCTTGGTGACCGGTTCGCCGGCGCCCAGGGACGGCAGTGCCGGGTCCATGTGCAGCTCGACCATGTCGGCCAGTCGCGCCTTGCCGGAGTACAGCGCGTCCATCAACGTCCGCTCCGACACCGCGCCGGCCACCTCGGCCGCCATCACCGGCGGCTCCGCACGGACGACGGGCATCTGCGAGACGCCGTACTCACGGAGGATCGCGACCGCCTCGGCGATCGTCTCGTGCGGGTGGGTGTGCACCAGCGGCGGCAGGCTGCCGTCCTTGCGGGCCAGGATGTCGCCCAGCGTCGCGCCCTGGCGCGTGTGCGCGAGGAAGCCGTACTGCGCCAGCCAGTCGTCGTTGAACACCTTGGTCAGGTAGCCGCGGCCGCCGTCCGGCAGCAGGACCACGATGACGGCTTCGGGGTCATCGAGCTCGTGCGCCAACCGGATCGCGGCCGCGGCGGCCATCCCGGCCGAGCCGCCGACCAGCATCGCCTCCTCGCGGGCGAGCCGCCGGGTGAGCGCGAACGAGTCCGCGTCCGACACCTCGATGATCCGGTCGCAGATGTTGCGGTCGTACGTCTCCGGCCAGAAGTCCTCGCCGACACCCTCGACCAGGTACGGCCGGCCGGTGCCGCCGGAGTACACCGAGCCCTCGGGGTCGGCGCCGACGATCTGCACCTTCCCGCCGGAGACCTCCTTCAGGTACCTGCCGGTGCCGGTGATCGTGCCGCCGGTGCCTACGCCCGCGACGAAGTGCGTGATCTTGCCCTCGGTCTGCTCCCAGAGCTCCGGGCCGGTGGTCTCGTAGTGCGAGCGCGGGTTGTTCTGGTTCGCGTACTGGTTCGGCTTCCAGGCGCCCTCGATCTCGCGGACCAGGCGGTCGGAGACGTTGTAGTACGAGTCCGGGTGCTCAGGGGCGACCGCGGTCGGGCAGACCACGACGTCGGCGCCGTACGCCTTGAGCACGTTGCGCTTGTCCTCGCTGACCTTGTCCGGGCAGACGAAGACGCACTTGTAGCCCTTCTGCTGGGCGACCATCGCGAGCCCGACACCGGTGTTGCCGGAGGTCGGCTCGACGATCGTGCCGCCGGGCTTGAGCTCGCCGGAGGCCTCCGCGGCCTCGATCATCCGGACCGCGATCCGGTCCTTCACCGAGCCGCCCGGGTTGAAGTACTCGACCTTGGCGAGCACAAGGGGCTTGGCACCGTCCGTGGTCTTGCCCAGCTTCACGAGCGGGGTGTTGCCGACGAGGTCCAGGAGAGAGTCTGCATAGCGCACGATCCTTACTGTAGTGATCTGCGTGTCTATCCCCTATTTTCACTTGCGTCGTCGTAACACCGTGTAATCCTTGTCAGTATGAGCAGAGCCAGGGCAGCCAAGAAGCTGGCCCAGGCCGCAGCCTTCGGGGGCGGGGGACTCGGACTCATCGGTGCCACGTTGTACGGCGTACTGACCGCTGAGGCCGAGTATGCGAAGCGCGTGATCGGACCGACGAGGTACTACCCCACTCCGGGCGACGGCCTGTACGGCCGGTATCCAGGACATCCGATCACCTTCGCCATGATCGGCGACTCGAGCGCGGCCGGTTACGGCACGGACTCGCCCGACGAGACTCCCGGGGTGCTGCTCGCCTCCGGGCTCGCCGAGCTGGCCGAGCGTCCCGTGCGCCTGGTCGACGTGTCGAAGACCGGGGCGAAGTCGACCGACCTGGCCGGCCAGGTGGACGCCGCGCTGCAGGCCGGCCCCCATGTGGCCGTCATCCTGATCGGCGTGAACGACGTGAAGGCGAAGATGCCCCCGTCGACGTCGGTCCGCTTGCTGTCCACCGCCGTACGCCGGTTGCGCGCCGCGAACTGTGAAGTGGTGGTGGGGACCTGCCCCGACCTGGGGGTGGTCCGGACGATCCAGCCGCCGTTGCGATGGGTCGCCCGGTCCTGGAGCCACCGGCTGGCCGCCGCTCAGACCATCGCAGTCGTCGAAGCAGGCGGCCGTTCCGTGTCACTCGGCACACTGCTTGGCGAGGTGTTCCGGACCAACCCGTCGATGTGGGGCCGAGACAACTTCCACCCGTCGGCCACCGGCTACGCCGCCGCGTCGGCCGCGCTGCTGCCGTCCATGGCGGCCGCGATGGGCGTGGGGACCGAGTCGTTCGTGCACCCGGAGCAGTTCCGCGGCGAGGCGATCCTCCCGATCGCGGAGGCCGCCGTACTCGCTGCTCGCCGGGCGGGCACCGAGGTCGCGGCCACCGAGGTCGGCGGGCGGGAACGCGGCCCGCGGGGTCGTTGGGCGGAACTGCGCCACCGGCGCCGGCACCCCAAGGCCGAGGTCGACCGCGTCGAGGAACCCACGGACAGCGTGCCCGTCGGTCAGTAGTTGTTCGACTTGTGCGTCCGCTGAGCGGGGACTTTCATGTCGGGAGTCTTGCCTCCGGGCGGCCACGTGGTGCACAGTCGATAACTACGCGGTACCCCGATAACGGGAGGCGAAGATGGGCTTGAACCACTCCGAGGAGACGCATCAGCGTTTGGTGGAGGCCGTGCCCAGATGCACCGGACGCGCAATGACCGAGTGGTTCCAGCTGATGAACGACGGACCGTCGTTCCTGCGCTTCGACGACAGAGTGAGATGGCTAGCCGGCGAGTACGCACTCGCGCACGGGCACGCTACCGCCATCGTCCATGAGTTCGATCTAGTCAAGGCGCATCGGCGAATGGGCTGAGCCGCAAAGGAGACGACTCGAAGACCTGCCCTTTCAGGTGGAGGGGCAGGTCTTCTACGTTCCGATGACCACCTCGTTGCCCTCCGGATCGGCAACCAGGTAAGGCTTCTCGGACAGAAGCTGCCCACCGGCTGACAACGCCGCCTGCACCCGTTGCGCCACCGCGTCCTCCGGTACGGCGAGCTCGAAGCGGATCCGGTTCCGCTGCTGCCTCGGCTCCTCCAGCTGCTGGAAGAACAGCACCGGGTTCAAGCGCCGCGGGTCGTAGATGTCCGAGAGATGCGGCCGGCTGTCCTCCGCGTAGCCGAGCAGCTCCGTCCAGAACGCCCGGACCATCTGTACGTCGACCGCATCGATCCCGAACTGCACGAACCGCAACGGCGCCGGGTCCGCGCGCAACCCGAGATCCTTGGCCGCGGCCTCGATCTGTGTGGCCAGCGCGACGAACTTCGGGTCCGCGCCGTCGGCGTCCTCCCACTGGTCCTTCCCGCTGTCGATCACGACACCTTCCGCCCGTACGTCGATCATCAGCGGAATGCCCGCGGCGTCGGCCAGCTCGGCCACTGTGGTTACCAGCTGCGCGGGTGCGGAGGTCGGGTAGAACGTCATCGCGGCGAACAGCGCCAGCCAGTCGGTCGTCCCCGGCAGCGGGTCGCCCGGCACCAGGTCGACCTCGTTCCCCTCGTCGTCGGGCAGCATCACACCGTATGCCCCGGACGGCTCCCTACCCGTTACAGCGCGCGCCTCATCCACCGCCGCCGACGGGCGGACCACGTCGACGTGGATCCGGTTCCGCAGCGGTCGCGGCTCCGCGAGGCGCCGTACCGTGAAGGTCGGGTCCCGCCGCAGCGGATCCTCGAGGCCGTCTGCTCCGGCCCGGTCGTAGCCCAGTGCGGTCTGCCAGAACGTCCGCACCGTCGCCGGATCGGCCGCCTCGATCACGACGTCGAGGTTCTGGACGGCCTGCGGATCTGCTGGGAGACCGAGTTGTCGCGCGGCGGCCGCGACCTCGTCGGCTTCAGCAGTTCGGACCCGGACGCCGGAGGACCGGACGTCGACATCCGGCATCCCGGACGGGAGTTGCGCGAGGCGCTCGACCAGTGCGGCGCCGGCGGCGTGCGAGGGCGCGTCGTACCAGGTTGTGGTCATGGGAACCACCGTAGAGCCGGAACCGGACAGCCTGCGTCCGGAAAGCCGGAAGGGCCGGCCCACCTGGACCGGCCCTTCCGTTGTCGTGCGGTGCTAGATCAGTCGCCGCCGCGGAGGATGGCGAGGATCCGCAGGATGTTCCAGTACAGCCAGACCAGGGTGACGGTCAGGCCGAACGCGGCCCGCCAGGCCTCGTTCTGCGGGGCGCCCTGGCGGACACCCTGCTCGATCATGTCGAAGTCGAGGATCAGGTTGAACACCGCGAGACCGGCGCCGATCGCGGCGAACAGCAGACCCATCGGGCCCATCCCGCTGATGCCGGTGCTGATCCCGAAGAAGCTCAGCAGCAGGTTGACCAGCAGCACGCCGGCGAAGCCCGCCGTACCGATGACCACCATCTTGGTGAACTTCGGCGTCACCTTGATCGCGAAGTACTTGTACGTCGCCAGCGTCAGGCCGGCCGTCACCATCGTGGCCAGCACGGCCTGCACGATGACGTCGTTGCCGACCCAGCTGCCGATGAACTTGCTGCCGATCCCGAGGAACACGCCCTCGGCAGCGGCGTACAGCATCACCAGGACCGGGTTCACCTTGCGGGAGAACGACAGCACCATGGCCAGCGCGAAACCGACCAGCGCGCCGGCCAGGAACGCCGGCCCGACGAACGTCGTCGGGATCGCGTACCACGCGACCGCGGCGGATGCCACGACCACGCCCAGGGTGATCGCGGTCTTGACGATCACGTCGTCCAACGTCATGGGGCGGCTCGAGGCCGGAGCCCCCTGGTACTGCTGCTGCGGCGGCATACCCGATCCGCCGTAGCCGTAGGGGCTCTGCTGCTGACCGTACGGAGCGGCCCCCGGATAGGCCTGGCCGTGGCCAGGCGCGAACGCACTCGACCGGTTCAGCACCGGGTTACTGCTCTGCATCTCTTCCTCCTGATGACCCACATCCGGGGCCGTATCGAGATACTACGGTCCCACCCTTAACAACATCTGAGAATCCATCAACCATTCCGCACCGAAAATGGGCGAATATCCATCGCTTCCCGATGTATTTGCCTTCGATACAAAGGTCAGACGTGGGGATGGACGGGGTCCTGAGTGGTGAGGGCGGCGCCTACCTGTTCGGCGAGGGCTACGGCTACCAGGCGTTGTTCCAGGTCGGGGCGGGCGATGCGGGTGGCGGCGGTGAGGAGGAAGCGGCCGCGGGGTTCGCCGGCGTGCTGGACGACGAGTTCGATCTCGGCGTTCGTCGGGAGGCCGTCGCGTTCGACCTTCAGGACGTGCGATCCGCGGGTCACGGAGCCGTCCGGGTTCAGCCGCGGGGCCTGGGTCTGTTTGCTGCCGGCAACGAACTTGGCGCCATCGATCCCCAGTACGGCGGTCAGTTCGGCACGCACCTGCTCGATGAGGTCGTCCGTCGACCCGCCGGCCGCGACCGCCTGCGAGGTGGTGATCACGCCGTCCAGGTACCCGGCGCGCCGGGACGCCTTGGCTTGTTGCCCTCGGCCCCAGATCGCGATCTGCGTGACCGCGATCCCGATCACCAGCAGCAGTACCGCCTGCTCGATGTCGTTGCTGCTGTTGATGGTGAAGCTGTCGTACGGCACGGTCAGGAAGAAGTCGAACCACACCGCGCTCGACACCGCCGCGATCACCCCGGCGAGCCGGATCCCGAACACGGCGACCGCCACGATCACGACCACCAGCAGCAACGCCGCGTTCGCGTTGTCGAAGTGCTCCCGAAACGGCGTCAGCAACGCACAGACCGCCGGCGGCGCCAGCACCGAGGCCGTCAGGACCGGAGTCCGATAGTTCTCCACCTCTCTATTGACGCGCACCGCCCGCACCGGATCAACAGTTCTCACAAAGGTCTGTCATCCGTACCGTGGTCGCATGCCCGAACGCAGCCTCGCGCAGGAGGGGAGAACCCCTCGTGTTGGGGGTTCTCCCCTCGCATACCAGCGGAGAACCCTCAACGCGCGGGGTTATCCGTTCGTGTGACCTGGCTCCGGATAATCCGTCGCCTGTGGGCATCCGTCTGCGTAGGTTGCCTCGTATGCACCGAATCCGACTGGCTACGGACGCGGACGTCACGTTCCTGGCCGATGTGACGCTGGCTGCTACCGGCGCGCAGGGCCGGCTGCCTGGCGACTTCGACGAGACTGCCTGGCGGGCCCGATTCGCCGAGTGGACTCGCGAATCGATAGAGGATCCCACCACAGAGCTGTACGTCGTCGAGGTCGACGACGTACCCGCCGGCCGGCTGCGGGTCAGCCGTACGCCGGAAGTCGTCGAAGTGAACGGCATCCAGCTCCACCCCAACGTCCAGAACCGCGGCGTCGGTACGGCGATCTTGACCGCGTTGCAGTCCGAGGCCGCGAGGTACGGCGTACCGCTGAAGCTGAACGTCGAGCGCGACAATCCGAACGCGCGCCGCCTGTACGAGCGACTCGGGTTCACCAAGACCGGTGAGGACGGAGGCGAGGACGTCATGGAATGGTCGAAGGCCGCGGAGCAGAACCGGTTGTGGAACGCGGACGTCGCGGCGCGATACGACACGCCCGGCGACGGGATGTTCGCGGCGGACGTTCTCGGGCCGACCGTGGAACGGCTCGCCGGACTCGCCGACGGTGGGCGCGCGCTCGAGTTCGCGATCGGTACCGGGCGGGTCGCCGTACCGCTGTCGGAGTACGGCGTGCCGGTGAGCGGGATCGAGTTGTCGGACGCGATGCTCGAACAGCTGCGGACGAAGGCCGACGCGGACACGATCCCGGTCGTCGCCGGCGACATGGCGACGGCGCGCGTACCGGGCGAGTTCACCCTGGTCTACCTGGTCTTCAACACGATCTCGAACCTGCTCACCCAGGAGGAGCAGGTCGCCTGCTTCCGGAACGCCGCCCGCCACCTCTCCCCCGGCGGCCGGTTCGTGATCGAACTCTGGGTCCCCGAACTGCGCCGCCTCCCGCCGGGCATCCCCGCCACCGTCGGCATCGTCGATCCCGGCTACATCCTGCTGGACACGTACGACGTATTGAAACAGCACGTCGTCTCGCACCACTTCCACTTCGGCAAAGGCACCGAGGCGCGGCTCGGCCGCAGCCCGCACCGCTACATCTGGCCCGCCGAACTCGACCTGATGGCCCAACTGGCCGGCTTCACCCTCGAATCCCGCCACGCCGACTGGACCACCACCGAATTCACCGCCGACTCCCCCTCCCACGTCTCCGTCTACCGCCTGACCTCCTGACCGCGACACTGTTCTCATGGCCACAGACCCGCTGTTCACCCGCCTGGCGCCGGTCCTGAACGTCGTCGACCTTGCCGCGGAGCGGACCTTCTACGAGAAACTCGGCCTCCCGGTGATCTACGAAGGTCCGGAGTACCCCGACTTCATCGCCTTCGGCACCGACACCGTCCACTTCGGCATCCAGCAGGCCCCTGCGCCGAACGACCCGCCGAGCGTGCTCACCTGGCAGATCGCCGTCTCCGACGTCGACGCGGCGGCGGACCGCTGCCGAGCGGCCGGGCTCGACTTCGAGCTGGAGCAGAACGCGCCCGCCGCCGACTGGATCTACCGCCGGCTGCTTCTCAGAACCCCCAGCGGCTACCGCCTCGCTCTCGAGGGTCCTACCGAGTAGCGGTTGTGTTTCGGGGGTGGTGGGTACCGCGTCGGGGACTCACCATGAGGGGATGAGGGGTCCCTCGGGCGGGGGATGTTCGGTGGGTGAGATCACTCCGGGGAGGGTTTGTGAAATCTTTCACGAGCCCTTAGCGTTGAAGTGAACGTGAAGTCTGAGAACCCACTCAGGGAGAGTGAACGCATGACAGCCCAGGTGCCGCACATCCTCGTCGTCGGAGGCGGTTACGTCGGGATGTACACCGCGTACGGCCTGCGCCGCGCCGCCCGTAAGGGCCGGATCCGGGTGACCGTGGTCGACCCGCGGTCGGTGATGACCTACCAGCCGTTCCTGCCGGAAGCCGCGGCCGGTTCGGTGGAGCCGCGGCACGTCGTGGTGCCGCTGCGCAAGACTCTCAAGGGCTGCCGGGTGGTGACCGGCCGCGTGACGGGGATCGATCACGCGCACAAGGTCGCCAAGGTGATGCCCGAGGAGGGCCCGGAGTACGAGCTCGCCTACGACCAGGTCGTGGTCGCGCTCGGCTCGATCGCCCGCACGCTGCCGATCCCCGGCCTGGCCGAGGAAGCGACCGGCTTCAAGAACGTCGAAGAGGCGATCGCACTGCGCAACAAGGTCCTGGACCGGCTCGACGTCGCGTCGTCGCAGCCCGACCCGGCACTGCGCAAGTCCGCGCTCACCTTCGTCTTCGTCGGCGGCGGGTACGCCGGTGTGGAGGCGTTCGCCGAACTCGAGGACATGGCCCGGTACGCCACCCGCTACTACGACAACATCAAGCCCGAGGACATGCACTGGGTCCTGGTCGAGGCCACAAACCGGATCCTGCCCGAGGTCGGCACGGATCTCGGCAAGTACACCGTGGACCAGCTCCGCAAGCGGAACATGGACATCCGGCTGGAGACCCGGCTGGAGTCCTGCGAGAAGGGCCACGTGATCCTCAGTGACGGCGACGAGTTCGACGCCGACACGATCGTCTGGACGGCCGGCGTGAAGGCGAACCCGGCGCTCGCCGCGACCGACTTCCCGCTGGACGAGAAGGGCCGGGTCAAGACGCTGCCGAACCTGCGGATCGAGGGTGTCGACGACGCCTGGACCGCCGGCGACAACGCCGCCGTACCGGACCTGACCAGCGAAACCGGTGCGTTCTGCGCCCCGAACGCGCAGCACGCCGTACGGCAGGCCAACCGGCTGGCCTCGAACATCCTGCGGGTCGTCGACGGGCAGCCGCCGCAGGACTACAAGCACAAGTACGTCGGCTCGGTCGCGAGCCTCGGCCTGCACAAGGGCGTCGCCCAGCTGTACGGCGTGAAGGTGAAGGGCTGGCCGGCTTGGTTCCTGCACCGGACGTACCACGTGTCCCGCGTTCCCACCTTCAACCGCAAGGCCCGCGTCATCCTCGACTGGACCCTCGCGCTGTTCTTCCGCCGCGAGGTCACCAGCCTCGGCAGTCTCCAGATGCCGAACGAGGAGTTCCGCCGGGCGACCCAGTCGTAGCCCGTCACTTGATCGGCCGGGCCTCCAACTCGCCGGGGGCCCGGCCTTTTCTTCGCAGTCCCGCTCTGCCACGCTGTGCACGAATGTCTGGAGGGGGACATGAGCAAAGCGAGGCTGCCACCGCGCTGGTTCATCCGCGCGGCCTGGAGAATCCACCGGGCGATCTACAACACCAGCGGGAGAGGGCTGTCACGACCGCGGGACAAGCGGTACGGCATGCTGCGGCTCACGGTGATGGGCCGGAAGACCGGGGAACCGCGGAGCGTGATTCTCGGGTACTTCGAGGACGGGCCGAACCTGGTCACCCTCGCGATGAACGGCTGGGGTGCACCGGAGCCCGCCTGGTGGCTGAATCTGCTGGCCAACCCGGACGCCGACGCGGTGCTCAAGGATGGGCAACTGCCGGTTCGCGGACGTGCCGCCGAGGGCGCGGAACGCCAGCGGCTCTGGGCCCGCTGGCAGGAGATCGACAAGAACCTCGACGAGTACGCCGACCGCCGCCCCAGAACAACCGCGGTGGTGGTGCTCGAACCGCGCTAGTCGTGCAGGAGCCCCGCGTCGTGGACTAGGAGGGCGATCTGGACGCGGTTGTTCAGGTCGAGTTTCGTGAGGATGCGGGAGACGTGGGTCTTCACGGTCGGGACGCTGAGGTAGAGAGTCGCGCTGATCTCTGCGTTCGACTTCCCCTCACCGACCGCGACGGCGATCTCGCGTTCGCGGTCGTTCAGGTCCGCGAGGCGGGCGACAGCCTTGGTCTTGCGGTCGTTCTGGCCGGAGTCGGCGACGCGGGTGATGAGGCGTTTGGTGACGGCCGGCGAGAGGACGGGCTGCCCGGCGGCGATCCGGCGTACGGACTCGACGATCTCGGCGGGCGGGGTGTCCTTCAGGATGAACCCGGCGGCGCCGGCGCGGAGGGCGCGCAGGACGTGCTCGTCGGCGTCGAAGGTGGTGAGGATGACGACCTCAGGCGCGCCGGAACGACGTCGTACCGCCTCCGTCGCGGTGAGTCCGTCGGTGCCGGGCATCCGGATGTCCATCAGGATCACGTCCGGCGCGAGCCGGTCGATCAGCCCCTGTACGCCGGTCCCGTCACCGGCCTCTCCGACCACGCGGATGTCCTCGGCGCCGCCCAGCATCAACTTCAGCCCGGCCCGCAACAGAGGATCGTCATCGACGATCAGCACCCGAATGGTCATGCGGGCCACGGTAACCAGGCGAACAGGCGGAAGTCGCCGTCGGGGGTGCGGCCGTGTTCGACGCGGCCTTCGACCAGGGCGGCGCGTTCGCTGAGACCCTTCAAACCTTGGCCGTCGCCGCGTCGGCGGTTCGGTGCCGGGTTGCGCAGCTCGACGGACAGTCCGTTGCCTGGGGCACCGGTCACGCTGATCGTCACCGGCTCGCCTGGCGCATGCTTGACCGCGTTCGTGAGTCCTTCCTGCACGATCCGGTACGCCGTACGCCCGACGTGCTCCGGCATCGCACCCGGCGCATCGAGCGTCAACTCGACCGGAATGCCCGCCTCACGCGAACCGTCCACGAGCGCGGGCAGGTCGGCGAACGCGGGCTGCGGGAGTTCGCCGACGGGCGCCCGCAGTACGCCGATCACCTCGCGGAGATCCTGCAGCGCCTGGTGTGCGCTCGCGCGGATGATCTCGGCGGCGCCGGCCACCTGGGCGGTGGACGCGTCCGGGCGGTACGCCAACGCGCCCGCGTGGACGCTGAGCAACGACAACCGATGCCCGAGTACGTCGTGCATCTCGCGGGCGATCTCCTCGCGTGCCCGGAGCTGCGCCTGCTCGGCCTGCAGCGTCGCCACGGTCTCGGCCCGATCCGCCCGGTCCCGCAGCGTCTGCAGGAGCTGTCGGCGGGACCGGATGTAGAACCCCCAGCCTGCCATTGCGGCGTACAGGGTGATGCCGATGATGAGCTGCGTCTTCCAGTCCTCCTTGTGCCGCACCTGGAGATAGCTGAGCGTGGCCACGCAGTTCGCCGCGAAGACCCAGATCGAGGTCCGCCACGGCTTGTGGACGGCGACGGTCATGGTCAGCACCAGCACCGGCCCAGCCGCGGCGTCGGAGTACACCGAGACCGCGGCCGCGAGAAGCGCCAACGGGACGGTCCAACGGCGCCGGAACCATAGGGTCAGGCACAGCACCATCCCCGACCAGAAGTCGATCGCGAGCAGCGTCGGCGACACCGGGTCGGACTCACCCTCGCTGTAGGCGAGCAGCGCGATCAGAACCGCCAGCACGAACGACACGCTGTCGACGACCCAGTTCATGGCCGTACGACGCGGACGCTTGCGCTCACTCATGTCTTGAATGTAGCGGTGTGTAAGCGGTCTCCGGGGCGGGTGCGGGTGTCCGGATACCGAAGTCGGTGCGATCGGGTACTTAGGTCGGAGGTAGGTTGCCGGGCATGAGTCAGCTCGCTGTCACCGTCATCGGCCCGGACCGCCCGGGGATCATCGCCGACGTCACCGAGGCCCTGGTCGGTACCGGGGTCAACCTCGAGGACTCGACCATGACGCTGCTGCGCGGCCACTTCGCGATGATGATCGTCTGCGCCGGACCGTTCGACCAGGTGAAGTCGGCGCTCGAACCGCTGCGCGGCGAACTGGTCATCACCGTCCGCAAGATGGGCCCCGAGCACGAGCACGCGCCGATCGGGGCGCCGTACATGCTGAGCGTCCACGGCGCGGACCGGCCGGGGATCGTGGCGGCCGTGACACGGATGATCGCGGCCGCCGGAGGCACGATCACGGACCTGGCGACGCGACTGAGCGGCGGGCTGTACGTGCTGACCGCCGAGGTCGAGCTGCCGCCGTCGGCGGAGCTCGAGATGCTCGACCGGGCGCTCGAGATCACCGCGGAGGAGCTCGGGGTGGGCGTCACACTGCGCCCGGCCGAGAGCGACGAACTGTGATCACTGACTGGTCCCCTGCACGTCTGGATGTCCAGGGTGCTGTTCTGGAGGTCGTCCGTGCGCCGCACCCGGTGCTCGCGACGGAGAGCGCACAGGTCGACCCGCTCGACCCGGAGATGATCCAGCTCGCCGCCGACCTCGTGGCGACCATGCGGGTCTCCCCTGGATGCGTCGGTCTCGCGGCGCCGCAGGTAGGCGTGGCGGCGCAGATGTTCTCGCTCGACGTGACCGATCACCCGAAAACGCGTGCCTGTCACGGCGTCTTCGTACTGTGCAACGCGGTCGTCGTCGAGGCCTCGCGCAACGAGAAGGCTCGCGAAGGGTGCATGTCGGTGCCGGACTTCACCGGCGACGTCAAACGCGCGACCCGGCTGACAGTCACCGGCGTCCTCCCCGGTACGACGGACGAGGTCACGATCACCACCGACGCGTTCGAAGCCCGCGCCCTCCAGCACGAGATCGACCACTGCAACGGCAAGCTGTTCCTGGACCGGGTAGCCGGTGCCCACGCCGTGTACCCCCGAAAGACCTACCAGTAACGAGTACCCTCGTCACCGAGCCCGGGTGGCGGAACGGCAGACGCAGCGAGCTTAAACCTCGCGGCCCTAACAGGCATACGGGTTCGAATCCCGTCCCGGGCACAGCTGGTCGTTGCGGGTCAGTGTTGTGGGGTCAGTTGGTTGTCGCCGGCGCGGTAGATGATCGGGACGTGGCAGGGGACTCCGCAGATGCGGTTCTGTACCGGAGCGGAGACGGGATGGCCGCAGGCGAGGCCGTCGGCGTTGGCGTCTATGGCGTGCCAGAAATCAGGGTCGTACCCCTGGTCGATGAGGTCACTCACAGACAGCAGGAGAGAGCCGGAGGGACACCCTGTCTCTGTGGGTGTGCCGGCAACCGCTGAAGTAGCGCTGAGCGCCACAAGTCCAGTGGCCATGAGGGTGCCCGCAGCACCAAGGGCTGCGATGCGGTGTAGTCGTCGGAGCATGATGAACCCCCCTGGGTCATGGCCGCCACATACTGGCGCGGCCTCTCTGTACGCGTTACTCGGGGCATGGGCACCTGTCAAGAGTGAGGCCCCTGCAGGATCAGAGCGTGCCGGTCGAAGCTACGAGTTCGCCAATGGTTGTAGGACGTCGGCCAAGGACTTGGCGAGGACGTGGGCCGTCGTGCCGTCCGGTTCGCCGTGGTCGGGGTTGAACTCGGCGAACGTCATACCGGCGAAGCCTGGGTACCGCTCCGGGCTCAGCAGCGGCTGCCGGGGCCCGAAGTCTCCCAGCTCAGGAGCGACAGATCCTGCCCGCCGTCGAAGTACAGCAACGCCACGTCATCGTCGTGGGAAACCGCGGCACTGTAGAGCGCGATCGCAAGTGTGCACTCCCCGCTAGGTACGGCCACCGGCATCGAACGGTCCGACCGGTCCGCATCCCGGCCCGGGCGCCGGTCAGCCGGTGGCGGAGCGGATGCCGCCGATGACGGCGAACACGACGAAGACGACGTTGCCGAGGAGTGCGAGCCAGGCGACCGTCTTGCCGCGCTGGCCGGTCACCTGGATGGTCCGGAGTGCTGTGACCGCCAGATAGATCGAGAGCGGCGCGCAGAACGCCGCGGTGAGGAGCGCGGCGACCGCCTGCCCGTTCACGCCGCCGCGGCGCTGCGTCTGGTAGGTCGGGGCTGTGTAGGAGTCGCGGTAGGGCGGTGCGGTGTACGAATCGCGGTAGGGCGGATCGGCGTACGGCGACTCGGTGTACGGGTCCTGATATGGCTGCTCGTACGGCGGCGCCTTGTACCTGTCCTGGCGCGGTGGGGTCGAGGTGGGGGCGGGGCCGGAAGACCAGGCGAAGGGGTCCGCTGCCGGCTCGTCGGGTTCGGGATCGGCTTGGGGCGTGGGGCGGACGAAGTCCTGGGGGCGTTCCTTGCGGTGCAGCAGGAGGGCGTAGTCGGCGCGGCGGATCGGGTCGGTCAGGATCTCGTAGGCGCGGTTGAGCTTGACCTGCTGTGTGGAGTCGCCGCCGACGTCGGTGTGGTGGCTCCGCGACAGGCGGCGGTAGCTGCGCTTGATCTCGTCGGCGCCGGCCTCCCGGCCGACCCCGAGCAGCTTCCAGGGATCGGCTCCGTCCAGGTCCCGGAAGTCCCGGCTGGAACTCATCGAGCGACGTCCGCCTGGTAGCAGGTCAGACGCCAGGAGGCGTACTGCGGATCCACACCGTTGGGCAATGTGCGGTGCCCGGTTGCGAACGTGACGGTCCTGTCGCCCGCGAGGTAGCACCACAGGTCGAGCTCTTCGTCGTTCCCGTAGTAGTACGACCGGTAGTGCGTGATGGCTTGCGACCCGAGGAACGGTGTCTGCAGGCGTTGCTGCGCCTCCAGCGGCAGGTTGCCGAGGACACCGCGCATCTCCTGCGTGAGGTTCAGTTGCGGCGGGACCGACGGCTGCGACTGCTCGTCTCGGCCGCGCGACACGAGCGAACGCAGACCGCCGCGCGGCTTCGTCGCCTGTTGCTGTACGACGGCGTGCTTGATGCTCGACGGTACGAACGGATCGATCCGCACGCTCTGCGTCTTCTGACCCTGCTTGTTGACCCGCGGTGTCGTCACCGCGAGCCCGTTCGGCCCCAGTACGACGGCGTACGGCCGGTCGCGCTCACGCTCGTGCAGGTCGGCCCACCACTCGATGGCCGGTCCTACCTTGCGCTCGAGGTACGCCTTCACGTCGTCGTGGAGCTCGCCCCACCAGTGGAACCGGTCGGGGCTGGGGACGAACCCCAACGGCGCGGCCTCGTGTGCGGCAGGCATCGACGGCGCGGCAGGTGCACGCTCCACGCCACCACTTGCGGGCCGCTGCGCGGCCGGACGTCCCCGAGACTGCTCGGGCAGGTTGTCACGAGTCATATGGGCAGCGGCGTGGGGCGGCATGCATGTCGGCAGCTTCCATCAGGTCGCCCGCCCAGGTCAACTCTCGTTTCACGGGCCTGTGGACAAGTTCTTCGCGCGGGTGAGTACGGCGTCGAGCATCTGCTCGGTGAGCTTGCCGGTGAACGTGTTCTGCTGGCTGGGGTGGAAACAGCCGAGGACGGTGACCTCGCCGTACGGCGTCGGGATCCGGTACTCGACCGCGTGGCCGAACTTTGGGCGCGGCCGGGGTACGTCGGCTCCGAGCGCGATCAGCGCTGCGAACAGAGCGTCGTACGCGAACTTGCCGAGGCAGACGATCGACCTGGTGCTGGGGAGGGTGAGTTCGAGCTCGCGGCGGTACCAAGGAGCGCAGGTGTCGCGCTCCTCCGGGGTCGGTTTGTTGGCGGGCGGGGCGCAGCGGACGGCGGCGATCATCCGCGTGTCGACCAGGTGCAGACCGTCGCCGGCGTGCTCGCTGGTGGGCTGGTTGGCGAGGCCGACGCGGTGCAGGCTCGCGAACAGCCAGTCGCCGGAGCGGTCGCCGGTGAACACGCGCCCGGTCCGGTTCCCGCCGTTCGCCGCCGGCGCCAGCCCGACGATCAGGATCCGCGGCTCGGCGGCACCCCAGCCCGGGATCGGCCGTCCCCAGTACGGCTGATCCGCGAAGGACTTTCGCTTGCCGACAGCAACGTCTTCCCGCCATTCGACGAGCCGCGGACAGGCCTTGCAGACGGATACCCGCGCTTCCAGCTCCCCCAGCGCACCGGTCGCCGCAAGTTCGACCACCTCGCCCGCATCCCGCGCCACCGGAGTACGCCGTACCGCCGGATCCTCCGGCCACCCGGCCCCGGGCGGCACCGGACTCTCGAACATCTCCCCGGTCAACGGATGCGGAAGCTTCACCCACCCAGCCTAAACGGGAGGTTGGGGAGGATTTGCTGCCCGATTCGGCACAAGATCCTCCCCAACCCCGACGGGTCAGGCGGCGAGCTGCTCCTCGGACGGTTGGGTGATGGGAGATGCCGACGTACGGCGTGCGCTCGGGATGGCCAGCGCGAGTACGACGGCTGCGGCGGCGAAGGCGGACAGGAGGAGGAAGGTGTCCGTGAAGCCGGCCTCCGCGGGGAGTCCTGAGGGCTGGATGTGGCCCGTGATGATCGAACTCGCGAGGGCGGTGCCGATGGAGCCGCCGATGGTGCGGATGTTGGCGTTCATGCCGGTGGCCGCGCCGGTCTGTTCGCGCGGAACGTTCTGCACGATCAGGCTGGTCATGGCCGCGTAGGCGAGGCCGAGCCCGACACCGAACAGGGCCGTCGAGAGCGCCACCTGCCACTGCGCGTCGTGGAACTCGGCGAACATCAGCCCCGCGACCAGGCTCAACGCCGACCCGGAAACGACCTGCGCCTTGGCGCCGAACCGCGGCGCGAGCGGGCCGCTCAACGACCCGACGACCGCCATCGTCACCAGCATCGGCAGCATCAGCAGCCCGGCCTTCGTGACGCTCGCACCGAAGCCGAACCCGGCAGCCGTCGGGATCTGCAGGAACTGCGGGACGAACGCGTACACCGCGAACATCGCCGCCCCGAACAGCAGCGCTACGAGGTTCGTCGTCCACACCGCCGGGCGGCGCATCATCCGCATGTCGATCAGCGGGTTCCGCGACCGCAGTTCGACCGTGATCCAGCCCGCGAACAGTACGACGGCCAGCCCGAAGAGTCCCGTCGTACGCAACGAGCCCCAGCCCCAGGACCGGCCCGTGCTCAGCGGGAGCAGCAGCGCGATCAGCCAGCCGGACAGGAACGCGGCGGCCAGCCAGTCGATCCGGCCGGGGACACGGTTCGGGGACTCCGGGACGTAGCGCCGTACCATCACCGTCGACACCGCGACGACCGCCATCGGGATCCAGAACAGCCAACGCCAGCCGAGCCACTCCACGATCGGGCCGGCCAGCACGATCCCCAGGCCGCCGCCGGCCGCGATGATGGCCGACACCACGCCGACCACGGACGGCACGCGCTCGGCCGGGAACTCGTCCCGGATGATCCCGAACGCCAACGGGAACACGGCTCCGCCGACACCCTGGAAGATGCGGGCGGCGATCAGTACGCCGATGTTCGGCGCGATCGCGGCGATCAGGCAGCCGACGGCCAGGGCGGCCAGCGCGATGAACAGCGTGCGCTCCTTGCCGACCATGTCGCCGATCCGGCCGAGCAGCGGGGTCGCGACGGACACGGAGAGCAGGAGTGCGGTGAACACCCAGGTGACCGTGCCGGGGGTGGTGTGCAGGTCGTGCTGGATGACGGGCAGCGCCGGGGTGACCAGCGACTGCAACATAGAGAAGGAGGCGACGACCGTGGCGAGGACCGCCAGGGTCACGCGGGGGTTTCCAGACCTGATGACAGGCATGCAGAAGTCCTTCGAAAGGAGTGTGAACGCGCCAGAACGTGGGGCGCGGGATTCTCGGCCTGGTAAAGTCGAGGTATGCCTCCACTATAGCGGAGGATGGCCTCCGCTATCAACTGGCTAAGGTGAGCGAATGGTGACCGGTGAGAGCAGGCCCGCGTTGCGGGTCGACGTACGGCGGCCGCAGCGGGCGGACGCGCGGCGGAACTTCGACGCCCTGCTCGGCGCCGCCCGGGATGCGTTCGCGAGCAAGGGGGTCGACGCGTCGCTGGAGGACATCGCGCGCCAGGCCGGCGTCGGGATCGGCACGCTGTACCGAAACTTCCCGCACCGTCAGGACCTGCTCAACGCGGTCTACTTCGGCGAGATCGAGGAGCTCTGCATCGCGGCGGAGGAGGCGGCCGGCCTGCCGCCGTGGGAGGCACTGACCACGTGGCTGCACCGCTTCGTCGGGTACGCCGCGACGAAGCGCGCGATCTGGGAGTCGCTGAACCGGGAGACCGAGAGCTTCAAGGCGGCCCGTGCGGCGATGTACGCCGCCGGTACGCCGCTGTTCGAACGCGCCCAGGCCGCGGGCGAGGCACGCAAGGACGTCTCCTTCGACGACCTGCTCCGCATGGTCAGCGGCCTCACCGCCGCCGGCTTCGTCGACCAGGCCCAACGCGACCGAGTCCTCACCATCGCCCTCGACGGCGTCCGCGCGCACTAGCCGAGGGAGAGTGCGACCCCGTCGAGGATGTCGTGTTCGGAGACTGTCAGTTCGGTGACGGGTAGGCGGTCGTAGAGGCGTTGGAGGATGAGGGCGCCGGCTCCGATCACGTCTACTCGGCCGGGGTGGATCGACGGTACGGCGGAGCGTTCTGCGCGGGTGGTGGTTGTCAGCCAGGTCGTGGCGGAGCGCAGCTGGTCGGTGGTGAGGCGGGCGTGGTGGACGGCGGTGCGGTCGTACTCGGCGAGGTTCAGCGCCACCGCGGCGACGGTGGTGCAAGTGCCGGCGACTCCGATGAACGCGCGGGCCTCTGTGAGCGGGACCGTGGTGGCGTCCAGTAGGGCGTCGATGTCCTTGGCGATCGCCGCTAGTTCTGTTGCGGACGTGGGGTCGGTGGTGACGTGGCGTTCGGTGAGGCGGACGGAGCCGATGTCGAGGGATTCGGCCGCGACGACACCGGTTGCGTCGCCGAGGACCAGCTCGGTGGAGCCGCCGCCGATGTCGGCCACGAGGTACGGCGCCGGCAGGTCGAGCGAGGTGGTGGCGCCGCGGAAGCTCAGCTCGGCTTCCTCGGCGCCGGAGATGATTTCCGGACGTACGCCGAGGCGCTGCTCGATACCCGCCGCGAACGCGTCGCGGTTGCTGACATCGCGGGCGGCTGAGGTCGCGACGAAGCGGATCCTGCGAGTGCCCCTGGAATGGATGGCAGTTGCGTAGTCCTCGGCAGCTGCGAATACGCGATCCAGAGCCTCCGGGGCGAACGCGCCGGTGGCATCCACGCCCTGCCCCAGGCGGACGATCGTCATCCGGCGATCGACCTCGACGAGCCGACCGTCGACAAGATCCGCGATCAGCAGCCGAATCGAGTTGGTTCCGCAGTCGACCGCGGCAACCCGCGTCGTACCCTCAGGCACCCGGCCTTCAGACACACGGACCTCTGCGGCCCCAGTCTTCCAGGGCTTCCAGCGTCTCGTCGCCTAGTGGGTTGACGCCGGGGCCTGCTGCCAGTGAGTGGCCTGCCAGGACGTGGAGGCACTTGACACGGTTCGGCATGCCGCCGGCGGTGATGCCGGCGATCTCCTCGACGTGTTCGATGGACTCGCGGTGCTCGAGGTACGACTCGTGCGCGGCGCGATACCGGGCAGCCAGGTCCTCGTCATCCGCCAGGCGGTCGGTCATTTCCTTCATCAGACCAGAGGCCTCGAGCGTGCCGATCGCGGACGCGAGCCGCGGACACGTCACGTAGTACGTCGTGGGAAACGGCGTACCGTCCGGCAGTCGCGGCTCGGTCTCGACCACGTCGGGGAGGCCGCAGCTGCAGCGGTGCGCGATCGACCGGATGCCGCGGGCCGTCCGGCCGAGCTGCTTGCTGACTGCTTCTTGGTCCGAAGGGCTGACGCTCACCCGGTCACCTTAGGTGACGGCGTGAGGATCGTCTTCGGGGCGGGTTTGGCGGGGGTCGGCGTCGCGGCCGGCGCCGGCGGCGTACCCGCGCCTTCGACACTCCCCCACAGCTTCGTGTACCAGGTCGGTTTCTGCGTGTCCGTCGTACCGTCCGCCGGCGCCGACGGCTCCGGCGGGGCGCCCAGTGGCTTCCCGTCCGCGCCGATCACGCGGTACCCGACCTCACCGGGCATCACCCAGCCGAGCCGCTGCCGCGCCTGCGCCTTCACGTACGCGTCGTCGTCCCAGCGGGTGATCTCGTCGTTCAGCTCCGCGACCCGCTTCTCCCGGTCGCGGATCTCCTGCTGCAGCGCGCTGACCTGCTGGTGCTGGTCGAACCAGACCCGCAGGCTCTGCGCGTAGGACACGATCAGCGCGCCCAGCACCAGCAGTACGACGGCCGCCCGCCCGGTCAGGTTGCGGGACCCGCGGGTCCGCGCCGGGTCCGTCTGGGTTCCCGTCGTACGCCGTTTCGGCTGGTCGCCCCGCCGGGCCGGTGGACGCGACTGGGTCCGGCTCGACGGACGCGAGCCAGGGCGTGCACCGGAATCCCGACGGGACGGCATACCTGAACCTCCGAAAACGTCAGCCCTGGAAGCGCGGGAAGGCCGAGCGACCGGCGTACGTCGCCGCGTCGTCGAGCTCCTCCTCGATCCGGAGCAACTGGTTGTACTTGGCGGTGCGGTCGGACCGGGCCGGGGCGCCGGACTTGATCTGGCCGCAGTTGGTCGCCACCGCGAGGTCGGCGATCGTGGTGTCCTCGGTCTCGCCGGAACGGTGGCTCATCATGCAGGTGAAGCCGCTGCGGTGCGCCAGGTCGACGGCGTCCAGGGTCTCGGTCAGCGAGCCGATCTGGTTCACCTTCACCAGCAGGCTGTTCGCCGACTTCTCGTCGATACCGCGCTGCAGCCGCTCGACGTTGGTGACGAACAGGTCGTCGCCGACCAGCTGGATCTTGCCGCCGAGCTCGCCGGTGATGGCCTTCCAGCCGTCCCAGTCCTCCTCGTTCAGCGGGTCCTCGATCGACACGATCGGGTACGACGCCACCAGGTCGGCGTAGTAGGCGATCATCTCGTCGGCCGACTTCTTGCCGCCCTCGAACGCGTACACGCCGTCGGTGAAGAACTCGCTCGCGGCCACGTCCATCGCCAGCGCGATGTCCTTGCCGAGCTGCAGGCCGGCCTTCTCGACCGCGACCGCGATCAGGTCCAGGGCGGCCCGGTTGCTGTCCAGGTTCGGCGCGAAGCCGCCCTCGTCACCGAGACCGGTGGACAGGCCGCGCTCCTTCAGCACCGCCTTCAGCGCGTGGTAGACGCCCGCGCCCTGCATGACGGCCTCGGCGTACGTCGCCGCGCCGATCGGGGCGATCATGAACTCCTGGACGTCGACGTTGCTGTCCGCGTGCGCGCCGCCGTTGAGGATGTTCATCATCGGCACCGGCAGGACGTGCGCGTTCGGGCCGCCGACGTACCGGAACAGCGGCAGGCCGGAGCTCTCCGCCGCCGCCTTCGCGACCGCGAGGCTGACGCCGAGGATCGCGTTCGCGCCCAGCTTGGCCTTGTTCGGAGTGCCGTCCAGGTCGAGGAGCGCGTGGTCGATCAGGCGCTGCTCGTGGACGTCGTACCCGACGATCTCCTTGTCGATGTCCTCGAGGATCGCGGTGACGGCCTTCTGCACGCCCTTGCCGCCGTACCGGTCCTTGTCGCCGTCACGCAGCTCCACGGCCTCGAACTGGCCGGTGGAGGCACCAGACGGGACGGCCGCGCGGGCGATGGTGTCGTCGTCGAGCAGAACCTCGACCTCGACAGTGGGGTTGCCGCGCGAGTCGAGGATCTCGCGCGCGCCGACGGCCTCGATGGTGGCCACATTGACTCCCAAGTTCTCGATGACGAATCGCTGCTGAGCCTAGTCCCCAGACCACCGAGCTCAGTGGACCGCGTCGACCCTAACGATCGCATCAGCGGGTACCTCGCGCGTCAGTAACACTCCGTTGGGCGCCCGATAGACCGCCAAATCCGCGCAATCCACACCCAGCAAGACTTCTACGGCGGTCCGGCGCCCCACGTGACTGTCCTTCGCCGGCGCCAGATGGACGTGCGTACGCCGTCCCGCGTGCAAACCTTCCCGTTGAATCGCGAGCAGCGCCACCCGATTCGTCCCGTGCCACAGCAGATCCTCGGGGTAGAAGCGTTCCCAACTGTTCTCCAACGCTTCACGCGTCACGGGCATCCCCTGGAGGGAATGCCCCTGACACGCCCGGATCCGCTCTCCGTCGACCTGCAGCCGCTGCTTGTCGTTCTCCCGCACCGCGACGTCCAACCGCTCGCGGGTCAGCCCGAGAACCCGCAGTACGTCGGTGATCGGCGCCCACCCGTCCGCACTCATCGTGAGGCCGCGTTCACCCGCCGTATGGCGCAGCAGTCTGGAGACCGCCCTGCTGTCGCGGCTCATGTCAGCGCCCTCCTCAGCCCGTCCACCCGGTCGTCGCGGCCCGGTCGCTTGACGACGTAGTACCGCACCGGCGGCAGATCCTTGACCGGGATCTTCCGTACGGCGCTCGTCGTCCGGACCGAACCGTTGACGACCGCCGGCCCAATACCGAGACGCACGAAGTGGACCAGCAGTTCCCACCCTTCCGCCTCCACCGCGACGGACCACCGCAGGCCCTGGTCGAGCATGCTCCGCTCCAACTGCTGCCGGTGCGGACGATCCTTCGGCGGTACGACGAGCGCCTCGTCCTGCAGATCCTTCAATCGGACGGTACGACGCCCCGCCAGGCGGTGATCGCTGCGCACGATGAGTGTTTGCGGGAACTGCGCGAGGAGTTCGCAGTCGAGGTCGTCGGGTGGGATGCCCAGTGCGGTCACGCCGACGTCCGCCGTACCTCCACGGACGGCTGTCAGGGTCTCGGTGGCGTCGCCGGTGAGCAGGCGGAGTTCGCGACCGCGGGTCAGGTAGCGGCGGAGTGGGTCGGCCAGCAGGTACAGGTACGAACCGGAGCCGGCGATCAGCACGAGCGGTCGCGGCGGGGCGGCAGCCAGCGTGCGGAGGAAGTCGGACGTGCGGTCGCGGGTGTCGTTGGCGAACGCAGCCAGGCGCTCGCCCGCGTCGGTCAGGTGCAGCTGTCGTCCGTGCTTGACGTAAAGCTGCGTGCCGAGGCGGGCTTCCAGCTTGCGGATCCGGGTATGGAGAGCGGGCTGACTGACATGCAGCTGCTCGGCCGCACGCGTGAAGTTGCGATGCCCCGCGAACACCGCGAACGCCTGCAGATCCTCCGCCACCAGCTCCATCACCAGAAACTATAGCTATGTCGATAAGAACTAGTTCTGATGGATTGCCGGTCGTGTCGACGATGGAGGTATGAACAGATTGGGAATCGATATCGGACGCGTGATCATCGCCGGAGGGTCCGGTGCGGGCGACACGTCGTTCTTCTCCGGCGACACCGCGGCCATGCTGCGAACTCCCGCCGTACCGGGCGCTTTCGAGGCGATCGCGCGGTTGATGCCGTTGTTCGGGGAGGCGTGGCTGGTGTCGAAGTGCGGGCCGCGGGTGCAGGAGCGGTCGCTGGAATGGTTGCGTCATCACCGCTTCTTCGAGCGGACCGGGATTCCAGCGGGGAACGTGCGCTTCTGCCTTCGGCGGCCGGAGAAGGCGATCCACTGCGCGGACCTCGGCATCACGCACTTCGTCGACGACAAGGCAGATGTGATCACCGCGATCACGCCGGTGGTGCCGTATCGCTACCTCTTCAAGGACTGGGATACGACCGAGGTCGCCGTACGGCGTGATCTACAGGCCGAACGAATTGCGAGCGTCGGTTAGGCCCTTGAGGTTTTCGGCTGGGGTGGTGATGCCGGTCAGGATGTTGTTGGTGATTCGCCAGGCGAAGTAGCCGGCCTGGACGGCGTAGCGCACTCGCTGGAAGGTGGGTAGGCCGCGCTGGAGTTCGTCGGTCAGGTCGGGTCGTTGGCGCAGGTACGCCTGGACCACCGGGGCGCCGTTGTACATGACGGCGGATGCGACGTCGTACAGGATCGGGCCCTGCATCGCGCTGCCCCAATCGATGAGGGCGACCTCGCCGTCAGCCTGCCGTCGGAACGCTTCCGCGGCTGGATCTCCATGCAACCAGGCCCAGGACACCGGCCCGAGCGCGACCGCGTCGGCGACTGCACCTTCGACCGCCGGGCGGATCCACGGCTCGAGGTCCAGAGAATCCTCGAACGGCAGCAGGAACTGCAGCCACTCGGTCAGCTCACCGGCCTCGAGCGCAGCGGCCGAGTGCACGCGTCCCAACAGATCCCCGATCGCCGCCTGATCCGCGGGCCCCAACTCAACGCCGTCGACGTACTCGAGCACGGCAACCTGCCGCCCGTCGACGCGCTCGACGACGCGACCGTGCTTACCGACCCGCGGACGACCGGTGCAGATGCCGGCGTCGTCGAGCCGGGCCGCCAACTCCAGACCGGGCTCGAACGCCGTGTCACCCGACCCCACCGCCTTGACGACAACCCGCCACTCCCCCGCGGAGGCCAGCCAAGCCGCCGAGTTCATCCCGCCGGTCAGCACTTCCAGCTCCAACGGCTTCAGATCCCAGCGCTCCCGCAGTACCTCGGCAACATCCACCCACCCACCTTCTCAGCCACCCATCACCCCAAGCAGCCGATTTTCTGGCGTACTTAAGAACAGGTAGTGCACCACCGAGACACCGTACGCGGAGCGACACCTACGCTCAGGTGCACTACCCAACCACCCGACACCTCCTGTCTTTAGGTACACCGACGTCTACTTGCCGAAGTGGAAAGTTATCTGTTAGCTTTCCGGTATGGAAAGTGATGCGGAAGAGCAGCTGCGGATCATCGAGCGGGCCGAGGCGGCGCCGTATGTGAGTTATCCGGCGACCCCGTGGTGGTATCCGCCGGTCGTCGGGCTCTGGGCGGCTGCGTTGGTCGGGGCGTTCGGCTGGTGGCGGGACAACAGCGCGCTGTTCTTCACGGCGCTGGCGGTGCTGATCGGGCTGGAGGTCGCGTTCATCACCTGGATGCAGCGGCGGCACGGAGCGATGCCGTTTCCGGGGCGCGGGCGGCCGCCGCGGGAGATCGGGCGGCTCTGGAAGTGGTACTTCGTGGCCGTCGGGGTGTTCGTGGTGATCGTCGCGGTGGTCTGGTGGCTGGTCGGCGTACCGGCGGCCGCGCCGACCGCGTTCGTCCTGGTGACCGTAGGCCTCTGGTACTACGAGCGCCGGTACGCGGTCATCGCGGCGCAGGTACGGGAACGTCTCGCATGATCGACGGACTCGATCCGGTCATCCACGCACCGAAACGCCTGGCCGCGATGGCAGTACTGGCGAACGCCACCACGGTGACGTTCCGCTTCCTGAAGGACTACCTGGAGGTCACCGACTCCGACCTCTCGAAGCACATGTCCGCCCTGGAGAACGCCGGCTACGTCACCACCACAAAGACCGGCCACGGCCGAGGCGCCACCACCACCTACCGAATGACCAAAGCCGGCGAACACGCCTACACCACCCACCGCGACGCCCTCCGCACCCTCCTGGACGGCCCGAAGTAGTCGCCTGCGAAACCCATTCCGTCGCGAATCCCACCAGCGGTAGGATTGGCCTATGGGTGAGCCCGCACATACGGACAAGCTGAGTGTGACCATCCCGACCGACCTGGCCGATGAGCTGCGGTCGCGGGCCGGGCGCGGGAATGTGTCTGCCTATGTGACCCAGGCCTTGGTCCGGCAACTGGAGCACGACCGGCTCGGTGATCTCCTGGCCGAGCTGGCCGAGGTGCACGGGCCGGTGACCGACGATGAACTCGCTCGCGCCCGCGCTGAGTGGCCCGAGCGGTGAGCCCGCGGAAGCGCGTCCCTTCGGCGCCCCAGGGATCGCTCGTCCTCGACAACGAAGGTCTGTCCCGGGCCGCGACCGACCGGGCGATGTACGTCAGGCTGTGTGCCGCGCACGCCGACGGCCGCCGCGTCGTCACGTCGGCGGCGATCCTGGCCGAGGCCCTTCGCGGCGGCCGTCGCGATGCAGCCGTCTACCGGGTGCTCAGCGGGATCGTCGTCGAGCCCGTCAGCCGAGCTCTCGGCGAACGCGCAGGTCAGTTGATCGGAGCAGCCCGGCTCGGTTCCGGGCAGGCTGTTGACGCCATCTTGGTGGCCACCGCCTTGGGCGAGGCGGGACCTGTAGTGATCGCGACGTCGGACGCAGGCGATCTGAAGGCACTGGTCGGCGACGAGCACCGCGTCGCAGCGGTAGCGGCAGACCGTTTCTGATCTAGCTGTTGGTTTCGGCGTCGCGGATTTCGGTGCTGAGTTGCCGGATGGCGGTGCGGAGGGCTTGTTCGGCGTCGATGCCTAGGGTGCGGGACTCGCGGACGATGGCCAGGAGTTGGTGGCCGATTCGGTCGAGGTCCGTGTCGCCGGCGGGCGGGAGTTCGGCGGGGAGTACCTTCGCGGCCCGGCTCAGGACCTTGTCGGCCAGGGCGAGGGCGGGCAGGGCGAGCGGGATGCCTTCGAGGACCGAGGAGCGCCGCTTCTCGGTGGCCTTGATGGCTTCCCAATTGGCCTCGACGGCCGCTACATCAGTGGCGTCGACGGTGCCGAAGACGTGCGGATGGCGGCGAATCAGCTTCTCGACGATGCCGCCGGCCACGTCGTCGATCGTGAAGCCTTCGTCCGGGTCCTCCTCGGCGATCCGCGAGTTCAGCGCGACCTGAAGGAGAAGGTCGCCCAGCTCCTCACGGAGATGGCTGCGATCGCCGGTGTCGAGCGCCTCGAGGGTCTCGTACGTCTCTTCAAGCAGGTACTTCGCCAGGCTCTCGTGCGTCTCCTGCTGCGTCCACGGGCAGTCGCGCCGGATCCGGTCCATCACCCGGACCAGGTCGATCAGCCTGGCCCCGGGTACGTCGTACGAGCCGTGCTGGATCTCCACGTCGTACGCCGGTCGCGGGTCACGCGCCACCTGGTCGGCGACGACCCGCAGCAGGCCCGGCTCCCCGTCGTCGCCGACGAGCCACGCGACATCGCGGCCGGCCTCGGCGGCGGACGACAACCAGCTCCAGTGCTCGCCGATGCCGCCCTCGACCTGCGTGACAGCAAGCCCGGACCCGACCACGGCCTGTACGTCGGAGCGCAGCACGTGACCGTCGCCGCCCGACGCGGCGCCGATCTCGTCGGCGTCGGTCAGGGACTGCCAGGCCGCACGTGTCAGCAGGCCCGGCGCCACCCGTGGGCTGGTCAGCAGGACAGTGATGCGGCCGGAGCCCTCACGTACGTCGGTCACCGGCTCGGCTGTCTCAGCCCTGGCCCTGCTGCTGGGCGGCGTCCTCGGCTGCCTTGCGCTTGGCGGCGGTCTGGTCGGACTCCTTGGACAGCGACCCGGAGACCGCGGTGTCGAGCCGGCCGTCGCTCCACTGGCCGAAGCGCGGCGCGACCGTGACCTTGATGTCCTTCGCGGCGGCGTTCAGCGCCTGCAGGCCTTCCTGCGCCTTCTGCTGACCGTCCGTGTCGTGGATGCCCTTACCGCCGGCGAGCTTGATCGAGACGATCAGCGCCGCGGCGAGCTTGTCGAGGAAGGCGCGGGACGCCGGATCGGCCTGCAGCTTCTGGTACGCCTCGGCGCTCGGCGCCACGGCGTTCTTGGCCGCGTCGGCGATCTCCGCGTCGCTGACCTGGATCGCCTTCTGCTTCCCGACCTGCGCCGCCAGCTCGTTGCTGACCATCCCGTTGAGCGCGGCCTGGTCGGGGTAGGACTCACCGAGCGCCGCGCCGACGGCGCGCGAGGTCTTGTCGACGTCGCCGATGCTGATCTCGGTGTCACCGATCATCGCTGCCGCGCCGGGGTGGGTTCCCGCCGCACAACCGCCGGTCAGCAGCACCGTCGCCAGCACCACACCGAGAGCCCGAAGCCGTGTGCTCACCGAATCTCCTCGCAAATCCCTGTCAGTTTCACGCCGGAACCACAATAGGTTCGGCGATCACGTCGTCGATCAACCGGGTGCACCATTGCAGCAGCTCCTGGTCGCGGAGCGGCTGACCGCCGACCGGCCTGGTGGCAGGTCTCGGCACCAGAATGGTATGCAGTTGCGGCTTCACCAGACTCTTCGGGTACAGCCTGTTCAGCCGGAGCACCTTCGAGTCGGGCAGTTCGACCGGCCCGAACCGGATCAGGTTGCCCTGCAGGGTGACGTCGTGCAGCCCCGCCCGGCGGGCGTGGTTGCGGAACTTCGCCACCTCGATCAGGTTCAGCACCGGCTGCGGAATGTCGCCGTACCGGTCGTGCAACTCCTCGACCAGTTCAGCGATGCCGTCGGCATCCCGGACGGCGGCCAGCCGCTGGTACATCTCCAGGCGCAACCGCTGGGACGGGATGTAGTCGTGCGGCAGGTGCGCGTCGATCGGCAGCTCGATCTTGACCTCGGGCTCCTCGGCCTGGGTGTCGCCGCGGTACTCCGCGACCGCCTCGCCGACGAGCCGGACGTACAGGTCGAAACCGACGTCCGCGATGTGCCCGGACTGCTCGCCGCCGAGCAGGTTGCCGGCGCCGCGGATCTCCAGGTCCTTCATCGCGACCGCCATACCGCCGCCGAGGTCGGCGTGCTGGGCGATCGTCGCCAGCCGGTCGTGCGCCGTCTCGGTGAGCGGCTTCTCCGGCGGGAAGAAGAAGTACGCGTACGCACGCTCCCGGCCACGACCGACCCGGCCGCGGAGCTGGTGCAGCTGGGACAGGCCGAGCAGGTCGGAGCGCTCGACGATCATCGTGTTCGCGTTCGAGATGTCGATGCCGGACTCGACGATCGTCGTACACACGATCACGTCGGACTGCTTCTCCCAGAAGCCCTGGATCACGTTCTCCAGCGTGTGCTCGTTCATCTGGCCGTGCGCGACCGACACCCGCGCCTCGGGCACCAGCTGGCGGATCCGGGCGGCCGCCTTCTCGATCGTGTTCACCCGGTTGTGGACGACGAAGACCTGGCCCTCGCGGAGCAGTTCGCGCCGGATCGCGGCGGTCACCTGACCTTCGTCGTACGCGCCGACGAAGGTCAGCACCGGGTGCCGCTCCTCCGGCGGGGTGGCGATCGTGGACATCTCGCGGATGCCGGTGATCGACATCTCCAGCGTCCGCGGGATCGGGGTCGCGGACATCGTGAGTACGTCGACCGCGGTCCGCAGCCGCTTCAGCTGCTCCTTGTGCTCGACGCCGAACCGCTGCTCCTCGTCGACGATCACCAGGCCGAGGTCCTTGAACGCCACCTCGCCGCTGAACAGCCGGTGCGTCCCGATCACCACGTCGACCGACCCGTCGGCCAGGCCGTCGATCGTCGCCTTGGCCTCCTTGTCGGTCTGGAACCGCGACAGCGGGGCGACATTGACCGGGAAGGCTGCGTACCGCTCGGCGAAGGTCGCGTAGTGCTGCTGCACCAGGAGTGTCGTCGGCACGAGTACGGCGACCTGCTTGCCGTCCTGCACCGCCTTGAAGGCCGCCCGTACGGCGATCTCCGTCTTGCCGTAGCCGACATCGCCGCAGACGATCCGGTCCATCGGCATGACACGTTCCATGTCGTGCTTCACGTCGTCGATCGTGGCGAGCTGGTCCGGCGTCTCCACGAACGGGAACGCGTCCTCCAGCTCCCGCTGCCACGGGGTGTCCTTGGCGAACGCGTGGCCCTTGGTCGCCTGGCGCGCGGCGTACAGCTTGATCAGCTCGCCGGCGATCTGCCGGACCGCCTTGCGGGCGCGGCCCTTGCGCTTGGCCCAGTCGCCGCCGCCCATCTTGTCCAGGGTCGGCTGCTCGCCGCCGACGTACCGGGTGACCTGGTCGAGCTGGTCGGTCGGCACGTACAGCCGGTCGCCCGGTTGCCCACGCTTGCTCGGCGCGAACTCGATCACGACGTACTCGCGGGTGGCCTTCTGGGACCCGGTGCCGACGGTCCGCTGCATCATCTCGACGTACCGGCCGACGCCGTGCTGCTCGTGGACGACGAAGTCGCCGGGCTGCAGCTCGAGCGGGTCGATCGTCTTCTTGCGGCGCGACGGCATCCGTTGCTGGGAACGGCGTTCGGCCGCCGACCGCTGGCCGGCCAGGTCGTTCTCGGTGAGCACCGCGAACTTGATGCCGTCGGCAATGAAACCCTGTTCGAGCTGACCCTGTGAGATCAGTACGACGCCGGGCTCGGGGATCTCCTCAATGCCTTCGACCACCCGGGCCGGCAGCTCGGCCTCGGAGAACACCTCGGCCAGGCGCTGAGCGGGACCGTGGCCTTCGGTGACACAGACGATCCGCCAGCCGTCGCGCAGCCAGCCGCGGATGTCCTCGGCCGCCGCCGCGGTCTCGCCACGGTACGGGTCGACCTCGTGGACGGCGAGGATCTTGCTGGTGACCGCACCGGCCTCGGTGTCGATGTCGAACGCGACCCGCGCTCCCATCGAATCCCGCAGCTCGGGCTCGTCGGTCGGCGCCGCCGCGAACGGCGACAGGCTCCACCAGGCCAGGCCCCTGCCCAGGGCCTGCGACCGGACGTCGCCGAGCGACATGTACGCCGCCGCACCCAAGTCGATCGGGGCCTCGCCGCCACCTGCGGCCGCGGCCCAGGACGCCTCCAGGAACTCCTGACTGGTCGCCACCAGGTCGTGCGCCCGCGCGCGAACCCGCTCGGGGTCGCTCACGACCACGTGCGTACCGGCCGGCATCAGGTCGACCAGCAGTTCCATGTCGTCGACGAGCACCGGCGCCAGCGACTCCATGCCCTCGACGGCGTGCCCTTCGGCGAGCTTCTCGAACAGCTCGGCCAGCTCGGGGTGTTCCTTCGCCAGTACGGCGGCCCGCGCGCGGACCTCGTCGGTCAGCAGCAGCTCGCGGCACGGAGGGGCCCACAGACCGTGCTCGGCGATCTCCAAGGAGCGCTGGTCGGCAACCGCGAAGTACCTGATCTCCTCGACGTCGTCGCCGAAGAAGTCCACCCGCAGCGGGTGCTCCTCGGTCGGCGGGAAGACGTCGATGATGCCGCCGCGGACCGCGAACTCGCCGCGCCGCTCGACCAGGTCCACCCGGTGGTACGCCGCGCCGGCGAGCCGCTCGACGACGTCCTCGAGCTCGACCGTGTCGCCGACGTGCAGCTGCACCGGCCGCAGGTCCGCGAGTCCGGCGACCTGCGGCTGCAGCACGGACCGCACCGGCGCGACCAGGATCCGGATCGGACCGGTCGTCTCGTCGGACGGATCCGGATGCACAAGACGACGCAGTACGGCGAGACGCCGGCCGACCGTGTCGGAGCGGGGCGACAGGCGCTCGTGCGGGAGCGTCTCCCAGGCCGGGTAGTAGGCGACGGTGCCGGGCTCCTCGACGAGGCACTGGAGGGCCTCGGTGAGCTCCTCGGCCTCGCGGAAGGTGGCGGTGACGGCGAGCACCGGGCGGGCGGCGCCGTTCTGGGCCGCGGCCAGCGCGGCGAGCAGGACCGGGCGCACCGGCTTCGGCGCGCTCAGGTCGAGGGTCGTGACACTGTCGCCGCGGGCGTCACGAACGGCCTCGGCCACCACCGGATCGGTGATCAGGGTGTCGACCAGACCGCTGAGCTTCACGAGTTGTACTTCCCTTGGGTTGCCTCTAAGCCGTCGGTGAGCAGGGATTCGACGGCGTCCGCGGTCCGGTCGACGGCGAACGGAAGGTCCTTGCGTTCGGTCGAGGAGAACTCGTTCAGGACGAAGTCGGCGGGTGCCTGCCGGCCCGGCGGACGACCCACACCGAACCGAACTCGATAGTACTCACCGGTGCCAAGCGATTTGCGCAGCGATTTCAGCCCGTTGTGGCCGTTGTCGCCGCCGCCGAACTTGCACCGCAGGACCCCGAAGTCGATGTCCAGCTCGTCGTGCACCACGACCAGGTTGGCCGGGTCCAGCTTGAAGAACTTCAGCAACCCGGACACCGGTCCGCCGGACTCGTTCATGTACGAGCGGGGCTTGGCCAGCACCGTCCGCAGGCCGCTGATCCGGGTCTCGATCACCTCGGACTTGACCTGCTTGCTCTGCTTCCACTTCGCACCGGTCCGGGCCGCCAGCTCGTCGGCGACCAGGTGCCCGATGTTGTGCCGGGTGCGGGCATACGAAGGTCCGGGATTCCCCAGTCCGACGACCAACCACACGTCGTCCGCCACGGATCCCGGCCCTCCCGAAGATATCTGGTGCTGCAGACTACTCGGCCGCGGCGGCCACCGGCTCCTCGGACGGAGCGGCCTCGGCGCCCTCAGCGGCCTCGGTGTCGCCCTCGAGCTGCTCGGCGGTCGGCTGCTGGGTGACGTTCACGACCAGGGTGTCCGGCTCGACGGCCAGCGTCGTACCGGTCGGGAGCTTCAGGTCGGAGGCGTGGATCTGGGCGCCGATCTCGAGGCCCTCGATCGAGACGGTGACACCGTCGGGGATGTGCGTCGCCTCGGCCTCGACCAGGATGCTCTGCGCCTCCAGGACGACCAGGGCGTCGCTGACGGCCTCGCCCTCGAGGTGCACCGCGATGTCGACCTGGACCTTCTCGCCACGGCGGACGATGACCAGGTCCACGTGCTCGATGAAGCCCTTGATCGGGTCGCGCTGGACCTGCTTCGGCAGCGCCAGGTGGGACTCGCCGTCCTCGACCTCGATCAGCAGCAGGGCGTTGGCGGTCTTCAGGGCCAGCATGGTGTCGTGACCGGGCAGCGTGATGTGCACCGGGTCACTGCCGTGGCCGTAGAGGACGGCGGGAACCTTGTTGTCCCGGCGGATTCGGCGGGCAGCTCCCTTGCCGAACTCCGTACGCGATTCGGCGTGGATCTTGACCTCGGCCACGAGATGAACTCCTCAAAAGCGTTGCGGTGATCTGTTGTCTGGTTGGAACTCGGCTGCGGCCTCAGCGGGCGCCTGCTGACCCCGAGAAGGCGTCAGGCAACGAACCACCGCGTCGATCACGGAGCCGCGCCCAACAGTTCTCGGGGGGCGTCCCTCGCCGAGGCAACCAAAACAGTCTACCCACGAGCGCGGCCAGACGGGAAATCCGGCCCCGGGGTTCGATAGTTTGCCCGGGTGATCTCGCCGTACGTCGCACTCAGCACGCTGATTCCAGTGGTTTTCATCGCTGCGATGACGTGGCTGATCGCCGGGAGGGCGAGCCGGGTGAGACGTACGCCGGCGTGTACCAAGGTCGCGGCCTGTGCGTACTCGACTACACGTACGTCACCAGCAACGGAAGACCCAGCAGACGCACACCGTCAACCTGGTCGGTCGACGGGTTCGCCGTACCGGACGTGCTGGCCCGGCTGGACGCGATGACGCGGCTGATCGACCTGATCCCGCCGTTCGTCCTGCGCGACTACGGGCAGCCGACGTTCAGCTGAGTTTGGTCCAGACCTGACGGAGGGCCCGGGCCGCGTCGCCTTCGAGTCCGGCTTCGTCCAAGGTCGCGGCCAGCTCGTCGAACTCCGGGCCCCAGCGCCACGCGACGTTGCGGAGCTGGTCCGGGAGGCCCGGATCCTTCAGCGAGCCGCCGTCCGCGCGGGTCTGCTGCGCGATCAGCGCCTCGGTGACACCGTGCTTCTCGGCCAGCTGGAAAGCGAGCACCGCCAGCGCCGCCTTGCCCTTGTTATAGAGGGCGTACGACGATTTCGCCGCGCTGGCCGCACCTGGTTCGGCGCCGACCACCATCGGGGTGACCGCGGTACCGGCCCACAGCGTGGCGACCTGGTCGGCCGCCGTACCGGACAGCATCAGATGCGTCGGGCTAGGGCCACCGGTCGGCGGCGGCCCGACCACACCGGCGTCGACGAACGTCGCATCGGGTACGGCGGACTGGGCCTCCCGCAACGACGCCGGGGACAGCGGATTCGCCTCGACGTACAAGCCGGCGAAGCCCGCGGCGCCGACCTGCTTGGCGATGTCGACGGCGCCCTGCGGTGCACAGGAACACAGCACCGCCTCGGCGCCGCCCACCGCGTCGGCGAACGACGCACCGATCAGCCCGGCCTCGTCGGCCCGCGCCTTGGAGGCGTCACTGCGACCGTCCGGCACCCAGCGCACCTCATGGCCGGCGGCGACCAGTTGCGCCGCGAGCTTCGAGCCCATCGCACCGGGATGGAAGACAGCAATACGCATGGCGCCAGTCCTTCGGGAGAGCGGTCAATGGCCTCCAAGATAGGCGAGGACCGCGAGCACCCGGCGGTGCTGTTCGTCGTTGGTGAGCAGGCCGAGCTTCGCCAGGATGCTGCCGACGTGCGTCTCGACGGTCCGCTCGGTCAGGAACAGCCGCCGGCCGATGCCGACGTTCGTGCAGCCCTCGGCCATCAGCGCGAGTACTTCGCGTTCGCGCGGGGTCAGCGGCGCGAGGCGGTCGTCGGCCTGCCGCCGGCCGATCAACCGGCTGACGACCTCCGGATCGAGCGCCGATCCACCGGCAGCGACCCGGTCCAGGGCGTCCAGGAACTCGTCCACCGCCAGCACGCGGTCCTTGAGCAGGTAGCCGAAGCGACCGGTCGCGACCAGTTCGACGGAGTGCCGCGTCTCGACATGCTGGGAAAGCAGGACAATCCCGAGCCCAGGGTGCAGCACCCGAAGCTGGCGGGCGGCCCGGGCACCGTCGTCGGTCCCGTCGGGCGGCATCCGGATGTCGATCACGGCGAGGTCCGGCCGGGTCTCCTCGACTACGGTCAGCAGGCTCGTGGCGTCCGCGGCCAGGCCGGCGATCTCGTGTCCCGCGTCGGCGAGCAGACGTGCCAGGCCTTCGCGGAACAGCGCCGAGTCCTCGCCGATCACGATTCGCACGGCAGCACCGCCTCCACCGTCGTACCGCGGCCGGCCGGACTCCGCAGCTCCAGCGCACCGCCGACCGCCGCAACCCGATCGAGCAGCCCGCTCAGCCCCGAGCCGGGCCGCGGTACGGCTCCCCCACACCCGTCGTCCTCGATCCGGACCCGCATCACGTCGGCCGACCGCGCCACCCGGACCACGATCGACGTGGCGTTCGCATACTTCGCCGCGTTCGTCACCGCCTCGGCGGCCACGAAGTACGCCGTCGTGGCGAGTTCCTCGGGCAGATCGGGCGGGATCTGCAATCGGACCGGTATCGGCAGCGACTGGGTGATCGCGCTCAACGCCGCGTGCAGACCGTCGTCCAGGCTGGTCGGGCGCAGGCCGTGGGCGATCTGCCGCAGCTCGGCGACCGCGGTACCGAGCTCGGCGACACCCTGATCGAGTAGGCCGTTCACATCGACCGTCCCGTCGTCCAGGTGCCGCTGGGCCAACCGCATCGCCATCCCCAACGCGACCAGCCGCTGCTGCGCGCCATCGTGCAGATCACGCTCCAACCGACGCCGCTCCTCGTCACCGGCCTGCACCAGCCGCGCGCGGCTCGCGGCCACCTCACGCAAGGCGCCGGCCAGCTCCGCCCGCAGCCGCGTCACCTCCACCAGACTGGCCGCCGCAGCCGCCACCGCTTTCAGTACGGCGGGGGACGTCGCACCGGATGCGAGTACGCCGATCTGCTCACCACCCAGCAGCACCGGGACCAGCCGCGGCTCGGCCACCGGCGTACCTGCGGCGTCGACGAAGCCGGACGCTCCCGGGATCAGCAGGCCGACGCGAAGAGCAGGATCGCGGAGTGCGGTCCGCAGCGCGGACTCGAGGTCCTCGGGCTGCGCCTGCTCGGTGTGGATGCGATGCTGCAGATCCTCGATCGCCAGCAGTGCGGCACGTCGCGGTGGGTAGAGACGGCGATCGACGGCGCGCTGCAGCCGGGTTCGCAACGGTGCCAGGATCAACGCGCACACGGCCGTTGCAGCGGCGGCGACAACAGCCGAGTCACGTCCCAGTACCAGTCCGAGTGAGACGGCTGCGACGGCGTACGTGCCCAGCAGGACGACCATCACGATGCTGTAGCTGACCGTGTCGGCCAGCACCCGGTCGACGTCGTACAGGTCGTGCCGGAGCATCGCCACCGCTACGGAGGCCGGGAGAGCCACCAGCGTGACGATTCCGAAGACGGTCGCCACGATGCCGCTGTGACCGGTGACCAGGATCTCGGCCAGGCACACGAGCGGGTAGACAACGGCGGCCAGGCCCGCCAGGAGCAGCCACTTCAGCTGCGCGCGGACTGTGCCGGTCGAGCCGCGGTACCGGATCGCCACCGGAACGACCGCGGTCAGACAGAGCGCCAGGAACCCGAAGAACACGACCTCGCTGACCACACCAGGGACTCCGGACAGCGGCGAGTACGGCCGAGGCAGGTTTTGGAGCGGCGACAGGAACGGTTCCGAGGCGAACGCGCCGAAAGCCTGCTGGCCTATTCCGAGCATCAGCAACGCCAGGGGAACCGGTCGCCACCGACTGCTCACCAGCTGACCGGTCGGGAAGTAGAGCAGCAGGAAGGCGACCGCGGCCAGCAGCCACCAGCCGCTCTCGTCGAGCCAGGCGACCACCCGGTTGTCCAGTGGCAACTGCCCCGGATCCTGTACGACGGCGTTGTAGTAGACGTCGCGTGCGGTCAGGAACACGGCGATCGCGCCGATCCAGCCGAGGATCGCCCCGACCGGGTTGGCCGGCTGCCGTCGGGCGACCGCGAGCCCGAGTGCCGCGATCGCGGTTCCGATCGCTGCCAGACCGATGAAGTTCCGCAGCGTGTGCGGGCCGGTGCGGTACGCGATCAACAGCCAGGAGCTTCCCGCCACGAGCGTCAGAACGAGCAGGAAGGTACCGAGCGCGACCCACCGTGGCCACCGCATGTCGTCAGAGTAAGGCCGGTTTCGGCCGGATGGCTCCGAGCCAGCACGGAGAACCGGGTCCGTGCTCGCTGCGATGTGCCGACCGGCCGTGCGGGCGTTCGCTGGACCTGTCCGAATTACTCGCGGGAGGGGTCCCGATGTCCACCACAACTGTCCGGCCGAACGTCGTACCGGCCGATCCTGTCACCCGCCGGCGCATAGGCGCGATCGGCATCGTACTCATCATCAGCAACGTCATCGCGACGCCCGGCGGCGTCCTCTGGCCCGAACCGTCAGGCGGCGGCGAGACCTACTCGTACGCCGACATTCAGCCGCTGCGGGACCGCTGGTGGGGACTGCTCGTCGTCCTGAGCATCAGCGGGATCCTCGGCGTGGCGGCTCAGGCCTTCCTCACCGGCTACCTCGTGCGCGGTCGCGGTGCGGGCTGGGCCACGACCGGCGGATTTCTGATGTGGATCGGGATCGCGTTCCAGGCGGTCGGTGTCGGCGGGCTCGCGGCGACGTACTACGTCGCCACCGGGGTCGACGCCACGACGGGCGGCGTGGTGATCGGCACCGCGAACGACGACCTGCTCCACCTGTTCGGCCCGATGCTCGCCGGCGCGTTGATGGTCGCCGTCGGAACGGTGCTCCAGGTGGTCGGGTTGTGGCGGTCGCACGCCGTACCGCGTTGGGTGCCGCTGCTCGTGCTGTTCATCGTGATCAGCTTCGTGGTCCCGGGCAACGGGTGGATCGGGCTGGCCGTGCAGATCCCGATGGCGGCCGGCGCGATCGCCGTCGCGTACTACGCGTGGCGCCGGGCCGCCGTCGGCAGTCAGGGCCGGTCGGCAGTCAGGGCCTAGGCGCGGCCGTCGAACAGGCTGGTCACCGAGCCGTCCTCGAAGACCTCGCGGATGGCTCGGCTGATCAGCGGCGCGATCGACAGCTCGGTGAGCTTGTCGAAGCGGCGCTCCTCGGCGATCGGCAGCGTGTTGGTGACGATCACCTCGCTGGCCTGGCAGTTCTTCAGCCGGTCCACCGCGGGGCCGGACAGGATCGCGTGCGTCGCGGCGATCACCACACCCGCCGCGCCCTCGGCGTACAGCGCGTCGGCGGCTTTGGTGATGGTGCCGGCGGTGTCGATCATGTCGTCGACCAGGATGCAGACCCGGCCCTTGACCTCACCGACGACCCGGTTCGCGACCGTCTCGTTCGGGCGGTCGATGTCGCGGGTCTTGTGGATGAAGGCCAGCGGCGCGTTGTTCAGCCGCGCCGACCACTGCTCGGCCACCTTGATCCGGCCGGCGTCCGGCGAGACCACGGCCAACTGCTGGTCGCCGTACTTCTCCCGCACGTAGTCGCTCAGGATCGGCAGCGCCATCAGATGGTCCACCGGGCCGTCGAAGAAGCCCTGGATCTGCGAGGTGTGCAGGTCCACGCAGATCAGCCGGTTGGCGCCCGCGGTCTTGAACAGGTCGGCCATCAGCCGGGCCGAGATCGGCTCCCGGCCGCGGTGCTTCTTGTCCTGCCGCGCGTACCCGTAGAACGGGAGCACCACGGTGATCCGCTTGGCCGACGCCCGCTTCAGCGCGTCGACCATGATCAGCTGCTCCATGATCCACTCGTTGATCGGCGAGGTGTGGCTCTGGATCACGAACGCGTCGCTGCCCCGGACCGACTCCTCGAACCGGACGTAGATCTCGCCGTTGGCGAAGTCGTACGCCTGGGTCGGGACCAGGCCGGACCCGAGCTCCGTGGCCACCTCCTCGGCGAGACCGGGATGCGCCCGGCCGGAGAAAACCATCAGGTTCTTCTCGGTGGTTCGTTTCATCCCGCTCATCGCCCGCGCCTCCCGTTGTGCTTTCTGCCGCTCAGGCCTGCTGCTCGTCCGGCTTCGCAGCATCGGCCGGCTGGTCGGCCAGTGCTGCCTCGGCCGCCGCGGCGGTCTTGGTGCCGGCCCGCTTCCGCGCGACCCAGCCCTTGATGTTGCGCTGCCGGCCGCGTGCGACCGCGATCTCGCCCGGGCCGACGTCCTCGGTGAGCGCCGTACCGGCCGCCAGGTAGGCGCCGTCCGCGATGGTCCGCGGCGCGACGATGACCGAGTTGCTGCCGATGAACGAGTGCTTGCCGACATGCGTCGGGTGCTTCGCGACACCGTCGTAGTTCGCGAAGATCGTGCCGGCGCCGATGTTCGCGCCCTCGCCGATCGTCGCGTCGCCGGCGTACGTCAGGTGCGGGACCTTGGCGCCGTCGCCGATGGTGGAGTTCTTGGTCTCCACGAAGGTGCCGATCTTGCCCTTCACGCCGAGCTTGGTGCCCGGGCGCAGGTACGCGAACGGGCCGACGCTCGCACCGTCGCCGATGATCGCCAGCGAGCCGTGCGTCCGGATGATCGTGGCGTTCTCGCCGATCTCGACATCCGTGAGCGTGGTGTCCGGGCCGATCGTCGTACCGCTGCCGACCACGGTGGCGCCGTGCAGCTGCGTGTTCGGCAGCAGGGTGACGTCGCGGGCGACGTCGACGGTCTGGTCGACCCAGGTCGTGTTCGGGTCGACGATCGTGACGCCGGCGCGCATCAGCTTGGTGAGCGTACGGCGGTTCAGCTCGGCGCGGAGCGTGGCGAGCTGGACCCGGTCGTTGACGCCCTCGGTCTGCATCTCGTCGTCGGTGACGTGCGAGCCGACCCGCTTGCCGTCGGTCCGGGCGATGCCGATCACGTCGGTGAGGTAGAGCTCGCCCTGGGCGTTGTCGGTGGTGAGCCGGCTGAGACCGTCCCGCAGGGTGACCGCGTCGAAGACGTAGATCCCGGCGTTGATCTCGTCGATCGCCCGCTGCTCCGCGGTGGCGTCCTTGTGCTCGACGATCGCCGCGACGGTGCCGTCCGCGCCCTGCACGATCCGTCCGTACCCGGTCGGGTCGGGGACCCGCGCGGTCAGGACGGTGACCGCGTTGCCGTGCTTGTCGTGCTCGGCGATCAGGTCGTGGAGGGTCTCCGCCTCGAGCAGCGGGACGTCACCGGACGTCACGATCACCGAGCCGTCGAAGTCCTTGGGTACGGCGGTGAGCCCGGCGCGGACGGCGTCACCGGTGCCGAGCTGCTGCTCCTGGACCGCGGTGCGGGCCTCTGGGTCGACGAGCTTGAGATGTTCCTCGACCAGTTCACGGCCGTTACCGACCACGACCACGAGGTGTTCGGGACTGAGCGCCCGGGCGGTCAGCACGGCATGGCCGACGAGACTTCGCCCGCCGATCTCGTGCAACACCTTCGGGGTCGCCGATTTCATCCGGGTACCGAGCCCGGCGGCCATGATCACGACCGCCGCGGGGCGATGGGAAGTCACGCGGTCTTCTCCTCGAGTTCCCTGCGAGTTCTTTCAACAAGTATCAGCATGGGCACCCGAAACAGCGCCCGCGCAAGCCTACTTGCTTCCCGGATGCCCCCTCGCACGGGGACGGCGAGACCGATGTCACCCCCGCCGCGACACCAGCCGACCAGACCGGTAACTCTCAGTGATCTTCGCGGTCCGCTTCGCCGCGTTTCCAGTAATCACGGATACGACGTCGGACTCGGGCATCCCACCCCTCGGGATCGAAGTTAGGCTAGCCTCACTCAATTGCTCCTGATAGCGCACAGCGGACCGGACGGGTTGAGGGCAGGTCAGCGACTGAACGCGGCCAGCGCGGCGAACGGGGACTGCGCCGACGCTGCGGACATCCCGACCGTCCAGACGCGGTCCTTCGCGGTCGTGACGCCGGTGAGGGTGCCGGTCGCGGCCTTGGGCGCCGGGCCCGCGACGAGCTTCGAGCCGCTCAACTGGAGGACGTACGGCGCCGCGGTCTGGCCGTCTGCAAAGCGTTCACCGACCACGACCGGGAGGTTGTTGCGCAGGGCAACGTCGTACAGCTGGGCCATGCCGGCCGGTACGGCGATCTTGGTCCACTTGGTGCCGTTGTAGTGCAGAGCCAGGGGAGCGATTCCGGACGTGTACTGGACGCCGACGAGCCAGATGTTCTTCGGGCCGGCGGCCGCCATACCGGTCGGGATCTGGGAGCCGTCGGTGGGCAGGTCCTTGACCAGCGTCCAGCGTTTTCCGTCGAAGTGCGCGAGGCCGGCGTTGAGGCCGAGCCAGGCGTTCTTCGCGGAAAGAACAGCCAGAACGTTTCCGTTGATCGATCCTTCCAGACCGGTATTGAGCGCCTGCCACTTTCCGGCGGCGTACCGGTAGACGACGGCGCGTTCCTTGCCGCCGAGGCTCTCCAGGCTCGCGTTGGTCTTCACCGGTTGGGTTGTGGCCTTCCAGGCCTTGCCGTCCCAGCGCATCGCCAGCGGGCGTTGGACGGCGAAGTCGTAGACCTGGTCGCCGCCGACGTCCCGCCTGCTCCGGAGGCCACGTCGTTGAAGGTGGCCGGCTGCCGATGGGTCGCGGTTGTTGTCCATTGCAACGATCCTTGGGCAGCCGTTTCCTTGGCCGTCTCGTTGGCCGGGCGAGCGGCCGCGGTCCCCGCCGTGACCGCGGTCGCCAGGGCCCCGGTCATCACGACCAGCATGCTTTTCTTCAGTCTCACAACGATCCCCTCCGAGTCAGCGTCTCCTACACCCCTCCCGACGCTGCGGACCACCGCCTGCGTTACAGCCCGTTTTCTGCAACCCTGGAAGGTATGGCCCTCACACTCGGAGCAGTCGTCCTGAACGTCCCGGACACCGGCCCTGCCGCCGACTTCTGGCGCGAGGCTCTCGGCATGACCGCCGACCCCCACAACGGAGACTTCCTCGCCCCACCACCCGGGACCCCAGCCACCCGCCTCCACCTCGACAGCACCGACCGTACCCACCTAGACCTCTGGGTCGACAAGGAAACCTCAACCCCGGAAGCCGAAGTGGACCGCCTCATCGCCCTCGGCGCCGAACGAGTAGAAGACTGGACCTACCCACCCAACGCCGACTTCGTGGTCCTGAAAGCCCCCGACGGCACCATCTTCTGCATCATCGGCTGAGCAGCGCTGCGACCTGCGGGGTGTTGAAGAGGTTTGCGGTGAGGGGGACGTGGGTGTCGCGGTTGTAGGGGTCTTGGTCGTGGGCGTTGGCGATGATGAGGGAGTAGGCGCAGCGGTAGATGAGGAGATGTTCGGGGTCGTAGCCGAGGCGGGCGGCGAACTCCGTGTCGAAGGCAGCTTCGATCTCGCGGGCCCGTGGGGACCAGAGGTCGATGACGGTTGCGGTGGCGGCCGCTTCGAAGACCGGATCGCCCGGCATGGTCAGCAGACCGAAGTCGAGGAGCGTTACGGGGCGGAGGTTCTCGTCCACGAGGATGTTGCCGGCGGTGACGTCGCCGTGGACCAGGCGCGTCTCCGGCTCCTTCAACTCGGACAGCAGCACGAAGAGGTTCTCGATCTTCGTCTCGAAGTTGTCGATGACCGGACTCAGTTGATCGCCGAAGCGCGCCACCCGTCGACGGACGAGACCCGACAGCGCCTCGATCCACGACACGCCCTCCGGCCGGAACGGATCCGGTTCGTCGAGCACCGTCGTACGGCGAAGAACGGCCGGCGCCTCGACCTGCGCGAGCGCCTCGACCACCTCCACAACGCAGTCCCGCATCCGCTCCCAGCCCGCATCGCCGAACTGCGGCGCCACAGTGTGCAGCGGGACTCCCGGCAGCTCTTCCTCGATCGTCACCCAATAGGACCCCGGGCGGTGCAGGTCCAGCAGGCGCGGCGTGCGGTAGGGCAAGCGGCCGTCGACAGCGGCGTACAACTCCTCCAGCGTTCGCAGCTCACTCTCGCCCGCGTGGAACCAGATCTTCGCGATCTTCTCCCCACCGAGCCGAAACACAGCGCCCTGCATCCCGATCGCAACCTGCTCGGGCTCCCGGTACCCCAGACTGTGAAGCTGTTCCCGCAGAAATGCGTCCGACAACGACATGCCGACAGACCCTAGCCGTACTCCTCGCAGGCTGTCTGTCGATTTTGCCCCAGGCTCAGTCGTACGAGCGTTCGGCGAAGCTGAGGCCGCCGCGTTCGGGGTGAGTCAGGTACTGGCCCTTGCTGTGTACGGGCCGTGTGCGGACGTACTGGGTGAAGCCGGGTGCGCGGAGGCGGAGGTCGAAGTTGTGGCCCTCGATGTGCCACAGCGGGTCCGGGCGGTCGTCGGGCGGGTCGAGCCGATGCAGGTCGGCGATCTCGAGCAGGTCGTTCATCGGCTCCAGCTTGCCCGAGACGTCCCACGCCTCGTCGAACACCAACGTCGACGGCGCGATCCAGAACGTGAAGTGCCGCCGCGCGAACGCCGGATCCACCCACCGGACGATGTAGTCGAGATCGAGCAGTACGCGTTGCCAGGGAAACCCGTCCTCGCGGACGCCGATGCTCACCGCGTGCACCCGGCAGTCGTGCCAGCCCATCACCTCGAAGTCGGCCGCCGTCCAGGTCGCCTTCTCCAGTTCCGTCATCGCACCAGTATTGTCGGAAGGGCCTGGAATCCTTGCAGTATGGGTGATTCGCTGGTGGATGTCGGGGGCGTCACGCTGTTCGTCCGGGAGCTCGGACGGCGGAGTGATCGGCCTTCGGTCGTGGTGCTGCACGGCGGGCCTGATGTCGGGCACGGGTACCTGGTGCCCGGGTTCGAGCCGTTGGCCCGGGATCATCACGTGGTCCTGTTCGACTTCCGCGGGTGCGGGCGGAGCAGTCGGGGGTTACCTGACGACGACCTGCAGCCGGAGTACGTCGTACAGGACACGCATCGGTTGATCGAGAGACTCGGGCTCGGGGCGGTTGACCTGGTCGGGTTCTCGACGGGTGGGCGGGCGGCGATGGAGTTCGTGCACCAGCATCCGGAGCAGGTACGGCGGTTGGTGCTCGCGTCGACGTCGGCGTACTCGTCCGCGGAGGGTGCGGTCTACCTCGCGGACTGGGACGAGTACCAGCGCCGCCAACGGGTCGAGGACGAGGCGAACGGTGCCCTTCGCAACTCGACGATCTTCGTGTGGGACCTCGCCCGTGCGCCGGCGTACCTGCAGCTGCTTGAGTCACTGGACACCGACCTCGGTGACTGGTCGTATGAACGCGCGATGAACGGCCTCATGCACCCGTGGATCACTGGCGATCCTGAACAGATTCTCCGCGACTTCGCGAAACCCGTTCTCATCCTGCATGGGGAGAAGGACATGGGGTTCCCCGTTCAGCTGGCTCAGCGCCTCCATGAAGCTGTCCCCAGCCGGCTGGCCGTCATCCCCGACACTGCCCACATGTGCCACTTCGAACAACCTGAGGTCTGGGCACAGCACATCCGGGAGTTCCTTGATGGGTGAAGTTCGGGGTGCACCGGCTGGGGGCGGTGAACAAGGTATTGCCTGTGGCCAAACCCGTGGGGTGTGCACAGGACAAGCACCGCGCACGATTGCGTAGGATGCGGTGTTGTGCAGGGGACGCGGCTCGACATGGATCGGATTCGGGCGGCGCGCGAGGTCATCGATCCGGTGTTTCTGGACAGTCCCTTGTATCGCTGCGAAGCGCTGGAACCGCTGCTCGGCTGTGCGATCAGCATCAAGCTCGAGACGGCGAACCCGGTCCGCAGCTTCAAAGGCCGAGGCACCGAAGTCGTCGCGAGTCAACTCGCCGGCAGCGACTCGCGCGCCGTGGTGTGCGCGAGTGCGGGCAACCTCGGCCAGGCCCTCGCTTGGTCGAGCCGGGACCGTGGTCTCGACGTCACGGTCGTCGCCTCGCGGTTCGCGACCACGACCAAGCTCGACCGGATCCGCGCACTCGGCGCCAAACTCGAACTCGTCGACGGCGACCACGAACTCGCCCGCGAACGAGCTGCCGCAATCGCGCAGTACGACGGGATTCGCCTGCTCGAGGACAGCCTGGACCTCGAAACCTGCGAAGGCGCAGCAACCATCGCCCTCGAACTCGCGCCACACATCGACCAGCCACGGATCGACCGGCCCGTGGTGCTGATTGCGCTTGGTGGGGGTGCGCTGGCGACGGGTGTGGGGTACGTGCTGAAGTCGCTCGCGCCCGCGGTCGAGGTGATCTGTGTGCAGCCGCTCGGTGCGCCGGCGTTAACGCATTCCTGGCATCAGCGCCGGGTCGTGACCACCGACGCGATCAACACCATCGCCGACGGTGTCGCGGGCCGCATCCCTATCCCGGAGGTCCTCGACGACCTCCTCGTCGTCGCCGATGACGCCGTACTCGTCCCGGAGTCCTCGATCGTCACCGGTCTGCGCATGCTGCTCGACCACGCCGGCCTCGTCGTCGAACCATCGGCCGCGCTCGGTATCGCCGCGATCCTCGAAGACCGCGACCGCTTCGCCGGACGACAGGTGTTCACGATCGTGTGCGGCAGCAACGTCGACCTGGACAAGTACCGGCGCTGGGTCAGCCTCTGATGGCGAGGCTCGCGGTGAAACTCCTGCTGCTGGACGAGGACGACCGCGTGCTCCTCATCCACGCCAAGGACCCGAAGACCCAGGCCGAATGCTGGTATCCGGTCGGCGGCGGCGTCGAACCCGACGAGTCCCTGCAGGCCGCGGCCGCGCGCGAGGCGTACGAGGAGACCGGTCTGCGCGATCTGCCGACGGGGATCCACGTGTGGACCCGGGACCACACGTACGAGTTCAACGGCGAGACAGTCGACGTACACGAGGAATGGCTGCTGCACCACGTCGAACACTTCGCGCCCGCGCCGGCGCAGCTGAGCGAGTACGAAACCACCACCATCCTCGGCTTCCGCTGGTGGACCGCGCAGGAGCTGATCGAGACCGCCGAAACCGTCTTCCCACCACAACTCGGAGACCTGCTCACCCGCGAGAAATCCGCTCGCTAGTCCGGCGGATCCGAACGAGACTCGGTGCCATGGATGTGCGGTACGCCGAATACGCGCCCGGGGACCTGCCTCCGTTGCTGAAGGCGCAGGTCCTGTCGTTCCTGCGGATCGTCTGGCCGGAAGGATTTACCGGCGAGCTCAGGTATCGCGACTGGATCACCAACCCGGCGTACGAACCGCACCATTTGCTGTACGTCGCCGGTGACCTGGTCGTCAGCCACCTCGAGATCGTCCACGTCGACCTGTCCCACGAAGGCACGACGTACAAGGTCGCCGCTCCGACCAGCGTCCTCACCTTCCCGCAGTTCCGTAACGAAGGATGGGCCGGGCACTTGGTCGCGGCCGCCTGTCGCCGGATCGAGTCCGGCGACGCCGACCTCGGCCTGATCTGCTGCGAACCGCACAACCAGCCGTTCTACGCCAAGGCCACGGGTTGGCCCTCCGTGCCCGAGGCAACAGTCGTCGTCGACGACACCCCCACGGGCCAATCAATCCTGATGCGACTCCTGAGCTCCAAAGCACAGCAACACCAGGAAGACTTCCTCCGCTCCCCCATCCGCCTCGAAGACGAGTTGTGACCCGCAGGAGAATGAGTTCGTGATCGTCATCCGTCCAGCCCGTCTCGAAGACCGCGAGCACGTCTGGCCGCTCGCGCGGGCCTTCGCCACGTCGTTCACTCCCGAACGGTCCGCATTCGACGCGACCTGGAAGCAACTGGTCGACGTACCCGACACCCTGCTGCTGGTCGCCGAGACCGCCGACGGTGAAATCGTCGGCTACCTGCTCGGCAACCGTCATCTCACGTTCCTTGCCAACGGCCCCGTCGCCTGGGTCGAGGAGGTCATGGTCGACGAAAGCCAGCGGCAGTCCGGAATCGGCCGCCTGCTGATGGAACACGCCGAGCGATGGGCCGAATCCACAGGCGCCGCCTACCTCGCCCTCGCCAGCCGCCGAGCAGGCGCGTTCTACCTGGCTCTCGGCTACGAGGACTCGGCCGTCTTCTTCAAGAAGACACTGACCTGAACCGCGGTCAGGTGTCGTATTCGAGGCCGTCCCAGGGTTCGTAGTAGGCGATGAAGTCGCCTGGTTCGATGTGGATCGAGTAGATGCCTTCGAACTCGGTGCCTACCCAGCCGAAGGTCACGCCGTTCCTTTCGACGGCGAACGGCGCGACGTCGATCGGCTCGAGGACGTACTTGCCGAGCTCAGCCAACCGCGCGGCGCGCAGCTGATCCGCACCGGCCGAAGCAGCCTGTCCAGGAGGAACGCCCGCAGGCCGGCCGACCTCGTCGACCTTCACCTCGTCGAACGTCCCGTCCGCGTTCCACAGGAACAAGCCGACGTACGCCGACGCGGGACCGAACAACTCGTCGCTGAGAAAGAACTTCCGCCCGTCCTCGGCCGTTCCGGCGTACGGGACGTGATAGTCGTCCGGAACGATCCGGAACCGCGCAGGCATCCGATCCACATCCGCCTCCTCCGCACGCTCCGCCGACCCGCCCCCACACCCGGCCAACGCAACCACCAACCACAACGCCAGCACCCCGCACCGCAGCCCCCTCGCCCGCCCCATGCCGCACAATCTAGCCACCGTTGCCGGCTTATGTGACCACTGCCGGGTTACAAACACGCCACCGGTAAAGCAACCCGCCAGTGCGTTGATCTGCACACTGGGGTGGTGGGAACCGTTCCGTTGGTGCTTGGGCTGGTGGTCGCAGTGGTGATCAGCGCGCAGATCGTGCTGCTGACGGGAGGGCGCCGTCCGCTCGACAAGCGGTTGCGCGACCTCGGCGCGGGTGGCGACGCGTTCGGACTGCTGTGGGCGGCGGTGCTGACGATGGGCGCCGTGGGCGCCGTCATCGGGAGCCTTCTCGATGGAGCGGGAGCCGGTGGTGCTGTCGGCGTCGTACTGGCGCTGCTGGCCTGGATCGCCGCAGTTATCTGGGCCCACCGCCGGCCACAACCGCCCGCACGACACCAGGCATCGCACGACAAGTAGACGTCGGGTCTCGCGCTCGGGTCGTGGCAGGTGGCACATTGAGCGGATGTTGACGCAGGTGGGTGACGGGGTTTGGGTGCGGCAGAGTGAGTGGGTTTGGAGCAATGCCGTTGTCGTGCAGGGGGAGGGTGGGTTGGTGCTGGTCGATCCCGGGATCGACGGGGCCGATCTGAACGAGCTCGCCGATGATGTGGATCGGCTGGGGGTTCCGGTGATTGCCGGGTTCTCGACTCATCCGCACTGGGATCACCTGCTCTGGCATTCCCGGTACGGCGACGTGCCGCGGTATGCCACGCTCGGGTGCGCGACGGTTGCCGGGGAAGTGCGAGAGCGGGCCCAGGCGATGGCGGCGGAGAGCGCGGAGGGCGTTCCACTTGAGCTGATCGGGCTCCTGAGCCCGCTGCCTGCGGATGGGGGACCCATTCCGGGAGAGGTCGTCGAGCATCAGGCACACGCGATCGGGCACGCCGCCGTACTCCTCGCCGACCGCGGCGTCCTGATCGCCGGCGACATGCTCTCCGACGTCCTGATCCCCCTCCTCGACGCCCGCCGCCCCGACCAGGTGTGCGCCTACGAAACAGCACTCGACCGACTCACCGACGCCGCCCAGCACGCAAACATCCTGATCCCCGGCCACGGTGCAGTCGCCAAGGGTCCCGAAGTAGCAGCCCGCCTGACCGCCGACCGCGCCTACATAGACGCCCTACGCCGAGGAGAAGACCCACCCGACCCCCGCCTAACCCAAGACTGGCTCACAGTCCCCCACCAGTCGAACCTGAACCAGGCCAGACCCGCGTCCGAATGAAGACCAAATGAACAGAACCCCGGCTCGGAGACACCCGAGCCGGGGTTCATGCTGCTCCCCCGCCAGGTTTCGATCCTGGTCTTCGAGATTCAAAGTCTCGCGGGCTGCCGATTACCCCACGGGGGATCGTGGTTGCCGGGACAGTTTGCCATGAGTGGGGTGGACGACACGCTCCAGGGGTTCCTTACCTACGGTGCCGTAGGTTACGGTGGCGTAGGTAAGGACACGCTGAGCTGAGGGATTGACCGCTATGACTCCACCCGCCGTTGCCGCTCCGGATGCGCCCACCCGTACCGCGCCGGTCGACGAGGACGTAGACACCGGAACGCTCGGCGGTGAGCAGAAGAAGCCGTGGGAGCAGGTCGCGCTGGCGCTGTTCATCGGTATCCCGTTCCTGGCGGTGCTGGCGGCGGTGCCGATCGCGTGGGGCGGGTTCCTCGGCTGGCGGGACGTCGTACTCGCGGTGGTGTTCTACACGGTCGCGGGTCACGGGATCTCGATCGGTTTCCACCGGCTGTTCACGCACAAGTCCTTCAAGCCGAACCGCCCGCTCAAGTACGCGCTCGCCATCGCCGGCTCGCTGGCGATCGAGGGCCCGGTGATCCGCTGGGTGGCCGATCACCGCAAGCACCACAAGTTCTCCGACCGCGACGGCGACCCGCACAGCCCGTGGAAGTACGGCAACACGCTGGGCGCGCTCACCAAGGGTTTCTTCCACGCGCACGTCGGCTGGCTGTTCGACACCGAGCAGACCCCGCAGCGGCAGTACGCGCCGGATCTGCTGAAGGACAAGGACGTCGTCAAGGTGTCCCGGATGTTCCCGCTCCTGGTCGCCGTAAGCCTCCTTGCGCCGGCGGTGATCGGCGGCCTCTGGTCCTGGTCGTGGACCGGTGCGTTGACCGCGTTCTTCTGGGCCAGCCTGGTCCGGATCGCGCTGCTGCACCACGTCACCTGGTCGATCAACTCGATCTGCCACACGATCGGCGACCGGCCGTTCAAGAGCCGCGACAAGTCCGGCAACGTGTGGTGGCTGGCGATCCTGAGCCAGGGCGAGTCGTGGCACAACCTGCACCACTCCGACCCGACCTGCGCGCGGCACGGCGTACTGAAGGGGCAGCTCGACACGTCCGCCCGCTGCATCTGGATCTTCGAGAAGCGCGGCTGGGTCTCGGACGTCCGCTGGCCGGTCAAGGAGCGGCTGGAGGCCCGACGTGTGGACTCTTCGCCCCGTACGCTCAAGGCTGCCTGACCTTAAACTCCCACCGGCAATACCCGAAGTGCGGCATGATGCTGACGTGATCACGACGTGACGGAACCCAAACCGCGGCGATCCGGCCGGATCCGGATGACCAGTGCCGAACGTCGCGAGCAGCTCATCACCATCGCCCGGGGCCTGTTCGCCCAGAAGGGCTTCGAGGCGACCTCGGTCGAGGAGATCGCCCACCGTGCCGAGGTCTCGAAGCCGGTCGTCTACGAACACTTCGGCGGCAAGGAAGGCCTGTACGCCGTCGTTGTCGACCGTGAGGTACGGGCGTTGCTCGACGGCGTCACCGGCGCGCTGACGGCCGGCCGGGCACACGAGCTCGTCGAGCAGGCGGCGCTTGCGCTGCTCGACTACATCGAGAACAACTCCGACGGGTTCCGGATCCTGGTCCGCGACTCGCCGGTCGGGTCGTCGACCGGCTCGTTCATCTCGATCCTCAGCGACGTCGCGACCCGGGTCGAGCACATCCTGGCCGAGGAGTTCAAGCGCCGCGGGCTGGAGCCGAAGAACGCCCCGATGTACGCCCAGATGCTGGTCGGCATGGTCGCCCTCACCGGCCAGTGGTGGCTGGACGCCCGCAAACCGAAGAAGCAGGACGTCGCCGCACACCTCGTCAACCTCGCCTGGAACGGCCTCTCCGGCCTCGAGGTCAAGCCGGTTCTCGCGACCCGGCCACACAAGTAACAGCACAAGTAACAGCCTCTGGTCGTACGCCGACATCCGACCGTGGAATGACCCCCGCCAAGAGCGGGCCCCGTACCCTGGCCAGCATGACGGGGATGCTGACCGCGAGGCCGCTGCCTGCCCGGAGCAAGGCGTTCGACCTGTTCCTGGCCGGCGGCCTGTGCATGATGTTCGGCTTCCTGTCACTGGCCCAAGCACACTGGGGCGGCATCCTAGCGTTCGGCATGCTGGTCCCGCTGATCTGGCGCCGCACCCACCCCGAACTCGTCTTCGTCGCGGTCTGCTCGGTCGCGGCCCTGCAGTGGCTCGGCGGCATCGAGCTGATGCCCGGCAACGTCGGCCTGCTGGTCGCGCTGTACGCGATCTCCGTGTACGGCGACGTACGGCTGAGCCGGATCGCGTTGGGAATCGGTGGTCTCGGCGTCCTGATGGCGACCTCGCGGTACTGGTCGAACTCGGACTGGAAGCAGCAGGTCACGATGATGGTCGCGCTCGGCGCGGTCGTCTTCGGCGTCTGGGCGTTCGGCGAGCGCCGCCGTACCCGCGGCCTGTACGTCGCTCAGCTCGAGGAGCGGGCCGCCCAGCTCGAAAGGGACCGCGACCGCGAGGCCAAACTGGCCGTCAGCAACGAGCGGACCCGGATCGCCCGCGAGATCCACGACGTGGTGGCGCACGGCCTGTCGATCATGATCGTCCAGGCCGACGGCGGTCTGTACGCCGCGGACCAGTCTCCCGAGGCGGCGAAGAAGGCGCTGGCCACGATCGGCGACACCGGTCGCGCGAGCCTGACCGAGATGCGCAAGATGCTCGGGCTGCTCAAGCAGGACGAGCAGAACGAGCTCGACCCGAACCAGCCCCGCCCCCAGCCCGGCGTCTCCAGCCTGCCCGAGCTGATCGAGAACGTCCGGGAGGCCGGGCTCAGCGTCAGCTACGAGGTCACCGGGGAACCCCGCGATCTCCCGGCGCTGCTCGGGCTGACGGCGTACCGGATCGTGCAGGAGGGTCTGACGAACACGCTGAAACACGCCGGGCCGGGGGCGCGCACCTCCGTCAGCCTGGACTTCGGGCGCGAGATGCTGACCGTGGTGGTCACCGACGACGGCCGCGGCGCCGGCGTCGCGCCGAGTACGGACCCGGGTCACGGCCTGGTCGGGATGCGGCAGCGCGCCTCGGTCTCGGGCGGTACGGTGAACGCCGGACCGAAGGCGGGCGGTGGTTACGAGGTGATCGCCAGACTGCCGTACAACCTGCCGACTGGAGAGTAAGTGAACGACGACGTGATCCGGGTGTTCCTTGTCGATGATCAGGAACTCGTCCGGGCCGGGTTCACGATGCTGGTGGACTCGCAAGCCGATATGCGGGTGGTCGGCCAGGCGGGCGACGGCGGCGAGGCGCTCGAGAAGATCCAGGTGACCGCGTGCGACGTGGTGCTGATGGACGTCCGGATGCCGCGGCTGGACGGCGTCGAGGCGACCCGCCGGCTGCAGTCGTTGCCGGACGCACCTAAAGTCATCGTGCTGACGACGTTCGACCTGGACGAGTACGCGTTCGCCGCGATCAAGGCCGGTGCGGCCGGCTTCCTGCTCAAGAACACGCCGCCGGCCGACCTGCTGAGCGCGATCCGTCAGGTGCACTCCGGGGACGCCGTGGTGTCTCCCAGTACGACGAAACGCCTGCTGGAGCACTTCGCCGGGGCACTGCCCGACGCCGATATCGAGCGCCCCGACCTCAAAGACCTCACCGCCCGCGAGCGCGAGGTGCTGGTCGAGGTCGCCCGCGGCCTGTCCAACACCGAGATCGCCAGGCTCTTCACGTTGTCCGAGGCAACGGTCAAGACGCATATCGGCCGGATCCTGGCCAAGACCGGCCTGCGGGACCGGGTCGCCCTCGTCGTCCTGGGGTACGAGACGGGCCTCGTCCGGCCTACCAAGTAATACCCAGGTAGTACGCACACTGCAGTCTCCGGTCCGACGAGATCCCTCCGCGTTCTCACTAACTTCTTCACCAACGTTCAGTTGAGTTGAGGAGTGACATGAGCTTGCAGACCGGAGAGCTTGCGGCCGGGCGGTTGCCGCAGGACGGGGAGCCGCGGACCGCGATCCGGGCGCACGAACTGCGCAAGGTGTACGGACAGGGCGACACCGCGGTCGCCGCGCTCGACGGGGTCTCGGTCGACTTCGGGGTCGGCCAGTTCACCGCGATCATGGGTCCGTCGGGGTCCGGCAAGTCGACGCTGATGCACTGCCTGGCCGGGCTGGACACCCCGACCGAGGGCCAGGTGCTGCTCGGCGAGACCGAGCTGACCCGACTGCCGGACGCGGAGCTGACCAAGATCCGCCGGGACCGGGTCGGCTTCGTCTTCCAGTCGTTCAACCTGCTCCCGATGCTGACCGCGAACGACAACATCCTGCTCCCGCTCGAGCTCGGCAACCGAAAGCCCGATCAGGAGTGGCTGAACACGCTGATCGAGGTTCTCGGGCTGGGCGACCGGCTCACGCACCGCCCGTCGGAGCTGTCCGGCGGCCAGCAGCAGCGGGTCGCGGTGGCGCGGGCCCTCGTGGGCCGCCCGGAGGTCGTGTTCGCCGACGAGCCGACCGGCAACCTGGACTCGCGGTCCGGCGCCGAGGTGCTCGGCTTCCTGCGCCGCTCGGTCCGCGAGTTCGGCCAGACCGTGGTGATGGTGACGCACGACCCGCTCGCGGCGTCGTACGCCGACCGCGTCGTGATGCTTGCCGACGGCAAGCTGGCCGGCGAGCTGCGGCAGCCGACCCCGGAGAGCGTTCTCGACGCGCTGCGCCGGCTGGGGGCCTGACGTGCGACGCTCGCTCCTCTCCTCGCTGCGCGCCCACATGGGCCGCTTGGTCGCCGCCTGCCTGGCGATCGTCCTCGGGGTCGGTTTCGGCTCGCTCGCGATGATCGTGCATGCGTCCGCGTCGCACGGCGTCGACGAGACGATCGGCGCGCAGTACAAGGGCGTCGACGCCGTCGTCTACCCGGATCGGGCGACCATCTCCCCCGCCGACATCGCCAAGGTCCAGAAGCTGCCGCAGGCCGCGGCGGTCGTGACGCTGACGACCGCGTACATGGACGTCGCGTTCCCCGATCTGGTCCGTGGAACCACGGTTCCGATCGACGCGCTCTACAGCGCGCCGCAGATCGCCGGCCCCAGCACCTCGTCCGGACGGTTGCCAACCGCAACGAACGAGATCGCCCTCCCGGCCCGTACCGCGACCAAGCACAAGATCGGCGTCGGCCAGACATTGCGGATCAGCTCGTACGACGACAAGTCGTGGACCGTCACCGTCGTCGGGTTGCTGGACGACTCGAAGTACGTCGGAACCGCCTCCGCGGTCGCGACTCCGGCCGCGGTGAAGATCTTCGACCCGGGCGCGTTCACCCGCGGGATCGCACTGGCCGCCAAGCCCGGCGTCACCCAGCAGCAACTGGCCGACGCCGCGCAGGCTGTGGTGGCGAGCGGTCTGACTGCCTACACCGGTGAGGCCTTCATTCAGCACGAGGTGCAGGACCTCACCAACGGCATCGACGTACTCGGTGGTGTGTTCGGCATGTTCGCGGTGATCGCGCTGTTCGTCGCCTGTCTGGTGATCGGCAACACCTTCACGATCGTGATCGCTCAGCGCACCCGTGAGATGGCGCTGCTGCGCTGCGTCGGCGCGTCCCGCCGGCAGGTGTTCTCCTCCGTGCTCGCGGAGGCCACCGTGGTCGGCGTGATCGCGTCCGCGATCGGTGTCGTCTTCGGCGTCGCGCTGTCCGCGCTGGGCCTGGCGCTGTCCCGCGAGTTCGACTGGGGTATCCCGCCCGTACCACTGCACCTCGACCTGGTGTCGCTGTTCCTGCCGCTGCTCCTAGGTGTCGCAGTCACGGTAGTGGCCGCCGTCGTACCCGCTCGGCGGGCAACCAAGGTGGCGCCGCTGGCGGCGCTTCGTCCTGAAGCGGCTCCGACGGCCGCGACCAAGGCCGGCGTACTGCGGTTGATCCTGGGCTTCCTGCTCCTTGCCGGCGGCGGCCTACTCCTCGCCGTCGGGGCGATGCAGCACGGGGTACTGATCGGTGTCGCAGGCGGCGCGATCTCGTTCCTCGGCATCCTCGCGATCGGCGCGCTGCTCGTCCCGGCGCTGATCCGCGTGATCGGCGCACTGCCCGCCAAGACCGGCGGCGTACCGGCCCGGATCGCCGTCGCGAACGCGGTCCGCAACCCCCGGCGTACGGCGGCCACCACGTCGGCGCTGCTGATCGGCGTGACGTTGATCAGCCTCACCTGCGTCGGGATCGCCTCGGTACGGAAAACGTTTGACGTGTCGATGGACGGCCAGTATCCGGTCGATCTGATGGTGACGACGTACAACGAGAAGATGCCCGCGAGCGCCGAGCAGCAGCTCCGTGACATCAAGGGCATCACCCAGGTCGTCCCGATCAGCAAGGTGATGGTGAAGTCCGGCGGTCAGGAGCTCGAGGTCACGGGAATCGACGCGGCCGCGGCCGGATCGGTGATCCACAACCCGTCGCTGGCCGCGCAGGTCAAGCCCGGTACGGCGTTGCTCGACTACCCGACGATGCAGATGCTGAAGCTCGAGAACGGGAGCCCGATGACGATCGTGTCGGGGCAGCACAAGCTGACCCTGACCGCCCAGCGCGGGAACGGACTCGACCCGTTCACGGTCACGTCGGCCGATCTCGCAAAGCTGGCGCCGAGCGCGCCGGTGACCGGGTTCTGGCTGGCGTCGGACCCGAAGGCGGACGGCGGGGATGTGATCGACGCCGTGGAGCAGTCGATCCCGACCGTCAAGGATCTGTCGGTGCAGGGCGGGTTGGCCGAGCGGACCAGCTACACGAAGGTCTTCGACGTACTGCTGATCGTCGGGATCGGTCTGCTCGGGGTCTCGGTGCTGATCGCGCTGGTCGGCGTCGGCAACACGCTCAGCCTGTCCGTGCTGGAGCGGACGCGGGAGAACGCGTTGCTCCGGGCGATGGGTCTGTCCCGCCGCCAGCTGCGCCGGATGCTCGCGGTCGAATCGTTGCTGATGGCACTGGTCGCGGCCGGTCTCGGGATCGTGCTCGGCCTGATCTACGGCTGGACCGGGACGAGCGCGCTGATGGGCGGCCAGACGGCCGAAGGCGGCGTCGAGTACGCCGTACCCGGGACCTTGCTGATCGCGATCGCCGCCATCGCCGCGGTCGCGGGCCTGCTCGCCTCGGTGCTACCTGCCCGCCGCGCGGCCAAGGTCGCACCGGCCGGCGCACTGGCAACCGAATGAGCCAGCGGCTCGCCCGGCTTGAGGGGGCCGGGCGAGCCGCTTCGTCACACGATCTCCACCCGATTCCCGTGGCCGTCGGCGGTATGAAACCGCCGGCGCCCCGGGATCGTTTCGTTGTCCCATGTCACCGGGAAACCCAGATCCGCCAGTCTTGAAGCCAACGCGTCCAAATCCTCCACCGCCAACGCCGGATGCGCCTTCTTCGCCGGCGTGAAGTCCTGCTCCACCCCGACGTGGATCTCCGCCGCCCCGGCCCTGAACCAGCACCCGCCGCGCGCCTTCAGCAGCTCCGGCTTCTCCACCTCGGTCATCCCGAGCGCCTCGCCGTAGAACGCCCGCGCCACGTCCTCCCCACCAGGCGGGCATGACACCTGCGCGTGATCAAGTCGCATCGATCAGCCCTTCTTCTGCGCAACCGCGAAGATCCGCCGGAACGGCAACAGCGTCCCGTACTCCTTCTGCGGATACGCCTCCGCCAGCCGCGCGCCGTACTCCGCTTCAAAAGCAGGCCGTACGTCGTCCGGCAGCGACTGCAGCACCGGCCGCGCGCCGGTCCCCTTCACCCACTCCAGTACGGCGTTGTCGCCGGACAGCAGGTGGAAGTACGTCGTCTCCCACGCGTCCACCACGCAACCTTCCGCACTGAGCGCGTCGACGTACTCGGCCGGACCAGGTACGTCGGGACGCAGCGACCTATCCTTCGCGTACTCGGCGTACGGCTCGGTCCCTGCGAGCTCCCGCAGGATCGCGTGCGACGGTGCATCGCCGTTACCCGGGATCTGGATCGCCAGCCACCCGCCCGGCCGCAGCGCCCGGACGAACCCGGGCAGCAGGTCGAGCTGCTCCGGCACCCACTGCAGCGTCGCGTTCGTGACGATCACATCCAGCGAACTCGGCTCGACTCTCCACTCGCGGACGTCACCGAGCTCGAAGCTCAGGTGGTCGTCGGCGTACTGCGCTGCCGCCTGGAGCATCTGCGGCGAGCTGTCGATCCCGCGGATCACGGCCTCCGGCCAGACCTGACGCAGAGTCGCGGTCAACGCGCCCGGCCCGCAGCCGAGGTCGACCACGGTCCGTACGTCGGTCGCCCGGACCCGCTCGACCAGGTCCCGGAACGGCCGGGCGCGCTCGTCGGCGTACGTGCCGTACTGCTCTGGACTCCACACCGGTGACGTGCGCATCGGGCCACACCCTCTCAGACTGATTTATCTTGACGTCGAGATACTCTAGACCCGTGACTTGTCTTGATGTCAAGAGTCTTGATGAGTACTCTCGACGCATGGAGGACGAGGTCGATCGGCTGATTCAGGCCTGGCGCCGCGAGCGCCCCGATCTCGACGTGGCGCCGATGGAGGTGCTGTCCCGGGTCAGCCGGCTGGCGCGGCATCTCGATCGCGCCCGCAGTCAGGCCTTCGACACCCACGGCCTGGAGTCCTGGGAGTTCGACGTCCTCGCGGCGCTGCGCCGAGCGGGTACGCCGTACCAACTGTCCCCCGGCAAGCTGCTCAAGGAAACCCTGGTCACGTCCGGCACGATGACGAACCGGGTCGACCGGCTGGCCGCGCGCGGCCTGGTCGAGCGCCTGCCGGATCCGCACGACCGGCGCGGCGTCCTCGTCCAGCTGACACCCGCGGGCCGGGACAAGGTCGACGCCGCGATGGCCGACCTGCTCACGCACGAGCGCACGCTGCTCGGCGGCCTCAGCGACGGCGACCAGCAGAAGATCGCCCGGGCGTTACGGGAACTGGTCCGCCCGTTCGACGTAGGGGGTGTCTGATGGTTCCACGCCGTAGCGAGGAGGTGCTCGGTGCGGTGCATCGGCGCGCGGGGGCGAAGGTCTCGATGCGGAGCATCGTGGCCTTTGCACCCGTGCGGCGAGGTGCCGCGCCGAGTGCCCCGCAGTAGGCGTGGAACCATCAGACACCCCCTAGAAAAGCACTGAGTAAAACAAACGTACGGGACAAAGCGCGGCCGGAATAACCCCGGAATTATCCGAAAAGACGACCCGTCACTTCTGCCCTGGTCCGATCGTTGCTAGTTGCAACGAGATCGAGAGACTGCTGTAGCCGACGACTATCGACACCGGACGGGCCCACTACTAGGGTCATCACCGTCGGTGGTTGATCGACTACAAGATGTCAGAACACGGTGACTTCGGCGGCAAGAGGTGGTCCGCCGAAAGTGGCCGCGCGGTGTCCGGGGCTCGGGGCCCGAACAACGCCGGCCGGCTCGGGGCCCGCTCACCCAGAAGCTCGGCGCACCCCTCCGAATCACAGGGGATCGGAGGGGGCGCCGCGGCTCGAACCCCTGCTACTCGGCGCGTTCCGCCGCTTCGAACCAGGCCGTTTCCAGCTCGCCGCGCTCGTCGGCCAGCTTGCGGAGCTCGGCGTCCAGCTCGGAGAGCCGCTCGTAGTCGCTCGCACTCGCGGCCAGCTGGTCGTGCAGTTTCGTCTCGGCCTCGGTGAGCTTCGCGAGCTGCCGCTCGATCCGGTTCAGCTCCTTCTTCGCCGCCCGGGCCGCTGCCGCGTCAGCGATCGGATTTTCAACAACCTGGCCATTTTCCGCGGGTGCCGAATTGCTGGACATCCCACCGGTAGGTGTCAACGCATTCGACGCCGGCCGCCGCGGAATTCCGGCCGCGAGTTCGTCGAGATACTGATCGACACCGCGCGGCAGATGCCGGACCCGGGCGTCACCCATGATCGCGTAAACCATGTCGCTGACCCGCTCCAGGAAGTACCGGTCGTGGGTGACGGTGACGACGACGCCCGGCCAGCTGTCCAGGAAATCCTCGAGCACGGTCAGCGTCTCGACGTCCAGGTCGTTGGTCGGCTCGTCGAGGATCAGCACGTTCGGCTCGTCGAGCAGGATGCGCAGCAGCTGCAGGCGGCGGCGTTCACCACCGGACAGGTCCGAGATCCGCGTCGTCAGCTTGTCGCCGGTGAACCCGAACCGCTCGAGCAGTTGCGACGACGTCAGCTCACCGCCCCGCCCGGCGAGCGCCGCCGTACGACGGATCGCGGTGATGTGATCGAGGACGGTGACCGTGTCGTCGAGATCCTCGAGGGTCTGCGACAGGTTGGCGATCCGGACCGTCTTGCCCTGCTTGACCAGGCCGTGGTCCGGAGCGAGCTGCCCGGTGAGGACCTTGAGGAACGTGGTCTTGCCGGCGCCGTTCGGGCCGAGCAGCCCGATCCGGTCGGCCGGACCGAGCCGGAACGTGACGTGATCGAGCATCTTCCGGTCACCGAAGCTCAGGCTGACGTCCTCGACGTCGAACACGTCCTTCCCGAGCCGGGCGGTCGCCAGCTGCGACAGCGCGAGCTTGTCCCGCGGCGGCGGCACGTCCTCGATCAGCGCGTTGGCCGCCTCGATCCGGAACTTCGGCTTGGTGCTGCGGGCGGGCGCGCCGCGACGCAGCCAGGCGAGCTCCTTCTGCAGGAGGTTCTGCCGCTTGGCCTCGGTGACCTGCGCGCTGCGGGCCCGCTCGGCCTTGGCGAGGACGTACGCCGCATACCCGCCGTCGTACGACGTGACGCGGCCGCCCTGCACCTCCCACGTGTTCGTGCAGACCGCGTCCAGGAACCAGCGGTCGTGGGTGACGACGATCAGCGCGCCGGCCCGGTCGACGACGTGCTCGGCGAGCCAGCTGACCGCCTCGATGTCGAGGTGGTTGGTCGGCTCGTCGAGGATCAGCAGGTCGACCTCGGTGAGCAGCAGCCTGGCCAGGGATGCCCGGCGCCGCTCACCACCGCTCAGGCTGCCGACCGGCGCCTGGTGGTCGACTTCGCCGAGCAGGTGCTCCATCACCGAGCGCGCCCGCGGATCGGCCGCCCAGGTGTACGTCTCGACGTCGCCGAGCACCGCGTGCAGCACGGTCTGGCCCGGGTCGAGGTCGTCGCTCTGACCGAGGTACCCGAGCCGTAGCTCGCGGTTGTGGGTGATCCGGCCGCTGTCGGGCTCCTCACGCCGGGCCAGGACCTGCAGGAGCGTCGACTTGCCGTCGCCGTTGCGCCCGACCACGCCGATGCGCTCACCACGGCCTACGCCGAGACTGACCGAGTCGAGCAGTGTGCGGGTCCCGAAGCCTTTCGAAACAGCTTCCAGATTAACCAAGTTAGGTGCAGCCATATCGCGCCCAAGGGTAGCTGACCGCCGAACCCGTGCCAGGATCGTCCAGGTGTTGACTACCGCCTGGCTCGAAGGCCTGTCTCTCGGCGACCCGATCGCCGCCGATCCGCTGGAAGGCGGCTACGCCAGCAAGACGTTCCGCGTGCGGACGACGCTCGGCGAATCGGTGGTCGTGAAGACGCAGGACGACCTGCCCGCGGACCTGTACGCGTTGGAGGCCGACGGTCTCGACGCGCTGCGTGCACCCGGCGGGTTCGCCGTACCAGAGGTCCTTCGGGTGACGCCGGAGTTCATCGTTCTGACCGACCTCGGTACGTCGGAACCGTCGCCGACGTACTGGGAGGACGCCGGGCGGGCGCTGGCGTTGCAGCATCAGCAGACTGCGGACAAGTTCGGGTACCACCAGGACAACTACCTGGGCACGCTCCCGCAGCGGAACCCCTGGACGAGCGACGGCCACGCGTTCTTCGCCGAACACCGTCTGCTCCGCTACCTGGAGGAGCCGAACTGCCACAACCAGCTCCCTTCGGACGATCGCCGCCGCTTGGAACGCATCGCCGACCGCCTACCCGAGCTGATCCCGCCGCAGCTCCCGTCCCTCCTCCACGGCGACCTGTGGCACGGCAACCTCCTCCCGGCCCCGAACGGCGGCCCGGCCATGATCGATCCCGCCGTCCACTACGGCTGGCCCGAGGCCGACCTGGCCACTCTCCTCATCTACGGCCAACTGTCGGAGACCTTCTTCGACGCCTATGAGGAGCTCCACCCGCTCGCCCCGGGTTGGCGTGATCGACTCCCCCTCCTTCACCTCCGAGAACTCCTCTGCATCACCGCCCACTGGCCCGACCGCGCCGAAACCGTCACCGAAATCAGCGCGATCCTCAAACAACTCGACTGAGGTTCAGGACGTACTGCTTCTCGTTGAGGGGGTTGCCGTCTGTGCGGGCTCGGCTGGGGGCTGGGCCTGGCACCGGGCTGTAGCTGTGGAAGGTGGTGGCTAGGAGAGCCTCGCCTCGGCCGAGGGTGGGGAGCATGGACTCGAAGGGGTGTGTGGTGGCGGCCGGGATGGTGCCTTCGATGTGGGCCTGGGTCTCGGTGAGCGTGGTTTGGGTGACGATGCCGCGGTGTTCGGCGACGTGAGCCAGGACCCGGGAGACGGTGTCGGACGGGACGTCCAGCTCGAAGTGGTTCAGCGGCTCGAGGACCGTCGTACCGGCCTCGGCGATCGCCTGCAGGAGAACGAGCGGCACGAGCCGACGGAAGTCGGCGGCCACGGTGCCCGCACTGTCGTACGCCGTGTGCGTCAGATCGACCCGGATGTCCGGGATGTCCCACCCGAACAATCCCTGGTGCAGCGTCTGCCGGACCGTCTCCTCGATCGCCGTGTGGAACGCCCGCGGCAACCCGCCTAGCTCCACCTCCAGGTTGTACTCGATGCCATCGGCAACCGGTGAGGCCCGGAAGCCGACACCCGCCGCCCACGGCCCCTCGGTGATCTCACGGGTTGCCGTACCGACACCGGTCAACCGCTCGACATGGATCGGCGTCGTCTCGCTGAAGGTGACGTCGACGCCGTACTCCGACTCGAGCAACGACGCGATCACCTCCTTCTGCACCTCGCCGTACAGGCTCACGGTGATCTCGTCGGCCTTCCGGACCCGGATCAGCGGATCCTGCTCGGCGAGCTGCGTCAACGCCTGGAACAACTTCACCCGATCCCGCGCGCTCACCACGGTCTCGAGCGTCGGCGGCGCGAACAGCCTTTGGGCGTACGACGTCCGGACGCCGAGCTGATCGCCGATCCGGATGCTCTTGAGTCCCCGCAACGCCACGATCTGACCGGCCTCGGCCCGATCCACCGGGTGCCGCCCGCCGTCGCCGAACACGTCGATCCCGCTCGGCCGCACCTGGTACGCCGGACCGTCCACGGGATGCACCGGGACCGTCGTACGCGCGGCCAGCGTCCCGCTGACGATCCGCGCGGACGCGATCTTCTGCCCGGCCGCACCCCGCTCGACCTTGAACACCCGCGCCCGCAGCTCGTCCTCCGGCGCCGCGATTGCCCGCGGCAACCACGTACGGATCCCCTCGATCACCTCGACGATCCCGACGCCGGTCATGGCGGATCCGAAGTACACCGGATACATCTCGGCCTTCGCGACCTGACGCCGCAGCTCGGCCGCCTGGTCGACCTCAGCGCCCTCGAGGTACAGCTCCAGGAACGAATCATTGCACTCGGCAAGCATCTCGCCGACCTCGCCGCGTTGCACCGGCAGCGGTACGACGGACGCCGTCCGCAGGCCGAGGTCCGCCACCGACTCCATCGGTACGGCGGCCGGCGTCAGCAACCGCCGGATGTCGGCGAGCAACTCGTCGTACCGCGCGCCCACCCGGTCGATCTTGTTCACGAACAGCAGCGTCGGAATCCGCAGCCGGTCCAGCGTGCGCATCAGCAACCGCGTCTGCGGCTGCACGCCCTCGACCGCGGAGATCACCAGCACCGCGCCGTCCAGCACGGACAACGCGCGCTCGACCTCAGCGATGAAGTCGGAGTGCCCGGGGGTGTCGATCAGGTTGACCGGCAGGTCGCCGAGCGCGAACGACACGACCGCCGAGCGGATCGTGATGCCGCGTTTCCGCTCGAGGTCCATCGAGTCGGTCTGCGTGTTCCCGTCGTCGACCCGGCCGACCCGGTCGATGACGCCGGCGGCGTACAGCAGCCGCTCGGTCAGGCTGGTCTTACCGGCGTCGACATGCGCCACAATGCCCATCGTCAGAGAGTTCAAGAGTCCTCGCGAATGCGTCGAAGCGATCAGTACCCATGGGGTGGATCGATCCGCGGCGCATCCCGGTCTCCTGTCAGTCGATAAGGGGTCTTGCTGCGAAGCTAGCACCGGCCATCGCCGGTGACGAACGAATTTCAGGCTTCGAGGACCGGTACGTCGTACTTCTGGATGAACCGATCCCGCGTCGGCTCCACACGCTCCAGGATCCGCGACAACTGCGTCTTGGCCTCGTCGATGTTGTACTGCGCTGGCGGCTCGCTCATCAGACTTCGTTAAGTCCACTTAGCTAAGTGGACTAACGGCTCACGATCGCCGGAAGGATTCGGGCGCCCGGGACGGGCCCCTCGGCCTGGCGGACCATGCGGCAGCGGCCGGACTCGGCGAGCTCCACGGCCAGGTCGACGGCACTGCGGCTGTCGGCGGCGAGGAAGAGGCAGGTGGGCCCGGAGCCGGAGATCTGCGCGGCCAACGCACCTTGGTCGAGGCCGAACTGGAGCGTCTCGCCCAGCTCGGGGCGCAGCGACAACGCCGCGGCCTGCAGGTCGTTGCTGAGCGCAACGGCGAGTGCGCCGGGCTGGCCAGACAGCAGGGCGGACATCAGCTCCGGACGAACCTGCGGCGCCTCGACGCGGCGCAGCGGACGCATCCGGTCCAGCTCGCGGTAGACGTCCGGCGTCGACAGCCCGCCGTCGGCGATCGCGAACACCCAATGGAACGTACCGCGGGACATCACCTCGGTGACCTGTTCGCCCCGTCCCTGCCCGAGCGCCGTGTGGCCGACCAGGCAGAACGGCACGTCGCTGCCGAGCTCGGCCGCATGGTGCTGCAGCTCGGTCTGGGTCAGCTGCAGGCCCCACAGCCGGTTGCACGCCACCAGGGTCGCTGCCGCGTCAGTCGATCCGCCGGCCATCCCGCCGGCCACCGGAATCGTCTTGCGGATCGTCAGGTCGACGCCCTCGTCGACGTCGTACTCCGCCTGCAGCAACTGCGCCGCCCGCACCGCGAGGTTCGTCTCGTCGGTCGGTACGTCGTCCGCGAAGTCGCCGGAGATCTCCACCGAGACCTGGCCGTCCTCGTCCCGCAGTACGGCGGTCACGTCGTCGTACAAGGCAACGGCCTGGTACACCGTAGCGACCGGGTGGAACCCGTCCGGGCGCGGCGGACCGACCGACAGACCGAGATTGATCTTGGCCGGCGCCCGCACCGTGACCTCAGCAGAAGGTGGCACGTCGCACAGGCTAGTGCCTTACACAGTCCGACCTGCACCTGCGAGTGCGGCGAACTCTGTGATCCCCAGCATCTCGCCGCGCACTCTCGGGTCGATCCCGGTGGCGCTGAGTACCTCGTCGAGCCGCGCACGGTCCGGCATCCAGCGGGCCAGCGCGGACCGGATCGTCTTACGGCGCTGCGAGAACGCGGCCTCGATCACCGCGAACACCTCCTCGCGGCTCGCCTCCGTCGCGGGCGGTTCGCGGCGCTCGAACGCGACGAGCCCGGAGTCCACGTTCGGCGCCGGCCAGAAGACGTTCCGTCCGATCGGCCCGGCGCGCCGCACGTCGGCGTACCACGCGGCTTTCGCCGAAGGTACGCCGTACGTCCGCGAACCCGGTCCGGCCGCCAGCCGGTCCGCGACCTCGGACTGCACCATCACGAGACCGTGCCGCAGCGAGTCCGAGACCTGGAGCAGGTGCAGCAGCACGGGGACGGCGACGTTGTACGGCAGGTTCGCCACGCAGGCGGTCGGCTCGCCGATCTCCGCGGGCGTCACGTCCATCGCGTCCGCCTCGACCACGGTCAGCCTGTCGGCCTGGTGCGGTGCGTACGACGCGATCGTCGACGGCAGCGCCTGCGCGAGCAGCGGGTCGATCTCGACCGCGGTGACCCGGTGGCCGTCCGCGAGCAGCGCGAGCGTCAGCGACCCGAGGCCCGGGCCGATCTCGAGGACCGTCTCGCCCTCCGACAGCTCGGCGGCGCGCACGATCCGGCGCACCGTGTTCGGGTCGATGACGAAGTTCTGGCCGCGCTGCTTGGTCGGGCGGACCCCGAGGGACGCGGCCAGCGAACGCACGTCCGCCGGACCGAGAAGTCTCGGTCCGGCGGACGTGGATGAATCAGACGAGGTCACCTCGTCAGTCTGTCACTACGCACGCTTCCCGCAGACGGGCCATGCGCCGTAGCCGCCGCGGTCGGCCTTGACCTTCTCCGCGATCGCGATCTGCTGCGCCTTCGACGCACCGTTCGCGTTGGTGGCGTACGCCGTACCGCCGTAGGCAGCCCAGGTGCCGTGGTCGAACTGCAGACCGCCGTAGTACCCGTTGCCGCTGTTGATCGACCAGTTGCCGCCCGACTCGCACTCGGCGATCCGGTCCCACGCACCGACGTTGCTGCTCGCCGGCGTGTCGGTCTCGGTGGTCTCGGTGGTCGGCTCCGCCGGCTTCGGCTTGGTGCCGACAACGACCTGCTCGTCGACCACCTTGGTCACCAGCTTCGACCCGACCACCTTGGTGGCCGACAGTTTGCCGTCCAGGTAGGTGTACAGGTACGTGACGGTCTTGGAGCCGTCGGTGCCCTTGGTCGTGGTCTTCTTGGTGCCCACTTCCAGCGTCGCCGACTTGGTCTCGTCGGTGCCGTGCGCAACCGCCTCGGTCTTGGTGACGGTCTTTTGCAGGACCTGCACGAAACCGATCTTGTTCACGCCGAGCTTCAGCGGGGTCGCGGCGGCCGGCGTGATCCGGTCGTCGGAGTCCCAGCGGACCTTCGCCTCGGTCAGGGCCTGACCGACGGTGCCGGCCAGCGACTTGATCGTCACGATCTTGCCGAGGTGCACGATCTGCACGGTCTTCGGCGTCGTGATGGTCAGCTCCAGCCCTTGGCGGCCGAGCGGCGCGCTCCGGCTGGTGGACAGCTGGGCGCCGTCGTAGCGGAGACCCAGATCGGCCAGCGCCTCGTTCACGCTGTCGGCGGTGGTCCAGTAGGCCTTCTTGGCGCCGTCCGCGTTCACAGTCAGCTGCCGCCCGTACTGCACGGCGATCTCCTGGCCGTCCTGCAGCTTCGAGTCCATGCCGGGCGCGACGACGTCGTGCTCGCCGACCTGAACTTTCTCGGCCTTGAGGGCGTCTGCCACGGTGGAGCCGAAGGTATGCACCTTCCGCACCTGGCCGTCGACGGAGACGCTGACCGTCTTGCTCTTCGCGGCATACGCCACGGAGCCGCCTGCGACGGCGAACGCAGCCGTCGCACCGACGGCCACGATGATGGACTTACGCACTAACGCTCCCAGGTAGGGCTACCCGGGCACGGGGTGGGCCAGCACAGGCACCGGCCGCGAGCGCCAGGCTGGAGGCCTGGAACCTGTGGTCGACGCCGAGGGGCGTGCTGTGCCCGGAACCTTCCCCGATCCCGGCCAACATCACGGGACCATAACGAAGAAGTCGCGGAAGCGCCAATCCCCTGGTCGGCGAGTCGTAAAAAGGTGTAACGGCGCCCTTACACGGTGTGATTGCCCCACTGCCCCCGATGCACCACTTCGGCGGTCGTCCGGCGGCCCCGTTTCAGCGACGGCGAGCGCTTGTCCGGGGCCCGGTGACCGACCGACAGCACCCCCACCAGATCGAACCCCTGCGGTACACCGAACTCCTTGAGCAACCGGCCCACCTTGTCCGCAGGAGGCCCGAAAAAGCAGGCTCCCAGGCCTTCGTCGACGACCGTCTGCAACATCAGCAGGACCGCCATCCCGGTGTCGACGTACCAGTACGGCGCGGTCCAGCGACCCTCGTCGCGATCGGTCCAGCCCTTGTCCGGCTCGGTGTACCGATCGAGGTACGCGTCCTTGTGCGCGAAGGCCAGAATCAGCAACGGCGCCCGGCGCAGCCCTGTGACCCATTCAACATACTTGGGATCCGGATCTTCGGCCGCGATCCGCCAGTACCGCTCCCGCTCGTCGCCCTCCAACGTCAGGAACGCCCACCCCTGACTGAACCCACCCGAAGGAGCCCGCAACCCGTTCCCGAGAATCCGCTCCCGAACCTCCTCCGGCACGGCCCGATCCGGATCAAAATTCCGCACCATCCGCCGCCGCCGCACAACCTCACTGAACTCCATGGCGCCTGTCTATCAGGTGCAGCTCAGCCGAGGCCGGGCGTGTGCGGGCCAGCCGGCCGCCGCGGGTGCTGTTGCCCGCGGGAGCTGTTGTCCGGCGCCGCCGGTGCCCGATCCGTCCCACTCACCGACCGTCCCGTGGCACCAACCGCGGGCGCCTGCCCACCCGTAACCTCCTGCACCCGCTTCAACTCCGGCGAAAGCTCCGTCCGCTGCACAAGCTTGCTGCTGTAGTCGTCCTCGATTCGCTCGAGTTCCTCGTCGAGCCCGGCAATCGCCGCCCAAGCGGCCTTGGTGGATGCCTCGGACTTCTCGTCCTCCCCCAGCAAGTCATCCGACTGGATCGCCTCCAAGCCGGACAGGGCATCGCGCAACGGAGCGATCAACTGTTTCCGCACTTCGGCACGATGTGCCTCGGGCATCAGGCCCGGCTTGGCGAGCCGGGCGTCGATCACCAGGTCGACCGCGACGTTCCAGCGTTGGGCGTCGTGGGCCAGCATCAGCTTCTTGGCGACCACTGCGCTGGTCAGCCCGCTCCGTTCCGCCAAGGCCTGATCGAGCAGGCGGGCGGCAGGAGTGTAGGCCGGGTAGGAATCGAGGCTCGGCTGGGACAGCACGTCCGCTTCCACGCGGTCCAGGCCGGCGATCGGCAAGACCTCGCGGATGATGCCGTCGAGGTTGTCATGGGTCCAGTACTCGGTGCGGCCTTCGTTGTCGGCCTCTGCCGCGGAGTCGTACGGGTAGGCGTCGGGCGCAGTCTCGTCGCCGAACTCGGAGAGCAGGTGCGCAGCTTCGTGGGCCAGCGTCCCGATCGCGTCGCGAAGCTCCATGGCCTCGCCACCGGTCAGCGGCCGATCGAGATCCCGTGCCTTGCGCAACGGCTCGAGAACGTTGTCGATGGACACCGACATGCTGCCGTCATCACCTGCGGTCCCCAGAAGGTCCGGATCGGTCTCGGCAAGCAGCAGCCCGGTCCAACGGGTACGCGGCGCGGCCGCGGTACCAGCTGCTCGCCGATCGACTGCGAACACCACCGCGGCCACCAGCCGGTACTCCCAGGACTCCGGCGAGATCTCGACGTCGGTCACGCTCCGCTGTCCGGGCCTTCACGTCGGCGACGCTCGATCAGACGCTTCAGGGTCGAGTTCATCCGCAGGATCGTGCGGAACTCGCGGCGCGGAGCCTGCCTGGCCAGGACGCCGATCTCCCTGATCGCGCGCTCGGCGTGGTCGATCTGCTCGGCGCGCGTTCCCTTGTCGTTGACCACCTGCGTGACCAGCCTGGCCGCACTCCAGTACTCCGGGCTTGTGCCAGGCCGGGGCCCCCTGATCAGCTCGGGAAGCTTCTCCGCTCTGATCAGTGCCAGGCGGCGATCGCGCTCGTCCGCGATCTGCTCGGCCAAGGCCTTCAAGCGCGCGACCTCGGCGGCGACTGTTGCCTCGTCGGCCTCATGCAGCGAATCGGCGAGATCCAGCACCTGCGCGTCGACATCGTCGTACTGGACCACTACCAAGGCCCTCCGAAGGCGTGGTTGGCGTTTTCGTTCAGGGCTGTGCAGAGTTCGGGGACCGAGATGTTGAGTACGTCGGCCATTTTGCGGACTGTGTGCGGGATCAGGTACGACGCGTTCGGTTTGCCGCGGTACGGCGAGGGCGTCAGGTACGGGGCGTCGGTTTCGACGAGGATGCGGTCGAGGGGGGTGACGGCCAGGGCGTCGCGGAGGGACTGGGCGTTCTTGAACGTGACGACACCGGCGAAGCTCAGGTACGCGCCGCGGTTCACGCATTCGCGGGCGAACTCGGTGTCGCCGGAGAAGCAGTGCATCACCACCCGGTCCGGTACGCCTTCGCGATCGAGGATCCGCAGGATGTCGTCGTGCGCGTCGCGGTCGTGGATCATCAGCGTCTTGCCCAGCCGCTTCGCCAGCTCGATGTGCGCGGCGAACGACTCGTGCTGCGCGGCCTGCCCGTCCGCACCGGTACGGAAGTAGTCGAGCCCGGTCTCACCGATCACCCGGACCTTGTCGCTGCTCGCCGCGAGCCGTTCGATCTCGGCCAGTGCGCTCTCTAGCTCACCGGCCGCCTTCAGCTTCGGCGCCTCGTTCGGGTGCAGGGCGACGCCGGCGATCAGATTCGGGTACTGCTCAGCGGCCTCGACCGCCCACACCGCGCCCGGCAGATCGCAACCCACCTGGACGATCCGGGTCACACCAACCGACTTGGCGAGCCGAATCGCGTCCGCCGGACTCAGCCAGTTCCCGTCCTCCCCGTCGGCGATATCAAGGTGACAGTGCGCATCGACCACACTCATCGGCAACGGATCAGGCACCGCCGGCCGCGACCGATCCCGCGACCGCCCGTCCTCCCCCACCGCAGCCCGCTCCCGAGTCGGCCGACCCACCTCCACACCATCACCCATGCGCCCCAGATTACTGAGTCGCCAGCGGGCTCTCCGGCCCGAGGTGCGGGTGACGGCGGCCGACGGATCCGGCAAAGGAACGGTTATCCCCTCGTGTTAGGGGTTCTCTGCTGGTGTGCGAGGGGAGAACCCCCAACACGAGGGGATAACCTTGCCCGCTATTCGGATGCTTCGGCGGCTTGTTTGACCTTCGTCACCAGTTGCTCCCACATGTCCTGCGAGTGTTTGGCTTCCTCCTCGGAGGCGTTGTTGTCCTGTTCGAGTTCGAGGTGGGTGTTGGCGGTGAGGGTGTAGGTGAGGGTGTGGTAGTTCTCCGGTACGTCGGGTTGGCCGGTGAGGGCGCTGAAGTGGGTGAACTTCAGTAACCGGCTGGGTTCTACGGCGAGGATCTCGCCCTTGTCCTGGTAGGGCTTGCCTTCCCATTCGCCGGTCCAGGTGATGGGGCTGCCTACCTGCCAGTCGGTCTCCACCTCGGCGCCGAACCACAGCTGCTTCAGCTGGTCCGGGCTCGTCAGTACGTTCCATACTCGCGCGGCCGGCGCGTCGATATCGATCGCGGCCACGGCCAGATACCCAGTCATCGTGTAGCTCCTCTCTCCCCCTGACCGTACGGTTCCCATCCGCCATGCGCTTGTAGAAAAGCGTCAGCCGGATCGTGCAGGAAGTCAGCACTCGAGGCCATGTCCTCAGCCGTACGGCGCCCAGTACGTTGCAGCGAGGTTCCGCCCGACCCTCAGGAGCAGCCGATGTCCCGGATCAGCTCAGTTCTCGCCCTTCTCGGCCTCGTGCTGGGATCCACCGCGCTACCGGCCGAGGCCGCGGCACCGATCCCGGTGCAGATCCTCAGCCTGACCGATCTGCACGGCTACCTGTCCGAGACCGAGAACCTGACGATCGCCGGCCCGTCCGGCACCCAGCAGGTCGGTGGCGCCGGGTATCTGAAGGCCCACCTGGACCGGCTCCGGAAGCCGAACAGTTTCCTGATCGGCTCGGGTGACCAGTTCAGCGGCTGGCCCGACTACACGCAGGCGTTCGCGAACGAGCCGACCATCGAGGTGCTGAACGCACTAGGGATGGACTTCGATGTCGCGGGCAACCACGAGTTCGACCGCGAGTTCCCGTTCCTGCGCCGGATGACCACCGGCGCCTGCTACGGCAAGCCCGGCTTCGACAGCTGCTTCAAGGACTCGACGGGCCGGAGCTTCCACGGCACCGACTACGCGTACCACGCGGCGAACATCGTCGATCCGCGGACGAAACGCCAGGTGTTCCCGCCGTACTGGATCGCGAAGGCCGGATCGCAGCGGATCGGGTTCATCGGGCTCGGCTTCCCGGGGACGCCGACCGAGACGCTGTCGATCAAGGGATCGGGGTTCGAATTCCAGGGCATCGTCGACGCAGCGAACCGGGCCGCTGCCGAGCTGAAGGCCCAAGGCGTGAACGCGATCGTCGTCAGCATGCACGAGGGCGGTCAGCAGGGCGGCCTGTACGACGAGTGCAAGAACCCGACCGGTCCGATCTTCGACGCCGCGCGGGCGATGTCTCCCGAGATCGACGTGATCCTCGGCGGCCACTGGCACACCGCGTTCAACTGCATGATCCCGGACCCGAACGGCGTACAGCGGCCGGTCCTGGAAGCGAGCAACCACGGGCGGATCCTCGGCGAGGTGAACCTGGAGCTCGACCCGGCAACCGGCGAAGTGATCCGCGACGCGACCACGGCCGCCAACCACGCGGTCACCAAGGACGTCACGCCGGACGCCGGGGTCCAGAAGATCGTGAAGTACTGGATGGACAAGTGGACGGCCCGGCAGCAGGAGCCGCTCACGAAGCTCGATCGAGACCTCGACTTCGCGCGAACCGCGGAGAGCCGCACCGGCAACCTGGTCGCGGACCTCTACAAGGCGGAGGCCGACGGCGACTTCGCGCTGGTCCCTGCCGACCTCGGCATTGATGTGATCGCCGCCGGTCTGGAGGCCGGCACGGTGACGTACGGCGAGGCGTGGCCGGTCGCCGGGATCTCGCCGATCACCACGCTCGCCATGAAGGGCTCGACGGTCGAGGGCGTCCTGGAGCAGCAGTGGATCCCGCCGGCGTACGGCTGCAGCAGACTGTCCGCGCTCGCGACCTCGGCCAACTTCCGCTACACCTACGACCTCGGGCGTCCCATCGGCGACCGCGTCGATCCGGCCGCCATCCTCATCGACGGCAAGCCACTGCAACGAGACAAGACCTATCGCGTGACGACCAGCGCCGCGATGCCGTTGCACGGAACGCAGTACGGCTATCCAGGGTTCCAGGACTCCTCCGCCCTCACTAGGGCGCCGCGGATGGGCCAGGAGGTCTTCCTCAACTATCTGCGAACCCATCCGTTGCTCAAGGCACCCAATCTCGGACGGGTGACCGCGATCCCGGGTACGCCGCCACCGGCCGACGGACCGTTCGGCCGGCTGACCCTCCTGCCGCAGAACGAGATGACGGCGACCGCCACCAGCCAGGGCTCGTCCGCGTACAGCGCGTCCGCCGCGATCGACGGCAGCTGCACAACCATGTGGCACTCGAACTGGAGCCCGCATGCTCCGCTCCCGCAATACATCACCCTCGACCTGAAGACACCTCACGCGATCGAAGCCCTCATCTACACGCCGCGCCAGGACGCCGACGTACCCAACGGCCGCATCTCGTCGTACGACGTCCAGACCAGCACCGACGGCACCACGTTCACGTCGGTGACGCAGGGATCCTGGGACGGCACGGTCGACGCGAAGATCGCCCGCTTCCCGGCGGGTACGACGGCACGCTACGTGCGGCTCGTCGGACTGGCCGGCGGGGCCGACTACGCGGCGGCGACCGAGCTCAATATAGCTCTAGCTCCGGCTTCCTGACCGCGGCGCGATGGGCCGTCGGGGACATGCCGTACCGGCGGCCGAACTGACGGCTCAAGTAGTGCGGGGAGTCGAATCCGACCGCCGCCGCGATCTGTGCGACGGACATGTCGGTGGCGCCGAGCAGTTCGGCCGCGCGCTGCAGCCGTAACGCCAGCACGACGTTCATGATCGAGTCGCCGACCTGCTCCTTGAACAGGTGCGCGAGACGCGACACCGACACCTGCGCGAGCCCGGCCAGTGACGTCAGAGTGTGCGGCCGGGCCGGGTCGGCAGTGATTGCCTCGAGCACCAGGTGCACACGCGCGTCCAGGTGCTGCGTCTCCCGGCGCAGGCTCGCAACTGCGGTCAGCAGCACCTCCTCGATGCCGTTCATCGTCAGCTCGGTGGCGACGCTCTTCTCCAGCAGATGCAGCTCGGTGTCGCCGGTCGGGGACAGCCCGGCGCGCTGCGCGTCGCGATGCAGCCGATCGAACGCGGACACCACGCGGTCCGTCTCCGACGACCTGGTCAGCCGCACGTAGGACAGCCCGGGCATTGCCTGTGGCAACGACAACCAGGAGTGCCACTCACGCCGCGGCTGGAAGTGCGCCCACCAGGACTCCCAGTACGTCCCGACGGTCCCGTAGTCGTGCGGCGTCCCGGGGCTGACCAGTACGACGTCCCCGTGCCGCAGCATCAGCTTGTTCTGGCCGATCAGATACCGCCCCGTGCCCGACGCCGTGTAGAGCAGATACCAGCTGCCCACACCGTCCGGCCGTACGACGCGATAGTCGCCGCCGCTGTGGAAGTGGCCGGTCACCAACTTGCTCGGCGGCGGGATCTCGCTGTACAGCTCGATGAGCACCTGGGTAGCAAGATCGTGCTCGAAGTCAGCAGGCTGCGTCATGGTGGATCTCCTCGTAGGCAGCCCAAGATTAGCAAGATCCTGCACCCGAAGAATCGAGTGAATCCGTGCCCTTCGCCCCCGTCGCCGAGCTCGAGTACGACGCCTCCACGCTGGTCTTCGAGCATGGCTGGCAGTCGTGGAGCCCGAGCGGCTGGTACCGGCTCGACGCGCATCCACCGCGCCCGACGGCGCCGAATCATCACGTGATGGCGTACCGCCCCGGCGTCGACGCGGGCCGCTTCCAGGGCGAGGGCCTCCTGGCGGTCGCGACGGCCGGTGAGGTCACGATCATCGCGGCGACCGGTCCCGACGAGATCCCGTCGATCTGCGCCGACATCCGCGGCGACCGGCTGGTGATCTCGGCCGATGGCGCCGTACAGCAGACATCGACGACGCAGGCCAATCCCAATCAGGCGCTCGCCGACTGGGCCGACGCCTTCGCGGCGGGCGCCCCGCCGGTGCGTGTGTTCGGACCGTCCTGGTGCAGTTGGTACGCGTACTGGGGCAAGGTCACCGAGCGCGACGTGATGACCGACGTACGCCAGTTCGACCAGCACGACCTGAGCGTCGACCTGGTCCTTCTCGACGAGGGGTACCAGGCCGAGATCGGCGACTGGCTGACGCCGCGTGACGACTTCGGGTCGACCGTCCGTCTCGCCGCCGACATCCGCTCGAGCGGTCGCCGCGCAGGTATCTGGGTCGCACCGTTCCTGGTCGCAAGCGGCAGCGAGACCGCGCGGAAACACCCGGAATGGCTGATTCCGGGCATTTCCGCCGGCACCAACTGGGGCCAGGAGCAACTGGTTCTGGACGTGACGCACCCGGGTGCCGCACACCACCTCCAGGACGTCTTCACCGAGCTCTGCCGCCAGGGGTACGACCACTTCAAACTCGACTTCGTGTACGCCGGCGCGATCGACGGACCGCGCCACGAGCAGCTCGACGGCGTCGCGGCGTACCGGCACGGAATGCGGCTGCTGCGCGAGGCCGTCGGACCCAACCGAATCCTGCACGGCTGCGGCGCTCCGATCCTCCCGAGCCTCGGACTCGTCGACTGCATGCGGATCTCGCCCGACACCGATCCGTTGGTCGACCCGCCGTCCGGCGACATCAGTCAGCCCGGTCAGCGCGGCGCGCGGTCTACTTCGGTGGCGCGCGAGTTCCTGCACGGCCGCTGGTGGGCGAACGACTCCGACTGCCTGATCGTGCGGCCCGACGTCCAGGAGCGCGAGCTCTGGGCCCAACACATCTCTCAAGGTCCGGGTTTGCGGATGTCGAGCGACCCGATCGGCGAGCTCGACCGGTGGGGTCTCGATCGCACCCGCGAACTGCTCGTCCCGAGCTCGCCGCGCCCGCATCCGCTGAAGGATCCCGATGCTTAGGCCCGCGCCGCGTCGTACCCGCCAGATCGGCAAAGCACAGCAGGCGGCCGTGGCCTACGCCCTGCTGGCACCGAGCCTGGTCGGCGTCCTCGGCTTCCTGCTCGCGCCGGTCGTGATCGTCCTGGTGCTCAGCCTGTTCGACTGGAAGTTGCTCTCGACACCCGAGTTCGTTGGACTCGCCAACTACCAGAAGCTGTTCACCGACTCCGACGTCTGGCACTCGCTGCTGGTCACCCTGTACTACGTGGTGATCTGCGTCCCCGGTACGACGATCCTCTCGCTCCTCCTCGCACTCCTGGTCGACCGGAAACTGCGCGGAATGAAGTATTTCCGTGCGCTACTGGTGATCCCGTGGATGGCGACGCCGGTCGCACTCGGCCTGGTCTGGAGCTGGATCTTCGACCCGGGCCGCGGCGCGCTGAACCAGTTCCTCGGCGTGTTCGGGATCGACGGTCCGGCGTGGCTGTCGTCGCCGGTGCTGGCGATGCCGAGCGTCGCGGCGGTGCACATCTGGCAGTTTGCCGGGTACAACATGCTGTTCTTCCTGGCCGGCCTGCAGAACATCCCGCGGTCGTTGCGCGAGGCATCGTCGCTGGACGGCGCGTCCCCGGTCGCGCACTTCTTCACGATCACGCTGCCGCTACTGCGTCCGACGATGCTGTTCGTACTGATCACCAACGTGATCGGCTCGTTCCAGGCGTTCGACACGATCTTCGTGATGACCGAGGGCGGGCCCGGTGACAGCACCGAGGTGGCGACGTACCTGATCTACGACGAGGCGTTCCGCAAGTTCGACTTCGGGTACGCGTCGACGATCTCGGTGCTGCTGTTCGCGGTGGTGCTGATCGCGACGATCTCCCAGTTCGTCTACTTCGAACGCCGTACGACCTACGAGGTGTCCGGATGAGACTGCGCATCTTCACGTACGCCGTTCTGGTGGCCGGCTGCCTGCTCGCGATCTTCCCGTACTTCCTGACCGTGCTCACCGCCTTCAAGGGCCCCGGGCAACTGTCGGAGACGATGCCGTGGGAGCCCGGCCTGCCACCGAGTACGGCGGCCTTCGGGAGGCTGTTCGACTCGGGCTTCGGCGGCTACCTGGTCAACACCGCACTGGTCACGGCCGGGATCACCCTCGGGCATGTGGTGTTCGCGATCCTGGCGGCGTACGCCTTCGCACGCCTCTCGTTCCCCGGCCGGGACGCGTTGTTCTGGGTGTATTTGTCGACACTGATGGTGCCGCCGGTGGTCACGATGATCCCGCTGTACCTGATGATGCAGAAGCTCGGCCTGGTCGACACCTGGGCCGGTCTGATGCTGCCGACGATGCTCGGTACGCCGTACGCGATCTTCCTGCTCCGCCAGTTCTTCCGCGGTATCCCCGCGGATCTCGAGGACGCGGCCCGGATCGACGGCGCCGGGCGGGTCCGGACGCTGGTGTCGATCGTGCTGCCGTTGTCGAAACCGATCCTGGTCACCGTCACCACCCTCGCCGTGGTGGCGAACTGGAACAGCTTCCTGTGGCCGCTGATCATCACCAGCAGCGAGGACAAGCGGCTGCTGTCGGTCGGGATCGCCTTGTTCAAGGGGGAAATCGGCGTCGACTACAACGCCGTGATGGCCGGCAGCCTGATCGCGCTGGCGCCGCTGCTCGTGCTGTTCATCGTCTTCCAGCGCTTCATCGTCCGCTCGGTCGCTGTTACCGGGCTCAAGTAGTACGGAGGCTCTCATGTCGTTGTCCAGGAGGACTTTTCTGATCGGCGCCGGCAGTGTGCTCGCGCTGGCCGGCTGCGGCTCGTCTCAAGACAAGGCTCAGAACAAGGCGGGCGGCGGCAAGGTCGAGCTCGTCTATCGCCTGTGGGACGAGCAGCAGGAGGTCGGCTACAAGGCGGTGTTCGCGGAGTTCACCACGCAGAACCCGGACATCACCGTCCGGATGGAGGTCCTTCCGTGGGACCAGTACTGGACCAAGCTGACCACCGAACTGGCCAGCGGCAAGGCGCCGGACGTGTTCTGGCTGACCGTCGACTACTTCCCGGACTTCGCGAGCAAGGGCGTCCTCGCACCACTCGACGACCTGATCTCGAAGGCGGGCCTGAAACTCGACTCGTACCACCCGAACGTCGTGCAGTCGTACAAGTTCGAGGACAAGCAGCTCGGGATGCCGAAGGACATGGGCATCGTCGGACTGCTCTACAACAAGGACCTGGTCGCGAAGGCCGGAGTCACGATGCCGGCCGAGCTGACCTGGGCGCCGGACGGTTCGGGCAGCTTCCTCGAGGTGGCGCGCAAGCTGACCGTCGGCAGCAAGCAGTGGGGCTTCTGCTCCTGGAACCACAGCCAGACACAGTGGCTGAACTGGATCGCATCGAACGGCGGCCACGCGATGGACAAGCCGTACGGCGCCTTCGACTTCGCGAGCCCGAAGTCCGTCGAGGCGCTGCAGTTCGCGCGGGACCTGGTGTTCAAGTGGAAGGTGTCGCCGGACGGCACCCGGACCAACCCGCCGACCGGGCAGGCGACCGAGATGTTCTACCGCGGCGAAGTCGCGATGTTCCCGGCGAACAACGCGCTGCTGCCGTTCGCGCTGCCTGAGGTGAAGTTCCCGATCGGGGTCGCGGCGATGCCTGCTGGCCCGGCGGGGCGGACGGTGGTGATCAATGGGCTCTCCGAGGCGATGTTCGCGAAGACGAAGCACCCCGACGAGGCCGGCAAGCTCGTCGCCTTCCTCGGGTCGGAGAAGGCGCAGCGGCTGATGGGCGACGCGGGCTACATCATCCCTGCCCTCAACAACGCCGGCGCCGGCTACCAGGCGTTCTGGAAGAAGAAGGGCATCGACGTCCAGCCGTTCCTCGACTCCGCCGCCGGCAGCACCGTCAACCTCCCGATCGCCGAAGGCTGGACCGCCAAGTCCCCCGAGATCAACAAAACCGTCAACGACCTGTACCTCGACAAGATCGCCGTCCCCGACATCGCAGCGTCCATGGACAAGATCGGAAACAACAAGTGAAGGAACTGACGGACTCGTACGACGACTTCCAGGACCCCGGCGTACTGCGGGAGCGGCTGGCGGGTGATGGTTATCTGTTCTTTCGAGGGCTGCTGCCGCGGGATGTGGTTGCGGACGTTCACGAGAAGTTGGCGCGGATTCTGTACGACAGTGACTGGTTGGCGCGGGATGCTGATCCGCGGGAGTTGGTTGCGTCGGGGCGGGCCGTGGAGGAAGGGTCGGCGGGGTTCTTCGGGGCCTATACGGCGATTCAGAGCACCGAGGCGTTTCACAAGCTCGCCGTACGGCCGGAGCTGTTGACGTTGAGCGCGCGGTTGCTGGGTGAGGAGGCGTTCGCGCATCCGGCGCATATCTGCCGGATCGCGCCGCCGTCGCCGGGCGCGAATCCGACGCCGATCCATCAGGACTACCGGTTCATCCAGGGGTCGGTGGACACGCTCACCACCTGGCTGCCGTTGAGTGCGGCGCCGCCGGAGATCGGTGGGTTGCGGGTGCTGGCCGGGTCACCGCGGCTCGGCGTACTGCCGGTGAAGGCGTCCGACGGGCCGGGCATGATGCGCGCCGAGGCGGACGAGAACCATCCGGAGTGGCGTACGACGTCGTACCAGCCGGGCGATGTGCTGCTGTTCGGGAGTCTGACCGTGCACGGTGCGATGCCGAACCGGACGAAGCAGCTGCGCTTGTCGGCCGACTTCCGGTACCAGGCGCTGAGTGCGCCGATGGCCCGCGACCTGCTCGGCACCGGGAAGCCGCATTACCACCCGGAGGTGCCGGACTTCCCGACCCTCACCCGCGGCTGGACCTCGACAGAGTGCGTCGAGGTCCCGGCCGGGGTCCGCATCGTGGATCGCTGGGACCCGCGCGTGGACGACGTACCGACACCGCCGTCCCGCTTCGCTTACATCTAAGGCTTCAGTACGATCTTGCCGCGGGCGTGGCCGGACTCGCTCAGTTCCTGAGCCTTGGCTGCGTCCGCGAGCTCGAAGGTCTGCGCGATCCGGGGCGTGAGCTTGCCGTCAGTCGCCGCCTGCAGGTGGGCCTCGAGACCGGACCGGATGGACTCCGTGGTCCCGCCGCCGCCGGACATCGTGACGCCGAGCTCTCCCGCCGCTGCGTAGTCCGCGATGGTGACGATCCGCTCGGTGCCGCCGCGCAGTTCGACCGACTCCTTCAGCCCGCCTTTTCCAGCGGTGTCGAATACCGCGTCCACTCCGTCGGGAGCCGCAGCACGCACCCGCTCCAGCAGGCCCTCGCCGTACTCGACCGGGACCGCGCCGAGCGACCGCAGGTACTCGTGGTTCGCGGGCGACGCCGTACCGACGACCGTCAGACCGGCTGCCTTGGCGAGCTGTACGGCGACCGAGCCGACCGCGCCTGCAGCACCGTGGATCAGGATCGTCTCGCCGGACTTCACGCCGAGCAGATCGAGTACGCGCTGCGCGGTCTCGCCGGCCACCGGTACGCCGACCGCCTGCTCCCAGCTCACGCCCGCGGGCTTGCGCGCCACGTTCCCGCCGATCGCGTACTCGGCGTACGCGCCGCCGTCCGACCAGCCGACCACCTCGTCGCCGACCGCGAACTCGGCGCCGTCACCGGCCTCGTCGACCACGCCGGCCACCTCGAGCCCCGGAACGGCCGGGAACACCGGGTCGATGAACCCCTTCGTCCAGCCGCGGCGCACCTTGAAGTCGATCGGGTTCACCCCGGCCGCGCGCACCTTGATCCGCACCTGCCCGGGACCCGCGTGCGGCTCCTCGACGACCTGCACCTTCAGTACCTCGGGACCGCCGAACTCCTCGAACACAACCGCTCGCATACCACTGCCTCCATGAATTGGTTGTCGCTTCAATAAATGCTGCGGGACACCCGCGCATTCCCGACTGGCCGATCGGACAGTTGTCCACCGTCCGAAAGACGGGGCCGGGTGGATGCGTCAACCGACGTACTCTCAAAGGCATGGCAGACGTACTGGCGGCGACGGCGCAGATCATCGACGGGCCGCCCGAGGAGCTGCTCCAGCGACTGTCCCTCGCGACCGCGGACCTGGTCCCGCACCGCGCGGTCGCGCAGCTCGCCTCGCAGTGCGCGTCCACACCGGTGACGGCGTACGGCGATCCGGCCGTGAGCGGCGCGATTACCGGAGCGGACCTGGCCGGCCTCCTGGGTACCGTGACTGCCGGCCAGCCGTGGCAGGGCGTCATCCCGATCGCCGGCGCTCAGCATCCCGTGCTCGCGGTCTCGAGCGACCGGGCGCCGCGTGGCTCGGTGGTCGTCTACATCCTGGCCGACAGCGACCCGGTCCCGACGGATCAGCTGCAGGCGTTGTGGGACGTCGTCACCGCGCACATGTACCGCTTGACCCTCGAACGCGAACCGGGTGCCGTGGCGCAGCACCGTGCCGTCGCGGAGGCTCGCAACGATCTGGCGGCCGAGCTCGGGGAAGCTCATGCGGCAACGCTCGCGACGATTCTCGGCGTACTGCGCAACCAGCGGATCGACGACGCCGCGGCACGGACGATGGCCGTCGAGCTGGCGCTCAACGGCCTCGCCGAGCTGCGGACCGACACGCAGCGGGACCGGGTGTGCAGCGGCGAGGAACCGGCGGGCCGTGCCTTCGACCGGCTCGCGGACTCGCTCCGGGCGCTGCTCCGGCACGGCCCGGTCGAGCTCGAACTGGATGCCCCGGGCAACGATCAGCTGATCCCGGCGGGCGTCGCGCACGCCGCCCGGGTCGCCGTCCGCTCGGTAGTGCTGGCGATGCTGACCCAGGACGAGGTACGCCGGATCCGCGTGGGCTGGCGCTGGGACGGGAAGGAACTGCTGTCCACGGTCCGCGACGACGGCCCCGGCCTGCTGGCGAACGTCCTCGATCTAGGACAGCTGTCCGAACGCCTCCGCCTCCACGAGGGCGATCTGGACCTGGACGCCGTACCCGGCTGGGGCCTGACGGCCCGGATCACCCTCCGCACCTCACAAGCCCCGCAAACCGTCAGATCCGACCCCCTGGCCGCCCTAGGCGCCCGCGAACTCGAAGTCCTCGAGTGCCTCTCCCAGGGCCACCGCAACCGCTCAATCGCCGACGACCTCCACATCAGCGAATCAACAGTCAAGTTCCACGTAGCCAACATCCTCACCAAACTGGACGTAACCACCCGAACCCAAGCCGCCGCCCTCTACCACGCGACAGCCGTCGGATGAACCTGAGCCGTCAGTATCACCGGCGATACTTTCGCCGGTGATACCAACCTCAGCTCTCTTCGAGGCGGGGGAACAGGGGGGCGCCCTTGGTGAGGGTGGCGCCTGGGGGGAGTTGGCCCCAGGTGCCGGCGTCCTGGACTCGCTGGTCGGGCAGGGCGCCGAGCTTCTCCTCCGCGCCGAGGAGTTCCCAGAGCTTCGCGGACGACTTCGGCATCGTGGGGTTGTGGAGTACGGCGACGGCGCGTAGGACCTCGGCGGCGGAGTAGAGGATTGTTGCCAGGCGGGCCTGCTGGGACTCGTCCTTGGCGACCTTCCACGGCTCCTGTTCGGTGACGTAGCCGTTCACGGCGCCGACCAGGTCGTTGATCGCGGCCAGGGCGTCCTGGAACGCGAGCGTGTCCAGGGCCTTGTCCGCGGTCGCGACAGTCTGCGCGAGCTTGTCCGCCAGTGCCTGCTCGGCGGGGCCGTGGTCGGTCGGCTCCGGCAGGGCGCCGTCGAAGTACTTGCCGACCATGGCCGCGATCCGGCTGGCCAGGTTGCCGAGGCCGTTGGCGAGTTCGGACGTGTAGACCGCGCTCAGGTGCTCCCACGAGAACGAGCCGTCCGAGCCGAACTGGATCGTGCGCAGGAAGTAGTACCGGAACGCGTCCGAGCCGAAGTGGTCGGTGATCTCGTGCGGCGCGATCGCGGTCAGCTTCGACTTGCTCATCTTCTCGCCGCCGACCAGCAGCCACCCGTGGGCGAACACCTGGCGAGGTACGGCGACCTCGGCGGCCATCAGCATCGCCGGCCAGATCACCGCGTGGAACCGGAGGATGTCCTTACCCACCAGGTGTACGTCGGCCGGCCACAGCTCCTCGAACCGCTCCGGGTCGGTGCCGTAGCCCGCGGCCGTCACGTAGTTCAGCAGGGCGTCGATCCACACGTACAGGACGTGGTCCTCGTCCCAGGGCACCGGGATGCCCCAGTCGAACGTCGACCGCGTGATCGACAGGTCCTGCAGACCCTGCTTGACGAACGCGATCACCTCGTTGCGGGCGCTGGACGGCGCCACGAAGTCCGGCTGCGACTCGTACAGCTCCAGGAGCTTGTCGCCGTACGCCGAGAGCCGGAAGAAGTAGTTGGTCTCGGAGACCGTCTCCAGCTCGGTGCCGTGGATGATGCACCGCTGCGTGCCGTCCTCGTCGGTGCGGATGTCCGCGGGGAGCTTGAACTCCTCGCACCCGACGCAGTACAGGCCCTCGTACTCACCCTTGTAGACGTCGCCCTTGTCGTAGAGCTTCTGCCAGAACTCGCGGACCCGCTCGGTGTGACGCTGGTCGGTGGTCCGGATGAAGTCGTCGTACGCGATGTCGACGTCCACCCAGGCCGGCTTCCAGGACTCCTCGACCAGCTTGTCGGTCCACTCCTGCGGGCTCATGCCCTGGGCCTGCGCGCTGCGCATCACCTTTTCGCCGTGCTCGTCGGTACCCGTCAGGTACCACTTGCGCTCGCCGCGCTGGGCGTGCCAGCGGGTCAGGACGTCCCCGGCCACCGTCGTGTAGGCGCTGCCGATGTGCGGCGGGGCCGTGACGTAGTAGATCGGGGTGGTGACGTAATAGGCCTTCTCGGACATGTCAACAAGGGTAGTGGCGTGCGCCAGTGCTATTTACCGGGGTCCCGAGCAGCGAGTACGGCGTCGTACACGGTCCGTTTCGGGACGTTGAAGCGCTTCGCGACGTCGGAGATCGCCTGTTTGCGCGGCGTACCCGCCTCCTCGTCCTTGGCCACCTCCCGCGCCAGGTCCTCCGGGGTCAGCACCTTGTGCGGGTCCGCGCCGGCCACCACCAGGGTGATCTCGCCCCGGACGCCCTCCTTCGACCAGGTCACGAGTTCGTCGAGCGGGCCGCGTTTCACCTCTTCGTACGTCTTCGTGAGCTCCCGGCACACCGCCGTACGCCGGTCCGCGCCGAACGCCTCGGCCATCGCCTCCAAGGACTGCGTGAGCCGGTGCGGCGCCTCGAAGAACACCATCGTCCGCGGCTCGTCCTTGAGCTCGCCGAGCCGTCGCGCGCGCTCCCCCGGCTTGCGCGGCAGGAACCCCTCGAACGTGAACCGATCCACCGGCAGCCCGCTCAACGCGAGCGCCGTCAGCACCGCCGACGGCCCCGGTACGGCGGTCACGTCGACATCGGCCTCGATCGCCGCCGCCACCAGCCGGTACCCAGGGTCCGACACGCTCGGCATCCCCGCGTCCGTCACCACAACCACGGTCTGCCCATCCAGGAGCGCCTGTAGCAACTCCGGCGTACGCTCCCGCTCGTTCCCCTCGAAGTAGCTGACCACCCGCCCACCCAGCTGGATCCCCAATTCGGACGTCAGCCGCCGCAAGCGCCGCGTGTCCTCCGCGGCCACCACGTCCGCCTCCGCCAGCACCCGCCCCAACCGCGGCGAGCCATCCGACACGTCCCCGATAGGAGTCCCCGCCAACACCAGCCGCCCGCTCATCAGGTCATCATCCCAGCCGCGCGCACCGACGCGGGGAGGCGGTGGTACCAGGGCGTCCGTACGATGGCGGGCGTGGCTGCTGTGATCGAGGACGAAACGGTACGGCGGAGTGATGCCGACGCGGAGCGGGAGACGCTCGGGCGGGACGTGCTCGGGAGACGGCTGCCGCCGCTCAAGGAGCGGTTGTACCCGGCGATGCCGCGGGACTTCGACGGCGGCTGGATCGCCACGCTGGCGATCACCGTGCTGGCCGGCGTACTGCGGTTCTGGCACCTGAGCAACCCGGTGAAGTTCGTCTTCGACGAGACGTACTACGCCAAGGACGCCTACAGCCTGCTCAAGTTCGGCTACGCACGGCAGTTCATCGACCAGCCGGAGGGCGCCGCGGACAAGGCGATCCTGGCGGGCAACCTGGACGTCTTCAAGGACACCCCGAGCCTGACCGTGCACCCCGAGGTCGGCAAGTGGATGATCGCCGCCGGTGAGCAGCTGTTCGGGATGACCCCGTTCGGCTGGCGGTTCATGCCGGCGCTGTTCGGCACGCTGACCGTGCTGCTGCTGATCCGGACGGTACGCCGGATGACCCGGTCGACCCTGATCGGCTGCATCGCGGGCCTGCTGCTCGCGGTAGACGGCCTGCATTTCGTGATGTCCCGGGTCGCGCTGCTCGACATCTTCCTCGCGTTCTGGCTGGTCGCGGCGGTCTCCTGCCTGGTCGCCGACCGCGACTGGACCCGCCGCCGGCACGCCGAGACCCTCGACAAGCCGGTCCCCGACGGCGAGCGCCGTCCGGTCGGCCGCTGGCTGCTGGTCCGGCCGTGGCGGATCGCCGCCGGCATCTGCTTCGGCCTGGCGCTCGGCACCAAGTGGTCGGCGGTCTGGGTGCTCGCCGCGTTCGGCGTGATGGTGTTCGCCTGGGACTTCGGGGCCCGGCGGGCGCTCGGCGTCCGGTTCGCGTTCGTGAAGTCGGCCCTGGTCGACGGCATCCCGGCGTTCGTCAGCCTGGTGCTGGTCGCGGTCGTCACGTACGTCGCGACCTGGACCGGCTGGCTGCTGCACGACAACGCCTACGACCACAACTGGGCCGCGAGCAATCCGGCGCACGGCGTGATGAAGGTCGTGCCGGACGACTTCCGGTCGCTGCTGGAGTACCACAAGGAAGTACTCGCGTTCCACACCGGCGACTACATCAAGCACGCCACCCACCCGTACGCCTCGAACCCGGCCGGCTGGCCGATCATCGCCCGCCCGATCGGCTTCGACGCGGTCAACGACATCAAACCCGGTACGCCGGGCTGCAACGCACCGACCGGGACCAACTGTCTGCAGGTGATCTCTGCCCTCGGTACGCCGCTGTTGTGGTGGGGAGGCGCGCTCGCGCTGATCGCGGCGCTGGTGCTGTGGATAGGCACGCGCGACTGGCGGCTCGGCATACCGATCGTCGGGTACGTGACGTGCTGGGTGCCGTGGTTCGCGTTCGACGACCGGCCGATCTTCTTCTTCTACGCCGTCACGATGATCCCGTTCACGGTGATGGCGCTGGCGCTGATCCTCGGCAAGGTCCTCGGCCCGGCCCGTGAGGCGACGAGGACAGCGACTCCACGCCGGCTGATCGGCACCGCGGTGGTCGGCGCGTTCGTCGTCCTCGTGGTGCTGAACTTCGCCTACATCTGGCCGATCCTGACCGACGAGGTGCTCCCGCACCCGGACTGGCTCAGCCGCATGTGGTTCAAGACCTGGATCTGACCCGACAAGCTAGTGCAGCTCGTGGTGGCCTTTGCCCTTGAGTTTCTTGCCGTGGCGCTTGGCTGAGGACTGACCGCCGACGCCGCCGAACAGGGCGAGGCCCTTCACCACGACGACAGGTGCGTTCGGGTCCGGGTCGTCGCTGCCGCGGGCGCCGAAGCCGCCGAAGATGCCGACGCCCTCGTTGCGGACCGTCACGCCTTCCGGGACGGTGATGTCGATGCCGCCGAACACCGCGAACGCCCAGATCGTCACCTCGCGGCCCTCGAAGACCGCGTTGGTCATGTCGAGGTCGTGCCCGCCGAACACCGCGAACGCGTTGGTACGGCGCTTCACCCGCCAGCGGCCCTTCCGCTCGCCGCCGCCGAAGATCGCGACCATCGTGTCGAAGCTCGAGTCCGGGTCGGCCGGTTCCTCGATCGGCACCAGGCTGGTCGACGCGGCCGCGGCCGGTTGCGCCACCGGTGCCGGCTGACCGGGGACGACGAGGTCGCGGGTGATCGGTTCGAGCTCGCCGAGGGTCTTCGCCTCGAGGGTCTTCTCGAGGCGCTCGGCGTGTTCCTCCTGCGTCAACCGGCCCGACATCAGGGCCTCCCGCAGTACGTCGACCACCTGGTCACGATCGATGTCGGACGCCCGCAGATGCGCGTGCGGATGCGGGCGATCAGGCAGGTTCTCCATAAGACGGAACGATATATCGCAACCGGCTCCGTGAGGACCCCGATTGATCCCGGAACCGACCCTTACCCGGCGATTTTCCGGCGCTGGACCCGAAGTGCGCAGCCGACTGCGATCAGTGTGATCGCGGCGAAGGTGATCGCCGTACCGAGGTAGCCGCCGAGGCCCAGGCCGAGGCCGCCGATCGCGGCGCCGAGGAACGTGCCAAGGCTCATGCCGGCCGCGTTGACGCTGAGCGCCGATCCCCGGAGGTCACCGCTGCGACGGACCAGCAGCGTGGTGACACAGGCCGCGACCGTTGCGTGGCTGGCACCCATGAGAGCGGTGAGGAGCAGCGCGAGCGGGAGCGTCGGCGAGAAGTAGAACGCGGAGACCGCGAGCAGGGCGACCGTGATGCCGGCGACGAGCAGCCGCTCGGGGGTGATCCACGGACGATCGGTGGCGAGGTACCGGCCGGAGAGGAGGTTGCCGAGGAAGAACGACGCGCCGCTGAGCGACCAGACCAGCGCGAACCAGCCCGGCGCGAGGTCGAACTTCTCGTCGTAGAACGCCGCGAGATAAGCGAGGTAGCCCATGAAGGCCGCGGTCCGCAGCATCGCGACGGCCAGCAGCGGGAGCGCACCGGGGATCCGAGCAAGCTCGCGGTACGTCGCCAGGTAGCTCATCCGCTCCCGGTTGGTGATCGGCGCCTTCCGCCCGCGCCCGCGCCAGAAGAAGGCCGCCGCCAGGACGAGCGAGATCGCGGCCGCGGCCAGCAGGTTGCCCCGCCAGCCCCAGATCAGACCCGGCCCGGCAAGCACCGGAGCCGCAAGCATCGCCATCGCCGACGTCGTCGCGGACACCAGCGTCGCCGCGCGGCCAGCCGCTGCCGGGGACCTGAACCGGTCCGCGGCCGCGGCGCCGATCGACGGCGCCAAGATCGACGTCGACGCCCCGATCAGCAGGCAGAACACGGCCAGCGCAAAGACGTTGCCCACGGCCCCCAATGCCGCCGAGACGCCCAGCAGTGCGAGCCCGCCCGCGGCGACCAGTTCCCGCGGTGCGCGGTCCATCAGCGGCGCGAGCACTACACCGACCGCTAGCGCTGCTAGCCCGCCGAGCCCTCGCAGTCCACCGATCTCCGCAACGCTCCCGCCGGCGGCTTCGGAGATCGGCACCAGATACATCCCGAACACCGTGAACGGGATCAGGCTCACCGTCGAGGCCAGCAGGAACGGCCACAGCCGTCGGGCCATCCGGAGATCGCCCGGGACTGCCGCCGCGGGCGCGGTGAGGTTCTGCTGCGTGGTCATGTATCCGTCCTGTAGCGATAGAGGCTGCTCGGGCGGGAGCTGAACTGGGAAAAGGGAAAGGGTTCCGCTGACAGCGCGGTGACGCCGGCGCCGAGGAAGGCGCGGGCGACCGCACTGCCGGTCTGAGCGTAGACGGCGAGCGGCTTCGATTGCTCACGGCAACGAGTAAGGAGTACGTCGAAGCTGCCGTTGGACAGCGTCATACCAGTGGCGACTACCGCGTCGGCGGCGTCGATCACCTCGGTCATGTCGCGGGAGACGGACAAGCCGGAGGCCGTCTCACGGAGGTTGAAGTCGCACGGGAGACAGACACCGCCGCGGGCCGTGATCGCGTCGACGAGCGGGTTCACGACGCCGATCAGCGCGACTTTGGTGCCTTCGGCAACATCGAGCAGTCCGACGACGGCTGCGTCACGGGCGCGGGCGCGAACGTCCGGCGTACCGGCCGGGAGGACGACTTCCTCGGCGTACGGCGCGGTGTGGTGCGGCTCGACCGCGGCCAGGTAGGCGTCGAGTGCGGCGATCCGGACGGGGAGCGGGTCGTTGGAGGAGAGCACGTCGGCGAGCGTGCGGCCGGAGGTGTCGGCGCAGTACGCCGGGTCTAGCTCACCCGACTCGAAGGAGCATGCGCCGAACACTTCTCCTACTCGCAACAGCACGTAGTAGTTCCGGTACGTGACGTCGGCGCCCGGCAGGCGCGTCGTGTGGTGCAGCCAGAACGCGCTGGTGATGTCGAGGTCCGCAGGTGACGGACCACGCGATCCGGCGAGTACCTCTGCGGTCAGATCAGCCACGGTGACGGTCATGGGAGATCGGCCAGCCTTTCTTGGTTGAAGTGCAGGGCGGACAACTCGGGGCGGCCGGTGGGCTGGAAGCAGTACAGGAGGGAGCGACGATCCGTGGCCGTCCGGTTCGGGGCGGAGCGGTGCACCATCAGGCCGGGGAACATCAGGACCGACCCGGCCGGGGCCTCCACCGTCACCGCGCGGGTCTCGTCGACGACCGTTGGATCCACCAGCAATCCGGTCGGGTCCTGCGGATCACGACGTACCGGACCCTCCGAGGGACTGCCCGGGATCAGGGTCATCGCGCCGTTCGCGGCGGTGTTGTCGTCGAGCATCACGATCGCGGTCGCGATGTCGTACGCCGCCGCACCGCAGCACCCGTACCAGTACGGAAAGTCCTGGTGCCACGCGAATTCCGACCCGACTCCGGCGCGCTTGAAGTTCAGTTTCGCCACGAATCGCCCCGCCATTGCCCCGATCAACGAACTCATAGGCTCGGCCAACCGCGGCTCGCCCCACAGTGCCTCCAGCGCCGGATGCAGATGCGCCACCGGCGACAGACTGCGCACCGCCTTTCGCTCCGCACCCGGCTCCCAGTGGATGGTTGTCCCGTGCACCGTTTCCAGCCGGTGCCCGTCCGGCCAGACGTTCGCCGTTGCCTCGCCGGCTTCGGCCGCGGAGACGACGTCCGCATGCACCTGTTCGACCACGTCGCGCAGCCGATCCACCTCGGTTGCCGTGAACAACTCCGGAAGCAGCACATACCCACTCACGGGACCACATTAATGCGACGGAGTCGCAGATGGAAACTCCTCGCGCCGGACCTGGGCGGATTCTCGCCGGTCCCACGACATCGCCGACCACGGCACCGCGAGCTCGTCCAGCGAATCGATCTCCCGCGGCCGCATCGACGCCATCGGCCGCGCCTCGGCGTGCCGGGCGAACGCGGACTCGACGTACCGCGTCCCGGTGTCCGCGGCCAGGAAAACGTGTTTCCGCCCACGGTCGCAGTGGTGCTCCCACAACGCCGACAGGTACGCCGCCCCGGCCGACAGCCCCGCGAAAACGCCGGACGTGCGGAGCAGATCCACCGCCGCCGACATCGCGTAGTCGAACGAGACCCAGTGCAACCGGTCGTACAACTCGTGCCGCACGTTCCGGAACTCGATCGAGCTGCCGATTCCGGCGATGATCATCTCCGGGTCCTGCGTGTGCCCGGCCCCGAACGTGATGCTCCCGAACGGCTGCACGCCGACCAGGTTCACGTCCCGGCCGCGTTCCCGCAGGTACGCCGCGATCGCGCCGGTCGAGGCGCCCGTACCGACGCCGCCGACCAGACACAGCGGACCGGTCGGCACCAGCTTCGCCACGAGCTCCGCGATCGCGCCGTACCCGAGGTAATGGATGTCGTCGTGGTACTGCTGCATCCAGTGGTACGTCGGGTTGTCGCGGAGGATCTCACCGATCCGGCGGACCCGGAGGTTCTGGTCGAGCTGCAGGTTGTTCGACGACGGCACCTGCTCGACGGTCGCACCGAGGATCTCGAGCTGGATCTTGAGCGTCCGGTCGACCGTGGTCGAGCCGACGATGTGGCACTTCATCCCGTATCGGTGGCAAGCGAGCGCGAGGGCGTGTGCGTAGATCCCGCTCGAGCTGTCGATCAGCGTGTCACCGGGCCGGACCTGCCCGGTCTCCAGCAGGTGGCGTACGGCGCCGAGCGCGGAGTACACCTTCATGGTCTCGAACCGCAGGCAGATCAGATCGTCCCCGCTGCCGGAACTGACGCGGATCGGGTCCGGGTCCTTGATGGCCTCCGCCAGGTGGTCGTGCAGTCGCGTCATCGGCGCGGTTCGCTCCTTGAGTCGGTGGTCAGCACGGGCGGAGTTTGTGGGTCGTCGCCGATCCGGGCGGCTGCTACCAGCCGCCGGGTCAGCTCGTGGTGCGGCTCGGTCGTGATCGTCGCGGGCGGGCCCTGCTCGACCACCCGGCCGGCGTCGAGGACCAGGACCCGGTCCGCGACGGCTGCGACCAGGCGCAGGTCGTGACCGATCCAGATCAGCGCCGTACCGCGGTCCTTGAGTTCAGTCAGGAGGTCGAGGACGAGCGCCGTACCGTGGTCGTCGAGGGCGGTGGTGATCTCGTCGCAGATCAGTACGTCGGGGTTCGCCAGAACTGCTCGCGCGAGGGCGGCTCGTTGCAGTTCACCGCCGGACAGGCGGCTCGGCGGGCGGGCGGCGGTGATCGCGGCGACGCCGAGACGGGCGAGCGTGGCGACGGCCTCGGCGTGCGCCTGGTCCGGTGTGAGTCCGCGGAGGCGTTGCGCCGTACGGGCGACCTGCTGGTCGACGGGACGGCGTTCGTCGAAGGAGCCGCGGACCTCCTGCCAGACGTACTGCACGCGGCGGTGCTGGTCGCGGGTGCGTTTCCGGAGGACCGGGAGCGGTTCGTCGTCGAGCAGGATGGTGCCGGTGTAGCGCTCGTGCAGGCCGGCCAGGCAGCGGGCCAAGGTGGTCTTGCCGCTGCCGGAGCGGCCGACGACCCCGAGGCAGGCGCCGGCGCGGACGGCGAGGTCGGCCTCGTGCAGGACGACATCGCGCCCGCGGGGACGCAGCGAGGCAGACAGGTTCATTGCCGTTAGCAACGGTTGCCCGGCGGCAGAGGTTCCCGCGACCTCCAGGTCCGGTGCGGATGGGAGTACGTCGGTGGCGATCACCTGACCTGCGTCGAGCACGACTACACGGAATGCGAGAGCGCGGACCAGGTCGAGATCGTGACTGAGCAGCAAGATGCCGAGACCGGTGGCGGCGAGATCTCTGAGTTCGTGGACGAGTTGCAGCCGGGTGATCGAGTCGAGGCCGGTGCTCGGCTCGTCGAGCACGAGTACCTTCGGCCGGCAGGTGAGCGTCTGCGCGAGCGCCACTCGTTGCCGCTGGCCACCGGAGAACTGATGCGGAAAACGTTTGAGGGTTGCGCGATCTCCGGGCAACTGCGCCGCGCGGACGGCCTCGTGGGGGTCGCCGTCGTGCAGCTTCGCGAGCTCCTGCAGCGTCGTACCAATGCGCCGGGCCGGGTTCAGCGCGCTGCCGGGATGTTGTGGCATGTAGGCGACGACGCGACCGCGTACCGACGGCGCGGCGGTAGTCACTCCGTTGCTGTCGACAACCAGTTGGCCGGCGACCTCGACCCGGCCGGCCAGTCGTACGCCGTCACCGTGTTCGCCTAGCAGCGCTAGCGCCGAGGTCGTCTTACCCGACCCGGACGCACCGACCAGCGCCGTCACCTCCCCCGCGACAACCTCGAAGGACACCCCGTCCACCAGCACCGCATCCCCAGCGGTCGCAGACAGCCCGGTCACACGCACCACCGGTGTCATCTTGTGCTCTCCACCAGACGGCGTGATCGGTGGACGAGGCGGTCGGCGAGGAGGTTGAAACCCAAGGTGAAGGAGACGAGCAGGAGAGCGGGCGCCAGCACCGACCACGGTTGGAGGAGCAGGCCCTCGCGGTTGCGGGACACGCTGACCGCCCAGTCCGGCGCGGTCGGGCTCAGCCCGAGCCCGAGGAAGTTGACCGAGGCGACGAGGAACACCGCGAGCGTGATCCGGGTGCCGAGATCCGCCGCAACCGGCCCGAGGACCGAGCGTCCGACGTACCCGAGCTGGATCGTGAACCACGACTCCCGTTGCATCCGGAGCGCCTCGACCACCGGTCCACTCGCCGCGTCCAGGGCAGCCGCTCGGACGAGTCGGGCGACGGTCGGGACGTTCACCATCGCGACGGCGACGGTGATTGCCAGCGCGGAGGCGCGCCAGCCGACGGCGACCACGCTGATGACGAGGAGGGACGGGAGTGGCAGCAGTACGTCGAGCGGTCGCATCATGCCTTCGTCCAGCCACCGATGCCGGGTCGACGCGGCCGTCAGCCCGATCAGCCCGCCCACCAAGTACGCCAGCACCACCGCCCCGATCGCCATCCCGAGCGCCGTCCGCCCACCCACCAGCAACAGCCCCAGAACGTCCCGCCCCAACCCATCCGTCCCCAACACGCCTTCGGACGAGTAGGGCAGGCCTGGCCGAGCGTCGTACGGCAGGAACGGGCCGACCACGGCGACAACCAGCGGCACCGCAACAAGCCCCAGCGACACACCCACCGCCGCCACCCCACCCACCCGCGAGCCGCCATCTTCGTGCGGGTTCATCGGAGGACTTCCGATCGTGGGACCAGCCGATTGCAGATGAGGTCGGCGCCGAGGTTGATGAGGAGCGCGGCGACAGCCAGGACCAGCGTGAGGCCTTGCACGGTGGGGACATCGCGGGTTTCCACGCCGTCCACGAGTGCGGTCGCGAAGCCGGGAATGGCGAAGATGGCTTCGACAACCAGGACGCCGCCCAGAAGCGTGTCGCCGGTGCGGGCCAGTTCTTGTACGCCGGGAACCGCCGCGTTCGGGAGGACGTGACGGAGCAGGAGTTGCCGGCGCGGGATGCCGAGCCGTCGGGCCTGTGTCACGTACTCGGCGTTCAGAGCAGCAACCGTCCCGGCGCGGACCTGACGCGACAGCAGGCAGACGGTCCGGCCGAAGAGTACGGCGATGGGGAGGATCAACAGGGCCGGCGAGGAGAGGAGATTGCCGCCGATCCACGTCGCCGGCAACCAGCCGAGTTTCAGCGAGAACACGGCCACCAGAACCACCGCGATCACGAAGTCCGGGATCGCCGACAACGCCAGCGTGATCGACGTGATCGCACGGTCGACGCGCCCGTTCTCACGGGTGCCCATCACGATGCCGAGGGCAACGGCCAGCGGTACGACGATCGCTAGCGTTGCTAGCGTGAGTACGAGCGTCGCGCCGATCGAGTGCCGCACGATCTCGGCAACAGGTCCCCCGCTGATCAACGACGTACCCAGATCGCCTGTCACCACATTGCCGAGCCAGTGCACGAACCGTTCAACAGGAGGCTGGTCGAGACCGAGCTCCGCCCGTAGCGCAGCGACCTGCGTCGGCGTCAGCGTCTCGGTGAACCGCAAGTCCGCCGCGTCCCCCGGCAGCAACGACGTCAGCACGAACACCAGCACCGAGAGCACAGCCAACTGAACGACCGCGAGCCCCGCCCGTTGAGCGGCGTACGACCGCATTCAGGCCAGCCACACCTTGTCGAACCGGCCCTGGTCCACCGTGTTCGGCGGCACCGCCTGCACTCCTTGCACCTTCGACGACACCGCGATCAGGTAGTCCGGCAGACCCCACGCGAGGATCCCGCCCTCGTCCCGCACGGTCTTCTGCAGTACGCCGTACCGCCTGGAACGCTCGGTTTCGTCCGTCACCGCCCGCGCCGCCGCGAACGCGGTGTCGAACGCCGGCCGCCGCCAATGCGTCACGTTGAACGGCGAATGCGACAGCAACCGATCGGTGACGTACTGCGGAATCGGCATCGCGCCCGACCGATGGTTGCCGATGGCTCCCTTCGTCAGCAGGTCCTTCGCATACGTCTGCGGGCTTCCGGTCGTCACCTTCAACCGCACTCCCGCCTCCGCGACCTGCTCCGCGAACAACGTCGCCGCCTCGACGAACCCGGCCGACGCGTCCGCGGTGAAGATCTCCACCTCCTTGCCCGCCAGCCCCGCCTTCTTCAGCAGGCTCCGCGCCTGGTCGACGTCACGCTCCCGGGCCGGCAGATCGGCCGGATAGTACTGATACCCCTTGCCGAACAGGTCGTTCCCCACCTCACCCCGCCCGGCCAGTACGACGTCCACCAGCCGCTGCCGGTCCGCCACCAGCTTGAACGCGAGCCGTACGTCGGGATTGTCGAACGGCGGCCGGTCGACCTTCATCACGAACGCCTGCATCGTGCTGGCCTTCGCCGCCACGATCCGCACCGTCTTCCCGGCCTCCGCGGTCCGCGCGAACGTGGCCGTCATGTCGTTGGCGTACTCCGCCTGACCACCCTGTACGGCGTTCGCCCGCGCCTCGGAATCGGCCGACAGGATGTGCAGCTCCTCGATCCGCGCGGGCTCGTCCCAGTAGTCGTCGTACCGCGAAGCGACCATCGAGCGGCCGGCCTCGAACGACACGTACCGGAACGCGCCGGTGCCGACGGGCTTGGTGGGATCCTTGAACCCGTTCCGCACGATCTGCGTGCCGATTCCGGCCAGCAGTGCGGGGAACTCCGCGTTCGGCTGGGTCAGCACCAGCTCGACCGTCGCGGGCCCGATCGCCTTGCTGCGCTTGAGATCCAGCGTCGCGAGCGACGACTGCGCGACCCGCTCCGGTACGGCGGGATCGACGATCCGGGCGATGCTGTACAGCACGTCCTCGGCGACCAGTTTCGCGCCGTCATGGAAGGTCGCGTCGCGCAGGCTGAACCGCCAGGTGGTCGCGGTCCCGTCGTGTTCCCACTTCGACGCGAGCCGCGGCACCGGCTTCAGATCCGGGCCGAGTTCGACGAGTTTCTCGTAGATCGCCTTGTGCCGTGCGATGTCCACGAAGAGGCTCTGCACGTGCGGGTCGAGCACCTCCTTCGCCCCGCCACCGGCGTACACGGCACGCAGCCGCCCGCCCTGCTTGGGTTGCGCGGCCGCACCCCCGTCCGCCCCACATCCGGTGATCGCCGCCAATCCGGCCACCCCGGCCATCCCCAGGAACCCACGCCTACCCAAAGCCTCGGACACGCGCCACATCCTCACCTTTAGTGAAAACGATTGTCAAATCCAGCGCGCATCCGAACCCGACGCGATCATTCTTCCGAGGACATCGGCCGATCGCTCTCCGTGACGGCGTGTCACCGCCACACCGCACCCCGCCACCTCACCTGCCCCGTCGAGGCACCGCACGCACCGCACCACACGCACCCGGTGTGCACCGCCCAGTCCGTCGCACCGGCCGGCCCCGACCGATCACGACCAGAGCCCCGCACACACGAGGGGATATCCGACGGCGTTGTGCCTTCTCTGTTGGTACACGAGGGGAGAACCCACGACACCAGGGGATATCCCCTCGTGTGCCGGAGTGTGGGTGTTGTGTGGCCGGCTGGATGATCGGACTGGTGGCGGCACGACCACTCGCGGCCGGGTGATGTGCAAGCTCGACAGGTAGAGCACCGGTGAGACGCTGTACACACGGGCCCGTTCACGCTCAGGTGCACTACCCGGCCACCCGACACCTCCTGTCGAGCTGCCGATCACACCAGGCCCGGCGCCCGCCCCTGGAACCCGTCGACCACCCACACGCCAGTCACAAGAGCCGGTTGACCCCGGACATGGCGGGGAGGGGGCGCCTTGCCGGGGTGCTGGGGCGAGTGGGCAGGCTACTCGTCGCAGTCGGGGGTGGTGCAGGTGTTGGGGAGGTTGGCGGCGATGCGGTTCAGGAGGGTGGTGAGCTGGGTCTGCTCGTCCGCGGTCAGGTGGTCGAAGAAGTACGTGCGGACGGCGGCGACATGGTCGGGGGCGGCGGATTCGATCGCCTTGCGGCCGAGTGGAGTGAGGCGGACCATCGAGCCGCGCGCGTCGGCGGTGCATTCCTCGCGAGTGACCAGGCCGCGCTTCTCCATCCGGCTGACCTGATGCGACAGGCGGCTGCGCTCCCAGCCGACCGAGCGGCCGAGATCGCGGGTGCGGAGCAGGCCGTCCTCGGCCTCGGACAGCGGGTGCAGCAGCGCATAGTCGGCGCCGGACAGGCCCGAGTTCGTGATCATCCGGGCCTCTAGGGCACGCATCAGTTCGCGATGCGTGTCACGGTACGACTGCCAGAGCCCCGCCTCCTGCGCCCCGAGCCACTCCGGTTCCTTCATCCATCCATTGTACGGACGAACGTTGACATGTCACCGACTCGCGTCAAGGGGTGCGCGAGAGGGCAACCGCGAGCCCGATGGTGCCGGCCATCACCGCGAGTTCTAGCACTGCTAGCTGCCGGAACGCCCCCGGGTCGCCGGTCGCCACCCGCGGGATCGTGCTCCGCCGATGCAGCCAGCCGATGAAGACGAGCAGCGCGAACGCGAGCGTCTTCCCGAGCACAAGAACGCCGTACCCGCTTGTCACCCATTGCGTGATCAGTCCCCAGCCGTCCTCGCGCCCACCGAGGTGGATCTCGGCGGTGACGAGTCCGGTGATGCCCATCGTCACGGCGCAGACGAAGGCGAGCGTGCTGAACAACTCGACGGCCTCGTGGGAGCGGGTGTAGCGCAGTACCGCGCCCAATCCGCCGATCCACGCGGTCGCAGCGACGACGTGGACGACGAGAGATGCCGTGGCGAGGACCGACCACAGGCTGGTGCGGTCGATCGCCCCGTGGCCGGTGAGGAGCGGTCCGGTGAGGGCCGCGATCGTGAGTACGGCGGCCAGGCGAGCCGTGCGCAATGTCTTGGTGCCACTGAGGATTACGGCGAGTACGGCGGTGAGCACGACAGCAACTGCCAGCGCGCGAACCTGGCTCAGCTGGCCGGCCGGTTCGGCATGCTCGGCGAGATGAGACAGCGGGATGCCGAGGATCACGGTCGCGGTCGCGATCAGGCCGCCGATGCTCGCGACCGCCCAGATCCCGGCAGCCAACGCGGCATCCTGACAGGCACGGATCGCTTTGTTTCCGAGCATTCCGTCCTTCGCGGGCAGGAACAGGACGACCGCCAACACGGCTCCGCCGGTCGCCACCGCGGCCGCATCCGCGAGAATCCGCAGTACCGGAACCGCCCAGGAGACAGCCAGTCCGGCGCCGAGCAGGCCGTCCGCCGCCCGCTTCGGCGCACCGCCGGCGGCGAACAGCGCGACCACCATCACAACGATGCCGGTAGCAACTATCCCCAGCGCACGTTTCATGAGGCCGGACGGCGGCGGACGATCACCACGGCCAGCGCCACGACCACGAGCATCACCAGGCACATCGCGACGATCGTCACCGTGTTGGAGTTGCCCTCGGGCTGCGCCGGAGCATCGGGGGGTTGGGTCGCCGGATGGCCGGCGTGGGTGACGGTGAAGGCGCCGCTTACCGTGATCGGGTGGCCGTCTGCCGAGACCACCCGGGCCTCGACCGTGTACTTGCCGGCCTCGATCATCGCGCCGACCGGCTGGGTGACCGTGTTGTCAACCACCTGGACGTCACCGTTCGCGACGTTCGTACCGCTTGGCGACTTCACCTGCACCTGCGTCCCGTTGGACCCGACCGGCTCGTTGAAGGTCAGGACGACCTTCGTCGGCGGAGCGGCCATCGACGAACCGTCGGTCGGCGTCATCGACTCGAGCTTGGCGTGTGCCGCCGCCACGCCGGCGGAAACCACCAGCGTGAACAGCGACGCGACCAGTACTGCGATCAATCGGCGCACGGCTACTGCTTCTCTCCAGCAACGGCGCGACGAGGCCGCAGCCCGAAAGCCAGACCGAGCAGCCCGACCAGCAGACCGGTACCGCCCAGCCAGCGCGCCACCGTGTCCGAAGAATCGGTGGCCGCGGCGACCGGCGTGACCGCCGCCGCCAGCTTCAATGTCGGCGCCGGATGCTCGGCCTCAGCGCCGTCCTTGGCGACGTCGGCCCACTTCACCACCTCACCGTCGCTGTACGTCTGATCCGCCGGGAAGCTCAACGCATCCACGCCCTCGGGCAGTTTCCCGACCGACAGCGAGAACTCGTCGAAGTCGTTCGGCGGGATCCCGGCCGCGGTCGCGGTCCAGGTGACCGTGGTGATCGCCTTGGTCAGCGTGACGTCACCGACCTTCACCGCGGCCGGCAATTTCTCTTCCTTCTTCTCCACCTTCCATCCGTCCTTCACCTGCGCACCCACGTGCGCGAACGGATGGTCCTTGGGCAACGAGACGACGAGCTTCGTGGTGCTGGTGTTGTCCGACTCGGTCGGCACCCGGAACACCAGCTTGGCGTACCCGCCGGGCTTGGCGTCCGGTGACGACACCGTGACGTGCGCCGACGCCGAACTCGCGGCGCCGATCACGACGAGCGCGGAGGCCGCGACGATCGCGCCGGCGCGCAGGACGAATCTCTTGGGCATGAGAGAACCTTTCAAGGCATACGAGTAGTCCGGCGCGATCGGCCGGCTCAGAAAGCTGCAGTTACTCGTACGCCGGGGGCCCGCGGCCGGAGGTGCTCGTGCCGAGTCGGGACCCGATCAGGATCCACGACGAGAAGATGCCGCTCGCGGTCGCAACGTGTCGCAGCGGACGCAGTACCGGTAGCTCCGGAAGCAGTCTCGCGAACACCCGCCGTACCCGATGGACCCAGCGGTGCGCCTGGCCGATCGCGAGGACGCCGGCCAGCAACGCACCCAGGTGGGTCGCCGTCATCAGCAGGCTGCTCGCGATCGACATCCCGTGGTGCATGGTCACCGAGTCCAACGCGACATGCACGAACAGCTGCACCCCGGCCAGCACCAACCCGGTCAGCAGCAGCTCCCCCGCCAGGTACTCGCCGAGCAGCCAGCAGACACCGGCCAACGCCACCAGCGGTGGTACGACGCCCAGGGGCACGCCGCCACCCCCGACGAGGGCGTGACCGACCACCGCCACCGCGACGCTCAGCGCCGCGACCGCGGACGTCGTCCGGCTCTCGGTCACGGGAAAAAGTGTGCCGTAGTCGTGCAACCATTCATGCAGCCCACCACGTTTCACTCGGCATGACTGGGGAGGGCCGCGGGTGAGACCCGAGACGGAGCAGGACTACGTCGAGTTCGTGACGCACCATGCCAACTCTCTGTGCCGGACCGCTTACCTTCTGTGCGGGGACTGGCGGCGCGCCGAGGACGCTACTCAGGAGGCCCTGATCCGGCTCTACCGGGTCTGGGGCAGGATCCAGCGCAAGGGCGCCGTCCGTGCGTATGCGCGGAAGGTCGTCGTCTCCACCACCCTCGACGGGCTCCGCCGGAAATCCAGCCAGGAGGTCGTCGGCGGCGACGAGTACTTCGCCAACGAGGCCGAGGCCGACGTGTTGGGCATCGTCGAAAACCGGCTGGTGATCACCAAGGCCCTCGCTGAGCTGCCGCCCCGCCAGCGAGCGTGCGTCGTACTGCGGTACTTCGACGAACTGTCCGTCGACGAGACCGCGATCGCCCTCGACTGCCGCCCCGGAACCGTGAAGAGCCAGACGCTGCGCGCCCTGGAGAAGCTGCGCGCCCATCCGTCCCTGGCCGAGCTCTCCGACCTGGTGGGGATCAGATGACGGGCGACCTGAAGACCTTGATGGACAAGGCGACCGAGCGCGGTACGTCGTTCGCGCCCGACGTGACCGAACTGGTCGCGGCCGGCCGACAGCGGACCCGGCGCCGTCGCGCCTTGCTGAGCACAGCCATGGCCGTAGGCACCGCGACTGCCGTGGTCGCCGTACTGCTGGTGGGCCGGATCGCAGACTCCCGGACGGACCCGCAGCCCGCGACCGTCGCCCAGCCCGCGGCGAGTACCGACCTGTGCGCGAAGTCCGACGCCTTCTTCGAGACCGTGAACAACGATGCCTGGCGGCGGCAGGTGGTCGCCAACTGGACCGACAAGGTCGTCGAGGTGACCGATGCCGACGGCGCGATGACGGTCCGCCGGTCGCCGGACGGGTCGCAGTACGCGTACTGCGTGGCGGGGGTGCCGATCCAAGGGCAACCGCTGGGTGGGTTCGGCTCGGTGCTGCTGAACGTCGGCATCGTCAGACGCGAGGACCAGATCCAGCGCTACTGGAGCATGGGGTGCGGCGACGCACCGGTGGACAGGAATCTCGATCAGCCAAGCTGCAGGGGTGTGCGCTACAGCTACGCGGGCCGGGTGCCGGAGGGAGTCACCCGGATCGCGTTCACCGGCCTCCTGCAGCGCGCCGACGCCACGATCAAGGGGGGCTACTGGGTACATCGCGTCTATACCGACGACATCCGGAAGGGAAACTCCGACCCGATCTACATCACCATGTACGACGCCACCGGAAAGCAGGTCTTCCAAGAGCGGTACTGACGTCCTGCGATGATGTGCGGATGGACGTAGCTGTGCTGGAGATCGGGGGAAGCCACGTCACGGCGGCCGTGGTGGCGCCCGGCACGTGGGACGTGACCGAGGTGGACCGGGCGAAGCTCGAGTCCCAGTTGGCGGCCGAGAGAGTGGTCGAGCAGCTCGCGGAGACGGCCCGGAAGTTGCCGCTGGCAAACGGTCTGGCGGTCGCGCTGCCCGGTCCGTTCGACTTCGCCACCGGGGTCGCGTGGTACCGCGGGCAGGGCAAGTTCGACCAGCTGTACGGGTTCAACCTCGGCGCTGCCCTGAGCAACGAACTGGGCATCGACCGGGTGCTGTTCATGAACGACGCGGAGGCGTTCGCGGTCGGCGAGTGGACCGCGGGCGAGGTCCGCGGGGTCGAACGCTGCGTCGGCGTCACGATCGGCACCGGCATCGGTACGGCGTTCCTCGCCGACGGCCGCGTGGTCCGCGAGGGCGACAGCGTCCCGCCGGGCGGTGAGCTCTACAAGACGACGTACGCCGGGAAACCGCTGGAGGACTCGATCTCCGCGCGCGCGATCCTCCGCCGGTACGCCGAGAGCACCGGAACCGATGCCCCCGGCGTCAAGGAGATCGCCGACCAGGCCCGCACCGGCGACACCGCCGCGCAGGAGGTCCTGACAGCGTGCTTCACCGACCTGGCCGCCGCCCTCCACCCGTGGCTGGACCGCTTCGGCGTAACGCAGACGGTCCTCGGCGGCTCGATCTCCGGCGCCTTCGACCTGGTCAAGTCAGTCCTCGACTTCCCCGCCTCCGCCACCCAGGACACCGAGCACTCGGCCCTCGTCGGGGCGGCCGCTCATTACCTCCGCTCCTCATGAACTGTCGGCGACCCCCGCTACGGTCGGTGGCGTGAAGATCGCCTCACCCCGCCTACGGGCGCAACTCGAGTCCAGCCTGCCCGACGAGATCGAGGATGAGGAGCGGTTGCTCGATCTGGGGGTGGAGGACGTGGATCTGAGCGATCTGGAGGCTGAGCACGTCGAGATCAGCGGCTGCCGGTTCACCCGGAGCAAGCTGGCCGGGTCCGACCTGGAGAAGCTGATCCTGGTCGACGCCGAGCTCACCCAGTGCGACCTGGCCAACTCCCGCTGGTCCGACGCGGCCCTGACCCGGGTCGCGATCACCGGCTCCCGGATGATCGGGTTCGCCGGACCGGGCGCGAACCTCCAGCACGTGACGGTCCAGGACACCGTGCTCGACTTCGCCTCGTTCCGGTTCGCGAAGTTCTTCAAGGTCGAGCTGACCGACTGCCGGCTGCAGAGCGCCGACTTCGTCTCGGCCGACCTGACCGGCGCCGTGTTCCGGCGCTGCGACCTCTCCGGCGTGGAGTTCTCCCAGGTCAAGGCGGCCAAAGCGGTGTTCGTCGACTGCACCTGGGACGGCGCCAAGGGCCTCGCCTCCCTGTCCGGGGCGACCGTGGCGGCATCCTCCCCCATCGACACACTGGCCTTCACCAGCGCGGTCACCGTCGCGGCAGGCATCACCCTGGCGCATCCGGACGACCTGTCCGGAGCGTGATCCGGCCCACGTAGGAGTACGACGTACGCCGGATAAGGTGGGCCCGTGACTGACTCGACGATCATCTACACCCACACCGACGAGGCTCCGGCGCTCGCCACGTACTCGTTCCTCCCTGTCGTCCAGGCGTACGCCGGCCAGGCCGGTGTCGGCGTGGAGACCCGGGACATCTCACTGGCCGGCCGGATCCTGGCGGTCTTCCCGGAGTACCTCAAGGACGACCAGCGGATCGCGGACGCGCTCGCCGAGCTCGGTGAGCTGGCCAAGACGCCCGCCGCGAACATCATCAAGCTGCCGAACGTCTCGGCCTCGGTCCCGCAACTGAAGGCCGCGATCGCCGAGCTGCAGTCCCAGGGCTACGCGCTGCCGGAGTACCCGGACGAGCCGAAGACCGACGAGGAGCGGGAGATCCAGGCCCGCTACGACAAGATCAAGGGCTCCGCGGTGAACCCGGTGCTGCGCGAGGGCAACTCCGACCGCCGCGCCCCGGCCTCGGTGAAGAACTACGCCAAGACCCACCCGCACCGGATGGGCGCCTGGACCGCCGACTCCAAGACCAATGTCGCCACGATGGAGAACGACGACTTCCGCGCCACGGAGAAGTCCGCCGTGATCGAGTCCGCGGGCTCGCTGCGGATCGAGCTGGCCGGTGACGACGGCACCACGACGGTGCTGCGCGACTCGGTCCCGGTCCTGGCGGGCGAGGTCGTCGACGCGTCCGTCCTGCACGTGGCCGCGCTGCGCGAGTTCCTGACCGCCCAGGTCGCCCGGGCCAAGGCCGAGGACGTGCTGTTCTCGGTGCACCTGAAGGCCACCATGATGAAGGTGTCGGACCCGATCATCTTCGGTCACGTCGTCCGCGCCTTCTTCCCGAAGACGTTCGCGCAGTACGGCGACGTACTCGCGAAGGCCGGCCTGACCCCGAACGACGGCCTCGGCGGCATCCTGCACGGGATCGCGAGCCTGCCGGAGGGCACCGAGATCAAGGCCTCCTTCGACGCCGAGCTGGCCGACGGCCCGAAGCTCGCGATGGTCGACTCGGACAAGGGCATCACCAACCTGCACGTCCCGTCCGACGTCATCGTCGACGCGTCGATGCCGGCCATGGTCCGTACGTCGGGGCACATGTGGGGCCCGGACGGCGCGGAGCACGACACCCTCGCCGTACTGCCGGACCACAGCTACTCCGGTATCTACCAGGTGGTCCTCGACGACTGCCGCGCGAACGGCGCGTTCGACCCGGCGACCATGGGCTCGGTGCCGAATGTCGGCCTGATGGCGCAGAAGGCCGAGGAGTACGGCTCGCACGACAAGACCTTCGAGGTCCAGACCACCGGCACCGTCCGGCTGGTGAACGAGGCCGGCGACGTCGTCCTCGAGCAGGCGGTCTCGGCCGGTGACATCTTCCGCGCCTGCCAGACCAAGGACGCCCCGATCCAGGACTGGGTCAAGCTGGCCGTCAACCGGGCCCGCGCCACCGGCGACCCGGCGGTGTTCTGGCTGGACGAGACCCGTGCGCACGACGCTCAGATCATCACGAAGGTGCAGAAGTACCTGTTCGACCACGACACCGAGGGTCTGGACATCCGGATCCTGGCGCCCGTCGACGCGATCAAGTTCTCGCTGGAGCGGATCCGCCGCGGCGAGAACACCATCTCGGTGACCGGCAACGTGCTGCGTGACTACCTGACCGACCTGTTCCCGATCCTCGAGCTGGGCACCAGCGCGAAGATGCTGTCGGTCGTCCCGTTGATGGCCGGCGGCGGCCTGTTCGAGACCGGCGCGGGCGGTTCGGCGCCGAAGCACGTGCAGCAGCTGGTCAAGGAGAACTACCTGCGCTGGGACAGCCTGGGCGAGTTCTTCGCACTGGCCGCGAGCTTCGAGCACCTGGCCCAGGCGACCGGCAACGCGCGGGCGCAGGTCCTGGCCGACACGCTCGACCGGGCGACCGCCACGTTCCTGAACGAGGACAAGTCGCCGACCCGTCGCGTCGGCGGGATCGACAACCGCGGCAGCCACTTCTACCTGTCCCTGTACTGGGCGCAGGAGCTGGCCAAGCAGACCGACGACGCGGACCTGGCCAAGGCCTTCGCCCCGCTCGCCGAAACCCTCGCCGCGAACGAGCAGACCATCGTCGCCGAGCTGATCGCAGTCCAGGGCACCCCAGCCGACCTCGGCGGCTACTACCAGCCCGACCCAGCCAAGGCCGCCGCAGTCATGCGCCCGTCCAAGACCTGGAACGACGCCCTGGCCACGCTCTAACTAACACCCTCCGCAGCTCCCGGTGCCCGCTAGGGCGCCGGGAGCTGCTTGTTGTGCTGAGGAAATGCGTGGCCGGACCACCGATCACCTTCCTACACTGGCGACCATGACAGCTTCCCGTTCCGTGCTTGCCGCGCAGGCGACGGACTTCCCCCGATGGTTCCAGGATGTGATTGCCAAGGCCGAGCTCGCTGACAACGGGCCGGTGCGGGGGACCATGGTGGTACGACCGTACGGGTACGGGATCTGGGAACTGTTGCAGGAGGCAATGAATCGGCGGATCAAGGCGACCGGCGCGCAGAACGCGTACTTTCCGTTGCTGATTCCGGAAAGCTACCTGCAGCGCGAGGCCGAACACGTCGAAGGTTTCAGCCCGGAGCTCGCAGTCGTGACGCATGCCGGCGGCAAGCAACTCGAGGAGCCCGCGGTCGTCCGGCCGACCTCGGAAACCGTGATCGGCGAGTATCTGGCCAAGTGGATCCAGAGCTACCGGGACCTCCCGCTCCTGCTGAACCAATGGGCGAACGTGGTCCGCTGGGAGCTCCGCCCGCGACTGTTCCTCCGCACCACCGAATTCCTTTGGCAGGAAGGGCATACCGCCCACGTCTCCGCCGAGGACGCCCGCGCCTACGCGACGAAGATCCTGTACGACGTCTACCGCGAGGTGATGGTCGACGTCCTGGCGATCCCGGTCGTCGTCGGCCGCAAGACGCGGCGGGAACGGTTCGCGGGCGCGGTGAACACGATGACGCTCGAAGCGATGACGGGTGACGGCAAGGCCCTGCAGATGGGTACGTCGCACGAGCTCGGGCAGAACTTCTCGCATGCGTTCGACATCGGATACCTGTCGAACGAGGGACGGCGTGAGCTCGCGTGGACCACGTCCTGGGGCAGCAGCACCCGGATGGTCGGCGGACTGATCATGGTGCACGGCGACGACGCAGGCCTCCGGGTCCCGCCCGCGGTCGCTCCGGTGCAGGTCGTCGTACTCGCGGTGAAGGATGAGGCGATCGCGGCGGCTCGCGGTATCGCCGACGAGCTGACGGCGGCCGGTCTGCGCGTCACCGTCGACGACCGCGCCGACCAGCCGTTCGGACGCCGCGCGGTGAACTGGGAGCTCAAGGGCGTCCCGATCCGCGTCGAGGTCGGCCCTCGCGACCTCGCCGCCGGCAGCGCCACCGTCGTACGACGATTGCGCGACTCGGCCAAGACCGCCGTCGATCTGACCGAACTCACCGCACACGTCGTCACCGGCCTCGAAGCGGACCAAGCACACCTCCTGGCCGAAGCAACCGCCCGCCAGACTGCCCGCATCACGACCGTCTCCACAGTCGACGAGGCAATCGACGCCGCCGCCACCGGCTGGGCGCGCATCCCGTACGACGCCGTCGGCGAGCAAGGCGAGGACCGCCTGGGCGAATCCGGCATCACCGTCCGCTGCCTACAACGCCCAGACGGCTCACTCCCGGTGAACGACGACGAACCCGACCTGGTGGCGTACGTGGCCCGCTCGTATTAACGGGCCAGGTATCTGCGGACGTCGTCGGCGACCTGGGAGCGGTAGCGGAAGCCGTATTTGCGGAGGATCGCGCTGAGGTGGGTCTTGACGGTGTTGAGGCTGACCCCGAGCTCGGCCGCCAACTGATCGTTGTCGAGGCCGTCAGTCAGCAGGACGGCGACGGCCTGCTGTGCCTTTGTCAGGCTGGTGAACCGGCGCTCGGGGCCCTCGTCGGTCTCCATCAGCATCTCGATCAGCTCGGACTGGATGTGCTCGGCGGCGTCGACGATCCGCTCGAGATGCGTCTGTACGGCGGCACTCACGTCCGGCTCGTCCAGCGCCTCGGCCGCGATCTCCCGGATCGACGCGACCCGGTGCGTCAGGTACTCCATCACGTGGTCTGACGTCAGCAAATTGGGGCCGACGTCACCCGCGGGCAGCCGACGCAACGACTCCCGGTCCTCGCCCTCACGGGTCAGTACCCGCTCCACCACCTCGCTCAGCCACTCGAACGCCCGCACCGCGTTGTCGTCGTACGACCCGCGCTCGTAGCTCTGCATCGAGAGCATCCCGAACAGCTGATCGGGCCCGTCCTTGGTCGGCCGGAAGATGGGCACCGTGACCGCGTCCTCGGACCGCCGCCGCAGGTCCCCGACCGGTACGCCGGCGTGCAGGGTGGAACCGTTGTCGTAAGCGAACCGGTACGTGTGCCGGTGCTTGATCAGCCAGGCGGTCTGCCCGTTCGGCCCGAAGATGTGGGTGTCCGGGTTCGCGTACTCGCCGTCGTCGTACCCGTACGGGAACCGCACCCGGCTACTGCCCTGCAAGAACCCGACGAAGAAGGCGTCGACGCGCGCGATCTTCCCGGCGACCACCCGGACGTAGTCGTACAGACCGTAGTGGTCGGACCGGAACAACGCTTCGATCTTGTGGTACGCCTCGCGCAGAATGATCGCGGTTTCCGCATCAACCCGCAGCGGGGCGCCTCTGTCTGCGTCCACGACGCGGGCTCCCCACACACATCTCTGCTGTATCGATCACTCGACTATCGCGCTGTACCCAGCGAATTGCCAGTGATGCAGCAGAACATGTGTGAAAACGGGGTCGCAGGTGGTGCCTCCGGGTTCCCGAGTCGCCCTCCCAAGCCTCGGCCGAACCCCTGCACCACCCGCGACCACGAGCAGGACACCTGTGACTGTTGAGCCCCCGCGTCGATCGGTCCCGCCGCCCCCGGCGCGACCCCGACCCCCCTACGGATGGTTCGGTGCCCTTCCTCCCCCTGTTGACTACACCGTGCCACCGATCGCGGTCCGTGACCATCGCCCGCCGCATGATCTTGCCGGGCCTGCGGTCTCATCCGCGGGATGAGGTTGTTGTATACGATTACAGCCAGCTGGTGTCGAGCGGTTTGCCCTCGGCGTACCCGGCGGCCGTCTGCAGGCCGACGACGGCGCGCTCGTGGTACTCGGTCAGGTTGGCCGCGCCGACGTACGTGCAGGAACTGCGGATGCCCGAGACGATCGAGTCCAGCAGGTCCTCGACGCTCGGGTTCTCCGGGTCCAGGTACATCCGGGCGGTCGAGATGCCCTCCTCGAAGATGCTCTTCCGGGCCCGCTGGAACGGCGAGTCCTCGGCGGTCCGGGACCGGACGGCGCGGGCCGACGCCATCCCGAAACTCTCCTTGTAGATCCGGCCCTGGCTGTCCCGGTGCGGGTCGCCGGGCGACTCGTACGTACCGGCGAACCAGGACCCGATCATCACGCTCGACGCCCCCGCGGCCAGCGCGAGCGCGACATCACGCGGATGCCGTACGCCGCCGTCCGCCCAGACGTGCTTGCCGAGCTCGCGCGCCCTGGTCGCGCACTCCAGTACCGCGGAGAACTGCGGACGCCCGACGGCCGTCTGCATCCGGGTCGTGCACATCGCGCCCGGTCCGACGCCGACCTTCACGATGTCCGCGCCGGCATTCACCAGGTCGGTGACACCTTCGGCGGTGACGACGTTCCCGGCCACGATCGGCACCTTCGGGCCGAGGGCGCGAACCCGTTCGACGACCTCGACCATCCGCTCCTGGTGACCGTGTGCGGTGTCGATGACGAGGACGTCGACACCGACGTCCAGCAACGCCTTCGCCTTCTGCTCGGCGTCGCCGTTGATCCCGATCGCGGCGGCGATACGGAGCTTGCCGCCGGCGTCGAGGGCCGGTTCGTACAGCGTGGCGCGGAGAGCGCGCTCACGGGTGAGGATGCCGACGATCCGGCCGTCCGTGTCGACGACCGGCGCGAGCCGGTGCCGACCGTCGTGCAGCTGGTCGAACGCCGTCTCGGGGTCGATGCCGTGGGGAACCGTCAGCAGCTCGCGGGACATGACCGCGTCCAGCTGGGTGAATCGGTCGACGCCGGAGCAGTCAGCCTCCGTCACCACGCCGACCGGCCGCCCCTGATCGACGACGATCACCGCGCCGTGGTTGCGCTTCGGCAACAGGTTCAGCGCCTCGCCGACGGTCCCGGTCGGCGGCAGGGTCAGGGCGGTGTCGTGGACCGGATCCCGTTCCTTGATCCAGGCAACCACGTCGGCGACGACATCGACCGGAATGTCCTGCGGAATCACCGCGAGACCACCGCACCGCGCGATCGTCTCGGCCATCCGCCGCCCCGACACCGCGGTCATATTCGCCGCAACCACCGGGATCGACGCCCCGGTCCCATCCGCGGTCGCCAGATCCACATCCAGCCGGGACGCCACCCGCGACCGGTTGGGCACCAGGAACACGTCGCTGAAGGTCAAGTCACCCGCCGGCTCCCGATCATGATGAAACCGCATACCAGACCCCTTCCGCCCGTGTACAAACCTGACCAGCCTAGCGCCGTCACAGCACGTGTTCGGCTGTGAACGCCAAGAGATCCTGGGCGGGTCGGAGATCGAGCGGAGTGGTGCGCCCTGGGAGTTCGGCCCGGATCTCGGTGGTGGGGTGGTAACGGCGCAAGAGGTCTTTGGTTGGGTACGGCGCCAGCGTGTGGGGGGCCGCGACATGCAAGGTGTGCGAGCCGCCCGGCACCTGCAACGCCAGTACTGCCGCGCGTGCGGCGTCTCTTGTCTCCAGGTAGGACCACAGGTCGCGAGCACCGAGCGCTGGGTCGACGGCGACCTTCTCGGCATGGTCGTTGAGGCGTTCGGTGAACCCGCCGACGAACGGGTAACGCAGCGCGACCACAGCCATGCCGTGGCGCCGGGACATCATCGCGGCGGTCTGCTCGTCGGCGAGCTTCGACAACGCGTACGGGTCCTCGGCCTGGCTCGGCACCCGCACGTCGAGCGGCACGTACGCCGGGCTGAGCGGCTCGGCCGCGAACGGCAACCCGTTCGCGGCCAGGCTGCTCGCGACCACAGCGTTCCGGACCCCGGCCCGGCCGGCCTCCTCCAGCACCGTGAACGTGCCGAGCGTGTTCTCCCCGAACACCTCGTACGGCGTTCCGCGGTGCGGCGCCGGCCGCGCGGCGAGGTGGATGACACCGTCGACCTCCGCCATCGCGGCCCGCACCGCGGCCACGTCGCACACGCTCCCCTCGACCACCCGATCCGCCTGGAACGCCGTACCTGGTAGGACGAGGGCGGTCACCGCGGTACGGCGTACGCGCAAAAGGTCCACCACCGCATGTCCGATCCGGCCGGCGGCTCCGGTGACGAGGACGCGGTTCACGCGAGCCGGAGCTGCTGTTCGGGCTGCGCCGACAGTCCGCGGTACAGCCTCGGGGCACCGTCGAGCGTGAGCTTGATCCGCGATCCGGTGAGCGTTCGGCAGCGGCCGATGCAGTCGATCTCGACCAGCTCACCACCGCGAACGACGACGTTCGTCTTGGTCGGCCAGTCGTCCTCCCAGACTTCCGGGTGCGGGTAGTACGCCTGGCCCTCGGTGTGATCGACGTTCAGCAGATACCCGTCCTTCCGGCTCCACAGCATCGAGAGCGGTCCGTCGGGCGTCATGAACAGCAGCCCCTGCAGGTGCCGCTCGATCTTCGAGAGGTCCAGCCAGCGCACGAACTCGGCGTCCTCGAGCACCCGTGTCCCGGTCGCGAACGCCAGCAGCGACGGTTTCGCCGACAGGTCCCGGTTCATCAGGCCGAAGTGGTACTCCGGGTTCGCCGGGTCGGCCTCCTGCGGATGGTGGATCGTGGTGTCGTGCAACTGGTACCAGTTCACGCCGTCCACACCCTCGGCCTTCGCCAGCGCCATCGTCAGCAGCACGTTCTCGGCCGCCTGCCGCATCGTGTCGTTCCACCATTGGTTGGGCCGGGTGCACGCGTACGCCTCGGTCAGCCACAGTTCCTTGTCGCCGCCGTACTCGCGGATCCGCCGCTTGGCCTCGCGGACGCCGCCGAGGAAGTTCCAGTAGCTGCCGTTGGACCCGGTGACCCACTCGTCCGGCGTCGGCGCGTAGTCCGGCGTGAAGTTGCCGCGGCCCGGGTGGAACGCGAACGCGTCGATCAGGTCCCAGCCGCCGTGCGCGTGGAAGCTGTCGACCCAGTTGACGTCCATGCCGCCGAGGCCGTTGTTCATCACCTTCACGTCGTACCCGACCTCGGCGAGCCGCTCGACCACGGGCCGCAGACCGTCGCGGATGTACTTGTCGGCGTACAGGCCGGACATCCACGGCTGGTTGCGCTCGTTGTCGACCTCGAAGTACCGGGCGCGGGCGTCCACGACGACGTCGACCAGCTCCGCGGCCCACGTCTTCGCCTGCTCGGGCGTCGCGTCGAACACCACGTCGCCGTGCTGGATGTTCGGCGTGATCCCCATCGCCTCCAGTTCGGCCGGCGGGATGCCGGGGGCGCCGTTGTAGGCGATCCGGACCGACGCGACACCGATCTTCTGCAGCAGGGTGGCGACGTCCGCTTTGCTGGGCTTGAGCAGCCAGGGGTAGTTCGCGATCCCGAACATGCCGCCGCCTCGGTAGGTGTACGACGGAAGCACTGCGAGCGTGGTGCGTGCGAAGGCTTCCGTGTTTGCTGTTGTCGCCTTCACCTCGATGAAGGCGACGCCCTGTTGACGCAGTGCCGGTACGACGATCTTGTGCTCGGCGCTCCGGCCGGGGGCCGGTGTGAGTACGGTCGATCCGCTCGTGAGCGTCGTACCGTCGAAGTCGCGCGCGAACCAGCTGAGTTTCACTGGTCCTCCTGCTACGACTTGGACGTTGACCGGCATCGCGTGGCCGGTCTCGTACCAGAGGTTGAACGGTTGGTCGGTCCAGATGTCGATGCCGACCGGGCGGCCGACGGCAGCAGCGTTCACCTCGCGGAGGTTGCCGAGTACGAGGTCCGCCTCGTGCCGCAGTACGCCGAGTGCGTCGTATGTGCCGACGATGTGCATCCAGGACGCGGTCGTCCAGTCCGGGCGGCTCGACGCGAGCCGGAAATACGCCTTCGTGTCGGCCCAGGTCTCGGTGTAGACGATGCCGTCGTTGGTCTCGTACGGCACGCCGCCGCCGGCGTCACGGTTCCACCGGGTGACGGCGGTCGGGTACTCCGCGGCGGTCGGGCTCACCACGGTGCGGCTGAACTGCGAGTTCAGGTACATCTGGTTCGAACTGGTCGCGTCCCAGCGCATGTGCAGGCGCCGCGCGGTGACGTCGAACGTGCCGGTCACCGTGATCGTCTTCGCGGCGGCACTCATCACGTAGTCCACCCGGATCGCCTGCCGGCCGTCCGGGAGCGTGACCAACGACGGCGTGCCGCCGAACGTGCGCTGGCCGCCGAGCACGGTGTCCTTGACCTGGAAGTGCGCGATCCGGATTCGTTCGGTCCCGTCACCGACGACAATGGTTCCGTCGGTGAGCGCGGTGACCGTGATGCCGTCCGCGGTGATCGTGTACGCCGTCGCGGCCTGGGCAATGCCCGTCGGGAGCAGGCCGCCGGCCACACCGGCTGCGACGAGCGATCCGGCGACGAAGGTCCGCCTGGTTGGTTTCATGGGATGACTCCAGTGGTCTTGAGAGGCAGGGCGAGACCGATGAAGATGCGCGCTGCACCGTCGAGGGTGACGGTGACCTGCGAGTTGCTCGCTTGATGGGTGGCGACGTCCATGCCGAGGCAGTTCAGCTCACGGACGGACGTGGTCGCGGCCGGCGTCGGGACGGTGACGTTCGTCTTCGTCGGCCACAGGTCTTCCCAGGGTTCGGGGCTGCGGTAGTAGGCGGGGCTCGTGTCGCTGCGGCGGTCCGCGTCGTCGTTGAGGATGTAGCCGTCTTTGCGCGACCAGAGCAGATTCACCTTGCCCGTCGGCGTGTTGAAGACGAGGCCGAACAAGTCCGGATCGCTCAGGTCCGCCGAACCGGCGAAGGTGGACTGGTCGAGCCAGCGGGCGGCGGTCGCGAACGCCAGCAGTGAGGGCTTCGCGCCGAGGTCACGGTGCAGCAGCCCGTGGTGGTACTCGACGCTGTCCGGATCCGCCTCCATCGGCTGCTGCTGGATCGAGTCGTTGAGCGTGTACCAGGTGACGCAGCTGACGCCGTACGCCTTGGCCAGCGCGAGCTGCAGTAGAACGTTTTCCGGCGCGTTCCGGTACGTGTCGGTCCACCAGCGGTTCGGCAGCGTTCCCGAGTACGCCTCGGTGAGCCAGAGTTCCTTGGTGCCTTTTATTGCGGTTGCCTTCTTCAGCGTGCCGAGGAAGTTCCAGCGGGTCTCGTTCGTCCACGGCTCCGTTGGCGCGTAGTCCGCGGTGTAGTTACCGCGACCCGGGTGGTACGCCAGTACGTCGACGTGATCCCAGCCGCCCGCGGCGACGAAGTCCTGCACCCATTGCTCGGGGTATCCGGCCAGGCCACACGTCATCACCTTGAACGTGGCGCCCTTGGCGGTCCTTGCCAACGTCAACGGCCCGAGCACCTCGTTGACGTACTGCGCGGGCGTCTTGCCCGCCGCGGTGAGATTCAGCTCGTTGCCGCACTCGTAGTACTTCGCGTCGGAGTAGGTGGCGCGACCGACCATGTCCTCGGCCCAGGCCGTGCCGTCCACGCCCCACGGCAGGTCCCGGGCGAGCTGCATGTTGTGCAGGAACCCTGCGCCCTCGAGCGCGGCGACGGTCGGACCGGGCGAGGCGGCGTACCCGTTGTAGGCCTTGTACGCCGTCCGGATCCACTTCATGCCGACGAGCTTCATCAGCCCGAGTACGCCGGCGCTCGACGGCTCCTCCAGATAGGCGAAGTTCCCCATTCCGAACATGCTCAGCTCGGTGTCGCCGTAGGTGTACGTCGACAGCACGGAAAGCGTTGTTCGGGCGAACGCGGCCTCGGTCGAACCGTCGTACACGACCGCCTCGACGAAGCGGATGTCCCGGGCGCCGAGCGTGACGGAGAAGGTGGCGTTCCACACGCCGCGGGCGCCGACCGAGCCACTCGTCGTACCGCTGGTCGACCCGCCGCTCCAGTCCCGTGCGACCCAGTCGACGCGCACGGTGCGAGTGGTCAGAGCCGCGTTGACGACCTGCAGATTGACGGTCTTGGAGCCGCCGGTGTTCCAGAGATTGAACGGCTGGTCCGTCCACAGGTCGATACCGAGATCACCGTCCCGGGCGATGACCCCGGCCGAGTGCGGCCGCATCACCCCGAGCACGACGGTGCTCTCCAGGAAACCGTCTTCGTCGCCGACCGCATGCACGTAGCCATTGTTGCTAAAAGCAACCGTGCTCTGCGGAAACCGTATGACTGCACGGTTGTCGGACCAGCTGTAGGAATAGCAGACGCCGTTGGTCGTCTCGAACGGTACGCCGCCGCGCAGCGCGCCGGTGTCCGGATCACGATCCCGGTTCCACAACGCCACCGGATCGAAGTGCTCGGTCGCCGTACCGGTCACAACCCGCGCGACCCGGAAACTGTCGACCCGCAGGCCCGCTACCCCGGTCACGTCCCAGCGGATCCGCGCTTTCCGCAGGCCGACCGTGAACGTGCCGACGACCTGGCCGAGCGGCGCGGTGTAGGTGATCACGAACTGCTGCGCGCTCTTCGGTTCGACGTTGGTGATCCCGGTGGTCCGCAGGACGACCTTGTCGTCGCCGGTCCCGTACGCGTACTCGAACGTCGTCAGGCTGAACCGCTGCACCCCGCCGCCGTCGAGCACCTTGACCTCACCGGTGTCAGGTGCCGCGATCAACGTGATGGTGTTCGCCGTATCGGTGATCTGAACGTCGGCGGCGTACGCAGGGCTCGTGGTGGCCCCGGCGGCGGCTGCGGCCACCGCGCCGCCGAGGACGGCTCGTCGGCTGATCATCCCTTCACCCCCGTGAAGCCGAGCCCGGCGACGACGTAGCGCTGCAGGACCAGGAACACGAGCACCGGCGGAGCGAGGGCCATCGCCATCGCGGCGATCAGTTCGTCGAGCGGCGCGGAGTCGACCAGATTCGCCAATGCGACACTGATCGGCTGCAGCTTCGGGTCGGAGATCACCACGAGCGGCCAGATGAACTCCTTCCAGGAGTGCATGATCGCCAGCAGGCTGATCACCGCGATCACCGGCCGGCTCATCGGCAGCACGATCTTCGTGAGCAACTGCCAGGTGCCGGCGCCGTCGACCTTCGCGGCGTCGTACAACTCCTGCGGGAGCGCCTCGAAGAACCGGGTCGCCAGCAGGACGTTGAACGCGTTCGCGCCGGCGGGCAGCCAGATCGCCCAGTAGGTGTCGAGCAGGCCGACGTCCAGCACGGTGAGGAACAGGCTGACCAGCGAGACGGTGTACGGCACGAACATGGTCGCGAGAATGGCGCCGTACACGTAGCGACCGATCCGCGGGCGGATCACCGCGAACGCGAACCCGGCGGTCATTGCCACCAGCAACTGCACCGCCCAGGAACCGATCACCACCGTCACGGTGTTGGCCAGGTAGCGCCCGACGTGGAGCTCGGTGAACGCCCGGGCGAAGTTGCCCAGCTCCGCCTCGGCCGGCCACAACCGGAGTGGATGCGTGATCATCTCGGTCGGCGGCGACACCGCACCCTTGACGGTCCAGTACAGCGGCCCCACCCCGATGGCCAGCAGGACCAGCAGCGTGAGTACCTGGACCGCCCGGAGCACGAACGCCGTACCCGGCCTGCGCAGGTCGTTGCTCGACGTGAACGTCGTCATCGGCTCGCTCACTTGGGACTCCAGCTTCTGGTCAGGCGGAGGTAGACCGCGGACAGCACAGCGAGAACGATGGCGAGCAGGACGGACAGCGCAGCGGCCTGCCCGTACTGGCCGTCCTGGAACGCGTACCGGAAGATCAGCAGCAGCACGGTCACCGTGGCCTCGTCCGGACCGCCTTGGGTGAAGATGTACGGCTCGGTGAAGACCTGGATCGTGCCGATCAGCTGCAACAGCAGGAGCAGGCCGATCACCGGACGCAGCTGGGGCAGCAGCACGTGCCAGATCCGCCGCCAGATCCCGGCGCCGTCGGTCTCGGCCGCTTCGTAGAGCTCGGCTGGTACGCCGGTCATCGCGGCCAGGTAGATGAGTGCGGCACCGCCCATCCCGGCCCACGTCGCCTCGAGCACCAGACTCAGCATCGCGGTCTGCGGCGACTGCAGCCACGGGTACGGGCCGAGTCCGACCAGACCGAGCAGCTGGTTGAACAGACCGGATCCGGGATCGTAGAACCACTTCCAGAGCAGGATCGCGACCACCGGCGGTACGACGACCGGCAGGTAGACGACGACGCGGTACACGCCGGCGAAGCGCCGTACGGTCGACATCACTGCCGCCAGCACGATCGGCGCCGGGAAGCCGATCACCAGACCGAGGCCGACGAACAGCAGGGTGTTCGTCATCGCCTTGCCGACCAGCGGATCGGTCAGGACCACCTGGAAGTTCTCCAGACCGACCCAGACCGCCGGGTCGACCAGGTTCGTTTCCTGGAACGAGATCAGCAGCCCGCGCAGGATCGGCCACCAGGAGAACAGCCCGAAGACGACCAGGGCGGGCGCGAGGAAGATCAGGCCCAGGAGTTCCCGGCGCAGGCCGGCCCTCCGCCGGGAAGCGGCCACCACCGGCTCGGCGGTGGAGGCCGGCCGCTCGAGCAATGCGGTCACTTCTGCTCCGCGGCGAGCATCTTGTCCGCGTCCGCCTGCGCCTTGGTGAGCAGTGCGTCCACGTTCGCGTCCTTCTTGGTGAGCACGGACTGCACCACGGTGTCGAGGATCGTGTAGAGCTTCTGCGCCGCGACCGGCGGCTCGGGCTTCAGCGTGAGCTTCGGCGTACCGTCCAGCCACGGCTTGAAGTGCTCGAGCTCGACGTTCACGTACGGCTTGACCGCCGCGTCGATCTTGGCCTGCTGCGCAGTGCTGAACATCGGCAGCGTCGGTACGCCGACCGCGGCCTTCGGGTCCTTGGCCAGCTCCTTCGCCCGCTCGGCCGCAATCGTCGGCTCGTACTGCGCCTCGGCCTGAGCGAACAGCAGCCACTTCACCGCCGCGTCGACCTTCTCCTTCGGCACCGACGCCGGGACCATGAACACCTCCGCGCCACCGAGCGTCGCGTTACCGCCGGCCTGCGGCAGCGACGTGACGCCGTAGTCGGCCGTGTCCTTCATCCCGAACTTCGTCTTGGCCAGCTTGTACGTGCCCGGCGTCCCCATGAACATCCCGACCTGACCGGCCGCGAACTGCTTGACCACGTCGTCCTGGTCCATCAACTGGTTCTGGCCCATGGAGTTGTCCGTCCAGCGCATCGCCTTGAGCAGCTCAAGTGACTGCTTCGTCGCCTGGTCGTTGACCGCGGCAACGACCTTGCCGTCCCGCTCGATCTCCATCGAGCCGCCATGCGTGTAGGTCAGCATCGTCAGCTGCCAGCCGCCGGTGTTGCCTTTGGACTCGTGGACGAACCCGGCCTTGCCGGTCTTCGTACTGATCTGCTTCGCGGCCGCGCGGACCTCGTCCCAGGTGGCCGGCGGCTTGTCCGGATCCAGCCCAGCCTGTGTGAACAGCTTCCGGTTGTAGACGAGCCCCTGCGCGAACGGCGCCTGCGGGATGCCGTACACCCGGCTCGAGCTGTCACTGAGCGGCTGCAGGACCTGCGGGTTGAACTCCTGGTAGTGAGCCCACTGCTTCAGCTGGTCGGTGATCGGCTGCACGTGCTTGCGGGCGATCAGGCCTTGCGGCTCGGTCAGCGGAACCTGGATGACGTCCTCGATCGTCTTGCCGGCGAGCTTGGCCGAGAACGTCAGCGGATCCCAGCGGTTCTCGGTCCCTTCGATCGTGATGCCGGGGTTCTTCGCCTGGAAGTCCTGCACCAGCCGATGGAACTGGGCCAGCGCGGCGGTGTCCGTCGGCGCCGGCATCCCCTGCACCCGCAGTACCACATCGCCGCCGCTCCGGGCGTCGTTCTTGGCAGGAGTGAGTCCCGCGCAGCCGGTCAGTACCAGCCCGGTCGCGGCCGCCACCAGGGCAGCACGAACACGCATGGGTGTAGCCATTGAATGTCTCCAGGAAGGATCGGTACGGCGGGGCGGCTCGCCGTACTGTGGTGGGTCCTGCTCGGGTCAGGCGCGAATCAGGCGCGGTGTGGCGCGGGACCTGTGGAGGCGCGCGGAATCAGCCGCGAGCCGACCTCGACGGACTGCGGCTCCGAGCCGTTGATGGTTTCGACGATCAGATCGGCGGCATGGGTGGCCACCGTCTGCGGCGAGATCCGGATCGTGGTGAGGGCCGGGATCGACATCGCGGCCAGCAGCGTGTCGTCGATACCGATCACGCTGACCTGACCGGGAACGTCCACCCCGGAATGGGCGAGTTGGTGCAGGACGCCGATCGCGACCAGATCGTTGTGCGCGAGGATCGCGGTCGCGCCGTTCGCGACGGCCAGGGTCGCCGCATGCAGACCGGTCTCGAAACGCGGCTCGTACGGACCGAGCTCGACGACCGAAAGCCCTTGCGCGTCGAAGGTCTCTCTTATCGACTTGCCCCGCAGGTGCTCCGGGCGCGAGCAGTTGACGAAGACACAACTGGTGTGACCGAGTGCCCGCAGGTGTTCGGCGGCCTGGCTGATCCCGGGCGTCAGTGAGATCTGCAGTTCGGGGATGCCCTCGACCTGCCGGTTGACCAGGACGAGCGGAACCTCCGCAGCCAGCTCCCGCAGCCGGCCGTCGGACAAGGTCGATGCCCAGAGCACCAATCCGTCGACCTTCTTCACGATCGCGTCGATGGTCTCCAACTCGTCGGCTTCCCGCTCGTCGCAGTCGGCGACCAGCAGCGTGTAACCGTGGTTGCGGGCCCGGGCCTGCATCGCCTTGACGATCGGCGGGAAGAACGGGTTCGCGATGTCCGGGACGACGAGCCCGAGCGACTCTGTCCGGCCGCTGCGCAGCGTCCGGGCCGCCGGGTCGGGCCGGTATCCGAGCTGCCGCGCGGCGTCGGCGACCCGCTGCCGGGTCGCCTCCTGCACCTGGTCGGGCGCGGTGAAGACCCGGGACACCGTCGACGGGGACACCCCCGCCAACTGCGCGACTTCCCTGACCGTGGCGGCCATCGCGGATCTCCGTTCTGTCCGGGGCTGGATGTTGAAACATGTTTGCAATCGATGCCGAACGTGTCAACAGCTTGTTTCAGACTGATCTCGACAGAGTCGTGCTTCACCGACTAGCTTCGGATGACAACGTTCCTGAAACAGATCAGAGGGCAGATGAAGATCACGGGCTGGGAAGTACTCACGCTCCCCGACCGGGGCGACGCGATGATGCTCGTCGCGGTCGACACCGACGAGGGCATCCACGGCATCGGCGAGGTCGGCCTCCGGTCCCGGCAACAGGCTGTGGCCGGCGCGCTCTCGCATCTGGGCAGCCTGGTGCTCGGCGAGGACCCGCTGCGAACCGAGCACCTGTGGCAGCTGATGTTCCGGTCCGGCTTCTACCCCGCCGACCGGGTGATCGCGTCGGCGATCGCGGCGATCGACGTCGCCTTGTGGGACATCCGCGGCAAGGCGTACGGCGTACCTGTGCACGAACTGCTCGGCGGGCAGGTGCGTGAGTACGTGCCCTGCTACGTCCACCTGGGCGACGGGACGGCGGACCGGCCGCGGTTCCTGGAACGGTGCCGGACGCTGGTGGCCGACGGTTGGACGCACCTACGATTCTCGGTACCGCACGACGGCGACGTCCTCGACGAGCGCCGTACGCTGCGGGAAGGGATCCGGTTGTTCCACGAGGTCCGGGACGTCGTCGGCGACTCCGTCGAACTGATCCTCGACGTACACACCCGGCTCGATCCGCCCGAGGCGGTCACCCTGTGCCGCGAGATCGAGTCCGCCCGCCCGTACTTCGTCGAGGACGCACTCCGCGCCGAGCACCCCGACTCCTACCGGATGCTGCGCGCGCGAACCGGCGTACCGCTCGCGGCCGGCGAACAGTTCGCCTCCAAGTGGGAGTTCGCCCCACTGATCGAGAACGAACTGATCGACTACGCCCGCGTCGACATCGCCATCGCCGCCGGCCTCACCGAGTCCCGCAAAATAGCCGCCGCCTGCGAAACCCACCACATCAAACTGGCAACCCACAACCCCTTGGGCCCGGTCACCGCGGCATCATCGCTGCACCTCAACCTCACGGCACCGGTCACCACCATCCAGGAACACCAATCAGACCCCGACCCCGAACTAGCGTCGTACTTCACCTTGCGCCCAGCCGTCGTCCCCGGCCGGGTCCTCCCGTCAACCACCCCCGGCCTGGGCGTAGACGTCGACCGCGACCGAGCCCGCGCCAACTCCATTCCACCCCGTCCTCTCCCCACCCTCCACCGCCCCGACGGCTCCTACACCAACTGGTGAAGGGCCTACGACGACCGGGCCGCAGACCAAGACCGCGGCGCTCGGTGGGGTGTCGATTACCGCGACCGGCACCGTCGACCGGATCGAGTGGTCGATGGGTGCGGGTGACACCGTCACATGTAAGGGCGCCGGCACCGCGTTCACCAGAGCGATGGCGGCCGGCAAGTCGCTCAAGGACATGCCGTCATCACCGACGTGCGGCTACAAGTACACCAAGTCCTCGCGCTGCGAGAAGTCCGGCAGCTACAACATCACGGCAACGGCGTGCTGGACCGTCCATTGGACCGGCGGCGGTATGCAAGGCGACATCCCACTCGACTTCAGCCGGTCCATCCCCCTCCAGGTCACCGACCTGCGACCGGTCCTCGTGGACCCGGACGGCGGGTCGGAGAAGCCGTCGACGCCACCCCGCACCTGCAGCAACTGAAGCGAAGGACAGGCAACTCGCCACCTAACGTCCTGTCGACGTGGACGACCGGGCTTCGGGTAGAAAACCTCCCCACGCCGGTCACACGGCCGAACCGGCTCCCCAGGAAGGGGAAGCCGGTTCGGTTGGTCTGGGTCAGCGGTGCAGATCGAAGCGGTCGAGTTCCATGACCTTGTGCCAGGCGGAGACGAACTCGTCGACGAACTTCTGCTTGGCGTCGTCGCTTGCGTAGACCTCGGCGAGGGCGCGGAGTTCGGAGTTCGAGCCGAAGACCAGGTCGGCGCGGGTGCCGGTCCACTTGACCTCACCGTTGACGGTGGCCTCGAACGTCTCCTGGCTCTCGTCGGCGGCGTGCCACTCGGTGCCGAGGTCGAGCAGGTTCACGAAGAAGTCGTTCGTGAGCGTGCCGGGGTTCTCGGTCAGTACGCCGTACTTCGAACCGTCGTAGTTCGCACCGAGAACGCGGAGGCCGCCGACCAGGACCGTCAGCTCCGGAGCGCTCAGCTTGAGCAGGTTCGCGCGGTCGAGCAGCAGGTACTCGGCCGGGAGCCGGTTGCCCTTGCCGTAGTAGTTGCGGAACCCGTCCGCGACCGGCTCGAGCGCGGCGAACGAGTCGGCGTCGGTCTGCTCCGCCGAAGCGTCCACCCGGCCAGGCGTGAACGGTACGACGACGTCGTACCCGGCGTTCTTCGCCGCGATCTCCACACCGACACCGCCGGCGAGGACGATCAGGTCGGCCAGCGAGACCGGCTTACCGAACGACTGCTGGATGCCCTCGAGCGTCCGCAGTACCTGCGCGAGCTCGTCGGGGTTGTTGACCTCCCAGCCACTCTGCGGCTGCAGGCGGATGCGGGCACCGTTGGCGCCACCGCGCTTGTCACTGCCACGGAACGTCGACGCCGACGCCCATGCGGTCGAGACCAGCTGCGCCACCGACAGACCGGACGCGGCGATCGCTGCCTTCAGCGCGGTCACATCGTCCTCGGTAACGAGCTCATGCGAGACGGCCGGCAGCGGGTCCTGCCAGATCAGCACCTCGCTCGGGACCTCGGAGCCGAGGTACCGGACGCTCGGACCCATGTCGCGGTGGGTCAGCTTGTACCAGGCACGCGCGAACGCGTCCGCGAACGCGTCCGGGTCCTCCTTGAACCGACGCGAGATCGGCTCGTAGATCGGGTCGAAGCGCAGCGACAGGTCGGTGGTCAGCATCGTCGGCAGCTTCTTCGGGCCGTCGTACGCGTCCGGGATGATCGCCTCGGCGTCCTTCGCGACCCACTGGTTCGCGCCGGCCGGGCTCGCGGACAGCTCCCACTCGTAGCCGAACAGGATGTCGAAGAAGTCGCTCGACCATTGCGTCGGCTTCGTGGTCCAGGTGACCTCGAGACCGCTGGTGATCGCGTCCTTGCCCTTGCCGGTGTTGTACGTGCTCTTCCAGCCCAGGCCCTGCGCCTCGATCGGCGCACCCTCGGGCTCCGCGCCGACGTTCTCCGCCGGGCCGGCGCCGTGCGTCTTGCCGAACGTGTGACCGCCGGCGATCAGCGCGACCGTCTCCTCGTCGTTCATCGCCATCCGGCCGAACGTCTCGCGGATGTCGCGAGCCGCCGCGATCGGGTCCGGGTTGCCGTTCGGGCCTTCCGGGTTCACGTAGATGAGACCCATCTGGACCGCACCGAGCGGGCGCTCGAGGTCGCGGTCACCGGAGTATCGCTTGTCCTCGAGCCAGGTGGTCTCCGGGCCCCAGTACACGTCGGTCTCCGGCTCCCACACGTCCTCGCGACCACCGGCGTACCCGAAGGTCTTGAAGCCCATGGTCTCCAGCGCGACGTTGCCGGTGAGGATCATCAGGTCGGCCCAGGAGATCTTCTGGCCGTACTTCTTCTTGACCGGCCAGAGCAGCCGGCGGGCCTTGTCCAGGTTGCCGTTGTCCGGCCAGCTGTTCAGCGGCGCGAACCGCTGCTGCCCGGCGCCCGCGCCACCGCGGCCGTCGTGGATCCGGTACGTGCCGGCGCTGTGCCAGGCCATCCGGATCATCAGCGGGCCGTAGTTCCCGAAGTCGGCCGGCCACCAGTCCTGCGAGGTGGTCAGTACCTCGGCGATGTCCGCCTTCACGGCGGCCAGGTCCAGGGTCTCGAACTCCGCGGCGTAGTCGAACTCCTCGCCGAGCGGGTTCCCGACGGCCGGGTTCTTGGCCAGGATCTTCAGGTTCAGCTGGTTCGGCCACCACTCGCGGTTGGCGTTCCCGCTGGTCGGGTGCACGCCCTGACCGTGGTTCACCGGGCAGCCACCGGTCTCGGTCTCGGCGCCGCGGCTCTCCGCGGTGGCCTCGCCGGGCAGGGGCTCATGGTTCTCGGACATCAGATTCCTTCCAGACTGGACGTTTTCAAAGGCTGGGTTTTTCTAAGGAAGGCAAGGTACGTCGTGCGCAGTCCGCGCACAGGCCCCAATAGATGACCTCGGCCTCGTCGATGACGAAACCGTGGTCCTCGGACGCGGTCAGGCAGGGCGCATGCCCGACCGCACAGTCGACGTCGGCGATCGCGCCGCACGACCGGCAGACAGCGTGGTGATGGTTGTCGCCGACGCGCGATTCGTACCGCGCCAGCGACCCCAACGGCTGGATCCGCCGTACCAGGCCCGCCGCCGTCAAGGTGTGCAGCGAGTCGTACACCGCCTGGTGCGACGCCTGGGGCAATTCGTTGCGCACGGCACCGATAATCGAGTCGGTATCCGCATGCGGGTGCCCGTACACCGCGGCCAGCACCGCCAGCCGCGGCCGAGTCACCCGCAGCGAAGCCCCACGCAACAGCCCCTGAAGCTCCTCCACCGTCGGCACGTCCCAGAGTCTTCCGCGTTTTCTGGAATGAGTCAAGATTAGCTGACGCGATTCTCAACCTGAGACATCAGCGCGCACCGCCACTCCCCCTGGTCTCGTCACTATGCTTGAGATCAGAGGTGATTTTCATGCCTGCGGTTGGGGTCAGGGGATTGAGGCTGGCGGTCCGCGTCGGCGTACTCGCTCTCGCCGCCGTCGTGGTCGCGCTGATCCTCACCCGCGGTCCGGAAGCTCCACAGACCTTCGGCCCGTGGTATCCGCTCACCAACCAGGCCGGCGCCCGCGCGTCCGCGGACTTCGAGAACCACGTCCCTTGCACCATCGACAATCCCCCCGTGGCCGACTGCCAACGAGTCAAGCTAGGAGTCGTCCTCTACGGCACGCCCGCCGCGCCGTCGACGTACCTCATCTCCATCGTCCGGGTAGGCACCGGCGACGACACCCGAGAAACCCACGAAGGCACCTGGACCGTCACCCGCGGCACCGCCCTCGACCCCGCGGCAACCGTCTACCAACTCGACATGTCGGCCCCGGCCCACCTCCGGGCCTTCTGGCCCGTAGGCGACGAAATCCTTTACCTGCTGGACAAAACCCGCATGCCCCGCCCCGGCGACGCCGCCTACGGCTACGCCCTCACCAACATCCCCATCGGCCAAACAGTCCAAGCCCCCCGCTGATCTCGAAGCTTGGCTTCCCCGGCTCGTTCCCCCCGAGCCACACCTAGCATCGAGCGGGGGTAACGCTCAGTCAACGGCCTTAGGGAGCGACCTGGGTCCCCCTACGCCGGGTCACGACCGACGCCGGCATTCAGGGCTTCTCGTGAGCTCAGGCCGCTGCTTTCGCCGGTGTCGATGACGCCGAGCGTGAACGCGACCACGGCGTCCGCGAACAGGCTGGCGTCGTCCGAGCTGTACGCCGCCATCTGTTCGTCCTGTACCCGCGAGCGCAGCAGGAACCCGTCCAGCATCGACTGGATCGTCAGTCCGTACCGCTCGATGGTCCAACCGGGTCGCATCCTGACGCCGAACGCCGCGAACAGTTGCCGGTAACCGTCGTACCACGGCGCCAGCGCCCGCAGCATGTCCTCGACGATCGCGGCCTTCAGTTTCGGATGCTGCTCCAGCAGAGGCCCGATGTGCAGCAGCAGGAACGACCGCGGATACGACAGCAGACTCGCAAGCATCGCGTCGCAGAACTGCGCAATCGCTTGAGCAACATTCTCGGCCTCCAGCAGGCCCGCCAGGTCGGCGAGCTGCAAGGCCGGATCGGCGTTCGGCGCGTCGCGGTACAGCATCGTGTGGATCACCGCGTCGTTGACGAAGTCCTCCTTGGACTCCCACCGGTTGTCGAACGACTTCCGGCTCACCCCGGGCTGCCCGCCGTCCCGGGCCAGCCGAACCACATCCTCCTTCCGCAGCCACTCCAAGGTCGCCGGGAAGTCGATCGCACTCAACCGCCGCGGTCGCTCGTCCGGCGAGGTCACGAACATCGCATCGATCAACTGCGCCGCAGCATCAAGAAACTGCTTGGCACTGGCATCGTCGGTAACGGCTTTTGGTCGTGGCACTAGGAACTCCTCCCGCAGATCTCACGCCCCACTACACCGCCCTCACCCCGCACTGTCCATCGTCCGCCCCTGCCCACCGAACGGCGGGTGAATGTGCGCCGCATCGCCGGCGAAGAGTTCACGCCTCGATGTTCTCCAGGTCCTCGAGCAGGCTCGGGTGCCGGGGGTGCCAGTTGAGGGCCTCGCGGGTGTAGGTGCTCGACGACGGCTGGTCGGTTGCGAAGATCGGGCCGAGCGGGCCGTACGTCGCCTCCGGGACCGCCTCGACCGGCAGACCGAGGCGTCGGCCGATCACGGCTGCGATATCACGTACGGCGTCACCCTCGTCATCCACCGCATGCCAGGCAGTTCCGGCCGGCGCGTTCTCCAGCACCAACCGGAACAGGACCGCTGCATCAAGTGCGTGTACGGCGGGCCAGCGCTGCGTGCCGTCACCGGGATACCCGGACACACCGGTCTGGCGCGCGATCTGCGTGAGCAAGCCGGCGAATCCGCCGTCGCCCTGATTGTGGACAGTGCGCGGCATGCGGACAGCCGCACTCCGGACGCCACGCGACGCCAACTCCAACGTCGCCATGACGGAACGGCCGCGACCGCCGACCGGTCCGTCGATCGGCACCGGGTCAGCTTCCGTAGACGCCCGGCCAGTCACCCACGGCGTACCCGACACCGTAACGAGCGGACGATCACTGCCCACCAACTCGTCCCCCAAGGTCTGCAACGCGGCGCCTTCCTCGGCGATCCCCGCCGCCAACGCTTCTGGGCTACTGAAGTCGTTGCTGAAGGCAAGATGAATCACGCCATCGGACTTGGAAGCGCCCGTACGCAGCACATCCAGATCGGCAAGACCACCACGAACGGTCGCAGCACCAACCTCCCGGAGCGCCGCCTCAGACGATTCAGAACGTGCGAGTGCGAGCACAGAATGCCCGTTGCCGAGCAACTCGCGGACGACGGCCGACCCGATCAGCCCAGTACCGCCGGTGATGAAGACCTGCATGAGACGCTCCTCAATGATGGGACCTTTGTCCCATCACCGTAGCACTCCGACGGGACAAAGGTCCCATCACCTAGAATGACCCCATGGCTAGATGGGAACCCGGCGCACGCGACCGACTGGTCCTGGCCGCGGTCGACCTGTTCGCCGACCAGGGCTACGACGCCACGACCGTCGCCCAGATCGCCGAACGCGCCGGCGTCACCAAGAGCACGTTCTTCCGCCACTTCCCCGACAAACGAGAACTCCTGGTAGCAGGCCAAGAAACCCTCTGCCGCCTCCTGGTCGAAGGCATCACCACAGCCCCCGAATCAGCCACCCCATTGGAGGCGGTAGCAGCAGGCCTGGAACGCGCCGCCAACACCATGGGCCCCCTGAACCGAGAACTGGCCCCCCGCCTAAAAGCAGCCATAGCCGCCAGCACAGAGCTACAGGAGCGCGACGCCCTAAAAACCGTAGGCCTAGCCAAAGCCATGACAGACGCCCTAAAAACCAGAGGCGTATCAGACCCACTGGCCCACCTCGCCGCAGAGTTGGGCGTCCTAGCCTTCAAACAGGGCTACGCAACCTGGACAGCCCTAGAACAAGACGAAGCAGGCCTAGCCCCCCACACCCTGGCCGCCCTCAAAGACCTAAGAGCAGCAACCACAGCCCTCAGCTAACAACACAACCCAACCCGCGCTGGTGAGCGAGCCGCCCAACCCAGCCACCGAAGCCGAGCGAAGCGAAGGCGCAAGGGGGTGCGGGTGGCGGAGCCCCCGCTTGCGGCAAGCGAAGCGCAGCCGCACAACACGACGAAGGCGAGGCGGTCAGCGCAAGTATTGCGCGACACACCTCGCCTATCGGCTTCGTGGAGCTGAGGGGATTCGAACCCCTGGCCTCTTCGTTGCGAACGAAGCGCGCTACCAACTGCGCCACAGCCCCAAAGCTGGTCGTCTGGTTTCCCTGGCGACCGCGAAACTCTAACACGGAGAGCCCCGCGAACTAAAACCGGATATCAGTCGCCGACGGCGCGCTTCACCTCGACCTCTTCGGCCGGCTGGGGGGCCGGCGCTTCGGCGGCTGCGGGCTTCTCGGACGGGTCCGTCGTACGGGCGCTGGAGAAGACTTCGTCGTCGGTGAGGGAGATGGTCCGGACCGTGCGGTCGGGTGCCTTTTCCTTCATGACGTACGTCGGAAGCGTGACCGGCACCGGGTCCCACAGGCCCTCGGCGGCCGGCTGATCCTTCTTCGCCGCGGCAGGCTTCGGGGCGGGCTCGGCGGGGAGCTTGACCTCGATGGTCATCTCCTCGTCGGGCGACGGCGCGGGCTTGCCGGCCGGGCCGCGGTCGTGGCGGGCTTGCGCGCGGGCACGACGTTCGGCAGCGGTCTGCGTCCGCGTACGGGCCTGCCTGCGCAGCTGCAGTCGGGTGAGTACGACGAAGCCGGCGATCAGCGTGCCCGGGACCGCCACGGTCCACCACGGCAGCATCGCCAGACCGGCGAGTGCGACGACGGACAGCAGTGAAAGGGTCAGGATCGACAGCACCCGTCGACGGCGCATGGCGGCCACCCGGCGGGCTCGGTTGGGGACGTACCGCTTGGGTGGCGACGAGTCGTCGGCGGCGGTGGTCCCGGCCGGGCGTACGACGTACCGGGTCCGCGACGAGTCGCGGGACAGTACGCGCGCCTCGTCGGACGACGGCACGACCGGACGGCGCCGCGCCTCTTCGCCCCGCTTCAGCCACATCGGGACGAGGTAGGCGGCCCACGCGGCGACGATCGCCACATAGATCAGCCCTGTCGTCCCCATGCGACGACGCTAAGGTGCGGATAGGGCCAGATGAGGTACGTGGGACGGTGTGTCGCAAGAAGACTCGTGTGACTGATGTGAATAGCACGCAGGGTAGTCAGGTCAGTCGCGCTACGAGACCGGGTCCGACCTCTTCGACGTTGAGCGCGAAGATGCGGTGATCGCGCCAGTCGCCGTCGATGTGCAGGAACCGCGGGCGCTCGCCTTCGAACCGGAAGCCGAGCTTCTCGACGACGCGCAGACTTGCCTTGTTCTCCGGGCGGATCGCGACTTCGATCCTATGCAGGCCAAGGGTGAACCAGCAGTGGTCGGCGGCCATCGCGACGGCCGTCGGCACGATGCCGCGACCGGCGTACTGCTCGTCGACCCAATAGCCCAGGTTCGCCCAGCGCGCCGATCCGTAGGTGATTCCGGACACGGTGAGCTGTCCGACCAGCGGCCATTTCGATCGGGCGCCGGCGCCCGCAGCACCGCCGTACGTGATGACGAACGGAAGCATCCGTCCGTAGCGCGCCTGCCGGTTCCAGTCGCGTGCCATCGCGCGGAACGTCCGTGCGCCGTCCTCCGCACCGGGTGGCTGGGTCGCGTCCCAAGGTCGTAGCCAACTGACGTTCCGCTGGCGCGCGGCGGCCCACTCGCTTCCGTCGCCGGCCCGCAACGGCCGCAACCCGACCTGCCCGTGCTTCAGCTCCACAGGCCACTGCACGACCGCCATCAGTCGACGTCCGTCCGCACATGGTCCCCACCGTGCACTTGCTCGACCGCATGCCGCAGCAGCGGCTCCAGTACGGCGAGACCGTCCTTCACACCGCCCCGCGAACCAGGCAGGTTGACGATGACCGTCGTACCCGCGACGCCGGCCAGCCCACGTGACAGAGCCGCCGTCGGTATGCCCTTGGCCACGCCATACGCCCGGATGGCTTCAGCAATCCCCGGCACAACCTTCGACAGCACAGCAGCCGTCTGCTCGGGTGTCTCGTCGGTCGGCGAGATCCCCGTACCACCTGTTGTCAGCACTACGTCGTACGACGCCTCGACCGCGGCCCGCAACGCTTCCCCCACCGGTGCACCGTCCGGGACCACCTGAGGTCCTGAGACGTCGAAGCCCCACTCAGCCAGCCGCGACGCGATCAGCGGACCTGTGGTGTCGGAGTAGACCCCAGCGGCCGCACGGTTGGAGACGCTGACGACGAGAGCCCTCACGGCCGCTCCCAGTGCCCGGTCTTACCGCCTTCTTTCAGCTCCACCCGTACGTCAGTCAGCACCGCAGCCGGATCCAGCGCTTTCACCATGTCGATCACGGCCAGCCCGGCAATGGCAACCGCTGTCAGGGCCTCCATCTCGACACCGGTCCGGTCGGTGGTCTTCACCTGGGCCTGGATCAGTACGGCGTCGTCGGCGACCTCCAGGTCGACCTTGGCCCCGGTGATCGCGATCGGATGGCACAGCGGCACCAGGTCCGGTGTCCGCTTCGCGCCCATGATCCCGGCAATCCGGGCGACGCCGAGCGCGTCCCCCTTCGGTACGCCGTCACCGCGCAGCGCCGCCACCACCTCGGCCGAGACCAGAACCTTGCCGCTGGCAACAGCTCGCCGGACCGTTGTGTCCTTCGCGGACACGTCGACCATCCGCGCGGCCCCGGTCTCGTCGACGTGGGTCAGCCCACCGGCCCCCGGCGTACCGGAGCCGGTGGGAGTCCCGCCCGGGTCTTGCGTCATCCGGTCTCCTTGTCCAGCAGCATCAGCTCGACCTGATCGCCGGCCCGGACGGAGGTCACGTCCTCGGGCACCACGATCAGTGCGTTCGCCCGGCTCAACCCGCCGAGCAGGTGCGAGCCGTGCCCGCCGACTGTACTGGCCATCCAGCCCTCGTCGCCGGACGTGGCCGCAGCGCGGACGAACTGCCGCCGCCCCGCGGGCGAGCTGAACCCGTCCAGCGTCACGCCGGGCACCAGGGCGCGCCGGTACGGCATCTGCCCCATCATCTTGCGCAGCGCGGGCCGCACGAAGACCTCGAACGAGATGTACGCCGAGACTGGGTTGCCGGGCAGCGTGAAGATCGGCACCTCGTCCTCACCGATCACGCCGAACCCCTGTGGCTTGCCCGGCTGCATCGCGACCTGTGGGAAGTCCACCGTGCCGAGTTTGGAGAGCTCCTCCTTCACGATGTCGTACGCACCCATGCTGACGCCGCCGGTGGTGATGACCAGGTCGGCACGCACCAGCTGGTCGGACAGCGTGTCCATGATCCGCTTCGGGTCGTCGTCGACGATGCCGACGCGGTACACCACTGCCCCGGCGTCCCGCGCGCACGCCGCCAGGGTGTAGCTGTTCGAGTCGTAGATCTGCCCGTCGCCCAGCCGGCTCCCCGGCTCCCGCAGCTCGGCTCCGGTCGAGATCACCACGACCCGTGGTCGCGGACGCGCCTTCACCCGGGCCCGCCCGACCGCGGCGAGTACGGCGATCTGCCGCGGACCGAGGACCGTGTCGCTGTCGAGCACCTGCGCCCCGGCCGTCACGTCTTCACCCGCGCGCCGCACCGAGCCGCCGAGCGGCGGCTGCTGCGTGATCCGCACGGTGACCGTCCCACCGTCGGTCCACTCGACCGGCACGACACTGTCCGCCCCACGCGGCATCGGCGCACCGGTCATGATCCGCACACAGGTCCCGGGGGTCACCACGATCGGCTCACTGCGCCCGGCCCGGAACTCCCCGACCACCGGCAGGCTGATCGGATTCTCGTCCGAGGCCCCGGCCAGGTCCCCCGCCTGAACGGCGTACCCGTCCATGGCGGAGTTGTCGAACCCCGGCAGGCTCACCCCCGAGACGATGTCCTCACAGAGCACCAACCCGATCGCGTCCATCAACGGCTGGTCGAACGCCGGCAGGGCCGCCACCCGTCCGAGTACGACCTCTAGATGCTCATCCACACTCCGTCTCACGAGCTCGACCCTAATCCACGGCTCAGGCGTTTCGACGCCAAGTTCCGGACGGGTGCGTGAAGAAGTCCGGTTGAGTTCTAGGCGGGGTCCGATTCCGGGTGATTGCCCCAGACCATGCGGACGTCCGGGGCGCGTTCCTCGTTCGCCGACCCGTCCGTACGGCGTACCTCGCGGAAGTCGTGCCGCCGGTAGAAGTCCTGTGCGCGTGTGTTGGTCTGGAAGGTCCACAACGCCAGACCGCCGGGGCGAAGATCCTTGGCGAGGTCGACGAGGGCGGACCCGATGCCCTGACCGGCGGCGTCCGGGGCGACGTACAGCTGATCGAGGTCGTCGCCGTCGAGGGTGAGGACCGCGACGATCCGGCCGTCGTCGAGCGCGACCCAGGTCTGCGCGTCCGGGAGCAGTACGTCGGCGAACCAGGTGGCGACCTGCTCCGCGGTGTGGATCGCGGGCGGCAGCTGAGAGTCCTCGGTGTGCCGTGAGCGCCACCAGACCGCAGCGGCCTCGTCGGTGTCGTAGGGCTCGAGCGGCCGGACGAGCAGGTCGCCCACGCTCAACGCAGTTCGGTCCCGTCCGGGACCACCAGGCGCTCACCGTCCGGCGCCGTCACCTCGACGTCCCCGATCACCACGACATCCTTGCCGAAGGCAACATCGCCGCGCACCGCCAGCCGGTCGGCCCGGACCAGGGACGGCGACCCGGCCGGGAACCGCGCGTCGAAGTCGGCGAGGATCTTGTAGTACTCCGGGTCCAGGTCGACGTACGGCTCGTCGCCCTCGTGGGTCGTGGTCAGGTCGCCGGTCTCGTCGAGCTCGTACACGTCCGAGCGCAGCACCAGCAGGTCGTTCGTCGTCTTCACCGGCTTGAACCGGCTGCGGTCCACGATCACCGCCTGGGACCCGTCGAAGGTCTCGATCGCGGTCCCCATCCCGGTCTCCAGCTGGATCACCTTCGGCGACGACGGGTCGGCCGGATCGACGGTCTTGCGGTTCACGAGGATCGGCAGCCCGAGGATCCCGTCGTGCCCGTCCATCAGTTCGGCGAGCCGGTCCAGATCGATCCACAGGTTGTTCGTGTTGAACATCCGGTGCCGGGTGACGTCCTGGAAGTACTGCGTGTCCTCGTCGGCCACCTGCGCGCTGTCCCGCAGGATCAGCCGCCCGCCGGACTTCCGCACCGCGACGTGCCCGCCCTTGCGGTCGGACCGCGTCCGCCGGCAGACCTCCATCCCGAACGGTACGTCGTGCTCCGCCATCCAGGCCGCGATCCGCGGGTCCGCGGTGGCGCCGAGGTTGTCCGCGTTCGAGATGAACGCGTGCCGGAAACCGTGCTCCCGCAGCGCGTCGAGGGTGCCCGAGGCAACCAACGCGGTGAACAGGTCGCCGTGCCCGGGCGGGCACCAGGCGAGCTCCGGGTCCGGCTCCCACTCGGCCGGCGTCAGGTTGTCGGCGAGCAGCTTCGGCTCCATGTTCTGCAGGAAGTCGAGCGGCAGGCCGTCCACCGCGAGTCCGTCGTACTCGCTGAGGATCTGCAGTGACTCGGTCTTGGTGCGGAACGAGTTCATCAGCACCAGCGGCAGCGGTACGTCGTACGCGCGCCGGGTGCTCAGGATCTGGCGGGCGATGATGTCCAGGAAGCTCAGCCCGTCCTTGACCGGCAGCGCGGACTTCGGGCCGGTGACGCCCATCGACGTACCGAGGCCGCCGTTGAGCTTGATGACCACCGTCTCGGCCAGCGCCGCGCGGAGCGCCTCCGGGTCGGTATCAAGGTGGTCCAGGTGCGGCAGGTCGCCCACCGGCTCGATGTCGTCCTCGCGGATCTTTCCCTGCTGTCCGGACTCGAGCAGCCGGTAGTAGTGCGTGAAGACACGTATCGCGACGTCGGCAGCACCGGCCGCGCGCATCTTCTCCTGCGCTTGTCTGAGACCCACCTCACCCATGCACCAACCCTAGGGGACGGCAGGTAATCCCAGTGTTGCGCGCGTCACGCTCTTACGATCAGAACGTGTTCCAGACGAAGGCCGTGGCGCGGCAGCACTTCCTGGAGGCGCGCAGGCTGCGGCCGCACGCGGACGGACTGCTGGCGAGCGCCCAACAGGTGCTGCCCGAGGTGTACCGCGTCGCTCTCTACGTGTCCATGGGACCTGAACCTCAGACCGGTGCACTGATCGACTGGCTGCTCGCGACGCGCCGGGAGGTGCTGTTGCCGATCCTGTACGCCGACAACGACCTGGGCTGGGGTGTTGCACCCGGTGCGGCCGACCTCGTGCCTGGCCGGCTCGGTCTGTCCGAGCCGCCGACCGACCTGGGCTCCGACGCGATCGCCACCGCCGACCTGGTCATCTGCCCGGCCGTGGCTGTCACCCACGACGGCGTACGCCTCGGCCGCGGCGGCGGCTCGTACGACCGTGCCCTCGCCCGCGTCCGCCCTGGTACGCCGGTCTGGGCCGCCGTGTACGACTCAGAGATCGTCGACGCCCTACCGTCCGACCCCCACGACAGGCCGGTGGACGCAGCACTGACCCCAAACCACTTGATCCCACTGCGAGGATCGGCGGATGACTGAGACCGCGATCCAAGCCGCAGCGACGGCCGCACGCTCACCGACCCGACTGGGTCCCGCAGTTTCCAGCCCTGGCCGACGGCATCCGCATGTTCGCCACCCAGTGGCGCGCCATGCCGTTCGCAGGTGGCCGCCGCTAGCGGTCCGGCTTGGTGAAGGTCAGGGAGTGTTTGCGGGTGGCCTCCACGGCGCCCTTGGTGTAGGCCCACTGGAGGGTTTCGCCCTTGACCCACAGCTCGGTCTGGTCGGTGTAGTTCGACGAGAACGCGTGGCCGGACACACCGGTCAGGTTGACCCAGCGGGACTTGTCGAAGTCCGACAGGTCCACGACCATCCGCATCGACGGGGTCGCGGTCACCTCGTACCCCTCGGCGGCGTCCCAGCCGGTGGCGTCGACGATCGACGTACCGCCGCCGAGCTCGTACGGGCCGCGGTTGAAGATCTTCTCGACCGCTCCGATCCCGGACTTGCCCAGGGTCTGGTTGGTCAGCGTCAGCCTGTGCAACCGGCCCCACTGCCAGTTGGACGGCTCCCGGGCCATCTTCTGCGTGATCTCGGTCCGCGCGTTGACCAGGGCCTCGCGCAGGATGTCGTCCCGGCTCTCCCGTTGCGGCGTCCCGATGTTGTCCCACCAGCCGCTGTTCTGCTGCCCGATCAGCGTGTGGATCACCTCGAACCAGCGTGAGCCGCCGTCCGGCCAGGTGCCTTCTGGCAGCTGGTCGTGGAACGTCAGGGCGAGCAGGTTGCGCCAGACCACGTTGAAGTACGCCGCGGCCGCCGAGTCCGGCGGCTGGGTGAAGTCCCAGTTCCGCAGGACGTCCTGGCCCTGCTTGTCGAACGCGTCGTCGATGCTGATCCGCAGCAGGTACGGCACCAGCATCTCGGCGGCCTTGCTCTTGGTGTCCAGCTGGATCGACGCCATCGCGTTCGCGTCCAGCTTTCCCGCCTCCTTGATCCGGTCGAGGATCTGCTGCGAGCGGTAGCCGTAATCCCAGGAGTTGGTCAGGTAGTACGGGTACGTGTTCGGCACGACCGCCTGGTTCGCGGTGACAATGATGCCGTCCGCCGGGTCGAACTCACTCGGCAACGCGTCGAAGGGGACATAGCCCTTCCAGGCGTACTTCGGATCCCAGCCCGGCACCGGCCAGTCGCCGCGACCGGTGGTGCGGATCGGGATGAGTCCTGGCGCCTGGTAGCCGATGTGGCCGTCGGTGTCGGCGTACACCAGGTTCTGCGAGGGCACCTGGAACTGCTGCGCGGCGGCGCGGAACTGGGTCCAGTTCTGCGCGGTGTTGATCGCGAACAGCGCGTCGGCGGTCCGGCCCGGGTTCAGCGCGGTCCACTGCAGCGCGACGCCGTACGCCGTCGGGTACTTCGCCTGCGCCGCAGCCGACTCACCCACCTTGCGGTCGTCCTCGTCGACGTCCGAGATGAGCGGACCGTGCCGGGTCTCGCGGACGGTGATCTTCACCGGCTCGTCCTGGCCGGCCACCTTGAACGTCTCCTCGCGGGTGGCCATCGCGCGCCACTTGTTGTTGTAGAGGACGTTGTTGCCCTCGATCCGCTCCAGGTACAGGTCCTGGACGTCCGGGTCGAGGTTGGTGAAGCCCCAGGAGATCGCGTTGTTGTGGCCGATCACCACACCGGGCAGACCGGAGAAGCTGAAGCCGGAGACGTCGAACGGACACTCCTTGCCGACGTTGTTGCAGTGCAGGCCGACCTGCGTCCAGATCCCCGGCATGGTCGCGCCGAGGTGCGGGTCGTTGGCCAGCAGCGGCTTGCCGGTGGTGGTGTGGTCGCCGGAGACCACCCAGGAGTTCGACCCGACGCCGTCCCCTTGGCCGAGCAGCTCGGGCAGACCCTTCGCGACCTTCTGCACCGAGTCAAGGGACTTGAGCAGGTCCTGCGTGAGCATGCCCCGCCGGAGCTCGGTGCTGACCTGAGCGGTGGTGAACTTGCCGTCCTTGCCGATCGAGCCGGCAGAGAGGATCGGCTGGTTCCGGTCGTACGGGTACTGCGGGTAAAGGCTCTCGACGTTGCGCGCCGGCATCGCAGCCAGCAGCTTCGTCCGAGTGACCTCCTCGTCCAGGTTGCCGCCTAGGTCCCACGCCATCGCCTTCAGCCAGGACAACGAGTCGGCCGCGGTCCACGGCTCCGGCGTGTAGTTCTTCGGCCCGCCGGGCTGGAGCGACAGGACGCCGTACTCGAGGCTGAGGCCGGAGCCGCTGTGCGTGGAAAGGTATGCGTTGACGCCGCGCGCGTAGTCGTCGAGGTACTGCCGGGTGGTCGGGCTGAGCAGCGGCAGTTCCTTCTCCGCCACCCGCCGCCAGCCGAGGGTCCGGACGAACTTGTCGGTCTCGAGCGCGGTCTTGCCGAACAGCTCGCTCAACCGGCCCGACGTGACGTGCCGGCGGAAGTCCATCTCGAAGAACCGGTCCTGCGCGTGCACGTACCCCTGCGCCGCGAACAGGTCGGCCGGGGTGTCGGCGTAGATCTGCGGGATTCCGTTGGTGTCCCGGACCACGCTGACCTCGGCGTCCAGGCCGTTCAGCTCGATCGTTCCGTCGTACGTCGGGAACGAGTGGCGGACGACGAAGACGACGGTACCGGCGATCACCAGGAGGACCGTGGCGAGGGCGATTCCGCTGATGACGACGACTCGAAGCAGGCGTGGCACGGACCAACCGTAGAGAATCCCCCCGCCCACCCCAAATGGGGTCCCTCACAACTTTGCGTTGCTCTGCGTCGGCTGGACAGGGACGCAGAGTTGAGGTAGGCGAGGGCGGGTTTGGAATACTTCGGTCCGCTGGCGCATTATTAGCAGTCGGGTAGTAGGAGTGCCAGCGGCTTTGAAGGGAACCGACCGTGCCGACGTACCAGTACCAGTGCACCGACTGTGGCGAAGCGCTCGAGGTGCGCCAGAGCTTCACGGACGATGCGCTGACCGTGTGCCCGAACTGCCAGGGCAACCTGCGCAAGGTCTTCAACGCCGTGGGCGTCGTGTTCAAGGGTTCCGGTTTCTACCGGAACGACAGCCGGTCGTCCGGCAAGAGCTCGGTGCCGGCGAAGTCCGAGTCGTCGTCCGGGTCGTCCCCGTCCTCGTCGGGCTCCACGTCCTCCGGGTCGTCGTCCAACGGCTCGTCCGGGTCGTCGTCCTCGGGTTCGTCCTCTTCGGGTACGTCGTCGAGCAGCTCGTCGTCGGGCACCAGCGCGGCCTGACCGCGCACCCTGTGGATAACTGAAGGGCGGCTGCCGGAAAAACTCGTACCTTCTCCGGCATGAAAATCCCTTCCCTGCTTCGTGACCTGCTGCGTGCCGCCCGGTGGCACCGTCGGCTTCTCGCCGGCGTCGCCGCCGCGGCCGCCGTGTACTTCGGACTTCTCGCCCTCTCCCCCGCACCGCCACCGACGGTCGCGGTGCTGGCCGCCGCGCGCGACCTCACCGGCGGCGTCGCCCCGACGCGCGCCGACCTGCGGACCGTCGACTTGCCGCCCGGATCCGTGCCCGCCGGTGCGCTCAGACCCGGTAGCGAACTGACAAGTCGCGTGCTCAGCGGGCCGGTCAGAGCCGGCGAACCACTCACCGACGCCAGATTCCTGGCGCCACCCGCTGTGCCGCCCGGCTCGCTCGCCTACCCGTTCCGCGTCGACGACGCCGACATCACCGCGCTCCTCCGGGTCGGCGACCGCATCAATCTGTACGCCGCCGACAGCACGACCGCCGGTGCCGCGAGCCAACTCGCCCGCGCCGTGCCCGTGGTCGCCCTGCCAACGCCTCGATCGACCACGTCCGGCGCGCTGATCGTGGTCGCGACCACACCCGAAGTCGCGACCCGACTGGCCCAGGCCAGTTCGAACTCACGGATCACCGTGGCCCTGACGCCGGACACGAGCTGATCACTCTTCGAGATTGTGTCGGCACGATGTGTCGCCTTCCGGCGCGGTCCCTCGCCCTGACAAGGGTGCAGCCCTACGTTGTCCGGGTACAACCACCCGCTTCGTGGAGGCACCACATGCTCAAGGGCTTCAAGGAATTCGTGATGCGCGGCAACGTCGTCGACCTCGCCGTCGCCGTCGTCATCGGCGCAGCATTCGGGAAGATCGTCACCGCGTTGGTGGACGGTCTGATCAACCCGCTGATCGCGGCGATCTTCGGCAAGACGAATCTGGCCGGAGTGTGGGCTTTCGAGATCAACAAGGCGAAGTTCTCGATCGGCCTGGTCCTGGACGCGGCGCTGAACTTCCTGTTCGTGGCCGCTGCCATCTACTTCTTCATCGTGATGCCGCTGAACAAGCTGGCCGAGCGCCGCAAGCGCGGGCAGGAGCCGGAGCCGGACCCGCTGACCACCGAACAGGAACTGCTGACCGAGATCCGGGACCTGCTGAGCACCCGCCAGTCGTAACCGCCTCAGCAGGTGGGCGCACAACCTCAGCCCCTGAGCTCGGCGGCGCCCACCTGCTCACCGGCATAACGCATCCAGCGGTACGGAACCGGCTGGCCGTCGTTCCACTCCTCCATCAAGGCGGCGGGGACGTCGACGAAGCCACTGCGGTGGTAGGCCCGGATCGCCGGAGCGTTCTCCGGACGGACCCGCACGAACACTTCTGAATAACCGGCCTCCAGGGCAGGCCCGAGCAGTGCCCGCACGAGTTCACCACCCACCCCACGACCACGGACCTTCGGATCCACGATGATCCGGGCGAGTTCTACCTCGTCCTCCTCGTCGTCGAGCCAGACCTCGCCGTACCCGACCGGCCGATCGCCGTCGAACAGCAGATAGGAGTGGATGTCCGAGTCGACCTTCCGCCAACTCGCCCGCAGTTCCTCCGGGAACGGGTAGACCACCCGCCCGGACAGCAAGGCCACTTCCATCGCGTTCCCTGCCCAGCCCGCGACCTGCACGCCGTACTCGTCGTCGAACCCCCGAAGCTCCACGCTCATCCCCTCAGTTGACGAACTCCACGATCGTTCGCAGCAGCTGATCCAGGTACGGCGGGTCGTTGTTCGTACGGAAGGCGGGCGTCGGCGGTTCGGGACACCCGGCCAGCTCTCGACTCCCCCGGATCGACCGCAGCAAGGCGTCGACCGTCTTCCGCTGATGCGACGGATTCTCCGGTACCGACGGCAGGACCGCCACCGGAATTCGGGTCAGCGACGCCACCTGTTCGTCCGTCACGCCCCGCAGGATGCCGCCCGCGAGCAGTTCGTCCGCGGCCGCCGGCGGGCACCCGCGATGCACCATCCCGGCGTGCGCACGCTCGTTCGCGGCGGCGTCGTCGCCGGTCGCGGGCCAGGCGAGGACGAGGCGATCGACCAACTCCGGAAACCTCAACGTCAGCAGGACCGCGACCGTACATCCATTGGAGGCTCCAACGATTCTTACCGGTCCGGAACGTTTCGCCACCTGTTCACCCAGCGCCGCGACCTCGATGTCCCACGCGGTGGCTCGCTGCGGCCGGTCCGGCGCCAGCACCTCGATGCCGTCCGGCGCGAGCGCCGCGGACAGGCCGTCGGTGATTCCCGTCGTACCCCAGAACGCTTCGGCGTCCATGGCGTCCCAGAGGCCGCCGTGGACAAGGAACACCGACGCGGTCATCCGTGGTGCGGGGGGACCTCGTTCAGGATGCGCTCGTCGTCGTCGCTGCCGAAGTCGTTGTCACCCCAGGTCCGCGGGTCGTCGTCGCGGGTCTGCTCCGGCAACAGCGGCTCGTCGTCTTCGTACGGGCTCGTCATACCTCCAGATTACCGACTCGACGGGGTTCGCCAGTAGATCGGCAGCCGCACGGAGGGCGGGGCGAACAGTGCGCGCACGTTACAGCTGTGCCACGGTTGGGGATCGATCCCGCGGCGTGACCGGATAGACGCGCCGCCGTGATGTTCCGGCACGCGCGGTGTGACCCCGTTCCACCATGATGGTGGACCTTGCCAACCCGGAAGGACCGAGTCGTGAGTGCACAACGGACACGGGGCCTGATCGGTGCGACGCTTGTCGTGGTTGTGCTCGGAGTTGCCGCCGCCTGCGGCACCGAGGACGCCTCGTCCCCGCCCGCCGCCCAGCCCACCCAGTCGCCGACCACCCCGTCGCCGACCCCGTCAGCCAGCCCCAGCGGTACGCCGAGCATGGACTGCCCCGAGACCATCACGGCCGTCCGCGCCGCCACCGACAAGGCGGTGTGGGGACAGGGCGCGGCCACCTCGAAGTTCAACCCCGTCAGCGTGACGATCTGCCAGTACGACGCACAGGCGACCGGGCAGAACTACGCGACGACCACCACCAAGCGCATGGGCAAGCAGGCGACCGACCTGTTCGCCCTGGTCAACGCGGCGAAACCCGTCGCGAAGAAGCCGAGCATGTGCACCAAGGAACTCGGTCCCACGTACGTGCTGCGGTTCACCGACAACGACCGCGGCGTACTGTCCTTCACCGCTGAATCCTTCGGTTGCCACCGTCTGGTGGCGACCTCGCTGGAAGGTCAGGGCAAGCCCGGCGCACTGCCGGCGCCGCGCCAGGTGACCGCCGAGCTGACGAAGTCGCTCGGCCTGCGCTGACCCCGCGCCGGACGCGCACCCCGAAGCCGTCCGAAGTGGGGTCAATCCGCGCCTGCCTTGCGGGTCCCTTTCGAGGTCGACCCGCGAGGCAGGTTGCGGCAGCCGCCGCGTGTGCCGCACCCTCGCACTGAGGGAGGGCGCATGCGAACGATCCGGCTGCTGTGCACACTCGCACTCGCCTGCACCGCCTGCTCGGCTCCGGCAGCCGACAAGAACACACCCTGCACGCCGGGCTTCACCTGCAGCACGCTGCACGTCCCGCTCGACCGGCAACGCCCGGACGGCCCGTCGCTCGACCTCGCCGTCATCGCCGCCGACAACGTCGACGCGTCCCGCGGCGTCCTCCTGCTACTCACCGGCGGCCCCGGCCAGCCCGGCGTACCGCTCCTCCCCAACCTGCGGCGCAACGTGCACCCTGATGTGTTGCGCGAGTACCGACTTGTCATGTTCGACCAGCGCGGCACAGGTCCCGACGGCATCAATTGCTCTTCTCTACAAGAGACTGTGGGCGGTTCGGACTTCCTGACTCCACCGTCCACGGCCGTGGACGAGTGCGCCCAGAAGATCGGTTCCAGTGCCGGGTACTACGGAACGCCTGACACCGTCGACGACATCGAGCAGCTGCGTCAGTTCCTCAAGGTTGATCGGCTGACGCTCGACGGGACGTCGTACGGCAGCTTCACTGCGGCGCAGTACGGGCTGAAGTACCCCGGCCACGTGCAGGCGCTCGTGCTGGACTCCGTCGTACCGCACAAGGGATTCGACCCGATGGGTGTGGATCTGATGGCCGCGAGCGCCGGTGTCCTCAAGGCCGCCTGCGGCCAGGATCCGGCGTGTACGACGGATCCTGTTGCGGACCTGGCGTGGCTGGTGCAGCACGGCGTCAGCGGCACCGACCTGATGGAGACGTTGGCAGTCGCGAGCCTCAACTCGGTGAACCCGTCCCTCAAGGGAATCCCAGCCATCCTGCACTCCGCGCGCAACGGCGACGACACCGGTCTGAAGGAGCTGCTCCAGAGGACCACCAGCAAGGGCCTGTCCTACGACACGCTGTCGGCGGGCCTGCACATGGCCACGCTCTGCTCGGACCTCCGCTTCCCCTGGTCCGGCAAGCCCGACCGCAAGACCGCCCTCGACGACGCGGTACGCCGACTGGACCCGAAGCAGCTGTATCCGTACGACCTGGCGACCGCACGCGACCAGCTGATGATCCAGGGCTGTCTACGCTGGCCGGCCGACCGCGTGTCGACGTACCCGGCCGGACAGGAGTTGACGCCGCGCACACTGATCCTGCACGGGAGCAACGACCTGTTCTGCCCACTCGACTGGGCCAGGTGGGAGAAGGCGCACGCACGGGACGCCGAGTTGGTCGTCGTACCGGGAAGCGGACACAGCGTGCAGCGCGACCCACGCGGAAAGGCGGCGGTGCGGGAGTTCCTGCTGGAGTAGGGGGTGTCTGATGGTTCCACGCCGTCGCGAGGAGGTGCTCGGTGCGGTGCATCGGCGCGCGGGGGCGAAGGTCTCGATGCGGAGCATCGTGGCCTTTGCCCCCGTGCGGCGAGGTGCCGTGCCGAGTGCCCCGCAGTAGGCGTGGAACCATCAGACACCCCCTAGAGATCGAACTGTGTGGGAACGGTTGCAGCACGTGGGCGACTGGATGCGTCTAATAGGTGTGAGGAGTTGTACGCCCAGCCAGGGAGTGGCGAGTGGAGTTCGAGGAGTACGTGTCCGCCCGTGGACAGGAACTGGTGCGGCTCGGGTTCACGGTCTCCGGCGACTACCAGCGCGCGGAGGACTTGGCGCAGATCGCGCTGATGCAGGCGTTCCGGTCCTGGCGGAAGGTGCGCAACGCGGACGATCCGCATCACTACGTCCGGCGGATCCTGGTGAACGAGTACCTGTCGATGACGCGCCGGCGCTCGTTCACCGAGGCGCCGACGGCCGACCTCGAACCGCAGCGCACCGTGCCCGACCACGCCACGCATGTCGCCAACTCAGACGACCTGTGGCGCGCGCTGGCGACGCTGTCCGCCCGGGAACGGGTCGTTCTGGTCCTGCGCTACTACCAGGACCTGGACGACCAGACGATCGCCGAGGTGCTCGGCATCAAACCGTCCTCCGTGCGCGCGACCGCGAGCCGGGCGCTCGCCTCGCTCCGGCGGCGGCCGGCCTACTCAGGGGCCGGCGAATCCAACCGTGTTGATGAGAGGTTGTCGTGAGCAACACCGATCTCGAGGATGACCTGCGAGGTACCTTCGAACGCGCCGCGGCCTCGGTGCCGGAGGCCGTGGACCTGACCGAGCGCGCCACCACGGGCGCCCGTCGCGCGCAGCGGCGTACCTGGATCGTCTCCGGCGCTGCCGCCGTCGCGGTGGCTGCGATCGCGGTCGCCGGGTTCGGGCTGGCCGGGTCGCGGAACCAGCCGACGCAACCGCCGGTCGCCTCCGGGCAGACAACCCCCTCGGCGAGTGCGACACCACAGGTGGTCTCGGCCCAGACCGTGGCCGGCACCTGGCGACCGACGCAGATGGTCGGCGCCAAGACACTCCAGGCCGCCCGGCCGGACGACCCGGTGCTGGTGTTCAAGGCGGACGGGACGTGGACGGGCTCCGACGGCTGCAACGGGCTCCAGGGGACGTACAGCATCGGTCAGCGTGGCGCCTTCAGCGCGACGTCCGGACCGCAACACCTGGTCGGCTGCGAGAACGTGCCGCACACCGGCGTACTGCACGCCACCAAGCGGATCGCGATCAGCGCCGACACGCTGCAGTTCTTCGGGGCCGACGGGCGTCAACTTGCGAGTTACGCTCGCGCACGGTAGTCAAATCTGTTCGCGGACGGTGACCAGGTCTTGACGGAACGGAGTTCTTGAACGGACCATCTAGTGGTTTGGTCCACCGATCTGGGGAGCTTTGTGCGACTCTCTGTCACCGTCCCGCTAGTCACACTCGGCTCCATCTCGCTCTTCGCAGTCGCCCTCACCGCACCCTCCTCGGGTGCCGTGACGGGTGCCGCGGCGTGTTCCCACGCGCAACCGAGCATGAGTTCGACCGACGCGACGCGGCTGGCGCAGCCGACGTCCGCGTCCGACGCGCGACCGCTCGGTGAGTCGCTCGGCGACGGCATCTCCGCCGCGGTCCGTTCCCTCGAACCGCTGGACGCGACCGGTCGGCCAAAGTCCGGCCTGCCGTACGGGCTCAGCCAGGGCGTCATCGGCGTCGTCGGCTCGGCCACGACCGGCTACAAGGTGGTTGTGGACTCCGCGAAGCTGGACGCGAAGAAGTACCAGTCCGCGATGAGCCGCAACCTGCCCGCGGCCGGCAAGCCGTTGGTGAAGGTGGAACGCAGCTGCCGTTCGGCGCAGTCGATCGCCGACGCCTGGAACGCAGTCGGCGACCGCTCGTGGTCCTCGGACGCGTCGCGTACGACGTACGCCGTCGATCTCGACCCGGTGAGTGAGAACGTCGTCGTCGAGTACGACCAGGCCACCACCTCCCCCGCGTCGTTGGCCGGGCTCCGCGACCTGCCCGGCGTACAGCTCGTCGCCGGCTCGCTCGCACGCACCTCCCGGCTGAGCGACACCCCGAAGGGCGGCCACTGGGGCGGTGCGCGGATCACGTCCGCGCTCAAGAACTGCTCCGCCGGCTTCTCCGTCGTACGGCGCTCCAACGGCCAGCGCGGCTCGGTCACCGCAGGCCACTGCGGCGGCCCCGGCACGGTCTGGAAGTCGGGCACCAACTACTACGGCACCACAACGGTGCGCACCAATTACCCGGACTACGACCAGTCGCTGGTCACCGGCAGCGCGTACGGCGCCAAGATCTGGACCGACGGCCCCGGTGACACCGCCAACACGCGCACCGTCACCGGCGGCGGCGACCCTGGCGTCGGAACGGTGATCTGCCAGTCCGGCAGCTTCAGTACGTCGCTCTGCAGCCTCACAGTCCGCTCGACGTCGGCGAAGTACTGCGACACCGACGGGTGCACGACGTACGTCATCCGCGCCACCCGCGGCGGCCTGGTCGCGATCGTCGGCGGCGACTCCGGCGGCCCCGTCTACTCCCGCCGCGGCACCAGCTCTGCCACCATCCGAGGCATAGCCTTCGCCGGCGCCGGCTGCGCCGCCTCCCGCTGCACCACCCTCTACGCCGAGCGCTACAACTCCATCACCGGCCACCTCGGCGTCACCGCCCTGACCGGCTGACCCACCCCCCAACTCCGCTAAGCTGTCCCCGCGTGCGCCCCCGTAGCTCAGGGGATAGAGCGTCGGTTTCCTAAACCGTGCGTCGCAGGTTCGAATCCTGCCGGGGGCACTCTGGTCGTCAGGTGGCTGGGAAGTAGTGGCCGTTGTCCAGATCGGCGAGCAGGCTGGGCTGGGCGGGTTGCCAGCCGAGGGTCTGGCGGGTGGTGAGGTTGGATGCCGGGTAGGTCTGCGTGACGATGTTCGCGAGGAACCCGAAGTGTCCCGGCAGCATCAGTTCGTCCAGGGGTACGCTCACGGCGGGCAGGCCGAGGCGGTTGCCGATGGCCTCGGCGATCTCGCGGAGCGGGATGGCCCCGTCCCCGACCGCGTGCCAATACTTGCCAGCCGGGCCCTTCTCCAGCGCCAGGCGGAACAAGGACGCGACATCGCGGGCGTGTACGGCGTTCCACAGGTTCGCGCCGTCTCCGGGGTAGCCGGCGAAGCCCTTCTGCTTCGCTAGTGCGATCAGCGTGGGGAGGAAGCCGGCACGATCGGTCGTGCTGTGCGCGATGTTGGCGATCCGCACGACTGAGGATCGCACTCCCCGCTCGGCCAGGCCGACTACGGCGGTTTCCACGACATTGCGAGCCCGGAGGGTGCCCTTGTGCTCATCGCCGACGGCAAGGGCCGGGTCCGCCTCGGTGGCCGGTCGGCCCAGGTTCCCGGGCGAGCCGATGCTCCCCGCTACGACCAGCGGCTTTCCGGTCTCCGCGAGTGCCTCGCCGTACGCGAGCATGATCGGGAGCTCCGCAGCGGCCACGGCGTCGATCCCGCCGGACGGAAGCAGGTCTTGCCTGTGCGCGACGTGGATGACGCCGTCGGAATCCGCGGCCGCCTCCTTGAGCCCGTCGAGATCCTCGAGGTCGCCACGACGCACCTTCGCGCCGAGCGCGGACAGCGCCGCCGCGGCCGTGTCCGACCGGGCCAGGCCGGTGACCTCGTGCCCGGCGGCGATGAGCTCGGGGATGATGTACGAACCGGAATGGCCGGTCCCGCCAGTGACGAAAACGCGCACGCTACTGCTCCTTGTGATTGATGTGGTGCGGGTGCGCTCAGCCTGTGAATTCGTTGACGCCGAGGGCGAAGTCCCAGTGGCCAACCCCGTTGCCGGCGAGGCCCATAGTGACCAGGCCCATTCCTTCGAGCCAGTGCGCCATCTTCAGGCCGCCGACGTCGAGCGGGCGCAGACCGAGGCTCTCGATGAATTCCGCCACACCTTCTTTGGCCTGCGCATTGTCGCCGGCCATGAAGACGTTGGGCCGGCCGTTCTCCAGGACATTGCGGAAGATGGTGTTGAACGCCTTCACCACGCTGGTGCCGGCCGGTGCCACCTTGGCGGCTTCCTGCGCGACCGAGGTTTCTTCGCTGTAGGCCAGTCCGTCGAACGTGGCGTTGAACGGGTTGCTGATGTCGACGATGACCTTGCCCGCGAGGGCGTCTCCGTACTCCGCGACGACCGGAACGACACCGTCGTACAGCAGGGCCGTGATGACGATGTCCCCGGCCGGTACGGCGCCCCACTTGCCCGTCGTCGCACCGCCGCCCAGAGCCTTGGCCACGTCCTCGGCCTTGGACTGATCGCGTCCCATGACCTCGACGGAGTTGCCGCCGGTCACTGCGAGCGTGCCGATGGTGCGGGCCATGTTCCCCGTACCGATGAGGGTGATGCTGCTCATGAGGTGTGCCTTTCAGATAGCGGTGGTGCCGCCGTCGGCGACGAGTTCCAGGCCGTTGACGTAGCTGGAGTCGTCGGAGGCGAGGAACAGGGCGACGGTGGCGATTTCTTCAGGCCGGCCCATAGCTCCCCGCGGGATGAGCGACTCGAATGCGGCCTTGGTGGCCTCGTCGAACAGTTCTTCCTGTTTGGCGGTGGCGACCTGGCCGGGGGTCAGGACGTTCACCCGGATCTTGCGGTCGCGTAGTTCGTTGAGCCAGACGCGGGCCCAGGCCTGCTGGACGGCTTTGCTTCCCGCGTAAAGGCTCCAGCCAGGGAAGGCACCGAGGGAGGCGTTGGATCCGGTCATGAGGATCGAGCCGTTGTCGTTGATCAGCGGCAGTGCCTTCTGCACGGTGAACAGGGTGCCGCGCGCGTTGAGCCAGAAGGCGCGGTGGAACTGTTCCTCGGTGATCTCGCCGAGGGCGGCGGGTTCGCCCATCCCGGCGCTGGCCCACAGCACGTCGATCGAGCCCTTCTCCCGCTTGACGGTGTCGTACAAGCGGTCCAGGTCGTCCAGTTCGGCCGCGTCACCCTGGACGGCGGTGACGTTGCGGCCGATCAGCTCGACGGCGTCGTTCAGTGCTTCCTGCCGCCGGGCCTGGATGAAGACATGCGCTCCTTCCTCGACGAACAGTTTGGCGCCGGCCAGTGCCATTCCGGTGGATCCGCCGGTGATCACCGCGACCTTGCCATCGAGCTTTCCCACGATCACTCCGTTGAATTAATGGATATCAAATACCGATTGCCGAATTCATTCGACCCTTTGAACAATGCCATTGGTTTGAACGACTGTCCAAGACCCATTTCAGCCGTGGTGATAACTTGGAGGCATCACCGGACCGGGAGGCGCCATGGATCTCGACCTGCGCAAACTGCGGTACTTCGTCGCCGTGGCCGACCGGTTGCACTTCGGCCGCGCCGCTGAAGAGCTGCATATCGCGCAGCCGGCGCTCAGCCGCCAGATCCGCGCGCTGGAGCAGGATCTCGGTGCCTCGCTGTTCATCAGGAATCGCCACGGCGTGGCGCTGACCGACGCGGGCCGACAACTGCTGGCCGACGCTGGTCCGATGCTGGCCTCCGCGGACGCGGTCCGCCGCCGGGTGTCCGTGGCCGCCCGTGGCAGCCGGCGGCTGGTGGTCGGCTTCCGGACCGGCATCCCGGTCATCCCGGCGACGCGGGCGTTCGAGACCCGGCACCCGGACGTGGCCGTCGACGTACAGCGGATGGAATGGGACGACCAGGCCGCGATGCTGCTCGACGGCCGCGTCGACGTCGGCTATGTGCGGCTGCCGATCGACGAGACGGGTCTGCGCTTGACTCCGCTGTACGCCGAGCCGCTCATGGTGGTGCTGCCCGCAGACCACCGGTTGGCCGGCAAGGAGGAGGTCACTGAGGCCGACCTGGCCGGTGAGCCGCTGGTCTGGCATGCCGACCCGAGCACGCTCCCCACGAGGCGCCCGCACCCCGACTCCGGACTCCGGGTGCGCGGGGTGGAGGAGAAACTCGAGCACGTCGCGGCCGGCCGGGGCATCTCGTTCGTGGGGCGCTCGGAGACCGTGTTCTACTCGCGTCCGGACATCAGCTACGTACCCATCCCGGAACTCGCGCCCGACCAGGTATGCCTCGCAATGGCGGCATCACGCACCTCGCCGCTGGCCGACGACTTCTTCGCCGCGGCGCAGGCGACAGCCGAGATCACGGCAGCCTGTGGGACCTATGATTCGGGTGCGGTGTTTCCGGGCTAATCGAGGTAGCCGGTCTCGGCATTGATGCCGGAGAGAAACGCGCGAATGGATCGTTCGTGGTCCGCGTGCGTCCTGGTGAAATCAGACGCCATCGATACCTCCCATAGACCGGTGTGTCCCTGAGCGATGGTACGCAGCGCGGATCTGGAGTCGGCTCCAGGAAGGCTGTTAGGTTCGTTGGATGACGACCTACTCGCCGGCCGAGGCGGCCGCACAGTCCGGGTTCAGCATCGATACGCTGCGCTACTACGAGCGCGAAGGCATTCTGCCGCGGATCGAGCGCAGCGCTGGTGGGCGGCGCGTGTACAGCGACGGCGATCTCTGGATGCTCGGATTCCTGCGGTGCCTGCGGGACACAGGTATGTCGATCGAGCAGTTGCGTCGGTACGGCGAGTTGAGCCGTGACGACACCACGATGCCGGAGCGAGTCGCGTTGCTCGAGGAGCACGCCGCCTCGATCCGGGCACGGATCGCCGAGCTGGATGCGACCCTCGTGCGCGTTGAGGAGAAGGTGGACTGGTACCGCGGGGAACTCCGCCGTACGGAGGCTGCGAAGTCCTGACCCACTCCGACATCGCGTCGTCGCCTATGCGCCGTCCAGCTCCGCCAGTTCATCCTCGGTGAGGATCGTGGACGCGCCGACCACCGCCTCCTCGACCTGTTCGACGCTGCTGGCTCCGACGATCGGGGTCAGCGCCGGGCTCCCGGAGGCCAGCCACGCGAGCACCACCTGGCCCGGTCGGAGTCCGCGCGCAGTGGCGACGCGGGTCAGCGACGCCAGCCGCCGCTCGGTGCCGGGGTGGCGGTACTCGGTCTCGAGTGGGCGGTCGTTGCGGTCGTATCGGCCCTGGAGGGTGGCGGTGTAGACCCAGCCGTCGAACGACGGGTTGCGTCGCAGGAAGTCGAGGCCGTCCGGTGACAGCATTCCCAGCGGGATCGGCTGGCCCTCCACGTCCATGCCGCCGGCGGGCTGAAGGTAGGAGTAGCGCTCCTGGTACGCGGCTGGTTGCGGGTGGCCGGCGCGTTCGGCGGTCGCCCGGATCCGCTCGAGCAGCCAGGACGGGTGGTTTGACAGGCCCCACCGAGCGGTCAGGCCGTCACGGACCAGGCCGCCGAACGTCTCGACCAGGTCCTCCAGCGGAACGGTCGGGTCTTCGACGTGCGCCCAGTACAGGTCCACACCGTCCACGCCCAGCCGCTCCAGGCTCTTTGCCATGGCGCCGCGCACGACGTCCTCGCGCAACCCTTCGAGGTGGTCGGGGAACCCGCCGACCCGCGTGGGCTGGGCGCCGACCTTGGTACTGAGGCGGACGCGGACCCCGGGGTTGGACGCCAGCCAGCGGCCCAGCAGCGCCTCGCTCTGGCCGCCGAAGCCGGTCTCGGAGGTCCAGAAGCTGTAGTTGTCGGAGGTGTCGATGAAGGCTCCGCCCAGTTCGGTGTACCGGTCGAGGATCGAGAACGCGGTCCGTTCGTCCACCCTCGTGCCGAAGTACATCGCCCCGAGGGCCATCGTGGGTGTGTTCATGGCACCAGCCTTGTTACTGGAGCGCACTCCAGGTCAAGCCCCAGTACTCACCGTGCAGCAGCACACTCCACCGACCCCGGTGGAGCCGTACGCTGGAATGCATGTCTGCGTCGCCGTACTCCGATCTGCCGTCCATTGCCGACGTTGCTGCTGACATCGCCGGTGTGGTCGGGCGATTCACGCACGGTGAGACCCATGCGTTCGCTTTCGGCGACGGTGGTGTCCCCGAGGCCGTGATCGCGAGCTACGACCAGTACGACGATCTTGGCGGCGAAGAGACCCTCGGCAGGTACCGGACTGTGGTCGCTCCCGAGGTGCTCGGCCGGCAACTGCCGGAGATGGTCGAGGCGATCCGCCGCGGAACCTTCGGCCCTCCGGTACTCGTGGGCACAGGCACCGAACCCGTTCTGGTGCTGATGTCGACCCAGCAGTACCGCACCCTGCGCGGCGACGACGAGCCGCCGCCAGGCGTGATCGACGACCCGACCGTCCGCACCTACGACTCGTCGCCGACACCGGGCAGCGTCCCGTTCAGCGTGGACGAGTGGGCCAAGGACGACCCGTTCACCCAGCAGATGCTCGAAGAGATCCGCCAGGAACGCGGCGATGGCTGAGGACCAGCCGGAACGGCCGTTCCAGGTCCTGCTCGGCGAGGGCGCCGTTCAGGACCTCAACCGGATGCGCGACGCGGCTGCCGCGGAAGCCAAGCAATATCCCGGCGACAAGTCGCCCGCGAACAACGCGAACCGCACGCTCTACAAGGGCGTCCTCCGGGAGTTGCAGGATCTCGAGAGGGGAGCGTCGAAGGGCCACCATGTGCTCGGCGCGCACCGAGGTCTCGGTGACGGGCGGGACATCGTCGTGTCCAAGATCGGCGACGGCACCGGAAAACCCAACCACCGCCTGACGTTCCGCGAGATCCCCGGCCGGAACGCCGGCGGGAAGGATGCACGCGACGTCATCGCGATCGGTCCTCGTCACGCCAGTGAGAACAACGCCTACCAGCAGACGGCGATGCGGCTCGGACGATCGGCCGACCAGAGCCTCCCGGACCTCGACCGGTTCGGTGAGGCGCAGGTCGGCAGTGGCGGCAAGGCACATCAGCGCAACCCCGTCCTGGACGCGAACCGCGCCATCGCGCACGCCTTCGACGGCCAGACGCCCTTGTCCGGTTCGCGGCCGCTCAGCGAGACCGCGTTCGGGAGCCGGGGATCTTCGGGCGGCGCCAAACAGGCCGGCAAGCAGGCGGGCAAGCAGACCAACCCACAGCGCGGCGAGTAGTGCCTGCTGAGGGAGACTTGGCTTGTGAAGAAGACCGAGGCCGAGCCTGTTGTTGCGCGTAACCGTAAGGCTGCGCATGACTATCACCTGGGTGAGGCCTGGGAGGCGGGGATTGTTTTGCAGGGGCCTGAGGTCAAGGCGCTTCGGGCTGGGCGGGCTTCTCTGGTTGGCGGGTTCGCTGTTGTCGAAGAGCGGGAGATCTGGTTGCACGGAGTACATATCCCGCAGTACTCGCAGTCTCGCTGGTTCAACGGCGGTTCGCGGCGTAAGAGGAAGTTGCTGTTGCATCGGGCTCAGATCGACAAGATCGAGCGCAAGGTGAACGAGGGCGGGCTGACGATCGTCCCGGTGAGCCTTTATTTCAAGGACGGTCGGGCGAAGGTGGAGATCGTCCTGGCGCGCGGCAAGAAGACCTGGGACAAGCGGCATACGCTCGCCGAGCGCGAGGCGACTCGGGAGGTCGAGCGTGCGGTGAGCCGCCGGCTGAAGGGGCGACGGGACTAGCTCTTCAGGTAGAGGTCGACCTCGGGCAGTACGTCGGACAGCGGGCGGTGCATGTCCAGCTGGAGGTAGTTGTCCGCGGGGCGTTGGACGCGGTCCGACGCCCCGCTGAACAGCGACTCTCCGTCGTCCGGCTGGTCGCCGAGGTCCACCGGCGGAGTGCTTACGCCGCGACGCTGGCTCCGCAGCCGCGGCCGCCGGCGGAGCCTCTCGTCGACGACGTTCCAATCGTGAACCTGGCACTCGATGTACCGGTAGGTCGCATCGTGCGAGCGGGCGATTTCCATGCCCTCATTGAGGATCCGCGGCCAGAAACACGGGCTGTCGACGACCACGGAACGCCCCTGGCCGAGCACGCTGCGCGTGACGGCGTACAGGACCTCGTACGCCGCTTTGGAACAACCCGCGACGTCGACGCCCCCGTCGAGAACAGCGGTCAGAATCACGTCGTAGTCGACGGCAACCGCACCGAACGAGTCGACGACGTGGGCGGCGACCGTGGACTTCCCGGAACCGGGAACGCCCGACATCTGCAGCAGGAACATCCCTCTCCAAGCCTCCACCCGTTGCTCGTGCGGATAGACTGGCAGCATTCCGGAGCGATGACATACCAGGCGGCGTGTCGGGAACCCGCGGGCCCTATGAGGCGATGCCGATGTCGAGGCCAACTGCCGTCCTTGCCGATGTCGGCCGCCGTTCGGTCGTGAACGACGATCTCTCGCACCTGTTCGCGGAGGTCGTGTCGGCCCGCGCCGCCGAGCGCCTGGCGCGCGGTCCGCGGCGTCAGGGCGAGACTGCCCGCAGCGACTCCGGCCGTCTGGCCATGTCGCTGCGTGCCTACGCAAGGGCGTTGGAGAAGTACCGGCTGCCTGTACCACCCGTGATCCGCGACGAGCTTCGCCTGCGCAGCGGTCTGCCGTCGTGAACGACCCGACGCCCCCGGGATACTGAGGACTTCGTCGAGTCAAAGGGGTCACGCGTGCAGGTTGTCGTCGGAGCTGGGGCCGTGGGGAGCGTGGTTGCCCGGCTGTTGGTGGCACGGGGTGAGCAGGTCCGAGTGATCACGAGGTCCGGGACCGGGCCGGACGGGGCGGAGCGGATTGCCGCTGATGCCATGACCGGGCTGACGGACTACGTCGCGGGCGCGACGGCGATCTACTCGTGCGCAGGCCCGCCGTATAACAAGTGGACTACCGAATGGCCGCGGCTCGGTGCGGCCCTGGTGGCGGCGGCCGAGGCGTCCGGGGCGGTGCTGGTGAGCACCGGGAACCTGTACGGGTACGGCGCGGTGGACGGGCCGATGAGCGAGGACCTTCCGTTGCTGCCGAACACCGTGAAGGGCCAGGTACGGGCGAAGGTCTGGACCGCCGCCCTGGCCGCGCATCAGGCGGGGCGGATCCGGACCGCGGAGGTACGCGGGTCCGACTACCTGGGTGCGGGCGCGGTGTCGCCGTTCAGTGTCACGGTGTTGCCGAAGGTGATCGCCGGGAAGCGCGGGATGATGCCAGGTGATCTCGACGTACCGCACAGCTGGACGTACGTCGGTGACGTCGCACGGCTACTGATCGCGGTCGCCGACGACGAGAGCGCGTGGGGACGCGCGTGGCATGTACCGACGCCGGAGCCGCTGTCGGTGCGCCAGCTGGCGACCCTCGCCGCCGAACTAGCGGGTGCGCCGTCGGCGAAGGTTGCGTCGATGCCTACCTTGGTACTGCGGCTTGCGGGACTCGTCGACCCGGCCGCCCGGGAGATGGTGGAGATGCTGTATCAGTGGCAGCGGCCGTTCGTGGTCGACTCGACCGCCGCGACTGTTGCCTTTGGCATCAAACCCGTCCCGGTCGCCGACGCGCTCCGGGAAATGATCGGAAAGGGCAGGGATGAGCTCTAGGAGACCGCGCCGGTGGTTGCGCCGCCTCGTCGTCACGCTGGTGGTGCTGGCGGTCCTCGCGATCGTCGTCGACCGCGTCGCCGCGTACGTGGCGGAGAACCAGCTCGCGTCGATGGCCGAGAAGGAGGCCAAGCAGTACGACGTACGCTCGGCCGGCACCTCGGTGAAGATCGGGGGCTTCGGGTTCCTGCCGCAGCTGGTCAACGAGGACTTCTCGAAGGTCACGCTGACGATGGAGAAGCCGACGTTCTCGGGCGTACCGGGTGAGGATCTGAAGGTCGAGCTGCAGAACGTGCACGTGCCGCGATCGCTGCTGACGCAGCAGTCCGGCGCCGTGACCGTCGACGCGACCGATCTGCAGCTGCAGTTGTCGCCGCGTGAGCTGGCTCGGCTCGCGGTGCGCAGTACCGGGCTCGAGGGGCTGACGATGTCGGTCGTCAACGGTCAGCTGCAGGTGAAGGCGACGGTGCGCGGCATCAGCATCGACGTACCGATCACGCCCCAGGTCACGGACGGTCGAGTCGCGCTGACGCTCGGGCAGATGTCCGATTCGATCCCGTCGGCCGTGCAGAGCGCGATCCGCAGCCAGCTCGCCAGCGGCATCACGCTCCCCGAACTGCCGTTCGGCGCCCAGCTCACCGGGATCAACGTCGTGGACAACTCCGTCATCCTGACCGCCGTGGTGAAGGACCTGAAGTTCAACGCATAAGTCTCTTGGGTTGCGATGGTTCGCGATATATCGTCGAACTATCGCAATCACTTTCCTGAGGGACGGGTGGTCCAGATGACCGGATCGGCATACGCCGCGGGCTGGCCTTGGGCGCAGTTCGCGCGGCACTGTTCAACCTTCGACGACATCAAGGACGAGTTGCGCGCGGCGATGAGCGGCCGCCGCGGGCACCAGGGGCACAGTCACCAGCAGCACTTCGGGCCGCCGTGGGCGATGTTCGGCGGCGGGCAGATGTTCGGTCCGCCGTGGGGACCGCCGCCGCGCTGGCGGGGCCCGAAGGCGCGGCGCGGCGACGTCCGGGCGGCGATTCTCGCCGTCCTCGCCGAGCAGCCGATGAACGGCTACGGCATCATCCAGGAGATCGCCGAGCGCAGCGGCGGTCTGTGGAAGCCGAGCCCGGGCTCGATCTACCCGACGCTGCAGCAGCTCGAGGACGAGGGTCTGGTGACGGCGGACGCGGAGGTCGGGCGGAGAACATTCCGGCTGACCGACGAGGGGCGCACGTACGTCGCCGAGCACCAGGACGAGGTGTCCGCGCCGTGGGCCGCGATGAGCGCGCCCGAGGGTAGTGAGGACGAGAACGGGTTCAAGCCGCTCTTCGGGCAGGTCGCGACGGCGATGTGGCAGATCCTGGCGAGCGGTACGCCGGAGCAGCAGGCGAAGGCACGGGACGCGGTCGCGGACCTGCGCCGGAAGCTGTACGGCATCCTCGCCGAGGACGACGACGGCACGGACCAGCAGGACCGGTCATGACCGCCTCCGACCGAGACCGCCGCCGCCGCGGCGGCCCAGGCGGGCGGCAACGCTGGAACGGGCCCGGCTGGTACGACGAATCCGGCGGCCGCGGCTGGGGCGGGGACTGGCACGGCCGCGGGTGGGGCGGCGAGTTGCGCGCCACCGCCTGGAACGACGATCGGCCTCGGGGCGACGCGCAGGACGACCGGCGTTGGGGCGACGCGCAGGATGCCGGGCGTGACGACGTACCGCGGAAGCGGGTGCGGATCGGGGACGCCGAGCGGGACCAGGCCGTTTCGTTGCTGAGCGACCACTTCGTCGCCGGGCGGTTGACGCAGGCCGAGTTCGAGGAGCGGAGCGAGGTGGTGACGCGGGCACGGTACGCGGACGATCTCGATCCGTTGTTCGACGATCTGCCGAACTCGAGGGAACTGCAGGTCGTGCCAGGCCCGGCCAACCTCCGTCGCCGGCCCGGTCCGCCGCCGCCGTTCATGATGCTGGCGCCGTTCCTGATGATCGGACTGGTGGTCACCTCGGTCGCACTCACCGCACCGTGGCTGCTCTGGGGCATGTTCTGGATCGTCCTGATCAGCGGCATGTCCCGCCGCCGCTGGCACAACCACCGCTAATCCACCACCACTGAACTACCGCCGCTCCCGAGCCCGCGGGATCTCCTCCGCGAACTCGACGACGAACCCGTCCGGGTCGGCGACGTGGACCGTCCGGTGTCCCCACGGACGGTCCGCCGGCCCACTCAGCACCGGTACGCCGGCCGCCCGCAACCGCTCGGCGTACGCGTCCACGTCCGCCACCATCACCACCACTTCCCCACCCGCGCCTGGCGTCACCGCCGACCCGGTCAACCACTCCGCCCGCCGCCGCTCGTACAACGCGAACCGCACCCCACCCGCGTCGAACTCCGCATACCCCGCATCCGTGAACTTGTACGCAAGCCCCACCACATCCCGGTAGAACCCCACCGAGACCCCCAGATCCCCGACGTACAAGATGACGTACCCGATCTCCATACCCGCAATTGTCGGTGCCGCCGCGTACGGTCGCCTGCGTGTATGACGGTGTGTTGATTCTTGAGAGTTTGAAGGTTGGGACCGTGCTGGACGGGATCCCGTTGACTGTGAGCAAGGTCAGTCGGGTGGGGGTCGAGGGTACGTCGGCGGATCAGCCGGACGTGTGGTCGTTGGTGGAGTTCTCGGTGGAGCGTGGCGAGGAGTTGGCCGACGTACTGGCGGGGGTTGTCGACGGGCCTGGGTGGTACGCCGACTTTCATGACGAGCACGAGATCTTCGTGGTCTTCCCGGGGCGCGTGTTCCGGTACCGGCGGGGTGACGACGTGGCGCGCGAAGCGGCGAAGGAGTTCGGGCGCGGTCTGGCGATCCCGGAGGCGCAGTTGGACTGGACGCGGTGATTGGATGAGCGGATGGTGACCGTTCTCCGCTACGCGGCTTTCACGTCCGATCCGGCCGGGGGCAATCCGGCCGGTGTGGTGCTCGACGCCCGCGGGCTCGACGACGCGGCGATGCAGGCGATCGCGGCCGAGGTCGGGTACTCCGAGACCGCGTTCACCGACGGACCGGACGCGAGCGGTGTGCGCCCGGTGCGGTACTTCTCCCCCAAGGCCGAGGTCCCGTTCTGCGGTCACGCCACCGTCGCGACCGCCGTCGCCTTGGCGGAGCGCAACGGCCCGGGCGAGATCGTCTTCGCGACGGCGGCCGGCCACGTCCCGGTCACCGTCGACGACACCCTGCGCGCAACCCTCACCAGCGTCGAGCCGTCCGTAGAAGACGCCGGCGATCTGACCGACGTACTCGACATCCTCAGCTGGTCACCCGAAGACCTCAACCCCGCCTTGCCGCCGCGGATCGCGTACGCCGGGGCGCGGCATCTCGTCCTGAGTACGGCGACCCGGCAACGACTCGCCGCGCTCGACTACGACTTCGACCGCCTGCTCGCGTACATGCTCGAGCGCGACCTGACCACCCTCCAACTCGTCTGGCAGGAATCGCCGACCGTCTTCCACGTCCGCGACCCGTTCCCCGTGGGCGATGTCGTCGAGGACCCGGCAACCGGTGCCGCCGCGGCCGCGTTCGGCGCGTACCTGCGTGAACTTGGCGAAGGGCAACCCACGATCACCCTGCATCAAGGCGACGACCTCGGACGGCCCAGCCTCATAACGGTCGAGCTCCGCCCGGACGACAATCGCGTGCGGGTCAGCGGCAACGCCGTACCGATCACGGCACCCGCGTAAGCCACTCCTCCGTGCCGAACTTCGCCGCCACCCGCTCCTCGGCCAGCGCGACGGTGTCGGCGGAGATCACGCCGTCCGACAATCCGTAGCGGTTCCGGAACGTGCCGGCCATCCGCGAGATCACGTCCGCGCGGTCGAGACCGGTCTGGCTGCGCAACGGGTCGACGCGCTTGTTCGCGCTCTTCGTCCCCTTGTCGGACAGCTTCTCCCGGCCGATCCGCAGTACCTCGAGCATCTTGCCGGCGTCCATGTCGTAGGCCATCGTCACGTGATGCAGCACGGCGCCGCCGGCGAACCGCTTCTGCGCAGCACCTGCGATCTTGCCCGCCGGCGACGTGATGTCGTTGATCGGCTGGTACGTCGCCGCGATGCCGAGATCGTTGAGCGCGCCAATGACCCAGTCGTCGAGGAACGCGTACGACTCGATGAACGACAGGCCGGAAACGAGTGATTCCGGCACGTACAGCGAGTACGTGATCGTGTTGCCCGGTTCGACGAACATCGCTCCGCCGCCGCTGATCCGCCGTACGACGGTGACGTCGTGACGGGCCGCACCGTCCAGGTCGACCTCGTTCCGCAGCGACTGGAAGCTGCCGATGATGACCGCTTTGGACGCCCACTCCCAGACCCGCAGCGTCGGCGGGCGCTCCCCCGACCCGACCTGCTCGGTCAGCACCTCGTCGAGCGCCATCTGCAGCGCCGGCTCCCGCGGTACGTCGTGCACGAACTCCCACTCGTGGTCACGCCAACCGGTCGCACCGGTCAACGCACGCCGTACCGCGACAGCCACGGCCTCGGGCGAGAACCCGAGCATCTCGACGCCGTCGCCGAGCGCACCTCGCACCCGCGCGGCGATCTGAGCCGCGGATGTGGCCACCTGCAGACCCGCCAAGGCCCCGTTGATCCGCTCCAGCGCGTCGTCCGGCTCGAGGAAGAAGTCGCCGGAGATCTGCGCATTCCGGACGTGCTCGTCGACGACATCGAGGTCTGCCACGACGAGCTTTCCGCCTGGGACCTTGTACTCACCATGCATATTCAGCGTCAACTTGCTCTGGTCAACGGATGTTCCCGGACGCATACTCCCGGCCATGGGGGAAATGAGTATGAACAAGGCGATCCATGCGGCCGTTCGGCGCGACCTGGGTCGATTCCTGGATGCATTGGAGCGGTTCCCGGACGGGGACCGCACGCGCGCGGCGCAGCTGGCCGCGGCCTGGCAGAACTTCGACAGCCAGCTCACCCGGCACCACGAAGGTGAGCACGAGGTCGCGTGGCCGGCGCTGCAGAAGCTCGGCGTGAGCGCGGACCTGTTGGCGCAACTGGATGCCGAGCACGACACGATGGCCAACGCACTCGCTGCATCGCGGACCGCGCTGGGCGCGCTGCGGAACTCCGCGAGCGCGGACGACGCGGCGACCGCACGCGCTGCGATCCAAGAGCTGCAACGGGTCACCGTCGAGCACCTCGACCACGAGGAGGCGGAGATCGAACCCGTCTACCAGGCCAACGTCGGCACGCCCGAACTGAAGGCGATGGGCCGCGAGTTCGCCAAGGTCGGTCCGGTCCAGGGCGGCACGTTCTTCGCCTGGGCCCTCGACGGCGCCACACCCGCGGAGTCCGCGGCCATCACCAGCACCGTCCCCAAACCCGTCCTCACCGTGATCCTCGGGATCTTCGGCCGCCCCTACCGAAAGTCAGTCGCCCCCGCCTGGCGGTGAGCGCGGGCTCCGGAGCTACGCGGCAGGTTTGAGTTGTACGGCGACCTGCCAGACGCGGGCGCGGACCGTGTCGATGTCGGAGGAGGCGTCGACCTCGTGGTGGATGCCGCGGCCGGAGTAGAAGTGGATCAGCGGCGCGGTCTGCTCGTGGTAGACCTCGAAGCGCCGGCGGATGACGTCCTCGGTGTCGTCCGAGCGGTGCTCGATCGCGGCGCGCCGGAGCAGCCGGTCGACGAGGGCGTCGGCCTCGACCTGCAGGACCAGGGCCGCGTCCAGCGCACGGCCCTGCGCACCGAGGATCTCGTCCAGGACGCCGGCCTGGTCGAGGGTGCGCGGGTACCCGTCCAGGACGAATCCCGGACGGGCGTCGGTGTCTGCGAGGCGGTCGCGGACCATCGCGTTGGTGACCTCGTCCGGCACGTACTCGCCCGCGTCGAGGTAGCCCTGCGCCGTCTTGCCGAGCTCGGTGCCGTCCGCGATGTTGCGGCGGAACAGGTCACCGGTGGAGATCACGGGCACACCGAGATGGGCGGCCAGGTGACCCGCGTGCGTACCCTTACCGGCCCCAGGAGGGCCCATCAGCAAGACAGTGGTCACGGCACACTCCTGACTCTCGGTAAGGACCAAAGAATATGGGAGCCTCCGCTCCGGCGGTACGGCGTACGTCACTCCGGATTGCCGGTTGGGTCACACCCCGTTCGTTACTGTCCGGAATCGCCCTCAGAACTCCATTTCCGGGCGGAGCTCGATGACGTCGCCGGGGCCGGCGAACTTGGCGGCGAGTTCCTCGGCGCGGTCGCGGGTGGCGCAGTCGAGGATGAAGAACCCGGCGAGCTGCTCCTTCGACTCGGCGTACGGCCCGTCGGTGTTGACCGGGCGCTTGCCCTCCCAGCGGTAGGTTCGCGCGGTTGATGGTGCGTCCAACGCCAGGCCGGTGACCAGTTCGCCGGACGCGGACAGCTCGGCGAGCAGCTCGTCGAACTCCTTGCCCATCGCGGCCCGCTCGTCCACCGGGACCGCACGGCCGACCTCGGTGAAGTCGATCGTCGGGTGACCCCACGGCTGCATGTTGGAGTGGATCAGGACTACGTACTTCATGACAGAACCTCCTGTGTCGTGCCGGTACGCCGTACTGCGCCCGTACACCCCGGACGTCGGAGGCGCCGACAGGCCCTCGACATTTTGCCTGGATGTATTCCAGCTCACATCGGGTCACACTCCCGCACCGGGCTTCGTCAGCGGTTCAGAACCCACAGAACGGAGCGAAGGACATGAGCACGATCCTGGTGACAGGCGGTACGGGAACGATCGGCCGTCAGGTGGTCCCGCTGCTCCAGGCGGCCGGCAGCAAGGTCCGGGTCCTCAGCCGGCACGCGGGCGATCGCGGCGACGGCGTCGAGTACCTGGCCGTCGACCTCCTGAACGGCGAGGGACTGGACCGGGCCGTGGACGGCGTCGACGTGATCCTGCATCTCGCCGGCGGCCCGAAGGGTGACGACCTCGGCACCCGCAACCTGGTCAAGGCGGCCGAACAGGCGAAGGTCGGCCATCTGGTCCACATCTCGGTGACCGCGGTCGACCAACTGCCGCTGACGTACTTCAAGTCCAAGCTCGGCGCTGAGCAGGAGGTCCGCGGGTCGTCGGTCCCGTGGACGGTACTGCGGGTCGCTCAGCTCCACGACTTCGCTTGGAAGACGCTGCAGGCGATGACGAAACTGCCCGTCCTCCCGATGCCGGGCGGCCTCCGGCTGCAGCCAGTCGACGGCCGGGACGTGGCCGAACGACTCGCCGAACTCGCGCTCGGTGAACCGCAGGGCCTCGTTCCCGACCTGGTCGGACCTAAGGTTTACAGCCTGTCAGAGCTTGCTCGGGACTACCTACGGGCCACCGGCAAGCACCGGTTGTCGCTGCCGATCCGCGTTCCCGGCAAGGCGGGCAAGGTGTACCGCGCGGGCGGCAACCTCACCCTCGCCGGCGCCGACGTCGGCACTCACACCTGGGACGAGTTCGTCGCCGCACAGGTGTAAGGCTCCAACAGCTCCACCAAGTCCGGCGTACGACGGCGCGCGATGCCGGCCAGGAAATCGGCCACCTGGACCCGCGGATCGTGCTTGGAGTCGACCTGCACGAACGACTGCAGCGGCGCCGGCTCCACGCGAGAAGCGAGGAACGCGCCGAGCCGTGCCACCCGGCCTGGCGTCAATGCGCTCTGCTCGTCGTGCACCACAGTGACCGAACGACCACCGGCGCTCCAGTACAGCACCGTCTCGGCGAGCGCCGGCACCAGCGGCTCCAACGGCGGCGGAAGCTCCGGATCCTCGTCGATCAGCCGCTGCATCACCTCTTCGACCCGAGCCCGGGTCACCGCACGCAACGCGGGTACGTCGGCCGGCATCGTCGCGAAGAACCGATCCACCGCCGCGTGATCCATCAACCGCACGCGCTTCGTCCGCGCCAGGTCCACGAACGCCGCGAGGAACCCGGTCCGATGCCGCAACGCTTCGGCCACCTCCGCATGGTCCGTACCGAGGCTGGTGCCGGCGCCGTACGACGGTTCCTCGGTGAACAGATCGAACACCCGCGCGGCGACGTACGCGGTCTTGTCGATGGTGAGGACATGCGCATGCCCGCGCAGAGTCATGAGCAGCCACTCGAGCGCGGGCCGCTGCTCGGGTCGCAGCAACTGGTTGGACTTGTACTCCGTCCGGCGGTGCAGACGGTCTCGCAGTACGTCGATCACGTCGGCGGCTGCTGGTACGGCGAGATCGACGCTGGCATGGGTGATGACGGGTGAGGCGGGGTCGAGCAGGTTGGTTCCGGAGAACCCCGACTCGTCACACGCGACCTCAATGAGAGAAGTCATGGGAAGGCTGGCTCCAAGGCTGAAGGACTGCACGCTACGGGGCCCGTCCTCGGGACGGGCTTGATCGGACGCGCCAGGAGTCATCGGGGCGCGGTGACGATCAGTAAGCGGCAGCAGCCTGAGCAGACATGCGACCCATCATGGTCCGGCTGTGCGCCGGACACCAGTGAATTCCTTACGGCTTGCGGGCGAGGGCGACCAGGAGGAGCTGGCCGGCACCGGTCAGGTTGAGCTTCTGCTCGTCCTCCGGCCACCACGACGTCAGGTCGACGAGCCCGGGCGCAACCAGCTCGAGTCCCTCGACGAGCTCGGCGATCTGGTCCCGGGTCCGGAACCGCATGTGCGGGAACGCGTCCTGCAGCTTCTCCTCGATCGCGGTCGAGAACTCGGACAGCCGTCCGCCGTCCCGCGGGTTGAGCGGATGCGTGAGCGCCAGGTACGAGCCGGACGGTACGGCGGCCAGGTAGTCCGCGACGACCGGCACCGGGTCGGGCGTCGAGTGCAGGACCAGGCCGAGCAGGATCCCGACCGGGCGGGTCAGGTCGAGCGCAGCGGTCACGGACGGATGAGCCAGAACGGCGGCCGGGTCGTTGAGGTCCGCGTCGGCGAAGAAGCTGCGCTGGTCGTCGGCGAGCAGCGCCTGGCCGTGGGAGATCGCGGTCAGGTCGTTGTCGACGTACACGACGGTCGCGGCCGGGTTGGCCCGCAGCGCGATGTCATGGGTGTTCTGCGCGGTGGGCAGCCCGGCGCCGAGGTCGAGGAACTGGTCGATCCGGCCCTCGGTGATCATCCGGTCGATCGCGTCGGCCATCCAGCGGCGGTTCTGCCGGGTCAGCTCGGAGATCTCGGGCGCGATCTTCAGCAGTTCCTGGACGAACTGCCGGTCGACCTCGAAGTTGTTCTTGCCGCCGAGCAGCAGGTCGTACACGCGGGCCTGCGAGGCCCGTTCGAGGTCGATAGCAGCCGGCTCGACGGCACGCAGCGGCGAGTGCGTGTGCTCATCTTCGGGCATCGCCGCGCCGCACCTCGCTCCGTCATGCGAAAAGCTGAATTGCCGGAAGGCTACCGGCCGCGCCGGCAACCGACCGCACTGGGCCCCTCCCGTCCGCCACGCCATCACAATCGCGGCCTCGGGGCGGACCTCCGCGGGAGGCGGCACCCACCGGGCAATTGTGATGGGCTGGCGGTCCGCCGATGAGTTTTCCCCGGCTCAGTCGTCTCAACAAGCACCTACGAACAGGCAGGAGACTCGGATGGCGAAGGTGCTGTACTCGGTGACCCTCTCGGTGGACGGCTTCATCACCGGTCCGGACGGCGACATGCAGTGGATGCGCCCGTACCTCGGCCCCAACCCGGAGGTCGACGACCTGCTCCCCCGGATCGGGTCGCTGCTGATCGGCCGCCGGTCCCACGACGGCGACGACCCGCACAAGGGCGAGCCCGGAGAGGGCGAGGCGTTCGGCGGCGGCTGGAGCGGACCGGCGTACGTCGTCACGCACCGCCCACCGTCCGACCCGGAGGCCGGGGTCACGTACGTCGACGACTTCACGAAGGCGCTCGCGCAGGCCAAGGAGGCGGCCGGCGAGAACTACGTGAACGTGATCGGCGCGAACATCGCCAAGCAGTGCATCGAGGCCGGCGAACTGGACGAGGTGCTCCTCTTCTACGCCCCGGTCATGCTGGGCGACGGCACCCGCCTCTTCGCCCAGCCCGGCGGCCGCACGGTCCGCCTCGAACGCCTGACCGTCACCGAAACCCCACTAGCCACCAGCCTCTGGTTCAAGGTCGTCTAGAAATCGACGGCGGCGGGATGCATGACTGCGCGGATCTCGACCGAGCGGCCAGCGGCTCGCGCGTCCGGCAGCAGGCGCGCGAGCTCGACGGCGCGGTCGCGGTTCTCCACGTCGATGACGTAGTACCCGTCGATCTTCGTTGGCTCGCGGTCAGGCAGCCGGACGGACAGTTGGGCGTCCGCGAGCAGCTCGCCGCCGACCAGTTCACCGGCGTCGTGGGCGACTCGCTCGAACTCGTCGCGCGGCAGGCGTGCCTCGCCGTCACCCTGCAGGATCAGTAGAAACTTCATCGGCGCTCTCCTCTCACAGGTACGACGGAGCCGAGCGCGCAGTCTTGACATGATGTCCGGATGTTCGCCCGCACCGAGCGCCTGATCCTGCGCCGCTTCAAGCCCACTGACGCCGAGCAGTTCGCCGCATACCGCTCGGACCCGCAGGTCGCCCGCTTCCAGTCCTGGGAGGCGCCGGTGCCGCTCGCCGAGGCACAGCAGACGGTCGAGCGGTTCGCGCAAGGCGATCCGGAGGCGCCCGGTTGGTTCCAGTACGCGGTCGACCTGGACGGCGTACTGATCGGGGACCTCGGCCTGCACCTGCACGAGAACCTGATGCAGGCCGACCTCGGGTTCACGCTCGCGTCGGAGCACCAGGGCCACGGGTACGCATCCGAGGCCGTGCGTGGCCTGCTCCACCACCTGTTCGTCGACCGCGAGCTGCATCGGGTCTCTGCCGAGTGCGACGCCCGCAACACCGCCTCGGCCCGGCTGCTCGAACGCGTCGGCTTCACCCGCGAGGGCGAGCGGCCGGCCAACTCCTGGTTCAAGGGCGAGTGGACCGACGACTTGCTGTACGGGCTGCTCCGCGACGACTACCTCAACCGACAGCCGCCCACGCCCGCGCCGTGAGGCTGATCGACCCGTCAGCAGAGATCGGCAGCCGTGCCCGTACGGCACCCCGCAGCGCCTCCTGATCCGCCGGTTCCAGGCTGCGCAAGTACGCCGGCGCCACGCCCTGCCCGCCCAGGAACGGCTGCCAGTAGTCGTCGAACGACGCGAACTCCGTCGGTACGACGATCTCGCGCGTCCGCACCTCGCTGAACCCGGCCTCGCGGAACAGCCCCTCGAGGCCTTCCGGCGTACAGAACGGGAACCGGCGACCCTCGTCGTGGTCCCGGTCCTGCGGGCGTACGTCGGCCATCGCGTCGAAGAAGTACCGCATCAGCTGCATGCCGCCGGCGTAGTCCCACACGTAGACCGCGACCGTCGTACCGATCTCGCGCATCCGGCGCAGCGCCTCGACCCGCTCGGGGATGAAGTTGAGCACCAGCCCGGCGACGACCACGTCGTACGGGCCGTCCGGGAGCTCGGCCGCGGACCGGACCTCGAAGGCTGCCCGCGGATCGTTGACAGCCTGTCGTGCGTAGCCGATGAAGCCCTCCGACGGGTCAACACCGAGCACGGACGCCGGATCCGCCGTACCAAGGATCGTGCTGGTCAACGCGCCCGTACCGCACCCGACGTCGAGCCAGCGCAGCCCGGCCGGCTGCTCCAGCCAGCCGACGAACTCCGGCGCGACGAGGCGGCTCCAACGGCCTACGTACGACTCGTAGATTCCCCCACTCGACCACTCGCTCACTTGCGCAGGATAGACGGCAGCGAGACCCCCGTCAGTCCTTCGGAGACCGTCCACAGCCGGGCGCTGGTCTCAGCATCGAGGGCAGCCTTGGGCTGCTTGGCCAAGGCGGTGGGGCCGACGAGGCCGAACCGCCCGGACGGACCGTAGTACGCACCGTGCTCGGCTGCGGGGTCGGCCGCGGCGAACAACAGCGGTTCGGTGCCGGTCACGACGCCCTGCGAAGGGAGCGGGGCGAGGCGGTACAGCAGTCGCGTCGCCAGCGGCATCCGGTCGCGACCGAGGCTCGCACCGGCCGTCTGCAGGTTGGTGTTCGTGAAGCCGGGATGGGCCGCGACACTGAGCAGGCCCCAGCCGTGCTCGGTCGACAGCCGCGCGAGCTGGTTGCTCAGCATCAGGTCGGCGAGCTTCGACTGCGAGTACGCCGCCGTCGACCGGTAGCGGCGTTCCCACTGCAGGTCGTCGAAGTGGATCCGGCCGAAGTTCGCCGCACCGCTGGCCATCGTCGCGACCCGCGGCGCCGGAGCGGCCAGGATCAGCGGCAGCAGCCGGACGGTGAGCGCGAACGGGCCGAGATAGTTCGAGCCGAACTGCAGCTCGAAGCCGTCCTTGGTGACGTGCCGGTCCGGCGGGTTCATCACTCCCGCGTTGTTCACCAGCAGGTCCAGGTGCGGCTCGTCGGCGCTGAGCTGCTCGGCGAACTCCTGGACAGAGGCGAGGTCGGCGAGGTCGATCCGCCGTACCTCGAGCTGAGCGCCCGGGTGCTCGGCCAGGATCTCTTCACGAGCCGCCTCTCCCTTGGCGGGGGTCCGAACCGCTAGCACGACCCGCGCGCCCGCGGCTGCGAGCCGCTTGGCGGCCTCCTTGCCGGTCCCGCTGTTGGCGCCGGTGACGACGGCGAGCTTGCCGGTCTGGTCGGGGACGTCGTACATGTTCCACTCTCCATAAAAGACTGGTGGTCTGTTATGGCTTCGACATTATCAGACCGACGGTCCGATAACAACAGACCGCTGGTCTGTAGACTGTGATCATGAACTTCCAGCGGGCGCGGAGACCGGAGCAGCGGGCCGAGCGGCGGCGGGCGATCCTCGCGACCGCGGCCACGATGCTGACCGAGATGCCGGTCGCGGACGTCAGCCTGAACGAGCTGAGCCGCCGCGTCGGCCTGGCGAAGTCGAACGTCCTGAACTACTTCGACTCCCGCGAGGCCGTCCTGCTCGAACTGTCGAGCAGCGAGCTGACGGCCTGGGTGCAGGACCTCGCGACCGCATTGCCGGACAAGTCACCTGGGGCGACCGACGAGCGGGCCGACCTGCTGATCGCGACCATCGTCGGCACGCTGTCGAAGCGGCCCGTGCTCTGCGACCTGATCAGTACGCAGGCGGCGGTGCTGGAGCGGAACATCACGACCGAAACGGCGCTCACGTTCAAGCGCGCGGCCGTGGTCGCGTACGAACAGCTGATCGGGGTGGTCGTCGGCGTACTGCCGGAGCTCGGCCCGGAGGAAGCGGGCCGGTTCATCGCCGCCGCGAGCCTGCTCGCGGGCGCGATCTGGACCCACTCCCATCCGGTGCCGGCGATCCTGGCCGCCTACGAGACCGACCCGGCGCTGAGTGCGATCCGGATGGAGTTCGAGCCGGCCCTGACCGACGCCCTGCGGACCTTGCTGTACGGCGCTTTACCCAGGGATCAGGGCAGGTAGTAGTTCGGGTTCGGGAGCTTGAAGGTGCGGTCGGCGAAACCGCCTTTCAGGTCGGAGAACTGGTCGCCGAAGTTCGCGACGATGTCGTAGCCGAGCGACTCGATGTGCGCGCGGGTCGCCGACTTGTAGTGGATCGTCGTACACGATCCGTTCGGGTCGCCGGCGCAGGCCTGCTTCAGGTAGTCGGGGTAGTTGGCAACGGCCGGCTTGGTGAACAGGCCGTCCTCGCCGTTGCTCAGCGCGGTCGGCTTCGGGTAGCCGGCATCGACGCCGACCCCGTCCGCGGTGAGGTTGCCCAGCGTCGCCTGCTCCTGCGCGGCGCCGCGGCCGGTCAGGAAGAAGATCGCGTACCCCTCACGCTCAGCCGTCTTCACCAGGTCGACCATGCCGGGAACGGCCGGGAACTTCTGGTTCAGCACGTAGTCCGCGTTGGTGGCCGGGTTGTACGCCCAGTTGCTGAAGATCTCGTAGTTCCAGGTGGCCAGCGACGTGTCGTCGACGTCCAGCAGGATCGCCTTGGTCTTCTTGGTGTGGTGCGGGACCGAGATCCAGCGGGTCCCCGCGGCAGCGACCTGCTGCGCTTCCTTCGCGTAGTTGCTGTCCGCCGCGAAGGTGCCGGAGCCGAGGGGGTCACCGTAGTAGTTGCGCAGCTGCTGACGCAGTACGTCGATGTTGGTGACCTGCTTCTCGCTGTGCGGTGTCGACGTCTGGATCGCCGGCTGCTGCGTCGCGGCGCCGGCCGAGTACGCGACTCCGCCGACGACCGATGTCATCGCGACCGCGGCGACGCTGGTCAGAACCATGCGGCGGGACGGCCGGCGCCAGGAACGGAATGCCATGGTGACCCCTCCAAAACAGGAATGCTTGCGAAGGGCACGCTAACTCCATCCGCCGCCGATGTACCTGCCGCACGCCGCAACTTGAGGGGAATCCTGCGTCAGACAGGCTTCACGTAGCGGTGGCAAGGGACCGGGATGCTGCCGGTCCCGACGCTCGCCGGATAGTCGAACGGTCCACCGTCGGTCCAGCCGTTGCGCTCGTAGAACCGGCGAGCGCGCGCATTGCCGGTCGCGACTGCCAGCCAGGCCTCCTGATGCCCGCCTGCCTTCACCAGCCGCTCCGCTTCGGCGAGCAGCGTCCCGGCGATCCCCGATCCGCGATGCCCGCTCGCGACGTACACCTGCTCGACCTCGTCCCCCACCACCATCACGAACCCCGCGACCTCGGCTCCGACGACGGCGACCGTGGTGTCCGCGATCCGTTCTCCGGCACGGGTCCAGAACGACTCCTTGGTCCGGATCGCGACCAGTTCCTCGGGCACATGTCCCAGGTGGCCGTCCTGCCAACCGGCGTACCAGATCGCGGCCACCGCATCGGCATCCGCGGCAACAGCAGGTCTCACAGTCATGCCGCCAGGGTAAGCACCAACGAGGCGCAGGCCATGCCGAGAAAGAACACCGCGAGGAAGAACTGCGCTGTGTAGTCCGCGACGCGCACGTGCGTGTACAAAGCGCACACGAAGAACAACACCAGCCCGATCGCCGCAGCCGCGATCAACGTGGGCAGTTGGATGAGCAGACCGGCGAGCAGTCCCGCGGCCCCAGCTGTTTTCAAGGTCCCGATCGGGAAGGTGAGCCAGGTTTCCGGTACGCCGGCCTTCACCATCCCGGGCAGGATCGGCTTCCAGTGCAGCAACGCGGCGATCCCGGAGAAAGCGTTGATCGCAACGGTCACCAGGACGACGGCCGTCCTCATCGAATCTCCACGTGCGCGAGCTTGTCGGGGTTGGTGATCGCGTAGATGCCCGTGACCTCGTTGCCCTCGACCTCGAGCACGATGACGGCGAACGGCGTGTCACCGGACAGCAGCAGCGCCGACGGGTCGCCGTTCACGGTCCGGTAGCGGACGTCCAGCGACGGCAGCGGACGACGTACCCGATCGCCGATCAGCAGCGGGCCGATCCGGTCCCGGCCGAGCACCGGATGCAACCCGGCCGCGCGGGCCTTGCCGCCGCCGTCGGCCCACAACGTCACGTCCGGCGCGAGGACCGCCATCAACGCGTCGAGATCACCGCCGACGATCGCGTCGACGAACCGCTGCGTCACCTCCAGCCGTACCTGCGGATCCGCGGTGAACCGCGGTCGTCGCGCCTGGACGTGCTCCCGCGCGCGATGGGCGAGCTGCCGTACGGCGGACGGCGTCCGTCCGAGGATCTCCGCGATCTCGGCGAGCTGGTACCCGAACACCTCGTGCAGCACGAACACCGCCCGCTCGAGCGGCGACAGCGTTTCCAGGACGACCAGTACTGCCAGCGAGATCGTCTCGCTCCGTTCCACCGGGTCGATCGGCATCACCACGGGCTCCGGCAGCCACGGCCCGATGTACTCCTCCTTGCGGCGGTTGATCGACGTACGACGAGCCAGCGCGGCGTTCACCGCGACGCGTACGAGGTACGCCCGCGAGTTCTGCACGCCGGAACGCCCCGACCAGGCCACCCAGGTCTCCTGCAGCACGTCCTCGGTGTCCGCGACGCTGCCCAGCACGTTGTAGACGATCGAGAACAACAGCTCCCGATGCGCGAGGAACTCCTCGGTTGCGTTCATACCGCTTATGAGGTTTCCGAGCCGCGAAGTGTGACATCGCCCGGATGAACCGGCGGCGCACCTACGCTGAACCCGTCGCTCTCAGCGAGGAGAACAATGGCTACTGGTCTGGTCCATTTCGACGATCCGTGCTTCTCCTGGACGGAATCGGTCGCCGAAGCCGTCAGCGAGAACACCAATCGCCTCGTCCGCTGGCGAGGCATCGACATCGTCCAGAAACCGACGGGATGGACGCCGCGAGATCCCAAGGAGGATCTGCGGCAGCTGAGCAGTCCACTGTTCCTGCCGGAAGACCAGGCCGACACGATCCGCGACGCACAGGCCCGCAGCCAGGCGGGGCTCCCGGCGCAGGACTGGCCGAACCTGGTGCGGGCAACCGCGCACATGACGTCCCAGGCCGCCGGATTGAGCAGCCCGGAGCCCGACAACATCGGCGGAATCTGGGAGGCCGAGGCCTACCTGGACACTGGTCTGGCCGACGTCTGGACCCAGGAACGGCTGGCCAAGGTCTGGCCGAAGACCGAATCCGGGAAGTTCCTCCCCGCCCATGACCTGCCGGACTTTACCTTCTCCGGCCGGGATCCGGCGGCTGCGTCGGCCGCCCGTGCGCTGCTCACCGAAGTCGTCCGGCAGCAGGGTGGCACGCCGGCACGCTCCGAGGACTTCGCCGCGCTCTCGGACTGGATGCTCTCGGTAAAAGCCGACCAGCGCTGGCCGGAGGTGATCGCGCTGCTTCCGGGTACCGACGAACTGTCGGAGGGCGAGCGCTGGCGAGCGGTCGGCGCTCTCCGCCGCGACTTCTCTGCGGCCGTCGAGCAGGGCAAGCCGGAGCTCGCCGCCGATTCGGTCCGGACGGTGGCCGAGAAGGTCGATCCCCTGCTCAGGAGACTCACGCAGGATCCGGCCCTGACCCCACTCAGTCCGGGTCGTACGCAAGATTCGGCCGGAGCCAGCGTTCGACCTCAGCGACCGGGAGGCCACGACGTACGGCGTAATCCTCGATCTGATCGCGGTTCAGACGGCCGACGCTGAAGTAGCGCGACGCCGGGTGCGCGAAGATCAGACCGCTCACCGCCGCGGCCGGCGTCATCGCGAAGGACTCGGTCAGCCCGAGGCCGATCTTGTCCGCCGCGAGCAGCTCGAACAGGTCCTGCTTCTCGCTGTGGTCCGGGCTCGCCGGGTACCCGAGGGCCGGCCGGATGCCGCGGAACCGCTCCGCGTGCAGGTCCTCCAGCACCGGCTGTACGTCGGGTTCGAACCACGCCCGCCGCGCCTCCAGGTGGATCCACTCCGCGAACGCCTCCGCGAGCCGGTCGGCCAGCGCCTTCACCATGATCGCCCGGTAGTCGTCGTTGCGTTCCTCGTACGACTTCGCCAGCGCCTCCGCGCCGTGGATCGCGACCCCGAACCCGCCGAGATGATCACCGGACGGCGCGATGTAGTCGGCGAGGCAGCGGTTGTCCCGCCCGGCCGGCTTCTCGGTCTGCTGCCGCAGCATCGGGAACGACCGGTCCAGCCCGTCCAGGACGATGTCGTCGCCCTCGCTGTGCGCCGGCCAGAATCCGTACACGCCGTCGGCGGTGAAGGACCCGTTCGCGATGATCTCGTCCAGCAACGTGTTCGCGTCGTCGAACAGCTCCCGCGCGACCGGCTGATCCAGGATCGCCGGGTACTTCCCCTTCAATTCCCAAGCCAGGAACAAGAACTGCCAGTCGACCATCTCGCGCAGCGTCTCGATGGACGGCGACACGTACCGCAGCCCGGTGAACTCCGGCACCGGAAGCTCGCCGTACTCGACCTGCTCCTTGTTCGCCCGCGCCTCGGCCAGCGTCAGCATCGGGGCGCGCTGCTTGTTCGCGTGCTGCTCGCGCAACCGCCCCTGCTCAATACTGTTGCTCTTGGCAAGCTCTACTGCGCGATCGGCGTCGAGCAGATCGGACACCACGCCAACGACCCGCGAGGCATCCAGCACGTGCACAGTGGTGTTCTCGTACGCCGGTGCGATCCGGACGGCGGTGTGCTGCTTCGAAGTGGTCGCGCCGCCGATCAGCAACGGGAGCTTCAGCCCGCGCCGCTGCATCTCGTCGGCCACCGACACCATCTCGTCCAGCGACGGCGTGATCAGCCCTGACAGGCCGACCGCGTCCGCGCCCTCGGCCACCGCGGTGTCGAGGATCCTTGCCGCCGGCACCATGACGCCGAGGTCGATCACCTCGTAGTTGTTGCAACCGAGCACCACGCCGACGATGTTCTTGCCGATGTCGTGGACGTCGCCCTTCACGGTCGCGAGCACCACCTTGCCCTGACCACGGACGGCCTCGGCGCGGCCCTCGAGCCGGGCCTGCTCCTTCTCCGCCTCCATGAACGGCTCGAGGTAGGCGACCGAGCGCTTCATCACCCGCGCGCTCTTGACCACCTGCGGCAGGAACATCTTGCCGGCGCCGAACAGATCGCCGACCACCTTCATGCCGTCCATCAACGGGCCTTCGATGACTTCCAGCGGCCGCGGCAGCTTCTGCCGGGCCTCCTCGGTGTCGTTCTCGATGAAGTCGACGATGCCGTGCACGAGCGCGTGCGACAGCCGCTCCTCGACCGAGCCCTCACGCCAGGTCAGGTCGACCTCGCGCTGCTTGCCCTTGCCCTTCACGTTCTCGGCGAACGCGACCAGGCGGTCGGTGGCGTCGTCGCGGCGGTCGAAGATGACGTCCTCGACCAGCTCCAGCAGGTCCTTCGGGATGTCCTCGTACACCGCGAGCTGGCCCGCGTTCACGATTCCCATGTCCAGGCCGACCTTGCCGGCGTGGTACAGGAACGCGGAGTGCATCGCCTCGCGGACGATGTCGTTGCCGCGGAACGAGAAGGACAGGTTCGAGATGCCGCCGCTGATGTGGACGCCCGGACAGCGTTCCTTGATCAGCGGCAGAGCGTCGATGAAGTTCTTCGCGTAGCCGTTGTGCTCGGACATGCCGGTCGCGACCGCCAGCACGTTCGGGTCGAAGATGATGTCCTCGGCCGGGAACCCGATGCCGGTCAGCAGGTCGTAGGCCCGGCCGCAGATCGCCACCTTGCGCTCGACCGTGTCGGCCTGGCCCTGCTCGTCGAACGCCATCACGACCGCGCCGGCGCCGTAGCTCATGATCCGGCGGGCCCGGTCGAGGAACTCCTCCTCGCCCTCCTTGAGGCTGATCGAGTTGACCACGCCCTTGCCCTGCACGCATTTCAGGCCGGCCTCGAGCACGGTCCACTTCGAGCTGTCGACCATGATCGGGATCCGGGCCACCTCGGGCTCGGTCGCGATCAGGTTCAGGAACGTGGTCATCGCCTGCTCGCTGTCGAGCAGGTCGGCGTCCATGTTCACGTCCAGCAGGTTCGCGCCGCCGCGCACCTGCTCCAGCGCCACGTCGACCGCGGCCTGGTGGTTGTCGCCCTCGATCAGCCGGCGGAACTTCGCCGACCCGGTGACGTTGGTCCGCTCACCGATCATCACGAACCCGGTGTCCTTGCCGATCTTGAACGGCTCGAGCCCGGAGAACCGGGTGGTGTGATCGGTCGGTACGACGGTGCGCGGCTGCAGCTGCTCTACGGCGGCCGCGATCTGCTTGATGTGGGCGGGCGTCGTACCGCAACAGCCGCCGACGATGTTGACGAGACCGGACTGCGCGAACTCCTCCAGCATCGCGGAGGTCTCTTCGGGCGTCTCGTCGTACCCGCCGAAGGCGTTCGGGAGGCCGGCGTTCGGGTGCGAGGCGACGTACGTGTCGGCGAACCGGGCGAGGTCCGCGACGTGCGGGCGCATCTCGGCGGCGCCGAGCGAACAGTTCACGCCGACGACGAGCGGCTTGGCGTGCTCGACCGAGCTCCAGAACGCCTCGACGGTCTGCCCCGACAGGGTCCGGCCGCTCAGGTCGACGATCGTCACCGAGATCCACAACGGCAGGTCCGGCGCGACCTCGCGGGCCGCGGCGACGGCAGCCTTGGCGTTCAGGGTGTCGAAGATCGTCTCGATCAGCAGCAGGTCGACGCCGCCCTCGGCGAGCGCCGCGATCTGCTCGGCGTACGCGTCCTTCACCTGCTGGAAGGACACCGCGCGGTACGACGGGTCCTCGACGCGCGGGCTCAGCGACAGCGTCACGTTCAGCGGGCCGATCGAACCGGCGACGAACCTGCCGCCGAACTCGTCGGCCGCCTGGCGGGCAAGGCGCGCGCCGGCGACGTTCATCTCGCGGACGTACCCCTGCAGGCCGTAGTCGGCCTGGCCGATGCTCGTCGCGGTGAACGTGTTCGTGGTGGTGATGTCCGCACCGGCCGCCAGGTACTGCCGGTGGACGTCGAGGATCAGATCCGGCCGGGTCAGGTTCAGCACGTCCGGGTCGCCGGTCACGTCGTGCGTATGGTCCCCGAAACGACCGCCCTGAAAGTCGGCAGTCTGCAGCTTCGCGCCCTGCAGCATCGTGCCCCAGGCACCGTCGAGGACTGCGATCCGCCGATCCAGCAGGTCCCGCAGCGCGGCTTCACTCATCTGCCAACCCCTCCAGAAGAAATCTCCGGAGGCGCCCTTGCATCAAAGCCTCAGGTCGAGCGTGGCGGACCTGGGTCCGTTGCAGCGCCTCTCGGCCTGGATGCTCCATGTTAGTGGCGTCACACTCAGCGCCAAGCCCTTTGTCCACATTCTAGGACGGGCGTTCAATCAGTGGATGAGTTGCTGGATCGCCGGGGCATAGAGCCCGGCGACGGTGTCCAGTTCCGCGGAGGCGATCGGACCGGTCTTGTCGATCGCGATCGCGGCGCCGAGGCCGAGCAGCTGCGCGGTGATCAGGCCCGCCCGGAGCTCGGCGTCCGGTCCAGTCAGCCGGGCGGCGAAGGCGCGGGTGACCTGGTCGCGGAAGTGCTCGCGGATCTGCGCCCGTTCGTCGCCCTTGCCGGCCGCGAACACGACCCGGACGAGCAGGTCCTGATCGTTCTGCCGGCGGTACTCGACGAGCGCGCGGACGGCGTGCTCGCCAAGTCGCTCGTTCGGTGCGGCGAGCAGCAGCTGGGCCGCCTCGGTGAAGTCGGCGACCCGCTCGAACAGCGCTTCCTTGCCGCCGAAGTGCTTGACGATCAGGGCGGCGCTGACACCGGCGTCCGCAGCGACCCCGCGCAGCGTGACCGCGTCGTACGGCTCCCGTGCGAACGCCTTGCGCGCCGCGCGGAGGATCGTGGCCCGCCCCGGGTCGGTCACGTCGCTCTCACCTCACAGTCACCTCGACCGGCACCGGCTCCGGCCGCCGCGCCGGGATGAACATGACCAGGCCCGCGGCCACCAGGGCCGAGATGCCCGCGATCACGAACACGATCAGGTACGCCGACAGCGCGGGCGCGACCCGGCCGCCCGAGGAGATCGTGACGCCGGCGAGCACGCTCGCGACGATCGTGCTGCAGATCGCCTGCCCGATCGTGCGCATCAGCGTGTTGAGTCCGTTCGCGGCGGCCGTTTCGGTCACCGGCACAGCATGCATGATCAGGGCCGGAAGCGCCGAGTACGCAACAGCGGTTCCGGCGGAGACGACCGTTGCGCCGATCACGATCCCGGCGACGTTGCTACTGGTGAAGAGGCGCACGACGTACCCGGCGGCCATCAGCACCGACGCGATCCCGAGCGTGAACCTTGGGCCGCGTGCGCTGGAGATGCGGGCCGATACCGGGGAGAGCAGCACCATCGCGACACCTCCGGGGAGCAGGCACAGTCCGCTGACCACGATGGATTCGCCGAGACCGTAGCCGGTCCAGGTTGGCTCCTGGACGAGTTGGGCGGTCGACAGTGAGTTGGCGTAGAAGGCGAAGCCGATCAGCAGCGCGCCGAGGTTCGTGAAGAGGACGGCTGGACGCGCGGAGACGCGGAGATCGACCAGCGGGCTCTTCGTGCGTAGCTCGTACCAGCCCCACAGCGGGACCAGCAGGATCGCGACGACGGACAGGCCGACGATCGTCGTCGTACTCCACGCACTGCTCTTGGAGACCGCGAGCAGCAGGCAGACCAGGAACGCGCTCAGGCCGACGGCGCCGAGGATGTCGAACCGGCCGCTGGTGCGGATGGCGGACTCCGGCACGATCAGCAGGACCAGGACGATGTCGAGCACGCCGAGTCCGAGGTTGATCCAGAACATCGCGTGCCAGTTCGCGTACTCGACGACGAGCGTCGCGGCCGGGATGCCGAACGCGGCGCCGATGCCCAGGGTCGAGCTCATGATCGCGATCGATGGGATCACCCGGCGCGGCGGCAGCTCGTCGCGCAGGATGCTGATCCCGAGCGGGACGACCGCGACCGCGGCGCCCTGGAAGGCGCGACCGACGATCAGCACGGACAGGTTCGAACTGGTCGCGCAGAGCAGCGAGCCGATGATCATGGACGACAGGGCGATCAGGAGGACGCGGCGCTTGCCGTACATGTCGCCGGCGCGGCCGAGCAGCGGCGTGAACACCGCGCCGGTGAGCAGCGTGACGGTGATCAGCCAGCTGACGTCGGACGCCGGGCTGTGGGTGATCGCGGGGAGTTCGGGGAGCAGTGGTACGACGATCGTCTGGCTGATCGACACCAGCACGCCGCAGAACGCTAGCGCTGCTAGGACGAGACGCGGACGGGCAGCAGGACGGACGGACAAGCGGAGTCCTCACAGTGGTGAACGGTTGTTTACTCAGGAATCGTAAACGCTTGTTCACCCCTGCCGGAAGTGGACCGGGAAACCGCTCACCAATTGGCCCACCGCGCCGGACACCCAGTTGCCTACGGTGGCCCGCATGAGGATCTTCATCGCCGGCGCCACCGGCACAATCGGCCGCCGCCTCGTACCCCTCCTAGTAGCCCAAGGCCACCACGTAACAGCCCTAATCCGCCAGGCCCGCTCCGACGCGGGTGGGAGGTTGGTTGACGGGGGCTCGCCGGTCGGCGGGACGGTGGGTGGTGGGGTGACGACTGTTGTTGGGGATGTGTACGACGCTGGGCGGTTGCGGGACGTCGTTGCGGGGGCTCGGCCTGATGTGGTGATGCATCAGTTGACTGCTCTGGGGTCGCGGGACTTTGCCGCGAACAGCCGGATTCGTCGCGAGGGCACGCGCAACCTGGTGGATGCGGCTCTGGCTGCCGGCGTACGGCGGGTTGTGTCGCAGAGCATCGCGTGGGCGTACGAGCCCGGTTCGACGCCCGCAGTCGAATCCACCCCGCTCGACCTGCACGCCCCGGACGCCACCCGCCGCGCCACGGTCGAGGCGGTCGCCACTCTCGAGGCGATCACCGCCGAAGCACCCGAGTGGGTCGTGCTCCGCTACGGCATGCTCTACGGCCCCGACACCTGGTACGCCAAGGGTGCCCTGATGGCCGACCTCGCCACCACCGGCGACCTCCCCGCCGGCCCCGACATCACCAGCTTCCTCCACGTAGACGACGCCGCCACAGCCGCAGCAGCCGCCCTCACCTGGCCCACCGGCCCCGTAAACATCGTCGACAACGCCCCCGCCCCCGCCTCAACCTGGTCCCCCGCCTTCGCCCAGTCCGTCGGCATCTCCCCCGACGTGCCCACAGAGACGAGTGCCGCGCGTACGTCGTGGGCTCGGGGGGCGTCCAACGCCTACGCGCGTTCGCTCGGCTGGACGCCTGCTCACCCGACCTGGCGCACCGGCTTCGGCTCCTGACTCGTCGACTCGTGGCGATTGGTTGCCGCCCCGGAGCGCGAGTCGTGGATTGTGGCTGGGTTCTGGCTGGTTTGGCTGCCGATTTCCACGACTCGGTGGGGCAAAGAGACCGGGCCCGGCGCTCCGAGGGGGAGGGGGAGCGTCGGGCCCGATCTGGGCGGTCCGCCGGCAGCGAGGGGGTGGCGCTGGGGTCAGCGGACCGGGTCTGGTGAGTTCGGTGGCTGGCTTGTGGTCAGCGGACCGGGCCTGTGATGAGTTCGATGGTTGCCTTGTGGGTTTGACCGGACTGGTCGGTCCAGCCGACCTCGACCTTGTCGCCCGGGTGCTGCTTGTTGAGCAGTTCGGACAGGGTGTCGGGCGAGGTGACGGCGTGCCCGGCGAAGGAGGTAATCACGTCACCGTCCTCGATCCCGGCCTCGTCCGCGTGACCGTCCGCGACCACGTCGCCGACGACCGCTCCGCTGGTACCTGTGCTGGTCACGACCGAGACCCCGAGCATCGCCGAGTCGCCGATGTGTACGTCGTCCGACGCCTTCCCGTCCTCGATCTGCTCGGCGATGTCGAGCGCCTGGTTGATCGGGATCGCGTACCCCTCGGTCGTCGTCCCCGACCCGTTCTCCGACCCGTTCCCCTGCCCCGCCCCGTCGCCGGAACCGTTCCCGGAGCCGTTGCCAGTGCCGGAGCCGTTGCCGAACGGGAAGCCGCCGGTGCCGTTTCCGTCGCCATAGCCGTTTCCGGTGGTGCCGCCACCCCAGGCGGCGAGCGTCGCGGTGGCCGCCTGCGCGGTCGACGCCGAGGTCCGGCCCGGACGGCCCTGGCCGCCGTTGTTGCCGCCGTTGCCGGCCACGTCGACGCCGACCACCTCACCGTTCGCGTTCACCAGCGGGCCGCCGGAGTCGCCGGCCTGGATGTTCGCGTCGGTCTGGATCAGGTTCTCCAGGTTCTCCGGGTCCTGCCCGTTCTCGTCGGTCGCGGTGATCGACTGGTTCAGCCCGGTCACCTTCCCGGCCGCGTAGCTCGGCTCGCCGCCGTCGCCGCCGGCATTCCCGACCCCGACGACCTGATCGCCGAGCTTCACCTGGTCGGAGTTCCCGGTCTTCGCGGTCTGCAGCCCGGACGCGTCCTTCAGCTTCAGTACGGCGATGTCGTGCTCCTCGTCGTACCCGACGACACTCGCGCTGTACGTCTTCCCGTTCCCGACGTCCGTCACGGTGATCGACGTAGCACCCTCGATCACGTGGTGGTTGGTGAGGACCTCGCCGTCGGAGGTGAGCACGATCCCGGTACCGGCCGCTCGCGCGTTCTCGTACCCAAGGACGGTGTTCACGTCGACCAGACCCGGCGACACCTTGGCTGCCACGGCCGCCGGGTCGAACGCCTGCTGCGAGAGCTGCGAGCTGTTCCCGCCGGCGCGCTGGTCGACGCCCCAGGCAACCGACCCGGCGACGAGCACCGCGGCCAGCCCGAGCGCACCGGCACCCAGCAGTCGCCGACCGCGCTTCTTCGGCGGCTGCGGCGGAGGACCGAACGGGTACGGCGCCCCGAACTGCGGCCCGTACTGCGGCGGCCCGTACTGCGGAGCCTGCTGGTACTGCGGGCCGTACTGCGGCACCTGCTGGTGCTGCGGAACCGGCTGCTGCCCGTACGGCTGCCCAACGGGCTGACCGTGCTGCGACCCGTGCTGCGTCCCGCCCTGCTGCCCGCCGTACTGCCCGCCCGGCTGACCGTGCTGCTGGCCGCCGTACTGCCCGGGCTGCTGGCCGCCGCCCTGTCCGCCGCCCTGCTGTCCGCCGTTGTCCGGTCCCGGTCCAGCGCTCTCGTTCATCTGGTGTCGCCCTCCTCGGCAAGTTCCCTCTGCCTTCGAGTAGAGCTCGCCAGACTGAGAACTCCATCGGGCCCGCCAATGAATCAGCTGAGAATCCGCTCCACCGCCATCACGACGGCCGTCCGCCGCAGCGACCGGTCCGGGAGCTCCGCGCCGTACTCCGGATTCATCGACGACCAGCTCGTCGCGATCGCCTGAATCAGCGACAGCAGACTGACCGGGGAGAATCGGCGCGACACCACCCGGCGCCGGATCCCCCGCTGAATCTCCTCCAGCCGGCGCTGATTGACCGCGACGATCGCCTCCAACGGCTGACCGTCCGGCCGCTCGAGCCGGTACCAGACCGACAGCCGGAGCCGGTCCGGATGCTCCTCGAAGTAGTCGAACACCCGGCCCGCGTACGACGGCAGGTCGTCGACGTCGAACCCGACCTCGTCCAGGTACTTCTCCACCGACGCGCTGAACACCGCGTCGAACAGGTCGTCCTTGTTCCCGAAGTACGCGTACAGCATCGCCTTGTTGCACTCGGCCACCTCGGCGATCCGGCTGACCCGCGCACCGCCGATCCCGCGCGCCGCGAACTCCTCGGTGGCGGCCTCCAGGATGCGGGCCCGGGTCCGGTCTGCGTTCCGTTGCTGCATACGGCGAGCTTACCAACCAACCGGTTGGTTGATTTCCAACCGAATGGTTGGTTAGATAGATCGCGTATCCAACCAAACGGTTAGTTAGGAACGACGATGAGCAAGATCTGGCTGGTCACCGGCAGTTCGCGCGGCCTGGGGCGCGCGCTGACCGAGGCGGTGCTGGCGGCCGGCGACCGCGTCGTGGGCACGGCCCGCAAACCCGAGCAGCTCGACGACCTGGTGACGAAGTACGGCGACCAACTGCGGGCGGTCGCCCTCGATGTCACGGACGCCGACGCCGCGCGTGCCGCCGTACGGACCGCGGTGGAGGAGTTCGGCGGGCTGGACGTGGTGGCGAACAACGCCGGGTACGCGAACAGCGCGTCGATCGAGGAGATGGCCGACGACGACTTCCGGGCGCAGGTCGAGACCAATCTGTTCGGGGTGGTCAACGTGACGAAGGCTGCCCTGCCGGTGTTCCGCGAGCAGCGCGGCGGGCACTTCCTGCAGTTCTCGTCGATCGGCGGACGGGCCGGTGGGACGCCGGGCATGGGTGCGTACCAAACCGCGAAGTTCGCCGTCGAAGGTTTCTCCGAGGTGCTGAACAACGAGGTGCGGCCGTTCGGGGTGAAGGTGACGATCGTCGAGCCGGGCGGTTTCCGGACCGACTGGGGCGGGTCGTCGATGCAGCTCGCCGAGGTGCACCCGGACTACGAGTCCACCGTCGGCGAGATGCACCGGCGCCGGCTGGAGACCGACGGCAAGCAGCCCGGTGACCCGGCCAAGGCCGCGCAGGCGATCCTGGAGATCGTCGACCTCGACAACCCACCGCTCCGGCTGTTGCTCGGCACAGACGCCCTCAAACTCGCCGAGACCGCGTCGACCTCCCGAGCCGCCGAAGCCACCGCCTGGTCCCACCTCACAACTTCAACCGACTTCGACTGACCTCTAGCCGCGCAGGTCGTGGAAGAACTCTCTGACGTCGTTGACCAGCAGTTCGGGTTCTTCGAGGGCTGCGAAGTGGCCGCCGTGGTCGACCTCGGTCCAGCGCGTGATCGTGTTCGACGTCTCGCAGTACCGGCGGATCGCCACGTCGTGCGCCATCGCGAGGACAGCCGTCGGGACACCGGAGTTCGGCCGCGGCGACCAGTCGCGCGGCTGCGCGTACCCGATGTAGGCGGCCGACCCACCGGTCCCGGTCAGCCAGTACATCATCACGTTCGTCAGCAGCCGATCCTTGCTGATGATTGCCTCCGGCAAGGTCTCGGCCGGATACGTCCAGGCCTTGAACTTGTCCATGATCCAGGCCAGTTGCGCGACCGGCGAGTCGACCAGGCCGTACCCCAGCGTCTGCGGCCGGGTCGACTGGATCGAGATGTAGCCGAACTCCTCCTGCATGAACTTCGCGATCCGCGCCATCTTGTCCTGCTCCAACGGCGTCAGCGTCTGCAGCTCCTCCTCGGACATCTGCAACGGCGGCAAGTTCGTCCCGCCATTGGTGTGTACGCCGACGACCTGCGAAGGGGCGGCCCGCCCTACCTCCGGTGACACCGACCCACCGAGGTCACCACCCTGGACGCCGTACCGCGAGTAGCCGAGCTCCTCCATCAGCGCCGCCCACACGCGCCCGATCCGCGGGAACGTCCAGTCGTCGTCCGACGTCGGCCCGGAGAACCCGAACCCGGGCAGCGCCGGGATGACCACGTGGAACGCGTCCGAAGCCTGTCCGCCGAAAGCGACCGGGTCGGTCAGCGGCCCGATCAGGTCGAGGAACTCGACGATCGACCCGGGCCAGCCGTGTGTCAGCATCAGCGGCAGCGCGTCTGGCTCCGCGGACCTGACGTGGATGAAGTGGATCCGCTGTCCCTCGATCTCGGCGGTGAACTGCGGGTACGAGTTCAGCTCCTTCTCGGCGGCGCGCCAGTCGTACGACGTGCGCCAGTAGTCGACCAGCGACGAAAGCCAGGCGACCGGTACGCCGGTGTTCCAGTCGTCGCCGGGAAGCGGTGCGGGAAGCCGGGTGCTCGCCAGCTTGGCGGCGAGTTCGTCGAGCGTGCTCTGCGGGATGTCGATGCTGAACGGCTTGATCATGTCCACCACTCTGCCACCCACCTAGGACACCTTCAGTCCTAAGCACCTGACAAACTGGAAGACATGATCGAGACCTCGGCACGGCTGCTGAAGCTCCTCTCCCTGTTGCAGCAGCCCAAGGAGTGGAGCGGCACCGCCCTAGCCGGCGAGCTCGGCGTCGGGGTTCGGACGGTACGGCGCGACGTCGACAAGCTGCGCAACCTCGGCTACCCCGTCGACGCCGTCCCCGGTGTCGCCGGCTACCGCCTCGGCGCCGGCGCCGCACTCCCCCCGCTCCTGCTCGACGACGAGGAAGCGATCGCGGTAGCCATCGGACTACGTGCCGCGGCGACAGGGACCGTGGCAGGCACCGAGGAGTCGTCGGTCCGCGCGCTGACGAAGCTCGAACAGGTTCTCCCGTCGCGACTACGCCATCGGATCGAGCTCCTCCAGCAGATCGCCGTGACGCCCTCGGGCGGTCCGTCGGTGCAACCCGACGTACTGCTCGCGATCGCGGCCACGTGCCGGGACCATCAGCGACTGCGGTTCGACTACCGCAACCACGACGGTACGGCGACCACGCGGACGACCGAGCCGCACCGGCTCGTGCACACCGGGCGGCGGTGGTACCTGGTCGCCTGGGATCTCGACCGCGACGGCTGGCGGACCTTCCGCGTCGACCGGATCGAGCCGCGGATCCCGACCGGCCCGCGCTTCACCCCACGCGAGATACCTGATCTCACGACCACGAACCGCGGCGTCGCGTACGGCGGCTACCGCTACCAGTCACGACTGCTCGTCCACGCCCCGGTGGAGCAGGTCGCGGACAAGTTCGGGCCGACCGTCGCGACGGTGACCTCGGTCAACGCCACCACGACGCTCGTCGAGACCGGAGCCAACTCACTCGACGAACTCGCGCTGCACCTCGGCCTGCTCGGCTACCCGCTCGAGATCCAGTCGCCGCCGGAGCTGATCGACCACATCCGCGAACTCACGACGCGCCTGGCGGCGGCGATTCCGAGGTACTGACCGGTACCTTTCAGACATGCAGGATCGATACGTCGAGACCGTGCTTGGCCGGATCCGGTTGCGCGTCGACGGGTCCGGGCCCGCGATGCTGTTCTGGCCGAGCCTGTTGATGGACGGCACCCTGTGGTCCGCCCAGGCCGCGCATTTCGCGAACCGCTTCCAGGTGATCCTGGTCGATCCGCCCGGGCACGGCGGCAGCGATCCGCTGACCGGGCCGTTCACGTTCGAGCAGTGCGCGGAGGTGATCCTGGCGATCATCGACGACCTGCAGGTCGAGCAGGTGCACCTGATCGGCAACAGCTGGGGCGGGATGATCGGCGGCACCTTCGCGGCGCTGCATCCGGACCGGATCGGCATCGCCGTACTGATGAACGCCACCGCGTCACCGGCCGGACGACGACAGCGGTTCGAGTACGGCGTCTTGCTAGCAGCTGCCCAGCTCCTCGGCGGGATGCGCGGGCCGCTCACCGGGCCGGTGCGTGACGCCTTCCTGGGCCCGACCGCGAAACGCGAGAAGCCCGAGGTCGTTGCCACAGTCAACGAACTCGCGCGCAAGGTGGACATCACGTCGGGTCGGCACGCCGTCACCAGCGTGGTCCCGCGGCGCCCCGATCAGCGCGCGCTTCTCGGCAGGATCCGGACGCCGGTCCTGGTGGTGGCCGGTGCGGAGGACGCCACCTTCCCGGTCGCGGAGACCGAGGAGATGGCGGACTCCATCCCGGGCGCGAGGTTCGTCGTACTCGAGCAGTCCGCACACCTGGCGGCACTCGAGTCCCCGAAAGAGGTCAACGCTCTGATCGACGATTTCCTCGCCGATCAGAGCGCGACCGCTTAACTCAACGAAGGGATCAGCGGACGACGGCCCCGGTCTTCGGGTCCAGGATCAGCTGCTTGGTGTTCGGGTGTGCCCACCAGCTGAACATGCTGTTCAGGCTGCCGGCGCGCTGGTCGAACGAGTGGTCGCCGATCCGGCCGGTCCGCCAGTTGTCCTCGATGAACTTCAGGATGGACGACTGGTCGGTCAGCGTGTGGTCGACGTGGTTGGTCTTCGCGTACGGCGAGACCACCAGCAGCGGCAGCCGCGGGCCGTAACCGCAGCGGTCGGCGTACCCACCGGAGACCGGCTTCGTGCCGCACAGCGCGGCCTGGTCGAGCGCGGCGTCCTTCGAGCCGTTCACGCTGGGCGGCGTGACGTGGTCGTACCAGCCGTCGGAGTCGTCGTAGGCCAGGACGACCGCGGTCGACGACCACTCCTTCGACTTCTGCAGCTGGTTGATCTCCTTGACGATGAACGCCTGCTCGTCCAGCGGGTCGGAGTAACCGGCGTGGCCGTCCTGGTACTCGCCGGCCTTCAGGAAGCTGACCGCCGGCAGGTTGTTCGCCGCCAGGGCCGCGTCGAAGTCCGACGTGTCGTATTGGTGGTTGGCCTGGTCGGTGTGACCGATCGCGGCCACCGAGGTCGGCGGCAGGTGCTTCGGGTTCGACGTCGACTTGTAGTACTGGAAGGGCTCGTGGTGCGGGCTGTAGTCGTTCGCCGCGATACCACCGATGTTGGCGTGCGTCGCGCCGCAGACGGCCTTGCCGTTCGCCGTAGCGGTCGGCGTGAAGCCGCCCTGGAACCAGCCCCAGGTGACGTTCTGCCGGTTCAGCAGGTCGCCGATGTTCTGCCCGTGCATCCCGGCCAGGTTGTTCGTCGACTTGCCGTTGTTGTTCGAGCAGTCGTCGTAGATCGGGTCGGGGTCGTTGGTGATCGTCCCGATGCCGTCCTTGTCCGGCGACTGTACGGCGTACGCGTCGGTGGTCGGCTGACCCGTCTTCGGGTCGTACGCCTGGCCGCCGTGGGTCTGCCCGGAGATCAGGTTCAGCGCGCCCGGGGTGGACGGGCCGTACACCGTGTTGAACGAGTTGTCGCTCATCGAGTAGTGCTGGGCGTAGTTCCACAGCGCGGTGACGGTGTTGCCGTCGTAGTAGTCCATCACCAGGCCCGGCTCACCGAACAGGACCGGCTGACCGGTGCACTTGGACGTCTCGGTGAACTCGACGAACTTGTCGTCCTTGCCCCCGTTGACGGCCTTCTGCTCCGCGGAGTAGCCGTGGTTCTGGTCGCAGGTCAGCGCCTGCGACGGCGCCAGCCGCTTCGGGTTGTAGGCGTTCGGGTTGTCCGTCAGCAGCTTGTTGGTCAGACCATCGACCTTCGGCGTGTGCCGCGCGGCCGTGAACGGTGTACCGTCCGCGTTGGTCGCGTTCGGGTACGTCCCGAAGTAGTGGTCGAACGAGATGTTCTCGCCGAAGATCACCACCACGTGCTTGATCGGCGTGGACGTCCCCGCCGGGTGGTACGAAGCGGCGTCCGCCGCCGTGAACGCCGCGCCGGCGTTGGTCACCTGCTGTGCTGCGCCGGGGGCGCCACAGGCGGCCAGCAACAAGCCCGTCGCAGCCGCGACGGCTGTGGCGGCGACAGGAAGTCTTGCGCGCATGCCTTCTCCTCCTGAATAACTCATCCGAGCAACGACCGCGCGAAGTGGTCGTTGCCGTCCCGAACACCGGGAAGCACGAAGAAATAGCCGCCGCCGACCGGCCGGATGTAGTCGACGAGAGGCTCGTCGGCCAGCCTGGTCTGCACGGCCTCGAACTGCCGGGCGATGTCCTGCTGGTAGGCGCAGAACAACAGCCCCATGTCCAGGTCACCGACCGCGTCGGTGCCCTTGTCGTAGTTGTAGCCGCGGCGCAGGAACTGGCTGGCCGCGGTGTCCGCGGTCCGCGGGTTCGCCTTGCGGATATGGCTGGTCAGCGGAATCGCCCCACCGGTCGGATCGGCCGGATAGTTCGGGAGGTCGGTCTCGCTGCTGCCGTCCAGCGGCGCACCGGAGTCCCGGCGCCGGCCGAACATGTTCTCCTGCTCGCCGACCGACACCCGGTCCCAGAACTCGACCAGCATCCGGATCTGCCGCAGCACCTGGTAGCTGCCGCCTTCGGTCCAGGCCGGCTCGCCGTTCCCCTTGCCGACCCACACGAGCTTGTCGTGGTCGGCCGACGCGGGCTTGACGATGCCGTCCTTGAAGCCCATCAGGTTGCGCGGCGTACCGGCTGGACGCGGCGGGCTCTGGAAGCCATCGACCCGCCAGCGCAGCTGCATCGCGCCGCGAGTGTGCCGAGCGAGGTCCCGCAGGGCGTGCAGCACGGTGTCGGTCTCCGACGCGCACAACTGCAGACTCAGATCCCCGTGACACAGGCTGTCGTCCAGACTGTCGTTCGGGAACTCCTTCATCGGTGTCAGCTTCGCGGGCTTGCGATCCTTCAGGCCGTACCGGTCGTCGAACAGGGACGCCCCGACGCCGACGGTGACTGTCAGGTCGTCACCGGGCATGTCTGGTCCGAGTACGCCGGAATCGGCCGGCGGGGCCGTGATACCCAACGGCGGCAGCGCACCGCCCGCGGTGAGAAGCCGCGCTCGGTCGGTCAGCGTCCTGAACAGGTCGGCGAGCTCGTCCTTGCCCTCGGCAATCACATCGAACGACGCGAAGATCGCCTGCTTCTGCTGATCGGTGGTGATCCCGGCCTGATGTACGCCGTGAAAGGGAACAGACGTTGGCGTCGCTGCGTCGGCAGACATCCCGCTCGCTGCCACGGCCCCGGTGACTGCGGCCGCGCCTGCACCGGCGAGGGCCCCGCGTAGGAAGGATCGGCGACCGACGTCGCTCATGAGCCCCTCCGGACTTCGCAGATCGCGGCGACCGGAGCGAGCTTCTCCAGCAGCTCCCCCACCGCGCCGTTCAACTGTTCGCGGGCACCGAGGTCCAATCGATCGACCGGCGTGCCTTGGTGCGCGGTGAGCAGCGTGCGCACCCGGCTCTCCCACTTCTGTACCTCGGGCAGTTCGGGGTAGCGCGGCTTGAGGACCGGGTCCAGGATGGCCAGCACGTTCGCCGTACCGTTCAAGTTCGCCAGCGCGGTGTTCAGCGACGTACCACTGCCCTGGTCGTTCTCGCCGGTCAGCTCGAACTGGAGGGCGTTCTCCATGATCTCGTGGGCGCGGAGCCCGAGATCGTTCGGATCCACCTGCTCGTTGGGCAGATCCTTCTGCAGGCCGTGGACGTCGGCGGCCAACTGGTCGGCGACCGGCTTCAGGTCAGAGCCCTTGTGCCACAGGCCTTTCTCCAGCGCATGGAAACCGTTGGAGGGTCCATCGATCTTGTCGGCAAAGTCCCCGAACGCGTCGTAGGCCGCGCCGAGCGAGTTGTACGCCAGGTGTGCGGGCAGCCAGTCGGCGCGCGCGGCATCGAGGTTGCCGGCATCCACGTCGGCGCGCAGCTTGTCCGTCTTGACTGCCAGGTCCGCGACGCCGTGGGCGACACCGGTCTGGTACTTCTTCACCAGCGGCAGCATGGCGTTCTTGGTGACAGGGACCACGGCAGGACCCCCCGGCGCGTCACCCGTCAGCGTGACCGTCGGACCCGTGATCGCATCGGTGTCCTCGATCAGGCAGCGGATCGCGTACTGCCCGGCGCCGAGTTGCACGTCCATCGACGCGCTCGTGTTCGGGCCCAGGCCCTCAACCTCGCCGTACACCTTGTTGCTGCCGACCTCGACCAGGTCGACCTCGGCGGCCGCGTCGCCGGTGTTGTGGACGACGAGTGTCTGCCGGCCGGTCTTCGCGTCGGCCCAGCCCTGTCCGCATTGGCTGCGGGACACGGTGATCCCGGACGGGCGTCCGGTCGCGTCGGCGGAATCCGCCCAGGGCCGCCAGACCGTGACCCCGACCGCCGCGCTCAGTACGACCAATGCGACAGCGGCCGGCACCGGACGAGGGGTGGGCACGACAGGTCGCTCCTGAAATCGGCGGATTTACATTCGCCGGTAATGCTAATCCTGGGAAACCCTGGACCTGCACGGGTTCGGCCTGGTTTGCCGGTCCGTTAACGCACTGTTCGTCCGCTACGCCTAGGGGTTCGGCTACCGGCGAGCCGGAACTGAGAGCCGGCTGAGATCGGAGGCGACGACGATCTCGCCGGAGAACTCCGCCGCGGCCTCCTCGTGGAAGCGTTCTGGCTCCAGGTAGCGCTGCGAGAAGTGCGTGAGCACGAGCTTGCGGACGCCGCATTCGGCCGCGACCCGTGCGGCCTGGCGGGCAGTCAGGTGACCGAAGCGGCGGGCCAGCTCGGATTCGGACGACAGGTACGTCGATTCGATGACGAGCAGGTCGGCGCCGTCCGCAAGACGCAAGACGTTCTCGCACAGGCGGGTGTCCATGATGAACGCGAACCGCTGTCCCGGACGCAGCTCGCTGACGTCCTCCACGCGCACAGTGTGATCGCCGAGATCGAGCGATCCGGCGCGTTGCAGCCGGCCGACGTCAGGCCCGGTCACGCCGTACACCGCGAGTTTGTCCGGAATCATCCGGCGTCCGTCGGGCTCGATCAACTGGTACCCGAAGGACTCGATCGGGTGCTCCAGGCGTCGCGCCCACAACTGGCCGAACGATCCGACCGACAGCAGCCCGTCCTCCTCGATCGGCTCCTCGAGCAGTTCGGCCCGCTCGAAGAAGGAAGCGGCGTACCGCAACCGGGTGAAGTACGTCTGCCCCGACGCGGGATAGTGCGCCCGCACCGGATGCGGTACGTCGTCCAGCGACAACCGCTGCACCACGCCCGGCACCCCGAGACAGTGATCGCCGTGGAAGTGCGTCACGCACAACCGCGTGATCGCCCGGGCCGCGAGCCCGGCGTAGATCATCTGCCGCTGCGTGCCCTCGCCGGGATCGAACAGGAAACCCTCGTCGTCCCAGCGCAGGAAGTACCCGTTCTGCGTACGTTCCCGGGACGGCACCTGACTGCCGGTCCCGAGTACGACGAGCTCACGCAAGCGCGGCCACCAACGTCGTCGACGACATGTTGCCGCCGCAGGAGATCACCGCAACGCGCTTCCCGGACAGTTCGGTACGGCGTGCGCTCGCGGCCGCGAATGCCAGCGCGGCCGAGCCTTCGATCAACTGGTGCTCGGTGTCTATCACCGTTCGGAGCGCGTCCCGGATCGCGTCCTCCTCGACGAGCACCCAGTCGTCGACCAGGTCCCGGCACAGGTCGAACGTGATGCTCCCCGGCTCGACGCTGCCCGCCGTACCATCCGACAAGGTCTGCCCGGCGTCGACCTGCACGATCTCGCCGGCCCGAACCGAGGCCGCCATCGCGTCGTCCACAGCCGGTTGCGCGCCGTACACGCGAATCCCGGGCAGGTGCTTCTTGAGCACCGCGGCGACCCCGCTGATCAGCCCGCCGCCACCGACCGCCACCACGACCGCATCGAGCGGCGCGCCGGCCAACTGCTCGACGATCTCCACACCGACCGTCCCCTGCCCGGCGATGATGTCGGGGTCGTTGTACGGCGGGACGTACGCCAGCCCGTGCTCCGCGGCGTACGCCCGGGCCTTGATCTCGAGGATGCCGGTGTCGTTGCCTTCAGCCCGTAGTTCGAGACCGAGCCGGCGGAGCGCCGCGACCTTGCCCGGCGCGGCGTTCTCGGGCAGGTAGACGATGCCATGACCGCCGAGCATCGCGAGGGCGTTGCCGACGCCGAGCCCATGATTCCCGGTGGACGCCGTGATCACGCCGGCCGCCCGCTCCGCCTCGGTCAGCGTGAGGATCTTCGCCAGTGCGCCGCGGGCCTTGAACGATCCCGTCCGTTGCTGGTGCTCGCACTTCACGAGCACCTCGGCGCCGAGTTCCTCACTGAACGCGCCGTACCGGACGAACGGGGTCAACGGCAGGTGCTCGCGCAGGCGAGGCGCAACACGCTCCGCCTGCACGGCAGCTTCCGCGGGGGTCATCACTCTGCAGCGTTGAGGCTCGTGCCGAGGGCCTGCCAGTCGAGGACCGGTGCGGCGAGCTTGCTGATCGTTGCCAGCAGCCCCAATCGCGCGGCGCGGATTTCCGGCTCCTTCGCCATCACGAGGATCTCGTCGAAGAACGCGTTCACCGGCTCGACCAGGACCGACGCGGTGGACACGAAGTCACCGAGCCCGGTCGGCGCCTGCCCGATCTTCTGGACCGCCTCGTGCAGCACGACCTCGGCGGGCTCGGTGAGCTTGCCGGCGTCGTACTCCGCCTCGGTGCCTTCCGGAACGATCCGGCGGACCCGCTGCAGTACGGCGACCAGGTCGGCGAAGTCACTGTTGCCGACCAAGCCCTGCAGGGTCTTCAGCGTCTCGTCCGCAACCACCGGAGCAGATGCCAATGGCAACACCGCGGCGACCTGCAGGTGGTCGTCACCGCGATCGAGCAGCTGCTGCTCGTACCGCCGTACGGTGAACTCGGCTACCTCACCCAAAGACTCGGCAGGTACGTCGATGCCCTGGGCACCGATCTCCGCAGCGGCCGTCTGCAGACCTGTTTCGAGGGTGATCGCCCGCAGCTCCGGGTGCTCGCGGAGGATGGCGACGACACCGGCCGCGGCGCGGCGCAACGCGAACGGGTCGGAGCTTCCGGTCGGCTTCGCGCCGATCCCGAACAGCCCGGCCAGCAGGTCGAACCGGTCGGCGAGCGCGAGCAGCGCGCCCGGAGTCGTCGACGGGACCGGGTCACCGGCCGACCGCGGCAGCTCCATGTCGTACAGGGCCTGGGCGACGGCCTCGGTCTCACCGGCGCGCTTGGCGTACTCGCGAGCCATCGTGCCGGCCAGGCTGGTCAGCTCGACCACCATCTGCGAACCGAGGTCGAACTTGGCCAGCTCGGCGGCCCGCTTCAGCGTGGTCAGATCGTCGCCGTCCAGGTCGACGACGTCCGCCAGCTTTGTAGCGATCCGCCCGATCCGGCCCGCGCGATCGGCCATCGAACCGAGCCGCTCCTCGAAGGCCAGCTTCTCCAGCTCGCTCTTCATCGACTCCAGCGGCGTCTCCAGGTCGGCCCGCCAGAAGAACGCGGCGTCCTCGTAGCGCGCCCGCAGTACGCCCTCGTTGCCGGCCCGGACCAGGTCCTCGTCGACCGAACCGTTGGCCACGGCAACGAAATGCGGCAGCAGCTTGCCATCCGCGTCCCGCACCGGGAGGTACCGCTGATGCTTGCGCATCACGGTGGTGAGGATCTCGCTCGGCAGCTCGAGGTAGTCGGCCGAGAACCCGCCCAGGATCGGCGTCGGCTCCTCGATCAGGTTGACGATCTGGTCGACCAGCGCGGCCTCACCGTCCACGTCGACTGATCCCTGGACCTTGGCAGACAGCTCGGCGGCTGCGTCGACGATCGTGCTACGCCGACGCGCCGGATCGGCCTCGATGCCGTGGATCCGGAGCAGGTCCAGGTAGCCCTCAGCCGACGCGATCTCGACCTTCGGCTGCGCTGCGGTCCGGTGCACCCGCGTCGTCCGGCCGGCGGCGAGGCTGGAGACGGAGACCGGGACGATCTCGTCGCCGAGCAGCGCGACCAGCCAGCGGATCGGACGGGTGAACGACAGCTTGGCGTCGTTCCACCGCATGTTCTTGTCCGAACGCAGGCCGGCGACGATCTCGCTCAGGACGCCGCTCAGCACCTCGGCCGCACCGCGACCCGGGTCCGGCTTGGTCACCGCGACGTACTCGACGCCGTCGACATCCAGATCGTGCAGCTCGGTCGGCTCCACCTTCTGACCGCGGGCGAACCCGGCGGCGGCCTTGGTCAGGTTGCCGTCGGCGTCGTACGCGGCCGCCCTCTTCGGACCGCGGACCACCCGCTCGGCGTCCGGCTCACCGGCCTGGACGGAGGCGACGAAGGCGACCACGCGGCGCGGGGTCGCGTACGTCGTGATCGCGCCGTGCTCGAGCCGCGTCGCGGCCAGCTTCTCCTCCAGCGCGGCCTGCACCGCGGCAGCGGTCTTCGTGACCTCGGACGGCGGCATCTCCTCGGTGCCGATCTCGAAGGTCAGCTGTCGCGTCCCGGTGATCTTGGGGAACTCGGTCGGCTCCGGCGCGGCCGGCGGCAGCTCCGCGAGACCCAGCGGGTGCTCGAGCTCGGTACGCCGCTCCGCCCACAGCTTGGACACCTCGCGGGCCAGCGTCCGCATCCGGCCGAACGCCTTCGCGCGTTCCGTCGTACTGACAGCGCCGCGGGCGTCGAGGACGTTGAACGTGTGCGAGCACCGCAGCACCTGGATGTGCGCCGGCACCGGGAGGCGGTCGTCGATCATCCGGCGGGCCTCGTTCGCGTACTCCTCGAACAGCCGCTTCTGCGACTCCACGTCCGCGTCGTCGAGGTAGTACCGGCTCATCTCGTACTCCGCCTGGCCGAACGCCTCGCCGTACGAGATGCCCGGCGCGTAGGCGATGTCCTTGAAGTGCGAGACGCCCTGCAGCGCCATCATGATTCGCTCGATGCCGTAGGTGATCTCCACCGACACCGGATCGAGCGTCATCCCGCCGGCCTGCTGGAAGTACGTGAACTGGGTGATCTCCAGACCGTCCAGCCAGACCTCCCAGCCCAGACCCCAGGACCCGGTCGCCGGGTTCGCCCAGTTGTCCTCGACGAACCGCACGTCGTGCGCGTCGATGTCGATCCCGAGCGCGGACAGGCTGTCCAGGAACAGCTCCTGCGGGTTGCCCGGGTCCGGCTTGAGCACCACCTGGAACTGGGTGTGGGTCTGCAGCCGGTTCGGGTTCTCGCCGTAGCGGCTGTCGTCCGGCCGCACGCTCGGCTCGACGTACGCCACCCGCCACGGCTCCGGACCGAGCACCCGCAGGATGGTCGCGGGGTTCAGCGTTCCGGCACCGACCTCGGTGTTGAACGGCTGCACGACCATGCAGCCTCGGTCGGTCCAGTACTTCGTGAGCGCGAGCAGCGCGTCCTGCATGGTGAGCACAACAAACCTCAAGCCATCTTTCGGGGGAGTTCCGCAGCGAAGTCTATTAGTTCGATGCGGGTGCTATCCCCCGGATTGCCAGGGTGAGCAAACGGTCGGCCTGAGCGGTGTCCTCGGCACTGGCCAGTGAGATGCCGTTGACCAGCTTCAGGAGGTCCTCGATCCGGACTTCTCCTGGTACGACGCGACTGTTCTGAGCGCGCTCCAGCAGTTGCCTGCCGGCCGTCAGCAGGCGCTCATGGGCGTCCGAACCGCAGTCTCCACTCATCACCAGCGCCGTCGCCAGACCGCGGCTGCTGGTCGCGTGCCGGACCATGGCGCGCAGCCAGTTCGTCAACGCCTGCAGGGGATCCGGCTCGTCGAGCAGTTCGGTCGCCTGCGCACAGACCTCGTCGACGCTGCTCCGGAACACCTCCTCCAGCAACCTGATCCGACCGCCGAAATGCCGGTGCAGCGTCGCCGACCCGACACCGGCCCGACGCGCGATCTCCTCCAGCGACGCATCCGCGCCTTGCTCGGAAACCACCTCGGCCGCGACCGCGACCAGCCGGTCCCGGTTCCGCTGGGCATCGGCTCGCATCGGGTTCCCTTGACGTAAGTGGGGTGGTCCCCCATATCGTAGCCGAAGATAAACGGGGCCCCACCCCGCTTAGAACGAGGAGACTTGTGATGCGCATCGGCATGGCCTTCGGCGACGTCCGCGGACGGACCCCACTACCCGAGATCACCCGCCAGATCCAGGAGGCAGCCGCAGCCGGCGTCGGGGCCGCCTGGGTGTCTCACGGGGTGGGGTGGGATGCGCTCACCGCGCTGGCGGTCGCTGGGCCGGCGGCGCCCGGTATCGAGCTTGGTACCGCGGTGGTGCCGTTTCCGCAGCGGCATCCGATGGTGCTTGCCGCGCAGGCGCTGACGGTGCAGGCGGCGGTCGGCAACCGGCTCACTCTCGGCATCGGCGCTGGGATCGCGCAGATGGTCAGCACGATGTACGGCCTGCCCACCGACCGCCCAGCCCGCCGCCTCCGCGAGTACCTGGAGGTACTGCGCCCGCTCCTGCGGGGCGAGCCGGTCGACCACCACGGCGAGTACTACACGGCAGCCGGAGCGATCGACCTCCCGGCCGGCGACCTGTCCAAGGTCGAGGCTCCTCCGGTACTGATCGCAGCGCTCGGTCCCGCGATGTTGAAGGTCGCAGGCGAGCTCGCCGACGGCACGATCACCTGGATGACCGGACCCCGGACACTCACCAACCACGTCGTACCGACCATCACCCGAGCGTCCGGCAGCCGCACTCCGCGGATCGTGGCAGGGCTTGCTGTGTGTCTCACGTCCGCCGAAGCTGCCGTACGGGCGCGATTCGCCAAGGAGTTCGCACTGGCCGGGCAGGTCCCGGAGTACCGCGCGATGTTCGACCGCGAAGGTGTCGACGGGCCGGCCGACGTACTGATCGTCGGCGACGAGGGCTCGATCGCGAAGCAGCTCGCCCGGATCGGCGACACCGGGGCGACCGATCTGATGCTGGCCCCGATCGGCACAGCGGCCGAGCAGGAAAGGACGACCGACTTCTTGTCTACAGTGGGGCGGTGACCTCGCCCAGACATGCGGCGGTAGTTCGCTAGTTCCGTCGTCCGCTCCCCGGCGCCGATCAGGCGTTCGGGTGAGCCGTGCTGCCCATCTTCACTTCGCACCGGCAGGGACGACTCTTGCACCAGGTCACCACGATCGACGACTCAATCTCCGCGGATCGGGCGCTGCGCCTGATCCGACGCGGCTCGACCCTTCACTGGGAAGGTGATTTCCAGAACGCCAAACAACTCCTCGCCGCCCTCGGCCGCCGCCTTCCGGCGCCGAGCGGCGACACTTTCCACGACCAACGCCGGCACCAGGCGGAACGAGTCCGCGTCCTGAACTCGCTACGTGTCCCGATGATCAACCACGAGATCCGCCTACGCCCTCGGCGACCGGATCCACCCGCACTACAGCGTCTTCGCCCCCACCAGATCGGAGTACGCCGACCTCGTTGCCGCCTGCCCGCTGCCGACCGGAAACACGGCGTTCGACGTCGGCACCGGGACCGGACTGCTCGCCGCGATCCTGTCCAGACGAGGAATGCACCATGTAGTTGCCACAGACAACAACCCGCGAGCGATCGCCTGCGCCCGCGAGAACCTCCAACGACTCAAGGTGAACGCGACGATCGTCGAGACCGACCTGTTCCCACCGGGGCGGGCAGATCTGATCGTCTGCAACCCGCCCTGGATCCCCGCGGCGCCGGCGACCCTCCTCGACCAGGCCGTGTACGACGAGGACGGACGAATGCTCCGCGCGTTTCTCGGGACTGTCCGCGATCACCTCGAACCAGGTGGGGAGGTGTGGTTGATCCTGTCCGATCTCGCCGAGCGGCTCGGGCTGCGGGAGGACGGTGAGCTGTTGGGCATGTTCCGCTCCGGTGGACTGCAGGTCGCCGGTCGCGCCGACGCCGTACCTCGGCACCGTCGGGCACGGGACGGCGAGACGACCTCCTTATGGCGGCTCCGGTTCGTGTCTACTATCGGCGGGTGACGGTTACGGATGCGCACGGGGCGGTCGACGCGGTCTGGAGGATCGAGTCGGCGCGGATCATCGCGGGCGTCGCACGGATCGTGCGGGACGTCGGACTCGCGGAGGAGCTGGCGCAGGACGCGCTGGTGGCCGCGTTGGAGCAGTGGCCGGAGTCCGGCGTACCGAACAATCCGGGCGCCTGGCTGATGGCGATCGCCAAACGGCGGGCGATCGACCTGATCCGGCGCAAGGACACGTACCAGCGCAAGCTCGCCGAGATGGGCCACGAGCTCGAGATCGACGGCGACAGCGTCGAGGACGACGTCGAGTCGATCCTCGAGGACCACATCGAGGACGACCTGCTCCGGCTGGTGTTCACCGCCTGTCACCCGGTGCTCACCATGGACGCGCGGGTGACGCTGACGCTCAAGCTGCTCGGCGGCCTGAAGACCGACGAGATCGCCCGCGCGTTCCTCGCCCCGGAGGCGACGATCGCGCAGCGCATCGTGCGCGCCAAGCGCAACCTGGCCAAGGCCGGCGTCGAGTTCGAGGTGCCGTCCGGGCCGGAGCTCCTGGAGCGGACGTCGTCGGTGCTCGAGGTCGTCTACCTGATCTACAACGAGGGGTACTCCGCGACGGCCGGCGACGACTGGATGCGGCCGGCCCTGTGCAACGAGGCGATGCGCCTTGGCCGGCTGATCGTCGAACTGATGCCGACGGAGCCCGAAGTACTCGGCCTGCTGGCGTTGATGGAGCTGCAGTCGTCCCGCGCGAACGCACGCGTTGGGAGCGACGGCGAGCCGGTCCTGCTCCTCGACCAGGACCGCCGCCGCTGGGACCGCCTACTGATCCGCCGCGGCCTCGAAGGCATCGAGCGCGCCTGGGCACTGGAGAAACCACCCGGCCCGTACCTGCTGCAGGCCGCGATCGCCGCCTGCCACGCCCGCGCGACCGACCCTGAGGACACCGACTGGGCCCGGATCGCCGGCCTGTACGCCGTACTCGCGCAAGTTACCCCGTCGCCGGTCATCGAGCTGAACCAGGCCGTCGCGATCTCGATGGCATTCGGCCCGGAACAGGGACTGGCAGCGGTCGACCTCCTCGCGGACGACCCGTCGCTCAAGGACTACCACCTGCTGCCGAGCGTGCGCGGCGACCTGCTCTTCAAGCTCGGCCGCCTGGACGAGGCCCGCGCCGAGTTCGAGAAGGCCGCCGCCCTAACCCGCAACGAACGCGAACGCAAACTCCTCCTGGAACGCGCCGCGGCCTGCTGACGCGCTGCCTGTGCGACGCTACGCGTCGATCTGTGATCTAGATCACACATGGTCGATGTGCTGCGACAGGGATCGACGCAGGGGTGAGGCCAACGAAGGGCCTCCTGATGCAGGAGGAAACATGATGGAAAAGGTCACCTCGGCGGACGGGACCGCCATTGCGTACGACCGGCTGGGCGAGGGACCCGCGGTGGTTCTCGTCTGTGGCGGCTCGGTCGACCGTACGTCGAACGCCCCGCTGGCAGCGCTGCTGGCGCAGGACTACACCGTCTACAACTACGACCGCCGTGGTCGCGGCGACTCCGGCGACGGCACCGAGTACGCGATCGACCGCGAGTTCGAGGACCTGGATGCGATCTTCGCGGCGACCGGCGGCCCTGCCCACCTGTACGGGACCTCGTCCGGTGCCGCGCTGGCGCTGCTCGCGACCGCGGCCGGTCGCCCGGTGACCAGGCTCGCGCTCTGGGAACCGCCGTACATCCTCGACGGCACCCGGACGCGGCCGCCGGCCGACACCGCGTCGATCTACCGCGCGTTCGTCGCGGAAGGGCGCCGGGACAAGGCGGCCGAGTACTTCATGGCCGACGTGGTCGGCCTCCCGGCCGAGTTCGTCGCGATGGCGAAGGAGTCGCCGTGGTGGCCGGCACAGGAGGCAATCGCGCACACCCTCGCGTACGACGCGACTGTGATGGGCGACTACTCGATCCCGGCCGCGGCCGCGTCGCTGACTGTCCCGACTCGGGTGTTCACCGGAGGCGCCTCGGAAGAATGGATGAAGCTGTCCAACCAGGCAGTCACCGGCGAGATCCCCGGTGCGACCGCGCGCGTCGTCCCCGACCAGCAGCACAACGTGGATCCGGCCGCGCTGGCTCCCTTCCTGAAGGAGTTCTTCGCATGAGCACCGTGGTTTCCAAGGACGGTACGACGATCACCTACGACAAACGTGGCCACGGGCCGGCGCTCGTTCTCGTCGACGGGGCGCTCTGCTCCCGGGCGCAGGGTCCGATGCCCGACGTCGCCGAGGCGCTCGCGGACCGCTTCACCGTCTACAACTACGACCGGCGCGGGCGCGGCGACTCCGGCGATGCGGGCGACTACGCGGTCGAGCGGGAGATCGAGGACCTGGCCGCGGTGATCGAGGCGGCCGGCGGATCGGCGTACGTCTACGGCTCGTCGTCCGGCGCGGCCTTGTCGCTACGGGCGGCGGCGGCCGGGGTGCCGATCGAGAAGCTGGTCGCGTTCGAGCCGCCGTACGTCGTCGACGACAGCCGCAAGCAGATCCCGCGGAACTGGGTCGCCGACCTGCAGGCGCTCGAGGCGGGCGACGCGATCAAGTACTTCTTCACGAAGGGGATCGGGCTGCCCGGAATCTTCGTCACGATGATGAAGCTGATGCCGGCCTGGAAACCGATGAAGGCGATCGCGCACACCCTGCCGTACGACGCGCAGGTGCTCGGGCAGAACTGCTTCGGCGACCCGATGGACACCGAGCAGTGGGCGCCGATCGAGCAGCCGGTGCTGGTGGTGAACGGCGGGAAGAGCCCCGGGTGGATGAAGACCTCGACACGGGCGCTCGCGGCGGCGGTACCGGGCGCCGGGCACACCGAAGTGCCGGGTCAGAACCACGTGATCAAGGCCGCGGCGATTGCCCCGGTGATCGCGGAGTTCTGCGCGAAGTGATCTCCAGGCCATCACAATCGCGCCCGCCGGCCACCGCGTGAGCGGGAAGCCGGCGGGCGCGATCGATTGTGATGGCCTGGGCGTTGGTCAGGCGCCGGTGATCAGGGCGCCGGCGCCGGAGCGGGCGGCGTCGAAGCGCGCCTGGGCGTCGGCCCAGTTCACGACGTTCCACCACGCCTTGACGTAGTCGGGCTTCACGTTCTTGTACTGCAGGTAGAACGCGTGCTCCCACATGTCCAGCATCGCGATCGGGATCTGGCCGGCCGGCAGGTTGCCCTGCTGGTCGTAGAGCTGGTGGATCAGCAGCTGGCCGCCGAGCGCGTCCCAGCCGAGAATCGCCCAGCCGGAGCCCTGGATCGTGGTCGCGCTCGCGGTGAAGTTGGCCTGGAACGCGTCGAACGAGCCGAAGAACTCGTCGATCGCCGCACCCAGCTCGCCGTCCGGCTTGTCGCCGCCGTCCGGCGACAGGTTCTTCCAGAAGATCGAGTGGTTGACGTGCCCACCGAGGTTGAAGGCGAGCGTCTTCTCCAGTCCGACGATCGACCCGAAGTCACCCTTGTCGCGGGCCTCGGCCAGCTTGTCCAGGGTGTCGTTCAGACCCTTCACGTAGGTCGCGTGGTGCTTGTCGTGGTGCAGCTCCATGATCTCGCCGGCGATACTCGGCGCGAGCGCGCTGTAGTCGTAGGGAAGATCGGGAAGCGTGTACGTGGTCAACTCTGCTCCTTCGTCAGGGCCCCGCGAGGGCCGATATCTGCGATGTCCTGTGTCAGCGGCACCAGCTTGAAACTTCAACCACGGTTGAGGTCAAGACGCCACGCTGGCGAACGGCGACATCTCCGACCGGTGCCCGGTGCGACCGCGTTGAACCCCTGCGCACCCACCGAACACCTCCCAGCTTCACATACTCCACCCGACGATCAACGGCGGCGTCTCACCTGACCTCGAGGACCAGCTTCCCGCGGGTCCGGCCGGGGCGCGGACACCGGCCTTCGCGGCCAGCTCGAGCAGCTCCGGCGACGTCCCCGACGGTACGGCGACCACGAGTCCGCCCGGCCGGGTCACGGCGACCGACTGCCGTTCTGTGGTCTGACTACCGATCAGGTCGACGACGACGTCGATGTCCCCGGTCGCCTCGGCGACATCCGTACGGTGATAGTCGATCACCTCGTCCGCGCCGAGTCCGCGCAACCACTCGTACTTGCCGACGCTCGCCGTACCGACGACGTACGCACCGAGGTGCTTGGCGAAGTGGCGCGAGGGCGCCGTCACGTACTCGGCGTACGCCGACGCCGCGCGCGGGAACCACGGCATGCCGTAGACCTCGTCGCCGACCGCGAGCGTGTGCACGCCGTGACCGACCTCCTCGACGACTTCCTGCACCGCGAGGTCTTCCCCGCGGTCCCGCTCCACGTCGAGTACTCGCTGACCGACCTCGGCCGGAGCGTCTCCGGACCGATCGCCGCGCTCCGCACCTGGGTCGAGACCCACTTGGACGACGTCAGCGCCTGAGCTCAGCGGTCAGCGCCTCGGCGAAGGGCTTGGGGTGGTCGACGAAGCCGGTGTGGTCGCCGGGGAAGCGGGTCGGCTTGATGCCCAGGAGGTCGGCGAGGGCGGTGGAAGTGCGGTCGCAGAGTTGACCGGTGGATTCCTCGCCGATTCCGACCACGATGTCGACGGCGCGCAGCTTGTCGACGTCCGGGACCCAGGTGATGGACTCGCGCATCTCGTGGCCGAACCAGAACCGCTCCGTCGCCTCCTGCTCGGGGTCGCGCTCGCCGCCGAACATCATCTCCACGACCTCGTCGGGCAGGTGGATGTTCGCGAGCGCGAAGAACTGCTTCCAGGCGCCGGTCACGTCACCGGCGAGATAGTCGGCCATCAGCTTCTCCGACTTCGCGAGCAGCTCGTCCGCGTCCGGCACCAGCTTGTCGAGCGGCGGCTCGTGCGCGATCACGGTCCGGACGACGTCCGGGTGGTACTGCGCCAGCGCGAGCGCGCTCACCGCTCCCCCGCTGGAGCCGAGTACGACGGCCGGCCCGGCGTCGACGTGCCGGATCAGCGCGGCCAGGTCGTCGGCTCGCTGCTCGGGTCGCGACGTACCGCCCGGGTCGAGTTTGCTCCGCTTCACGCCGCGCGGGTCCAGGGTCAGGACGGTGTAGTCGGGCGCCAGCAGGTCGGCAAGGGGCGCGAACGCGTCCGCGTCCATCGGGGCGCCGACCAGGACCAACAGCGGTCCTGATCCGCGCACCTCGTAGTACAGCTCCGCGTCGGAAACCTTCAGTGTGTTGTTCATGGGGGTACCACGAACGGGACTGCCAGGAATGGACAGAGCTATGGACAGTCAGTTGGCGAAGACGTCGGAATCCGGTCCGAAGTCGGCTTCCTCGACCACCCGGCGTACCTCGACCTCGGAGCCGAGGGCCTCGGCCAGCCGCGAGGCCCACTCGATCGCCTCGTCGCGGTTGCGGACCTCGACGACGATCACGCCGCCGATCAGCTCCTTGGTCTCGGCGAACGGCCCGTCGGTGACGGTGCGCTTGCCCGCGTCGACCTTCACCCGCGCACCGAGCGAACTGCGGTGCACGCCCTCCGCGAACAGCAGCACGCCGGCCTTCGACAGGTCCTCGACGACCCGGCCGACACCTTCGGCCACCTCCTGCGGCGGCAAGTTCCCGGCCTCACTGTCGGCGTCGGCCTTGTTGATGATCATGTAGCGCATCGCTGATGCTCCCTCGTCATATCGGTCGAGCTCTTACTCTCACGTCGAGCGGGTCAGCACCAGATCGACACCCTGACTTCAGATCATTTCCCTGGTCAGCTCGTACAGCCTGCGCGCGTTCTGCGGGTCGAACGTCGCGAGCCCCGGGTCGACCGACTTGCCCACCGCCCGCAGGATCAGCCGCTCGTCCGGCTGCGCGTCCATCACCGCGAGAGTGTCGCGGACACTTTCCGACGCGGGCTTGGCAAAGAGGGCGGCGCTGAGTTTGGCGACTGTGCGTAGAGGTTGGGGGAGGTGGTTGGTGCCGCTCTTCGTGTACGGCGGTTGCACCCCGAAGTACTTGGTGCGTCCATCGGGGTGGTTCTGGAGGTAGTGCACCGCGAGCAGGTCGTTCGCGCGGCCGCCGCTGACGATCGCCTGCACGACGCTGTACTTCTTGGTGAACTGCAGGTCGTCCCAGTTGACCGCGCCCTTGGTGATGCCGGTCGCGCCGAGGTTCGTGATGATCGGCGTCTCGCCGCGCTCCAGCAGGTCGGTCAGGCCGTAGCTGAGGATGAAACGGCTCAGGTAGTAGAGCATGAACGTGCCCTCGAGACCGTCGGGCGTCTCGCGGCGCTTCACGAACGGGAGCATCGCGGCGAGCACCAGCGCGTCGAGCGCCTCGTGCCGCGTGGCGACCTCCTTGAGCACCCGCTGGTTCTCCGCGATCGACAGCAGGTCCGCGTGCACGAACGCCGCCTCCCCATCGAGCGGTTCCGCTGCTCGCAGGAACTCCTCCCCGCGCGCCGGCGTACTGCCGACCACCGTCACGCGGGCCCCGCGCCGCAGGTAGTGCAGCGCGATCTCCCGTCCCATTCCCGTCGTACCGCCGGCCACCACGACGTTCTTCATTTGCGTCATCCCCTAAGTCATCGATCGGTGACTTAGACCGTAGAGGGCATCCGGATACCATGTCAACGATCGATGACTTGGAGGGCGGATGGCGCACAAGCGGGATCGGGAGGCGACCCGGGCCCGGCTGCTGGAGTGTTCGCGGCTCCGGTTCGCGCGGGACGGGTACGACGGGACGAGCGTCCGGGACGTGGCCGGCGACGTGGGTGTCGACCCGGCGCTGGTGTTCCGGTACTTCGGGTCCAAGTCCGGGCTGTTCACCGAAGCGATGGCGGGATCGTCCGCTCCCGTCGTCCTGCCGGACGGGCCGGTCGAGGAGCTGCCCGCGAAGCTGTTGCGGCAGTTGGTGTTCGAGGACTGGACGGAGTACGCCGGTGAGCATCCGCTGATCGCGATGCTCCGGTCGTCAGGTCACGAGGACACCAAGGACCGCCTCCGGCAGCAGGTGTGCGAGGGCTACCTCGACGTACTGTCCCAGCTCGCCGACGGCAACGAGGACAAGAACCTCCGCACCGAACTCTTCGCCGCGTGGCTCCTCGGCATCGGCATCCTCCGCACCGCCGTCGGCACCCCCACCCTCACCAAGGCCACCGAGGAGGAGATCCTCCCCCACCTCGAAGCGGTCGCCGAGGCGCTGTTCGGCCGGCCCATCAGCCGGACCGCCACGCAGGCAGAACCCCAGTAATCAGGGCTGAAACACCACAGAAGCAGGGTTCTGCCTGCTTGCAGGTCCGCCCAGCTAGCTCGGCTGGTCTCCCGCTGGGTTGTAGGCGCAGGCGTCGGCGAGGTTCTGGGTCGGGCCGGGCGGTGCGGTTGTTGTGGTGGTGGGCTTGCGGGTGGTGCCGGGGGTGGTCGGCGTGGTGGGAGTGGTCGGCGTCGGGGCGGGCGCTGACTCGAGGGCGTTCTCGACCGTGTCGCGGAGGGCCTGGTAGTCGGGGTGCAGGTACTTCAGGCGCAGCTTGTCGGAGTCGAGCGTGACGTTCGAGACCGTCCCCGACTTCACCTTCAGCGCCAGCTGCACCATCGCGGGCAGCAGCTCCTGCGGGATGTCGGTCCGCAGCAGGTGCTGGCCGGCGCGGGCGATCGCCTTGTACTTCGTGACCAGCGTCTGCGGATCCGCCGCGTCGACGATGCTCTTGATCACGCACCGCTGCCGGACCTGCCGCTGGTCGTCGTCGGCGCCGTACCGCCCGCGGGCGAACCACAGTGCGTGCCGCCCGTCGAGGTGCTGGTTGGGACCCGGCTCGATCCATTCCTTCGGCGGGATGTGCGAGCTGCTGACGCCGCCCATCGCGACCCGCTCATTCACGTTCACCCGGATCCCGCCGAGCGCGTCGACGATCTCCGGGAAGCTCTGCAGGTTGACCTGCAGGTAGTAGTCCAGCTTCAGCCCGATCGCCTCGCCGACGGACTGTTTCACCACGTCCGCGCCCTCGTTGTCGGACGGTCCGAGGATGCCGGGATGCGCGTCCGGGACGTTCTGGTACATCGCGGTCAGCATCCACTCCAGCCGCCCGTCGAGGCTGAGCCCTTCCTTGCCGAAGCCGTTCGGGTAGTACTTGCGCAGCGGCGAGTCCGCGGGGAACGGCATGAACGTCAGGTTCCGCGGCAGTGAGACCAGCGCCGTGTTCCCGGTCTTGGTGTCGATGCTCGCGACGATCACCGTGTCGGTCCGCACGCCCTCGCGGCTCGGCGCGTCGTCCCCGCCGAGCAGCAGCAGGTTCAGCCGCGGCTTGTCCTCCCACGGGTCCTTGACGTTGACCGTCGACGGCCGGGTCGCGCTCTTGCTCTCACCCTGGGCCTGGAACACGTCCTGCACCAGCGACCGCTGCGCCAGGACGCTCTGTACGCCGATCGCCGCCGGTGCCGCGATCGCGAAGCACAGCAGCCCGACGAAGGTGGCGCCGAAGGCCCGTCCGCCGGCCCCACCCGTTGCCGGGCGCAACGACCGGTGCGAGGCCACGATCACCACGATCCAGCAGAACCCGACCGCGCCGATCACCACCGACGTCATCAAGAGCCGGCTCGGTACGACGGCGGCCGCGAGCACCTCGTCCCGCCGGGCGAGCCCGACGTACACCCCGAGCCCGACCAGGCCGAGGAAGAGCGTGAGCACGAACGCACCGATCCGCCGGCGCCCGCCGACGATCAGCCCGAGTCCTGGAATCAGTGCGCCCAACAGGGTGAACCCCAGCAACTTCGGCATCGACCGCGGCCGCCTCGCCGTCGCGCGTGCACTCCCCATCGGCACCCCTGTCGCCCCGTCGTTCCCCACGTCCAGTGTGCGTCAAGTACCCGCGCCCTTACCTCTTCAGACGTGTTACAGGGTCAATCGGTTGTCAAACGGTCAGATGAGCGCCGTTGAAACCTTCGAGCTCGACGAGCGTGCGGACCACGGCGGCGATCCGGTCCGGCGGGGTCCACTTGCTGGTGTCGGCGTTCGGCATCGCGGCGCGGTTCGCCGGGGTGTCGATGGTGCCGGGCAGGATCGTGTTCACCCGGATGCCGTCCCGCGTGTACTCCGCGTGCAGCGCGTCGGCGAACGCGATCACGCCGGCCTTCCCAGTGATGTATCCGGCCGCCCCGGAGAACGGTCGCAGCGCGGCGCCGCTCGACGTACAAACGATCGCTCCACCACCGCCCGCGATCAGATGCGGCAGGACCCCCTGGGTGATCAGGTACGTCGGACGCAGGTTGAGCCGGAGCTGCTTCTCGAAGTCCTCGATCGGCGTCTCGTGCACCCGGGCCCCGGACGCGAAACCGCCGATGAGGTTGACCAGGGCGGTCAGCGGCGCGTTCTCGTCCGAGGTGGCGAGCGCGACGACGTCCGCCGTACCGGCCGGGTCGAAGGGGTCGGCGACCACCGGATTGAGCGCCGGATCGGTACCGAGGCGCGCGAGGGACTCCTCAGTCCGACCGGGTACGACGACCCGCCAGCCGGCCCTCAGGAACTCGCCGGTCACCGCGACCCCGAGCGCGCCGGTGCCACCGGCAACCACCACCGTGTTCGTCATATCCGCGAGCCTAATCGGACTGCGGGGACTAAGTTCATCGGTTGTGCGGATTCTGATGCTGGGTGGGAACGGGTTTGTCGGGCGCGCGATCGTGGACGACGCGTTGGCGCAGGGCTACGAGGTCACGTCGTTCAGTCGCGGGAAGAGTGGTACGCCGCTCCCCGCGGGCGTGACGCAGCTGATCGGGGATCGGGAGACGGGCGACTACTCGGCGCTGCGGACCGGCGAATGGGACGCGGTCGTCGACACGAGCGGCTTCCGGACGCGGGACGTCGATCAGGCGATGGACGTGCTCGGGGACCGCGTCGGGCGGTACGTGTTCATCTCGAGCCACGCGGTCTACGTACGGGACCTGCCGGCCGGGACCGACGAGACTGCACCACGCCGCGAGCCGCTGCGCGATGCCGACGTACTCACGAACGACACGTACGGACCCTGCAAGGTCGCGTGCGAGGACGACGTCGTCGAGCGGTACGGCGATCGCGCGACGCTCGTCCGCCCGGGTCGAGTGACAGGTCCCGGCGACTCGTCCGGTACGGCGCTCTACTGGATCCGGCGAGGCGCCCGCGGTGGCCGCGTCGCGCTCCCGACCAAGCCCGAGGCACCGCTCCAACTGGTGGACAGCCGCGACGTCGCCGGCCTGATCACGCGACTCGTCACGGACAACCGCGCCGGCGCCTACAACGCGATCGGCCCCGACTCCACCATCGCCGAACTGATCCGGACCGCGGCCGAGCTGTCCGGCAGCACCGTCGACATCGTCCCTGTCCCGTTCGACGCCGTACCGCGCCGCTTCCCCCTCATGGACCCCGAGTCCGAATGGGGCGAACGCCGCCGCAACCCGGCCAAGGCCCGCGCGGCCGGCATGCCCGTCACTCCCCTCCGCAAGACCGTCGAAGACGTCCTCCACTGGGACAAGGACCGCGGCGAGCCGGAGCTGAACATCGGACTCACCCCCGAGCAAGAGCAGCAGCTATTCGGGTAGGGCGAGGGTGCGGCCGGCGTCTCGGGCGGCGTTGATGGAGCGGGTGAGGGTGTCTTTCAGGGCACTCGCCTCGTCGGTGAAGCCCTGTACGACGGACGTGTCGCCGACAGGCTCCGTACGAGCGAGGAGCTCGATGTAGCGGTCGCCATCATCCAGCGCCGCCTCGGCGCGCAGTGCGGCATCAGCGGAGCGGACCCGGTCGGCGTACCGGTCCAGCAGATCCACCTTGCGCTTGATCGCGTCCACCGAGAGCGCAAGCGCGCGACGTTGCGGTCCCAGTACGGCGTCGAGCTCGGCGGTCGCCATTCCGCGCGCGACGTCCTGCTGCCTGGCCCGCAGTACTGTCTGCTCACGGAGCACCTGCGCGATGTCCCACAACTGTTCCGGCAGCACGAGCTCGTTCTGTACGTCGTCCAGCAGGCCGCGCCGGGTAACTGTTGCCTCAAGCACCGTTTTCACGGCCCGCTGCGCCCGCGCGAGCAACCGCGCGGCCGGCTCGTCGAAATCCTCCGGCAGCAGGTACTTCCGGTGCTGAATCCGGACCGCCTTGTGCCCGCGGTCCTCGACCGCCGACTTCACCAGGATCCCGCCGGTCGCGAGCGCCGCGACCCCGGCGAGTGCGACCGCACCCCACGCCGCCACCGCGGTCGGCAGCGTCGCCGCCATGATGATCAACGCCAGGATCCACCCGCCGACACACACCGCGATCCACACCAGCAACGTCCCGAACGTGTTGCCCGGCGCCACCGACCACGACGTCTGCCGCTTCGGCCGCGGCGCGTCGGCCGCCACGAACAACTCCGGCCGGTGCTCGTACAACCGCCGCACGCCAACAGGCACACCCGGCGCGAACACAGGCTCCATCGCCACCTCCGGAGAAGTCGTCAGCACTCAGCGTAGCCGTGCAGCGAGGCCGTCGAGGAAGACCCCGAGGCCGAATTCGAACAACTGGTCCAGGTCGTACTCGTAGTCGAAGCCGTCGGCCAGCAGGTCCTGGAACGCGGTCAGGTTTCCGGCCGTGATCATCGCCGCCAACTGCTCGCCCTGCTGGGTGGCCCATTCGTCCGCGGTGATCCCGGTGTCCTGCTCGGCCTGCGCTTCGGACTCCATCACAAGCGCGATCCCGCGCACGTACGCGAACAGGCTGATGACCGTGGACAGCGCGGCGCCCTTCTCGAATCCGCGCAACGCCCGCAGCACCGCGTCCGTGTGCGGCAGCAGCCGCGGCACCAACTGGGGCCGGCTCAGACTGATCGCACTCGCCAACCACAGATGCCGCCGGTACGCCGCCCAATGCACGCGCGCGACCGCCGTCACCGCATCCCGCCAGTACGCCGGAATCTCCCCTAACGGAAACTCGCCGATCGCCGCGTCCACCATCTGCACGACCAGCGCGTCCTTACCGCCGACGTACCGGTAGAGCGCCATCGTCGACACCCCGAGCTCGGCCGCGATCCGCCGCATCGACAACGCCGCCAGCCCTTCGGCGTCCGCGATCGCGATCCCCATCCGCACGACCTCGTCGCGATTGAGGTCCGGCACTCCATCCGGAGCGACCGCCGTACGCCGGGAACGCGGCGGCGGACCCACCACGGTCCCGACCCCCGGCGCGGGATGCACCAGCTGGTCGGCCTGCAGCACCTGCAACGCCTTCGTCGCGGTCGCCATCGCCACCCCGAAGTCGCGGACCAGTGCCCGCGTCGACGGCACCCGGTCCCCCGGCAGCAACTCCCCGGCCTCGATCCGCCGCCGCAACTCCGCGGCGATGACCTGGTACGGCGCCTCAGACATACGCCAACCCTAGTGCACGTACATCGTACGCGCACTATCTCAGATCGAGACCGGCAGCTGACATGTCAGCTAAGGTAAGGCTATCCTCAGCGCCATGCAGGAATCGGTGGGGCTGACAGGCGACGATCTGCGGCTCGGATACCACGGCCGCCCGGTGGTCGACGGCGCCTCGCTGCACATCGAGGCCGCGAGCGTGACCGCGCTCGTCGGACCGAACGGCAGCGGGAAGTCGACGCTGCTGCGCGCCCTGGCCCGCCTGCACCACCCGGACGCCGGGAGCATCACCTTCCCCGGCGGCGGTAACGCGCTCGACCTGTCGGCGAAGGAGTTCGCCCGCAAGGTGACGTTGCTGTCGCAGTCCCGGCCGACGCCGAACGGCGTCAGTGTCCGCGACGTCGTGGGCTACGGGCGGCATCCGTACCGCAGCCGCTGGCGCAACGACGACGCGGACGGTCCGCGGGCGATCGAGCACGCCATGAGTGTCACCGGCGTCACCGCGATGGCCGAGCGCGGCGTCGACGAACTCTCCGGCGGCGAGCTGCAGCGGGTCTGGCTCGCGACGTGTCTCGCGCAGAACACCGGCGTACTCCTGCTCGACGAACCGACCACGTTCCTCGACCTGCGCTACCAGATCGAGATCCTCGACCTGATGCGCGAGCTCGCCGACGAGCACGGGGTCGCGGTCGGCGTCGTACTGCACGACCTGAACCAGGCCGCCGCGGTGGCGGACCGGATCGCGCTACTCGATCAGGGGCGAGTACGCGCGACCGGAACGCCGGACGAGGTACTGCGGGCCGACGCGCTCACCGAGACGTACGGCATCACCATCGAGGTCGGCACCGATCCGGCCACCGGGCTGGTCAGCACCCGCCCCATCGGCAAACACCTGACCCGCATCACAACTATCTGAGGTCATCCTGATGAGACGAACCGCCATCGCCCTGATCGCTGCTGCCCTGTTCGGCCTGACGGCCTGCGGCACGAGTGAACCCGCCGCATCCGACGACGCAAGCCAGGCTGCCGCGCAGCCGGTGTCGCTGACCGACGGCCGGAACAAGAAGCTCGACCTGAAGGCGCCGGCCACCAAGGTGGTCGCGCTGGAATGGGGCGCGGCCGAGAACCTGATCTCGCTCGGCGTGATGCCGGTCGGGGTCGCGGACACCAAGGGCTACACGAACTGGGTCACCGCGGCCAAGCTCGACCCGTCGGTCAAGGACGTCGGCACCCGCGGCGAGGCCAGCGTCGACGCGATCGTCGCACTCAACCCCGATCTGGTGGTCACCACCACCGACGAGGCGGCGAACACGATCGCGCAGATCGAGAAGGCGGCGCCGGTACTGGTGATCCGCGGCGCGGATGCGGCGAACGCGATCCCGCAGATGAAGACCAACCTGGACCTGATCGGGCAGGCGGTCGGGAAGTCGGAGCAGGCCAAGCAGCTGACCGCCGACTTCGACAAGGCGGTTGCCGACGGCAAGCAGAAGATCGCGGACGCCGGCAAGGCGGGCACCGGCTTCACGATGGCGGACGGGTACAAGCAGGGCAGCACGATCTCGATCCGGATGTACACGACCGGCTCGCTGCTCGGCGCGGTCACCACCGAACTGGGCCTGAAGAACGGCTGGACCGGCGCTGGCGACAAGGACTACGGCCTCGCGCAGACCGACCTCGAGGGCCTGACCAAGCTGCCCGACGGCGCCTTCCTCTACATCGCGAACAAGAACGACGGCGGCGACGTGTTCGGCGGCGACCTGGCCGGCAACGCGATCTGGAAGAACCTTCCGTTCGTGAAGTCCGGCCAGGTCCACCGGCTCTCGGACGGCATCTGGATGTTCGGCGGCCCGAAGTCCACCGAGCAGTTCATCGACGCCGCGGTCCAGGCAGTCACCTCTTGACCCAGTTGACGGCGCCTGTGCCGGAGGTCGAAAGCCTCCGGCAGCCGGTACGCAGGATTCGCGTCGCGGGCCTGGTCGTGCTCGCGTGCGTCGCCATCGTTGTCCTTGCCGCTGTGCACCTGACTCAGGGGACCTCATCGGTCGGCGCGACCGACCTGGTGCGGCTGGTGTTCGGGCAGGGGACCGACAACGCGGCGAACGTACTGGTGGCCTCGCGGCTGCCACGGTTGCTGGCCGGGGTGCTCGTCGGTGTGGCGTTGGGCGTGGCGGGAGCCGGGCTGCAGTCGTTGGCACGGAATCCGCTCGCCTCGCCGGACACGTTGGGGGTGAACGCCGGCGCCTACCTGGCAGTCGTTGTGGTCGCGGCGTTCGGGGTGTCGTTGCCGGTCCTGCCCGCCGGCGGAGTCGCGTTCGTCGGCGGGCTCGCGGCCGCAGGCCTGGTACTGGCGTTGTCCGCCGGCGGCTCGACCGGGCCGACGCGGCTGATCCTGGCGGGATCGGCGGTTGCGATGGCGTTGGGCGGAGTGACGACGCTGATGCTGCTGCTGTTCCGCGAGGAGACCGTCGGGACCTTCGCCTGGGGCGCCGGCACCCTCGTCCAGACCGACCTGCACGCGGTCACGCAGATGGCCCCGGTCGTTGCCGTCGGCATCGTCGGCGCCTTCCTCCTGGCCGCGAACCTCGACATCCTCACCCTCGGCGACGACACCGCCTCGGTCCTCGGTGTCAACGTACGCCGGACGCGTGTGCTCACCACCCTCGTCACAGTCCTGCTCTCCGCGGCAGCCGTCACGGTCGCGGGACCGGTCGGTTTCGTCGGCCTGGTCGCCCCGGTCCTGGTCCGGCTCCTCGCCCCGCTCGTCCCCGGTCTGCTCCGGCACCGCGTCCTGCTCCCGCTCTGCGGTCTCGCCGGTGTTCTCGTCGTACTGGCGTCGGACGTCGTACTGCGCGCCGCGTTCGGCGGCCAGGCCGGCGTGGAGATCCCGACCGGCATCATGACGATGGTGGTCGGTGCGGTCGTCCTGATCTGGTTGGCCCGCCGGCACCGCGACTCCGGGCCGAGCCGCTCCCCCGCCGGAACCGGCAGCGGGCTCCGCAGCCGCCGGACCTTCCTGCTCGTGGCCGCAGGACTGGTCGTTCTGCTGATCGCCGCCGTACTCACCGCGATGCTCACCGGCGACGCGTTCCTGCGCACCGGCGACCTGGTGAACTGGATCAACGGCCGCTCCGGACGGGCGATCACCTACGTCCTCGACCAGCGCTTCCCTCGCGTCGTCTCCGCCGTACTGTGCGGTGCCGCGCTCGCGATCGCCGGTACGACGGTGCAGGCCGTGTGCCGCAATCCGCTCGCCGAACCCGGCATCCTCGGGATCACCGGCGGTGCCGGGGTCGGCGCGATCGCCACCCTCATCCTGTTGCCGTCAGCAAGTATCTGGCTGCTGTCCGGGGTGGCCGCGGCGGCTGCGGTGATCACCTTCGGCCTCGTCTACCTGATCTCGTGGCGCGGCGGGCTCAGCTCGGACCGGCTGGTGCTGATCGGCGTCGGCGTCTCGTCGGCCGCGACCGCGATCATCACGCTGCTGATCGTCGCCACCGACCCGTGGAACCTGAGTCTCGCGATGACCTGGCTCTCCGGCAGCACGTACGGCCGGACGCTCCCGCAGGTCGCCCCGGTCGCGCTAGCGCTGCTAGTAATCACGCCGTTCGTCGTGCACGTACGGCGTGAGCTCGATCTGCTCGCGCTGGACGACGACGTACCGCGCATCCTCGGCGTACGACTCGAGCGGACCCGTTTGCTAGCACTGCTAGCATCCGCGCTCCTGACGGCAGCCGCCGTGTCCGCGATCGGCGTCGTCGGCTTCGTCGGCCTGGTCGCCCCGCACGCCGCCCGCGCACTGGTCGGCGGACGCCACGCCCGGGTCCTCCCGGTCGCCGCACTCCTCGGCGCGATCCTGGTCAGCCTCGCGGACAGCCTCGGCCGCACCGTCCTGGCCCCCGCCCAAATCCCAGCCGGCCTCCTGACCGCCCTCATCGGAGCCCCGTACTTCGTCTACTTGCTCTGGCGAACGCGGGTGCCTGTGCGCTGACCTCCGTGTCAAGATGGGCGGCATGCTGCGCGAACTGCACCTCACCGGCAATCCGGATGCCGACACGTTGCTCAACGACGACCCGTTCGCCTTGCTGGTCGGCATGCTGCTCGACCAGCAGTACCCGATGGAGCACGCCTTCTCCGGTCCGCTGAAGATCGCGAACCGGATGGACGGCTTCGACCTGCACAAGATCGCCGCGACCGACCTGGAGACGTTCGTCGAGCTCTGCGTCACGCCGCCGGCGATCCACCGGTACGGCGGCTCGATGGCCCGCCGGGTGCACGCCCTCGCGCAGGAGATCATCGAGAAGTACGACGGTGAGGCCGCCAACATCTGGCTCTCCGGCCGCCCGAAGCCCGACGGCGCCGAGGTACTGAAGCGGCTGAAGTCGCTGCCCGGATTCGGCGAGCAGAAGGCGAAGATCTTCCTGGCGCTGCTCGGCAAACAGCGCGGCGTGCAGCCGAAGGGGTGGCGCGAGGCCGCCGGGCACTACGGCGACCGGGGCTCGCACCGCTCGATCGCCGACGTCACCGACGCCGCGTCCCTGGGCCAGGTCCGCAACTTCAAGAAGGCCGCAAAGGCCGCCGCGAAAGAAGCAGCCGGCGCCTGACTCCCCCGCGACACCTGAGCCCGACCTGTTGCAGGTCGGGCTGTCTGCGTGCGGGTTGTCCCTTGTGAATCACGCGGTTTTCTGCGGGATGCGGCGTACCCGTCTTATGCTCGGCTGGGCAGCCGACGGAAGGAACGCGGATGGACATCCGGGATCTGGATCGTAGGGCCGGCGCAGTGCTCGGGGAAGTCGTCATGCAGGTACGGCCCGAGCATCTGTGGTTCCCCACCCCGTGCCCCGACTGGACGGTGCGGGGACTGATGCGCCACCTGGTCAGCCAGAACGAGGGCCTCGCCGCGGCCGCGCTGAACGGCTCCGCCTCCGTGCACGTCTGGACCGGCGGTCGTCTCGGCGACAACCCGGCCGGTGCCTACCGCCGTTCGAACGTCCGGGTCGCGGACGCGTTCGCCGACGGCGGCGCCCTGGACCGGCTGGTGGAGGTCCGCGAGTTCGGCTCGTTCCCGCGCCGGATCGCGCTGACCTTCCACCAGCTCGACTGCATCGTGCACGCCTGGGACCTGGCCCGCGCGATCGACGTCCCGTACAACCCGCCGCCGGACATGGTCGAACTGGCGCTCACCCTGGCCCGCCGGATCCCCGACACCGAGGCGAACCGCGGCGCCGGTTACGCGTTCGAACGCAGCGTCAAGGTCTCCGGCACGGCCCCCGACCTCGACCAGCTACTCGGCCTCCTCGGCCGCAACCCCGAGTGGGTGTCCCCGCTCGACTGAGTAGTCCGGCAGCTCGATCGCGTCCGGTTTCGCGACCGCCATCTTCGCCAGTACGCCGGCCAGCAGCCGCGAGGTCATCACCCGCAGCATGAGGTCGCGGTACGCGATCCCGAACCGGCTCATCGGCATCGCCATCTTGACCCCACCCGGCGGCAGCTCCATCCGCTGCTCGACGTACGCCTGCATCCGGGCCTGGTACGCCGGGAACGCGCGGACGTGATCGCCCTGCGCAGCGGCCAACTCGCCCGCCAGCACGTACGCGCCGACGAGGGAGAGCGCCGTACCGTGGCCGGCCAGCGGTGAACCGCAGTACCCGGCGTCACCGACGAGCGCGACCCGTCCGCGGGACCACTCCGGCACCTCGACCCGGCTGATGCTGTCGAGGTAGAAGTCGTCGGCCGCGTCCAACTCGTTCAGGATGTGCTTGGTGTGCCAGCCGAGGCCCTCGAAGCGCGACCGCACCAGCCGCTTCTGCGCCTCCACATCACGCCGGTCGTAGGTGAGCACCGGCGACCGGAAGCTCAACAGCGCCTTCACGAACCGCGGATCGCGATCCGGCCGCAGGCCGACCCAGCGCCCGCCCGGCGCGGTGTGGAGCTTCATCCAGTGCCCCAGATCCTCCGGCGCCTCGATCGTGAAGTACGACGTGTAACCGCCGAGGTGGCGCACGAACTGCTCCTCCGGCCCGAACGCGAGCCGCCGTACCCGGGAATGCACCCCGTCCGCCCCGATCACGAGATCGAACCGCCGCCGCGTGCCGCTCGCGAACGTGACGTCGACGCCGCTCGGGTCCTGCGTCAGCTCGGTGACCGAGTCGCCGTACAGGTACTCGACCTCGCTCGTCGCGCCGGCCAGGATCTCGGCGAGGTCGCCGCGGAGGATCTCGATCTCAGCAACCGGCCCGGCGCCGTCGAGCAGTTCCGCGGGCATCGCCGCGGCCTGCCGCCCGTCGGCCTTCACGTACGCGAGCCCGCGCTCGTGCAGCTGCCGCTCGGCGACGGCCGGCATCAGCCCCATCCGCTCGACCACCACCCGCGACACCCCGCGCAGGTCCACGGTCTGCCCACCCGGCCGCGGCCCCGCCGCGATCTCGACCACGGTCGGCGCGAACCCGAACCGCCGCAGCCAGAACGCCAGCGCCGGCCCCGCAATCCCACCACCGGAAATCAGCACAGTCTTCATATCCCCATCCCTCTCACTAGTGCGCGTACGCTGTACAGTGCACTAGGTGAAGGGCATGACGCCAGCGCGCACTAGTGCACCGGCCGAGGTGCACTAGTACCTCAGAGCGTGAGCGCCAGTCGGGTCGCTTGCTCGATGGCTCGTTTGGCGTCGAGTTCGGTGGCTACGTCCGCTCCGCCGATCAGGTGGACGGGCCGACCGGTGGCCTGCAGTGCTTCGGCGAGGTCGCGGACTGGTTCCTGGCCGGCGCAGACGACGACCGTGTCGACGGCCAGTACGCGCGCCTTCTCGCGTTTCGGGCCGAACGTGATGTGCAGGCCGTCGTCGTCGATGCATTCGTAGTTCACCTCACGCAACTGCTCGACCTGCTTGTTCTTCAACGCCGCCCGATGCACCCACCCAGTCGTCTTGCCGAGCCCGGCGCCGATCTTCCCGGCCTTGCGCTGCAGCAGATACACCTTCCGCAGTGACGGTTCCGGCTGCGGTACGGCGAGCGCACCCGGGAGCAGCGTCGGATCGCCGACACCCCACTCCGCCTTCCACGCGGCGAGATCCGGCGAGGTGGTGGTGAGGAACTCGCTGACATCCACCCCGATCCCGCCGGCGCCGATCACCGCGACCGTGTCCCCGACCGGTTTGCGTTCGCGGACAACCTCGACGTACGAAAGGACCTTGGGGTGATCGATGCCGGGGATCGCGGGCACCCGCGGTACGACGCCGGTCGCCAGAACGATCTCGTCGAAGCCGGTCAGGTCGTCGGCGCCGGCGCGGCGGCCGAGGTGCAGCTTGACGCCGGTCAGCTCGAGCCGCCGCCGGTAGTACCTGATCGTCTCGGCGAACTCCTCCTTGCCCGGGATCTGCTGGGCGATCCCGAACTGTCCGCCGATCTCCGCGTCCGCCTCGAACAACTCGACGTGATGCCCGCGCTCCGCCGCCGTCACCGCGGCGGCCAGACCGGCCGGTCCGGCCCCGACGACAGCGATGTTCTTGGTACGCCGGGTCGGCAGCAACTGCAGCTCGGTCTCGCGAGCCGCCCGCGGATTGACCATGCAGCTCGCCTTCTTCTTCGCGAACACATGATCCAGACACGCCTGGTTGCAGGCGATGCAGACGTTGATCTCGTCGGCGCGGTCAGTAGTTGCCTTAAGCACCCATTCCGGATCGGCCAGGAACGGGCGGGCCATGCTCACCAGGTCGGCGTCACCGCGGGCCAGGACTTCCTCGGCCACCTGCGGCAGGTTGATCCGGTTCGAGGTGACGACCGGGATCTTCACGTGCGGCTTGAACGCCGCGGTCACGCTGGTGAACGCGGCCCGGGGCACGGACGTGACGATGGTCGGGACGCGCGCCTCGTGCCAGCCGATCCCGGTGTTGATGATCGACGCCCCGGCGGCCTCGATCTCCTTGCCCAGCGCAACCACATCATCCCAGGTCTGCCCGCCCTCGACCAGGTCGGCCATCGACAGCCGGTAGATGATCAGGAAGTCGTCGCCGACCCGTTCGCGGGTCCGTCGGACGATCTCGACCGCGAGCCGGCGCCGGTTCTCCGGGCTGCCGCCCCAGCGGTCGGTCCGCTTGTTCGTCCGCTCGGACAGGAACTGGTTGATGAAGTACCCCTCGGACCCCATGACCTCGACGCCGTCGTACCCGGCCTTGCGAGCGAGCGCCGCGCAGTCGACGTACGCCTCGATCTGTTTGCGGACACCGCGATCGGACAGGGCGCGCGGCTTGAAGGGGTTGATCGGGGCCTTCAGGGCGGAGGCGGAGACGCTGAACGGGTGGTACGAGTACCGGCCGGCGTGCAGGATCTGGAGCGCGATCCGGCCGCCTTCGGCGTGCACGGCATCGGTCAGCAGGCGATGCTTCCGGGCCTGCCGCCGGTTGATGAGGGTCGATCCGAAAGGTGTCAGCCAGCCGGTGCGGTTCGGCGCGTAGCCACCGGTCACCATCAGGCCGACGCCGCCGCGAGCACGCTCGGCGAAGTACGCCGCCAGCTTGGGCAGATCGCGCAACCGGTCCTCGAGCCCGGTGTGCATCGACCCCATGATCACCCGGTTCGGCAACACGACATGGCCGAGATCCAACGGCTCCAGCAGGTGCGGATACGAACTCATCGGTTGTCCTTCCGGAGGGCGTCGATCACTTCGTCGCACCAGGCGACGAAGGACTCCTCGGCGCGGACACCGCCGCGCAGTACGAGGTATTGGTGCAGCTCACGGCCGCGCAGGCCGGACGGCTTCGGGAAGTCGCGCTCCTGGATCCCGCGGTAGACCTCGAGCCGCGTCGCGTGCTCGGCCCGGTGCCGCTCGATCTCACTCAGTACGAGATCGACCGAGCCGAGCGAGGCACCGCGGAGCTTCACCCCCAGCCCGTCCCGCAGTACGGCGGGATCCTCCGGCTCGGCCAGCCAGCGCGACAACTCCGCACGCCCGGCCGCCGCGACCCGGTACACCTTCTTGTCCGGGCGGCCGTCCTGGGCGATCTCGGTGTGCTTGACCCAGCCCGCCTCGTCCATCCGCCGCAGCACCCGGTAGATCTGCTGGTGCGTGGCCGGCCAGAAGTACCCGATCGACCGGTCGAACCGCCGGGCCAGCTCGTACCCGGACCCGGCCCGCTCGGTCAGCGAAACCAGAATCGCGTGCTCCAGTGCCATGACCCGAGGCTACCTATGCAACCAGTTGCACTGCACCTGATTGCATCCCAGGTCACACCACTTGTCCGAACAAGCTTGCCGGAGTTTGAGAGAATGGTTGCAGACGCCAGCTATTGAGACGCCTGCTATTGATCGGAGCACCATGAACCACCACCCGACCAAGACGACGTTGCCCGGTATCGGGATCCGGTACGACCTGGTCACCGATGGGGGCAAGCATGTCTCGGTGGTGGTGCACAACGACGGGCGGCGGTTCCTCGGCTTCCACAATCCCGAGGACGACGACGAGTGCCAGGCCACCGTCCCCTTAGGTCAGGGCGAGGCGGCCGCACTCGCGCAGCTGCTGATCCCGGAGCAGCTCGACCCGGTCCGCGGCGAGATCGAGATCGACCTGGTCACGGAGCACATCCCGATCACCGCCAAGTCGCCGTACTCCGGCCGGACCCTCGGCGACACCCAGGCACGCAGCCGCACCGGTGCGTCGATCGTCGCGGTACTGCGGCGTACCGGGGCGACCCCGTCGCCGACGCCGGACTTCCGGTTCGCGATCGGCGACACCCTGGTCGTGGTCGGCACCCGCGAGGGCGTCGACGCCGTGGCCGATCTGATCGCCGGCTGAGTATGCACGAGAACATCACTGCCCTGCTGATCGAGTTGGGCGCGGTCATCCTCGCCCTGGGCATCCTCGGGCGGATCGCCGGTCGTCTCGGCTTCTCGCCGATTCCTCTTTATTTACTTGCCGGTCTGGCGTTCGGGCACGGCGGGTTGTTGCCCTTGGCAGCGAGTGAGGAGTTCGTTGCCACCGGCGCCGAGATCGGCGTGATCCTGCTGCTGTTGCTGCTCGGGCTCGAGTACACCGCGTCCGATCTCGTCGGGACCCTGAAGACGCAGTACATCTCCGGAGTGGTCGACTTCCTGCTCAACGCGCTGCCTGGTGCGGCCGTGGCGTTGCTGCTCGGTTGGGGTCCGGTCGCGGCGGTCGCGCTGGCCGGTGTCACCTGGATCTCGTCGTCCGGTGTGATCGCGAAGGTCGTCGGAGATCTCGGCCGGCTGGGTAACCGGGAAACCCCAGTGATTCTTGGGATTCTGGTGCTCGAGGACCTGTCGATGGCGGTCTACCTGCCTATCCTCACCGCGCTGCTGGCCGGCGTCGGTTTGGCCGGCGGGAGCATGACGCTGCTGATCTCGCTCGGGACGGTGAGCGTGGTGCTGTTCATCGCGCTCCGGTACGGGCGCGTCATCAGCCGGGCCGTTTCCTCGGACAATCCGGAGATGCTGCTGCTCGTCGTCCTCGGCCTCACATTGCTCGTCGCGGGGATCGCGCAGCAGCTGCAGGTGTCGGCGGCCGTCGGTGCGTTCCTGGTCGGCATCGCGTTGTCCGGCGAGGTCGCGCACGGCGCTCGGAACCTGCTCAGTCCGCTGCGTGACCTGTTCGCGGCGGTGTTCTTCGTGTTCTTCGGGTTGAGCACCGATCCGGCGAAGATCCCGCCGGTGCTGGCGATCGCGTTCGGGCTGGCGATCCTGACCGCAGGCACCAAGATCCTCACCGGTTGGTACGCCGCTCGACGCGCGGGCATCTCGTCCGCGGGTCGGTGGCGAGCGGGCGGGACGCTGGTCGCGCGTGGCGAGTTCTCGATCGTCATCGCCGGTCTCGCGGTCGGGGTCGAACCGAAACTCGGTCCGCTGGCCACGGCGTACGTGCTGATCCTGGTCATCCTCGGCCCGGTCGCCGCCCGCTACACCGAGCCCCTCGCCCGCCGCCTCACCCGCAAACCCACCAAGCCCGCCGAGCCGACCGAAGCCCCAACCGCCGAACGCCTCGACGACACCGCCACCACAGCCGGCTGACCCCCACCACCCGGTCCCGCCGGCTGACCCTCATCGCACGCGGGTGCCGGCGGCGGCCTGCTCGACCGTCTCCGCGATCCGGCGTTCTCGCGTCTCGGCGCGCTTGGCGAGGGTGATCCACTCGAGGATCGTCCGGCGGGCCGACGGCGGGAACGCTCGGAAGTTCTCGTCCGCCTGCGGGTCGGCCGCCAGCGCGGCCCGCAGGTCGGGCGGCACGATCAGGTTCTGCGCGTCGGCGAGCAAATCCCACGTCCCGGTGCTCCGAGCATGCGCGACAAGCTCCTCCCCCGCCGGCATCATCAGCCCCGCCGCGGTCAGCCGCTCGACACGCTCCCGATTCACCTTGCTCCAGGTACTCCGCGGATTCCGCGGCGTAAAGCACTGGTACGTCGTCCGCCCATCGCGCCGGACCGTCTTACTGTCGATCCACCCGAAACACAACGCGTGCTCAACCGCAGCCGCGAGGTTCAGACCATCCGCCTCACGATGCACGACCAGCCAAACGGACCGCTCACTCCGACCGTTGGCGCCCAGCCACCCACGCCACTCGTCGACATCCGCACATTTCAGCGCCTCGTTCTCGTTCATGAAACCAGCATGCGCCGGATAAGTGCTCATCCAGTGAGCAGTTTTTCTCCGCGTTCGTGATCCAGCAGCGCCTGCTTACGTTCGATGCCACCGCCGTACCCGGTGAGATTGCCGGTCGACCCAACCAGCCGATGGCAAGGCACGATGATGCTGATCGGGTTCTTCCCGTTCGCCAGCCCGACCGCCCGAGCCGACCCCGGCTTCAGACCGAGCGTCTCCGCGAGACCGCCGTACGTCGTGGTCGTGCCGTACGGGATGTCCTGCAGCGCGGTCCAGATCTCGCGCTGGAACGGCGTACCGACGAGATGCAGCGGTACGTCGAAGGTCGTGCGGCCGTGATGGAAGTACTCGTCCAACTGCTCGGCCACCGCGGGGAGGGCCGCGTCGTCGCGATCACCGTAGCCAGCCTGCTCCGGGCGGTAGCGCTGGCGGTCCATGTAGAGCCCGGTCAACCCGCCCGCATCGGTCCCCACGAGCGTGAGTGGACCGAGCGGGCTGTCGACGACGGCGTACGTCACCGGGTGGACTCCCACTGCGCACGATCGATCCGGTAGAGCACGTGCCGCTGCAGCCGGTGGCCGTCAGCGATGCGCGGGTGGTCGAAGTCGCCGGGCTCGTCGTGCACCATGCCGATCCGCTGCATGACACGCTGCGACGGCAGGTTCGGGGTCGCGGTGAACGACACGATCTCCTCCAGCCCGCCCGGCCCGAACCCCTGCGCCAGCGCGGCCCGCGCCGCCTCGGTCGCATAGCCGTTGCCCCAGGCACCCTTCGCGAGCCGCCAGCCGATCTCGACGCCCGGCAGGCTGCTGTTGGCTGACAGAAAGGGCGCGTCGAAGCTGGGCACCGACAACCCGGTGAACCCGATGAACTCGCCGGTGTCCCGCACCTCCAGCGCCCACAGCCCCCACCCGCGCTCCTCGATCGCGGGGATCTGCCGGTCGATCAGGGCGTCACTCTGCTCACGTGTCTGCAGGGCCGGGAAGTGCTCCATCACGGCCGGGTCCGCGTTCAGCGCGGCGAACGGCTCCCGGTCGGAGTCGCGCCAGTTGCGCAGTAGCAGCCGGTCGGTGGTCAGTTCGGTCATTCGTCACTCCGTGGGGATCTTGTTGATCGCATGGTCGCCGGTGGCCCACAGGTACTGCACGGCGTACGCACGCCAAGGCCGCCACGCGCGGGCGTGGTCGGTCAGGAGTTTGGGGGCCTCGGGCAAGCCTAGGTCACGCGCGGCGTACCGGATGCCCAGATCGCTGGCCACGAAGGCGTCCGGGTCACCGAGCGCGCGCATCGCGATGGACTCCACCGTCCACGGCCCGATCCCGGGCAGCGCGGCCAGTTGCTCGCGCGCACGATCCCAGTCGGCGCCGGCCCCCAGGTCGATCTCATCGCGCGCGAGTGTCGCGATCAGCGTGGTGAGCGTCGTACGGCGGGACTTCGGGAACGCCAGCGTCTCCGGGTCGAGCTCCGCGAGCGCCTGCATCGTCGGGAACAGATGCGTGAGCCCGCCGGCCGCGTCCTCGATCGGCTCGCCGTGCTGCAGCACGAGGCGATGCGCGTGCGTCCGTGCCGCTGCTGTCGACACCTGCTGGCCGAGCACCGCGCGTACGGCGAACTCCTCGCCGTCGACCGTGTGCGGGACCCGGCGGCCGGGCGCCTTCACGATCAGCGGAGCGAGCACCGGATCGGTGCTGAGCAGGTCGTCGACCGCGACCGGGTCCGCGTCGAGGTCGAGCATCCGGCGGCACCGGCTGATCGCGATCGCGAGATCGCGCTGGTCGGTGAGCGAGAGCTGGCAGGCGATGTGATCCGGCATCGGTCGCAGGGCGACGACACCGTGCCCGTGCGGGAGTCGCAGGGTGCGGCGGTAGTGACCGTCGCGCCACTCCTCGACACCTGATACGCCGGTCGCGATCAGGTGACCGAACAGGTTGTCGGGCGTCAACGGGGCGCGGAACGGGAGCCGGAGCGAGATCGTGCCGGGCGCGGCCGACGTCGTACCCCGGCGGGCTCGGCGTCGCAGTTCCGTCGGCGCGAGCGCGAAGACCTCCTGCACGGTTTCGTTGAAGGTCCGCACGCTGGAGAACCCGGCGGCGAACGCCACGTCCGCCATCTGCAGCTCACTCGTCTCGATCAGCAGCCGCGCGGTCTGCGCACGTTGCGCCCGGGCGAGCGCGAGCGGACCGGCGCCGAGCTCGGCCTGGAGTTGGCGTTGCACCTGGCGGACGCTGTACCCGAGCTGCGCTGCTAGCCCTGGTACGCCGTCCCGGTCGACAATGCCGTCCGCGATCAGGCGCATCGCCCTCGCGACCAGGTCGGCGCGGTCGTTCCACTCGGGTGAGCCCGGGCTCGCATCAGGACGGCACCGCTTGCAGGCGCGGAACCCGGCCTGCTGGGCGGCTGCGGCGCTCGGGTAGAACCGCATGTTCTCCACCTTCGGCGGCACCACCGGGCAACTCGGCCGGCAGTAGATCTTGGTGGTCAGGACCGCCGTGAAGAACCACCCGTCGAACCGCGCGTCCTTGGACTGCACCGCCCGGATGCATCGCTCCCTACACTCGTACACGTCCTCCAGCATCCCTGCCGCCACCGACAGTTCCTAGCGGATTTACGACATGGAGGTGTGGCGGTCGCGATTTTGCGACGCGAGGATCCGGTGGCCGATTCTCGCCAGCTTCGCAGTCGTCGCGCCGCTGAACTTGAAGGCATGAACGAACTGTTTGGCAAGAAGGCATTGGTCACCGGCGGCAGCCGCGGGATCGGCGCGGCGGCCGCTGTCGCACTGGCGGAGCGTGGCGCGGATGTCGCGATCACGTACAACTCGTCCGCGGACGCCGCGGCTGCGGTGGTGAAGGAGATCGAGGCCCTCGGGCGGCGCGGGTTCGCGTACGCCGTCGACTCGGGTGATGCGGTGGCGGTCGGTGACGGCGTACGGCGGGCTGCGGAAGCCCTTGGCGGGTTGGACATCCTGGTCAACAACGCCGGTGTCGGCGCGATCGCTCCGATCACCGAGCTCACTCTGGAGGACGTCGACCGGGTGCTCGCGGTCAACGTCCGCGGTGCGTACGCCGCTGCGCAGGCCGCCGTACCGCGGCTGTCCGACGGCGGCCGGATGATCCACCTGGGCAGCTGCGTGACCGGGCGGGTCCCCGGGCCGGGGATGACGCTGTACGCGATGAGCAAGTCCGCGATGACCGGCCTGAGCAAGAGCCTAGCCCGCGAACTCGGCCCCCGCGGCATCACCTCCAACGTCGTCCACCCTGGCCCGATCGACACCGACATGAACCCCGCCGACGGCCCCTTCGCCGCCGCCCAACTCACCAACCTGGCCCTCCCCCGCTTCGGCGCAGCCACCGAAGTAGCCGCCGCCATCACCTACCTGGCCGGCCCCAACGCCAGCTACATCACCGGCACCGCCCTGACCATCGACGGCGGCCACACCGCCTGACGTACATAAGAACGGGTAGTGCAGGCCCCCCAACGCCACCCCCAACCGCCACCACGCTCGCCGGCACACCGTCCCGCCCCCGCATTACCCGTTCTTCCGCACGCCCCCTCACCCCGCCCGACCGCCCATCCAACGCGAACGGATATCCCCTCGCGTGCTGGGTTCTCCGCTGGTGTACCAGTGGATAACCCCCAACAGGAGGGGTTACCCCCCTCGCGTTGGATCGGGCGCAGCGGGGGGTTGTCGGTGGGTGGGGTTAGCGTCGGGTGGGTGAAGTTTTCGGTGACGGTGGGGGCGGTGGGGGTGGGGCGGGATCCGCGCGGGTTGGCGGAGCTGGCTCGAGTGGTGGAGGGGTCTGGGTGGGACGGGATGTTCTTGGAGGACTACCTCGTCTACCAGGGGGATGCGTCGCAGCCGACGTACGACCCGTGGATCTGTTTGGCGGGTATGGCGATGGCCACCGAGCGGATCCGGATCGGTACGACGGTGACGCCGCTTCCCCGCCGACGGCCGTGGAAGGTGGCGGCGGAGGTTGTGGCGTTGGATCACCTGTCGAACGGGCGGATGATCCTCGGCGTCGGGATCGGGGACCCGGGTGATCCGTTTCTCGAGCGGAACAGTCCGCGGGTGCTCGCGGAGATGCTCGACGAAGGGCTCGCGGTCATCGACGAGTTGTGGACCGGGCGGCCGGTGACGTTCAGCGGGAAGCACTACACGCTGAAGGACGCTCAGTTGACTGCGCGGCCGGTGCAGAAGCCGCGGGTGCCGATCTGGGTCGGGGGCAACTTTCTGGTGCCTGCCGTACGGCGGAGGATTCTCCAGTGGGACGGATCGTGTGCCTACAAAGGCAGTACGGGTGCTCCGCAGCAGATCACGCCGGACGATGTTCGGGGACTGCTCGCGGAGCGGGATCTCGACGTGAAGGTGAGCGGCGGGGACCCGGGCGCGTTCGCGGAAGCCGGTGCGACGTGGTGGGGCCGATGGATCCCGCCACTGTCCGTCGCCGAGACGCGGGCCGTCATCGAGCAAGGACCGCCGACGCTCTGAACCGTTGACAGCGTGAATGGGGTCGGGAGAGACTGCGGATGTTTTTAACGTTCAAAACGTCCGTGGGAGGTCGCTGTGGCTACTTTGAAGCAGGTCGCCGCCCACGCCGAGGTCTCTGTACAGACCGTGTCGAACGCGTTGAACGCCCCGCACCGCCTGCGCGCGGACACGCTCGAACGGGTGAACCGCTCCATCGAGCTGCTCAACTACCGGCCCAATCGTAACGCCCGCAGTCTCCGCACCAGCGCGGTCGAGTTGATCGGGTACTGCGTCCCGAGCTGGCCGAACCAGACGCACCTGGTGATGGACCAGTTCCTGCACGCCCTCTGCGCCGCCGCGGAACGCACCGGCCGGCACATCCTGCTCTTCACCGCACCGGGCGGCGTCGACGGTATGCCGACGTACGACGACCTGCACGCCCGCCGGATGGTCGACGGATTCGTTCTGTCGCAGACCGAGACGCACGACCCGCGGCACGGCTGGCTGAAGGAACAGGACATCCCGTTCGTCAGCTTCGGCCGGGTGTGGAAGGAGACCACGCAACCCGGCCCGTGGGTGGACGTCGACGGCGCGGCCGGCTCCGCGATGGCGGTCCGGCACCTGTACGAGAGCGGCCGTCGCCGGATCGCCTTCCTGGGCTGGCCGAAATCGTCCGGGCTGGGCGAGGACCGGGTCGGCGGCTGGCGCGACGAGTGCAAGGACCTCGGTCTGCCGACCACCGGGCTGACCGTCCGGTGCCGCGAGGACAGCATCGAGGAAGGCGCCCGCGCGACCGGTCGGCTGCTCGACGCCGGCCGGACCGTCGACGGGATCGTTGCCCTGAGCGACATTCTCGCGCTCGGCGCGCTCCGCGAGCTGACCCGCCGCGGCCTCACCCCCGGCCACGACGTCGGCGTCACCGGCTTCGACGACTCGCCGCTCGCGGAGGTCGTCTCCCCCGGCCTGACCAGCCTCCGGCAACCGATGGACCAGATCGCCGAAGAGCTGATCACGATCCTGACCGGCTCCAGCAACGGGAGCCCGGTCGAACGCCTGTTGCGGCCAGAACTGGTGATCAGGGGCAGCTCGGCCCCTGGCTGATTTTCGGCGCTTCTCCCCGGGCGCCGCGAGAAGGAGGAACCGCCATGACTCCCTATCCGACCAACCGAAGTAGCCGACGTGGTGCAGCCCCGCCCCGCCGGAAACCGGTGCGGAAGATCGCCGGCGTCGCCCTGCTGGCGACCGCCGTCGTGCTGGCCGGCAACGCGTCGGCCACCGCCGGCTCTTCCGGCACCACCGCACCTGCAGCAGCCCGGGCGACGACACCGTCCGAACTCTCCGAGACCACCCGCCTGACCGACCGTCGTTCGCTCGTCGTCGGCGACCGCGCCTACGCGATGGGCGACGAGTCCGGTCTCTACCCCGCCGCCGGGTGGCACATCCGCGGTGAGATGGGCGGCTTCTGGTCGCAGCCGATCAAGCTCCTCGACGGCATCTGGTTCGGCCTCGACGGGAACTGGCTCGGTAAGCAGGTTCCCGCCGCGAAGTACACCAGCGGCCACGGCTACAGCCGGATCGACTACTCCGGTTCCGTGAACGTACGCCGTACCGACTTCGTCCCCGACGGCATCCGCGCGACGCTCGTCGGACTCACGCTCAGCTCGAGTACGGCGAAGACGGTGAAGCTCGACGTCGACGCGCACTCGGAACTGATGCAGTCGTACCCGTGGGGCTGGACCACCCCGAGCGCCGCGGACGCGAACCTGCCCGACACCGGCGACTTCAGCGGCGGCGCGCTCCGCTTCCGCGAGCAGGGCACCCCGTCGTACCCGAACGCGACCGCGCACGACTACGCCGCGTTCGTCGGATCGTCCCTGCGTCCGACGAGCCACCAGCTCGGCGCGGACCACCGCGGACCGCAGAGCCCGGCGGTGACGTGCCCGGCGGACGGTACGACGCCTGCGCGGTGTGACGACTCGCTCGTCGGGAAGGGCACCGGCGGCCGGCTCACGTACGACGTACCGCTGGCGGCTGGTCAGCAGAAGACGATCTGGTTCGCCGTGGCCGGATCGGACCAGGGCAGCCGGGCCGCGGAACGCGAGTACGGCAAGGCCCTGAGCAACCCGGACAAGTTGCTGCGGGCAAAGACCTCCGCGCGGCAGCAGATCGACGCGCAGTCCGCAGTGGACCTTCCTGGTGACCGTCTACTGCAGCAGAGTGTCGAGTGGAGCAAGCAGAACCTCGCCGATTCGGTCCAGGAGGCGCGCAACCTGCAGATCCGGGACGTGAACGAAGGCAAGGACTACCCAGCGCCGGTCGGGTCGGTGCCGACCGCCCGTTGGTTCGGCGCGGGCTTCCCGGACTATCCGTGGCTGTTCGCGACCGACGGCGAGTACACAGCGTTCGCTGCCGTCGCTGCCGGGCAGTTCGACACCGTGAAGGAACATCTGCGAGCGCTCCGCGACGTCAGTGACCTTCTGAACAACCGCAGCGGCAAGGTCGCGCACGAGGTGACGCCGACCGGCGACGTGTACTTCGGCTCGAACCAGAGCGCCGGCAACACCGACGAGACGGTGAAGTTCCCGAGTACGGTCGCGCTGCTGTGGCGGTGGACCGGTGACAACAAGTTCCGCGACGAGATGTACGACTTCAGCGTCCGCAACCTGCAGTACATCTACAAGACCCTCGACAAGGACAACGACGGCTGGCCCGAGGGCCTGGCGAACGTCGAACGCGCGGGCATGGGCGTCGAGAAACTCGACAGCACCGTGTACCTCGCCCGCGGTCTGCGGGACCTGGCCGACCTCGCCGCGTCCAAGCACGACACGAAGGTGCAGCAATGGGCGACCGGCCGCGCCGACGACCTCGAGTCCAAGTTCGAGGCGCAGTGGTGGGTGCCGGCGGCGAAGGGGTACGCCGACTCGGTCGACGACCCGGCCAACCCGGCGAACGACAACACCCCGATCTTCCAGCGGCACTGGATCGGTGTCACGCCGATGGAAGCTGTGCTGACCCGTCCGGGTCAGACGTCGCCACTGGCGTCGGCCGAGCACGCGAAGACCGCGCTCGACCAACGCGAAACCTCTTGCTACACAGGCGAATTCGGTCTCTACCACACCGGCACCGGCCCGACGTCTGCCGACGGCGGCAACCGCGGCGACGCGTGTGACTCGGTCGTGTCGACGGTCCAGAGCGAGCGCGCCATGTTCGGCCTGAACACGTCGATCATGGCCGTTGCAGAGGGCAACTTCGGGCGGCTGGGAACCAAACAGCAGCAGGTGTACACCACCGCCAATGCCCGGATCCAGCTCGACCCGTCGGTCTGGGAGACCCCCGGCGCGATGCCGGAGATCGCTCCGTCGCCGGACTCGCCGGCGAACATCGGCCGGCCGTTCTACGACCGTTCGATGGCGCTGCAGGCGTGGGGCGCGTACGGCATCCTTTGGCCGGTGGTCCACCAGCAGCTCGGCGTCGATCCCGATCTGGGTCACGGCCGGATCGCCGTCGTACCGCAACTTCCGGAAGGCCAGCAGAAGGTGGCCGGTAGCAACATCCGGGTCGGTCGCGGTGCGGTCGACGTGTCGGCACGCCTTACAGGTAAGGCGTTGTCGACCGAGGTGACCGCGAGGGGCGTCGGTGCGGCGCTCACGGTCGGCGCCGTACTGCCGACCGGCGCGAAGGTGCAGAGCGTGACGGTCGACGGTCACGCAGCGCAGTACAAGGTCGTGACCACGAGCCGCGGGACGGAGGTCCAGGTGCCGGCGGGCGGTGCGCACACGACACTGACGATCACTCTCAAGTGATTGAACAACCCCCGGCCGGTGCGCAACCGATCTGCGCACCGGCCGGCTTCGTCATGCCCGGAATCCGGTACCGCGCAGTCTTGGTAGGTAACAGAAGGCGGGCCCCTCCGAGTATGAGTCGGAGGGGCCCGCACAGCTGAAGGAAGGTGACGTCTCCAGCTTCCCGATACGGGTCCGTGGAGGCCGGCAGACCCCGTCACCGGTCTACCTCGGTGGGGATCCCCACCGCGAGGGCCCTCGGTTTCCGTTCGACCCGCCACTCCGATCGAAGCAGCGTGTCGACCTTTCTACCGCTGTCGACGGGCCCGGCACAACCCTTTCCTGGCAACAGTTTCGGTCGTCCACAGTGATACCGCAGCCATCCACAGAAACCGCCCGGGTTATACACACCCCCTGTGCATAACCCCCTTAGCCCTTGGGTGGTTTCACTGCCATCGGGTGCAGGAGCCGATACCCGCCGTACACGCCGAGCATGCTGACCACGAGGACGGAGGGTACGGCGACGGCGAGTGGCGGCCGGTGGTAACCGATGTTGTTCAGCACGTCCGCGAGCCACTGCGCGACGAGCAGGAACTCGGCCGCCGCCGCGGGTACGAGGGCGAGCGGCAGCAGCAGGATGCCGCGCCAGAATCCGAACCGGACGAACGTGATGCCGAGCAGCCAGCCCGTCACCTCGTGGGCGACGATCATCAGGAAGAATTCGGCGAACACCAGCCCGACCTGCGACGTACCGGTGAACAGGTGCGGGTTGGTCAGTTTGTCGGGCCAGTCCTGCCACGCGTACAGCGCGTGTTCAACCTGGTAGACCACCACCCACACGAGCGAGGTGGCCGCCGCGGCGGCCGCGAGATAGATGCCTGCGGCAACCGAAAACATCCGGCGGGTGATGCCCTGGGAGATCAGCAGCGCGAAGTACGCCGGGGTGACGGTGATACCGAGCGCCATCGAGAAGTACTTCGGCGACTGGGTTCCGTAGTCCCACGCGCTGGTGGTGACGCCGTTGGACAGGAGCTGGAAGAGGACACCGATGAGGAACAACGCGAAGACCATCACCGCCCAGTAGCCGAGCAGCATCGGTCGCAGGCCGACCGCCAACGCCCGCAGCACGTGCTTGAGCCGATGCCAGTCGGTGACCCCACGCGGCAACGCCCTGGTGGTCTGGACCGCCGTACTCATGACTTGACCCCCGTGAGATGGACGAAGAGATCTTGCAGGCCGACCGGGCCGATCTCGAGGCCGGCGGCCGTCGCCTGGGCGAGCAGCGCCGGGTCGAGGTCGCCGAGGACCGTGGTCGACTTCGTGCCGCCGAGCCGTTCCTCCGCGAGCACGGTGAAGCCGGCGGTGAACTCGTCGACGGCCGCGGCCGGGCCGACGATCGAGGCGCCGCGACCGCGGAGCGCGTCCACCGGCGACTGGGTGACGAGGCGGCCCTGGTCGAGGATCACGACCTCCTCGAGCATCGCGCTCACCTCGCTGACCAGATGGGTGGACAGCACGATCGTGCGCGGCACCTCGGCGTAGTCGGCGAGCAGCATGTCGTAGAAGAGGTTCCGGGACGGGACGTCCATGCCCAGGTAGCTCTCGTCGAAGATCGTCAGCGGAGCGCGGCTGGCGAGGCCGAGAACGACGCCGAGCGCGGACTTCTTACCGCGGGAGAGCTTCTGGATCTTCTTGTTCAGCGGGACCTCGAAGCGGTCCAGGAGGTCGCCGGCGAGATCGTCGTCCCAGTACGGGCGCAGCGCCGCGGACAGCCCGACCGCGTGCTTGACGGCTACGGCGTCCGGACGGTCACCGGACTCGCGGATCAGGCACACCCGGCTCGTCACGACCGCGTTCTCGTACGGCTCCTGCGCCGCACCGAGGTCGCCGCCCTCGATCAGCACCCGTCCCTCGTCAGGCCGCCGGAAACCGGCCAGGGTCGCCGCGAGCGTGCTCTTGCCGGACCCGTTCCGGCCGAGCAGCCCATGGATCTTCCCCGGCGCGAGCCGCAGATCGAGCCGGTCCAGCGCAGGCACACCGGCGAACCGGACCGAGAGATCCTCGGTCCTGACAGTCAGGGCGGCGGTCATCAGGATTCTCCATAGCTGCGGATGTGCTGCTGGATGTCTTTGAGGGGGATGCCGATTGCCTTGGCTTCGCGGATCATCGGGTCGACGACGTCGGCGAAGAACGAGTCGCGGCGGCCGGTGCGGAGCAGGTCGCGGGCGTTCGGCGCGACGAACATGCCGATCCCGCGTTTCTTGTAGAGGACGCCGTCGTCGACCAGCTGGGCGAACCCCTTGGCCGCGGTGGCCGGGTTGATCCGGTAGAAGGCGGCGTACTGGTTGGTCGACATCACCTGCTCGTCCTCGGCCAGCGCGCCGGTCACGATGTCGTTCTTGATCTGCTCGGCGATCTGCAGGTAGATCGGACTCCGGTCGTCGAACACCATCCCACCCCCTTCCTCGGTTCATTACCTGAGTAACGAACCATAGCACCACCCTCGGGTCAACCTCCCGCTGAAGCCTGCGACTGCTGGAGCGACTTCTTCAGGGCCGGTACGACGGGACCGACGCGGACCGCGAGCTGGGCGAGGCGATCTTTGTGCCGGGCCCGCTGCTCCTTCGTGACGACGGTGCGCAGATCGGCCGTGGACGCGAGTACGACGACGGCGGCGTCGCGGAGGTCGACTCGCGAGACGAGCCGGGACGGTCGCAGGGTGTCGCGGGCGCTCTGGAGGATGTGGCGGCGTACCAGAGGGTGGCGCAGCGTGATGCGGGCTGCCGGGAAGATGCCGAGGACGCGATACGGCTCGACCTTGATCAGGTGTGCGCGGGCGAGCTCATCGCGCACCTGACGGACAGTCACGCCCGCCCGCCGATCGATCCAGTGCCGCCACCGCCGCGGCCCCACCGCCCGCAACTCCTCGAGCACCGCTGCAACCACCGGATCCACCGGCGCGGCCGAGCGCGATCCCGGCGTCGTGACCCGCGCCCGCCCGCCGTCGTCTTCGATGTACCCGTTCAGCTGCAGATCGACGAGCACCGCCGCCCGCAGCACCTTCCCCAGCTTCGACCGCGCCGTCAGCCGCCCGCGCTCGGGATCGTAGGCCAGCAGAAAAACCCTTGCAGCCAAGGAGTCCGGGGCAGTCGCGTTGCCGAGCGCAACTGTCTTTCGGGGCCTGGCCGGCCGCCTGGCCGACGTCGAGCGTTCCGGCCGCCGCAGCGGCGTCACCACAGCTCTACTCATCGTTGTCCTCCTTGGACGGGCGGCCCGGGCGACGTTGTTTCGTCACACCGGTCGGGAGGCGACCGGCGTCGGCCAGGGCACGGCGGAGCAGGAACTCGATCTGGGCGTTCGTGCTGCGCAAGTCGTCGGCCGCCCAGCGGGCGAGCGCGTCGTGCACCGCGGGATCCAGCCGGAGCAGGATCTTCTTCCGTTCGACAGGCACCGCGGCCTCACTGGTAGAGCGAGCCGGCGTTGACCACCGGTTGCGCGTCGCGATCGCCGCACAGCACCACGAGCAGGTTGCTGACCATCGTCGCCTTACGCTCCTCGTCGAGCTCGACCACCTCGTGCTCCGACAGCCGGTCCAGCGCCAGCTCGACCATGCCGACCGCACCTTCGACGATCCGCTGCCGGGCCGCGACTACTGCACCGGCCTGCTGGCGACGCAGCATCGCCTGGGCGATCTCCGGCGCGTACGCGAGATGCGTGATCCGGGACTCGATCACCCGGACACCGGCCGCGTGCACGCGGGCGCCGATCTCCGCCGACAGCGTCTCGGTGATCTCGTCGGTGCTGTCCCGCAGCGACATCCCACCATCCTCGGTGTGGACGTCGTACGGGTAGCTGTTGGCGATGTGCCGGACGGCGGTCTCGGTCTGGATCGCCACGAACTCGACGAAGTCGTCCACCTCGAACATCGCCTGCGCGGTGTCCTCGACCTGCCACACGACGACCGCGGCGATCTCGATCGGGTTGCCGTCGGCATCGTTGACCTTGGCAACGGCTGTCTCGTGGTTGCGGATCCGGGTCGAGACCTGACGCCGCGTGGAGATCGGATTCACCCAGCGCAGACCGTCCGTCCGGATCGTCCCGGCGTACCGCCCGAGAATCTGCAGCACCCGGGCCCGCCCCGGCGAGACCGCGGTCAGTCCGCCCGCGACGATCAGCGCGGCCAGGAACACCAGGATCCCCAGCGTGATCAATACGCCGTTGCCGTTCGCGGCGCCGAGCACGAACAACAGAACACCGACGACCGCCAGCACGAACGCCAGCGCCGCCATCGGCCACCCGTTCAGCTCCCGCCCCACGCGCTCGGTCACCTTCGGCGCCGGCATATCCACCGCGACATCCACCATCACAAGCTCCTCTCGAATAGCTCCAAGGTAGCAAAGTGATATCACATTTACAAGACGGCTCCGCGCAGAGCTCTGGTGAAGGGAATCAGGGGAGGCGAGTGGCCAGGGACTCGAGGTGGGACTGCCAGAGGGTGGCGTGGGAGTTGGGGAGGGGGTCGATGGCGGAGGGGCCCCAGGCGTGGATGGGGCGGATGCCGTGCAGTGCGTTGACGAGCCAGGCCTCGGTGGTGTTCTGCAGGGTGTCGGGACTGATCGAGTGCTCGGCAACCTCGACGCCCTGGTTGGCGGCGATCCGGCGGAGCAGTTGGGCGGTGACCGAAGGGAGCAGCGGGCGGTCGGGCTCCGGGAAGCAGAGGGTGTCGTCCTCCCACCACGCGACGGCCGAGTACGCCGCCTCGAGAACCGTCCCGTCGGTGTCCAGCAGCAGGATCTCGTCGGCGCGGTCGGCCGCGGACTCCTTCAGCTTGCCGAGCAGCTCAAGATCCGGCCCCTTCACCCGCGGTGCCGTCCGCGGATCCGGTCCGTCGTGTACGGCGACCCGCACCCGGCCACCGATCGGCGGCGCCGGCCGCAGCTGCACCGCCAGCTCTCCCGGCGCCAACAGCTCGAACCGCGGGAACCACCGTCCGAACCCCGGCAACCGCCCGATCTGCTCGTCCCAGAACCGCTCCGCCGCCACCCCGGCCGCGGCACAGGACCGGACGAACCGGTCCCGGTGCAGCTCCAGTCCCCGAACCTTGCCATTGGCAACCAGAAACGAATCCGCCACCAACAGTTCTGTCATTCTCCCCCACCCAATCCCTGTCGACGTCCGCCGACGGCAGCCGTTGCCTTCAGCACCATTTCGTCGTACTCCGCGACCGGGTCGGAGTCGAGCACGATCGCACCCCCGGCCCCGACCATCGTCTCGTCCGGTGTCAGCACCGCCGTCCGGATCACCACGCTCAGGTCCGCCCGCCCGTCCACGGTCAGGTAGCCGAGCGCACCGGAGTACACCCCACGCGCACTCCACTCCAACGAGTCGATGATCTCCATCGTGCGGATCTTCGGCGCGCCCGTCATCGACCCCGGTGGGAAGCACGCCCGGACGGCGTCCACCGCGGTCACGCCGTCGCGCAGCCGGCCGCGGACGGTCGTCACCAGTTGGTGCACGGTGCGGTAGCTCTCGACCTGCATCAGCTGCGGCACGTTCACGGTCCCCGGCACGCTGACCCGGCCCAGGTCGTTGCGGATCAGGTCGACGATCATCAGGTTCTCGGCGCGGGTCTTGTCGTCCTCTGCCAGCGCCTTCGCCGCGAGCTGGTCCTGCGCCGGGTCGAGGTCGCGCGGCGCGGTCCCCTTGATCGGCCGGCACTCGGCCCAGCCGTCCGCGTCCACGGTCAGGAACCGCTCCGGCGACGAGCTCGCCACCGCGAGATCGCCGTACCGCAGAAAGGCGGCGTACGGCGCCGGGTTCGCGGACCGCTGCCAGCGGAAGAACTCGAACGGGTCCTGGACCGCCGGCAGCCGGACCCGGTTCGTCAGGTTGACCTCGTACGTCTCGCCGGCCTCGAGCTCGGCCAGGACGCGCGCGATGCCGGCCAGGTACGTCGCGCGGTCCTGCTCCAGGTGCGCCTCGAGATCCAGCCGGGCGATCGCCGGTACGTCGACGCTCCCCATCCACCAGTTCGACGCGGCCTCCTCGGCCTTGCCCAACCAGTCCTCGCCGTCGCCGAGAGCCACCAGGTACGTGAGGTCCCGGTCGTGGTCGATGACGACGAACCGGTTCGCCCAGATCCACAGCGCGTCCGGCGTCGGGGCCTCGTACGCCGCCACTCCCCCGGTCAGCGCCTTCAACTCGTAGCCGAAGTACCCGACGTACCCGCCGCAGAACAGCCCGTCCAGCTCGGGCGGCGGCTCCGCGGCTCGGGCGGCCAGCAGCTCGTTCAGTTCGGTGAAGACATCGGCGTCGGTCACGTCCCGGGTGATGACGTCGTCGGTCGTCGTACCGAGGATTGAAACCCGACGGGGTGCGCGGTCGGTCAGGCTGCCGTCGAGCCAGTACGCGACCGGCTCGGCGGCCAGCAGCTCGCGGTAGACCGTCTCACCGTCGAGCGCCCGGTCGAGCGTCCGGACAATCCAGCGCAGCGCACTCACACGCACACGGTACCGAGCCGGTGCCGATTCGTGGGCGTGGATCAGGACGTGGTCAGTGCCACCTTGGTCCGCATCGCGGTGATCCGGCGGATCGGGATCGCGACCTCGAGCCCGTCCTTGGACTCGGCGCGGTCCGCGAGCCAGGCCGCCGCGGTGTCCCGGCGGACGTCCGGCGTACCCGGGAGGTAGAGCGCGTTCACCAGCCGCATCGCGTCGTCGCGGCTGTGGATCATGTACACGTACCGCTCGCGCTGGCTCTCCATCACGTCGAACCCGGCGTGCTTCAGCTGGTCCTTCAGCTCGGTGATCTCACCACCGGCCGGGAACTGCGGCGTCGACCGCAGGCGCGTCGTCAGACCGCTGAGCGTGCGGATGTCACCGCGCCGCAGCGGCCGTACGGCGGGCACGATCGCGGCCAGGACACCGCCCCGCCGCAGTACCCGTGCCGCCTCCGCGAGGACGTCGGCCAGCGGCTGGAGGACCATCAGGCCCATCGAGCACGTGACGACGTCGAAGACCTCGTTCGCGAACGGCAGGTGCAGCGCGTCCGCCCGTACCTTCGGACCGGGCGCACCGGCGAGCTGGGCCGCGTTGTTGTCGACCCCGACGACCCACCGCCCGTACAGCTCCCGCGCCACCGGCCCGTTGCCGCAGGCCAGGTCGAGCACCCTGCGCGCCTCACCCGAGACAGCACGGACGAGCCAGCGGTACGGCGTGTGGTCGCCGGCCACCGCACGTGACAACAGGGCTTCGGTACTGCCTGGAGCCGCGGTGTGGAACTCCCGCAGGTACTCCGGCCAGTTGATCGCATTCTCAGACATCGCGGCCCGAACCTACCGGCTGGCGACCCGGCGTGCCCCGCCGGGTGCTCAGCGTTAACGCATTGTTGACTGTCAGACTCTGCTGACGAAGATGTGGCCTGCGGTTTCGTCGGTGATGACGCCGCCGGCTTCGCGACTCCCGACCAGGACACCCTCGGCGTCCAGCGTGGAGTCGACCTCACGGCCGGGCAGTGCCCCGGCCCGGCGCAGGACCGCCATCGCGAAGTCGTCCGTCTGCACCGGCTCGGCGATCCGCCGTACCAGCACTCGCACGCTCTCCCCGGTGGCCGCGTCGAGGACCTGGTCCAGGGGCTCGACACCGACCCGGAAGTCCCCGATGTCGCTGACCTGGTGGTCCTTCTGCAGCTCCTCCAGGCCCGGAATCGGGTTGCCGTACGGCGACTCGGTCGGGTTGCCGAGGAGCTGGAGCAGCCGCAGCTCGACCGCGTCGCTCATCACGTGCTCCCAACGGCAGGCCTCGGCGTGCACATCCTCCCACTCGAGCCCGATCACGTCGACCAGCAGGCGCTCGGCCAGGCGGTGCTTACGCATCACGCGGACCGCCTGCTTGCGGCCGACGTCGGTGAGCTCCAGGTGGCGGTCGCCCTCCACCTTGATCAGACCGTCGCGTTCCATCCGGGCGACCGTCTGACTGACCGTCGGACCGGACTGGTGGAGCCGCTCGGCAATCCGCGCGCGCAGCGGCAGGATGCCCTCTTCTTCCAGTTCGTAGACGGTCCGCAGGTACATCTCGGTGGTATCGATCAGCTCGCTCACGACAACCATTCTCACCTATGTAGGCAAGCCTCACCCAATTCGAGGCGGCTCTTGACTCCGGCATGCCGAGTACATCTATAGTGCTAGTTACATAGATGAATGGGGTTATGAATGATCGAGTTCCATCTGGACGGGCGGTCGGGGGTTTCGCCGTACCAGCAGATCGTTCAGCAGGTCCGGAACGCGTTGCGGCTCGGACTGCTGCGGGAGGGTGACCAGCTGCCGACCGTGAAGGACGTGGTGGCGGCGCTGGCGATCAACCCGAACACCGTGCTCAAGGCGTACCGCGAACTCGAGCACGAAGGCCTGGTACAGGCCCGGCCCGGGCGCGGCACGTTCGTCACCCGGACCCTCACCGACAACACACTCGCCGCCCACGGCCCGCTCCGCCAGGACCTCCGCCGCTGGCTGGCCAAGGCCCGCAAGGCCGGGCTCGACGACGAGAGCATCGAGGCGTTGTTCCTGACCACCTTTCGGTCCGCCGCTCAGGAGGACATAGCGTGACAAGTGTTCTGCAGGCCCATGGGTTGGGGAAGAAGTATGGGCGGCGCTGGGCGCTGACCGATTGTGAATTGGAAGTGCCGGCTGGGCATGTGGTCGGTCTCGTGGGGCCCAACGGGGCTGGTAAAAGTACGTTGCTGAATCTGGCGGTCGGGATGCTGACGCCGAGCGCTGGTTCGGTCGAGGTGCTCGGAGGGCCGCCGGGGGCACAGCAGGCCAAGGTCGGGTACGTCGCCCAGGACACCCCGACGTACGCACGGTTGAGCGTTGCCGATCACCTGCGGCTCGGCGCCCGACTCAACCCGGCATGGGACGAATCCCTTGCACAGCAGCGACTCCAGCACCTTCGATTCGATCCGAAGCAGCGTGCGGGCAGACTGTCCGGTGGTCAGCGCGCACAGCTCGCGCTCACGCTCGGGCTTGCCAAGCGACCCGATCTGCTGATCCTGGACGAGCCGGTGGCGGCGCTCGATCCGCTGGCCCGGCGCGAGTTCCTCCAGGACCTGATGGAGGCGGTCGCCGAGCAGGAGTTGAGCGTCGTACTGTCCTCGCACCTCGTCTCCGACGTCGAGCGGGCCTGCGACTACCTGATCGTGCTGGTGGAGTCGCGGGTGCAGGTCAGCGGCGAGATCGACACGTTGCTGGCGACGCACTTCCGGATCACCGGTCCGCGCCGGGACCAGAAGGACCTGCCGCGCGACCAGCATGTCGTGACGGCGAGCCACACCGACCGGCAGTCGACGTACCTGATCCGGACCGACAAGCCGATCCTGGATCCGGCCTGGACGGTCTCCCAACTCACGCTCGAGGACCTGGTACTGGCCTACATGGGCCGCGACGTCCAGCCCGAGCGCCCGGTCCTGGAGGTACAGCGATGATCTGGCTGACCTGGCGACAGTTCCGCGTCCAGTTCCTGGTGGTCGCGTCGGTGATCCTGGCGGCGGCGATCTTCCTGGCGGTGACCGGCCCCGGCCTGCTCGACAGCTACCACCGACTCACCGACACGTTCCTGCAGAGCCTCGGCTACGAGCGACTCAACCCGTTGCTGTACGTCGTCGGCCAGGTCCTGCTGTACGCCGTTCCGCCGGTGATCGGAGCGTTCTGGGGCGCACCCCTGATCTCTCGCGAGCTCGAGACCGGTACTCACCGGCTGGTGTGGAGCCAGAGCGTCTCCCGCCAGCGCTGGCTCGCCACCAAGCTCGGCCTCACCGGACTGGCCGCCATCGCGATCACCGGCGTACTGAGCCTCGCGGTGACCTGGTGGTCCGACCCGATCGACGACGCCGTCAATGCCGGGCAGGACTCGAACGTCTATCTGCCCCGCATGTTCCCGGCCGTCTTCAGCGCCCGCGGCCTGGTTCCGGTCGGGTACGCCGCGTTCGCGTTCGCGCTGGGCGTCGCGATCGGACTCGTCATTCGTCGCACCCTGGTCGCACTCGCGGTCACGCTGGCCGCAGTGATCCTGATCCAGGTTCTCACGCCGACGTTGATCCGGCCGCACCTGATGGCACCGACGGAGTCCTACCTCACCGTGAGCCTGGACAACCTGCGTGGCTTCATGCTGAGCGGCGACACCCAACCGCCACAGGTGAAGGCGATCGAGGTGACCAGCGGTTCCGTCGCGGCCTGGAAGCTGTCCGACCAGACCGTGGACAAGAACGGCAACAAGGTGAGCACGCTGCCGAGCTGGATGATCGACTGCGAGCCCGGACCGCCCAACGCCACCCCGCGCGTCCCGTCACCGAAGGCCACCGCGTGCTTCCAGCGGCTCGCGGACGAAGGCTACCGGCAGCACATCAAGTACTTCGCGGCGGACAAGTTCTGGGCGTTGCAGTGGCGCGAATTCGGGTTGTTCGTGTTGCTGGCGTTGCTGCTGAGCGGGTTCAGCTTCTGGCGGATCCGGCGCGACCTGTCGTGAAACGCCGTACCAGCAGGGCTGCGGCGAGGATGGCCGCGGCGACGATCGCCGACGTCCACGGGAGGGTGACCGCGAGGACGATGCACCCGATCAGGCCGATCACGTTGACGGCGCGCGGCCAGCGGCGCTGATCGGCCGGCTGGGTGAAGGCGGAGGCGTTCGCGATCGCGTAGTACAGCAGGACGCCGAACGACGAGAAGCCGATCACGCCCCGCAGATCGGTGGTGAGTACGAGGATCCCGACCACCGCGGCGAGCGCGAGCTCGGCGTGGTGCGGGACCTGGTAGCGGGGATGTACGGCGGCCAGCCAGGTAGGCAGGTCGCGATTGCGGGCCATGGCGAGCGTGGTGCGGCCGATGCCGGTGATCAGGGCGAGCAGGGCGCCGAGGCTGGCGAGCGCGGCGCCGATCCGGACGATCGGTACCGCCCAGACCGCACCGACCCCGTCGACCGCGGCCGCGAGGGGCGCCGTGGTCGACGCGGGGTCGCCGGTCCGCAACAGCGCCAGCGCGACGGCAAGATAGATGCCGATGGCAATGACCAGCGCCACGAGGATCGCCCGCGGAATGGTTTTCGCCGGCTCCCGGACCTCCTCCCCCATGGTGGCGATCCGCGCGTAGCCGGCGAACGCGAAGAACAACAGGCCCGCCGACTGCAGGACGCCGTACGGCGAGGTGCTGGTCGTCTCGTGATGCTGCGGGGCACCTGTGAACAGGACGATCAGGACGAGGGCCAGTACGACGAGGGTGCAGGTGACGAGGATCCTGGTGAGGCGCGCCGTCCTCGTCACGCCGCGGTAGTTGACGGCCGCCAACGCGACGACCGCCGCGAGGGCGATCAGTCGTCGCAACCAGTTGATGTCGGTGACGTAGGTACCGAAGGTCAGCGCCATCGCGGCACACGACGCGGTCTTGCCGATCACGAAGCACCAGCCGGCGGCGAACCCCCACCACTCCCCCAGGCGCTCGCGCCCGTAGACGTAGGTGCCGCCCGACACCGGGTAGACGGCCGCCAACTGCGCCGACGACGCCGCGTTGCAGTAGGCAACAATCGCCGCTACCAGCAGCCCCACCAACAGCCAGGACCCAGCCGCATGCGCGGCCGGGGCCCAGACGGCGAACACTCCGGCGCCGACCATCGAGCCGAGCCCGATGACGACCGCATCCCCGACCCCCAACCGCCGCGCGAGCCCGGCCTGCGGCGCCGTCATGTCAGTGGCCTGCCGCCATCGCCGTTGCGATTTTGGCTTCGGCATCGGCGACGTCCTCCTTGGGGGCTTCGGGCATCAGGTCTGCCCACAGCGGCAGCATTTCACGCCGCGCCTCCAGCATGCCCAGCGGACGCGGGTAGAACCACACATGGAAGTGGGCCGAGCCGTCGCCCCAGCGGTAGACGTGCACCCGCGCGATGTCGCCGAGCGCGAGGATCGCCCGCTCGATGCGTGCGACGACCGGCCCGTAGCTTTGCGCGACCTTGTCCGGCAGGTCGGAGAACGAGTCGTGGTGAGTGCGGCTGGCCAGCCACACCACGCCCGGGATGGTCACCCCGGTGGCGCGGCACAGCGCCCAGTCGTCGTCGTACCAGAGCGGCGGTTCGTGTTCGGACTTCTCGAAGTCGGCGAGCCAGTCGCACAGACCGCAATGCGCGCCGCCGGGCTCACCGACGCGGGGCGGTTCGGGGATCACCCGGGGTTGCGGCTCGAGGCGGACCAGCGGTTCGGCGTACGGAAGTGTCATGGCGGTCTCCAGTGGTCAGGAGCTGATGATGCCGCCCAGTGAAACATGCCCGTTGCAAGAAATGCAACAGACATGTTTCAAGCTTCGATCACGCCGCGAAGGATCAGGTCGAGGGTGAGCCGCCGGGCCCGGGACCGCGACCAGTGGTGCCGGCCGCGCATGTGCACGTAGGTGAAGGCGGCCGAGACCATCAGCACCTCGGCGACGTCGCTGACCCGGCCGTGCGGGTGCAGCGTGCCGTCCGTCTCGCCCTCGCGGAGGAACCGCTCGAACGGGTCCAGGAACGAGACCGGCCCGTTGCGCGCCTGCTCCTGGTGGAAGACCAGATCCGACGACAGCATCAGCGGCAGATGCCGGTCGATGACGTCGAAGAGCGCCTCCAGCGTCCGGATCAGGCCTTCACGGCCGGACCCCGTGCCCGCGAGCACCGGCCACAACGAGTCCCGGTAGTCCTCGGCTAGCGCGTCGAGCAGCGAGTTCAGCAGCATCTCGACGGTGAATCCCTGCCGCCAGAGCGTGACGCGGGACCGCCCGACCTTCTCCGCGACCCGCTCCAGGGTCACGCCGGTCCAGCCGTGCTCGGCCAGTACGGCGATGGTCGCCGTCCGGAGCGTCTCGTCCACCGCCACCGTCATCCGCGGCCCCTCACTCTTGTGCAACGAGGTTGTTGCACTGCACGATGACTGTACCAACCACCGAGGGAGGACGCGTGGAGACCAGGACCGAGATCCAGGTGCGGTTCACCGACCAGGAGCGGGACGGCCTGACCGCGCTCGCGGCCGGTCTACGGGGAGTGGCCGAGTCCGACCTCACCGAGGAGGACGCCTTGGTCGCGGCGCTGGAGCTCGCGCTGACCCGCCTGATCGACGACTTCGAGGTCCCCGACCCGGCCGCCCGCGCACAGGTCCAACGCGCCCGCGACAACCTCCGAGCCAACTGGATCCGCGGCAGCGCGACCCTCTGATCAACCGCCCGCCACCCCAGGCGGATCCGCCCACACACACGCCCGCGTCCACCAACGGCGGGGATGTCCGGCGCCCCCAACACGAGGGGATATCCGTCCGCGTGTTGGGTTCTCCCCTCGCATACCAAGGGAGAACCCCTGACAAGAAGGGATATCCCCTCTTGCAGGATGTGGCCCGCCAGGCGCGGCCCCGGGCGTGGTGTGATCGGCAGCTCGACAGGAGGTGTCAGGTCTCCGGGTAGTGCACCTGAGCCTGCACACCTCCGTGCGTACACCGTCTCGCCGGTGCTCTACCTGTCGAGCGTGCACACATCCCACTGGCTGGCCGCATCCCGCGGGTGACGCAAGGCCCACGCATCAGGAGAACTCGGATGTCGCTTGGGAGCGGTGATCAGACCGCGTTAAGGACGGCGAGCAGGCGGGCGACCTCGGCGGCGACAGCGTCTCGGGCCGGCCCGAGGTACTTGCGGGTGTCGACCAGCTTCGAGTTCTCGGCGAGGACCTGGCGGACCTTGTCGGTGAAGACGTTGTTGAGGTGGGTGGCGATGTTGACCTTGGTCATGCCGGCCTCGACCGCGCGGGTCAGGTCGGGGTCCGCGACGCCGGAGGAGCCGTGCAGGACCAGCGGTACGGCGACGGCTTCGTGCAGGCGGGTGATGAGGTCGAAGTCGAGCGTCGCCGTACGCTCGGTCATCGCATGCGAGGAACCGACCGCGACCGCGAGCGCGTCCACACCGGTCGCTTCGGCGAAGGCGACGGCCTCGTCCGGACGAGTGCGGGCGCCGGGCGCGTGGACGCCGTCCTTGCCGCCGACCTCGCCGATCTCCGCCTCGACGAAGACACCGTGATCGTGGCAGAAGGCCGTCACCTCGGTGGTTGCCGCGACGTTGTCGGCGTACTCGAGCTTGGACGCGTCGTACATCACCGACGTGAACCCGAGCGAGACGGCCTCGGTGACCAGTTCCCGGTCCATCGCGTGGTCCAGGTGTACGACGACCGGCACCGTGGCGGCGGCCGCCGCAGCCAGTGTCGCGACTCCGATCGGCTTGAGCGCGCCGTGGTACTTCACCGCGTTCTCGCTGATCTGGAGGATCACCGGCGCACCGACCTGCTCGGCGCCCGCGATCAGCGCGATCGCGTGCTCCAGCTGGATCACGTTGAACGCGCCGACCCCACGACCGGCCTTGGCTGCAGCCAGCACGACCTCGGCACCGGATACCAACGGCATGAGTTCTCCTAATTCACAGTCACTTGAGGCTGCCAACGCCGATAGGCCGCCAGATCGATGTCTCCGGCAACAGGCGTTAACACTGCAGCAGCCGACGCGGCAACAGCAGATTTGAGTACGACGGACCAGTCCGGCTCCGGCGCCTCCGCGACCGCCGCGGCGACGACCGCCGTACACGCGTCACCCGCACCAGTCGGATTGCCGCGTACGGTCTCGACCGGCAACGCCCGCCAGACGCCCTTCTTGCTAGCGGCAACCATTCCGCGAGGACCGTCGGTGATCACGGCCGCGGTCGCACCGAGCGCGACCAGCTCCGAGGCGCCCTCCTCGACCTCCACGTCACCAACGGCAGCACGCAGTTCGGCAGCGTTCGCGCGCACCACGGCACCAGCACTCGCGGCGGCGTTCAGCGCATCGCCGCCCGCATCGATCACCGTCAGTACGTCGTGGTGCCGGGCGCGGACCGCGAGCTCGGCGTACGCGTCGGCCGGCAGTCCCGGCGGCAGGCTGCCCGAGCACGCGAGCACTCCGAGCCGTCCCCAGGGCATCCGGTCGCCGAACGCGCGCCACTCGTCCGCGGTCACCGTCGGCCCGGCCTCGTTGAAGATCGTGGCGTCCCCGTCGACATCGTTGACGATGGCAACGGTACGGCGGGTCTCGCCGACGATCGGGGTGAGCAGCGCGGTCAGCCCGGCGTCGAACAGCTCCTCGGCGACCAGCTCACCGGTGACCCCGCCGACGAATCCGAGCACCAGCACCTGATGCCCGAGCGTCGCCGCCACCCGCGCGACGTTCACGCCCTTGCCGCCTGCGCGCCGCCGGATCCGGTCGACGCGATGGCTCCCGCCGACCTGCAGCTCCTCGACCTCGTACGTGACGTCCAGCGCGAGGTTGAGGGTGACGGTTCCGATCAGTCCAGCCACGACCCGGCCCGCATGACCTTCTGGACGGCGTACTCGTCGTCGAGCAGCACCAGGTCCGCCCGCTTGCCGGTCTCGATCGAGCCCACGTCGTACCAGCCGAAGGCCTGGGCCGGGGTCGTCGACGCCATCCGCGACGCGTCCACCAGCGACGTCCCGGCCCGCACCGCGTTGCGGTAGGCAACATCCATGGTCAACGTACTGCCGGCGATCGAGTGGGTGCCGTGGGCAAGTGTCACCAGGCCGTCCTTGACGTCGACCTCGAGTCCGCCGATCTTGTACCGGCCTTCCGGCATCCCGGTGGCCTCCATCGCGTCGGTGATCAGCGCGATCCGGTTCACGCCCGCGGCCGCAAGGGCGACCCGGACCACCTGCGGGTCCAGGTGCAGCCCGTCGTTGATCACCTCGAGCAGCAACCGCTCGTCGTTGATCGCCGCGCCGACCGGACCGGGATCGCGGTGGTGGAACGGCCGCATCCCGTTGAACAGGTGCGTCGCCACCGTCGCACCGGCGTCGGCTCCCGCGACCATCTGCTCGTACGTCGCGTCCGTGTGCCCGAGCGCTGCGACCGCGCCGGCGTCGACGACCTGGCGAATCGCGTCCAGCCCGTTCTCCAGCTCCGGCGCGATCGTCACCATCTTCACCGCGTCGCTCAGCACCGTCGCGACATCGTCCTTGAGCGGCGGCCGCAGCAGCGACGGCTCGTGCGCGCCACATCGCGCCTCGGACAGGAACGGTCCTTCGAGGTGCACGCCAGCGATGACACCGTCTGCGATCAGCTCCGCCAGGCACGCCGTCTGCGCGACCAGGTCATCGAGCGGCGCCGTCACCAGGCTGGCCAGCGTGGTCGTCGTACCGTGCTTGCCGTGGAAGGCCGCGACCTTGCGCGCCTCCTCCGGATCGGTGGTCGAGTACGACGACCCGCCACCGCCGTGCGTGTGGATGTCGACGAAGCCCGGGACGACGGTCACGTCACCGAGGTCCTCGGGCCGCTTGCCGTCGGCCGGCATCCCCTCGGAGCGCCGCCCGAACGCGCGGATGTCCTCGCCCTCCACCTGGATCCAGGCGTTCTCCAGTACGTCGTCGGGCGTCACCACCCGGCCCACGCGGTACGTGGTCACAGCTCCTCCTCGTCTGCACGGTCCCAGGCCATCTGCGCGGCGCCGAGCATGCCGGCCTCCTCGCCGAGGACCGCAGCCACGATCTCAGGTTCGCGCTGGAACGTCAGTCGCGCGTGTACACCTTCGCGCAGCGGCTGCAGGAGTGTCTCGCCGGCGCCCACCAGACCGCCGCCGATCGCGATCCGGGTCGGGGCGACCAGGGTCGTGTAGAGCACCAGCGCGTCGACCAGCGCGGCCAACGCGTCGCGCCAGACCTGTGCGGCGTCCGGGTCCCCGGCCGCGAGCAGTTCCATCACCTCGCGGGCGCCGTCGACGGTCCGTCCGGTGCGGGCGGCGTACCGCCTGGCGAGCGCTGCCGCGGACGCGACCGTCTCGAGGCAGCCCCACTGACCGCAGGCGCAGAGTTCGGCGGCATCGCCGTGGATGAACTTGGAGTGGCCGAGCTCACCGGCGTACCCGTCGCCGCTGACAAGGGAACCGTCGACGATCATCGCCGCCGCGATCCCGGTGCCGAGCGGGAGGAACATCGAGTTCGTGGTTCCGGCCAGCGCGCCGTGCCGCAGTTCGGCGTACCCGCCGGCACGGACGTCGTGGGCGAGCACGATCGGCTCGCCGTCGCCGACCGCGGCTTTCAGCTCGGCGAGGACCGGCGTACCGGTCCATTCGAGGTTCTCGGCGCCGACCGTGCCGTGTTCGGCGTCGATGACACCGGGGACGACGACACCGATGGCGCGCACGCGATGACCCTCCGCGGTCGCCTTCTGGCTGAGCTCGACGACGGTCTCCAGCAGGGCGTCGAGCACGGCACGGCCACCGTCTCGTGCGTCGGCCCGGGGCGTCGGCCTGGTCTCGCGGTGCAGCACGGCACCGTCGGCGGCGACCAGGCCGCACTTCATCCGGGTTCCACCGAGGTCGACGGCAACCACGACTTCACAGGGGTCCACGGAGCGCCATTATGCAGCGTTACCCGGCAGTCCGAACATCCATGAGCAAAACCCGGACAATCTCACACGGACCAGTGCGCAATCTGGTCCTAGGGTGTGTCTCCCAATTCCACGCCGTAGCGAGCAGGTGCTCGGCGGAGTGCCTCGGCGTGCTGGAGCGGAGGGTTCGATGTGGTTTCATCGTGCCCTTCGCTCCAGCACGGCGAGGTGCCCGCCGAGTGCCGCGCAGTAGGCGTGGGATTGGGAGACACACCCTCTCAGCCTGACTGGTAACCGTGGGCAGGGAATCCACGGTTTCCAGGTGTCAGGAACGCAGGCCGTGGTCGAACGCGGCCACCAGGAAGGCGACCAGATTGCCGGCCAGTTTGCTCGGGTCCTCCGAGTCCCTGACGCCGGCGGCACCCGGCGTCGGGGACAGTGCCTGCGACTGATGGAGCGCGAGCAGGCCGAGCATGTTCATGTACCCGAAGGCGACCGCCTCCGGTGAGGCCTGCGGCAACGCCTGCTGCAGCGCCGCCAGGTACCTGCTCTCGATCGGCTCCGACTCGACCGCGTACAACTCACGGATCCGCCGGCTCGGATCGAACGCGATCCGGCCGATGAACCGTGCGATCACGGCGCCGCGCTCACCGCGGCGCAGCACCAGTTCCAGTCCGGGCTCGACGAAGGCCCGGATCAGGGCCTCCGGTGTCGGCGGAGCGCCCGCCTCCAGTTGGTCCAGCCGGCGCCGCCGTTCGGTGTTGACCGGCGCCATCGCCCGCGCCACGGCCGCGCGGAGCAGGGCTTCTTTCGAGCCGAAGTGATAGTTGACCGCCGCGATGTTCGCTGCTGCCGCGACCGTGATGGCGCGCAGCGATGTTCCCTCGTAACCCCCTTCACCGAATCGTTGCTCGGCGACGTTGAGCAACCTCTCCCGGGTCGTTTCGACCGGTGTCTCCACAGAGTTCTCCTTCCCCCCAGCTACCGCTCGCGCAGGCACCCCACCTGCTCACGCGCAGTAGCCTGCAGTCAGCATAGTTCAAACGGTCGTTTGAACTGGAGGGCTCAGCCCAGTTGTCTCCGAGAAATCCTCAGATTTCTCTGAAACCCTTTTCTTCCCAGCACTCTCTTCCTTCACACTTCCACCACAGCACGTACACAAACGAGTGATTCCTGTGAGTGCATTAGGGTCCTGGGGCATGAGTTTTGTGCGGGTCGAGCGGCGATTCCAGGGGCCGGAGAGGTCGGGCAACGGCGGGTACGTCGCAGGTCTGGTCGGAACCGCGCTGGCCGCGGGCCTCGGGCCGGAGTCGGTGCCGAAGGTGACGCTGCGGATGCCGCCGCCGCTGGAGAAGGACCTCGAGCTGGACGCCGGACGGTTGACGGACGGTGACGCTGTGGTGGCAGAAGCGGTGCCGGTCGACCTGGATTTCCTCGCCGACGCCACGATCGATCCGGTGCTGCCCGAAGAGGCTCGCGCGGCCGAGGCGTCGTACCGCGGGCTGCACGACCACCCGTTCCCGACCTGCTTCGTCTGCGGGCCGGCGAACCAGAACGGTCTGCGCCTGAAACCCGGCCCGATCGGCGGCGGCCGTACGGCGTGCACCTGGACGCCGGCCGCGGACCTCGCGACCGACGGCCTGGTCGACGAGGTGTTCCTGTGGGCGGCGCTCGACTGCCCCGGCGGCTGGACGATCGACCTCGAAGGACGCCCGTCGGTGCTCGGCCAGCTGACCGCGTGCATCGACGCGCGCCCGGAGGCCGGCGAGGAATGCGTCGCGCTCGGCCGCTACCTCGGCGAGGACGGCCGCAAGACGTTCACCGCCAGCACCCTGTACGACGCCGACGGCCGCGTCCTCGCCCGCGCCAAACACACCTGGATCACCGTCGACCCAGCAGCCTTCAACTAACGAGCCCGCGCGGCGTGGGCGCGGACTTTGGCGCGGTTGCCGCAGGTGGCCATCGAGCACCAGCGGCGGCGGCCGCGTGCGTCGACGAACAGCCAGCCGCACGACGGGCAGGTCCGCACGTGCTCGCGCGACGAGCCGGTCAGTAGCTCGCCCGCGAGCAACGCGAGATTGTGCAGTGGGAGCTCAAGATCCTCCGGCAACTCCCACACCGGGCCGTCCTCCGAGCGCACGAGCTGCCGTCGCCCGGAGGCCTTCTCGATCAGCCGGGCCGCCGCCCCGAAGGTGTGATCGGTCGCCTGCCCGGTGAGTACGTCGTACAGCTCGGAGCGGAAATCGAGGGTGGTCTGCAGTCGCCGTCCCACTTCGGTCGGACTGCTCCCGGCCCGCTCGATCAGCCGGAACACGGTCGCCGGCGGCAGCAGGCCGACGTACGAGTTCCAGATCAGGAAGGCCTCGTACGACGTCAGCCACTCGGTCCGGGCAGCGCCGCGGGTGGTCCACTCGGACCGGGTGTTGACGAAGTCGAGCACCGGATGCGCGCCGACCGGCTTGGGCAGGACGACGCCCTGTACAAGCTCGAGGTGGGACGGCAACGAACTCATCGTCGTCCTCGCTACGCTCCGGGCGCCGATGAGGCACCAAGCGCGCTGTGTTGGATGGTGAATTCGCTGCGCTCATTCACGGGGATTACCTGGCCGGCGTCGTTGGTGTGGTTGGCTGCTGGTTGGTCGTGGTCGGCACCGGGATGCTGACGTTGCCGTTCTGCGGGATGACCATGAACTGGATCTTGCCCGATTCGATCGCGGTCTTCAGCAGGTAACCCTGCGCCCCGAGCATCGCGACCTGCTGCTTGACCGACTGCAGCTCGACGTTCACCTGCTGGTTCTTCTGCTCCTGCGTGGCCTTGGCGAGCTCGGCGCGCTGCTTGGCCTCCAGACCGTCGATGATGCCCTTGTCCAGCGGCATCGGCTTCTGGACCGTGAAGGACAGCTCACCGCAGTCGTTGCTGCCGTTGTAGCCCGGGCCGCAGAAGTAGTCGCCGCCGACCGCGGCCGGCAGCAGCCGGGTGAACTCCTTGGCCGCCGCGGACTGGAACGCCGACTTCATCTTCTCGTTGTTGTAGAGCTCCGCCCAGCCGTAGTTGGTCGCGACTGCGGACAGCGCCCGGTCGATCTGCGGACGGAAGTAGCTCTGCAGCATGTCGTTCCAGCCGCTCTCCTCGTATGCCTCGGTCTTCAGGCCGATCCGCTCGTGGAACGACTTCAGCACGTCCTTGTTGCGGTTCAGCGTGAAGTACACCTGCACGCGGACGCCGAGCCGGACGTTGTCCTTGCTGACCACGGTGACCTCGTCGGCGGCGTCCGTGTCGGCGCCGTCGCCGCCGATGATGTACGAGCGCTGGTCGATCGGGTACGTGTAGAGCGTGTCGCCCGGGCCGATCAGCTTGTTCGTGGAGCCCGGCGGGACGACCGACTTGAACTTCTTGTCCTCGATCACGCCGCCGCCGTAGTGCAGACCGATCCGGTTCGCGTCGGTGTTGGCGAAGTTGAAGATGTTGAACAGGATGATGATCACGATCACGATCAGGATCAGCACCCCGATCACCTTCGCCTTGCCGCCGCCCCCCTTGGGCTTGATCGCCGCCGCGGCGTTCCCCAGCTTTACCATCAGTCGCCTAGCTCCTTGTGTTCTTCCACCAGTCGCCGGACGTCGGCGAGGGTCAGGTCGGCGGTGACCGCGACGTCCCGCGGTACCGACGGATGCGAGCTGAGCGTACGCAGACCCTGCTCCGCAGCCGCGACTGCCCGCTCCAGTGCCCTGACCTCCTGCATCAGCGCCCGATGTTCGGCGTTCAGCGTGGCCAGTGCCTGCTCCGCGGTCACGGCCCGGCGATACGAGGCCCACGCGAACCAGGCGACGCCGATCAGCAACACGATCGCCGGCAGTCCGAGTCTGATCATGCCGTCGATTGTGGTTCATCCCAGGGCAAAATTCTGTTGAACCGCGAATCGGTCGGCAGTAGGTTCTGAGTACACGCGAAGGGAGGTGGTCCAACGCATGAATTGCTATCGGACTCGTGAGGTGGCGGCGGGCTAACCGCCAACCACAGTTAAGTGGGCAAGTGGTCGGCCGAAACCAACGCCAGCCACCGGGCCTGCGGGCAGTCAGGTAGTCCGCCTGACCCTGAGTTCGGCCACCCGGTCGTGTCTCTGGAAGCGCCCGCAGGCTTCTTCTTGTCAAGGGCACAGCTATTCGGGAGTCGGGCAGTCCAGCCCTAGTGCCTGGCCGATCTCGTAGAGCTGCGCCTCGAAGTACGCCGCCGCGTCCGGCAGCACCCAGTGCAGCTGGCCGAAGATCTCCATGCAGATCAGGCCGTAGAGCCGGGTCCAGTAGGTGAGCGACAGGTAGATCGCGCCGGCCGGCATCCCGCCGAAGTGCTCCGACTCCTGGGTGAGCTGGGCGACCAACTCGGACCCGAGGACCTCGTCGGGCGGGTACGGGAACGGCTTCCAGTGCCAGATCTGCGCCACCAGCTCCTTGAACACCGACCCGAAGCGCATCGCCGCCTGATGGCCGGGCGTCTGCTCGTGGTCCTCCGCGTCCGGGCTCGGAACGGCCGTACCGAACAGCAGCGCGAACTCTGCCGGGTGCGCCAGTCCCCAGTCCCGGAGACCGTTGGCGAGCAGGTACAGCCGGGCGCCGAGATCCACTTCGTCGTCGGTGGACTGCAGGTCCATCAGCGCCGCGGTCAGTTCGTCGTACAGGTCCGCGATCAGGGCGCCGATCAGGGCCTCGTGGCTCGGGAAGTACCGGTAGAGGGCCGGCGGCGTGAGGCCGAGCTCGCGCGCAACGGCCCGCAGGCCGACGGCCGCCGTACCGCCGGAAACCAGCAGCCGGCGGGCGGCCGCCTTGATCTCCGCGACCGTGGCCGCTCGCCGCCGGTCCCGGCTCCCACCGAACTCCACCGAAAACTCTCCTTGACATCGACACGGGTCAGGCGCCTACAGTGAACACCGTTAACAGTTAACGCTGTTCACTCAAGCTCCTGCCGCTCAATCTACGCCCTGGGGGACAGTTTCGTGTTCGAGACGCTCGGCCGTTTCGCCTACCGGCGGCGCCGTCTGGTGCTCGCCCTGACCGGTGTGTTCGTCGCCCTCGGCCTCGTCTGGGGCACCGGCGTGTTCGGCTCGCTGGCGAACGGCGGCTTCGACGCGCCGGACACCGAGGCCGCGAACGCCGTCAAGACCATCGAGCAGAACGTCGGCCGCACCGGCACCGACGTGATCGTGCTCTACCGCAGCCCGTCGTCGACCGTGGCCGATCCGGCCTTCCGGCAGTCCGTCGAGAGCGATCTGGCCGACTTGCCGACTGCCGACGTGACCGCGGTCTCGACGTACTGGAGCACCAAGTCGCCGGTGTTCGTGTCGAAGGACCAGCACAGCACGTACGCCGTCCTCACGCTGGCCGGCGCGACGCCGGAGGACCGGCTGGACACGTTCCACAAGATCGCCTCGGAGGTCCGCTCGGGACCGGCCGGTCTGGACACGAAGGTCGGCGGCGAGGTCGCGGTCTTCGACGAGGTGAACACCCAGACCGAGCACGACATCGTGAAGGCCGAGACGATCTCGACACCGATCGTGCTGGTGCTGCTGGTTGTGGTCTTCGGCGGCCTGGTCGCCGCGTCGCTGCCGCTGTTCGTCGGTGCGCTCGCGATCCTCGGCGCGTTCGTGCTGCTGCGCGGCCTGTCGGCGGTCACCGACGTGTCGATCTTCTCGATCAACATCGTCACGATGATCGGCCTCGGGCTGGCCATCGACTACGCCCTGTTCATCATCACGCGATTCCGCGAAGAGCTTGCTCGCGGCAATGATGTCGAGACGGCACTGACGGCGACGATGGCGACGGCCGGACGGACGGTGGCCTTCTCCGGTGTGACAGTCGGCGTGGCGATCAGCAGCCTGGTCCTGTTCCCGGTGATGTTCCTGAAGTCGATGGCGTACGGCGGCGCCGCCGCGGTGGCGATCGCGATGATCGCGGCCCTGACCGCGTTGCCGGCGTTGCTCGCGGTCCTCGGGCACCGGGTGAACAACCTGCGGATCTTCAAGCCCCGCAAGGTTTCCAGCGATCACGGCGCCTGGTACCGCCTGGCGCACAGCGTGATGAAACGCCCGGTGCGGTACGTCGTCGTACTCGTCCCACTGCTGCTCGTGCTCGGGATCCCCTTCCTTTCAGCGCAGTTGGGTGGGGTCGACCACCGATCGTTGCCGTCCGGCGCCACCTCGCGGACGGTGACCGAGACGCTGCAGCGCGACTTTCCGGGGGCCGGCGGGTCGGACATCTACGCGGCGGTGCGGTTCGACTCCGCGCCGAGCGATCCGTCTGCGGCGTTGGCCACGTACATCGCTCAACTGCAGCAGGTGCGGGACGTGGAGAACGTGCGGATCGGCGGGTATGCGCACGGCGTCGCGTCCGTCGTCGTACACACTCGCTTTACCGGGCAGGAGTTGCCGGCGCGGGACGTCGTCCATGGGGTGCGCGCGGTGCCGGCGCCGTCCGGGACCGACGTACAGGTCGGTGGAGAGACGGCGGCGGTGATCGACCTGCTCGATGTGCTGAAGGAGCGGGCGCCGTACATGGCCGGATTCATCGTCGTGGTGACGTTCCTGCTGCTGTTCGTTGCCTTCGGCTCGTTCGTGCTGCCGGCGAAGGCGCTGCTGATGAACGTGCTGTCGCTGTCCGCGGCGTTCGGCGCGATGGTGTGGATCTTCCAGGACGGGCATCTGTCCGGGTTCCTCGACTTCACGCCGGCGGGGTTCCTCGACGCGACCAACCCGGTGCTGCTGTTCGCCGTACTGTTCGGGCTGTCGATGGATTACGAGGTGTTCCTGCTCAGCCGGATCCGGGAGGAGTACGACAAGACCGGCGACAACACCCAGGCGGTCGCACTCGGGCTGCAGCGGACCGGCGGCATCATCACCAGCGCGGCGCTGCTGCTGATCATCGTGGTCGCGGCGTTCTCCACGTCGGGCATCGTCTTCGTCAAGATGATCGGCGTCGGGCTGGTGATCGCGATCGCGCTGGACGCGACGATCGTGCGGGCGCTGCTGGTGCCGGCGACGATGCGGCTACTGGGGCGCGCGAACTGGTGGGCGCCGGCGCCGCTGGTGCGCTGGTGGAAGTCACACGGCTTCCGCGAAGAGCCTCAGGGCTGGAGTCGCGACAGCGCCCAGTCGCCGCCGGAGCTCGTCCGGCGGTAGGCCAGGCGGTCGTGCAGACGGCCGGTGCGGCCCTGCCAGAACTCGAACGCCTCCGGGGCCACCAGGTAGCCGCCCCAGAAGTACGGCGTCGAGATCTCGGTGCCCTCCGGCCACTGCCGCTCGTACGACTCGTACTGCAGGTCGAGCTCCTCGCGGGAGTCCACCGGCTGGCTCTGCTGGGATGCCCACGCACCCAGCTGTGACTCGCGCGGGCGGCTGGCGAAGTACTCGTCGACCTCGTCGCCGGGCAGTTTCGTGACGGTGCCTTCGATGCGGACCTGTCGCTCCATCGCGTGCCACGGGAACACCAGAGCGCAGTGCGGGTTCGCAGCGAGGTCGTCGGCCTTGCGGGACTGCTGGTTGGTGTAGAAGACGAGCCCGCGCTCGTCCACCCGCTTCAGCAGCACGGTCCGCGCTGACGGGCGCCCGTCCTGGTCGGCAGTCGCGAGCACCATGGCGTTGGGCTCGGCCAGGCCGACTTCCCTGGCCTGTTCCAGCCAGGTCTGGAACTGCACGACCGGGTCAGGAGCCACCTGGCTCTCCAGCAACTCACCGAGCCCGTACGTACGCCGCATCTCCGCAAGGTCCACGCTTCGAGCCTACTTACGTCCGAACCTGCTCCGTCGATAGGCCCGCCACACCTTGGTACGCCCGATCGTGCGGACCAACGGGCTGCGGCGTCTTTTGGCGGTTGGCGGCTTGGGGATTGGCTGCTCTTGGGCTTTGGGGGCCGGGGCGCTCGGTAGGTGGCGGTTGACCTCGTCGAGGTGCTGATCGAAGGTGGCCCGCCAGAGCGCCTGCCGGAGCGTGGCCTCACCTGTTGCCGAGCTGGCACCGGCTACGGACGCGGCCCACAGTGTGTCGAGCGACTCGAAGCCTTCGACGTCCTGGAGGAGCTGCGCGATCAGGTCGCGGTCGGCGGCGTCAGCGAGGCAACGGACCTTCGCCGGGCTCCTGCGGGTGCTGACCGTCGGGCTGGGTTTGAAGAACGGTACGTCGGCCCAGGCGGGCACCAGCCGCCGGACCAGCTCGTGGTGCAGTGCGTTGTCGACGCGTTGCGCTGGGTCGAGTGCAAAGGCGGACCGGACGAACGAGGGGATCAGAAGGGGCGAGACGACGCCGGTGCGCTCCCCCGTCGTACCCCAGCGGCGGAGGCGTTCGACGACGTAGAAGTAGTCCAGCATCGTCGCGTTCTCGATGCCGCCGTGGACGGCGGTCCGCAGTACGCGCTGGACCTGCTCGGCGACGGCGGCGCGGGCTTCGTCGGCGGGTCCTGCTGCCGCGACCAGACGGGTCTGGAGGTGGTTGCTGAAGGCATTCAGCTTGCTCGGCAGCGGCAGCGCGTCGAGTTGCAGGACGTCGCGGGGGTAGAAGTGGCCGTGCGCCACCTCGCCGCCGGCGCCACCGATCGCGAGGTGGGCGACGCCCGCGAGCGTTGCGGGTGGCGTGTGGAAGAGGTAGCTGGCCGGGCGTAGGCCTTCGGCGTACCGGTGCCAGCGCAGCGCTCGGTTGACCATCTGCAGCGGCTGCGGCTTGGCGGTTGGTTTGGCGGCGACCGGCGTACCTGGGGTCTTTCGACTCACCACGTGTTCGACCGGTTGCTGCAACAGTTGCACGAGCGACTCTGCGACCTCCAGCTCACCAGGGACCGCGTCGTAGCTGTTGAGCTTCAGATCGACACCTGCGGCCAGGAAAGCACCTGCGACCACTCGTGAGTCACGGCCGCCGCTCAGGTCAACAGTCGGCTGTCCCGGCCACAGGCGGCACACTGATCGGGCTACGTCCTGCAGTGCGGCAGCTGTCTCCTCTGCTGTGTCCGCATTGTCCGTCGACCACACACTGGTCGTGTCGATCCGGCTGACGGTCCGCTGCTGACGGTAGCCATCGGCAACGATATGCGTCGCACCGGGCACCGTCAGCACACCGTCGTACGGCGTGCTGTCGTCCATGAACCAGCCACAGGCCGCGGCGAAAGTCCAGCCACGCGACGCTGCGACAGCTTCTTGGCCTGCGAACAGTAAGGCCGCGGCCGGCCGATTGGTCCATACCCAGCCGTCCGGCAACCGCAGCTGGAACAGGCGGCCGACACCGATCGAGTCGGTGAACAGGTCCAGGCGTTCCGCAGTCGGATCCAGAACCGCCATCGTGAACGGTGGTGCCAGTTCGAGGAAGCTGGCCGGAGTACGCCGTACTGCCTTGGCCAGTTGGGCTGGCGCATCGTACGGCGTCACGTCGCCGATCACACGTTGGTAGCCGAGCGGCGCGTGCACGCTGGCCACGCGGACGTCACCGTTGTCGTGCCAGGACGGCCAGAGACACGAGCCGTCGTGGCGATCCCACATGTGCAGTCCGACCGTGAGGCCGTCGTACCCCTGGTGCTTGGCCTCGTGCTTCCAGAGATCGCCGTAGTACGCCTCCACACGGGCGCGGCCGGCGGCGGCCCGCGCGGCGCTCTCGCGCGCGAAGGTGTAGGCGATCAGCGTTTCCATGCAGAGCCTGATGCAGGCTCCGCTGGGAAAGTTATTGCTGCTGGCCCGGATACTGCGGCGGCTGGCCGGGGCGCGGCTGGTCCTGCGGCTGGCTGTGTTGCTGGCCGTGTGGCTGGCTGTGTGGCTGCGGCGGCTGGTACGGCTGCTGACCCGGGTAGCCGCCCCACTGCTGGGTCTGCTGCGGGTAGGTGGACTGGTAGCCGCTGCCACCCTGTGCCAGCCCAGGCGGCTGCGGAAGCCTGGCCAGCTTGGACTCCTGGGACCAGCGCCGGATACCGACCAGCAACAGCGGTATGCCCAACAAGACGACGGAGCCGTCGTAGAGCAGCAACGACGAGCCGACACGCGACCCTGGGAACTCGAAGAGCTTCATGAGGTCGATCGTCTGCCGCAGCGGCAGCAGCATCGTGGCCAGACCGACCACGGTGAGCAGCAACCCGGCCCCGGTCGTCACACCTGCGCCGATGGCCGGAGCCATCATCAGCAGGCCGAGCACAACCGCGATGACGACCAGCAGCGCGAGCCAGGGCAGCGAATCACCCAGGTCGTCGCGGAACAGTTGCAGGCGCCGCATCAACCGGGGAGTCGCGTAGGACGAGGTACCCACGGCGACGTAGGTGACGATGACGCCGATCACGAGCCCGAGGGCGGGGAGGGGCTTTGTCATGAACCGAGACTAGACCTCTGTGCGGTCCACCTCCGGAACCTCCGAACCGGTCACAAAGCTGTCCGAGCGTCGGCGCGGAGAACTATGCTGCCTGAGCGCTTAGGGTGCGCAGGCTCCTGGTGGCCTGCGTCCTGACACGAGGACGAGGGAGTCGCATGTCTGATCCGAGGACCGAGGTGCAGCACGGGCTGGAGGGTGTGGTCGCGTTCGACACGCAGATCGCCGAGCCGGACAAGGAAGGTTCGGCGCTCCGGTACCGCGGCGTGGACATCGAGGACCTGGTCGGCCGAGTGCCGTTCGAGAACGTCTGGGGCCTGCTCGTCGACGGGGCGTTCACGCCGGGCCTGCCGCCCGCCGAGCCGTTCCCGCTGCCCGTGCACACCGGCGACGTGCGCGTCGACGTACAGTCCGCGCTGGCGATGCTCGCACCCGCCTGGGGTCTGCGGCCGCTGTACGACATCGACGACGTGCAGGCGCGTGAGGACCTGTCCCGGGCGGCGGTGATGGCGCTGTCGTACGTCGCGCAGGCCGCGCGCGGGATCGGGCAGCCGATGGTGCCGCAACGCGAGGTGGACAAGGCGACCACGATCACCGAGCGGTTCATGATCCGCTGGCGCGGCGAGCCGGACCCGAAGCATGTGCGGGCGGTCGACGCGTACTGGACGTCCGCGGCCGAGCACGGCATGAACGCGTCGACGTTCACCGCGCGGGTGATCGCCTCGACCGGGGCGGATGTCGCCGCCGCGCTGTCCGGTGCGGTCGGTGCGATGTCCGGTCCGCTGCACGGCGGCGCGCCGGCGCGGGTGCTGACGATGCTCGAGGGCGTCGAGCGGTCGGGTGACGCTCGGGCTTATGTGAAGGGTCTACTCGACGCGGGCGAGCGGCTGATGGGCTTCGGGCACCGCGTGTACCGGGCCGAGGACCCGCGCGCTCGGGTGCTTCGTCGTACGGCGCGTGAACTGGCCGCCCCGCGGTACGAGGTCGCCGAGGCGTTGGAGCAGGCCGCGCTGACCGAGCTGCGGGAGCGGCGCCCGGACCGGGTCCTGGAGACGAACGTGGAGTTCTGGGCCGCGATCGTCCTGGACTTCGCGGAGGTGCCGCCGCCGATGTTCACGTCGATGTTCACCTGCGCACGGACCGCCGGCTGGAGCGCCCACGTCCTGGAGCAGAAACGCACCGGCCGCCTGATCCGCCCGTCGGCGATCTACTCCGGTCCTGCGTCGCGACCTGCCGACTCCATCGAGGGCTGGAATCCCAACTGGGCTTAGGGCCAGGCCCTAACGATCCTGGCTGGGAGTGCGGCCGGTTCGTTGTTTGTACTGACGGCTGAAGTACGGGACGTCGGTGTAGCCGAGAGCGGTGGCCGTTTCGGTGACGGTCATTCCGCTCTCGGTGAGCAGCTGGTGGGCGCGGTCGATCCGCGCCTGGATCAGGTACTGCGCGGGTGACATCCCGAACTGGGCGACGAAGCGGCGGGTGAACTGGGCCCTGCTGAGCAACGCGCCGCGTGCCATCTCCGCGACGGTCCAGTCCCGGCCCGGGTCCTGCCGCAGCTGCCTGGCGATGTCGTCGACCGCGGTGTCGGTGACGATGCGGCCCGGGTGGTGGACGGCGTCCCAGATCAGCGCGACCAGTTGCTCGAGGCACAGTTCGGCCTGATGCCGGCCGAGGGCGTCACCCCGTCGGTACGACGCGTCGCTGGTCCGCGCGAGCACGCCGAGCAGCTCGCGGTCGAGCACCTCTCCCCAGCGCGGATCCGGGGCGGCCGTCGTGGTGGTCTCGAAGTGCATGCCGAAGACCAGCAGCCGGCGGTGCGGGTCGTGGGTGGCTCGTGGCGCGTCGCCGGGTTGGAAGACCGCGCAGACGCCGGGGCGCAGTTCCTGGCGGTTCCCGTCGAGTTCGAGGTCGCCGCGACCGTCGACGACGCACCAGAGCAGGTGATTCCGGAGCACGGGCGAGGTCCAGGACCAGCTGGGTTCGCAGCGCCAGAAGGTCGGGGCGGTCATCCGCTCGAGCCGGAGTCGGTGCAACAAAAGTTCAAGTCCTCGCGTGAATCGTCAGTGGCCAGGTGCGGTGTACGCACAGGAAAATTGGGTTCACCGAAAGACTAAGGCAGATTCGCGGGAGCCGTGCATGAGCGTTTCATCCAACGTTGTCGACGTACATCAGGAAGAGTTCGAGCGCACCGGGTACACGTTGGTGCGGGGCCTGTTCTCCACGGACGAGGCCGAGCGGCTGCGGGACCACTACATGGACGTACGGCGCAGCGGTCCGCAGGCGCACGCGTTCGCCGGGCATTCGTCGACTGACCGGGATCCGCTCAAGCGGTACCCACGGCTGGCGCAGATGCACCGGTGGGACGACACGTCGCTGCAGTGGATGATCGACCCGCGCATCGATCAGGTGATGACGGCGCTGCTCGGCAGGTCGCCGTACGCGGTGCAGACGATGCTGTACTTCAAGCCGCCGGGCTCGCGCGGGCAGGCGCTGCACCAGGACAACTTCTATCTCAAGGCCGATCCGGGGACCTGTGTCGCGGCGTGGATGGCGCTCGACCGGGTCGACGAGGCGAACGGTTGCCTCGAGGTCGTTCCCGGGTCGCACCGCTGGCCGATCCTGTGCACGGAGAAGGCCGACACCACGGTCAGCTTCACCGATGTCACGGTCCCGCTCCCGTCGACGGGCGGCGCCGTACCCGTGGAGATGGAGCCGGGTGACGTGCTGTTCTTCCACGGCGCACTGGTCCACGGCAGCAACCCGAACGTCACGACCGACCGCTTCCGGCGGGCGCTCATCGGCCACTACATCGAGGGCGAGGCGGAGCGGGTCGCGCAGTACTACCACCCGGCGCTGCGGATGGACGGCACCGAACTGACGCTCGAGGTCGCCGAAGGCGGCGGCGCCTGCGGCGAGTGGACCGAAACCCCCGACGGCCCGGTCGCGCTCCTGACCGGCACCGAGCGGACCACCCGCAAGCACGAGTAGCGTCTTTGTGCACCGGCCGTACGCGGAGCCTCCCGCCGTACGGCCGGTGAGTGGGACCCCGAGTGGGTGGTTGGGCGGGGTGTGCGAAGATGGATCGCGCTGACAGCGTCGTCGGCCTTCTTGTTGCAGACGACGAAGGGGACACGCTGGTGACCAGCGAAATTCGGATTCCTGAAGAGCTCAAGCCCGCCGACGGCCGCTTCGGGGCCGGGCCGTCGAAGGTCCGTCCGGAAGCCGTCGCCGCCCTGGCGACCGAGGGCGCGAAGCTGCTCGGCACCTCCCACCGGCAGGCGCCGGTGAAGAACCTGGTGAAGCGGGTTCAGGAAGGCGTCGCCGAGCTCTTCCAGCTGCCGGACGGGTACCAGGTGGTGCTCGGCAACGGCGGCTCGACCGCGTTCTGGGACGTCGCGACGTTCGGGCTGATCCGGGAGAAGAGCCAGCACCTGAGCTTCGGTGAGTTCTCCTCGAAGTTCGCGAAGGCAGCGCAGCTGGCACCGCACCTCGGCGACCCGTCGATCGTGAAGGCCGAGCCCGGCACTCGTTCGGTCGCGGTGGCGGAAGCCGGCGTCGACCTGTACGCGTGGCCGCACAACGAGACCTCCACCGGCGTGATGGCGCCGGTCAAGCGGGTCGAAGGCGCCGACGAGGGTGCGCTGGTCGCGATCGACGCGACCTCGGGCGCAGCTGGCCTGCCGGTCGACGTCAACGAGGCCGACGTCTACTACTTCGCGCCGCAGAAGGGCTTCGCCTCCGACGGCGGCCTGTGGATCGCGCTGATGAGCCCGGCCGCGCTCGCGCGGGTCGAGGAGATCGCCGCGTCCGGCCGGTGGATCCCGGCGTTCCTGGACCTGGCGACGGCGGTCGACAACTCGAGCAAGAACCAGACCTACAACACGCCGTCGCTCGCCACGCTCTTCCTGATGGCGGAGCAGACCGACTGGATCAACAACCAGGGCGGCCTGGAGTGGAGCGTCGCCCGTACGACGGACTCCAGCACCCGCCTGTACACGTGGGCCGAGAAGTCCGAGTACGCCACGCCGTACGTCACCGACCCCGACGCCCGCTCGCTCGTCGTCGGCACCATCGACCTCGACGACTCGATCGACGCCACCGCCGTCGCCAAGACCCTCCGCGCCAACGGCATCGTCGACACCGAGCCCTACCGCAAACTCGGCCGCAACCAGCTCCGCGTAGCCATGTTCCCCGCGGTAGCCCCCGAAGACGTAGAAAAACTAACCCAATCCATCGACTACGTAGTCGAAAACCTCAAGTAACCCTTACCCCCAACAGCCGCCGTCCCTACCCCGGGTCGGCGGCTGTCCCTTTCCCCGCCCCAAGCCACCCCGCACACGAGGGGATATCCGGCGGCGTTGTGCCTTCTCCGTTGGTGTGCGAGGGGAGAACCCACAACACCAGGGGATATCCGGCCCTCCTGCCGGATGCACGGCTGCTCGCGGCCGTGTGATGTGCGAGCTCGACAGGTAGTACACCGGCGAGACGCTGTACGCACGCACACGTTCACGCTCAGGTGCACTACCCGGCCATCCGACTCATCCTGTCGAGCTGCACATCACCTGCGGGCTGGGCGGCTGGGGTTAGGAGTGTTGGCGGCGGTGGGGGGTGGGTGGGGATTGGCCTGTCAGGCGGGCGTTTTCGGCTTGGCGGTCTTGGCGTTCGCGGCGGCCTGGGGGGAACGTGATGACGGTGATGATGAGGGCGAAGAGGGCGGCGCCGATGATGATCCAGCGGAGGTTGTGGCTCTTGCCGGAGTCGGCGTTGTTGCTGTCCGTCGTGGTTGCCGGCTTGGGGGTCGCGCTGGCTGAGGGGGGTGTGGAGGCGGCTGCCTTGGCGGGCACCTGGACCTGGTAGACGCCCGAGTTCGGGCCCTCGCTGCCGACCAGGACGGTTCCGTCGGTGGGACCGACGGCCACGGTCTCCCCCTGGCCCAGCGGTGCGGCGCCGCGGGCGATGGCGTTGGGGGTTTCACCCCAGGCGACCGTCGTCACGTCGGCGTACGTGCGCAGCACGACCCGTTGACCGTCCGGCAGGAACGTCCCGTCGGTGATCACTCCGGACGGCGCCGCGGCGAGCTTGGTCAGGTCGTTGGTGCCCTCGCGTGACGGTGCGGGCGGCGCCGCGTAGATCGCGCCGGTGCCCTTGAGCGCCTTCGTCACGATGTAGAGCTGGCTGGTCCCCGGCTCGATCAGCAGGGTCTCGGCGTCGTGCGCACCGTCCGGGTACTTGAAGTCGAACCGGTGGTACTTGACGTTCGACTCGTCCTCGAGCGTTTCCGGCTCCGGGATCGTGTAGATCTCGATCTGCTCCCGGTTCGCCTTGTTGTCGCCGATGTCCGCGATGTAGATCGTGCCGTCCCGGTCCACCCCGAGCGCCTCGACGTCGGTGACTTTCGCACCGAACCGCAGGACGGCCTTCACCTTGCCGGTGGCGTCCAGCGCGAACACCCGCCCGGTGTCGCCGGAGTCGTTCACGGTCCAGTAGGTCCCCGGGTGCTTGACGCTCTTGGCCAGCCCGGACGACTCCTGGATCCGTTCGTCCCGGATCGTGAACAGCTTCTTCGGCGCCGGCGTCGTCGGCCCCGCGTCCGAGCCCGCCGAACCCGCCGCGGCCGGCGACGTGGGCAACGCCACACCCGCCAGCGTGCACAGCGTCGCCCCCAGCAGAGCGAGCGCGGTCCGGACCTGTCTCACGAAATCACCTCGGTGACCGGAGTTTGCTCGGGCGGCGGGAGGAGCAGCTGGGCCAGCCGCGGCGTCACCTGCCATTCGGTGACCATCGACCGGTACTCGGCCTGCAGGTCCGCGGTCGGCTTGGCACCGGTCCGCGCAGCGCGGAGCAACAGATTGCGCGGCGTGTGCTGACTGTCCACGAACTGCACGACCTCCACCCGGTAACCGACCTGTCGGAGCACCGCCGCTCGCAGGGAGTCCGTCAGGACGTCGGCGAACCGCTCACGAACGATGCCATATCTCGTCATCAGCGCATAAGGCGCCGGTGGTGTGACGCTCTTCAGCTGCTTTTGGATGTCGTGATGACAACATGGAGCCGCGAGCACCAGTGAAGCCTCCCAGCCGACGGCTCGCGCGAGCGCATCGTCGGTCGCGGTGTCGCAGGCGTGCAGCGCCAGGACGACGTCGGGCCGGACGTCCAGCTCCGCGCCCTCGATGGTCGCGTCCAGGAACCGAAGGTGCTCCTGCCAGCCGAGCGCCTCGACCACCCGCGTGTTCCGCTTCCGCGCCGCCGGGTTGTGGTCGATACCAGTCATCCGGACGTCGTGACCGGCCGCCGTGAGCAAGTGGTACGCCGCCAGCGTGAGGTACGCGTTCCCGCAGCCGAGGTCGACCACCTGCAGCGGCCTGTCCGCCGCGATTCGCCCGGCCGACACCGCGTCGTCGAGCGCCGGCGCGAGCAGCTTGCAGAACTCCTCGATCTGCTTGTACTTCGCCTGCCGGGACGGCTTCACCCGGCCCTGGTGGTCGCTGATCCCGAGCTCGATCAGGAACGGCGCCGCCGGGTCGAGCACCCGGCGTTTCACCCGGTCGTGCCCGGTCTCCTGCTCCCGGCGGTCCTCCTGCCGGTGCAACAGTTCCTTCCCCTTCTTGGTGTACCGCAGCCGCAGCGTCTCGCTCGTCGTCTCGACGTGCCACGACCCGTACGGCAGGTCGAGGAGCTCGTCGACGGCCTTCTCCAGGTCCGCGCCCGCCACGTTCCGCGTGTGCGCCTGGCGCTCGTCGAACTCGGTGATCTGCAGGTGCCGCTGACCCTTCAGATCGACGTACCGCAGCTCCGCCCGGAGGTACGACGGCGGCTCCAGACCACGCCGCCGGCCCGAGGCCAGACCGCGCACCAAACCACTCTCGTCGAGCAGGGCAGCACTGATCACCGCCCGCGCTCCGGACTCCTCCGGCAGCGCCGACTCGTCCGACCGCACCTCTGGCTGCACCGCGCCATTGTCCCCGACCCATCGGGTCGATCACAAAAGGGTCTCGCCCACCCACCGTCGCAACCCGTGAACTCGCCGCAGTCACCCCCGGCCGGCTCATGGGAGTTGCTGGTCGTCGGCGAGCAGACCCAGCCCTCTGAGGCGGGTGATGATGCCACCTTCCTGGCGGCCCAGGGCGTCGACGATCTGCTCCAGGGGCGCGCTGTTGTGGAACATCTCGATCAGGGTCTGCTCGTCGTCGGGAGTCCACTGGCGGAACGCGTTCGGATGGGTCTTCCGGGCGCGCTTGATCTTGTGGGTCATCGAGCGCGGGTTCAGCGGCTCGAGCGACCGGATCCGGGCCTGCCGGTGGCGGCCGACCTCCTCGCCCTCGCGCCAGAACACCACTGCCCCGTCGTCGAACGTCATCAGGTCGGCCGGCACGTCGCAGTAGTCGGCGTCCTCGAGCATCACGCGCATCATCGCTGGTTCTCTCCGTTTCCTCGGTGGATGCGTGGTCGACAGAGAAGATGCCGCGATCCCGCCGTCCCCGGCGCAGCGATTCGCAGTCTGTGGACAACCGAATCGCACAACTTCTTTGCAAAATCACTTTGCAAAGAGTCTTTGCAGTCCTATGCTCGGACCCATGAGCGACGAGAACCCGAGCGTGGAGCCCGCACGGACAGTCCAGCTGGACCGTCACCTCGTGCGCGCCCTGGCCCACCCGATGCGGAACCGGATCCTCGGCCTCCTCCGGGTCTACGGCCCCCAGACCGCCACCACCCTGGCCGGACGGCTCGGCGTGAACACCGGCGCGACCAGCTACCACCTCCGCCAGCTCGCGGACGCCGGCCTGGTCGTCGAGGATGACAGCCGCGGCAACGCCCGCGACCGCTGGTGGAAGTCGGCGCACCAGGGCACCGAGTTCAACGCGGCTGAGCTGCTGGACCAGGAGCCGGAGCTGGCCCTGGGCTTCCTGCACGGTGTCGGCCAGACGTACGCCGAGAACATCTTCGGCTTCATCGACGCGATGCAGACGATGCCCGACGACTGGCGCGACGCCAGCATGCTGTCGGACTACTTCTTCCACCTCCGGGCCGACCAGCTCGACACGATGATGCGCGAGGTCATGGCGGTCCTGGAGAAGTACAAGACGCCGGACCTGACCGCTCCGCTCCCGGAGGGCGCCGAGCAGGTCACCGTGCAGATCCAGGCGTTCCCACGCGAGACGCGCCAGCGGGACTAGGGGGCGACGATGAAGGGCAACCGAGCGCCGTTGGCGGCGTTCCTGGTGGCGAACGTGGTGTCGATCTGCGGCACCCGGGTGAGCGCGATCGCGATCCCGTGGTTCGTCCTGATCACCACGGGTTCTCCGGTGAAGACCGGCCTCGTGGCGCTGGCGGAGATGGCGCCGCTGGTCGTGGTGAAGGCCATCGGCGGCCCGCTGATCGACAAGGTCGGGGCACGCCGGATCAGTGTCGTGGCAGACACCGCCAGTGCGGCGGTGGTGGCACTGATCCCCCTCCTCCACGAGCTCGGCCTCCTGCACTTTCCGACCCTGCTGGTGCTGGTCGCGATCGCCGGCGCGCTCCGCGGACCTGGCGACGCCGCCAAGTCGACGCTGATCCCGGACATCGCCCGGGTGGCCAAGGTCCCCCTGGAGCGAGTGACAGGCCTGGAGAGTACGACGGAACGCCTGGCGGGCTTCTTCGCGTTCGCACTCGCCGGCGGCCTCATCACTCTGGTCGGAGCAGTCAACGCCCTCTGGATCGACGCAGCGTCGTTCGGCATTTGCGCCGTACTGATCGCCCGCTGGATCCCCAAGTACGCGACGCCCGCGCCAAAGGAGGAGCAGGGCTACGGCCGCCGACTACTGGAGGGCTGGACCTTCCTAAGGGCCGACAAGCTCCTGCTGCCGCTGGTCGTCATGATCGCGGTGACCAACCTGCTGGACGCCGCGACCAGCACGGTCTTACTGCCCGTCTGGATCAAGGAGCACGGCTACGGCCCCGGCCACACCAGTCTGATCCTCACGTCGTTCGGGGTGACGGCGACGCTGTTCGCCTTGCTGGCGTCTGCGATCGGCGACCGCATCCCGCGCAAGCTCGTCTTCACGGTCGCGTTCCTGATCGCCGGAGCACCGCGCTTCGTGGCGATGGCCACTGATGCGCCGCTCTGGACGCTGATGGCGGTGTACGCCGTCGGCGGCATCGGAGCCGGCTTCATCAACCCTGTGCTCGGCGCGATCCAGCTCGAACGGATCCCCAGCCACCTGCGCGGACGGGTCAACTCACTGTCCAACGCTGTCTGCTGGACCGGCGTACCCCTCGGAGGTCTCGTTGCCGGTGGGGCTGTCGCCGCGATCGGTCTGGCACCGGCACTGCTCGCAGGTGGTGCGATCTACCTGATCGCGACCATGTCGCCCGTCCTGATCGGCCGGCACGAAAAGTGGAGGGCTACACAGGGTCCGACGGATCCTCAGGAAACGGCGGCAGATCCAGATCGGGTGGCAGTCGGAGCGTCTTAGCCTTCGTGGCGTTGTCCAGCTCGCGCCGCATCCGCTCTCGTTCCGCCCGCAGCAGCCCGAGCATCACCAGGTCCAGCAGCATCCCGCCAGCCGCCGCGAACTGCGTGGCCGCGAACTGAAAGACCTGTGTCATCAGCAACGACACCAGCACCGCCAGCTCGAACAGCCGGACCGCCCTGGCCCGATTGCGCCTCCGCAACGCCAGGGCACCGCGCACCGTGAACGTTGCCGACAGCAAACTCCCTGCCGTCACACCGAGCACCGGAAGGTGGTTGAGGCCGTCGCCCAGCACAGCGGCGATGACGAGCGCGGCTACGAACTGAACCGCCAGTGCGGCAACAGCGATGGGCGGCGCCTTCGGGTGGGTGGCGAGCCGTTCGAACCCGCGCTGCAGCGCTTGCCAGGCCGCGTCCACCGGAGCGGCCAGCTCGACCTCGTCGGGCGGACATGCGGAGAGCAGCTCGGCCGTCTCCCGCCGCCCCTCGATCTGCCGGGGTACGGCGCGCAGCAGCTCCGCCGCCTCGGCACGGCGCCGCCGGGACAGACCGCCCGCGACCCCTTCGACGGTGTGGTCGATGACGTTCGCCAGCTCCTCCCGCGGGTCGATCGGCCGGCGCGTGGCAAGGAAGCGGGACCCGAGGACGATCAGCACGAAGACGATGTACACGATCGCGGCCGTCGGCTTGTAGAAGTAGTTGTTGTCCGAGGTGACGAACTTCCCCACCTCGTCGATGAACAGCCCGAACCCGATCCCCCCGACCGTCGCCGCGGCCGGCCGCACCACGGGACCGACGTACCCGAGCAGCAGGGAGATCGCGATCAGCATCAGCAGCCCGCCGGGCAGAACGTGGGCGATGTGCAGGCCCTTGCCGCCGATCTGCGGGTACCCGCTCAGGCTGAGGATCAGCCGGGTGATCAGCACCGTCGCGACCCCGGACACCACGAACGTGGTCAGGTGCTCCCCCGAACGCACGTTGCGGACCAGCCCTGCCCGCATCAGGTACGACGAACGCTCACCGGTGGCGGGGGTGCTCATGGGCGCACACGTTAGCGTCAGCGCAGGAGCGCCGCGACCACGACGATGGCGACCAGGGCGGCCAGTACGAGCGAGGTCACCAGTCGGCGCGTGCGGGGGTCCACGAGGTCAGGGTATGGGGAAGTTCCCGACCAGCGTGCCGTGGGGGTCGACCCGCTGCTTGATCTCCCGCAGCCGGGTCAGATCCGCCTCGTCGTAGCAGTCCCGCGCCGTGTTCCACGCAGACAGGCCGGTCGGTGGCATCCGACCGGCACGCCACGGCGACAGCGCCTCCTGCAGCGCGCACAGTGCGTTCTCGACGGGCTGCTGCAGTTCTGGCACCGGCACGATCGACGCCGCCAGCACCATGTACTGCGCTGCGGGGTCAGCCGCCGCGACACCGGGACGACGGGTCTCAGCAGCCGCCCGTAGATGCCTGATCTGCAGCTGGAAGATCAGCGACGGCTGACCGCCGTGCTCGAGCAGTGTGTCAATCAGGTCCGGTGTGAGCTCATCGAACGTACTGGTGATCAGCGACAGCGCCTGGGGCGACGCGGGCACCGAGTTCATCTCCCCGACCGCACTGGGCTGGAGTGGCCCGATCGAGTCGGCAACTGGTGTCCCCGCGGCACGGATAGTCGCCAGCGCCCCCTCCAGAGCTTCCGGGTCGTACGGCGTCATCACGTCGACCATGCAGAACGACTTCCCGCGTACGTCGTCCGGCAGCGCCGGTGCGTGCGGGTAGTGGATCAGGTACGCCCACAACGTCACCTGCTCCGGCGCCTCCTGTGTCGCCTTCGCGTACGCCGTGAGCACGGCCTCCGACTGCTCTATCGGGAACATGAGTCGCCCACCCGTGATGGCCGGAGCCTCATGCAGTTCCACCTCGGCCGAGGTGATCACACCGAAGTTCCCGCCGCCACCGCGCAGCGCCCACATCAGGTCGGGGTCCACGCTGTCGTCGATCCAGCGGCGCGCGCCGGTACCGTCGACGAGCTCCACGGCCCGAAGGCTCGCCGCACCGCTTCCGTAGGGCCGGGAGAACCAGGAGAACCCACCACTGGTGCAGAAGCCGACCACCGAGATGTTCCCGGTCGAACCAGGCAGCGGTCGGCGCGGACGGCTGGTTCAACGAAGGCTAGTCCTGGCTGCGGTCAGTGACGGACGGCCACATCTCGGTAGCGTCTGTCCGGATTGTGAATACGAATGCAGACTGAGTGAATACGAATGCACTCCGGTATTGCGCATCCTCCAGCGGCGACCTACTCTCTCGCCAAGTGGAACATCACTTCCACCAAGTGGTAGTCCCGCACGTCGCCGACCGCCCACGAGACCGGCCGAAGTCCTTCCAGCCAAAAGACTTCGGCCGATTTTCCAGCGCGTTTCTACATCGGTGTAGAAGGCCCTCAGAGGAGGCCACCATGAGCATGAGTACGAAGATCTCCGCTCCGGCAGGCCGCGAAACGACAGCTGACGTCCCTGCCGGCAGCACCCCCGCGACACGCCCCAGACCGCGACGTGACCGCGTCGCCTATCTGTTCCTGGCTCCGTGGTTCGTCGGACTACTGCTGCTCACGGCCGGCCCGCTGCTCGGGTCCCTGTACCTGTCGTTCACCAAGTTCAACCTGCTGCAGCCACCCCCTGGACCGGCTTCGGCAACTACGTGAAGATGTTCACCGACGACCCGCGCTACCTGCAGTCGTTGAAGGTCACCTTCATCTACGTCGTCCTGACGGTCCCACTCCAACTGGGATTCGCGCTGGCGGTCGCCGTCATGCTGAACCGCCCGCTGCGCGGGATGGCGTGGTACCGGTCGATCTACTACATCCCCTCGCTGCTCGGCGGCAGCGTCGCGATCGCGGTGATCTGGGGCCAACTGTTCGACGACGACGGCGTCCTGAACGGCTTCCTCGCGTTCTTCGGCGTCGCCGGCCGCAGCTGGATCTCCAACCCTGACACCGCGCTCTACACGCTGGTGCTGCTGAACATCTGGCAGTTCGGCTCGCCGATGGTGATCTTCCTGGCCGGGCTCAAACAGATCCCGCAGGACCTGTACGACGCGGCGTCGGTGGACGGCGCGAGCGCCTGGCGGCGGTTCTGGTCGGTCACCGTGCCGCTGCTGACACCGATCATCTTCTTCAACGTGGTGCTGCAGATCATCCAGGCGTTCCAGGCCTTCACCCCGGCGTACGTCGTGAGCGGCGGCAGCGGCGGCCCGTCGGACTCCACGTTGTTCTACACGCTTTACCTGTACCAGCAGGGCTTCACGAACCTGAACATGGGCTACGCCTCCGCGATGGCGTGGGTGCTGCTGCTGATCATCGCCACCTTCACGCTGATCAACTTCGGGCTCGCCCGCCGCTGGGTCTACTACGAGGACCGCTGATGACGACACTCCAGCACGCTCCCACCGACCGTCGGCGCGCACGCAGGTGGCTGACCCACCTCGCGTTGATCGCCGGAACCCTGGTGATGGTCTACCCGCTGATCTGGATGGTCGGCGGATCCTTCAAGGACGAGAAGGACATCTTCTCCCAGCTGAACCCGCTCCCCCGCTCGCTGGACCTCCGCAACTACATCGCCGGCTGGACCGCGACCGATCCGACCTTCACCCGGTTCTACATCAACTCCCTGCTGATCGCGGTCCTCGCCGTGGCCGGCAACGTGATCGCCTGCACGCTCACGGCGTACGCGTTCGCCCGGCTGGAGTTCCGCGGCAAGAAGGTGTTCTTCGGCATCATGCTCGGCTCGATCATGTTGCCGGCGCACGCCCTGCTGATCCCGCAGTACGTGCTGTTCTTCAACCTCGGCTGGGTGAACACCTATCTCCCGCTGGTGGTGCCGAAGTTCCTGGCCACCGACGCGTTCTTCATCTTCTTGATGGTCCAGTTCATCCGCACGATCCCGCGCACACTGGACGAGGCCGCGATGATCGACGGCTGCGGCAAGGTCCGCATCTTCAGCCGGATCATCCTGCCGCTGACCGGCCCGGTGCTGATCACCACCATGATCTTCACCTTCATCTGGACGTACAACGACTTCTTCGGCCAGCTGATCTACCTGTCCTACCCCAGCAGCGAGACCGTACCGGTCGCTCTGCGGCGGTTCGTCGACGCGACCGGCGACTCGTCGTACGGACAACTGCTGGCCATGTCGGTGCTGTCGCTGGTGCCGACCTTCATCGTCTTCCTCCTCGCCCAGCGCCGGATCGTCGAGGGCATCGCCACGACCGGCCTGAAGGGCTAGCTCCGAAAGGAACCACGTCATGACCACACCGCTCAGCCGACGGCACTTCCTCCAGGCCGGACTCGCGGCCGGCGTGCTCGCACCGCTGCTGTCCGCCTGCAACCTCGACCCCGCGGCCAAGGAGGCGAAGGAGTCGGTCCGGTTCAGCAGCTACGGCGACCCGACCAAGCTCGGCCTGCGCGGCAAGCTCGCGGGGGTGTACACCTCGAGCCACCCGGACGTGAAGATCGTGTTCGAGGGCACCGCGACCGCGGAGTACTGGGACAAGCTCGCCACCCAGATGGCCGGCGGCAACGCCCCGGACGTGATCAACATCGACGTCCCGCGGATCGGCCAGTACGGCGCGGCGGGCGCGCTACAGTCCCTGCAGAAGTACATCCCGGACACCATCGACACGAAGCCGATCGACCACAACCTGCTCATCCAGGGGCAGCTGAAGGGCGAGCAGTTCGGCATCCCGGTCGCGATGAGCACGTACAGCATGGGGTACGACGTGACCGTGCTCGACCAGCTCGGCCTGGAGCACCCGCAACAGACGTGGACCTGGTCCGAGTTCGCGACTCTGGCGAACGAGATCCGGCAGAAGTCCGGCAAGAAGATCTACGGCGCGGAGGACCCCAGTGGGGACACGGCGTCGTTGCAGATCTTCCTGCGCGGCAAGGGCGAAGACCTGTACAAGAACGGCACGCTCGCGTTCCCCGACTCCGCGCTAACCGAGTGGTTCGAGTACTGGGCCGCGCTGCGAGCCACCGGCGGCACCATTCCCGCCGACATCGCGGCACAGTCGAAGTACGGAGATTGGCCGGCCGGGCCGCTGGTCAAGAAGCAGGCGGCACTCGCGCACATCCAGACGCCCAATCTCAAGGGCGGTTTCCAGGACCTCACCGACCACACCATCGACATCACGCTGCCGCCGCGGCACACGAAGGACGGCAAGTGCGGGACGTTCCCGCAACCGAGCAGCTTCCTCTCGCTGAACGCGCGGAGCAAGCGCGCGGACGACGCCGCCGCGTTCATGAACTGGTTCGCGAACGGAGAGGAGGCCGCGAAGACCTTGCGACTGATCAGCGGACCGCCTGCCTCCGCGGCCGGCCGGGATGTGCTGCTGAAGGGGAGTGACCTGTCTGCGAGTGAGAAGCAGGTGCTGGCCTACACCGACCTGGCACTGAAGAACTCGTCCTCGCCATCGCAGGCCAGTCCGGCCGCCTCGACCGCCGTCGCCGATCTGTTGCTCAAGACCAGCCAGGACGTCGCGTTCAAGAAGATCTCGATCAAGCAGGGCGTGCAGAAGTTCATGGCAGACGCCCGCAAGACCCTCGACGGCAAGTGATTGGAGTCCTATGTCTGACACCACCGGCCCTGTCGCCACCTGGGCGACCGAGCAACTCGCCCAAGCCCTGGCAGCGAAAGGGATCATCGATGCGCCGGCGATCCGGCTGGCCGGCCCCGACGAGGTCCCGGCCGCTGACCTCGCCGCCGTACCGGAGTCGTACGCCGTACTCCGCGTCGACGACGAAATCGTTGTCGTCAGCAACGACGACGTCGGTCTCCGCTGCGGTGTGCTCGAACTCGCGGACCGAGTCGCCGCGGGCGAAGACCTCGGCGGTACGACGCCCTTCGCCGAGCAGCCCGCCGTACCCGTCCGGGGTGTGGTGCGGTCGTTCTCCAGCGTGGACGAGGACCTGTCCTGGTTCCACGACCAGCAGTTCTGGACCGAGTACCTGACCTGGCTGGCCGCGTCCCGGTTCAACCGGTTCCACCTCGCGCTCGGCATGCAGTACAACTACGGCGCCGATCGGCACGGCGCCACCGACAACTACCTGTGCTTCGCCTACCCGTTCCTCTTCGACGTGGACGGCTACGAGGTCCGGGCCGAGGGGGTCGGGGCGGACGAGCAGAAACGCAACCTGGAGACGCTGCGCTTCATCGCCGCCGAGAGCAAGCGCCGCGGACTGAAGTTCCAGCTCGGTCTGTGGAATCACGCGTACGACTACGGCCGCGACTCGGTCCACCGGTACCCGATCACCGGCATCGGCCCGGACACCCACGCGGCGTACTGCAAGGCCGCCATCGCCCAGCTGCTGGCCGAGGTTCCCGACATCGACGGACTCACGTTCCGGGTGCACTACGAAGGCGGCATCCACGACGAGGGACACGAGGTCTTCTGGCGGGCAGTGTTCGAAGGCGCGAACTCGGCCGGCAGGCCGCTCGAGATCGACATGCACGCCAAGGGTGTCGATCAGGCTCTGCTCGACGCCGTCGACCTGCCGAACCTGTCCGCGGTGCTGTCCGCGAAGTACTGGGCCGAGCACGTCGGACTGCCGTACCACCAGGCGTCGATCCGGGCGCGGGAGGCAGCCAAGCCGATCCCGGCCGGCCACGAGATGCGGGGCATCACCGAGTTCTCCCGCCGGTTCACCCGCTACGGGTACGGCGATTTCCTGCGCGAGGACCGGACCGTGGACCTGATGTTCCGGGTCTGGCCCGGGACGCAGAAGCTCCTCGCCTGGGGCGATCCCGCGATCGCGGCAGGGTACGGGCGGCTGTCGACGTTCGGTGGCTCGCGCGGTGTCGACCTGTGTGAACCGCTGTACTTCAAAGGGCGCAAGGGCAGCGGCGAACCGGGCGGGCGCGACCCGTACGTCCGCGAGGACCTCCGGCTGCCCGGGAACCGGGAGTGGACCAAGTACCGCTACGGCTACCTGTTGTGGGGGCGGCTGCTCTACAACCCGGATGCCGAGCCCGAGACGTGGCGCCGCCATCTGCGGTCGACGTACGGCGAGGCCGCGGCGGACGTGGAGGACGCGCTGAGTCCGCTCAGCCGGATCCTCCCCCTGGTGACGGTGGTCCACGGCGTCGGCGGATCGAACAACGGCTACTGGCCGGAGGTGTACCTCAACCTCCCGATCTCGTCGCGGGTGCACTCGCAGCACTACGCCGGCGACACCGACGCCCCGGCGAACTGGGGTGGCGTCAGCCCGTTCGACCCGACCACCTTCTACGGCATCGACGAGTACGTCGCGGCGCGGGCGAACGGTTCGGTGTCGGCGAAGTACACGCCGCTGGAGGTGGCCGGGTGGATCGAGCAACTGGTGGCCGACGGACAGCAGGCCCTTGACCGCGCACGTCAGACCGCGGACGAGTCGGATCCGCAGGTCCGCCGGGTCCTCATCGATCTGGAGATCCTGGTCAGGCTGGGCACGTTCTTCGCCGCCAAGTTCCGGGCTGCGGTCGACTACTCGATCTATCGGACCACCCAGGACGTCAGTGCATTGGAGTCGGCGCTGCAGCGCGCCCGGGCCGCAAGGGACGCGTACGCCGAGATCCCGGCCATCGTCGACGGCGTCTATCAGCGGGACCTGCGGTTCGGGAGAGAGACCTCCGAGCACGGCCACTGGGCGGATCGGGTCCCGGACATGGACACCGACCTCGCAGCCCTCGCAGCGGAACTGCAGGAGGCGACCGGCACACAGCCGGCGACCCACAGCACGTCGTCGATCTTGTTCGCTCAGGCACCAGCCCGGCCGGCCACCACGGGCGTCGAGCACACGGTCCCGAAGAGCTTCGAGCGAGGCAAACCGGTCACGCTCTCGCTGGACGTGGTGGATCCGGAGGTGATCGGCGCAACGCTGCACTACCGGCACGTGGACCAGGCGAAGCCCTGGCAGCAGGTCCCGATGGAGCTGTCCGGACAGACCTTGTCCGGCACGATCGACGGTGAGTACACGTCATCGACGTACCCGCTGATGTACTTCTTCAGCGTGCAGCACCGAGCCGGTGGGCAGGCGCTCTACCCCGGTCTGGCCGCCGACCTGTCCAACCAGCCGTACGTCGTCCTGGGCTCAGCGACCGCCAACTAAGGGCCGCGAGGGTCCACTGGTTCAGGCCAGTGGACCCTCGGCTGGGCGATTCATCTCCAGTCGACCAGCGGCTCCGGGCGGTGGACGCCGCGCGGGCGGTAGCCGAGTGCGTCGGACACGCCGAGGTAGTCGGACAGCAGCCAGATGATGGCCAGCCACATCTCGGTGCCTTGCAGGCCCGGGATCGCGCGCTTGTCGGTGCCGTCCGGCGCGAACGCGAAGCCGGCGCCGTCGACCCAGCGGGTCAGGATCGCGCGCAGCTGCGCCTCGGCCCAGCGACGGCCCTCCTGCTCGCCGTACGTCGTCTGCTTGCGCGCCAGCCACAGCGGGTGGATGACATCGAGAACGTTGCACGCGTTGTAGTTGTCGCCGGTGAACATCCGTCGGTCGTTGCTGTGGGCAAGAACCGTGGCGACGGCCTGCTCGGGATACGGCAGCGGGAGCCCGAACTGAGCGTACGTACCGCGGGTGAGACGGTAGAAGCCGTTCACGACTTGGAGCAGACCGTCGTCGGGATGCGGCGAACCCCACGCGCCGGTAGCGGGATCGGCGTGAGTGAGGAGCCAGCCCATCAAGAGTTCGACATCCCGGTGGCCATTGAGTGCGAATGCGGTACCGAGCGCGTCGATGCCGGCGCCGGCCGACCAGGCTCTCCTTGCCCAGGGCAAGTTGTCGAGGTTGTCAAGGGTGAAGTCCGTGGTGATCGGGTGCTCGAAGCTGCTGCCGAGGACCTGGAGGGCATAGCCGACGCAAAGGATGTGATAGCTCGCGGGCCCTTCCAGGACCGAGAGTTCGGCATCCGATGGCTTCCCGAGACCGTCGTCGGAGAGGTCTCCGGGCGATACCAGTCCGGTGGCCGGATCCTGGCGTGCACGGAGCCGCCGGACGAGATCGTCACGGGTGTGGCCGGCCGGCGTCCGGCGTACCAGCAGATCCGCGATCTCGATCGCGTCGCACCAGGGGCGGATCTCCGGTTCGCGGTCGATCCCCGGACGGTCGACGAAGCGGGAGCCGTCCCAGCACCGCGCGAGTACGTCGTCGGTCTGCTCGCGAGCCTTTGCAGCAAAGGCTTTCAGCAAGGTCGGTAGATCACCTGACATGGATGCTCCTGTCCGCGAGCGGAGGATTCGGGCGGGGTTGCCGGCCGCGACCGAGTCGGCCGGGATGTCCTTGGTGACGACCGCGCCAGCACCGATGATGGTGTGCGGGCCGACCGTGACGCCGTCCAGGATCGTCACGTTGGAGCCGATCCAGACGTCGTCGCCGATCGTGATGCCGACGGCGGTGTGCGGCTGCTTGAAGATCGGCTCGCCGGGCGCGGTGCCGTGGTTGAACGCGAGCAGCGACGTGTGCGCGCCGATCCGGACGCCGTCGCCGATCGTCACCACACCGCGCACCGCGGCGAACGGGTTGATCGTCGAGTCGGAGCCGAGCGCGATCCGGCCGGTGACGTAGGCGTGCGCGGCGATGTACGAACGGTCCCCCATCCGGAGCTCGTCGCAGTACACGGCGGCCGACTCCGCGACGTACACATCCGGAGCCAGCTCGACCGACCCGCCGAGCCGTGCCTGTCGTTCGGCCTGCCGGTCACGCTCGGCCTCGGAGGCCTTCCGGGCGTACTCCCAGGGCAGGAAATCCAGTCGCAACGGCTCGTTCGGCACCATGGGAAAACGCTATCCAATTCCCGGGATCCAGACCAGCCCCGGAGGCCGCTGCTAACCTCCCGTCTGACATGAACACTTTCCGTCTGTGCGAGGGGCGGCCGGGCGATGACGACGAGCGGACCCGTGACAGACGGCGACGACGGTAGTGACGGCGGCACCGAGGGTGGCGGCGACGGTACGGCGGGCAGCACCCGCCGGAGTCATCGCGTCACGATCAGCGATCTCGCGCGCCGGCTGCACATCTCGAAGGCGTCCGTCTCGTACGCGCTGAACGGCCGCGCCGGGGTCAGCGACGAGACACGGCAGCGGGTGCTCGCCCTGGCCGAGGAGCTGGGCTTCCACCCGAACTCCGCCGCGGTCGCGCTGTCGGCGAGCCGCACCCGGACGATCGGGATCGTGATCGCCAGGGACCCCGCGCTGATCTCGACCGAAGCGTTCTACATGCGCACGCTGGTCGGCATCGAGCAGTACCTGAACGAGGTCGACTCCTCGCTGCTGCTCCGGCTCACGGGCGAGCATGGCGAGGACCTCGACGTACTGCGGCGGTGGTCGCGGCAGGGGCGCGTGGACGGGTTCATCCTGTTCGACGAGCACGACGACGACCCGCGGATCCCGGTGCTGAAGGAGCTCGGAGTGCCGTGCGTGGTGGTGAGCTCGAACGCGCCGGACGACGCGGTCGGGCGGCTGATCAGCTCGCCGGTCGAGACCGTCTCGCTGCTGCTCGATCACCTGGCCGAGCTCGGGCACACGAACGTCGCGCACATCAGCGGGCCGTTCACGTTCATCCACGAGCGGCTCCGCGTCCAGACGTTGCAGGAGCATGCCGCGCGGCACGGGATCACCGTGCGGCACATCGAGGGCACCTACCGGTACGACGACGGCGCGGAACTCACGCGCCAGTTGCTGACCGGCCCCAATCCGCCGACCGCGATCGTGCTCGGTAACGACCTGATGGCGGTCGCGGCGCTCCGGGTCGCGATGGATCTCGGTACGGCGGTGCCCGGCGAGGTCTCGATCGTCGCCTGGGACGACTCGCCGCTGTGCGAACTCGCCCGGCCCGGGATCACCGCGGTCGACCAGAAGACCATGGAACGCGGCCGTGCCGCCGCCGATCTCCTGCTCCGGATCGTCACCGGCGACCACACCCTCCAGGAAGAGGCCCCGGCCGGCGAACTCCGTCACCGTGAGTCCTCCGGGCCTGCACGCTCCTGAACCAGCCGCGCAGTTTGAAGACTGTGTGAAGTCGAGCACTCGCAGAGGGTGTTGGATTGCGCTTGCCGCGCGCCGGGTGAAGATTGGCCGGGTCACGAGGTCGTAACGAACATGCCACTACTGAACCGGTTAGGGTTACGGAACTTAACCGGTTAGGCCAGTATGGGGCCGATCCGCCTCCGCAGGTCTGCGGAGGCTCGAGACGGGACGAGGGAGTCCGACGTGAGACTGCGTTCGCTTGTAGCCGCGGTTGCGGCGACCGCCATGGGAATCAGCCTCGCCGCCTGTGGTGGCGGCGACAAGGACGATTCCTCCGGCGGCAGCACCGGTGACCAGACGCTGACCTACTGGGCCAGCAACCAGGGCACCAGCCTCGACAACGACAAGGAGGTCCTGACCCCGGTCCTGCAGAAGTTCACCCAGGAGACCGGGATCAAGGTGAACCTCGAAGTGATCGGCTGGAACGACCTGCAGACCCGGATCCAGACCGCGATCACCTCGGGTCAGGCGCCGGACGTGGTCAACATCGGCAACACCTGGGCGGCCTCGCTGCAGGCCACCGACGCGTTCCTGCCGTTCGACGGCGATGCGATGACCGCGATCGGGGGCAAGGACAAGTTCGTGCCGACGGCTCTGGCGACCGGCGGCAAGGAAGGCACCGACCCGACCTCGGTCCCGCTCTACGGTCTGGCCTACGGCCTGTACTACAACAAGGCGATGTTCGCCGCGGCCGGCCTGCAGCCGCCGAAGACCTGGGAAGAGATGGTCACCGCGGCCAAGAAGCTGACCAACCCGGCGAAGAACCAGTGGGGTATGGCACTGGCGGCCGGCAGCTACACCGAGAACGTGCACTTCGCGTTCATCAACGCCGCGCAGAACAAGGCCGACTGGTTCAACAGCGACGGCAAGCCGACCTTCACCGGTGACGGCAACGTGCAGGGCGTGCTGCGGTACCTCGACCTGATGCAGAAGGACAAGGTCGCGAACCCGTCGAACGCGCAGTACGACAACGGCACCAAGTCGGTGAACGACTTCGCCACCAAGAAGGTCGCGATGGTCATCAACCAGAACAACGCCGACTCCTCGATCGTTGCCAACGGCATGAAGGCCGGCGAGTACGGCGTCGTACCGTTCCCGGCTCCGGCCGGCGGCGAGCAGGTGGCCAGCCACGTGGCGGGCATCAACCTGTCGATCTTCAAGAACACCAAGCACAAGGACGCGGCGCTGAAGTTCGTGAAGTACATGACAGACGCGCAGACCCAGACGACGCTGGGCAAGCCGTTCTCCTCGCTGCCGGTGCTGAAGGACGCGAAGCCGGTCTTCACCACCGACGCGGCCGAGGCGGCCACCTTCCAGGACGTCTACAACACCAAGTCCAAGCCGCTGCCGCTGGTGCCGGCCGAGGACCAGTTCGAGAGCACTGTCGGCAAGGCGATGAACGCGATGTTCGCCAAGATCGCGACCGGCGGGACGGTGACCGCCGACGACGTGAAGGCGGCGCTGAAGACCGCCGAGGACCAGGTAGCGGCAAGTAGCTGATGTCCCTCGCCACAGAGCAAGCTTCGCCGGCCGCCACGCGGCCGGCGAAGCCCAAGACCAAGCGCGGCCCCGAGCACCGGCCCGGCCTGAACCGGTGGCTGCCCTACGCGTTGCTGGCCCCGGCCGTGTTGCTGGAACTGTTCATCCACATCATTCCGATGCTGGTCGGGATCTGGATGAGCTTCGTCAAACTGACCAAGTTCTTCATCGCAAACTGGTCCTCCGCACCCGGCGCCGGGCTCGGCAACTACAAGGTCGCGCTCGACTTCAACAACGCGGTCGGGCAAGGGCTGCTGAAGTCCTTCGGGGTCACCGTTGTCTTCTCGCTCGTCACGGTCGCGTTCTCGTGGGTGCTCGGGATGGCCGCCGCGGTCGCCCTGCAGCCGGAGTTCCGCGGCCGGGGCATCGTCCGCACCCTGTTCCTGGTGCCGTACGCGCTCCCGGCGTACGCCGGAATCCTGACCTGGAACTTCATGCTCCAGCGCGACACCGGCGCGGTGAACCACGTGCTGAACCAGTTGCACCTGACCGACGGGAAGACGTTCTGGCTGATCGGCGGCAACGCGCTGATCTCGCTGATCACGGTGGCCGGCTGGAAGCTGTGGACGTTCGCGTTCCTCACCCTGATGGCCGGTATGCAGAGCATCCCGCGGGACCTCTACGAGGCGGCGTCGGTGGACGGCGCCGGCAACATCCGGCAGTGGCGCAACATCACGCTGCCGTCGCTGCGGCCGGTGAACCTGGTGCTCGTACTCGTGCTGTTCCTGTGGACGTTCAGCGACTTCAACACGCCGTACGTGCTGTTCGGTACGGCGCAGCCGCCGGCCGGTGACCTGATCACGTTCCACATCTACAACGCGTCGTTCCTGACCTGGAACTTCGGCACCGGGGCGGCGATGTCCGTGCTGCTGCTGATCTTCCTGATGATCGTCACCGGCGCGTATCTGCTCGTCACCGGAAGGAGGTCGCGTCGTGCGTGAGACCAGAGGGTTCAAGATCTACCGCGGTGTCACCCTCACAGTGCTCGGATTGTTCGTCCTGGTCCCGCTGTACGTGATGGTGACCTCGTCGCTGAAACCGCTCAAGGACGTGCAGGGCGCGTTCTCCTGGTGGCCGTCGAACCTGACGCTGGCGCCGTTCGTGGACATGTGGAAGACGGTGCCGCTGGCCAGGTACTTCGTGAACTCGACGATTGTCTCGGTGTCGGCGACGGTGTTCTCGGTGGCGATCGCGATCCTGGCCGCGTTCGCGGTGTCGCGGTTCAAGTTCCGCGGGCGGACGGTGTTCACCACCACGGTGCTGTCCACGCAGATGTTCCCGGGTGTGCTGTTCCTGCTGCCGTTGTTCCTGATCTTCGTGAACATCAACAACCAGTTCGGGTTGCAGCTGGTCGGGACGCGGCTCGGGCTGATCATCACGTACCTGACGTTCAGCCTGCCGTTCTCGATCTGGATGCTGGCCGGGTACTTCGACAGCATCCCGCGCGAGCTGGACGAGGCCGCGCTGGTGGACGGCTGCGGCCCGATGGGCGCACTCTGGCGGGTCGTCCTGCCCGCGGCGCGACCCGGTGTGATCGCGGTCGCGATTTACTCGTTCATGACCGCGTGGGGCGAGGTCTTGTTCGCGTCCGTGATGACCACAGAGGCCAACCGCACGCTGTCGGTCGGCCTCCGCCAGTACTCCACCCAGACCAACATCTACTGGAACCAGATCATGGCCGCCGCCCTGGTGGTCAGCGTCCCCGTCGTCATCGGCTTCCTCCTGGCCCAACGCCACTTCGTCGCCGGCGTGACCGCGGGTGCGGTGAAATGAGTCAGTACTCGGAGATTCCGCTGATGGAGACCGAGGTGGAGTAGAAGGTGGCGTAGTTGCCGTTCTTGCCGACGGTGGCGCCGCTGTAGCCCTGGGTGGAGAGGCGGTAGGCGCCGACCTTGGCGTCTCGGGTTGAGCTCGGGCCGGAGGCGGGGATGCCGGCTCCCTGCATCGCGAAGGTGATGATCTGCTGCCGGACCGACGCGTCTGGGACGAACACCGCCAGTGCTCCGGGCAGGCCTTGCTTCAGGGAGGCGACCGCGGCCTTGATGCACTGCGGGCACTTCTGGAGGCGGGCGCTGCCGCTGCCGCTCACGTCGATGTACTCGGGGTACTTCTTCTTCGTGTAGTCAGGACTGATGTAGACGTCGATGGTGCCCTTGTTGCATTCCCAGCGGCGGTCCAGCTTGCACACGTAGCCCTTGGACTTGAACGCCGTGACGAGCGAGCTGACCGTGACGCCCGGAAGGCAGCCGTTGCACCCGGCAGGCAGCTTGCTCGGCGGTGCAGCCGGCTTCGCAGTTGGCTGTGTGGCCGGGCTGCCGGCGGTGCTGGGGCTGCCGCCGGTGCTCGGCTGCTGCGTCGGAGCCTCGCTCGCCGGGCGGAGCGTGGGCTTCGTCGACGGAGCGACCGGCTTGGTCGTCCCGTCGACGGCGGTTTCGTCCGAGCCGCCGGTGAACCGGGTGACCACGAAGACACCGGCGCCGATGAGCATCAGTGCGCCGACGATCGCGACCACGATCGGACCCGCCTTCCTCGACGGCGGCGGGGGCGGGGGCAGAGGCGGCGGGTAACCGCCGTACTGCTGCTGCCCGTACTGCTGACCGTACGGCGGCTGCTGCGGGGGCTGCTGCCCCGGGTACCCGCCCTGCTGGTTGCTCACGGCCACAATGTAGTGATCGTTCGGCTCAGGCGAACAGCTTTTCACCCCAGTACGAGCCGGGTGTCACACCGGCGGGGCACGCGAAGATGCCGGAGCCCACGTGATGGATGTACTCGTTCATCGTGTCGCTCTTGGCCAGCTGGTTCTGAACCGGAATGAACTGCTTCCGCGGGTCGCGCTGGTAGGCGAGGAAGAACAGGCCCGCGTCGAGGCGGCCGAGGCCGTCCGAGCCGTCGACGAAGTTGTAGCCGCGGCGCAGCAGTTCGGCGCCGTTGTTGAACTGCGGGTGCGCGAGCCGCACGTGCGAGTCCATCGGCATCCGCGGGTCGCCGTCGGAGTTCTTCGCGGTGAAGTCGATCGCGTCGAACTCGTCCGCTTTGCCCAGCGGGGCGCCGGTGCCCTTCCCGCGGCCGATGATCGTCTCCTGCTCGCCGAGCGACGTACGGTCCCAGATCTCGATGTTCATCCGGATCCGCCGCGACACCAGGTACGCGCCGCCGACCATCCACTCCGGGCCGTCCTCGGGCTGCACCCACAGCTGCTGCTCGAGCTTGTCGGCTTCCTCGAGCTTGAGGTTGTTCGTCCCGTCCTTGAACCCGAACAGGTTCCGCGGCGTCGCCTGCGCCCGCGACGTCGACGACGTACGGCCGAATCCGAGCTGCGAATACCGTACGGCGACCCGTCCGAAGCCGATCCGCGCCAGGTTCCGGATCGCGTGTACGGCGACCTGCGGGTCATCGGAACACGCTTGTACGGCGATGTCCCCGCCGGACCGCGCCGGGTCGAGGTCGTCGCCGATGAAGTGCGGCAGATCGACCAGCGCCTTCGGACGCTTCGCCGCGAGCCCGAACCGCTTGTCGAACAACGACGGGCCGAACCCGACGGTGATCGTCAGCCGCGCCGGCGGCAGGCCGACCGCCTCGCCGGTGTCCTCCGGCGGCGCCTCGCCTGGCCCGTTCACGGCGCCGTACTGACCGATGTCGCGGCCGGCGGTGAGCAGCGCGGCCGCGGCGGTCCACTCCTTCAGCAGGGCGATCAGATCGTCGCGCTTCGTCGTGGTCACGTCGAAGGCGGCGAAGTGCAGCCGGTCCTGCACCGGCGTGGTGATCCCAGCCTGGTGCGGCCCATGAAACTCGACCGGCCCGTTGTTGTCCGCAGCCTGCGACGGCTCGGTGGCCAGCGCCGAGTGAGCGGCATACCCAGCAACCCCGGTCGCCACGGCAGCACCCGCAGCCCCGAACAGCCCACGCCGGGACAACCCCCGCCGGTTCGGGGCTTCAGCAGTCTCTTTGTTCTCGGTCATTTCTTTGCGATCACTCCGGCGACTTTGCTGACCGGTTCGGCCAGGCCGTCGACTACTGCGCCGAGGGCCTTCTTCTCGGCTTCGGTTGCGGTGTACGGCTTGAAGCCGTCGCCGTCGCGGTACTTGTCCAGCGCGGCGAAGACTGCCTTGAAGTTCGTGTCCAGCTGGGTGACGAGCGCCGCGTCGCGCTTCTGCAGGGCCGGGCGGAGCGCCTGGATCGCGGCTTGCGAGCCCTCGACGTTCGCCTCAAAGTCCCACAGGTCGGTGTGCGAGTAGCGGTCCTCCTCGCCGGTGACCTTGCCGGTCGCGACCTCGTCGAGCAGTTCCTTGGCACCGTTCGCCAGCTGCAGCGGGGTGAGCTTGACGACCTTCGCCTTCGCCACCACGGTCTTCACATCGGTGAGCAGCAGGTCGGCGTACTTCTCCATGCCCTTGGTGGAGTTGGAGACCCAGAGCGCCTGCTCGATCCGGTGGTACCCGGTCCACTCGGTGCCCGGCTCGACGTCGTTGACGCGGGCGTCGATCTTCGGGTCCAGGTCGCCGAACGACTCGGCGACCGGCTCGATCCGCTCCCAGTACGTCCGCGAGACCGGGAACAGCGCCTTCGCCTTCGCGACGTCGCCGGCCTTCACCGCGGTCACGAACTCGGTGGTCTTCTGCTCCAGCGCGGCCGCCTGCGAGTTCACGTACCGCTGGTAGCTCTCGGTCGCCTGCTTCAGCGCGGTGTCGGTGTCGACCTGCGCGGGCGCGTCGCCGGTGACGGTGAGGTCACCGCGGATCCCGTCGCCGACCATGCCGGGCTTGCAGACCGCCTGGTACTTGCCGGTCGGCAGCTCGACGATCAGCTCCCGCTTCAGGCCCGGTCCGATGTTCTCGACCTCACCCATCACCCGGTCGCCGTCGGCGTACACGTAGAACTCGGTGACCTTGCTGCCGCCGTTCGTCACCGAGAACGTGCTGGTACCGGACTTCACGTCGCGGCGGCTCAGGTCGCAGCCCGAGTCGGACGCCTTGACCGACACCGGACCAGTGCCGTCGTCCTTCGCCGCCGGCTCATCATCCGCACACGCGGTGAGGGCAGCAAGGCCGATGACGACCCCGAAGATGGAGGCCCGACGGGCCAGAGTGGTGCGCATGGTTCTCCTGGGATTCAGGCCGCTTTGGGAGCGGTCGTCGTCGTGACGGCGGGCGGTGTGGAGCTCTTCACCGGAAGGAAATAGAGCACCAGCACCGGGACGAGGTAGGCGGCCCACGCGATTGCCTCCAGCACGGACGGCGCCGGGTTGAAGTTGAAGATGCCCTTCAGCAGTACGCCGTACCAGCTGTCCGGCGGGATCACGTGCGAGATGTCGAAGGCCAGCGTGTGCAGACCGGGCAGGATGTTCGCTTCCTGCAGGTCGTGGAAGCCGTACGCGAAGATGCCGGCCGCGACCAGGATCAGCACCGCGCCGGTCCACTTGAAGAACACGGCCAGGTTGATCTTGACCGCGCCCTTGTAGATCGCGACGCCGAGCAGCACCGAGGTCGCGAGCCCGAGCAGGACGCCGACGAACGGTACGGCGGTGGTCGCGGTGGCGGCCGACGCGTACACGATGAACGCGGTCTCGATGCTCTCCCGGAACACCGCGAGGAACGCCAGGATGACGACGGCCCGCGACCCCACCTCGAGGGCCTGCCCCATCCGCTCGCGCAGTTCCTTGGCGATGCTGCGGGACGCCTTGCGCATCCAGAAGATCATCCAGGTGACGAAGCCGACCGCGAGGATCGACATCACCCCGCCGACGGTCTCCTGGGTGGTGAACGACTTCGCGGTCAGCGCGGTGACGAACTGGAGCAGACCCCAGGCGGCGACCGCCACGGCAAGCGCCGAGGCGACACCGATCCAGACCAGTTTGAGTCGATCGCGATGCCCCGACTTGACCAGGAAGGTGGCGAGGATGCTGACGACCAGCGAGGCCTCGAGTCCTTCACGAAGTCCGATCAGGTAGTTCGCGAGCATGGCGGGACTCTCTCAGTGCAACAGATGGGCATTAGGTACGGCTAACCTTCCTGAGGTTAACCTAAGAAGTCCCATTCGCCTACCGTGATGTACGCCGCACTGTGGCCCGGTCCTTCGCCCAGCCGGGACTCGATCAACTGCAAGCTGCCCGCCGTCCACGCGGGGCCTTCGTAGGTGTCGAAAACCCTGACCCACTTGGTGACGTCGATCGGTCGCCGCAACCGCGCCAGTGTCAGATGTGGGGTGAATTTCCTTCCCTCGACGGTCACTCCGGCGCGACTTGCTGCCGCCCGCGTGGTCATCGCCAGGTGCTTGAGCGACTCGGTCTCGTCGCGCACTCCGGCGTACAGGACCCGCGCGTCGGGGACGCCGGGGAACGCGCCGGCTCCGGACAGTTGCAGCTCGAACGGTTTCTGTCGCTTGGCGGCCAGCTCCAGCCGCTCCTCGAGTTCCTCGGTCTTCCAGTCCGGCACCTCGCCCAGGAACGCCAGCGTGAGATGCCAGTGCTCGTCCGCCGCCCACCGGATGTCGTCGTCCGGATGGTCCCGGCGCGGCTCGACGAACTCGCTCAGATCCTCCACTACCTCTTGTGGTGGCACTACGGCCACGAACAATCGCATCCGAAAATGCTATCGGTGGTGGAAACTGCTTTTGTGTCCGAGTTCAAGCTGCCCTCGCCTTGTGTGGTGATCCTGGTAGGTCCGGGGGCGTCCGGGAAGTCGACGTGGGCGGCGGAGCATTTCGGGGCCGAGCTGGTGGTGTCGAGTGATCGGCTGCGGGCGTTGGTCGGGGCCGGTGAGGACGACATCGCGGCGAGTGCCGATGCGTTCGCGTTGCTGGAAGAGGTGGTGCGGCAACGGATCGGGCGACGGCTGACGACCGTCGTCGACACCTTGGGTCTGGACCGAGAGAAGCGGGTGCGCTGGCTCGGCTTGGCTCGTGAAGCAGGGATGCCCTGTGTGGCGGTGGCTTTCGACACGCCTGGCGAGGAGTGCCGGCGGCGGAACCGTGAGCGTACGGCGAAGCGGATCCCGGCCGACGTACTGACGTCGCAGCTGCGGACTTGGGCTTCGGTGAAGCAGGAGTTGCCGACGGAGGGGTACGACGACGTACTGCAGCCGACTGCGGTGCGGGTGGTGCCGAACGCCTTCGTGGAGTCGACCGCGGCGCAGGCGCGGCAATCCGAAACGCCGGTGGGGCTGCGGTTCGGGTTGCAACTGAGCAGATATCCAGGCGGTCGGGAAGGCCTGGCTTCGTGGATTCGTGAAGTGGCGGAGCGGGCCGAGGCGGTCGGGTTCGACGCGATCTACGTGATGGATCACTTCCGGCAGATCCCGCAGGTGGGGCGCGCGTGGGAAGACTTCCTGGAGAGCTGGACGACGCTCGGGTACCTGGCCGCGTGCACGACCCGCGTTCGGCTGGGGACGCTGGTTTCGGGCATCACGTATCGCAATGTCGCTCACCTTGGAAAGATCGCCGCGACGCTGGATGTGTTGAGTGGTGGGCGGGCGGTGTGCGGGGTCGGGCTCGCGTGGTTCGAGGCGGAGCACAAGGCGTACGGCTGGCCGTTTCCTCCAGTGAGCGAACGCTACGCGCTACTCGAGGACGCCTTGCAGGTGTTGCCGGTTTTATGGGGACCTGGCAACAAACCGTTCCACGGCAAGGTCCTCGACGTACCGGACACCACTTGTTATCCGCGTCCGTTGCAGGAACATCTGCCGGTGCTCGTCGGCGGGAGTGGGCCGCGGACGCTGCGCTTGGCTGGGCGGTACGCGGACGCGGTCAACGTGTTCGGGGATGTCGCCGCGGTTCGGAAGGCGGCCGGGTACCTCGGCGAGCGGCCGGTTGAGCTGACGCATCTGTCGACAACCCTGGTGGGCAAGGACTCGCAGCAGTTGGACGAGCTCGTACGGCGGTTGCGTCCGCGGAACATGAACCCCGCGAAGTACGCCGCCTCGGTGAACGCCGGCACCGTCGACGATCAGATCGGGCGGTTCCGCGAACTGTCCGAGGCGGGGGTGGCCGAGGTGATGATCAGCCTCCCCGACCTCGCCACCCTCGACACGGTCGCCGACGTGATCTCAGCGTTCCGGGTGTAGATCGAGCTTCAGCAGGGCGTTCTCGATCAGTTCGGGCATCGCCGGGTGAATCCAGTACTGGCCGCGCGCCATCGTGTACGCGTCCAGCCCGAAGCTCATCGCCTGGATCACCGGCTGGATCACGGTCGGCGCCTGCGGGCCGATCACGTGGCAGCCGATGATCTGACCGCTCTCCGGATCGGCGAGGACCTTCGCGAACCCGGTCGTGTCCTCCATCGCCCAGCCGTACGCGATGTCGGCGTACTGCTGAACCGCTTTCACATAAGGGATTCCGCGTTCCTGCGCCTGCTCCTCGGTGAGGCCGACGGACGCGACCTGCGGCGCGCTGAACACCGCGTGCGGGACGAAGCGGTGGTCCGCTTCGATCCGGTCGTCCGGGTTGAGCAGGTTGTGCTTCACCACCCGCGCCTCGTGGTTCGCGACGTGCTTCAGCTGGAGCGGACTGGTCACGTCGCCGAGCGCGTAGATGCCGTCGACGGTGGTCTGCTGGTATTCGTCCACGACCACGCGACCCTCGCGGTCCACCTCGACGTCGGTGGCGTCCAGGTTCAGCAGGTCCGAGTTCGGCTCCCGGCCGACCGCGACCAGGAGCTCGTCGACGATCAGCTCGTCGGCGCCGTCCGGGTGCAGCATCCTGAGGCGGATCGAGCCGTCGTCACGTCGCTCGACCCGCACGGTCTCGTGGTTGAGCCGTACGTCGTACTTCTCCCGCGCGATCTCCGTGTAGCGCGCGGCGATCTCGCTGTCCTCGAGCCGGAGCAGCTCGTTCGAGCGGGCGACGATCGTCACCTCGACCCCGAACGAGGCAAACACGTGCGCGAACTCGGCCGCGACGAACCCGCCGCCGATGATCGCGAGCCGGCGCGGCAGCTCCTCGAGCCGCATGACCGTGTTCGACGTGTGGTACCCGGTCTCCTCGAGGCCCGGGATCGGCGGCACGATCGGCCGGCTGCCGGTGGCGATCACGAAGCGGTCGGCGCTGAACACGCTCGTCGACCCGTCCTTGCCGTCGACGGTCAGCTCCTTGAACCCGGTGAACCGGCCGGTCCCGTCGTACACGTGGACGTTCGCGTTGTCCGGGTTGTGGTGCCGGTACTCAGAGCCGCCTGCCGCGATCGGATCGATCCGCCCGAAGATCCGGTCCCGGACGTCGGTCCAGCGGACGCCGAGCAGCTGCTCGTCCACGCCGTACCGCGAACTCAGCGACGGGGTCGCGGCCACGTCGGCGGCGTGCACGAACATCTTGGTCGGGATGCACCCGACGTTCAGGCAGGTGCCGCCGAACGTGCCGCGCTCGACGATCGCCACCTTCCAGTCGACGAACCGCCGATTGACGATGGTGTTACCGGAACCGGTCCCGATGATGACGAGGTCGTAATGGGTCACGCCCCATTCTGACCCTTACCCCCAAGACCCGCCCACTAGGGAAAGATGGGACGGGTGGCAGGTGGTGAGCTGACGAGCACGTACGGCACGGTCGTCTGGGACGGCATCGGTACCCTCCGGATCCGGTACGCCGGATCGCCGGCCGGGCTCGATCCGCTGACCGGCTCGTTACGGACCCGCCTGGGCGAGCGCGTCCTCCCCGTGGAGGCGCTGCAGGCGGTCGAGGTGCGGGAGACCGGCTTCCGGCTCGTTCTCCGCGACGGCGCCGACCCGCTCCAGGCCGTGACCGGCGTGGACGTGCTGAGCGACCCGTACGACTTCCCAGGCGCCGATCCCGCGGTCGCGGAGCGGGTCGCCGGCGAGATCCGCCGTACGCTGACCCGCCGCGACGTACCAGCCGCCGCTGCCCGCTGGCTGGTCGCGCCACCGGCCGCGCCGGACCGGATCGAGGGGCGGGACGCGACGCTCGCGGTCGCGGGCGGACAGCTCACGTTCAAGTACCACCGGTCTGCGGGCCGGAAGAAGAAGGCGCTCGGCGACCCGTGGTCGGTGCCGCTCGCGGAGATCGTCGACGTCGAGTGGACACCCGCGCAGGGCCGTCTCGGCGCGCGCGGGTTCCTCCGGATCACCACGGGCGCGCCCGTCGACGTACGGCCGAAGCCGAAGCACGACCCGGCGGCGATGCTCACCCGACGTCAGGCGGACGTGGACGCGCTGTTCTTCGCGGCGCGGCTGCTCACCCGGATCCGGCCCTAGGCGACCTGCGGGTCCTTCTTCGGAGGTACGTCGGGTGTGTCGACGACTGCTTTCTCGCCGAGTAGTTCGGTCTGGGGCAGGACCTCGAGGTGGGGGCGCGGGAGCAGCCGCGGACGGATCGCGAGGCCGCGCCGGCGGGAGAAGTACAGCACCGAGCCGACTGTGCCGAGCACGGTGAGCCCACCGCCGACGATCAGCGACCAGCGGGCGCCCATCACCTGACCGATCCAGCCGATGAACGGCGACCCGAGCGGCGTGCCGCCCATCAGGACCGTCATGTACAGCGCCATCACCCGGCCGCGCATCGTCGGCTCGATACTCAGCTGCATCGTCGCGTTCGCCGAGGTCAGCATGGTCAGCGACGTCAGCCCGACCAGCGGCAGAACCAGCGCAAAGGTCAGGTACGTCGGCATCAGCGCACTCACGATCTCGAGCAGACCGAACGCCACGGCCGCACCGATCACCAGCCGCGCGCGGATCCGGACCCGCCGGGCCGCGAGCAACGCGCCGGACAGCGATCCGATCGCCAGGATCGAGCCGAGGATGCCGTACTCCCCCGCGCCCTTGTGGAACGCGCTCGTCGCCATCAGCGCCGACGTCATCTGGAAGTTCAGCCCGAACGTGCCGGCGAAGAACACCGCGACCAGCACCATCATCAGGTCCGGCCGCCGCCACAGGTAGCGCATGCCGTCGCGGATCATGCCCTTGTCCCGCGCTGCGGGCTTCGGCGTGTGCAATTCGCCAGTACGCATCAGCCGCAGCGACACGATTACCGCCGCGTACGTGAACCCGTTGATCATGATCACCGGGCCGGTGCCGATCCAGTTGATCAGCAGACCGGCCAGCGCCGGGCCGAGCAGCCGGGCCGCGTTGAAGGAGGCCGAGTTCAGCCCGACCGCGTTCGAGAGTTCGTCGCGGCCGACCATCTCGACCACGAAGGCCTGCCGGGTCGGGGCGTCGAACGCCGTACCGACACCGAACAACAGGGCGAGCAGATACACATGCCACGTCTGCACGAGACCGGCGATTGTCAAACCACCGAGCGTCAGGGCGACGGTGGCCATCGCGACCTGGGTGACCGTCAGCACGGTCCGCTTCGGGAAGCGGTCCGCGACCAGACCGGCGTACGGGCCGAGCAGGAGCGCGGGCAGGAACTGGAGGCCGGTGACGACGCCGAGCGCCGTACCGGAATGGGTCAGCTCCAGGACCAGCCAGTCCTGGGCGACCCGCTGCATCCAGGTGCCGACGTTGGAGATGATCGCGCCCGAGGCGTAGAGCCGGAAGTTCCGGACCTTGAACGCGCGGAAGGTGGGGCTCATCGAGCCGCCAGTCGTTCGAGAACAGGTGCTGCCTTGCGCAGGATGTCGCGCTCCTCAGGGGTCAGTTGCTTCAGCTTGGTCTGCAGCCATTCGTCGCGGCGCCGGCGGTTCGCCAGGATCAGCTCGTCGGCTTTGGCGGTGAGCTCGACCATGATCTGCCGCTTGTCGGTCGGGTGCGGCCGGCGGACCACCAGGCCCGCCTCCTCCATGTTCGTCACGATCCGCGTCATCGACGGCGGCTTCACCTGCTCATGGGCGGCCAGCTCGCCGATCGTCATCGCCTCGTGCTTGGACAGCGCGCCGAGCACGCTGAGCTGGTTCGCGGTGAGGTCGTGACCGGGCTCACGCTGCCGGCGGATCTGCCGGGACAACCGCAGGGTCGACGACCGCAGGGCACTCGCCAGCCCGACATCACTCTTCACCTGCTGCGCTACGACTTCGGGCATGTCTTTACCTTAACTCATTACCTTTGCTAACTAAAAACGTTGGACCGCCAGCTGGTATTCCCCAGGGCCGGGCGGCCGATAGAGTTCCTCGTCATGGGGACGACGGCCGAGCTGGAGCGGTACGAGCAGAGGTTCCGGCGGGCGGGACTGCCGCTGTTCATCGAGGACTTCTCGCCGACGCACGACATCTTCACGCGGGCGGCGCCGCTGCTGGTGCTGGTGTTCCTGGCCGAGATGCTCGGCGCCACCTCGCTCGAATGGGACTGGTGGCAGAACCTGCTGGCGGCGATCGGCGGACTCCTGGCACTGATCCTCGGGTTCGGCCTGCTCAACGGGTTGCGCGGACGACCGTTCGGGTCGTTGCCGACCCGCTTCGGGATTCCGGAGCTGATGGTGTTCGTGTTCCTGCCGGCCTTGCTCCCGGTGGTCACGCAAGGACAGGTCAAGCAGTTCTTCGGCGTCGCCTTCGGCAACTTGCTGCTGGTCGGACTGGTGTACGTCGTGGTCGGCTACGGCTTCATCGCCACCGTCGTCTGGGGGATGCGCCAACTGGCCCGCGAGCTGGCGAACTCGGTCGCCAGCTTCGTCCGGGCGTTGCCGCTCCTCCTGGTCTTCTCGCTGGTGCTGTTCATGACCGCGGACATGTGGCAGGTGTTCGCCTGGATGCCTGCCGCGTTCCTCGTCTTCTCCGTGATCGCCTTCGCCCTGCTGAGCACTGTGTTCCTGCTGATCCGGTTGCCACTGGAGGTGGACTCGATCGAGCGCACCGCCGGCTCCGGCCCGCCGCTCAGCAAGAGCCAGCGCTACAACGTCAGCGTCAGCCTGGTGATCCGGCAGTGGATGCAGGTGCTCGTGGTGAGCGCCGGCGTCGGCCTGTTCTTCGTTGCCTTCGGCATGCTCGCGATCAGCGAACACATCTACCAGCAGTGGGGCGTCGACGCCGGCTCGTGGTCGTACCACGTCAAGCTGCTGAACCATCCGCTCGTCCTCAGCGCCTCCTTGATCAAGGTCGCCGTCGGCATCGCGAACTTCACCGGGCTCTACTACTCGATCGCGTTGCTCACGGACTCGACGTACCGCACGGAGTTCCTCGACCACGTCAGCAACGAGCTCCGCGAACTCTTCACCGCACGCGCCGAGTACCTCGAACTTCGGCGTACCGCTTAGACGTTCGCGCCGAACAGCTGGTCGATCCGCTGGGCCCACTCCGGGTACAGCTCCATCTTGCGGGCGGCCACGCCGTACACCGCCTTGCCGATCTCCGGGTCGCCGTCGTCGCTGAAGCGGACGGCGCTCATCTTCTCGAGCTTGTCGAGGATCAGGTCGTCGCCGCTGACGTGCACCGGGTCGTGCATGTACCGCTCGAGCGCGTCGAGATCCGGGATCGCCGCCAGGTACGAGTGCGTGAAGCCGTCCGCGGGATTGCCGAAGTCCTTGCCGACGGCACCGAACGCGACCGAGTCCAGCGAGGCGGTCTTGCGCATCACCGCCAGCACCTCCTCCTGCTCCTCGGCACTCACGCCGTCCTTGAACCGGATCCGCAACACGTTGACGATCATCTGCTCTCCTCCTCGAAAATGCACTGACCAGTGCATTCTACCGTACGCCGAAGTTCAGCAAGCTACCCTGACCAGGTGACAGCGACCCGCGGACGTATCGACAAGCGCCAGGCGATCCTGGACGCGGCCTTCACGGTCTTCGCCCGGGACGGGTACCGGCCCGCGAGCGTGGACACGGTCGCCGCCACCGCCGGGGTCGCGAAGCACACCATCTACAACCACTTCGGCGACAAGCAGTCGCTGTTCCGGGCAGCCGTCAGCGCGCTCGCGGACGATGCGCTGGCCCGCAACCTGGCGGCGGTGGAGTCGCTGCGCCCGGACCGCGATCCGGCGGAGGCGCTGACCGAGGTGGGCCGGAAGCTCGCCGAGTGCTACTGCGACGAGAAGTCGTGGGCGCTCCGCCGGCTGCTGCACGCCGAGCTCGCGAGCATGCCGGAACTCCAGGACATCGTGCGGGAACGCGCGACGGACAAGGTCAACGACGCCCTCGCCGACCGGCTGGCCCGGCTCGCGCTGGCCGGGCACCTCCGCATCACCGACCCGGCGGTCGCGGCGGAACAGTTCGGCGCGCTCCTGACCGCGCCCTTCGACGCTAGGTCCCGCCTCGGTACGCGGAAGATCCCGGCGAAGGAACTCGCCGAGGTCACGCAGAACGCCGTACAGACGTTTCTGCGTGCCTTCGGCAATCGATGACTCAGGTCAGCCAGTCGGTCAGCGGGCCGATCGCGAAGTAGACGACGAACAGCGCCGCGACGACCCACATCAGCGGGTGCACCTGGCGGGCCTTGCCGCGGACGGTCTTGAGGATCACGTACGAGACGAAACCGGCGCCGATACCGGCCGAGATCGAGTACGTGAACGGCATCAGGACGATCGTCAGGAACGCCGGGAACGCGACCTCGATGTCGCCGAAGTCGATGCCCTTCACCTGCGTCATCATCAGGAACCCGACCAGGATCAGCGCCGGCGTCGCGGCCTCGTACGGGACCAGCGTCACCAGCGGCGCGATCACCATCGAGATCAGGAAGCAGATCCCGGTCACGACACTCGCCAACCCGGTCCGGGCGCCTTCGCCGACGCCCGAGGCGGACTCGATGTACGACGTGTTGCTCGAGACGGACGCGGCGCCACCGGCCGCGGCCGCGACACTGTCCACGATCAGGATCCGTTGCGAGTTCGGCGGGATGCCGTCCTTGTCGTTCAGGCCCGCCTCGGCGCCGATCGCGGTCATCGTGCCCATCGTGTCGAAGAAGTCCGCGAGCATCAGCGTGAAGATCAGCAGCAGCGCCGACACCACCCCGACCTTGTCGAACGAGCCGAACAGGTTGAACTCGCCGACCGTGTCCAGGTTCGGTTTCGTGAACCACTGGTCCGGCAGCTTCGGCACGCTCAGGCCCCAGCCGCCGGGGTTCTTGTCGGTGCGGGCGCCGATGTTCGCGATCGACTCGATCAGGATCGCCAGCACGGTCGCGGCCAGGATGCCGATCAGGATCGCGCCCTTCACCTTCCGGGCGTACAGCGTGACGATCAGGATCAGGCCGACCACGAACACCAGCACCGGCCAGCCGCGGAGGTTGCCGCCGACACCGAGTTCGACGGGCGGGCCGCTGAGCGCCGCGGGACGCCGTACGAAGCCCGCGTCGACGACGCCGATGAACGCGATGAACAGGCCGATGCCGACGCTGATCGCGACCTTCAGCTGCAGCGGTACGGCCTCGAACACCGCTTTCCGGAAGCCGGTGAGCACCAGGATCAGGATGATCAGGCCCTCGAGGACCACCAGGCCCATCGCGTCCGCCCAGGTCATCTTGGTCGCGATCGAGAACGCGATGAACGCGTTCAGGCCGAGGCCGGCGGCGAGTGCGAGCGGGAAGTTCGCGAACAGGCCCATCAGGATCGTCACCACGCCAGCCACCAGCGCCGTCGCGACCGCGATCTTCGCGATCGACGCCGCCGGGTCGGTGCCGCCGCCGACGAACTGGCCGGTGCCGTCCTTGACGGTGCCGATGATCAGCGGGTTCAGCACGACGATGTACGCCATCGTGAAGAACGTGACCAGCCCGCCGCGGACCTCCCGGCCGAGCGTGGATCCGCGCTGACTGATCTTGAAGAACGAGTCCAGAGGACCGGAACCGGAGCGGGCCATCGCGGCCTTGGGCGAGCTCATGACCGCATCGTGCCAGTTCCTACCGGGCAGTTGCGAGCACTAATGGGAAACGAAGCTAAGGTGGTGATGTGACGGAGGATCAGGGGGCATCGAAGAAGCGCACGGACCCGACCAGTCAGCTGGCGCGGGGCGAGCTGGTGCACGCCGAGGTCAAGCCCCTCGACCTGTCCGGCATCCCGAGCGTGATCACCGGCATCGTGCTCTGGGCGGTCGCGGGCGTCGTCCTCTTCTTCTTCCGCAACCGCCTCGAAGCCGACGGCCTCGACTGGTGGCTCTGGGTCCCGGTAGCCGGCTTCGGCCTAGGCCTCATCGGCCTCTGGTACTGCAAACACCGCTGGACCGCCATCCAAGCCGGCCACCGCCCCGCCACCGAAGACTGAAAGGACACGGCCTGGCGGCCGTGACAGCCCTTTACGCGTTCGGCGGGCTCCGGTGGTGCGATCGCGCGTCGATGTGACATCCGCGGGAGGACTGGTCTGCGGCGGCATGCCGCCATCTTGCTCCCGCCCGCTCGCGGTGATCGGAGCCGGCGCCTCGCCGTACCTGCGTAGACCTGACCACCGCCCCCAACCTCGCGTCCCGGAGTAGTCGGGTCCACGGCTGGCGGGTTTTGTCAGCGCTGGCCTCCTACAACCCGCCAGCAGGCACGTGCGGCGGCCGGGCGGGTCAGCCCTCGGGGGTTAGTTCGAGGGTGCAGGCCGGCTTGGGCTACGCGGATCAGCAGGTCACGGAGGCTGTTCGGGTAGAGAACGTCGGCGTCGTAGACGACGGTGAACGGCACGTCAGTCCAGACCCATCTCCCGGTTGAGCTCCGTGAGCTCGTCGGCAGCCTGGCGCCGCTCGCGATCGTCCTTGCGCTGGTAGTCCAGCAACGAATCTGCCCGCACCCGACGATGCTTCCCGACCTTGCGGTGGTCGATCTCGCCGGAGTCCAGCAGGCCGATCAGGTACGGGCGCGAGACGTTCAGCAGATCGGCAGCCTGTTGGGTCGTGAGCTCGGCGTGAGACGGAACGACCGACACGCCTTGCCCCGAGGCCATGTGCGCGAGCACCCGCGCGAGCAGCTCGACAGCACCTCGCGGAAGCGACAACGTGTCGTCCGGATCGCCACCCACGACAACGCGGATCGCGTGCTCGTCGACGTGCGTCGACAGGTACCGCTTGACCCGGCGCAGCGCGACATCCGCAGCCTGAACCTCGGCCGCATCCGGTCTGAAGGATGCAAAGTCTGCGGCACTCATCTGTACTCCTCTCAGGGCCGGCATCGACACCTTCATTCGAAGTATCCGAAATAATCGCAACAAACGCAACGCCGCGCGGCAGCGCACGCAGTCGGCCTCAGCCCGGGGTGGGCGGGAATACGCGTAGCTGCCGCGATGCCCGGCGGGGCCGGATCGGGCCCGCCGGAGGCGGCAAGGGGTCAGTCACCGCCGCCAAGGCGGTGTCCGATCGGCGCGGGTCAGTCCTCGGTGGGGGCTAGTTCGAGGGTGTCGTAGCCGGTGGTGTCGAAGGCGTGGTCGGGAGTGGGGGGTTCGGCCAGGTCGATGGTGGCGTCGGAGTGGGCGCCGCAGCCGTAGTCGTAGGAGACGACGCGGGCCTCGCCGGGGGCCATTTCGTTGGCGCAGACGCCGAAGGCCTGGCCGAGGCTGTCGGCGAGGCGGATCCAGTAGCCGCACGAGAAGCACTTGTACGGGACGGCCTGGGCGATCGCGGACGTCGGGCCGAACTCCCCGCCGTACCAGCGCTCGGCGGCATCTTCACGCCCGTACGGCGAAAGCACGCGCTCGCGACCGAGGCCGAGCTCCTCGACCACCGTGAGCACGTCCTCCGGTGCGTCGGCGGTGTCGGTGAACCCGGGCTCGAGGCGCGGATCGTCGGCGTGGGTCGGGAACAGGTCGCCGGGGCGGAGATCGCCGGGCTGGACGCGTTCCGACCACGGGACCCACTCGGGCGCGACGACGGCCTCGTCGCCGGGCAGCATCACGACCTCGTTGACCGTGACGGTCTTGGCACGCGACGCACGGGTCAGCGTGACGGCCCAGCGCCAGCCGCGGTACCCGGGGTGGGTGGAGGCGAAGTAGTGGGTGACGAGGCGCTCGCCCTCGACCAGGTGACCGAGGTGCTCCCCGACCTGCGCGGCGCCGGCCTCGGCGATCGCGGCCTCGCGGGCCGGTTCGATCGCCGCGACGCAGACGGCGTCGGGCTTCGCACGTACCGGTTCCGGGCTTTTGACGGGAGTCACAATCGCCCATTCTCGCACGCCGCCCGCCGTACGCCGAACCGCCGTCACCCACCCGCTTACGCGCGGTGCCTGCCGTCTGTCCCCGGTACGAGGCAGGATGGTTTCATGCAACCCCCCGACCCGAACGGCTCCGGCGGCAAACGCGACGGCGATCCAGCCGTCGGAGGGCCGCGCGCGGACGCCTCGCCCGGGAAGTCTGCGGGCGAGCGGTTCAGCGATGCCCGGGACCGGATGGGGACTGCGAGCAAGAAGGTGGGCCACGCCTCGAAGGTCGGCGCCGAGGGTGTTGCTACAGCATCCAAGAAGGCCGCTGAGGTCGGTGGCAAGGTCGGGCGTGCGACCGGGCGCCGGATCCGCGGCCTGACCAGCGCTCAAGGCGCAGGCGAGTCAGGCCTGTCGCGCCTGATCGAGCTAGGTGCAGTGAACGCAGCAGGCGACACGGCGTTCGCGGTCTCGCTGGCAGGAACGGTGTTCTTCACCGTGCCGAGCGACCAGGCCCGCGACCGGGTAGCACTGTTCCTCCTGCTGACGATGGCCCCGTTCGCGTTGATGGCGCCGCTGATCGGCCCGATCCTCGACCGGTTCCGGCACGGTCGCCGCTGGGCGATCGGCGCGACCCTCGGTGCCCGCGCGTTCCTGGTCTGGAGCCTGGCATCGTCGATCTCCGGCCAGGGATCCGCCTGGCTGTACCCGGCCGCCCTCGGCTGCCTGGTCGCATCCAAGGCGTACGGCGTGACCCGCGCGTCCGCCGTACCGCGCCTGCTCCCCAAACAGATTTCGCTTGTCACGGCCAACTCCCGGATCTCGCTCGCAGGTGTCGCCGGCGCGACCATCGGCGCCGGGATCGCCGGCGCGTTCGCCGCGATCGGCCCGCAATGGTCGCTGCGCTGGGCTGCACTCGTGTACATCGTCGGCCTGGTGCTAGCGATCCGGCTGCCCTCCGCGGTCGACTCCCCCGCAGACGAAGAAGTGACGGGTACGGCGGGACGGGACGCACGTCGCCGCGCGATCACCGCAGCGGTGGCCCGCGGGATCCGGTGCAACCTGGGACTCCGGTTCGTTTCCGGGTTCCTCACCATGTACCTGGCGTTCCTGCTCCGCGACCAGCCGATCAGCGGGGTCAAGGGCGCCGTCGCGGCCGGCGCGGTGATCGCCGCGGCCGGGATCGGGAACAGTCTCGGCACCCTCTTCGGATCGTTGCTCAGGGCACGCAAACCGGAAGCGGTCGTGCTCGTCGTTCTGCTCGCCGACGCGACCGTCGCGGTCGCGGTCGCGATCTTGTACGGCTTCCCGATCCTCATAGCGCTCGGCCTCGTTGCGGGCCTGTGCAGCTCGCTCGGCAAGCTGTCGCTGGACGCGATGATCCAGCGCGACGTCCCGGAATCCGTGCGTACGTCGGTGTTCGCGCGATCGGAGACCGTGCTGCAACTCGCCTGGGTGCTCGGCGGTGGCTGCGGGATCGTGCTGCCGCTGATCCCGCGCCTCGGGTTCGGGTTCCTCGCGGGTGTGCTGCTGATCGTCGTCTTCCTCGTACTGCGGATGCGCCCGACCCGCCCGGCCCAGGGCCCGCTGCGCCCGGGCGGCCTCGGCGGACCACGCACCGACCATGCACCCCACGCGCACCCGACGGAGCACCGGCATCCGGCAAGCGACGAGCACCCGGAGAGCACCACCCGGACGATCCTCAGCGTCGCCGAGCAGCGGGCGAACCGTCAGCGCCGTTCGAGCTCGCACGACGAGCCCACCGTCGAGTGGCGCTCCGCGGATCAGAAGCCGCCGCCCGAACAACCCATGGGCCGGTGGTGGAGCGGTCAGACCGACGAAGACGAGAACACCGGCGAGAACATGGCGCCCTGGTCCGAAGAGCCAACGGTCGAACGCAACCGGAACAGCCCCTTCAAACGCCGCCCCGGCGGCGACCCCCCGCGCCACCCACCGCGCTGACACGAGGGGTTAACCCTCGCGGTGGTGGGTTGTCCCCTCGCATACCAGCCGAGAACCCACCATCCCAGGGGTTGACCCCTGAGATGGTGGGCGGCTTTCTGGAGGAACGGTTCAGGCGACGGGGGCTACGTCGGCCTCCTCGGGTGCGGGCTCCTCGGCGGGAGCGGTGGTGTGGGTGGTGCCGCGGAGGGTGAGGGTGGTGGCTACCGCGGTGGCGAGCAGGAGGACGGCGCCGACCACGGCGACGACGTTCATGCTGTGGGTGAAGGCGTGGCGGGCCGTGGCCAGGATGGTGTCGGCCAACTGGGCGGGCAGCTGGGCGGCTGCAGCAGTCGCCGCGGGCAGACCCTCGCGGACCGGAGCTGCAACGCCAGCCGGCAAGTTGGACGGGACGTCGGCGCGGTAGACCGCAGTACCGATCGATCCCAGGACCGCGATCCCGAGGGCCCCACCGAACTCGGCGCAGGTCTCCATCACCGCGGACGCCGAGCCGGCGCGCTCCGGAGCAACCGAACCGACGACGGCCTCGGTCACCAGAGTCATCACCATCACCAGACCGGCAGCCAACAGACCGGCACCGGCGAGCGGCACTGCCAGCGACGAGTCGACGTGCACCTGGGTGAGTACGCCGTACCCTGAAGCCGCGAGGACGAACGCTCCACCAATCACGTAGGCGCGGTCCATCTTCCCGGCGAGCGCGGTGGCCAACGGAGCCGCGCCACCGACCAGCACCGACGGAGCCAGCGACCACAGCGCCGCCTTCAGCGGGCTCAGACCGTGCACCAGTTGCAGGTACTGAGTCAGGAACACCGCGTTGCCCACCAGCGCCAGGGTCCCGATGGTGTTCGCGGCCAGCGACCCGCTGAACGCACGGTTCCGGAACATCGACAGGTCGACCATCGGGTGCGCCGCGGTCCGCTGCCGCTGGACGAACAGCACCCCGAACACGAGCCCGGCCACGATCGCCACCACCGGCACGACCGCCGCACCATGAGCGGCCAGCTCCTTGATCCCCCAGATCACCGGCAGTACGGCGGCCAGCGACAGCACCGAACCCAGCAGGTCGAACCGACCGCGCACCGGAGCCTTGAACTCGGGCAGCAGCACCGGCGCGAGGACGACCAGCAGAACCATCGCCGGGGTGTTGATCAGGAACACCGAACCCCACCAGAAGTGCTCCAGCAGGAATCCGCCGAGCACCGGACCGAGGGTGATCCCGCCCATCATCACCGCGCTCCAGAACGCGATCGCCTTCGACCGCTGCTTCGGGTCGTGGAACATGTTCCGGATCAGCGCCAGGGTCGACGGCATCAGGGTCGCGCCGCCGATCCCGAGCAGGGCGCGGGCCGCGATCAGCTGCTCCGGGTTCTGCGCGTACGCCGCCGCGACCGAGGCGACCCCGAAGCCGATCGCGCCGAACAGCAGCAGCCGGCGGCGGCCGATCCGGTCGCCGAGCGAGCCCATGGTGATCAGCAGGCCGGCCAGCACGAAGCCGTAGATGTCGAAGATCCACAGCTGCTCGGTCGCGTTCACACCGAGGTCGGCGCTGATGAACGGAACCGCGAAGTACAGCACCGACACGTCCATCGAGACCAGCAGCAGCGGCAGCGCGAGCACCCCGAGCGCGATCCACTCCTTGCGTCCCGCCCGTTCTGTCGAACCCATGACACCCCTCCGAAGTTATCTGTCTACGCCGCACACTGTGTGCGCCATACACAGACCATACACAAGACTGTCTATGCTGTAAACAGATAGGATGGTAACCATGGACGAGCAGGATCTGCCGCGAGTGCTACAGCAGCTGTGGGGTATCGAAGGACGGAGTCGTCCGGGGCCGAAGCCGGCGTTCCACATCAGTGACATCGCGCGGGCCGCGATCAAGCTGGCTGACGCGGGCGGGCTGGGCGCAGTGTCGATGAGCAAGGTGGCGGCCGAGCTCGGCTTCACCACGATGTCGCTCTACCGGTACGTCGACGCCAAGGACGACCTGTACGTCGTGATGCTCGAGCATGCGTTCGGCGTACCGCCCGAGCTGGACCCGGAGCTCGACTGGCGCGGCCGGATCACCGCCTGGGCCGAGGCGTTCCGCGACGGACTGCGGCGGCACCCGTGGATCCTGCAGATCCCGGTCCAGGAGCCCCCGCTGTCACCGAACCAGCTGGCCTGGATGGAGTCCGGGCTGGATGCGTTCGACGGTACGCCGCTCACGCCGCAGGACCGGCTGTCCGCGATGCTGCTGGTGAACATCTACGTCCGCGGTACGGCGCAACTCACCGCGAACATGCTCACCGAACCGGACGAGGTCCGCGAGGCCGACCGGCTCTACACGCAGCGCCTGACGATGCTCGCGACCGCGGACCGTTTCCCCGGGATCGCGGCCACCCTCGAGCAGCCCGTCGACGAGGCCTACGCCGGCGACTTCGACGCAGCCGAATTCGGCTTCGGCCTGAACACCGTCCTCGACGGCATCCACACCCGCATCACCCGCGCGACGCGCTGACCGGGTGGGTCAGACGTCGAGTTTGTCGGCGACGCCGCGGAGGACGGTGGCGACCTGGCGGGCGGACTTGTTGTCGGGCTGGCGGCCGCGGCGGTAGCCCTCGCCGAGGCGGTCGAGGAGTTTGATCAGGTCCTCGATGACGACCTGCATGTCCTCGGGCTTCGGCCGCATCGCCTTCGCGACCGACGGCGGCGGGTCGATCAGCCGGACCTGGAGAGCCTGCTCGCCCTTGCGTCCCTCGACGACACCGAACTCGACCTTCTGGCCCGGCTTCAGGTTGGTGACACCCGACGGCAGGGCCTCGGCGCGGACGTAGACGTCCCCGCCTTCCTCCTTGCTGAGGAATCCGAACCCCTTCTCGGAGTCATACCACTTCACCTTGCCAACGGGCACGGGAGACCTCTCTTTTAAAACAAGCGCAGTAGTCGTCATCGTTCGGAAGCAATCGAGCGCGCAGCGCGGCTGAAAACCCAGCGTACGTGAACCTGCGCAGCGGCGCCTCCGGGAAACTACCTGATCAAGCAGACTTCCCGCACCCCTTACAAGTTCCGGTACTTTTCGGGCTCCGGTAGCCGTTCGTTCATGGAGCCGGACCGGAACCCGCGCGGGTCGACCTGCGCCGCCGGGAACCCTTCGGCCATGACCGCATTCACCAGCGACTCCTGGTCGACCTGGTCCAGCAGCGCGGCATCGATCTCGATCGAGGCGCTGTCCCCGAGGTCCCGGACCCGCACGTTCTGGACGCCGTACGACGTCAGCAGCGAGCGGACCGTCTGCTCGGCGCGATCGACGCGCGCGAGCAGGTTCGGGGTGATCCGGATGCCGTACGCGATCCGGCTGGACAGGCACGCCGCGGCCGGCTTGTCCGACGTCTCGAGACCCCAGCTGCGCGACGCCGTACGGATCTGCGCCTTGGTCAGTCGCGCGTCCTTCAGCGGCGTCAGCGCACCGCGCTCGAAGGCGGCCCGGATCCCCGGGCGGAAGCCGGCGATCGCGTCGTCCGCATTCGTTCCGGTCGCGATCGCGGTGATCCCGAACTCATCGGCGATCGGCTGGAGCGTCTCGACCAGCTCGGCCTTGCAGAAGTAGCACCGGGCACCCGAGTTCGCCTGGTATCCCTCGCGCTCCATCTCGTGCGTGTGCGGGGTGACATGCCGTACGCCGAGGGTGTCCGCGAACCGCGCCGCGGGCTCGAGCTCCGCCGTCGGGAGCGAAGGCGACACCGCGGTCGCCGCGACGACGTTCGCCGGGCCGATCGCCCGCGCCGCCGCCGCGAGCAGGAACGCCGAGTCGGCGCCGCCGCTGAACGCGACCACCATCTTGTCGTACGACGACAGCCGCCGCATGAGCGCTTCGAGCCGCTGTTCGAGCACGTACTCGTCGAGCCAGGCCGGGAACTCGGTCAGGTCGTTCAGTACGACGTCGGCGCCGTACGCACGCAGCTCGTCAGCGGTGAACGGGCCGGTCGCGACCGACACCGCGACTGCTCCGGCCGCATGCGCTCCGTCGATGTCAGCAGTGTGGTCGCCCACGTAGATCGTGGCCTGGTGCTCGCGGAGCGCCGTACCTTTCTCGGCACCGTGCAGGTCGCCGACCGGCTCGTCGACGTCCAGGCCGAGATGCTCGAGGTGCAGCCGGACCGACGGCGTGTACTTCGCCGAGACGACCATCGTCCGCCCGCGCAACGCCCGGATCGCGGCCAGCGACTCGGCCACGCCCGGCAGCGGCAGGCTGCCCGTGATCGCGTGCGACGGGTAGTGCTCGCGGTACCGCGCGACCATCGCGTCGACCTGCTCGGGCGGGAACCAGTTCGCCATCTCCCAGGTCAGCGGCGGCCCGAGCCGGCTCACCACCAGGTCGGTGTCGATCGGCACGCCGGTCTCCGCGGCGAGCAGGTCCCAGACGGCCTGGATCCCCGGACGCGAGTCGATCAGCGTCATGTCCAGGTCGAATCCGACGACCAACTCCGGAACGTCGGCGGTATCGGGAGCGGGTTCAAGAGCGGCGGTTGACACGTCCCCAACCCTACGTGACCCGGCCCGCGGGCGGTCTCGCATCCCGAAACACCTAATTTGTCTAGTAAATCAGTTGGATTATGGGTGATAACCGACCGTGAAGGAGTCATCATGACCACGCAACTGGAAGCACCGGAGATCACCGTGACCAAGGCCGGCGGGGCGATCGGGGCCGTGATCGGCAACGTCGAGCTCGGCGGCGACCTGGCGCCGGAGACCGTCGCCGCGATCCGGCAGGCCCTGCTGGACCACAAGGTGATCTTCTTCCGCGACCAGCACCACCTCGACGATGCCGGCCAGCTCGCGTTCGCGAAGCTGCTCGGTACGCCGACACTCGCGCACCCGACCTCGAAGAGCCTCGACGGCGCGGCGGAGGTCCTGCCGATCGACTCCGACTACGGGAAGGCGAACAGCTGGCACACCGACGTGACGTTCGTCGACCGGATCCCGGCGATCAGCATCCTCCGCGCGGTCACGCTGCCGGCGTACGGCGGCGCGACGACCTGGGCGAACACGGTCACGGCGTACGCGAACCTGCCGGTCGCGCTGCAAGCCCTCGTCGACCGGCTGTGGGCGGTGCACAGCAATGTGTACGACTACGCCGGCCACAAGGACGAGAGCCGGATCGGCGGTGTCGACGTGAAGGTCGAGGAACACCGCAAGCAGTTCGTTTCCAAGCTGTTCGAGACCGAGCATCCGGTGGTCCGCGTACACCCGGAGACCGGTGAGCGCTCGCTCGTCCTCGGTCATTTCGTCCGCCGGTTCGTCGGACTGAGCAGCACCGAGACGACCGCGCTGTTCCAGCTCCTGCAGAACCGCGTCACGAACCTCGACAACACCGTCCGCTGGCAGTGGCAGCCGGGCGACCTGGCGATCTGGGACAACCGCGCGACGCAGCACTACGGCGTCGCCGACTACGACGACCTGCCCCGGCGGCTGCACCGGATCACGCTCGCCGGCGACGTACCGGTGAGCGTGGACGGCGTCCGCAGTACGCCGCGAACGGGCGACGCATCGCACTTCTCCGCACTTGACAACTGAAGACATGATGTCCGAACACTTGACATCTGGAGCCGTTTTGTAAAGCCTCGTCCGCATGGACTCGTTTGCCGATCGAACCAAACGCCGGCTGCGTGACGAGTTGCTGGACGCTGCGCAGGACGCCATCGAGACAGGTGGGTACGACGGGCTTCGGATGGCCGACGTGGCTCGTCGTACCGGGGTGTCCCGGCAGACCGTCTACAACGAGTTCGGCGACAAATGGGGCGTATTGGAGGCCGTCGCGGCACGCGAGACCGAACGGTTCCTGCTGGATGTGAACGCAGCGCTTGCTGAGCAATCCGACCCGATCGACGGTCTCCGGGCCGCGGTCGAGCGGGCGCTCACGCTGGCCGGGGAGAACCCGCTGGTGAAGGCGGCGCTGGGCCAGCCGGGATCGGACCAGGCCAGCCAACTGCTGACCACACGGGGGCAGCAGGTTCTGGAGCTGGCCCACCTTCGGCTGGATGCCCATGTCAGGGAGCACTGGCCGGAGGTTCCCGCAGAGGACGCGACCAGCTGCGTCGACGTCGCCTTGCGCGTCGTCATCAGCCACATCGTCACGCCGGGCCCTCCCCCGGCGGTGGTGGCGGCGCAACTGGCTCGCGTCCTCTCGCCCTTCTTAGCCGAGTCACGGAGGTTGCACGTATGAACGAGCTGCACAGGCAAGGTTTCAGCTCGCTGAAGGCGGGCGGGTTCAACTGGGACGCGCTGCCGTTGCGGCTGTTCGACAAGGGCAACCGCAAGTTCTGGAACCCGCGCGACATCGACTTCAGCCAGGACGCCAAGGACTGGCAGGAGCTGAGCGACAACGACAAGGACAACGCGTTACTGCTGTGCGCGCAGTTCATCGCGGGCGAGGAGGCGGTGACCGAGGACCTGCAGCCGTTCCTGCAGGCGATGGCCGCCGAGGGGCGATTCGGCGACGAGATGTACCTGACCCAGTTTTGCTTCGAAGAGGCCAAGCACACCGCGGTCTTCCGCCTCTGGCTGGACGCCGTCGGCGTCACCGAGGACCTGCACCGGTACGTCGAGAACAACCCGGGCTACCGCGCGATCTTCTACGAAGCGCTGCCCGTCGCGCTCAAGTCGCTGGCCGACGACCCGTCACCGACGAACCAGGTCAAAGCCTCCGTGACCTACAACCATGTGGTGGAAGGGACTCTGGCCCTCACCGGGTACCACGCCTGGAACCTGCTCTGTACGGCGCGCGGCGTCCTGCCCGGGATGCAGGAGCTGATCCGCCGGATCGGCGACGACGAGCGGCGGCACATGGCCTGGGGCACGTTCACCTGCCGCCGGCACGTCGCCGCGGACGCGTCGAACTGGAAGGTCGTCACCGACACGATGGAGGACCTCCTCCCGCACGCGCTGACGCAGATCCAGTGGGCTCTCGACAACTCACAAGAGCTGCCGCCGGAGATCAACCCGACCGCTCTGATGACGTACGCCGGCGATCGCGCGACGCGCCGGTTAGGCGCGATCGAGTCGGCCGTCGGCGCGGACGTGGCCGGCATCGACCTCGACTACTCCCCCGAGAAGCTCGAGGACGACTTCGGCGACGAGGACTCAGCCGCGTTGGCGGCGGTTCGCTAGGAGAACAACGAGCGCCGCGGTCGCGAGGATCGCGGGAAGCCAGGTGACCGTCGTCGTACCGAGATGGTCGGCGACCTGGCCGCCGGTGAAGGCGCCCAGTGCGATCGATCCGTTGTACACCCCGACCAGTACGGCGGACGATGATTCGGGGGCACTGGGCGCCGCCGCGTGCCCCCACGCTTGGGTGCTGACACTCGTTCCGCCGTACGCGAGGCCCCAGATCACCAATAGCACAAGGGATCCGGCGAGGGTGGTGCCGAGGACGGGCATGGCCAGCGCGGTCAGGGCGATCCCTCCGGCGATGACGGCGAGAGCGCGGGTCGGACGGAGGGCGCCGGTGAGGAAGTTGCCGGCGACGCCCGCCACGCCGTACACGAGCAGCAGGGTGCCGATGAGCGCCGGGCCGGTGTGCGGCTCGAGGAGCGGGCGGATGTAGGTGTACGCCGCGAAGTGGCCGGTCACGATCAGCGCGACCAAGGCCAGGCCGACCCGCACCTGCTTGAGCTGCAGGACTTCCCGTACGTCTGCCAGCCGGATCGCGCGCTCCGGGGGAAGGTTCGGCAGGAAGATGCCTAGAGCAACAGTCAGTCCGAGTGCGAGCAGGCCGACGCCGGCGAAGGCGCAGCGCCAGCCGACGAGTTCACCGACGTACGCGCCGGCCGGAATCCCTAGTACGGAGGCGATTCCGATGCCGCTGAAGATGAGAGAGGTGGCTGGACCGGCGGCATGCTCGGGTACGACGCGGCGCGCGAGGCTGACCGTGAGGAGCCAGACGCCGCCGATCGAGATGCCCATCAGGACCCGGGCTGCGATGAAGATCGGGTAGCCCGGGGCTGCTGCGGCGACGAACGCGGCGACGGCGAGCAGAACCATCAGACCACTGAGGACTGTCCTGCGGTCGAGTTTGCCGAGCAGCAAGGGGAGGACGGGCGAGGCGACCGCGGACACGATGCCGGTGACGGTGAGGCTCAGGCCGGCGGTGCCTTCGGTGATGTGGAGGGTGTCGCTCAGCGGGGTGAGCAGGCCGACCGGGAGCATCTCGGCGGTGACCACGGTGAAGACCGTGGCGGCCATGGTCACGGACGCGGCCCACGCCCGCGTGTCAGTGGCCGGCTCGTCGACGCAGATCGTTGTCATGTCTCCAGTGAGCCGCCGCGAGGTGGTGCGGAACAACGGCGATCTGGTCATGCTTGTATTAGCTGAGCTAATCGATGATCGTGGAGTTATGGCTGTCGAGATCCGCGAACTGGAGTGCTTCCTCGTCTTGGCGGACGAGCTGCACTTCGGTCGTACGGCGGAGCGGCTCTACCTGTCGCAGAGCCGGGTGAGCCAGTTGCTGCAGTCGTTGGAGCGGCGGATCGGCGGACCGCTGTTCGAGCGGACCAGCCGGCGCGTGGCGCTGACGCCGCTTGGCAAGGAGTTCCTGACGTCACTGCGGCCGGCGTACGCCGCGTTGGAGCGGGTTGTCGAGAATGCGCGTGAGTACGCCGCTTCCGCTGCCGGGAAACTGCGCATCGGCTTCCAGGGCGCTGCGAACGCCACTGTCCTGAACGCGGTCGCGGACTTCCAGTCCCGGCACCCGGACTGCCTGATCGACGTCTGTGAACTTCCGCTCAACGATCCGTTCGGCGCGCTTCGCCGCGATGCCGTCGACGCCGCGGTGGTCATGCTGCCGGTCGCCGAGGACGACCTGGTCCTGGGCCCCGTCTTCTCACAACAGCAGCAGACGTTGACGGTCTGCTCCAGCCACCGGCTCGCCGCCCGGTCGTCGATCGACGCCGAAGAACTCGCCGGCGAGACCCTGATCGCGATCGCCGGACCTGCCCCCGGCTACTGGCGCCAGGCCCAGGCGCCGACCCAGACCCCCGCGGGCGCCTTGATCCACCGCGGTCCCGACGTCCGCACCCTGCAGGAGGGCCTGTCCCTGATCGCCGCCGGCCGCGGCGCCATGCTCATCTGCCGCCCCACCGCCGAACGCAACAGCTGGAACGGCATCGTCAACCTCCCGATCTCCGGCCTCCCCGACTCGTCCCTCGGCCTGATCTGGCGCCGCGGAGAACAAACCCCCACCCTCCAAGCCTTCGCCAACCACCTCAAGACCTGACCGAATCGCGGTCTTCGGGGCTGGGAGTCTGGTCAGTTCAGGCCGAGGAGTTCGACGGACTTCTCGCGCATTTCGATCTTGCGGATCTTGCCGGTGACGGTCATCGGGAAGTCGTCGACGAGGAGGACGTAGCGGGGGATCTTGAAGTGGGCGAGTTTGCCGGTGGCGAAGGCCTTCACGGCGTCCGCGTCGAGCGGGTCGGTGCCGGGCTTGAGTTTGATCCAGGCGCAGAGTTCCTCGCCGTACTTTTCGTCGGGGACGCCAATGACCTGGACATCCGCGATCGACGGGTGCGTGTACAGGAACTCCTCGATCTCCCGCGGGTACACGTTCTCGCCGCCGCGGATGACCATGTCCTTGATCCGGCCGACGATGTTCACGTAGCCGTCCGCGCGCATCGTGGCGAGGTCGCCGGTGTGCATCCAGCGCGCCTCGTCGATCGCCTCGGCGGTCTTCTCCGGCTCGTCCCAGTACCCGAGCATCACGGAGTACCCGCGGGTGCACAGCTCGCCGGGCTCACCTCGTTCGACGACGAGCCCGGTCGCCGGGTCGACGAGTTTCACCTCGACGTGCGGCATGACGCGGCCGACCGTCGACGTACGGCGGTCCAGGTCGTCGTCCCGCCTGGTCTGCGTGGACACCGGCGACGTCTCGGTCATGCCGTAGCAGATCGCGACCTCGGCCATGTGCATGTCCGCGACGCAGCGCTTCATCACCTCGATCGGGCACGGCGATCCGGCCATCACACCGGTTCGCAACGACGTCAGGTCGTAGTCCGCGAAGTCCGGCAGCCCGAGTTCGGCGATGAACATCGTCGGTACGCCGTACAGCCCGGTGCACCGTTCGTCCTGAACGGCCTTGAGCGTCGCCGCCGGGTCGAACGCCGGCCCCGGGATCACCATGCACGCGCCGTGGGTGGTGCAGCCGAGGTTGCCCATCACCATGCCGAAGCAATGATAGAAGGGAACTGGCAGGCACAGCCGGTCGTCAGCGGTGAACGCGATCGTCTCGGTGACGAAGAAGCCGTTGTTCAGGATGTTGTGGTGGCTGAGCGTCGCGCCCTTCGGGAATCCCGTCGTACCGCTGGTGTACTGGATGTTGATCGGGTCGTCGAAGGACAGCTCCGCCTCGCGCGCGTGCAGTTCGTCGAGCGGGATCCGCGCGGCGTCGTCGCGCAGGGCGTCCCAGTCGCCGGTGCCGAGGTAGATCGTCTCCTCCAGCGTGGCGAGGTTAGGCTTCACTTCCTCGACCATCGCCCGGTAATCGCTTGTTTTGAAGGCGGTTGCGGAGACGAGCAGCCGGACGCCGGACTGGTTCAGCGCGTAGGCCAGTTCGTGGGTGCGGTACGCCGGATTGATGTTCACCAGGATCGCGCCCATCAGCGTGGTGGCGTACTGCGTGATCGTCCATTCGGCCTGGTTCGGGGCCCAGACGCCGACCCGATCGCCTTTCGCGATCCCCCGGGCCATCAGGCCGCGCGCGACCAGTTCGACCTCGGCGCCGAACTCGTCGTACGTCCAGCGCCTTCCGGTCTGGACCTCCACCAGGGCTTCGCGATCGCCGTACTCGCTGATCGTTCGCCTCAGGTTCGCCCCGATCGTTTCACCCAGCAACGGAACCTCGGACACCCCGGACGCGTACGACGGCTGGCTCATGGTTGCCATGTTCACGCCGGTCAGAGGGGCGTGCAAGTGCGCGTGCGGCAGGAAACAGGGGGTGGACGGCAAGCAATGTCCTTACCAACTCTCTGTCACATTCGGTCGCGGAGCGTGGTTGGACCGTTACATTGGAGCAGAGAGGTGTGAGGCGATGGGCCGATCCATTGAAGGTCACGCCCGCAGCGACCGTCCGCCCGGGCGTACTGCCGAAGCGGCGCAACGTACCGCTGCGGTGCAGGAACGCGTCCAGGTTCTGAACGGCATCCTGGCCGATGCGCTCGCAGTCGATGTCAACGGCACCGATCTGCAGACACTGAAACGGGCGCCGCGACGCGCGCCGCCGACGGTGTCGCCGGCCGATCTCGAGGCGCATCCCGGACCTGTCTGGGATGCGTTCGTGCCCCACCCGCCGGGCCGGTTCCGCTGGTGGGGCGCCGAGCGCAGGTTCGCGCGTCGACTCGCCGACGCGGAGGACCGGTTCGCGGAGGCGATCGAACGGCACCGGGCGTACGAGGAGGCGCGCCGGGAGCGGACCGCGCGCGCAGTACGCGAGCAGGCCGAGCACCAGCGCCGGCTCGACGAGGCGACCGCGGAACAGCATGCGCGGATCGACGCGTACGAACACGCCGTGCAGAACCACGACCGGGCTGCCGTCACGCGCTACTTCACGAAAGCGCTGGACCGGGTGCCGGAGCCGCTGGACTTTCCACGCCGGCGCAAGGTCGGGTACGTCCCCGAGTCGACGCTGCTCGCGGTGGAGTGGGATCTACCTGACGTCAGCGTCGTACCGGCTGAGGCGTCGTACCGCTATGACCGTGACGTGGACGCCGTACTGGCGGTGCCACGGGACCCGCTGGAGCTGCGGCGGCTGTATCAACAACTGGTGGCGCAGCTGGCGTTGCGGGCGCTGCACCTGGTCTTCGGGAGTGATCGGTACGGCGTGGTCGAGACGGTCGTGTTCAACGGGATGGTGGAGTCAGTCGACCTCACTACCGGGCAGACCGTGCGGCCGTGCCTCATCACGTTGCGGGCGACGCGGGAGCAGTACCAGGCGCTGGTGCTGGACCAGCTCGACCCGGTGGCCTGCGTACGGCACTACTTCGCTGCGGAGGTGTCACGGCACCCTGAGGAGCTGCAGCCGGTGGAGCCGGTGCTGGAGTTCGACCTGACCGACCCGCGGACTGTCGAGGCAGTGGACGTGATCAGCGAGATCGACGCCCGCCCGAACCTGCTGGAGCTCAGCCCGGAGTCCTTCGAGCACCTGGTCCACAACCTGCTCACCCGGATGGGCCTGGAGACCAGGTTGTTCCGGCGCGGCACGGACGGCGGCATCGACTGCGTCGCGTACGACCCCAGGCCGATCACCGGCGGCAAGTTCGTCGTCCAGGCGAAGCTCTGGACCCGCACCGTCCCGCCGTCCGCCGTCCGCGACCTCTTCGGCACCGTCCTCGACGCCGGCGCCACCAAAGGCATCCTCATCACCACCTCCGGCTTCGGCCCCACCAGCTACCAGTTCGCCAACGGCAAACCCCTCCAACTGATAGACGGCACCGCCCTCCTGTCCCTCTGCCACAACCACAACATCCCCGCCCGAATCATCCGCCGCGCTAGTTGAGCGGTGCTTCGTAGATCTGGATTTCTGTTCCGCCTGGGTTTTCGCCGTCGTCGGGGGCTGTGTAGAGGCGGAGTTTGTTGTTGGTGGTTTCCAGGGCTACTGGGTTTCGGGTGGCGTTGTGGTTGGTGGTGGGGGAGAAGTAGGGGAAGGGGATTTCGTGGAGGATGCGGTTGGTGCGGAGGTCGAGGAGGGCTAGGCCGCCTAGGTCGTAAGACGTCTTGTTGGGACCGGGCAGTGTGGTGACTCCGCCGCACAACTGCTTGCCGCGGGCCGCGTAGTCGCAGTCCTGGTAGTCGAGGAGGTGGGACTCGTTGGCGACCTTGCCGAGCTGCTTGCCGGTAGGGGTCCAGTCGTAGAGGGTGCGGGAGCCCCAGCTCACCCCATGCACCTGGCCGGTCGTCCGGTCGCGTACTACTCCCCCGACGTGGTCCTTCACCCGGAAACGCTCAGTGACCCGGTACGTCTTCGGGTCGACCGTGTAGACGATCGCCCGCGAGTTCGGCCGGTACTCCGCGACCGGCAGCCACAGGTCCTTCCCGTCGAAGTCCAGCCCGCCCGGGTGGTACGCCGTACCTTCGCCGAGCCGGATGTCCTTCTTCAGGTTGCCCTGCCGGTCCAGCACGAACAGGTGCCCGATTCCCTTCCCAGGTGTCCGGTCGTACCCGTCCACCGGCACCGGGTACTTCACCGGCGCCTCCAGCACCTCAACACTGCTCAGAAAGATCAGGTCCCCGACAAGCGCGAAGCCCTGCGGGTGGTACGTCGGGAACTTCAGCGGCACCCGCTCCACCAGCGACCACGCCGTACTGCGGTCTGTGGCCTGGAAGGCGCGTGTGACGTCAGAGTCCCGCCCGGTGGCCTGGGCGGTGGTCAGGCCGGTGAGCAACACACCGGCCAGGGCAGCAACGGTCAGCAGTCGTCTGCGCATTGATGGTCTCCTCAGCTCGAAAGTCGATGCTGCAGTGTGAGATGCCCAGATGACTTGCAGGTAATGCCAGACTGACCGTTATGGACACAGGGGTGAGTGTTGTCGGGTCAGGGCAGGTCAGTGGTACGCCGGACATCCTGCGCGTCACGTTCGGCGTCGAGCAGGTCGCACCGGATGTCGCGGCCGCTGTGGCGACGGTCGGCGAGCGTACGGACGCGGTGATCGCGGCCCTGCGGGCGCAGGGGGTCCAGGAGGCGCAGCTGGGTACGAGCTCGGTGAACGTGTTCCAGGAGTACCGGGAGCCCGGCACGGACCCGGCGTACCGGGCGTCGCACACGGTCCTGGTGGAGACGAAGGACCTGACCGGGTTCGGCGCGCTGCTGAACGCGGCCGTGGATGCTGTCGGCAACAGTCTCGCGCTGCACGGGCTGCAGTTCGACATCGAGGACAAGACCGAGCTGCTGATCCAGGCCCGGGAGCTGGCGTTCCAGCAGGCCAAGACGAAGGCCGCGCATCTGGCCGCCTTGGCCGGGTTCTCCCTGGGCTCGGTCACCGCGATCTCCGAGAACAACGGCCACACGCCGCTCGGACCGGAGACCCGGCTGTCGGCGTCCAAGGCGTACGACTCGGCCATCAACATCGTGCCCGACGAGCAGAACGTCGTCGTCTCTCTCCAGGTGCACTTCGCCTGGGCGTAACGCGCGTCTCAAAACGAGCACAGGGGTTGCGTTGTCGGCGGCGTCGTACAGACTGCTCTCATGTATGCACCGGCTCCGCTGCGGCGGCAACTGAGTCGGTCCGGGCTGTTACTGCTCGGACCGGCGTTCGTCGCTGCCGTCGCGTACGTCGACCCGGGCAACTTCGCCACCAACATCGCCGCCGGTGCGACGTACGGCTATCTGCTGTGCTGGGTGGTCGTCGGCGCCAACCTGATGGCCGTCCTGGTGCAGTATCTGGCCGCCAAGGCCAGCATCGCGACCGGGCGGACCCTGCCGCAGCTCTGCCGTGACCACTTCCGCCGGTCGACGTCGACCGGGCTGTGGGCGCAGGCCGAGGTGGTGGCGATCGCGACCGACCTGGCCGAGGTGGTCGGCGGCGCGATCGCGCTGAACCTGCTGTTCGGCATCCCGCTGCTGGTCGGCGGCGTGATTACCGGCATCGTCTCGTTCGCGCTGCTCATCTACCAGTCGAAGCGCGGCCAGCGACCGTTCGAGGCCGCGATCATCGGACTGCTCGCCGTCGTCCTGGTCGGCTTCGTCGTGTCGACGGTCAAGTCGGACCCGTCCGCGAGCGGTGTGGTCGGCGGACTGGTGCCGCGGCTGGACGGGACCGATTCACTGGTGCTCGCGGCCGGCATGCTCGGCGCGACCGTGATGCCGCACGCGATCTGGCTGCACGGCGCACTCGTCACCGATCGGCACTGGAAGACGATCCGCTCCGAGTCCGGCAAGTCGCGCGTACTGCGTGCCACCCGGGTGGACGTGGCAGTGGCGATGGCACTGGCCGGCGCGGTCAACCTGGCCATGGTCGTGGTCGCCGCGGCCGCGCTGAAGGGCTCCGGTGCCGACTCGCTCGACGCCGCCCACCTCGCGATCGGCGACCGGCTCGGCCAGCTACCGGCCCTGCTGTTCGCGCTCGCCCTGCTGGCCAGCGGTTTCGCGTCCTCCTCGGTCGGGACCTACGCCGGCTCGGTGATCCTGGACGGCTTCTGGAAACGGCACGTCCCGCTCCCGGTCCGGCGCCTGATCACCCTCATCCCCGCCCTGCTGATCCTTGCGATCGGCATCGACCCGAGCCGCGCACTCGTGGTTTCGCAGGTCGTGCTGAGCTTCGGCATCCCGTGCGCGCTGTGGCCGCTGGTGAGATTGACCGCTTCCCGGCGCGTCATGGGTGACCTGGTCAACCGGAAGGCGACTACTCTCGCCGCATGCCTGGTAGCGACCGCCGTCACGGCCCTCAACGTCGTACTGATCGTGCTGACCCTGCGGGGATGACGTGACCCGGGTGTACGCCGTGAGCGACATCCACGGCCACCTGGAGAAACTGACTGCCGCACTGCACGCCGCCGGCCTCACCGATGCCGACGGCAACTGGACGGGCGTCGGTGAGACCGCCGAGGACACCCGACTGTGGTTCCTCGGCGACTTCTTCGACCGCGGCCCGGACGGCATCGGCGTCCTGCGGTACGTCCGCGGCCTGATCGACCAGGCGCCGGACGGCGCGATCCGGATGCTGCTCGGCAACCACGAGATCCTCGCGCTCGGGATGTACAAGTTCGGCGACACGTTCGTCCCGCACGACGGCATCACGCTGCGCAGCTTCGAGCGTTCCTGGGCCCTGAATGGCGGCCAGGACCGTGACCAGGAGCTCCTCACCGACGACGACGTCGCCTGGCTGCTCGACCAACCGCTGCTCGGACTGGACGCGGACCAGTTGCTGATGCACTCCGACACCGCCGAGTACGTCGAGTGGGGCGACACGATCGACCAGATCAACGCCACGGCCGGGGCCGAGCTGCACTCGGACGACATCGAGGTGTGGTGGGAGATCTGGCGCCGGACGACGTCGCGCTACGCGTTCCGCGGCCCGAGCGGTCCGGAGGTGGCCCGGATCCTGCTCCAGCACCTCGGCGGGCGCCGGATCGTGCACGGCCACAGCATCGTCGCCGACCAGCTCGGCATCGACCCGCAGTTCCTGACCGGCCCGCACCTGTACGCCGACGGTCTCGCCCTCGGCATCGACGGCGGCGCGTTCGACGGCGGCCCGTGTCTGGTGGTCGAGCTCACCGCGGAGTGACCCGACGACCAGCCTTTACTGCCCGCCGTCGAGTCACTGGGGTTTACTTGTCGGCTGTGAGCGTGCCGCCGACGGCCCAGCTCTCCGGCGGGGTCTCCTGGATCCAGACCTGGACGCTCTCGGCCGGGACGCCGAGGCTGTCGACGAAGGCGTCGGTGACCTTCTGGACCAGGTCGCGCTTGAGTTCCGGGGTCCGCGGGCCTTGCAGGACGGTGACGATGGGCATCGGATTTCCTTTCGTTGTTGGGTTCTGAGCCCATTCCAGTCCTCCCGGCCGCCGGGAACGAGACGCAGTTCCGATGTCCTCCGATCACTCGAACTGATCGGACGCCTTCCGGCACGCCTCCAGCAGTACGGCGAGGTCGCCGCCGACCGTCGTACCGGCCGGGACCGCGAGGCTCGTGGTCAGCGCGAGCCGCGGATCTGGTCGCCGGAACACGACTCGCCCTTCGCGGAGCAGGCGGGCGTGTGACTCGTAGATGACGGTCCAGCTCGGGCTGCCGGCGCCGATCGCGGCGTGCGTGTCCTGCAGGCTGCTGGAGCGCGGGCCGAGCACCGGTTCGAAACCCTCGGCCGCGCACGCCGACATCACCAGGTCGACGAGCGGCGGGTTCGTACGGCGTTCGGTGATCCGGAGCGGCAGCTCGCGGAGGTCCTTTAAGGAGATCTCGTCGTCCGGAGCGGCGGACCTGGGAAGGGCGATCAGGAGCGCGTCGTCCCAGACCGGGACGAACTCCAGGCCGGCCGCCTCGTCGAGTCCGCGGACGAAGGCTGCGTCCAGCTGGCCGCTGCGGACGCGGTCCAGGCGGGCGCGGGTCGAGGCGCTGGTCAGCTCGACGTGGAGACCTTCGGCGGAGAGCTCCGCGACAACGGTCTCCAGCCGTTCGCCCAGTCCGGTGCTGGTTCCCAGGCGGAGCATACGACCGGGGTTGCCGGTGGCGGCGGTGCGGGCGGCTTCGACGGCGGCAAGTACGGCGCGGGCCGCGGGCAGGAACCGTTGACCCGCCTCGGTCAGGCGGATCGCGCGGGCCGAGCGGTCGAAGAGCAGGACGTCCAGCTCGCGCTCCAGGCGGGCGATCTGCTGGCTCACGCCCGGCTGGCCGATACCGAGCTCCTCGGCGGCGCGGCCGAAGTTGAGTACCTCGGCGACGGTGACGAAGTACTGGATCTGCCGTAGCTCCACGTCCGCCATGATCCACCGGGGAATGCCTTCGCGGCGACCGGGGTTGTCAGGGGTTATGGCGGACAAGACTGTGAAGATTCCCGGACCGGACCACCCGATCACCGTGGGGAAGAACCCGGACCGGGTGGTCGTGAAGGTCGGCGACCAGGTCATCGCGGACACCCGGGACGCGCTGTCGCTGCAGGAGGCGAACTACCCGGCGGTGCAGTACATCCCGCGCGATGACGTCGACCTCACGCTCCTCGAGCGCACCGAGCACCAGACCTACTGCCCGTACAAGGGCGACGCGTCGTACTACAGTCTCCTCCCCGCCGGGGCGGACGGCGAGAATGCGGTCTGGACGTACGAGCAGCCGTACGACGCGGTCGCCGACATCCGCGACCACGTCGCCTTCTACCCGGACAAGGTGTCGATCGAGATCATCGCCTGAATCACCGGAGCGAGCAGTTCCGGCGGTACGACGTGATGCTGGTCGGGTAGTTCTCTGAGGCTCGCGTTCGGCAGGATCGGGACGATGCGGTGCGCGGCGTCGAGCATGAACGGCGCCGTCGCCGTACCGGCGATGACGAGGGTCGGCGGCTTGATCGCTCGGAGCGTCTCGACCGGGGTGGTGCCTTCGTGACCCATGACGGCGAAGTCGTAGGCGAGCGTGGGCGCGAGTTCGGCGACGCCCGGGGCAATCTGGAGCGCTTCAGGTTTGGGCATGCCCGTCATCAGCAGGAACAGCTCGACCGCCTCCCGGTTCTGGCCGTCCCGGATCAGTTCGAGCACCTGCCCGCCGTCGTCCGACGGGTCCACGTCGTCCGGCCCGTACGGCGGTTCGTGCAGCACGACCTTGGTGAACGGCAGCCTGCTCGCTGCGATCGCCGCCAGTCCCGCACCGGACGAGTGCCCGTAGATCGCCGCCGTACCACCGACAGCTGTCAGTAGCGCGGAGATGTCGTCCACTTCGCGCAAGACGTCGTACGGCGTGTTGTCGCCGGAGTCACCGCGGCCGCGGCGGTCGTAGGTCACCACGTCGAAGTGGTTCGCCAGCTCGTCGGCCAGCGGCCGGAGCGCGTGCCGATCGCACAGTGCTCCCCCGACCAGGATCAGCGGGTGCCCGCTGCCCAGGCGGTCGTAGGCGATCGTCGTACCGTCCGCGGACGTCACTTTCTCCATCTGCTGCTCCTCCGTCGTCGTTGCTGACGTACGGGACGTCGGAGCCGCCTGAGACGCTTCGACATATCTGGTGGCGTGTGGACTTTCTGGGTGGTTCACTGCTTCGCGATGATCACCAGAGTCGATGACTACCTGCACAGGGTCCCGTTGTCCGGTTCGGTCGCCGAACAGGTCGGCCCGTTCGCTTTGTTCCGCAGTACGACGGTTTGGCCGTACTACGCGCGCCCGGTGCCCGGCTCCGGGGTGACGATCGAGCCGGCGGACATCGAGCTGGTGCGCGCGCGGTGTGCCGAGCTGGGGATCCCGCTGAGCTTCGAGTGGGTTGTGGAGACCTGTCCCTCGTTGGGCGACGCTGCGGCCGCAGCTGGTCTCAACGTGGTCCAGCACCCGCTGCTGGTGCTGGAGCGCGCTGACTTCCGCCCTGCCAAGGCTGACGCCCGCTGCGAGATCCTCTCCGCTGACGAAGAGGCGGTCCGGCACGCGCGTGCGGTCGCCGGGCTCGCGTTCAGCGAGCCGGGCACTGGTGTCGGCACGGCAGGACCGGCCGAGAGGGATACAGCGGCTGCTGCGATGTCGACCGACACGGTCTTGGCGCTGCAGAGCAGGGCGCTCCGCGGCGTGGCAGTCACTGCCGGTGCGTTCACCGACGACGGCATGGTGGCCAGCGGGACTCACCAGCCGGTCGACTCCACCACAGAGATCGTCGGCGTCGGCACACTGCCTTCCATGCGTCGCCGCGGCCTGGCTGCCGCCGTGACCTCGGCACTGGTCGAGCACGCGCTGGGCAACGGCGTGGACCTGGTGCTGCTGTCCGCCGAGTCGGACGCGGTCGCAGCGGTCTACGAACGCGTCGGATTCCACCGGATCGGGCACGCCGGAGCAGCTGAGTGACCGGGAGTCCTGGTACCCGCCTCGTCGTACTGCGCGGGAACTCGGGCTCCGGCAAGTCGACCACGGCCCGGACGCTGCGTGAACGTCTGGGCCGCGGCACGGCGTGGGTCGAGCAGGACCACCTCCGCCGGATCCTGCTCCGCGAGCGCGACGTCCCGGGCGGCGTGAACATCGGACTGATCGACCTGAACGTCCGCTACGCGCTCGACCACGGGTACGACGTGGTGCTCGAGGGGATCATGTCCGCGGACCGGTACGGCGACATGCTGCGGCGGCTCACGTCGGACCACCGCGGGACGACGCTGCACTACTACTTCGACATCCCGTTCGCGGAGACCGTCGTACGGCACCGGACGAAGCCGAACTGCGACGAGTTCGGCCCGGACGCGATGCAGGAATGGTACCGGGAGCACGACGTACTCGACGGGATCGAGCAGACCGTGATCGGCCCGGGCAGTGCACTGGACGAGACCGTAGCCCGGATCCTGACCGACCTCGGCGCGGATCCCGTACCGTTGTAGGGATGAGCACGACCGAGCCGACCCGCCCCCGTACCCTCGCTGAGGCGTTGCGGGGCTGGGGTGACGCTGCGCTCGGTGAGCTGCTGCGGCGGCGGCCCGACCTGGCGCTGCCGATTCCTGCGGACACCGGGCAGTTGGCCGCACGTGCAACGAGCAATGCGTCGGCTGCGCGGGCGATCAACCGGCTGGACGAGTTCGGTGTGGACCTGTTGGAGTCACTGTCCGCGCTGCCGGAGCCGGTGGACCTGGAGCTGTTGGCGCAGGGTGTCGACCAGCCGGTGGAGGTGGTGCAGCCGCGGGTGACTGAGCTGCTGGACCTCGCTCTGGTCTGGGGTACCGAGGACGACCTGCGGCCGATCCGTGCGGTGCACGAGCTGCTCGGTCCGACGCCGGCCGGGCTCGGTCCGACGACGACGCGGCACTTCGGTGATCTGGACAAGCTGATCGACGATGCCGGTCCGGACGCGCGCGCCGTACTCGACAAGCTCACCTGGGGTCCGCCGACCGGTTCGGTGGAGAAGGCCGACCGGCCGGTGACAATCGCGTCGGCCCGGACGCCGGTGGAGCGGTTGCTGGCGCGCGGTCTCGTCGTACCCAAGGATGCGAACACGGTCGTGCTGCCGCGGCAGATCGGGCTGCACCTACGGGGCGGGCGGGTGCTGGCGTCGACACGGCCGGTGCCGCCGCCGCTGGCCGGTAAGAGGGTGTCGGCCGCTATCGCTGACCGGGCCGCGGCTGGTGCTGCGCTCGACCTGGTGCGGCTGGTTGACCGGGCCCTGGAGCAGCTGGGGACCGAGCCGCCGCCGGTACTGCGCACAGGTGGCGTTGGCGTCCGTGAGGTGCGCAGTCTGGCCGGAAAGATCGGTGCGGAAGAGCAGACCGCTGCGGCGGTGCTGGAGATGGCGTACGCCGCTGGACTCGTTGCCGCGGTGGAAGTCGGGACCAGTGAGCTGTGGCTGCCGACTAGTGCCTACGACGACTGGCTAGAGCTGGACCTGGCGCATCGGTGGGCTCAGCTCGTCATGGCGTGGTTCTCCGGCCTCAGAGCGATCGGACTGATCGGGCGGCGGGACAGCACCGGCAGTACTGCGGCTGCACGGGAGCGGCTGATCAACGCGTTGGCACCGGACCTGGAGCGGTTGCTGGCTCCGGAGATCCGGGTGCTGGCGTTGCAGGCGCTGGCTGAGGCTGGTGCGGGTACTGCGCCGGCTCCGGAGACTGTGGTGATGTGGGTGGCTTGGCATCGTCCACGGCGCGGTGGGCAGTTCCGGGACGACCTGGTCGAGTGGAGCGTGTCAGAGGCCGCACTGCTCGGGCTGACCGGGTTGGGCGCGCTGGCGGCACACGCGAAGCCGTTGCTGGGACCTGAGCCGACTGCTGACGAGCTGGCCGAGGCGATCAGTCCTCTGATGCCGGAGCCGGTGTCTGAGGTGCTGCTGCAGGCTGACCTCACTGCGATCGCTCCTGGGCCTCTGGTGCGGACCGTGCAGGATGAGCTGTCCGCCATGGCGGACGTCGAGTCGGACGGCGGCGCTGGCGTCTACCGGTTCAGTGAGAGCTCGGTACGGCGTGCGTTCGACCTCGGGCGTACTGCGGAGCAGTTGCACGCGTGGTTGGCGGAGCATTCCCGTACGCCGGTGCCTCAGCCGTTGGCGTACCTGGTCGACGACGTTGCCCGACGGCACGGCGTACTGCGGTTGGGGACTGCGTCGACGTACCTGCGCTGTGATGACGAGAACGTACTGACCCAGCTGCTCAACTCGAACCTGCCTGGTGTGCGGTTCCGTCGGTTGGCGCCGACCGTGGTGGTGTCGCCGTCACCGCCGGACATGGTGCTGAGCCGGTTGCGGGACGCTGGGTTGGCTCCGCTGGCGGAGACCTTCGACGGTGCGTTGCACGTGACCGGTGCGCCGCGACGTGGCGAGGCACCGCGTCGACGTACCAGCCGGGACTTCAACGAGAGCGCGTTCGACCTGACCGACGACCAGGTGAAGGCGGTCATCGAGAAGGTCCGCGCCGGCGACCGGATCGCCGCCGAACTCCCCGGCGACGACGGCCTGATCGAACCCGCCGCCCCCGCCGAAACCATCGCCGTCCTCACCAACGCCGCCGAGGCCCACACCCGCACCTGGATCGCGTACGTCGACCACAACGGCCACTCCTCCGAACGCGTCGTAGAACCCGTCCGAGTAGCCGACGGCTGGCTGACCGCCTACGACGACACCACCGAAACCCCCCGAACCTACGCCCTCCACCGAATCTCCACCGCCCGCCCAGTGGACTGAACGGCGCGTCAGGCCAGCCGGGTCAGCAGGTCTGCGACCGCCGACTGCCAGGTCTCGTAGCCGGTCGGCTCAGCGTCCTGCCAGAGCTCCACCAGCTCGGACTCCCCACCACGAACCCGCTCAACCGCAGCTCGCGCCAGCTCCTGCAGCTTCGCCACCTCAGGGTGCTGCGCTACCCACGCCAGCCCCGCCTCGCTGTACGGATTCGCCGGCAACCCACGCCCCAACGCAGCAGCCACCAGCTCCGCAGCAGCCAGCGCCTCACTTCCGAGCCCACTCTCCAGGTGCTCGTCGGCGGGCAGTCCAGCTACCTCGCGCAACAACTCCTCGACCTGCGCCGCAGTACCGCCGTCGGCCAGGTCTCCCGCCCAGTCAGCCGCGTCGTCGTTGCCGAACACAGACGCATCCCAAGCTCCCATACCGGCGCAATCTACAGCGCCGCGGTTGGTTGTTGATTCATTCAGGCACAATGGAGGGTCGGGGCGAGGATAGGAGTTGCGGGTGTCGGACGGTCCTTTGATCGTGCAGTCGGACAAGACCTTGTTGCTGGAGACGGCGCATGCGGAGGCCAGCGAGTGCCGGAAGGCCATCGCGCCGTTCGCCGAGTTGGAGCGGGCGCCGGAGCATGTGCACACGTACCGGCTGACACCGCTGGGCCTGTGGAACGCGCGGGCTGCGGGGCATGACGCCGAGCAGGTGATCGACGTACTGCTGCGCTACAGCCGGTACCCGGTCCCCCACTCGTTGCTGGTCGACATCGCGGAGACGCTGGATCGGTACGGGCGGCTGCGGCTCGAGAAGCACCCGCAGCACGGTCTGGTGCTGATAACCACCGACCGGCCGGTGCTGGAGGAGGTACTTCGCAGCAACAAGGTGAAGCCCATGCTCGGCGCCCGGCTCGACGACGACACCGTCCTGGTGCACCCGTCGGAGCGCGGTCACCTCAAGCAGACCCTGCTGAAGCTCGGCTGGCCCGCTGAGGACCTGGCCGGGTACGTCGACGGTGAGGCGCACCAGATCGACCTTGTGACCGACGGCTGGGAGCTGCGCCCGTACCAGGAGCAGGCGACCGAGTCTTTCTGGCACGGCGGCTCCGGTGTCGTCGTACTCCCCTGTGGCGCCGGCAAAACGATCGTCGGCGCGGCCGCGATGGCACAGGCGTCCGCGACCACGCTGATCCTGGTCACCAACACCGTGTCCGCGCGGCAGTGGAAGGACGAGCTGCTGAAGCGCACCAGCCTCACCGAGGAGGAGATCGGCGAGTACTCCGGTGCGCGCAAGGAGATCCGTCCGGTGACGATCGCGACGTACCAGGTGATGACGACGCGCAGGAAGGGCGTCTACACGCACCTGGAGCTGTTCGATGCGCGCGACTGGGGCCTGATCGTGTACGACGAGGTGCACCTGCTGCCCGCGCCGATCTTCCGGATGACCGCCGACCTGCAGACCCGGCGCCGGCTCGGACTGACCGCGACGCTGGTCCGCGAGGACGGTCGCGAGGGCGACGTATTCTCGCTGATCGGCCCGAAGCGGTACGACGCGCCGTGGAAGGACATCGAGTCGCAGGGCTGGATCGCGCCGGCGGACTGCATTGAGGTGCGCGTGGATCTCGAGCAGACCGAGCGGTTCGTGTACGCGACCGCGGAGCCCGAGGACCGCTACCGCCTCGCCGCCTCCACCCCGGCGAAGTCCAAGCTGGTACGGCGGATCGCCGAGCACCACGCCGACGAGCCGCTGCTCGTCATCGGTCAGTACATCGACCAGCTGGACGAGCTCGGTGAACGCCTGGAGTGTCCGGTGATCAAGGGCGAGACCACGGTGAAGGAGCGGCAGCGTCTGTTCCAGGCGTTCCGCACCGGCGAGATCAAACGGCTGGTGGTCAGCAAGGTCGCCAACTTCTCCATCGACCTCCCCGAGGCGTCGGTCGCCATCCAGGTCTCCGGCACCTTCGGCTCCCGCCAGGAAGAAGCCCAGCGCCTGGGCCGAGTCCTCCGCCCCAAGGGCGACGGCCGCACCGCCCGCTTCTACTCCATCGTCGCGAGAGACACCATAGACGCCGAATTCGCCGCCCACCGCCAACGCTTCCTAGCCGAGCAGGGCTACGCCTACACCATCGTCGACGCCGAAAACCTGTTTGCTTGATCCCAGATGTGCAAGGTCGACAGGAGGTGTCGGGGTCAGCGGGTCATCGGCACGCTCGATGCATGCGGTATCAGGCCAGGTTCGAGAGACATCTCCTGTCGAGGTTGTACGTAGTCAGCCAGCAAGACGCCGAGCCAACGCGGCGCGGACGGTCGCGACGACCCAGGCGGGGTCGCCGATGATCTGTTCATAGGTGAATCGGAGTACGAGCCACCCGGCCGCCACCAACTCGTCGTACCGGTGACAGTCGGCCGCGAAGTCGCGCCGGGATCCGTGGAATTCGAAGCCCTCCGCCTCCAAGACCAGCTGCGCTTTCCGGTGCCCGAGATCAACCCTGGCCCGAAATGCCCCATGGGTCACCAGAACTTGCGGTTCGAAGCCGTCGACACCTGCACTGATCAGAAGCCCCCGGAGGATTGACTCGAGGAAACTGCCCGAGAGGCGAGTCGCGGCTGCGGCTGTTCTGCGCGCGTTCGGACAGCCGTGGCCACGCATCGCGGCAGTGGCGGCAAGGAGCTCGTCCTGGCTGAGCCGGCCTGTGGCGAGGGCTGCGTCCGCAACGGCCAATGCCTCGGTGAACGGGAGGATGCGAGAGCAGTCGACGACGGTCCGCAGCAGTGAGGTGGTCCGGTTCCGGCGCTCAGCGGATGTGGTTTCGGCCCAATGCAGGACAGCGGGTGGTCCCGGACGTGGGCGGCGCTTGGGCGGGACCATGATGTGAGGCTTCGGCGGTGTCTGCAGCAACGGAAGCCCCAGCGACTTCGCGGCACTCACGTGCGAGCGGACACCGTCGTACACCAGCACGGCCACCTCGTCGGCCGGAAGGTCAGGCAGCGCATAGATTCCCAGGGCGATCCGCTGGATCTCACCCCGCTCGATCGCTGCCTCGACGGCGCGACGGGAAGTCGCCCCGACCAGCCCGGCCCGCGTCCCCCAACCGCCAAAACGCGCGAGAACCTCACCGACCGATTCCATCCCAGGATGGTGCCCCACACGGGCGACTGATGATTTGGCTTATCCACAGGGGCCAAGCTCGACAGGACATGTGCCCGGTTGAGCGGGCAAAACACGCTCCACTGACTACCAGATGCTCGTTAGTGGACGTATACGTCCTGTCGAGCTTGCACGCACTATTCGCCTAGGCGGGTGTGGATGCCGTTGAAGTGGCTTTTCATGGAGTGGGCGTAGGTTTCGGGGTTGCCGGATTGCAGGGCGTTCAGGAGGTCTCGGTGCCAGGCGGCGGCGTCGGCGGGGGTGTAGCGGGCTCCGGGGAGGCGGGCGTCTACCTGGGCGAAGGTTCGCCAGAAGACCGAGAGTAGGTCGATGACCAGGGCGTTGCCGAGGGGTTCGTAGAGAGCCTGGTGGAAGGCCCAGTCCTCCTCGGGGAAGTAGTTGCCTTCGGCGGCCTTGGCTTCCATGCGTTCGACGATCGGCTCCAGCGCGTCGTACCCGTGCTCCTTGAAGTGGCTGACCACGTCGTCGGCCAGGCCGACCTCGATGGCCTGGCGGACCTCCAGGACGTTCTGGACGTCGCGGAGGTCGCCGGCCATCGACTGGGACATGCGGAACGCGAGGCCGTCCTCCAGGGACTGCAGGTTCACCTCGCCGACGTACGTGCCGTACCCGTGCCGGATCTCGATGATGCCGACCGCCTGCAACGCCTTCATCGCCTCGCGCAGCGGGTGCCGGCCGACGCCCAGCTGCGCCATCAGGTCCTGCTCGTTCGGCAGCGGGTCACCCGCCTTCAGACCGCGTTCCAGGATGTACGACTTCATCGCGTCCCGGATGAAAGACTGATTCCCTGCCGCACCACGTGCCCGGCTGAGCCCACCCGTTGTCACTGCCGGCCTCCCTCGTCTAGGACCGCTCAGTGTAATCCGGCGCGATCCAGGAGCGGCCGGATCGCGGCGATCTCCGTGTCGTTCAACGGAATCGAGGGGTACGCCGTGACCGGACAGGAGATCACGCCCAACAGGTAGAGCCCGGCCTTGAACGCACCGAGCGCAGCCGAGCTGGCCCCCATCCGGGACCGGTCCGCCATGTTGATGATGTCGAACAGCCGGAACAACCGGTCCTGCTCGTCCCGTGCGGCCGCAGCGTCACCGCCCACCGCTGCCTTGAACAGCCGCACGTATCCGGCCGGATCCACGTTTCCCAGACCAGGTACGACGCCGTCCACGCCGAACGCCAGCGCCGAGTCGACCGTCACCTCGGAGCCGGTCATGATCACGAAGTCGTCGAGCGCCTTCTCCCGGCGGGACAGCACCAACTCTCGCAGCGAGGTCTCCTGGCCGGACGAATCCTTCACCCCGGCAATAACCCCCTGCTCACCAAGGGACATGACCAGAGCAGCCGGTAGCTTGGTGCCGGCCCGAGGCGGGATGTCGTACGCATGCAGCGGCGTGTCGCCCGCAAGCGACGCCAGCCGGACGAAGTGGCGCTCGATCTCAGCAGGGTGAGTGGCGGCATAGAACGGAGCCGTGGCGACGATGCCGTCCACGCCGGCCTTCAACGCGGCCGAAACATGCGCAGCGACCCGGTTGGTCGACGTGTCGATGACGCCGGCCAGTACCGGGACCTGTCCGGCCACCTCCGCGACCGTCGTCTCCAGCACGACCTGGCGCTGCTCGTCGGTCAGGAACGTGCCCTCGCCGGAGGTGCCGAGCACGAACACCCCGTCCACACCCCCGGTCAGCTGGTACTGGATCAGCCGGGACAGCGATGCGGTGTCGACGTCGTACGACGGGGTGAGCGGAGTGACCAGCGGAGGGACGACGCCGGTCAGATGGGCGGACTCGGTCAAAACATCTCCAACCTCTCTGGGGCGAATGTGGCGAAGCGCAAGGTCGCGAACGAGGAGGTCTCACCGGCCTCGTAGAAGATCCCGATCGAGCCGTCGGGCAGCAGCACCAGATCGGAGTACCCGGCCATGCCCTCGTGCACGACCAGGTCCGGCTTCCACGACCCGCCGGAGTCCTCGGACACGAAAACGGTCAGTTCCCGGCGAGACGTGGGGTTCACCGGTGTGGACAGCAGCAACCGTCCGTCCGGCAGGCAGAGCACGCTGCCCTGGATACCGGGCGCGGTGATCTCGGGAATCCCGACGTACGGCGCATCGAGGGTCTGACCGCCGTCGGACGACCAGGCGTGCACGCGGGCCGGACCGGTGCCCTGGTGATTGCGGGCGTTGAAGTACAACCGCCCGTCCGGCAACTCGGCGACAGCTGTCTCGTTCGCGTTGATCTCCGCGCCGTCGTTGCGGTCCACGAAACCGACCGACCAGGAAACCCCGCCGTCGTCGCTGTAGATGCAGTGCCCGCCATTCAACCGGATCAGGTCGTCCAGCAGCTCGGACGGCACAAAAGAATGATTGGCCGGGACGACGAGACGCCCGGAGCGCAGCGTGATGCCGTGACATGGACCGGTCGCGTACCAGCCCCAGTCGCCCGGCTTCACCTCCGCCGTGATCTCGCGCGTCGGACTCCAGGTCGCACCGTCGTCGGCGGACCGCTGCACAAACACACGCCGGCCGTCGACTGGATCGGTGCCCCGGGCAAGCGACATCTCGACCGCGTCCGCACCGTTCTCAACCGTCACCAGCACGATGGCGCCGCTCGTGGGATCGACCAACGGAACCGGGTTTCCACAGGTCTTGCCCGGCGCCGCCGACACCACCTGCAGCGGCAGCCAGGTCCGGCCGCCGTCGAGCGAACGCCGCAGTACGACCTCGATCTCACCCGCGTCGCCGGCGCCGTGCAGCCGACCCTCACAGAAGGCGAGCACCAGCGAGTCACGCGCCACGACCGACGGGATGCGGAACGTGTGGTAGCCGCTTTCCGCCGGATCGAAGATTTCCAGAGCGCCGACTCTTGAAGACATAGGACGTACTATGTCATGGTGTGGCCCTCCGATGGAAGTGAGGCCTCATGCCGGTCAGCAGAAGAACATTCCTCGGCGGTGGTCTGGCCGCCGCCGCTGTCGCGGTCACGGGTACGCCGCTGCTGGCGGGGTGCGCGTCCGAGAAGAAGAACACCGCCGCGGCGAACGCGGCCGTCAAGCTGCCGACGTACACGAAGTACGGCGAGATCAAGCCGGACCTGCCCGGCACCGACGTGGTGCTGGACGGCTTCCTGAAGTACCCGGCGAACCCGGTGAAGGCGATTGCCGAGGCTCCTGGTGACGGCAAGCCGATCACGTTCATGACGAACATCCCCGGCGCCATCCCGCCGGCCGCGGACAAGAACCAGTTCTGGCAGGAGCTCAACAAGCGCCTCGGATCCGAACTGCAGATCAGCATGGCGTCGAACGACGAGTACAAGGACAAGTTCGCGACCCGGATCGCGGGCGGCGATCTGCCGGACATCCTGAACATCCCGCCGGACACGCCGCAGATCCCCGGCCTGGTGAAGTCCAAGTGCATGGACCTGACCGAGCACCTGTCCGGCGATGCGATCAGCAAGTACCCGTTCCTGGCGAACATCCCGACCGAGTTCTGGAAGGGCTGCGTCTTCAACGGCGCCATCTACGGCGTCCCGGTGCCGCGCGGCATGTCCCGTACGTCGGGCGTGCTCTACCGGGAGGACCTGCTCGCCGCGAAGGGCATCAAGGACCCGGCGCCGAAGAACTTCCAGGAGTTCTTCGACCTGGCCAAGGAGCTGACCGCGGCCAAGCAGAACAAGTGGGCGTGGACCCGGGTGCCGCTGTCGACCATCCGGCAGATGCTTGGTCTGCCCAATGTCTGGAAGCAGGACGGCGGCAAGTTCACTTCGATGTACGAACACGAGGCGCAGGAACAGGCCCTCGAGGCCGGGCGCAAGATGGTCGCCGCCGGTGTGATCAACCCGGACGCGTTCAACGACAAGGCCAGCGCCCGCAAGCAGTGGTTCAACGGCGGCATCGCCGCGTTCGACTACGACAGCTTCGTGGCCTGGAACCAGTACTACGCCGACAACACCGACGGCGAGGCCTTCGCGGTGAACATGCTCGACGTACCGGGCTTCGACAGCGGTGCGGGCACGCCGTGGATGGGCGGGGCGCTGAACAACGTGACGTCGTTCAGCAAGGACAGCCAGCACTCGGCCGAGACCTTGCTGAAGGTCGCGAACTGGATGGCGGCGCCGTTCGGCACCGAGGAGTACCTGTTCCGCAAGTACGGCGTCGCGGGCCGGCACTACACGTTGCAGGGCACGGACCCGGTGCCGTCCAAGGTCGGTGTCGTGGAGACCGGGATCGGCCTGCAGTACATCAGCGACTCGACGCTGGCGCTGTACTGGGCCGGTAAGCCGGACGTGCCGCAGAAGCAGCACGCGATCCAGGAGAAGTTCGCCAAGCGGCTCGTGTACGACGCGTCGTACGGCCTGTACTCCGACACCGGGTCGAAGAAGTGGGGCCAGCTGGTCAAGACGATGACCGACCTGGAGAGCCAGATCGTGCAGGGCAAGAAGCCGGTCTCGGACTGGAAGGCGGGCGTGGAGTCCTGGAAGGCGGCGGGCGGCGACAAGATCCGCACCGAGCTCGAGCAGGCGCTCGCTGACACGGCAGGGAAGTAATGCTGCAACGATCCAAGACGCGCCCGCAGCAGCAGTTGAGCCTCGGCCGGCGGCTGCTGCGGGACCGCGTGCTGCTGCTGTTCGCGTTGCCCGGGATCGCGCTGATCATCGCGTTCCACTACGTGCCGCTGCTGGGCAACGTGATCGCGTTCAAGGACTACCAGCCGTTCCTCGGGATCAGCGCGAGCGACTGGTCGGGCTGGGAGAACTTCAGTGTGATCTTCAACGGCGACCCGGCGTTCCTGCGGGCGTTGAAGAACACGCTGATCCTCACCAGCCTGCAGTCGATCTTCGTGTTCCCGGCGCCGATCCTGCTCGCCCTGCTGCTGAACTCGCTGTTCTCCGAGCGGATCAAGCGGATCGCGCAGAGCATCCTGTACCTGCCGCACTTCATGTCCTGGGTGATCGTGGTCGCGCTGTTCCAGCAGATGCTCGGCGGCAGCGGCCTGCTGAACAATTACCTGCGATCGCACGACCTGTCGACGATCAACATCATCGGGAACTCCGAGTTGTTCCACGTCCTGCTGACGTCGCAGATCATCTGGAAGGACACCGGCTGGGCGACGATCCTGTTCCTGGCGGCGCTGTCCCAGATCGACTCGCAGCTGTACGAGGCGGCGAGCGTGGACGGCGCTTCGAGGATGAAGCAGTTGTGGCACGTCACGCTGCCGGGACTGCGCGGGATCATCATTCTGCTGTTCATCCTGCGGCTCGGTGATTCGCTGACCGTCGGGTTCGAGCAGATCATCCTGCAGCAGCAGGCGGTCGGCCGAGACGTCAGTGAAGTACTCGACACGTACGTCTACAACAACGGCGTACTCGGTGGCGCCTGGGGCGTCGCGGCGGCGGTCGGCCTGGTGAAGGGCATCGTCGGCGTGATCCTCGTGCTGACCGCGAACAAGGTGGCGCACATCTTCGGCGAGCAAGGGGTGTACCAGCGATGAGTACCAAGATCGTGCCCCCGAAAATTGTGCAGGGCGTGCCGATGCCCGGCTGGCCGATGCGGATCTTCAAGGGACTGGTGCTGCTGGTCTTCTGCGCCGTCGTGATCGTCCCGTTCGTCGGGGTGATCTCGACCAGCGTGGCGCCGAACAAGCAGATCAACGAGTCCGGCGGTCTGGTGCTGTTGCCGAAGTCGATCAGTTTCGCGGCGTACGAGTCGTTGTTCGCCGGCGGCGTGGTGACACGGGCACTGTTCGTCAGCATCTTCGTCACGATCGTCGGCACGCTGCTCAGCCTGACCGTGTCGTGCCTGCTCGCCTACGCGTTGTCGCGGCCGAGTTTCGTCGCCGGGCGGCCGATCCTGCTGGTCGTGCTGTTCAGCATGCTGTTCTCCCCCGGCATCATCCCGCTGTACCTGACCGTGAAGGGCGTCGGCCTGCTGGACAGCATCTGGGCCCTGATCGTGCCGACGATGGTCAGCGCGTTCAATGTCGTCGTACTGCGGGCGTTCTTCATGAACCTGCCCAACGAGCTCACCGAGAGCGCGCGGATCGACGGCGCGGGCGAGCTGAAGACGTTCACCAACATCGTGCTGCCGCTGTCGAAGGCAGTGCTGTCGGTGATCGGCCTGTTCTACGCGGTGGCGTACTGGAACGCGTTCTTCTCCGCGCTGCTGTACCTGAACGACTCGAAGCTCTGGCCGTTGCAGCTGGTACTGCGGACGTACGTCATCAACGACACCCAACTCGGCAGCGCGGAGCTCGGCACCGAACTGCTCCCGCCGCAGGCGTCGATCCAGATGGCGATCCTGGTCGTCTCGATCGTGCCGATCCTGATCATCTACCCGTTCCTGCAGCGGCACTTCGCGAAGGGCGTCCTGACCGGTGCTGTGAAGGGCTGATCGGGGGTTGCCCAGGGCAACATCAGGGTTGCGCCTGGGCAAACCCTGTGGGAACAGCAGGTACCGTCGAACGGTATGGGGATAGCGGCACTTGAACGGGTGGGGCAAGAACGCAGAGCACAGGTTTTCTGGAGAGTGGTACGCGAAGCAGTCCTGCTCGCGACCCTGTTCCTCGTCTACAGCGCCGGCCGGCAGCTCGCGGCCAGACACTCCGGTTCGGCGTTCGACCATGCGCACGAGGTGCTGTCGCTGCAGAACTGGCTGCACCTGCCGAACGAGGCGTCGATTCAGCACTGGGTGCTGCAGTTCCCGCAACTGGTCAAGGGCGCGAACCTGTACTACGCCGGCGTGCACGCGCCACTGACTGCCGCCGTACTGCTCTGGCTGAGCATCTGGCGGCCGAAGGCGTACTCGCATGTCCGGTGGACGATGGTGTCGCTCACCGGACTGGCTCTGATCGGTCACATCGCGTTCCCGCTGGCGCCGCCGCGGATGATGCCGGGCTTCGTGGACACCGGCCTGCGCTTCGGCCAGTCTGTGTACGGCCCGGACCACACCGGCGGCGCGGTGAACCAGTTCGCCGCGATGCCGAGCCTGCACGTCGGGTGGGCCGCCCTGATCGCACTGTCGATGATCCTGATCACCCGGTCGCGCTGGCGGTGGCTGTGGCTGCTGCACCCGATCATCACGTTCAGCGTCGTCGTGGTGACCGCCAATCACTACTGGCTGGACGGCATCGTCGCCCTGGTCCTCCTGGCGGCCAGCCTGCCCCTCCTGCTCCGGCCCGGCCTACGCGCCGACAGGCCACGGACCCGTAATTCAGTTCCACCGAGCAGGGTGCTCAAGTAACGTGGCTGGGCTCCCCACTGCTCGCCCGGAGGTTTCAGCATGCCCTCAGATACGTCCGACACCCTCCAGGCCGAGAAGGACTACCTGAAGAACTCCCGGGCGGCGCTGGCGCTGATGCGGGAGAAGACCGGCGCGCTGGAGATCCACAGCGCAGACCGGGTCAACCAGGAGTACCTGCAGGCCGCCATCTTCCGGCGGATGAAGGAGCTGGAGGACGACCCGGACGTGCCGCTGTTCTTCGGGCGGCTGGACTATCTCGAGCCGACCGACGAGACGTTCCACATCGGTCGCCGGCATGTGAACGACGCGCTGGGCGAGCCGCTGGTGGTGGACTGGCGGGCGGACATCTCGGTGCCGTTCTACCGGGCCAGCAAGACCGAGCCGATGGGCGTGGGGGTACGTCGGCGGTTCGGCTTCACGCACGGCGAGATGACCGCGTTCGAGGACGAGGACCTCACCGCGACCGGTCAGGACGAACAGCACAGCGACATCCTGGACGCCGAAATCGAGCGCCCACGGTCCGGCCCGATGCGCGACATCGTGGCCACCATCCAGCCGGAGCAGGACGTGATCGTCCGGGCCGGCGTCGACGACACCATCTGTGTGCAGGGAGCACCTGGCACCGGAAAGACCGCGGTCGGGCTGCACAGGGCGGCGTACCTGCTCTATGCGTACCGCGACCAGCTCAGCCGGGCCGGTGTGCTCGTCGTAGGCCCGAACGCGAGCTTCCTGCGGTACATCGGGGACGTCCTCCCCGCACTGGGCGAGATCGAGGCGAAACAGACCACCGTCGAGGAGCTGGTCGCCCGCGTGAAGGTAGCCGGTCCTGGCCCGGCACTAGTCGACGTACTCAAGGGCGACGCCCGCATGGCCGAAGTACTGCACCGGGCCGTCTGGTCGCACGTCAGACTCCCCGAGGAGTCGCTAGTAGTGCCGCGCGGAGCGCACCGCTGGCGAGTAGCGGCGTACCAAGCCGAGGAGCTCGTCACCGAGCTGCGGAGCCGTGGCATCCGGTACGGCGCCGGCCGCGCGATGCTGCCGCAGCGGCTGGCCCACGCCGTACTGCTGCGCATGGAGGCAGCCGGTGACTCCCCCGACGACCGCGTGCAGGACTCGGTCGCGCGCAGCCGTCCGGTGAAGCAGTACGCCGACGCGCTCTGGCCGGCTGTGGACCCGGCGAAGCTGCTCTTCCGCCTCTTCACCGACCCGGAGCTCCTCGCCGAGTACGCCGACGGCATCCTCACTGCGGAGGAACAGGCGCTGTTGCTGTGGGACAAGGTGCCGCGGTCGCCCGGTGCGGCCAAGTGGTCCGTTGCCGACGCCACTCTGATCGACGAGATCGCCGACCTGGTCGACCGTACGCCGTCCCTCGGGCACGTGGTGCTGGACGAGGCGCAGGACCTCTCCGCGATGCAGCTGCGCGCGGTCGGTCGACGCTGCTCGACCGGCTCGATGACGGTGCTTGGTGACATCGCGCAGGGCACCACACCGTGGGCCACGCCGTCGTGGGACGAGGCGCTGAAGCACCTAGGCAAGAGCAGCGCGCACACCGAGGAGCTGACCGCCGGCTTCCGCGTCCCGGGCCAGGTGATCGAGTACGCCGCCCGCCTCCTCCCGACGATCGCTCCGCACCTCAAACCGCCGACCGCGGTACGGCGGGCGCGCGGTGAGCTGACCATCACCCGCGTACCGGACAGCCTGGCTGCTGCGGTGACAGCAGTCCATGAGGTGTCAGAGCGCCTCGGCTCGATCGGTCTGATCGTCCCGGACGCACTGGTCCCCGCAACCCGAAAAGCCCTGCAGGGCATCGCTTTCTCGGTTCTCGGCGACGAAGACGACGTGGATGCACACCTGGACGTCGTACCGGCGTCTCTCGCCAAGGGTCTTGAGTTCGACCACGTGGTGCTGGTGGAGCCGGCCGGCATCGTCTCTGGTGAAGCCGACGAGCGGACCGGACTCCGGCGCCTCTACGTCTGTCTGACTCGTGCTGTCACCTCACTGGTCGTACTGCACAGTGAAGACCTGCCTGAGGTACTAGAAGCCCCGTGACCCGCCGGACCGGCGCGAGGAGCGCCGGGACGACCCGCCACCGCTGGAGCGTGTCCGCGACGACCAACTCGAGCGCCGTGAGCTGCCGCTGTACCAGCCGTCGTCGTCACTGGACCCCGTGGCCGCGGACACCGCTGCCTCGCCCAAGGCACTACCGACGTTGGACCTGAAGCGGCCGAAGCGCGCTCCCGGGCGCCGGTACCGCCAGCGGGCGCGCATCTCCTCACCCCGCCGACGGAAGTCAGAGTCAGGGAACCACCACTGCCGCCCGTCGCCCTGCGACCAGTACCCGTCGACGTACGCGGCCAGCTCCTCGCCGAACTCCCAGTAGGGACGCTCGATCTGCCAGCCCTTCACCATCCGGATCTCGGGCCGCTCACCGGCCTCGTCACGCTGCTTGCACGCCGAGCAGACGTCCACAGTGCGCGCAGCTCCCTCCTCGGGCTTCCACTCGACTTCCGCCACGCTCGGCCCGTGCCGCGGGTCGAAGAAGCACGGCGCGGTCGGCTTCGGGATCGGCTTGCCGGCGCGTGCGGAGTCCAGGCAGAGCAACCCGTAGCGGGCCGAGCCGAGCAGCGTCGTCACTGCCTCGATGTCCTTGTCGTCCTTGGCCTGGTCGAGTCGCTGCCGTGCCTTCTCGACGGTGTCGAGCACGTCCTTGGACAGCTTCGACTGCTGCGGGTCCGAGACCGTCGGCAGCGCGGAGACCTGCTGCGAGAGCGCGATGACCTCCTCGTTGAGCAGCGGCTGCGCGACCTTCAGGTGGGCCTTCTCGTCCTGCCGCCGTGCGCGCCGGGCACCCAGCCCGGTCACGGTGACCCAGAGCCCGATGATCCCGGCCACGCCACCGGCGTACGGCGCGGCGTCGACGTAGAACGGCTTGTTCACGACCTGTGCGCGCTGGATGAACCTCTCGAGCATCGACTCGTAGTCCGGCGCGCAGCAGTCGACCGCCTGGTCCACCGCGTCGCCCACGAAGTACGTCGGACCGTGATCGGCCCGCTGGACGGCGTGCAGCCCGCGACCGGCGGACTGCGACGACGCATCGACCAGTACGGCGTACACGCCCTCGACGCCGACGCGGTCGTACAGCTGGTCCGCGATCTCCTCGCCTTCCCAGGCAGGCACCGAGTAGTACTTGTTCGCCGACTTGCTGATCTTGTCCACAGGGATCACAGCGATCCGGATCGGTGCACCGGCGCTCTTCGCGGCCGCGTCGAGCTGCGCGGTCTCGCTGGGACTCAGCTCCGTCACGTCCGGGTCGACCCAGACGCCGGCGTCGCCGAGGTGACCGGCCACGGTGTTCATGTACGCGTCGGGGTCGCCGGCCGCGTGCGCCAGTGGCGCGGGCAGGACCCACAGGGTGATGACGGCGAGCGCGCCGAGCAGACGTTTCATCGTGCTCCTCCCGAGAGCCGCTCACGACAGGCGTTGCAGACCGGGACCTCCCGGGGCCGCCCGCCAGGCGGCGTGTACATCCAGTCCGTCACGGAGGTGCCGTGGCCGGGGTCGAAGAAGCAGGTGGCACGGCGAGCAGGTGCGGGTGTTCCGGCGACCTTCGCCTGCGCACAGGCCAGCCGCCAGCGACCGTACTCGACCGTGGACCGCACTTCGCGCAGCGTGTCGTCGTCGGGTTCCCCATCGACCACGCGGCCGGCGTCGGCGTACGCATCCATCGCCGCCTGCACGTCCGCTGCCGTATCCATGCCGTCCAGACGCACGTCAGCGGCATCCAGTTCCTCGCCGAACCGCGTGACGTCCTCCCGCGCGGTCGCGCGCCGCTCGTCGAGCGTGTCGACCTCGTCCGGCAACACGTCGTACGACGGACGGTAAAGCGCGGGGCCCTCGTCCTTGCGCGACCGTTTCCTCCACAAGAGCAGACCGGCTGCTAATACCACCAACGCGATCAGCAACGGCCACAGCCAACCGGGTGCGCCTTTGGAAGCTTTAGGTACGTCGAGTTGGTCCAGCACCCCGTTGAGCAGGCCGACCGGGTCGGAGCGGCTGTGCTTGTCCAGCTCCCTCGTGAGGATGTCCGCGATCGGCGTGTCGACTCCGACAGCACTCCCCCAGGCGATGGCCCCACCGAAGACGACGAGGTAAACCCCGTCAGCCTTCTGCCGGTCCACCAGCTGGTCGACATACGTGTGTGCCGCTGTGCTCTTGTCGCCGGGGTTCAGCGCGGCAGCGGGCACGACCGCGATGCGAATCGCCGGGTCGTGCCCGCTCACTCGTTCTGCCAGCTCAGCGGCGTCCTTGTCGGGGACCAGTGAGCGCTGCGTCGGGTCGACGTACACAGGTGACGTCTTCCACCCGTCGACCACCGCGGTGGGGTCGTTGGACCCCGTCAGGGTGGTGGCGAGCAACAGCACACCGGCCAGCAGACGCATGGGCAGAAGAGTGCCCTATTGCGGGTCCTCCTCAGTCGGCGGTTGCTGTGAGGTAGATGTCCTCGTCCCGCTCGAGCTCCTCTACCCGCTGCAGGGAGGAGTCCCGCCAGAGCGCGTAGAGCAAGCCCAGCACGACCAGCGACAGTGCGGAGGCCAGCACGGGGAGGTAGCCGACGCCGAGTGTCTGGATGACTAGTCCGCCGACCACAGCGGACAGTCCGGCGCCCAGGTAGATCGCAGAGGCGTTGAGGGAGATGAGCAGTCCGCCGCCGAGCTCGAGCAGCAGGTTCTGGATCGGTGGGTTGAAGGCCCAGGTCAGCATGCCCCACACCACCAGAGCGGCTCCGGCACCGACCTCTGTCGTCAGTGTCAGGTCCAGCGTGGCGAGGACAGCGGTGATGCCGGTCATCAGGACGACCAGGGTGCGGAGGCTCCCGAACCGGTCGGTGATCCGGCCGCCGAGGAAGTTGCCGATGACCGCGCCCACGCCGTACAGGAGCAGGAGGAGACCGGTGACGCTGCCGGTCAGGCCGGCGGTGTGCTTGAGCAGCGGGACGATGTAGATGTACACGCTGAACGCGGCGAGCACCGCAAGGACTGTCATCGCCAGGATGATCTGGACGCGGCGGTCTGCCACACCGGCGAACCGCTCGCGCAGGCTGACCACAGGAGGTGCGTCGACCTTCGGGAGCGCGGCACGCTCCACAATGGCGACCAGTACGGCGACAGCGGTGATGAGAGCGAACACGCCCTTGTAGCCGAGCGTCGGGCCCAGCAGCGTGCCTGCGGGTACGCCGAGCACCAGTGCGAACGTGAGACCGCCGAACACAATGGCCACTGCTCTACCGCGTTCCTCGGGTGGCATCAGGCTGGTCGCGAACAGTGTGGCGGCCGGTGTGTAGACGGCGGCCCCGAATGCGGCCACGACGCGGCCGACGATCAGGATCGGGTAGTTGACGGCCAGCGCGGCGATCAGGTTGCCGAGCGCGGCCAGCACCAGTGCGGCGATCAGGAGGGTACGGCGCTCCCACCGGCCGGTCAGCGTGGACAGGATCGGCGCACCGATCGCGTACGACAGCGAGAACGCGGTGGCGAGTTGGCCGGCTGCGGTCAGCGAGACGTGCAGCTCGGAGCTGACGTCGGGCAGGACACCGGACACGACGTACGCGCTGGTGCCGACCGCGAACGCACCGGCGCCGAGCAGGTAGATCCGTGCGGACATCGAGGACCTTCCGGTCGAGGTTTCATTAATTCGATCGTCATCGTACTACGATCATCGTCGAACTTCGACCGACGTCGTACTATGGACACATGGCCAGCAAAGTCCTCCCGCAGCCGGAGCGGGACGAGATCCGCGTCGAGGCGGTTCTCCAGGCGCTGGGCGAGCCGGTCCGGCTGACGATCGTCCGCGCGCTCGCCGACAACCCGGCCGGCGTCTGCTGCGGCGAGATCGAGCTGCCGGTGACGGCGTCCACGCGCGCCCACCACCTCAAGACCCTGCGCGAAGCGGGCGTCCTGTCCACCCACACCGACGGCACCCGCCGGATCAGCATGCTGCGCCGCGACGACCTCGAGGCCCTCTACCCGGGTCTGCTCACGGGCATTCTGTCGGCCAAGCAGTAACCAACCGCAAGGTTGCGGGTGGGTGGTTGTAGAAGTGCGGCTGGCAGACTGAAGCGGTGGAGCTCCGGGCGCGGTGGGACGACCTGGTGCCCGGGTCTGCCTCGCTCGCGGACGAGCTGGTCGCGCGGTACGTCGAACGCACCCGGCGCGCGTACCGCGACCACTACCTGGGCATCGTCCTGACCGCGCTGGACTCGCTCATCCAGCTCTCCACGGACCCCACCAGTGTCCGGCTCGCCGCGTGGTTCCACCGCGCCGTCCACGAGCCCGGCGGCACCCCGTCCGAGGACGCCGAGGCGTCGGCCCGGCTCGCCGAGCGCCTCCTCCCGCAGTACGGCGTACCGCCGATCCGCATCGCCGAGGTCGCCCGGCTGATCCGCCTCACCGGTGACCTCGCGACGCCGCCTCCGGACGCCTACGCCCCACCTCGCCGCGACGCGAACGGCGACGTACTGCTGGATGCGGTCAACGCCATCCTCGCCTCCGACCCCAGCCGGTACGTCGTCCACACAGCCGAGGTACGACGCGACGCCGGCGACCGCAAGGCCGCGCTCGAGAGCCGGTACGACGAAGTCCGCGAGCTGCTCGACGGACACCTCTACCGCACGCAGCTGGCGCGGCAACGCCTCAGCCCGGTCGCCCGGGTCAATCTGGAGGCAGAGCTCGCCGGACTGGACAGTGAGCTCCCAGCCCCGTGGCGCGGTTGGCAACAAGCCACTCTGACCGCCACCGCTACTTTCACTGCCATCGCAGCCGCGGTGGTAGCGATCGCCGCATCCGGTGCGTCCTGGCAGACGCCAGCAGCACAGGACGAGGCTGGCTGGCCGACCGTGGCACTGGCCGTCCTCTCCTTCTTCAGCGCACCAGTCCTCTTCCGTTGCGCTCGCAGCGCCAGCCAGCGCGCCCGCCTCATCGCAGGCGCAGTACTGGCGATTGCAGTGACCGGACTGCTCATCGCCTGGGCCCAAGCGCCGCGAACGAACGTGGCTGTCGGCATAGGCCTCCGCGTCCCGTTGCTGATCTCCGCACTGGTCCTGCTGCTACTTGCTGGAGCATCAGCCCTCGTAGCCTCACTCCTGCGCACGCGGACGGCCCGCTTCCTCCCAGCACGCAACCTCGGTCAGCAACTGGCCTGGCTCGCCGTACCGGGAGCAGTCGCCCTCATCCTGCTGCTGATCGTCCAGCCCTTGTCCCGCGGCTACGTGCTCAGCTCCAACGAGCGGGTCGAGGGAACGCCTCGCGACGCCGGCAAGGCCAGCCCGTCGGTCCTCGACGGCCGCGTCGCATGGGTCAGCGATTCCGTCGCGGGCACTGGTGCAGAAGAAGCGATCGGCACCAGGTACGGCGTGGCGGTGCCCCGCCCGAGCGGTGTGGTCGAGATGCTCGATGCGGCCACTGGTGCGCTGCGGTGGCGCTACAGCCGCTCCGACTCCGACGAGAAGCCCGTGATCGCGGCCACCGGCAATGGCGACTACGTACTCGCACAGTTCGCCGACGTCGGCTACCTCCTGCTCGACGCGAACACAGGACGCCGCAAGGCCGCGTGGTCCGGTCGCACGCGGGACCGCTTCATCCTGCAGACTCAACCCCTCCTGACTGGCGAACGCTCCGGCAAGCTGCACGGTGTGGATCCGGACGGTCACGAGCGCTGGACCTACGACTCCGGCGACTGCACCGAGCTCGGCGCCATCGCCACCGCCGAGACCGTGCTCACCTTCGTGAGCCACACCTGCGACGACCGTCCGGACGAGATGACCGCACTGGACGTCCAGTCGGGCAAGAAGCTGTGGACCAGGACCTCAACCGACACCTACCGCCGCCCGGTGGTCGTGGCCGGTCTGGTGGTCGTGGCCGAGCCCGGCGGCGACTCCGACGTACCTGCCGCGCTGACCGCGATCGAACCGCGCACCGGCGACATCCGCTGGCGCTGGGACGTGCCGAAGGCCTGGGCCTGCCGCACGCTGCTGAACGCGGCCGGGAAGTACCTGATCGTCGTCGACTGCCCGGGGCCGAGTACCCAGGAGAACCGGCGGACCGTCGTCACTGCGATCGACGCGAACACCGGCCTGACCGCCTGGCAGACCCTGGCGCCGGTGAGCCCGCGGACCAAGGTCACCGTGACTGCGGACGGCCGGGTCATCTCGCTGGGCCGTGGCGTGAGCGGGTGCGTCGCGAACGTGGTCAGCCGGGCCGGATTCCGGCAGGTCAGGCTGCCCACCGGCATCTCCTGCAGCCGTGACCCGCGGGCCGTCGGCAACCTGATCCTCATGTCCGGACCGAACACCGTCATCGCCCTGCGCTAGTAACTCCGCGTAGCCGACCTCGGATGCAGGTCCCCAAGTCCACGCCGGAGTGTGACGTACGCCGCAATTCCAGGGGTGAGATTCGTTGCGAAACGCCCCTGTCGGAGCGGTCAGGTGACGAGCCGATATCGCTTTGGCCACGGACCGATCCGGGAACCCCGGATCGGTCGGCCGAGGCTCCCTACCGGTGCCAGACTCCTTAGCCATGGACCTGCGCGACCGGTGGAATCGCCTGCTGCCGCACGCGCAGCCGTTGGGCGACGACCTGCTGGCTCGTTACGCAGAGCAACATCGCCACTATCACGACCAGCAGCACCTGACCGAGGTCCTGCAGACCGTCGACGAACTGGCCGAGTACGCCGACGACCCGGACACCGTCCGGCTGGCGGCCTGGTTCCACGACGCGATCTACGACCCGCAGGCTGACCCCGGCGAGAACGAGGAAGTCTCGGCTCAACTGGCCGAGCTCGAGCTGGCGGCGTACGGCGTCGAGACCGAGCGAGTCGAGGAGATCGGGCGCCTGGTCCGGCTGACCGCGAAGCACGATTGTGCCGAGGACGACCGCAACGGCGCGGTGCTCTGCGACGCCGACCTGCGGATCCTGAGCCTGCCGGCAGCGCGGTACGACGAGTACGCGGCCGGGATCCGGCAGGAGTACGCGCACGTCGCGGACCGGGATTTCGCCCGCGGCCGGATGTCGTTCCTGCAGAGCCTGAGCGAGACGCGGTTGTACGCGACCCCCCGTGGCCATGACGAGTGGGAGCGACCGGCCAGGGAGAACCTGACCCGGGAGGTCGGTTCGCTGGGCCCTAAGGCGGCCCGGCCGATCGGCGGGCTGGTCCCGGTCATCTACTTCGGCGCTGCACTCGGTGCTGTCGTCGCCTCCTCGGTTCTGCTGGGCCGCGGCCTCGGGGCGGCGGCCAAGTGGCCTGCCGACCCGTCCGACATCGGCGGCTTCCCGGTCTGGGCCCCGATCGCCGGTACCGCTGTCGCTGCGGCACTGACCTGTGCGTGGTTCCGGCGATCCCAGCAGCGCCTGGTGGCAGTCCCGGCGATCGTCTTCGCCGCAGTCGGCCTGATTGCGATCGGCGTCTGCTGGTGGCGCTGGCCGGTCGCTCAGCCCGGTGCGGCCATGTCGGAGCGCTGGCCGTACCTACTCCTCGCTTCCGTGGCACTCGTCCTGGCCGGAGCGTTGCTGGCGCTGGCACGACGGCTGCGGCTCGCACCGCCGTACGCACAAGCTCCTCCGCGCTGGCTGGGGGTCGGTGCGACCGCTGCGTGCGGTGCGCTGCTGGCGTGGGTCGTGGTGTCGGCTGGTGAGCCTTTCGTACAGGCCCGGCTGGAGACCGCCAACACGGTCAGCACGACCACGACGGCCCAGCCGACGCAGCTGCCGGTCCAGCTCGACGGAACGCTGGCCTGGAGCCGTGAGGTGCCGGCGACCGGCGCCATCACCGGTACGGCGGGTGGAGTCGCGGAACTGCGCTCGGACGGCGTGGTCATGTCCGACGCGGCCACGGGGCAGATCCGGTGGCGCTACGCGCGGGCCGACGTACAGGACGCCGCCTCCAGTGGCGCCAAGGGACTCGTGGTGTCCGCGGACGGGCGGACCATCGTCGCGCATCTCCCCCGCTCGGAGTACCGCGAACCCGCGGGCATCAAGCTCCCGACGTACGCCGTACTCAACGCCGTGAGCGGAGAGGTGCTGACCGAGGTCGACACCGACGGGACGGCGCTGGCCGTCGACTCGAACCAGCTGCTCGTGGCTGAAGGCAACTACGTGGTCGCGCACGGCGTGAGCAGCCCGACGCACTGGCGCGCGCAGGTGCGCTGCAACGTGACGCAGGGCGAGCTGGTCGGTGACCAGGCGGTCGTCGTGGACGCCTGTGCCGGGAACGGCGCCGTAGTACGCGGTCTGGACATCAAGACCGGGGCCCAGCGGTGGGAAGTCGACCTGGGTGCGCGGATCGACCTGAGCGCGGAGCTGGACCCGTCGACGTGGGTCGGCGAGCTGGTCGCCGTACCGGACACCCGTGAGGTCTCCGGGCTGATCTGGACGGCCGCTGCGGGCGGCACGCTCTACCAGTGGTCCGTGGACATCAGCGAAGGCCACGTGATGTGGACAACCCCCGTGCCGGGGACACCACGCCCACGGCTCGGGTCGACGTCCTGCGACGCACAGCTGGCCGCCACGCACGCGTCACTGGTGCTGATCACGTGCCGGACCGGAAACGACCCCGGACAGCCCCAGACGTACGACGTGTCTTCGTCGAACCCTGCTGACGGGACACCGCAGTGGCATCACCTGCTGCAGGTGCCGCCGCGGTTGCAGCAACCGGAGTACCCGCGGAACGGGTTCGGACTGCTGCCGGACGGACGCGTGGTCACGCTGATGCCGCAGCCGAACGGCAGCTGCTCTCCCGTGATGATCGGCACCACCGGCATCCAGTCGCGACCGATCCTGCCCAGCCCGAACACGCAGTCGGTCGCCAAGTCCGAAGAAGTCACCTGCAACAAGCCGGCCGTCACCGTGGCCGCCGCCCGCCCGATCTTCTCCGACGGCACCAGGCTCTTCGCACTCAACTGACCCCCGGGAATTTCTGTTGCTCCCGGCAGCGTTGACACCTACCGTGATCCGCATGTTCCGCGTGGTTTTCGAGTTCGACCTGTCAGGCACCGGCCTGACGGGCGCTCCCACGTGGGCACTGTCAGTCGATTCAGCCACTCGAAGCTGACCCTCCTCCTGCTGAGCAGGACCCGCGGAGGAGGGTGGCTCGAACCGGCCCCCTCCACGCGGTGACAGCGCTGTGAGGGCTTGCCGGAGGGTCCTGGCTCATACCGAATCTTCTGACAGGCAAAGGAATTCTCATGGCCAAGAGCCAGTTCGTGCGGACCAAGCCGCACCTCAACATCGGGACGATGGGTCACGTCGACCACGGCAAGACCACGCTGACCGCCGCGATCACCAAGGTGCTCGCGGAGCGCGACCCGAGTGTGAACCGCTTCGTCGCCTTCGACGGCATCGACCGTGCGCCGGAGGAGATGCAGCGCGGGATCACGATCAACATCTCGCACGTCGAGTACGAGACCGCGACCCGGCACTACGCGCACGTGGACATGCCCGGGCACGCCGACTACGTGAAGAACATGATCACCGGCGCCGCCCAGGTGGACGCCGCGATCCTGGTCGTCTCCGCCCAGGACGGCGCCATGCCGCAGACGCGGGAGCACGTGCTGCTCGCGCGCCGGGTGGGCGTGCCGTACCTGGTGGTCGCACTGAACAAGGCGGACACCGTCGACGACCCGGAGCTGCTCGACCTGGTCGAGCTGGAGGTCCGTGAGCTCCTGGCGGAGTACGGCTTCCCCGGCGACGACGTACCGGTCGTTCGCGTGTCCGGACTGAAGGCGCTGGAAGGGGACCCGCAGTGGACCGCCGCGATCGGTGAGCTGCTGGACGCGGTCGACAACTACGTGCCGGTGCCGGACCGTGAGCTGGGCGAGCCGTTCCTGATGCCGATCGAGAACGTGCTCACCATCAGCGGCCGCGGCACAGTGGTCACGGGTGCGGTCGAGCGCGGTTCGCTGAAGCTCGGCGACGCGGTCGAGGTCGTAGGTCTCGGCCCGACGGTCACCAGCACGGCGATCGGCATGGAGACGTTCGGCAAGTCGCTGGAGTCCGCGGACGCGGGCGACAACGCGGCGGTGCTGCTGCGTGGCGTGAAGCGCGACGAGGTCCGTCGCGGCCAGGTGGTGGCGTTGCCGGGCAGTGTGCAGCCGCACCGGAAGTTCCGGGCGAACCTGCACGCGCTGTCCACGGCCGAGGGCGGCCGGCACACGCCGTTCGCCGCGGACTACCGGCCGCAGTTCTACTTCCGGACCACGGACGTGTCCGGCGGGATCGACCTCGGTGAGATCGCCCTGGTGATGCCCGGCGACACGATCGAGCTCGGAGTGGAGCTGGAGAAGCCGATCGCGATGGACGTCGGCCTCGGCTTCGCCGTCCGCGAAGGCGGCCACACGGTCGCCGCCGGCACAGTGACCGAACTGCTCGACTGAACAAGAACGGCCCTCGACCTCAACCGGTCGGGGGCCGTTTTCGGTTCCGTAGACCCGCGGCGATCAGCCGCTGCACGAGCTCGCGGCTGGTGACCGGTACGGCGCCGGCGGCAATCAGGTCGTCGTAGCGGTCGCTGGGTACGTCGTAGTGGTCGCGGTCGAAGCCGCGGGCCGGAATGCCGGCTGCCTTCGCGAACGCGTGGAGCTCCTCGTAGGACTCGTCACTGACCAGGTGCGACCAGACCCGGTTCCAGGCCGGCCAGGCGGGCGGATCGATCAGGATCATTCGCGAGCGTCCTGGGCGTCGAGCAGGTTGCGCCAGGACCGGACGAAACGGGAGTTCACGTACGCCTTCGTCCACGAGCCGTCCTGGCGGACCGATGTACCGACATGGAAACGGCGTACGCCGCTCTGGAACAGCCACGGCACGTGCTCGGGCTGCAGACCGCCGCCTGCCATCATCACACCGGCAACAGCAGAGTCCTCGCGAGCCAGCTTGCACAGGTCGTCCAGACCATGGCTGACACCAATAGACGAGCCAGCCGTCAGTACGCAGTCCAGCCCGGGCAGGGTGCGCAGGGCACGCCAGGCAGCTTGCTGGTCGAGTACGGCGTCAATAGCGCGGTGGAACGTCCACGGCGTACCGGCGAACGTGCTGACCAGTGCGGACACCGACTCGACGTCGACCTGGTTGTCCGGGGTCAGGAACCCGAGCACGAAGCCGTCCGCACCTGCGGACAGGAACGACTGCGCTGTCGCGGTCAGCCGGTTCAGGTCGGCGCCGTTCGCGGTGAACGAGTTCTCCAGCCGCAGCATCACCCGCAACGGCAGATCGGTGACCCGCCGGATCGCACTGACGGTCGACACCGACGGGCACAACCCGTCCGCCTCCATCGAGGCGCACAGCTCCAGCCGGTCCGCCCCGCCCTCCTGTGCCGCCTCCGCATCCGCCGGATGCAGCGCGATGATCTCCAGCAACGAACCCATGGGCGCCATCATCTCCCATATTCCTGTTGCACTCCCGCAAGCTCTTCTGTATCGTTTTTCTAGAACGATTTAGAAGAACGATACAGATGAGGTGATCAAGATGGCGGGCGTGACGCTGAAGACCGTGGCGAAGGCCGTGGGCGTGTCGCCGTCGACCGTCTCGAACGCCTACAACAAGCCCGACCAGCTCTCGGCCGCGCTGCGTGAGCGGATCCTGGCCACCGCCCAGGAGCTCGGGTACGCCGGACCGGACGCCTCGGCGCGCGCCCTGCGCAGCGGGAAGGCCGGCGCGGTCGGGGTGCTGTTCACGGACAAGCTGGCCTACGCCTTCTCGGACCCGTACGCGGTCGGCTTCCTGGCCGGGCTCGCGGAGATCGCCGAGGAGTTCGCGACCAGTCTGCTGCTGATGCCGCTCAGTTCGACGGACATCGTCGGCGGAAGCACCGCCGTACAGCAGGCCGCGATCGACGCGGCGGCGATCTTCTGCGTGCCGGGCGGTCATCCGGCGCTCGACATCCTCGCCAACCGCGGGATCCCCGCGGTGTCGACCGATCGGGGCGATCACCCGGACCTGTCCTGGGTCGCGATCGACGAGGTCGAGGCGGCCGCGCAACTGGGCGAGCACCTGGCCCGGCTCGGTCACCGCGAGGTCGTCGTACTGGTCGACAACGCGCAGGCAGCCGGCGGCCGGCCGGTGGAGCTGACGCTCGACGAGGTCGGGTACACCGACTGCGAGCTGCGGATCCAGGGCCTGCAGAAGGCGATGCCGGACGCGCGGCTGCGGATCGTCTCCGGCGGCCACAACGCGATCGCCTCCGGGCTGCGGGGCGCGGAGTACGTGCTCGACTCGCAGCACCGGCCGACGGCGATCGTCGGGCTGAGCGACGTCCAGGCGCTCGGCGCACTGGAGGCGATGAAGGTCCGGGGGCTGACCCCGGGTCGCGATCTGACCCTGGCCGGATTCGACGACATTCCGGCCGCCGCGGCGGCCGGGCTGACGACGGTCCGCCAGCCGATCAAGGACAAGGGACGCGCGGTCGGCCGCATCCTGCTCGACCCGGCCACGACCGAACGCCAGCTGCTGATGCCGACGCAGCTGATCGTCCGCTCCAGCAGCGGACCGGCACCCAAGCACTGACAACTCCACACCCACTCCCCAGGGACCACTCGGTTCCCGGGTCGATCAACCACGCTCTCAGGAGGGAGCAGAACCATGACGTACTTCATTGCCGGCAACACCGCCGTAGAGAACGCCCGTAGCCTCACCCAGTCGGCGCTCCCGAACGCTCCCCAGCAGCCGTACGACGAGCCCGCACCGCGGCGCACGTTCGCGGTCCGCGTCCGGATCGGCGCCGCACTGCGGGCCGCCGCCGAACGCGAGGTCCGCCTCGCCAACCGCATCGACCCCACCTGCTCCGTCAGTTGACCGACTTTGAGCACCCACCAACCAAATCCGCGACGGAAATCTGGTTGGTGGGGGCTCAAAGAGCTCGCCGCGTGGATTTGTCGGAAGGGTCTGGCACTCTGAAGGGCGATGAACGAGCCAGGGGTGTTGCTGACCGCGCGGGCGATGGTGCTTCATGACCTCGCCGCGCGCGGCTTCGATGACGCGGTGATGGTGTCCTTGCTGGAGGACGCCGTCGCCGGTCGTCAGTGGTGGCTGGACCAGTGGCCGGACGGCGCCGAACACATCGCCGGCCTGGTCGCGCAGGACGTCCAGGACCGCCTGGTCGACTCCGGGGTCCGCTGGCCGCGCTGCACCGCCTGCGACGACCTGCACGACCACGAGCTCCGCATCGAGCCGGAGCTCGGCCCTGACCCGCAGTGGGTCTGCGAACGCGCCGGCATCTCCGTCGCACCCCTGGGGCGCCTCACCTGACCCCTCCGGGTAATACCTGATTGCCCTACATGTAGCCAGACTACTATTGTCTGTCTACATGAAGGTCCTGAACGTGCTTCGGGCGACCGCCGGAGTCCATGCGCTGGCGATCTGCGTGCAGCCCGTCGTGGCGGGGGTCTACTTGGACGGCTCCCCCTCCGGTCTGCGGATGCACGAGCCGATCGGGTTGGCCCTGGCCTTCCTCGGACTCGCGCAGTTGCTGCTGGCAACGGTCTGGTGGCGGACCGGCGGACGCTGGACCGCACCCGCGGCGAGTCTGCTGATCCTCGCGGGCGAGGTCGTCCAGATCGCCATGGGTTACAGCCGCCAACTGGCGATCCACGTCCCGCTGGGCATCGCGTTGGTCGCTGCCACGGTCGCCTTCGCGTTCTGGGTCAACAAGCGACAGGTGGTCGCCGCATGATCACCCTCGAACCGCAACCGACGGCCAAGGTACGTCGGCCGCGCGTCAGCCTGCACGTCCTGCGGATCACGCTGGTTCTGCACGCCGCGTTCGTGATCGCACAGCCGATCGCGGCGGGCTACTTCCTGTCCGGCAACGTCGACGCGATGACCAACGTGCACAGCACGGTCGGCGGCACCATCTGGATGTTCGCGCTCCTCCAGACCGTCGCGGCCGCCTGCTACACGCTCGTAGGCCGCGGCCGGATCTGGCCGATGCTGGTATCCCCGCTCCTGGTCGTCGCGGAGTTCGTCCAACTCACCTTCGGTTACCTGCAGAACTTCGCCGTACACATCCCGCTCGGGACCGCGATCGTCGGCACCGTCTGCTGGATGACGGTCTGGTCGTTCCGTCGCACCGCACGCCTGAACCGCCGGGAGGCGAAATGATGAGGCTGTCCCGCCGGGGACTTCTCGCGGCCACGGGTGGCGCCCTGGTGCTCACCGCCTGCGGCCAGGAGGCCAAGCCGGCACAGGCCGGAGAACTCCTGCGCAGCAAGGCGAAACTGCCCACACCCTTCCAGGTCCCGCTACCGATCCCTCCGGTCAAGAAGCCGACCCGCTCCGACGCGAAAGCAGACTACTTCCAGGTCGTCCAGCGCAAAGCTCCTGTAGAGATCCTCCCCGGCCTGAAGACCGAGGTGATGGGGTACGACGGCCTGCTGCCCGGCCCCACCTTCGACGTGCGCAGCGGACGCACCACCGTGGTCGAGCAGGTCAACGAGCTCGACGTGTCGACCGTGGTCCACCTGCACGGCGGCCACACCCCCGCACCGAGTGACGGCTGGCCGCTCGACCTCATCATGCCCGCTAACGGTCAGCACGCCGGCCACCATATGTCCGGCGGCGACATGGCGATGGGCAAGCGCACCTACACGTACCCGAACACGCAGCGCGCCGCCACTCTCTGGTACCACGACCACACCATGGACTACACGGCGCCGCAGGTCTATCGCGGACTGTTCGGCCTGCACATCATCCGGGACGACGAGGAGGAGAATCTCCCGCTGCCGAAGGGCGATCGGGAGATCCCGCTGGTGATCGCGGACCGTGCGTTCGACGCGGACGGGTCGTTCTTGTACCCCGCCGCGAAGGACGGTCCCGGCGTCGAGTCGGCGTACATGGAAGGTGTCGTTGCCGACGTCACGCTGGTCAACGGCGCACCGTGGCCGGTTCACGAGGTGGACGCGGTCCGGTACCGCTTCCGCATTCTCAACGCCAGCAACGCCCGCCGGTACGAGCTTGCCTTCGACAAGGGCCCGGCGAAGTTCGTGCAGATCGGCAGTGACGGCGGACTGCTCGACAAGCCGGTCGAGCACAAGACGTTGGTGATCGCGCCGGCCGAGCGGTTCGACGTGATCGTGGACTTCTCGCAGTACCAGCCCGGCGACGAGGTCACCGTCGTCAACAAGCTCGACAACAACGCCAACATCATGCGTTTCAAGGTCGCTCGCAAGGCCGTCGACGAGAGCAGGATCCCGGCCAAGCTCTCGTCGTACGCCGTGGTGCCCCGGCCGACCGGTGTCGTACGGCGGGAGTGGCGCTTCCGCCGAGGTGGCGGTCACTCGGGGTGGACGATCAACGGGAAGGCGTTCGATCCCGCGGTGATGCAGGCGCAGGTGAAGCTGGACCAGTACGAGATCTGGTCGTTCGTCACCGACGTACATCACCCGGTGCACGTCCACCTCGCGCCGTTCCAGGTCCTCACCCGGGGCGGGAGCAGCAAGCTGTCGGCGTACGACCACGGCTGGAAGGACACCGTCGACATCCGCCCCGCCGAGGTCGTCGAGGTCCTCGTCAAGTTCACCGCCCACAAGGGCAAGTACCTGATCCACTGCCACAACCTCGAACACGAGGACATGGCCATGATGGCGGCCTTCGAAACGATCTAGATAGTCAGCGGATGCCTTGGGCCAGGGCTTCGGCGGCCTTGGCGTGCAGGGCTGCGCGGTCGACGCCGGCTGCTTGGAGGGTGCGGGCGACACGGCCGCGGTCGGCGCCGAGGAGACCCACCAGGATCCGCACGGAGCCGAACCGGGCCATCTTCGGCGGGGCATCCATCGCGCGGCGGAGCATCAGCTTGGTCGACTCGCCGATCTGCGGGTCGCGGTCCCGGTCCGGCGTTGCCTCCGGCAACAGTCCCATCCGGACGGCGATACCGGCGACGGCCAGGCTCTGCTCCCACTCGCGGTCCAGCGCGGCCCGGATCGCATCCTCGGTCAGGCCGGCGTCGGCCAGCAACCGCGCGGCCGGCGAGCCCTCGAGGGCGGCGACGGCGAGCAGCACGTGCTCGGCCTCGATCGTCCGGGAACCGTCCCGGCGAGCCTCGGCGCGCGCCGCGCGCACCAGGATCGCGCGCACGTCCTTGTGGTCCGACATCAGCGCCTCCTCAGGGCGACCCCGGCGGCGACGAGCCGCCGGGCATGTTTCTTGTGGACGGCCTGCCGAGTGACCCCCAGCACCTCGGCCACCTCGGACCAGCTCCAGCCGGCCCGCATCGCCCGCTCCACCTGGCTGTCCTCCAGCCGATCGGCCAGCCGGCGCAGCGCCACCACCGCGGCCAGGCCGGCCGCAGGGTCCTCGGGATCCACCAACTCGGTCATTCAAGCAACTTAGGTTGACAATCTCGCGTTGTCAACCTTGGTTGCTTAAATCACGGGTTGACGACCTCGACCAACCCTGCTTATAGTCAACCTATCGGTTGATCAAGGGAATGGTTGATAAAGATGATGGTTGACGATGGTCAGCTCGACCGGTCGTTCGCGGCACTGGCCGACCCGGTCCGGCGAGCGATGATCGCGCGGCTGTCCCGCGGCCCGGCCACCGTCAACGAACTGGCCGATCCGTTCCCGATCACCAAGCAGGCGGTGTCGCGGCACATCCAGGTGCTCGAGGCCGCCGGGCTGATCACCCGGACCCGGGACGGCCAGCGCCGCCCGTGCCACCTGGTGCCGGCCGCCCTCGAAGCACTGACGAGCTGGATCGACGAGTACCGGCTCGAAACCGAACGCCGCTTCCGACGGATGGAAGCACTACTGAAGGAGCAGGAATCATGAGCGGCACCACCATCAACACCCCGGCCGGCACCCCGTTCGTCGAGGTGACCCGTGAGTTCTCCGCGACGCCGGCGCAGCTGTTCCGGATCATGACCGAGCGCGACCTGGTTGCCGAGTGGCTCGGCCCGCGCGAGCTCGACGCGACCATCGAGGAGTACGACGTACGCACCGGCGGCAAGTACCGCTACGTGCACCGCGACGAGTCCGGTGAGTACGCGTTCCGCGGTGTCTTCCACAGCGTGGAGCAGGACAAGCAGATCATCCAGACCTTCGAGTGGGAGGGCGCGCCGGGCGAGGTGTGCATCGAGAAGATGACCCTCGAGCCGACCGCGCAGGGCGTCCGCCTGCACCAGCAGTCGGTGTTCCCCTCCGTCGAGGCCCGCGACCAGTCGATCGAGTACGGCATGGAGAGCGGCATCAACGACTCGATGGACCGCCTGGCCGAGCTGCTCGCCAAGGAGAGCTGACGATGAGCCAGGTTGTCGTCGACATCTCGGTGTCGCTGGACGGCTACGTCACCGGGCCCAACGTCGCACTCGACAACGGGCTCGGTGACGGCGGGATGGCCCTGCACGACTGGGTCTTCCACGGCACCGACGCGGACCGCGCCGTTCTCGACGCCGCCTTCGAAGCGAGTGGAGCGGTCGTCCAGGGACGGAACCTCTTCGACGTCATCGACGGGCCGGACGGGTGGAGCGACGAGATGGGGTACGGCGCGAAACCGACGGGTGAGATCAACCCGCCAATCTTCGTCGTCACCCACACACCGCCGGCGAAGACCCGGCTGGGCGACCGGTTCCGGTTCGTCGGCAGTCCTTCGGAGGCTGTCGCGCAGGCCCTCGAAGTTGCCGGTGACAAGGATGTTTACGTGATGGGCGGCGGGCAGATCTGCCACGCGGTGCTCTCCGAAGGGCTGGCCGACGTACTGCGGTTGCACCTGGCGCCCGTCGTACTCGGGGGCGGAACCCGGCTGTTCCCCGCCGAGGCCGCGCCGGCGTACGCACTCGAGCTGATCGAGGCCGTGTCGACAGCGGCCGCCCAGCACCTCACCTATCGAGTAGTGAAGGGGCAGTAGTCATGGGAAACGTCATCGCGTCGGCCGTCGTTTCGCTGGACGGCTTCGTGGCAACCACCGAGGACACCGTCGGACCGCTGTTCGACTGGTACAACAACGGCCCTGTCGAGGTGTACGGGACAGACCCGGGCCGACCGTTCCACGTCAGCCCGGCGAGTGCGGAGTACATCGCGTCGACCTGGCCGAACGTGCGCGCCTGCGTCATCGGCCGGCGGCTGTTCGACCTCACCAACGGGTGGAACGGCGTACCCGCGGTCGGCGAGCACGTCTTCGTCGTCACCCACGAGCCGCCGACGACTGGCCCTTCCCCGACGCCCCGTTCACCTTCGTCAACGGCATCGAGGAAGCCGTCGGCCAGGCCAAAGCCTACGCAGGCGACGCCGACGTCAGCATCACCGGCGGCAACCTCACCGGCCAAGCACTCGCCGCGGGACTGGTCGACGAGATCGCCTACAGCCTCGCCCCGGCCCTCCTCGGCACCGGCCGCCGGTTCTTCGGCGACTACGTGGGTCCCGAGCTCCTACTCGACAACCCCCGCGTGGTCGAAGGCGACCGCGTCACGCACCTGCACTACCGCGTCATCCGATAGAAAGACCCCATGGGAGCCAAGGACTGGATGGTGCTGTACGCCGAGACCGACGTCGCCGGCGTACTGCGAGCTCATCCCCGACCGGACCGGGACGCCACCCGCGCGGTGGTCGAGCGCCTGCACCCAGGCGCGCGTCTCACTCCGATCGAGGACGGGAATCTCGACGACAACGCCAACCCGCGGAACCTGACGGTGTATGCAGGGGTGTACCCGGGTCTGACCGTCGTCGCGACGGGCGAGGCCGCGATCGATCGGCCGTCCGCGCTACCACGGCAGTTCGTCGAGGAGGGTCGTGGTCGCACGTTGTACCTGCATGCGATGCACAGTGTCGTCGACTGGTTCGCCTACGCGATCTGGGTGGACGGTGTGCTGCGGCGGTCGCTCAGCCTGGCACCCGACGACGGCATCATCGAGAACCTCGGTGACCCGCTGGACTTCGAGAAGCCGTACTGGGCCGGCGAGCACCCGGTGGAGGTCGACGCGGACGACCCGCCCTACCCGTTCGTCTTCCATCCGCTCGAGCTGGGCGAGGCGGCGCTGCGTCAGCTGTTCGGGTTCAACTACGAGGGGTGGATCCAGGACGACGACCCGGAGCTCGAGGACGTCGTGCTGGCGGGTTATCGCCTGAGTTGAGGGTGGTCGGCGATCACGGTCCGGGAGCCCGGGGCGATCTCGGTGAAGCCGGCGTCCTGGACTACGGGGAGGTTGGTGGTCAGTAGGTGGGTCCACTGGGACGGGGTCGCCGTACGGACGGCTAGCTCGAAGTCGGTCGCCTCCCACTCCTTTCGCGCCTGCGCGGACAACGCCCACCAGGCGAGCTGCGCCGCGTGGCCGCACTGGGCCATTGCTTTGCCGCTCGACATCTCCAGGTCGGGGTTGAGCCACAGGACCGGTACGCCGGGCTTGAGGGGCGGAAGGTCGGCGGTGTCCTCGAAGTCGGTGCCCGTGACCTGGAGCTTGAACAGCTCAGCCGGTACGTCGTCCACCCCCGTCGGCGGAAACACCCGCACCTCCGCAGGTGCCGCATCCGAGGACCCGGCGCCCGTCCCCCGCACCGTGATGCCTGGTAGGGCCTCGGCGCGGCGCCACTCGATGCCTCGGGCTCGCTTGGTGATTTTGCGGATTCGGTGGTCCTGCCAGGCCGCCATCGCCGGCGCCCACTCGCCCTCGCCGTACGAGCGCTCGTCGGCCAGGATCGCGAGCACCGCCCGCGCCGCCGTCTCCAGCGCGTCGGTCTGCGACGGCCGCGCGTTCTTCTCGACCCGCACCACAAGCGTCAACACCTGTTCCACGCCGTGAGTCTGCCAGGACCCCTGATGCATTACGGTGACCGACCTCGGTAAAACGAACGTTCGACATTTCGACAGTGAGGCCACGGCACGACGATGACGCGGAAGATCACGAGAGTTCCCCAACTGTCGCCGGAGTGCGGCGTCAACCTGGCGTTCCTGGCGATGGCGGCCGATCTGCCCGGCGACCGCCCCTCGGCGGAGATGATGGCGGAGTGCGCCGAGGACCTGGCCACCCACGGCCGGACCGCTGACGCGCTGGAATGGTTCTCGCGCATCGTCGAGGGCCGCGAGCCGGAGCTCGGACCGCACGCGGCCCTCCGGATCGCCGGGCTGCTCGTCGACTACGACCTGGTGACTGCGCAGGCCGCACTGCGGTACGCCGCCGACAACGGGACCGGCGACGTCGCCGAGTTCGCCGCCGACAACCTGCGCATCGTGACCGAGGGCGAGGTGCCGGCCCGCACGGAGCCGGCCACCGTCGAAGAGATCGTCGGCCGCACCGCCATCCTGCGGGGCCTGCTGCTCAACGCCGAAGGCGATACCGCCGCAGCAGCCGAGGCTCTTCAGCAGGCCGTCGACAGCCCGATCCCCGACATCACCGCCTCCGCAGCCTTCGAGCTGGGCAATCTGCTCGAGGACGACGGCGACCTGGCCCGAGCGCGGGATGCCTACCGGCAAGCGGCCGAGCTTCGCCGGCCGCGGGTGAGCGGTCAGGCCGCAGTCAACCTGGGGCTGGTACTGAGCAAGCAGATGGATGTCCGCGGCGCCCACGCCGCGTACGGTCTGGCAGTCGAGGTAGGCGATCCCGATGACGTTGCCAAGGGCAACCGCCTGCTGGAGCAGCTCGCCGGGCTCGGCGATCTGGACGAGGTCCACGCGCGTGCCCAGCAGCTCGATCTGACCGACCCGGACCTGGTCGGCGCGAGCGCGATCGACGCCGGCGAAAAGTTCCTCGGCGACGGGGACCTGGAGTCCGCACTCCGCGCCTTCGAGAAGGCCATGGACACCGGTCACCCGGTCCACGCACCCGAGGGCGCCGCCTGGGTCGCCGCGGCGTTCTACCAGGTGGAAGGAATGCGCGGCGCCGAGGCCGCGATCGGGCGGCTCTCCGAGATCGGCCGGGCGGACCTGACGCCGCGGGCCTGGTTCATGTTCGGCTGCCGGTTGGTGGACGGCGGCAACGTCAAGGACGGCGAGAAGGCGTGGAAGCGGCCGGTCGGAGACGCTCGTGCGGCCGCGGAGTGCGGGCGGCACGTCGTACGGGGGAAGACGGCCAAGGCGGAGGCTGCGTTCGAGGAGGTACTCACGGCGGCCCCGGACCTGGCCGGTCATCTCGGCGGGCTGGCGCTGCAGGTCGGTGACCTGTACTCGGGGCACCGCGCGCAGGCGACGTACGAGCTCGCCCTCCGGTTCGGCGAGCGTGCCGAGCTACCTTGGCTGATCGAGCAGGCGCGCGCGAGTCTGGCACGTTGACTTGGTGCACCAGGTTGTAGCGTGGCGGCATGCAGCAGTACCTGGATCTGTTGAGGCACGTGCTGGACAACGGGACCGAGAAGGGGGACCGGACCGGCACGGGTACGTTGAGCGTGTTCGGGTACCAGTCGCGGTACGACCTGCGGGACGGGTTCCCGGCGGTGACCACGAAGAAGCTGCATCTGCGGTCCGTGATCGGGGAGCTGATCTGGTTTCTCAGCGGCTCGACGAACGTCAAGTGGCTGCACGAGAACAACATCTCGATCTGGGACGAGTGGGCCGACGCGGACGGTGAGCTCGGTCCGGTGTACGGGTACCAGTGGCGGTCCTGGCCGACGCCCGACGGGCGGCACGTGGACCAGATCGCGAACCTGATCGCGTCGATCAAGAAGAACCCGGACTCCCGCCGGCACATCGTGAACGCGTGGAACGTGGCGGACGTGGACGACATGGCGTTGCCGCCGTGTCACACCATGTTCCAGTTCTACGTCGCGGACGGCCGGCTGTCCTGCCAGCTGTACCAGCGGTCGGCCGACATCTTCCTGGGCGTGCCGTTCAACATCGCGTCGTACGCGCTGCTCACCCACATGGTCGCGCAGCAGACCGGGCTCGAGGTCGGCGACTTCGTGCACACCCTCGGTGACGCGCACCTGTACCTGAACCACCTGGACCAGGCCCGCCTGCAGCTCACCCGCGAGCCGCGGCCGCTGCCGACCCTCCAACTCGCGCAGCGCGACTCGATCGACGGCTACGAGATCGCCGACGTCGAGTTGATCGGCTACGACCCGCACCCCGGGATCAAGGCGCCCATCGCGGTATGAGCGTCATTCTGATCGCCGCGGTCGGACGGAACGGTGTGATCGGGCGGGACAACGACCTGCCCTGGCGGATCCGCGAGGACCTGCAGCGGTTCAAGCAGCTCACCCTCGGCCACACCCTCGTGATGGGCCGCAAGACCTACGACTCGATCGGCCGCCCGCTCCCGGGCCGCCGTACCGTCGTCGTCACCCGGCAACCCGACTGGTCCGCGGACGGCGTCGATGTCACGCACTCCCTCGAAGAGGCCTTGAAGTACGACGGCACGCTGTACGTCGCCGGCGGCGGCGAGATCTACCGCCAGGCCCTCCCGTACGCCGACGCCCTCGAACTCACCGAGGTCGACCAGTCCCCCGACGGCGACGTCACCTTCCCATCCGTCGCCCCCGGTACCTGGACCGAGACCGCCCGCGACCCCCACGACGGCTTCTCGTTCGTTAGCTATCGCCGCAGCTAACAACGAGTACGCAACGAGGTGACCAGGAAGACCGGGAACCGCGTAGATTGTGTGCGCGTCACGGAGGTATCCAGGGGCACCTCTCGGAGGGGAACACGATGACTGAAGCCGACCACAACGCTGCTCAGCCTGCTGCCGCGCAGGCCGCTGCGGCGCCGCTGCAGCCGCCGACGGCCACCGCGCCGGGACTGATACTGACCGCACCGCCGCCGTCACAGCCGGTGGCCGAGACCGCGGCGCCGAGTATGGCGCCGGCTGTCGACCCGGCCGCGTTACCGGGGCTCGACACCAAGGTGGACACCTTCCTGACAGCGCTGATGGCAGCCGAGCCGCGGTCGCCGGAGTTCGCGTCGAAGGCCGGCGACGTGCGCAGCATGGGCGACGTCGACATCCGCGCCGCGGCCGAGAGCTCGAACCGGCTGCTCCAGTCGCCGGTGCGGGCGCTGCAGGAAGGCGGCCTGTCGGAAGGTTCGACCGTCGGCAAGACGCTGCTCGAGTTGCGCCGTACGGTCGAGGACCTGGACCCGAAGGAAGCCACCGGGGTGAAGAAGCTCCTCGGGATGATCCCGTTCGGGGACAAGATCGAGGACTACTTCCGCAAGTACCAGACCGCGCAGAGCCACCTCGAGGGCATCCTGCACAGCCTGCGCAACGGCCAGGACGAGCTCGGCAAGGACAACGCCGCGCTGAACCTGGAGAAGCAGAACCTCTGGGACGCGATGACGCGCCTCAACCAGTACGTGTACGTCTCCGAGCGCCTCGACGCGCGGCTGTCCGCGGCGATCGCGGAGCTGCAGACGACGAACCCGGAGAAGGCGAAGGCGTTCCGCGAGGACGTGCTGTTCTACGTCCGGCAGAAGCACCAGGACCTGCTCACCCAGCTGGCCGTGTCGATCCAGAACTACCTGGCCATCGACATCGTGATCAAGAACAACATCGAGCTGATCAAGGGCGTCGACCGGGCGTCCACGACCACGGTCTCGGCGCTGCGTACGGCGGTCATCGTCGCGCAGGCGCTCGGCAACCAGAAGCTCGTGCTGGACCAGATCACCGCACTGAACACGACCACCAGCGGGATGATCGAGCGCACCTCGGAGATGCTGCGCGACAACTCGGTGGCGATCCAGCAGCAGGCCGCGTCCGCGACGATCGGGCTGCCGCAGCTGCAGGCCGCGTTCGCGAACATCTACGCCACCATGGACGCGATCGACACGTTCAAGGGCGAGGCGCTGGACAACATGGCCGCGACGATCGGCACGCTGGAGAACGAGGTGACCAAGTCGCGTTCGTACCTGGAACGGGTCGCCCAGCAGAACCAGCAGGTCGTCCACGGCAGCCTCGACCTCAACCTCGATCGCTGATCCACACCACCACCTGGAGACGGGGGACTGCATGGCGCTCGGCGACTTCTTTGCGCGGCTGACCGGTCGCAAGGAGGAACCCGAGCCTGCCCCGGTGCCCCGGCCGCCGACGAACGACGACCTGCTGGCGTCGCTGGTCCGCGTCGAGCAGCTGGTCGCGGGCGGCGCCGTACCGGCCGTGGTCGCGTCGCGGGTCGCCCGGGTGGTCCGCGTCGTACGGGAGACCATCCCGCGGCTCGGGAACCTGGGCGGCAGCGTGCAGGCGTACTCCGTGATGGCGACGGCGACCGACTACCTGCCGGAGGCGATCGGCGGGTACCTGCGGCTGCCGCGGCAGTGGGCCGACACGCGTCCGGTGGACCGCGGCAAGACGTCGCTGATGATCCTGATCGACCAGTTGGACCTCTTGGCCGCGACGATGGACAAGGTCTTCGACGCGGTGAACCGCGCCGACGCGGCGGCGCTGATCGCCCACGGCAGGTTCCTGCAGGAGAAGTTCGGCACCGGCTCCACCGGCGGAGGATTGGCCCTCGGCCCGACCGGGTCGACCCCGCCGCCCGACCTGGGACCGGCGGGACCACTGGCACCACCACCTGGACGAGGAGGGTCATGAGCGGCGCGGGGGGACTACCGGAAGCCGTGTCGGCGCTGCTGACCGTGGCCGCTCGGGCCGGCGTGGCTGAGGAGACAGCCCGGGGCGAGGCGCTGTCGCTGGCCGCCGCGCTGGCTGAGTCTGCACCCGGTGCGCCTGCTGACTGGGGCAAAGCAGTCCCGGGCGGTACGACGCAGGACTTCTTCGACGCCGCCGTACGCGGACGGCGTTGGCGGGGCGCTCCGACCGCTGTGCTGACCGAGCTGATCGCGAGTGGCTCGAAGGAGAAGGCGGCGTACGCCGAAGCGCTCGCGGAGGTGGCGTCCGCAGCCTGCACGTTGGGCGAGCCCACGATGCGGGTCGTAGGCAACGCGTCGGTGGCAGCTGCTGCGCAACTGCAGGCGGCAGGCGCACGCCAACTGCAGGTAGGCGCGACGCCGGCTGCGCCGGCGCAAGAAGCTGAGCGGGTCACGGCCGCGCACGCGGAGCCGGAGGCCGAGGCTGAGCCGGCTAAGACGGTTGAGGAACTGTTGGCTGAGCTGGATGAGCTGACGGGGCTGGCTCGGGTCAAGCGGGAGGTGCACCGGCAGGTCGCCGTACTGCGGGTTGAGAAGTTGCGGACCGAGGCGGGTCTGAAAAGCCCGACGATCACGCGACACCTGGTGTTCGTGGGGAATCCGGGCACCGGGAAGACAACCGTCGCGCGGCTGGTGAGCGGGATCTACAAGGCGCTCGGCCTGCTGTCGAAGGGGCAACTGGTCGAGGTCGACCGGTCCGAGCTCGTCGCCGGCTACCTCGGGCAGACCGCGACGAAGACCGCCGAAGTGGTCGCTTCCGCCGTCGGCGGCGTGCTGTTCATCGACGAGGCGTACAGCCTCACCGCGGGCGACCTGGGCGCCGACCAGTACGGGCGGGAAGCCGTCGACACGCTGGTCAAGGAGATGGAGGACCGGCGCGACGACCTGGTCGTGATCGTCGCCGGGTACCCCGAGCCGATGGAAGTGTTCATCGCCGCGAACCCCGGGCTGGCCAGCCGGTTCCGGACCACGATCGAGTTCGAGAACTACAGCGACGACGAGCTCACCGACATTCTCACCGGGCTCGCCGAGGCCGCCGACTACGAGCTGGTCCCGGAGGCGTTGGAGAAGTTCCGCGAGGTGCTCGCGGCCACCGCGCGGGACAGCTCGTTCGGCAACGGGCGGTTCGCCCGGAACGTCCTGGAGGCCGCGATCGGCCGCCACGCCTGGCGGCTGCGGGACGTGACGGCACCGACGAAGGACGAGTTGCGTCAGATCCTCGCCGCCGACCTGACCGACGACCCCGAGCAGCCAGAGCAGACCGAGCAGACCGAGACCGAAGAGCCCGTGCAAGCCGAGCACCCCGTGCAGGCCGAGGCCGAACAGGTCGGCGAGGCTGAGCAGATCGAGCGAGGAGAACAGGCGTGACCCAGACGCAGAGTGCGCCGCCCGCGACCGTGCCGGCGGCCCAGCCGCCGGGCACGACGCTGCAGGCGCCGAACGCCAGGACCGCCGGTCCACGCAGCGCCGTCGCGCAGTGGTTCGCCGGTACGCCGGGCCGGATGCGTGCGTTCCTGATCCTGGCCGCCGCAATGAGCGTCGTATTCGGCCTCGCCGCCGCGCAGGGGTTCAGCCAGTCCGACGGCGCCCTCGACCGGGCGCAGGCGAACACCGCGCAACTGGTCCGCATCCAGGCGATCCACACCAACCTGGTCAGCGCGAACGCCGACGCCACGAACGCGTTCCTGGTCGGCGGTCTCGAACCGCCGGAGCAGCGTGCGCACTTCGTCAACTCGCTGGCCGCGGCCGCCGGGCTGATCGCCGAGGCCGCGACCGCGCAGCCCGCGGACCGCGACGTGCTCGGCGCGCTGAACAAGACGCTGATCACGTACGGCGGCCTGATCGAGCAGGCCCGCGCCAACAACCGGCAGGGTCTCCCGATCGGTTCGCAGTACCTGAAGGACGCGAACTCGGTACTGCAGGACGACTCGCTGCCGCTGGTGAAGGCGCTGGTCGAGGCGAACGAGAAGCGCGTCGACACCGAGTTCGACGGGATCAGCAGGGGCACCATCTGGGTCCTCGCCGGCGGCCTGCTGAGCCTGGTGGTCTTCGCGATCACGCTCCGCTGGCTGGCCCGCCGTACGCACCGCTACCTCAACGTCCCGATCGCCGCCGGCGCCGCCCTCGTCCTGCTGACCACCGTCGTCGGCGGGGTCGCCCTCGCCGGCGCATCGAGCTCGGCGAAGGACACCCGCAGCTCCGAGTACGAGCGGACCTTGGCGCTGTCCCGCGCCCGGATCGCGGCGTACGACGCCCGCTCGAACGAGAGCCTGACCTTGATCGCCCGCGGCTCCGGCGACGCGTTCGACAAGGCGTACACAGCGGCGGCCGCCCAGGTGGACGAGCAGCTGGGCAAGGTCGGCGGCAACGGCGGCAACCTCCAGCAGCTGTGGACCGCCTACAAGACGGTCCACGCCAAGGTGCGGACGACCGACGGCACGGACGGCAACTGGGACGGCGCCGTCGCGATGGCCGTCGGCAAGGACAAGACCAACAACTCGGTCGAGACGTTCAACGCCTTCGACTCCTCGTCCAACCAGCAGCTGACCCGGACGAGCACCGCGGTGCAGAGCGAACTGAAGGATGCGCGGGACGGCCTCCCGCCGATCGGCTGGCTCGGCGTACCGATCGGCATCCTGGCCGCACTGTTGGTCGCCTGGGGCATGTCGCAGCGTCTGGAGGAGTACCGATGAAGAAGCTGATCCCGCTCGCCGTCGCCACCGCCCTACTCCTCACCGCCTGCGGCAACGGCAACTACGCCGCCACCCAGATCCCGGCAGAACCTGAGGCGCCGGCGTCGTCCGCCGCACCCGCGGCGACGGTGCCGTGCACGGCAGCCGAGAAGGCTGCCGAGCTGGAGTCCTACCAGCCCGAACCCACGCTGCCGGCTCCGATGCAGATGACGCCGGGGACGACGATGAAGACGATCCAGGATCGTGGCCGGCTGATCGCCGGCGTCTCGGCCGACAGCCTGCATCTCGGTTCCCGGAACCCGATCAGCGGCAAGATCGAGGGCTTCGACATCGACATGATCAAGGCCGTCGCGAAGGCGATCTTCGGCACCGACGTCGGCCACCTCGAGCTGCGCGTGATCTCCAGCCCGCAGCGCATCCCCTTGCTGGAGAACAAGAGCGTCGACATCGTCGCCCGGAACATGACGATCAACTGCGAACGCTGGAAGCGGATCGCGTTCTCGGCGGAGTACTACCGGTCCGGCCAGAAGACGCTCGTCCAGCGCGACTCGACGGCCACCAAACTCGCTGACCTGTCCGGCAAGACGATCTGCGCCCCGGCCGGGTCGACCAGCCTGGACAACCTGAAGAAGGCGAACCCGAAGATCAAGCCCGTCACGGCCGATACCGACACCGGCTGTCTGGTGCTGTTCCAGCAGGGCAAGGCGGACGGGATCAGCGGTGACGACACGGTGCTGGCCGGTGACGCCGCGCAGGACCCGTACGCGAAGGTGCTGAACGAGCGGATCAGTGACGAGCCGTACGGCCTGGGCATCAACAAGGACAACGTCGACTTCGTCCGGTTCGTGAACGGCGTCCTCGCGCAGATGAAGACGCCTCCGACCCCGGAAGGTGTGAGTCCGTGGATGCTGTCCTACAACACGTGGCTCGGTACGGACCTGGGCAAGTTGACGACCCCGCCGACACCCGCTTACGGCCGATGACCGTTCGTACGCCGATTGTGTCGGCTCCTCCGTCGCCGGGGAGGATGGGGAGCAGTGTTCCTGCTGCGGAGCTGCTTTCGTTTCTCGGTGCGCTTGGGGAGTGGCGGGACCGGCGGAAGGCGGAGTTGGACGAGCTGGATCAGGCCGCCCTGCACTCGCCCGACGGGGACGCTCTCAGTGCCGACATCGTGCTCAGCATGACGGTCTGGAAGGCGGTCTCGGACCGGTACGAGCTGATCCTGGTCACCTGGGACTCGGGCCGGGTCGGGCAGACGGAGACCGAGCGGATCTCCACGCTGATCTGGGGCGGCCTGGACGCCGGCGGCGCGGGCGGTTCGCTCGCGGTTTCGTTGCCCGAGGCCTGCAAACTGTCGGACGCGCTGGCGTCCAGCCTGCGGGCGAAACTCATGCTGCAGCCCGGCGACGCCGACCTGGCCGCCCGGCTGCGGCAGCTGCGTGCGCAGGTGGAGCGGATCAACGACCTGGTCAAGCTGGAGCCGGCGAACGTTCGCAACGACGCGCTCGCCAAGCACCACGACCTCGACCGCCGGCTCGTCGACCTGACCGACCGCAACAAGCGTGGCGCCGATATCGGCGGGCTGATCGGCCCGCTCGACCAGGACGCCGCGAAGGTCGAGCGAGACCTGATCGTCGGCGCCGCCACCCGCAAGGAGCGCGCCGCCGACGTCGCCCGGGCGCGCTCGCTGCGCGGCGAGCTCGAGGCGCAGGGCAAGGCGGTCCGAGCGCTCGCGGACAAGGCTGTCGCGACGGTCAGTCCGGCCCCGCGTCTCGCCGTACCGGATGTGACTGCGCTCGGTCCGGTGCCGAACACGCCGACAGAGCTGGAGAGGTACCTGACCCGGTTGGACGCCGTACGGCGGGCGCTCGGCCAGGCGCAGGCGGCGTACGGCTCGGCCCTGCAACGACGTGACGAGCTGGCTCAACTGCTGGACGCCTATCAGGTGAAGGCGTCCAGCGTTGCCCCGGGCAACGAAGATCTCGCCGAGCTGTACCGGCGCGGCCGAGCGGTGATCGAGACCGAGCCGGTGGAACTGGCTCGCCTCGGCGCACTGGTAGCGGCCTACCAGGCCTACCTGGAAGGGACGAAATGACGACCAACACCGCCTGCACCCAGCCGGGCTGTACCGGCTCCATCGTGGACGGGTACTGCGACGTCTGCGGCTCCCCCGCGGCCCCGAGTGCAGCCGCCGCGCCGGCTGCTGCTCCTGCGACCGGTGCGTGCACCCAGCCGGGCTGCACGGGGACGTATGTCGACGGGTACTGCGACGTGTGCGGCTCCCCCGCACCGGGCGGCGGCACCGCGGCCAGTGGCGAGCCGGACGCGCTCAGCACGGTGTCGACCGTCTCCCGCGCCTCCAACCGGCTGGCCTCCACGCCACTCGGCTCTGCGCGGGCAGGACAGGCCGGCTCGAAGCTGACCCGCAAGCTCGGTACGTCGTCCACCCGGCTGCGCGGCGCGCGGCTCGGCGCCGGGCTGACCCACGTACCGACGATCCCGGCGATCGACGCGAGCAAGGCGATCCTGGCCAACCCGATGGTCCCGGAGGACCGCCGGAACTGCCCGAGCTGCGGCCACGCGGTCGGCCGCTCCCGGAACGGTCAGCCGGGCCGGACCGAGGGGTTCTGCCCGAACTGCCGCAACCGGTTCTCGTTCTCGCCGAAGCTGCAGCCGGGCGACCTGGTCAACGACCAGTACGAGGTGGCCGGCTGCCTGGCACACGGTGGCTTCGGCTGGATCTACATGGCCAAGGACAAGAACGTGTCCGACCGCTGGGTCGTCCTCAAGGGTCTGCTGAACTCGGAGGATCCGGACGCCGTCGCCGCGGCGATCGCGGAGCAGACCTTCCTGGCCCGCGTCGAGCACCCGTTGATCGTCGAGATCTACAACTTCGTCACCCACGACGGCGCCGGCTACATCGTGATGGAGTACGTCGGCGGCACCTCGCTGAAGACCCTGCTCAAGCAGCGGATGGCGGCCAACAACAACCAGTACGACGCCCTGCCGATCGACCAGGCCATCGCGTACATGCTGGAGATCCTGCCGGCGTTCTCGTACCTGCACGACCTCGGCCTGGTGTACTGCGACTTCAAGCCGGACAACATCATCCAGGTCGGTGACGCGGTCAAGCTGATCGACCTCGGTGGTGTCCGGCGGATCGACGACCTGGACTCGGCGATCTACGGCACGGTCGGCTTCCAGGCGCCCGAGGTGGCCGAGGTCGGCCCGTCGGTCGCCTCCGACATCTACACGCTCGGCCGGACGCTGTGCGTGCTGGCGATGGAGTTCCGCGGCTACCAGAGCCGGTACGTCGACACGCTGCCGCAGGTGAGCGAGGTGCCGCTGTTCCAGAAATACGACTCGGTGTACCGCCTGCTGGCCAAGGCGTGCGCGAAGGACCCGGCGGACCGGTTCCAGTCCGCGGACGAGTTCCGCGTGCAACTGCTCGGCGTACTGCGTGAGGTGGTGGCCGACAAGCAGGGCGTGAAGGCTGCCCAGCACTCGGCGTCGTCGCTGCTGTTCGGTACGCCGGGTGACAAGTCGGTCGGACTGGGCGAGGCGGCGCAGCCGTGGCAGCAGCTGCCTTCGCTGGCGCCGGACGACAGCGACAGGATGGCGAGCTGGCTGAAGACGGTCAGCGTGCCGGACCCGGCCAAGAGGCTGGAGCTGCTGGTCGATGCGCCGGAGCAGTCGGCGCAGACACTGCTGGAGGTCGCGGAGGCCGCCCTGGAGGTCGGACCGGAGCGTTACGACATGGTCGACACCGCGGTGGCTGACCTGCTCAACGACGACCCGTGGGAGTGGCGCGCGGTCTGGATGGCCGGACTGGTCGCTCTGGCCCGTGGCGACTCGAAGGCCGCACAGTCCGCGTTCAATGCCGTCTACGGCCAGGTGCCGGGTGAGCTGGGGCCGAAACTCGCGCTCGCGATCGCGTGTGAGCACAGCGGCGAGTTCGACGTTGCCGAGGGCCTCTACCTGACCTGTGCGCGCACCGACGCCAACTACATCGCGCCCTCGGCGTTCGGTCTGGCCAACATCCGGACCTCGCGCAAAGACGTGGACGGTGCGCTCAACGCACTCGACCTGGTGCCGCGAACCAGCGGCGAGTACGTGCGGGCCCGTCGCCAGCGAGCCGGTCTGCTGGCAGGATCAGGGCGTGGCCTTCCCGCGCTCGCCCAGGCGATGGACAGCATCGCGACGCTGACCATCGACCCGGTCGACCGGGCCAACCTGGCCGCGGACGTGTTCCGGACCGCGCTGGCCGAGGTCCAGCAGTCCGGTCCGCAGGAAGCTCTGCGGATCGACGGACGGGCAGCCACCGAGACCTCCCTGCGGGACGGGCTCGAGGCCACCTACCGGCTGCTGGCCGACCAGGCGCAGACCCGGCCGGAACGGATCGCCCTGGTCGACCAGGCCAACGAGGTTCGAGGATGGACGTTGCGATGACGAGTACGACCGACACGGTCTGCCCCAGCTGCGGCGGGGTGGTGTCCGAGGCGGACCTGTTCTGCGAGGCCTGCGGCGCCGAGCTGAAGCCGGGGACTGCCCCGACCTCACCTGCGCTGGACACCGACACCGAGCCGACCGTGGAGATCGGCGCGGTGCCCGGCCCGGAGGCTGCGGCCGTCGGCCCGTGCCGGTCGTGCGGCGGCACCGTCAGCGCGGACGGGTACTGCGAGACCTGCGGCACCAAGGCGGCCAAGCCGCGCGACCACTTCGAGGAGCAGCCCGCTCCGTGGGTGGCCGGGGTGTGCGACCGCGGCATCCGGCACACCCGGAACGAGGACGCGATGGCGATCGCCGCGGACGCCGAGCCAGGCAGCCGAGCGCTTCTGGTGGTGTGCGACGGCGTCAGCTCGTCGCTCGACTCCGACGTCGCCTCGCTCGCGGCCGCCCGGGCGGCGCGTGAGGTGCTTGAGGCCGGCCACGCGCAGGGGCTCGGCACGGACTCGTCGCGGGCCAGTGCTACCGCGGCCCGGCTCAAGGCGGCGGCCGACGCGGCGAGTGACGCCGTACTCGACAACACCAGTCCGGACAGCCCGAACCCGGCGTCCTGCACCTTCGTCGCGGCCGTCCTGGAGAACGGGCTGCTCGTGGCGGGCAGTGTCGGCGACAGCCGCGCGTACTGGTTCCCGGACGCGGCCGAGCCGGTCGCATTGACGGTGGACGACTCGTGGGCCGCCGAGCTGATCGCCACCGGCGTCTCCCGCGAGGAAGCCGAGTCCGGTCCGCACGCGCACGCGATCACCCGCTGGCTCGGCAAGGACGCGCCGGACCACACGCCACGGACCACGAGCCAGCAGGTGAGCGGGCCCGGCTGGCTGCTGGTCTGCTCGGACGGCCTCTGGAACTACTGCTCGGAGGCGGCACCGCTGGCCGAGCTCGTACGTCAGACAGCTGCGGACAAGGGCGGCGAGCCGCTGGCCACTGCGTCCGCCCTGGTTGACTGGGCCAACGCCCAGGGCGGTCAGGACAACATCACCGTCGCGCTCGCACGCATTTAAGGAGAGGGACCCGAGATGGCCGACTTCACCGCCTCCGTTTACCAGAACGAGTTCCTGCCGGACGGCGGGACCGACGTGCACGCCATCGTCACGGTGAACTGCACCGGCGCCGGCGCCGCAGGGCAGTCCGGCAGCGGCGACGCGGGCGAGATCATCATCGTCGACACCTCCGGCTCGATGGGTCGCGACGGTGTCCAGGCGGCCGCGTACGCCGCGCAGACCGCGCTCGACCAGATCCTCGACGGTGTCTGGTTCGCGGTGATCTCCGGCAACGACCGCGCGCAGCTGGCGTTCCCGCCGTCCGCGGAGCCGGTGATGGTCAAGATGGACCCGTACACGCGGCAGGCCGCGAAGGACGCCGTGTCCCGGTTCTACGCCGACGGCGGGACCGCGATGGGCACGTGGCTGCGGCTGGCGTCGCGGGTGTTCGCCACCGTGCCGTCGCTGACGCAGAAGCACGCCATCCTGCTGACCGACGGCGAGAACCAGCACGAGACGCCGGAGGCGCTGACCCAGACGATCCAGGCGGTGACCGGCCAGTTCCAGTGCGACACCCGCGGCGTCGGCGTCGCCTGGCAGGTGGACGAGGTACGCCGGATCGCGCAGGCCCTGCTCGGTACCGTCGACATCATCCCGGCGCCGGACCAGCTGGCCGCCGAGTTCTCCAAGCTGATCCAGAACGCGATGAGCCGTGGTGTCGCGCAGGCCGACCTGCGGGTGTGGGCGCCGCAGGGTGCGGAGGTGCTGTTCGTCAGGCAGGTCGCGCCGACGGTCGAGGACCTGACGTCCCGGCGTACGTCGATCAACCCGTTGACCGGGTCGTACCCGACCGGGTCGTGGGGTGACGAGTCCCGCGACTACCACGTGGCGATCCGGCTGGCCGCGAAGGCGGTCGGGCAGGAGCAGCTCGCCGCGCGTGTGCAGCTCGTGCTGGGCGACGACACGGTCGCGCAGGGCCTGGTGAAGGCGCTGTGGTCCGCGGACGAGGCGCTCACCACCCGGATCAGCCCGGAGGTCGCGCACTACACCGGACAGACCGAGCTGGCGCAGGCGATCCAGGACGGCCTGGCCGCGAAGGCGGTCGGCGACACCGCGACGGCGACCACCAAGCTCGGTCGCGCGGTGCAGCTCGCCGCTCAGACCGGCAACGAAGAGGCGACGACCCGGCTGCGGAAGGTTGTCGAGATCGACGACCAGGATACGGGTACGGTGCGGCTGAAGCGGACGGTCGAGAAAGCCGATGAGATGGCGCTCGACACGGCCTCCACCAAGACCACCCGGGTGCGGAAATGACCGTGAACTGTCCCAGTGGACACCCGTCCACCTCCACCGACTACTGCGACGTCTGCGGCCTCCCCATCCCGGCGGACGCCGGCGCAGCGGTCTCGGCAGCCAGCACACCCGCGGCTCCCGCGGCCGGCGCTCCCGCGGGTCCTGGGCCGAGCGCCGGCGGCACAGCGCCCGCGGGTTCCGCCGCCTCACCAGCTGGAGCTCCGGCGGCGCAGTCGTGCCCGAACTGTTCGGAGGCCGCCGCCCCCGACGCTCTGTTCTGCGAGAGCTGCGGGTACGACTTCACCACCGGCACCATGCCGCGGCCGGCCTCGTCGCTCGACCTGTCCGCCGGTCCGGCTCCGGCGACCCCACCGGCGACACCGTCGGCACCGGCCGCGCTGGCCGAGTGGGTCGTCGAGCGCTGGGTCGACCCGGACTGGTACGCCGTACAGCAGAGTGACGACCCGTGTCCGTCGCCAGGGCTGCCGGCAGTGATCCCGCTGACCGAGAAGAGCCTGCTGATCGGCCGGCCGTCCCGTAGCCGCGGCATCTCGCCGGAGATCGACTGCGGCGACGACACCGGCGTCAGCCGCCGGCAGGCCCAGCTGACCACCGACGGCCAGCGATGGTGGGTGGAGGACCTGCAGTCCTCCAACGGCACGTACGTCGCCTCCGCCGCCGGACCGCTCCCGGAGACCCCGATCATCCCGGGCCAGCGTCAGGAGCTGAACCCCGACGACCGCGTCTACGTCGGCGCCTGGACCCGCCTCGTCGTCCGCAAGGCAACCCCGGAAGAGCAAGCCGGGCAGGCTTAGGCCTTTGCGCCGGGTTGGGCCTGTTGGGTCCAGCCCGGCGACGGGTTGAAGCACAGCCACTCGATCACGGCCGAACCGACCACGACCGGGAGCGCCCAAGCCCACCACTGGTGCGGCAGGGAGACGACCGCGATCGCGGTCCACAGTGCCACCCAGCCGCCGCCGTACCCGCGCAGGACGCCGCGGTACCAGAGTCCTCCGGGCGCCTCGGCCGCGCGTTGGCCGACGTACACGAACAGGTACGACGCGATCGTGATCGGCCAGAAGTACCAGAGCCGGCCCCAGTCGTACGGGACCATCACCAGCGCGGTCAGGCAGACCGCCGCGATCGTCCAGTGGTAGACCTCGCCGACCCAGTTCAGCCCGCGGCGGCGCAGCGTGAGCACGATCGCCAACGGGCCGAACAGGACTGCGAGCACGCCCGCCAGCACATGCAGGATCAGAGCGATGTCGCGCATCGCCCCGCTCCCCCGAAACTCTCTGACATGTCAGGGAGCATAGGGATTCGGGGCGTGCACGTCTCTACCTCGCGCTCAGTTCTCCGGGAAGGCCAGTACCCGGCGGACCGCGAAGTTCCGGTAGCCCTGGCGCTCGAAGCTCTTCGCCATCGGGATGTTGCCGAAGTCGGTGTCGGCCCGGATGTTCTCGGCGCCGGTCTCCGCGAGTTGGTGCGTGAGGTCGGCCAGCAGGTCGTTGATCAGGCCCTTCCCGCGGTGCTCCGGCACGATGCCGAGATACCCGACGACCGGCCCGCCGGCATTCGCCGACGGCAAGTGGAACCCGACCAGCTCGCCGGTTTCGTCGTGCGCCAGCCGCCACCAGTCGCGGTCGCCCCGCATCGACTTGTACATCGCCAGCTCTTCGCGGGCCGCGCCCTCGACGCCGAGTCGCGCGATCTCCCGCGCGGTCGCGGCGTCGAGACTGCCCACGCTGACCCGCATGAACACGTCGACGAACGCTTCGTCGTCGGCCGGATCGAACTTCAGCCGGGTGGGCCGCTCCGGCAGCCCGTACTCCGGCTTCCATTCGTAGCGCAGCCGATCGGTGATCCCGCTCATCCCGACCGCGGCGGCCGCCTGGCTCCGCGTCTGGAGCGCCGCGACGACGTCCGGCTTGTCCTGCCAGTCGCTGTCCAGGAAGAAGTGGTACTCCGGCGGCTCGGCACCGGCGGGCCGGGACGCGACGGCGTACTTCAGCAGCTCGGTCCAGACCGGGACCGGGTCGCCTTCACCGGCGTAGTAGAGGCCGTCGATGCTGTACGGGTGGTTCTCGCCCGGGACGCCCCACCAGATCGCGAGGGCCTGGATCGCGCCGTTCTCCTCGACGACCCAGTTCCAGTCGTGCTTGTAGTAGCCGGCGGCAACGTACTCGCGGTACCGCTCGACGGTCACGGTGTTGACGGACTTCTGCTCGATCAGAGCAAGGATGGTGTCGAGGTCGGCCTCGACGGTGTTGCGGATAGTCACAGATCCTCCAGCAGGAGGCGCGCCACTCCGCTCAGTGCGAGCTGTGCGAGCGGACCGGGCGCACCGGGAAACAAGTCAGTGTCTTCATCGGTCGCTCCTTCCGCTCCGGGATCTCTCTCGCCGCGCCAGACTTTAGGGGTACGCCGGGGTCATAGTCCAGCTGTTATTCAGAGCTGGGATGTACCGGCGTCGTTCCGGGCGGGAAGCCTCCGGGCATGAGAACCCTCATCGCCGCCGTGACCCTGGCTGCCACCGCCGCCCTGGGCTCCACGGCCTACGCCGCCCCAACCCCTACCTCCGCCTCATACGCCACCTCGTCGTACGTCACCGCGCCGCAGGTCACCGCGATCGACACCTGCGCGCTCAGCTCGCTGCCGTCGCAGGCCGCCGACACCCTCGACCTCATCCACTCCGGCGGACCGTTCCCATACGACCAGGACGGCACCGTCTTCTCGAACCGGGAGGGCATCCTCCCGGACGAGTCGAACGGGTACTACCACGAGTACACCGTGATCACGCCCGGCTCACCCGACCGCGGCGCCCGTCGGCTGGTCGGCGGCGGCGCGATGACCACGCCCGCACACGTCTACTACACCGGCGACCACTACGCCTCGTTCTGCGAGGTCGACGAGAACAGCTGAGCTGCCGAAGAGTAATGTCGTCGGCACGTTGAGTGATCAGGAGGATCCTTCACGATGCCGACCACGCGTCCGGTAGTTGCCTTCCTTGTGCTGACCGCCGCGCTGCTCGTCCTCGGCCGGCCCGAATCCGGGCTGGCCGAGGCGACCGGCGATCCGTTGAAGCTGACCACCGGGTTCTACGTCGATCCGGCGTCGCCCGCGGCTGCCTACGTACGGCGGCATCCGGAGGACACCGAGCTCGCGTCGAAGATCGCCGCGCAGGCGTCGGCGCGCTGGGTCGGAGCGTGGAGCGGGGACGTGAAGGCGGGCGTCACGGCGTACACGACGGCAGCCGACAAGGCGGGCAAGTTGCCGGTGCTGGTGACGGACAACCTCCCGGGACGCCAGTGCGGGATCGGGGGCGGGGCCGCGTCCGAGGCGGCGTACCGGACGTGGATCGCAGCGGTGTCGGCCGGGATCGGGACGCGGCCGGCGGTGGTGGTTCTCGAACCGGACGCGCTGGCGCGACTCGACTGCTACCCGACGTCGGAGTGGGACGGGCGGATCGGGCTGCTGAAGTACGCCGTCGGGGTGTTGGCGGCGAAGAACCCGAACACGTGGACGTACCTCGACGCCGGGAACGTGACGTCCGGTGACGCGAAGGAGATGGCGCGCCGGCTGCGGCTCGCGGATATCGGCAAGGTCCGCGGGTTCGCCCTGAACACCGCGAACTACTTCACCACCGAGCAGTCGGCCACCCGCGGCTCCGAGATCTTGCAGGCCCTCGGCGGCGGCACCCACTACGTCATCGACACCAGCCGCAACGGCAACGGTTCCGACGGCAGCTCCTGCAACCCACCCGCCCGCAAACTAGGCACTCCCCCGGCGCGCACCCCCGCCCCCGTAGACCTCCACCTCTGGCTCCGCACACCGGGCGAATCCGACGGCCCCTGCGGCCTGACCCCAGACCTCCCCACCCGCACCTTCTCCCCACTCCTGGCCCACCACCTCATCACCGGCACATAGCAAGCGGTCCCGAGCTGCTGCTCGGGACCGCTTGGTGTGCTGCTGTGTGCTGTTGGACTACTTCTGGATCAGAAGTCCATGCCGCCCATGTCGGGCGCGCCGCCCGGAGCGGCTGCTGCCTTCTCCGGCTTGTCGGCGATGACGGCCTCGGTGGTGAGGAACAGGGCCGCGATGGACGCCGCGTTCTGCAGCGCCGAGCGCGTCACCTTGGCCGGGTCGATGATGCCGGTCTTGATCAGGTCCACGTACTCACCGGACGCGGCGTTGAGGCCCCAGCCCGGCTCGAGGTTGCGAACCTTCTCCACCACGACGCCGCCCTCGAGGCCGGCGTTCACGGCGATCTGCTTCAGCGGCGCCTCGACGGCCTTGCGGACGATCTCCGCACCGGTCGCCTCGTCACCCTCGAGGTCCAGCTTCTCGAACGCGATCACCGACGCCTGCAGCAGCGCCACGCCGCCACCGGCGACGATGCCCTCCTCGACGGCCGCCTTCGCGTTGCGAACGGCGTCCTCGATGCGGTGCTTGCGCTCCTTCAGCTCGACCTCGGTGGCCGCGCCGACCTTGATGACCGCAACACCGCCGGCCAGCTTGGCCAGGCGCTCCTGCAGCTTCTCGCGGTCGTAGTCGGAGTCCGACTTCTCGATCTCGGCGCGGATCTGGTTCACCCGGCCGGTGATCTGGTCGGCGTCGCCCGAGCCCTCGACGATGGTCGTCTCGTCCTTGGTGACGACGATCTTGCGGGCCTGGCCGAGCAGCTCCAGGTCGACGGTGTCGAGCTTGAGGCCGACCTCCTCGGAGATCACCTCGCCGCCGGTGAGGACGGCGATGTCGACCAGCATGGCCTTGCGGCGGTCACCGAAGCCCGGCGCCTTGACGGCGACGGCCTTGAAGGTGCCCTTGATCTTGTTGACGACCAGGGTGGCCAGGGCCTCGCCCTCGACGTCCTCCGCGATGATGGCCAGCGGCTTGCCGGTCTGCATGACCTTCTCCAGCACCGGGACCAGGTCCTTGATGCTGCCGATCTTGCTGTTCACGACCAGGATGTACGGGTCGTCGAGGACGGCCTCCATCCGGTCCGTGTCGGTCACGAAGTACGGCGAGATGTAGCCCTTGTCGAAGCGCATACCCTCGGTGAGCTCGAGCTCGAGGCCGAAGGTGTTGCTCTCCTCGACGGTGATGACACCTTCCTTGCCGACCTTGTCCATCGCCTCGGCGATGATCGAGCCGACCTGGGTGTCCGCGGCCGAGATGGACGCGGTCGCCGCGATCTGCTCGCGGGTCTCGACCGGCTTGGCCAGCGCCAGCAGCTGCTCGCTGACGGCCTCGGTCGCCTTCTCGATGCCCTTCTTCAGGCCCATCGGGTTGGCGCCGGCGGCGACGTTGCGCAGCCCCTCGCGGACGAGGGCCTGGGCCAGCACGGTGGCGGTGGTCGTACCGTCACCCGCGACGTCGTCGGTCTTCTTGGCAACTTCCTTGACGAGCTCGGCCCCGATCTTCTCGTACGGGTCCTCGAGCTCGATCTCCTTGGCGATGGAGACGCCGTCGTTGGTGATCGTGGGTGCGCCCCACTTCTTCTCCAGAACGACGTTGCGGCCCTTCGGGCCGAGCGTCACCTTGACGGCGTCGGCGAGGGTGTTCATTCCCCGCTCGAGGCCGCGGCGCGCCTCTTCATCGAAAGCAATCAGCTTGGGCATTCTCCGCGAGTCCTCCCGCGTCGAGTCTTTGTGGTTCAGCCGGCCCGGATGCCCGCGACGGACGGCACCGATCCGCGACGCTCATGTCCCGCCGCGCAACAGCACCTCATCGAGGCCGTCTTCTTGCACACTCCGCCGGGCGCGAGCTCTTATCACTCTCACCCATGGAGTGCTAACCAAGTATTAGCACTCGACCCAAGCGAGTGCAAGCCAGCCCCTACCCGGCGCTCAGTTGTCCAGCTGGGCGATCAGGTACTTCGGGGCGGTGAGGCGCCAGGCTTCCGTGACCAGTTCGCTGAGCTCTTCCTCGTCGGCCAGCTCCACCTGGATGAGGACCCAGGCGAAGCGGCCGCCCTCCCAGGAGGGTGTGTAGACCTCCGGGTCTTCGGCGACGAGCGCCTCCTGCTCCTCGCGGAGCGCCTTGAGGTGCAGGCGGGTCTGGTCCTCGGACAGGTACGCGAAGCTCTTGTTGCGGACCTTGAAGACCGGCTGCCCCGCCCACCCCTCCTGCTCCTCGGCGCCCGGCAACCCCGCCATCACCTTCACCACCGCCTGCACGTCCATACCCAGCACGCTAGGCATCCCCACCGACAGTTCTGATCAGCGAGCGACCGTCACGGTCACGGTGGAGCCGACCGTCAAGATCGTGCCCGCGGTGGGCGAGACGCCCAGGATCGTGCCGGGCGGGTAGCTCGGCGACTTCACCTGCTTGTACTGCGCTTTGAGCCCGGAGGCCGCCAGCACCGGCGCGTAGGACTTCGCGACGGGATTGAGCGCCGTGCCGAGCGACCGGTAGCTGGGGACGCCGGACAGGTCCGGCACGATCTGGATCGGGGCCAGCATCCGGTCGACCTCCTCGGCGCTGGTCGACGATTCGGCCCGGAACCACACCTTGAGCGACGGGATGCTCACTGTGCTGCCACAGGTCGTGACCTTCGCCGTGCCCTTCGCCTTGGGGTAGAAGGAGGGCGAGCAGGTCGTCCGCTGCCGCTCGGCGCGGACTCCGTCGATCTCGAACGTCTCGTCGGCGTGGAAGTCGACTCTCGGGCGCCCGTAGTACACCGCCATGCTCTCGACCCCGGGGGGACGGTCCGCCTTGCAGAACTGCGCTGCGCTCGGGTCGTCGAGGAGGAGTGTGTCCTGTTGTGGAGTGCCGCACATGCTCTTGTTGACCGGCCAGTCCCCCGGTATGGCGATAACGGCGTGGCCGAAGCCGACCAGCCGCAGCGTATACGGCGTTGGGGACGGGGTGGGTGACGTAACGGGGGCGGTCTGGTCGGGAGAGGTCAGCAGGGTGGTTCCGCCGACTACGGCAGCGACAGCGACCGCAGCAGTGGCTGTGAGTCCCGCCGTACGGCGGCGTCCGCGGCGGGTCGCTCCGGCGTGGAGGGCGTCCAGTGGGGGTGGGCCTACGGGGGTCTGGTCGGCGGTGCGGGCCAGGAGGTCGGTCAGGTCGGTCATCGGGTTTCTCGCAGTTCTGCCAGGTGTGGGTCCTCTGCCAGGGCCTTCACCGCTCGGGATAGTCGGCTCTTGACCGTGCCGGCGGCGACGCCCAGTACGGACGCCATCTGCTGCTCGCTGAGGTGCGCGTAGTACCGCAGTACGACGGCTGTGCGCTGGTCACCCGGCAGGCGGTCGAGTGCACGCATCACGGCGTCCGTGTCGTCGACACCTGCCGTCTGGTCACCGCCCGGGGACTCCGGGAGCGACGCGGACGGCAGCTCACCGTGCCAGCGACGTCTGCGGGAGGAGCGGAAGCAGTTGACCAGCATGCGGTGCACGTACGCGTCACGGTCCTCCGCTACCCGCACCCGGTTCCACTTGAGCAGGCACCGCTCCAGGACGGACTGAACGAGATCCTCCGCTTCAGGCGGCGTACACCCGAGCAGAACCGCGGACCGCACCAGCGTGGGCCAGCGTGCGGTGACGTACTCAGTGAACTCGTCCATACCCCTCCTCACCCCTACAGACAGGGTGACGGGCACCAGAGGTTCCGACCTACTTGATAACTGTCAGCGTGACCGTTTGGCCGGGGCTCAGCAGGGTGCCGGGACGCGGAGAGACGCTCACGACGCGGCCTGGCTTGTACACGGTTGACGTCCTGGTGAGGATCTCCGTCCTCAGCCCCAGCTCCTGGACCAGCTTCGCGTACGCCGTACCGTCGCGGGCCTCGTCCAACGACCACGAGCTGGGTACGCCGACCCGGTCCGGCAGGATCTGGATCCGGGCGAGGATCTGATCCACCTCGTCGGCACTCGTCGACGACGAGGCGCGGAACCAGACGTGCAACGACGGGAAGCCCACTGCGCCCCAGCACACGTCGTCACTCGCACAGCTGGTCTTGCGGCGCTCGGCGTACACACCGTCCACAGTGATCGTCTCGTCCCTCTGGAAGCCGCTCGGCGGGACCGTGACAAGCTCCACGCTGTCAACATCCGGCGGGCGCGGCAGGTCGCAGTACGACGCAGCGGACGGGTCGTCGATCAGCACGGTGTCCCGGTGCGGCGTACCGCAGCGGCTGGCGTTCGTGCCCCAGGCCTTCGGCACGGTGATCGCCACGTGCCCGAAGCCGACCGTCCGCACCGCCACGGGCTCCGGGGTCGGCTCTGGGGTCGTGATCAGGGTCCCCGTGCCGCTGGAGCTCAGCAGGTTGGTGACGCCGATGACGGCCACCACCGTGGTCGCTGCGGCAACCGACGCCAGCACGCCCCGGCCACGGCCGGGGGTCGTACCGGTGCGCGGAGGCTCCACCCCCTAAGTCTCCGCGCTGACGAAGCGTCTTGTCACGAAAGTCGTCAGGGGTGGATCAGGGGTCGGTCGGTACCGATCCTGATGTGGCGCGGGGTCCCGGGGCGGGAGAGTAGAGCCATGACGAACTCCAACGCACCGTTCCAGAACCTGTCCGGCAAGGTCCTCCGTCGTTCCGCCAACCAGCGGATGCTCTCCGGCGTCTCCGGCGGCATCGCCGACTACCTGAACGTCGACGTGACCCTGGTCCGCCTCGGCTGGGTCGGCCTCACCCTGATCACCGGCGGCGCCGCGCTGATCGGCTACGCGGTCGCCTGGATCGTGATCCCGGAGTCCGACGGCAAGGCGGTCTGGCAGAACGTCCAGCAGTCGGTCAACCAGAACCAGAACCAGGACACGACCGAGGACGACATCGCTTCCCGCCTCTACGACGACACCAACAACAACAAGCCCCCGGCGGCGTGAGCATGACTGCGCCCACCAGAGGCGCAGCACCCCAGGCGGGGTGATCGCGGGCAGCGGTCACCCCGCTGCTACACGTTCAGGGCGGGTTTGCGGAGTGCTGCGACTGCCTGGTCCGGGTGGTCGGCGAAGACGCCCTGCAGGCCCAGTGCGGCGAAGCGGGCCAGCTCGGTCGGGAAGTCGGTCCCGGTCGGCAGGAAACGGCGCTCGGCGCGGAACGTCCACACCTGGACCCCCAGACCGGCGCGGTGGGCGTGGTCGACCAGGCGGGTCGGTTCCCCGAGACAACCGTCCGCGGTGCGCGGCACGACCAGGTCCTTGTACGGCGCCAGCACCTGCGCGTACGTCGCGATCTCCCGAAGCCCTCGAGGCTCGATCAAGTCGGCGTACGTGCGCCCGTCACCGGTCCGCAGGAAGTCGTTCGGTGCGCTCTCGGAGTCGATCAGCTGCACCAGTGGCACCCGTGTCATCACCGACAGCCGCCGCAGGCTCGTCGGCTCGAACGACTGGATCATGATCTCGTCCGGACGCAGCCCGAGCGCCAGGATCCGCTCGGTGAGCAGCTCCTCCAGCGGCAGGCCGAGCCGCCGGAAGTACGCCGGGTGTTTGATCTCCGGCAGTACCCCGATCGGCCGTCCCAGCCGCGCCGACTCCCGGCGCGCCAGCGCGACCACCTCGTCGAAGGTGGGGATCTCCTCCAGCCCGTCGTACGCCGTGTTGTTCGCCCGGAGCGCCGGCATCCGCTCGCGGGCCCGGAGCGTCCGCAGCTCGGCGAACGTGAAGTCCTCGACGAACCAGCCGGTGACCGCGGTCCCGTCGACGATCTTGGTGATCCTCCGGTCGGCGAACACCGGGTGCTCCGCGATATCCGTCGTACCGGAGATCTCGTTCTCGTGCCGGCAGACCAGGACGCCGTCGAGGGTGGCGACCAGGTCGGGCTCCAGGTAGTCGGCGCCCTGGGCCGCGGCCAGCCGGTAGGCCGCCGGTGTGTGTTCCGGGCGGTAGCCACTCGCTCCCCGATGCGCGATCACCAACATGGATCCAGGACAGGGGCCGGACATGACCCGGTGGGAACCCGTTGCCCAACGCAAGGTGAAGCTCTACCGACCGTCACCGCGCCCGGCGTGCCGAAAGGTGCCGTTCGGAGGGTCGACAGGTGCGAGTAATTCGCATGCGGCTGTCGGTGGCGGCACCTAGCCTGGGAAGGCTATGAGACAACTGCCGCTCGCCGATCCCGGCGTCCCGAATCATCGCTCGCCGGCCCGTTACCTGTGGTGGGTGGCGGGCGGCCAGGCACGCACGCTCGCGGGCGGGATGGCGTTCGGCATCCTGTGGATGGCGGCGCAGGCGTTCATCCCGGCGATCCTCGGGCGAGCGATCGACGAGGGCATCGCGGCGCGCGACGGCGAGCGGCTGCTGCGCTGGACCGCGGTGCTGTTCGCGGTCGGTGTGGTGCAGGCGACGGCGGGCATCATGCGGCACCGGTTTGCGGTCACCAACTGGCTGACCGCGGCGTACCGGACGGTCCAGGTGGTGACACGGAAGTCGGCCGACCTCGGCGCGACGCTGCCGAAGCAACTGGCCACCGGCGAGGTGGTCAGCATCGGCGCGGGCGACCTGTCCTACATCGGGAACCTGATGGAGATCTCGGCCCGGTTCGCCGGCGCGATCGTCGCGTTCGCGGTGGTCGCGGCGATCCTGCTGTCGTCGTCGACCGTGCTCGGTCTGGTCGTACTGATCGGCGTACCGATCATGTTGTTCTGCCTCGGGCCGATGCTGCGGCCGCTGCACAAGCGGCAGTCCGCGCAGCGCGAGGCGGTCGGAGAGCTGAACTCGCTGGGCTCGGACATCGTGGCCGGTCTGCGCGTGCTGCGCGGGATCGGCGGCGAGGAGTCGTTCTCCCAGCGGTACCGGAGCGAGTCACAGCAGGTGCGAAAGGCCGGCGTACGGGTGGCCGGCATCCAGTCCGTGCTCGACGCGGCACAGGTGCTGCTGCCAGGCATCTTCGTCGTGCTGGTGGTCGGTCTGGGTGCGCACTTCGCTCTGCACGGTGACCTCAGTGCCGGCTCGCTGGTCGCGTTCTACGGGTACGCGACGTTCCTGGTGCTGCCACTGCGTACCGCGACCGAGTTCGCCAACCAGCTGATGCGTGGACTGGTCGCAGCGGGCCGGGTCATCCGGGTGCTGAAGCTGGAGACCGACATCACCGACCCGGCGACACCGGTGCGGCTGCCGGACCACGGCGACCTGGTCGACCCGGTCTCCGGCGTCCGCGCCCGCGACGGACTGCTCACCGCGGTCGTCTCCGCGGAGCCGGACAGCTACGACAAGCTCGCAGACCGCTTAGGTCGGTACGACGAGGCAAGCGAGGTCAGGTACGGCGGCGTGACGCTGGCCAGCGCTACGCGGGCAGATGTCCGCGAGCGGATCCTGGTGAGCGACACGGGCTCCCAGCTGTTCACCGGTGTGCTGCGCACGGAGCTGGACCCAGCAGGTCGTCGTACTGACGACGAACTGATGGCTGCGCTCCGTACGGCGTCCGCGGAGGACGTGCTCGTCGCGCTGCCGGACGGGCTCGACTCCGAGGTCGAGGAGAAGGGCCGCTCGTTCTCCGGCGGACAGCGCCAGCGGCTGGTGCTGGTACGGGCGCTGCTCGCCGACCCGTCCGTGCTGGTCCTGGTCGAGCCGACCTCCGCCGTGGACGCACACACCGAGGCACGGATCGCGGACCGGCTGCGCGACCACCGGTCCGGCCGCAGCACCGTCGTACTGACCGCCAGCCCGCTGCTGCTCGACCGCGTCGACGAGGTGATCTTCGTCGCCGCCGGCCGAGTCGTTGCCACCGGCAAGCACCGCGAGCTGCTCGAGAGCACCCCGCAGTACCGCAGGACCGTCACCCGCCAGACCGAAGAAGAGGAGGCCCTCCGATGAGGCAGATCCTGCCCGTGGCCGGGTCGGCCGAGATTCGGCGGCATGCCCGGCGACTGGCCCGGCGGCACCCGCGCAACCTGACGATCGCGCTGGTGCTGCACGGGCTCGCGGCGGTCAGCGGGCTCGCGGCGCCGCGGCTGATCGGCGGCCTGGTGGAGAACGTGCAGAACGGCACGACCGCCGCCAAGGTCAATGTGGTGATCATCGTGATCGCCGGCTTCATCGTCGCGCAGTCGCTGCTGACCCGCTGGGCGCGGTACCGGTCGTTCGCGCTGGGCGAGCAGGTGCTGGCCGAGCTGCGTGAGGAGTTCGTCGACAACGCGCTCGCGCTCCCGATCGGCACGGTCGAGCGGGCCGGCACCGGCGACCTGCTGTCCCGGACGTCGCGGGACGTCGACACGCTGTCCCGGACCGTGCGGTTCGCAGTGCCGGAGACGATCATCGCGTTCGTGACCGTGATCTTCACCGCGGTCGCCACGCTGCTGGTCGGCGTCTGGGTGCTGGTGCCGATGGCCGCGATGGTCCCGCTGCTCTGGCTGAGCACGAAGTGGTACCTGCGCCGCGCCAAGGACGGGTACCTCCGCGAGAACGCGGCGTACGCGCAGATGACCAGCTCGCTCGCGGAGACGGTCGAAGGCGCGCGGACGGTCGAGGCCCTGCGGCGGTACGACGACCGCGTGCGGCGCGGTGACGTGGACATCCGCGGAAGCTACCTGGCTGAGCGCTACACGCTGTTCCTGCGGACGGTGTACTTCCCGGCCGCCGAGCTCGGGTATCTCGTACCGGTCGTCGGCACGCTGCTGTTCGGCGGCTGGATGCACCTCAACGGACATGCCTCGCTGGGCGCCGTGACGGCCGCCGTGCTGTACGTGAACCAGCTGATCGACCCGGTCGACAGGTTGCTGTCCTGGCTGGACGAGCTCCAGTCCGGTGGCGCCGCGTTCGCGCGACTGCTCGGGATCAGCGACGTACCGGACGACCGGACGCCGTCGGGCCGGGAGCCTTCCGGTGAGCTCGTTGAGGCACGTGACGTGCGGTTCTCGTACGTCGAGGGCCGCGACGTACTGCACGGCGTCGACCTGACGATCCAGCCGGGCGAGCGGATCGCGATGGTCGGGCCATCCGGTGCGGGCAAGTCGACACTCGGCCGGTTGGTCGCGGGCATCCATCCGCCGCGGACCGGTTCGGTGACGGTCGGCGGTGTGGGGATGACGGAGCTGCCGCTGGACGAGCTGCGCAAGCAGGTCGCGCTGGTGACGCAGGAGCACCATGTCTTCGTCGGAACGCTGCGGGACAACCTCTCGATGGCGCGTCCGTCCGCAACGGACGCGGAGCTGCTCGACGCACTCGGCGCGGTGGATGCGCGAGAGTGGGCTGTGGCACTGCCGGACGGGCTGGACACTCGGGTCGGTTCCGGACAGCTGGGGTTGACGCCGGCGCAGGCGCAGCAGCTGGCGCTGGCGCGGCTGGTGCTGGCCGACCCGCACACGCTGGTCCTCGACGAGGCGACGTCGCTGATCGACCCGCGGGCCGCGCGGCACATGGAGCGCTCACTGGCCGCCGTACTGGAAGGCCGGACGGTCATCGCGATCGCCCACCGCCTCTACACCGCCCACGACGCCGACCGCGTCGCAGTAGTAGAAGACGGCCGCATCTCAGAACTAGGCAGCCACGACGAACTCGTAGCCCGCCAAGGCTCCTACGCCGCCCTCTGGAACTCCTGGCACGGCTGACAGCAGAAACCCCCGCGAGGTCACCTCTGACCTTGCGGGGGTTGCGCTCCTTCTAGCGTTTGCGCAGCACCAAGACTGCTGAGTCGACATGCGGCGGTGGGGTGAATGCCCTGCGGGGAAGGCGAAGTCCGAGCGACGGGTCGTAGTGGCGGAACCACCGGTTCGCCCCGGGCGCGTCACCGCGAGCCCACCGATTCGCCACCTGCCGCTGCAGCACCAGATCCGCCGACACCAGGTGTGAACCCGGCGCCAGCAAACGCTTCAGCAACAAGGTGGAGATGTTGTACGGCGGACTCGACACCACCCGGAACGGCCGCGACGGCAGTCGCAGATCACCGGCATCGGCCCGGACGACCGTCACCGGCGCGTCCGCGAACCGCCGGCGCAACCGATCGGCACGACCGGGGTGGAGTTCGACAGCGACCACCCGGGCGCCGGCCCGGACCAGCGGCGCAGTCAGCGCGCCGAGTCCGGCCCCGACATCGAGAACGAGCTCACCGGGAACGATCCCGGCCGCGTCCACAACCCGTTGGGCCCAACGACTATCGAGCGGATGCCATCCCCAGGCACCCCTCGCCTGCCCGGAGGCGGGCACGACGGACCATCACGAAGTACGTAATCATGCGCCCGACCCTAGACCGCCGCGACGCCTTGACTCAAAGCATTTTCGGCGTCGCGCCCAGTGCCGTCACAGTCTCCGTCGTACGGCGCTGCGCCAGCTCGAGCCGACTGCGCCGGGCGGTGTCCTTCGCGAGTTCCCGCCGTACGTCGAGGACTCGTACCGGCAGGTCGTCGGTCATCAGCAGCGGCGCGTACTCGGCCTCGGTCTGCCATCCGTTTCCGTTGCGGGTGAAGGTGAAGCGGGTCAGCAGTCCTTCGGCCTTGCGGCTCGCAGGTTCCCGGTGCGCGGCGACCAGGTTCCCGTGCCCGTAGGCGATCCACTTGCCGTCGATCTCCTGCATCGGCTGGACGACGTGCGCATGGTGGCCGATCACCAGGTTGATGTTGCTGTCGGCAAGTAGCTGCGGCCCGACCTCGCGCTGCTGATCGTCGAGCTTGTTCGAGTACTCCGTACCCCAGTGGCAACTGACCAGGACCAGCTCGGCGCCGCGGTCGCGGGCTTCTTGAGCCTTCAGCTTGATCGTCTTCGCGCTGATCGTGCTCGCCCGCCAGGTCTCGCCGTTCGGGTATGGCAGCCCGTTGAAACCGAAGGTGAAACTGAGCGACGCGACCTTCACTCCCCCGACGTCGACGATCGTGATCTGCTCCGCCTCGGCCCGCGATCGCGCCGTACCGGCGTGCTTCAGGCCGACCTTGTCGAGGGTGTCGAGTGTCCGGTCGACACCGGCCGCGCCGCCGTCGAAGCTGTGGTTGCTCGCAGTCGTGCAGAGGTCGTAGCCGGTCTGCTTCAGCGCGGTCGCGATCTGCGGCGGACCCTGGAAGAGCGGGTAGCCGTGGTACGGACCGCCTGCACGAGCCAGCGGCGTCTCCAGGTGCGCGATCGCGAGATCCGCCTTCTGGACAAGGGGCTTCACGCTGCTCATCAACGGCGCGAAGTCCCAGCGGCCGTTGTCGCCGTCGCGTTTCGCGGTGGTCCACAGTCGTTCGTGGAGCAGTACGTCGCCGGTCGCGACGACCGTGATCCGCTCAGCCGGCTTGCTCTGCTTCGGCTCCGCCGTCTGCGTCGGGCTGTCACCTGTCGTGTTCGCGAACGTGTCAGCCAGGCATCCGCTGGTCGCCACCGCCGCGGCTCCAGCGAGCATTCCCCCGAGCACCGCGCGTCGTCGTACCGCCATTCCGTCCCCCAAGCCCTAGTTGTCGTTGAAGACGCTGCGCAGGGCCTGTTAGTTGGGGTTGTGGTAGAAGTGCCGGTATAACTATCCCGGAGGAATCATGGTCGAGTTGAAGACGCCGGCGCAGATCGAGCAGATGCGCGCGGCCGGGCGGGTCGTCGGTACGGCGCTCGCAACGGTGAAGAAGGAAGCCGCGGTCGGCGTCTCCTTGCGTGAACTCGACGAGGTGGCCCGCGAGGTACTGCGTTCCGCCGGGGCGGTGTCGTTGTTCGACGGGTACCAGCCCGGATTCGCGACCTCGCCGTTCAGCGGCGTGATCTGTACGTCGGTGAACGACGCCGTACTGCACGGGCTGCCGTCCGACCATCGGCTCGCCGACGGCGACCTGCTCAACGTGGACTGCGGCGCCTCCATCGACGGGTGGTGCGCGGACTCGGCGATCAGCTTCTGCGTCGGTACGCCGCGGGCCGAGGACCTGGAACTGATCGCGACGACCGAAGCGGCCCTCGCCGCCGGGATCGCGGCCGCTGTCGAGGGCAACCGGATCGGCGACATCGGCGCCGCCATCGGAGCGGTCGGGGACCGGGCCGGCGTCGGCACCAACCTGGACTTCGGCGGCCACGGCGTCGGCCGCCGCATGCACGAGGAGCCCCACATCCCCAACGGCGGCCGCCCCGGCCGCGGCCTCAAACTCCGCGCCGGCCACGTCTTCGCGATCGAGCCCTGGTTCTGGTCCGGCGCCGGCTCCACCTACAGCATCGACGAAGACGGCTGGACCCTCCGCTCCGCCGACCGAACCCGCGGCGCCCACGCCGAACACACCGTAGCCATAACCCCCAAAGGCCCCCAGATCCTCACCCTCCCGTAGCACCGCGTGGGATGCTCACGTCCGCCTTCCCCTCAGAACAACGGTTCCTGGGACGGCTTGGGGCGGTGCATGCCGTTGATGGGTTGGGTGCGGTGGGTGGAGGTTCGGGCGAAGCCGTGTTTGGCGAGTAGTGGGCGGAGCTTTTGGTCGAAGGACTTGCGGTAGCTGGGGGATGCGTTGGGGCCGTGGGCGTAGAGGGAGGTGTAGCGGCTGACGAGGTTCGGGTGGTCGTGGGACAGCCATTGCATGAACCACTCTTTGACGCCGGGGCGCAGGTGGAGGAGTAGCGGGGTTACGCCGGTGGCGCCGGCCGCGGACAGTTGCGCCAGGAGATCGTCCAGTTCGTCTGTCGAGTCGGTGAGCCAGGGAAGGACAGGAGCGACCATGACGCCGCAGGGGAGGTCTGCGTTGCGGACGGCTCGGATCAGGTCGAGGCGGCCGCGGACCGAGGGAACGCCGGGTTCGAGGCGGCGGCGGAGTGCTTCGTCGCCCAGGGCGAGGGAGAGGCCGATGCCGACGTTGACCTCGGCGGAGGCCGCTGACAGCAACTCCAGATCCCGTCGAAGCAGGGTGCCCTTGGTGAGGATGGAAAGTGGAGTACCAGACGCCGCGAGGGCCTCGATGATGCCCGGCATCAGGCGGTAGCGGCCCTCGGCGCGTTGGTACGGGTCGGTGTTGGTGCCCAGGGCAACCGGTTCGTGGCGCCAGGACGGGCGGGCGAGTTCGCGGCGCAGGACGTCGGCCACGTTCGTCTTCACGACGATCTGCTGGTCGAAGTCCCGGCCGGCGTCGAGTTCGAGGTACTGGTGGGTGGGCCGCGCGAAGCAGTACCGGCAGGCGTGCGAACACCCGCGGTACGGATTGACGGTCCAGTTGAACGGCAGCGCCGTACCGGGCACGGAGTTCAGCGCCGACCGCGCCAGCACCTCATGGAACGTGATCCCCTGGAACTCCGGCGTCGTCACCGACCGGACCAGCCCCGCGATCGACCCGAGCCCCGGCAACGTCCCCGGAGTCTCGGCATCAACCCGCTGCCCTGCCCACCTCATGCATCACAGTCAAACACATGTTCCCTTAATAGTCATCGCCGTTCACTGAGGGACGAGGATTCTGGAGCCTTTGCGGCGACGTTCGCGGAGTGATCCACTGGGCTGACGTGCGGTCGGTCGAGACGAGTGAGGTTGGCGTCATGCAGCCTGTTCCTGAGGCGCTACTGGCGGAAGTTCGCGACCGGTACGGCGTTGTGGCCGAGCACGCGGAGGCGATCGGCGGCGGGACTGCGAGCAAGCTGTGGCGACTTGACTCGGAACCGTCTGTGGCGATCCGGCTCTCCCAGTACTACGGGCTGCCGGAGCAGCAATGGTCCTGCAGGGTTGCCGCCGAGTTCGCCGGCAAGGTCCCTGAGGTGATCGCGCCGCTGGTGGCGTCTGATGGTGAGGCGGCGTTTCTGTGGCAAGGCCAGCCGATCACTGTCTGGCCGTTCGTGATGGGTGCACCGCTGGACCGACAGAATCCTGTTGAGCGTCGGCAGGCGGCTCGTCTGTTGGCGAGGCTGCACATCTCTGCGCGCGCTTTTCCCAGTCTGGGCGAGGGCGTACCTCCAGAACCTGATGACTCCGAGGCCCAGCGGCTGTTTCCGGATCGTGAGCTGGATCAGTGGCTGCGCTCGTGGCCTGGCCACAACGGCGACGAGCCGGTCGGGTGGATGCATCGGGATTTCTTTCCAGGCAACGTGCTGTGCCGTGACGGGCGGATCGTCGGCGTGGTCGATTGGGACGAGGTTGAATGGGGCCCGCTGATCAACGAGCTGGCCTGGTCGGTCTGGGAGTTCGGGAAGTCTCCCGCCGGCGATGCCTTGGACTTGGACCATGCGCGGGAGTTTCTGAGCGAGTACCAGCGGGCCGGCGGCCCGGTCCGGCCGTCGGATGCGTTGATTCCGCTGATTCGAGCGCGTCTTCGCAGTGGCATCGCGTTTTGGCGGCGGGTGAATGCCGCCGATCCGGTTGAGGATCAGGCGGCGGTCGCAGCCTTCGCGGCGCTTCGTCAGGTTCGATTGGACGTCGAACGCCGGTCCACCTCGGCACCGCTGTTGAGTACGCCGCTGACGTAGAGGAGGTCGCCCATGCGTAATGCGTCGCCCTCGAGGGGTGGGAGGTTGTTGGCGGCGAGGAGGTCCCGGGTGGTGAAGGCGTTCAGCGCCCAACCGCGGTCTGTGAGGTAGGGAGCGGCCTCGTTGCGCTCGCCGAAGTAGCGCAGCTTCGTGTGGTCGAGGTCGAAACCGTACGCGCGCCAGCGTTCGGAGATCTGATTCAGGCCTTCCTTCGTCTTGCCGTCGTCGCCCGGCCGCGGGTTGGGCCGGCTTTCGGTCGCCACCCGGCTGCCCGGCGCACTCAGTTCGGTGATGGTGTCCAGGAGGCGGTCCTGCGCCTCGGGCGGCAGGTAGCCCAGCAGGCCCTCGGCGCACCATGCGGTCTGCGCGGACGGGTCGAACCCGGCGGCGCGAAGCGCGGTGGACCAGTCGTCGCGCAGATCGACCGGGACCACCCTGCGCTCAGCGGTGGGTACGGCGCCCAGCTCGGCCAGCGTGCGGGTCTTGAACTCGATCACGTCGGGCTGGTCCAGCTCGTACACCACGGTCCCGGTGGGCCAGCGCAGTCGGTAGGCACGGGAATCCAGCCCCGAGGCCAGGACCACGGCTTGCGTGATGCCTGCGTTCGTCGCTTCGAGGAAGAAGTCGTCGTAGAACTTGGTCCGTACCTTGGCTCCGTCGATCGTGACCCGATCGACCAACTCGCCGGGAGGCTGTTCACCGGACGCCAGCCGGGCGAGGAGGTCGATACCGACCGCCCGGACGAGCGGTTCGGCGAACGGGTCGTCGATGAGACGGCTGTCCGCGCGGGTCGCGATCGCCCGGGCCGTCGCGGCCAGGGTCGCGGTCGCGCCGACGCTCGATGCCAGATCCCAGGTGTCTCCGTCGTGCCTGATGGAATTCATGCTCCGCCTTCCTCGAGGAGCACCACCCTTGCACCCGGCACCGACAGTCAGACGGCAGCCCGGGCGGCCGCTTCCACGCGGTCACGGTAGTTCGCCCACCAGGCGGCGTCCTGCTCCGGGAGGTTCGAGTTGGTCGGGCTCATGCCGGCCGCGCCGTCCAGTTGTTCGCGGAGGATGTCGGCGTGGCCTGCGTGGCGGTTGGTTTCGGCGAGTACGTGGACGAGGATGCCGTGCAGCGTCACCGACGGGTTGCGCCACCACGGCACCTGGCCCGGCGCGTCCAGGTCGAGCGCCTCGATCGTCGCGTCAGCGTGCGCACACGCCCGCTGGTACCGGTCGACGATCTCGGCGCGTGTCTCGTCCGCGGTCGCCCACATCTCGACGTTCGGTTCGGCGTCGTCGTCCCACCACGGCAACTCTTCGGCGAACGGCCGGTCGAAGGTCTTCCCGAAGTACCAGGCCTCGACGATCGACAGGTGCTTGACCAGGCCGAGGAGGTTGGTCCCGCTGGGCGTCAGCGGCCGGCGGACGTCGTACTCGCCGAGCCCGTCGAGCTTCCAGACCATCGCCTCGCGGGCCTTACGGAGGTAGTCGTGCAGATTTTCCTTCACAACCGCGCATCATGCCTCAGCCGAAGACCGTTGCGTTGGCGCGGGCCCATTCGCGGTACGTCGTACCCGGCCGGCCGGTGAGGTCGAACACCGCCGGCTCCGGCTTCATCGGGTGTTCCGCCATCATCCGAAAACCGTCCAGCAGCCACTGCGCCGTCTCTCGTCCGATGACCGGCGCCAGCCCCTCGACGTACTCATCCGGTGTCAGTTCCTCGAACCGCACCTCCCGCCCGATCGCCTCCGAGATCCACGCGACCTGCTCCGGCGGCGTGATCCCCTCGGGTCCGCTCATGGTGATCTTCTGCCCGCCGTACTCCTCCGACAGCAGCACCACCCGCGCCACCGCCGCGATGTCGGCGAGGTCGATCGGCGTCTGCACCGCGTCGGCGTACGGCGCCCGCACGACCCCGTCGGCCTTGATCGACGGAGCCCAGTCGAGCGTGTTGTTCATGAACTGCCCCGGCCGCAGGAACGTCCAGTCGAAGCCGCCCGCCTCGATCGCCCGCTCGATCCGGTAGTAGTGCCACGTCGACGGATCCCCTTGCGCCTCGTACTCCGCAGGCTCCCCCGACAGTACGACGACCCGCCGCACGCCGGCGTCCCGCGCACAGCGGACGAAGTCGTCGACGTACGCCGGAAGCGGCGCGAGGTACACGGTGTCGATGCCGGCGAGCGCCGCGGGCAGCGTCTCCGGCTTGCCGAGGTATCCGCGCGCGACCTCCACGCAATCCGGGAGCGCGGCCCGGGCCGGCTTGTTGGTCAACGCCCGCACCGGCGCACCCGCCGCCACCAACTCGTCGACCAGCAGCCGCCCGACACTCGCCGTCGCGCCCGTCACCAGGATCGTCATCTGAAATCCCCTCTCGATCAGAATTCTCGTAGGGTATACGAGAATTCAAGACTGCGCCTATCGTTGGCCCGTGAGCGAGCGGCGGAGTGGTGAGGGGCAGCCGGACAAAACGCTGGCGTTGCTGTGGCGCAACCACCGCCAGCCGACGGTTGACGAGCCCGCCGACGGGGTGGCGAGGAAGCGCGGCGCGGGCCGGCGTCCGTCGCTGAACGTCGATGACGTCGTCCAGGCAGGCATCCAGCTCGCCGACGACCAGGGGCTGGCGGCGGCGTCGATGGGCGGTCTCGCGAAGGAGCTCGGGGTCGGCACGATGACGCTCTACACGTACGTGCCGTCGAAGGACGAGCTGCTCGACCTGATGGTCGACCAGGTGCTCGGCGAGCGGGAGCTCCCAGGCCCGGGTGAGCCACGGCCGGAGGACTGGCGGGAGCAGGTGGAGCTCTACTCCCAGCAGACCCGTGCGATGTTCCAGCGGCACCTGTGGTTGTCACAGGTCTCGACGGTCCGCCCACCGGTCGGACCGGGCATGCTGGCGGGTCGCGAGTACCTCCTGTCCGCGTTGCTCGGCCTCGGACTCGGAGCGCTCGAGACGAACACGGCCGCGCTCGCAATCACGACGTACGTCGACTCCGCGGCGAGCCTCGAAGCGGAGAGTCAACTGGTCGAGCGCGCGACCGGACAGACCAACGACGCCTGGTGGTACGAGCGGAACGACCTGTGGGAGACGTACTTCGACGTCGACCGGCACCCCGCGATGACCACGATCTGGCACGCGGACGGCTACCAGTCGAGCACCCGGGAAGCCGCCGCCGACTCCTACCGCTACGGCCTGGACCGTTTGCTCGACGGCATCCAGCCCTAGGTGCGGGCCCCGGTCAGTACGTCGGCGCCGACCGGGTTGAGCATGTGGCGGACCGAGCTGCCGATGCGGTGGGTGGTGACCAGGCCGGTGTTGTGCAGGATCCGGGCGTGTTCGCTGGCCGAGGCCAGTGAGATGCCGGCTCGGGCCGCCAGTTCGCTGGTCGAGCATGCGCCGCTCGAGATGCTCTTCAGCACCCGTGCCCTGGTCTTCCCGAGCAGGTCGGCCACAGCGCGATCGCGGTCCGCGTGCCGTACGACGGCCTCGGGCCGGCCGGCGTGCCGTACCGGATACACCAGCACCGGCGGCAGTGCCGGATCGAGCAGCATCATCGGGTACTTCCAGCAGAAGAACGACGGCACCAGTCGCAGCCCGCGGCCGTTCAGGTGCAGGTCCCGGTCGATGTGCGGCATATCGACGGACAGCACCGGCGCCTCCCAGCGCAGTGTCCGGTGCAGCTGCGGGATCAGCGACTCGAACCCGTCGTTGGCGACGGTGTCGTTGTGCTTGGCAACGGTCGCCTCGATCGCGGGCGCGATCATCGGCATCTGCGGCGCGATCTTGGTCCGGTGGAACGTCCGCAGCCCGTGCACGAGCCGGGTCATCACGCCGTTCTCACCAGCCGCGAGCCGGCGGCTCCAGGCCGGTAGCCGCACGCTGTCCGACAACCTGCCCAACTCGGATCTCAGCTGACCAGGCGGTGTGGCGGCGATCGCCGCCAGCCCCGCCTCGAGTCCTTGACCCGCGGCGCGCGGTGTCAGGAAATCCGGTGAATACCCCACCGGCGGCGCCAGCGCGAGCAGCTCCTGCTCCAGCGCGCTCAGCCGGGCCCTCGCCCGCTCCCGCCAGGTGCCGAATGTCTCCGGCTCGTCGTCGGTCTGCAGGACGTGGAGACCCAGCAGGACCTCCCACAACGGATCGGGCTCCTGCGCGATCGTCGTCCTCGCCAGATCCGCACACTCGAAATGAACGCGGAACACCACGGTCTCCTCCCCCGAGGAAAGTCACCCGCCGTGGTCAACGGGCAACACGATGACCGTAACAGCCTCAGGGGTCACCCACCGTGACGTTGGCCCTGGCCGGTGACCCAGCGCCGTCGCGAGGAGGTGCTCGGTGCGGTGCATCGGCGTGCGGGGGCCAAGGTCTCGATGCGGAGCATCGTGGCCTTTGCCCCCGTGCGGCGAGGTGCCGTGCCGAGTGCCCCGCAGTAGGCGCTGGGTCACCGGCCAGGGCCTCACTACTCCCACTCGATGGTGCCCGGGGGCTTGCTGGTGACGTCGAGGGTCACGCGGTTGATCTCGTCGACTTCGTTGGTGATGCGGGTCGAGATGCGTTCGATCACGTCGTACGGCAGGCGGGCCCAGTCGGCGGTCATCGCGTCCTCGCTGGTGACGGGGCGCAGTACGACGGGGTGGCCGTACGTGCGGCCGTCGCCCTGGACGCCGACCGACCGTACGTCGGCCAGCAGGACCACCGGGAACTGCCAGATGTCGCGGTCGAGACCGGCCGCGGTGAGCTCGGTGCGGGCGATCAGGTCCGCGGCGCGCAGGATGTCCAGCCGCTCGCGGGTGACCTCGCCGATGATCCGGATGCTCAGGCCGGGGCCCGGGAACGGGTGCCGGTAGACCATCGTCTCCGGCAGGCCGAGCGCCAGGCCGAGTTCGCGGACCTCGTCCTTGAACAGCGTCCGCAGCGGCTCGATCAGGCTGAACTGCAGGTCGTCGGGCAGCCCGCCGACGTTGTGGTGCGACTTGATGTTCGCGGCGCCGGCGCCGCCGCCGGACTCGACCACGTCCGGGTACAGCGTGCCCTGGACCAGGAACTCGATGTGCCGCTCGGCGTCCACCTTGCGCGCGGTCGCCTCGAAGGTCCGGATGAACTCGCGGCCGACGATCTTGCGCTTCTGCTCCGGGTCGGTCACCCCGGCCAGCGCGGTCAGGAACTGCTCCTCGGCGTCGATCGCCTCGAGCCGGATCCCGATCGCGGCGACGAAGTCCTTCTCGATCTGCTCCGACTCGCCGGCCCGCTGCAGACCGTGGTCGACGTACACGCAGGTCAGCTGGTCGCCGATCGCCTTGTGCACCAGGGCCGCCGCGACCGCGGAGTCGACACCGCCGGACAGTGCGCACAGCACCTGCTTGTCGCCGACCTGCTCGCGGATCAGCGCGACCTGCTCCTCGACGACGTTGCTCGTCGTCCAGTCGCCCTTGCAGCCGGCGATCTCGTACAGGAAGTGCTCCAGCACGGCCTGCCCGGCCTGCGAGTGCAGGACCTCCGGGTGCCACTGCACGCCGGCCAGTCGCCGGTCCAGGTCCTCGAACGCCGCCACCGGCGCGCCCTCGGACGCCGCGAGTACGGCGAACCCGGCGGGCGGCGCGTGCACCGCGTCACCGTGCGACATCCACACGTTGAGGTCCTCGGGGATGTCGGCGAGCAGCGTCCCGGCCTCGCTCACCGTGACCGGCGTCCGGCCGAACTCGCGCAGTCCGGTACGCCGGACCTCGCCGCCGAGCGTCTGCGCCATCGCCTGGAAGCCGTAGCAGATCCCGAACGCCGGTACGCCGGCCTCGAACAGCCCGGAGTCGACCCGCGGCGCGCCCTCGGCGTACACCGACTGCGGCCCGCCGGACAGGATGATCGCCTTCGGCCCCTTCGCCAGCATCTCCTCGACCGGCATCGAGTGCGGCACGATCTCGGAGTACACCTTCGCCTCGCGCACGCGGCGCGCGATCAGCTGCGCGTACTGCGCCCCGAAATCGACTACTAGGACCAACTCATGCTCTGCCACCGTCAAAGCCTATCGGTGCAGGTCAGCAGGGTTGTAATCCGCGGCTCGACCGGTCACCGGCAACAGGTCGTTGGTGACCTCCAGCCCCGGAAACCGCCGCCGCATAGCAGCCTCGTACCGAGCCGCACCGGCCTGATCACCGATGTAGTCCGAGATCAGATGCGAACCGAACCACAACCGCACACGACACCGAGAGGCTGAACTCACAAACCCCGACGCTAGCGACGCCAGTTGTCCACCGTGTTACCGATAGTTACGCCCCGAAGACACTTCAAGCTCCGGAGACATGCTGAGGGCCCGTCGGCATAGACCGACGGGCCCTCAGGTGTTCATGTAACGGAGAGACCTGCCTCCGCCTTCACTAAGAAGCTTAGTGGCCTGCGGTGCAAGTGCATCGGACTCCTCGCGGCGGGGAGAGAAAACATCGCTGGGTGGCGAAAAGTTTCCCAGCTCCCTCGGTCGATCAAGGCGAACGCTCTGGTCGACGCCCCCACGAACTTACGTACGCCGACTGTGGCGCGGAGCCACCAGCAACCGCGCGGGAGCGCGGAACGAGAGCAGGTCGATCATCGGCGGGGGCTCGACGAGGCGTACGCCGCTCAGCAGTCCCCGCGCGCAGTCCAGCGCGACCTGGGTTTCCATTCGGGCTAGGGCGGCGCCGAGGCAGCGGTGGATGCCGATGCCGAAGGCTAGGTCGGCGGGGCCGCCGTGGCCGGTCAGGCCGAGTAGAACGGGTGCGTCGGCTGGGAGGTCCACGTCGCCCAGGGTCGTTGGCTCGGCGGTGATCCGGCGCCAGGTGGGGACCGACGACGCCTCCTGGAGGACCTGTTCCACCGTCGTGCCGGGACCGTCCAGACAGCGCTGGAACGCGGTGGAGATCAGCTGGGTTGTGGTCTCCTGACCGGCGATGAGCAGGAAGTAGCCGACCGCGCACACCTCTTCGTCGGTCAGCCCCAGTGCAACCAGCACACCGAACAGATCGTCACCCGGAGCCTTCCGGGCGGCCGTTGTCCATGCGCGTAGCCAGGCGTAGAACTCGGCCGCGCTGTGTGCGAGCTCCAATTGCCGGTCCTCGTCGGGCCAGCCCCAGAAGAGTTCCAGCGAGTCCAGGCTCCAGGCCTTCAGCGCAGGTACGTCGACGTCCGCCAGGCCGAGCAGGTGCAGTACGACGAGGGCCGGCGGCTCCGCGGCGATCGCCTGCACCAGGTCGAGCTGCTGGCCGTCCGCGAGAGCTGCAGAAGCAGCCGCGACTCGGGAGGTGTTGAGCTCCCGGGTCAGCGGTTCGGCGGCCGCGACGCGGGCGGGGCTGAAGAAGCGGGCGACGGCGGCGCGGATCGGGCGGTGCGACTCCCCCGCGTTGTTGGCCAGCGTCGGCGGCAGCGCGAAGCCGACGGCGGACAGGACCCGGAGCGCCTTCACGGACAGCGGCGTGTGGGCGAGTACGGCGTTGTCCGGGCGGAACGTCTGCGGGTCGAGCAGCACCTCCCGCGCCAGCGCCGGGTCGTCGACAACCCAGTACCCGAGCGTCTCGTCGTACCGAGCCGGACACCCACTCACGCGAACCATCCCGGTGCGGCGGCCCGGAACTCCTCTCGGGTCCAGGTGCCGGCGCCGGCCGGGATCCGTCCGATCACCGGGACGCCGGTCGTCGCCGGGAGATCCTCCAGGTTGCAGCTCTCGGCGAGGTCCGGCTCGGCCGGCCACGAGCCGATCACCAGCCCTTCGACCGGCAGTTCCCGCGACCGCAGCGCCTCGACGGTCAGCCCGGTGTGGTTCAGCGTGCCGAGCCCGGCGCGCGTCACCACCACGAACCTGAACGGCGACGTCAGATGCTCGGCGAGATCCGCCAGGTTGTTGCCATCGGCATCGAGCCCGACGAGCAGTCCGCCCGCACCCTCGACCAGCACGGAGTCGTATTCGCGGGCGAGGTCGTCGATGGATGCGGCGTACTCCTCGACCGACGGCAGCGCGATCCCGGCGCGCCGGGCGGCGGTGGTGGGCGCGAGCGGCTCGGGCAGCCGGACGCCCTCGTGCAACGCGGTCACGCCGGTGAGCCGGACCACTTCGGCCAGGTCGCCCGGTTCGTCGGGGCCGACGCCGGTCTGGGCCGGCTTGACGATCGCGACCGACTCCCCGGCGCGCACCGCGAGCGCGGCCGTGACGATCGTCTTGCCGATCTCGGTGTCGGTCCCGGTGACGAAGGTGATCATGAGACCACCCCGATCGCGTCGACGATCACTGCGCACGCGCGATCGAGATCCGCGGCGGATAACCCGGCGTGCGCGGTGAGCCGCAACCGGGAGATGCCGTCGGGGACTGACGGCGGCCGAAAACTTCCCACCCGTACGCCGTCCCGCAGGCACAGCTCGGCCGCACGGACGGTCTCTCGCGGACCCGGCATCGGAACGGAAACAACCGCACCACGCGACGGCGGCACGTCACACGCAGCCGCCAGCCGCGCCGCGGCCGCATGGATCGCCGCGGGACGGTCGGGCTCCGCCTGCAGAACCTGCAACGCGGCAAGGGCAGCGGCGCACGCGGCCGGGTTCAGACCGGTGTCGTAGATGAATGGACGTGCCCGGTTGACGAGGTGCTCACGGAGCACCGGCGGACCCAGCACGACCCCGCCCTGGGAGGCCAGGGACTTGGACAGCGTCATCGTGACGACGACGTGCTCCAGCCCAGCGAGACCCGCCGCATGCACGGAACCATGACCGTTGCCGCTGACCCCCAACCCGTGGGCCTCGTCGACCAGCAGTACGGCGCTGTGCGCGCGGACGACCGCGGCGAGTTCGGGCAGCGGCGCCTCGTCGCTGAGCACACTGAACACCGACTCGGTCATCACCACCGCATGAGGTTCGTTGCGCTCGGCAAGTACCTTCTCGACGGCGTCGACGTCGTTGTGCGGGACGACCTCGACGCGAGACCGCGCCAGGCGGCAGGCATCCACCAGCGAGGCGTGCACGTGTTCGTCGGAGACCAGCAACGTCCCCGGTCCGCCGAGCGCGGTGACGACACCGAGGTTGGCGAGATACCCGGACGAGAACACCAGCGCGGACCCCTGCCCGGCGTACGCCGCCAGCGCGGATTCGAGCTGCTCGTGAAGTTCCGTCGTACCGGTGACGAGGCGGGACGCGGTGGAGCCTGTGCCCCAGGTGCGTACGGCGTCGGCGGCGGCCGTCACCACCCGCGGGTCGCGGGCGAGACCGAGGTAGTCGTTGCCCGCGAGGTCGATCAGGTCACCGTCCGCGGCCCGGGCGCTGAGCCGCCGGGTCAGGCCTCGGGCCTCCAGCGCGGCCGCCTTCGGAGCGAGCCAGTCCTCCAGCATCACCCTGCCTCCTCGACCGCACCCACGATCGCCGCGCCGATGGCTGCGATGTCCTCGTCGGTGCAGACGTACGGCGGCATCGTGTAGACGAGATCGCGGAACGGCCGCACCCAGACCCCACGGCGCAACGCAGCCTCGGTCAGCCGCGGCAGATCCACCGGCCCACCGAGCTGTACGACGCCGACCGCTCCGAGCACTCGTATGTCTTTCACCGCCGGCAACTCACGCGCCGGCGCAAGCCCCGACGACAGCCCTGCAGAAATCGCAGCCACCCGAGAAGCCCAGTCCTGGGACAACAACAGGTCGATCGAGGCGAGGGCCACCGTGCAGGCGAGGGGGTTGGCCATGAAGGTTGGGCCGTGCATCAACGCACCACCCGGTCCGTTGGAGACCGTGTGCGCGACGTCCGTCGTACACAGCATCGCGGCCAGCGACAGATAACCGCCGGTCAGTGCCTTGCCGACACACAAGATGTCGGGGTCGACGCCCGCGTGCTCGGATGCGAACAGCGTGCCGGTGCGGCCGAACCCGGTGGCGATCTCGTCGAAGATCAGCAGGAAGCCGTGCCGGTCGGCGAGCTCACGGAGAATGCGCAGGCAGGCGGGGCTGTACGGGTACATGCCGCCCGCGCCTTGCAGAACAGGTTCGACGATGATCCCGGCGATCTCATCCGAATGGTGCGCGGCCAGTGCGGTCACTGCGTCGGCCCAGGACTGTAGCTCAGGGTCGGCGGACGGGCGGTCGAAGCCGGCCGGCGGCTGGGGACCGAACACCTGCTCCTTGAGCGCGCCGGTGAACAGCGAATGCATCCCGTTGACCGGGTCGCACACGCTCATCGGCGCGAACGTGTCGCCGTGGTACCCGCCGCGGACGGTCAGCATCCGCGTGCGCCCATGGTTGCCGCGCGCAACCTGGTACTGCAGCGCGAGCTTGATCGCCACCTCGACCGAGACCGAGCCCGAGTCGCAGAAGAACACGTGCCGCAACGGCTCCGGCGTGATCTCCACCAGCCGCTCGCCCAGCCGGACCGCCGGTTCGTGGGTGAGCCCACCGAACATCACATGACTGAACTCGTCCACCTGACGCTTCAGCGCGGCGTCCAGCACCGGGTTCCGGTAGCCGTGGATCATGCACCACCAGGACGCCATCGCGTCGATCGCCTCGACAGTCCCGCCCGTACCGTCGTCCAGCTGCAGCCGTACGCCGGACACGCCCCGGACCACCCGCACCGGCGAGGGCTCGGTCAGCGACGAGTACGGATGCCAGAGCAACTCCGCGTCCCGCTGTAGCCACCCATTGACCGACTGTGACACCGCGCTCCTCCGTCCTGAGGATTCACAACGGTAATCGCTCCGAACCCCGCCCACCCCCGCAGGTGGCCACGATGTGATCAGCGCCTCTAGAACGCTGTGCCGGCCTTTGCGATGTGGAGGGTTACTGCCACTGGGTCGAGTCGTGGTTTGGCCAGTGCCATCAGGGCTCTGGCGCCATCGATGCCCTCGTCCCGGATCCACTGGACCGGGGCGGCCAGGCCGAAGCGTTCGACTGCGCTGGTTGCGTCGAGGAAGTCTCGGGACTCGGCCACGGTCCAGGTCCGTTCGCGCTCCCAGGTGATCGCGTCGGCGGTGCGGGCCGGTTGCCGCCAGTCGTCGTCGCGCTGGTTGCCGTAGATCAGCTGCCCGTCCGGTCGCAGTACGCCGACGCGGTCCGCCCAGTCGCCGTCGTCGATCAGCTGGGCGGCCCGCAGCACACCGGCGTACCCGGCGTCGTGCTGCGTGGCCATCCGGCCGAAGCCGTAGGCCTCCAGCCCGCGGATGTGCCGCTGCAGTACGCCGAGGCGGCTGAAGGCCTCGTGCACCGCGAGGAGCGCGACCTCCACGTGGTACCCGGCGGCCTTGAACGCGCGGGCCGAGGCCGCGAACGCGTCCGGGTCGGCCAGCTCGGTCTCGATGATCACGTCGTACCGCTGCGCGGCGACCAGCTCCTCGGCGCGGGCCAGCCAGCGGCGGCCGTCGGCCTCGACGTACCGGTCGAACGTCGAGGGCTCGTCGGTGATCGGCTCGTTGAGCCGCGGGTGGTACGCCTCGAGGACGAAGCTGCTCAGTACGACGGGATCCGCGCGGCGGGACAGGGCGACCTTCACCAACGCGGTGATCGAGGCCTTGCCGTCGCCGGGCTGGCCGGCGACGAAGACGACCACCGGCTGGTCCTGCGGGACACCGGTGAGCCGGCTGGGGGCGATCCGCTCGCGGAAGATCCGCTCGTTGTCGGCTTCGCTCAGCAGGAACCGGTCCTGCTCAGTCACCTCGGCCATCCTGCTCGCTCAGCTCGGCACCACTGCCCTGGTCCTCGTCCTCGTTGAGGAGCGCGTCGGCTTCCTTGCGGATGCGGGCGGCGGCGCTGGTGTCGAGCGGGTCGAGGCCCCGGCCGCGGGCGGCCCAGGCCGCCTGGTCGGCGCACAACGCCGCGATCGCGGCCGCATCGGGCTCGTCGGCCGCTTCCGCCGCGGCGATCCGCTGGGCGTAGAACCCGATCGCCTGCCGGACCCCTTCGAGGGCGATCTCGTACCCGAAGATCTGCGCGGGTGTCCACTTCGCCTTACCCAGCTCCGGGAGCACAATCGGGTCGGCAAGGTTAACCACACCTAGACGATATCCGACGCCTCGGGTCAGCCCGACAACGGCTACAGACTCCAATCAGCGCAGCGATCCGCGCCGACGCGAGGACTTGGCCGAGCGGTGCGGCCTGGCGGCGGTGGAGCGGCGGCCGGCCGTCGGCTCCGGAGCGGCTTCCAGTGCCTTCTTGACCTGGGTGAACGCGTCGGACGCGGTGCGGATCGGCCGGACGCCGGTGAGTTTGGGGATCGCCGCGCGCTGGCGGCGGGTGTGGGTCTGGATGCGGTCGACGACGCGGGTGCGGACCTCGTCGAGGTCGGCGCCGGTCAGGTTCTCCACCGGTTTACCGCGGTCGAGTGCCACGTCGAACCATTCCGTGTAGCCGTGCGTGTGGACGACCTGGTTCGGGGACTTCTGGCCGAGGCGGCGGTACTGCGTCAGTACGTCGTACCGCTCGTCGAGTCCGAGGACCTCGTCGCGGAGCCCGAGCTCGACCTGGCGGTCGTAGGTCGCGGCGACCCGCTGGTCGATCTCGGCGGCCGGGCGGTCGACGGAGAACACGACCTGCCGGGTGGCGGGCGCGACGGCCCGCTCCGGATCGTTGCCCATGGCCCGTGCCAGCGCGTTCACGATCGCGTCGTAGTTGTTCTCGTGGATCTTCCCGGCGGCCTTCGGGTCGAGCCGGGTGAGTACGGCGTACGCGTCCTCGGCCATGCTGCGCGGGAAGTCGCGGCGGACCGCGTTCCGCGCCTCGGCGATCGCATCCACCTCCCAGCCCTCGAGCAGCGAGCGGACGTAGACGCTCGTACCGCCGACGATCACCGGTACTCCGCCGGCCGCCCAGCTGGCCTCCATCTCCCGGCGGGCCGCGGCGACGAACGTCTCCAGCTCGAGCTTCCGGACCGGCTCGGCGACGTCGAGCATCGTGTGCGGGATGCCCCGCATCTCCTCCGGCGTCGTCTTGCTGGTGCCGATGTCCAGGTATCGGTACACCTGCCGCGAGTCCGCGGAGACGACCATCGGCTGCAGGCCGAGCTCGTCCCGGATCCGCAGACAGAGGTCGACCGACACCGCGGTCTTGCCCGCCGACGTCGGCCCGTACAGGGCGACCAGCAGGCGCGCAGCAGAGTCGGACATGCGTCAACCCTAGCCGGACTCAGCTGGACGCAACCTCACCGTGAACCGAGCAGCGCGCGGTCCACCCCATCGGATGTACCTGGACGACCATCCGCCGGCGGCACTCCGCGCAGTACCGCGGGGGCTCCAGCGCGAGCGCCCGCACGCAGGACTCGTGGCCGCTGTCGGCCAGGTCCCGCCCACATCTGCCGCAGTACGTCACAGCGTCTTCTGGAGTTCCTTCACCGGCATCTTCAGCTCGGCGAGCAGGTCCAGGTCGGCGGTGGCCGGGCGGCCCAGGGTGGTCAGGTAGTTGCCGACGATCACCGCGTTGATCCCGCCGAGCAGGCCCTCGCGGGTCCCCAGGTCGCCGAGGGTCAGCTCACGACCGCCGGCGTACCGCAGAACCGTCCGCGGCATCGCGAGCCGGAACGCGGCGATGGTGCGCAGCGCGTCCTTGCCGTCCATGATCTCCAGGTCGCCGAACGGCGTACCCGGCCGTGGGTTCAGGAAGTTCAGCGGGACCTCGTGCGGGTCGAGCTCGGCCAGCTGGGCGGCCAGCTCGGCGCGCTGCTCGAGCGACTCACCCATCCCGACCAGACCGCCGCAGCACAGTTCCATCCCGGACTCGCGCACCATCAGGCAGGTCTCCCAGCGCTCCTCGAAGGAGTGCGTGGTGACGACGTCGCCGAAGTACGACCGGGCCGACTCGAGGTTGTGGTTGTAGCGGTGCACACCCCAGGACTTCAGCTCGTCGACCTGCTCCTGCGTGAGCATGCCCAGCGAGCAGGCGATGTTGATGTCGACCTCGGCGTTGATCGCCTCGATACCGGCCTTCACTTGGCTCATCAGCCGCGCGTCGGGCCCGCGGACCGCGGCCACGATGCAGAACTCGGTGGCGCCGGTCTTCGCGGTCTCCTTGGCGGCCTCGACGAGCTCGGGGATATTCAGCCAGACCGCGCGCACCGGCGAGGTGAACTGACCGGACTGGGAGCAGAAGTGGCAGTCCTCGGGGCAGCCGCCGGTCTTCAGCGAGATGATCCCCTCGACCTCGACCTCCTCGCCGCACCACTTCACCCGAACGTCGTGCGCGAGCGCGAGCAGTTCCGGCAGCCGGTCGTCGGGCACGCTGAGAACCTCGACCAATTGCTCCTGGCTCAACCCGGTGCCCTGCTCCAGAACCTGCGCACGTGCCACGTCCAGGATGTCGCTCACGCCTCCGCCTCGCTTCGCTCGGCTCCGGCCTGAGCGACAAGGTCGGCTCTGCTTTTTGTTCGCTCGCTGCGCTCGCTCACGGGTTCTCCTGCCTCATCAGAACGGTCGGCTCACAGTAAGACAGGTGGCTACGCCGGGGCTGCGGCGGGCGTCACGTGGAACACCTGCGGCCGAAGTGACTCACCGCCACTCTCCGCACTTCCCGGGAAAAGATTTCTGGTTTTTCTCCGGAACCTCGTAACCCCCCGTAGATGGGCTCGTTGATGTGTGCAGAGGCGGTTACCGCAAGGAAGACCGCCACCCGGTTACCAGGAGCTACAAATGCTGATCATTACGATCAGCACGCAGAGTGGTCACAAGGCCCAAAGCCCCTGGAAATCGGATGTAAGGTAGTGACCAAGAGCTCGGGTCGCCAGCCATGGTTGGTGACCCGATCCCAAAGCGCCGGGCGCCTCACCCCGGCTTGAGTGGGTCCCTCGGGAAACGATTTGGGCGGAAACGTTCCCGAGGGACCTGCTCCCTTTTCCGGACCTTTTGCGAAAAGCCTCAGCAACTTACTGCTGAGGCTTTTTCATTTGCGCTATTTCTCGCTGTTCTGTTACGAATCCGTCACAGCCTGCTTCGGGATGATCGGGAGCCGCAGCGCACCAGGGGCGTCGGTCGGGACGACCGGGTGCTCGGGCTTCACCGGCTGGATCCGCTGGTACTCGGCACCGACCGCCGGGCGCGGGTCCGCGGCGCCTTTGTTCGGCCAGAACGAGAGCGCCCGCTCGGCCTGGGCGGTGATCGTCAAGGACGGGTTGACGCCGAGGTTCGCGGAGATGGTCGAGCCGTCGACGATGTGCAGGCCTTCGTACCCGTAGACACGGTGGTACGGATCCACGACCCCCGACGAGGGTGAGTCGCCGATCGCGCAGCCGCCGATGAAGTGCGCGGTCATCGGCACGTTGAACGGCTCCCCGATCGTGCCGCCCGGCGTACCGTTCATCAGCTTCGCCATCCGCCGGACCACCTGGTTCGCGACCGGGATCCAGGACGGGTTCGGGGCGCCGTGCCCCTGCTTCGACGTGAGCTTCCACCGGCCCAGCCGGTCACGCTTGCCGTACGTCGTGATCGAGTTGTCCGCGGTCTGCATCACCAGCGCGATCACGGTCCGTTCGGACCAGTGCTTCAGGTCGTACAGCTTCCGGATGTTCTTCCGCTGGACGCCGAGCTCGCGCAACCAGGTCCGCCAGCGCGGCTTGTCCCCGTCGCCGTCGGTCAGCACGGTCTGCAGCAGCGACATCACGTTGCTGCCCTTCCCGTACCGCACCGGCTCGATGTGGGTGATGTCGTCGGGGTGGAACGACGACGTGATCGCGACCCCGCGGCTGTAGTCGACGTCGGTGTCGCGGGAGATCGCGCCGAGCAGCGACTCCGAGTTCGTCCGGGTCAGCACGCCGAGCCGGTCCGACAGTCGCGGCAGCTTGCCCTCGTCGCGCAGCCGGTGCAGCAACTTCGCCGTACCGAGCGCCGACGCCGCGAAGATCACCTGGCCCGCGGTGAACCGGCGGGTGGCCTTCTTGTTCGACGTACGCCGGGTGTCGATCGCGTACCCGCCATCCGGGAGCGGCTCGACCGACGTGACCGTGGTCAGCGAGTAGACCTCCGCGCCGGCCTTCTCGGCCAGGTAGAGGTAGTTCTTCGTCAGCGTGTTCTTCGCGTTGTGCCGGCAGCCCGTCATGCACTCGCCGCAGTCGATACATCCGGTACGGCGAGGGCCCGCGCCACCGAAGTACGGGTCGTCGACCTCGACACCCGGCTCACCGAAGAAGACACCGACCGGTGTCGGGTGGAACGTCTCCCCGACCCCCATGTCCTCGGCGACCTGCTTCATCACCTTGTCGGCCGGCGTGAACCCCGGGTACGTCGTGACGCCGAGCATCCGCTTCGCCTGGTCGTAGTACGGCGCCAACTCGGACTGCCAATCGGTGATGTGCGCCCATTGCCGGTCGGTGTAGAACGCGGGCAGCGGTTCGTACAGCGTGTTCGCGTAGACCAGGCTGCCGCCGCCGACCCCGGCGCCGGACAAGATGATCACGTCGCGCAGCGCGCTGATCCGCTGGATGCCGTACCACCCGAGCTTCGGCGCGAACAGGAACCGCTTCTTGTCCCACGAGTTCTTCGCGAACCCCGCGTCGTCGAACCGCGCACCGGCCTCCAGGACGGCGACCCGGTAGCCCTTCTCGGTCAGCCGCAAAGCACTCACGGACCCACCGAAGCCCGAGCCGACGATGACGACGTCGTAGTCGTGGATCCTCATGCACGTCCTCGCTTCGCTCCGGGCGCACATGAGGATCCAACACGGCTGCGTTGGATGATTCCTTCGCTTCGCTCAGTCATGGACGGCCGATCTTCTTCAGGATCCGGAGTGCGCCGGTCATCAGTTCGGCGAACTTCTCGTCGGACAACCCGTGCGAAGCCGCGATCGGGATCAGCCGTTGGGTGGCGATCGCCTGCGGTTCGACGTACCGGCGGATGCCCTCGACACCCTGCCGCCGGCCGAGACCCGACGACCGCATGCCGCCCATCGGCGTGTCGATCGAGCCGAACGTCGCGCCGTACCCCTCGTTGACGTTGACCGTGCCGGCCATCAGCTGCGCGGCGACCGCGCGGCCGCGGCGGCCGTCGCGGGTCCAGACGCTGGCGTTCAGGCCGTACTCGCCCTCGTTCGCGCGCTGGATCGCCTCGGCCTCGTCGGAGAACCGGTAGATCGAGACGACCGGCCCGAAGGTCTCGTTGTCGAAGCACTCCATCGCCGGGGTGACGCCGGACAGGACGGTCGGTTCGTAGAAGAGCGGACCGATGTCGGGCCGCGGTTTCCCTCCGGCCAGCACCGTGGCGCCCTGCTCACGGGCATCCTCGACGTGCCGAGTCACGGTCTCGAGCTGCGCCTTCGAGATCAGCGAGCCCATGTCGACGTCCCAGCCGGTGCCGGCACTCAGGCGGAGCTTCTTCACCCGGTCCACGAAGGCGGTCACGAACGCGTCGTACACCTGGTCGGCGACGTACAGCCGCTCCATCGAGACGCACAGCTGGCCGGCGTTCGCGAAACACGCCCGTACGGCGCCCTCCGCGGCTCGGTTGATGTCGGCGTCCCGCAGTACCAGCATCGGGTTCTTGCCGCCGAGCTCGAGGCTGCAGCCGATCAACCGCTCACCGGCCTGCTTCGCCACCAGCCGGCCGGTCTTCGTCGAGCCGGTGAAGCAGATGTAGTCGGCGTTCTGGATCAGCGCGCCGCCGACCGTCGGGCCGTCGCCGTTCACCGCGAGCCAGGCCTCCCGCGGCAGGCCGGCCTCGTACAGCAGCTCGATGCCGCGCAGCGCGGTCAGCGGGGTCTGGCTGTCGGGTTTGTGGACGACGGTGTTGCCGGCCAGGATCGCGGGCAGACCGTCGGAGATCGCCATCGTCAGCGGGTAGTTCCACGGCGAGATGATGCCGACGACACCCTTCGGGACGAACCGCTCCTCGGCGCGGGTGAGCAGCGGGAAGATCCCGAGCTTGCGCTGCGGCTCGAGCAATTCGAACGCCTTGCGGCCGTAGTACCGCGCCGTGAGCGCGACGTGCGCGAGCTCCTCGAACGCCTGCTTCCGCGCCTTGCCGGACTCGCGGATGATCAGGTCGACCAGCTCGTGCCGGTGATCGAGGACCAGGTCGTGGTACCGCAACAGGATCGCCGCGCGCTCCGCGAGCGGCACCCGCCGCCAGGTCTGCTGGGTCCTCCGGGCGGCCCGGATCGCCGCGACCACGTCGTCCGCACTCGACACCGGCAGGTCCGCGATCGGCTGCCCGGTGGCCGGCGCGTACGTCGTACGGGTGCCTGCCGTAGCGCGCAGCAGCCCCGACAACCGACGGATGACCGACTGATCGGTCGCGTACGACGCGGTCGGGTCGAGCTCCGGATCCGCGGGAATCGAGGTTTGCTCGCTCATATACAAAGGCTACCTGTCGGTAATAGCGGCTGTCAGTATCAAGAGACCGTTAAGCTGATCCGCTGAACCTGCGAAGGGGTGGAACGTACAGATGGTGGACAGCGGGGGGCTCTGGACGCCTCCTGAGGACGAGCTCGGTGAGGCACTGCAGACAGCCCAGGTGCTGATCGAGGAGGGCCGGGCCGACGAGGCAGGGCCGTACCAGCAGCGGGTCATCGAGCTGGCCAGGGCACGCGCCGAGGAGCATCCGAACCACTACGAGGCCAAGCATCTGATGGCCGCGACCCAGTACGAGCTGGCCGGATCGCTGAACGCGTCCGGGCGGCACGAGGAGGCACTCGCCGCGCTGCACGAGGCGCAACTCGGGTACACCGAGCTCCAGGACGCCGGCGTGCTCGACGCGACCTGCTTCCTGGCCGACGTCCGCGCCCGGCGCGCGATGACCCAGGCGCACCGCGGTCACGGCGCCACCGCCGTACTGGAGATGGACGGCGCGGTGATCGCGTACGGCCAGCTCGTCGGCGGCGAGGACGGTCTCAAGCACCAGCCGGACTTCGCCCGGGTGCTCGCGATGAATGCGCTGATCCTGCGGCGGTACGGCGACCCCGCGCTGGCGGTCGCGTCCGCGGACGCGGCGACCCAGCTGTTCCTGCAACTCGCGGACCAGATCAACGAGAGCCCGCAGTCGCTGTCGTACGCCCGCTACCTGTGTACGGCGACCGCGGTATCGGCCGACGTCCACGCAGCCGAAGGACGGCTGGACCTTGCGCTCGAGGCGGACGAGATCGGGCTGACCACGGCCGACACGCTCGCCGACTCGGACTCGGCGACCGACATGCGCACGCTGGTTGCCGCCCTGGTCAGGAAGGGCAAGCACCTCGGCATCGTCGGCCGCCTGGAGGGCGAGTCCTGTCTGCGGACGGCGTACGACACCGACGCCGAGACGGCGGCCCGCGTGGTCGAGGAGCTGGACCGCGGGTTGCCGCTGACGCTGGTCGCGGCGCTGGAGAACGCGGAGATCAAGCTCGGGCCGTTCGAGCAGTACCACCGGCTGGTGGCGCTGAGTGAGCCCGCGCCCGGGATGACGCTGGCGACCGTGTCCGGCCGGACGGATCCGGAGTCCGCGGCGCAACGTGCGACCGAGCTCGCCGAACTGGTGAAGCCGCTGCTGTCGCAGGACGGAAACGCCGCGCTGACGCTGGGGCTGGAGGCGCACTACCTGTTCGCGATCTCGTCCGAGCGGGAGTCGCACCGGATGCGGTTCCAGGCCGAGATGTACGTGCCGATCTGGGCGCAGCTGCTGCTCGACATCTCCGAGGCGTACTTCCAGGCCGGGCGCACCGACATCGCGCTCGACCTCGGCGGCTGGTGCGCGGAGGTGGCGACCGCGCTGATCCCGTACGCCGACGACAACGAGCTGATGAAGGACCTGGCCGGGGCCTGCTACCGGCACCACGGCAACCTGCTCGCCGCCACCGGCGACCTGGCCGCGTCCCACCACGCCCACGAGGCCGCGGAGCAACTCCAGCTCGGCCGTTGACGTCCCGGCCCCCTCCGGCGGACGCTGACGCTGGGAGGGGGAGTTATGGATGTCGTAGAACTGCACAATCGCACGGTCGCGAACTTCGCGGACCTGGTCTCGGAGGTGCCGGCCGATCAGTGGTCGGCGCCGACGCCGTGCTCGGACTGGGACGTCCGGGCGCTGGTGAACCATGTCGTCGGCGAGGAGCGCTGGACCGTGCCGCTGATGGCGGGCAAGACGATCGCCGAGGTCGGGGACACGCTCGACGGTGACCTGCTCGAGGACGATCCGGCCGCCGCGGCGTCGTACGCGGCCCGCGAGGCGGAGGTCGCGGCGACCTGGCCGATCGACAAGGTGCATCTGTCGTACGGCGACGAGGATCCGCACGAGTACCTGCGGCAGCTCGCGGCGGACCACCTGATCCACGGGTGGGACCTGGCCGTCGCGATCGACGTACCGCCGCGGATGGATCCCGAACTCGTGGGCGAGGTCGCGGATTGGTTCGCGAAGCGCGAGGAGCTCTACCGATCGGCCGGGATGGTCGGCGAGCACCTCGACGGCTTCACCGAACCTACCGAGGCCCTGCTCGCCGCCTTCGGCCGCGATCCGGGGTGGAGCAGCAGGACCTAATCCTGGAGTTCGGCGCGGAGGGCGCCGACGAAGAGGCCGGCTTCGGTCTCGGTCATTCCGGTCTCGGAGACGACCAGGGCGGTCGCCTGGTGGAGTTCGCCCGCGGCCTTGAGGGCGCGGGTGCGCTCGGCCAGGTTGGTGCCCGGGCGGCGGACCAACGGCGTACCGGTCGTCGGCGGCACGTACCGCCCGAGGCGGATGTCGTCGACCAGCTCCTTGGACTGCTTGAGGTCGAGGCCGGTGCGGTCACGGATCAGCTTGACCGCGTGCACCGCCTTCTTCGTGGTGATCAGGAACCGCACCTGATCCACGTCGTCCGGGGACAGTTGGCCTCGCGCGGCGGCGAGGGCAACATTGTCCGTGTCCTGGCTGCTTCGACGGCTGAACAATCCCATGCCGCAATCCTTCCAGAACCCGTCAAACCTGGTGAACTCGAAGCACGTCGGGCAGGTCCTGTTTGGTAATCCAGCGCCGTAGCGAGGAGGTGCCGTGCCGAGTGCCCCGCAGTAGGCGATGGATTACCAGACAGGACCTAATCCGCGAGCAACCGCAGGATCTCGGTCCAGGCGCGGGCGCCCAGCTCACGGTCGGCTGTCTCGGTGCCGCCACGCGCCATCCGTTGCCCGGCAGTCTTCGGCTGCTCACCCGGCAGCACCGCCCGGTGCCCGGCCTCCGCGACCGTCACCATCCGCGTCGTCAGGTCGCCACGACGTCGCACGATCTCCTCGGCGAACTCGACCGCCGGCCACACCTTGTCGTCACCACCCGCCACCAGCAACACGTCACGGATCCGCTCCACCGGGATCCGTGCCTGCTCCGGCGCGCCCTGCAAGCTCTGGCGATACAGACCGGTGTAGCTCGGCGGATTGTCCTCGGGCTTCCAGTCCAGGTCGAACGGTACGAACGGAAGCGGCTCGCCCTGCCAGGTCCAGGCCGACCGCTGACTGCCGTCCTCCAGGGTCCGGCCCCACACATACGCGCTCGGGGCGAACGCGACCACCGAGTCCACCCGCTCGTCGAGCGCACCGAGCAGCAACGCCGCCTCGGCACCCCAGGAGCTGCCCATCAGGACCAGCCGGTCGTTGTGCTCCAGCTCAGCCAGCGGGAACGACTCCAGCGGCACCTCGTGCGTCACCGGCCAGTGCGGCGCGAGTACGTCGTACCCCTCGGCCTCGAGCAGACGGGCCCGATCCAGGTCCGGCGTACCGCTGGAACCGTGCAGGAGCAGGACGCCGGTGCTCAACCTACGACGACCTCGACCCGCTGGAACTCCTTGAGTTCCGTGTAGCCGGTCGTTGCCATCGCGCGCTTGAGGGCGCCGACCAGGTTCATCGTGCCGTCCGGGACCCAGGACGGGCCGAACAGGATCTGCTCCATCGTGCCGGTCACGCCGACCTCGACGCGCTCGCCGCGGGGCAGGTCCTGGTGCCAGGCCTCGGCGCCCCAGTGGTACCCGCCGCCCGGGGCGTCGCTCGCGCGGGCCAGCGGCGAACCGACCATTACGGCGTCCGCGCCGCAGGCGATCGCCTTCGCCACGTCACCGGACCGCCCGACCGAGCCGTCCGCGATGACGTGCACATACCGGCCGCCGGACTCGTCCATGTAGTCCCGCCGCGCCGCCGCCACGTCGGCCACCGCACTTGCCATCGGCACCGCGACCCCGAGCACCTTCCGCGTCGTGTGCGCCGCGCCGCCGCCGAAGCCGACGAGCACGCCGGCCGCACCGGTCCGCATCAGGTGCAGCGCCGCCTGGTGCGTCGCACAGCCACCGACGATCACCGGTACGTCGAGGTCGTAGATGAACTGCTTCAGGTTCAGCGGCTCCGCCTGGCCGGACACGTGCTCGGCGGACACCGTCGTACCGCGGATGACGAACAGGTCGACACCCGCGTCCACGACATGCTTGGCGAACTGCTTGGTGCGCTGCGGCGACAGCGCACCGGCCACCGTCACACCGGAGTCGCGGATCTCCTGCACCCGCTGGGAGAGCAACTCGGGCTTGATCGGCGCCGAGTAGATCTCCTGCAGCCGGTGCGTGGCCTGCTGCGTCTCGAGGCTGGTGATCTCCTCGAGCAGGCTGGTCGGGTCCTCGTACCGCGTCCAGAGACCTTCGAGGTTGAGGACGCCGAGACCGCCGGCCTTGCCGATCGCGATCGCGGTGGCCGGCGACATCACCGAGTCCATCGGCGCGGCCAGGATCGGCAGCTCGAACCGGTACGCGTCGATCTGCCAGGCGACCGAGACCTCCTCTGGGTCCCGCGTGCGACGCGACGGCACGATCGCGATGTCGTCGAACGCGTACGCCTGCCGGCCCCGCTTCGCGCGGCCGATCTCGATCTCGGTCATCTGGTGTCCTTACCGGTAGCAGGCGGCTCAGCGGCCCGAGTAGTTCGGGGCTTCGACCGTCATCTGGATGTCGTGCGGGTGGGACTCCTGCAGGCCGGCGGAGGTGATCCGGACGAAGCGGCCCTTCTCCTGCAGCTCTGGCACGGTCCGGGCGCCCGTGTACCACATCGACTGCCGCAGGCCGCCGATCAGCTGGTGCGCGACGGCCGACAGCGGGCCCCGGTACGGCACCTGACCCTCGACGCCCTCGGCGATCAGCTTCTCGTCGGATCCGCCGTCGTGCTGGAAATAGCGGTCCTTGGAGTACGACTTGCGCAGGCCGCCGGCCGACGACATCGCACCCAGCGAACCCATCCCGCGATACGCCTTGAACTGCTTGCCGTTGATGAACACCAGGTCGCCCGGCGACTCCTCGCACCCGGCGAGCAGCGAGCCCAGCATGACCGTGTCCGCACCCGCGACGAGCGCCTTGGCGATGTCACCGGAGTACTGCAGGCCGCCGTCGCCGATCACCGGGACACCGGCCGGCTTGCAGGCCAGCGACGCCTCGTAGATCGCGGTCACCTGCGGTACGCCGACGCCGGACACGACCCGCGTCGTACAGATCGAGCCCGGGCCGACGCCGACCTTGACGCCGTCCGCGCCCGCCTCGACCAGCGCCTGCGCGCCCGCGCGGGTGCCGACGTTGCCGCCGACGACGTCCACGCCGCGGGTGGCCGGGTCGGCCTTGAGCTTGCGGATGATCTCGATCTGCGCCCGGGAGTGACCGTGCGCGGTGTCCACCACGAGCACGTCGACACCCGCCTCGACCAGCGTCATCGCCCGCTTGTAGGCCTCGCCGAAGAAGCCGATCGCCGCGCCGACCATCAGCCGGCCGGAGCCGTCCTTGGTGGACAGCGGGAACTTGTCGCGCTTGACGAAGTCCTTCAGCGTGATCAGGCCGGTGAGCTTGCCGGCCTCGTCGACCAGCGGCAGCTTCTCCACCTTGTGCTTGCTGAGCAGCGCCATCGCGTCGTCGGCGGCGATGCCCTGCCGGCCGGTGATCAGCGGCTGCTTGGTCATCACCTCGCGGACCGGCCGGGACAGGTCGGTCTCGAAGCGCATGTCGCGGTTGGTGACGATGCCGACCAGGACGCCCGCGTCGTCCACCACGGGGACGCCGGAGATCCGGTACTGCGCGCAGAGCGCGTCGGCCTCGCCGATGGAGGCGTCCGGCCCGATGGTGATCGGCTGCGCGATCATGCCGGACTCGGAGCGCTTGACCAGGTCGACCTGCTGGGCCTGGTCCTCGAGCGAGAGGTTGCGGTGCAGGACGCCGAGACCGCCCTGGCGGGCCATCGCGATCGCCATCCGGGCCTCGGTGACGGTGTCCATCGCGCTGGACACCAGCGGGATGTTCACCTCGACGTTGCGGCTCAGCCGGGACCGGGTGACGGCCTCGGACGGGATGACGTCGGACTCGTTCGGCTGCAGCAGTACGTCGTCGAAGGTGAGGCCGAGGACGGCGAACTTGTCGGGAACTCCAGCTGGGGTGATGTCCATGGGGAAAACGAGCACCTTTTGTACGGCGACAACGGAACCCCATCCTATCCGCGCCGCCACCAGGCCCCGAATCCGCCGTCCACAGGAACCGCACAGGCATCCACACAGGCAACCGCCCGCCGCGGTTCGCGGCGGGCGGTCGGTGGTCGGCCGGTTACCTGGTCGCGGTGTTGACGACGCCGAGGATGGTCAGCACGACCGTCTCCTCGGTGGACCCGTAGGTCCGTTCGATGGCGGCGTGCTTGCCCTCGGGGTACTGGCCGCTGGAGTGCTTGCCGGTCGGGTAGGTCTTGCGGACCGAGCCCGTGCTGACCGCCCCGCTCGAGTGCTTGGCGGCCGCCTTCGTCGAGGCGGCCTTCTTCGCCGCAGCAGGTGCCTTCTTCGCCTTCGCGGTCGCCTTGCTTGTCGTCACGGACTTCGCCGTCGCGTCCGGCGTACCGAAGAACCGCTCGGCCGTCTCGTTCGTGACCGGCTCACCGCTCGGCGTCGGCAGCACCGGCGACACGATCGATTCGACGACGTCCACGAGTTCCTTGACCTCGGCCGGAACCTGCGTGACCTCGCTGCTCGGCTTCTCGCCGTCACCGCTCGAGTCCGAACCGCTGGTGTCCGCGCCGCCCGTGCCGCCGGTGTCACCGGCGGGCGTGGTGTCCCCGTCGCTCGTCTGGCCCTCGCCGGAGCCCGCGCTCGGCGTCGAGGTCGGCGTGGACGTCGGCTCCCCGGTCGACGTGTTGTTGTCGCCCGTGTTGTCGCCCGTACCGGTGTCGACGTTCGCCGGCGGCGTCGTGGTGTCCGTCGGCGTCGGAGTCGGCGTGGGAGTGTCGGTCGGCTGGTCCGTCGGCGTCGACGGCGGCGTGTCCGGCGGCGTCTCCGTCGTCTTCGTGTCGGTCGGCTCGGTCGTCTTGGTGTCGGTCGGGTCCGTCGTCTTGGTGTCGGTCGGGTCCGTCGTGGTGTCGGTCGGAGTCGGCGTCACCTCGGTCGTCGGCTTGACCGGATCGAGCGTCTTCTGCTCTTCGGTCGGCACCTTCCACGGCCACTCGCGGCTCGCGACCGGCTTGTCCCCCGGCGGCACGACCTCGGGCGTTCCCTTGATCTCCTGCGCCTGCGGGTCGTCGCCGGCCGAGCCGTCCTTGCCGTTCTCGGCGGCGCGCTGCGCCTTGGCCTTCTCCTTGAAGTCCTTGCCGACCTTGACGATCGTGCTGCGGTCCACGATCGGCAGGCCGTCGAGCTCCTCCTTCGGGAAGCTGGTCTGCGGGCGGACCGCGTCGACCATCTTCTCGATGACCTTCTCGTACGGCGACAACGGGTCACCGGTGACCGCCGCGGCCACCCCGGAGACCGACAGCGCGGCCACCGCGGCGACACCGAACGCCAGACCGCGGGTCGCCACCTTGCGGGCGAACGGGTCGGTGATCGGGTTGAGCGCGGCGCAACGCGCCAGGAAGCTCTCCGGATCGTCGATGGTCTCTACCGGGAGCTCGTCCTCGACCTCCACCGCGAGCCGTAGATCGGCCAGCAGCGCGACGGCCGCGTCGTGCTCGCCCGCCGAGCGGGCGGACTCCCCACCGGCGGCGAGCAGATCGAGCAGCGCGTCATCGGCCTCGATCGCGTCCAGGTCGAAACGGTCAGCCATGATGCCCCTCCCCTGCTCTTCCTCGTTCCAGCTGTGCTTCATGCCCCACAAACCCCCTGAGCGTGTTCAACGCCCGATGCTGTGCGACCCTCACCGCCCCCGGTGTCATCCCCAGTGCCCGGCCGGTCTCCTCGGCTGACAACCCCGCAACGACGCGAAGGCGCAGGATCTCCCGCAGTTTCTCCGGCAACTTGTCCAGCAGGCCCATGATGTGCTGGACCTCTGAGTGCCGAACTGCGCGCTCCTCCGGCGTCGGTGACTCGTCCGCGCCGTCCGGCAGGTCCGGCGTCGAGACGTCGGCGACCGCGAACGCACGCTGGGCATCGGCGACCTTGCGGGCCGCGATGCCGTAGACGAAAGCCTCGAAAGGCCTCCCCTCGTCACGGTACCGGCTCAGCGCGCCGAACACCGCGACACAAACTTCTTGTGCGACGTCGTCGACCATGTCGGCGCCGCCGGGATAGGTCCACAAACGGGACCGTACGTAACGGTGCGCGACTGCGCGCACCCTGGTGAGCAGGTCGTTGAGAGCTGTGCGGTCCCCGTCGCCGGCCAGCGCGGCAAGATCCCTGAGCTCGACCCGGTCGTGGGTGTCAGGTACTCGGACCTCTGTCACCCCTCGCCCCCTCGTGTTCGGACCGGTCAGCCTGAAAGATGGTACGGCGCTCAACTCTCGTTGCCTAGTGGCAATTCGTGGTCAAGCGCATGTTTTCATCACAATCTGTCACTACCGGCGAGTTTCGTTCTACGGAGCCACGAAGCGGATCAACTCGGTCGCGTGCTCGCCGGCCCAGTCGATCGGCCTACGACCGATCTCGTGCCAGCCGGCCCGTCGATAGAGGTGTACGGCGGCGCCGCGGTTGTCGACCACCTCGAGCGAGAGCTTCCGCCCGAGCTCGGCGGCGGTCGTCGCGCAATGGTCCAGCAACAGCCGCCCGATCCCCTGCCGAGTCGCCTCCGGGTCCACGAACAACCGCTCCACCTCGGCGCCGTCCCCCGCGGCGGTCAGCACCACATGTCCCACGACTCGCGCGGCACTCACCGCGACCCAGCAACCCAGCCGGTTCTCCGGCGTCAGCCAGGCGCACGGGTCAGCAGGCCAGTTGATCGGGTACGCCGCCTGCTCGTGCACAGCCAGCAACAGCTCCACGCAGACATCCAGATCCTCGTCGCCCCGCACCCGTATCAACACCCGACCATCCCACCAGACCGAGCGGGTGGGATCGGCACGGGGCTTGGAGCACAGGACTGGATAACCCCTCGGGTTGGGGGTTCTCCCCTCGCACACCATCAGAGAACCCCCAACACGAGGGGATAACCGGCCTTGCCTGTTCCAGCCCACCAGGTCCTGTCTCCAGGTTCGCCGCCGCACAACAGAAACACCGCCCGGCGGGTCCGAGGACCTGCCGGGCGGTGCTGTGTGCTGTCGAACTACTACTGCTGAGGGATCAGTGGCCGTGGCCGTGGCCGTGACCGGCTGCGGCGGGCTCTTCTTCCTCGGGCTTGTCGACCACCAGGGTTTCGGTGGTCAGCAGCAGCGCGGCGATCGAGCCGGCGTTGGCGAGCGCGGACCGGGTCACCTTGACCGGGTCCAGGACGCCCTGCGCCAGCAGGTCGCCGTACTCACCGGTGGCGGCGTTGAAGCCGCTGCCGGACTCGAGCTCGGCAACCTTCGCCGTCACGACGTAGCCCTCGTAGCCGCCGTTCTCGGCGATCCAGCGCAGCGGCTCGACGACCGCCTTGCGGACGATCCGGACGCCGGTGGCCTCGTCACCGTCGAGCTCGAGGTCCTTGTCCAGCACGGTGGACGCGTGCACGAGTGCGGAACCGCCACCCGCGACGATGCCCTCCTCGATCGCGGCCCGGGTCGCGGACACCGCGTCCTCGATCCGGTGCTTCTTCTCCTTGAGCTCGACCTCGGTGGCCGCGCCGACCTTGATGACGCAGACGCCGCCGGCCAGCTTGGCCAGCCGCTCCTGCAGCTTCTCGCGGTCCCAGTCGGAGTCGGTGCGCTCGATCTCGGACTTGATCTGGCTGACCCGGCCCTCGATGTCCTCGGCCTTGCCGGAACCCTCGACGACGGTCGTGTTGTCCTTCGAGACCACGATCCGGCGCGCCGAACCGAGCACCTCGAGGCCGACCTGGTCGAGCTTCAGCCCGACCTCGGGGGCGACGACCTGCGCGCCGGTGAGCGCAGCCAGGTCCTCCAGCATCGCCTTGCGGCGGTCACCGAAGCCCGGCGCCTTGACGGCGACGGAGGTGAAGTTGCCGCGGATCTTGTTCACCACGAGGGTGGACAGGGCCTCGGCCTCGACGTCCTCGGCGATGATCAGCAGCGTCTTGCCGGACTGCACGACCTTCTCCAGCAGCGGCAGCAGGTCCGCGATCGCGGAGATCTTGCCCTGGTGGATCAGGATGTACGGCTCCTCCAGCACCGCTTCGCCGGCCTCGGCGTCGGTGATGAAGTACGGCGAGATGTAGCCCTTGTCGAACTGCATACCCTCGGTGAACTCGAGCTCGGTCCCGAAGGTGTTCGACTCCTCGACGGTGATCACACCGTCCTTGCCGACCTTGTCGAACGCGTCCGCGATCAGGGTGCCGATCTCGGCGTCCCGGGCGGAGATGGTGGCGACGTGAGCCATGTCGCCCTTGTTGTCGACCGCGCGGGCGGTCTCCACCAGCTTGGCCGACACGGCCTCGACGGCCGCCTCGATACCGCGCTTGAGGCCCATCGGGTTGGCGCCGGCGGCGACCGCCCGGAGGCCCTCGTGCACCAGTGCCTGCGCCAGCACCGTCGCGGTGGTGGTGCCGTCACCGGCGATGTCGTTGGTCTTGGTGGCGACCTCCTTGGTGAGCTGCGCACCAAGGTTCTCGAACGGGTCGTCCAGCTCGACCTCACGGGCGACGGTGACACCGTCGTTGGTGATGGTCGGGGCGCCCCACTTCTTGTCCAGGACGACGTAGCGGCCCTTCGGGCCCAGCGTCACCTTCACCGTGTTCGCGAGCTTGTCGACGCCACGCTCCAGCGCGCGCCGCGCGTTCTCGTCGAACTCGAGGATCTTCGGCATGAAGAAAACCAGTCCTTTTCCGTATGTCTCGTTGCAGGAGCGAGCCCTGTGTCCAACTCCCCCGCCCCACCACCCCGGTCGGGTGCCGGACCCACTCCGCCCCGGCGCCAGAGGCCCCGGGGCGGTGTCAGTCAGGAACGGCGGGCGTTCGTCACTTGCTGACGACTGCGAGGATGTCGCGGGCGCCCAGGATCAGGTAGTCCTGACCGTCGTACTTGACCTCGGTGCCGCCGTACTTGGAGTAGATGACCTTGTCGCCGACGGCGACGTCCAGCGGGACGCGGTTGCCGTTGTCGTCGATCCGGCCGGGGCCGACGGCGAGGATCTCGCCCTCCTGCGGCTTCTCCTTGGCGGTGTCCGGGATCACCAGGCCGGACTTCGTGGTCTGCTCGGCTTCGAGCGGCGCGACGAGGACACGGTCCTCGAGCGGCTTGATCGTGACCGACACTTGCTGACCTCCACGGTCGATGTGCTGTTTGCGGTTCATGGTGGTCGCGCTCCCCTGCCGTCGCGGGGGTCAAGGGCCGGACCGCTGGCATTCTCGCATCGAGAGTGCCAACACCGAATCTAGGCCGCGATTAGCACTCGGTCAACTCGAGTGCCAAAGGATTCTCACCGTGAGACCTCTAAAGTTGCCGGGGTGAGTGTCGCTGCGCTGCTCGACGGACCGGGCGCTGAGGTGCTGGCTGCTGCCTGCGCCGCGTACCGCCCCGGCAAGGAGCTCCAGCTGGTCGAGAAGCTCAGACGCCGGTACGACGCAACGCTTGTCACGACTGCGGTCACGCAGGCCGCACTGCGCCACCGCGCCGTCGCCAAGTTCGGTCCGGACGCAGAACGCATGTACTTCACCCCAGACGGCCTGGAGCAAGCCACCCGCACCACAGTGAGCACCCACCGAGCCGCACGCGTGGCGCTCTCCCAGATCGACACGATGGTCGACCTGGGATGCGGCATCGGCGGCGACCTCATCGTCATGGCCCGGGCGGGAATGCTGGTCACCGGTGTCGAACGAGACCCGGAGACCGCAGCCGTCGCCCGCGCGAACCTGGCGGCGTTCGACCTGCCTGGCGAGGTCCTTGTCGGCGATGCGGAGACGACGGATCTCACGTCGTACGACATGGTGTTCGCCGACCCCGCGCGCCGGTCGGACGGGCGGCGGGTGTTCGACCACAACGCGTACTCGCCGCCGTGGTCCTTCGTCACTCAGCTCCTGCAGCGGACTGCGTGCGTGAAGGTTGCGCCCGGCATCCCGCACGACGCGATCCCCGAAGGTGTCGAAGCGGAGTGGATCAGTGACTCCGGCGAGGTCAAGGAGGCCGCGCTCTGGTCCGGTGACCTGTACGGCGGTACGCCACGACGAGCGACGTTGCTGCCGGGTGGTGCGAGTGTGAGCGACGCACCGGATGCCGACAGCGGTCCGGTCGGCAAGTACATCTATGAGCCCGACGGTGCGGTCGTCCGGGCCGGTCTGGTCACCGCAGTCGCCGTAGCGGTCGACGGTTGGCTGCTGGATCCCCGCATCGCCTACGTCACCGCGTCGACGTACGTCCCGACAGCGCTGGCCTCGGCGTACGAAGTGCTGGAGGAGCTGCCCTACAAGGAGAAAGCGTTGCGCTCCTGGGTCCGCAGCCAGCGCATCGGGACGCTGGAGATCAAGAAGCGCGGCGTCGACCTCGATCCGGCCCAGCTGCGCAAGAAGCTCGCCCCGAAAGGCTCGACGTCGGCGACCCTGATCATCACGCGCATCGGCCGCGACGCCGTCGCCTACTCCTGCCGCAGGGTGACGACGAGCTTCCCGGTCGCCTGATCGTCCTCCATGTACCGGTGCGCCGCGACGATCTCGTCCAGCTCGAACACGCGGTCGACGTTCGGCCGGTAGACACCGCTCTCGACCTCTTTCACGATCCGCTGCAGCACGTCCGCGCGACCCTTCATCGTCTCGCTGTGGAACGCCGTCAGCCGGGTCCCGGACGGGATCATCGCGATCGGCTCGAAGTCCTGGATCAACCACCCGCTGAGCGATCCCGCGACGCACACCGTCCCACCACGACGGACGATCCGCAGCGAGTCCACCGCCGTACGCGCACCGACCAGATCCAGCACGTAGTCCGGTCCGTCCGACCAGACCTCCTGCAGCGCCGAGCCGTCATCGACTAACACGTGGTCGGCCGTCAGCGCGTCGACCTTGCCGGCCTGCCGCGTCGTCACCGCGGTCTCGACCCCGTACCCGGCCGCGATCGCCGCAGCTGCCATCCCCACTGACGACGTACCGCCGCGGATCAGCAGCCGGCCGCCGCGCTCGATCCCCAACGCGTCCAACGCGCCCTGCGCCGTGAGGTATGTCTCGGGCAACGCAGCCAACACGTCCCACGGCAGCGTCGTGGCGATCGGCATCAACGTTGCGTTCGGCAACAATGCGTACTCCGCATAACCGCCGTCGTACGCCCGCCCCATCTCCCCCATCACCGCCGCGACCGTCGTCCCATCCGGTACGCCGGGATCGGTCGACGCAACCACGACGCCGACACATTCGATCCCGAGGACCCGCGGGAACTTCACCGTCGGCGAATGCCCCTGCCGGGTCCGCAACTCCGACCGGTTCAGACCGGCTCCCGCCACCCGCACCAGACTCCAGCCGTCCCGAACCGCCGGCACCGGCAGCTCGCGAAGCTCCAGCACTTCGGGTCCACCCGCCCGGACACACACCGCGGCACGCATCGTCGCACTCATGCCTTCACTCTCGCCGCAGACCGGCATGGCCGACCACCGATAGAATGCCAAGCTATGCCCGTTGGCCGCCAACCTCTCCGCTCGGAGATCTTCCCGTCCGCCGGCGCCCACCACTGGGCGTCCGGCGGCACCAGCTCGGTGCAGACCCACGACGAGGGACACCTGGTGTACGCCGCGCGCGGCGTCTTGGCCGTGCACACCGATCGGGGTACGTCGATCGTTCCCGCCAACCGGATCGCCTGGACGCCGGCCGGGTTCACCCACCAGCACCGCGCCCACGGCGAGACCGACATGCGGATCGTGTTCCTGCCCACGACGCTGGCCCGACACATCCCGGATCGCCCGGCCGTGTTCCTGGCGTCCGGTCTCGCCCGCGAAGTCGTCCTCGCGCTGACAAGCCGCGAACTCGAGCCCGCCGCCCGCACCCGCCTCCAGCACGTTCTCGTCGACGAGCTCCACGAAGCGACCGAGCAGCCGCTGCAACTACCGGAACCGCACGACGACCGCTTGCGCGCCATCGCGCAGCTCCTCCGCGAGAACCCGGCGGACAACACCCCACTCGCCGAACTGGGGCGCAAGGCCGGAGCCAGCGCCCGCACCCTGAGCCGCCTGATCCGCAACGAACTCGGCATGACGTACTACGAATGGCGCACCCAACTCCGGATCTACCACGCCCTGGTCCTGCTCGCGGACGGCCACGACACCACGTACGTCGCACACGCCTGCGGCTGGGCCAACCCGAGCGGTTTCATCGCAGCCTTCGCCGCTGTCGTCGGCACCACCCCCGGCCGTCACCGCGCGGAACAATCCGGACTTGCGCGCGACGGACATTCGAACATATGATCGATCTCGCGAGCGGGTCTCCGGGCGACAAGCCGGCGGACGAGGTGCTGCGTCCGCTGCCGCAACTCCCCGGAGACCCGCCACTAACACCTCAGCCCGAGGTCCGGAATCGTTCCTTCACCGGCAGCCGGACCCGAGCCGCCACGATAGCGCCGACCGCCGACGCCGCCTGATCGCGCACCGCCGGCAGCTGTTCGTCGCCACCACCGGCAGGGATCCCTCCGACGAACCCGGCCACCAGCCGGTCCCAGTCCTTCGCGCGCCGGAGCATCGCATGCCCTTCCCCGGCGAGGGAATACGTCGTCACCTCCACCCCGGCCGCCCGCAGCCGCTGTGCGTACGCCGTCGTGCCCGCGGGAGAGGTGATCGTGTCGTCGGTCCCGTGCACGAACGTCACGGGTGGGCGCAGCGCGACGAGCGGCTCGTCGCGCGGCAGCCACGGCGCCAGCGCGAGCACGCCCGCCACCCGCGGATGATCGCCGGCGGCAACGACCGCTCGCCCGCCCATCGAGTGCCCGATCAGTAGCACCCGCGAGATCACCGGCGGCAGCTCGTCCAGAACGGTCCGCAGATCGGTGGCCGCGTCGCCGCCGTCGTTCCAGCCCCGGAGGCGATACCGCAGGAACCCGATCGCGCTGTTCGGCGCGACCGACCGCGCGGCCTGCGCGAACGGCCACATCCGCAGCAGCGCGGGGCGCCACAGGTGCGGGTCGGCGTGCGAGTGTTCCTCGCCGCCGTGTGCGAGCAGCACCAGCTCGGTCGCGCCCGCCGGGTGCCGGACGAGATCGACACCCGGACGCCTCACGGCCGCGCGTACAACTCGGCCGGTTCCTTGCGGATCGCCATCATCCGTCCAGGCGGCGTTTCGCTGAAGCCGTACGACCGGTAGAGCTCGTGCGCGTCGGCGGTCCCCAGCAAGATCTGCCGCAGGCCCTTCAACTCCGGATGCTCGAGCAAGGTCGACACGACAAACCGCCCGAGACCGTGCCCCCGGTGCGACTCCAGCACGAACACGTCGGCCAGCCACGCGAACGTGGCGCGATCCGTCACCATCCGCGCGTACGCAACCATCGCACCGTCCGCGCCGTACACCCCGAGGTTCAGCGATCCGGCGATCGCGCGTTCCACCACCTCGCGCGGGATCCCCTCGGCCCAGTACGACGTACTCAGGAAGCCCTGCACCACGTCGGCGTCGATCCGTTCGGCGTTGTCGTCCGCCTCGAAGCCGTCCGGCCCGGTCCACTTCACTTGTTCAGTACCTCCGTGATCGGCATCGACGAGTCGGCGGGGAGATCGAGCGGCGACGGCGCCTTCCCGGACCGGACCAGCTCCGAGCCGAGCGCGGCGACCATCGCTCCGTTGTCGGTGCACAGGCCGGGCCGCGGCACCCGTACGGCGATACCGGCCGCAGTGGCTCGCTCCTCGGCCATCGCCCGGAGCCGCGAGTTCGCCGCGACGCCGCCGCCGATCAGCAGGTGCTCGAAGCCGCGGTCCTTGCAGGCGTCGATCGCCTTGCGGGTCAGTACGTCGCAGACCGCTTCCTGGAACGCCGCCGCGACATGGTTCACCGGCACATCCTCGCCGTCGCGCCGTTTCGCCTCGACCCAGCGCGCGACCGCGGTCTTCAAACCGGAGAACGAGAAGTCGAACCGGTGCCGCTCGAGGTCCCGCTGCGACGTCAGTCCGCGCGGGAACGTCACGTACAGCCGGTCCCCGCCGTCGCGCGCCGCCTTGTCGATCCACGGACCGCCCGGGAACGGCAGCCCGAGCACCCGCGCCACCTTGTCGAACGCCTCACCGGCCGCGTCGTCGATGGTGCTGCCCATCGGTACGACGCCGTCGGTGATGTCCTCGACCGCGAGCAGTGACGAGTGCCCACCGGACACCAGCATCGCGACGCAGCCCTTCGGCAGATCGCCGTGCTCCAACGTGTCCACCGCGACATGCGCCGCCAGGTGGTTCACGCCGTAGATCGGCTTGTCCAGCGACAACGCCAGCCCCTTGGCCGCCGCGACGCCGACGAGCAGCGCGCCAGCCAGACCGGGCCCGCTGGTCACCGCGACCGCGTCGACATCGGTCGGCTTGATACCGGCCGTCTCGCAGGCCCGCCGGATCGTCGGCACCATCGCCTCGAGGTGCGCCCGACTGGCCACCTCGGGAACGACGCCGCCGAACCGGGCGTGCTCCTCGACACTGGACGCGATCGCGTCGGCGAGCAGCGTCTGCCCGCGCACGATCCCGACCCCGGTCTCGTCGCACGACGTCTCGATCCCCAGGATCAAAGGCTCATTCGAAGTCATACCGTCTCCCGCCACCGCATGATCACCGCATCCTCGCCGCCGCCGTAGTACCCGCTCCGCCGGCTGATCTCCTCGAAGCCGAAGCCCCGGTACAGCCCGATCGCCGATTCGTTGCTCGCAGCAACTTCCAGCAACACCGTCCGCCCGGCGCACCGGTCCAGCGCCGCCGTCAGCAACTGCCCGCCGATCCCGGTACGGCGCTCCGCCGGGCTCACCGCGATCCGCAGTACCTCGACCACATCAAGCGCGACCGGCGGCAGCAGCAGTACGACGTACCCCACGAGCGCGCCCTCGTCCGCGACCAGGACGACACGGTCCTCGCTCAGCCGGTCGAACTCGTCCTCCCAGGCGTCTGTGCTCCAGGCAGCCGTGCCGAAGCACAGCTCGTCCAACGCGACCAGTTCGGCCTGGTCGTCCGAACGCGCCGCTCTGATGGCAGGTCTCACAGGACGCTCTTCGGCCCGCTGGACATGGTCACGTCCGGCCGACGCAGGTACAGCGGATCCGGTGCGACAACCTCGAGCGTCCCGGTCGCGACCCCCGCCGCCAGCACCTCGGCCGACGGATACTCCACTCCGACAGCCGAATCACCCGGCGCCGCCACACCCAGCACCTCGCCGTACAGCACCACGCCGCGGCCGATCACGGGCAGCCCGGACAGCACGTGCGCGACGTCAGCGGGCTTGTCGACCGCAGGTCCTTCGAGCCGCCGACGGCTGCCGTCCGCGGCCGGACCGTCGTACAGCGCCCAGTAGATCTCCTTGCGCCGCGCATCCGTCGCGACCGCGACAGGCAACGTCAGCGTCGACTGTCGCGCGAGGATGTCGAGGCTACAGACGCCGGAGACCTCGATCCCCAGCACCTCGCCCATCGTCCGGGCCGTCACAAGCCCGACCCGCAGCCCGGTGAACGGACCGGGACCGACGCCGACCGCGATCCCGGTCAGATCGCGCGGCGTGATTCCCGCCGTGTCCAGCGCTGCAGCGATCGCGGGCGCGAGGAGTTCGCCGTGGCGCAACGCGTCGACGGTCGTCGACGAGGCGACGATCTCACCGGCCGGCGTGGCCAACGCGACGGTGACGGCGGCACTCGAGGTGTCGAAGGCAAGCAACATGTCAGTTCTTCTCCAGTACGGACAGCTGAATGCCGGATGCGGCCCACCGCGGACCCACCGGAGTGATCCGCAGCGCCCGCGTCTCGTCGGTGTCGTCGTCGCCACGGGTCACCACGATGTCCAGCCGATCGGGCGCGAGCGCCTCTGCCAGCCCATGACCCCACTCGACCACTGTGACCGCGTCCTCCAGGCTCGCGTCCAGGTCGAGATCGTCCAGCTCCGCGAACCCACCGATCCGGTACGCATCGACATGCACTAAGGCAGGACCACCGGCCAGCGACGGGTGCACGCGCGAGATCACGAACGTCGGCGAAGTGATCGCGCCGCGCACCTTGAGCCCGACGCCGAGCCCTTGCGTGAACGTCGTCTTGCCGGCGCCCAGGTCACCGGACAGCACGAGTACGTCGCCCGCGCGCAGCTGACCGGCCAGCTCCTCGCCGATCGCCTGCATCTCGTCAGCAGTCGGCACGGTCAACTCGACCGGCATCGCCTTGGCAAAGGTCAGGTTGTGCGCCTGCTGGTCGACGACGGAGTACCCACGCCGCCTCCAGAACTCCACGGTGTCCGGCAGCTCGACCCGCGCGATCAGGTTCACCCGACTGAGCCCTCGACGTACGGCGACCTCCTCGGCGCAACCGACCATCGCGGAGGCGACGCCGCGGGCCTGGTACCGCGGGTCGACCGACACGCGCCGCAGATTCAGGACGTCACCGACCTGCTCGAAGAGCACCGCTCCGAGCGGAACGCCGTCGCTCAGCACCAGCAGCCCGCCGTCCTTGGCGATCGCCGCCGCCACCGTCGTCGCGTTCTCGGACAACGCCGTCGACGGCGGGTCGAGAACCCGGCGCGCGGAGAAGGCATGGTGGATCACGGAAACGATGTCGTCGACGTGTTCCGGAGTGGCGTCGACGACGTGCAGATCTGTCATCAGGTGGGTCCTAGGGATTGTTCGGCTCGTTCGATCATCCCAAGGAGGGCGGCGGTGAACTCACGGTGGTGCTCGACCAGGCCGAGGTGGCCACAGTTCTGAACCTCGACCAGCTCGGCGCCAGGGACCCGCCGGACGATCTCCTCGGCGTGGTCGAACGGCGTCAGGTGGTCCTTGTCGCCGCCGATCACCACGCACTCGACCTTCTGCAGCGGCTCCAGGGCGTCGTACTTGTCGTGCAGCGCGAAGATCGGGTAGAACTCCGCGATCACCTCGATCGGCGTCGCCGCGATCATCTCGTTGACGAACTCGGTGAATGCCGGCGGCACCTCGGAACCGAACGAGTACTTCCGGGTCAGCAGGTAGCTGATGTCCGTACCGGCCTTCCGGCTGCGCTCGACCACGTCCGGGATTCGGGCCAGCGCTGCGACCGTCGGCGTGGCGAGTGCCCGTGCGAGCATGCCGACCTTGCCGGGGAACACGATCGGCACCTGGTCCAGCCCGCCCGCGCTGGTCGAGCAGAGCCCGACGCCGATCACCCGGTCGCCGAACAGCTCGGGATGCTGCTCGGCCAGGGCCATGATCGTCATGCCGCCCATCGAGTGCCCGATCAGGATCACCGGTCCGGTCGGCGCGAACCGCTCGACGATCCCGTACAGGTCCTTGCCGAGCTGGTCGATGCTGATGTTCTCCTTCGGCGACCGCCCGGAGCGTCCGTGCGAGCGCTGGTCGTAGAACACCATCGTGCCGATGCCGGCCAGGTCGCGGCGCTCGAAGTGCCACAGGTCCATGTTCAGCCCGTAGCCGTGGGCGAAGATCACCGTCAGGTCCTCGGGCGGCAGCGGGAGCTTCCGGCCGAGCCTGCGCTTCGGCGGCGGCGCAGGTCGCCGGGAGCGCTTCAGTTCGTCCACCTCGACGTACAGCTCGACCCCGTCGTCGGCGGTGAAGATGTACGGCGTACCGCGCAGCGACCCGAACGGCTCGGCCTCCAGCTGTTTGCGCTGCCCCGCGCGCCGGCCGATCACCTGACGCTCGACCGCGACCCCGGCCGCGGCACCCGCGGCGAGCACTCCGACCGCGGCCCCGATCAGACCGGCAGTCCGCCCTGCTTTGGACATGCCGGTCTACCTCTCGCTGTCGACGTACCTGCGTGGGATCCGGGCGCCCAGGCGGGTGACGATCTCGTAGTTGATGGTCCCGGCCGCGTCGGCCCAGTCGTCCGCGGTCGGCTCGCCCGACGTCCCCGGGCCGAACAGCACGATCTCGTCGCCTGCCGCGGCCTGGTCGTCGCCGAGGTCCACGACGCACTGGTCCATACAGATCCGGCCGACGATCGCGCGCCGCGCGCCGTACGCCTGGACCGGGCCGCCGTTCGAGGCGTGCCGCGGCAGCCCGTCGCCGTACCCGAGCGGGATCAGGCCGAGCGTCGACGGCCGCGGCGCGGTCCAGGTCAGCCCGTACGAGACGCCCGCGCCGGCCGGCACCCGCTTCACCATCGCCAGCCGCGCCTTCAGCGTCATCGCCGGCCGCAGGCCGAGCTCCTCCGACGGCAGCGCATGCCCGAACGGCGACAGGCCGTACGTCGCGACGCCCGGACGGACCAGGTTGAAATGGGTCTCCGGCAACGCCAGCGTGGCGCCGGAGTTCGCGAGGTGCTTGAACTCGGCGTCGATCCCGAAGGACTCGGCCACCTCGATCGCCTCGGTGAAGGTCGCCAGCTGCGACTCGTTCACCGGGCTCTTCGGCTCGTCCGAGGAGGCCAGATGCGACCAGATGCCCTTGATCTCGATCTGTCCGCTCGCCTGCGCGCGGACGGCCGCGCGGATCAACGCCGGCCACTCCTCCGGTACGGCGCCGCCGCGGGACATCCCGGTGTCGATCTTGAGGTGCACCCGCGCCGGGCGGTCCTGCACCCCGGCGATCAGCTCGTCGATCTCCCACGGCGCGCCTGCGGACAGGTCGATCCCGGCCTCGATCGCGTCTTCGAGCGGCTCGCCGGGCGTGGTCAACCAGCAGAAGATCCGCCCGGTGTCACCGGCGGCGCGCAGCGCGAGCGCCTCCTCGAGGACCGCGGCGCCGATCCAGTCCGCACCGGCCTCGCGGGCAGCCCGGGCGACCGGGACCATCCCGTGCCCGTACCCGTCGGCCTTGACCACAGCCATCAGCTGCGCGCCCTCGGCGCGGGCACGCAGTGTACGCACGTTGTGACGGATCGCAGCCAGATCGACCACGGCTTCGGCACGGACCGGACGTGACTCAGGAGTAGACATGGTCGTTCCAGTGTCTCAGGCGCCGTCGATGAGGTCGGCGAGGGCGGCCATGTTGTGGAAAACCGTGTCTGCATCGACAAGTTTCGCGGGGTCGGTCATGCCGGCGTACCCGAAGACCTTCATGCCGGCGGCGACCGCGGCGGCGACGCCGAGCGGGCTGTCCTCGACCACCAGGCAGTCGGCCGGTTTCACACCCATCGAGGCGGCCGCGTGCAGGAAGAGGTCGGGCGCGGGCTTGCCGTGCGCGACGTCCTCGGCGCTGAAGATCCGGCCCTCGAACCGGTGCAGGAAGCCGACCGCGGTCAACGCCGTACGGATCCGTCGATGGGTGCCCGAGGAGGCGAGGCAGTACGTGACGCCGCGCTCGTCCAGGTGATCGAGGACAGCCTCAACGCCCTCGATCGCCTGGAGCTGGGCGAATCCATCGAACAGCCGCTGGTGGTACCGGTCCTCGAGATCCGCCGGCAGCGGCCGCCCGAGCTGGGCCTCCGCCTTCTGGCGCATCGACGCCATCGACCCGCCCATGAAGTCCCGCACCGTCTCCTCGAAGGTGTACGGCAGCCCCGCCTCCGTCAGCAACTCGGCCAAAATCGTGTTGGCCAGCCGCTCGGAGTCCACCAGCACACCGTCGTTGTCGAAAATCACGAGTCCCGTCACACCGGAAACCCTAAGCGGCCACCGCATCGAGTGCGGTGGCCGCCGGGGTTTGCGAGAGCGAGCTGGGGTCAGGACGTGGTGAGCGAGTAGTCGTCCAGCCGGAAGGTCGCCGGACCGTTGGTGGAGGAGATCTCCACGCCGTACTCGATCGCGCTGACCTTGTCCGTGCCGGACAGCCAGCCCTTCGAGACCAGCCAGTCGAAGACCTTCTTCAGGTCGACGGTGCTCGCGGCCTTCTGGTCGGTCATCGCGAGCGCGATGTACCTGCTGCCGACGGCGCCGCGCTTCCAGGCGGCGTACGTGTGGCCGTCGATCGTCACGGTCGCCTTGTCCTGCGCGTCACCAGGCGGCAACGAGGCGGGGTACCGGTAGTTGGTCCAGATCATCAGCTCTTCGTTGCCGAGTCCGTTCAGCCAGATGTCGTAGGACCAGTTGTACTCGCCGGACGACGGTGCGGACTGGGAGTTGGCGTACGTGCTCTTGATGGTGCTGAACGAGCTGATGGCCTTCTCCGGGAAGTTCTTCTGGGTGTCCGGGTAGGTCTTGACCGATCCCGGGTTGCTCGCCAGCTCCTTCTGGTCCGAGGTGACGTACCAGCTGTTGAACCCGCAGGCGTGGATGGTCTGCGGCCCGGACTCACCTTCGTTCCACTTGTTGTTGTTGACCAGGTAGCCGCTGGTGTTCCAGGTCCCGAAGGCGTCAGAGGACGACCACAACGGGCTCTTACAGGTCCCCGAAGCCGGCGGGGTGCTCGTCGTCGTCGAGGTCGCCGTCGGCTGGGTCGTCGTCGGCGCCGTGGTCGGAGGCTTGGTGCTGGTCGTCGTGCTGGTCGGCGTCGGCGACGGCTTCGGGGTGCTCGTCGTCGGCGCACTGGTCGGGGCGGTGGTCGGTGCCGGGGTCGTCGGCTGACCCGCCACGGCGGCGAAGTCGTAATGGACGGTGTAGGTCACCTTCGTGCCGGCCTGGTACCTCTGGCCGTCGTAGCGGAGCGCACGCAGCCGGTAACTCTTGTCGGTGGTGCGGCGCGGGTCGATCGACACCATCGCGGGGCCGGAGGCGGTCGCGGTGATCGCGACCGGCTTCTGTCCGAAGCCGTGCAGGACGGTGCAACCGGAATAGGCGTCAAGGACGCAGGTCTCCACGCGTCCGACGTTGGGAAGGGCTGTCACCGTGCTGTCAGCGGCGTTCGCGGTCGACACCGGCGAGTCCTTCGACGCGTGGACGACGATCGGTACGGCGACCAGACCGGCGACCGCGACGAGGGCCGCGGGCAGAATCGCGCGACTCCGGGCAGTTCGGGTGAGGGGCATGCGAAAAGTTCCTTAGTGTGCTCGACGGGTCGCACTGCTGCCCCAGAACTCCAGTGCGGCCCTCAACTGATCGATTGGACGGATCCCCAGAGGGGCCAGTTCGACTGGCCTTGTCGTGCTGTTCGCTCTCGCGTACGGCGGTGACGTTATCGAACCGTGATCAGATCTGCCAACTCCGGGTCCCGAATTAACGAACCCTTCACCTGCAACGGTAGCTCCCCACGCTGCGTCCTGTAGTTGTGAACAAACGGATGATCGCGCTTGCCGCAACGGCTCTGCTCGCCCTGACTGCCTGCGGAAACGAGTCCGCGGCGCGGCCGGATTCGGGCGCATCACTGACCGGCCGGACGTTCTTGTCCACCTCGGTCACCGAGAACGGGAAGCCGCGACCGCTCGCGGCGAAGACCCAGATCCGGCTGCAGTTCACCACCAACGGCCGGATCTCGTGGAACGCCGGCTGCAATTCGTCGGAGACAACGGTGTCGACGTCCGACGGGCGGCTGAGCCTCGGCAAGGAGATCACGTCGACGGCGATGGGCTGCATGGAACCGCTGCAGGGTCAGGACTCCTGGATCGGCCGTGTTCTCGCGGCGAAGCCGACCTGGAAACTGGACGGCGACAAGCTCGTGCTCAGCACCGAGAGCACGACGATCTCGCTGCTCGACAAGGAGTCGGCGGAGCCGGACCTCGCGCTCGACGGCACGCAGTGGAAGCTGACCACGGTCGTCACCGGCGAGGCCGCGTCGCACCAGGCCGGCTTCGAGAAGGTCTGGCTGACGCTGAACGGCGAACGCGTCACCGGGTCGACCGGTTGCAACGAGTTCCAGGGCGTGGTCGCGCGCGCCACCGGCAAGCTCACCTTCGGCGAACTGGCCACCACCCGCCGGGCGTGCGCAGGCGACGCCGCGACGGTGGAATCCCTTGTCCTGAAGGGATTGAAGGGCGAACTGACCTACCAGATCGACGGCTCGACGCTGCAGCTGCGCTCCGCCGACGGCGGCCTGGACTTCACCGCGCCACACTGATTTATGGGATCCGGATGTCGAATGCTTGGACCTCGTTCTTGGTTGTCTCGTAGGAGATGAGCAGGTGGCCGCGGTCCGTCAGTTGTTGCCGTTGGGCCGCGGTCAGCGGGATCGTCCAGTGCTGCACGCCGCGGGTGACCTGCTGCGTGGCCTGCTTCACGAGGTGACCACTCATGTTCGGTGACCACGGCGGCGTCGCGCCGTCGGTGATCGCACACGGTGTGAACCCGTAGTCCGGCGGCGGGTCGGTCGTGCAGGACGTCGTCCAGACCGGGATCGCGCCGAGCTCACCGCTGGTCAGGAACGCGCGAGCAGTGCCGTTTCCCTTCGACGACGTGACGAGGTGCACCGCGTCGCCGCGGACGACGGAGGACAGGATCTTGAGGTCGTCCGTCGGCACCCGGCCGGAGATCGGTACGCCGTTCTGCGCGGATTGGGCAATCGTTTGCGGCGACAGGGCTCCGTTGAGGTTCGGGTTCGACACGTCAGGCGGCGCCGGCGTCGTCGGACGGTCAGCCGGCGGTGTGTACCCGGGGAGCGTGGCGAGCCCCCAGCGGTACGGGTCGGACTGCACGGAGCCGAGCGCCGACCACCCGAGTCGTGTACTCATGTCGATATGCCGCAACGTCGTCGTACCGGGTGCTGACGTGTCGTCGTTGTCGTACGGCGTGATGTTGAGGCCCAGGTGGTTGGGGTCGACGGCGGCGGGGAGGTCGGCGAGCGGGATCTTCACCTCGAGGTCGTAGCCTCCGCCGGCGTACGCGTGCGGGACCGTGGTCTCGTTGCTGCCGACCCACTGTGCGGTCGACGCGACCTTCACTCCGGGCGCGTTGCCGGTGTCGAGCGGGCCGCTCGAGTAGCCCTGGTGGTTGTCCGCGTCGCGTTCCCAGCACGGGCCGCCGCTCTGGCTGAACGGGAAGATGCCGAGCTTGAACGTGTTCGCCGTGTCCTTGAGGTCCTGGGACGCGGTGCCGCGCGGGTCGAGCAGGATCTCGACCGAGTCGGCCTGCCAGTGACCGACGCATTCCTCCGGCGTCACGGCGTACGACTGGTAGTCGTCGCGGACGTGGATGAAGAAGTACAGCGCGTCGTCGGACCAGCTGACCTTGGCGGTATTGCCTTCTCCTGTTGACGAAACGCCGCAGTCGTCGACACCGGTGCAGGTGCTCGCGCCCTGCCAGATCCGGCCGAGGTCGAGCGTCGGACCCGGGTACTCTCCGGGGTCGGCCTTCCCGTCGACGACTGGCGTCGCCTGCGGGATCACCGTCGTCGGGACGAGCGTGAGGGTCAGCGTTTCACTTCCGGTCGCCGTCCGGATGGGAATGTTGACGTTCTGCTGAGCGGGCAACGTCGTGTCGGTGTTGGTGAGTTTGAACGTGACTGTCGTGTCGGCGCCGGGCTCAAGTTGGTACGGCTTCGCGTTGGCGTCGACGGTGAAGTTGGCTGGGAGGTCGAGGGACACCGCACCGGTCTGCTGCTTGGCGGACCAGTTGTGGACGACGACCGGTACGTCGATGGTCCGGCCGATGCCCATCGACTGGATCGCCTGCGAGCGGCCGAGGCGGTTCGCCTGCGGCGCGGTGTTCTGCAGCCACTCGTCGTACTCCTGCCAGTTCCCCCAGCGCTGGAAGCGTCCTTCGGCCGCGGAAACGATCCGTACAACGTTTTCCGTGTAGCCGGTCGCGTGCTCGGCGGTGGTGTAGAGCGCGGAAACCTTCGCGTTCTGATCGACGGTCGCCGTGGCGGCGGGCGTGACGGTGAAGGTGATGTCGGCGCTCGATCCCTCGCGGACCGGCTTCGGGCCGTCGCTCGACCAGCCCGCCGGAACCGTCAGCGCTACGTTGCCCTTGGCAAGCTTTCCGCGGAGGTGCACGGTGGCCTGGAAGGGTTCACCGGCGACGTTGTAGAAGCGTGAGAATGTCAGGTATTCGAGCGTTCCGAGCGGCAGTCCGCCCGGGTCGGGTTTGGTCGCGCCGAACAGGATCGCGTCGTCGCGACCGGCCGCCGCGTTGCTGTTCGGCTGGAACGGTACGAACGACTCGGTCATGCCGAAGCGCGGACAGGCGGGGACCGACGTGCCCTTGTACATCACGCGGCTCTGGGTCGGGTACGCCGCGCGGCCCTCGTCCGCGACCTGCTGCCAGATCTTCGGCGTACCAGCGGTCTGCCCCTGCGTGTTTCCGGCCGGCCAGGCGTACGGCGAGTTGTAGCCGGTCCACACGCCCGCGACGGTGTCGAGGCCGGTCGGGGTGAATCCGGTCGTGCAGTTCGCCGAGGTCGTCGTACCGCCGGTGCCTGCGGTGGCTCCGCCGGAGAAGACCTTCTTCACCTGCCAGGTGCTGAGGGCGTGCGGGCCCTTCAGTTGCTCGGGGAACATGTTCGGATCCGCGGCCGCGAGCACGCCTTCCCAGATCAGCCGGCCGGCCTGCTGGTGGTTTCCGTGGCCGGCGGCAAGGGTCGGCGTGAAGCCGATGTAGACCTCCGGCTGCGTCTCGCGGATCACCCGCGTGACCCTTCGGAGCGTTTCCTGCTCGTCCCAGAAGTACTGCGTCAGCGGCGCGCTCTGGTTGTAGAAGAAGTCGATCCGGTCGAGGTTGAAGATGTCGACCGTCCCGGACCGGTAGTGCGCGACACGGTCCTCGTTCTCGCGCCGCAGACCGAGCTCGGGCCCGAGTTCGGGACCGGTCGCGTTACCGCCGCCCTCACCTCGGGTCACCATGATCACGCCGCACTTGACGCCGTACTGCTGATGCCAGACGCCACACGGCCCGATGATGCTGGTGTCGTCGTCCGGATGGGCCCACTCCCCCATCACGTCGATCTTCGTCTGACGATCAGCCACGTACGGCTGGGTCGTTTGGGTGTTGGCCACGGCCGGAACCGGCAGCACGGCGAGCAGGACAAGAACCACGAACCCGGCGAATCGCTTCACGTGCACACTCCAAAGGCGGCGGAGGCAACGCTCCAGTCCTACGTCCGCACCACAGAGCCGCGCAACCGCTTACCGCGCGTCCCCACGCTCCGGCTTCGGCGACCAGGCCCCGGTTCAGCTCAGGAGGCGGCGGGTGGCTTCGGGGAGGGAATGGGCGACGGTGGTGGCGGTGATCGGGGCGCCCTTGGAGGCGAGGTTGGCTGCGGCGGCGTGCAGGTACGCGCCGACTGCGGCCGCGTCGAGGGGCGTCAGACCGCCGGCGAGGAGGGCGCCGCAGAGGCCGGCTAGCACGTCTCCGGCGCCTGCGGTCGCGAGCCATGGGGTGGCGTTGGTGTTGACCCGGACCTCGCCGTTCGGGCTGGCGATCACGGTGGTGGCGCCCTTGAGCAGGACGGTCACGTCGAAGGTCTCGGCCGCGAGCCGCGCGTACTTCAGCCGCTCGGCCTCGACGGTCGCACGATCGACACCGAGCAGGCGAGAGAGCTCCCCGGCGTGCGGCGTGATCAGTACCTCGACGTGATCGCCGGAATCGTCCAGCGCCTTCAGACCGTCCGCGTCCAGGACAACCGGCTCCTCGGCGTCGAGCAGGTCGCGGATCCGCGGGATGTCGAGCTCGTCGCCGAGTCCGGAGCCGATCGTCCACGCCTGCACCCGGCCGTCGCCGACGACCTCCGGGTGAGCTTCCCGTACGGCGTGCGCTACGGCGTCCGGCCCGACGTACCGGACCATGCCGACGGGACCGGCGAGGGCGCCGGCTGTCGCGATCACTGCGGCGCCTGGGTACTGGGTGGAGCCGACCATCAGGCCGAGAACGCCGCGGGAGTACTTGTCGGACTCGCCGTGCGGGACGGGGTAGAGGGCTTTGACGTCCGCGGCTTGGAGCGCCTGCACTTCCGCGGGTGGGAGGTCGAGGCCGATGTCGACGAGGTGGACCGGACCACAGGCGGTGGCGGCGGGGTCGACGAAATGGCAGATCTTGTGCGTGCCGAACGTGACGGTGAGCGCGGCGTTCACATGCGGCTCGGGCGTCTCACCGGTGTCCACGTCCACGCCGGACGGCGTGTCAACAGCCACGACCGGTACGCCGTACTCCTCGGCCAACCGCACCACCGCGAGCGCGTCGGGCCGGAGCCCGGGCCGCCCACCGATTCCCACGATCCCGTCCACCACGACGTCGGCGGTCCGGACGTCGTCAGCTGACCCGACCTGTCCACCGGCCGCCTTAAATGCGGCGAGCCCGCCCGCGTGGACCTTGTCCGACAGCAGTACGGCCGTGACCTTCGCCGCACGCCGAGCCAGCCGCGCACCGGCGTACAGGGCATCGCCGCCGTTGTCGCCGGACCCGATCAGGAGAACGACTCGTGCGCCGTACACACTCCCGAGAAAGTTGCTGATAGCAACCGCAAGCCCGGTAGCCGCCCGCTGCATGAGCGCGCCTTCCGGCAGCTTCGCCATCAACGCCGCCTCAGCAGCCCGAACCTGCTCGACAGTGTGTGCGGAGCGCATCCTCAACCCTCCAGGACGACCACGGCGGAGGCGATGCCGGCGTCGTGGCTCAACGACAGATGCAGGCTCTGTACGCCGAGTTTGGCCGCCTGCGCCGCCACGGTGCCGGTGATCTCCAGCCACGGCCGCCCGGTCTCGTCGGTCTGTACCTCGGCGTCATGCCAGTGCATTCCCCCCGGCGCCCCGAGCGCCTTCGCCAACGCCTCCTTGGCGGCGAACCGAGCCGCCAACGACGCCGGCGGCTTCACCGCCTCCACGGCCGTGAACACCCGATCCCGCAACCCAGGCGTACGCTCCAGCGTCCGCATGAACCGATCCACGTCGACCACATCAATACCCACGCCGACGATCATGCAGCCCACCCTAACGGGGCGCTGTGGACTGGCGGATCCGCAGGTCGACGGCCAGGTCCAGGCGGAGGGCGGTTGGCGTGCGCCCCCGGGACAGATCGAGTACGACGCGAGTCGCGAGCTCGGCCATCTGCTGCAGGGGCTGGTGCACCGTCGTGAGCGTCGGAGTCACCCATTGCGCCACCGGAAGATCGTCGTACCCAACGACCGACAGATCCCGCGGCACCTCTAGCCCCAACTCGCGAGCAGCCTGGTAGACGCCCAACGCCTGCATGTCACTCCCGGCGAAGATCGCGGTGGGTCGGTCGGCGAGCCGGAGCAGCGCGAGCGCCTCGCGGTGAGCCCCGGCGACCTCGAAGTCGGCCCAGCGGATCAGCGCCGGATCGACGTCGACACCGGTCGAACGCAGCGCATCGGTGTACCCGTCGACGCGTTGCCGCGAGCACAGCGTCTCGATCGGACCGCCGACCATCCCGATCCGGGTATGACCGAGCGTCCGCAGGTGCGTCGTCGCCATCCGGCCGCCGTTCCAGTTCGCGGAGCCGATCGACGGTACGTCGTCCCCCACGTCGCCGACCGGATCGACGACCACGAACGGGATCCGCCGCGCCTCGAGCTGCGCGCGCTGGTCGGCGTCCAGGTCCGAGAACACCATGATCACGCCGAGCGGCCGCCGGTTCAGCACCGACTCGATCCACTCCTGCCGCGGCCGGAGCGCGCCGCCGCACTCGGACAGCACCAGTTCGACACCCTCGGCGCGGACGACCTCCTCGACGCCGCGGATCAGCTCCATCGCCCACTCGCCGCCGAGCTGGTTGAACACCAGGTCGATCATCGGCCCGGCCGCCGTACTCGAGCTCCGCCGCCGGTACCCGTGCTCCTGGATCAGGCTCTCGATCCGCGCCCGGGTCGCCGCCGCCACGTCCGCGCGCCCGTTCAGCACCTTGGAGACGGTCGGCACCGACACCCCGGCCTGCTCCGCAATTTTCGCAATGGTCGGCCGCTCGGCCACGACGCCTCCCGATCGAAACTTTCGAACCAGCCTAGCGATGAATGGTGCGGCCGTGGGCATCCGGTACGCCGCTGAGCCGGAAGAAGAACGTGTTGACCTGGTCGCGCCACTCGCGGGCGTTCGACAATTGGGTCTCGAAGCGGGCGGTGATGTTCGTGCGGATCGCCGGCTCGAAGCGCTCGGCGATCACCTGCCAGCGCGCGACCATCGCCTCCACCTCGGCGTACCCCTGGAAGTGTGTGTCGTAGATGTGTTGCAGCACGGTGCTCCCGCTCTGCAGCACGTGGTCGTATGGCACGTGGTGGAAGAACAGCAGCAGCTCGTCGGGACACGTGTACACGTCCTCGTACCGACTCGCGAGCGGTTCCGGATACTGCCCGGTGAATCCCGATCCCGTCTTCACCGTCCGGTCCACCCCCACGCCGTACCGATCCGCGAAGTGGTGCGCCCCCGCGCCCGAGTACTCGTACCCGTTCACGCTCGGCCCGTAGTGCGTTCCCGGCGTCACCATGAACCCGACGCCGAGTGGTGCGGTGTACCGCTCGTACGTCTGCCACGAGCCGGCCAGGATCGTGACGAGCTCGCTCCGGGTCCGGTCGTCCATCGCGAACGTCGCGGCCGCCCACTCGTGCAGCAGGCTCAGCGGGTCCGCGGCCGGGTCCCACGCCAGCCGCCCGAACGCGTAGAGGTTGCTCTGCGCAAGCTTGTGGCCGGTCCAGTTGAGGTCGTCCCCGACGTTGGACACGGCAACGATCGCACCGATGCGGTCGGCAACGTTCACGCCACCGCCGCCGGTCGTGTCGAACTGCAGGATCTCCCGCCACCAGGGCCCCAGGTAGCAGAGGTCCTGCTGCTGGCCGGAGTACTCCTGCGTGACCTGCAACTCGACGCCGAAAACGGTTTCCTGGAATTCCCCGAGCAGCGGCGAGATCGGCTCCCGGACCTGGAAGTCCAGCGGCCCGTGTTTGACCTGCAAGACAACGTTTTCCTCGAACCGCCCGTCGAGCGGGATGAACGCGTCGTACGCCGCCCGCGCCCGATCCGCCCGGCGATCGCGCCAGTCCTGTTCGGGTTCCGCGCCGGAACATCGCCAGAAAACCGTTCCGCCGTACGGCGCCACTGCCCGCGCCAGCAGGTTCGCGCCCTCGGGGTCGTGGGCGGTTCGCACCACGAGCCCGCCGAGATCCGGTACGACGTCGTACACCCGGTGGATCGTGGCGGCCCACCAGCGCGCGACCCGCTCGTCGTGCGGGTCGTCGATGAAGTCGACCGCGAGACTCACCGCGATCCCGTACTCGCGGAAAACGCCGGCCAACCGCGCCACATCGGGCAGCTCGGCGGTGGCGACCGCCACCGCATTGATCCCGATCGACGCCAGCAACCGCGCGTACGCCCGGACCCGGGTCAGGTCGGGCACCACTTCGCCGTCACGGAAAAAGATCGAGCCGCCCGAGTATCCGCGCCGTACGGCACCGGACAGCTCGTCCCAGTGGTCCAGCATCCGGATCGGTACGGCGGGCTGCTCGACGACGGTGAAGTCGCCGCTCATCCACTCGAAGTACCGCAGCACGTAGAAGTACCCGTACAGCAACCCGTGCCCGCCCTCGGCCGCGACGACCAGATCGTTGCCCCGTCGCACCACCACGAACCCCTCGACGCCCAGCCCGTGCTCGGGTACGGCGGCCTCGACCTCCTGCCAGAGAGCGGTCTCCCGGACCCGGGTCAGCATGCAGACTGCGACCTGTACGTCGGTGCGGAAACGGCGCGTCTGCCGGATCTCGGCGCGGATCGTCTGCGCGAGCACGCCCGACGCATGCACAGTCACCTCGGGCAGGCGTTGGGTACCCAGCCAGGCGGAATCGGCGGTCATCGAGCGTCGATGCTTACACACCAGACGGTCACTGCCCGGTGACCGAAAGTTTCGAGACCGTACCGTAGCTGAGACACTCCGAGACACTCTGAGACCAAGGCCACGCCCTCCCGATGTGGGTGCATCCGGCGCCGATGGGAACAATGGGCCACATGCTGCAGCCGTCACGGGAGGTGACTCCCTACACCGAGCTCGACCGGGCCACCTGGGCGCAACTGGCCGAGACCACCATCTCCCCGCTGACGGCGGACGAGGTCGAGCGGTTGCGCGGTCTCGGCGACGAGATCGACATGGACGAGGTCCGCGAGGTGTACCTGCCGCTGTCGCGGATCCTCTCGCTGTACGTCCGGCACGCCCGCGCGCTGCACGCCGACACCGAGAGTTTCCTCGGCAAACCGGCCGAGACCCGCACCCCGTTCGTGATCGGGATCGGCGGATCGGTTGCCGTCGGCAAGTCCACGACCGCGCGACTGCTGCGCGAACTGCTGGCGCGCTGGCCCGAGCACCCGCGGGTCGCACTCGTCACTACCGACGGTTTCCTCTGGCCGAACGCCGAGCTCGAACGCCGCAACCTGATGCAGCGCAAGGGCTTCCCGGAGTCGTACGACCGCAAGGCCCTGCTGCGTTTCGTGGTCGAGGTGAAGTCCGGGATCGACACGGTCGAGGCGCCGGTCTACTCACACCTGCACTACGACCGCATGGACGGCGTACGGACGACCGTCGAGCAACCCGACATCCTGCTGCTCGAGGGCCTGAACGTCCTGCAACCCGCACCCCGGCACGCAGACGGCAAGAGCGGCCTCGCGGTCAGCGACTTCTTCGACTTCTCGGTGTACGTCGACGCGGCCGCCGACGACGTCCGCTCCTGGTACGTCGCCCGCTTCCTCAAACTCTGGGAAACGGCGTTCCGCAACCCCGAGTCGTACTTCGTCCGGTACGGCGAGCTGAGCCGCGAGGAAGCGATCAAGAAGGCAGAGTCGCTCTGGGACGGCATCAACGGCCCGAACCTCCGCGAAAACATCCTCCCCACCCGCTCCCGAGCCACTCTCGTCCTCCGCAAAGGCCCCGACCACGCCGTCCGCTGGGTCAGGCTGCGGAAGCTCTGACTGCGGGTACGACGGCCAGCGCGACAACTGCCGCGGTCAGGGCGAACGCGACCGGGTAGCCGGTGCCGCCGACGACCGCCCCGAAGGCCAGCGCGCCGAGTCCCCACCCACCGTCGTACGCCAGGTTCCAGAGCGCACTGACCTGCCCGAACCGCGACCGGTCGACGCGGTTGTACATCAGAGTCAGCGTCAGGTTCTGCGCGGCGCCGAAGCCGGCCCCGAAGCACGTGGAGCCGATCAGGATCGCGATCGGGCTGGGCAGGAAAACGAGCGATCCGGCCCCGACGGCGGCAAGCACGAGTGCAGGCGCAAGGAGCTTCGCGGGACCGACGCGGTCGGCGTACCGACCGGCCAGCCAACGTGCGGCGGGCGCCGCAATCGCCTGCAGCAGAAGGGCCGAGGCGACCATCGACTGCCTATCCCCAGCAACAGCCAGCGGTAAGAACGTAACGCTGATCCCGGCCGCAACAGTCACCGCAGCGAACACGAGCGTCGGCATCAACAACCCACTCCGCCGTACGCCGCCGAGCACCTTCACGTGCTGTTCTTCCACAGCGATCCGCGCCGGCAGACCGATCAGCATGACCAACCCGGCCAACGACGCAACGGCCGCCAGCACGAACAGCGCACCGAACCCGATCACGTCGATCAGATAAACCCCAAGCGGCAACCCGATCACCGCAGGCACCCCAACCGCCACGCCATACACCCCAAGGGCCTCACCCCGCCGAGCTGCCGGCGTGAGGTCAGCCACCAGCGCCACAGCCCCCACAACCAAAATCGCCAACCCCGCACCACGCACGATGCACACGGCCAGCACAACCGGCAGAGACGCCGACGCCAACAGAACAAGCGAAGGCGCACCAAGCAGCACCAACCCAACCCCGAGCACCACCTGATACCCCCACCGCGCCAACATCCGCGGCACCACTAACTCAACCCCCACCGCCGAAAACATCATCGCGGCCGTGGACAACCCCGCCCCAACCCCACCAGACCCGTTGGCCGCCAGGTACATCGGAACGACCGACGTCAGCAGGTACATGCTCAACCCGGACCCGAACGCCATCACCAGCAGCCGCTGAAACCGGCCACTCAGCAGTCGGTCGACGGCGACTGCAGGAATCTCGCACGCGGTAGTCATACCTCGAAGGTATGGAAATACCGGTACGCCCTACAGATCCAGTTTCCAAGCGGCCGAGAGGACCAGTTGCCGGGGTCCCTTTGTCGACAAGTTATCTTCTTGCGGTGGGAAGTTCGGTACACCTCCGGCTGGCGACCCGGTCAACGGCCCACACCGTGCTGCTCGAACTGGCGAGCACTCTCGTCGACCGTCCTCGGTTGACCCACGACGACGCCGGCCGGCCACACATCCCCGGGCTCGCGGTGAGCATCACCCACACCGATGAGCGGAGCGCGGTCGCCGCGTCGTACGGCGGGCCGGTGGGGATCGATCTCGAAGAGATCCACCCGCGCAACGTGCGCCCGCTCGCTGATCGTTGGTTCAGCCCACGGGAATTGGCGTGGATGGCGAGCGAAGCGGACCAGTTGAGGGCTTTCCTGCGGCTGTGGACGGCCAAGGAAGCGGTCGGCAAAGCACTCGGCGTCGGGCTGCGCGGCGCGGGTCTGCGTCGGGAGATGCCGATCGGCGGCGGGGCAGTCGAATCCGAGCCTGGGCTCGCGGTGGCCTACCTGCCGTGCGACGGCGCCGTACTCGCGGTCGCCGCACCTCTTCGCGTCGCGGTGTCACCGGCTCTTGACCCGCTGTGTGCGTGTGGGTAACTTTCGCGTCGCGGGGGAGTATCTGTAATTCAATTACTTTGGCGTTCGCCCCTGCCCGCCTGGACTGAGTTGGTGACACCGATGGAACTGACCCGACGCCAGACCCTCGGACTCGCGGCGGCCACCGTCGCTGGGACGACGGTCGCCGCCACTACGACCGCAAGCGCGCACACCGACCGGTGGGTCCGCGACACCCTGCGCCGGATGACGCTGGAGCAGAAGGTCGGCCAGCTGTTCGTCTGCTACGCGTACGGGCCGGCGGCCGACACCGCCGACGCCCGCAACACCAGCCTGTACGGCGTGGCGACGCCCGCCGAGGTGGTCGCCAAGTTCAACCTCGGCGGCGTCATCTACTTCACCTGGACCGACTCGACGAAGGACCCGCAGCAGATCGCCCGCCTGTCGAACGGCCTGCAACAGGCATCGATCACCAACACCGGCATCCCGCTGCAGATCAGCACCGACCAGGAGTACGGCTCGGTCGTCCGTGTCGGACCGCCCGCGACTCAGTTCCCCGGCGGTATGGCGCTCGGCGCGACCCGCTCGGCCGCCTTCGCGCGCGCGGCGGGCGGGATCGCCGGTCGCGAACTGAAGGCCCTCGGCATCACCACCGACTTCGCGCCGGACGCCGACGTCAACATGAACCCGCTGAACCCGGTGATCGGCGTCCGCTCGGCATCGTCCGACCCGGCGCTCGCCGCGGAGATTGTCGCCGCTCAGGTGAAGGGCTACCAGCGCGACGGCCGGATCGTCTCGACCGCGAAGCACTTCCCCGGCCACGGCGACACCGAGACCGACAGCCACGTCGGGATCCCGGAGATCCACCACACCCGCGAGGAATGGACCCGGATCGATCTGCCGCCGTTCCAGGCCGCGATCCGGGCCGGCATCAAGTCGATCATGACCGCGCACATCGTCGTACCGGCGCTCGACCCGTCCGGCGACCCGGCGACGTTGAGCCGGCCGATCCTGACCGGGATCCTGCGGCAGCAGCTGCGGTTCGACGGCGTGGTGATCACCGACTCGCTCGGCATGAAGGGCGTCCGAGACAAGTACGGCGACGCGGAGATCCCGCTGCGAGCGATCGAGGCGGGCGTCGACCAACTGCTGATGCCGGTCGATCCCGGGCTGGCGTACAACTCGGTCCTCGATGCCGTCCGCGCAGGTCGCATCTCCGAGGCCCGCATCGACGAGAGCGTCACGCGCATCCTCGCGCTCAAACACGATGGCGGTCTCGTCGACCACCCGTACGTCGACCTGTCCCGCATCGCCAAGGTCGTCGGTACGCCGGCCAACTACGCCGAGGCCCAGCGCATCGCGGACCGCAGTACGACGCTCCTGCGCAACGACGACGGCGTACTCCCGCTCTCCCCCGCGCCGCGCAAGATCGTCGTCACCGGGTACAGCCCCACCAACCTGGCGACCGCCCTGCAGAACCGGGGCGCGACGACGACGATAAAGGACACCGGCACGACGCCGACCGACGCGAAGATCGCCGACGCCCTGGCCGCCTCGGCCGCGGCGGACCTGACCATCGTGCTGACCAACAAAGCCTGGGACACCGAGGTCACGGACAAGCTGGCGAAACAGCAGAAACTCGTCAACGGCCTGCTCGCCACCGGCCGCCCGGTGATCGTCGTCCCGGTCCGCGACCCGTACGACGTCGCGTACTTCAACAACCCGTCGACCACGCTGGTCACGTACGGCAGCACCGTCGTGTCGATGGAAGCACTCGCCAAGGTGCTGTACGGCGAGATCGCCCCGACAGGCAAGCTGCCGGTGGAGATCCCCGCGAAACCGGACCCGAACAGCCCTGATCCGGCACCGGTCCTGCACCCGTTCGGCCACGGGCTCACGTTCGATCCGCGGGCGACCCGGCTGACCGTTGCCTCGTACAACATTCATGCGGGCGCCGGCGAGGACAACGTTTTCGACCTCGACCGGACCGCGCAGGCGATCAAAGCCTTGAACGCGGACATCGTCGGACTGCAGGAGGTCGACGTTCACTGGGGCGACCGCAGCCAGTGGCTGGACACGATCGCGGAACTGGCCGGAAAGCTCGGAATGTATCCGGCATTCGCACCGATCTACGACCTCGACCCGCCCGCGGCCGGACAGCCGATGCGCCAGTACGGCGTGGGCGTGCTGTCCCGCTTCCCGCTGGTGCGCACCGAGAACCACCCGATCACGCGACTGTCCACTCAGGACCCGAATCCGGTGCCCGCTCCGGCGCCGGGATTCCTCGAGGTGGAGGTCGACGTCCGCGGGCGGCGGGTGCATGTGTACTCCACTCACCTGGACTACCGCGGCGATCCGACCGTACGGACGATGCAGGTCGCCGACACCGTCAAGATCCTGGCCCAGGACCGTCGGCAGGACCTGCAGATCCTGGTCGGTGACTTCAACGCCGAGGCCGGCGCGCCGGAGCTCGCCGGGCTCTGGACGCGGCTGACAGACTCGTGGACGGCAGCCGGTGAGACGACCGGCGGACCGAACACCTATCCGGCGGTTTCCGCGAACAAGCGGATCGACTTCGTCACCGTCGGCAAGGGCCTGACCGTACGGAGCGCCGAGGTACCTGCCGAGGTCCCGGTCGCCGAGGCCGCCAGTGACCACCGTCCGACGATCGCCGACCTCTCGTTCCGTTCCTGAGGAGACCGCTCATGAAACGACGCAGTTTGCTCGCCGGCGCCGGTGCCGTCGCCGCCGCCCCGCTGATCGACGTACCCGCGGCACACGCTGCGCAGACCGTGTCCAGCCGCAAGGTGATGACCGGCGCCGAAGTGCTCGCGAAGGACGGATGGCGCGCGCTGGCGGGCCAGAAGGTCGGCGTGATCAGCAATCCGACCGGGATCCTGCCGGACTTCACGCACGTCGTGGACACCATGCACGCGTCCGGCCAGGTGAACATCGTCGCCGTGTTCGGTCCAGAACACGGTTTCCGCGGCAGCGCGCAGGCCGGCGGTTCGGAGGGCGACCACGTCGATCCGCGGACCGGGATCATGGTGTACGACGCGTACGGCGCGAACGCCGACAAACTGGTGAAGCTCTACACCCAGTCCGGTGTGGAAACCGTTGTCTTCGACATCCAGGACGTCGGCGCCCGGTTCTACACCTATATCTGGACGATGTTCGAGGCGATGCTGGCCGCGGTCCGCACCGGCGCCCGCTTCGTCGTCCTCGACCGCCCGAACCCCGTCGGCGGCTCCGCGCGCGGCCCGATGCTGAAACCCGGCTACACGTCGGGCGTCGGCAAGAAGGAGATCGTCCAGCAGCACGGCATGACCGTCGGCGAGCTGGCCCGGATGTTCAACGCCGAGTACCTGCCGCTGGAGCCGAACGGCGGGCGCATCGAGCAACTCACCGTCATCGAGGCGAAGAACTGGAAGCGCGACCAGCTGTACGACGACACCGGTCTCACCTGGGTGATGCCGAGCCCGAACATGCCCACCCCGGACACCGCCCTGCTGTACCCGGGCCTGTGCCTGTTCGAGGCAACCAACATGTCCGAGGGCCGCGGTACGACGCGACCGTTCGAGCTGATCGGCGCGCCGTACGTCGACTACAGGTGGGCGCAGGCGCTACAGACCAAGGACATCCCGGGCGTCGCGTTCCGCGAGGCGTACTTCACCCCGACGATCAGCAAGAACGCCAATGTGCTGTGCGGCGGCGTCCAGGTGCAGATCACCGACCCGCACCGGGTCGAGGCGATCACCGCGGCGACGCACATGATCGTCGAGGCCCGTAAGCTCTACCCCGAGTTCACCTGGCGGGCGGAGACCCCACCCGGCCGGTGGATCGACCTGCTCACCGGATCGGACCGGTTCCGGACCATGCTTTTGGCGGATGCGACCGCCGAGCAGATCGTGGCAGCCTGGAAGTCCGAGACCGACGCCTGGACCGCCCGGCGGGCGAAGTACCTTCTGTACAAGGGCGCGCACCGATGAGACGGCTCGCGCTCACGACGATTTCTGCGGTGATACTCACGATGGCTTCCCCTGCTGTTGCTAGCGGCAACAACTCCGGCCGGTTCGACCGGCCGTACGACGGCTACGCGCCGAAGACCACGCTGCTGCGCGACGCGACCCCGGCGAAGGCCGGCCTGGATCCCGCGCCGATCGACGCCGCGCTGGCCCAGGTCGCCGCCTGGACCCAGCCGAGCGGTGCGACGAAACCGTTGTACGCCGGCGCCGTCACGCTGCTCGGCCACGACGGCAAGATCGTCACCCGGACGGCGACCGGCCTGGCGCTGAAGTACGCCGACGGGCAGGGCACCGAGCTGCCGCCGGACCAGCAGATTCCGATGCGCACGGACACGATCTTCGACATGGCCTCGGTGTCCAAGCTGTTCACCTCGATCGTCGTGCTGCAGCTGGTCGAGAAGGGCAAGGTCGACCTGGACACGCCGATCGCGACCTACATCCCGGAGTTCGCAGAAAACGGCAAGGAAACCGTAACCGTGAGGCAAGCGCTCACGCACACGAGTGGATTTCCGTCCTGGCTCCCGCTGTGGAGCACAGGCAAAACTCCGGAGGAACGGCTGCACCTGGCGCTGACCGCGAAACTGCAGAACCCGCCCGGTTCGACGTACCTCTACAGCGATCTGAACCTGATCGCCCTCGGCGAGCTCGCCCATCGGGTGACCGGGAAAACGCTGGACAAGCTGGTCGCCGACGGGATCACCAAACCGCTGCAGATGCGCGACACCGGCTACAACCCGGACCCGAAGAAGAAGCCGCGGATCGCCGCCACGGAGTACCAGGCCTCGCCGCCGCGCGGCATGGTGTGGGGCGAGGTGCACGACGAGAACGCCTGGTCCCTCGGCGGTGTCGCCGGCCACGCGGGCGTCTTCAGCACGGCCGACGACATGGCCGTCCTCGCGCAGACGTTCCTGAACGGCGGCAGCTACCGCGGCGCCCGGATCCTCAAGGAATCCTCGGTGACCGCGATGATCACGAACTTCAACCAGGGCTTCCCCGGCAACGACCACGGCCTCGGGTTCGAGCTGAACCAGCGCTGGTACATGGGCGGCCTGTCCGGCCCGCGTGCGGCCGGCCACACCGGCTACACCGGTACGTCGCTCGTGATCGACTTCGACTCCCGCTCGTTCGCGATCCTGCTCAGCAACCGCGTGCACCCGAGCCGCAACTGGGGCAGCAACAACCCGGCCCGCCGCGCGGTCGCCCAGGGCCTCGCGCTCGCCCTCGGCGTCGGCCCGAGACACGGCAAGGACGCCTGGTTCTCCGGTACGACGGACAACGCGACCAGCACGCTCGACGCGAAGGTCGCCGTACCGGCCGAAGGCGCGAAGCTCGCGTTCGACCTGTTCGTCGACACCGAGGTCTCCGACCTGCTGTATCTGGAGACCTCCGCGGACGGAACGACCTGGACGAAGGTTCCGTTCTCGGTCCGCGACCGGGGCTCGGTGATCGACACCGACGGCTCGATCAGCGGCTCCGGCAACCGGCACTGGCACCAGGTCACCGCCGACCTCGAACCAGGCGAGCAGACCATTCGCTGGCGCTACACCTCTGACCCGCTGTACCAGGGCCGCGGCGTGTACGTCGACGGTGTGAAGATCACGAGCGAGACTGGTCTTCTTCTCGACGGTGAACGAACGCCTGAATCATTTACCGCAACAGGTTGGAGACTTTCGCGTCGGTGACCCCATCTCGTGGTTCGTCGCCGTACCGTGCTGTTATGAATTCGACAACCTCTCCAGAACCCACGGGGCCGCTGCTGGTCCGGGTCCGCGCGGTGATGCCCGCGCTGGCGCCGGCCGAGCAGCGGGTTGCGAACGCGGTCCTCGCGGACCCGGGCGGAGTGGCGGCGATGACGATCTCCGAACTGGCCGAGGTGGCGTCCACCTCGGAGACCACGGTCATCCGGTTCTGCAAGCAGATCGGCGTCCCCGGCTATCCGCAGCTTCGCCTGCAACTGGCGGCGCAGTCGGCGCAGGAGAGTATCCGGCCGGAGGTCGGCGGGGACATCGAGCCGGGCGACTCGCTGGCCGACGTGGTCAGCAAGGTCGCGTTCGCCGACGAGCGAGCGGTCCGCGAGACCGCACAGCAGGTCGACGTGGACGCCCTGGCCAAGGTCGTCGACGCGGTGGTGAACGCGTCGCGGGTCGATCTGTACGGTTTCGCCGCGAGCGCGTTCGTCGCCCTTGACCTGCAGCAGAAGCTGCACCGGATCCGCCGGGTCGCGTTCGCCTGGTCGGACGTGCACATCGCGCTGACGAGCGCCGCACTGCTCGGCGAGGGCGATGTCGCGATCGGCATCTCGCACACCGGCACCACGGTCGAGGTCGTCGAGGCGCTCGAGGAGGCGGCCAAGCACGGCGCCACCACAGTCGCGGTGACGAACTTCCCGCGTTCGCCGCTGGCCCGTACGGCGGACCTCGTCCTCACCACGGCCGCGCGCGAGACGACGTACCGCTCGGGCGCGATGGCCAGCCGGATCGCGCAGCTGACGGTGATCGACTGCCTGTTCATCGGCGTCGCGCAGCAAGTGCTGCCGGACGCCCGGAAGGCCCTCGAGGAGACCGCCAGCGCGGTCCGCGGGCACCGGCTCAAGGGATCCGACTGAGGACAATCGTTTCCGTCAACGATGAACGGAATTGAAAATCCTTCAGTAGAAAACTAACATCGATCCCGTGACCTCACCGACCGAGCAGCGCAACCCGAGGACGCTGGCCATCGATGCGGTGGGCACGTCCGAAATCCTCCAATTGCTGAACAACGAGGACGCCCTGGTCGCCGGGGCCGTCAGCGCGGTGATCCCGGAGCTGACCAAGGCCGTGGACGCCGCCGTCGAGGCGGTCCGTGGCGGCGGCCGGGTGCACTACTTCGGCGCCGGTACGTCGGGACGCCTGGCGACCCTGGACGCCGCCGAACTGCTGCCCACGTTCCACGTCCCGGACGGACTGGTGGTCGCCCACCACGCCGGCGGCACCGAGGCGCTGCTCCGCGCGGTCGAGAACGTCGAGGACTCCGAGGAGGGCGGCGCTCGGGACGCAGCGGCCGTCACCGGTCAGGATCTCGTCGTCGGCCTCGCTGCTTCCGGAAGCACGCCGTACGTCGCCGGCGCCCTGAAGGCCGCCCGCGCGGCCGGGGCGACCACCGTGCTGGTCACGTCCAACCCGGACGCCCCGCTGGCGCCGCTGGCCGACGTCGTGGTCGCCGCGGACACCGGCCCCGAGGTGATCGCCGGCTCGACCCGGCTGAAGGCCGGCACCGCGCAGAAGATGATCCTGAACGCGTTCTCGACGACGCTGATGATCAAGCTCGGCCGTACCTGGTCCAACCTGATGGTCGACCTGGTCGCCACCAACAAGAAGCTCCGCGGCCGGATGCTCCGCATCCTCGCCGAGGCCACCGGCGCCGACGACGCCGCCTGCGAAGCCGCCCTGGCCGAGGCCGAGGGCGAACTGAAGCCCGCCCTCGTCCATCTCCTGACCGGCACGCCCATCCCCGCCGCCCGAGCCGCCTTGGAAGCGGCTCACGGCCGCGTAGCGACCGCCCTCGCCGAGCTAGGCTGACCGCTCCACCGGTGGCCGCAGGACCAGCGTCACGACGATCAGGGCCATGAAAAGCGCGGTGAGGGCGAACGGGATCGGGATCAGCGGGTCCAGCAGAACGAGTACGGCGCCCACGGGTACGACGGTGTCGACCACGCGGTCGGCGTTGTCGCGGAGGGCGATCCACCAGATGCCGAGGACGAAGATCGCGATCGGGATCGTCACCGTGTAGGACGCGGCGAGCTCACTCAGCTCGGTGTGGTGGGTGATGCTGTCGATCTCCACCTCGATCCCGGCCGAGAACGCGCCGGCCGCGGCGAACACGAAGTAGTGCACGTACCCGTAGCGGATCGAGCGGGCGAACGAGGAGATCGCGGTGTGGTGCGGCGGCCAGAAGTAGATCCACCAGAGCGCGGCGGTCACCACCAGCATGAGCACCGAGAGCGCGATCAGCTTGCCGAGGTGCTCGTGCTCATGGACGGCGTCGAAGATCGCGTTCGCCGAGGCGAGCAGGCTCTCGCCGAGCAGGATCAGCGTGAACAAGCCGTACCGCTCGGTGATGTGGTGCGGGTGCCAGGGGGTCGTCCAGCGCCGCTCCGCCACCACCGGTACGGCCAGCTCGGCGAGCACGAACACGAACCAGGCGGCGACAACCATCGACTCGGGCATCACCAGCGTGGTCCCCCACAGCACCTGCACGACCGCGATCCCGCCGGCGTAGCGCAGCGTCGCCTGCCGACTCTCCCCCGCCGCGTGGGATGCCCGCAGCCATTGGGCGATCATCGCGACCCGCATCACGACGTACCCGAAGACCACCACGGTGAAGTCGCGGTCGGCAAAGACCGGCTCGATGCCGGCGGCGAGTACCAGGACGCCGCTCATCTGCACGATCGTGAGCACCCGGTACAGCCAGTCGTCGGTCGCGAAGGACGTGGCGAACCAGGTGAAGTTCATCCACGCCCACCAGATCGCGAAGAACACCATCCCGTAGGACAGCAGCCCCTCGGCGATGTGCTTCTCGGACAGCGCGTGATGGAGCTGGGCCGCGGCGACACTCACCGCGACCACGAACACCAGATCGAAGAACAGCTCCAGCGACGACGCGGTCCGGCCGGGCTCGTGCGGGTCCCGCGGCCGCATCGGAACCAGCCGTGACCGCGTCGTGGGGAGCGTCATGGCGCACAGATTAGACGGAGATGTCGACCGAAGGTCGGAGCAGGGCCGCGGCGGCGAGGGCTTCGTGGGCGGGGTTCTCGAGGAAGCCCTTCACTAGTTCAGGATCGGCGGGCTGATCGAGGTGCGGGAGGGTGATCTGTTCGTACGCCGCTTGGAAGCGCGGACCCCACCGCCTGGTGCCGAGGCGGGCGGTGCGGGAGCAGTTGTCGACCATGTAGGCGACGTCGCGGGCGTGCATGTACGGGAGCAGCGAGTCGGCGGCCTCGATGACCGACTCGTTGACGATCTCGGACCACGCGTGACCGCGGGCCGCGAACTCGTCCACCTGCGCCATCATCGTGGCCACGAACAGCCCCGCGGTCAGTGGATCGATGCGGGCCGGCGCGGTACCGCGGCGGGCGTGGACCTCGGCGCTGTGCGACCACATCGGGCTGCCGCCGATCTCGGTCATCGGGCGGGTGGCGAGCCGACGTTCGGCCAGGATCACGCTGCGCAGTTCCGTGCCGTCGGCAACCTCGTCGTACACCTCGGCGACCAGGTCACGGGCGGGTCCGTACGTCGCCGAGTACGCCCGATCGAACAGTTCCACGTCCCCGCTCGCCGCCCGCACCGCCGCGAGACCGTCGTTCGAAATGGTGCGCGCGATCGGTCCGGTGATGGCCTCGGTGGACCGCTCGTACGCAGTCACAGGGTCCGCGCCCTCGATCCGGAAGTACCGGTACAGCGCCTCCACCAGACCATGCACCGCCCCGAGCAGGATCGCCCGCTCGCCGACGATGTCCGACAGGTACTCGGACCGTAGCGTGGTCGCGAACGTGTACGGCGACCCGAGCCCGATCGACCACGCGAGCGCCCGGTCCCACGCGTGCCCGTCCGGATCCGCGTGTACGGCGACGCTCGCGTTGATCCCGGCCCCGTTGACGGTCGCGCCCTGCTGGTACAGGCGCCGTACCGAGTCGCCCATCCCCTTCGGGCACACCGCGATCACCGGATGACCGGCGGGGAAGGCGCTGCCGATCGAGGTCAGGTGACCCAGCAGGAAACCGTGGGACAGACCAATGGTCGCGCCGGGTTTCAGGACCGCGAAGATCTCCTCGTGCTGCGCCGCCAGCGCCGCGTCCGCGATCAGCAGGATCACCAGGTCCGAGGCGGCGGCGACCTCAAGCCAGTCCCCCAGCGTCCCGTTCTCCTCGGTGAACCCCTGCCGGCGTGCGTCCTCCGCCGACGCCGACCCCGGCCGGAGACCGACCGACACGGCAACACCGGTCCCTTGCAGCGAGTCGCGCAGATTCAACGCCTGCGCGCGTCCTTGCGGCCCCCATCCGAGTACGCCGATCCGCTCCACACCGTGCAACGCCGCAGGCAGCGGACCGAACAGGTCCCGCCCGCCGCGCACGATGTCCTCGGACCCGCCCGGAACCGCCATCTGCTCTACCCGAAACACCGAACTCTTCATGCGCTCCAGTCAAAGGGCGGCACGTGCATTGCAGCAAGCGCAATGTCCGCACCGCCCCGTTGCAGGAACTGAAATATCAGGGTTCCAGGCCTACTGCTTTCAGGGGGTTCGGCCAGGCCTTCAGGGCGGCGTGCAAGGCGGGGTCCTGGGTGGTTGCCAGGGCGTCCTCGTAGGCGGCCGTGATGACGTCGGCGATGTGCGTGACCTGGCCGGTGTTCGCCGAGCGTACGGCGGCCTCGACCATGGCGATGCTGACAACGTTGGAATGCACCTCGGACTGCGGAGTCGTCGAGCTACGGACCGCGTCGACGAACTCGACCAACGAGCCGGCGATCTCCTCCGGTTCGTCGGCCATCACCGCAGGGAGCGCCTCGCCGGATGCCAACGAAGCGACCGGGGCGTTGTCGCCGTCCCAGGTCGCCGTACCGCCAGAGGTGCTCGCGCGCCATCGGCCGTTCCACGACGTCTCCAGTCCCGGCGCGCACCAGCTGCCGGTGAAGGTGAAGCGGGAGCCGTCGGCGTACGTGAAGATCGCGGACGCGGCCGCGTTGCCGTCGAACCAGCTCCAGGTCGGGTTGTACGAGTCGCAGTACACCGACACGGGCTCCGACCCGATCAGCTTGCGGGACAGGTCGAACTGGTGGATCGCCATGTCGACCAGGAGCGGCTCGGCCATCCGCTCCCGAAAACCGCTGAAGTGCGGAGCCTTGTAGAACTCGCACGACAGCGTCCCGATCGGTCCGAGCTCGGCGAGCTGACGCTGGAACGCCGCGATGGCCCGGAAGTACCGGCGGGACTGCGAGACCATCAGCAGTTTGCCGCTCACCTCGGACGCCGCGACCATCTGCAGACATTCGCGCACCGTCTCGGCCAGCGGTTTCTCGCAGAGCACCGGAAGCCCCCGCAGCAAGGCGCCGACGCTCACCTTCGGATGCGCGACCGGCACCGTCACGTCGATGACCGCATCCGCTCGATCGGCCAGTTCGTCGAGCGAGGCGGCCACCGGTACGTCGCCGAACCCGTGCTCGTCGGCCGCGGTCCGGGCCACGTCGACGTCCAGGTCGACGAGCCCGGCGAGGACGACGTCCGGGTTGGCGGCGATGGTGCGCAGCCAGGCGCGCCCCATCCCGCCGGCTCCGACCTGCAGCAGTCGCAAGGGTTCAGGCATCGGCAGGCTCCTCGATGGGTCCGGTGTACCCGTGTCCGTTGAAGAAGTCGCCGGTCTCGTAGCGCAGCAGCGTCGGCACTGCGCGCTCGGGCCGGTCGGAACGGGCCCAGGCGACGCCGTTCGCAATGACCTTACGCACATCCTTGTGGTGGTAAACCGGGTAGTCCTGATCGCCCGGCGAGAAGTAGAAGATCTTCCCGTGGCCGCGGCGGAACGTGCAGCCGGAGCGGAACACCTCGCCGCCGGAGAACGACGACACGAAGACCAGTTCGTCCGGGACCGGGATGTCGAAGAACTCGCCGTACATCTCCTGCTGCTCGATCACGATCGGGTGCGGGACGCCCTGCGCGATCGGGTGGGTCGGGGCGACCGTCCAGACCAGTTCACGGTCCCGCTCGCTGCGCCAGCGCAGGGTGCACGTCGTACCCATGAGCTTGCCGAAGATCTTCGACCAGTGCCCGGAGTGCAACACGATCAGGCCCATCCCGGCCAGCACGTGCTGGTACACGCGGTCGACCACCTTGTCCTCGACCTCGCCGTGCGCGGCATGGCCCCACCAGACCAGTACGTCGGTTTCCGCCAGCACCTCTTCGGTCAGACCGTGCTCGGGCTCGTCGAGGGTGGTCGTGCTGACTGTCGCCTCGAGGTTCTCGCGAATCCCGGCGGCGATCGTCTCGTGCATGCCGTCGGGATAGATCTCCCGGACGTGCGGCTCCACCTGCTCGTGCCGGTTCTCTCCCCAGACGAGTACGCGAATCGTCATAGTTCTTCCTTGTGTGTAAGGGTTATTTGACGGCTCCGCCGATGGCACCGGCGGCGATGTATTTCTGCGCGGCGACCAGCAGCACGATGGCCGGGACCGCCGAGAGGACCGCGGTGGCCATCACCGCGTTCCAGTTCTGCACCTGCGTGCCGAGGTACTGGTAGATCCCCAGCGTCACCGGCCGGACGCCGCCCTTCGTGGTCAGCGTCAGCGCGAACAGGAAATCGCTCCAGGAAAACAGGAAACTGAACAGCCCCGCAGTGATCAGCGAGTTCTTGCTGATCGGCAGCACGATCGCGACGAACGCCCGGAACAGCCCGGCGCCGTCCACCCGCGCCGCCTCCACCAGCGACGGCGGCACCGAGAGCATGAACGACCGCAGGATCAGGATCGCGAACGGGATCGCGCTGCTGCAGTTGGCGACGATCAGCCCCGGGATCGAGTTGAGCAGCCCGATCCGTTCGTACGCCGTGTAGAGCGCGTTCGCGATCACGATCCCCGGAATCATCTGCGAGATCAGGATCGCCAGCAGCCCGACCGACACCCAGCGGGACCGGAACTGCGACAACGCGTACGCGCACGGAGTCGCGATCGCCAGACTCAGTACCACAGTCCCGGCCGCGATGATCATGCTGGTGACGAGGTTTCCGCCCTGCTCGTCGAGAGCGCGTTTGTAGCCGGAAAACGTCGGATGCAAGGGCAGGAAACCAGCCGTCAGGGTGTTTCCGGACGGCTGCAGCGAGGCGTTCAGCATCCAGTAGACCGGGAACAGCATCACGCACAGGATCAGTACGCCGATCACGGTGTACGTCGTACGTCGCAGCATGCCCTTCCCCCTACTCGTCGACGGCACGGCGAGTGCCGCGCAGGTAGAAGATCGCGAACACGAACGAGATCGCGATCAGGATGTTGCTGAGCGCCGCGCCCTGGCCGAACCGGAAGTCCACGAAGGACTTCTCGTACGACTGGGTCGCCAGTGTCTGCGTCGCGTTGGCCGGCCCGCCGCCGGTGAGGCCGAGGATGATGTCCAGGACCTTGATCGTGTAGACGACGCCGAGCATCAGCAGCACGCTCGCGACCGCCCGCAGGTTCGGCCAGGTGATGTACCAGAACGAGCGCCACCCGGTCGCGCCGTCCAGCTGGCCGGCCTCGTAGAGCTCGTCGGGGATCTCCGCGAGACCGGAGTACAGCAGGGTCACGTTGAACGGGATGCCGATCCAGATGTTCACGCCGATCACCGCGATCAGCGCGACCGACGGCGAGTTCAGCCACGGCACCGGATCGTTGATCAGGTGCAGCCCCATCAGCGACCGGTTGAGGATGCCGCTGTCCTGCTCGAGGATCGACCGCCAGGTCGCGCTCGACACGATCAGCGGCAACAGCCACGGCAGCAGGAGCAGCGAACGCAGCAGACCGCTCAACGGGAACTTCTTGTGGAAGAACAGCGCCAGCCCCAGCCCGATCGCGAACTGGAAGGAGATCGACCCGACGGTGAAGAGCGCGGTGTTCAGCATCGCGTCCGAGAACAGCTTGTCGGTCACGACCGTGCTGTAGTTCTTCAGCCCGACCCACGGCGCGACCCCGGTGAAGAACGTCTTCAGCCCGTAGTCCTGCAGGCTCATCAACAGGTTCTTCACCACCGGGTAGCCGAACAGCGCCACCATCGCCACCACGGCCGGTAGTACGAACAGCACCTTGGTGAGGGTCTCGCCCCGGTGGCGCCGGCCGCGCGACTTCGCGCGGCCGGCCACCGTCGTACGTGTGAGCGTCGCCATGCCGTCAGCCGCCGGAGGCCTGCTTGAAGGCGTCCTGGGCCGAGGCCTTACCGGTCAGCGCCAGCTGGATCGCCTGGTAGATCACCTTCGCGGCGTCCGGCCACTTGTCGCCCAGCTTGCCGGTCCGCGCCCGGGCGGTCTTCACCTGCTCGGCGAAGGCCTTCATCGACGGCACGTCCTTGGCGTACTGGTCGAGCAGCGCGAGCTTGGTCGGGAGGGTGAACCGGGCCTTCGCCCAGGCCAGTTCGTTCTCGTCCGAGTTCAGGCACTTCACGAAGTCCGCGGCCTTCTGCTGCTTGGCCTGGTCCTTGTTCAGCGGGACCGTCCAGGCCTCACCACCCAGCGGCGCGACGGGTGTCTGATCCGGCTTGTTCAGCGGGAACGTGACGACGTCCCACTTGATCTTCGGGTTCTTGTTCAGCGACGGGATCTGCCAGGGGCCGTTGACCATCATCGCGGTCTTCCCGGCGATGAACTGGTCGTTGACGTCACCTTGCGTCCAGTTGATGACGCTCTTCGACGCCGACCCCGACTTCACGAGGTCCACCCACAGCTGCAGGGCTTCCGCGACCTGCGGGCTGGTCAGATCGGTCTCGTCACCGCCGTTGGTCCACATCGCCGGCAGGAACTGCCACGAGCCCTCGTACGTCGCGTTGGCGTTGAACGCCATCCCGTACCTGCCGGGCTTGGTGAGCTTCTTGGCGGCAGCCTTCAGCTCCTCCCAGGTCTTCGGCGGCTGGACGCCGGCCTCGGCCAGCATGTCCTTGTTGTAGAACAGCGCGATCGTGTTCGTCACCGGCGCCAGCCCGTAGAGCTTGCCCTCGTACGACGTCGCGTCGACCATGCCCTGAATGACTCCGTCGCCGTTCAGACCCATGTCGTTCAGGGGCGCCAGCGCCCCGGTCGCGGCGATCTGCTGTACGTCGGGGTTGTCGAGCATCAGCACGTCCGGCAGCGTCTTCGACGAGGCCTGCTGCAGCACCTTCTGGATCAAGGTGTCACCAGGCACCGTCTCCCGTTGAATGGTGATGCCGAGCTTCGACGCGCAGGAGTCAAGTCCCTTTTGCACAAGGGATTTGTCCGGGTCGTTGTTGTAGTAGTCGAGGATCGTGAGGCTCTTGACGCTGTCGCCGGACGTGGACGACTGGCCGCCGCCGTTGTCACCGCAGGCGACCAGCAGGAGCGACACCGTCGTCGCACCCGCCAGCGCGGCGGCGATCCGCTTGCTGATCATGACATCGGACTCCTTCAAAGCGTTTAACCGAGGAACATGGGGACTGCTGAGCAGCTTGTGGATTGTGCGGTAAACCGCTTAACTGAGGCGTTGAAGGACTATGTTCCGTACGTCACACCGCTGTCAAGAGTTCGGAGGGGGTCGATCGATGGTCACGATGAAAGACGTCGCTCAGCGGGCCGGGGTCTCGATCGCGACCGTCTCGTTCCTGCTGAACGACACCAAACCGGTGACGGCGGCGACCCGGGCGCGGATCGAGCAGGCGATGCTCGACCTCGGGTACCGCCGCAACATGGTCGCCCGCGCCCTGGCCAGCCGGAAGACCCACATCATCGCGATGGCGTACCCGGCGCTGGACCACAAGTTCGGGTTCTCGGCGGCGGAGTTCTTCACCAGCGCGGCCGACGCGGCCCGCAAACAGGACTACCACCTGGTGCTCTGGCCGGTCGGGAACGACGGGACCGAGCTGAAGGAGCTCGTCGGTCAGGGTCTGGTCGACGGCGTCGTACTGATGGAGGTCCAGCTGGACGACCCGCGCGTCCTGGTCCTGCAGGAGACGTCGACGCCGTTCGCGCTGATCGGACGGACGTCGTCCCTGGAGGGGCTGGCACACGTCGACATCGATTTCGACCGGACCGTCGAGGACGCGGTCGCGCACCTCTACGAGCTCGGTCACCGGCGGCTGGTGCTGGTCTCCGGGAATCTCGCGGACCCGCTGTTCAGCACCTACGGGCCGTACGTCCGCTCGGAGGCGGCGTACCGCCGGGTCGCGGCGGAGCACGGCCTGGAGGTCGTGGTGATGGAGAGCTCCGGATCGACCACGGCCGGCCAGGAGGCGATGACGCGGCTCGTCGAGGACTACCCGGACACCACCGGCGTACTGATCGTCAACGAGTTCGCGGCGCTCGGTGCGGTAGCGGGCCTGAATCGCCTCGGCTACAAGGTTCCTGACGACATGTCGGTCCTTCCGTTGCTGATGGCACCGGAAATGGCGGCGCTCACCAACCCCGCGCTGACGATCATGCGGACACCGGGCCCGGAGCTCGGCCAGCTCGGCACCGACTCACTCATCCGGCAGATCGAAGGCGCCGATCCGCTCCCGCCGCAGCTCGTCTCCGCCAAGCTCTACCCCGGCGCTACGGTCGCAAGCCCCAGAGCGCCGCGATCAAAGGGCGGTGCAGGTCGGCGCGGCGCGCGCAAAGCCCGATCGTGAGCGGTTCCAGATCGGCCGGCAGCTCGACGAGCTGATCGCGTACGGCGGACGACTCGAGCACCAGCCTCGGAACGACCCCGGTCCCGCACCCCAACGCCACCAGGGCAAGCAGCGCCTCGTGCCCATCCGGCTCGCCAGCAATCACCGGCTTCACGCCAGCCCTCCGGAACCAGCGGAACGCGGCTTCCCGAACAAGCCCCCGAGCCGGCACAACAAACGGCCCACCCAGCGAACCCTCGCCAGCCGTCACCAGGTCCGGGCTCTCACGGGCTTTCACCAGGACCAGGTCGGTGACTGCGACGGGTCGGCTCACCAGGGTTTGCGGGAGGCGCTTGGGAATGCCCGCGACCGCGGCATCCACCTCGCCTTCGTCCAGGCGGGCAAGGGCAGCGGCCGCATCACCGGTGCGAATGTCGAGGCGAATCTGCGGATGTTCTTCACGCAGCGGCGCCAGCAGATCCGGCAGCAAAGTCTGGCAAGCGGTGACGGTGGCGAAGATCCGCAGTTCACCGCTCAGGCCGGCCGGCTCCGCAGAGCCGGATCGGTAATCCGCCCACAGCTCCAGCGCTTTCTCGGCGTACGCCGTGAACCGTCGCCCCTCCGCCGTCAGCACCACGCCCCGCGGCCCACGATCGAGCAACTGCGAACCGACCCGCATCTCCAACCGCTGAATCGTCCGCGTCAACGTGGCCGCACTGACATGACACTCCAAACTGGTGCGCCCGTAGTTGAGCGTCCGCGCCAAATGCAGAAACAACTCCAACTCACGATGCTCTGCACTCACTTCTAGGCTCACCTCTGGCCTCGACCTTCACACAGGCCTGCCGACCCACGCACCAGCATCGTCCCAGCCGCCACGCCCCACTCCCCGTCGGCCCCGCCCGCACGCTCCGCCCGCTGCCTCCCAACACGAGGGGATATCCATCCGCGTGTTGGGTTCTCCGCTCGCATACCAAGGGAGAACCCCCAACTGGATGGGATACCCCCTCATGTTGGGGAGGCTCTGAGGACGGCCGGCTGCCCGGCGGGCGGCAGCCTCATGCCAGCCCGTCGACCACGACGAGGCGATCACGGACCTGTTGGGAGGCGTGTCGCCGGCTTCGCGGTCGACCGGTCGAGGCGGATCGTCGGTTTCGGGACCTGGTACGTCGTGACCTCGCCGCCCTGCATGACCGTGAGGATCGCTTCGCCGACGATCGTGCCGAGGCCGTGGACGTCGACAGTGACGACGCTCAACGGCGGATGCGCCAACCGGGCGACCGCCGTGTCGTCCCACGCGATCACTGACAAGTGCTCGGGGATGCGAACCCCGAGGTCCTTGGCCGCGGACAGACCGCCGATCGCCATCAGGTCGTTGTCGTACACAACGGCCGTCGGGACCTGGCTGCCGGTCAGCAACTGCCGCGTCGCCTCCCGGCCGGCGTCCTCGGAGTAGTCGCCCTCGACGACCCGGCCCTGCACATCCCGGTCCGCGCACGTCTCCATGAACGCGTCGTCACGAGCCTGGCAGTGCAGCATGTCCCGCGGGCCGCTCACCCGCGCGATGTCGCGATGCCCGAGATCCGCGAGCGCTCGAACAGCCGCCCGGGCGCCCTCGGCGTTGTCGACGAGCACGTTGGTGATCGGCGCCTGCAGCTCCGGCCCACCGAGCAGCACCGCCGGCACCCCCAGCCGCTCCACCTCGGCGAGCCGTGGATCCTTCGCCCGGAGGTCGACCATGACGATGCCGTCGACGTGGTCGTTCGCCACCCACCGCTGCCAGATCGCGATCTCGTCGGCGATGTCGGCCGCGAACTCGATCAGCAGGCTCACCCGCCGCCCGTCGAAGACCTCCTCGATCCCCTGGACGACGTCGGCCATGAACGGCTCCATCCCGAGCAACCGCCCGGGACGCGCCAGCACCAGCCCGGCGATCCGCTCCCGCGTCACGTCCTGCATAGACTCCCCTCCAAGGCCACCGAAGCCACTATATTCACAGACCTAACAAACTCGGCAGAGAGCGGATGTCCCGATGCAGCAGGTCAGCGACGCGTCGCGGTCGCCGGGTTACGACCCGGCACCGACGAACAGTCGCGCCCTCATTGTGGACAGCATCCGCTCCGCGGGCACGGTCAGCCGGGTGGAACTCACCCAGATCACCGGCCTCACCGCCCCCTCGGTCACCACGCTGGTCCGGCGGCTGATCGACGACGGGCTCGTCGACGAGGCCGGCCGCGGCTCGTCCACCGGCGGCAAGCCTCGCACGATGCTGCGGATCAGGGCAGCAGCCCGGTACGTCGTCGGCGTACATCTGAGCGCCGACAGCCTGACGTACGTGCTGGTCGACTACGCCGGCGCGGTCGTGGCCCGCTGGCGGCGCGCCGGGCCGGGTGACGACAGCGATCCGGAGCAGGTCGTGGAGCGGATCGCGACCGAGACCACCGAGCTGATCGAGCGCTCGGGGATCGACTCGTCGCTCGTCCTCGGACTCGGCTTCGTGTGTCCCGGTCCGCTGATCCGCAACCGCGGCGTCACGTCCGCGCCGCCGTCGATGACGCACTGGGTCGGGTTCCCGATCCATCGCCGCCTGGAGGAACGGCTCGGTCTGCCCGCGCTGCTGGAGAATGACGCGACCGCGGCCGCCGCGGGCACCCGGCTCACCACCAGCCACGACGTCTCGGTGATGGCCGCGCTGTTCATGAGCGAGGGCATCGGATCCGGCCTGCGGCTGAACGGCAACGTCTACCAGGGCGCCCATGGCAACGCGGGCGAGGTGGGGCATATCTGCGTCCAGATCGGCGGTCCACAGTGCTGGTGCGGGAGCACCGGCTGCCTCGAGGCGATCGCCGGTCCGGCCACGGTCGTCGCCAAGGCGCGCGCGGCGGGGCTCGATCTCGGATCACCCCGGCGTACCGGGGTCGCGGCGTTCGCCGCCATCGCCCGGCTGGCGCTGACCGGCGACTCCCGGGCCGAGGCGATCCTGCGGGACTCCGCGTCCTGGCTCGCGCTCGGCGCGCAGACGATCACCAACATGTACGACGTCCAGCTGCTGGTGCTGACCGGGCCGGCGTTCGCTGTCGCCGGGACGATCTACCTGCCGATCATCCAGGAGCGGATCCTGAGCTCCGCGTTCGGGCGCGCCGTGGACACCGAAGTGGTGCTCGACGAGCGCGGTCACGACGCCGCCGCGATCGGCGCGGCGCTGATGATGCTCCGTTCCGAGCGCGCAGTCTCCGCCTAGGTCCTGTCTGGATCACCAGACAGGACCTCGGTCCGGCACCCTTCGCAGTCGAACCGTTACTGGTCTAACTCTTGCGCCTTGTTTATTAGGCAAACTAAGTTACGGCCAGCTTCCCCTGGCGGGTGCCGGGTGACGCGTTCGACCGACCGCGTTGTGAAAGGAATCGATCAATGCTCCGGAACCCGACGAACCGCCCACGGGTGCGGCGCCTGGTGAGCGCCGCAGCCGCCGCGACCGCCACCGCGCTCCTGCTCGCCGCCTGCAACGGCGCCGCCGCTGGTAACCAGACCGCCAACAAGGACGCCTCCATCACCGTCGCGGCCGGCGACATCACCACCGAGAACTTCAACCCGTTCAGCAGTACGGCGTTGCAGCCGACGCTGGGCGTCATCTACGAGCCGCTGTACTGGTACAACTTCGCGAAGCAGTCCGACCCGACGCCGGTGCTCGCCTCGGGCTTCTCGTGGAACGCCGCCGGGACCGAGCTCACCATCAAGACCCGGCACGACGTGAAGTGGAACGACGGCCAGCCGTTCACCGCGAAGGATGTTGCTTTCACGTTCAACCTGGTCGCGAAGACGCCGGCGCTGAACCCGTCCGGTCTCGCCGCGACCGCGAAGGCCACGTCGGACGACACCGCCGTACTGACCTTCAAGTCGAAGTCCCTGATGCAGGAGCCGGCCGTGCTCGCCAACCAGGCGATCGTGCCCGAGCACATCTGGAAGGACATCAAGGACCCGACGACGGACCTCAACAAGAACCCGGTCGGCACCGGTCCGTTCAAGGTGAAGTCGTACACGCCGCAGAGCTTCGTGCTGACGAAGAACGACCAGTACTGGGAGGCGGGCAAGCCCACCATCAAGGAGGTGCGCTACCTGCCGGTGACGTCCGCGGACGCCGCCAGCGCAGCCCTGGTCGCGGGCAAGGTCGACTGGGCCAGCGCCTACCTGCCCGGCATCGACAACATCATGAAGTCCGGCAAGAACCTGACCTACGTGAACACACCCGTGATGACGACCGTCATCGTGACCTGCTCCAACGCCGCCCTGGGATGCGCCGGACCGCAGACCGACCCGGCCGTCCGCAAGGCGATCTACCTGGCGATGAACCGCGAGCAGCTCGCGAAGCTGGCCGGCGGCGGCGTCGCGGGCGTCGGCTCGCCGACGATGCTGCTTCCGGGCCGCGACGACAACTGGATCGCGGACGCCGGTACGGCGAAACTCCCGCAGAGCGCGAACGCCGACGAGGCCGGCAAACTCCTCGACGCGGCCGGGTGGACGAAGGGCAGCGACGGCGTACGGACGAAGGACGGCAAGCGGCTGTCGCTGACCGTCCAGACCGTCACCGGGTGGAGCGACTACATCCTGATCAACGACACCCTCAAGCAGCAGCTGGCCGCGGTCGGCATCGAGCTCAAGCCGAGCCAGGTGTCCTGGAACGAGTGGAACGCCGCCCAGACCAACGGCAAGTTCCAGCTGTCGCTCGACTCGGTCGGCCTCGGCGCGTCCACGAACCCGTACTTCACCTACGACAGCAAGCTCGCCACCACGAACACCGCCCCGGTCGGCAAGTCCGCGTCGGCCGGCAACCAGTCCCGGTTCTCGAACCCGGCCGTGGACGCCGCGCTCACGACGGCCGCCGGTACGACGGACCAGGCCGCGCAGAAGGCGGAGTACGCGAAGATCCAGTCGATCATCGCGGACCAGCTGCCCTACATCCCGGTCTACGTGAACTCGATGCTCACCGAGTTCAACACCTCGCGCGCGACGGGCTGGCCGACCAAGGACAACCTGTACGTCCTGCCCGCGGCCTGGAAGGCCTGGGACGCCGGCATCGTCCTCAAGACGATCAAGCCCGCCAGCTGAGCGCGGGCCGGCCGTGCGCTATCTGCTCCGGAAACTCGCCTTCTACGTCGTCGCACTCTGGGCGGCCCTCACGCTGAACTTCCTCGTTCCCCGGCTGATGCCGGGGAACCCGGTCGACCTGATGCTGTCCAAGCTCGCGACCAAGGGACCGGTCACGCCGACCACCCGGAACGCGATCGAGGCACTGCTCGGCACAGACACTCACTCGTCGCTGTGGAGCCAGTACTGGACCTACCTGCATCACCTGGTCACCGGCGACCTGGGTACGTCGATCGCGTACTTCCCGGCGCCGGTGTCCCAGGTCATCGGCCAGACGCTGCCCTGGACCGTCGGCCTGATCGGTCTCGCGACGTTGATCTCGTTCGCCATCGGAATCCTGCTGGGACGCGCCGCCGGCTGGCGGCGCGGTTCCTGGGTCGACAACCTGATCCCGGTCACCACGATGCTGCAGTCGGTGCCGTATTTCTGGCTCGCACTGCTGCTGCTCTTCCTGCTCGGCAGCACCTGGCCGGTCTTCCCACTGAGCGGCGGGTACGACGTGTACTCCGTGACGCCGGGCTGGAGTCTGCCGTTCGCGCAGTCCGTGCTGTATCACGGAGCCCTGCCGGCGTTGACGATCGTCATCTCGTCGGTCGGCGGCTGGATGCTCGGGATGCGCAACATGATGGTCTCGACGATGTCCGAGGACTTCGTCGTGACCGCCGAGGCGAAAGGCCTGACCCCACGCCGGATCCGGTCCCGGTACGTCGCCCGGAACGCGGTCCTGCCGTCCATCTCCGGGTTCGCGATCTCGCTCGGTTTCGTGGTCGCCGGGTCGATCGTCACCGAGGCCGTGTTCTCGTACCCGGGGATCGGCTCGGCGCTACTGCTTGCCGTCGGCAACAACGACTACGCGCTGATGCAGGGCGTCTTCCTGATCATCACGCTCGCGGTCCTCGGCGCGAACCTGCTCGTCGACCTCCTGTACGGCGTCATCGACCCCCGCACGCGTGCGCGGTCCTAGAGAGGGGTGAACATGACAGCAACCACTGAAGGCGCAGTCGCCGTGGCGGCGCCGATCCGTCGCCGGACCTTGCCGCCGATGACCGTCAAGCTGGCCGTCGGTCTGGGCATCGCAGGTCTGATCATCCTGTTCGGCGTGCTCGGTCCGCTGCTGGTCGGCGATCCGTCTACGGTCCGGGACGTCGGCCTGACCGGACCGGGGAACGGTTTCCTCCTCGGCACCACGCAGAGCGGTCAGGACGTGTTCGCCCAGCTCGCGTACGCGACCCGCGGCTCGCTCATCATCGGCGTCGTAGTCGGTGCGATCACGCTGCTGCTGTCGTCGTTCTTCGGCATCGTCGGCGCGTTCGTGGGCGGCTGGACCGATGAGGCGTTCTCGCTGTTCACCAACATCATGCTGGTGATTCCCGGTCTGCCGCTGGTGATCGTGATCTCCAGCTACGTACCGAACAAGTCGATCTGGCTGGTCGCCGCGGTCCTCGCGATCACCAGCTGGGCCGGCTCCGCGCGCGTCCTGCGCGGGTTCACGCTCAGCGTACGCAGCCGCGACTACGTGCTCGCGGCCCGGATCAGCGGCGAGAAACGCTGGCGGATCCTGCTCGTCGAGATCCTGCCGAACCTGATCCCGCTGCTCGCGTCGCAGGTGGTGTTCGCGGTGATCTTCGCGATCCTCGGCGAGGCGGGTCTGTCGTTCCTCGGGCTCGGCGCGTCCGGATCGTTCACCTGGGGCACGATGCTCTTCTACGCGCAGAACGGGCTCGCGCTCCGGCTCGGCGCCTGGTGGTGGTTCGCGCCGCCCGGCCTGGCGATCGCGCTTTTCGGCGCGGCGCTGTCGCTGATCAACTTCTCGATCGACGAGATCATCAACCCGAAGCTGCGCTCGCAGACGCGTGCCGAACGCAACAAGTGGAGCGTGAAGGCATGAGCGTGCTGAGCATCGAGAACCTGAGCATCGACTACCGCGCCGAGACGACCGTGCACGCCGTACGCGAGGTCTCACTCACGCTGGAACGCGGCGAGATCCTCGGGCTCGCGGGTGAGAGCGGCTGCGGGAAGTCGACGCTGGCGTACGCGATCACTCGCCTGCTCAAGCCGCCGGCGACAATCACCGGCGGACGGGTCGTGTTCTCGTCCCGCGAGGGGTACGACGTCGACCTGTCTTCGCTGGCCGGCGACGATCTGCGAGCGTTCCGCTGGGACAAGATCGCGATGGTCTTCCAGGGCGCGATGAACTCGCTCAATCCGGTACTGCGGATCTCCGAACAGCTCGAAGACGTGTTCATCACGCACCGGCCCGAGCTGAGCAGGGCAGAGCGGCGCATACGCTGCGGTGAGCTGCTCGAACTCGTCGGCGTCGACCGGAACCGGCTTCGCGCCTATCCGCACGAGCTGTCCGGCGGGATGCGGCAGCGCGTGATGATCGCGATGGCACTGGCCCTCGATCCGCAGGTGCTGATCATGGACGAGCCAACCACCGCACTCGACGTGGTCGTGCAGCGCGAGATCCTCCGGGAGATCACCCGCCTCCGGTCCGAGCTGGGGTTCGCGGTCATCTTCATCACCCACGACCTGCCGCTGCTGCTCGAGATCAGCGACCGGATCGCGGTGATGCGGGCCGGGCTGATCGTCGAACTCGACGACGCACTGACGCTCTACACGAAGCCCAAACACCCGTACACGAAGCGACTGCTGTCGTCGTTCCCCAGCCTGACCGGTGAACGCGGCGGCTTCATACGGACCGGCGAGATCGCCGGCGACATTGCGTTGGACGAGACCGATCAGACCGTGGAGGCACCGTGAGCGAGCGAAGCGAGCGACCAATGGGTAGAGCAGCGCTCGCTCGCACCGGAACCGAGCGAAGCGAGGTGGAGGTGTGAGCGTGCTGGAGATGCGCGATGTGGTCAAGGAGTACCGGCTGCGCAACGGTCTGCGAACCACGCGGCTGCGTGCGGTCGACAAGGTGAGCTTCGAGCTGACACCGGGCCGGACGATCGCGCTGGTCGGACAGTCCGGTTCGGGCAAGTCGACGATCGCCAAGTTGCTGATGCAGCTCGAACGGCCGACCTCCGGAGCGATCCTGGTGGACGGCGAGCCGATGCGGTACCACGGTGCGCCTGCCGCGGCGTACCGGAAGGCTGTCCAGATGGTGTTCCAGGACCCGTTCGCGTCGCTGAATCCGTACCACTCGATCAGCCATCACCTGGAGCGGCCGGTGAAGCTCCATCACCCGGACTTCACCCGCGAACAGGTCGACGAGCGGGTCCTGGAGCTGCTGCGCCGGGTTCGGCTGGACGAGGACTTCGCGCATCGCAAGCCGCACGAGTTGTCCGGCGGTCAGCGGCAACGCGTCGCGATCGCCCGGGCGCTCGCCCCCGAACCGGCGATCCTCGTCGCGGACGAGCCGGTGTCGATGCTCGACGTGTCGATCCGCCTCGGCGTACTCAACCTCCTCGCGACCCTGCAGCGCGAGGAGAACCTCGGCGTCCTCTACATCACCCACGACCTCGCCACCGCCCGCCACTTCAGCGACGAAATCATGGTGCTGTACGGCGGTGTCGTGGTCGAACGCGGTCCTGCGGACGACGTGATCCTGAACCCCCAACACGAATACACCCAGCTCCTGGCCGAAGCCGCCCCAGCCCCAGAACGCCGCCTGACCGAACTACGCCCGTAAACAACAAGTACGCCGGAGAGCCAGGTGGCTCTCCGGCGTACTTTGCTGCTTTAGAGCTTCAGCGAGGAAGCGACTACGTCCGCGAGCGAGTGGGCGATCTCGTCGGCAGTGTCCGAGGACTCGGCCTCGACCATGACGCGGACGAGCGGCTCGGTGCCCGACGGGCGGAGCAGGACTCGACCGGTGTCGCCCAGGCGCGTGGTGGCCTCGGCGACCGCGGACTGCACCGCGGGGTCGGTGCCCGCGCGGGACTTGTCCACGTTCTTCACGTTGACCAGAACCTGCGGCAGGCGGGTCATCGCACCGGCCAGATCGGCCAGGCTCTTGCCCGTCTGAGCTACCCGGGCGAGCAGCATGACCGCGGTCAGCGTGCCGTCGCCGGTGGTCGCGTGGTCGGACAGGATCACGTGCCCGGACTGCTCACCGCCGAGCTTGTGGCCGCCGGCCTTCATCGCCTCGAGCACGTACCGGTCGCCGACCTTGGTCTGCTCGACCGCGATCCGCTCCCGGACCATCGCCTGCACGAAGCCCAGGTTGCTCATGACGGTCGCGACCACGGTGTCGTTCGACAGCCGGCCGCTGTCCCGCATCGCCAGCGCCAGAATCGCGAGGATCTGGTCGCCGTCGACGAGCTCGCCGTTCGCGTCCACCGCCAGGCAGCGGTCCGCGTCGCCGTCGAGCGCAATCCCGACATCGGCGCGGTGCCCAACGACCTCACGCTGTAGGCCGTCGATATGCGTGGATCCGCAGTTCAGGTTGATGTTCAGCCCGTCCGGGGCGGCGGCGACCGTGATCACCTCTGCGCCGAGCCGGCGCAGTGCCTCCGGCGCGGTCTGCGAGGCGGCGCCGTTCGCGCAGTCGATCACGACCTTCAGACCGTCGAACCGGTTCGGCGCGGAGCGGACCAGGTGCGAGACATACGTCTCGAAACCCTGCCCGTCGTCCATTACGCGGCCCACGGCGGCACCGGTCGGACGCTGCCACTCCTCGTTCATCCGGGCTTCGATGGCGTCCTCGATGACGTCGTCGAGCTTGATCCCGCCGCGGGCCAGGAACTTGATGCCGTTGTCCGGCATCGGGTTGTGGCTGGCGGACAGCATCACGCCGAGATCGGCGCCGGTCGAGCCGGTCAGGTGCGCCACGGCCGGGGTCGGCAGCACGCCGAGCCGGACCACGTCGACGCCGGCGCTGGCCAGACCGGCCACCACGGCGGCTTCCAGGAACTCACCACTGGCACGCGGATCCCGGCCCACAACGGCGCGTGGCCGGTGCCCTTCGAAGGCACCGGCCTCGCCGAGTACGTGAGCTGCCGCGACCGAGAGGTCGAGCGCCAGCTCCGCGGTCAGGTCCACGTTCGCCAGGCCACGGACTCCGTCCGTGCCGAACAAACGCCCCATCAGGTGATCAGCGCTTGCTGTACTGAGGCGCCTTACGGGCCTTCTTGAGACCGGCCTTCTTGCGCTCCTTGATCCGCGCGTCGCGGCTGAGCAGACCGGCCGACTTCAGGCCCTTGCGGTTGGCCTCACGGTCGGCGTCGTTCAGGCAGCGGGCCACACCGAGCTGCAGCGCGCCGGCCTGGCCGGTGATACCGCCGCCGTTGATCCGGGCGATCACGTCGTACGAGCCCTCGAGGCCCGCGACGACGAACGGCTCGTTCACGTGCTGCTGGTGGACCTTGTTCGGGAAGTAGACGTCGAGGTCCTTCCCGTTGATCTTCCACTTGCCGGTGCCCGGGACGATCCGAACGCGAGCGACGGCCTCCTTGCGACGGCCGGTGGCGCCGGCCGGGTTGATGACCGCGACCCGACCCGTCTCGGCGCGCTGCTCCGGAGCCGGGTTCGTCTCGGAGGTGTAGGCGACCGGGCCCTCGGTGTCGATGGGGACCTCGGTGTCGAACTCTTCGGTCTCGGTGGTGATGTCGCTCACGCTGTGAATCCTCGTTTACCTGGTTCGTCGATCGCTTACTGGGCGATCTGGGTGATCTCGAACGGCTTCGGCTGCTGCGCCGTGTGCGGGTGCTCCGGACCGGCGTACACCTTCAGCTTGGTCAGCAGCTTCCGGCTCAGGCGGTTCTTCGGGAGCATGCCCCAGACGGCTTTCTCGACGGCCTTACGCGGGTCCTTGTCGAGGATCTCGCCGATCGGCGTCGCCGTCAGACCACCCGGGTGACCCGAGTGGCGGTACGCCAGCTTGTCGGTCCGCTTGGTGCCGGACAGGGCCACCTTGGAAGCGTTGACGACCACGACGAAGTCGCCGCCGTCCACGTGCGGAGCGAACGTCGGCTTGTGCTTGCCGCGCAGCAGGGTGGCGATCTGGACGGCGAGCCGACCGAGCGTGACGTCGGTGGCGTCGATCACGTGCCACTCGCGAGTGACGTCAGCAGGCTTCGGGCTGTACGTGCGCACGGTCGTTGACCTTCGTTTCTCAGAGGTTGAACAAAACTGGACGTCGGCGAGCGGTCAGCCGACAAGAACAGTGTCTGTACCGGACCTGGAACGCACAACAGCAGCCCAGAATACCGGCGTGGCCACGTTCGGGTCAAAGCGAGCCCACACGCCGAGGGGACCCCGGCTTGGAAGCAGCTGAGGACCGCACTAGTTTAGCGGTGAAGATTGCAGTCCGAATCGCGTCCCGCCGGCTGATCTACCCTCATTCATCCAGGCGATGACGCCAGCTTCCGAAGAGGGCATCGTGACCGAACAGTCGCTCACCGTCCGGGACAACCGGACCGGCAAGGACTTCGACCTTGCCATCACCGATGGCACCATCCGTGCCGCAGACCTCAAGCAGATCAGCGCATCCGACGGCGACGGTGGCCTGGCCACCTACGACCCCGGCTTCGTCAACACCGCGTCCTGCCGTTCCTCCGTCACCTTCATCGACGGCGACAAGGGCATCCTGGAGTACCGCGGGTACCCGATCGAGCAGCTCGCCGAGCAGTCGAACTACCTCGAGGTGGCTTACCTGCTGGTGAACGGCAAGCTGCCGAACAAGGCGGAGTACGAGGCCTGGGCGCACGACGTGACGTATCACACGTTCGTGCACGAGAACCTGAAGACCTTCATGCAGGGCTTCCGGTACGACGCGCACCCGATGGGCATGCTGCTGGCCTCGGTCGGCGCGCTGTCCACGTTCTACCCGGAGTCGCGCAACATCTTCGACGAGGAGTCCCGGGCGCTGCAGATCCGGCGGCTGATCGCGAAGATGCCGACGCTCGGCGCGTTCGCGTTCCGGCACGCCCAGGGCAAGCCGTACGTGTACCCGGACAACGAGCTCAGCTACACGGCGAACTTCCTGTCGATGCTGTTCAAGATGAGCGAGCCGAAGTACGCCGCCGATGACCGCCTGGTGCGGGCGCTGGAGATCCTGTTCATCCTGCACGCCGACCACGAGCAGAACGCCTCCACGAACGCGGTCCGCGCGATCGGCTCGACCCAGGTCGACCCGTACACCGCGGTGGCCGGCGGGATCGGCGCGCTCTACGGCCCGCTGCACGGCGGCGCCAACGAGGCGGTGCTGAAGATGCTCCGCCGGATCGGCTCGATCGACAACGTGCCGTCGTTCATCGAGGGCGTCAAGAACGGCGAAGAGCGGCTGATGGGCTTCGGCCACCGGGTCTACAAGAACTACGACCCGCGGGCGAAGATCATCAAGAAGGCCGCCGACGACGTCTTCGAGGTCACCGGCATCAACCCGCTGCTGAAGATCGCCGTCGAACTGGAGAAGATCGCGCTGGAGGACGAGTACTTCGTCTCCCGCAAGCTCTACCCGAACGTCGACTTCTACTCCGGCCTGATCTACGAGGCGCTGCAGTTCCCGCCGGACATGTTCACCGTCCTGTTCGCCATCCCGCGAACCTCCGGCTGGCTCGCCCAGTGGCTGGAGATGCTCGGCGACGGCGACCAGAAGATCGCCCGCCCGAAGCAGATCTACACCGGCGCACGAGGCGTCCAGTACGTCCCGATGGGCGACCGCTAACCCACCCCCTGAAACGGCCCCTCGATCCCGAGGGGCCGTTTTCTGTTGAACGACACCACCGAAAAGGACACCGCTTCGCGGCGGCAGTTCTTCTGGCCGCCTCCGGCGGCGTGCGCGAACCGTGGATACGCGCGGATGTGATCGGCGCCGGGCACTGCCCGTCAACGCGCCGACCACCCGAAAGAACAAGGTCGCAAGCCCACTCGACATAGGTCGTCACATGTCGGCGATGACGCGCCGGCGGGTTGCAGATCCGCCGCTGTCTGCGCACGGATCTCGGGAAGAGTCGCTGATCAGGCCCCGACCGTCCGGTCAGTGACGTTCCGACGTGGACGGTGCGATATATGGTTACGGTTTTGGTGTGCGTTTGGGTATCATTTCAGTACAAGGAAGGTAGGTTGTCGCTGTGTATCCCAACCGCGAGGTCTTCCGCAACGCACCACTCGCCCTGGTGGCCGCCGAGATCCGCTTCACCGATGCTGCGCGTTTGCGTCAGCAGGTGACCAAGGATGAGGTGGCGATCGCCCTTGAGGAGCGGTTCCCGTTCGCCGAACCACTTCAGCGTGGCGAGGTGACCTTGAACCTGGGTCTCGGTGGTGCGCCGCCGCAGATCCAGGAGCGTCAAGGTGTAGTTCTCAAGAACGCGAGCAGCACCGAAACGCTCACCGTCATGTCCGAATCTCTGACCTACGAGACAACCGCATACCGCAGCTTCAACGAGCTCCTCGATGTGGTCAGGTCGGCGTGCGACGCACTCGTGGCCGCCAAGGTTCGTCCGGCCGTTCAGCGGGTTGGGCTCCGCTACATCGACGAGGTCCGCGTACCCGAGACCATCAGCGACGTCCGTCAGTGGGGTACGTGGATCAACAGCCGGCTGATCGGCCAGCTTGAGGTTGGACCCGACGACTATCCGGCTACCGCGATGCAGAGTGTCACCACCTTCGACCTTGGCGGTGGAAGGGGTCTCAATTTCCGGTGCGCGGCGCTGAACCAGGGCCCGATCGTCGTACCGCAGTTCCTCAGGCGGCCACCCATCCAGTCCGGGCCGTTCTTCGTCTTGGACTTCGACGGTTTCCACGACTTCACCGGGCAAGAGGCCGTCCCGCTGAGTTCCGAGGTGGTCTGCGACTCCCTATCTGCCGTCCACCTACCGTGCGGCACCGCCTTCCAGCGGTCGATCACCGATGAGGCCCGCACACTCTTCCGAGGAGGGCCGTCATGACAGTCAGTCCGACGAGCGGGGGCCAGCCGACTGGAACCTCAGCAGGCGCAGTCTCTGACTACGCACCGTCAGCCCCGAGTGAGACACGTGCGCTGTCGCTGCGTGCGGACTACCTCCGCACTGAGATGGACATGCTCGGTGGTGAAATGCAGCAGTTCCACGGCGCGGTCCGCGAGAGCGACCTTGCCGACCGCGCCTTGGAGAAGAGCAAGAGATCGGTCGCTAATCTCCTCGATGAGCTCGCCGGCGACCGGGGCATGGGCTGGTCCGACATCGCGGAGGTCGTCGGGGTCAGTGTCTCGGCGGTCCGGAAGTGGCGCAAGGGCGGAGTAGCCAGTCCGGACAGCCGCTCGAAGCTCGCACGGATCGCAGCACTTCTCGACGTCCTGGAGAAGAAGGGTGTCATCGAGGACCCCGCTGCCTGGATGGAGATGAACTTCACCCTTGAGCCGGGCTACTTCATCCGGCCCCTCGACTTGTACCTGGAGGGACACGTCACCGAGCTGATCGAACTGGCCGAGCAACGTCAGACAACCGCGCAGATTCTCGACCAGGTTCGCCCGAACTGGCGTCAGAGCCGCAGTGACTTCGAGGTGTACCTCGACGTCGATGGCGAGCGCTCGATCCGTCGGCGAGAAGAGTAAGTACCGCGAATCATGGACCGAATCGAAGTGGACGCGCTCTACGACGAGCGCGGAGATGTCAGTCGGGCTCGTCCCCTGCTCCAGGGCGACGTGTTCGACGGTGTCGTTCTGCCCGGGTTCACCGAGGAGCCAATGCTGGTCCAGATCGTCGCGCATCCCTGCGCGATGCGGACCGGTGCGAGTCTGACCCCTCGGATAACCGTCGCGCCGGTAGAGCCGCACCAGAAGATCAAAGGCACGGGATGGAATAGCAACGTACGGCTGATGCCGCTCGCAGAGCTGACGAACAACGGCCATTTCGCGGCAAAGTTTGTCGATGTTACCGCTTGCCCGGCAGGACTGCTCACCAGGGACCGGCGAATCGCCACACTTTCGCATCAGGGCATCTACGTGCTGCAGCAACGATTGATCAAGCACTACACGCGCACGGAGATGGGCCTGGAGATTCTGCGCAGCCAGTCCGCGCCAGTGCTGACCGAGGCCGAGTTGCTCTGGGACTGGCTCGAGTGCGTTCTCACCGAGTCCGAGACAGCCGAGGACAAGATGCTCGATGCGGAGACCGCGGTGTTCGAGACCTGGATGCGCGACGGCGACCCGTCCCCACAGCAGCGGCTGCGCTTCGAGATTCACCACACCGACGTCCGCCGCGAGGCACAGCGTGCGGCAGCCGCGCGTGCGAAAACGCGCCGGGCGCAGGGCTAGGACATCCACATGGAGCACCTGCGGTACGACCTGGGCAACCTCAAGAAGGGGTCCACAGTGGTGGTCACCCTGAAGAACCAGGCCAACGTCCAACTGATGATGAACAGTGAGTACAACAACTACAAGGCTGGCCGACGCTACCGCTACCACGGCGGCCGGGTCACGCGGTCGCCGTTCCGCATGCCCGTACCGTCCAACGGACATTGGGTTGTCGCGATCGACCTCGGCGGGTACGCCGGCAGAATTTCCGCGGGCGTCGCGGTCGAGCCGCCACCACGTGGCTTCCTCCCTCAGGCCCGCTCGGCTCAGCTGAGTCCCGCCGCCCAGGTCGCGGTTCGAGAGGAACCGGAGGAGCCGGCCGGAGACGCTCTCGGCGGCCAGACCTGGGACGTGTTCATCAGCCACGCCAGCGAGGACAAGGACGCCGTCGCTCGACCCCTGCGCGACGCCCTCGCTCGGTTGGGAGTTACGGTCTGGCTCGATGAGGCTCAGATGCGGGTCGGGCATAGTTTGCGCCGGAGGATCGACGACGGCATCCGCTCAAGCAGATTCGGTGTCGTGATCCTGTCAGGAGCGTTCTTCCGCAAGGGCTGGACGAATCACGAATTGGACGGGCTGGTGACCCGCACTGTTGCCGGCGAGCAGTCCATCTTGCCCATCTGGCACGGCCTGACCGCGGATGAGGTGCGCGCGTTCAGCCCGACGCTTGCAGACAAAGTCGCGTTGAGCACGGACCAATTCACCATCACCGAGATGGCCGAGCAGATCGCCGACGTGGTTGCCGACCCGTCCTGAACGGAGGACCACGGGTGGGAGGAAGCTCGCGTCTTGACCAAATGCGCGCAAAGGGCTGACCATCGCCCGAGCGGCCAACAGGAGAGCGACCGCGAAGCGGTGTCTTTTCAACGGCCAGCCCTCCAGAAGAGCACCGAGCGCTAACCACCACCGACCGCGACCACACCCCGCGCCTCCCGCCGAAGGCGGCCAACAAGACAGCCACCGCGCAGCGGTGCCCTTTCGCCGGTGTCTGTCGGGGGCCGGTTTGTGTCTGTGGGCGCTGTTAGGTTCGGTGGATGGCAACGTTGGTGGGGAAGGTTGCGCTCGTTACGGGGGCGAGTCGTGGGGTGGGGAAGGGGATCGCTCTCGGGCTTGCCGAGCAGGGGGCGACTGTGTTCGTGACGGGCCGGACCGTGAGTGGAGGTACGCCGCCGACGCCGCTGCCGGGTTCCGTGCAGGAGACGGCGGCCGAGGTCACGGCCGCCAGCGGACGTGGGGTGGCGATCGCGTGCGATCACCGGGACGACGAGCAGACCCGCGCGGCCGTGGCGCGGGTGGTGGGTGACGCCGGGCGTCTCGACGTACTGGTGAACAACGTCTGGGGCGGCTACGAGTACTTCTGGGACGGGACGGAGTTCTGGCGGGAGGCCGGCTTCTGGACCGCGCCGATCGAGCGGTGGGACGCGGCCTTCCAGGCGGGTGTCCGCGCTCACTACGTGACGACCGTCGCCGCCGCGCCGACGATGGTCGCGGCGGGCTCGGGCCTGATCGTCAACGTCTCGTCGGAGGGCGCCGAGAAGACCGACACCGGGGTCGCGTACGGCGCAGCGAAGGCGGCGACGGACCACATGATCGCCTGCATGGCCCACGAGCTCCGCGACCACGGCGTCACCGCGGTCTCGCTGTACCCCGGCTTGGTCCGGACCGAGTCGGTTCTCCGCGCGGCCGAGTACATCGACCTGACCGACTCGGAGTCCCCGCTGTTCGTCGGCCGGTCGGTGGCGTCGTTGGCCGCCGATCCACAGGTCAGCCGCCACACCGGTCGGGTCGTGCGCACAGCAGCCCTGGCCGCGGAGTACGGCTTCACCGACCCGGGTGGGTAGTGGATTTGGAGACGGCCCCGGGCGGGCTTGTTGCCTCGGTCCGGGGCCGTCTGGCGCCTCTGGGGACTAGGACGCGGCCGGGGTCTTGGCCGGTTCCCGGAGGTGGGTGACGAGTTCGTCTACCTGGCCGCGGGCGCGGATCATGGCGAGGTGGTCGATGTAGTCCCGGGACTCCACGATCAGCCCGTCCCGCACCCGCAGGACGAAGATCGCCGGTACCCGGAACGGCTCGCCCGTCGCCACGATGGTCCCGGCGTACTCGAACTCGGCCACGATCACCTCGGGGTCGGCGGTCTGGTGCACCCGGAGGTTGTCCGGCTGGAAGCGGACAACCTCGGTGACACGCGGTCCGACCCCGCCGAAGTGCTCGCGGAGCGCGTCCCGGCTGAGCAGCGGGTGGTCGCCGTACGGGTTCATCGGGTGCCGGACGTCGGTCTGCTCGGCGTACAGCTCCGGCAGGACGGCGAAGTCGCGGTCGGCGACGCCGTGCACGAGCTTCAGGAAGACCTCTTCAGGAGTCATCGGATTCCTCACGGGTATAAACGGAGTGATGACTTCGAATATATGGAGTCGCAACTTCGTTTACAACCTCGGAGCAGTTCTCGGCGTCTTCTAGGCTGAGGTGCGACGGAGGGGAGCTGGGGTGCGGGCAGACGCGCGGGACAATCGGGCCAGGATCATGACGGCGGCGGACGACGTGTTCGGGCGGTCGCCGGGGGCGTCGACCGACGATGTGGCGAGGCTGGCCGGGGTCGGGATCGCGACGGTGTTCCGGCACTTCGCGACCAAGACCGAGCTGCTCGAGGCGGTCCTCACACTGCGGCTGGAGCGGATCCGGGACCGGGCCCTGGAGCTGGCCGGCAGCGACGATCCGGGTACGGCGTTCTTCGAGTTCTTCACGCAGGTCGTGTCGGAGTCCGCGTCGAAGCTCGCGATCGCCGAAGCGCTGACCGCGGCGGGGGCGGCGGCCGGCGAGGAGGCACGGGAGGCCGGGCGCGGGATGCGGGAGGCGTTCAGCGGGTTGCTGACCGCGGCCCAGAAGGCGGGCGCGGTCCGCGCCGACGCAGAGATGCCCGAGGTCTACGCGTTGCTGATCGGCGCGTCCCGCGGTGCGACCGCGGCCAAGCTCGACCCGGAGACCCGCGACCGGATGCTTGCGCTGATCTATGACGGCCTGAAGCCTCGCCGGTGAAGCGCGTCCTCAAGATCGTCGTTGCCCTGCTGCTGCTCCTGATCGTTCCGCTCGGGGCCTACGCGATCTCGCTGCGCGTGCAGTACTCCGGCGACCCGACGGCCCGGACCCGCAACCAGGACGCGCTCTGGCTCGGTCATGCCTGGGTCGACGGCCGGAAGACCGCCGCCGACGTGACCGCGCTGGCGCAGCGGTTGCAGGGCACCGGCATCCGCGACCTCTACGTGCACACCGGTCCGCTGGAGCACGACGGTTCATTGCCGTTGGCAAAGGTTTCGCCGAAGGCGCGCTGGTTCGTGGACGCGGTGCATGCCGCGGCTCCCGCCGTACGCGTGCAGGCCTGGCTCGGTGACGTCGTACAGCCGGGCAAGGACCCCGGCATGAACCTCGATGACGCAGTCGTCCGCCAGCGGGTGGTCGAGTCGGCTTCCGCCGTTCTGCAGCAGGGGTTTCAGGGCATCCACTACGACTTCGAGCCGGTGCGGTCCGGGTCGAAGGGCTACCTGGCCGTGCTGGACGAGACGCGGGCACTGGGTACGACGTTGTCGGTCGCGGCGGCGCAGATCGACCCGCTCTGGTACCTGCATGCGATCCCCATCGACAAGTGGTGGTCGCAGGACTACTTCCGCCAGGTCGCGGAACGGGTCAACCAGGTCGCCGTCATGTCCTACGACACCGCACAGCCGCTGGAGTCGTTGTACGGCGGGTACGTCGCCAAGCAGACCAAGCTGGCGCTGGAGGTCACCCCACCAGCCACGGACCTCCTCATGGGACTCCCGGCGTACTGGGAGAACAACCCGTCCCATTGGGGCAACGCGGAGACCGTCAGCGCGGCAGTCCGCGGCGCACGCCTCGGTCTGGGCGACTCACCGCGCCAGAACTTCGGTCTGGCCTTGTACGTCGACTTCGCGGCCACCGACGAGCACTGGGCGGCGTACCGCGACGGCTGGTGTGTCACCCCCTAGAACGGGTTCCAGCGGGTCAGAACGAGGATGAGGACGCAGATAGCCACGTAGACCGCGTTGACGAGCAGCACCGGCGAGGGCCTGCGGGCGGGCGGCTCCTCCGGCAGACCGGTGTGCGAACGCAGCCGGAGCGTCTCGAACACGGATGCGACGTTGGCCAGCTCCTTGTCCGCGATACCGCCAACGACGTGCCAGTCGTCACCTGCCTCCAGGCTGAGCCCTTCCTCCTCGACCTCGACCGACTCGACGGCCCGCCACGACAGGCGCCGCTCGAACCAGCCGGTGCGGATCCACAGGTCGGTCGCGGTCGCAGTCACCTGGTAGAGCGCACGTGAACCGAGTGATTGCACCAACTGTGCACCGACGACGGTCGCCATGAACGCGGCGTACCAGTCTCCCCAGCTCGCAAAGGTCCCGACTGCGACCGGTGCAACCACCAGTACGGCGATGAACGCCGGCAGGTTCCACCACGACCGTGTCTGCAGCGGAACCTCCCACGGCAGCGTCGGCACCTCCCGCGCCGGCTCCACCGTCGGCTCGGACGGCTCGCTGGTGTCGGGGTGCTGCTCGGGCAGGCCTTGCGTGGACTCGGTACGCCATGGCAACCGCCGCGGGGCGCGGAACGGGCTGACCGGCCGGAGCACCTGATCGCCGAGCACGAGCGTCGGCCAGCTGCCCTCGGTCAGATCGCCTACCAGCAGAGCGTCGCCGCGGTACCGCTTGAGCGTTTCCGCCCACTCTCGCTTGAGCTTGGCCGGCGCGCCGGCTTCGTCCTCGTCGAGCGCAGTGAAGGCGTCGAACAACCGCAGGTCGCTCTCCTCGTCATCCAGATCGGTCTCGAGAAAGCCGAGCAGGACCGCACCGTCCGCCGACCGGACCGCGAACGCAGAGGAGGCGTCCGGCTCGATCCGGACCGGCGTGGCCTGTCCGTTCCAGAACCTGCGTGGGCGGGCCCTACGGAGCTGAATGTCGCGTAGCAGGAACAGGACGGCCAACACCCAAGCACCACCGGCCACTGTGTACCAGAAGGTGTAGTCGGCCAGCTCCGCACGCAGCCGGAGCCAGTCCGGGTCCGCAGGGTCGACGAGGACCGGCACCTGCGCACCGGTGTCGTAGTCGTCCACCGCGGTCACGGTGTGACTGCGGCCGTCGGGCAACTGGAGTACGAGGTCCCCGTCGTCGTTCATGCCCGTCACGACAGCGGTCTGCTCGACGGCACGTCGTACATGCGTTTCCTCGCGCTGGTCCTGCCAGTGCATCAGACCGAGCGCGGCGGCGCCCACCAGCACCAGACCGCCCGCCACGAGGAGTCGGCTCGTCACACCGATCTGTGCGGCCGCCTGCACCTGCACCTGCTGTCGCGGCATCCGGGCGGACAAGGAGCGTTGCCTACGACGGCTCGTGAAGACCCAGATGAGCAGTACGGCGCACAGGACGCCGTACACGGTCCAGCCGATCCGCGCTGAGGTGACGTCGTCGTACCGGAGGTCGAGAACCATGAACAGCAGGCCGGAGACCGCAGCGACGATCGGCCGCCACCACAGCAACACGAGCGACGCGAAGCAGACGATCATCGCCAGTGAGAACGTCCGGTCCGGGCCGCAGACCCTCGGGTCCTCGACCGAGCAGCCGCCGGTGTCACCGGCTATCGACGCCACGATCGCTCCGACCCAGACCACCGGCAGGAGCCAGCGGTAGAGCCAGCTCGGGATCACGGTGCCGGCCCAGCGGGCAGCCAGATCGCCTGTCATCCCAGTTCCTCCTCCACGGTGTGGGAGAACTCTAGGTCCTTTCTGGTGATCCCACGCCGTAGCGAGGAGGTGCTCGGTGCGGTGGCTCGGCGTGCGGGGGCGAAGGTCTCGATGCGGAGCATCGTGGCCTTTGCACCCGTGCGGCGAGGTGCCGTGCCGAGTGCCCCGCAGTAGGCGTGGGATCACCAGACAGGACCTAAGGTCAACGGGCCCTTTCTACGCGACCTTCGTCCCAGACCGGCTCGTCGGGTTCGTAGACCGAGCCGTCGGCGCCGAAGACCAGGTAGCGGTCGAAGCCCCGGGCGAACCAGCGGTCGTGGGTCACTGCGAGGACGGTGCCGTCGAACGAGTCGAGGCCCTCTTCCAGCGCTTCGGCCGACTCGACGTCCAGGTTGTCGGTGGGCTCATCGAGGAGCAGCAGGGTCGCACCGGACAGCTCCAGGAGGAGGATCTGGAAACGGGCCTGCTGACCTCCGGACAGGCTGTCGAAAGTCTGCTCGGCCGCATGCGCCAGCTCGTACCGGTCCAGCTTCCGCGACGCCAGCTCACGCCCCATGCCGTCACGGTGGTCGTCACCGCGGTGCAGGATCTCCAGCAACGTCCGGCCGACCAGCTCCGGGTGCTCGTGGGTCTGCGCGAACCAGCCGGGCCGCACGCGCGCACCGAGCTTGGCGTTGCCGGTGTGCGCCACAGACGGGATCTGTACGTCGCCAACAGGCTCGTGCTCAACATCCGGATCCGAACCACCGTTGGCGAGCAGCCGCAGGAAGTGCGACTTCCCGGACCCGTTGGACCCCAGTACGGCGACACGTTCGCCGTACCAGACCTCAAGGTCGAAGGGCTTCATCAGACCGGTCAGCTCGAGTGCAGTGCACACCACCGCCCGCTTGCCGGTGCGGCCGCCGGTCAGGCGCATGCTGACCTTCTGCTCGCGCGGCAGGGCCTGCGGCGGACCAGCCTCCTCGAACTTGCGCAGCCGCGTCTGCGACGCCCGGTAGCGCGACGCCATGTCGGAGTTGTACGCCGCCTTCTGCTTGTACATGAGCATCTGCGCGCGCAGCTTGGCGTGCTCCTCGTCCCAGCGCTTGCGCAGCTCCTCGAAACGCTCGAACCGGTGCCGCCGCGCCTCGTGGTACGTCGCGAACCCGCCACCGTGCGTCCACGCGGTATTGCCCGCCGCACCGAGCTCCACGGTGACGATCCGGGTGGCGGTGTTCGCCAGCAGCTCCCGGTCGTGGCTGATGTACAGCACGGTCTTGTCGGAGCTACGCAGCTGCTCCTCCAGCCACCGCTTCCCTGGTACGTCGAGGTAGTTGTCGGGCTCGTCCAGCATCAGTACTTGGTCCGGGCCGCGCAGCAACGCCTCCAGGACCAATCGCTTCTGCTCACCGCCGGACAGCGTCTTCACCTCACGCCAGCGACAGCGGTCGAACGGTATGCCGAGTGCGGCCGTCGTACAGACGTCCCAGAGGACCTCCGCGTCGTACCCGCCGACCTCGCCCCAGTCCGCCACCGCCTGCGCGTACCGGAGCTGGGTCTTCTCGTCGTCCGCGTCCATCATCTTCTGCTCGGCCTTGTCCAGCTTGGCCGCGGCCTGCTGGATCGCCTGCGGCGCCACACCGAGCAGCAGGTCGCGCACGGTCGACGAGTCGCGCACCGAGCCGACGAACTGCCGCATCACGCCCAGCCCACCGGACCGGGAGATGCTCCCGCTGTGCGGCTTCAGGTCGCCGGCGATGATCCTGGTCAGAGTGGTCTTGCCCGAACCGTTCGCCCCGACCAGCGCAACCTTCGCGCCGTCCCCGACCCGGAACGTGACGTCGTCCAGCAACACCCGCCCGTCAGGCAGCTCGAACCCCACACCGGCGACATCCACGTGACCCATCCCCCCAGTCTGACGGCCCCGGCAACCCGCACGCGAACAGTTATCGTGACGCACGTGACGACACCACTGGGTCGGGAGATCCTGCCCGGCACCCGCGAGTACCAGTGGGTGGCGAGCATCGTGGAGGCAGTAGAACGCCGCACCGGCCGCCCGTCCTCCTGGAACCGGCGACTCCACGAAGAGCTCAGCAAAAGGATCGGTACGTCGCAGATCGACGGACCGATGACGATGCGCCGGGATTTCCTCGACGCTGTGCTGCACGCGTACGACGCGACCGGACCGTTGAGCCTCCAGGAAACCGCCGCGGCCCGGCTGGCCGCGATGTACGTGGTCCACGAGACCGATCACCAGCAGCACTCTGTGGGCGACGAGACCGCGCCCGACGCCGTCGCCTACACCTCACCGGAGGGCCTGGCCGTGACCGAAGGGCTCGCCGAAATCAATCGGGCCCGGATCGTCGTCCAGGTCATCCAGGACGTCGGCATGGACAAGGCGGTTCCGCGGATCAACGACCTGACGGCCCCGACGGTCTACGCCGGGTACGAGACCGGCGTACAGGATGTGCTGGACGGGCTGCAGCAGATCAGCGGCCGGTCGTCGGAGGAAGTGCTGACGGCTGTCGACCGGACACCGTTCGCGCAGCGGTACAACGCTATGGCCGATGTGGTCATCGACTCGCGCCTGGACGGTCTGATGCCGCCGGAGCACCGGTCACAGATCCGCCTCCGGCTGACGCGCCCCCTGCGCGAGGAGCTGGCGAAGCTCGCGGACTACGACCCCGACACCGAGCTCCCGAACGCGCTGTCCGACCGGGCGCGCGAGACGGCCGCAACAGCTGTGCAACGCCTGGAAAGCGAGCTGGCCGACGTCGAACGCCACTACCAGCGGCACGGCGACAATCCGCCACGGATGCCGATGTCGCCCGAGCAACGGTCCCTCGTCGAGCGGATCGAAGCGCACTACGGCCGCCCGTCCACCCTGGTAACCGACCACCTACGCCAGTTCCTCACTTCTCACCAAACCGCCGCCACCCGACCCACGAGAGCACCAACCGCCACATCAACCGGCCCGGCAACAGTTGCGGCCGACGCCGGCCGCGGAGGTGCTGCGGCGGGTGCTGGTGCTGGGGCGGGTGGCGGTGCTGCTGCAGGTGGTGCTGCTGCAAGTGGCGCGGCTGCTGCCAGCGGTGCGGCTACGGCTGCTGCTGTTGCGGCAGCGGCACGGGACGGGTGGCGTCCTGACAGGTCTCGACCGGGCGGTAGTCGACCCTTTGGAAAGGAATGATCGGCAGGGATGGACGCTTATCGTGAAGCACAGCGGCTGTACGCCGAAGTCATGCTGTCGACTGCCTCCGGGCACGAGCTGGTTGCCGAGCTCGAGCGGACGCTCCAGCGGATCGGGGAACTGCTGCCCCAAGCGGCGCCGGACCAGCGTGCCGCCGTACTGCTGATGAACAGCTCGCTCGCGGAACGGCTGGCCGGGCTGCCGGAGGAGAGCCGGTGAACGAGATCCTCGAGCCCGGTCCGGAGATCCCCGCCGGCACCTGGGAGCACGACTGGGTCTCGTCGGTCGTCGCCAAGGCCGAGGAGTACTCCGGCCGGCCTTCCCGCTGGAACGGGAAGCTGTACGAGCAGGCCGGACCGGTCGCAGGTCGCTGCCTTCCCGACGGCAGCATGACGATCAGCCGGGAGCACGTGCTCGACCCTGCGCGCCCTGCCTACACACCGGGCCGAACGCTGACCGGCAACGAACGGTACGCGGGTGCGAGCGCGACCACGATGGCGGTGTTCCAGGCGCGGCTCTCGATGGACGAGATCGGAGACGACAGCGTGCCCGGCGCGACACCGCGCGGGTCGCTCGCGGTCGTCGCCCTCGAGAAGGCACGGGCCGATCAGTTCAGCCGGGAGTACAGCGGCCGGATCGCAGAGAGTATGACCGAGCATTCGCTGCCCCTGCCCGCTCAGGCTCCGGCGTTCCCGGCGTACTCGGCGGCCACGGACCACCTGCTGTACCCGCTCAGCGGGTCCACCGGGATGAGCCACGACCAGCTCGGCGACCTGATCGACCGCACCGAGCTCACACAGCGGTTCAACGCGATCGCCGACCGGGCGATCGACGTTCAAGTGGGCGACTTGGTCCCCGAGTCGCATCGCGCCCAGCTCCGCGAGGACTTGGCCGGGCCGCTCCGCCGCGGACTCGGCGGCCTCACGATGACGGAGATGAGCCAGCTCACGGACCCCGGGTCAAAGGAGAGGTGGGGCTGGGACTCGGCAGGATGGACCGCCAAGGAGTTCGACGCGAACCTCGGCGACATCAAGGACCATTACGAGTCCTGGAACGCGGAGCACCCGGACGTCGAACCGCCGGAGCTGCCGGACTCCCTGCGTGAGACGTTCCGCGACCGCGAGGAGCACACCCGGCAGATCTGGTCCGACGCGGGCTGGCCGGCGCAGCAACCGGTCGCGGGGCGTGAGAAGGAGTACTACGAGCAGCTGTATCCGACCGAACGCGAACAGGAGATCGCCAGGCTGCAGCAGTTCCTGTGGTCGCACACCGCACCGAGCCGGCGAACTGATTCGGCAGTCGACAGCAGCGGACGTCCCGACAACGTCCGGCAGATCGGCTCGGCCCGCAGGCCGGACCGCGGGATCGAGTGAGCTACCAGTCCTTGAGCGCGCTCAGATAGGTGCCGCCGGACGGGCGGACCGAGCCCGTCATGAACAGTTTCAGCGGTGTGGAGTACAGCCCGTAGACGTGGCTGCCGGTGAAGAAGCCGGCCGACGTACAGCCGTCGTACACGACCCAGATCTCCTTGGTCCCGGCTGCGGTGCTGAAGCGGAGCGCGATCGCCTCGGACGGCTTGGCGACCTGCGGAGCGCACTTGAACACCGGCAGGTCCGGGTTCCGCTCCGGGAGCACCTTGATCGCGTCGACCACCTGCTGTGCAACGGCGGCGTCGAACTCCTGCTGACCGAGCAGACCACCCTGACCCGTGCTGTAGCGGCACGCGCGCAGACCGGTCACCGGGGTGTTCAGGTCGAGCCCGGTCCCCGCCGGTACGTCGTTCGGCGCCGCGGCCTGTTGGATTGGGTGCTGCACCGGACAGCTTGCCTTCGCAACCTCTGACTTCGGCCCTACGCCCTGTGAGGGCTGCTCCGGTGCTTCAGCTTTGCCTGCGGAGTCGCTCTGGCTCGTGCTAACTGGTGACTCACCGCCGAGCAGGCCCCACACGCCACCGACGGCCGCAACCACCAGCACCGCACCAGCGGCCATCGACATCGCCTGCCGACGGCGGTGCACCCGGCGACGTGCTTCACGTGCCAGACCGGTCTTCTGCATCCCCTGGGTGCCCGCGTGGTCCTGGAACGCAGAGGTGATCTTGGGGCCGAGCTCCTGCTCAGGGTCGTGCTGCTCAGGCATCCTCGGCTCCTTCCGTGCTCAGTGTGGTCTTCAACGCTGCCAGTGCTCGATGTACGTGCGACCGCGCCGTCGCCTCCGCGCAGTGCAGTAGCTGGGCGATCTCGGCGTACGAGAGCTCCTCGTAGAACCGCAGTACGACGGCAGCTCGCTGCTTGTCCGGGAGCGTCGCGCACAGGTCCCAGATGGCGTCCGCCTCCGCACGGGCCGCCGTACCGTCCGAAACGGCGCGCGCCGTGCGCACCGGGTCGTCGACCGGCGCCTCGCGCCGGCGGAACCGCCGCCACCAGGAGATGTGCGCGTTCACGACCATCCGCTTCACGTACGCCTCGGGGTCGTCGGCACGGCTCACCCGGCCCCAGCGCGCGCAGGCTGTCGTCAGAGCGTCCTGTACGGCGTCCTCGGCCAGGGTCGCGTCGCCGGTGAGGACATACGCGAACCGCAGCAGGGCATCCGCCTTCTCGGTGACCCACACCTCGAAGTCGAGCGGCCCCGTCCGAACCTCAGCTGCCGCCAAGACTGCCTCCATACCCCTCAGGACGGTGCCGGGCCCGCGTTCGTTGCACGCAGTACCCGGAAGCCCTTCGCGCTGCCCACCCGTTCGCACGGGTAGCCCTGGTCCGTCATCCAGCGCTGGAGGGAGTCGCCGCCCAGGTTCTTGCCGACGACAAACCATCCCACGCCGCCGGGAGCAAGACGACTCAGCCAGCGCAGCAACATCTTGTGGAGTTCGGGTTTGCCGATGTGGATCGCCGGGTTCGACCAGATCTCGTCGAACCGCACCTCCTCGGGTACGTCGTCCGGCAGCACCGCACGTACCCGGTCCGCGACCCCCGCGGCCTTGGCATTCTCCGCCGCCAGCTCGAGCGCCCGCGTATTCACGTCGATCGCCCACACCGTTGCCTCCGGCACCTCTGTCGCGAGCGCGCACGCGATCGGCCCGTAGCCGGTCCCGAGGTCGAGGAACGTCCCCGCGCGGGTTGGTGGTTCCACCGAGCGCAGCAGAACCGACGTACCGATGTCCAAACGGTCTCGGGAGAACACCCCAGTAGCCGTTGTGAAGACATACGACCGTCCCCAGATCTGGGCTTCGACAGTACGCCGTACGTCCGCCGACTGCGGCTCCGCCGAAAAGAAGTGGTCACCCACGCTGATGTACCTCTCCTCGCACCTGACGGGCCTGTAACGCCCGCGCAGCCAGCTCGTCGTCCGCCGGGTAGCGCACTTCCTCCAACGTGAGCCCGTGCGCCGGCAGGACCGACACAGCCGAGTCCCGCACCTTCCCAGCCAGTACGGCGGCCGGCCACTCGACGTCCCGACGTCCGTCGCCCACAGGGATCATCGACCCCACCAGTGCCCGCACCATCGAGTGACAGAAGGCATCCGCGATCACAGTGCTCTCCAACTGTCCTACGCCGGTCCGCTGCCACGAGAACTCCAGCAGCGCCCGCACCGTGCTGGCGCCTTCCCGCTTCTTGCAGAACGCCGCGAAGTCGTGCTCTCCGAGCAGACCGGTCGCGGCAGCGTTCATACGATCCACATCCATCGGCCGCCCCACCCGCAGGACATGTCCCCTGGTGAGCGGGTCCCAGCCCGCCGGGTCGTCGCACAGCCGGTACACGTACCGGCGGGCCAGGGCGGAGAACCGGGCGTCAAAGCCGTCAGGAGCCGCCGTAACGGCCGTGACGGCTACATCCGCGGGCAGGACGCCGTTCAGCCCTCTCAAGAGCCTCAGCGGGTCCACAGCGCCTTCGACGTCGACGTGGGTGACCTGTCCCCGGGCGTGGACACCTGTGTCGGTCCGGCCGGCACAGGTCACGGTCACCGGCTCCGGCAGCCGCAGTACGACGCGAACCGCCTCTTCGAGCTCCCCCTGCACGGTACGGAGACCCTCCTGACGGGCCCACCCATGAAAGGCCGCTCCGTCGTACCTCAGGTCAATCCGCCAACGCACACGTCAATCTAACGCAACGGAGCCCCCTCACCGTGCGGTGAGGGGGCTCTGAAGGAGTGCTTACTTGTCGTCGTCCTCGGTCTCGCCGGCCTTGGCGAAGCCCGCGGCCTCGGCGTCCGCCTCGGTCTTGAACCAGACCTCGGCGACCGTCTGGTCGTACCACGGCGACTCGGTGGTGTGGTACTTCATCGAGTTCTCGTTGCCCTTGATGGTGAAGCCCTCGGGCGCGGAGCCGTCCTCGAGCGGCGCGGCGGAGTTGTCGAACTTGCCCGCCACGACGTCCTGGACCTTCTCCTCCTTCGGCTCTTCAGCCTTCGGAGCGGCGGCCTTCTTCGCCGGGGCCTTCTTGGCGGCGGTCTTCTTCGCCTTCGGCGAGTCCGACAGCGCCTCGACCAGCTCGATCTTCACCATCGGGGCGTTGTCGCCCTTGCGCGGGCCGAGCTTGGTGATCCGGGTGTAGCCACCCGGACGGTCGGCGTACCGCTCGCCGATCTCGGTGAAGAGCACGTGCACGACGCTCTTGTCCTTGATCCGCTTCATCACCTGGCGGCGCGCGTTGAGGTCACCACGCTTCGCCTTGGTGATCATCTGCTCCGCCAGCGGCTGCAGGCGCTTGGCCTTGGCCGCGGTGGTGGTGATGGCGCCGTGCTCGAACAGCGACGTCGCGAGGTTGCTGAGGATCAGCTTCTCGTGCGCCGGGCTGCCGCCCAGCCGGGCACCCTTGGTGGGGGTTGGCATCTCGTAACTCCAGGAATCTAAGGCCCGTCGGGCCGAAGGGATGTAGGGCCCGACGGGCCTTGGTCAGCTCAGTACTGCTCGGTCTCGGCGAAGCTCTCGTCCTCGTCGTCCGCCTCGTTGCCGTAGGCACCGGACGCGGCGCGCAGGTCGAACCCGGGCGGGGAGTCCTTCAGCGACAGGCCCATCTCGGCCAGCTTCAGCTTGACCTCGTCGATCGACTTGGAGCCGAAGTTCCGGATGTCCAGCAGGTCCTGCTCGCTGCGCGAGATCAGCTCACCCACGGTGTGGATGCCCTCGCGCTTCAGGCAGTTGTACGACCGGACGGTCAGCTGCAGGTCCTCGACCGGCAGCGCCAGGTCGGCGGCCATCTGCTCGTCGACCGGCGACGGGCCGATGTCGATGCCCTCGGCCTCGACGTTCAGCTCGCGGGCCAGGCCGAACAGCTCGACCAGGGTCTTACCGGCCGACGCGACGGCGTCGCGGGGCAGCATCGACGGCTTGGTCTCGACGTCGACCACGAGGCGGTCGAAGTCGGTGCGCTGCTCGACACGGGTCGCCTCGACCTTGTAGGTGACCTTGAGGACCGGCGAGTAGATCGAGTCGACCGGCATCCGGCCGATCTCGGCGTCGGCGGACTTGTTCTGTACGGCGGACACGTAGCCGCGGCCCCGCTCGACGACCAGCTCCATCTCGAGCCGGCCCTTCTCGTTCAGGGTGGCGATCTTCAGGTCCGGGTTGTGCACCTCGACACCGGCCGGCGGCGCGATGTCGGCGGCGGTGACGTCACCGGGGCCCTGCTTGCGCAGGTACATGGTGACCGGCTCGTCGTGCTCGGAGGAGACGACCAGGTCCTTCAGGTTCAGGATCAGCTGGGTGGCGTCTTCCTTGACCCCGGCAACGGTGGAGAACTCGTGCAGGACACCGTCGATCTTGATGCTGGTGACGGCGGCCCCCGGGATGGAGGACAGCAGGGTCCGGCGGATCGAGTTGCCGAGGGTGTAACCGAAGCCCGGCTCCAGCGGCTCGATCATGAACCGCGAGCGGTACTCGTCGACGACCTCTTCGGTCAGGGTGGGGCGCTGTGCGATAAGCACTTCTGTCTTCTTTCTGTTCCGCGACGACCACTATTTGAGGTCGCGAAGGAAGAACGCACCGATCCGGCCGGCGGCCCGGAGGCCGCCGGCCGGAACCGGGTCAGTTCTTCGAGTAGAGCTCGACGATCAGGTGCTCGGCGACCTGGGTGTCGATCTGCTGCCGGGTGGGCAGCTGGTGGACGAGGATCCGCAGACGCTCCGGCATCACCTCGAGCCAAGCCGGTACGACGCGCTCGCTGTGCGTCTCCCGGGCGATGATGAACGGCGTCGTCTCGACCGACTTCGCCTTGACATCGATGATGTCGTGGGCGGAGACGCGGTACGACGGGATGTTCACCTTGATGCCGTTCACGGTGAAGTGACCGTGCACGACGAGCTGACGGGCCTGCCGACGCGTCCGGGCCAGGCCGGAGCGGTAGACCACGTTGTCCAGGCGGGACTCGAGGATCTGCAGCAGGTTGTCACCGGTCTTGCCGGAGCGCCGCGAGGCCTCCTCGTAGTACCGGCGGAACTGCTTCTCGAGAACGCCGTACGAGTAACGCGCCTTCTGCTTCTCGCGCAGCTGGAGCAGGTACTCGCTCTCCTTCGGGCGGCCGCGGCCGTGCATACCCGGCGGGTACGGACGACGCTCGAACGCCTTGTCGCCACCGACGAGGTCGACCCCGAGACGGCGCGACTTCTTGGTCATAGGTCCGGTGTAACGGGCCATGGTTCGCTACCTTCCTCTCTCTGGGATCAGACCCGGCGCCGCTTCGGCGGGCGGCATCCGTTGTGGGCGACTGGGGTGACGTCCTGGATGGTGCCGACCTCGAGGCCGACCGCACCCAGCGAACGGATCGCGGTCTCACGGCCGGAGCCGGGACCCTTGACGAACACGTCGATCTTGCGCATGCCGTGCTCCATCGCCCGGCGCCCGGCGGCCTCGGCGGCCATCTGCGCGGCGAACGGGGTCGACTTGCGCGAACCCTTGAAGCCGACGGTGCCCGCGGAAGCCCACGAGATGACCGCGCCGGTCGGGTCGGTGATCGTCACGATCGTGTTGTTGAACGTGCTCTTGATGTGGGCGTGGCCCGCGGCCACGTTCTTCTTCTCCTTGCGGCGCACCTTCTTCGCGCCGGCCGCGCTGCGGCTCTTGGGAGGCATTCAGTTGCTCCTGGGGTGGTCGAAAGTCATCCGGGTCACTTCTTCTTCTTGCCGGCGATCGCCTTACGGCGGCCCTTGCGGCTACGGGCGTTGGTCCGCGTGCGCTGACCGCGCACCGGAAGCCCGCTGCGGTGCCGGCGACCCTGGTACGACCCGATCTCGATCTTGCGGCGGATGTCCGCGGTCACCTCGCGACGGAGGTCACCCTCGATCTTGTAGTTGCCTTCGATCCAGTCCCGGAGCTTGACCAGCTCGTCGTCGCCCAGCTCGTGGACGCGCTTGTCCGGGGAGACCCCGGTGTTCTTCAGCGTTTCCAGGGCCCGAGTACGGCCCACGCCGAAGATGTAGGTCAGAGCGACCTCGATGCGCTTGTCGCGCGGCAGGTCGACTCCTACGAGGCGTGCCATGTGGCGGTGTTCCTTTCGTCAGCAGAGGTGTGGTGGCGCGCTGCGTCCTTGCCCGCCTCGGTGATTCGTTCTGCTTCACCGGCAAGGCCCTGGCCTCTGTTCCAGGGGCAACGTCCGGGACTGATCCCGGACGAGCATGCGCGCTGTGGTGCGAAAGTGCCGTGTTCCTGCGTGAAGGCTTTGTCAGCCCTGCCGCTGCTTGTGCCGCGGGTTCTCGCAGATCACCATGACCCGGCCGTGACGGCGGATCACCTTGCACTTGTCGCAGATCTTCTTGACGCTCGGATTGACCTTCATCGAGCTACTTTCTTCGACAGGTGTTGGTGGGTCTTACTTGTACCGATAGACGATGCGACCCCGGGTGAGGTCGTACGGCGACAGCTCCACGACGACCCGGTCCTCGGGGAGGATCCGGATGTAGTGCTGCCTCATCTTGCCGCTGATGTGCGCGAGCACCTTGTGCCCGTTGGACAGCTCAACACGGAACATCGCGTTCGGCAGGGCCTCGACGATGGTGCCCTCGAGTTCGATGACTCCCTCTTTTTTGGGCATGTCCTCGCACTTCTGTAGACGTGACTGGCTATGGCCACAAAGTAGCCAAGGAATGAGTGTACGCCACGCACCCAGGCGAAACCCAATCGAGACCGGTCAGCGCACGCGTGAGGCCTCGAGCTCGGTCAGATGATCCGATCCCCAGGTGTCCAAGGGTATCAGCGCTTCGTTGAGTGACCGCCCGAGTTCAGTCAGTGAATACTCCACCTTGGGCGGCACCTGGTGGAACACCTCCCGATGCACGATGTCCCGAGACTCCAGCTCGCGCAACTGCTGGATCAGCATCTTCTCGGTGACCCCGGTGATCTCCCGCCGCAGCTCCCCGAACCGCATCGGCCCGTGGTGCAGCGCCCACAGGATCCGCGGCTTCCACTTCCCGCCGATCACGTCGGCGGAGGCATCCAGACCACAGGTGTAGGCGCGCATACTTACCTTTCCGTCAGTACCTGACTATTTAGTGGGTACTTGTCCATCCTAAAGCTTCAGCACCAGGGTGGACGGCATGAAGACACCTGTCACCGTCCTGGGGCTCGGGGCGATGGGGACCGCTCTCGCCCGGGCCTTCCTGGCCGCCGGCCATCCGACCACCGTCTGGAACCGCACGCCGGGCCGCTCCCCCGAACTCGACACCGAACTCGGCGCCATCCGCGCCGCCACCGCGGCCGAGGCGATCGCGGCCAGTCCGCTCGTCGTCGTCTGCCTGCTCGTCGACGACACCGTCCGGAGCACGCTCGACGGCATCGACCTCACCGGCACGACGATCGTCAATCTCACCAACAGCACGCCCGGCCAGGCGCGGGCCACCGCGGAGCGAGTCGCGACCGCGGGAGCGCAGTACGTCGACGGCGGCATCATGGCCGTCCCCGCGATGATCGGCGGCCCCGCGGCCTTCATCTTCTACAGCGGCGTACCGGAAGCCTTCGAGCAGCACCGCGCCGACCTGTCCGTGCTGGCACGTCCTGAGTACGTCGGCGCCGATCCGGGGCTCGCCGCGCTCTACGACATCGCGTTGCTGAGCGCGATGTACGGGATGTTCGGCGGCGCCCAGCACGCGCTGGCGCTGATCGGCACCGAGAACGTCCCGGCCGAACCGTTCACCGAACGCTTCCTGCTCCCGTGGCTGACCGCGATGCTCGGCTCCCTGCCCCGCATCGCCAAGGATCTCGACAACGGTCCGTCCGACACCGCCGGCTCGAACCTCGAGATGCAGGCGGCCGCCTTCGACAACCTGACCGACGCATCCAGAGCCCAAGGCGTCGACCCGATGCTGCTGGAGCCGATGGGCGGGTTGCTGCGCAAGGCCGTTGCCGCTGGGCACGGCGATGCGGACCTCGCAGCGCTCATCGGCCTGCTCAGGATTCCTGCTGTGTAGCGGCCCACTGTTCGCCCGCGCGCCAGATCTGTTCGGGCATCAGGTCCAGTAGGTCGCAGGCCGCGTCCAGTTGCGCGAGGGCGGTGGTCACGTCGCGGTACGCCGGGAGGATCGCGACGAACCGCCTGCCCTCGCAGCTGAATCCGAACGCCGGTACGTCGGCCAGCGTCTCGACGGCCCGCGGATGCAGGACCGCCATCGCGTGGTCCTCGCGGCCGTTGAACAAGCGGTACTGCGCCGGCAGTCCGTCGATCCTCAACGGCAACGGCAGGTAGCTCGCTGCCGCGACCGGTGCCAGCCCCGAAGGCAGCACCTGCAGCGGCGGGAGGGGCCGATCCACGTGCAGATCAAGGAAGTCGAAGCCGAGTTCACGTCGCCGTACCTTGTGCCGGAACCGCCCGGTCCAGAACTCCCGGCCGCGATGGCTGCCGGACGTCACGTCGACGACCTCGGCGTTCGAGTCCGCGTCGAACGGTGGGAACGGCCAACGATCCAGCAGTTCCGTCCCGGACGCGCTGATCCGCCAGCCGAGCTGCCCGGCGGCATCGGCCCAGGCCCGTCGCCGCCGGCCGTCACGGATGCGCAGCACTACCGTGAAGGCGATCAGCACCACGAACCAGGCCAGCACCATCCAGCCCACCCACCGCGGCTCCAGCAGCAGCCCGGCGATCGCCAGCGGTACGGCGACGGCGAACCAGATCACGTAGACGATCGCGGCCCCTTGGTGCAGCTGCCACGCCCAATCCGGCCGTAGCCGTGGGCCGACGACGCGGCGACTGACCTGGGCCGCGGTCAACGGCGTCTGCCCAGGCCGCCGAGGGCGATGATCGCCCACGGGATCAGCAGCCAGACCGGCCAGAAGTGCGGCCAGTGCCCGCCGTTGCCGAGCCCGATCACGAACCAGATCACCACGTTGATCATGACGACGCCGGTGAAGCCGCCGATCGCTCCGCCGCGGCCGTGATGCGGGTGGTTGTCCTTCTTCCGCTCCGGGAAGTTCCCCGGCGCGGGCGCCGGCTTGCTGTCCTGCACCACCTTGGGCGTCTCGTACGTACGCATGGCCGGCAGGTCGCGCACCAGCGGCTCGAGCTCGCCGTACGTCTGCACGGTGTAGAGCTGGTCGAGCCGGGACGAGAACTCGGGCTGGTCCAGCCGGCCGTCAGCGAACGCATCCCGCAACCGCCCGACGATCTTGTCCCGGTCGGCTTCGGTGAAACGCTGGTGCGGCTGGTACTGAGGCATGTCACAAGTGTGCCTCAGCCCCGGTCCCCTCCGCGTCCCCCAACGGGTGGACCCGGAGGGTCCGTCAGTCGGCCAGGGCGCCGAACTTGATGCCCAGGTCGGCGAGGTGGGATTCGCCGCCGTCGAGCGCGGTCAGCACCCATGGCCCGGCTGGTGTCAGCGTGAAGGTGTGCTCGGTGTGGGCGGCGTACCGGCCGTCGTCCGTGACGACCGTCCAGTCGTCCTCGAGCGTGTGGTTGTCCTGCTTGCCGAGCGTGAGCATCGGCTCGACGGCCAGGGCCATGCCCTCGACCAGCTTCGGCCCGCGACCGGGACGGCCGAAGTTCGGCACGTTCGGCGGCTGGTGCATCGCCGAACCGATCCCGTGCCCGACGAAGTCCTCGACGATCCCGTACGACGAGTTCGCGCGGACGTGCGCCTCGACCGCGGCCGAGATGTCCGACAGCCGCGCGCCGAGCCGCGCTGCGGCGAACCCGCGCCACATCGACTCCTCGCAGATCCGGGCGAGCTCCAGCAGTTCCGCGTCCACCTCACCGACCGGCACGGTGATCGCGGCGTCGCCGTGCCAACCGTCCACGATCGCACCGCAGTCGATCGAGATCAGATCGCCGTCGGCCAGCACCCGGTCACCCGGAATGCCGTGCACGATCTCGTCGTTCACCGACGCGCAGATCGAGCCGGTGAACCCGTGGTACCCCTTGAACGACGGTGTCGCGCCGGAGGACCGGATGTTGTCCTCCGCGATCGCGTCCAGCTCGCCGGTGGTGATGCCGGCCCGGACCGCCCCGCGGAGCAGCTCCAGCGTGCGGCCGACCACCAGGCCGGCCTTACGCATGGAGAGGATCTGCTCGCGGGTCTTGATCTCGATACCGCGATCCCTGAACATCATCGGGCTAGTCGGTCACCGTCTTGAGGGCGGCGAGCACCCGCTCGCTCACTTCGTCGATCTCGCCGACGCCGTCGACCTCGACCAGCAGGCCGCGCTCGGCGTACACCTGCAGCAGCGGCTTGGTCTCGGCCGCGTAGACGTCCTGCCGGTGCCGGACGACTTCTTCGGAATCGTCCGTCCGGCCCTCGATGTGCGCCCGCTTCGTCATCCGCTCGACGAGTACGTCGATGTCGGCGACCAGCGCGACCACGGCATCCAGCTTGTGACCGTGGTCGGCCAGGATCTCGTCCAGCGTGCCGACCTGGGCCAACGTCCGCGGGTACCCGTCGAGCAGGAAGCCCTCGCCCGCGTCGGCCTCGGACAGCCGGTCGCGCACCATCGCGTTCGTGACCTCGTCCGGGACGTAGTCGCCGGCGTCCATGTACCGCTTGGCCTCGAGACCCAGCGGCGTCTCGGCCTTCACGTTCGCACGGAAGATGTCGCCGGTGGACACGGCCGGGATCTTCAGGCGTTCCGCAAGCACCTTTGCCTGCGTGCCCTTGCCCGCCCCGGGCGGACCCATCAGCAACATTCTCATCAGCGCAGGAACCCTTCGTAGTTTCGCTGCTGCAGCTGACTCTCGATCTGCTTCACCGTGTCGAGTCCGACGCCGACCATGATCAGGATCGACGTACCGCCGAACGGGAAGTTCTGGCTCGCGTTCAGCAGGACGAGAGCGACCAGCGGGATCATCGAGATCGCCGCGAGGTAGATCGCGCCGGGCAGCGTGATGCGGTCCAACACGTACTTCAGGTATTCCTCGGTCGGCCGACCCGCCCGGATGCCCGGGATGAAGCCGCCGTACTTCTTCATGTTGTCGGCGACCTCCTTCGGGTTGAAGGTGATCGAGACGTAGAAGTACGTGAAGAAGATGATCAGAGCGACGTACGTCGCCATGTAGATCGGGTGGTCGCCCTTGACCAAGTTGCCCTGAATCCAGTTGGACCAGCCCTTGCCCTGCTGGAACTGACTGACCAGAACGGGGAGATACAGCAGGCTGGAGGCGAAGATGACCGGGATGACGCCGGCCTGGTTGACCTTCAGCGGGATGTACGTCGAGGTGCCGCCGAACATCTTGCGGCCCACCATGCGCTTGGCGTACTGCACCGGGATCCGGCGCTGGGCCTGCTCGATGAAGATGACCGCGGCCATGATGACCAGACCGATCGCGATCACCACGACGAACGTGGTGACGCCCTTCTGCTTGCGGATGCTCCACAGCTGGGTCGGGAAGGTGGCGACGATCTGGGTGAAGATCAGGATCGACATACCGTTACCGACGCCACGGTCGGTGATCAGCTCGCCGAGCCACATGATCACGCCGGTGCCGGCGGTCATGGTCAGCACCATCACCATGATGGTGAACCAGTCGTCCTTGTACAGCAGCGGCTCGCTGCAGCCCTGGAACAGCCGTCCCGGCGTCCGGGCCAGCGCGACGAACGCGGTGGACTGCAGGATCGCCAGACCGACGGTCAGGAACCGGGTGTACTGCGTGATCTTGCCCTGGCCCGCCTGGCCTTCCTTCTTCAGCGATTCCAGCCGCGGGATCACCACGGTGAGCAGCTGCAAGATGATGCTGGCGGTGATGTACGGCATGATGCCGAGCGCGAAGATCGCGAGCTGCAGCAGTGCGCCGCCGGAGAACAGGTTGATCAAGTTGTACAGGTTGGCGTTCTGACCGCCCTGCGAGATCTTGATACACGTGTGCAGCGACTGCACGTTCACACCGGGAGCCGGAACGACGGAGCCGATCCGGAAGATCACGACGATGAAGAGCACGAACAAGATCTTCCGGCGCAGGTCCGGAGTCTTGAACGCGTTGGCAAAGGCGCCTAACACCCTGTCCTCCCACAAGTTTCCCTACCGCGGGCACGGCAGGGGCCTAGCTAAGCCGCTGGGCAAGAGACGAACCAGGGCCCGTCCGACCGGCGCAGGATATCAAGCACCGGGCGTTACGAGCCCTGGACCTCGTGTCACACCTCGGTCGTGGTTCCCCCAGCCGCCTGGATCTTGTCCGTGGCGGACTTGGAGAACTTGTTTGCCGAGACCTGCAGTGCCACGGTCAGTTCGCCGTCACCCAGTACCTTGACCGGCTGACCGCTACGAACCGCGCCCTTGGCGACCAGGTCGGCAATGCCGACCTCGCCACCTTCGGGGAACAGTTGTCCGAGCTTGTCCAGGTTAACGACCTGGAACTCCACCCGGTTCCTGCTCTTGAAGCCCTTCAGCTTCGGGAGCCGCATGTGCAGCGGCATCTGGCCACCCTCGAACCACTCGGGGATGTTGTTACGCGCCTTGCTGCCCTTGGTACCGCGGCCGGCGGTCTTGCCCTTGCTGCCCTCACCACGACCCACGCGGGTCTTGGCGGTCTTGGCGCCGGGCGCCGGACGCAGGTGATGAACCTTGAGCGCCATGTCAGTCGACCTCCTCGACGGTGATGAGGTGGCGAACCGCACGCACCATGCCGCGAACCTCGGGCTTGTCCTCGTGGACGGCGCTGTCGCCGATCCGCTTGACGCCCAGGGTGCGCAGCGTGTCGCGCTGGTTCTGCTTGCCACCGATGCCCGAACGGGTCTGGGTCACCTTCAAGCGTGCCATCAGGAAGCCGCCTCCGCCCGCGCCTTCAGCAGCGCCGCCGGAGCGACGTCCTCGACCGGCAGGCCACGGCGCGCGGCCACGGCCTCCGGGGTCTCCAGGCTGCGCAACGCCTCAACGGTGGCGTGCACCACGTTGATGGAGTTGGACGAGCCCAGCGACTTGCTGAGGATGTCGTGGATCCCGGCGCACTCCAGTACGGCGCGCGCCGAGCCACCCGCGATCACACCGGTACCGGGAGCGGCCGGACGCAGCATGACAACGCCTGCGGCCTTCTCGCCCTGGACCGGGTGCGGGATGGTGCCCTGGATCCGCGGCACCTTGAAGAATGCCTTCTTGGCCTCCTCGACACCCTTGGCGATCGCCGCGGGCACCTCCTTGGCCTTCCCGTAACCCACACCGACGGTGCCATCGCCGTCGCCGACGACCACGAGGGCGGTGAAGCTGAAGCGACGACCACCCTTCACGACCTTGGCGACACGGTTGATGGCTACCACACGCTCGATGTAGGCGGTCTTGTCCGCCTGCTGACCGCGACCACCGTCGCGGCCACGGCGCTCACCACCGGCGCCGCCTCCGCGACGCTGCTGGCCTCCGCTCATTTCGAACTACCTTCTTCCCTTGTCGCCATCAGAAGCCGAGCCCGCCCTCGCGGGCGGCGTCGGCCAGGGCCGCGATGCGGCCGTGGTACTTGTTTCCGGCCCGGTCGAAGACGACCGAGTCGATGCCGGCGGCCTTGGCCCGGTCGGCGATCAGGCCGCCGACGGTCTTGGCCTTGTCGGTCTTGTTCGCCTCCGCGCCGCGCAGGTCGGCTTCCATGGTGGAAGCCGAGACCAGCGTCTTGCCGGCGACGTCGTCGATGACCTGCGCGAACAGGTGCTTCGACGACTTCGAGACCACCAGGCGCGGCCGGTCGGCCGTGCCGTTGATCTTCTTCCGGACCCGGATCTGCCGACGCAGCCGGGAAGCCGTCTTCTTGGCGGAGTGCTTGTGCGGACGCAGTCCGATCGCCATGGTTACTTACCAGCCTTTCCGACCTTGCGGCGCACCTGCTCGCCCGCGTACCGCACACCCTTGCCCTTGTACGGCTCGGGCTTGCGCAGCTTGCGGATGTTGGCGGCGACCTCACCGACGGACTGCTTGTCGATGCCGATGACCGAGAAGCGGGTCGGGGCCTCCACGTTGAAGGTGATGCCGTCGGGGGCATCGACCGTGATCGTGTGGCTGTACCCGAGCGAGAACTCCAGCTGGGTCGGTCCCTTGGACAGGACGCGGTACCCGACGCCGACGATCTCGAGCTTCTTCTCGTAGCCGTCCGTCACGCCGGTCACCAGGTTGGCGATCAGGGTGCGGGACAGGCCGTGCAGTTCCTTGCTCTTGCGCTGGTCGTCGGGGCGGGTCACGGCAATCGCGCCGTCCTCGTCCCGGTCGACCGCGATGGGCTCAGCGACGACGTGCGACAGCTGACCCTTGGGACCCTTGACAGTGACCGTCTGGCCGTCGATCGTGACGTCGACGCCGGACGGGACCGTGACCGGGAGCTTACCGATGCGAGACATTTCTGTGGTCCTCCTTCCGGTTCTTCGTCACCAGACGTAGGCGAGGACTTCCCCGCCAACGCCCTTGTTCTTGGCCTGACGGTCGGTCAGCAGTCCCTGGGACGTCGAGATGATCGCGACGCCCAGGCCACCGAGGACCTTGGGCAGGCTGGTCGACTTCGCGTAGACCCGCAGGCCCGGCTTGCTGATCCGGCGGACGCCCGCGATGGAGCGCTCCCGGCTCGGGCCGAACTTCAGGTCAACGGTCAGAGTCTTGCCGACGGCCCCTTCCTTGGGGTCCTCGACCTGGTAGGAGGCGATGTAGCCCTCCTGCTGGAGGATGTCGGCGATGCCCTGCTTGATCTTGCTGTACGGCATCGTGGTCGACTCGTGGTACGCCTGATTGGCGTTCCGCAGACGCGTCAACATGTCTGCGATCGGGTCGGTCATCGTCATGGCCTGGGGCCTCTTTCCCGCCGTGGTTTCGCCGTTCGGCGACCTACGGTGACTAGATGGTTAATAGGGAGAAGTTCGGGGGTGGAGACGGTCACCAGCTGGACTTGGTCACGCCGGGCAGCTCGCCCCGGTGCGCCATCTCCCGCAGGCAGATCCGGCACAGGCCGAACTTGCGGAAGACCGCCTTCGGCCGGCCGCAGCGCTGGCAGCGCGTGTAGCCACGCACCGCGAACTTCGGCTTCCGGGCCTGCTTGACCTTGAGTGCTGTCTTCGCCACGTCAGTTCTCCTTGAACGGGAAGCCGAGCGCCCGCAGCAGGGCCCGGCCCTCGTCGTCGTTCTTCGCGGTGGTCACCACGGTGATGTCCATGCCCCGGACCCGATCGATCCGGTCCTGGTTGATCTCGTGGAACATCACCTGCTCGGTCAGACCGAAGGTGTAGTTCCCGGTGCCGTCGAACTGCTTCGGGGACAGGCCGCGGAAGTCGCGGATCCGGGGCAGCGCGAGCGCCAGCAGCCGGTCCAGGAACTCCCACATCCGGTCGCCGCGCAACGTCACGTGGGCGCCGATCGGCATCCCCTCACGCAGCTTGAACTGCGCGATCGACTTGCGGGCCTTGGTGACCTGCGCCTTCTGGCCGGTGATCGCGGCCAGGTCCTTCACGGCGCCCTCGATCAGCTTCGAGTCGCGCGCCGCCTCGCCGACGCCCATGTTCACCACGATCTTGGTGAGCCCGGGCACCTGCATGACGTTCGCGTACTGGAACTGCTCGTGCAGCTGGCCGACGATCTCCTCGCGGTACTTCGTCTTCAGCCGCGGCTGGACCTTGTTCTCGGTTACTGCGGTGGTCATCAGATCTCCTCGCCGGTGCGCCGGGCGACCCGGACGCTCCGGTAACCCGTGTACGTCGAACCGTCGGGACGGCGCTTCTGCACCTCGACACGGTTGTAGCCGACGCGCGTGGTCACCTTCTCCTTCTTGCCGTCCTTCTCGACCTCGACAAGAAGCGCCACGTTCGAGACGTGGATCGGGGCTTCCTGGGTGACGATGCCACCGGTGGTGCCGCCGCGCTGGGCCTGCTGCACCTTGGTGTGCTTCTTCACCCGGTTGACGCCCTCGACGATGACCTTCTCGTCGTCCGGGAAGACCTGGATGATCTTGCCCTCGAGGCCCTTGGACCTACCGGCGATCACGCGGACCTGATCGCCCTTCTTCACGTTCAGCTTCTTCTGCTGGGCCATCTCAGAGCACCTCCGGCGCGAGCGAGATGATCTTCATGAAGCGCTTCTCGCGCAGCTCCCGGCCGACCGGCCCGAAGATACGGGTGCCGCGCGGCTCGCCGTCGGCCTTCAGGATCACCGCGGCGTTCTCGTCGAAGCGGATGTAGGAGCCGTCCGGACGCCGGCGCTCCTTCACGGTACGCACGACGACCGCCTTGACGACGTCACCCTTCTTCACACCGCCGCCGGGGATCGCGTCCTTGACGGTGGCGACGATCGTGTCACCGACACCGGCGTAGCGCCGACCGGAGCCACCGAGAACGCGGATGCACAAGATCTCCTTGGCACCCGTGTTGTCGGCGACCTTCAGTCGCGACTCCTGCTGGATCATCTGTTGATCTCCTGGTTGTCTCGCTGGTTCTCACTCACGTGAGCCTTGCGGAACGAATAATTTCGATTGGTTGCCGATCGCGCCGCTTGTCAATGGGCGCAGCCCGGGAACAGCTAGAATTACTTGGCCTTCTCGAGGATCTCGACGACGCGCCAGCGCTTGGTCGCCGACAGCGGCCGGGTCTCCATCAGGAGGACGCGGTCGCCGATGCCGGCGGCGTTCTGCTCGTCGTGCGCCTTGAGCTTGCTGGTACGACGGATGACCTTGCCGTACAGCTTGTGCTTGACCCGGTCCTCGACCTCGACGGTGACGGTCTTGTCCATCTTGTCGCTCAGCACCAGGCCCACCCTGGTCTTCCGGTGGGCTCGCGCCTCGGGGGTCGTGCTCACGGTCTCGTCCTTCACGTTCTCGGTCATGCGTTCGCCTTCTCACTGTCGTCCGCTTCGTCGGCGACGACCTCGGCCTCGACCGGGGCGTCGACCTCCTCGGTGATACCGAGCGCACGCTCGGACAGCACCGTGTAGATGCGGGCGATGTCCTTACGGACGGCACGCAGCCGGCCGTGGGACTCCAGCTGGCCCGTGGCAGCCTGGAACCGGAGGTTGAACAGCTCCTCCTTGGCTTCGCCGAGCTTCGTCATCAGCTCGTCACGACCCAGGTTCCGCAGCTCAGCGGCGGTCAGGGTAGCCATCAGTTCTCACCTGCCTCTCGGGTGATGAAGCGGCACTTCATCGGCAACTTGTGGATCGCGCGGCGCATCGCCTCGCGAGCGATGTCCTCCGGCACACCGGAGAGTTCGAACATCACGCGACCGGCCTTCACGTTGGCGATCCACCATTCCGGCGAACCCTTACCGGAACCCATCCGGGTCTCGGCCGGCTTCTTGGTCAGCGGGCGGTCGGGGTAGATGTTGATCCACACCTTGCCGCCACGCTTGATGTGCCGGGTCATCGCGATACGCGCGGCCTCGATCTGCCGGTTGGTGACGTAGTGGCTCTCCAGCGCCTGGATGCCGAAGTCACCGAAGGCGAGCGTCGTACCACCCTTGGCCGCGCCGGAGCGCGTCGGGTGGTGCTGCTTGCGGTGCTTGACCTTGCGGGGGATGAGCATTGTTCAGCTCTCCGTTCCGGTCGTCTCGGCGGGCTTGTCGGCCGCCGGCGCGCTCGCCTCGGCGGCAGGCGCCGCGTTGTTGTTGCGCGCGTCGTCGCGCCGGTCGCCACCGCGACCGCCACGGTCACCGCCGCGACCGCCACGGTCACCGCCGCGTCCGCCACGGTCACCCCGGTCGCCACCGTCACGGCGGGCCGGACGGCCACGCTGCTGGGTAGCAGCGCGGGCAGCAGCCTGCGCCTCGCGCTCGGCGCGAGTGCCGGCGACGTCGCCCTTGTAGATCCAGACCTTCACGCCGATCCGGCCGAAGGTCGTGCGGGCCTCGTAGAAGCCGTAGTCGATGTCGGCCCGCAGCGTGTGCAGCGGGACGCGGCCCTCGCGGTAGAACTCCGACCGCGACATTTCCGCGCCACCGAGCCGGCCGGAGCACTGGATCCGGATGCCCAGGGCGCCGCCACGCATGGTGGTCTGCATCGCCTTGCGCATCGCGCGGCGGAACGCCACGCGGCCGGACAGCTGCTCGGCCACGCCCTGCGCGACCAGCTGAGCGTCGACCTCGGCGTTCTTCACCTCGAGGATGTTCAGCTGCACCTGCTTGCCGGTGAGCTCCTCCAGGCTGCCCCGAATCCGGTCCGCCTCGGCGCCGCGGCGACCGATGACGATGCCCGGACGAGCGGTGTGGATGTCGACCCGGACCCGGTCACGGGTGCGCTCGATCTCCACGCGGGAGATGCCGGCGCGCTCCATGCCCTTGCTCAGCAGACGACGGATCTTGACGTCCTCGCCCACGTAGTCCTTGTACAGCTTGTCGGCGTACCAACGGCTCTTGTGGTCGGTGCTGATGCCGAGACGGAACCCGTGCGGGTTTACCTTCTGTCCCACGTCAGGACTCCTTCTTCTCAGCGGTGGCCTTCTTGGTGGCCGCCTTCTTGGCGGTCGCCTTCTTGGCCGGCTTCTCGGCGGCCTCGGCCGGCTTGTCGGCGGCCTTCTTGGCCGCCTTCTTCGCCGGTGCCTTCTTCGCCGTGTCAGCGGTGTCCGCGGACTTCTTCGCGGCGGCCTTCTTGACCGGGGCCTTCTCGACCGGCTCGTCGGTGACCCGCGGGGTGACCACGATGGTGATGTGGCTCGTCCGCTTGTCGATCCGGGTGGCCCGGCCCTGTGCACGCGGGCGGTGACGCTTCAGCGTCGGTCCCTCGTCCACGAGGACCTTGGCCACGACCAGGTCGGCCCGGTTCAGGTGCTCGGTGCCCTCGGCGTTCGCCGCGGCGCTGTCGACGACCTTGTACACGGTCGCGGCAGCGGCCTGCGGGGCGAACTTCAGAGTGGCGAGTGCGTCGTCGACGCCCAGACCGCGCACCAGATCACCCACGCGGCGCGCCTTCATCGGCGTCACGCGGACGAAGCGCGCGACCGCGAAGGCCCCGGGCTGCTCGCCCAGCAGGCTCTCGCGACGGGCGCTGATCGCCCTACGCTCTTGAACGCTCATGATGTTCGAATCTCTCCGTAGATTGCTTTCGCTTCGTCACTGTCCCTGCGGGATCAGCGACGCCGTGACTTCCGGTCGTCCTTCTCGTGACCCTTGAACGTCCGGGTCGGGGCGAACTCGCCGAGCTTGTGCCCGACCATCGAGTCCGTCACGAACACCGGCACGTGCTTGCGGCCGTCGTGCACCGCAATCGTGTGGCCGATCATGTCCGGCACGATCATCGATCGGCGAGACCAGGTCTTGATGACGTTCTTGGTGCCCTTCTCGTTCTGCACCTCCACCTTCTTGGCCAGGTGGTGGTCGACGAACGGGCCCTTCTTCAGGCTGCGTGGCATTCTGGCCGGCTCCTATCAGCGCTTCTTGCCGGCCTTGCGGCGCCGGACGATCATTCGGTCGCTTTCCTTGCGGGTGCGGGTCCGGCCTTCCGGCTGGCCCCACGGGGACACCGGGTGGCGACCACCCGAGGTCTTACCCTCACCACCACCGTGCGGGTGGTCGACCGGGTTCATCGCGACACCGCGGACGGTCGGGCGCTTGCCCTTCCAGCGCATCCGGCCCGCCTTGCCCCAGTTGATGTTCGACTGCTCGCCGTTGCCGACCTCACCGAGGGTGGCGCGGCAGCGCACGTCGACCATCCGGACCTCGCCGGACGGCATCCGCAGGGTGGCCATCCGGCCTTCCTTCGCGACCAGCTGAATGCTGGTACCGGCGGAGCGGCCCATCTTGGCGCCACCACCCGGACGCAGCTCGACAGCGTGGATCGTGGAGCCCACCGGGATGTTGCGCAGCGGCAGGTTGTTACCGATCTTGATGTCGGCGGCCGGGCCGTTCTCGACGACGGTGCCCTGCTTCAGATTGGTCGGGGCGAGGATGTAGCGCTTCTCGCCGTCGACGTAGTGCAGCAGCGCGATCCGCGCGGTCCGGTTCGGGTCGTACTCGATGTGCGCGACCTTGGCCGGCACGCCGTCCTTGTCGTACCGCTTGAAGTCGATCAGCCGGTACGCCCGCTTGTGACCGCCACCGTGGTGCCGGGTGGTGATCTTGCCGGAGTTGTTCCGGCCGCCCTTCTTCGGCAGCGGACGCAGCAGCGACTTCTCGGGGGTCGAACGGGTGAGCTCGACGAAGTCGGCCACGCTCGAGCCACGGCGGCCCGGCGTTGTCGGCTTGTACTTGCGGATTCCCATTACGACTGGCCTCCGAAGATATCGATGCGGTCGTCACCCTTGAGGGTCACGATCGCCCGCTTGGTGTCCGGGCGCTTGCCGAAACCGGACCGGGTCCGGCGGCGCTTGCCCTTGCGGTTCAGGGTGTTGACGTCGCTGACCTTGACCTTGAACACCTTCTCGACCGCGAGCTTGATCTCGGTCTTGTTGGCGTCCGGTGCGACCTCGAACGTGTACTTCTGCTCGTCCAGCAGGCCGTAGCTCTTCTCGCTCACGACCGGCCGGAGCAGCACGTCACGCGGGTCCTTGTTGACTCCGTGGCTCATGCCTCTACCTCCTCGGCCTCAGTCGACGTTGCGACGGCCTTGACGGACTTGCCCTTGGGCGCGCCGGCGACGAACGAGTCGAGCGCGCTCTTGGTGAACACGACCGCGTCGCTGCACAGCACGTCGTACGCGTTGAGCTGGTCGGCGGCGATCAGGTGCACGTGCTGCACGTTGCGCAGGCTCAGCCAGGTGAGCTCGTCGGCGCGGTCGACGACGACCAGCGCCTTGCCCGGCTCGGTCACCTCGCCCAGGACCTTCAGGGCCGACTTGGTGGAGGGCTTGTCGCCGTCCACGAAGCTCTCGACCACGAACACCTGGCCGTCACGGGCCCGGTCGGACAGCGCACCGCGGAGCGCGGCGGCGATCATCTTCTTCGGGGTCCGCTGGCTGTAGTCGCGCGGCGTGGGGCCGAAGACGACGCCACCACCGGTGAACTGCGGCGCGCGGGTCGAACCCTGGCGGGCGCGACCGGTGCCCTTCTGGCGGTACGGCTTGGCGCCACCGCCGGACACCTCGCCCCGGGTCTTCACCTTGTGCGTACCCTGGCGGGCCGCGGCCAGCTGGGCCACCACGACCTGGTGGATCAGCGGCACGTTGACCTGGACGTCGAACAGCTCGGCCGGAAGCTCGGCGGAACCCTTCTTGCTGACCTTGTCGCCCTTCACGACGACGACGTCGACGGTGCTCACTTCGAAGCTCCCTTCGCGGCGTTGCGGATCAGCACGAGGCCGCCCTTGGGGCCGGGGACGGCGCCCTTGATCAGGATCAGGCCGCGCTCGACGTCGATCGCGTGAACCGAAACGTTCTGCGTGGTGACCTGCTCGTGGCCCATCCGGCCCGCCATCCGCAGGCCCTTGAAGACCCGGCCCGGGGTGGCGCAGCCGCCGATGGAACCCGGCGAGCGGTGCTTCTTGTGCACACCGTGGGTGGCGCGCAGACCGTGGAAGCCGTGCCGCTTCATGACGCCGGCGAAACCCTTGCCCTTGCTGGTCGCGGAAACGTCGACCCGCTCACCGGCCTCGAAGGCCTCGGCCTTGATCTCCTGGCCCAGGGTGTACTCGCTGGCGTCGGCGGTGCGCAGCTCCAGCAGGTGGCGCCGCGGCGTCACGCCGGCCTTGTCGAAGTGACCGCGCATCGGCTTGGTCACCTTGCGCGGGTCGATGTCGCCGAAGGCGATCTGGACGCCGTCGTACCCGTGGCTGGCCGAGGTGCGAACCTCGGTCACGACACACGGGCCGGCCTGGACCACGGTCACGGGGACGACGCGGTTGTTCTCGTCCCAGGTCTGGGTCATGCCGAGCTTGGTGCCCAGCAGACCGCGCGTGTTCTTTAGCTTGCTCATTGGCTGTTCGCGTCCCTCAGAGCTTGATCTCGATGTCGACGCCGGCCGGCAGGTCGAGACGCATCAGCGAGTCGACGGTCTTCGGCGTGGGGTCGATGATGTCGATGAGCCGCTTGTGGGTGCGCATCTCGAAGTGCTCGCGGCTGTCCTTGTACTTGTGCGGCGAGCGGATGACGCAGAACACGTTCTTTTCCGTCGGCAACGGCACCGGGCCAGCAACCTTCGCACCAGTACGCGTCACCGTGTCGACAATCTTGCGTGCCGAGCTGTCGATGACCTCGTGGTCGTAGGCCTTCAGCCGGATGCGGATCTTTTGTCCCGCCATCGCTTCGCTTCGTCCTTCTCTATCGTCTTCGCCTTCGTTGCTCCGACCCCCGCGGTCGGGTGTGTCGCGTGCGCGGAACGCGCGTGACCCACCGCTTCGTCGACCTGGATTGGAGATCGGGGCCCGGTCTCGGACCGGAACCTCGGCATGGTCTCCGGTCCAGCGCGCCAGCCAGATCAAGAAGATCTGGGGCGCACCCCGGCGGCCTCGCCTGAGCAACCTGAATATTGTGCCATCGATCGGCGTCGGAACGCCAATCGGGTGGCTTCACGCCTGATCCGGTACCACCTGAGCGCCGGATCAGGCGCAAAGCAGAGGTCCGCGAGGGCTCAGTACCGCAAGCCCTCGCGGACCTCGTGAGATCACTTGATGATCTTGGTGACCCGGCCGGCGCCGACGGTGCGGCCACCTTCACGGATCGCGAACTTCAGACCGTCCTCCATGGCGATCGGCTGGATCAGCTCGACCAACATGTCGGTGTTGTCGCCCGGCATGACCATCTCGGTGCCCTCGGGCAGCGTGACGACACCGGTGACGTCGGTGGTACGGAAGTAGAACTGCGGGCGGTAGTTCTGGAAGAACGGCGTGTGACGGCCGCCCTCCTCCTTCGAGAGGATGTAGACCGACGCCTCGAAGTTCGTGTGCGGGGTCGTGGTGCCCGGCTTGATGACGACCATGCCGCGCTCGACGTCCTCGCGCTTGGTGCCACGAAGCAGCAGACCGACGTTCTCACCGGCCTGGCCCTCGTCGAGCAGCTTGCGGAACATCTCGATACCGGTGACCGTGGTGGTCTGCTTGGTCTCGCGGATGCCGATCAGGTCGACGGTCTCGTTGACCTTGACCACACCGCGCTCGATCCGGCCGGTGATGACCGTGCCGCGACCGGTGATGGTGAAGACGTCCTCCACCGGCATCAGGAACGGCTTGTCGATCTCGCGCTCCGGCTGCGGGATGTAGTTGTCGACCGCGTCCATCAGCTCGAGGATCGACTCGCCCCACTTGGCGTCGCCCTGCAGAGCCGGGTGCGCCGCGACCTTGATGACCGGTGCGTTGTCGCCGTCGAACTCCTGCTCCGAGAGCAGCTCGCGAACCTCGAGCTCGACGAGCTCCAGGATCTCCTCGTCGTCGACCATGTCGCACTTGTTCAGGGCGACGACCATCGCCGGCACGCCGACCTGACGGGCGAGCAGCACGTGCTCACGCGTCTGCGGCATCGGGCCGTCGGTGGCGGCGACGACCAGGATCGCACCGTCCATCTGGGCCGCACCGGTGATCATGTTCTTGATGTAGTCCGCGTGACCCGGGCAGTCGACGTGGGCGTAGTGCCGGGCCTCGGTCTGGTACTCGACGTGCGCGATCGAGATGGTGATGCCGCGCTGGCGCTCTTCCGGCGCCTTGTCGATCTGATCGAAGGCCGACGCCTCGTTGAGGGTCGGGTACTTGTCGTGCAGCACCTTGGTGATCGCCGCGGTAAGCGTGGTCTTACCGTGGTCGATGTGACCGATGGTGCCGATGTTGACGTGCGGCTTGGTCCGCTCGAACTTCGCCTTCGCCACTGGGGCCCTCCTGGATAAATGTTGACTACGCCGTACGCCGACGCGCTTTGGGTGTGGTGGTCAGGAGCGAGAAGTTACTCGCCCCGGGCCTTCTTGATGATCTCTTCCGCCACGTTCTTCGGAACCTCGGCGTAGGAATCGAACTGCATCGAGTAGGACGCGCGGCCCTGGGTCTTGGACCGCAGGTCACCGACATACCCGAACATCTCGGACAACGGCACCAGGGCCTTGATGGCCCGGCTGCCACCGGGGCCTTCGTCCATCGACTGGATCTGGCCACGGCGCGAGTTGAGGTCGCCGATCACTTCACCCATGTAGTCCTCGGGCGTGATGACCTCGACCGCGAACATCGGCTCGAGGATGACCGGAGTCGCCCGGCGGGCGGCGTCCTTGAAGGCCATCGAACCGGCGATCTTGAAGGCGAGCTCGGACGAGTCGACATCGTGGTAGGCGCCGTCGGTCAGCGTGACCTTGACGTCCACCATCGGGTAGCCGGCCAGTACGCCGAACTCCATCGCCTCCTGGGCGCCCTCGTCCACCGACGGGATGTACTCCCGGGGGATCCGGCCACCGGTGACGGAGTTGACGAACTCGTAGCCGCCTTCGCCGCCGGCCTCGACCGAGGTCGGCTCGATGTTGATGATCACGCGCGCGAACTGACCCGAACCACCGGTCTGCTTCTTGTGCGTGTAGTCGACCTTCTCGACCTTCTTCTTGATGGTCTCGCGGTAGGCGACCTGCGGCTTGCCGACGTTGGCCTCGACGCGGAACTCGCGCTTCATCCGGTCGACCAGCACCTCGAGGTGCAGCTCGCCCATACCGGCGATGATGGTCTGGCCGGTGTCCTCGTCGGTCCGGACCTGGAAGGTCGGGTCCTCCTCGGCGAGCCGCTGGATCGCGACGCCCAGCTTCTCCTGGTCGGCCTTCGACTTGGGCTCGATGGCGACCGAGATGACCGGGGCCGGGAACTGCATGGACTCCAGCACGACCGGCTTCGCCGGGTCGCACAGGGTCTCACCGGTGGTGGTGTCCTTGAGGCCCATCACGGCGACGATGTGGCCGGCGCCGATCGATGCGATCTCCTCACGCTTGTTCGCGTGCATCCGGTAGATCTTGCCGATCCGCTCCTTGCGGCCCTTCGTCGGGTTCAGCACCTGGGTGCCGGTCTCCAGCTTGCCCGAGTACACCCGGATGAAGGTCAGCTTGCCCAGGTGCGGGTCGGCCGCGATCTTGAACGCCAGCGCCGAGAACGGCTCGCTGTCGTCCGGCTTGCGCAGCACGACCTGCTCGGCGTCCTTGACGTCGTGGCCCTCGATGGCCGGGACGTCGATCGGGCTCGGCAGGTAGGCGTTGATCGCGTCCAGCAGCGGCTGGACGCCCTTGTTCTTGAACGCCGTACCGGTCAGCACCGGGGTCAGCTTGCTCGCGATGGTCGCGCGCCGGATCGCCGCGACGAGCTGCTCCTGGGTGGGCTCGTCGCCCTCCAGGTACATCTCCATGATCTCGTCGTCGGCCTCGGCCAGCGTCTCGACCAGCTTGTCGCGCCACTCGGCGGCGATCTCGGTGTGGGTCGCCGGGATCTCCTCGACGGTGTAGTCCTCACCCATCGTGGTCTCGCCGCGCCAGGTCAGCGCGCGCATCCCGATCAGGTCGACGACGCCGATGAAGTCGGCCTCGGACCCGATCGGCAGCTGCAGCACCAACGGCACCGCGGCCAGCCGGTCGACGATCATGTCGACACAGCGCATGAACTCCGCGCCGGTCCGGTCCAGCTTGTTCACGAAGCAGATGCGGGGTACGCCGTACCGGTCGGCCTGACGCCAGACCGTCTCCGACTGCGGCTCCACGCCGGCGACACCGTCGAACACAGCGACGGCACCGTCGAGGACGCGCAGCGAGCGCTCCACCTCGACGGTGAAGTCGACGTGGCCCGGGGTGTCGATGATGTTGATGGTGTGGTCTTTCCAGGTGCAGGTCGTCGCGGCGGACGTGATCGTGATGCCGCGCTCCTGCTCCTGCTCCATCCAGTCCATCGTGGCGGCGCCGTCGTGGACCTCACCGATCTTGTAAGTGATACCGGTGTAGAAGAGGATCCGCTCGGTCGTCGTCGTCTTGCCGGCGTCGATGTGGGCCATGATCCCGATGTTGCGGACCTTGGCCAGGTCGGTGGTGATTTGTACGGCCACCTCGGTGGTCTACCTCTCGATTCTGTTACTGCGTCAAAGGGGTGAGTGCTGGAGTCCGGATCGGACTCCGGATCACCAGCGGTAGTGGGCGAAAGCCTTGTTGGCTTCGGCCATCTTGTGCGTGTCCTCGCGGCGCTTCACCGACGCACCGAGACCGTTGGACGCGTCCAGGATCTCGTTCATCAGGCGCTCGGACATGGTCTTCTCGCGACGCGCACGGGAGTACGACGTCAGCCAGCGCAGGGCGAGCGTGGTCGAGCGACCCGGCTTGACCTCGATCGGCACCTGGTACGTGGCTCCACCGACGCGGCGGCTCTTCACCTCGATGCTCGGCTTCACGTTGTCCAGCGCACGCTTCAGCGTGATCACCGGGTCGGTGCCGGTCTTGGTACGAGTGCCCTCGAGCGCGTTGTACACGATGCTCTGCGCGATCTGCTTCTTGCCGTCGACCAGGATCTTGGAGATCAACTGGGTGACGAGCGGCGAACTGTAGACCGGGTCGATGATGACCGGGCGCTTCGGGGCGGGGCCCTTGCGCGGCATTAGCTCTTCTCCTTCTTCGCGCCGTAGAGGCTGCGAGCCTGCTTCCGGTTCTTCACACCCTGGGTGTCGAGCGAACCGCGGATGATCTTGTACCGGACACCCGGGAGGTCCTTCACACGACCGCCACGCACGAGCACGATCGAGTGCTCCTGCAGGTTGTGGCCGACGCCGGGAATGTAGGCGGTGACCTCGATACCGCTGGTCAGGCGGACACGCGCAACCTTGCGAAGCGCGGAGTTCGGCTTCTTCGGCGTGGTCGTGTAGACGCGCGTGCACACACCACGACGCTGAGGGGAACCCTTCAGGGCGGGCGTCTTGTTCTTGGACACCTTGTCCTGGCGGCCCTTGCGGACCAGCTGGTTAATGGTGGGCACCGCGTGGGTCTCTTTCTGTCGTCCGGCTGGGTTTGTAGCTTTTGCCTGACCCCCGCGGTCGGGTGTGTCGCGTGCGCACGAGCAGACCGAAGCCGTAATCTTCCAGACTGTCGGCAGGAGTCCCGTGCCACGCGGCCCGATCCGTTGGACGAGGGGCACGCATGACGGCCCAGGAAAGACCCCGGGCACGATCGTTAAGACTAGCGGCTGCCTCAAGTGCGGTCAAAATGAGTAAAAGACCGCGGTCGGAGACCTTCCGCTAATCAAGTGTACAGGGCCCCTGGAACGACTCTCGGCAAACGCTTCCAGAGGCCCTGATCAGGTGTCGTCAGACGCGGAACTCGACGTCCGTTATCAGGCCGTCGGCGACCCGGTAGAGGGCGAGCTGCGGGGTGGATCCGCCGTCGTCGTACGTGACCACGTGCTCCACCACCCACTCCCCCAGCATCAGCCGCTGGACGACCTCGGTCTTGCAGCGGCCGGCCGCGAAGCGCGGGCGGTAGAACTCGCGCAGGAACCGGCGGCCCTTGAGTTCGGCGCCGTCCGCGAGCAGGATCCGGGCGGTCGGCGAGTACATGGCCAGGAAGGCCTCGAGGTCGTGTGCGTCGTACGCCGCGTGCTCTCGGCCGATCACCCGCGCAGCCGGGGTGTCGGCGGTGACCGCCGCGACAGTCGCCGCTCCCAGGCCCGCCAACGGGGGCTGAGGCGCGGCGGAGACAACGGGTGCGGGGGTGACAGGTGCAGGGGCGGCAGGCGGCTGACTAGCGGGTACAGCCGGAGCCGGGGTTTCCTGCACCGCGACGGCTGCCTTGGGTGCAGGCGTCGTACGGCGGGTTGAAGTGGTCTTCTTCTTGGCCGGGGGTGGGACGAGGAGCTTGCCGTCGGCGCCAGGCTCTTCGCCGAGGTGGGCGATCGCCCAGTCCAGAGCCTTGGTCACGGCGGCGCGTGATTCTTCGGTGTGGTCGAGCATGTCGAACCCGTGGTGCCCTTTCGGTACGTCGATGATGTCCAGCGCGGCGCCGCCCGCGGAGACGAACTCCGCTACCGGACCGGCGAGCTCCTCACGCTCGAGTCCAGCTCTGGTCAGCAGCACCGGCAGGTCCTTGTGTTTGCCGATCACTTCGGCGGCGGTTACCAAATCGTCGACACCGGGCGGGGTGGCGAGCAGGGGGTAGGTCAGGGCGACGAAGCGCAGCCAGTCGGGGCGGCTGTCCAGCCACTCCCCGGCCAGCAGGCCGGCGCCGGAGAAGAACCACAGCCCGACCCGATCGGGGTCGACCCGTGGGTCGGAACGCAGTACGCCGACCGCTGCCTCCACCTCGTCCGCGGCCGCGACCAGTCGGTCGAGGCCGTGGATCAGGCTGTGGTCGACGACCGCGGCCACCAGGCCCCGCCTGGCGGCAGCCGTCGCGTAGCCCTTGTAGACCGGCCAGTCCCGAGGCATCACCTCGAGGCCGGCAGGTCCGGGTCCCCCGTGCACGAAGAGAATTGCGCCGCCTCGGGCGGTACCGGGCGGGCGGTACAGGTCGATCTCCCCCAGGCGATCGACGCGTACGTCAGAACCTTCCAGAACCCCCAAGACGAAAGGCCGCAGGTAGGCCGGCAGATCCGTCATGCACCAATCTTGGCGCATAGCGGGCACCTTTACAGCCGCCACCCCGAGTGTCTTTTCCGGCACCCGTCGTACTGGCGCGTAAATGCGCCGAGGGCGGCACCTCCCAGCAGGGAAGTGCCGCCCTCTTTCAGGCGTTGACTGCGCTCAGTTCTGGTACGAACCGAGGTCGAAGTCGTCGAGCGGGACCGACTGACCGCTGGACGGGCCGAAGTCGTAGTCGTACGACTCGTAGCCGACCATCGAGTACATCGCGGCCTTCGCCTCCTCGGTGGGCTCCACCCGGATGTTGCGGTAACGGTCCATGCCGGTACCCGCCGGGATCAGCTTTCCGATGATGACGTTCTCCTTCAGACCGACCAGCGAGTCGGACTTGCCGTGGATCGCGGCCTCGGTCAGGACGCGGGTCGTCTCCTGGAAGGAGGCGGCCGACAGCCACGACTCGGTGGCCAGCGAGGCCTTGGTGATACCCATCAGCACCGGACGACCGGAGGCCGGCGTACCGCCCTCGGCCACGACGCGACGGTTCTCCGCCTCGAACATGATCCGGTCCGCCAGCTCGCCCGGCAGCAGGTTCGCCTCGCCGGACTCGATCACCGTGACCCGGCGCAGCATCTGCCGGACGATGATCTCGATGTGCTTGTCGTGGATGGCCACACCCTGCGACCGGTACACCTCCTGGACCTCGTCCACCAGGTGCTCCTGCGCCTTGCGGACACCCAGGATCCGCAGAACCTCCTGCGGGTCCGGCGTACCCTGCGTCAGCTGCTGACCGACCTCGACGTGCTGACCGTCCTCGATCAGCAGACGGCCGCGCTTCGACACCGGGTAGGCGACCTCCTCGGAACCGTCGTCCGGGGTGAGCACCAGCTTCCGGGTCTTGTCGGTGTCCTCGATCGCGATCCGGCCCGCGGCCTCCGAGATCGGCGCCTTGCCCTTGGGCTGACGCGCCTCGAACAGCTCGACCACACGCGGCAGACCGTGGGTGATGTCATCACCCGCGACACCACCGGTGTGGAAGGTCCGCATCGTCAGCTGCGTACCCGGCTCACCGATGGACTGGGCCGCAATGATGCCGACCGCCTCGCCGATGTCGACCGGCTTACCGGTCGCCAGCGAACGGCCGTAGCACTTCGCGCAGGTACCGGTCTTGGCGTCACAGGTGAGCACAGACCGGACCTTGACCTCCTCGAGCCCGGCCGCGACCAGCTTCGCGATCGACACGTCGCCCAGGTCGGCGCCGCCGGCGAGCACGACGTTGCCGTCGGCGTCCAGGGCGTCGGTGGCCAGGGTCCGCGCGTACGCGCTGGTCTCCACGTTCTCGGCGTGCACGACCTTGCCGGACGGGTCCTTCTCGCCGATCTGCTTCGGCAGGCCCCGCTCGGTCCCGCAGTCCTCCTCGCGGATGATCACGTCCTGCGACACGTCCACCAGACGACGGGTCAGGTACCCCGAGTCGGCGGTCCGCAGCGCGGTGTCGGCCAGACCCTTCCGGGCGCCGTGGGTGGCGATGAAGTACTCGACCACCGACAGGCCCTCGCGGAAGTTGGACTTGATCGGCCGGGCGATGATCTCGCCCTTCGGGTTGGCGACCAGGCCACGCATACCGGAGATCTGCCGGATCTGCATCATGTTGCCTCGGGCTCCCGAGTGCACCATCATCCAGATCGGGTTGTCCTTGGCGAAGTTCTCCTCCATCGCCTTACCGACCTCGGCGTTGGCGCCGGTCCAGATCTCGATCAGCTCCTGACGCCGCTCGGACGAGGTGATCAGACCCCGCTCGAACTGCTTCTGGACCTTCTCGGCCTGGGACTCGTACCGCGCCATGATCTCCGGCTTGGACGGCGGCGTGCTGAAGTCGTCGATCGACACCGTCACGCCGGAACGCGTGGACCAGTAGTAACCGAGGTCCTTCAGCGCGTCCAGGGCGTGCGCGACCTCGACCTTGGTGTACCGCTCGGCCAGGTCGTTGACGATCCCGCCGAGCTGCTTCTTGCCCACCTCGGTGTCGACGAACGGGTAGTCCGCCGGCAGCGCCTCGTTGAACAGCGCCCGGCCCAGCGTGGTCTCCAGCGCGAAGCCGCCGTTGCCCAGCTCGAGCGCGTTCTGCGGTGCGGCCGAACCGTTGAGCCGGATGGTGATCTTGGCCTGCAGCGCCAGTTCGCTGCGGTCGAAGGCCATCATCGCCTCGGCCACCGAGCTGAACGCCCGGCCCTCGCCCTTGGCGCCTTCCTTCAGCATGGTCAGGAAGTAGATGCCGATGATCATGTCCTGGGTCGGCATCGTGACGGGGCGACCGTCGGCCGGCTTCAGGATGTTGTTCGTCGACAGCATCAGGATCCGGGCCTCGGCCTGTGCCTCGGCCGACAGCGGCAGGTGCACCGCCATCTGGTCGCCGTCGAAGTCCGCGTTGAACGCGGAGCAGACGAGCGGGTGGATCTGGATCGCCTTGCCCTCGATCAGCTGCGGCTCGAACGCCTGGATGCCGAGCCGGTGCAGCGTAGGCGCACGGTTCAGCAGCACAGGGTGCTCGGTGATGACCTCTTCCAGCACGTCCCAGACCTGGGCGCGCTGACGCTCGACCATCCGCTTGGCGGACTTGATGTTCTGCGCGTGGTTGAGGTCGACCAGCCGCTTCATCACGAACGGCTTGAAGAGCTCCAGCGCCATCGCCTTCGGCAGACCGCACTGGTGCAGCTTCAGCTGCGGGCCGACCACGATGACCGAACGGCCCGAGTAGTCGACGCGCTTGCCGAGAAGGTTCTGACGGAAGCGGCCCTGCTTGCCCTTGAGCATGTCGGACAGCGACTTCAGCGGCCGGTTGCCCGGACCGGTGACCGGACGGCCGCGGCGGCCGTTGTCGAACAGCGCGTCGACGGCCTCCTGCAGCATCCGCTTCTCGTTGTTGACGATGATCTCCGGCGCGCCCAGGTCGAGCAGTCGCTTGAGCCGGTTGTTCCGGTTGATCACCCGGCGGTACAGGTCGTTCAGGTCCGAGGTGGCGAACCGGCCACCGTCGAGCTGGACCATCGGCCGCAGGTCCGGCGGGATCACCGGGACGCAGTCGAGCACCATGCCCATCGGGCTGTTGTTGGTGGCCAGGAACGCGGTGACGACCTTCAGCCGCTTCAGGGCGCGGGTCTTGCGCTGGCCCTTACCGGTCTTGATCGTCTCGCGCAGGTTGTCCGCCTCGGCCTTCAGGTCGAAGGTCTCCAGCCGGCGCTGGATCGCGGCGGCGCCCATGGCGCCCTCGAAGTACTTGCCGAACCGCTCCTTCATGGCGCGGTAGAGGATCTCGTCGCCCTCGAGGTCCTGGACCTTCAGGTTCTTGAACCGGGTCCAGACCTCGTCGAGACGGTCGATCTCGCGCTGCGAGCGGTCGCGCAGCTGCTTGACCTCCCGCTCGGCGCCTTCCTTGACCTTGCGGCGTACGTCGGCCTTGGCGCCCTCGGCCTCGAGCTGCGCCAGGTCCTCCTCGAGCTTCTTCATCCGCTGCTCGATGTCGTTGTCACGACGGTTCTCGAGCTGCTTGCGCTCCACGTCCACGCGGCCCTCGAGCGAGGACAGGTCGCGGTGCCGCGACTCCTCGTCGACGTCGGTGATCATGTACGCCGCGAAGTAGATGACCTTCTCCAGGTCCTTCGGGGCGAGGTCGAGCAGGTAGCCGAGCCGCGACGGGACACCCTTGAAGTACCAGATGTGGGTGACCGGCGCGGCCAGCTCGATGTGGCCCATCCGCTCGCGGCGCACCTTGGAGCGGGTGACCTCGACGCCACACCGCTCGCAGATGATGCCCTTGAAGCGAACGCGCTTGTACTTGCCGCAGTAGCACTCCCAGTCCCGGGTGGGACCGAAGATCTTCTCGCAGAACAGACCGTCACGCTCGGGCTTGAGCGTCCGGTAGTTGATCGTCTCGGGCTTCTTGACCTCGCCGTGCGACCACTGGCGGATTTCATCCGCGGTCGCCAGGCCGATCCGAAGCTCGTCGAAGAAGTTCACGTCGAGCACGATGTGTTATCTCCCGTTGCTAAAAATGGTCTGAGTGAGTTGGTTGTTGATCTCAAGCGGCAACCCGCTCAGACCTCCTCGACGCTGTTCGGCTCGCGCCGGGACAGGTCGATGCCCAGTTCCTCCGCTGCACGGAAGACGTCCTCCTCGCTGTCGCGCATCTCGACCCGGCTTCCGTCGGACGAGAGCACTTCCACGTTCAGACACAGGGACTGCATTTCCTTGACCAGAACCTTGAAGGACTCCGGGATACCCGGCTCCGGGATGTTCTCGCCCTTGACGATCGCTTCGTACACCTTGACGCGGCCGACCACGTCGTCCGACTTGATGGTGAGCAGTTCCTGCAGCGCGAAGGCGGCACCGTAGGCCTCCAGGGCCCACACCTCCATCTCGCCGAACCGCTGGCCGCCGAACTGGGCCTTACCGCCCAGCGGCTGCTGCGTGATCATCGAGTACGGACCGGTCGAACGCGCGTGGATCTTGTCGTCGACCAGGTGGTGCAGCTTCAGGATGTACATGTAGCCGACACCGATCGGGTCCGGGAACGGCTCACCCGAACGACCGTCGAACAGCTTCGCCTTGCCCTGCCCGTTGACCATCCGGACGCCGTCCCGGTTCGGCAGCGTGGAGCTGAGCAGGCCGGTGACCTCCTCCTCCGTGGCGCCGTCGAACACCGGAGTGGCGACGTTCGTCATCGGCTCGGCCGCACCGGCGCCGATCTTGATCAGCCGCTGCGCCCACTCCTCCTCGTTCTCCGGGTCGACCTCCCAGCCGCGGCTGGCGATCCAGCCGAGGTGGGTCTCCAGGACCTGGCCGACGTTCATCCGGCCGGGCACGCCCAGCGGGTTCAGGATGACGTCGACGTGGGTGCCGTCCTCGAGGAACGGCATGTCCTCGACCGGCAGGATCTTCGAGATGACGCCCTTGTTGCCGTGCCGGCCGGCCAGCTTGTCACCGACCGAGATCTTCCGCTTCTGGGCCACGTAAACGCGGACCAGCTGGTTGACGCCCGGCGGCAGCTCGTCGCCGTTGTCCCGGTCGAAGACGCGGACACCGATGACGGTGCCCTCCTCGCCGTGCGGAACCTTCAGCGACGTGTCGCGGACCTCGCGCGCCTTCTCACCGAAGATCGCGCGCAGCAGCCGCTCCTCCGGGGTGAGCTCGGTCTCGCCCTTCGGCGTGACCTTGCCGACCAGGATGTCACCGGTGGTGACCTCGGCGCCGATCCGGATGATGCCGCGCTCGTCCAGGTCGGACAGCATCTCGTCGGAGACGTTCGGGATGTCCCGGGTGATCTCCTCCGGACCCAGCTTGGTGTCGCGGGCGTCGACCTCGTGCTCCTCGATGTGGATCGAGGTCAGCAGGTCCTGCTGTACGACGCGCTGGCTGAGGATGATCGCGTCCTCGTAGTTGTAGCCCTCCCACGTCATGAACGCGACCAGCATGTTGCGGCCGAGGGCCATCTCGCCCTCGTCGGTGCACGGACCGTCGGCCAGCGGCGTACCGATCTCGACCCGCTGACCGGCGTCCACCAGCGGGCGCTGGTTGATGCAGGTGCCCTGGTTCGAGCGGCGGAACTTCGCCATCCGGTAGGTCTGGTACGTGCCGTCGTCGGCGGCGATCTCGATCAGGTCGGCCGAGACCTCCTTGACCACACCGGGCTTGTCGGAGACGACCACGTCTCCGGCGTCGACCGCACCGCGGAACTCCATGCCGGTACCGACCAGCGGGGCGTCCGAGGTGATCAGCGGCACCGCCTGGCGCTGCATGTTCGAACCCATCAGCGCGCGGTTGGCGTCGTCGTGCTCGAGGAACGGGATCAGCGCGGTCGCCACCGACACCATCTGGCGCGGCGAGACGTCCATGTAGTCCACGTCGTCGACCGGCACGAGCTCGACCTCGCCGTGCCGGCGACGGACCAGCACGCGCTCCTCGGCGAACCGGTTGTCGTCGTTCAGCGCCGCGTTGGCCTGAGCGATGACGAAACGGTCCTCCTCGTCGGCGGTCAGGTAGTCCACCTGGTCGGTGACCTGGCCGTCGACGACCTTGCGGTACGGCGTCTCGACGAAGCCGAACGCGTTCACCCGGCCGTACGACGCGAGCGAGCCGATCAGACCGATGTTCGGGCCTTCCGGCGTCTCGATCGGGCACATCCGGCCGTAGTGCGACGGGTGCACGTCACGGACCTCGAACCCGGCCCGCTCACGGCTCAGACCACCCGGGCCGAGCGCGTTCAGCCGGCGCTTGTGGGTCAGGCCCGCGACCGGGTTGGTCTGGTCCATGAACTGCGACAGCTGGGAGGTGCCGAAGAACTCCTTCAGCGCCGCCACCACCGGACGGATGTTGATCAGGGTCTGCGGCGTGATCGCCTCGACGTCCTGGGTCGTCATCCGCTCCCGGACCACGCGCTCCATCCGGGCCAGGCCGGTGCGCAGCTGGTTCTGGATCAGTTCACCGACGGTCCGCAGCCGGCGGTTGCCGAAGTGGTCGATGTCGTCTTCCTCGACCACGATCTCGCCGGTCGGGGCGGGCAGCTCGGTCTTGCCTTCGTGCAGCGCGACCAGGTACTTGATCGTGGCGACGATGTCGTCGACGGTCAGCACCGCCATGTCGTGCGCCTCGTCACGGCCGAGCTTCTTGTTGATCTTGTAGCGGCCGACCTTGGCCAGGTCGTAGCGCTTGCCGTTGAAGTAGTAGTTCTCCAGCAGCGCCTGCGCGGCCTCGCGGGTCGGCGGCTCACCCGGACGCAGCTTGCGGTAGATGTCGAGCAGCGCGTCGTCCTGGCCGGACGTGTGGTCCTTCTCCAGGGTGAGGCGGATCGACTCGTAGTCCCCGAACTCCTCGAGGATCTGCGCGTCGGTCCAGCCGAGCGCCTTCAGCAGCACGGTGACGTTCTGCTTGCGCTTCCGGTCGAGGCGGACGCCGACCATGTCCCGCTTGTCCACCTCGAACTCCAGCCACGCGCCGCGCGACGGGATGATCTTGGCGGTGAAGATGTCCTTGTCGGACGTCTTGTCCGGCGTGCGCTCGAAGTACACACCGGGCGAACGGACGAGCTGCGACACGACGACACGCTCGGTGCCGTTGATCACGAAGGTGCCCTTGCGCGTCATCAGCGGGAAGTCGCCCATGAAGACGGTCTGGCTCTTGATCTCGCCGGTCTCGTTGTTCATGAACTCGGCGGTGACGAACAGCGGGGCGGAGTACGTGACGTCCCGCTCCTTGCACTCGTCCACCGTGTTCTTCGGCGGCTCGAAGCGGTGGTCGCGGAACGACAGCGACATGGTGCCGCTGAAGTCCTCGATCGGGGAGATCTCCTCGAAGATCTCTTCCAGGCCGCTGGGGCCGGACAGGTCCGACCGCCCCTCGGCCTCGGCGGCGGCCACGCGGGCCTGCCACGTTTCGTTACCGACCAGCCAGTCGAAACTGTCCACCTGCAGCGCAAGCAGATCCGGAACCTGGAGAGGCTCGGAGATCTTTGCGAAGGAGATGCGGCGGGGGCCGGTGACGTTGGAAATGCTGTCGGACTGGGGGTTGCGCGAGGCGACCAAGGGGCGTCCTTCCACGGGCTCGCAAAATCACATCGGTGCTGGGTGCGCACGCCAAGCCGCCCCAGTCAAGTCGGAGACCCGAGCAGAGGCGAGAGAAAAGGCAGCGCAAAGCAATAGGCTACCGGATCCAGGCAAGCCTGTCCAATGGGGTCCAATAGTTTGCCGTCGGACCACCCTCTCCGTCAAGGACCGACCCGGAGTCTCCAGCGGGTAGATCACCCACGAGACACCCGGCGCCCCTCTGGTGCGGAGTTACCTAGAGATTACAGTCCGGCGATCTCCTGGACCAGCCATCGGTCGCCGTTTCGGACCATCGTGAACCGGGTCCGGTTCAGGTCCACCCGGGGACTACCCTTCGTGATCGTGCTGGTGGTCGTCTGGTTGACGAAGATGATCAGCGTGACCCGGTCGGCGTCGCCGTCGCGGACCCCGACCTCGCGGACGTCGGCCTTCACCGTGGCCTTGGTCTTGGTGGCCAGTTCGCCGGCCACCTTCGCGGTCTCGTCGAACTTCGCGGCGAACTCCGGAGTCATCGTCGCGCGCGCGGCGGCGAAGCTTTTGTCCAGGTCACGGTAGTCATAGCTGAGCGCCGTCTCAGCCGCCTTCCGGCCCGCGGCGGCGGCCTGATTGCGGGCGTCCTCGGCCTGCTGGCCGTGCCAGGCTTTGATCCCGAGCACTGCGGCGACGGTCAGGGTGAGGACCACGACGATGCCGAGCGCAGCGGTCAGCGCAGTACCCAGACCGCGGGCAGGTTGCTCACTCTCCGTAGATATTTCTGGTTCGGGTGTCTTCTCGACAACCTCATCCACGACCTCTGCTGTGGCCGGGGTCACATCCTCTTCGACCGGCTCGATCTCGGCAACGTCCGGTTTCGCCGTACGGCGCTGGCCGGCGATCCGCGGGCGGCTGCGGCGGTCGGACATCAGCCCACCACCTGCAGGTCGGCGGTCAGCCAGCGGTCCTTCTCGCGAACCATGTCCAGCTTGATCCGGTACCGGCGCTGGACGCCCTCGGCCGAGGCCGTGTTCGTCACCACCGCGTTCACGATCACCAGCACCTGGGCGGAGTCCTTGTCGTTCGAGACCACGGCGGCCTCCTTGACGTCGCCCTTGGAGGTCGCCTTGTTGGTCACCACGTCGGTCTTCACCGCGTCGATCCCCTGCTGGAACTCCTGCTTGAACTGCCCGGTGGAGTCGTCGATGACCCGCTTCGAGTCCGCGTCCCAGGTCTGGTAGTCGTACGTCGTGAAGTCCAGCGCCAACTGCCGCGCCGCCTTCATCGCGCCGTCGCGTTGCGAGTCGTCGGCCCGCTGCTTGCTCAGGGCGACGACCGACAGCGTGAGGCCGGTGATCGCCACCAGGAGCAGCAGGCTGAGAGCCCAGGCCAGCACCAGCCGGCCGTTCCGTGCGATCACTGGCCGGTCACCGGTCCAAGGATGAGTGCTTTCCAGGAGTCACTGCCGAGCAGGTCCTGCTGTCCGCCGGTGGAGCCGAGGATCATTCCCGGCGTCCCACCGGTCCCGCCTACGGCACCGGTCGCCGGGTCGTAGCCGACCCCGTACCCGCCCCGGTTGAGGTCGCTGCTCGACGACGGGGTCGGCTTGTTCTGCGAGCCGCGGACGTTGATCCCGGTCGACGGGTCCGCCGTACATCCGGCCTTGGTGTTCGCCGGGGTGGGCTTGACGTCCTGCGGGACCCGTTTGTCCGTGCCGCCGTACCCGGGCCGGCAGGCGGGCGGGCTGATCCCGAGGACCAGGCCGAAGTGCGCGTCGTAGTGCCCGGTCCCCGGGTCCTTCGCCGGTACGACGTACCCGCCCATCGACACCAGCGGGTACACGACGAACAACTGCTCGACGGCGTCCAGCCGGACCGCGGTCAACTCGCTCACCGTCAGCAGGTTACCGAGCAGCACCGCGATCGATGCGCTGTTGTCCTGGATCAGGCCGGTGAGCTGGGTGGACGCGAGCGAGCCCTGGTCGATGACCGTCCGCAGGTTCTTGTCCGAGCTGACCAGGGTGTCGGACAGCAGCGCCAGGTTCTTCGCCCAGGTCTTGATCGCGTCGCCGCTGGCCACCTGGGTGGCGAGCACGGTGTCGCCGTCGTTGATCAGCTTGATGGTCTGCAGCACGTTCGCGTCCGCGTCGTCGATCAGCTTGCCGGAGCTGTCGATGATCTTCTGCAGGTCGGTGCCCTTGCCCTTCAGCGCCGTCCCGAGCTCGCGCACGGTGGTCCGCAGGCTCTCCTTGTCGACCGAGTTCACCAGCTGGTCCAGGTTCAGCAGCAGCTCGGTGGTGTCGATCGGGATCGCGGTGTCCTTGCGGTCGATCTTCGAGTTGTCCTGCAGGTACGGCGCCCCGTCGCGGCGCGGCTGCAGGTCGACGTACTGCTCGCCGATCGCCGACCGGTTCGCGACCACCGCGAGCAGGTCGTTCGGGATCTTGAACTTCTTGTCGATGTCCATGTCCACCTGGACGCCGTCGTCGAGCAGCTTCAGCTGACCGACCCGGCCGACCGGCTGGCCGCGGTAGGTCACCTCGGCGCCGGCGAAGATGCCGCCGGACTCGACGAAGCTGGCGCTGACGGTGTAGTCGGTGTTGACGATCAGCTTGTCGATCTGGGCGTACTTCGCGCCGACGAAGGCGACGCCGACGACGGTGATCAGCAGGAACACCATCAGCTGGATCCGGACCGCTCTGGTGATCATCCGACCACCCCCGGCATCAGCGCTTTCGCCAGGTCAGGGTCGAACCCGGACCGGTTCAGCTTCGGCGAGCAGACCGGCAGCCCGAGCACGGTGATGCAGGTCGTCGCGGTCCCGGTCGGGACCGGCAGCGACGGCAGCACGCTGCCTTGGGCCGGACTGGTCGGCAGGTGCACCGGGAGGCTGATCCGGTTGGTCGGGATCGCGGTCGGGCCGACCGTCGGCAGCTGGATCCCGAGCAGGCCGTCGAGTGCCTTCTTGGTGTTCACGTCCAGTGTGATCCCGAGGTTGGTGTAGTCACCCTTCGCGGCCTTGGCGGCGTTGTCGGGGAACGGATAGGTGAACAGCAGCTCCAGCGACTTCGGCAGGTTCTCCCCCGCCTCGGCCAGCTTGGTGAGGATCGGGTACAGCGACTGCAGGTTGGCCACCAGGTCCTTCTGCGCGGACGTGATCACCCGGGTCGCGGTGTTGCCCAGCGTGGCCAGCGCCTGCAGCGTCTTGACCAGCGCGGCGCGCTGCTTGTCCAGGGTCGCGATCGACGTCGGCAGCGAGTCGATCGCGGTCGCCAGCGTCGCCTTCTGCGCGTTCAGCTTCTTGGCGAGCGCGTCCACCGACTTGATCGCGGTGACGATCCGGTCCTTGTTCTGGTCCAGGGTGCCGACGAACGTGTTCAGCTGGGTGAGCACGCTGCGGATGGCCGGCTCGTTGCCGGTCAGCGCCTTGTTCAGCTCCTGCGTGATGATCTGCAGCTGGGCCACGCCGCCGCCGTTCAGCAGCAGCGAGAGCGCGGACAGGACTTCCTCGACCTCGACGTTGCTGGTGGTCCTGGACAGTGGGATCAGCTCGCCGTTGTCGAGCTTGCCGCGCGGCTTCTCGGACCCGGTCGGCGCGGCCAGCGACACGAACTTCTCACCCAGCAGGCTGGTCTGGCGGATCGTGGCGTGCGTGTTGTCCGGCAGTGCGAGGCTCTTCGGCAGCTTGATCCGCACCTTGGCGACGTACCCGTCCAGCCAGACCTTCTCGACCGTGCCGACGGTGACGTCGTCGACCTTCACCGACGACTTCGGCACCAGGTCCAGGACGTCCGCGAACTCCACGGTGACCGTGTACGACGGCCCCTTGATCTTCGCGCCGCCCGGCAGCGGGAGCGAGTAGACGGAGAAGTCGCAGCCGCTCAGCAGCGTCGCGAGCGCGATGACTCCGGCGACGATCGACGTACGGCGTCTCACTTGACCAACCCCCCGAGCGTCGGGTCCACGGGGTCGGGGCTGTTTAGCGGGGCCTTCGGCGTCGGCGCCCACGGCGTACCGGCAGGGCCGCCGCTGACCGGTGCGGTGCCGGTCAGCTGCTCGAGCAGCGGCAGCTTGGCGAGCGCGTCGAGGACCGGCTTCAGCGTGGAGCACATCGACATCGACTGCCCTGCCTGCAGCAGCAGCGAGCAGACGAACGTCGCCGGGTCGTCGAGCTGTCCCGGGTTGATGCGCTGGTCCAGCGTGCCGAACTGCGGGTTGTAGATCCGGGCCAGGTTGCCAAGACCGAGCGGCGCGGTGTCGAGCACCTCGGCCAGCGCGGCCTTCTCGTTCACCAGGATCTGCGACAGCTTGGTGGCGCCGGTGACCGTGTTCTTCACCAGCGTCCGGTTCTCCTTGACGAACGTCGCGACCTCACCGAGCGCGGTGGCGAGCAGCGACAGCGACGCACCCAGATCCTTGCGCTCACCGGCCAGCGTGGTCGAGACCGTGGCGAAGTTCGTGTTGAACTGCCGGACCAGCTGGTCGTTCGCGGCCAGCGCGGACACGAACGTCTGCAGCTGCCGGATGGTGTTGAACAGCGCCGACGAGTTGCCCGACAGCGTGCTGGTCAGCTTCGAGACGTCGGTGATGGTCTGGTTCAGCTTGGCGCCCTGGCCGTTCAGGTTCTTCGCCGAGACGTCGAGCAGCCGGGCCAGCGCGCCCTGGTCGTTCGCGCCCTTCGGCCCGAGCGCCACGGACAGGTCGTTGAGGCTCTGGTAGATCTGGTCGAGCTCCAGCGGTACGGCGGTCCGGTCGAGCGGGATCTGCGCGCCGTCGGCCATCACGGCGCCCTTGGAGTACGCCGGGGTGAGCTGCACGTACCGGTCCGCGACGATCGACGGCGAGGCGATCACCGCCTTCGCGGTGGCGGGGACCTTGTGCTTGGCCTCCCACCAGAACTTCACGCGCACGCTACGGCCGGCCGGCGTGACGCTCTCCACCTCGCCGACCTTGATGCCGAGGATCCGGACGTCCGATCCCGGGTACACCGAGACCGCGCGCGGGAAGTACGCCGTCGCCGTCACCCGCTCGGGCTTCGGCCACAGAGACACGGCGCCGACCACGATGATCACCAGGACCACCGCCATCGCGATCAGCCTCGAAATCGCGTTCACCCGCATCAGCCGCCACCTCCCAGGATCGGGGGCAGCCCGGTGGGCAGCACCTTGGGCAGTGGGATCTCGGGCACCGGCACCAGGTTCTGCAGGTACGTGTCGAACCACGGCCCGGTGCCGAGCGTGTTCGTGAAGACCCGGACGAACGGCGCCAGGCCCTTGATGCTCGCGTCCAGGGAGTTCTGGTTCTGCAGGAGTACGGCGAGCACCGCGTTCACCTTCTGCAGCGTCGGCCCGAGGTCCTTGCGGTTCTCCCGGACCAGCGCGGTGATCTGCGCGGACAGCTTCTGCGTCGACACCAGCAGCTGGTGGATCAGCGCCCGCCGGGCCTGCACGGCCTGGAAGACCTTGTTGCCGTCCTTCATCAGCTTGATCAGCTGCTGGTTGCGGTCGGCAAGAACCTTGGTGACCACGTTCGAGTGCTGCAGCAGCAGCTTGAGCTGCTCGTCGCGGGCGGCCACGTTCCGGGACAGGCGGGACAGGCCGGTGAGCGACGCCTTGACCTCTTCGGGTGTGTTCTTGAACGTCGCCGACAAGGTGTCCAGGGCCTTCGCCAGCTGAGCGGTGTTGATCCGCTCGGTGGTGTTGGCCAGGTCGGTGAAGGCGTCCACGACGTCGTACGCCGAGATCGTCCGGGCCAGCGGGATCTCGGAGCCCGGCTTCAGCTCGCCGGGGCCGGCCGGGTTGAGCTTCAGGTACTTCTGGCCGAGCAGGGTCTTGATCTTCATCTCGGCGCCGGTCTGGTCGCCGAGCTTCACGCCCTTGTCGACCACGAAGTCGACCCGGACGTGGGTGCCCTCGAGTTCGACGTCGCGGACCTTGCCGACGCGGACGCCGGCCACCCGGATCTCGTCGTTCGCCTTCAGGCCGCCGGCCTCGGAGAACTGCGCGGAGTACTTCGTCCCGCCGCCGATCAGCGGCAGATCCTGCGCCTTGAACGCGGCCAGCATGATCAGGCCGATCACCGTCAGCCCGATCACGCCGATCGTGACCTGGTTCTGCTCGCGGAAGGGCTTCACTTCGCGCACCTCGCCGAGTTGAGCTGGTACGAGACCGGGATGCGGGTGCCGGTGGGCAGCGTGACGTTGCCGTCGAAGTTGCACAGGTAGAAGTTGAACCAGGAGCCGTACGACGCGGTCCGGGTCATCGTGTTCAGCTTCTCCGGCATGAACTGCAGGGTCTTCACCCAGATCGCCTGGGTGTCGTCCAGCGTGCTGGCGACGGCGCGCAGCTTGTCCAGGTCGGCCTTGATCGGCACCCGGGTCTGCTGCAGCAGGCCCGCGGTCTTGGTGTTCAGCGAGTTGATCGAGGTCAGCGAGCTGAGGATCGGGTTGATGTCCTGGCTCAGACCGGTGATGAACTGCTGCAGGTTGATCAGCAGCTGGGAGAAGTTCGCCTGCCGCTGGGACACGATCTGCAGCGTCGAGGTCAGGTTCGTGATCAGGTCGCCGATCACCTGGTCGGCGTCGGCCAGCGTGGTGGTCAGCGACGCCGTCTTGGCCAGCAGCGACTCGATCGTGCCGCCCTCGCCCTGCAGCACCTTGATCACCTCGAAGGCGAACTGGTTCACGTCCGCCGGGGTGAGCGCGGTGAACAGCGGCTTGAAGCCGTTGAACAGCACCGACAGGTCGAGCGCCGGCGTCGTGCGTTCCTTCGGGATGACGCCGTTCTTCTTCAGCCGGTCGCCGCCGCCGATGCCGTCGGTGAGCGCGAGGTACCGGTTGCCGACCAGGTTGCGGTAGCGCAGCGTCGCATGTGTCGAGGTGTCGATCACCTGGTCGGAGTCGACGCTGAACGTCACCATCGCCAACGTGTTCTCGTACAGGGCGATCTTGTCGATCTGCCCGACCTTCACCCCGGCGATCCGGACGTCGTCGCCTTGGTTCAGCCCGACCGCGTCGGTGAAGACCGCACGGTACTTCGTGGTCGGGTTGAAGCTGATGTTCCCGATCGTCACCGCCAGCAGCGCGGTCGCGACGGTCGTGACCACCACGAAGATCCCGAGCCGGACGGTGTCGAACGTCGTCTTCCGGTCGAAGAAGCTCATTTGAGGTTCACCTGCCCGCCGCGGAGGAGAGGCCCGACCATCAGGGTCGTCAGATCCGGTACGTCGTTCGCGGCGACGCCCATCTCCGGGCCGACGACCGAGTCGATCACCTTCTGCTCGGCCGGCGATCCGACGCCCTGGGTGTCCATCGCGAACCCGGGCATGGCCCGGTTCAGCTGGAGGTCGAGCGGGAAGCGCTGGTTCTTGTTGTGGTCGCCGATCACGCCGTCGTCACCGGTGATGTACGGCGCCGGGTTCTGCTGGTTGTACGGACCCGGTTTCGAACCGGGGTGGCTGTAGTTCTTGCCGACACAGGTCGGGCCGCGATGGTCGGCGTACACCGGCTTCTCGTTCGGTTCGTACGGCGTCGGCTGGTTGGTGATCAGTTCGAGGTTGATGTTCAGCCGGCCGTCGCGGAACGTGTCGTTCAGGATCGGGGCGGTCTCGGTCATCACCTGGAGGAAGCACGGCACCTCTGGCGCGTACTTCTCCAGCAGGTCGAGCACGGGGCGGCTGACCTGGCCGAGCCGGATCACCCGGTCCTCGTTCGCCTTCAGGAACGTGTCGCCGGTCGTGGACAGGTTCTGCACGTCGACGAAGAACTGCTGCAACTGCTTCTGCTTCTCGACGACCGTGTTGCCGGTGATCGTCAGGTTCCGCAGCGCGCGGACCAGGTCCGGCGTCGCGTCGCCGTAGATGTCGGAGACCTGGGTGAGCTTGGCGAGCGCGTCCATCAGCTTCGGGACGTGCGGGTTCAGCTTCTTCAGGTACCCGTCGAGCTGGGTGAGGGTGCCGGCGATCTCGGCGCCGCGGCCCTCGAGTGCGGTCGCGAGCGTGTTCAGCGTGGCGTTCAGGTCGGCCGGGTCGACCGCCTGGAGCAGCGGCAGCGCGTCGTTCAGCACCTTCTCGATCTCGATGCCGACCGCGGTCTTGTCCCGGCTGATCACGTCGCCGGCCTTGATGTGCCGACCCCCTGTGCCAGCTGGACCGCTCGGCGGCACCAGCGCGACGTACTTCTCGCCGAACAGCGTCTTCGGCAGGATCCGGGCGCTGACCGCGGCGGAGATCTCGTCCACCTGGTCGGGCTTGAGCGCCAGGTCGACGGTCGCCTCGTCGCCGTCGGTGGAGACCCCGCGGACCTCGCCGACGATGATGCCGCGCAGTTTCACGTCCGCGTGCTCGTTGAGCTGCAGGCCGATGTGGCTGGTCTTGAGCTCGACGTCCACGGTCTTCGTGAAGACCTTGGCGTAGAACGCGTAGGTCAGCCAGAGCAGGAAGACCAGGACGCCGATGAACGCGACGCCCAGCACCTTGTGCGAGATCAGTCTCGTCATCCGGCCAGCCTGACGGTGGTCGTCGTACCCCAGATGGCCATCGACAGCAGCAGGTCGACGACGTTGATCACGACGATGGACGTCCGTACGGCGCGACCGACGGCGACGCCCACACCAGCGGGGCCGCCACTCGCGTGGTAGCCGTGGTAGCAGTGCACCAGGATCACCAGGACCGAGAACACCAGCACCTTGCCGAACGACCAGAGCACGTCTCCGGGTGGCAGGAACAGGTGGAAGTAATGGTCGTACGTGCCCGTACTCTGCCCGTAGAACGTGGTGACGGTGAGTCTGGTCGCGAAGTACGACGAGAGCAGGCCGACGACGTACAGCGGGATCACCGCGATCAGGCCGGCGATGATCCGGGTGGTGACCAGGAACGGCAGCGACGGGATCGCCATCACCTCGAGGGCGTCGATCTCCTCGCTGATCCGCATCGCGCCGAGCTGCGCGGTGAAACCGCAGCCGACGGTCGCGGCGAGCGCGATACCGGCGATCAACGGGCCGATCTCACGGGTGTTGATGTACGCCGACACGAAGCCGGCGAACGCCGACGTACCGATCTGGTTCAGCGCCGAGTAGCCCTGCAGGCCGACCTCGGTGCCGGTGAAGAACGCCAGGAACGTGATCACGCCGACGGTGCCGCCGATCACCGCGAGCGCGCCGCTGCCGAGGGTGACCTCGGCGAGCAGCCGGAGGATCTCCTTGCGGTACCGCGTGACGGACTTGCCGGACCAGGCCAGCGCCTTGATGTAGAAGGCGAGCTGCTCACCGAGATGGTCGAGCGAGTTCAGTGGCTTCTTGACCAGCACGTCCACCCAGGCCGACACGTCAGGCCCCCTTCGGCGGAACGAGCTGGAAGTAGATCGCGGTCATCGAGAAGTTCGCGACGAACAGCAGCATGAACGTGATGACGACCGACTGGTTCACCGCGTCGCCGACGCCCTTCGGCCCGCCGCCCGCGTTACAGCCCTTGTACGACGCGACGACCGCGGCGATGAACCCGAACACCAGCGCCTTCGCCTGCCCCTGCCACAGGTCGGGCAGATGCGCGAGCGCCGTGAAGCTCGCGATGTAGCTACCGGGTGTGCCGTCCTGGAGGACGACGTTGAAGACGTAGCCGCCCATCACACCGACCACGCTGACGAAACCGTTCAGGAAGAACGCGACCAGCATCGTCGCCAGCACCCGCGGTACAACGAGGCGCTGGATCGGGTCGATACCGAGCACCATCATCGCGTCCAGCTCTTCACGGATCTTCCGCGAGCCGAGGTCCGCGCAGATCGCCGAGCCACCAGCCCCGGCGATCAGCAGCGCGGTCGCGATCGGCGACGCCTCCCGGACGACGGCCAGTACGGCGGCGGATCCGGTGAAGGCCTGCGCGCCGAACTGCTTGATCAGGCCGCCGACCTGCAGCGCGATCACCGCGCCGAACGGGATCGCGACCAGTGCGGTCGGGATGATCGTCACACTCGCGACGAACCAGGCCTGCTGGAGGAACTCCTTCACCTGGAACGGCCGGCGGAACGTGGCCCGGCCGGTGTCGAGAGCGAAGGCGAACAGCGAACCTGCCTGCTTCAGCGGGGCGGTGGCAGAAACAGTCACCTGGCCCCCACCGTCGAAGTGGCGAACGAGCCGGGTGGCGGCGTGACGCCGTGCTCCCGGCACCAGGCGCCCGGCTCCCGCTGAGTGGGCCGGAGCATGCCGCTGCTCGGCAGCTGCTGGATCGGGATCGGCGGCAGCGGCGGCAGTTCCTGGCCGGCCTCGGCGGCCAGTTCGTCGGCGTCCTTCTCCTCGGACATGCCGATCGGGCCGACCATCTGCGCGTTCAGGAACTGGCGGACCACCGGCTCCTCGCTGGACAGCAGCATCTCCCGCGGGCCGAACATGGCCAGGTGCCGGTGGTAGAGCATGCCGATGTTGTCCGGCACGGTGCGCGCGGTGTTGACGTCGTGCGTGACGATCAGGAACGTCGGGCTGAACGCCTCGTTCAGGTCGATCATCACCTGGTTCAGGAACGACGTACGGACCGGGTCCAGGCCGGAGTCGGGCTCGTCGACCAGGAGGATCTGCGGATCCAGCACCAGCGCGCGGGCCAGGCCGGCGCGCTTGCGCATACCGCCGGAGATCTCGCCGGGCAGCTTCTTCTCCGCGCCCACCAGGCCGACCATCTCCATCTTCTCCATCACGATGGAGCGGATGTCGGACTCGGACTTCTTGGTGTGCTCGCGGAGCGGGAACGCGACGTTGTCGTACAGGTTCATCGAGCCGAACATCGCGCCGTCCTGGAACAGCACGCCGAGCAGCCGCCGGACGTCGTACAGCTCGCGCTCGCTGCAGGTGGCGATGTCGGTGCCCTCGATATACACGTGGCCCTTGTCGGGCTTGAGCAGACCGATCAGCGTCTTCAGGAACACGGACTTGCCGGTACCGGACGGGCCGAGCATCACGCAGATCTCACCGGCCGGCAGCGTCAGGGACACATCGCCCCAGATCAGCTGGCTGCCGAAGGACTTGGTGAGACCTTCGACGCGGACTTCTACGCCCACCGGCCCTCCTCACGGGAATGTTCTGGCTGCCCCGAACCGACGAGTACGCGGTTCCAACGACGGAGCAGTGGCCTAGGTTACGCACGAGTACGGTTTTGCGTAACCCCTGGAAGTCAAGCGGTTGCGATACTAACCATCACGTAATGGCAGAAGGGCGGCCCCCTTGCGGGGACCGCCCTTCTCTACACATTCGTTACGCTCCTTGACGGAACGTAAGCGACATCACTTCAGGGTGACGGTGGCGCCGGCGCCCTCGAGGGCCTCCTTGGCCTTCTCCGCGGCAGCCTTGTCGACCTTCTCCAGGATCGGCTTCGGGGCCGACTCCACGAGGTCCTTGGCCTCCTTCAGGCCGAGGCTCGTGAGACCGCGCACCTCCTTGATGACCTGGATCTTCTTGTCGCCGGCCGACTCGAGAACGACGTCGAACTCGTCCTGCTCCGCAGCCTCTTCGGCAGCGGCAGCCGGCGCGCCCGGAGCGGCGGCAACGGCGACCGGGGCGGCGGCGGTGACGCCGAACTCCTCCTCGAACGCCTTAACGAACTCCGACAGCTCCAGCAGGGTCAGTTCCTTGAACTGGCCGAGGAGCTCTTCGGTGCTGAGCTTCGCCATGGTGGCGGTCCTTCCTAACAAATGGTGCTTGGTGATCACTGATGGGGTGTTGCGGTGAGATGCCTCAGCTGTCAGCTGCGGCGGTCTCCTCGGTGCTCGCCTCGGCAGGTGCCTCGACCGTGTCCTGGACGGTGTCCTGAACATCCGCCGCCGCTGGGGCGTCGGCGGCCGGCAACTTGTCCTGCAGCGCCGCGAACAGGCGCGCGGCCTGCGACAGCGGAGCAGCGAACAGCGACACCGCTTGCTGCGGGGCCGCCTTCATCGCACCTGCGAGCTTCGCGAGGAGGACCTCACGCGACTCCAGGTCAGCGAGCTTGCTGATCTCGTCAGAGCCGAGTGCCTTACCGTCCAGCACTCCACCCTTGATGACGAGCAGGGGATTCGCCTTGGCGAAGTCACGCAGACCCTTGGCCGCAACCACCGGGTCGCCCTTGATGAAGGCGATTGCCGAGGGGCCTTCGAGCAGCGAGTCGAACGAGTCGACTCCCGCATCCTTGGCCGCGATCTTGGTCAGCGTGTTCTTCACCACGGCGTAGTTCACGTCGTCACCGAGCGAAACTCGAAGCTGCTTGAGCTGCGCAACGGTGAGACCGCGGTACTCGGTCAGCACGGCGCCGTTGGAGCTACGGAACTCGTCCGTCAGCTCCGCGACAGCGGCTGCCTTGTCCGGCCTCGCCATGGGGGTCTCCTTCTTTCGGCTTCCTTGCCTAAGACCCCTGACAATGTCTGTGCCCCAAAAAGAAAGCGCCCCTGCACAGGTGCAAGGGGCGTGAACATACAGATATCACTATCCAAGTCACCTGCGCGGGCCGCCCACCTGAGTGGGACCTTCAGTCACTCGAAAGTGACAACCAGCGGTCTTCGGCAATGAACAGTGTGCCTTGCGTACACACGCTTAATCAAATCGGGCGCCGATGGGCAGGGATCCACCGGTGCATCGCCGTGGCCGCGGCCCACCCGGTTCCGGCCATGATCACGATCGCCGGCCCCAGTCCGAGCAGCGCAGTCGCACCTGCGAGCAGTAGTGGTCCGGCACCGTTGCCAGTATCTGCGAAGAGCCTGAACGCACCGAGGAACTGGGCTCGTCCGACCGGCGGCGACGCGTCCGCGCCCAGGGTCATGATCACGCCGGCGCCCAGCCCGTTCCCGATCCCCATCAGCAACGCGACCGCTGTCAGGGTGGCCGTGCTGTGCGTCAACGGCAGCAGCAGATGCGCTGACCCCAGCACGAACATCGACGGTACGGCGACCCACTTGCGACCGAGCCGGTCCATCACCGAACCGGCCGGATAGAAGAGCAACATGTCCACCGCACCGGACAGTCCGAAGATGATGCTGGTCGTCTGCGGGTCCAGTCCGATGTGCAACGCCCACAGCGGGATCACCACCTGCCGCGACGCCCGCACCGCCCCGACGAGCAACGCTCCGACACCGAGAGTCCGCAGTACCGGGAAGTGGTCGCGGATGACGCCCCAGGTCGACTGTGCCGCGATCGGTCCCTTCCCGCGTCGGTTGGCGACGTCCGGCAGGCTCACGAGGACAGCACAGGCGAGTACGGCGGCCACCAGGTGCACCCAGTACGCGCCGTCCGTACCGAGGAACTTCATCGCGCCTGCACCGAGGAACGGACCGATGAACGAGCCGATGCGCTGTACGCCGCCCAGTGTGGACAGCGCACGGGCCCGTCGCTCGATCGGTACGGCTTCACTCAGGTAGGCCTGCCGGGCGAGGCCCCAGACGGCACCGGCCAGTCCGGTGCAGCCGATGGCGATGGCCAGACCCCAGACGGTTGGAACGACCAGGCAGGCCGCTAGTGCAAGCGCTACGAGGACGGTGGCGGACAGCATCGCGCTGCGCTCACCGATGCGGTTCGTGAGTGCGCCAGCTGGGATGTCGCCGATCACCTGGCCCAGTCCGGCTGCAGCGACGACCAGACCGGCTACGGCGACCGAGGCGCCCAGGTGCGTGGCCGACAGCGCTACGACGGGTGCGATCGCGCCCTGACCGATTCCGTACAGCAGAGCGGGCAGATAGACCGCAGGTGCGATTTTCCAGAGGCTTCGGGCCTGTGACATCACCGGCCGCCGGCCAGCGCCGTACTGCGGTCCCGGGCGACCGGGGTGGCCCCCAGCAACTCCGACACCGACCAGGCACCTTCGGCGACCCTCATCCCGAACTCCTCCATCCGCTCGACCGGCATCCGCATCTCGGGGCCGGACACACTCAGACAACCGGCGACCTCGCCGGAGTAGCCGAACACCGGCGCCGCGACGCTGCAGATCCCTGGCGTCCGCTCGGTCCGCGACATCGCGTACCCGCGCCGGCGGATCACCGCGAACTGCTCCGCGAGCACCTCCGGGTCGGTGATGGTCGCGGGCTGCACCTGCTCGAGCGGGCCCTTCAGGACCTCCTGCTGCCGCTCGAACGGCAGGAACGCCAGCAGCACCTTCCCCGGTGCACCGAGTGGCAGCGCGACCGGCAGGCCGAACTCGGTGTAGGTACGGCGCAACTGGTGATGGCTCTCGACCTGGTCGAGGACGACGCGCTGCCCTGACGGGAGCAACTCGTGCACGGCCGCGGTCTCCCCTGTGTCATCGCGGAGTGCACGCAGCACCGGCAGGGCAGCGTCGCGCAGGCCGGCCGGAATCCCGCCGCTGTGCGCCAGCTGCACGACCAGCGGACCGATCGCGTACCGCCGGTGGGCGGTCTGCCGGACGAGCCCGTTCTCCTGCATGGCGAGCAGTAGCCGGTGCACGGTGCTCGTGGACAGACCGGTCGCCCGCGCCAGGTCACTGATCCCGAGGTCCGGCGTCCGCGCGTCGAAGCAGCGAAGGATCGCCACAGCGCGGTCGATCGACTGCACCGAGCCACGCGCTTCCTGCATGGTGAAACCATATCCCGCGATACGGGAAACCTGTCGAGGTAATGTCCAGCCGGTGAGCATCACCGCCTCCTGGAGCCGGCTCGACGAGTGGCTCGCCCAGAACGCTCCGACGACGTACGCCGTCCTCGCCGCGCCGGTCACCGACGCAGAACTGGAAGCGGCCCAGAGCGTGGTCGAGCTGCCACCCGAGCTGATCGAGTCGCTCAGGTGCCACAACGGCCTGACGTCCTGGGCGAACCTCCTGCCTGAGGCGCCGCCGTCGAGCGCAGCCCAGATCGCCGAGAACTGGCAGCTGCGGATGGACCTGGCCGCGGACGTCGACGGTTTCGCCGTCCATCAGCCGGAGTCGGAGCCCTACTGGCATCCGGCCTGGATCCCGTGGGCCGATGGCGACGGCGATCTTCAGGTCATAGACCTGCGCCCCGGTCCTGTGCGCGGTCGACTGGGTATGGCGGCGCACGACGGTACCGGCGACTTCACGGTTAGTTGGCCGGACCTCACGTCGTACCTCTCAGATGTGGTGCACTCCCTGCACCACGGCACCGGCGTCAACGGGTGGTACCCGTACCTCACCACCTACCAGGAGCTCTGGTGGGACCGCGGCCCGGACCAGCGGACCGTCAACGACGAGCCACTGATCCGGGTGCCGGTTTAGCTCAAGACGGCGAGCGCGTCGATCTCGACCAGCATGTCCGGCAGCGGCAGGCCGGTGAAGACAGTGGTCCGCGACGGCAGGACGCCGCTCGGCGTACGGGTCGACACGAACTCGGCGTACGCCTCGTTCATCGCGGCGAAGTCCTCGCGCTGGGTGAGGTAGACGCGCAGCATCACCACGTCGTCGATGCTCGCACCGCCGGCCTTCAGGATCGCCTCGATGTTCTGCAGGACCCGCGTGGTCTGGCCCTTCACGTCACCGGTGAACACGAAGTCGCCGCTGGCCGGGTCGACCGAGCCCTGGCCGGAGACCTGCAGGATGTTGCCCTTGCGGACGCCCTGCGAGAACACCGGCATCGGCGCCGGCGCGTCGGTGGTGGAGACTGCGCTCTTGTCGGACATGAGACCTCTCATCAGTTGTAGTCGGCACTGATCGCTTCTGCGGTGGCGAGCAGGTCTGGCAGCAGCTCGAGCACCTGGTCATAGTTCAGCAGTACGTCGGGCACGGACAACGACACGGCCCCGACAACGCGTCCGGTGCTGTCACTCAGCGGCGCACCGATGCAGTTGATGAACGACTCGTGCTCTGCCTTGTCCTGCGCCCAGCCACGCTCTTTGGTCAGCTCCAGCTCGTCCCGCAACCGGTCCGCGTCAGTGATGGTGTTGGGCGTGTACACCTTGTAGTCCAGCGTCGCCAGCACCGCCTCCCGCTGCCGCTTCGGCTGCGCAGCCAGCAGTACCTTGCCGACCGCAGTGCAGTGCAGAGCCGCCGGTACGCCGACCTGCGAGTACATGCGCACCGAGCGCACACTGTCGAGCTTGTCGACGTAGATGACCTCACCGTTCTCCCAGGCGGCCAGGTGAACCGTCTGGCCGGTCTTCTGGTTCAGCTCACGCAGATGCGGTGCAGCAACCTGCCGTACGACGTGTTGCTCGCGCGCGACGTCAGCGAGCGCGAACAGACGCGACCCCAGGCGGTACCGGTGCTGGGCGTCCCGCCGTACGAACCGCTCTGCCTCCATGGTGCGCAGCAGACGCAGGACCGTCGTCTTGTGCACGCCCAGCTCGGTCGCGAGCTGGTCCAGCGATCGCTCCCCCTCGCCGAGGCTCTTGAGGATCTGCAACGCCCTGCCGAGGCTCTGACTCATGCCGCACCGATCTTCGTCGCCGCCCACTCCTCGTCGGTCGCGTTCAGCAGGCGTTCGCGCTCAGCCGCGTCCGGCGGCGGTGCGTGGTCCTCCGGCGCAGTCAGCACCGCGGCAGCGTTCAAATGCCCCAACCGCAGCCGCTGCACCATCGGCAACCCCTGCAACGTCCCCGCTAGAAAACCGGCCGCAAACGCATCCCCGGCACCCACCGTCTCTACGACGTCTACCGTGAGCGCTGGAACCTCAGTGCGGCCGCCTGACTCAAGAACCATCGCCCGGTGCGCGTCGTCCTTCACAACCAGGACAGGCGTTTCGAGCCGCTCGTACAGCTCGTCCGGGTCGCCTGTGCCTGCGAAGACCTCTGCCTCGTCCGCACCGATCAGCACGATGTCGGCTGCCTTCAGCAACCGCCACAACGGCTCAGGGTCCCTGTCACGCCACAGCGCCGGCCGCCAGTTCAGGTCCACGCTGAGCAGGTACTCGCGCGGCTCGGTCGCCAGCCGCTCCAGCATCTCCGCACTGGTCGTGGAGATCGCTGCAGTGATTCCGGTCGTGTGCACGAGCTTGGCCTGCTTGAGTCGCTCGCTGACCTCGGGCCGGTCCAGGAACTCCGTGTTCATGGCAGCTGCCGCCGAGCCGGTCCGGTAGTAGTGCATCCGGGAGCGCCCGTTCTCCGACTCCTTCACGTAGAGCGCGGTCGGCCGGACCGGGTCCAGCTCGACACCTCCGACGTCGACGCCACGCGTCTGCAAATCCCGCAGTACGTGCTGACCGAAGCCGTCGTCCCCGAGCCGCGAGATCCATCCCGTCGGTACGCCGAGCGCCGCCAGCCCACCGGCGACGTTGCACTCCGCTCCGCCGACCGACCGCCGGAACGTCTCCACGTCTTTGAGGGGTCCCGGCCCGCCCGCCAGCATGATCATCGCCTCACCCAGGCAGATCGCGTCCGTCTCAGGGAGCGGTTCGGGCATCGGCACTCCTTGGCGGCGGGGTGATGGGATGTGCGTTGACGCGACTTCGGGCGCGATGCTACAACCGACGAGTCAGAATGCGCAATGAGCGTTGCGTATTCTGCAATCCCAAACCCCAGGGGGTCAGATGCCTGCTTACGATGCCGACACCGTCGCCGCGCTCGCCGATCAGCAGGTGAGCTGGCAGGACAAGGCCCTGCCGCCCGCCTTCTGGGGCCGCACCGTCGCGGAGGTGCTGGCCGACCGGCCTCGGCTGTCCCAGCTGCCCACTCCGCTGATGACGCTGTCGGCCCCCGGACTGCGACACAACGTCGACACCCTCGCCACCTGGTGCACCCGGCACGGCGTGGAGCTCGCACCGCACGGCAAGACCACGATGGCGCCCGCCCTCTGGGCGATGCAGCTCGACGCCGGTGCTTGGGCGATCACGCTGGCCAACGGATTCCAGCTCGGCGTCGCCCGCGCGTACGGCGTACAGCGGGTCCTGATCGCGAACGCGGTGATCTCGCCCCTGCAGCTGCGCTGGATCGCCGACGAGCTCGCGGCCGACCCGTCGTTCGAGGTGATGGTGTGGGCCGACTCGGTCCGTACCGTCCAGCAGATCGAAGCGGCCCGCTCGGCGTACGTCGGCGCGGACGCGCGACCGCTCGACGTGATGGTCGAGGTCGGCGGCATCGGCGGCCGGACCGGCGCGCGGGATCTCGAGACCGCACTGGCCGTCGGTGAGGCGATCGCCGGCGCGTCGACCCTTCGGCTCGTCGGCGTGGCCGGGTACGAGGGCGCGATCGGGCACGGCGTCGACGAGGCCAACCTCGAGGAGGTCCGCGCGTACCTACGGGAGCTCGCGACCGTTCACCACCGCCTGCGGCCGCTGTACGACGAGGACGTCGTACCGATCGTCAGCGCGGGCGGGAGCCAGTACTTCGAGCAGGTCGCGAAGGTGCTCGCCTCGGAGGCCGGCGAAGGCGCTCGCGTGGTACTGCGGTCCGGCGCATACATCGCCCACGACGACGGCCTCTACCGTCGGTTGTCGCCGCTCGGCGAGCACCCGCGGACGGACGGCGAGCAGCTCGTGCCGGCGATGCACGGCTGGATGCGCATCACGTCGCAACCCGAGCCGGGCCTGGCGATCTTCGACGGCGGGCGCCGCGACTTCCCGTTCGACCAGGACTATCCCGAGCCGCAGCTGATCCGGCCGCGGTCGGAGGGCTCACCGATCCTGCCGGCCACCGGGATGAAGGTGACGAACCTCAACGACCAGCACGGCTACCTGCAGTTCGGCGACGACCAGGACGTGGTGATCGGCGACGAGCTGCGGGTCGGCCTGTCGCACCCCTGCACGGCCTTCGACAAGTGGGGCCTGATCCCGGTCGTCGACGACCCGGACGCCGCCGATCCCGTGATCGTCGACCTGGTCCGGACGTTCTTCTGACATGAGGGATCTGCTGATCACGGGGGCCCTGGTCGTCGACGGCTCGGGCGGGCCCGGGTACCACGCCGACGTCGCGATCGACGGTGGGCGGATCGTGGCCATCGGCAACGACCTCCCGGCGGCGCACCGGACGATCGACGCGGACGGGCTGGTGCTGTCGCCCGGGTTCATCGACATGCACTCGCACTCGGACCTGCAGATCCTGGTCAACCCGGACCACACCGCCAAGGTCAGCCAGGGCGTCACACTCGAGGTCCTCGGCCAGGACGGCCTGTCCTTCGCCCCGATCGACGATCCGACACGAGCCGTCGTACGCCGCCAGATCGCCGGCTGGAACGGGGAACCGGACGACTTCGACTTCTCCTGGTCGACGGTCGCCGGGTACCTCGACCGCCTCGACCAGGGCGTCGCCTGCAACGCGGCGTACCTGGTCCCGCAGGGCACGTTGCGCCTGATGGTCGTTGGCACCTCCAACCGTCCGGCGACCGTCGACGAGCTCGCGCGGATGAAGCAGCTGCTCGCCGACGGACTGCGCGACGGGGCGGTCGGGATGAGCAGCGGGCTGACGTACACGCCGGGCATGTTCGCCGGCACCGACGAGCTGGTCGAGCTGTGCGAGGTCGTCGCGTCGTACGGCGGGTACTACGCACCACATCAACGCTCGTACGGCAAGGGCGCCCTCGAGGCGTACGCCGAGATGGTCGACGTGGCCCGCCGCTCCGAGTGTGCGCTGCACCTGACCCATGCGGTGATGAACTTCGCCCCGAACGCCGGCCGGGGCCCCGAGCTGGTCGAGATGATCGACAAGGCGCTCGCGTCGGGGGTGGACGTCACGACCGACACCTATCCGTATCTCCCCGGGGCCACGACCCTGGCTGCGATCCTGCCGAGCTGGACGGCCGAGGGCGGACCGGACGCGCTGCTCGCCCGGCTCCGCGACCCGTCCGCGCGGGAGCGCATCAGCTACGAACTGGAGCAGGTCGGGTCCGACGGCTGCCACGGCTGCGTGGTGGAGTGGGACACGATCGAGATCGGCGGCGTCCGCAACCCGGCCCTGTCCGACGCGGTCGGCAACACCGTCGCGGCCCTCGCGGAACGCACCGGCAAACCGGCCTCGGAGGTCTTCTTCGAGATCCTGCTCGCCGACGACCTCGCCACCTCGATCCTGCAGCACGTCGGCCACGAGGAGAACGTGCGCGCGATCATGCAGCACCCGTCGCACACGGGCGGCTCGGACGGGATCCTGGTCGGCGGGAAGCCGCACCCGCGGTCGTGGGGCACGTTCCCGCGGTACCTCGCCCGCTATGTCCGCGAGCTCGGCGTACTCGACCTTGCCGACTGCATCCACCACCTCACCGGCCGCCCCGCCCGCCGCCTCCGACTCCCGGACCGCGGGCTGATCCGCGAGGGGTACGCCGCCGACCTGGTCCTCTTCGACCCTGCCACGGTCCAGGACACCGCTACGTTCCCCGAACCCCGCCGGCAGGCCGCAGGCATCCCGTACGTCTTCGTCAACGGCACCCCTGTCATCGACGACTCCCACCGAACGTCGACCCGCCCCGGCCGCGCGATTCGCCGTACCTCAGCTGAAAGGAACCTGTTGTGAACACCCTGGAGCTGCTCCGAGCCGATCGGGTTCTGACTGTCGTCCGCGCCGCGGAGATCTCGGACGCTCGCGACCTGTGCGCCGCGTTGGTTGCCGGCGGCATCCACGTCGTCGAGCTCACCTACACCACCCCGGACCTCCCCCGGCACCTGGAGCGCGCCGCTTCCACCGCGGCGGAGACCGGCGCGGTCGTCGGCGCCGGCACCGTCCAGACCGGCGACCAGGCCACGCAGGCAATCAACGCCGGCGCCCAGTTCCTCGTCACCCCAGGGCAGGGCCCCGAGGCGGCCGCGATCGCCGAAGCCGCGCGTGCCGCCGGCATCCCGGTCGTGCTCGGCGCCTTCACGCCGTCCGAGGTGATGACCGCGCTCGCCCTCGGCTCGGCCGCGGTGAAGATCTTCCCCGCCCACCAACTGGGCCCGAAGTACTTCAAGGACCTCAACGGCCCGTTCCCCGGCGTCCCACTGATCCCGTCCGGCGGCGTCAACGCTACGAACGCCCACGACTTCCTGGCCGCCGGCGCCCTGGCTGTCAGCGCCGGCACCGACGTCGTCTCCCCCGCCGACGTAGCCGCCGCCAACTGGGAGTCCATCACCGCCAAGGCCAAGACCTTCTGCGCAGCTATTGAACGGTGATGCTGCCGTAGCTGGTTCGTAGGTAGAGGCGGTTCGAGGAACTGGAGTCGTTCGGTAGGTCGATCTCGGTGGAGCCTTGCGCCGCGAGCGCGTCGATCGCGTATGTCGCCGTACTCGGGAGCTGGACCATGAGGGAGCCGTCGCTGGCCGTGGCGGTGACCTGGTTCGGCGCGCTGTCGAAGAGCATGTCGATCGAACCGTGCACCGCGTCCACCGAGACCCGCGGGCTGCGCAGGCGGGTCAGGGTGACCGAAGCATCGTTGGCCTCCACCGTCAGCGGCGAAGCAACGCCGACCGCGGACATCGACGTACCGTCGGCCTTCGCGTGGACGGCGGCCGTACTCGGCACCTCCACCGTCAGCTCTACATCGCAGTGCACATCGGGACAGGTGGTCTCGATGTCCAGCACCCCGCCGACCGTCGACGCCTTCACGTCGGGCTTCGCGACGGCGTACGACCCGTCGACCGTCACATGCACCTGTCCGTCCGCGCTCGCCAGCAACTGCATCGCCACACCCGACACCACCTTCACCCCTTGCGGTCCGGGCGTGAACGAGGCCGAGTACTCGTACGGCAGCTTCCCCCGGATCAACGACACGGTCACCGCCGCGCCGGTGATCACGAACACCAGCACCGGCACCAGTCCGATGATCAGCATCCTGCGCTGCGCGGTCGTCATCACGTATCCAGGTACTTGAGCACGGCGAGCACCCGCCGGTGTTCGCCGTCGGTCGGGGACAACCGGAGCTTCAGGAAGATGTTGCTGATGTGCTTCTCCACGGCGCCTTCACCGACGACGAGCGCCTGGGCGATCCCGGCGTTCGACTTGCCCTCCGCCATCGCCCGGAGAACGTCCTGTTCCCGTGGACTCAGCACCGCCAGCGGATCCAGCTTCCGCGACCGGACCAGCAACTGCGAGATCACCTCCGGATCCAGCGCGGCGCCACCGCCCGCGACCCGGCGCAGCCCTTCGATGAACTGATCGACATCGGCCACGCGGTCCTTCAGCAGGTACCCGACACCACCGGGGTTCCCACCGATCAGTTCACTCGCATAGCGCTCCTCGACGTACTGCGACAACACCAGTACGCCGACCTCGGCGTACTGCTCGCGGATCACCAACGCCGCCCGCAGTCCCTCATCGGTGAACGTCGGCGGCATCCGTACGTCGACCACGCACACGTCAGGCCGATGCGCCTCGACCGCCTTCAGCAGCGCATCGCCGTCGCCGACTGCCGCGACCACGACGCAGTCCTGCTCCTCCAGCAGCCGCACGATGCCCTCACGCAACAGCACCGAGTCCTCGGCGATCACCACCCGCATCCGCTCAATCTCCTCAACCACAGCGTCCTCAACCACAGTGTTCTCAGCCACAGTGTTCTCAGCCACAGTGTTCTCAGCCACAGTGTTCTCAGCCACAGGGCACCTCCGCCGTCAGCGTGGTCCCGCCGCCCGGTGGACTGTCCACCGTGAGCCATCCGTCGACGCCGGCCACCCGATCGGTCAGCCCGCGCAACCCGGTGCCCTTGGAGGGATCGGCGCCACCTCGACCGTCGTCCCGCACCTCGATCCGCAGGACGTCGCCGACCCGCCGCACCGTTACCTCCGCGTGCGCCGCCTCAGCATGCTTGGCCACGTTGGCCAGCGCCTCCGTCACCACGAAGTACGCGATCGATTCGATCGTCAGCGACGGCCGGCGATGGATGCCGATCCGCACGTGGATCGGCACCGGTGATCGGACCGCCACCGCCGACAGCGCCGCGTCCAGACCGCGATCGGTCAGCACCGGCGGATGCAGTCCTCTGGTCAGGTCGCGGATCTCGACGATCGCCTGCATCGCCTCCGAATGCGCCTCCTCGATCAACGCGCGCACCGCGGGCTCCTTGCTCCCCAGGCGGTTCTTGGCCCGGCCGAGCGTCATCGCCAGCGAGACGAGCCGCTGCTGGGCGCCGTCGTGCAGGTCGCGCTCTATCCGCCGCCGCTCGGCCTCGACGGAGTCGACCACCTGCTGCCGGCTCGTCACCAGCTCCGTGACGCGCTCCGCCAGGGCACCACTCTCGGACCGGCCGAGCAACCTCCGCGCGAGCTCGGCGTCCAGGGCCGACGCCAGCCGCATCAGCAACGGCGACACCACGAGCAGGAACACGGCCGCGGCGATCGCCACCATCGCAGCGGACTTGGGCGAGTCGATCACGAACGGCCCGAGCTGCGCCTGCGAGGCGGCGAACCGGTTGTAGTAGAGCGGCAACGCGATCAGCACCGGCGGCACCGACCACGCGGCCAGGATGAGAACCAGCCAAACGATTGCCAGCGGCAACAGCAACAGGTAGTACAGGAACTGCTGCCACATCCCCCGGTCGCTCACTGCGAGCCTGGCGTCAGCGGGGCGTGATCCGGTCGGCAGCGGCGGGATCAGCGGAGGAATGACCTGCCCGCGCGTGATCCGGGCCCGCGCTCGCTCCCATCCGGCCACCCGGTACACGAACCGGTTCGCGCCGACGCTCAGCGGGATCCCGACGTACCCGAGCGGCCAAGCCAGCAAGGCGACCAGGACCGTGCCCAGCACCAGCAGGCCGGACGTGAGCACCACGACCGCGTCACCCAGAAGGTGGATCGTTGCCAACCACAAGTACGGCGAGCGCCAGAGTCGCCAGGGTGTCCGGGGAACCGGATTCGCAGCAACCGTCATCCGGAACCACCTCCCCGTGTCAGCGCCTGCTTGCCGTCACAACTTACGTCGTCGGCCTAGCCCGACGGCAGGAGGACAGCCCACGGAACCGGCCGGGGGTTATCCCTACCTCGGTTCGTGGGCTGGCCGGACTGTGCCGAGCGGCCGTCGCCGGAATCCTCGAAGGTATGACGACGACAGCGATCACCGGCGATCTCAGCCGGACCATGGACGGGAGACTCGGAGACGCGATCGACGACCGCGTGGCCGACGCGCTCGAGGACTACATCGCCGAGGGCCGGCTCGACGGCAGGATCCGCGCCCGCCGCTCACCCGGAGGGCTGGCCGCGCTCGTCGCCGCCGGTGTCGCGGCAGTGCTGCTTCCTTGGTGCCTGATTCTCGCCGCCACGCTGCCGAGCACCTACCAGGCGGGCCACTGGAAGCTCACCTGGATCGGCCTCGACTGCGGCACCGCGATCGCCGCCGGTCTCACGGCGTACCTGCTGCACACCCGCAACAGGTATGCCGCCTTGACCGCGATGGCTGCCGGGACACTGCTGACAGCCGACGCCTGGTTCGACGTGAGTACGGCGGCGGCCGGGTTCGACCGCACCCTCTCGGTGACCGAGGCGCTCGTCCTGGAGCTGCCGCTGGCCGTGTGCGCGTTCGTGGTCGCCGCCCGCGAGCTCAGACGATGAGCTCCAAGACCGGACCTTCATGCAGAGCTCGGTAGACCTTGTCCCGCAGGACATTGGCCTCTGCATCGGTGAGCGTACGGTCCACCGGGCGGAGGACCAGTCTGACCAGGACATTGCGTTGTCCCGGAGTCATCTGGAGGCGCTCACGGGCGGACGTCGGCAAGTCGTCGTACGACGTTTCGCCCAGCACCTCCAGCGACTCCGCTGCATCGGCGTCGGGGCCGAGTGCGGCGCGGACCTTGTCTCCGAGGACCTCCGCCGACACGTCCGCCGACTCGTCGACGACGACGGACAGGTCGCGACGGACCGGCGGCATCGACGAGACCGCCTTGTACGGCGCGAGATCCAGCATCTGACCCGCCACCCGTGGATCCGTCGAGCGGAGCAGGCGGATGTCGCGGATCCCCTTGCGGAGCATCATCAGCCGGTCCAGGCCAGGGCCCATCGCGAGCCCGGTCCAGCTGTCGTCCAGGCCGGCCATGCGGAGGACGTGCGGCGCGGCGACCCCGCATTCACCGATCTCGATCCACTGATCGTCCAGCAGGACATCGATCTGCCGGCCGTGGATCGTGTACGGGTGAACGGCCGGAACGGTGCGATACGTCTGGCCGGGCAGGACAGTGTCGACCAGACGGGCGATCATGTCCTCCAGCTGCGGTTCGCCCAGCGTCACGTTGCGGCTGACCCGCCACAGGTCGAGCTGATGCGGCGTACCGGTGTGCTGCCAGTCGACCGAGTCCCGGCGGTAACAGATGCCGGCGCAGATCATCAGCACATCGGACGACTCCGACCCGGCGAGCTCACGGAGCGCGGGCGGAATCATCGCCGACGTGTGACTCCGCAACACCTCGGTCTCGGACACGTAGCGGGTGTAGCGAGCCTCCCGAGTCACCGCGTCGGCGGCGTACCCGAGGTTGTCGTAGTTGTCGGCCATCGGTACGACGGGATGGTCGCGACGGGTCCAGATCTCGGTGTACGGCCACACGGCGCCGAGCGCCGTACGGATCGAATCGACGACGAGCTGGACGGCGTGCGGGCCCTGGGCCGGGTCGGTGAGGTCGCGCAGCGCCAGGGCAGAGTGCAGTTCTTCGACAGTGAGGACAGACATGGGTTTCTCTCCAGGATGACGGTCTCGACGGGGGTCCACCCCGGTCGGCCGCGGTCACCTCAGGAGAGAGCGCAGCAGCAGCTCACCCCGTCGGCACCGTCGTGCCGGCCGGGGCGCAGAAATCGCCGCCCGTACTGCGTCATACCGTCCACTGTACCGTCCGGCCACCACCCTCCGCCGCGAAATTCGGTCCGCTGCGGAACCACCGGGTGCGACGATGGGCCGCATGCGATGGATCGACACCCTGGAAGGCGCGGCCGCCGAGAAGCTGCCGGAGGCCGTGCACCGCTACTTCCGGCAGGGCTCGGCCGGCGGAGTCAGCGTCGGCGAGGCGACCTCGGCCTGGTCGGCGTACCGCTTCCGTCCGCACGTGCTGAACGACGTGTCCACGGTCGACCTGAGTACGACGGTGCTCGGCACACCCGTCGACGCGCCGATCTTGGTCGCGCCGTCGACGATGCAGCGGCTGGCCGACCCGGACGGCGAGCTCGCGATGGCACGCGGCGTCGCCGCAGCGAGGTCGGTGCTCGGTGTGTCCAGCAACGCCGGTACGACGTTCGCCGAGCTCGGAGCGACCGGGGTTCCGTGGTGGCTGCAGATCTACGTCGTGCGGAACCGGGAGATCACCGTCCGGATGCTCGACGCCGCCGTCGAGGCCGGAGCGCGGGCGGTCGTGCTCACCGTCGACACCCCGGTGGTCGGCCGGAAGGAAGACGAGGGCGAGACCGTCTGGGACGTGGCGCAACCCGGACAGTTCCTGGCCAACCTGCCCGACGGCGACTGGACCGACGACGACCTCGACAAGGCCGACGACCTGAACCCCGACGTGATCGGCTGGCTCGCGGAACGCACCGGCCTCCCCGTGGTGGTGAAGGGCGTCCTCCGCGGCGACGACGCCAAGCGCTGCGCGGACGCGGGCGCCGCCGGCATCATCGTCTCGAACCACGGCGGCCGTCAGCTCGACGGCTCGATCCCCACGGCGCGGGCGCTGCCCGAGGTCGCCGAAGCCGTCGCCGGAAGCAACCTGGAGGTGTACGTCGACGGCGGCATCCGCCGCGGCGAGCATGTCCTCGCCGCCCTGGCCCTCGGCGCCCGCGCGGTGTTCGTCGGCCGCCCCGCTCTCTGGTCCCTGACCGTCGGCTCGTCCGACGGCGTCACCCGGCTGCTGACCGAGCTCGGCACCGAACTCGACCACACCCTGCGGCTGCTCGGCGTCTCCACACCGTCGTCGCTGACACCAGACCTCGTCACGAACTGAACCACCTGGGGAGTTGAAAAGCAGAAAACCCCCGGGAGATCCCGGGGGTTTCTGGTGACTGCGGTGCTGAGGCTCAGGCCTCGGCCGGCTCCTCGGTGAGGTTGCGGCTCAGGTTGGGGTCAACCTGGACGCCCGGCCCCATCGTGGTCGAGAAGACCGTCTTCTTGATGTAGCGGCCCTTCGAGCTGGCCGGCTTCAGCCGGAGGATCTCCTCGAGCGCGGCGCTGTAGTTCTCCACCAGCTGGGCCTCGTCGAACGAGACCTTGCCGATGATGAAGTGCAGGTTCGCGTGCCGGTCGACCCGGAACTCGATCTTGCCGCCCTTGATGTCGTTCACGGCCTTGACCACGTCCGGGGTCACCGTGCCGGTCTTCGGGTTCGGCATCAGACCACGCGGGCCGAGCACGCGACCGAGGCGGCCGACCTTGCCCATCAGGTCAGGAGTCGCGACGACGGCGTCGAAGTCGAGCCAGCCGTCGGTCACCTTCTTGATCAGGTCGTCGTCGCCCACGAAGTCGGCGCCGGCGGCCTTCGCGGCCTCGGCCTTCTCACCGGTGGCGAAGACGAGGACCCGTGCCGTCTTGCCGGTACCGTGCGGAAGGTTGACGGTGCCGCGCACCATCTGGTCGGCCTTGCGGGGGTCGACCCCGAGGCGCATTGCGACGTCGATCGTGGAGTTGAACTTCTTGCCCGTCGCGCCCTGCTTGGCCAGCTTGATGGCCTCGAGCGGGGTGTACAGGTGGTCGAAGTCGATCTGCTCCGCGCTGGCGCGATATGCCTTACTGCGCTGTGCCATGAGTGGTTCCTCTCTGGGGTGTGGTCTCCGGGCGGCGCTTCGCCCTGCCACTACTGCGTGTGTGAAGTGGTGCTGATCAGCCGTCGACGGTGACGCCCATGGAGCGCGCCGTACCCTCGATGATCTTCATCGCCGCGTCGATGTCGCGGGCGTTCAGATCCGGCATCTTGGTGGTGGCGATCTCGCGGACCTGGTCCTTGGTGATCTTGCCGACCTTGTCCTTCTGCGGGACGGCCGAGCCCTTCTGCAGACCGGCGGCCTTCTTGATCATCTCCGGCGCCGGCGGCGTCTTGGTGATGAAGGTGAAGGAACGGTCCTCGTAGATGGTGATCTCGACCGGCACCACGTTGCCACGCATGGATTCCGTCTGGGCGTTGTACGCCTTGCAGAACTCCATGATGTTGACGCCGTGCGGGCCGAGCGCGGTACCGACCGGCGGGGCCGGCGTCGCAGCACCGGCCTGGAGCTGCACCTTGACCAGGGCAGCGATCTTCTTCTTGGGAGGCATTCTGTCGGGTCCTTAGACTTTCTGGATCTGGTTGAAGCTGAGTTCCACCGGGGTCTCCCGGCCGAAGATCTCCACCAGGGCCTTGATCCGCTGGGCCTCGGCATTGATCTCCGTGACTGTGGCGTGCAGGGTCGCGAACGGCCCGTCGACCACCATGACCGAGTCGCCGACACCGAAGTCGGCGACCTCGACCTTCTTCTTGGCCGCGGTCTTGGCGGGTGCGGCGCCGGCTTCGGCGGCCGCCGCCTCGGCTGCCGCCACGACAGCCGGAGCGAGCATCTTCTCGACCTCTTCGAGGCTGAGCGGGACCGGCTTCTGGCTGTTCCCGACGAAGCCGGTCACCGACGGCGTGTGCCGCACGGTCGACCAGGACTCGTCGGTCAGGTCCATCCGGACCAGCACATAGCCGGGGAGGACGGTGCGCTTGACCATCCGGCGCTGACCGTTCTTGATCTCGGCGACCTCTTCGGTCGGCACGATGATCTCGAAGATGTAGTCCTCCATGTTCAGGGAGTTGATCCGGTTCTCCAGGTTGCCCTTGACCCGGTTCTCCATCCCTGAGTACGTGTGCACGACGTACCAGTCACCGATCTGCGAACGCAGCCGGCTGCGCAGCTCCTCGAGCGGGTCACCCGGCTCTTCGGGCTCCGCCTCCTCGGCCTCCGCGTCGTCGTCGTCCGTCGCGGCGGCGGCCACGGCCAGCGCTTCCACGTCGGCGTCGTCGTCGGACTCGTCGTCACCGGACTCGTCGCCGCTGGAGAAGACCACCTCGTCGGCCGCGGCAGGCGCCTCGGCGGTGGTCAGCGGAGCGGTCTCGGCGGTTTCCTCGGCCAGTTCCTCGGCAGCGTCCTCGACGTCGTCCTCGGTCACGACCTCGGCGTCCTCGGCCTCGTCGGCCGCCGGGACCACCACGACCGGCTCGTCGTCGGAGGTGTCGGCGTCCGCCCGCGGCGTCTCCGCCTCGTCGTCGGCGGAGTACTCGTCGTCGTCCACATCGTCCTCGTCCTCGCCGGCGTCGTCGTCGTCGAGTCCCGCGAACGGGTCGTCGTCGTCATCGTCGTCGTCAGCGAACAGATCGTCATCGGTGGCGTTCTCGTCGAAGTCGAGATCGAGGTCGGCGTCGGATACGTCGAACTCGTCCTCGTGGTCGAGGACCTCGTCGTCGCGCTCGGACACGTCGTACTCCGTCATCTGTGGATCGGGTCTTGTTCTGCTTCGGGTCGGGTCAGGAGCCCGGGACCTACGGCGGGGATCGTGGTGGGCGGCCTCAGCCGAAGATCTTGAACATCGCCCAGCCGAAGGCGAGGTCGAGGACCGAGACGATCGCGATGACGAACACCACGAAGGTCAGGACGACCACGAAGTAGGTGGAGAGCTGCTTGCGGGTCGGCCAGACGACCTTGCGGAGCTCGGCGACCACCTGGCGGTAGAAGCGCAGCAGGCCCCTGCCCTGCTTGCCTTCCGCAGGCTTGCCGGCGCCGGACGGTGCCGGGGTGCGCGTCTCCGTCACGACCTACCTCTTTCGCTAGCGGCGGCCTGACCGGCCCTGCGCCGGTCAGGATTTGCAGGGCACGAGGGACTTGAACCCCCAACCTTCGGTTTTGGAGACCGATGCTCTGCCAGTTGAGCTAGTGCCCTCTGCAATCCATCCGGACGCCGCGTAGGACCTGATCTCGGGCATGCCGGATCAGGGCCACCAACGCCCGGACCTAGAGAAGTGTACGGGGTCTGAGCCACGTGGTCGAACTCAGCCTCCCGCACGACCCCTGCACTGACTTTCGGCCGGGCGTCGCACCGCGGACAGAACCATACAGCCTCCAGATGGTCCCAACGGACAGTGCCCCCGGCGCGTTCCCCGCCCACCCCGTGAAACCCGCGAGCACCGCCGTACGGCGTGGTGCCAGGATGGGCCGTATGGGTTCCAGGATCTCGGCGCGGATCGGCGCCATCAGTGAATCGGCGACGCTGGCGGTCGACGCCAAGGCGAAGGCGCTCAAGGCGGCCGGGCGCCCGGTGATCGGGTTCGGCGCAGGTGAGCCGGACTTCCCGACGCCGGACTACATCGTCGAGGCCGCGGTCGCGGCCGCGCGGGATCCGAAGAACCACCGGTACAGCCCCGCGGGCGGCCTGCCGGAGCTCAAGCAGGCGATCGCGGACAAGACCAAGCGGGACTCCGGCTACGAGATCGAGGCGTCCCAGGTCCTGGTCACGAACGGCGGCAAGCACGCGGTCTACAACGCGTTCGCGACGCTGCTCGACCCAGGTGACGAGGTGCTCCTGCCGGCGCCGTACTGGACCACGTACCCCGAGACGATCCGGCTGGCCGGCGGCGTACCGGTCGAGGTGCTCGCCGACGAGTCGCAGAACTACTGCGTCACCGTCGAGCAACTCGAGGCGGCCCGGACCTCGAAGACCAAGGCTCTCCTGTTCTGTTCACCGTCGAACCCGACCGGCGCGGTCGACAGCCCGGAGGCGATCGAGGCGATCGGCCGGTGGGCGCTCGAGCACGACCTGTGGGTGATCACGGACGAGATCTACGAGCACCTGACGTACGGCGACGTACGGGCGACGTCGATCCCGGTCGCCGTACCGGAGCTGGCCGACAAGACCGTCGTACTGAACGGTGTCGCCAAGACGTACGCGATGACCGGCTGGCGGGTCGGCTGGATGATCGGGCCGAAGGACGTCATCAAGGCCGCGACGAACCTGCAGTCGCACCAGACCTCGAACGTCTGCAACATCGCCCAGCGGGCCGCGCTCGCCGCGGTGTCCGGCGACCTGAGCGCGGTCGACGAGATGAAGGTCGCGTTCGACCGGCGCCGGCGGACCATGGTCCGGATGCTGAACGAGATCCCCGGTGTCGAATGCCCGGAGCCGACCGGCGCGTTCTACGCGTACCCGTCGGTCAAGGGTGTGTTCGGCAACGAGATCAACGGGCGTACGCCGGCATCGTCGGCCGAGCTGGCCGATCTGATCCTGGACGAGGTCGAGGTGGCGGTGGTGCCGGGTGAGGCGTTCGGCGCGCCCGGGTACCTGCGGCTGTCCTACGCGCTCGGCGACGACGACCTGGCCGAGGGCCTCGGCCGGATTGCCAAGTTGCTGAGCTGATTTCGCGGGGCGGGTAGGGGATCGGTAACCTTCGGTAATGACGCAGCGGGATCTGCGGGTGCTGCCGAAAACACACCTGCATCTGCACTTCTCCGGGTCGATGCGGCACCTGACGCTGGTCGAGCTGGCGGACAAGCACGGCGTACGGCTGCCGGACGCGCTGCGGACCGATTGGCCGCCGGAGCTGTCGGCGGCGGACGAGCGCGGCTGGTTCCGGTTCCAGCGGCTGTACGACATCGCGCGCTCGGTGCTGCGGACGGAGGACGACGTACGGCGTCTGGTCCGCGAGGCGGCCGAGGACGACCGGGCGGACGGCTCGCGCTGGCTGGAGATCCAGGTGGACCCGTCCGGGTACGCGAACCGGTTCCACGGGATCACCGAGTTCACCGACCTGGTCCTCGACGCCGCCCGCGACGCGTCGGCCTCGACGGGCATCGCCGTCCAGGTCATCATCGCCGCGAACCGGACCCGGCATCCGCTCGACGCTCGCACCCTGGCACGGCTGGCATCGCAGTACGTCGGACGTGGGGTGGTCGGGTTCGGCCTGTCGAACGACGAGCGTCGCGGTACGACGTCCGAGTTCGAACCGGCCTTCCGGATCGCCCGCCACGCCGGGCTGCTCGCTGCGCCGCACGGCGGCGAACTGTGCGGACCGGCGACTGTGCGGACGTGCCTGGACGAGCTGGGCGCGGGCCGCATCGGCCATGGCGTCCGTTCCGTCGAGGACCCTGACCTCCTGAAGCGCATCGTCGACGCACAGATCGCGCTGGAGGTCTGCCCCGCGTCCAACGTCTCGCTAGGCGTCTACCGCCGCGCCGAAGACGTCCCCCTGCGCGAGCTCTACGAGGCAGGCGCCCGCATCGCCCTAGGCGCCGACGACCCGTTGTTGTTCGGCTCCCGCCTGGCCGAACAGTACGAAACCGCCCGCACAGTCCACGGCTTCACCGACCCCGAACTGGCCGACCTCGCCCGCAGCTCAGTCCTGGCCTCCACTGCCCCACCCGAGACCCAAAAAGCCCTCCTCACCGAAATCGACGAATGGCTCGGAACCCCCGCCAGAGTCTCGGCCTGACCTATCTGGCCCGCCACGGCCAAACCGAGTGGAACGTCGCAGGCCGCCGACAAGGCCGTCTCGACTCACCACTCACCCAACTCGGCCTCGAACAGGCCCGCCGGAACGCTCGCTTGCTGACTGGCGAAGGCATCGACGCGATCTTCGCCAGCCCACTCGGGCGAGCACGGCGTACGGCCTCGATCATCGCTGCGGAGCTCGGTCTGACCGTCCAGGTTGTCGACGACCTGGCTGAGATCGACCACGGGTCGTGGTCGGGGCTCGGGTCGATCGAGATCGATGCGCAGTGGCCGGGGCAGCGGGATGTGCGGGAGCGGGAGAAGTACACCTTTCGGTTTCCGGAGGGTGAGAGCTACGCGGACGGCGAGGTGCGCGCCGGGCGGGTGCTGGAGGAGATCGGGCGGAGCGGCGTACGGCGGCCGTTGCTCGTGTCCCACGAGATGATCGGACGGATGTTGTTGCGACGGCTCGGCGTACCGGATGCGCTCGGTACGCGGCAGCCGTCGTATGTGGTCTACCGCGTGCGCGCGGGTGGTGTTGTGGAGCGGCTGGCGAGTTCCGGATAAGTGCTGGTTGCGTTCCGGTTCAGGTCATTGTCCGGGGGTCGGTGCGGGCCTAACTTTGCGTGCATGACGCCGACGAAGATCCTGCTGCCAGAGGACGAGCTGCCGACCCGTTGGTACAACGTGCTGCACGACCTGCCGACGCCTCCGCCGCCGGTGCTGCATCCGGGGACAGGGCAACCGATCGGGCCGGACGATCTCACGCCGCTGTTCCCGATGGACCTGATCCTGCAGGAGGTCTCACAGGAGCAGTACGTCGACATTCCGGGCGAGGTGCTCGACGTCTACCGGCTGTGGCGACCCAGCCCGTTGTATCGCGCGCACCGGCTGGAGAAGGCGCTCGATACACCAGCCCGGATCTACTACAAGTACGAAGGCGTCTCACCGGCGGGATCGCACAAGCCGAACACCGCCGTCCCCCAGGCGTACTACAACGCGAAGTCCGGCGTCCGGAAGCTCACCACCGAGACCGGCGCCGGCCAGTGGGGTACGGCGCTCGCGTTCGCCTGCGCGCAGTACGGCCTGGAGTGCGAGGTCTGGCAGGTGCGGGCGTCGTACGACCAGAAACCGTACCGGCGGACGATGATGCAGGTGTTCGGCGCGACCGTGCACCCGAGCCCGTCCGACCTCACCGAGGCCGGACGGAAGATCCTCGCCGGCGACCCGGACTCCACCGGCTCGCTCGGGATCGCGATCAGCGAGGCGGTCGAGGCCGCCGTGCAGGATCCCGAGGTGCACTACGCGCTCGGGTCGGTGCTCAACCACGTGCTGCTGCACCAGACCATCATCGGCGAGGAGGCGCTGATGCAGCTCGCAATGGTGGGCGAGACGCCCGACCTGATCGTCGGCTGCACCGGCGGCGGGTCGAACTTCGGCGGCCTGGCGTTCCCGTTCCTGCGGGAGAAATGGGCCGGCCGGATGTCCCCGGTCGTGCGCGCGGTCGAGCCGGCCGCCTGTCCGTCACTCACCCAGGGCACGTACGCGTACGACTTCGGCGACACCCTCGGGATGACGCCGCTGATGAAGATGCACACGCTGGGCCACGACTTCATCCCCGACCCGATCCACGCGGGCGGCCTGCGGTACCACGGGATGAGCCCGCTGATCAGCCACCTCTACGAGACCGGCGAGATCGAAGCCGTCGCCAAACCGCAGTCCGAGTGCTTCGCCGCCGGAGTCCAGTTCGCGCGGACCGAAGGCATCGTCCCCGCGCCCGAGCCCACCCATGCTCTGGCGGCCACCGTCGAAGAAGCCCAACGCTGCAAGGAGTCCGGCGAGGAGAAGGTCATCCTCACCGCCCTCTGCGGCCACGGTCACCTCGACCTCGCCGCATACGACGCCTACCTGTCCAACGCCATCGTCGACCGCAGCTGGGAGGACGCCGACATCCAGTCAGCAGTAGCCGAAGCCCTGACCCACCTGCCCGCGATCGGCTGACAGGTCAGCGGCCACCGCGCCTCCACCAAGGCTTGGGCCGCTTCGCCACCGCGGTGAGCCAGTCCTCCGGGATGGCCCACCCGCGGGAGGCCAGCGCGTCGAAGTACTGCACCTTCAGGCTGTCCGGCAGCCAGTACGTCGCTTTGTGGCCGCCGGACGCCTCGAAGTACGTCGTGCGGTGGCGACGGCTCCATACTGTCGCCTGCTTCGAGCTGTAGGCGAGGCGCACGTAGTCCCAGCGCGCCTGCTCGTCGTCCATGTCGAAGGGGCGCTCGAGCACGCGCCCCTTTCCCTGCGGCTCCTGCTCGATCTCGTCGATCAGCTTCTGTACGACGACACGATCGTCGGTGAGCTCCGCCGGCAGCTGTAGTCCCACCGGATCCAGCACCACCGCACCCAACCGCGGCCGCGCCACCTCCAGGAACACCTCGAGCAGCGCGAACCCTTCCTCCACCCGCCCGAACCGCTCCAGTTCGGCAGGCAACGTCGTCACGGCTTCCTCGGGCATCCCACAACTCTAGGGGTCCAACCTCGAGGGGCTGCCCCTATCTGCCCCGGGATGCCCCGCCGTCCTCACGCTCAGCAACCGTCTCCCCGCACCGAAATCACCGTCGATTCAACCGCCGCACACCCTCGACGGCGGCCGAGAACCCCTTTTTCCACAGGGATTCGGGGCAGATCGGGGCAGCCTGGGGCAGATCGTCCACAAGGCCCGATTTACCCGTCGCAGAGGGTGTTCAGCGTCTTACAGTTACCGCCATGTCAGGGCCGAACGAGTTTCTCCGCGAGGCGCGAGAACGCACCCCATCACGGCGCGCGCCGGGTGAACACATGTCCCGGAGCGAGCTCGCCGACACCATCTGCGCGTGGCTCTGGGACACGACCGAGATCAAGTACGAGCTCGACGGCCACTACATCGCCAAGCTGGAACGCGGCGCGGTCCGCTGGCCGGGCGCGGCGTACCGCTCCGGTCTGCGGCACGTGCTCGGCGTTGCCTCCGACAACGACCTCGGATTCTTCCCGCCCTCCGGCCTCGCTCTGACCGAGCCGGACCTGACGCCGCCGGCGTCGATGGCCGGTCACGACGACGACCTGGTGACCGCGGGCGACGAGTCCATCGGGCTGCTGTCGTTCGCCGAAGAGTCGAACGTCGGCGAGCTCACCGTCGAACAGTCGCTCGCCGACATCGAGCGGATCGCGCAGTCGTACCTGCGGACGCCGATTCGGCCGCTGTTCGCGAAGAGCCGCGCGATCCGGGACCGCGCCTTCGGACTGCTGGCCGGCAATCAGTCGCCGCGCCAGTCACGCGACCTGTACGCGGCCGCCGGCTGGGCGATCACCCTGCTCGCCTGGATGTCGGTCGATCTCGGTCGCCCGGATATCGCCGAGGGTCATACCCGTACGGCGTGGGCCTGCGCCGAGGCCGCGGATCACGACGTACTGCGAGGCTGGATCCGCGCCACCCAGCACACCGCCGCGTTCTGGCAGGAGGACTTCGCCCGCGCGGCGGCGTACGCCGAGGACGGCCTGCGGTACAACGCCGGCACGGCAAGACTCTTCCTCGCCAGCGCGGCCTCCGTCGACCTCGCCCGCGCGGGACGTACGGACAGGGCCCGTGACCTCCTCGAGGTCGCCCGAACCCTCGCCGTCCACCCGGCCGATTCCGAACCAGGCGGAGTCCTGCTCTGTACGCCGGAACGCGCCGAAGGACTGTGGGCGGACACGCACCTGGCGTTCGGCGACGCACAACGCACCGCGGATCACGCCGACCACAGCATCGCGCTGTTCGAGGCCGTCCCGTACGCGCTCCGGAACGCCGGTTCCGAACGGATGGCCCGCCTGCAGCAGGCGAAGGCGCGGCTGCTCCTCGGACACCTAGACGGCGCGATCGAGGCGGTCGACCCGGTGCTGGAGCTCCAGCCGGAGTACCGCGTGCGCCCGTTGATCCACCGCCTCGCGGAGGTCGCGGCCCTGACAGCGCCGTACGCGCGGAGCCCGAAGGGCCGGATGCTGCGGGACCGGATCGCCGAGTTCACCCAGCAACCAGGACTACCCGCGCGCCTCACGACCCCGAACCGACGACGCGTGATCGAGGAGCACACATGATCAGGGAAGTCCGCGATCACTGGTACTGGCGCCCCAACTGGCGGCCCGGGCGATCGTTCTACACGTGGCACGTCATCTTCCCGAACGACGCCGTGCTGACCGACATGCACGCGGCGTACCAGCGGCTGGTCGGTTCGCTGCCCGGGATCACGCCGGTGCCGGTCCAGTGGCTGCATCTCACGCTGCAGGGGATCGGGTTCGCCGACAAGGTCCCGCAGGCGGACCTCGACCCGATCATCGACGCGGCGCAACGCCGGCTCGAGTACTTCCGGCCGTTCGAGATCAAGCTCGGCCCCGCGGTCGTCGACGTCGAGAGCCTGCAGCTCCCGGTCTCCCCCGTCGACCGCATGCGCCGTCTGCGCGCGCAGCTCCGCGCCGCGATCACCGACGTCTGGGGCAGCGACTCCGTGCCCGCGCTGCCCGAACTCGACCCGCACATCTCACTCGGCTACTGGAACCAGCCCGCGCCCGCTGAGCCGCTCCGCCAACGCGTGAACGCGCTGGCCGGCGGCGCCGCCAGAACCGAGATCAGCCGAGTCAGCCTCATCAACCTGAACCGCGATCACAACCAGTACGAGTGGACCACCTACGCCAGCCTCCGGCTCGGGGCCCGGCCGAGCGGAGCGAGTTCATGAGCGCCGTCAGCCCTCTGGCCGGTGACGCGGCGTCGCTGATCATTCGCGCGCTCCTGGACTTCCGCAGCCTCTGGACCACGCATGACCTTGTGACGACCACCGGTGTCCCCGCGCAGACCATCCGGCGGGTGGTCAACCGGCTCGAGCGCGAAGAACTCATAGAGCGTCAGGCGCCCGGAGTCGTCGCCGTACCGAGCTGGCTCACCCTGCTCCGCCGCTGGAACGAGGAGGTCCGCTTCAGCCGCGACGTCCGTCAGACGTACTGGCGCAGCAAACACGGCGCCCAGCCGCTCCTGGACCGTGTCGCGACCTCACCGGTCCGTCACGCAGTCAGCGGCACGTATGCAGCGCACGTGTGGGCACCAGAGACACCGGCCGGCCCGACCGTGATCTACACCCCGGACGCGCGGGCTGCGGCCGCGGTGTGGGAGCTCGTGCCGGCCAGGGGCAGGGCGCTCATCTTGGCCGAGCCTTCCGGGGATGTCGTCTACACCCGCTCCCGGAAGACCGACAGCGGTCTCCGGCTCGCTGCACCCGCACAGGTCCTCGCAGACCTTCTGACGGGTGCAGCGTCGGCCGACGCGGCTGAACCTCTGACGCACTGGATGCTGCAGCACGAACTCGAGTGGCGTTACTGAGCCGACCTGTAGGCGCGGACGGAGACCACGTGGGCTCGTGGGGCGCCATTGGTACGTCGGGTCGTGAGGCGGAGGTGGGTGGCTCGGGTGGGGTTGTCCAGGTGGTGGTGCTGGGTGCGGTGGTGGTTGTCGGTGACCCGAGCGACGGACTGCCACTGGCCGTCGCCGTCTCGGATCTCCACGTCGTAGTCAGCGACGAGAGTGGGGAGGGACTCGAATGGGGTGCGGTGGTGGTGGAGGTTGATGAGGTCCTCTTGGACGTCCGCGTCCAGGACGACGACGATCTCGGAGAGTTCCACCGGCTCGGACCAGGTGAGTTCGAGCCAAGGTTCGGAGTCCCAGGCCAGGTCTTCGGACGACCAGAGGTTCGGGCCGCCGTACGGGCGGGAGTAGCCACCGATCACCTTTTCCGGTGCGTACGCCGCGGTCTCGCCGAGGCGGATGCACAGGCCGCCGCGGGGCAGAATGTGTTTCCAGGCGCGGAACTGCTCGGTCCACTGCTCATCGGGCGCCGGGTCGCGATGGGCGAAATGAACCGTGCCGGGGAGACCCGTCGCAGCGGTGTGCACGGAGATGTCCGGCGTGCTTCGCAGTACGACGAACGCGTTGCACGGACCGGACGGACGCCAGGCCAACGGGACGTGGATCCAGCGCTTCTCGCCGGCCGGAACCTCGACGGTGCAGGAGTCGATGAGCTTGGCCGGGAGGTAGTTCTGCGCCTTGACCGGGTCGTGGAGCTCGACGGTCAGAGCACCGCCGGTCGAGTCGACGAGTAGCTCGAACCCATCGAGAGCAGGGTCGACCGGGATGACCATTCCGAGATCAGTGGTCAGCGGCAACGTTCCGGACGAGACCTCGAGCGCCGGCCGGGTCAGCGTGGAGGACGCCGTGACAGTCGCCGAAAGTGCAGCGTTTTCCGGGTCGTCGTCGAGGACGCCGAGGACCGACGAGTCGGCGCGGGTCAACGCGTGCTTCATCAGCCCGAACCGGTCATGCGCGAGCTCACGTGGCGTCAATCCGTTGCGCAGGGCAACAGCTGCGCCGACGCCGGCCGCTTCACCGAGCAGCGCACAGGTCGCCATCACGCGCGTCGTACCGAAGGCGACGTGGCTCGCGCTGATGTTCCGTCCGGCCATCCACAGATTCCGGACGTTCCGTGAGTACAGGGAACGCAGCGGAATGTGGTAATTGCCGTCCGGATGCCAGTGCTTCGATCCGCGTTCGGCCGCGTACACGCCGCCGGGCGGGTGCAGGTCGATCGACCAGCCGCCGAAGGCCACGCGGTCGTCGAAGTCCGTCTGGTCGAGCACGTCGTGCTGGGTCAGCACGTGATCGCCGAGGAAACGCCGGTACTCACGTTTTCCGGGGACCGACCCGATCCACTCCAGGGTCAGGTTGTCGGCGTCGAACCGCCCGGAGTTCTTGATGTGGTCCCAGATCCCGTACACCACGGCCTGCAGCTCGTCGCGGATCGCCTCGTTGTCGTCGACGACGTCCAGCTCACCGCCCCACTCGATCCACCAGAACGCGCACCCGTTCATGTCGGTCCGGATCACGCGGCGTTCCGGAATCGCGGTTTCCGTGACGTCCCGGGCGAAGGACGGCGGCACGAACCGCACCGGTTCCCCGGCGTCCTTGCTGTAGAAGAGGATCGTGCTGCCGAGCGTGTTCGAGTCCGGTACGTCAGGTGCCCACGACTCGTCGTACTCCGAGCGCGGCTCCCGCCCGGTCCGGTACTCCGCCCCCGCGAGGAGGCCGACCAGGCCGTCGCCCGAGCAGTCCACGAACACCGGGCTGACGAACCGGATCTCCTTCTCGGACCCCATCTGCCACCCGGTCACCGACCGGATCTCGCCGTCCGCGGCCTCTATGGACCGGACGTCGGTGTTCAAGTACAGCGTTATCCGCGGCTCGGCGCGGACCGCCTCCAGCAGCACGAGATCCCAGTAGTACGGGTTTCCGAGCGGATTCCGGAACTGGTTCTCGACGAACAGCTCACCCATGATGCCGGTCTCGCGGGCGAAGCTCTGGACGCCGTGCGCGGTCGCCCCGCACACCCACACCCGCACTTCACTGGACGAGTTGCCGCCGAGCACCGGCCGGTTCTGCACCAGCGCCACGGTGCTCCCCTGCCGCGCGGCGCCGATCGCCGCGCAGATCCCGGCGAGCCCGCCGCCGACGACGGTCAGATCGGACTGGACCTCGAACTGCTGCATGCACGAACCCTTCAGGTATCTCGCTGGACGACGGGCTGCCCGGGCCCGTTCGGATGATGTGCGGTCAGGTGATCGGGCACCCGCTGTGCGACCAGGACGAACAACAGGCCGGCCGTCAGTACGTCGCTCGCGCGGCCGGCGAAGAACTCGGTCCAGTTCGCGCCGTTCGGCGTACCGGTGTCGAGCGTGACGTCGGCGATCCGGCCGATCGGCGCGTCCGGCATCCCGGTGATCGCGACGGTGAGCGCGCCCTGCTCGCCGGCGCGCTTGATGAAGTCGAGCGTGGTCGGATCGGTGCCGGACCGCGTGACGGTCAGCGCCACATCACCCTCGCCCAGCAGGCCGGCGCCGATCTGCGAGGACTGCGGACCGTCGAAGAAGCCCACCGGGATGCCGATCCGCAGCAGCCGGATGTACAGCTCGCGGGCCGGGATCGCGTCGCCCCACTCGCCGTAGATGTGGGTTCGCCGGGCGCCGGCGATCGCGTCCGCGACCCGGGTGGCCGCGGTCAGGTCGATCGCGGCCAACGCGTTCCGCAACGCGTTCGCCTGCGTCGACGCGAGCACGTTCAGCACCTGCTCGGGCGGATCCGCCGGGCCGATCGCCATACCGATGTCGCTCGCCCAGCCGGCCTCCAGACCGCGGCCGACCTCCATCGCCAGCGCGGCCCGCAGCGCGGGATACCCGGCGTACCCGAGGTGGGTCGACAGCCGGGTGACCGTCGCGGCCGAGGTCTGCGCGGCCTCGGCGAGCTTGGTGATCGAACCGCGCGCGACCTCGTCCGGGTTCGCCAGGATGTGTTCGGCGACCCGCTGCATCGCACCGTTCAGCTCGGGCAAGGCCCGCTTGACCAGCTGCAACGGGCTCGGGCTGTCCGCTCTCTCCATCTCTGTCATCCCGTCATCGTCACGTATAGACGAACTGGGCACTCGCCACACCGTCGGTGTCACTGACCACACGCACCCAGTGCGCACTGAACCCGGGCGGGAAAACGTGTGACCGGATCTGCCCCGGGTCGACCGTCAACGTCTCCACCGCGCCGAACCGGCCGTGCCCGTGGAAGTCGATCTCGACCGTGATCGTCAGCGGAGTTTCGGAGAAGTTCTCCAGGTGCAGACACTTTCCGTCGAAGCCCGTCATCAGGTACGGATCGGACGGAACGCCGGCGGAAACCGCTGTCTCCCACCACGGCCCGCCCCACCCGGCCGGCTTTCCGAAGCTCCACAGGTCGTCGGTCTTCCCGAACCACAATCCGGACTGCGGCTCGGCCGTCGTCGGATTGAGCCCGTGACTCGGTGACGCGTTGTCCGCACCCGCCACGAGCATCCCGCGCCACGAGCAGAAGTCGCCCAGGACCCACAGGTGCGTCGAGATCGGGCGGACACCCCAGATCCGGCCGCCGTACGCCCACGGCGACACCTCGTAGAACATCCCGTGGTGGTCCATCAGCAGCCGCTCGTGCTCGACCTCGCGGATCCGCGGCCACTCGGTCTGCCACTTGTGGTCGAAACAGTGCGACGCCTTCGGCAGCCGGTACCGCGTCCACCGCTGATCGGCCTCGGTGAACACCTCGAGGATCGCCGACGCCCGGTCCCACCCGGTCGCGAAGATCGTCCCGCCGAACTCGTGCCGCCCGCCGATCGCGGTGAACGGATCGTCCCGCAGGATCTTCCACGACGTACCGTCGTACTCGGCCAGCCGGCCGCGAGACCGCTCGCCGGCCCACTCCGGCTCGGCGTACTCGTTGGAGCACACCACGAGCCGGCCGAAACTCGTGTAGCAGTCCTTGTAGTGGACCTTCATCTCGCCGTCGGTCCCGAGCTCGTCGTTCAGGTCGAAGAGCTGCGTGCACTCGTACGTCGTGACGTCGAGCTCGAACAGCTCGCCTTCCATCGCGAGCACGTAGACGTGCGTGTCCGGTTTCGTCAGGTGCCGCGACGTACCGCAGACCCGCAGCGGCTCGAGTTCGGGGACCGTCACGATCTTGTGGTCCGCGGAAATCACGTGCGGCCCGAGGACCAGCTTCGACGTCGGAAAATGCACGAAACGGTTGGTGTACGTTCCGTCCACGCCGAGAGTTTCCGGAACGATTTCCATCGACAGGTCGGCGTCGACCCGGCGCAGACTGACGCCCGCGCCGGACGGCGCCTTGTGGGAGTTGTAGTTCTGGACGTAGAGCTTCCCGTTCCACGGCATCAGCGAACCGATACCGAGCTCGCTGCGCGGCGGGCCGAAGTCACCGATCTGCGCGAGATGCGGAAAGATTCCGGAAACGTTCATTTGATTCCCGTATGAGTCATGGCGGCGATGAACCGGCGTTGCAGGACGACGAACACGATCAGCACCGGCACGATCGAGATCACCGAGGCGGCCATCGTCAGGCCGGGCGCGATCTGGCCCTGCTCGTCGACGAAGTTGGTCAGGCTGAGCGGCAGCGTGTAGCGGTCCGGGTTGCTGATCAGCACCAGCGGCGTCTCGTAGTCGTTCCAGGACCAGACGAACGCGAGGATGCCGAGCGCGCTCATCACCGGCGTTGCCAACGGCAAGTAGATCCGGGTGAACACCCGCCACTCGTTCGCGCCGTCCATCCGGGCCGCCTCGGCGAACTCGGCCGGCTGGCTGACGAAGAACTGCCGCATCAGGAACGTTCCGAGCACGGTGAACATCCCCGGCAGGATCAGCGCCCAGAGGGTGTCGTACAGCCCGAGTTTCTGGAAGTAGATGAACCGCGGAACAAGCAGCAGCTGCGCCGGAATGATCGCCGTCGCCAGGTACAGCAGGAACAGTTTGTCCCGGCCCTTGAACGACATCCGGGCGAACGCGTAGCCGGCCATCGTCGCGGTGATCAGCTCCCCCGCGACCCGCAGCAGCGCCACGAACACCGAGCGGCCGAACGCCGGAAGGACCGAGGTCGCCCCACTCAGGACCGTGCTGAAGTTGTCCCACTGGAACGGGTCCGGGATCCACTGCATCGGGATCTTGTAGGCGTCCACGTCCGGCTTCAGCGCGGTCGAGATCATCCACGCGAACGGCGCCAGGAAACCGATGGCGAGGATCCACAGCGGGACACCCCAGATCCACTTGCTGTATTTCTTAGTCATTGAGGGCCCTCCCTCGCTGCGCCCGCCAGGTGACCAGGGTCAGGACGAGTACGCCGACGAAGGTCACCAGGCCGATCGCCGACGCGTAACCGAACCGGTAGAACTGGAAGCCGGTCTGGTACATGTAGTACGAGATCGTGGTGGTTGCGTCGCCCGGACCGCCGGCGGTGATCAGCGCGATCAAGCCGAAGCCCTGCGACGCCCCGATGATCAGCGTGACCAGCAGGAAGATCGTTGTCGGCAGCAACGACGGCCAGGTGATCACGCGGAACTTCGACCACGCGGAGGCGCCGTCGATATCAGCCGCCTCGTACAGCTGTCGCGGCGCGTCCTGCAGTGCGGACAGGTAGATCAGCGAGCAGTACCCGACGCCGCCCCACACCGCCATCACGATCAGCGCCGGCAGCGCCCAGTGCGAGGAAGCGAACCACCCCGGCTGGATCCCGAACGCGTCGAGGACCTGGTTCACCAGACCGGCCTTCGGGTTCATCAACATCAACCAGGTCATGCCGATCGCGACCACGTTGACGATGTACGGCAGGAAGAAGATCGCCCGGAGTACGGCGCGACCCGGGAGCGGGCGGTTGAGCGCGATCCCGAGGGCGAGTCCGAGGACGACGGTGAGCGGGACCGACACCACCACGTACACCATCGTCAGGCCGATCGCGTGCCAGAACCCGGGGTCCCGGGCGATCGCGACGAAGTTGTCGATGCCGTTGAAGGTGATGCCGCCGAGGCCGGACACCAGGTTCCAGTCCGTGAAGGCGAGTACCACCACGCTGATCAGCGGGATCAGCGTGAACGCGACCACGCCGAGCAGGTTGGGCGCGATGAACAGGAACCCGATCCAGCCGCGCGGCTTGATTCCGGGCGCCTTCTCGGTCCGGACCTTCGAGGCGGTGGCGACTGCGGCGGTGGCCATCAGGGCCTCCTCTCGTTACGGGCGATCGCGGCGTCGGCGAGCCGCCGTACCTCACGAATCGCGACCCCCGGGTCCTTCTCGCCGAGCCAGCACAGGTCGCGCTGCTGCTTCACCGCGAGGGAAATCTCCGGAAATCCGGTCAGCCGGGTATCGGTCGCGAGCTTCGGATCGGACGCCAGGACGACGCGCCGGAACGAGTCGAGATCGAAGTACTTCTCCGGTTCTTTTCCGAGCATTCCGGAAACGATCTGCTCGTCGGTGACGTTGCCGAGCGCCGGCATCTTGCCACCCTTGAGCATCGGCGTCGCGCCCTCGGTGAGCCAGAACTTCACGAACGCCCAGGCCGCCTCGAACTTCGGCGACTTCGGGTTGACCATGATGAAGTTGCTGAACGAGCCGCCGTTCCAGTTCTGGCCGTCGACGGTCGGCGACGGAGCGAACGCGACCTTGAAGTCGTGCGGGTACTTCTTCGCGTCGTACAAGTAGCGCAGGTTGAACGGGGCCGTCGACCAGAGGTGGAACTCCTCGCCGAGGAACGAGTTCTGCTGGTACGCGTCGAGGTGCCGGGACAGCACCTCGGTCCACGGGAACGCCGTACCCTCGGCGATCATCTCGCGGCCGAGGCGGAAACCCTGCTCGAAGTGCGGATCGCCGAAGTTCGAGCGGTTTCCGTCGTACCAGTAGTTCGGCCCGAGGGCGATCCGGGCGACGTCGGGCAGCGTGTACGCGCCGACCGTCTTGTCCGTCGTCAGCTTCTTCGCCGTCGCGCGGAACTCGTCGATCGTCCACGCCTGCGGGAGCTCCACGCCGGCCTGCTGCCGGAGCTTCTCGTTGAACAGCACGAAGAACGGCTCCCGCGCGGTGGCGAGCGCCTTGACCTTGCCGTTGTCGATGTACGACCGCGGCTGCTCGGTGTCGAGGAACACCTGCAGCTCCGGATCCGCCTTGACCCGATCGGTCAGGTCCGCCGCCAGTCCGGACCCGGCCCGCAACGCCATCGCGCCCTGCGAGTACGTGAAGTACACGTCGATGTCGACGCCGCCCTGGAGGGCGGTGTCGAGCTTGAGGTTGCCGCGGTCGTCGTTCACGAACCGCGTGTAGTTCACCTTGTACTGCGGAAACTTCTCCTGGAACGCCTTCACCACATCAGCCGGCCCGGATGCCGCCGGCACCCCGCCCCACACCTGCAGAGCCCCCGACCGCCCACCGTCCCCACCGGAACACCCCGGGACCACAGCAGCAGCCAGCCCCGCCCCCACCCCGGCCAACACCTCCCGCCGAGAAAATCTTTTACGCCTCACAACCCACCTCCCACCAGATTGCGCAAAAGATTAGCGAAACCTATCCCTCCTGCCTACCCCCAACGCAAATCTTTTTCAGACCCGCTAACGACAGGAGGTGGTACCTCCCGCCGGCCGTCGACGCCTGATCGCCAGCGCATCTCGGGCGGGTCGACGGGCGTACCTCCTGTCGTTAGCGCACCGCGAGCGCGCTGCGAACGGTCTCAACCACCCAGGCCGGATCCCCGATCACCTGCTGATAGGTGAACCGCAGCACCAACCAGCCGGCAGCGACCAGGTCGTCGTACCGCCTGCAATCCGCAGCGAACGCACCAGGCGAGCCGTGGAACTCATAGCCCTCCGCCTCCAGCGCGATCCGCGCCGCCCGATGCCCGAGGTCGACCCGAACTCGGATGCCGCCGGCGTACACGACGACCTGCGGCTCGAAGTCATCGATCCCGGCGTCGATCAACAGGCTCCGCAACGTCGACTCCAGGAAGCTCTCCGACCGCGTGGTGGCCGCGGCGGCGACCCGGATCGCGTTCGGGCGACCCGGCCCACGCATCGCCTCGGCCGCAGCTTCCAACTCGTCCTTCGCCAGCCTGCCAGACCCCAACGCCGCATCGGCCACCGCGAGTGCCTCGCCGAACGGCAGGAGCCGCGAACAATCCAGGACTGTTCGCAGCAGGCCCGTCAGCCGAGCATCACGCTCCGCCCGCGAGACCGCTGCCCAGTGCAGCTCAACCGGGCGTCCCGGCCGGGGCCTGCGCTTCGCAGGGACCGTGACATGCGGCTTCTCCGGCTGTACAAGTAGCGGCAGCCCCCAGGCCTTTGCAGCGCTGGTGTAGGAAACGACACCGTCGTAGGCGACCGCAGCAAGTCGGTCCGGGCCGAGATTGGGCAGACCGTAGACACCCCGCGCGAGCCGCTCGACCTCGCCTCGCTGTACCGCCGCCTTCAAGGCTGCGGGCGAGACCAGTCCGACCAGCTGCGCGGCTGTGGCACAGCCACCGAGCCGGGCCAGGATCTCGGCGACAACGGTCACCCACCGATACTGCGGGATTGGCAGCAACCGGGGCGGAAGTTGTCCACAGGCCCGCTAACGACAGGAGGTAGTCGCCCCGGCGAAGACTCGGAACGCTCAGCCGGTTACTCAGGAACAGGTACGTCCTGTCCTTACAACGTGCAGTTCACCAGGACAGGTTCGTTGATCAGGGAGATGTTGAAGGATTGTTGGACCTGGGTGCGGACGTGGGTGGCCAGGGTCAGGAGTTCCTTGGCGGTGGCTTGGCCTCGGTTGGTCAGGGCGAGGGTGTGTTTGGTGGAGACGGCGGCGTTGCCGATGGTGAAGCCCTTGGAGACGCCGGCGTGTTCGATGAGCCAGGCGGCGCTGGTTTTGACGCGGCCGTCGGGTTGCGGCCACTGGGGAGCGCCGGCGGGGACCTCGGCGGGGGTGTCGAGGATGGGGTTGGTGAAGAAGGAGCCTGCGCTCCACGTGTCGTGGTCGGCGGGGTCGAGGACCATGCCTTTGCTGCGGCGCAGGGCGAGGACGGCGTCCCGGACCTCGGTCATCGGCGCGCGCGAACCCGGTTCGACGTCGAGCACCCGGGCCAGTTCGGCATACCCGACCGGCGCGGAAAGATCGCCCAGCGTCAACTGGAAGGCGACCTCGAGTACGACGTACCGCGACGGGTCGGCCTTGAATCGCGAGTTGCGGTAACTGAATCCGCAGTCGGCCGCGAAGATCGTCTCGACCTTGCCGGCGACCCGGTCCCAGACCCGCACGGACGCGACCGTCTCCGCGACCTCGTGACCGTACGCCCCGACGTTCTGCACCGGCGTCGACCCGGCGAGCCCGGGGATGCCGGACATCGACTCGAGCCCGCTCCACTCCTCCGCGATCGCGCGCTGTACGACGCCGTCCCAGTCCTCCCCGGCCGCGATGTGCACCATCGCCCCCGCGCACGCGGAAGCGTCGACGCGGATCCCGGAGGTCGCGATCTTCACCACGGTCCCGCGGAACCCGTCGTCCCCGATCACCACGTTGCTGCCGCCCGAGAGCAGAAGCACCGGCTCCCCGGCCGCGTCGGCGTCCCGGACCGCCGTGATCAGGTCCTCCTCGGTGCTGACCTCGACGAACTTGTCCGCCGAACCACCGATCCGCAGCGTGGTGTAGTCGGCCAGCGACACGTGCGTACTCACCGGACCCGCACGACCGCCCTGGCCCGGCCGAGCACCTTCTCCTCGCCTGCCACCGCCGTGATGTCGATCTCGGCCAGCCCCTCCACGACCTTGTCGACCTTCGCGGAGAACGTCACGCTCGCACCCTTGTCGTCATCCGGTACGACGACCGGCTTGGTGAACCGTACGCCGTACTCCACCAAGTCGGCCGGATCGTCGAGCCAGTCCGTGACGACGCGCACCGCGGACGCCATCGTGAGCATCCCGTGCGCGATCACGCCGGGCAGGCCGAGCGCCGCGGCCATCCGGTCGTTCCAGTGGATCGGGTTGAAGTCCCCGCTGGCCCCGGCGTACCGGACCAAGTCCTCGCGCTTGACGGTGACGGTCAGCGGCGGGAGCTCGGTACCTACCTCGATCATGCGTCCGCCCGGTTGTGCGAGAGGGTCGACGTCGCCGTGGCGATCGGTTCGCCGTCGACGGTGGTCAGAGTGGTCTCGTACATGATCACCTCGACGGGACCGGCCTTGCGCACAGTGGTGATGGTGGCGGTCGCGGCGATGTCGTCACCGGCCTTGATCGGGCGCGTGTAGTTGAACTTCTGCGCGCCGTGCACGATCCGGTCCAGCCGCAGGCCGAGCTCCTCGTCGTTCAGCAGCTCCTCGAGCGCGCGGCTGCCGACCATGAACGCGAACGTCGGCGGCGCGATCGCGTCATCGCCCCGGTACGCCGGGTTACGGTCGCCGATCGCTTCGGCGAACTCCCGGATCTTCTCCCGGCCGACCTGGTAGGACTCGGCGGCCGCGTAACTCCGGCCGACCATCGTGGCGTCGATCGTCATATCCGCTAACCCTACTGGCAGACTATCGCAGGGGTTTCCGCCGCCCATGATTCCGGACGGAGAAGGTTGAACGTGACGGCAGTGGCGGCGCTGGCGAAGTACGCGCCTCGGTACCGGCTGGAGATCGGCGAGCCGGAGGGCTCCGAGTGGCTGCGGGTGGACCGGATCCTGGAGCCCGGCAGTCCAGAGCTCACCGAGCTGCTCAAGCGGGACGACGAGGCCAGTTGTCACCGTACGGCGCACGCGAACGCGCTCAGCATGATGTCGTTCTACGCCGGCCGGGCGCCCGCGACCGCGCTCCTGCTCTGGGCGCTGGAGGGTCACGTCCTCGACATCCGCCCGCAGAACCTGTGGGTCCGGCCGCACGACGGGCACGGCATCGCGGCGGTCGCGGTACGTTCCGCGGATTTCCTGCCCGGCGGGCTGAAAACGCTGTACGACGTCGTACTGCGGAAACATCTGCTTCCACTTTCCGAGGAGCTGCACCGGCGGACGCGGGCCGGGCTGCGGCAGGTGTACGGCGGTGTTGCGGCGGGCGTCGCGATGGGATTCTGTGCCGCAACGCGCGAGGACATCACGGTAGAACCGGCGTACCTGCTCGAGCGGTGGCGGACGTTCACGGCGAAGGCGCCGGGCGGGCTCGCGCGGCTCGGCGAGGTGGAGGTGGCGGCTGGGAAGCTCGTCTACCTGCGGAACACCTGCTGTCTGTATTACACGAGCGAGGTCGGCAACGGGACCCTCTGCGGCTCGTGCTGTCTCACTCCCCGTGACGAGCGTCTCACGGCGTACGAGGGCGGCCGGCCGATTCTGACCGTCTGAGGGAACGCGCAAGGGCCGCTTCGGTAGTCCGAAGCGGCCCTTGCGAAAGACCTGAGGTCAGCGGGTCTCGCGGTGGTCCGTGTGGTCGTTGCACCGGTGGCAGTACTTCTTCAGCTCAAGACGATCCGGGTCGTTGCGCCGGTTCTTCTTGGTGATGTAGTTCCGCTCCTTGCACACCGTGCATGCCAGCGTGATCTTCGGGCGAATGTCGGTCGACTTGGCCACTGCTGCCTCTTCTGTCAGGAGTGCGCAACTGAGGTGATCGCACTCTCGAGATACTGCCTTGCCAGGTAGCGGGGGCGGGAGTCGAACCCGCGACACCACGATTATGAGCCGTGTGCTCTAACCACCTGAGCTACCCCGCCGGGTGAGTTCGTCATCCCACCCGGAGGTGGGATGCCGTTCTCAGAGCCCCTTTACGGAATCGAACCGTAGACCTTCTCCTTACCATGGAGACGCTCTGCCGACTGAGCTAAAGGGGCGGGCCGAGGAGAGAGATTACACGGTCCGCCGCCCCGATGTGAAATCGAGCCGACCGCACCTTGCAGGCCCCTCAGTCCGTCCGGGAAAGCATACCGTCTCCGCGGCGTGCTCCCGACCAGATTTTCGATGTCGAGAAGCGTCGATCGGCTCCGTCCTACGGACAGAACCTACGAGAGGAGCACGGATGTCCGAGACAGCAATGCCGCCGGTGGTGCCGGCCGAGGAATGGGCCGCTGCCCGCGCCGAACTGCTGGTCGCCGAGAAGGAGGCAACGCGCAGCCTGGACCGGATCGCGGCCCAGCGGCGGAGGCTACCGATGGTGCGATTCGGCGAGTACACGTTCACGTCGGCGGACGGGCCGGTCACGCTGCTGGAGCTCTTCGGTGAGCACCGCCAGCTCGCGCTGTACCAGTTCATGAACGTCGGGCCGGACGCGTTCTGCGGCGGCTGCACGTACTTCACCAAGAACGTCGTCAACCTTTCCGGTCTGGCCGGCAACGACGTCGCCTGGGCGACCGTTTCCGACATGCCGATCGAGCAGATGGCCGGGTATTGGAAGGAGATGGGCTGGGAGCAGATCCCGTTCGCGTCCTCGGCAGGTACGACGTTTTCCGCCGACTGCGGCGTCGGCGGCGGCTTCCTGCTGAGCATGTTCCTGCGCGACGGCGACAACGTTTTCCGCACTTACACAACCGGCCAGCGCGGCGTCGACCGGCTGCTGTTCAGCACCAACGTTTCCGACCTCGCCGTGTACGGCCGCCAAGAGGACTGGGAGGACTCCCCAGCCGGTTGGCCGCAGGCGCCGACGTACGGCTAGGTCCTGTCTGGTGATCCAGCACCTCCTCGCTACGGCGCTGGATTGCCAGACAGGACCTAGGTCCAGACGCGGCTGGGGTACGACGTACGCAGTACCGGCATGACCTCTGTGACGAAGGTCTCAACGGACTCCCGGTTCTCCTCCTCCGGGAGTCCCGCGACCTCCAGCGAGATGCCGGAAAGCTCGTGCCCGAACGCTTCCTGGTATCGGCCGAACTTGTCGATCACCTGTTCCGGCGACCCGACCAGCACCGATCCGCCGTCGAGGAACTCCTCCAGCGTCCGGAACGGCAGCTGGTTGTGCCGGGCGCCCGGTGAGTCCATGAACGCGTCGAAGATCGGCCGGTACCCCTCGACCGCCTCCTGCGACGTTTTCTTCACGTACAGCCCGTTGAACCCGGCGCCCACCACAGCCGCCGCCGGGTCCCGCCCGTACGCCTCCCAACGCTCCCGGTAGTGCCGGATCAGCCCGGCGTACTTCTCCAGCGGATGGAACCCGTTCGCCGAGAACAACGGGTCACCCCAGCGCGCCGCCAGCTCGGTGGACTCCGTCGACGACGCCGATCCGTGCCACAGCGGGATGCCCTCCGGTCGGTACGGCCGCGGCTGCGTGGTCGCGTCCGTCAACGCCGGCCGATAACGCCCCGACCAGGAAACTCCGGTTTCCGTCAGCAGTCGCCGGAGCAGCTCGTATTTCTCGCGGTTCCGATCCCACTGCCCGTCCAGCTCGTACCCGAACAGCCCGTTCTGGTCCGGGTCGTTTCCCTTCCCGATGATGATGTCGAGCCGTCCGCCCGACAGCTGGTCGAGCGTCGCGTAGTCCTCCGCCACCCGCACCGGGTCCAGCAGCGACAGCACGGTCACCGTGGTCAGCAGCCGGATCCGCGACGTCACCGCCGCGATGTAGGACAGTACGACCGGCGGCGACGACGAGATGAACCGCTGCGCGTGCCGCTCCCCCACGCCGTACGCGTCGAAGCCCAGCTCCTCCGCCCACTGGGCCTGCTGGACGACGCGCCGGAACCGCTCGGACGGCGTGAGCTGCACGCCGCTGATCGGGTCCGGCGAGTTGTCGATCAGCGTGTAGGTGCAGAACTTCACCTGAGTGTCACCGCACCTTCTTCTCGCCCGCGGTCACCGGCAGACCGAGCCGGTTGCCGGGCACCGGCGCCGGGCAGGTTCCGTACGCCGTGAACGCGAACGGCAGGTTGACGGTCCGGTTGAAGTCGATCCGCACCGACCCGTCCCGCTCCACCGGCCCGGTCGTCACCGTCCGCCAGGGCGCCGTCTCCTCACCGTTCGTCTTGTCATGGAACGAGAGGTTGAGCCGGCTGTCACTCGCAGCGGTCGCGACCAGCTCGTACGCCGTACTGCCCAACGCCACATGCACCGTGCCGACCGCGGTGATGTGCTGACGCAGGTCGTCGCGCGCGGTCGACACCTCCACCCGCTGCGCCTTCGGGTACGGGCTGAAGTACCCGGTGACCGCCCAGGCATCGTCGATCGGGTACGTCGGTACGCCTTTGAAGCCCTTCCGCGTCGCGGCGCCCGGGTCCCGTTGCCGGACGGCGTACCGGCCACCGCGGAGAACGAGTTCCGCCAACCGGTTTCCGTACAGCAGCCAGCTGAGCGAGCCGGCTTCCGGAACGCTGGCGGAAACCGTTCCGTGTACTGGTTCTCCGCCGGCCGTGAGTTCACCGGAGGCCGTGACGTGAGCCTGCTCGTCCGCCCACCACTTTCCGGCCAGACCGTCGATCGCGGTGGGCGTGGCCGTCAGCCAGTTGAAGGCGACGACGGACAGCCAGCCGTAGTCGGTGTCGAGGTCGCGCTCCCGCGCCGCGTGCCAGGTCTGCCAATCCTGCTCCAGGTCGGAAACAACAGTCATGACGCTTTCCTTTGTTCGCGCTGGGCTACCTCTGAGCGGACGAGCGGGATTACATACCGGCCGAAGTCGATCGCGTCGTCGTAGATGTCGTAGCCGCGGGCGGAAAAGATCCGGATCCCGAGGTCGTAGTAGTCGAGCAGCGCGGCGGCCACTGTTTCCGGCGTTCCGACCAGTGCCGTGGAGTTTCCGCCGCCGCCGGTCAGACCGGTCGGCGCGGTCCACAGCGCGCGATCGTGCCGCTCACCGGCCGCGACCGCCTTCAGCAACCGCTGCGATCCAGCGTTTTCCGGCGTCTTCGACCGCAGCCGGGTGCTCGCCGGAACGCCGCCGGCCTGCACGTCCTTGATCCGGCCGAGAATGCGTTCCGCCTTCTCCCAGGCGAGTTCCTCGGTGGGCGCGAGGATCGGCCGGAACGCGATCTGGATCGCCGGCCGGTCCGTGCGTCCCGCGCGCGCCGCCGCAGCGTCGATGGTCGCGAGCTGCTCCCGGGTCCCGGCCAGCGGCTCACCCCAGAGCGCGAAGATGTCCGCCTCGGCCGCACCGACCGCGTACGCCGCAGCGGACGATCCGCCGAAGGAGATCCGCGGCCGCGGCTGCTGGACCGGCTTGATGTCGGCGAGGAACTGCTCGAACCGGTAGTGCTTTCCGTCGAAGTCGAACCGGGTGTCCGACGTCCAGGCCTGCTTGAGGATCTGGATGAACTCGGCCGTCCGCCCGTACCGGTCGTCCTTCGCCAGGAAGTCGCCCTCCGCGGCCTGGTCCGCGGTCGACCCGCCGGTGATCACGTGCACCTCGAACCGGCCGCCGCTCAGGTGGTCCAGGGTCGCAAACGTTTTCGCGGCCAGTGTCGGGTAGGCGACGTTCGGCCGGTGGGCGACGACGAGGTTGATCCGCTCGGTGCGGCCGGCGACGTACGCCGCGACCTGGGCCGGGTCGGGAGAGCCGGAGTGGTAGGCGAACAGGATCCGGTCCCATCCGTTGTCCTCGTGGGCACGCGCGAGTTTGCTGGTGTATTCCAGGTCCAGCGGGCCGCCGGTTCGCGGCGTCACCTCGCTGGCCGGGTTGGTTCCGGCGATGCCGAGGAACTCAACTGGCATGGCGTTCTTCCTTCCGTACGGTGGGTGCGAGCTGCTTGAGCAGGTCCCGGGCGACGGCGTCGTTCTGCCGGAAGCCGGGACCGTTGAAGTGCGGCCGGGAGAAACCTGACGAGCCGGCCGATCCGGAAACGGACGGACCGAGCAGAAACAGCGTTTCCTGCGTGGAGCCGTCGGAACGGATCGCGCGGCACCGCGAGTCCGCCTTGAGCTGTCCGCCGCCGAGACTCGTTCCGTCGGCCGCGAACAACTCGTCCGCCGCCAGCGCGCCCGAGTCCAGCAGACCGCGCAGCAACGGATCGGCGGTCGCGAGTACGTCGGGACGCGGCAACCGGGCCTCGACGAAGGCCCGCGCCCGGATCTCACCCGCGACAGCAGGGCTCGTGGCAACGAACTGATCGTTGTCGATAGCAACCTCGAGATCCGGTCCGGCGAACCGGACGATGCCGGCCCGGTGCAGTGCGAGCAATTCCTCCAGCCGCCGCGGCGGCGGTCCGCTCGCCACGAACGAGAAGAACCCGTGCCACTCGCTCTCCACCCGCCGCACCCGGTCCTCGTCCGACAACTGCCCGTCGGTGATCGCCCGCGACAACACGCTGTAGATACTCAGCAGCGCGTTGAACACCGCCAGATCCGCCGAGTACGCCGGATCCGCGCGCCGGAGCAGATCGTTCTCGATCAACTCGGTGAGAAACCGCTCGAACCCCTCCCGATCCCCGAAGAACCGCCCGGCCAACGGCCGATCCACCTCACCCCGAACGAACCGGTCCGCCGCGTCGGGAACAGCGGCCGCAACCGCGGCCGCGAACTCCCGATCGGACGCGGCGCCGGGCGTCCAGTCGTCCAGGGCATTCGCAAAGCTCTCCCACGGGCATCGGACGCGTTCCGGGTGCGCGGTGAACAGCTGCTTGTAGTGGGCGTAGGCCAGCTCTTTCTCGATCAACGGCGCGACGTCACGATCGAAGTCGAGCAGACCCTCGCCCAACGCCTCCTTCGTCAGGTAGCGCGTCGGGACCGGCTTCGTTCCCGGAACGGTGTAGCCGAGCTTCGAGTGGTACGGGACGCCGCGGCGCGAACCGACGTACAGGATCGGCTCGTCGCCGGAGGGGTGGTAGCTGAGCAGGCCGTCGCACTCGTCGTACCAGCCGCCGCGGCCCTCGGTGAGCAGCACCATCAGGTCGACGAACGCCTGTCCGAAGCCGCGGACGATCACCGGCGCCTGCGGCCACAGCCCGTCCAGGTCGACGTCGGCGGTGTACCCCGGCGGGATGTAGGTCAGCCCGGCGTCCGCGGCCTGCGCCGCCCACGCCGATTCCGATGCCGTGGGCAACCGATCCAGGTAGCCGAGCGCGAGGACCACCGCGTCGGCCGCGATCTCCCGTCCGGACCCGAGGATCACCCGCTGGTCCGCAGTGAGCTCGACGGCCCGCTCCGGATGGGTGACGACGGTCGCGGGGAGATCGCGGACGACGCGCTCCCACACCCACGCGAGGTACTCCGCCTGCACCAGACGCGGTGGGAAGTCCATCGGGCCAGGCGGTTCGAGCCCGGCCTTCTCGAGGATCACGGCGCCCTCGCCGGCGACCCAGGTGGCGAGGTCCGGCCCCGGCACGATCGGCCCCTCGCACTCCACCGACTCGTCGGTGAAGATCGTGACGTCGGACGTCATCGAGTTCATCCACAGCAGCCGCGACTGCTCGCGCCGCCAGATCCGCCCGCCACCGGCCGGAAACGGATCCACCACGTGGATCTCGACCCGTCGGCCACCGAGCAATTCCTCGGCGTTGGCCGCGAACCGCTCCAGCAACCCGACGGTCCGCGGCCCACCGCCCACGAACACCACCGTCGCCGGCGGCTCCTTCCACGGACGCAGATCGGCCACGGTCATAGGGCCAGGCCGAGGTGGTCGCGAAGGGTCGTGCCGGCGTACTCCGTGCGGAAAACGCCGCGTTCGCGGAGCAGTGGGACAACTCGGTCGACGAAGTCGTCGAGGCCGGACGGGGTGAGGTGCGGAACGAGTACGAAACCGTCCGCGGCGTTTTCCTGGACGTGCCGGTTGACCGCCTCCGCGACCGTGGTGGGCGAACCGACGAACGTTTGCCGGTTCTGCTGGTTGATGACGGTCTGCCGCAGCGACCAGCCGTGCGCCTCCGCCTGCGCCCGCCATTCGGAAACGATCGGAAACGGATCGTTGTACCCGACCCGCCCCTGCGTGACCGACGACCCGACGACCGGGTCTTCGGCCGGCAGCGGACCGTCCGGGTCGTACGCCGAGAGGTCGCGTCCCCAGAGCAGTTCGGCGAGCACCAACGCGGTCGGACCGGAAACCTGCTGCTCCCGGATGTACGCCGCTTTCTCGATCGCGTCGGCGTCCGTGTCCGCGACCACGACCGTCACGGCGGGCATGATCTTCAGCGACTCGTCGGTCCGCCCGTACTTCGCCAGCCGGGCCTTCACGTCCTTGTAGAAGGTCTGCCCGGCCTCGAACGTCCCGTGCCGGCTGAAGATCACGTCCGCGCTCGCCGCCGCGAACTCGCGCCCCTCGTCGCTGTCGCCGGCCTGGATGATCACCGGCCGGCCCTGCGGCGACGGCGGCAGACCGAACCGCCCGCGGATGGTGAAATGCGCGCCGTCGTCCGCGAAGGCCCCAGCGCCCTCGCGGGCGAACGCACCCGCCGCCTGGTCAAGGACGAGTTCGTCACCGTTCCAGGAGTCCCAGAGTTTCCGCACGATCCGGAGCGATTCCTGCGCGCGGACGTACCGGTCGCCCTTGTCGAGGTACCCGCCGCGGCGGAAGTTCTCGCCGGTGAACGCGTCCCAGGACGTCACGACGTTCCAGGCCGCGCGGCCGTTGGAGACGTGGTCGAGGGTCGACAGCCGCTTCGCCAGTTCGTACGGCTCGTTGAAGGTCGAGTTGACGGTCGCGGCCAGGCCGAGGTGCGTCGTGACCGCGGCCAGGGCGCTGAGCACGGTCAGCGACTCGGGCCGGCCGACGACATCGAGGTCGTGGATCCGTCCCTTCACCTCGCGGAGCCGCAGACCCTCGGCCAGGAAGAAGAAGTCGAAGGTCCCGCGTTCCGCCGTTTCCGCAAGTTTCCGGAACGATCCGAAATCGATCTGCGACCCGGCCGCGGGATCCGACCAGACGGTCGTGTTGTTCACGCCCGGAAAGTGCGCGGCAAGGTGGATCTGCTTGGTCATCGCGCACTCCTCGCGTACCTGTTCACCGGCCGCCGCAGCCCGAGCCGCCCGCGCAAACTCCCGCCCCGCTTCCCGGAGCCGACCAAGCCGCGGTCCCGCAGCACCGGCAGCAACTGCTCCGCGATCACCGGCACGTCGAGCTCGAGCGACGCCGGCCGCAGCTGTACGCCGTCAACGCCCGCCGCCGCCCATCCCTCGATCAACGAGGCGAGCTGCTCGACACCGTCGGCGTGCGGTTGCACCACGGCCGACACGAGAACGAGCGGCCCGGCCGCCTGGTCCGCCGTCAAGGTCACACTCCGACCGGCGTCTCCACCCGTCAGCGTCACACTGCGACCAGCGTTTTCCCGCAGCTCCAGCACCTGAGCGGAAAGATCGCCGGACTCCGGCAGAAACACCAGTTCCGCATCAACAGCCGCCTCCAGCGCGTCCGGCGTGCTGACCCGGATCGCGGTGATCGGGTGCCCTTGCGGCGGCCGCGGGACGATCGACGGGCCTTTGACACTGAACGTCGGCGACTCGAAGTCGACGTAGTGCAGCTTCTCCCGGTCGACGAAGCGCCCGGTGACGGCGTCGCGGATGATCGCGTCGTCCTCCCACGAGTCCCACAGGCGACGCCCGGCGTCGACGACGTACCGAGCCTCGCGCCAGGTCTCGGCGGCCGGCGCCGGCTCGCGCCGCCCGATCACCGCAGCCGCCTCGGCCGAGGTCGAGACGTCCGCGATCCACCCAGCCCGGCCACCCGAGATGTGGTCGAGCGTCGCCACCGACGCCTGCACATGGAACGGTTCCGTGTGCGTGACGGTGATCGTCGGCAGCAACCCGATCCGATGCGTCACCGGAGCAACCCGCGCGGCCAGCCCGAGCGCATCCAGCCGCACGCTCACCCGATCAGGTACGTCGTCCGGCGCCTCGAGCGCATCCGCGAACGTCACGAGGTCGACACCCGCCGCCTCCGCCCGCTGCGCCGCGCGTACGGCGAGCTCACCGGTCAGAATCGCCCGCGGATCAGTTTCCGGACCACGCCACGCCCCGGGATCCCCACCCGCCCCGTCGATCTCGATCGCCGTGATCAGCGCCCGACTCATGACGCCACCTTCAACGCCACCGGGAGGTCCTTCCGGAACGGCAGCGGACCGATCGACTCGGGATCGGCCTCGGTGTCGAACTGCGGCTCGAACCCGACCGAGAGATACAACCCGGCCGCCTCCGGTTGCCGCGGACCCGTCGTCAGATACAGCCGCCGGTACCCGAGGTCGAGCGCCGCCGCCTCCAACTCCGCCAGCACGCGACGTCCGAGCCCCTGCCGGCGATGCAGATGCGACGTCCACATCCGCTTCACCTCGGCGGTCTCGTCGTCGTACCGACGGATCGCGCCACCGGCAACCGTCTGGCCGCCGTACCGCAGCAGGACGAACGCGCCGCCGCGCTCGGCGTGAAAGTCCGACGGCGGCACTTCGGTCAGTTGCGTGTTCTCGTTCGTACGCCCGTACCGCGTGCTGTACTCGACGACGAGATCCGCCAGCAGCGGCGCCGCCTCGGGATCCTCCGGACGTGCCCGGACCGCCTCCACCGCGGCGAGCTGCACCGGCGTACTCTCCACCGGCTGCTCGCCCTCGACGGTCGCGAGGAACGCTTCCGTCACCTGATACAGCGGGACGGAGGCCACCGGATCGAGCAGCAGCCCGCCGCCGTCGTACAGCTGGACGTGCGACGACAGGACGAACCATCCCTGCCCGATCGCGCCCGCGCCGAGGCTGGTGAGCACCGGCCGGAGCGCGTAGTCGATCACCAGCACATGCGCCGGCGTACCACCCGTTGCCAGTGGCAGCACTGTCTTGCCCTTCAACGCGTACTGTGGCAGCAGATCCAGGAACACCTTCAGCAAACCGGAGTACGCCGCCTTGTAGACCGGAGTCGTGACCACGACCGCGTCCGCGTTCTCGAGCACCGAGGCCGCTGCGGAAATCGCTGGATCGTCGGCCTGACCGCGCAGCAACGGCTCGGCCGGAAGGTCGCGCAACACGATCGGGGTGACGGTGTGGCCGTGGCTGATCAGGCGCTTGGTGACATAGTCGAGAACCGCGTCGGTCCGGGACGGGACCGACGGGCTGCTGGAGATCGTTGCAATGGTCGCCATCGAGCTCTCCTATTTCTTCGGCAGACCGGGTGGGTTGATCAAGGACTTCGGGACGGCTTCGCCCTGCAGGCCCCACTTGGCCAGCACCTTCGCGTAGCTGCCGTCGGCGATCGCCGCGTTCAGCGCGTCCGCGAGCGGCTTGACGAGACCGTTGTCCTTCTTGGTCGTGATCCCGACCAGGCCTTGCACGGGGTAGCTGGACGAGACGGTGCCGACGATCTCGGTCTTGTGCTGGGTCGCGACGTGGTACGACGCGTTCGGGTTCGGGCCGAGGTACAGGTCGATCCGGCCGGACTGCAGCGCGAGGTAGGTGTCCGCGGCCTGCTGGTAGTACTTGAGATTCGCGGGTTTCCGCCCGGCGGCGACGTTCTGCTTGTTCCAGTCGACCAGGATCGCTTCCTGCAGCGTTCCGGAACCGACCGCGACGTTCTTTCCGGAGATGTCCGCCGGACCGGTGATCTTCAACCCCGACCCCAGCTTGGCCTCGAACGCGTGCAGCCCGAGCCGGTAGGTCGCAAAGTCGTACTTCTCCTTGCGCAGCTCGGAAACCCCGATGTTCGAGATTCCGACCTGGTATTTCCCGGAGTCGAGCCCAAGGAACAGGTTCTCCCAACTCGTCGTGTCGATCTCGGCCTTCAGCCCGAGGACGCTCGCGACCAGGTAGGCGACATCGATCTCGACCCCGATCGGCGTCTTGTTGTCGTCCGCGGTGAACCCGAGCGGCGGCAGACCGCCGCCGGCCGAGCCGTTCCCGACCACCAGCTTCCCGGACTCCCGCACCGACGCCGGCAACTCGGCCGCGATGCTGTCCACCTTCGCCGAGGTGATGTGCTGCTGGTTGGCCGAGGTGTCGAAGGACACCACCGACGGGTCGCTGCTCTTGGCCGCCTCGGTCTGCGGATCCGCGCACGCGGCCGCCGCCAGCAGAACCACCCCGAACGCCGCAATCCAACGTTTTCTCATCAGTAGTCCTCAGTTCGTCAGGGGGAGGCCGGGCGGGTTGATCTCGGACTTGGCGACCGCCTCGTTCGACACGTTCCAGCGGTCCAGGACCTTGGCGTAGCTGCCGTCCGCGATCACGCCGTCGATGGCCGCCTGGTAGGCCTTCACCAGGCCGCTGTCCTTCTTCGTGGTGGCCGCGATCAGGCCCTGCAGCGTCGGCCCGGCGCCGGAGAACTTGCCGATCGTCTCGGTCTCGCCGGACGTCTTCACGTGGTACGCGATCGACGGGTTCGGGCCGAGGTACCCGTCGATCCGTCCGGAGCTCAGCGCCAGATACGTGTCGGTGTTCTTCTGGAAGTACCTGATCGTTGCCGCCGGCAACCCGGCCTTGACGTTGGCCTCGTTCCAGTCGACCAGGATCTTCTCCTGGTTCGTCCCCGAGCCGACCGCAATCGTTTTCCCGGCGATGTCCTTGCCACCGGTGACCCGCCAGGTCCCGCCCTTCTTCGCCTCGAACGCGATGTCGTCCTTGCGGTACGTCGCGAAGTCGTACTTCTGCTTGCGCTTCTCCGTCACGGTGATATTCGAGAAACCCACGTCGTACTTGGCCGAGTCGAGGCCGACGAACAGGTTCTCCCAGCTGGTGACCTCGATCTCCGGTTTCAACCCGAGTGCCTCCGCGACCAGGTACGCGATGTCGACCTCGAGCCCGATCGGGGTCTTGTTGTCGTCGGCGTAGAACCCGAGCGGCACGCTGCCGGAACCGAACCCGGCGCCGACGATCAACGTTCCGCGGTCGCGAACCTTGGCCGGCAGCAACGCGGCAGCGGCGTCGTTGCGCGTGGTGGTGACCCGGTTCTGCTCGGCCGAGGTGTTGACCCCGGTGTCCGAGGCGGCGGTGGCCTGGGCTCCACACCCGGCGAGGGTGAGCAGCGCAAGGGAAAGGACTAGAAGCCGTTTCATCAGTCAGAGGACCTTCGAGATAAAGGCGCGAGTGCGCTCGTGGACGGGGTTGTCGAGCACCTCGCGCGGAGGACCCGATTCGACGATCCGGCCGCCGTCGATGAAGACGACCGTGTCGGCGATCTCCCGGGCGAAGCCGATCTCGTGGGTGACGACGACCATCGTGGAGCCGTCGCGAGCGAGTTCCTTGATCACGTCGAGGACCTCGCCGACGAGCTCCGGATCCAGCGCGCTGGTCGGCTCGTCGAACAGCAGGACCTTCGGTTTCAGCGCCAGCGCACGAGCGATCGCGACCCGTTGCTGCTGACCACCGGACAGCTGCCGCGGGTACGCGTCGGCCTTCTCACCGACGCCGACCCGCTCCAGCAGCTCCCGCGCGAACGGCTCGACCTCGCTGCGCTTGCGGCGCTGCGCCGACACCGGCGCCTCGACGACGTTCTGCAGCGCGGTGAGATGCCCGAACAGGTTGAAGTTCTGGAACACGAACCCGACCTGCGACCGCTGCCGCAGGATGTCGCGCTCCCGCAGTTCGTGCAGCTTGTCGCCGCGGCGTTTGTACCCGATCAGCTCGCCGTCGATCCGGATCAGCCCGCGATCCACCTTCTCCAGATGGTTGATCGACCGCAGCAGCGTCGACTTCCCCGATCCCGACGGGCCGAGGATCACGGTGACCGCGCCGGCCTGGACCTCGAGGTCGATCCCCTTCAGTACCTCGAGATCGCCGAAGCTCTTGTGCACACCCTTCACGTCGATCATCGCGTCGTACCTCGCGCGAAGCGGCGTTCCACGTAGTACTGCACGATCGACAGCAGCGTGGTCAGGACGATGTACCAGACCGTCGCGACCATCAGCAGCGGTACGACGCGGCTGTTCCGCCCGTAGATCACCTGCACCTGGTAGAAGAGCTCCGGGATCGCCATCACCGAGACGATCGAGGTGCCCTTGAACAGGCTGATCACCTCGTTCGCGCCGTTCGGCAGGATCGAGCGCATCGCCTGCGGCAGCACGATCCGGAAGAACTGCCGCCGTTTCGGAATGCCCAGTGCGGCGGCAGCCTCGGTCTGGCCCGCGTCGACGGAAATGATTCCACCGCGGATGATTTCCGCGGCGTACGCCGCCTGATGCAGCGCCAGTCCCAGGACGGCGGCGCCGAGCGGACCGAACAGGTTGTTCGTACTGAAGTGCACGAACTCCGGGCCGAACGGGATGCCGAGGCTGAGCTCCTGGTACAGGTACGCGATGTTGAACCAGAACAGCAGCTGCACGATCAACGGGATCGAGCGGAACGCCCAGATGTAGCCCCAGGCAACTACCTGGAGGAACGGGCTGCCGGACAACCGCATCGACGCGAGGACGGCGCCGAGCACGAACCCGAGCACCGTCCCGTACACCGTCAGCTGCACGGTCACCCAGAGCGCCGAGAAGACGGTCCGGGTGGCGAAGAACTGGAAGAACGTCGGCCAGTCCCAGCCCGGGTTGGTGGCCAGTCCGTGCACGAACATCGCGAGCAGGACGAGGACGACGCCGACGCCGACCCAGCGCCACGGGTGCCGCCGGGCGACGACGGTCAGATCGGCATCGAGCGGTACGGCGGTTGCCGGCGGTCCGGTCGTACCGGACTCGGACGTGACTGAAGTGGTGGACACGATGACACTCCCTGGCGGTGGGCAGGCTTCGCGGGCCCTGCGACGGCGGAGGGCGGCAGCGGGCAGCAGGCGTCCGGAAACGGACGCCCTGACAGGACGTGAGGAGACTCAGGTCAGCGCAGACAGAGGGCGCTGGAGACCCGGAGGAGGTCGATGTGGAGGCGGTAGTACGGCGGCTTGCGCGTCATTCCCGTCCCCTCTCGTCGGTCGTGTCATTTCAGTATGGGACGCGGTTGAAAGATTAGTAAGTCGGTCGACAAAGCTCTCAATATATGGACGCCTTATACCGGCCCGCGGGGGCTGCTCGGCGCCAATCACCGGGTGATCCGCGTCACGGCCGCGCCGACTTTCTTGCCCGGCCGGTTCACGCCTGAGCATGCACCGGACGGCAGGACGCCCTCACCGAGCGTGTTCGATTTCGTTGAACTTTCCGCAATCCGTGTTTGAGGCGTCCGTGACCTTCTCGTTATGGTCATTCAGTCCGCCGTACCCCTCAACGGCGGATTCCCCTCCCCTGGAAGGCTTCTCGTGCCCACTCACCAAGACGCGCCGCAATCAGATCGGCAGGCGTCCGGCCGCCCGGCTGCTTCGCGCCGGGTGGCAAAGCACCGCTCCTCCCGCCGCAACGCGACCCGCCGTACCCAGCTGATCGGCCTGACCGCCGCACTGGCCGCCGCGGCCGGCACCACGACCGTCGGACTCAGCTCGTCCGCGACCGGTCCGGCCAACGCGTCCGGGAGCACCGGCCTGAACCCCTCACAGGCCGACGCTCTGACCGCCGCCCGGATCGACCGGCGCGACCTCGGGTCCCGGGACGCGTCCCGGATCGACCTGTCGCTCGCGGCGACCCGGAAGGCGGCGGCCGACACCGCCGCGAAGCAGCGGGCCGCGCGACTGGCCGCGAACGCGACGCTGACGCAGCGCCGGTCGCTGGCTCTCGCCGCCGCGAAGGCAGCCGCAGCGAAGAAGGCCGAGGCGAACGCCAAGGCCCTCGCCGCCGCGAAGAAGGAAGCCCTCGCGAAGGCCGCGGCGCTCAAGGCGGCCGCGGCCCCGAAGATCGTGCTGCCGACGACCGGCTACCACCTGACCGCCCGCTTCAACCAGGCCGGCGGCCGCTGGGCGCACAACCACACCGGTCTCGACTTCGCGGCCCCGATGGGTACGCCGGTCCGCTCGGTCATGGCCGGTGAGGTCATCCAGGCCGACTTCGAAGGCGCCTACGGCCGCCAGGTGAAGGTACGGCACGCCGACGGCACCGTCACGTCGTACAGCCACATGTCCGAGTTCGACGTCTCCGTCGGCGACTCGGTCGAGGCCGGCACCATGGTCGGCCGCATCGGCATGACCGGCAACACCACCGGCCCCCACGTCCACTTCGAGGTCCTCCCCGGCGGCGGCGACCCGATCGACCCGGAGCCCTGGCTCCGCGAACACCGCCTCAACCCGTAGATCCGCTAGCGTTCCCCCACACACTTCCAAGAGGGGGAACTCTTGAAGCTCTACAAGTTCATGCCGGCCGTCGCCCTCCTGGCGGCCGGCCTGGTCGCCACCGAGCCCGCACAAGCGGTCCCGCAGCAAACGACGGCGGTCTGCACTCTCGCAGTCCCGTCACGCATCAGTGTCAACGGGTCGTATTACGGCGAATGGGCGCGCCTGGGCAGCGGCTGTCCTGACAGCGTCTACACGGCGGTGTGGAAGAGCTCGCCCGCCGCCACCCCGAACCCGCAGGGCCGGCTCGAGTTCACCAAGGGCAGTCGCATAGCCCAGTTCGGCTTCTCTGGCTCGTTTCCGCCGATCGGGACGATCACGTGGAGCCCCGCCGGTGGCGCGACCAACATCAACGGTGTCAAGGTCGCCGATCTGGCCTCCGCGACCTCGGTCTCGAAGTGCGCTTCTGCGGTGGCGCTCACCGGAGGCCGCAAGGGCAGCCGTACGGCGCTGCTCACGACGGTCTCGTACTGGCGCCCGAGCAGCGACCGCTACGTCCGCTGGGCCGGCAAGCGGGTGCTGATCCAGTACCAGGACATCGGTACGTCGACGTGGAAGGGGCTGGCGTACGTCACCACGAACAGCGTGGGACAGGTGACGTACAACTACTACCCGAACAGGACCCGCAGGTACCGTGTGTACGTGCAGGGGACGAGCAGTATCTGGAACATCTTCTCCCCCGTCATCAGCCGTTAGAGCATCTTCGCCATGTCGAGGGCGGCTATGTAGTTGCCCTCGATGAGGAATTCGTTGGGGTGGGTGCCTTCGATCACGTAGCCGTGGCGTTCGTAGAGGCGGCGGGCCGGGGCGTTCGTGCTGTGGACGTGCAGGCTGATCTTGCGTGCGCGGCGGAGGCGGCCCTCGGCGGTGGCGGCGTCCAGGAGGGCCGAGGCGACGCCCAGGCGGCGTGCGTCGTGGGCGACCGCGAGGCCGTTGATCGTCAGTACGCCGGAGCCCTCGGGGAACGGGTACTTGTCCTGCAGCCGCAGGTACCCGACCACCGCACCCTCGTGCTCCGCCACCAGATGCGCCTCCGGCCCGCTCCGGCTGAAGAACGTGTCCTGCAGGGTGTCCTGGTACGACGGGAATCCCGACGTCGCGTCCCACGCGCTCCGCTCGATCGCGAGCAGCGCCGCGTCGTCCTCCTCGACGGCACGTCGTACCGTCACCTGCTGGTCGCCTGATCGGCGGTCGTCACTCACCGCACCATCCTCGCCCGCCGTACGGGCCAACTGTCTGCGGGGTCAGCTTCCGGGGCAGGTATCGAAAACGTATCGGAAATCGCAGACGCTGCGGCAACATCGCCTTGGATGAACTGTCGGCATGCTGACACACCACCTGAGGCGCGATCGTCGGCTCGCCGTACCCGGCCGCCTGGTGATCGTTGCCGCCGTCATCAGTCTCGCGCTGACCTCGTGTACAGCGGTTTCCGCGCAGGACTCGGCACCGTCGAGCACCGGGTCGAGCACCGGATCGACCACCGGCTCGGCCACCGGCCGGTCCTCGAAGTCCGGACCGACCCAGGGCGGACCGCCCGGTGCGGCGGACGGCGTACTGCCCGACCACACCTCGGCGTACAACACCAGCCTGCCCGGCGTCACCAAGCTCGATCCCGCCCTCCGCGAGGCCGTCCAGAAGGCCGAGACCGCGATGAAGGCCGACGGGATCACGATGCAGGTCACGACGGGCTGGCGCAGCAAGAAGTACCAGGAAGAGCTGATGGAGAAGGCGATCCGCAAGTACGGCAGCAAGAAGAAGGCCAAGGAGTACGTCGCCGACCCGGACGAATCGCACCACGTCACCGGCCACGCCGTCGACATCGGCCCCACCGACGCCGACTACTGGCTGATCCGCCACGGCAACCGCTACGGCCTCTGCCAAACCCTCTCCAACGAGATCTGGCACTTCGAACTGGTCACCACCCCCGGCGGAACCTGCCCGCCCATGACCGACCCGAAGGGCTAGTGGGGTTCTTCGGGGGGATCGGGGAGTTTGGCGAGCGGGCGTTGGGACCAGGCGACATCGTGCCAGGAATCGAGTTTCCAGCCGATGTTCCGGTAGGTGCCGATCGGGTCGAAGCCCAGGGATTTGTGCAGGGCTTCGCTGGCGGGGTTCGGCAGCGTGACGCCGGCGATGGCGGTGCGGAAACCGCGTTCTGACAGCCGGTCGAACAGGGCGTTGTAGAGCGTTCGGCCGGCGCCGGTGCGATGGCGGCTGGGGGCAACATAGACGCTGACCTCGCAGGACCAGCGGTACGCCGGGCGCGGCTTCATCGGACCGCCGTACGCGTATCCGACGACCTGACCGTCGTCTTCGAGCACCAGCCACGCGTGGGTGGACTGGGCCTTGGTGATCCGCTCGGCCATCTCCTCAACCGTCGGCGGATCGAGCTCGAACGTGATCGACGTACCGGTGACATAGGGCGCGTAGATGGCCGCGCAGGCCACGGCGTCCGCGGCCGAAGCGTCTCTGACCTGAACCATGACACGATAGTAGTCACAACTGCCGCTATAGTGGCAAGCGTGATGGATGATCTGTCTCGATCCTTGGCCGCGACCGTGCAGCAGGCGCGGGTTGCGCAGGACCTGTCCGTGAACGCGCTGGCCGAGCGGTCGGGGGTTTCGCGCGCGATGATCGGGAAGATCGAGCGGGGCGAGGCGCAGCCCACCGCCGTACTGCTGGGGAAGCTTTCCGGTGCGCTCGGCATGACGTTGTCCGAGTTGGTCGCCCGCGCGGAGAACACGGGTGAGTTGCTCCGGCGGGCGGAGGATCAGCCGGTCTGGACCGACCCAGTCACCGGGTACCGCCGGCGCGCGGTGTCCCCGGTGACCGACGGGCCACTGGAATTGGTGGAGGTGGAACTGCCTCCGGGGGCGTCGGTCTCGTACCCGGCCGACGCCTACATCTTCAAGTACCAGCAGTTGTGGATCCTCGACGGACGGCTGCGCTTTCACGAAGGATCACAGGTCCACGAACTGCACGCCGGCGACTGCCTGCAACTCGGCCCACCGCTACCGACGACCTTCCACAATCCGGGTACGTCGGTGTGCCGCTACCTGGTCGCGCTGGTCAAGGGGCGTGGCTGAAACCACTGCGCTACGGCGTCACGCAGACCTTCCCGTTCCGCGATCCCATCCTGCTCCGCAGCCCACGCGACGTAGCCGTCCGGCCTGATCAGCAAGGCGATCGGGGTCTCTCCCTGGCCGGTGACTACTTCGATGGGCTCCGATACGAGGTCGGCGAACGCGGCGTCGGGGGTGAGGTCGACGAGGAGCGGGCGGGCGGACCTCGTCAGCTCGGCCAACCGCTGTGAGCCGACCGTCAGATCCGGCGCCCAGCGGCCTACCAGGGGATGCGAACCTTCGTGGTACTTGATGTCCGCGCCGGAAATCAGTTCCGCAACTCGCTGCACGTTCCGCGGATCGGTCAGAAACTCGCCGAACAGTTTCCGCAACGCCGTCACGTCGTCGCCCGGCGCGATCAACGCGGACTGCGCCTGGGTCTGCATCACGACCCGCTCGCCCACCGGCCGGCGCTCGGACTCGTACGTGTCGAGCAGTCCCGGCGGCGCCCAGCCCTGCACCTCGGCCGCCAGTTTCCACCCGAGGTTGACCGCATCCTGCAGCCCGAGGTTCAGCCCCGGCCCGCCGATCGCGGAATGTACATGTGCGGCGTCGCCGACCAGCAAGACCCGTCCGGAACGGAAACTCGACGCCAGCCGGCTGTTCCCGCCGACCACCCGCCGGAGCTGTCGGACCCCCTCACCCGTTGGCTCGACCAACGGCAGATGGACGCCGAGCACCCGGTCGGCGCTCTCCTGCAGTTCCTGGAAGGACACGTCGGCATCCGGCGGCGTGTCCCACTCCCCTGTGCTGATCGCGGGCAGCCGATTCGGAAACGGTGCCCAGACGAACAGTCCGCGTTCCGTCCGCTGGTGCAGGAACGGCGGCACAACGCCGTACCCCGGGATCTTCAGCAGCCCGTCCTCGATGTACTCGGGCGGCACCGCGGCGCTTCCTGTCCGGGACACCATCGAGTCGTTCGTGACACCGGGAAAGTCGATTCCGGCCAGTTTCCGCGTCCGGCTGTGCCCGCCGTCGGCACCGACCAGATAACCGGTCCGCAGCTGGTACTCCCCGTCCGGCCCGGACAGCGACACCGTGACGCCGTCCGCGTCCTGCGTGAACCCGGTCAACTCGTGACCACGCCGGATCTCGACGCCGAGTTCGAGCGCCCGCTCCTGCAGGACCTCCTCGATGCGTACCTGCGGAACCTGCAGCAGGTAGACCGGGTTCTCCTCGAGTACGTCGAGCGGCAACGGCATCGCGCCGAACACGAATCCAGGAGCCGGCTGCGGCGGACCCGGCGTACCGCTCAAGCGCTCGTACAGTCCGCGGCGGTCAAGCATTCTGACCACCTGGCCGACCAGGCCGTTGGCGCGCGGCACCGTGCTGCGTTCCGGGAGTTTCTCCAGCACGATCGGCCGGACTCCGGCCAACCGGAGTTCACTGGCGAGCATGAGGCCGTTCGGTCCGGCCCCGGCGATGACAACTTCTGCGTCCATGAGGTCCCTCCACTTAGGCGTGACTGACCGCCCCGGCGACATACCGGGGTCTGGTCGCTCTGTTGGTTATTCGGGGTTGGTTATTCGGGGACGGGCAGGCCGGCTTCGATCTGGTCGAGCGCCGACGACAGCAGGTCGGCGATCGAGCGCGGCGGATCGGCCCGTAGCCACTCCGCCATCACGACCGCGCGGGTCGCGCCGACCACCTCGGCGACCAGCCGCGGATACAGCCCCGAGGTCCCGGTCCGGTCGGCGACCGCAGCCGCCAGCTCCTCGGCGACGCGGGCGTAGGCGCGCGCGACCGCGCCCTGCAGTGCCGGCTCGCTCATCATCAACCGGACTCCGGTGAGCCATTGCTCGTCCGGCGGCCGCCGGCTGCCATGGCCTTCCTCGCCGAGGGCGAAGTGCTTCTCGATCGCCGCCCGGACCGCGACCCACAACGGCTCGTCGGCCGGCCGCGCCCGGAGCTCCTCGGCGATCCGCAGGCTGCGATCCACCTCGCGCGCGGCGATCGCGTCGGCCTTGCTGTCGAAGTAGTTGCGGAACGTCCGCAGCGAGACGCCGGCCTCGTCGGCGATGTCCTCGATCCGCACGTTGCCGTACCCGCGCTCGACGGCGAGCCGGACGGCCGCCCAGCTCAACGCGATCCGCGTCTCCTGCTTCTTCCGCTCCCGCAACCCGTCGGCCATGTCTCGACCGTAGCAGAAGTTGCCTAAAGAGCAAAGATGCCTTTTAGGCAATTTCTTCCGACCGGGCAGAACTGGGAGTCGGACCGTGGTTGGGTTAGCCCATGACGGTGTCCCCGCTGGTCTGGATGCTGACGCTGCTGGCGATCGTCGGCCTGTTGCTGTTCGACTACTTCTTCCATGTGCGATCCGCACACGTCCCGACCCTGCGCGAGGCCGCCGTCTGGTCCGCGCTGTACGTCGGGCTCGCGGTGCTGTTCGGACTCGGCACCCTCGTCTTCGGCGGCGGCGACATGGGCTCGGAGTACTTCGCCGGGTACATCACGGAGAAAGCGCTGTCGGTCGACAACCTGTTCGTGTTCCTGATCATCATGACCGGCTTCCGGGTGCCCCGGGAGAACCAGCAGAAGGTCCTGCTGGTCGGGATCGTGGTCAGCCTGATCGCCCGGGCCGGGTTCATCTTCATCGGCTCGGCGTTGCTGAACACGTTTTCCTGGGTGTTCTACCTGTTCGGGATCGCTCTCCTGCTGACCGCCGGAAACATGCTCAAACCGGAGACCGAGGAGTCGCACCAGGCACAGAACCTCGTGGTCCGGTTGAGCCGCCGGCTGTTCCGGACCTCGGAGGAGTACGACTCGGACCGGCTGACGACGGTCGTCGACGGACGCCGGATGCTCACGCCGATGCTGCTGGTGATGGTCGCGATCGGCGCCACCGACCTGATGTTCGCGCTCGACTCGATCCCGGCGATCTTCGGCCTGACACAGAACGTGTACGTCGTGTTCACCGCGACCGCGTTCAGCCTGCTCGGTCTGCGGCAGCTGTTCTTCCTGCTCGACGGCCTCCTGGACCGGCTGATCTATCTGTCCTTCGGGCTCGCCGCGATCCTCGCGTTCATCGGCGCCAAGCTGATCCTGCACGCGCTGCACGAGAACAACCTGCCGTTCGTGAACGGCGGCGAGCACGTCGAGGTCGCGGAGATCAGCACCGGTCTCTCGCTGGTCGTGATCCTGGCCGTGCTCGTGATCACGATCTTCGCGTCCCTGTTCAGTACCCGCGGGCGGACGCAGACCGCGATGGCCCACATCCGCCGGGACGCGACGGCGTACCTCGATCCGGAGTACACCGACGACCCAGGGGAGCGGGAGCGGGTGTTCCAGCGGTTGCTGCGGGCCCGCGACCACATCACCGAGCTCGGCCCCAAGGCCAAGCAGCAGGTGTGGAACGAGGAGGACCTGATGGCCCTGTGCCGCGAGGTCGGCGAGGCGCACGCCGCCGCCCACGCCGACCACGAGATCCGCCCTAGCCTTTGACAGCCCCCGAGGCGAGGCCGCTCACGTAGAACCGCTGCAGACCCACGTACAGCACCACACACGGGATCATCGCGATCACCGATCCCGCGACCAGCGAGCCGAAGTTGATCTCGCCGTACGCGCCGGCCTGGACGTTCACGAGTGCGACCGGCAGCGTGTAGAGCTCGTCCTTGGTCAGGAAGGTGAGCGCGCCGAGAAACTCCGTCCAGGCCGCCAGGAACGCGTAGAGCGCGACGGTCGCGGCGCCCGGTGTGATCAGCGGACGCAGGACGGAACCGAGCATCCGGAACGTTCCGCAACCGTCGACATGCGCCGAGTCCTCCAGCTCGACCGGCACCGAGGCGAACGAGTTCCGCATCACGAACACCCCGAACGGTAGGTTGACCGTGGTGTAGAACAGCACCAGCCCGAGCAGGCTGTCCGTCAGCCGCAGGACGTTCATCTCCAGGTACAGCGGCGTCAGGATCGCCTGGAACGGAATCATCATCGACACCACCACGAGCGCGAACAGCACCGGCCCGCCGCGGAACCGGAAGCGCGCGAACCCGTACCCGGCGAACGTGGCGAGCAACGCCGTCAGTACTGCGGTGCTGACGGCGACGATCAGACTGTTTCCGACCGCCCGGATCAGGTTTCCGGGTCCCTCGATCAACGTCCGGAAGTTGTCCCAGGTCAGGTCGAAGAACGTTTTCCCGTCCGGGGCCGCGACGATCACGTCGTTCGGCTGCACCGACCGGAAGAGGGCCCACAGCAACGGTACGGCGAAGACCAGGAACGCGCCGCCACCGCCGATCACGTAAAACGTGTTCTTGAGTCGCATCGTCAGTCCTTCTCCCGGAGCAGGCGGAACTGGGCCGCGGTGACGAGACCGACCACGATCACCAGCACGATCGACAGCGCGGTCGCGGCGCCGAGCTGCAGCTGGACGAAGGCCCGGTTGTAGATGTACTGGACCACCGTCGTGGTGTCGGTTCCCGGACCGCCGCGGGTGAGGATGTAGAACTGCGAGAACGCGAGCAGCGAGCCGATCACCGAGATGATCACCGCCATCGCGATCGTCCGCCGCAGGATCGGGATCGTGATCTCCCACTCCTGCTTCCACCAGCCCGCGCCGTCCAGCTCGGCCGACTCGTAGTACTCCCGCGGGATCGCCTGCATGCCGGCCATCAACAGCATCATCGTCAGCCCGCTGACGGCCCAGATCACCAGCACGCAGATCAGTCCGGTGGCGAGCGGCCCGTCCACCAGCCAGGCCGTCGTACCGTCGGTGATGCCGAGCTCGCGGAGCACGATGTTGATCACGCCGCTCTCCGGCTGCGCCTCCAGGACGGTGACGAAGCTGAGCGTGGACAGTCCGACGACGAACGGCAGGAAGAAGACCGTTCGCAGCAACGTGGAACCGCGGCGTTTCCGGCGTACCAGGACCGCGAGCGCGTAGCCGAGCACCAGGATCGGCCCGGTCACGATGACCGTGTAGAGCAGGGTGTAGAGGACGGACTTGGCGAACGCGGCGTCGGAAACGATCGCGGTGTAGTTCTTCAGCCCGCTGAACTTCACCGTGCCGATCAACGGCCAGTTGGTCAGCGAGATCACCAGCGCGAACCCGAGCGGGACCAGGACGAAGACCCCGACGAACAGTACGGCGGGACTCACCAGGAGCAGCCCCGTGCGGCCGGGATGCGTGAGCGAACGTGGCGTGCTCATGCCTGCCCCTGTTTCAGAATGCGGTCGTAGTTCTGTTGGGCTTCCTTCATGGCGGCCTCCAGCTCGCCGTCGAACACGGCGCGGCGGAACATCTGCAGCCACGGCCCGTCCGGCTGGTTGTAGAGGAGGTTGTAGGAAAGCGTTGTCGGCGCGTACCCCTGCTGGATCCGCTCCAGCGGCAGCGTCGCCAACGGATACTTCTTCGCGAACTCCGCGGTCCGCGCATCGGACCGCACCGGCGTGTATCCGCCGGCCGGCAGATCGATCTGCTGCGGGAGGTCCAGCGCGAACCGCACGAACTCCCACGCCCCCGATGCATTGCGCGCCCCGCGTGGGATACACATGTTGTCGCCGCCGTCGAAGAACGCCGCACCGCCGTCGGGCCCGGACAGCAACCGCGGCGCCACCTTCTGGTGGAACGCCTCGTCGGACGCGGACACGACCACGCTGTAGTTGGACGGGAAGATGCCGATCTTGCCGGCCCGGAAATCGCTCCCCCAGCGCGACGCGTCGTCGGAGAAGTTCGCCCTCGGCACCAGGCCGTCGACCCACAGCTGCCGGTGCAGCTCGAGCATCTGCCGGACGACGTCGTTCCCGGTGATGTGGCCGGACTGGCTGCCGATCGGGCCCTGGATCAGATCCGTGTCCGCGGCCCACACCATCGGCTGGACGACGAAGCCGAGCGCTCCCGGACTGTTCGCCGGGAAACTCCACGCGTAGATGTCGTCGCCGAGTTTCCGGAACTTCCGGGCTGCGTCGAGCAGATTTCCGAACGACTTCACCGCCTCGTCCGGGTCGACGTCGGCCCGGTCGCACAGCTCGGTGTTGAACCAGAACATCGAGTTGTCCGCGAGGTACGGAACGCCGTACACCCGCTCGTCTTTAGTCGCCAGCCGGAGATGACCGGGGCTGAGTTTGTCCCGGAAGTCCAGGGCGGCGAGCGGTTCGGTCAGGTCGGTGAACGCGTCGCGGTAGATGAACAGCATCGAGTTGATGTCGTCGATGTCGACCAGGTCCGGCACCGTCCGGCCGCGGATCGCGGTCGCCAGCTTGGTCACGTACTGGGCGTCCAAGACCGGTGTCAGCTCGACGGTGAGCCGGTTCTGGGACGCGTTGAACTTCTTCACCAGGTCGGTCAGACCGGTCTGCGTCGCCGCCCGGCACCACACCTGCACGGTGCCGGTGGCGTCCTGCCCGAAACCCGCCGCCTGGACGTCGGGTTCGGGCAGGACCGAGCTACAGCCCGGGAACAGACCTGCCGTGGTCGCCGCGGCACCTACGCCGAGGAGCTTCCGCCGGGTGAGCATCGTCAGGCCCTGGGCAGCCAGACGCGCATGGCACCGATCTCCCGGTTCGCCCATGCGTAGTACGGGATCGCCGTCACCTCGACCTCGTCACCGGTGGAGTCCTCCGCATCGACGGTGAACGGCCAGCCCTCGCGATGTCCGGTACCGGTACGCCCTCGGGCCGACAGGACTGTGACCCCGTCCAACAGTTCCGAGCCCTGCGCGACAGGTGCCTCGGGCAACAGATGGAGGTCGTCGACGTTCGCGGTGTTGTCCGCCTGCTCGACGGCGTACACCAGCGGTCCGCGTTCGATGGCGACACAACCGCGGACGGCGTCGATCCGCGGATCTGCACCGACCACGCGCGGCGTGAGCGGCAGCTGCAGGTCGATTTCGGCAGCCTCGACCCTGGCGTACCCACCTGCCTCGACGGGTTGCCCGTTCACCGTCGCACCATCCGCCCACCCCGGAATGCGCAGCTCGACCGCCACCGGTGTCGCGCTGGTGATCCGCACCGAGCCGTCCCACGGGTAGTTGGTGTCGACGGTCAGCTCGACGTCACCGGACTTGATGACGCCGGCGGCGTACTGATGGATCTGGATGGCGTCGTCGGCGGTCGTCGCGAGGTAGCCGTCGAGGCTCGACAGGGTGCGCATGATGTTCGGCGGACAGCACGCGCAGTCGAACCAGCCGCGCCGTCCGTGCGCCGGACTCCGGCCGGTGTCCGGGTACGCCGCTCCGCGCAGCTGCAACGGGTTGACGTAGAAGTACTCCGTCCCGGAGAGTGACACACCAGCAAGGAAACCGTTGTACAGCATCCGCTCGATCGCATCGCCGTACGACGCTTCACCCGTCGCGAGCAGCATCCGCCAGGCCCACTGGATTCCGCCGATCGCGGCACACGTTTCCGCGTACGCACGATCCGCCGGCAGCTCGTACTCGTCGCCGAACGCCTCGCCCTCCCAGCGCGCACCGAGGCCGCCGGTGAGGTACGTCTTCGTGGACCACATGTGGTCGAACTGCCGCTTCAGGGAATCCAGCAACTCGGAGTCGCCCGTCTCCAACGCAACGTCGGCCGCGCCCGCGGCGAGGTACACCGCGCGGACCGAGTGCCCCTCGACCGAGGTTGCCTCGCGGACCGGGACCCGGTCGGAGAAGTACGCCGGCGAGTGCCCGTGCCGCTCGATGATCCCGTGCCCACGAGCCTCCACGAACCATTTCGCCAGATCCAGGTACGCCGTCGTACCGGTTTCTCGATAAAGCTCGACGAGGGCCATCTCGATGACCGGGTGGCCGTCGACGTCGACCGTCTTGCCGTCGCCGAACGTGGCGACCAGGTGGTCGGCCAGCTTGGTGGCGACATCCAGCAGCGCCCGGTCGCCGGTGCAGCGGACCTGGGCGACCGCGGCCTGGATCAGGTGGCCGGCGCAGTAGTGCTCGTGGCTCCAGACGAGTTGCTGGTAGCGGCCCTCGTCGCCGTACCGGAGCTGGACGACCGAGTCGAGGTACCCGTCCTCGCGTTGGGCGGCCGCGACGACCGCGGTCAGGTCGCGGATGCGCCGCAGCAGGTCGTCGTCGGGGTTGCGCCCGTACTCCCACGCCGCGGCCTCGAGCCACTTGTAGACGTCGGAGTCGGCGAACACCGGGCCGATCGCCTCGCCCTCGCCGAGGCCGGCCGCGAGGCGGAGGTTCTGCAGGTTGCCGGCCTTCTCGAGCTGGTCCTGGCCGCTCGGGATCGCGTCAGCGCCGTTGCGGGCCTGCCGCGGCGCCCAGAAGCCGCCGGTGATCGTGACCTCGCCGAGTCCGAGAGGGTGCCGGCGGCCCTTCGTGGTGGCCGCCGGACTGCGGGAAGTAGTGACAGTTTCCGGGGAAGCGCTCATCTGCCGTGACTCCTGAAGTGAGGACCCTGCATTTAGGAAAATTCGGAACACGTTTTCCTGGACGAAGGTAGAGAGCCTGCCGCGCCAGGTCAACCCCTGCCTGTGGATAAACTCCGGGCCGCTGGCGATCCGTGGGGTACTGTGCCGGAAACCTCAGGAAAGGAGTTGCCGCATGGCGTCACGGAGTACCCGCACGCCCGGAATCAAGGATGTGGCCGCGCTGGCCGGCGTCTCGGCGAGTACGGCGTCGAAGGCGCTGAACGACACCGGGCAGCTCCGCGCGGCGACCCGCGAGCGCGTCCGGCAGGCCGCTGAACAGCTCGGTTTCATCCCGGACGACCGCGGCCGCGCGCTCGCGTCCGGACGCAGTTTCACGGTCGGCCTGATCACCACGGACAGCTCCGGCCGGTTCAGCATCCCGATCATGCTCGGCGCCGAGGACGCGCTCAGCGCGGGCGAGATGGCGCTCGTCCTCTGCGACACCCGCGACGACCCGCTCCGCGAGCAGCACTACCTGAAGTCGCTGGTGTCGCGCCGGGTGGACGGCATCATCGTGACCGGGCGCCGGACCGAGGCGCGGGAGCCGATCGACGTGCCGATCCCGGTCGTCTACGCGTTCAGTCCGTCGACCGATCCGGACGACACGTCGGTGATCGTCGACGACCACGGCGGCGCCGCATCGGCCGTGCGGCACCTGCTGTCCCTCGGCCGCACGCAGATCGCGCACGTCACCGGGCCGGAGTCACACCTCAGCGCACAGATCCGCGCCGCCGCGAGCATGAATTCCGCGCGGGAGGCGTTCGTCGGCCAGCCGCTGTACGGCGAATGGAGCGAACGCTGGGGCCGGCACGCGGTCGACGTACTGCTCCGGGCGCAGCCGACCGTGGACGCGATCACCTGCGGCAGCGACCAGATCGCCCGTGGCGTCTGCGACCGGCTGCGTGAGCTCGGCCGTTCGGTCCCCGACGACATCGCGGTGACCGGCTACGACAACTGGTCCGTGATGGCGCTGGCCAGCCGCCCACCGCTCACCACCGTCGACATGGAGCTCGAAGAACTCGGCCGCCGGACCGCCAACCTGCTCCTCGACGTCATCGCCGGCTCGCCCCGCCGCGGCCAACTGATTCTCCCCACCCGCCTGATCACCCGCGAGTCGACGCTCGGCACCTGAGCGGGTCCCCGGACGTCCAATCTTCGGATGGTCACCCGGACGACCGCCGTTGGTTGCCGAAAACCGTCTAGATTGATGCAGGTGCTGCGCAAGGTAGTGATCGGCGTGGCGGTCATCGCCACGGTGGTGGCGGGGGTGGGGACCGCGCGCCTGGTTCTTCCCTGGACCGATCCCGCCCGTGGCGTCGTGAAACAGCTGGCGTTCCTGCGTGCCGAGCTCGAGGGCGGCGCGGATCTGGCCGCGCAGAAACAGTTTCCGGAGGGCTACTTCTTTCTGAACGTGCTGTACGGACTGAACTGGGTCCAGGTCGGCATCGACGATCCCGCGCGATCCGCGGACGCGAGCGCCGAGGTGCGGTGGGCGCTCGCCCGGATCGCGTCGACGGACGGGACCGCTCCGTTCGACGAGTCGCTGCAACCGCAGTACGGCGTCTTCTACGCCGGCTGGACGAACTGGCTGCGCGGCGGGCTGATCGCGCTCGGCCAGTCGAATGCCGCCGACCGCGACGCCTTCACCAGCGAATCGGTAGAGATCGCCACCGCTTTCCGGACCGCGAAGACCCCGTTCCTGGCGGCGTACCCGGGGCAGGCCTGGCCGGTCGACTCGGTCGTCGCGATCGCCTCGCTGCGGCTGTACGACGCGTTGGTCGCACCTCGCTTCGGGCAGATCGCGCGGAACTGGGTGACGACGGCGAAGGCGAAACTGGATCCGGCGACCGGGCTGCTCCCGCACCAGGTCGTTCCGCAGGTTTCCGGCGCGCGCGGTTCGTCGCAGGCGATGCTCCAGCGGTTTCTGATCGACGTCGATCCGGCGTTCGCGCGAACGCAGTACGCGATCTTCAAGGACAAGTTCGTCACCGGGCTCGGTGTTCGGGAGTACCCGAAGGGCACGACCGGAGCGGGCGATGTCGATTCCGGGCCGTTGGTGTTCGGGAGGAGTCTGTCGGCGACCGTTGTCACGGTCGGCGCGGCGCGGGTGCATCGCGATCCGCTCGCGGACCGGCTGGCGCGCGAGGGTGAGCTGGTCGGCCTGCCGTTCAGCGGGCTGAAGACGAAGCGGTACCTGTTCGGCGCGGTGCCGATCGGCGACGCGTTCCTCGCCTGGTCGACGTCCGCCCGGCCGATGGTCGCCACCGACGCCGGAAGTGGCGGCCGGGACAGTGGCAGCCAGGGAGGGCGCGACCAGGTGGAGTTCGACGGCGAGTCCGGCTGGTGGCGGCTTCCCTGGCTGGTGCTGCTGTGGCTACCGGCGTTGATCCTCTGGGGCGCGCTCCGCCTCAGGCACCGCGGCCGAAGGCGGAAGCGAGCGCACTGAGCTTGCGCGGCAGGTCGTACTCCGCGCCGCCCTCGTGCCCGTTGTAGGTGAACACCTCGATGTCCGCGGGACCGGCGTACCGGTGATAGGCCGCGAACACCGTCGACGGCGGGCAGATGTTGTCCATCAGCGCGACCGAGAACCACGCCGGGCAGGTCGCCCGGGCGGCGAAGTTCACCGCGTCGAAGTAGGACAGCGTGCCGATCGCGGTCTCGGTCTCGAACCGGTGCCCCTTGAGCCAGCGCGCGATCTCGGCGTACGGACCGTTGTCCGTGATCTGCGACGCCCGCCGGTAGTGCGACAGGAACGGTACGTCGGCGATCGCGGCGGACAGGTCGGCGCGCAGACCGGCGACCGCGATCGCCAGCCCACCACCTTGGCTGCCGCCGACCACGGCGACGCGATCACTGTCGACGTCCGGGCTGCACTTCACCGCGTCGACCGCACGGACCGCGTCGGTGATCAGCCGGCGGTAGTAATGCTTGGCCGGATCCTCGATTCCGCGGGTCAGGAAACCCGGTGCCGACGATCCGTGACCTTCCGGCGCGATGTCCGGAGTTTCCGAAACGGTTTTTCCGCCACCGCCCTGGCCGCGGTTGTCCATGACCAGGTGCGCGTACCCGGCCGCGCTCCAGGTCAGCCACTCGTACGGAATCCCGCGGCCGCCGTTGTAGCCGATGTACTGCACGACTGCGGGGAGCGCTCCGGTGCGATGGCGCGGCAGGAGCAGCCACGCCTTCACCGGTTGACCACCCCATCCGCTGAACGTGACGTCCTGGACTTCGACGGTCGCAAGACGTGCGTCGTACGGCGTGAACCGGGCGTCGATCGGGTGGCCGGACGCGTCGTCGAGCGTCTGTTTCCAGAACGCGTCGAAGTCCGCGGGCTCCTCCGGCTCCGGTCGGTACTCACGCAACCGGTCCAGGGGCATGTCGACCAGCATTTGTTTCCTTTCAGTGGAAGCAGGCTGTTGCCGCGTTGCCGTGGCGGTCGGTCGTGTCGACCACGATGCGCCAGCCGTGGCCACGCCGGCTGACCGTGATGCCGGCGTCGGCCTTCGTGAGCAGCAGGTCGGGCTTGTCCAGGTCGACGGTGACCGACGTACGGGTCTGCGTCGGATCCGAGATCGCGACAGTTCCGCCAGCGACCACGACCGAGGCCGGGCCGTCGGCAGTGAGTTCGGCGACGGTGCCGGCCGTCCAGAAGTTGGCCGAGAGGACGCCGCGCAGCCGGACCGCGTGCGCCGTACTGTCTGCCCGCAGTTTCTGGACCGGGAGCTTGCCGGCGAACGACTTCGTCTCCGCGAGTGTTGCGGTCGGCAACTGCACGTAGAAGTAGCCCTGCCCGGCCGGAGCCGTACCGTGCGCGAACCACACGGTTTGGTAAGGCCGGGTGACTGGGGTGTCGGTGCCGTACTTGAGGTTGATCTCCCGCCAGGTCGCGGTCCGGTTCTCGCGCAGGGTCTGGACCGGGGTGCGATCGGGGAACACGTAGCCGCCGGTGCCCTCGAGATGACACCAGCCCGGCGCGGCGGTGAAGGTCTCGTCGCCGGTGCGCAACTTGCGGTTCTCGACGACCGTCTCGACCGTGCCGTCGCCGGTGATGTCCGAGCCGAGGCACACCATCACGTCGTCGATCAGGAACCAGCTCTTCAACGCCCGCAGGTTCGTTCCGTATCCGCGCAGATCCATGCCATAGGCACCGATCGTGCGCCGCGGAACCGACGCGCCACCCACCCAATCAGCCTCGCTCGTGCTGCGGAAACCGTAGGAGTCGGCCAAGCGCCGGGTGTCGATCGTTGTCCCCGGCAATCGGTACGGGTCGACCGTCGGCCAGTAGTCGCCCGAGTAGTGACCGAGGTCGTCGTCGTACAGCAGCACCATCCCGTCGGACAGGTGCCAGCCGTGCAGGTTCTCGGTCTGGATCGACTCGTAGTTGTAGATCCGCGACGAGTACGCGCTCAGTCCGATCGTGAATGATGGACGGTGGTGCGCGACCTTGTCCATCCGCGGGTACTGCTTGTGCAGGACGAGCGGACCGCGGGCCGTTGCCGACGACGCGAGGATGTTCCGGGCCGCCACCAGCGAGGCCGGATCGGTCACGGTCAGGAAATCCCGGAAAGTATCTTCGGTGATCCACTGCTTGACCAGCGCGGAAAGTTCCGCAGCCCGTTCCGTCGGCGCGGCCGGGATCAGGCGCAGCGTGCCCTCGATGATCGTCTGCGTCGGCGCGTGGTTCTGCTTGCTGGGACGGGCGATCTCACGACCGCAGACCGAACCCATCAGGTCGCCGCGCACCATCAGCGGGTCGAAGGCGTCGTTGATCCAGCCGTAGATGTTGTCGAGCTCCGGATCGGTGACGGTCCACTCGGTACCGCCGAGCAGGTAGAGCAGGGAGGAAAGCGTTCCGAGCAGTTCCTTGCCGTACCCGCCGTTGTACGGATGCTTGTAGTGCTGCAGGAACGATCCGTCGCTGTAGAACCCCTCGCCGGTTCCGTCGACCCGGCCGGGCGCGTCGTTGAACGCGAGCACGCTGTTCGCACCGTCTCCCTCGACGTCACTGATCGCGTCGCGGACGCGGACGAGTGCGGCGGTGTCGCCGTCGAGGACCGCGCGGACCGCCACCACGGTGGCGATCCACACCCGGTTCGCCTCGGTCGCGATCTGCCGGTCGGCGCGCCACAGGTTCGGGTCGGGTGTGTAGTAGTCGATGGCCTGCGTGTACGTCGTCCGCACGTCCGCCGGGATCACGTCGTACAGCAGGACCAGCGTGTCGGCGAAGGCGGAGGCGCCGCCGATCTCCCAGTCGTAGTCGTTGTCGTACCGCGGGAGCGTGGGGCTGTAGCGGTTCGTGTGCATCCATCCGAGGGCGCCGCGGATGTCGGCGGCAACCGATGCGTTTCCTTGGTAGGCCGAGCCGTTCGTGGCCCAGGCGACCGCGACCTGCTTGATCCGGCGGAAGTTCGAGGCGACGTGGTTGGAAAGCGTTGTACTCGCGAGGTCCGGCCAGAGGGTCGTGCGGTTCGCCGAACGGTCGAGAGTGGCGAGGGCGGACTGCGCCAGGCGGTCGACGCGGGCGATCGCGACGGCGAGGTCCGGGTCGGCGGGGTCGACGGTCGGGCCGCCGGTGAGCAGCGTCTGCCAGCGGAGGCGGAGTTCGTCGGTGGACGCGTCGGCCCAGGTAGGTGTTGGGAGGGCGAGGAGTGCGGTCCCGCCGATCATTCCGCCGAGGACAGTCCGGCGGCGGAGAGTGAGGTCAGGCATGTAGGTCCTCTCAGAGAGCTAGGGCGATCGCCTTCGCGCCGGCGGAGTTGGGGTGCAGGCCGTCGCCGCTGTTGAAGTCGGAGCGGAGTCGGGCGGGATCGGCCGGGTCGCGGAGCGCGGCGTCGACGTCGAGGAGGCGATCGAAGAGCCTTCCTTGCCGGAGTACGGCGTTGACGTCGTTGCGGACCTGGTCGAGTGCGTCGGTGTAGCGGATCCAGCCCTTGAACGGGCCGATGGTCGCGCCGATCACCTCGAGGTCGTGGTCGTGCGCGCGACGTACCAATTGCTCGTAGGCCTGCAGGATCCGGGCCGGGTCGGTCTGGCTGGGTGGTTGCTGGATGTCGTTGATGCCCAGGAAGATCAGCAGCGTCCCTAGGTTCGGCAGACCGAGTACGTCACGGTCGAACCTGGATTGCCCGCTGGGTCCGAAGCGGGCGTCGTCCAGCAGAACACGGTTTCCGCTGATCCCGAGGTTGGCGACCGCGGGGCGGCGGCGGAACCGCGCGGCGTACTGGTCGGGCCAGCGGAGGTTGGCGTTGTCCGGCGTACCGACGCCTTCGGTGATCGAGTCGCCGAGGACCGCGATCACCTGACGTCCGGTTGCCGGTACGTCGACGCCGGTGAGCAGGAACACCGAGTTCGTGGGTCGGTCCCCGACGTAGCCGGTCGCATGCACGTTCCGGTGGAAACTCAGCGGGCCGGTGGGACCTGGCAGGTACATGCTCACCACCAGATCCCCGCCGTCCGGCAGGACGAGCCCGACCGGATCACTCACCGCGGTCGCTCCCGCGGCGAGCACCACGTCGTTCGCACCACCGAACAACACCGGCTTCGCATTCGCAGTCACCGATCCCACGACGACAGGCGCAGCACCGAACGGATTCGCAAACCGCAACCGAACCACAGGCTGGCTGGTGCCGGCGGAGAGGTGGAGTTTGTAGCGGAGGGTGGTGTTTGTGAAGCCGCTTGTTGCGTCAGTGTCTGCAGCGGTGGGAGCGGTCTGCGCAGTTGCCCAACTCGCAGCCCATCGGAGTTCGCGCGAGTTCGCGGGCACCGAGGTGTCGGCAACGGCTGGTGTTGCGCCCACAGCAGTGCCGAGAATCCCACCCGCTGCACCACCGAGGAGGGACCGGCGCGACACCCCACCCATCAGCAGGCCGCCGTGGGGTTGTATTCGGCGGCGTAGGTGCCGACGGAATCTCCGCCGGTGTTTCCGGACATGGTGTTTCCGCAGACCTGACCCTGCGGCGTGCGCATGAACTTCACGCCGCCCGACGCGTTGTTCGTGATCGTGTTTCCGTAGACATGGTTGTCGACGCCATCGGTTTCCGTGTCGCCGCCGAGGCGGACGCCGGCGCCGGTGTTGTCGTGGATCGTGTTGTAGCGGAAGGTGTTTCCGTTGCCACGGGCGTCCAGCCCGCCCGAGCTCGGGTCCTTCTGCTGACTGCAGTCGTTGTGCTCGATCACGTTCGCGGTGGAGTTCTCCTTCACGTCGACACACTCGTTGCCGTACGTCGCGATCGTGTTGTCGTGGATGTGGTTGTTCCGGCTCCGGTCCGCCTGCGCGTCCGGCGCGCCGTTCTCACCCTGCTGCTCCGGCGCGGTCCCGACGTAAATCCCCTCGCCGTTCTTCCCGCCGTCGTTGAACTTGAAGTCGTACACCCCGCACGGACCGACGGTGTTGTCGTGGACGTCCGCGTTCGTGATCAGGTACCGCAGCCGCAGGCACTCGCCGCCCGCGTTCTTCAGCCGCATGTTCCGGATCGTCAACGTGCCCACGCCGTCACCAGGCGACGTGCTCATCACGTACACGAGCTTGTCCCGGTACCCGTCCTTGCTGGCCGACGACCCGAACAGCCCGTCGATCGTGAACCCGTCCAGCGTGACGCTGTCGTGCTGGATCTGGAGAATGCGCGAGTTTCCGGCGCCTTTCACAACCGCGGTCGACGGGCCGGTGATCGTGACACCGGACCTGATCGTCACCGCGTCCTGGAGATAGGTGCCGGAGGCAAGATGTACGGTCGCTCCGCGCGGTGCGGTATCAAGCGCTTTCTGGATGGTCGCGAACGGCGTACCGGTCGACGTACCGGAGTTCGCGTCGCTGCCGGTGGTGGCGACGTAGTAGTCGGTCGCGGCATGCGCCGGGACCGCGGGCAGCGCCAGCGCGGCGCCGAGAAGCAGGATCGGGACAGCTCGGGACATGGTGGTCCTCCTGGTTGGGCGGTTTGCTGCCTATGAGTGGTCGGCGACGAGCAGGCCGACCAGAACCGGAACTGTGGTGCCGAGGAGCATGGGACCTGCTGGTACGACGAGCGAGAAGACAGGTGCGGCGACAGCGGCGCCGAGGAGTGCGGTGCCGCGCGGGACGGACGTGAAGGCGAGACGGAACGCCGTACGACGCCAGTCGGCGGCTGATCCGGATGAGTTGCGGCCCGCGACGACCGCGAGCGCGAGGTGGTAGGTGACCGCGGCGGCGATCAGGCCGACGTGGATCATGAACAGAGTCAGGACGAGCGGTCCGGAACGGCCGGACAGGAACGACAGGTTGCTGGCGGCAATTACCGCGGCGATCGTCATCAGCACCGAGTGCGGGAGCAGCTGACGCCAGTACTTGCGCCAGCCGACGAACACCCCGGTGAAACACCGCGTGTCACCGTCGGTCCGCCACCGGTTGAGCGCGAACCCAACCGCAGCCAACGCCGGCAACCAAGTCACGATCCCCAAACACAAAACCGTAAACGCCGCCCCGGCCGCAGCCGGATTCGCAACCCACCCCAACCAATCCAACGCCCGCCGACTTACCCCCGCCGGGCGGGTCATAGGGTGATCGTCCTGTCTGGGGTGTGGATGATGGCGCGGACCGCCAGGCCATCACAATCGGCTTGTTGCGGGTGTTCTCCCGCTCCGAAGGCCGGATCGCCGGCAGTTGTGATGGCCTGGGCGTCGAGTGCTCCTCGGTCGTCGGCGAGCAGGACGGTCTCGTCGTCGAATGCGATGCCGAAGCCGTGGGTGAGGTCGAGCCGACGAGCCGTCGGCGGGGTCGGGTGGAGGGCGGAGGTTGGCTCGATCGTGGTGAGGAGGGTGGCGGTCGTCGACTGGTGAGCGGTGGCTCGGAGCGTGTGCATCGTGCGGGTGAGGCGGAGGCTCGGCGTGCTGGACGTCGGGTTGGCCTCGACCTCCGTCACCGCGGACTCAACGGTCAGCGGGGTGTGAAACCGGACCCACGCCTGCGCAGACCCCGACCGCAACGCGATCTCGTCGCCGTACTCGATCGGCCAGTCGGCGTGCAGTAGGAGAGTCCAGTCGCGCGGAGAGTCGGCCGCGCAGCGATCCAGCAGGACGAGCCGTCCACCCGGGGTGAAGACCAGCGTCCGATCGAGCCGCGTGATCCTCAGCTCAGGCGGGTACATCGCCGCGATCTGCGCGGTGGCGTGCGCCATCCCGTCGACCGCGTGGACGTCGACCATCCGCGCCTGGCGCTCGTACGGAATCCCTTTGTAGACGTGGTACCTGTCCTCGTCGGCGTACCCGAAGCCGTCGACCAGGATCAGGTTGTGGTCCCCCGCCCGCTTGCGGTTGCTGTACCCCTCGTCCACGGCCAGGAAAGCGCCCTGCGACGTCAGCACGAACGAACCCGAGTCGGGGTGATGGTGCCCGGCGCTCAACGTGTCCCACCCGCGCTCGCGGTCCAGCCGGTGCGACGTCTCCCACGCCTGGTGCCCGCCGCCCGGCGCTGCTTTGAAGGACACCATCGTTGCCTCGTCGTCCCATCCGGTCCGCGCCGTGACGAGGCCGAGGTCCGGAAAGTACGCGGAAAGCGGTGTGGTCTTCGCGGGATCGACCGGCGGCAGCGAGTCGTCGTACCAGAGCAGCTCGAGGTACGCCTCCGGCATCACGCCCGGCTTCACGCCGCTCGCGTACGCCTCCCGCCAGAAGAAGCGTTCGGAAACGAGATCCGCCAGCCACTGCGCTTCACCGATCCGGTACGCGGACGCGAGTTTCCGGTACAGCGCGACACTGTGTCCGCTCCGCCGGTCGTGGCAGTCGCCGTGATCGATGTTTTCCTCGAACCCCGGCGCGCACTGCTGCAGCCGGTAGGAAAACGTGTTCGCCAGGAATCGGCAGCGCTCCCACCAGTCGAGCCCTTCCTGGTCCTGCAGCAGATCCAGGTACGTCGCCAGCCACGGAACGCCGTACCGCCAGTAGACGACACCCTCCATGTCCGACCCGTCCGCCGGCAGCAACTCGATGACTGTCTCGAAGTTCCGCCGAGCGCGGTCGGTCCACTCGGTGCGACCCAGCGCGTACCCGGCCGCGGCGAGCCCGGTGTAGCAGATCCAGTTGTGGTTCTGCCAGTACGACGAACTCCACCACGAGCCTTCGGACTCGACGGCGAACTCGTACAACCGCGATCCCTGCAACTCGAGCTTGGCGCGTAACTCGTCGGCCAACTCGAAGTCGTCGCCGAGCCAGGTCGACGCGAGGGACAAGCCGTGGAGCAGCCAGCCGGCGTCGAGATCGTGGTCCGGTAGGTGCGCCTTGCCCCAGTGGGGGAAACCGATTGCGGCCGAGATCCAGCGTGCTGCCTCGGCGCGGTAGCCCTCGTTGCCGGTCAGGGCGTAGGCGAGCGCGAGGTTGGCGGCGGCCGGGCCGAAGTACGTGATGCTTGCGGACGGGTGCTCGGTGGGCGGGGTCTGCGTCCGGTACCAGTCGCACTGCTCCCGCAGCCGCCGCCACTGCGCGGCATACCGCCCGTCGAGCCCGTCACGCACCTCCGCCAGTCGGTCGTCGAACATCACAGCCCTCCGATCAGATGCGCATGCCCGTCGACGGTGATCACGTCTCCCGTCACTTGCACGTCGACAGCCGCAGTCGAGTAGACCGAGCAGTACGTCGCAGCCGCACCAACGACCGTCCAGTCAAGCCAGGTCCGCACCCGCTGAGGATCATCAACCGGCCCAGGACCGGGCCGAGTCACCGGCACAGCACTACCAGAGACGTGGTGGCCGTGCAGCGTCTCGTCACCTGTCCAGGTCGTCCGGATCGCATCTGGTCCGACCTCAACCGCCAGCTCGACGTCCGGCCGGAACTGCAGCACGATCTCCCGCGCGCGATCCGCCGTGACCTGGACGACATCCACCAGGTAGTTGTTTCCGGCAATCAGTTTCCGGGTCGCGCGTACGCCGTCGTACCAGCCGTCGATCGTGGCCGTCACCGAGTCCTCGTCGTGCGTCAGCTCGCCCGTTGCCTCGGCGGGTTCGAGGTTGTCGATGCGGATCGTCGGGTGCGCGGCGACGGACTTGTAGTGAGCGCGCCACTGGGCGTGGCCGTACGGGACCTGACCCGGATCGGGTTGCCACGGCGTGGTTGCGCCGTACAGGTAGAGCGCGAGTTTGTCGTGGTGTCCGTGGGAGCCACCGTGCGGCCCGTGGTCGAGGATCGCGTGAATGCCAGAGGTACGAATCACCGCATAGGAAGAACTGAGATAGAACGAAACCGCGGGGAGCGCGGACATGGTCCGGGGCGGCCCGGCGAACCATCCGGCGAGTTTGTCTTCCAGGCCGTCGTACCCCGAGCCGACCTCGGCCAGTGCCCGAGCAGCGACGGTGTCCAGGCCGTGCGAGGTCGTGAACTGGCGGGCCAGTGCCGCGATCTCCAACCACTCCAGGGCCAGCGGCACCCTGAGGTACGGGCCGTCGTGCAGCGCAGGGAGGATGCCGCCCTCGGTGGCGATCGAGGCGAGAGCCGCGATCATCTTCTCCAGGCGATCAGGCACCAAAGACGGGTCGAAGCCGCGCAGGCTCAGCAGATAAGCCCGCAGAACGAAGCCGTGGTAGTACGTGCTGGCCTCCCACTCCCAGCCGTCCTCGCCGGTCGCCGCCTCCAAGTGCGCGAACTGCCCGTGCTCGCCGGTCAGCCACTCCTTCTCCCCGGACCACACCTCGCCCCGAACGGCCGCAGCCGCCTGGCTCGCCGTCGTACCGAGCGCGTTGAACCACGCTGTGTAGTTCGACGAGAACTTGTCCTGGGCAACCATCGCGTCGCGCGCCCGCTGCGCCCCGGCAACCATGTCATCGAGCATCGGCAACGTCGCACTCAGCTCGGCCCGCCCAGCCAGGTTCAGGATCGAGTGCGCGATCGGCACCCCCCAAACCGCATCCGTGAGCGCCTGGTGAAAGAGCCGCCCGCGCTGCATCCATCCCTGCGCCTGCTCGTGCTCCCCCGTCTTCGTGAGGTCCGAATACAACCGCGCGTACGACGTGAGCAGTTCAGCCCCACCGCCGTCGTACGAGAGCAACCGGATCCGTCTCGCCCAGAAGTGATGTGCCAGCACGGTCCACGCGCCGCGCACCGCAGGCGTGTCGACCCGGCAACCGTGGGAACACGGAACCCCGCCGGTCGGAAAGTTTCCGGAATCGAATCCGACGTGCGCCAGTTCGACACCGTGCGCCGGGCACACGTACTCGTGCCACCAGCCGCCGCGCTCAGTCGGGGGATTCATCGGGGCCACGTGCCACCGTCGATGTCGATGGTGATCCCGGTCAGGTACCCGGAAGCCGGCAGCGCCAGGAACCGGACCGCGTTCGCCACGTCCTCGACCTGCCCGGCGCGGCCGATCGGCGTGCCCGCGACCATGTTCTCCTGCGCCGCGGCGGTGGAAAACGTTTGATGGAATGCGGTCTCGGCGATGTACCCGGGCGCGACCGAGTTGACCGTGATCCCCTGTGGCCCGAGTTCCTTCGCCAGGCCCTTGGTGAATCCGCGGATCCCGGCCTTCGCTGCCGCGTAGATCACCGACCCGGGCCCACCGCCGTTGTGCGCGGCGAGCGAGGCCATCGTGATGATCCGCGGGTTCGCCGACTGCGCAAGGTGCGGAATCGCGGCCCGGGTCGTCCGGAACGTCGCCCCCAGGTTCACGTCCACAACCTGCTGGAAATGCTCGTCGGACATTTCCGAGACGTTGACCCGCCCGATCAGGTGACCGGCGTTGCAGACCAGGACGTCGAGACCGCCGAGGAAACCGGTCGTTTCGTCGAGCAGCCGGTCGACGTCCGCCGTACTCGTCACGTCCGCGCCGACCGCGATCGCCTTCCGGCCGAGGTCCTCGATGTCGGAAACGGTCTGCGCGGCCGCGGCGGCGGACTTTCCGTAGTGCACGACCACGTCCGCCCCGGCCGCCGCCAGGCCGAGCGCGATCCCGCGGCCGATGCCGTGCCCGGCACCGGTCACCAGCGCGCGCGTCCCCTGCAGTTCCCCGGTCATAGAAACAGTCCTTCCGTCGATTGTCATTTGATGCCCGCGGTCGCGAAACCTTGGACGAAGTACCGCTGCCCGATCAGGAACAGCACCACCATCGGCACGGTGGCCAGCGTGGTCCCGGCCATCAGGAACGCCCACTGGGTGTCGTTCTCGGTGCGGAAAACGGACAGTCCGACCTGGATCACCCGCAGGCTGTCGCTCTTGGTCACCAGCAACGGCCAGAGGAAGTTGTTCCACGACCCCTCGAACGTGAGCAGCGCGACGGTGATGAACGCCGGCTTCACCAGCGGTGTCATGATCCGCGCGTAGATGCCTAGCTCACTGAGGCCGTCCAGCCGGGCCGCCTCCTCCAGTTCGACCGGAAGATCCAGATAGAACTGCCGGAACAGGAACACCGAGAACGGACTGACCGCGCCCGGGATGATCAGCGCCCACCAGGTGTCCAGCCACCCGGTGCCGCCCTGCCCGGTGATGTCGTTCCCGCCGAACAGCGGCATGAACCGCACGATCAGGAACTCCGGCAGGATCTTCGTGTACGTCGGGATCATCAGCGCCCCGACGAACGCGAGGAAGATCAGCGAACTGCCCCGGAACCGCAGCCGCGCGAGCGCGTACCCGGCCATCGAGGCGATCAGCACGTTGAGCACGGTGTGACTCGCGGCGATCACGAAGCTGTTCCGCGCGTAGGTCGCGAACGGCGCGGCGTGCAACGCGTCCGCATAGTTGCCGAAGGCCCACTTCGTCGGGAACAACCGCGGCGGCACCGCGGCGATGTCGCCCGGGGTCTTCACCGAGGTGAGCAGCATCCAGACGAACGGCACGATCATCACCAGCGAGATCGCGGTCAGCGTCAGGTAGAGCGCGATCCGGCCGGTCCGGACCCGGCGGGAGGTCTCAACGGGTGGCACGGTCACCTCCGGTGATCCGCCGGTTCAGCAGCGTCAGGAACAGCAGCAGTGCGAACAACACCAGGCTCTGCGCGCACGCGTATCCCATCCGGAACTCCCGGAAAGCGGATTTGTAGATCTCGTAGGTCATCATCGTCGTGCTGTTGGCCGGCCCGCCGTCGGTCAGGATGTACACCTGGTCGAACGACTGGAACGCGCCGATCACCGACGTGACGAAGACGAAGAACGTCGCCGGCCGCAGCAGCGGCAGCGTCAGGCTGAAGAACTGCCGGAACTTCGACGCGCCGTCCACCGACGCCGCCTCGTAGAGATCGGTCGGCAGACTCTGCAGCGCGGCCAAGTAGATCAGCATCTTCAGGCCGATCCCCTGCCAGATCCCGACCACGATCACCGCCGGCATCGCCCAGTCTGTCGACGACAGCCAGGCCGGGCCGTCCAGTCCGAGGAACGACAGGACGGCGTTGGCCAGACCGCTCCGCGGGTCGTAGATCCACAGCCACACCAGCGCCACCGCGATCGTCGCGGTCACCTGCGGAATGAAGATCGCGGTCCGGAAGATCGCCCGTCCGGCCAGCTGCGTGTTCAGCATCAGCGCGATCAGCAGCGCGATACCCATCGCCACCGGCACGGTGAAGAACGTGTAGATGCTGGTGTTCAGCACGGCACGCCGGAAAACGTTGTCGGAAAGCAGATCACGGAAATTTTCCAGCCCGATGAACCGCGGCGGCGTGAGCACGTCGTACGACGTGAAACTCAGCACGATCGCGGCGACGAGCGGAATACCGATCCAGATCAGGGCGTGCAGCACGGCGGGCGCGACCATCAGCAGACCGGCCCGGCGGCGGGCACGCAGCAACCCCCGGCGTCGGGGCGGAGCGGCGGAGGGCCCAGATGCGGCTGCGCGCACCCGGTCCCGCGTCGACACCATGGTTCCGCTCACAGTCGCGAAATCGCTTCCTTGCTCAGGTTCGCGAGCTCGTCGATCGCGTCCTTGGCGGTCCGCTTGCCGACCACGGCGGTCTCGAGGGTGGTCTTGATCTTCTCCCGGATCTCCATCCAGGCCGCCGTACCGCCCTCGGACCGCGCCTTGCTCATGTTGTCCAGGGCAAGCTTCACGAAACCGTTTTCCTTGACATAGTCAGAGGTCCGCAGGTTCTGGACGCCCGGCACGGATCCGCGTTGTTGCGCGGTCGGCAGGATGGATTCCGGCGTACCCATGAACTCCACCAGTGCCTGGGCCGCGGCGGCGTGCTTGGAGGAGGCCGACCGGGCCACCATGGTGCCGCCCTGCAGCATCGCGGGCACCTTGTTGGCCAGGATGAACGCGCCGACCTTGTCCTCTTTGAGCAACTCCGGGTTCTCTTTCTTGAGCTGCACCCAGAGCGAATTGTTCGACATCATCATCGCGGAACGACCCTGCTGCAGCGTCGTCGGCTGACCGGCGGACGACTTGAACGAGTAATCGGCGGACTTGTCCTTGATGACGTCCAGGAACAGCTGCAACGCCTCGACGCCGCGGTCGTCGTCGAACTTCACCTGCTGCCCGCTCTCGTCGAACAGGTTGCCGTCGTTGGCGAACAGGAACGTCTCCCAGCACTGCCGGAGATCGATCGAGAACGGGTCGAAGCCGACCCGGGTGAGCTTGCCGGAGCCGTCACTGCGCGCGAGCTCCTTGGACATCTCCCGCAGCTCGGCCCAGTCCTTCGGCGGCGCCTTGATCCCGGCCTCGGCGAACAGGTCCTTGCGGTAGGTGACGATGCGGGTGTCGAGGACCATCGGCAACGCGTACAGCTTGCCGTCGTACCGGGACGGCTCGAGGACGCGGTCCTCGTACTCGTACCGCTTGGCCAGCTCGTCGGGCAGCGGCGCGAGCACCTTCTTGTGCGCGAACGGCGGGATCCACCCGACGCCGAGCATCACCACGTCCGGCATCAGGCCCCCGGCCAGGCTGGTGGTGATCTTCTCGTTCAGGGCGGCGTACGTCGTGTAGTCGACCTTGACCGTGACGTTCGGGTTCTTCTGCTTGAACGCCGGCAGCAGCTTGCCCTCCAGCAAGTCCTTGCCGGTGCTGCCCTCGAACAGCGGGGTGAGCAGGCTGATCTCGCCTTCGACGGGTCCGTCGGCGGTCGCCGGGCTGGTGCCGGACGACGCGGAGCACCCGGTGGCGGCGGCGACCGCGCCGAGCCCCAGGGCTGTCAGGACTGATCTGCGGGTGTACTCCATGGCGCGCCTTTCGTGGTACTGCGGAAGGGAGTGGTGCAACGATCTACCAGCCGGAGCGGCGCAGCTATGCGAGGCTGGTGCAACGATGCACCGCATGCTAGGAACGGATTTCACGACACGTCAAGGGGTCGGCGTCCACCAACTTGAAGCTGGACTTTCACCACCAAGTGATGCATCGTTGCACTGCGACACAGCAGTACCAACGGGGTGACAGAATGCGCGGGTGGGCGGTGAATTGAGAACTGGCGAGGTGACGATCCAGCAGGTCGCGACCGAGGCGGGCGTCTCGCCGAGCACGGTGTCGAACCTGCTCAACGGGCGCAACCACCGGATGCTGCCGGAGACCCGGCAGCGCATCGAGCGCGCCATCGACAAACTCGGCTACCGGCCGAACCGGGCCGCCCGGCAACTGCGCACCGGCCGGAACACCACGATCGGGCTCGTCGTCCCGTCGGTGGGCAACCCGTTCTGGGGCGCGCTCGCGCGACACCTGGAGTCCGCGGCGCTGGCCGAGGGATACCACGTGCTGCTCTGCAACTCCGAGCGCGATCCCCGGCGCGAGCGCGACTACGTCGACGAGTTGTGGGCCGACGGCGTGCACGGCGTCGTACTGTGCTCATCGTTGCCGTCGCTCGAGCATGTGATGCCGCTGGTCGAGCGCGGGCTGCAACTGGTCGCGTTCGACCGTACGTCGCAAGCCGGCGACCCGGCGTCGCTCGTCAGCATCAGCGTCGACAACGCGATCGGCAGTCAGCTCGCAACACAACACCTCACGGACCTCGGGCATCGCCGGCTGGCATTCGTGTCCGGCGCGTTGGCGAGCGTCAACCGCAAGGAGCGGTACCGCGGGTTCACGACCGGTCTCGAACAGGCGGGCATCGATCCGGCGACTTCGGTGCGGGCGCCGGTGAAGGGCGACGCGGACGACTTCGGCGATGTCGAGGCGTCCGAGCTGGGGCGCGCGGCCGCGGCCGAGTTGCTCGCGCTGGAGGAGCCGCCGACCGGGATCGTCGCGATCAACGACATGTGCGCGCTCGGGGTCTGCCGCGGGCTGCGGGACGGCGGTCTCGAGGTGGGCAAGGACGTGTCGGTGGTCGGGTTCGACGACATCGTGCTCGCGGACCTGTACGCGCCGACGCTGACCACGGTCCGTCAGCCGATGAAGGAGATGGCGGCGGCCGCGTTCACCCAGCTCCGGTCCCGGCTGGACGACTCCGGTCCGACCCAGGGCCAGTCGCTGCTGTTCCGCCCCGAACTCATCGTCCGCGAGTCGACCGCGCCGCCGTCGTAGGGTGGGTCAGTGCAACGGATCTCCTCGCGGAACGCCCGGTTCCAGGTGTGGCAGGCGTCGCTGACCAATCGCACCAAGCGGCAGCGGTCCGGCGAGTTCCTGGTCCAGGGCGTGCGGCCGATTTCGGTTGCCGTGGACAACGGTTGGCCGGTGCGCACCGTCATCACCGACGCGTCCCGGCCGTTGTCCCGCTGGGCTTCCGACCTGCTGCAGCGGCTGCCGTCCGTCGAGCGGGTCGCGATGGCGCCGGAGTTGCTGGGCGAGCTCGGCGAGAAGGAGGAGCCGGAGCTGATCGCCGTACTGGAGCTGCCGGCCGACGATCTCGATCGGATCCCGGTCGGCCCGGAGTTCCTGGGCGTCGTCTTCGACCGGCCGACCGGGCCGGGGAACATCGGGTCGATCATCCGGTCCGCCGACGCGTTCGGCGCCGACGGCGTGATCGTCACCGGGCACGCCGCCGACATCTACGACCCGAAGGCGGTCCGCGCGACAACGGGTTCGCTGTTCGCGGTTCCCGCCGTACGCGCGCCCTCTCATCGCGAAGTCCTCGATTGGGTACGCCGCTCCGAACAGCCGGTCGCCGTGGTCGGCACCGACGAGCACGGATCGACCGATGTCTACGACTTCGACTTCACCCAGCCGGTCCTGCTGCTGATCGGCAACGAGACCGCCGGCCTGAGTACGGCGTGGAAGGAAGCCGCCGACCACCTGGTCCGGATCCCGATCGCCGGATCGGCCAGCTCCCTCAACGCCGCCAACGCAGCGACCGCGGTGCTCTATGAGATCTCCCGCCAGCGCTCACGCCGTGCACAGTAGTTCGCCGTGCAGGATGGAGATGGTGGCGTCGGGGGTGTTGGCCCAGGTCCGCCACGCCTGTGAGATCGCTTCGAGCTGCTGTTCCGGTACGCCGGATGCGCGCGCCTGATCCGCCAGCGCCGACTTGAGAATGCGGTCGGCCCACATGCCGCCCCAGAACGCACGATCCTCCGGGTTCGCGAACGACCAGGTCGACGTGGTCGCCTCCGCCTGCTCGAAGCCGGCCGCGAGCGCCCACGACAGCAGGCGCCGGCCCGCGTCCGGTTCGCCGCTGTTGGCGCGCGCCATCCGCTGGTAGAGCGCCATCCACTCATCCAGCTCGGGAAGCTCTGGGTACCAGACGAAGCCGTGATAGTCCGAGTCGCGGACCGCGACGGTTCCTCCGGGTTTGCAGACGCGTCGCATCTCGCGCAGCGCCTGCACGGGATCCGCGACGTGCTGCAGGACCTGGTGCGCATGTACGACGTCGTACGTATCATCCGGCAGATCCAGTGCATGTACGTCGTCGACGACGAACTCCACGTCGAGGTCCAGGTTCTCGAACGCCGACTTGGTGATGTCGAGTGCGGCGGCGTTCGCCTCCAGCGCGGTCGTCCGGCCGGGCTCGACCAGCCGGGCCAGGTCGGCGGTGATGGTGCCGGGACCGGCGCCGACATCGAGCAACGACATCCCGGGGCGCAGGTGCGGAAGCAGATATCCGGCGGAGTTCTCGGCGGTCCGCCAGCTGTGCGACCGCAGTACGGACTCGTGATGGCCGTGCGTGTACACGTTGTTCATCCCAGGCTCCTTTGCCTTCTCGACGATCCTCACGCTAATCCAGAATCTTGCTGAATGAGACATATCATCTTGCTATACGAGACAGCGTTCATGACCGAATATGGCCAGACCAGGCCCACGTCCGCGGGCGAACCTTGAGGTACTTCGAACAGAACCCAGGAGGATTCCGATGCTGGCAAAGGTGTTTCCGATCAAACTGAAGGACGGCAACCAGGCCGCCGCCGAGGCGATCGTGCAGGAGTTCGCGCCGAAGGGACCGGGCGCCGAGGAGGGCACGTTGTCGTTCCGCGTGTACCGCGATCCGTCGAACCCGGACTACCTGTTGTTCGTCGAGCACTTCGCGGACCAGGCGGCGTACGACGCGCATACCGGGTCGGCGGCGTACCAGGAACTGATCGCGGGCCGGTTCGCCGACCTGATCGTCGAGTTCGTCGAGGTCGATCACGAACTGCTGGTCAGCCTGTGAACGACCTGGCGCGGCGGCTGCGCGAACTGCACGGGCAGCCGCCGCTCGTGCTGCCGAACGCGTGGGACGCCGGCTCGGCGCGGGCGATCGAGGCCGCGGGGGCGACGGCGATCGCGACCACGAGCGCGGGTGTCGCCTGGGCCGCCGGTGTCGACGACGCCGGCGGACTGAACCAGGAGTCCGCGATCGCCGCGCTGCGCGCGATCTGTACAGCGGTTTCCGTTCCCGTCACGGCGGACATCGAGGCCGGGTACGGCGATGTCGCGGGGACGGTGACCGCTGTCGTCGAGGCGGGTGCCGTCGGCATCAACCTCGAGGACAGCACGGCACGTGTCCTCGACGATCCGTTGGTGCATGCCGAGCGGATCAAGGCGGCACGCGCCGCAGCGGTTGCCGTCGGCATCGATCTCGTGATCAACGCGCGGACCGACACGTACCTGTTCGGCGACCGGACCGGCACGATCGAACGCGCGAAGATCTACGCCGATGCAGGTGCGGACGTGCTGTTCGTTCCGGGCGTGGTCGACGCGCCGACCATCGCGGAGCTGGTGAAGGATTCGCCCTTGCCGCTCAACGTGATGGTCGGTCCGGGTGCACCGACGGTCGCCGAACTCGCGGACCTCGGGGTCGTGCGGATCAGCGTCGGGCCGGCGATCACGAGCGCGGCGTACGCGCTGACGACGGCGGCGGCGAAGGAACTGCTGACCGGCGGCACGTACGAGACGCTCGCCTCTCGGTAGGGCGCTAAGCAGCGGTGGCGAGTGTGCGGTAGACGGCGGCGAGCGAGCGCCACGGGCGGAGGTGCTCGGCCTCGCCGCCGAACGGCCAGGCGTCGCGAGCTCCGAGGCGCAACGCGATCTCCTGCGCGGCGCGCGGGCTCGTGACGGTCTCAAGTGCCCGGATCTCAGCGCCGAGCACGAGGTTGCCGTTAGCAACTTCTCGCGCGAGGTCGCCGACGAGCTCTGCTCCGGTCAACGCCTCCGGTCCCGGGAACGCGTGCGTCAGGCCGTGCCCGAGTCCCGGGACCGGTACGCCGTACACCTCGACGAGTTTGCGCAACGCCTCGGTCGCGTCGTCCGGAGCGAGCCGGTCCCGGACGACGGCCTGGACCGCGACCTCGAACGGACCCCACGCGCCAGGAACCCGTATTCCGGGGCGGGCGGCCACGAGCGGCCCGAGGTCGGCGTCCGCGGCCAGGTGCGCGCGAGCCCGGATCGGCTCGTGGTCGAGCCCGACAAGCTGGGTGGCTCGGTCGACGACATGGATGACGCCCTCCCAGAACGGGAGATGCGCGCGCAGAATCAGGTGATCCTCCCCGCCGGCGCTGATCTCCAGCAGGCCAGGCTCGCCGTCGAGCGAGATCGTCCGCCGATACACACCGTCCTTGACCGACTCGACGCCCGGGACGGCATGCGCCCCGAGGTACGTGCTCATCGCTTCCCAGTCGTACGGCGGGGCGAACGGCAACCGCAGCACCAGACCACCGTCCGCGGCGAGGCGATCGCCACGACGCCGGCGATCGCGCAGCGCACGCGGTGACGCCCGGAAGATCTCGCGCATCGCTCGGTTGAACTGGCGCAAGCTGCCGAACCCGGACGCGAAAGCGATGTCCGCGACGCCGAGATCGGTGTCGTCCAGCAGGCGCCGCGCGAAGTGTGCTCGTCGTGAGCGAGCGAACTGGTCGGGCGTGACGCCGAGGTGCTCGTGGAACATCCGCCGCAAGTGCCGCGCCGACACCCCGAGCCGCGCACCCAACGCCTCCTCACCGGACTCGTCGAGCACGCCGGCGATGATCAGCTGCACGGCCCGGCAGACCAGCTCGGGCGCCTCGTCGGCCACCGTCCCGGCCACGCGGTACGGCCGGCAGCGCAGACAGGCACGATACCCGGCCGCCTCCGCGGCGGCGGGCAGCTCGAACGTGCTCACGTTTTCTGCGAGCGGCTTGGCCCCGCACCCGGGCCGGCAGTAGATCCCCGTCGTACGGACCGCGGAATAGGTGGTCACGAGAACAGGCTAGGCGGCGCCGCCGACAGTTCTGACACGCGTTTTACACCGAGTGCCCACCGTGACGGATAAGGTACGGCGGGTGCAGTCGAAACCGATGCTGGTCGTGGTGAGTGGTCCGCCCGGGACCGGGAAGACGACGCTGGCGCACCGGATCGCGGCCGCGATCGGCTGCCCGGCGATCTGCCGGGACGAGATCAAGGAAGGCATGGCGCACGCGACGCCGGACTTCGTGCCAGGCCCCGGCGACCCGCTGACGATGCGGACGCTGTCGACGTTCTTCGACGTGCTCGGCCTGCTGATCGGCCGCGGTACGACGGTGGTCGCGGAAGCGGCGTTCCAAGACCGGCTGTGGAACCCGGGCCTGAGCCCGCTGCTCGGTCGCGCCGACGTTCGGATCGTGCACTGCACGGTCCCGGCCGAGGTCGCGCTGGAGCGGATCACCACGCGGACGTCCAACGACCCGCGCCGTGCCGCTCACGAGGACGCGCAGATCAGCGCCGACGCCCGCCTCCGCACCCACAACGCCTTCCAGCCCATCGACCTCCCGGTTCCTTCGATCACTGTCGACACCACTGCCGAGCCACCGATGGAGAAGATCCTCGCGTTCCTGTCCCGCTAACGACAGGAGGTAGTCGCCTCGGGCCGGCCGAGTTCGGGGCGCGCACGCGGGGAGTCGCCGGGCGTGGTGGACTACCTCCTGTCGTTAGCGCTTCGCGGAGGGATCCACATGCTTGAACGGTTTGCGGGGTTGACCACTGCCCATATTGCGGATGCTTGTGTGCGGGCAGGGGTGCCGGTGCGGACGGTGTCGTTGACGGCTGTGGCCGGGGGCCGGGTCGCGGGGCGGGTGTTGCCGGCGCAGCATGTCGGCAGTGTCGACGTTTTCCTGGAGGCGTTCGAGTCGGCCGCCGAGGGCGACGTACTGGTCGTGGACAACGGTGGCCGGCGGGACGAGGCGTGTGTCGGCGATCTGGCCGCGCTGGAGGCTGCTGCTGCCGGTGTCGCCGGGATCGTGATCTGGGGACTGCATCGGGACACGGCCGACATCGCTGCGATCGGGTTGCCGGTGTTCAGCCTCGGCGCGTTGCCGACCGGGCCGCTGCGGCTCGACCCGCAGCCGGCCGATGCGTTGTCCAGGGCAACGATCGGCGAGTGGACGGTGACCCGGGACGACGTCGTACTCGCGGACGAGGACGGGGCAGTCTTCGTACCGGCGGATCGTGTCGAGGAACTGTTCGGGCTGGCGGAGTCGATCCGGGACACCGAGCACCGGCAGGCGGCCGAGATCCGGGCCGGGCGATCGTTGCGTGAGCAGGTGAGCTTCAAGCAGTACCTCGAGCGCCGGGCCGCCGATCCGTCGCTGACGTTCCGCCAGCATCTGCGCGCAGTGCGGGGAGCGATCGAGGAATGACCACCTGGCAGTTGGGTGAGGTCACCGTCGACCGGATGGGGTTCGGCGCGATGCGGATCACGGCGAACCCGGATCAAGCGATCGCCGTACTGCGGCGCGCGATGGAGCTCGGTGTGAACCACATCGACACGGCCGCGTTCTACGCGTCCGGAAAACGTTTCGCCAGTGAGCTGATCCGCGAAGCGCTGGCGCCGTACCCGGCCGACCTGATCATCGCGACGAAGGTCGGGCCGGGGAGTGATGCGGAACGCGGTTTCTACAACGCGACGACGGCCGCCGAACTGCGGGAGCAGGTCGAGACGAACCTGCTCCAGCTCGGCGTCGACTGCCTCGACGTCGTGAACCTGCGGATCACCGGGGACGGCTCCCTCGCGGAACGTTTCGGCTGGCTCGTGGAGCTCCGGGACGAGGGGCTGATCAAGCAGCTCGGCGTCTCGAACGTCCGGCTCGCGCACGTCCAGGAAGCGCTCACGATCGCGCCGATCGTCTGCGTCCAGAACAGCTACGCGGTCGATCGCCGCGGCGACGAGGACGCGATCATCCGCTTCTGCGCCGAGCGCGGCATCGCGTATGTTCCGTTCGGCACGATCACCGGTGCCGACGACTCAACCGCCGTGGACGCGATCGCCGCAGCCCACCACGCGACGCCCCAGCAGGTCCGCCTGGCCTGGACGCTCCACCACTCCCCCAACATCCTCGCCATCCCCGGCACCGGCAGCGTCGAGCATCTCGAGGAGAACATCGCCGCCGCGTCGCTGCACCTGAGCCCCGAGGAACTCGCCACGCTCGACTAACCGACCGCCGCCCGGACCGCAGGCACGACCTCCTGGGACCAGCGGGAGAGCTGGACCTCGAACGGGTCAGAGCCGCGCGGAAAGAGTGTGAAACCGGCAGCATCGTGGTTGAGGATCGCATCGGTGAGTTCCTCGATCCATTGCGCCGGGGAGCCGCCGACCCAGCGGCCTTCCTCGTCGCGGGTACGGCGCAGCGGGGTCGCGGTGATCGCCCCGGGGAAGTTGTAGATCGTCGCGACGTCCGACGGTTTCCGGCCGACCGAGAGCGCTGCCTCGTCGATGATCGGGCGGGACCAGCGGAAGCGGTCGCTCAGCCAGTCGGCGGCGTGGCCGGGGATCCAGCCGTCGGCGTTCCGGCCGGTCGCGGAAAGCGATTTCGGTCCGTTCGAGCCGGTCCAGATCAGCGGCGCGGGGACGGCGGCCGGGCGGAGCCGACCGATCGGGTAGTGCTTGGTCGGTGCCGGCGCACCGCCGTCGGACATCGAGTGGACGAGCTGCATCGCCTCCTCGAACGCCTCGACCGCCTCGACCGGACGCAGCTCCGGCACTCCCATCATCGTGATCCGGTCCCATGCCCCGCCGGCGCCGAGGCCGAGGACGAAGCGGCCGTCGGACAGTGCCGACAACGAGGACGCCGTACGGGCGAGGACCGGCGCGGGCCGCAGCGGCAGGTTGGTCACGTTGACGAACGCCGACAGTCGCTCCGTTCGCCCCAGGATGAAGGCGATCGCGGCGTACCCGTCGAGCATGTCCGGGACGTACGGGTGGTCGGCGAGGCTGACGTGATCGAGACCGTCCCGGTCGGCCTGCTGTGCGAGCCGGACGATCCCGGCGGCCTCCCGCACTGCGTCCGGCGACCCGTATCCGAACCGCACGTGCATAGCGACTCCTCAGATAGTTCGTTGTTCTAACTAGTTGTAGCACGAATGGTTAGAACTGCAAACTATTCGGCCAACGGACTATCATGGGGACATGGTGACGACGACGGCTGCCCGGGACACCGATCTCGCGAGCGCGCTGGTGCAGACGATGCACCGGCTGCAGGACCTGCACGCCGAGACCAGCCGCCCGCTCGGCCTGACCCCGCAGCAGGCGCATCTCCTCTGCGTGCTCCTCGCCGGCCCGCTGGGCATGACCGAGCTCAGCCGCATCCTGAGCATCGAGCGCTCCAGCCTGACCAGCATGGTCGACCGCCTCGAACGCCGGACCTTGGTCGCCCGCACCCCCAACCCGACCGACCGCCGAGCCAGCCAGATCGAACTGACCCCCGACGGCCTGGCCCTGGCGCACGAGGCCCACGACGCGGTGGTCGACCGCATCAACGCCATGACTGCCGACCTGCCCCGCGCTACGCGCGCGACCATCACCACAGCGCTGCAGTCGATCCTGACCCGATGAGCTATCAGTACGTCGCTGTGGCCGGCGCCCGCATCGCCTACCGGGCAAGCGGTTCCGGGCCGGCGCTCGTCCTGATGAAGAACAATCGCCGCCCGCTGGAATACCCGGTCGCGGACGCGCTCTCCCAGCGATTCCGGGTTCTGCAGATCCATCCCGTGGGCTTCGGCGCCAGTGACCGGCCCGCGGAATACGATTTCGGCAGCATCGGCCAGCAGGTGCTCGCCGTACTCGATCACGAACGCATCGATCGGTTCGCCATCTGGGGCTTCTCGCAGCCGGCTTGTATGTCGGCCGTCGTCGCGCGGTCGACGGATCGGGCGGCCGCGCTGGTGATGGGCGGCGTACCGCCGATCGGTTTTCCGACCGACGGCACGATGCGGCGGATGGAGCGGGAGCCGCGGCTGCCCAAGGCTGCGCTGGAGTTCTGGCGGAGCTATCGCTCGTACGACTGGCACCATGAACTCAGGTGCTATGCGGGACGCAAGGTGGCATACATGGGTACTGCCGACCCGGCGATCCGTCCGTTCCGGAAACTCCGGCCGGTACTCCAAGGCATCGGCTTCACCTATCTGGAGTTCGACGGATTGAGCCACGCCTCGTGTGGGCTGGGCGACGAGTCGGCCGACGGCCGGCGCGTCGCCCAGACGGTGGCGGATCTGCTGCTCAGTCGCGGCGCGGCCGTCGCAGAGTGAACGCCTCGAACTCACGGAGATCGCTGCCCAGTACGTCGTAATACGTGACCTGCATCGTTGTCGCGCCGCCGGGGTGACCGGGGTCGACGGTGAAGGCCGCGAAGCCGTACGGGTGGGCGGCGTTCCGGGCGGCCGACCAGGGAGCCGGTTCCGTGACGTAGACCGGCGGGCGTTTTCCGGTGGTCGGGTCAGGTGCGCCGACGGACGTGATCACGCGGCAGGCCGGCGGGTCGAACAGGACACCGTTCGAGCCAACCGACGTCCCGCCACCGCCGATCACCATGTGCACAGTGCCCTTCGACGTGTCCACGACGTCGGTGCGGGTCGCGGCCGGGATCGGTGTCAGCGTCTGGTTGGGCTGCTGGCCACGGATCGGATGCGAGCGCTCGTAGTGGTGCTCGTGACCGCAGACCACCAGGTCGACGCCGTACTTGTCGAACAGCGGCACCCACTCCTGCCGGATGCCGAGGTCCGCGCCGTTGGCCTGGTCCGCGCTGCTGACCACGACCTGGTGCATGCAGACCACGATCCAGTCGATGTCGCGGTTCGCGCGGGTCGCCTGGAGTTCCTTCTCCAGCCAGGCCTTCTGCGCGCCGTCCGAGTACCCGCGGACATAGCTGTTTCCGCCGTCCTGGTAGCAGACGTCGTCGTTGGCCAGGCTGATCACCCGCACCGAACCGACCGTGAACGCGTACCAGAGTCCGCGCGTCACGTCCGTCTGACCGTCCTGGCGGGGCAGGGCGAAGTACGTCTGGTACGCCTCGTACCCGATCGGCCCGTTTCCGAGTTCGTTCTCGTGGTTTCCGGCCGACGGCATCCACGGGCGGTTGCGGGCACTCCGCGAGTTGTTCTCCCAGAAGTCGTTCCAGGTCCGCACGCGGTCCTCGGCGAGGTTCGCGTAGCAGAGGTCCCCGTTGAACAGGTGGAACAACGGACGCACCCGCTCGAGGCCGGCCGTCACGTCACCGGCAGCGGGCGAGCCGAGATTGTCGTTGACGTACGGCGGGTTGGGAATCGTCACGCCCGCCGGCGGCACGTACCGCTTGCCGAGCGTCGGCGTGCCCTGGTCGCCGAAACTGGTGAAGGTGAACTTCGAGCGGCCTTTCGGCGCGGTGCGGAAAGTGCCGAACACGGCTTCCGCTCCGTCGTGTACGGCGGCGTACACGTACTCGCCCGCGGGACGCAGCCGACTGATCCGCGCATGCTGGACGTAGACGATCTGCCCGGACTTGGCGTCGGTGTAGTTCGCGCTGACCGCGGTCACGGTCCGCTCGAACTCCCCGTCCGGAGCGCCGAGCAGGACCCGCGGCCGGCGTACCGGCTGACGGGTGTGCCAGGACACGACGATCTCCGTCGACGCATCGGCACCGAACTGCAGATGCAGTCCGCCTACCCTCGGGGTGGTGACCGGATCCGCGACCGGTCGCACAACCGGCTGCATGACCGGAGCAGCCTGCGCCGGCGCGGCGGTAGTCAGCAGGGATCCGCCGGTGACAACCGTTGCAGACGCGAGAAATCCACGCCGTGAGAAATGCGATTCGAACAGCTCTTCGTCATCGATCACACCTCCACGCTCGGCGCCGGAGGTGAATCCTCGCCGTCAACATCACGAACTCACTAACGCCTGCCGCCGAACTCCCAGGGGCGTACTTCGGCGTTGTCGGCTTGGATAAGGGTTGCGGCGGCCTCTGGGGTTGGTGCTTCCAGCAGGGCGGCTCGTCCTACGTGAATGTTGTTGGCGAGCAGGTCGCCGTACATGATCAGGTGGTCCGACGTGAGCGGGCGCGGGGCGTCCTTGGTGAGGACGAGGTAGCGGTTGTAGCCCTCGACGGCCGTGGCGAAGTCCCACATCGTGCGGCCCGGGTTGTGGTTGTGAAAACGCTGGATTTCTACGGTCTCGAAGGCGCCGGCGCGGTAGTACGGCTCGTCGTACGCGAACTCGTTGGCCGCAACGTCGTCCGGTAGCTCGACGATGTGCAGGCTGCCCGTGGTTCGCTCGCCGTCGTCGGTCAGCGTCGGTCCGCGGGCGATCAGGCGGTCGGTGTACCCGTCCATGAAGGTCCAGTGTTCCTCGTTCAGCGCGACCTTGATCTCGAACCCGTCCGGCTTGTCACGCCCGAAAACGAAGTACTCCATGCTCAGCTCCTCCGGCCGGTGAAAGCGCAGACCGTAGTGCGTACGGCAGGTCGCCGTACGCACTACGCGTGGCGGGGGTCAGGCCGTGGCGGCCAGGTGGATGCGCAGGATCGTGTCGTAGTCCAGGACCTCCACGCCCGCCGCGGGGGCAACGGTTTCCTGGGAGGCGACGATCACCAGCTGGCGCAGGTCGCTGACGTCGACGTCGTACTTCGACTTCACCTGGGAACGGTTCTCCGGGTTGGCGAGGTACTCCGCGTACTGCGCGAGCTCGGTCGCGCTCTCCTGCACCGGCGTACGGAAAACGCGGCGGCGCTTCTTTCCGTTGACCGTGTCGACGACCGGGAGCTCGAGCCGGCCGACGACGTGGCTGCCGTCCGCGCGCTCGAGGATGAAGTCCGGGTGCAGGTCGCCGAGCGCCGGCGAGCGGACCAGCTTGGTCGCGTCGAACGCCGACAGCAGGATGCTCTCGTGCTTGTCCAGGAACTCGTCGACAGTCGAATCCTGCAGACCGTGCGCGAGGTATGTGCTCTCGAACGCGTCCGCCTTCAGCACGGCCGGGTCGACCGGCAGGCTGACCGTGCCGATCGGGTCGAGGTGCGGCTGGGAGTTGGAGTAGTTCCGCAGGAAATCGAGGTACTTGTCGGCCGGCTCCGAGCGGTGGATCGCGAGCGCGAAGAACACCCAGTGCGCGCGGAGCGAGTCGCCCGCGGTGTGCACGAGCAGCGCGCGGTCGAAGGTCGAGTAGTTGCCGGGCGCGAACCGCAGCAGCTCGTCCGCCGGGCCGACCACCTCGTTCCCGAGCATGCTCCCGGCGCCCGGAAAACGTTTTTCGAGGGCGCTCTTACCGGCGTCGGTCGTGATCGTCGCGTCCTTGAACCAGTTCTGTCCCTTGAGGTTCGCAACCACGGTGCGGCCGTCGCCGAGCCCGAAGTACTCCTCGACACCGGCAGCCTTCTGCCGGCGGACTTCGAGCGTCCGGTACTCACGGCTCAGCCCGACGAGCTCGAGGATGTTCCAGTCCGGTGTCTCGGTCAGCACCATCATCCGCGGGAACAGCATCGGCCCGGGCAGCTCGGTCCGGTGACTCACCGGCAGATGCCCGGCGGCCTCCTTCAGGTGCTCCCCCCAGAACTGGCTGTTCACCTTCACGAACTCGGTGGGTTTCATCGTTCTCCTCGCTCAGACACTCGGACTCAACCTTCAACTCCCGCCCGAGCAGACCCTATTCCCTGTTACCGGAGGGCGGTCAGTCCGTCCCGGCCGCTGACCAGGATCAGGTTGCCGGCCGCGGTGATGTCGCCGCCACAGGACCTCCGCAGCGGCAGCAACCGGTAGTTCGTCCGGCCGGCACCGACCTCGGCGAGCCGGCAGCTGCCCTGTGAGTAGAGGAACACCACGCGCCCGTCGTCCGTCACGGCGTACCGCTGCTGCGGGGAAACCGCGGCGGTCGCGGTCCAGACCTGGCGGCCGCTGGAACCGTCGATCGCCGTGACGATGCTGCTGGAGTTGTCCCCTTGAGGGCAGCTGATCAGCAGAACGAGGCTGCCTGCCGTGTCGTGGCGGGGTGTGCAGCCCCATTGCTTCGGCATCGGCCAGCGCCATTTCACCTCGCCCGACCGTGGCTCGAGGCCGACCAGGGTGGTGACTCCCTCGTTCTGGGCCCCTTTCTCCGCGCCGACGATCAGACCGCCGACCGGTGTCTCCCAGTTCAGCAACGGGCCGGAGTGGCTCCAGAGTTTCTTGCCGTCCTTCAAGTTCAGGCCGACGGTCTCGTCGGTCTCGCGGCCGCAGCTGTGGCTGAGGTCCACGAGGACCGTGTCCGCGGTCGCGGTTGCGCTGATGCCGGTGCAGCGGCCTGGCTCGTAGGTCCAGCGGTTCGATCCGTCGGTGTTCGTGCCGTACAGCTTGTCCGAGCCTTTGCTCACCGGCCGGCCGGTGACGAGCGGATCGGCGTTCTGGATCTGGTAGTCCCGCGTGCGGCCCGGCCAGGCCTTCAGGCGCTTGCCGGTGTTGGCGTCCAGGACGAAGTACCCGAGCTCGTCGTACTTCACGAGAAGCTGTTGCCCACCGTTGAGGACGGTGACTCCCGGCTGGCGCGAGGAATCGGTGCGGATGTAGCGCCACCGGGTGCGGCCGGTCGCCGGGTCGAGCATCTCGACCGTGCCTTCTCTGCTGGTGGTGACGGCGATCCCGTGGCTGGTGGCGACCACGTCGTCCAGGTAGCCGCGGGCCGCGCTGGTCCACAGGACGTCGCCGGTCAACTGCGAGCGTCCAGTGGGTCCGGCGGGCTCGGACTGGGTTTCCAGGTGCTCGTTGGCGCTGTGGAGGTAGGCGTTCTGCAGGGGGTCGATGACGAAGACGGTGACCAGGACGATCGCGGCCGCGGCGGCGATGCCGGCCAGGACCTGACCGCGGTTCCTGGGGCGCGTTGTGAACCGGCTCGCTGCGAGCGCGGCGGCCGCGGCCAGGACGAGGAGGATCGACGCCACAACCACCAAGGGCACGGCCTGGCCGACGCCGGAAACCGCGTTCGTGTCCGGGGCCTTGATCCAGACCACCACCAGGCCGATCAGCCCGATCGCGATCGCCGTACCGGCGACGATCCGAGGCGCGCGACCGGTCTGGCGGGACGCCCAGTAGAGGGCCGGGATCGCGGCCAGGACCAGCAGGGTCAGGACGATCTCGGGCCATGAAGAGTCCCCGCTGTACGCCGGTGTACGCCAGTCGGCTCGAGCCGCGCCGAACGCCGCCACGAAGGCCACGACAGCGGTCAGGACAGCGGTCGTTGCGAGAGCACCCCGCTGCCATCCCCGCCACGGCGCCGGCAACAGCCCGTCCAGTAGAGCGAGCTCGGCCGCGAGATTCGCGCGGGCGTCCACGTCGTACAGATCCCGCGCCAACTGGGTCCGATAGATCCCGGAATCGAGCAGCTCGCGCACCTCGGCGTGCCTCTGCCTGATCCGCCCGAACTCGTCTTGGTGATCCGGTTGCTCGCGGGGTTCGGCGCGTCTGTCCGCGTCGCGGCGTAGCTCGCTCGCGTGAGACGCGTAGTTCCGGCCGGCGATGACTGCGTTGACGGCGTCGTGCAGTACGTCGCCGTTCGCGTCGGGCGCCTGCTCCGCTCCGGTCCCGACGGTCAGTTCTCGCATCCCGCCGGTCAGCTCTCCGAGCCCGCCGGTCAGTCGGACGAGTCTGGCGACTTCGGCGGTCCTGGCCGGGCTGACGCCGTACCTGGGCAGCTCCTCCTCGGCCAGCCGAGCCGACGCCTCCGCGTCCTCCGCCGCCGAGGCGCCTTGGTCGTGAACGGCCCGGTGATACCAGGCCGCCAGCCGCACCGCGACGGGATCCGTGGCCAATTGATCCAGCGCATCCACAGCCGTCAGCACCACCGCGACGTACCGCTCCCGGTACGCGTACCGCCGCTTCTCGCCGTACCGCGCGATCAGCTCGTCACGCAGCGCCTCAGGCACCGCCTGGTCCCAGAACTCCCGCAGCCCGATCACGCTCCGCATCCTGACAGACACCGGTCTCATGGCCGACCAGTTAGGTTAGGCTGCACTAACTTCCTGAGGAGGGGTATGGCGGCGCGGTTCCTTCCCGGCTGGGTGATGGTGAGGGCCGAGTCGGGGCGCCTGTTGGAGAACCCGGACCAGCTGGCCGTCGATCTCGCCGACGTGCGGCACGACGGCAACGGCGTGTACACGATCACCACAGGTGCCGGCGCGACGATCCGGCTGATCAAGCGCGTCGGCCCGCTCCGTCCGGGCGTGCGGCTCGAGTACGGCGTCGACTTCGAGGACGAGGTACCGACAGTTGTGCTCACGCTTTCCGAGCGGCTCGCCGTCGACGAGGTCGCACCGGTGCTCGCCAGGGTCCTGGCCGAGTCGACGGCACCCGCTGGTGCGGGTGATCGGGTCTTCTCGCCGAGCAGTACGCCTGATCTGGATGCTGTGCAGCGGCCCGCGGACGCCGGTCTCCGTGCCGAGTTGCGGCAACGCGGTCGGCTGCTCGCCGGAAAACGCCACATTTCTGCGGTCCGGCAGCTTGCCCTCACGATGGGCGTCGCCGACGGGCAGCCGAACGCCGCACTGCTCCGCACCCTCCTCACCGAGGAGGAGCGCACGATCCTCGACCGCGCCGCGGACCCGGCGGCCCGCCCCTTGGAGGACCGTGTCGATCGGGCCGGGTACCTCGCGAAGGCGCTCGGCGGATCCGGAGTTTCCGCGGCGGTGATCGGTACGGCGGCGGCCGTGTTCACCGGCAATCCGCTCGTCGGGTTCGGTATCGCGGTGCCGACGATCGTCAACGCGGCTGTCGGTTCGTTCGCCGAGCGACGTCTCGACGAGCAGAAGATGTCCGGGCGGAAACCGGCGTACACGGCCGATCGGAAACAGCGCGAGTACGAGTTTCCGGGCTTGCGCTCGCTGCTCGACGGGGCGGAACCGGTCCGGCCGGCGGCGGTAAAGATGCCGCGGGCAACGGCTTGGCGCAACTACCTGCGCCGGTACGCGATGCCGACCCTGGCCACCGCCGCGGTCGCGGGCATCCTCACGCCACTCGGCGTACCGGCGTTGTCGACGGCCATGGTGATCGCGTCGTCCGCACTCGCCAAGTCCCTCGCCGAACGCCTGGTCGACACCAAGAAACTAGATTTCCGCCTCCGCCGCATCGACACCACCGAACGGCTGCGGCTCTCCGACCCCACCCTGTACGTCAACCAATTGGCCACCGAGATCGATGAGCTGCGGACGCGGTTCGACCGGGCGCTCGGCGCGCTGCGGACCGGGGCGGTCGCGCCGGGCGACTCGACGTCCGCTGCGGATGTTCCAGGTGCGCCGCCGTTCACAGTCAGTCTTGCGGCGCAACTGATCGAGAACGTGTCCGGTACGGCGCGTCGAGCATTCGTCGGAGGCCGCCGTACGCCCGGTGCCGAGCCGACCCCTCTCGCCCGGCACGTCAGTCCGGAACTGCAGGGTTTGCTAGCCGCGGCTGGTCCGGGCCTGCTCGGTGCGCTGACCGGAGCAATGGGCGACAAGTACTTCCTGAACCGCGACGAACCCGCCCGGGACGCCTCGAAGCAGTGGTCACGCAAGCATCAGGAGGCCGTCCAGTCGTCGGCGCTCGCCGGAAGCGTCGAGCCGCGATTGCGCGCGTTCCGGGAGCTCGCCGATCGGTTGGAGGAAGCGGCCGGCCTGCCTGCTGACCTGTCCGCGCGAGCTGCTGAGCGAGGGCTGCCGGCGGTCACGGCCCCGCCGGCCGGTCCGCGTCCGCCGGCCCGGGCACCGCTGTCGGCGTACGCCGTTCAAGCAGCCGCGGGCTCACTCGGCGCAACGGCCGGAGCTGTCGGACTCGACCAGCTCCTCGACCTCCCCGATCTCGCAGTCGTGCTCACCGCTGCCGGCGCGGCTGGCTCAATGACAGCGACGCCGGCTGCGCGCTACCTGTTCCGCCGCCGCGAACTCGGGGTTCACGAGGCGCTGGAAACGGACAAGGCCGTACGAGCGGTCAACCAGAACGAACTGCTCGAGCAGCGGGCGATCACCCGCTACCTGATGACCCAACTCGCCATGCGGGCCGAGGCAATCACCAACCAGCCCGCTCCCCCCAGCACCGGTGTGGACCAGGCGGTACGCCGACTGGCCGCGGAACCGAGCGGCAAACCGCTCCTCGCCGAACGCCTGATCGCCCTCGAACAATTAGCCCAAGCCGCAACCGCCGTAGACCACCACGCAACCCACGGCACACCCGACTCACGCGCCCACGTCCGCCAACACTTCGACCAAACCCTCGAGCAAGCCATCCACCTCTGGCAACGGGCCGGCGTGCCGAGCCCTCTCAGCGTGACGCCGCCCGCCGGCGAACTGGAGCAACTACGCCACCTACTCGCCAACCCCACGGCCCCCGCACAACGCACGGAAGCCCCCACTGACGCTCCCACCGGTGGCCCGACCCCCCACCGCCGAAGCCACGAGTCCCGCGACCGCTAGACAGACCGCCCCTGACCCGCGCTTCCGCAGGTCAGGGACGGTCGGCAGTCCTTACTCAGCCGGTTGCAGGACCGTCTTGTCCCAGTTCAGGCTGGTACTGCGACCGGTCAGGCCGACGGTGCCGACGGTTCGGCCGGTGTCGTCGGTGAGCAGCAGCTGAGCGTACGACGTGACGCCGGCCGCTGTCGGTGCGAACCGAACGTCGACCGTGCAGCTTCCGCCGGCAGTGACCGGCTTGGTCCCGCAGTTGTCGCGTTCGATGCGGAACGCGACCTGCCGGCCGGCCATCCGCGCCGCCCCGATCCGCAGCGGCTCGGTCCCGACGTTCTTGACCGAGACCGTCCGCACCTGGCCCGAGACCTCGACGGGCTGGTTGGTGAAGACCGGTGTCTCGGCGCTCAACACCGCCCCGGCGGCCGCGCGACCGACCTCGATGGTGGCCGAGGCCGTCACCGGGGCCAACGAGGCGTCGCCGGTGTACGGGCGCATCGAGTCGTTCGTCACCGAGACGGTGATCCGGCCGGGACGGAGTGCTGTCAGGGTCCGGGTCGCCGGGTCCAGCACCGCGACCTTGCCGGCCCGGCGGCCCTCGTCGGCCGTTGAACCGATCGCGAGGTTGGACGAGCCGGTCCAGTGCACCGACATCGGGTAGCGCAGCGGTACCACGCGGGTGCCGTTGCCGACGCCTTCCGGCTGCACGATGCTGCCGCTGAGTTGGGTCGATGTACCGGCGGGCAGTGCGGTCGGCGCGTTGAGCGTGACCGACTGCGCAAACGCCCGTACGTCGGCCTCCAGCCACTGCTGGTCCGCCGTACGGCGGGCGTCGACCGACCAGTCGACCCATCCCGTGAAGCCGCCGCGTTCCGGCGTACCGTACGGGTTCTTGCCGGACGACGGGAGCACCGTGTACGGCACGCCCTCGACGCGGTGGACGTTCACCACCTGCGCGTGCGAGCCGACCATCGCCGCACCCTTCTTCGTGGTGTTCCGGAAGTTCGTCAGCAGCTTCTCGATCAGCGCGACCTCGTCACGGTCGCCGAGCTGACTGGACTTCGTCTCCTCCGGGTCGTCGACCGGGTGGTGGGCGAAGACCATCACGTTGCGGATCGACCGGTCGGACGCCGCGCCGGCGAGCGCCTGCTTCAGCATCGGCAACTGGTCCCAGGCCGAGGTACGCAGCGTGCCGAGCGAGCTGGCGAGCAGGACGAACCGCGTGCCCTTGTGGTCGAAGGTGCGGTACGGCTGACCGAACTCGTTGGTGAAATTGGTCAGATCCAACTGGGTGTTGTTGAGGCCGTACGACTCGTGGTTGCCCGGCACGTAGTAGCACGGGACGGTGCTGCCCTTCGGCGTACTGTTCGGGGCCGGCTCCTGCCCGACCGGGATCAGGTCACAGCCCGCGTCGGTCAGCACCTGCCGTGCGAGCGACAGGTCCTGCGGCAGACCGCGGTCGGTGATGTCGCCGTTCAGCACCACCAGGTCCGGGTGCGTCTTCCGGATCCGCGCGAGCGCCGCCGTTGCGACCTGCGAGAGCGCCGGGTTGTCGGCGGTGAACTGGACATCGGACAGCGTCGCGAACTTCCACGTACCGTGACCGCTCGCCAGTTTGCCGTCGGTCGACACGAGCGGGTCGGCGACCAGATCCGGCTGGGCCGGCAGCTCGATCGACGTCGGTACGTCGGCCTCGAACCGGTCGAGCACGAACGTGCCGGCCTTCTGCTGCGCGGTCGCGGTGTTGATCCCCTGGAACGACGCGATCGAGATCGGGTACACCGTGTTCGCCGGCAGCGTCCAGGTGACGTTCTGGTAGTCCGGGCCTGCCTTCAGCCCGGTGCCGTACACGCCGAGGGCCTTGCCGTTCCCGTCCAACAGGCCGACGTAGTCGAGCCCGTTCGGTACGTCGATACTCGACTTGATCCGCAGCCGGAGCCGCAACGGCTGCCCCGGCACCTGGATCCGATTGGCCGCGCCGTTCGCCGAGATCCCGACGTTCCGCATCGCAGGGAAGTCGACGCGCAGTCCGTCAGGGTCGACCGAACGCGTGGTGGCCGCCGTGCTGTTGTTGTTCCAGCGCTGCAGTACGTCGTCGTCGAATTCGTACACGATCTTCGTCTGGACGCCGACCGTGATCGGCAACTTCACCGACCGGCCCGCGGCCGAGATCGTGAGGACCGTGCCGGCGCTGGTGAGCGGAGTGATCCTGAGCTTGCCGTCGACCGCTTGGACGTCGACGACGCTGTGGTCGTAGTCCAGCCGGAGGTCCCGCGGGTCGACCGGAGCGGTGTAGCCCTGATCGTCGCGACCGGTGACCGCCACGCTCACGGCGTTGGCAGCCGTCGCCTCCGTGATCGACAACCGGTTGGTCGAGAGCTCCAGACTCTTCAGCGGCCGGAGTACGTCGACCCGCTCGGTGCTCTGGACCCGGCCGATCGACGCACTGACCGCGATCGGGCCGCTGTGCGACGCGATCAGCACACCGTCCTTGATGTTGCCCCCCTTCGCCTTCCACGCCAGCCGTCGCGGGTCGACCGCGACCGGAGTCAGGTGGTCGTCAATCGCTTTCACGGCAAGTCGGCGGTGCAGGCCTGGGAAGACCTTCAGGCCGCCGTCCCCGGCCGCCTGACCTGCACCCGGCCTCAGCAGCAGTTGGTGGACCTTCCCGTCACCGGGGCTGACGAAGACGCCGACCCCGTTCGGGTCGTTGCGTTCCTGACCGTCCGAGGGGTTGTTGCGGACCGTCGTACCGTCCTCGCCGAGGGACCGCGCGACCATCGTGGTCGAGCCGCCGCCGTCCAGGTTGACGGCGGTCTGGATCCCTCGGTCGGCCAGGTCCTGGGCCTCGCGGTCGATGCCGACACCGCCCTTGCCCGTGCCGCCCGGGCCGTCCCAGGTGGCGAGCACGAGCGTCCGGCCACCGTCCTTGAAGCCGAGTGCCGTCCGCGGTGCGACGGACCGGTCGAGACCAGGCACGACCTTGCCGTCGCGGACGATCGTGCCGCCCTGGCCGAGCGCGAACTTCATCGACTTGGCCAGCTCGTTCGCGAGCTCGTAGTGCAGGCTGAGCGCGTCGCCCGGCTGCAACGCCCGGAGCGCCGTCGCGGCGGCATCCCGCCCGACCAGAGAGAACCCGTCGGTCGGGATCGGGCCGGAACCCGCCGGCCCCGCCGGGCTCACCGAGACAACCTTGTCGTTCTGAACGAGTACTTCGGCGATGTTGCTGTTAGCAACGGTCGTGAAGCCGCGGTTGCGGCTGTACTCGCCCCAGATCGGGGTGTACGCGACCAGACCGTCGACCGGAACGCCACCACCGTTCGCGGCGTTGACGGTCAGCACCTTGTGATCAGCTCCGGAGAACGTAGCGGTCGAATCGACCGCCAGGTCGACCAGTTGAGCAATTCCGTCCTTGCTGACACCGACGTGCTGCCGCCCGCTCGCGTCAGCCGACTTGAGCAAATGCCCGTTCTGCACCTCACCACCCAGCGCAGCATTGCTGTTACCGATGTCGAAGAACTCGCCATTCACACCGGCTACCGCACCGGCCTTGTTGGCGGCCGCACTCAGCGGCCCACCCGACGCGACCGGCCCCGACGTCAGCAGATCGGTACTGACCGCCTTGCCGGACAGATCGATCGTCAGGTACTGCGCATCGACCCATCCCCGCTGATCAACACTCTTCACGTGGTTGAGCGAAATCCCCGGCCCGACCTTCTCGGTCGTATCAACCAGCGCCAGACCGGCGACTGGATGATCGTCCGCGAACCCCACACCAGGCACTGACCACAGCAGCCCCGCGGCCACAACAGCCGCGACCCCACCCGTCAAGCGATGAATCTTCATCGTCGACCCGTACTTTCTCACGAACCGGACCAGGCACCAGCCCCCCAGCCACACCGCACCCAAGGCGGCACAACCACTCACCGTTCTCGGCCTCGACGACATCCCGGTAAACCACTGACGACATACCTACGTCAACACGTAGACGTCTTACATCGACCTGAGCGGCGGGGCTCAGTGCCGGCCGGGCACGCGGACGTCGAGCCAGACCGAGCGGTGGTCGCTGGTCGGGAACGGGAAGACCCCGGTCAGCCGGAACAGCGGATCCGCCTGGACCGGCCAGAAGACCCCCGTGCGCACCGGCTTCAACTGGGTCGACGGCAGCACGTAGTCGGCCCGCAGGTTGCCCGGCGCCGAGTCGGCGAAGTCCGCGGTGTCGTACTTCGGATCGCCCTTGTGCGCGGTGTTCGCCCCACCCTGGAGTACGGCGGCCTCGGCACCGCCGGCCGACGACGGCTGCGGGTCGATGATCCGCGGGTTGTCGATCAGCTGCTGGATCGCACCCGGTACCGAATCCCCGTCCACCGGGTCACTGTTCTGGTCACCCGCGATGACGAACGGGCTGCCCGGCCGCAGACCGCCGTACCGGCCCTTGTCGTCGTAGATGTACGACGAGCGGCTCGGCTGGATGTAGTCGGCCCAGAACCGGATCTCGTCGTGGTTCCGGGTGCCGTTGCGGTCCTCGGCCCCGTCGAAGGTGGGCGGCGTCGGGTGCGAGACGAGGAAGTGCACGGTGCGGTGCCCGATCTCGATCGGCAGGTCCCAGTGCGACTTGCTCGACAGCCGGAAGACGTTCAGTTCCGCCGGCGTGTACCAATCGGCCGGCGCGGGCGTGGCGGGGTTGTCCGGCAGCATCGCGCCGGGCATGTCCCTCCACTTGAACAGCTGGAAGGTCCGCACGTGCTTGGTGTCGATCGGGTAGCGCGAGTACACGACCATCCCGTACTGCCCCTCGAACACTCCGAAGCCGAACGCGTCGTCGCCCCCGCTGACCTGGCCGTCGTTGTTGAGGTCGAACCCGCTCGGTACGCCGGTGTTCGACGGCGCGACGTACACGTACGGATAGTGGATGGGCGCGGCACCGTTGTGGCCGACCTCGAGGTAGTTCGACCGGAACAGATCGGCCGCCCGCTGCCCCGGCACGTAGTCGAACTCGTTGATCAGCAGGACGTCAGGCCGCTCCCGCTGAATGACTTCGGCAACCGCGCCGGCCTGCGCGTTCGCCGGGGTGCTGAGATCTGCGACGAGCTGCCCCGCCGCCCCCCGGTTCAGACTCGCGTTGTACGTCGCGAACCGGACTGTGCCGCCCTCACCCGAGGTACCGACCGCAGTACCCGGCGCCACCAACGCCGTACCAAAACCAAGGCCAGCGACCAAACCAATCGCCAGAACACGCGTCCTACGCATACTGCCCCTCCCTAAACCGGAATGGCGCACACGCTAACGGGCACAGCACCACCCCAGCCTGAATACCGAGTGAACTCTCCCCCGCTGCCCAATCCAACCCCGCACCCGAGCGTCCTGCCCAGGCCAGCCACCGAAGCCGAGCGAAGCGAAGGCGCAAGGGGGTGTGGGTGGCGAAGCCCCCGCCCGCGGCGAGCGCAGCGAAGCCGCACAAATGACGAAGGCGAGGCGGTCAGCGCAAGAATTGCGCGACACACCTCGCCCATCGCCTTCGTGGCGGGTGCAGGGTTCGAACCTGCGTAGGCATACGCCGACAGATTTACAGAGGGGTGATGCCCTCGCTCTGACCTGGGCACGAAGGTCCCGATCACAACTCATCCGCACAGATTCCGCACAACCGCCATGTACGGCCCCCCCCAGCCGCTCAAGCGGCCAGAAGCGACAGCGAGGCGTAACAATCCCTCGGTACCCGTCGATGTGCTCGGTATGACAACGAGGCCGAAACTAGACGAGGCCGAGGCGACCCGGGACCTTGTCAGGATCTTGGACGATGTCGTTGAGGTTCAGAAAATATTCGACGACATGGAATCGAGCCAATTCGATGTGCAGCATCGCAGCTCTCTCGCTGGGGACGATGCCAAGGCCGATCCGTACCAGGTATCGCATGCAGTGACCCAACAGATCGGCGTGGCAGTCGACCACATGCATGCCATTCATGCCCTGGTGCGCGATGCGGGCGCTCTCCACAACGGTGCGCCGTTTTCCCTCGCCCGCCCGGCCTTTACAGGCCCCCAAGTGGAGAGCAGCGTCGATTTCGGCACGCGCGACCACTTTATGACCACTGACTGAGAGCGGTGCGAAGGAAAGCGTCGCGCCTTTCGGTGACGGCAGCGGCGCCCAGGAGGCTACCGTCGTCGGCGAATCCCGCCCAACCGTCCATCACTGTCGGCGTGTTCAACGCGGCCACGGCATCCCAGTAGGGCACGCCGACTGCCTCCCGGCCCGCCTGCCGCTCCCAGCCCTCCAACACATGGGACGGCGCGTCCTGGCCGTACTGAAGGGTCATCTGCATCCGCAGGCTGCCGAGATCGACGCCCGGATTACCAGCCCCGGCTGTATTCCAGTCGATCAGCGCAACGCAACGGTCACCCTCCCACAGCATGTTGCCGCCCCAGGCGTCACCATGCACGAACACCGACGCGACTGCCGGCATCCCGTGCGACCTGACCCGCTCGTCGGCCTGCTGCAGCAAAGGTGTGGTCGGCATCAGGCCTCGCCAGCGTTCATCGGCGCGGTCGTCGACGGCGCACGGCCGGGGCCGGTATGGCAGGTGGGCCTGCGGAACCAGCCTGAAGGCGTGGACCCTGGCAAGGGCCGCTCCCGCTTCGCGGAGCCGGGCGACCGAAACCGTCGGCGAGAGACCGGCGCTGCCGGGCAGGAAGGTCTCCAGGGTGGCGACGGTTCCGCTCGCCTTCCCGTCGAGATCCGCAGCGATCAGCCGCGGCGCGGCCAGGCCATGAGTCTCGGCCAGCTGAAGCGCGCGTGCGTTCGTGATCACCCACGCGGCGGCGATCCATCCCCGGACAGGGACCTTCAAGATCACGTCCCTGGTCCGGGCCGCCGGTCCTTCGATTCCCAGGCGGAACGTGCCCGAAGGGCGGTGCTCGCCGCGGGTCAGGCCCTCGGACGAAACGACGCTCGTCCCGCCAACCGCGTCGGCCGCCCAGCGCAGAACCTGGTCATTCGGCATCTTGCCTGTGTGTGCTCTTGCCATTTCATTACTTTATTACGCAGCAGTGGCTTTCCCAACACACAGTTAGAGGCAACGGCAACCGCGATTTGGATGCTCGCACCGGCATCACGGTCAACCAGAGTCACGCGCAGGCTCTCGCTGGCCGCCAAGGACGCACGAGATGGCGACACCATGGCAAGCGAGCTAGGCGCACATGCTGCGACTCCACTGGCAGATCGACTCGCGAAGATGCAGCGGATTTCAGTCGCGGCAGGAGGTCCGCCGACGCTTCCTCCTTTCATCGTCACCGACGTCGTCAAAGAGGCTTCCAAGGTCGCCGACAATAGGTTCCTGCCCCTAGCCGCGTGGCGTAGCTGCGCGGGCTTCGCGCATGGTCGCTCATGGGCAGCGCTCGCTTTCTTGGAGAAGGAAGAATTCCCGATCCACGACCCCGAAGTGGTGCGTCTTCGGCTAACGAACACTCTTATGAAAGTGTGGTGGGTTACTAAGGCGAGCCATGTTCTTTTGACCAAGGCGGTGGAGCTTTACAAGCAACGCTGTACTAACCGATTGGATTACTGATTCGGCAGGACGCCTACGAGCACGACTCGGCCTCAATTACAGCCCGCGATGAGGGGTGGACGGCGACGGAATGCTTCCCACCCCTCAGTCGACAGTTGGAACAGATAGATTGTGTTCGTCAGCCGCACTGGCCGGGCGGGCATCCCCCTACCTCCGCCGTACAGCAATCCGGTGTCCTCGAACACCTATGCCCGGGTCTGGGCAAAGGCCAGAGCGAAGGCTCTCGGAGAGACCCAAGCCGCGACGCCGCTCGCCCAGCGGCCGTACGACCTCCGACATGCGGCAGTGTCGCTGTGGCTGAACGCTGGCGTCCCCGCGACACAGGTAGCCGAGTGGGCAGGGCACAGCGTGAACGTCCTGCTGAAGGTCTACGCGAAGTGCGTCGATGGACAAGACGAGATCGCCCGGCGGCGAGTCGAGGCGGCACTGAGGGACGCGCCGGACGAGCGGGCCGCCTAGCGTTCAAACTTCCTCACGTATTCCGCACGGACAGCCGTGGTGGCCCGGATTTGGCCGGACGTGGCCGGACAGACGAAGACAGCCCCTGACCTGCGTTTCCGCAGGTCAGGGGCTGTTTTAGCGCTTGTGGCGGGTGCAGGGTTCGAACCTGCGTAGGCATACGCCGACAGATTTACAGTCTGCTCCCTTTGGCCGCTCGGGCAACCCGCCAGGGTGCTGCCGGTTCGTGAACCGGCGTGGGAGACGATACAACAGGTAGTGGCCCTGACAGCAAATCGGAAAGGATGTGCCCATGGCTTCGGAGTCCTCCTTCGACATCGTGAACAAGGTGGACCGTCAGGAGGTGGACAACGCCGTGAACCAGGCGGCGAAGGAGATCAGCCAGCGGTTCGACTTCAAGAACGTGGATGCCGGGATCAAGTGGTCCGGTGAGGCGATCGACCTGCAGGCGAGCACCGAGGAGCGGGTGAACGCCGTACTCGACGTGTTCAAGGACAAGCTGGTCAAGCGGCAGATCTCGCTCAAGGGTCTGCAGGCGGACGACCCGAAGCTGTCCGGGAAGATCTACAAGATCAACGCCACGATCGACGCCGGCATCACCCAGGAGAACGCGAAGAAGCTGTCCAAGCTGATCCGCGACGAGGGCCCGAAGGGTGTCAAGGCCCAGATCCAGGGTGAGGAGCTGCGTGTCTCCAGCAAGAGCCGCGACGACCTGCAGGCGGTCCAGGCGCTGATCAAGGGCCAGGACCTCGACTTCGCGGTCCAGTTCGTCAACTACCGCTGATCCGCTCCAGGTGAGCTGAGGTCGTGGAGCAGGAAGTGCAGCTGGATGTCGCCGGTCTGGTCGGTCCACAGACCGACGGCGTCCAGTACGGCGGCTGACACCAGCCTGGCCTCCCTGACCAGCGCCGGATGATGGTCGAACGACTCCCACGGCAAGACCGGGAACCCGTGCAGTTCGCCGTACTGGCGCACCGTGTCCATGTCGCCGACCGCGCTGCGTGGTAGCGAGTCGTTGGCCCACGACCAGAGCCAGGTCGATTCGGTCAGGCTGACCGAGCCGATCAGGGTGAGCCGCGCGCTGCAGATCTCGGCACCTGCCCGTGACCAGGTGATGGCGGCCTGCTCGAGGTCCCAGGAGTACTGCACATCCTCGCCGAGCCGCCCGATCAGGCGCTCCTGAAGGTCCGCGGCTCGGTGATGAGCCGCCTGTACGACGGCCTCCCAGTCAGCATGTTCGTGTTCCATCCGAGCGATCGTTCCAGCCCACGAGGGCACTGCCCGGTAATCGGTCGCGGGTGGGCTGGTTGGCGGGCATGCTGGCGAGTGTGGGTGAGACGTTGATGCGGAAGTGGTTGCTGGCGGACTTCGGGCTTGAGGTGGTGGAGCTCACACCCGTGGTGCACGGCGCGGACATTGCCGCGCAGGTGTGGCGGGCGGCTACGGCGACCAACACGTACGCCGTGAAGTGGAGTGGCGCGGGTACGAACACGGGGCATCAGGTCGCGGCGTTTCTGGCCGACAGCGGGCTGCTCGGCGTACCAGAGTTGATCCGGACGTCCGAGGGCGGGCTGTGGAGTGTGCACGCGAAGAAGCGGTTGACGATCACGCCGTGGATCGACGGTCCGCGGGCGGCTGAGTCCGGGCTGACGGACGAGCAGTGGTCGGAGTACGGCGTACTGCTGCGGCGTGTGCACGACGCCGAGCCGCCAATGAAGCTGCGGGACGCGTTGCCGAAGCACAGTCACATCGATGCGCGTACGCCGGCGCTCGCGGAGGAGGTCCGTACGCGGCTCGAGAACCCAGCGGGGGAGGTCGAGGAGGAGCTCGCGGCGGTGTGGAAGCAGTACGAGCACGTGATCGAGGACCTGCTCACCAACCGGCCGCCCGCGCCGGACGGCCTGCGGGTCGTGTGCCACGGCGACCCGCATCTCGGCAACGTCCTGGTCAACGACGGGCTGCACCTGATCGACTGGGACGACGTCATCTACGCGCCCCGTGAACAAGATCTGATGTTCATGCTCGGCGGCATGGGTGAGGTCGGCCCCACGACCTCCGCGCAGCAGGACGCCTTCCTGGCCGGCTACGGCCCACACACGCTCGATCAGGATGCTGTCCACTACTACCGCCACGTCCGGGCGTACGAGGACGTGGTCGGCTGGTCCCACCAGGCCATCACCGGGCCCGACGAGGCTTACGCCCTCCAGGTCACCAGGGGCATCCTCGCTGAGGGCCTAGCAGCGCTAGCGGTTTCTCGAGAAATGCGCTGACGATGCTCCGGCCCGACTATCCGCTCCGCACCGCTCGTTTGCTGTTGCGGCCCTTCACGCTGTCGGACTTCGACGATCTGTACGCGATCCGCTCCCGCGACGACGTGACCCGCTACCTGTACGCCGAGCCGGAAAGCCCCGAGCAGGTGCGGGAGGTACTCGAGCGCAAGATCAGCGAATCCAGGCTCGACGTCGTCGGGCAGACCATCTCGCTCGCCGTGGTCTGGTCGCAGCTGGACCGGGTGATCGGCGAGGTTCACCTGCAGTGGCTGAGCGACGAACATCAGCAGGGCGAGATCGGCTTCGTGATCAATCCGGACCAGCACGGCAGCGGGTTCGCGACCGAGGCGGCCGAAGCGGTGCTGTCCCTTGGTTTCGCCGGGCTCGGCCTGCATCGGATCATCGGCCGCCTGGACTCCCGGAACGTCGGCTCGGCCCGGGTGCTGGAGAAGCTCGGGCTGCGACGCGAGGCTCATTTCCGGCATGACGAGATCTTCAAGGGCGAATGGAGCGACCAGTTCGTCTACGCGATCCTGGCCGACGAGTGGCAGGCACGCCGGTGAGGCGTCAGGCGTGGCGGAGCCAGATGTTGGGTTCGACGTAGACGCCGGTGTCGGCGTCGCGGTCGATGGCGAGGGTGGTCAGGCCTTCCGGGATCGTGTACGTGCCGGTGGACGGGAAGGGCATCTTGGTCCACTTCTCCCAGTCCTCGACGGTGCCGGTCATGGTCTGGGAAGCGGGGGCGGGCGCGAGGAGGGTCGCTCCCAGGCGGACGTGCGTGCGGAGCCACGGGTCGAGCGGGAGGCCATCCGCACGCGTCCAGGTCATGAACGTCTCGATGGGGGTCAGCGGGTAGCGCGACTTCAGCGTCGGGCGGACGGGTGCGATGACCTGGCCCAGACCGTTGGCGACGGCGCGGTCGCGGACCGCGGTGATCACCCGGCCGGCGTGGCCGCGGCCCTGTTCGTCGGACCGTACGGCGGCCGCCATCAGCACGAACGTGTTCGGTACGACGTTTTCCTCGTACGACGTCACCGAGCGCCCCAGCGAATCGGTGAACCCGCCGGGAAGATCCGCCACCGTGCCGTCCCACGCGATCGGCACACCCCAGCACCCGGCGATCAGCCGGTCCTCGGCGACGAGGTAGAACTCCCAGTCGCGGAAGTACTCGACCCGTCGCTCTCGGTACGGCTTCACGCCCTCGTCGTGGAAGATGAACTCCGGCCACTCCTCGGCGAACCGCTGCTCGGCCTCGTCGTCGTACTGCGGGCCTTGGGCGACCGGAATCAGCTCGTACATGCGCGGAACGCTAGCGGTCGTGCAACGTTTTCCGCAGCTGCATTTTCCGTGTTCCTGAAACAGTTTCTCCCGCGGTCTGCCGCACCGACCGGGGTGATGCGCCCAGCTCCCGGCGGCAGGTCTTGTTGAACGCCTGCAGGTCGGAAATCCCGACCGAAGCGGCGATTGCCGGAATCGACAGCGTCGACGAGACCAGCAGGTGCCGCGCCCGCGCCATCCGGCGCCGGCGCAGGTACGCGATGACGGTTGTCCCGGTCTCCTCCTGGAACAGGCGGGTCAGGTGGTTGTGGGAGACGCCGGCGAGGCGGGCCAGGTCGGGTACGGCGAGCGGCTGGGCGAGGTTGGCCTCGATGTACGAGACCGCGGCGGCAACCGCTGGATGACCGGCCTCGGTGGTCGGCGGCGTCAGCTCGGCGATCCGCCACAGTGCCGTCCATACCTCCGCGGCCGTGCGGGCCGAACCGGACGGAGACGACTCGATCGCGGACCTGAGCAGAGCGGACAGCAGCGGTGCGGCCGCACCGGCATCCTGTACGACGGGAACGTCCGACGGATCGCCCGCGACGACCGGGCGGAAATGCACGTAAAGGTGCTCGGAACGCCCGCGGTAGTCGAACTGCACCTGGGTCCCCGCCGGCGTCAGCGAGACGTAGCCGGGCGCCACGGAATACGTCGTACCGAGCAGCGTCAGCTCGGCCGAGTAGTTGAACAGGTGCAGCTGCCAGAGGTCCGGCAACCGGAACCGGTCCCGCAGCCCGCGGACGCCGTGGATGCCCGCGCCGGAGTTCGCCACTTCCGGCGGTTGCGCGAGATGCAACTCGACCATGGTGAAAAATTACCAGTAGTGGTGAACACAGCCAACGCGGGGAAACGCTATCTCCACCTAGCCTGGTGGAGTAGCAACCACTACCCACCATGGGAGTCTCCATGCCCCATCCGCATCGCAAGAACCTGCTCACCTCGGTACAGATGGCCCAGTTCGTGGCCACCGGCGCGCTCCGGATGGACGCCGTCGTACCGGACGACATGAACCAGCAGGCGATCGAGGTCCTGAAAGCCGGCATTCCGGGCGTTCCGTACGGCACCCCGCTGTCGGAGGCGTTCACGGACAGCGAGTTCGTCGAGCGGCTGGTGCAGCTGCCCGAGGTGGCCGGCGCGATCCACAGCCTGGTCGGCCCGGAGCCGACCGTCGACCACCACGCGGTCCATATCCGCAAGGCCCACGAGGGCGAGGCGCAGAACCTGCACGGCGACGCGATCATCGACGTCCGCACGGACGCCTTCGACGTACAGCTCATGTACTACCCGCAGGACGTGACGCTCGAGATGGGCGGCACGCTCAGCGTCCCCGGCAGCCACCTGCGCCGGACCAACGAGTCCGACACCGGCCGCTACCAGAACCTGCGCGGTCAGACCCGCCTGGTCTGCCCGGCCGGCACCGTCCAATTCCTGCACCACGGCATCTGGCACGGCGGCCGCAAGAACGACAGCGACCTCGACCGCTACATGTTCAAGATCCGGTTCAACCCGACCGTCCGCCAGGTCCGGCTCTGGAACACCGACGACCTGTACGACGAGGAGGTCGCGCGCGAGCTGGACCAGTCGTTCCCCTGGTACGAGAACGCCACCGGCCGGCTGGAGAAGTACAACCGCATCATCATGTGGCGCGCGATCAGCGGCGACGACACCTACGACCCGAACTACTGGGTCACCCGCGTCTCGAACCGGCCGCAGCGTGTCGTGACCGACCGCGCCAACAACCCGCACGCCAAGGGCAAGAAGGAGATGGTATGACCGCCACCGCAGAGAACCCCATCCAGACCGGACTGCGTCAGCAGGTGCTGGTCCTCTACCTGGCCTCCTCCGCGCTGGACGCGCGCGTGATCGGCTGGTCGACGTACGACGGCACGGGCGAGACGCACCCCACGACGGGTGACAGCGACGTACCGCCGTACGAGACCGGGCTGGACGCACTCAAGGACGGGTGGCGCCTCTTCCAGGCGTCCCAGCTGAACCCGCCGTACCCGGGTCACGAGTACGACGTGTCCTTCCTCAAGCACGAGTTCTTCTTCGAGAAGCTCGTCTAGCAGCGAGACCTAGACGGGCACTACGCACACCGGCTTCGGCCAGCTGACCGGCTCACCTTGAGCGGTCAGCTGGCCGTTGTCGATGCTGAACGTCGCGATCTGGTCGGAGCGTTCGTTCGCGGCGTACAGCGTTTCCCCGTCGTTGCCGAAGGCAAGGTGCCGGGGCCAGTCCCCGCCGGAGGAGATGGTCTGCACCAGCTCGACCGACTGCCCGTCGGCGGCGGTCTCGAACACCGCGATGGTGTTGTCGCCGCGGTTCGACCCGTACAGGAACCGGCCGTCGGCGGAGATCAGCAGCTCGGCCGGGAAGTTCTCGCCCGGCGAGTCGGCCGGCCGGGTCGAGGCGGTCTGCACGACCTGCAGCTTCCCGTCGGAGTAGCTGCAGACGGTCAGCGTCGAGTCGAGCTCGTTGATCACGTACGCCGCGTCCACCGCCGGGTGGAACACCATGTGCCGCGGGCCGGCGCCGGGGTGGATGCGCAGCTGGTCGACCTCGTGCAACACACCGTCCTCGCCCAGTGTCGACGAGTAGACCGTGTCGGAGCCGAGGTCGATGTCGAACACGTACGCTCCGGCCGGGTCGAACGCGATCTGGTGCGCGTGCGGCCCTTCCTGGCGCTCCGCGTTCGGCCCGGTGCCGGAGCGCTGCACGAAGTACGCGCGTTCGCCCAGCGAACCGTCCTCGTTCAGCGGGTGGACGGCAACGGACCCGGACGTGTAGTTCGCCGACAGCAGGAACCGGCCGGACGGGTCGATGTCCAGGTGGCACGGGTGCACGCCGCCGGTCGGCTGCTCGTTGAGCAGTTCGAGACCGCCGTCCGGCTGGATCGCGAACGCCGCCACCCGGCCGTTGTCCTCCTCGTCGGTGGAGTAGAGGAACCGCCCGTCCGCGGAAATGACCAGAAACGACGGGTCGGCGATCGTTGCCACTGTGACGATCCCGTCCAGCGGACCGAATGCGATCCCGTCCCCACCGCCGGCCTGACTGGTATAGCTCCCGACATAGATCCGCTCAGAAGTCATGGGCCATACCCTGCCAGGTCAGGAGCCGACGGGCACGCCCCTGTCCAGACCATAGAGCGCCGAGCCCCAGCCGAGGTCCGGGACGAGGAGCCGCCATCCCAACCGTCGGTACAGGCGCGGTGCCGGACGGTCGTCGGCGTACGTCGTGAGCAGAGCCCGCGGGTTCGACAGATCGCGCATCAGCTCCTGCATCAGCGCGGTCCCGATGCCCTGCCGCTGAGCGTCCGGGAGTACGGCGAGCTCGACGACCTCGAAGTGCCCGCCGATCCATTCCGCCGCGAGTTCCGGGCCGGCCGCGTCGGCGACCCGGTCCGCCCACCATTGCCCGCGGTGTCCGGTGAACCCGTACGCGAGCCCGACGACACGGCCGTCCCGATCAGCCGCCACCAACTTGAAGTCGTCGCGGGCCGAGTGCTTCGGGAGCATCTCGGTCGCGAAGTTCTCGGCGTCACCGTCATCGAACGCGGCGGCGTACACCTCGCCGAGTTCGTACGCGATCGCGAGCGCTGAATCTCGGTCGAGGACGCTGATCACCTCGCCTAGCCTAAGGCGCATGGATACCAAGGCGCTGCTGCAGCGCATCGGAATCGACGGGTACGACGGTCCGCCGCGACTGGAGGCGCTGACGCAGTTGCACGCCGCGTACGTGGACCAGGTGCCGTACGAGACCGTGCAGTATCAGCTCACGCCGGGCGGTCCACTGGAGCCGGAGGATGTGGCGAAGCGGATCATCGCGCGGGAGACCGGCGGGTACTGCTTCCAGCTGAACGGCACCTTCGCAGTGCTGCTGACCGAACTCGGGTACCACGTCCAGATGCACCGCGGCGGCGTACAGACCGTCAACCGTCCCGGCGACATCGACGGCAGCCACCTGGTGCTGACGGTCAGCGGGCTGATCGAGGATCCTGAACGCCAGTGGCTCGTCGACGCCGGCCTCGGTGATGGTCTGCGCTTCCCGATGCCGCTGGAGACCGGCGAGATGGAGCAGTATCCGTTCACCTTGCGGCTCCGCCCGTCCGAGAAGACCGACGGCTGGCGGCTCGACCACGATCCGCGCGCGAGCCTGATCGGCATGGACTTCGAGTCGGCCCCGGTCGCCCTCGACGCGTTCGCAGCCCAGCATGCAGCGCTTTCCGCCGACCCCACGTCCCCCTTCGTACGGTTGGCGTCCGCGTTCCGCCGTACGCCGGAAAGCGTTGTCGTACTGCGTTCCGTCGGCCTGAGCGAAACGTTTTCCGACCACGTCGACAGCACGCTGCTCGAGAACCCCACGGACTACTTCACCGCGCTCGCGGACGTTTTCCGGCTACCCCTCCCGCACTACTCCGCTGCCGACCGCGACACCCTGTGGCGCCGGGTCTGGGCGCAGTACGAGGAGTTCCAGGCGCGGGCTACTTCGTCGTGAAGTTGACGATGACGGTGTCGCCTTCGGCGTACGCCAGGGTGGCGATGTGCAGCGGGCCGCCCTGGTCGCTCCAACTGACCCCGGCGATGCCACCGGCCGCTCCCCCGGTGCTACCGCCGCCAGTGCGGCTGGCGCCGCTCCCGTTCCTGCTCAAGGAGATGTATCCCTTGGAGTCGGTCAGCTTGAGCGTGCCGCCCACGACCGTCGCCGTGAACTTGTCCCCTTTGAGGTTGAGAGCCGCTTTCGTGCGGATCAGCACCTCACAGACCCCGTCATCACAAGCCTTGTAGTTCTGTCCGTCCTTGGCCGCCGGCATCTGCGCGCTGGTCGGTGTGTTGGACGGAGTGCTCGCAGGGGTCTCGTCCGGTCCGCTGCAGGCGACGAGCGTCAGCAGCAGTGCCAGTCCGGCAACTCCTCGTGTGATCACGCGGAACACGCTATCTACGAGCACGCACGCCTGAGCCGGTGATGGCCGGAAACTGTCAGGTGGCGAGCGCGAACATGATGCTCGGGAGGACCGAGAGTACGGCGGCCACCGCAGTGCAGAGGGAGATCATCGTGACGGCCGGGGTCTCGATGTCCACCGAGAAGGGGTCGTCGGCGGGGAGGCGGAACAGTTCCGCGACCCAGCGCAGGTAGACGGCGAGGCCGATCATCACGTTGAGGGCCATGACGATCGCGAGCCAGCCGAGGTGTGCGTCGATGACGGCCTGGAACGCTGCAAACTTGGTGAACAGGCCCGCGAGACCCGGCGGCAGGCCGGCCAGGACCACCAGGAAGAAGATGAGTGCCGCGGCCAGTCCGGGCTCGGACCGGACCATGCCGCGGTAATCGGTCAGCAGACCACCCGGACGATGACGCTGCACGACAGCGACCGCCCCGAACGCGCCGAGCGTGACCACGACGTACGCCGCCAAGTACCCGACGACCGCCTGCGCGTCCGCGGCGGCCAACGGTGCGAGCAGGAACCCGACCTGCCCGATCGACGACCAGGCGAGCAGCCGAACCGCCTCGACCTGACGCAGCGCGGCCAGGTTTCCGACCGTCATCGTCACGGCCGCCAGAATCGCGACCGCCGTACGCAGCTGTGAACCGGTCGGCGCGATCCCCGACGTCACCAGCACGAGCAGCCCGGCGACGCCGGCGGACTTCGACACGACTGCGAGGAACGTGGTCACCTCGACCGGCGCGCCGACGTACGTGTCCGGCAGCCACGCGTGGAACGGCACCGCCGCGATCTTGAACGCGAAGCCGACGATCACGAAGAGGGCGGCCGCGAACGCCACCCGCGCGAGATCCGGATCCAGCCCGGTCAGCCGGTTCGCGATCGTGGACAGGTACAGCGACCCGGTCACGCCGTACAGGTAGGAAACCCCGAACAGCATTACGGCCGTGGACAGCACCGACACCAGGAACGCCTTCATCGCGCCCTCGGACCCGCGCCGGTCCCGCCGCAGCGCGACCATCGCGAAGCTCGGCAGCGACACCACCTCGAGTGCGATCACCAGCGTCGCCAGATCCCGCGCACCCGCGAGCACCGTCGCACCGGTCAGCGCGCTCAGCAGCAGGAAGTGGTACTCCCCGATCGGTATGTCCGCGGCCAGCAAGCGGTACGCCGACAGTCCGACGACGCCGAGCCCGCCGATCAGCAGCACCGCCCACAGCCCGGCCGTCAGCGGTTCGAAGACCAGGCTGCACTGCGCCGGCCCTTCGACCGCGGGCCGGCAGAACGCGGGCTTGAAGTCGTCCCGATGCGCCCACACGAACACGAGCCCGAACAAGATCACCACGCTGGTCAGCAGCGTGACCACAGTGTGCCGGAGCTCGGCCGAGGCACTCTTCCAGAAGCTGTCGACGAGCAGTACGGCGACCGCGCCGATCGCCAGCACCAGCGGTACCGCGATCGCCTGCCAATCGGTCCACGTCAGCGTCACAGGGCACCCCATTGCTGCAGGAGGAGCCCGGGCCAGACGCCGAGCAGCACGGTCAACGTGATCAGCGGCGCCCAGGTGACCAGCTCGATGCGGCTGAGATCGACCGCGAACGCGGCCGGCGGGTTCTCGGCCGGGTCGCCCTGGCACAGGTTGCGGACCAGCCGCAGGAAATACGCGGCAGTGAGCACAGTTCCGAGTCCGGCGATCACCATGAACACCAGGAACGTTGTCCGGGGCAACCAAGGCGCCGGGTGGTACGCGCCGAGCAGGACCAGCATCTCGCCCCAGAACCCGGCCAGTCCCGGCAGCCCGAGCGACGCGAGACAGGCGAACGTCAGCAGCGCGGCGATCCGCGGCAACCGTGCGTACAGCGCCCGCCCGATCGCGCGCAGGTCGCTGGTGTCGTGACGGTCCTTGATCGCACCGGCCAGGAAGAACAGCAGCCCGGTGATCAGCCCGTGCGCGATGTTCGCGAACAGCGCGCCGCGCAGACCGGCCGGCGACAGCGTCGAGATCCCGAGCCCGATGAACCCCATGTGCCCGACGCTCGAGTACGCGATCAGCCGCTTCACGTCGGTCTGCGCCAGGCAGGCGAGCGAGCCCGCGACGATCGCCACGGTCGAGAACGCCCCGAGGTACGGCGCGATCGTCGCCGTCGCGTCCGGCAGCACCGGCACCAGGATCCGGATCATGCCGTACGTCCCCAGCTTCAGCAGTACGCCGGCCAGCAGCACCGAGCCGACCGTCGGCGCCTTCGCGTGCGCGTCCGGCAGCCAGATGTGCAGCGGCCAGAGCGGCACCTTCACCGCCAGCCCGATCGCGATCAGCAGCGCCGCGACCAACGGGATCCCGTGACCGCCGGCGACCGGCGAACTGGTCAGCTCGACGATGTCGAGGGTGCCCGCCACCCGCTGCACCAGCAGAAATCCGAGCAGCATCAGCGCGGAACCGAACACGGTCATCAGTACGAAAGTGTTCGCGGCGCGTTTCCGTCCGGCCGGGTCGTGGTGGTCGCCCCAGATGTCGATGACCAGCCACATCGGGATCAGCACGATCTCGAAGCAGACGAAGAACAGCACCAGGTCCAGCGCGGAAAACGTTCCGATCACGCCGGTCTCGATGACCAGCAGCAGCGCGATCAGGGACCGGGTCCGGCCGATCCGCGGCGTGATCTTCAGCGAGTACAGGCAGCAGAGGAAGGTCAGCAGCGCGGTGAGCACGATCAGCGGCACCGAGATCGAGTCGACCCCTAGATGGAACCGGACCCCGAGCGACGGGATCCATGCGACGTCGATCTCGGTCGCGGGTGCGTCCTGCGGCCCGTACGCGAACCAGCCGCCGTTCTGCGGCCAGAGCAGCACCGACCCGACCAGCACGAGCCCGGAGATCACCGATCCGTACGCCGCCGCCAACCGGTCCCCGATCACCGCCGGGACCGACCACAGCGCGCCCGCGGCCAGGAGCGGCAACACGAGGATCGCCAGCAGGATCGCGTTCACGAGCCGATCACCCCCGCCAGCACGGCCAGCGCGACGACGCCGATGACGGCCGCGGTGAGATAGGTCTGCACGTTCCCGGTCTGCAGCCGCCGGAACCCCTGCGAAGCCAGCATCCCCGTCCGGCCGACCGCGCGGACGTAAGCCCCGACGACATCGCGATCCCCCGCCACGGTCAGCTTCGCCAGCCACCGCACGGGCACGACGACCAGACCGTGGTACGCCGGATCAACGCCGAACTCACGCTCCAGCAGGAGCGGCCGCGGATCTGCCCCACGCCGCCACAGCGAGTACGCCGGGAGCGCGCCGAGGAGCACGAGCGCGGTCGAGATCAGCCCGATCACCCAGTTGAGATGCACGCCGTCGGCGTACCCGAGCGCGATCGCGGCGACTGCGAGGAGAACGAGCGGCGCGAGCATCACCCAGGGCGCGTCGCGGAGCTTGGAGCTGTCGGGCTCGTCGAGATCGGCCGCCGCGTCGCCGTCCTCGAACGCACCGATGCCGCCGGCGAGCGCCGGCGTACGGAAGAAGGTCCAGAGCCACAACCGCACGCAGTAGAACGCGGTCAACGCCGCGGTCAAGCAGACCGAGATCAGCACCACCCAGCCGACGACCGACCCGTCGTGCGCCTTCTCCCAGGCCGCCTCGATCACCGTGTCCTTGGAGAAGAAGCCGGCGAACCCGGGTACGCCGGCCAACGCCGCGAGACCGACCGTCATCGTCAGGAACGTGACCTGCAGCGCTTTCCGCAACTTTCCGCGGCGCGTGTACCGACGCAGCACGACGAGGGCCGCGCTGCCGACCTGGTGCAGCAGTACGCCGGCGCAGAGGAACAGCAGGCCCTTGAACGCGGCGTGCGTGACGAGATGGAAGAGCGCCGCGTGCCGGCCGTCCGCCGTACCGAGGGACAACGCGGAGAACATGATCGCGAGCTGGCTCACCGTCGACCAGGCGAGGACCCGCTTCACCTCGACCGCCGCGGACGCGCAGAGAGCGGCGAACAGCATCGTCACGCAGGCGACGATCGCCAGCACCGTCAGCGTCGTCGTCGAGGCCGAGAAAACGTTGTACATACGGGCGATCAGGAACACGCCCGCGGCAACCATCGTGGCGGCGTGGATCAGGGCGCTGACCGGGCTCGGGCCCGGCATCGCATCCGGGAGCCAGGTCTGCAACGGGACCTGTGCCGACTTCCCGACGACCCCGACCAGGAGCAGCAGCGTCCCGGTCGTGAGCACGCCGGGGGAAATCCGAGCCGGATCGATTTCGGAAATCCGGAAAGTGTGTGCCCCGAGACCGAGCACGAAGATTCCGAACAGGAACCCGACGTCGGCGAACCGCGTCATCAGGAACGCCTTCACCGCGCCCGAGCGAGCGTCGCGGCGTTCCCAGTAGTGGCCGATCAGCAGATACGAGCAGGCGCCCATCACTTCCCAGCCGATGAGCAGGAAGAACAGGCTGTCCGAGATCACCACGGTCACCATCGCCGCGGTGAACAGAGTGACCAGAGCGTGGTACGACGCCGCGCGCTGATGCAGGTATCCGAGTGAGTAGACCTGGACGCACGTCGCGATCACGCCGACGACCGCGAGCAGCAGGACGGTCAGGTCGTCGGTGCGGACCGCGAAGCCGATGGTGAGGTCGCCGACCGGGGAGTTCAGGAACGCGTACTGGTCCGGAGTGGCGCCGTACAGGAGCGCGGCGAACAGGAGGATCAGCAGCGAGAAGCCGACGCCGGCCACCCGCCAGACGGTGGCGATCACGACGCCTCCTCGCGCTCGAGAAGGTCGCGGGCCGCATCGGCGTCGACGTGGCCGTGACCGCGGAACAGCAGCAGGACGATCGCCAGGCCGAGTCCGATCTCCGCCGCGGCCAAAGTGATCACGAAGATCGCGAGCGTCTGCCCGGTGGCTTCGTCCACCCGCCACGCGTCGAAGGCGACCAGGTTCAGGTTCACGGCGTTCAGCATCAGCTCGAACGCCATCAGCATCGTGATCGCGTTCCGGCGCGCGAGAACGCCGTACACGCCGATGCAGAACAGGACGACGGCCAGCAGCAGCGGGAGAACCAACGGCATCCGTCAGTCCTCCTTTTCCCGCTGTGCCGAGTCGCTCCGCTGGGACAGGGAGATCGCGCCGATCAGCGCCGCCAGCAGGAGGACCGAGAGGACCTCGAACGGGAGCACCCAGTTCTTGAACACCTGGGTCCCGACGGCCTGCGCCGATCCGTCCGTCACCGGCTTGATCTTCTCGTTGCCGAAAGCAAGCACCACGCCGGCGCCGAGGATCAGCGCGAGCACCGCGGCGACGGCGGCCGCGAACGGGCTGCGGCGGGTGGTGAGCTCGGGCAGCGGATTCGTCGGCGCCTTGGTGAGCATGAGCGCGAACAGGACGAGGACGACGATCGCGCCGACGTACACCAGGATCTGGACGAGCGCGACGAACTCGGCCTGCAGCGCGCCGAAGCAGCCGGCGACCGCGCCGAGCGCGAGCACCAGCCAGAGCGCGGCGTGCACGATCCGGCGGGACACCACGACGACCACGGCGGCAACCACCGCCACCGCGCCGGCGACGGAGAAGAGAGCAGTGGTCACGCTTCGTCCTCGGAGGCCTCGGATGCCGCCGGACCAGGATCGGATGCCGCCGGGCCGGGGTCGATGGGCTGCGGCGCCGGGACCGTCCACATCCAGTCGCGGAGCCGGTCCTTCTCGTGGGTCAGGTTGCGGATGTCGGTCTCGGCGTACTCGAACTCGGGCGACCAGAACAGCGCGTCGAACGGGCAGGCCTCGATGCAGATCCCGCAGTACATGCAGAGGCTGAAGTCGATCGCGAACCGGTCCAGCACGTTCCGGCTGCGCTCCCGGGCCTGCTCACCGACCGACGGCGCGGTCTCGGTGTGCGAGTCGATGTAGATGCACCAGCTCGGGCACTCGCGGGCGCACAGCATGCAGGAGGTGCAGTTCTCCTCCATCAGCGCGATCACGCCGCGGCTGCGCGGCGGCAACTCCGGCTGGACGTCCGGATACTGCTCGGTGACGGAACGACGGGCCAGGGTCCTCGCGGTGACCTTCAACCCCTCGACCAGGCCCTTGCCAGGCAGTCCCACGCTCCACCTCCCGTCTCTTAGCAGGACATTAGCCGATCTGGTGCCTCACGAGCCGCGTTCGAGCAAGTCGCGTTCGAGGCGGGCCGCGACCTGGCGGTACCGGCTGACCGGTATCAGGTGAACGCCCTCGAAGGCCCCGGAGTCACGGATCTTCAGGATCTGCTCGCAGGCGTGGTCCACGCCGGCGTCCCGGTCCCGCTCCACGGCCTCGATCAGCTCGGCCGGGATCTTGAGCTGGGGCAGCTTGGCGAGGTTGTGGCCATCTGCGCGGAGGCGAGCACCATCACCCCGGCGTACACCGGGATGTCGAGCTCGACCGACTCGCGCCAGCGGAGCAGTTCGTCGAGGTCGTAGCTGACCTGGACATACAGGAAGTCGGCCTCGGCCTTCCACGTCGGCACCTTCGACAGCCGGGTGGCCGCGCCGACCTGGAACGGGTCACAACCCGGGTACGTCGTTTCGCGGGTCTGCTCGATCATCCGCCGTACCGTCAACTGACTCGTGCGGGCGCCCTCCGCCGGGTCGTCCCCGTGCACGAACAGAAAACGTTCTACGCCGTACGCCGCCGCGGTCAGCAGGTCGCGCCGGAAACCGAGCAGATTCCGGTCCCGCGAATTGAGGCACGCGATTCCGCGCGCACCCATCAACTGCACTTCGTTGGCCACCGCAACACTCGAAACGGTCGCCCGCCCGATGTGGTTGTCCGGGATCAGGAACCCGTCCGCGATCGGACTCATCACCCCGATCTGATGCCGCACCTTCTTCAGATCCGGCCGCGTCGGCGGCTCCACCTCACAGATCAGCTCGAACACCCTCCGGACCCTACAGAAGACCGGCAGTCCGGACCGGGCTATCTCATCCGCGTTCGGAGGAAGTCCTGCTCGGCCTGGTTCGGGGTTCGGTCCAGTGCGGACTGGTAGGCGGCCTGGGCTTCGGAGGTGCGGTTCAGGCGCGTCAGCAGGTCGGCTCGGATGGCGTGGAAGAGGTAGTAGGTGTCGAGCGGCAGGGCGTCGACGAGGGCGAGAGCGGCGGCGGGGCCTTCGACTTCGGCTACGGCGACGGCTCGGTTGAGGGCAACTACCGGCGTGGGATCCAGCGTGAGGAGGTGGTTGTAGAGCTGGAGGATCTGGCGCCAGTCGGTGGCATCGGGGGTTGCGGCGTCGGCGTGGACGGCGTTGATGGCGGCCTGGAGCTGGTACGGGCCGGGACGGTTGCGGCGCAGGCAGCGGCGGACGAGCGCTTGGCCTTCGTCGATGAGCTCGCGGTCCCACAGGGCACGGTTCTGGTCGCTGAGGCGGACGAGCGTGCCGTCGGGCGCGACACGGGCCGGGCGACGGGAGTGCTGGAGGAGCATCAGCGCGAGCAGGCCGACGGCTTCGGGTTCGTCAGGCATCAACTCGACCAACAACCGGCCTAGCCGGAGAGCCTCGGCGGCGAGTTCGTCGCGGACCAGGGTTTCGCCGGACGAGGCGGCGTACCCCTCGTTGAAGATCAGGTAGACGACGGCGAGTACGCCGCGGACGCGCTCGGGGAGATCCGCCTCGTACGGAACGCGGTACGGAATGCCTGCGGTGCGGATCTTGGCCTTGGCGCGGACCAGGCGTTGCGCCATCGTCGGCTCCGGAACCAGGAAAGCGTGTGCGATCTCGGCCGTGGTGAGGCCGCCGAGCATGCGCAGCGTCAGCGCGACGCGGACGTTCAGCGCGAGCGCCGGGTGGCAGCAGGTGAAGATCAGCCGCAAACGATCGTCGTGCACGGCCCCCACCTCCTCTGGCTCGGCCTCCGCCTGCAGCAGTGCCGCCTGCGCGTGCTTGTCCGCCCGCGCGGCCTCGCGGCGCAGACGGTCGATCGCGCGGTTCCGTGCGGTCGTGATGATCCATCCGGCCGGGCTCGGCGGTACACCGTTTTCCGGCCATTTCTGCACCGCCGCGGCGAACGCGTCCTGGACGGCGTCCTCGGCGATCTCCAGGTCGCCGAAGACACGCGTCAGCACAGCGACCGCCCGCCCGTGCTCGGCCCGGAAGATCGCGGTGAGGTCAGGTGTCACGACTGCGAGGGCCTGACCTCGATGGGCAGGCGGAGGATCTTGGTGAGCCGGCGAGCCCAGTGCAGTGCGGCGTCGAGATCGTCGACTCTGATGATGGTGAACCCGCCGAGGTGCTCCTTGCCTTCGGTGAACGGACCGTCCGTCACCAGGACGTCGTCGCCCTGCGCCTTCAGCACGGTGGCTGTCTCCGGCGGGTGCATGCCGGCGGAGAACACCCAGACGCCCGCCTCCTGCATCTCGGCGTTCAGGGCCTCGAGTTCTCGCATCATCGGATCCAGGATCTCCGGCTCGGGAGCCGGACCATCGGGCTGGTAGATGCTGAGCATGTATTGGTTCATGGTTTGCCTCCTTGTCGCCCTCTACACGAACAGCCTCAGCCCGGATCGACAGGCAGCGACACCCCGTTCATTCGACGGAGGGTGGATTCGAGGTCGAAAGTCAGCCAGCGGGAGAGTTGGGGGTGGGCGGGGTGTTGCCAGAGGCCGTAGGGGCCTCGGCGGGATTCGAGCCAGGTGACCAGGGCGCCGACTCGGCGGTCATCGGTGGAGACGCCGCAGCGGGAGGCGAGGTCGAGGAGGAAGGCGGGGTCGACGGTGACATAGAAGGTGAGCTGTCCCATCGCGCGTTCGAGGCCGACGAGGCGGGAGACTTCCCAGCCGAGGGTCGACTCGTCGCGGATCTCGCGCTCGAGGAGGTGGCCGACACCGATGCGGGCGGCGTCGGATCGATTGCGCTGGGGGTGCAGGGCGAGGCAGGCGACCGCGCCCGTTGTCGCCGAACGGCAACCGTCGCCTCGGGTGAGTCGCCGGTACTCCTTCTCCGGCGGCTGAGGCCGGCCCGGACCACCGAGGTCGGCCTTGGGTCCGGAGGGCCAGGAGCCGTCGTGGAGTCGTTCGCTCAAAAGCCATTCGTACGCGCGTTCAGCGCGAGGATCAGTGGCGAACCCGGCCGCGGCGATGCCCCGCAGCGGTACGACGGTCTGCATGGTGACGAACCGCGGTCCATCCGATGGCTTACCTGCGGACCTGTTGTCGTCGACCCGCAGCGGCCACGAGCCGTCCGGCTGCTGCTGGGAGAAGATCGCGTCGACGGCAGCGGCAAGCTCGGGGCCGCGGTAGCCGAGGTACGCGAGCTGGCAGAGCAGGTACCCGGCGTCTTGAGGCCGATCAGCCGCCGCGAGCCGCCCGAGGAGCGATTGGACGGCGGGGCTCGCTGCGATCTCACCCTGCCAGGCCTTGACGTCGTCATCGTCGCTGGTGGCGCCCTCGAGCTCGACAGCCGCGCGCCACCGCAGCGACGCCGACGGGTCTCCGAGCAGGAGCGTGTTCATGACAATGCCGCCAGTACGAACGGCGCTGTGGCCGTATCGGCCACTTCTTCGGGTACGCCCTCGAAGACGATCTTTCCGCCGTGCGGTCCGCCACCCGGACCGAGTTCGATGAGCCAGTCACAGGTCGCGAGCACAGTCGGGTCGTGCTCGACCACCAAGACGGTGTTGCCCGCATCGACGATCGCGTCGAGCGCGCGCAGCAGCACGACGACGTCGGTGGCCTGCAGGCCGACGGTCGGCTCATCGAGTACGTAGAGGCTGCCTTCCTTGGTCGGTCGGGCGAGCTCCTTGGCGAGTTTGAGTCGCTGCGCTTCACCGCCGGAGAGGCTCCAACCAGGTTGGCGGACGACGAGGTAGCCGAGGCCGAGCGCGAGGGCTGCGTCGCCGGCGCGACGTACGGCGCCGATGTCGCCCCACTCGTCGACGAGCTCACCAATGGTCAGGGCTTCGATGTCGGCGAGCGTTCGGTCCCGCTCGCGGAGGGCGGCGACCTCGCGACGGTAGCCGGACCCGCCGCAGGCGTCGCAGGTCTGGGTCACCGACGGCAGGAACGACATGCCCTGTTGCCACGTTCCTTTCCCGCCGCAGGCGTCGCAGCCGTAGGTGAGGTCCTTCATCGTGATCCCCTGCTCGCGGGCCACTTCACTCGCGGCGAACGACTTGCGGACCGCGGTGATGAGCCCGAGGAAATTGCCAGGTGAGGTGATCTCCGCGCGGCTCTGGTCGGCGACGATCGTACGAGCGGGAGCACCCGAAATGACCTGGTGAACCCCAGGTTCGACGCGGACGATGCCGCCGCCGGAGACGTTGGTCGCCGGTCGCGCCAGCCCGGGCGCGATCGTGTCGACGACGAGCGAGGACTTCCCCGACCCGGACACACCACACACGCCGACTCGCACGCCGAGCGGGATGCGTACGTCGAGGCCGCACAGGTTGTTCTCCCGCGCTCCCGTGACCTGCATCCACTCGGTCGGCACGCGGCGGTCGCGATGCGGGATCGCGATCCCTCCGTCGCGCACCGCCCTGGTGACCGATTCGGCGCTGTCGAGGTCGACGAGCCGGCCGCCCGCCCGTCCGGGACCAGGGCCGATCTCGATGACGTCGTCGGCGGTACGAATGAGGGTGGCGTCATGTTCGACGGCGATGACGGTGTTGCCGGCGTCGCGCAGCTCGCGCAGGGTGCCGGCGAGCGCGTCCACCTCGGACGGATGCAGACCTCGGGACGGTTCGTCGAGCAGGACGGTCATTCCGACGAGGCCGCCGCCGAGTACCGACGCCAGCTTGATCCGTTGCGCCTCGCCCGCGGACAGCGTCCAGGTCGCCCGGTTCATCGTGAGATAGCCGAGCCCGACACGGCCCAGGAATCCGAGCCGGTACGACGCAACGGTACGGGGGTGGGCCGCGTGGTGATCGTCCGGCTCGTCTATCGACGCCAGTACGTCGTCGAGCTCGGCGAACGAGGCCGAGAACAGGTCGCTGCGGTCGCGACCTGCGATGCGAATCGCCAAGTACGGAGCACGCAGTCGCTTGCCGCCGCACTCCCGGCACGGGAACGCCCTGGTCTCCAGGCCGCCCAGGTCCTGCCGGGCCCAGTCGTTCAGCCCCACCCAGGTCGAATCGCCGTACAGGATCCCTTGCTGGACCTCCTCGCTCAGCTCCGACCACGGCGTAGTACTCGGGTCGAACTGGTACCGCTCCGCGAAGGTCCGCATCACATCGTTGCTGCCGACCACTTCAGGACGGAACCACGAGAGGCTTCCACCGAAGCAGCGGGCGAGTGGCGCGTCGGGCTGCACCATCGCGGCGAAGTCGAACTCCCGCTCAACGCCGACTCCCAGGCACTGCGGACAGACGGACGCGGGCGACCCCATCAGGTGACGCGGCTCGATCGGCACCGCGGTCGTCGTACAGTCGCCGCAGACCCACACTGCTTCCGGCGTCGGCGCGGACCGGCGAACGTTCTCGCCACCGCATGCGAGGCACGACCGCACACCGGCGCGCGCCAGGACGAGGGAGATGAGGCGGTCGAGGTCGCTGGACCGGCCAACCGTCGTACGGGCGGCATCCCAGCGCCCGGGCCCACCCGCTGGGAAGGTCGTGCCAGAGGCGTCGATGCTGATCGTCGGGCCCAACCCGGTGATCGAGTCGACCGGGGCTTCCGGCCCTTCCCGCACCGACTGTCTCTCGTAGACCGACAGGCACTCGAGCAGCCGCCGGTCGGCCTCCGCCGCGAGTACGTCGCCGACCAACGACGACTTGCCCGAACCCGAGACGCCGGTCACAACCGTGAATCGGTCCTTGGCGAACTGGACGTCGATCCCTTGCAAGTTGTGGGCCCGGGCGCCGCGAACCCGGATGACGTCGCTCGAACGCCGGTCGGCACGCGGCTTGGCTCGGGGCGTCACCCTCGGCCGCCGCTCGGCGACGGCGGGGCCGCAGTGTTGCAGGCGCCCGCCGTCGGGGCCACCGCCCGGGCCGAGCTCGACGCGCCAGTCGGCGGCGGCGATCACGTCTGCCTGGTGTTCGACGACGACCACCGTGCAACCGTCGGCAGCCAGTTTGTCGAGCACAGTGAGGAGCCGGTCCAGGTCGCCAGGGTGAAGCCCGGTGGTGGGCTCGTCGAGCAGCACGAGATTGCCGGCCTTCGCTTTCGTCACCTCACGGGCGAGCCGGACTCGTTGCGCTTCACCACCGGAGAGACTGGGCGACGGTTGCCCGAGCGTGACGTATCCGAGCCCGACCTCCTGCAGGGTCGTGAGGATGCGAGTCACCGCAGGGTGCTCGGCGAACAACGCGTCGGCCTCGTCGACGCTCAACTCCAGCACGTCAGCGATCGACCGGCCTTCCCAGGTCGCCTCAAGGACTTCGGGCCGGTACCGGCTGCCTTCGCAGATCTCGCACGGCACCCAGATCGGCGCCAACTCCCGGAGGCTGATGGCGACCGCGCCCATCCCCTCGCACTCCGGGCACGCCCCTTCGCCACGGTTGAACGTGAACTCCGACGCGGACCGTCCGGTCTGCTGCGCGAACACGTCCCGAATCCGATCGAACACCTTCGTGTACGTCGCCGGATTCGACCGCGGGTTGTTGCCCAGCGGTTTCTGATCGACGGCGATCGCACGCAGCGCGGGCGCGTCGATCGTCGAGCAACCAACCGGCGCGTTGGCACGGATCGACGCCAGCAACACATCGCGGGCGAGAGTGGTTTTGCCCGCTCCCGACGGGCCGGTGATGACGGTCAGCGCCCCGAGAGGGATGTCGCAGTCGACGTCACGCAGGTTGCGCAGGCCGGCGCCGGTAATGTCGATCCGCCGGTCACCGATCTCACGGGTCGCGCGCCGGACCCGGGTCGGCGCCGAGAAGCCGCGACCCGAGGCGGTGTCGGCGCGCCACAGGTCGGCGGGCGTTCCTTGGAAGACGAGTTCGCCACCGCCGCGGCCGCCGGCCGGGCCGATCTCGACGACGTCGTCCGCCAGCGCGATCGCCGTACGGTCGTGCTCCACCATCAGCACCGGGCCCGGCAACGATGCCATTGCCTCGAGCAACGGTTTGAGATCGGTGTGATGCAGCCCGATGGTCGGCTCGTCGAGGACGTGCAGCAGATCCTCGAGCCGGCCGCCGAGGACGACCGCGAGCCGGGTCCGCTGCGCCTCACCCCGCGACAGCGTCGGCATCGGTCGGTCGAGGGTGAGATGACCGAGCCCTAGCGTGACCAGCGGCCGCAGCCGCCGCAGCAGCTCGTCCTGAACGCGTACGGCACGCGGGCCGATCGCCAGCTGGTCGACGAACTCGAGGACCTCGCGCACCGAGCGGGCGAGCAACTCGGTCAGGGCGACCTCGGCGATGCGATGCGACGAAGTGTCGACCGCGGCGTCGCGGAACGCCGACGGCTCCAACGGCCGGACCCAGTCTGAGCAGCTCGGACAGATCGGCGCCCGAAGCACCGGCGTACCACCGAGACGAACCTCGTGCGATCCCAACGCGTCGGCGCGCTCGAGGATGCCTCGAACCTCCGCCGCGGACGCGCCCGCCCGCAGAGTGGCCACGCGTACGACGACATCGTGCGGGATCGTCGGGTCGAGTCGAGGCACGCTGCTCTTCGCGGCCCACGGTCGTCCGTCGATCGTGACCGCATCGAACTGGCCGCGCAGGCCGGCGAGGAGTCGCGCGTGACTTCCGTTGAGGTTGCGGACGACCGCCACTTCCACCGGGAGGCGGCCCTCGGCGGCGAGCAGGTCCAGAGCAGTCGCGAGTCGCTCTTCGCGCGACACCGCGCGTACCGGTACGTCGCACCTCGGGCAGGTGACGTCCGCGAATCGCGCGTACAGGATGCGGAGGAACGGGTGCAGGCCGACCGACGTCGCGACGGTCGAGGCGGGGTTGACGTTCAGTACGTTCTGAGCGATCGCGACCGCCGGGCCTAAGCCGTCGATGCTCTTCACCTGCGCGGCCGGTACGCGTGTCCCCGGACGTCCCAGTCCCAGCGACTCGACGAACCGGCGCCGCGCCTCGGTGTAGACCACGTCGAACGCGAGCGACGACTTCCCCGAGCCGGAGACACCGACGACTGCGGTCAGGCCGGGTCCGAACGTGACATCGACGTCCCGCAGGTTGTGCTCCGCCGCACCACGAACTCTCATAGCCCGTGCTGCCGATCGGCGGAATTGGTCATGACAAGCCTCCTCCGACACCCTCGTCCCCAGCGACGCGGTGTTGAGAGATGGCCTGCAGACATCGACGACCGAGAGGGCACAATCCCCTTCGCCACTGGAACTCCGGCTGGGACGGATGTTCCACAGCTCGGCGACCGGTCGACGCCGTCCCGCCAATCTCCCCGACCGGCGTCACCGTTGTCAAGCAAGGTCGAGGGGGAGGGTGACGGTTACCTGGAGGCCGCCGCCTTCGCGGGGGACGGCGGTTACGGTGCCGGCGTGGGCCTCCGTGACCGAGCGGACGATAGAGAGGCCCAAGCCGGCGCCCTTAGTGCTGACCAGGCGTTCGGCGCCCAGGCGGTAGAAGGGTTTGAAGAGGGATTCGACTTCGTACGGCGGGATCTCCGGGCCGGTGTTCGTGACGACGATCTCCACGCAATCGTCGGCTGTTCTGCTGATCACCCGGACCCACCGCTCACCCTCGCCTGAAGGCAGGTTGTGGCGGATGCCGTTCTCGACCAGGTTGTGAACCAGGCGTTCCAGCAACAACGCGTCGCCGCGGGTGGGTGCCTCGCCGGGGCCGCGGATCAGCTCGACGCCAACCGCAGCGGCTTCCGTGGTGAGCTGGGCAGTCACGTGGGTCACCACGTCGGCGAGGTTCACCGGGTAGACCGCGGTCAGCTGTTTCTCCGAGTCGGCCAGGATCAACAGGCCCTCGATCAGCTGCTCATGCCGCGTGTTGATCGTGAGCAGGCTCTCGCCCAGTTCTTTCACGTCCGCGGACGCCGTACGTCGATGCATCGCGACTTCGACCAACGCGCGGCCGAGGGTCAACGGCGTACGCAGTTCGTGGGAGGCGTTGGCGACGAAGCGGCGTTGGCCGTCGAAGGAATGGTCCAGGCGTTCGACCATCGTGTCGAACGCGTCCGCCAGGTTCTTCACCTCGTCGTCGGGGCCCTTCAGGGCGATCCGCTCGTGCAGAGCTGACGGCGTCAACGCGATCCGGCGCGCGGTGTCGGTGACTCGATGCAGGGGCGCCAGAACTCGTCCGGCCACCAACCACCCGAACCCCGCGGCCAGCCCACCCACCAGGACCAGCGCGACGCTGCCTTGCGTGAGCAGCGACTTGATCGCGGCCTGCCGCACCTGCTCGCGCTGCTCGTTCATCACCCGTTCCGCATCTGAGCCCGTCAGCAGAGCGCCGTCCTTGTTCATCACGTACACATCGTTGGTCGGCAGCGGCCTGTTCGGCCCGGCACTCGGACTCAGGTACGTCCCCTTCACGATCACCTGGTACTTCTGGCCCAGGTTCGCGGTGAACAAGGCATACGTCACCCCGAGCAGCACCACGCCGGCGACCATGAACAGCCCGCCGTACAGCAGCGTCAACCGCCCTCGTAGCGTCAGCCGTCTCACGGGATGCGGTAGCCGACGCCGGTGACGGTCTCGACCAGTCCCGGCTCGCCCAGTTTCCGGCGCAGCTTCAGGATCGTCAGCCGGACCGCTCCGGTGAACGGGTCCACGTGCTCGTCCCATGCCTTCTCCAGCAGTTGTTCGGCCGACACGGTCGCGCCGTCGGCTCGCAGCAGCTCCACGAGTACGGCGAATTCCTTCTTCGACAACGGCACGTACCGGCCGTCCCGGAAAACCTCGTGCCGCGCCGGATCCAGCGTGACGCCGGCGCGTCGCAGTACGGGCGGATCGGCCGGGCGACTCCGGCGGCCCAACGCGAGTACCCGCGCGGCCAGCTCGGCGAACGCGAACGGCTTGGTCAGGTAGTCGTCCGCGCCTAGTCCGAGGCCTTCGACGCGGTCGGTCACGGCGGCTGCCGCAGTCAGCATCAGGACCCGCGTGGCCGAACCGGAGGCCACCAGCTGACGGCACACCTCGTCCCCATGGACGACCGGTATGTCGCGATCGAGCACGAGTACGTCGTACGCGTTCACCGACAACCGTTCCAGCGCCGCGCCGCCGTCACCGGCCACGTCGACGGCATGTGAGTCGTCGCGCAGCCATTCCGCGATCGCTGCCGCCAGCAACGGCTCGTCCTCGACCACCAGTACCCGCACGCACCCCATGATCCCCGACATCGGTGTTTCCGCCGCGTTTCCGCACTCGGAAACGGTCCGGAAACGGCCGACCGAGAAAGGTTTCCGGAAACGAGAGGAGCACCGATGCGCAACACCATCCTGGCCGTTTCCGTTCTGGTCGCCGGCCTGATCCTGACCGGCTGCGGAGCCGACGAGCCCGATGCCCAGGTCGCCTCCGGGAGCGGAGGACAGCAGTCCACGGCGCCGAGCAGTGCGCCGGCCAGCCTCAGCCAGGACGAGATGGCGGTCAAGTTCACCCAGTGCCTGCGGGAGAACGGCCTGAACGTCCCGGACCCGGAACCGGGCAAGGGGCCGATGCTGAAGTTCGACAAGAGCTCCGGCGTCACGCAGGAGCAGGTCCAGAAGGCCATGGAGGCGTGCCAGCAGTACAACCCGCAGGCCCAGGGCAGCGCCAACCCGCAGCAGGCGGAAAACGGCAGAAAGTATGCCGAGTGCATGCGGAAAAACGGGGTCGAGAAGTTTCCGGACCCGAAGCCGGACCAGCGCGGCATCATGATCGGGCCGGGCGTCGCGGACGATCCCGACTTCCAGAAAGCGCAGGACGCCTGCCAGAGCATTCTGGCGGCACGCTGATGCGTAAGGCACTGACGGCTGTCGTCGTCCTGGCCGCCGGGGGCGCCGCTAGCGCGTTCCTGGTGAGCCGGGGCGACACCAGCCAGGCTACGAACCAGGCCGCGCAGGCCGTACCGATCAACACGACCAAGGTCACGCAGCAGACCTTGAAGGACACCGAGACCCAGGACGGCACACTCGGTTTCGGTACGTCCTCCTCCGCGGTCAACCGGGTCGCCGGCACGGTCACCGCCGTACCGGACAGCGGGCAGGAGCTGCGGCGCGGAAACAGCGTGTACAGCATCGACAACAAGCCGACCACGTTGCTGTACGGCGCGCTCCCGGCGTACCGCAGGCTCGCGATCGGGACCGAGGGCACCGACGTCCTGCAGCTCGAGCAGAACCTGAAGGCGATGGGCTACAGCGGGTTCACCGTGGACGACGAGTACACCGATGCCACTGCCGCTGCGGTCGAGGAATGGCAGGAGGATCTCGGCCTGGACGAGACGGGCGTCGTCGAGCTCGGCAGCGTCCTGTTCGCGCCCGGTCATCTGCGGGTGGACAGCGTGCAGGCCGAGGAAGGTTCGCCGCTCGGCCCGAACCAGCCTGTACTCAGCTACACCGGCACCACCCGGGCCGTCACCGTCCAGCTCGACGCGGCGGACCAGCGGCTGGCCACGCTCAACGCGGCGGTCACGCTCGCGCTCCCGGACGGAAAGTCCGTGCCCGGAAAGATCCAGAAAGTCTCCACGGTGATCATTCCGGCGGAAAGCCCGGACAAGGATCCGGAAACGAAGGTCGAGGTGATCGTTGCCATCGCCAACCAGCAGGCGGTGGCGGCATGGTCGTCCGCGGCGGTCGACGTCACCTTCACGGCCTCGGAACGCAAGAACGTGCTGACCGTTCCGGTCGCGGCCCTGGTCGCGCTCCGGGAGGGCGGCTTCGGCGTCGAGGTCACGGACGGTACGACGTCGCGGTACGTGCCGGTGAAGACCGGGCTGTTCGCGAGCGGCCAGGTCGAGATCAGCGGCACCGGCATCACGGCCGGCACCACGGTGGGGATCCCCAAGTGATCGAGTTGACCGAGGTGACCAAGGTGTACCCGGGCGGGGTGAACGCGCTCGGCGGTGTCAGCCTGCGGATCGACCCAGGCGAACTGGTCGCGATCGTCGGGCCGTCGGGCTCCGGCAAGTCCACGATGCTGAACGTCCTCGGCACCCTCGACCGCCCGACCTCTGGCACGGTCCGCATCGACCGGTACGACGTGGCTCGGCTGTCCGACGCCGGGCTGTCGGCGTTGCGCGCTACCCGGATCGGGTTCGTGTTCCAGCAGTTCCATCTCGCGGCCGGCGTACGTGCGGTCGACAACGTTGCGGACGGGCTGCTCTACTCGGGCCTTCGCTTGTCGGTACGCCGGAAGCGCGCGGCGGCTGCTCTGGAACGGGTCGGGCTCGCGCACCGCCTCGATCACGAGCCGCACGAGTTGTCCGGCGGCGAGCGGCAACGGGTAGCCGTTGCGCGGGCAGTTGCCGGCGAACCCGCCGTACTGCTGGCCGACGAGCCGACCGGGGCGCTGGATTCCGCGTCCGGCGCAGGCGTGATGCAGCTCCTCCGAGACCTGCACGCCGCCGGCACCACAGTCGTAGTCATCACCCACGACCGCGACATCGCATCCTCCCTCCCCCGCCAGATCCGAATGCGAGACGGCGTCATCGTCGAGGAGGTGCACACATGAACGGAACGCGGCGGAGCGGCGAACTAAAACCCGCGTCCTTGAAGCTCAGGGATGTCGTGCGCGTAGGTGCTGTCGGGCTGCGGACAAGGCCGATGCGGGCATTTCTGTCTGCGCTGGGGATTGCGATCGGGATCGCCGCGATGGTCGCGGTGGTCGGTATCTCGTCGTCCTCGCGGGCCGAGCTCGACGGCCAGCTCGATGCCCTGGGCACCAACCTGCTGACCGTCACCCCCGGCACCCGGCTGACCGGCGAACAGGCCCAACTCCCGCTCGCCGCCGAATCCATGGTCCGCCGCATCCCACCGGTACGCGCCGAGTCCGCGATCGGCAAGGTCGACGACGCATCGGTCTACCGGACCCACAAGATCCCGGACGTCCAGACCAACGGGATCATCGCGTACGCCGCCCGCACCAACCTGCTCGACACCATCGGCGCGACCATCCGCAGCGGAAAGTGGATCGACGCGGCGACCGGCAGCTACCCCGCAACTGTCCTCGGCGCGAGCGCAGCCGAAAGACTGGGGATCACCAAGGCCGGTCCGGACACCCAGGTGCTGATCGGCAACCAGTGGTTCACCGTGCTCGGCATCCTCGAACCGGCCGCACTCGCCCCCGAGCTGGACAGCGCCGCACTCATGGGCTGGCCGGCTGCGAGCGATCTCTCCTTCGACGGGCACCCGACCACGATCTACACCCGCTCGGACGACACCCAGGTACCGGCGGTCCGATCGGTGCTCGGCGCAACGGCCAACCCGGAAGCGCCGAACGAGGTCGAGGTCTCCCGGCCGTCCGACGCACTCGCCGCGAAGCAGGCCGCCGGCCAGGCCTTCACCGGACTGCTGCTCGGCCTCGGCGCGGTCGCGCTACTGGTTGGCGGCGTCGGCGTCGCGAACATCATGGTGATCTCCGTTCTCGAACGCCGCGCCGAGATCGGTCTGCGCCGATCGCTCGGGGCGACCCGCGGTCAGATCCGCACCCAGTTCCTCACCGAGTCGCTCCTGCTGTCCGCACTAGGAGGCCTGGGCGGCGCACTCCTCGGATCGGCCGTGACGGCCGCGTATGCGTCGTACCAGAACTGGCTGACGGTGATCCCGGTCTGGGCACTGGCAGGCGGGGTCGCGGCGACTCTGGTGATCGGCGGCCTGGCCGGCCTGTACCCAGCCGTCCGAGCCTCCCGCCTCTCCCCAACCGAGGCACTCGCAACGCCTTAGAACACGACGACGCCGATGCCGGTGAGCGCGAGCTGGATCAGCGCCACCGGCACCAGGCCCTGCCACGCCAGCTTCTGTAGTTGGTCGGCGCGCATCCGGGGGAACGAGACGCGCACCCAGATCACCACGACCGAGACGAACGCGACCTTCACCAGCGTCCAGATCCACCCGATCGATTCCGGCCCCGGGCCGCTCCAGCCGCCGAGGAACAGGACCGTGGTGAGGCCCGCGAGTACGACGATCCCGGCGTACTCGGCGAGCAGGAACATCGCGAACCGGAGTCCGGTGTACTCCGTGTACGGCCCGAAGATCACCTCGGAGTCCGCGACCGGCATGTCGAACGGCGGCCGCTGCAGCTCGGCGAGGCCGGCGATGAAGAACACGACCAGGCCGGGGAGCTGCCAGAGCAACCACCAAGGGTTCCAGGCGTGGGCAATAGAAGTCAGGCTCAGCGACCCAGCGGCGACCGCGACGCTCGCCGCCGACAGCACGAACGGCAGCTCGTAGCTCATCAGCTGCGCCGCGACCCGGAGTCCGCCGAGCAGGCTGTACTTGTTCCCGCTGCCCCAACCGGCCATCAGCGCCCCGAGCACACCGATGCTCATCACCGCGAGCACGAAGAACAGACCCGAGTCCAGGTCGGCGCCGACGATCCCCGGCGCCAGCGGGATCGCGGCCAGCGCCGCCATGTACGGGAGGATCGCGACGATCGGCGCCCATTCGAACACCCGCTTGTCCGCGGCAGCCGGGACCACGCTCTCCTTCTGGACGAACTTCACCCCGTCCGCGACCAGCTGCGCCCAGCCGTGGAACCCGCCGGCGTACATCGGGCCGAGCCGTGACTGCATGTGCGCCATCACCTTGTGCTCGGCCTGACCGACCAGCAAGGGCGCCACCAGGAAGGCGACCAGAACGCCCACCACCCGCACCACGAACTCCAGCATGCGTGTCAGCCTAGTGTGTATGACTTGACCTCAACCAACGTTCAGGTCGAAGAGTGGGGCACATGACCACGATTCTTGTCACCGGAGCCACCGGCCGCGTCGGCCGCCATGTTGTCGACGGGCTGCGCGCCGCGGGCGTGACCGTCCGGGCCCTCGTCCGTACGCCGGACCTCGCCGGCTTCCCACCCGACGTCGAACTGATCAAGGGCGACCTCTACGACCCCACCGCCGTACGCCGGGCCGCGGCCGACGTCGACGCCGCGTTCCTGCTGTGGCCGTCGTTCAGCGCCGACGGAGCCGCCGACGTGGTGGCCGAACTGCCGCGGCGGGTCGTCTACCTGTCCTCGTTGAGCGCGCCGTCCGGCGGAGTCTGGGCCGATGTGGAGGAGCTCCTGCGGGACAAGGATTGGACCTTCGTGCGGCCGGGCGGGTTCGCGGTCAACGCGCAGGGCTGGGCCGGCGAGTTCCGGACCGGCGACGTCGTTCGGGTCGCGTCCCCCGAGGCCGGTAGGTCGCTGATCCACGAACGGGACATCGCCGCGGTCGCCGTACTCGCGCTTCTGAACGACCAGCACATCGGCCAGATCTACGACCTGACCGGGCCCGAGGTGCTGACCCAGGCCGAGCAGATCCGGACCATCGGGCGGGCGATCGGCAAGGAGATGCGCGTCGAGGCGCTGTCCGACGCGGAGGCGCGGCAGGCGATGCTCGACCTCGGCGCCGACCCGATCCTCGCCGAGAGCTCGGTCGCCTACTGGGCTTCGCTCGTCGACAACCCCGAGCCGGTCACCACCACCGTCACCGAACTCACCGGCCGCCCCGCGCTGACCTTCGCCGAGTGGGCGGCCGAGCACGCCGACGAGTTCCGCGTACTGTCCGCGGCGGAGGTCGCCCACCGGTACGTCGACGCGCTGTCCACCGGCCGCCTCGACCAGGCACTCGCTCTCTCCGCACCTGAGGTCGTCCGCGTCGCGCCCCTCGAGACCGGCGGCGAGGAGATCGAGGTCAAAGGCGCCGACGCGATCCTCGAAAACGCCCGCCGCCTGAACGCCGACATCGAGTACCTCGGCGTCGACATCGTCGGCCCCCTCCTCCTCGACAACCACTTCGCCGCCCGCTTCACCTTCGCCCAACTGGACGTCCGCACCGGCACCCGCTCCCACACCACCAAACTCTCCCTCTGCACAGTAAAGTCCGGCCAAATAACCCGCGAAGAGGTCTTCTACTACACCCCGCCGCGGACCTGAAATCATCAGGTATCGACTAGGAGGTGGCGGCATGGCCGACGTTCTCATTCGCGATGTCCCGGACGAGGTACTGGCTGTGATCGACCGTCGAGCCGCCCGCCTTGGTTTGTCCAGGAGCGAATATCTGCTCCGGCAGCTCAGCCAAGAGGCCGGGCGTTCGGAGGTTGCCGTAACCGTTGCCGATCTCCAACGACTCTCGGAGCTTGCCCGCGATCTGGAGGACCCTGAGGTCATGGACCAAGCCTGGTCATGACGCCAACCGCCGACTCCCGGCGCTGGCTGATCGACAAACGTAACTCTGCAGCCGAGCGTCGTGCGAGCGTCGTGCGGTCGTCGTGCGGTCGTCGTGCAGTCCTCGTTGATCTCCAGATCAACCCCGACCATACGGTTACGGAGTCTTCCGATCGTGGCGTCAAAACCCGTGATGCCGACCGACGGCGACGCGTCACACAACCCCTGCGTGATGAGGTCATCCGGCGCTACGCATCCGAGAACGAAACGGCACTCGAGGTCGCAGAGGAGTGCAACATGAGCGAATCAACCGCACTTAGGATTCTGAAGACCGCCAGCGTTCCGATGCGCCGGCAGGGCGAGAAGAGACTGTGATCGCTAACCTGCTCGCACTTGGGCGTTCGAGAACTCGGTCGCAGCGATGTATGTCGACGGTCGCATCAATGACAAGGGGCATACGGATCACGAGCTCCTGGTCGGGGGTCAACGAGCGGGATCAAGTTGGCGGTGTCCGTTACATGGGCAACGACGGCAGTTTCTACGCAATCGGAGAACGAAGTCGCTTCGACGAAGTCACCTACTACTACATGGGGAGTGATCGAGAGTTTCCCCGAGAGTCCGAGCTGCCGCTCGACGCCCTCCGGGACGCGGTCAAGGAGTTCCCGGCAACCAACGGCGAACAACCGGCATCAGTAACTTGGGCTTCTGCCTAGCATGAAACGAACATCAGCCCGGCTCACGGTGAGCCGGGCTGATGTTCGACTAGGAGCTGTGAGCTTGCGGTAGGCCGAGAGTCCCCCCGATGACCGTCGGCCTCCGTGACTCAGCCCTTCGGCGGGAAGGGATCGTCCTCATAGGTACGCTCCTCCTCGATCGTGCCATCCTTCAGGCAGATGTAGAGCGAGCTCGGGGCGTTGGCCTTGGCGACCTTCACACCGGCGTCAACTGCGACCGCCTTTGTGAAGTGCTTGCTGAGCGTCTCGCTGTTGTGACGCACGTGCCACATCTCACTGATGTACTTCACCCAGTACTTTTCCGAACTGCCATGTTTCTAACTCCAGGGGATCGGTTACTACGTGGAAGCGAGGACTACTTCTTGCCCTTGCCCTTCTTGCTGGTGGACTCGTTGACCGTGGTCTTGGGGCTCTTCTTGACGGTCGACTGCTTGACGAATCGGCCGGAGATCGCGCTCCGACCACGCTGTCCGCCGCTCGACGACTTGCTTGCCATGTGCTGCTCCTAACGTGCTGAACCGTTTTCCATAACCCTCTAGACGGCTACAGTGAAACTAACCGTCTAGAGCGAAACTGAGTCTAGACCGGCCAGTTCGCTTCGCGCAACTAGCCGTCGAATGTGCAACTGGAGGTACGGATGAGCGATCGCGGCTACTTCGATGCGGTCTCGTTCTACGAGGCGCTGGATCACGCCCGCGCCGATCGAAATCTCATGTGGAAGGACGTGGCCAAACGCGCCAAGGTGAGCCCATCGACGCTCACCAGGCTCGCCCAAGGTCGACGTCCCGACGTCGATAGCCTGGCCGCGCTAGTGGACTGGGCTGGTCTACGCGCAGATGACTTTGTCGTACGCGTGCAAAGTGAGCAGCCGGATCCAGATACGGGCGAGCCACTCGCGCTCATCTCGACCTACTTACGCGCTGACAAGAACCTCAGTGAGGTTCAAGCCGACGCGATCTCAAAGGTCATACGCGCGACCTACGATGCGGTCGTTGAGCAGGATCGCTCGGAGTAGCGAGAGGCCACGAGCATGGGATTCGCCCGCGGCTTCAAGGCAGAAGCCGAGCGCACAGCCGAGGACACTCGAAGCGAGCTCGGCCTCACGAACCTCCAACCGATCAACGCCCACGAGTTAGCCGAACACCTCAGCATCCCGGTGTGGAGGCTGTCAGACTTGCATCGTCGCGTCGACACAGCGGAGCACGACGGACTGGAAGATGCGATCGCCTCACTATCGACGCCGCGGGGATCACCGCTCTCGGCGATGACCGTGTTCAGAGGCAGAAAGCGCGTCATCGTTCACAACGATGCTGCCGAGCCCGGTCGCCAACTAAGCAACCTGACGCATGAGCTCGCTCACGGAATCCTGATGCACGACCCCGTGCCGGCCATCGACGAGCGTGGTTGCCGGAACTGGAAATCGGACATCGAAGACGAGGCGGCATACCTCGGCGGGGCGCTCATCATCACTGGCAAGGGCGCTCGGTGGATCGCAAAGGCAGGCCTTACGCACGAGGATGCCGCTCGCAAGTTCGGCTGCAGCGAAGAGATGGTCAGATGGCGGGTCAACATGAGTGGCGGCCGCAAGATGTTCAAGCGATGATCCATCCGCGCATACCTAGCGGGGCGCGCCCGGCTGGGTAGCGCTGGTTATCCCCCCGAACGCCTCACACGCGCCTTGGCGTCATGTCGTAGGAAGTCGCACTTGGCCCCCTACGCTCATTGACCCCAAATTCACCTCTGAGCAGGCTGCCTCCAATAGGACAACGACTACAACTCGAGCGGCCGCACGTAGCAAAAATCGAATACCCGACCTGCGGCGGCAAAGGATTTCTCGTCGATGAACGACGTATTGGCGCCACGGGACGAGGGCACGGTGACGTGCCAACTGTGTACGGGCGATGGTTGGATCGACGATGCCTAGGCGCAACTCATCGCCAACCTGACCGGTCAGCCGACTGAGCGACTCGCTCAGGCCTGACTGAGGGGGAGTTGAAGCCAGCCGCCGATGTCTTGGCGGCCGGATTTCAGGGCTGCGGTTCGGGCGCCGTGGTTGGCTTCGTGGATGGTGCCGATGAGGATTCGGGTGGGGTCGGGGAGGGACTGGGCGAGGAGGGCGCTGAGGTGGGGGCCGTAGCCGTGGCCTCGGTGTTGTGGGGCCAGGACCAGTTCGCGGACGACGTACGCGGGGAGGCCTAGGGCGTCGTACGGCTTGATGATGGCCGCGGCGTAGCCGGCCCATTCGTCGTTCACCGTGACGTCGAAGAGCAGGCCTTCGTCCGCTGCCTCCTGGAGGTCGTCGCGGTCCTGGATGGTTGCTTCCTCGGGGTGATGCGGGTGGTCGGCGTCTACTGCGGCGTACGCATGGCGGGCTTCGTCGTAGTGGTCGACGGTTTTCGCCTGGCGGAGGGCTAGGCCGGGCGGTACGTCGTACGCGCGGAGCTCACGGATGGGGGCGGCGAGGAAGCGGCGGTCCGGGGCGGTGCCGGGGATGGCTGCATCGGCGGTCCATAGGCGGACGTAGAGCGGGTGGTGGATTCCGTAGTGTTCTTGGGCGGCCGCGGCTAGTGCGGGTAGGTCGGAGGGTTTCGGTGACCGGCTCATTGGGGTTGCGTCGACGAACGGCCTTGTGGGGTTGAGGTTTTCGAAGCGCATGCTGAGCATGGCGTGCAGGTCGTTGCCTATGGCAACCCAGCGGTTGAGCATGGCCTCGGGCGGTTTCCCGGGGGCCAGTCGGTCGGTGCGTTGGACGGCGATCTCCAGGTCCTCGGCCAGCAGGATGTCCAGCGCCGCATGTTCCTCGGCGAGCGTCGCCAGGCGTTGCGCGTCATCCACCCAGGCCCGCGTGATCGGATGCTGCCGCTCGAGGGTGTACCGCGCCAACTCCTCCGCCGCCGGAATCACGACGACCCATCCGACGGCGCATCCCCCGCCGACGGATCAGCAGGCGGCTCGCTCGGCGGTGCGGCGGACGTTGACTGGCGGCGGGTTCGGCGTTCTCCGGCGGCGCCTGCGCGGCGGGGGCGGGCTGGGGTTGCCGCGGCCTCAGCCGGGGCCAGGGGGTCTGGGGCGGGGGAGCCGGGTGGGCGGGGGCCCCAGGTTTCTGGGTCGGGGACGCCGGGTGGGAGGGTGCGGCGGCGGCTGGGGGCGCCTGACGGGGCGTGGTCCGACTCGCCGGGCTCCTTCGCGCCTGGCCACGGCTTCGCGACGCGCGACGCGAGCACGAACTCCTTCCGCAGCGGGTGTCCCTCGAACTCGTCCGGCAGCAGCAGCGTCGTCAGGTTCGGATGCCCCTCGAAGGCGATCCCGAACATCTCGTGCGTCTCCCGCTCGTGCCAGTTCGCCCCGGCGTACAACTCGGACAGCGTCGGAAGTACAGCGTTTTCCCGCGGCACCAACGTCCGCACGAGCACGTGGTCGACATGCGACCCGCCCCAGAAGTCCGCGAGATGCGACACCACCCGGAACCCGTCCTTGAGCTCGTCGGACGCGCTCAGGAAGTCGAAGAACGTGAGACCGACCGCGTCCCGCAGTACCTCGTGCGCCGCGACCCACGACTCGGGCGGTACGTCGAGCGCGGTCGGGCCGAAGCTGTCCGCCGACGTCGCGGCGATCCCGGCGCTCGTCAGCGCCTCGAGTGCGTCGGTGCTCAAGGCTGCACCAGCCCCCGGGTGAGGGCGGCCGCGGACGGCTCGTCGTACCGGCTTGCCAGGGTCTCGCCGGCGATCTTTTCCTGCAGCTTGAGGATGCCCTGCAGCAACGCCTCCGGCCGCGGCGGGCAACCGGGCACGTAGACATCGACCGGGATGATCTGGTCGACGCCCTTCGTCACGCAGTACGAGTCCCAGTACGGGCCGCCCGAGTTCGAGCAGGAACCGAACGAGATCACGTACTTCGGCTCCGGCATCTGGTCGTACAGCCGCTTGATCGCCGGCGCCATCTTGTCGGTCACGGTGCCCGACACCACCATCAGGTCGGCCTGCCGCGGTCCGGGCGCGAACGGGATCACGCCGAGCCGGATGAAGTCGTGCCGGCCCATCGACGCCGCGATGAACTCGATCGCGCAGCACGCCAGGCCGAAGTTGAACACCCAGAGCGAGTACTTCCGGCCCCAGTTCAGCAGGTACCGAACCGGCTGCGGCGCAAGCTTCGCCAACGCACCCACCGCCGGCCGCACGGTCGGCATCCCCAGCTCGATCTCGGCCATGTGGTCAGCCTAGTCCGACAATCTCCTCCGCGAGGATCTCCGGGTACTCGAGTGGCGCGTAGTGACCGACGCCGTCCACATGCCGCAACCGGACGTCGCTGAAGAAGTCGTCCACCCGGTCGGACCAGGCCCGCGGGAACAGCGGGTCGAACTCCGGCCACAGCACCACAGTCGGTACGGCGATCCGGTCGTACGACGGTGGCGCCGTCTCGGCTGCCGACACCGCGACCGCGCCCGCTCCCGCCCGGTACCACTGGATCGACGCCGTGAACGCGCCCGGCGCCGAGTACGCCTCGACCAGGTGATCCAGCTCCGGCTCGAACCCCGGCCCGGACCAGTGCGTCCAGAAATGATTCAGGTAGGAACGGACCGCATCCGGTTTTCCGTCGATCATTTCCTCGATCACCGGCAACCGGTGGAACGCCTGGTACCAGAACTCCGCCTGCGCCTGCTCGGAGAACACCCGCTTCCCGATCCCCGGCAGCGGCGGCGCGATCACCAGCCCTTCGATCAGCTCCGGCTGCGTACGCGCGATCCCCTGCGCGATCCGGCTCCCGATGTCGTACCCCGCGAGAACGGGACGCTCCAGCCCGAGCTCCTCCACCAGCGCCGCGACGCTGCGAGCCTGCGCGTCCACGCCGTACTGCTTCGGATCCGTGGACAGACTGTCCGACTCACCGAAACCTCGCAGGTCCGGCACCACCACCTCGCACCCGCGCTCCACCAGCAACGGCGCGAGCAGCCGGTAATCGGTGCGATCCCCCGGCCATCCGTGCAGGAGCACGACCGCCGGGCCCTCCCCTTTCCGGTCGTACGCCAGCCTGAACCCGTCGACCTCCGCGCTGAGCTCCATGGCATTCATTGTTGACCACCCGATCGGCCAGGCTTACCGTGATTGAACAGGACTGAACAGGTCCACAGAAGGAGCCGAGATGACCGACCAGGTCGAGGTGCAGCAGACCCGCGCGCTCGCGGTGGAGAGCAACGGGCTGAACGTGATCGCGGACGCGGACCGGAAAGGCCGTCCGAACCAGTTGTTCTGGCCCTGGTTCGGCGCCAACGTGTCCGTGCTCGGACTGAGCTACGGCGCGTTCGCGCTCGGGTTCGGGATCTCGTTCTGGCAGGCGGTGATCGCCGGGCTGATCGGGGTGGTGTTCTCGTTCCTGCTCTGCGGGCTGATCGCGCTCGCCGGAAAACGTGGTTCGGCGCCGACCATGGTGCTCAGCCGGGCCGCGTTCGGAATCCGCGGAAACAAGTTGCCGTCACTCGTTTCCTGGTTGCTGACCGTCGGCTGGGAGACCGTGCTGACGATCCTCGCGACTCTCGCCACGGCAACCGTTTTCGAGCGGCTCGGCTGGGGCGGCGGAACCTTGACCAAGGTGATCGCACTGCTCGTGGTCGGTCTGCTGACGGTTGCCTGCGGCGTACTCGGGTTCGACCTGATCATGCGGGCGCAGACAGTCATCACGATCGTCACCGGCGTACTCACGGTCGTCTACATCATCCTGGTCGCGGACCAGATCCACTGGAGCACCGTCTCCGCGCTGCCGAGCGGGTCCGCGCAGGCCGTGATCGGCGCGCTGGTCTTCCTGATGACGGGCTTCGGGCTCGGCTGGGTGAACGCGGCCGCGGACTACTCGCGGTACCTCCCGCGCCGGGCGTCGAGCCGCGGCGTGGTCGGCTGGACCACGTTCGGCGGTTCGCTGGCTCCCGTCGTACTGCTGGTGTTCGGTCTGCTGCTGGCGGGGTCTTCGGAGGATCTTTCGAAGGCGATCGGCGCGGACCCGATCGGGGCGCTCGCCGAGGCCTTGCCGACGTGGTTCCTGGTGCCGTTCGTGATCGTGGCGGTGCTCGGGCTGGTGGGTGGCGCCGTACTGGACATCTACTCGTCCGGGCTCGCGCTGCTGTCGCTCGGGTTGCCGGTGAAGCGGTACGTCGCGGCGTTCATCGACGGTGTGGTGATGATCGCGGGGACCGTGTACGTGGTGTTCTACGGCGGCGAGTTCCTCGGGCAGTTCCAAGGGTTCCTGATCACGCTCGGCGTACCGATCGCGGCGTGGTGCGGGATCATGCTCGCCGACATCGCGTCCCGGCGGCGCGACTACTCCGACGACGACCTCTACCGGCCGGCGGGGCGGTACGGCGATGTGCAGTGGCTGCCCGTCGCGACGATGGTCGTTGCCACCGGCATCGGGTGGGGACTCGTCACGAACACGCTGGCGTCGTGGCTGACCTGGCAGGGGTACCTGCTCGGGGCGTTCGGTCTCGGCGGCAAGGAAGGCGCGTGGGCGTACGCGAACCTCGGCGTACTGGTCGCGCTGGTGCTCGGTTTCGTCGTGCAGTGGTTCGGCGGGCGGTCCGCCGTACGGCGTCAGGAGGCCTGATGGTGCTGGCCCTCATCGACCTGCAGCGGATCTTCGCGGACCCGGCGTCGGGTTGGGCGACGCCGGATTTCCAGCGGGTCGTCGAGCCGACTCGGGAGCTGATCAGGCTGTTCGCGCCGGATGTGGTGTTCACGCGGTTCGTGGCGCCGGAGCAGCCGGAGGGTGCGTGGGTCGGGTACTACGAGCAGTTCCCGTTCGCGTTGCAGCCGGCGGACTCCGAGGATTATCAGCTGGTCGACGAGTTCAAGGGTGCTCCAACTCTCGACAAGACCACGTTCGGGGCCTGGGGCCCTGAGTTGGCGGCGCGGGCCGACGGGCGGCTGGTGCTGGCCGGTGTGGCGACCGACTGCTGCGTGATCAGTACAGCGCTTTCCGCGGTGGATGCCGGCGTACAGGTTCAGGTCGTCGAGGAGGCGTGCGCCGGGTCGACCGCGGAGAACCATCGGAAGGCGATCGACCTGATGCGGTTGTACGCGCCGATGCTGGAGATCGTGAGCGTGGAGCAGTTGCGATGATGCGCCGGATCTCCCTGAAACACGAGCGGATCGCGCGGGTGCTCGCGCGGGAGATCAAGTCCGGCGTCGTACGGCGGGGCACGCAGCTGCCCGGTGAGGTCGAGCTGGCGAAACGGTTCTCGGTCAGTCGCAACACGGTCCGCGCCGCGCTCGCTGTACTCGCCGAGGACGAGCTGATCGCGACGCACACCGGCAAGGGGTCGTACGTGCTGTTCGACGGGCGACCGTTGGACGGGCGATTGGGGTGGACGCACGCGTTGTCCGAGCAGGGCGTAGAGACTCGGATGCGGACGGTGCGGATCGAGCTGGAGGAGGATCCCGCGCTGGCTGCTCGGCTCGGTCTGCCGTCGCCGGAGGTGGTGGTGATCGAGCGGGTCCGGCAGCTCACGGACGGTACGGCGATCTCGCTCGAACGCAGCCGGGTTCCGGCTATCGAGTCGCTGCGGGACCTGCCAGAACGCGGCCTGGACAACGGGTCGATCAGCGTCACGCTGAACCGCGCCGGGCTGTACCTCGACCACTGCGAGCAACGCCTCCGCGGCCGCCCACTCACCCCCGTCGAGGCCGGCCACCTGGCCCGCCCCCACGGCACCTGGTTCCTGCACACCACCCGAACCAGCTGGACCGCCACCGACACCTTCGCCGAACACGCCGACGAACTCCTCGACCCCACCCACTACGAACTCAGCCTGACCTACCGCAGCTAAGGGGGTTGTTGCCTCGGGCATAGGGAGTTGTGCTGATGTGGGGGGCTTCCTCAGGGGCGCACTGTCTTCTCATCGACAGGAGCTCGGAGGACATCATGTTTGTTTACTCGACTGACGCGGTGCGGGCAGAGATGAAGTACCGGCAGGAGAAGATTCGGCGGGACTTCCAGCGTCCGTTGTGGTTCCTGCCCAAGCGAGCGCCGCGGCCGCCCCAGCCCTGCGCGCCGGAGCTTCGGACCCGTCCCGCGATGTGACCGCTCGATCACCGCCCCAGCCCCCTCCCCCACGGCGCGGCCGGCTCTTCGGAGCCGGCCGCGCCACCGTCTTTTCAGGACCCCCCAAGGACCCCTAGGACCCCCTCAGAACACCTAGGGAGCCCCGGTCCCCGGGGATAGGGAGGACTTCCGATGTGCCGCCCCTCCTCAGACGGGCAGATTTACACCTGTCGGCAAGCAGCCGGCACCGAAAAACGGAGGAACACATGTTCAGCAACGCATCGGTCAAGGCAGAGGTCAACTACCGCAGGGAGCGCCTCAGCCGTGACTTCCGGCAGACCCGGAACACCCGGAGCCGCCGGACCATCAGCCACCTGTTCGGCCGGAAAGCCTGAAGGGAGGGAAAACCATGATGATCAACATGCCACTGACCCCCGACGCCGTGAAGGCGGAGACGGCCTACCGGCTGGAGCGCGCCAAGCGTGACTTCCGGGCCGCGAACCGCCGGCAGCGCAAGGAGCGGACCACGCAGTCCGAGCCGCGCCACGCCCTCCGACCCCGCCCGGCGGCATGACCGCCGAAACCGTCGTCCCTGATCGAGAACTCGCGATCAGGGACGACGTTTCTGCGTCTGGGAGAAAGACCGGGAGCAGTCAACGGACGGGATACCGTCGATTTGTGTCGGCGCCAGGGGCGAAGATGGACGACGTGCCCTGGAATTCGACACCTCTCGTCGGCCGCTCATCCGAGATGGCCACTCTGCTCAGCGCCGTGGACGACGCCAAGACGCGTCGGGCCGGCGCCGTGCTGCTGTCCGGTGACGCCGGCGTCGGCAAGACCCGGTTACTGGACGAGGTGGCGACCGGCGCGCACGAGCGCGGGTTCGGCGTCCTGGTCGGGCACTGCACCGATTTCGGCGACGCCGGCCTGCCGTACCAGCCGTTCTCGGAGATCTTCGGCCGGCTGGCCGGCGACCGCCCCGACCTCGTCGAGGGCGTGCTGACGAACTTCCCGGCGATCGGCCGGCTGCTCCCGGCGCACCGCCTGCTGAGCGCCCAACCGGTGCCGCAGGAGGGTCAGCTCGACCGGGCCGCCCTGTTCGACGCCGTCCTCGGCGCGTTCACCGCGCTCGCCACCAGCGAGCCGCAGCTGGTGATCATCGAGGACGCCCACTGGGCCGACGACTCGACCCGGGACCTGATCGGTTTCCTGATCACCCGGCTGACCTCGCAACGCCTGACGCTCGTGGTGTCGTACCGCAGCGACGACCTGCACCGCCGGCACCCGTTGCGTCGCCCGCTGGTCGAGTGGTCCCGAAACCCCCGGGTACGCCGAGTGAACCTGCTGCCCCTCGACGCCGACGAGTCCCGCACGCTGCTGCACTCGCTGCTCAGCACGCCGCTGCCCGCGGTCGAGGAGCGCCGCATCCTCGAGCGGGCCGGCGGCAACGCGTTCTTCACCGAGGAGCTGGCCGCCGCGGCCTCGATGGGCGACGGCGAGACCGTGCCGCCCGATCTCGCCGATCTGCTGCTGGTCCGCCTCGATCCGCTGTCCGACGAGGCCCGCCAGGTCGCCCGGGTGATCGCGGTCGCCGGCCGCCGCGTTCCACACGACCTGCTCACCGCCGTCGCCAAGCTCCCGGATCGCGAGCTCGACGACGCCCTGCGCGAGCTGATCGACGCCCACATCATCGACGTACCGACCAGCGATCGGTACTACTTCCGCCACGCCCTCCTCGCCGAGGCCGTGTACGACGATCTGCTGCCGGGCGAGCGGGTTCGCCAGCACGCGGCGTACGTGCAGGAGCTGGAGAGCCAGACCGTTGCGGGCACCGCGGCCGAGCTGGCCGGGCACGCCACCCGGTCGCACGACCTGGCCACCGCGTTCGAGGCCCGGGTCCGGGCCGGTCAGGAAGCGCTGTCGGTCGCCGCGCCGCAGGAGGCGCTCAAGCACTACGAGATGGCCCTCGAACTGTTCCCGAACGCGGCGCCGACGAGCACGGTCGACAAGACCTGGCTGATCGTCGACACGGCGACGGCGGCCACCTTGTCGTCGCAGCACCTGCGGGGGCTCAAGCTGCTCCGGAAGGCGCTGGTCGATCTGCCGGCCGATGCGCCGAAGCTGCAGCGCGCGGAGCTGCTCCTGCCGCTGGCCGACATCGCGTTGATCATCGACAACGACCAGGAGGCCAACGAGGCCGTCTCGCAGGCTCTCAAGCTGGTCCAGGACGAGCCGTCGAGTGTGTTCAAGGCGCAGGTCGCGTCGCTGTACGCCCGTGTGTCCGACGCGCTCGGCCGCCCGATGGAGGCGGAACGCTGGGCGCACAAGGCGCTCGAGATCGCCCGCGAGGCCGGCCAGGAGTCTGCGGCCAGCGACGCCGGGATCACGCTGGCGCAGCTCCGTCGCCGGGCGGGCGATCCGGAGACCGCCGCGAAGCAGCTCGAGGAGGCCGCCGTACGGGCGCAGCTCCTCGGCGACTCCGCCGCCGAGGTACGCAGCCGGTTCCTCCTCGGGTCGACGCACTACGAGCAGGGCGACCTGCTGAACGCGAAGACCTCGTTGTCGTTCGCGACGAAGCGGGCCGGTGAGCTCGGGCGGCAATGGGCGGCGTACGGGTTCGACGCGCGCCGGATGCTGGCGCTGACCCAGTTCATGCTCGGCGAGTGGGACGACGCGGCGGCGACTGCCCGGACGGACGCGATGACGCCGGCGGCGGCCGCGGCGGCGTTGCGGGCGGTGGAGTTCTCGGTCCGCGGCGGGCGGGGCGACACCGCGGTCGCGGAGGAGTTCGAGCAGTCCCGGAAGTGGTGGGATCTCGACATCATGCTGCCGATCATCGGGCTGCAGCCGGCCGTCGACGCGTACCGCGTGCTCGACAAGCCGGCCGAGGCGGAGAAGCTCATCGCGGACGTGTCCGCGCTGTGCGCCGACGTGTTCCAGACCGAATGGTTCTACGCGCGGATCCGGTTCTCGGCCCTCGGATTGCAGCTGCTGTGCCACCGCGCCGTCGGCGAGCCGTCGGCCGCGGCCGAGCTGGTCGCGCGCGGTGCGGAGCTGCTCAACCTCGGGCAGGCGACCGCGGAGAAGGGCCTGCCGCCGGGGCGGCTGATGGGCGTCGAAGGTCTCGCCTGGATCGCGCGGCTGGAGTCCGAGTGGGATCGGCTGCGTTGGCTGGCCGGGATCGACGCGCCGACGCCGGAGGAGCACGTTGCCGCCTGGCAGCGGACGACGGATGCGTTCGGCTACGGGTACGTCTTCGAGCAGGCCTGGTCGCGGATCCGCCTGTCGGCCGCACTACGCGCCGCGGGCCGGGTCGCCGAGGCGAACGAGCAGACGGCGCTGGCGGCCGAGGTCGGTCGCGAGCTGAACGCGCGCCCGCTCCTGGAGGAGGCCGGCGGCGTCGACACCGGTGGCGCCAGTGCCTTGACGTCGCGGGAGACCGAAGTACTGCGGTTGCTGGCGGAGGGACGGACCAACCGGCAGCTGGCGCGGGAGCTGTACATCAGCGAGAAGACCGTCAGCGTGCACGTGTCGAACATCCTCGCGAAGCTCGGCGTCCGCTCCCGCACGGAAGCCGCCGCGGTAGCCCGCCGCGACGGCCTCCTCGACGGGGACTGAGCCGCTACCCGTGTTTGCGGTGCTGGTCGTCGGCTGCGGTCTGCAGATGGCGGGCCCTGGCGCGGGCCAGGTCGTCACCCACAGGCGCCGATTCGGCGGGGCGCTCGGCCGTGGGGCGATCGAGCTCGGTGATGTCGTCGAAGACCTTGCGGGCGCGCCGCATCCGCACTGCGGCCAGCAGCACGAGCCCGGCCGCAGTAAGGGCTATCAATACCCACAGTTGCCACGACATAGCCTCACCGCCACGTGTTCGCCCCGTTCCCCCGAGTAATCACCATAACCCCGATGGCGTCGCTTGGCGACTAGCTGTACGCATACCGTCATCCCAGCGCTTGAAACTCACGTTTTGTTGCCCCTTGCAAACACATACGGTGATCGGGCAACAAGTCCGGAACGGCGGGACGTGACTACTTTCAGTGACTGCGCGGCGTGAGCCGGCCGCTCCGGAACAGGTACGCCGCACGCCCGTCGGCCGACCCGCGGAAGGCGAGCACCTCGTGCGTGCCGTTCTCCGCCTCGGCCGCGATCAACCGGGTGTCGTCGAGCGCGACGAGCCTGGTCCGGCGCGGCTCCGGGTACACCAGCCGCGCCTCGTCGCTGACCGCCTCGTCGAGCACCCAGAACTCCCCGTCCTGGACGCTGATCGTGGCCTGCACCAGTACGCCGGTGTAGCGGCCGCTGACCAGTTCCGCGGAAATCTCCACCGGTCGCTCAGGCGGCACCGGCCGGGTCGGCAGCTCGACCCCAGCCGTCTCGCGGAGGATGTGGCCGACCAGTTCGTCGTACAAGGGTCCCGTGCTGCCGCCGTTGGTGAGGAGCACGACCGCGACGCCCTTCTCCGGCACCAGCCGGAAGAACGCGGACTGGCCGACGGTCCCGCCGTCGTGGCCGTACAGCCGCCCGCCCTCGACGTCGAAGATCATCCAGCCGACTCCCCAGTGCTGCGCGAACCCGCCGATCGCCGGTACGTCGATCTGCGGCTCCCACAACCGATCGATCGTCGCCCGGTCGAACAGCGTCGCGTCCAGGTAGGCGCGGCCGAACGTGAGCAGGTCCTGAGCGCTCATCGCCAGCAACGACCCGGCCGGGGCCATCGCATGCACCAGGCTCCACACCGGCGCGGTCTGCAACGGAGCACCCGGCTTCGGCGCCACATGCCCGAGCGCCGCGCGGTACAACAGAGCCTCGTCCGCGATCGTCGCAACGTGCTCCAGCCCGAGCGGTACGGCGATACGCTCCCGGACGAGCTCGTGGAACGGCTTCCCGAACAGGACCTCGGCGATCCGCCCGAGCACCACGAAGCCGGAGTTGTTGTACGAGAATCCGGCGCCCGGCGGCACCTCCTGCGCCAGCCCGGGCAGCACGTCCCGGACAAACAGCTCGACCGCGTCGTCACCACGCGAGGTCGGGGTAAAGGCGTCCCCGGAGAACCCGCTGGAGTGGGTGAGCAGCTGGCGCGGCGTGATCACCGCGGCGGCCTCCTCGTCAGCGAGCTTGAACTCGGGCAGGTAGTCCCGCACCGGCCGGTCGAGATCGACCTTGCCCTCGGCAACCAGCTGCAGGATCAGGGTGGTCGTCCAGAGCTTGGTGATCGACCCGACCTGGAACACCGAGTCGACAGTCGCCTCGACGCCGGTGTCCAGGTTGAGGATGCCCGCGGCCGCCGTACTCACCTCGCCGTCGGCCAGGACGGCGACCGAGGCCGCCGGTACGCCGTGCTTCGTGATCAGGTCCGCGAGGTTGTCGTCCAGCCAGCTCTGCACGTCGTCACTCCTTGGATGAGAGAACCCGGACCAGGTTCTGGCCGAGGACCTTCCGGATGGTTGCTTCGGGCAGTCCCCGGGCCAGCAGGGCGTCGGTGACCAGGGGCATCCCGGCCGGGCCTTCGAGGCCGGGGACGTACAGCTCGGCGTCGAGGCCCTGGATGACCACCGGCCGGTCGCAGGCCGGGATCTTCTCGCCGAAGACCTCCGCGACGAAGTCACTGCCGAATCCGACATGGTCTTCGCCGGCGACGTCGAGGATGTGCAGAACGTGGTCGGCCAGGTGATCGACGGTCGGCTTCTCGGCGGTGGTCAGGAAGCCGGCGAAGAAGTTCACGCAGATCACGCCGCCGGTCGCGGCGATCGCGCGGAGCTGCTCGTCGGTCAGGTTGCGGTGGTGCTCTCGTAGCGCGAACGCGCTGGAGTGCGAGGCGACGACCGGCCGGGTGGCGAGTTCGAGGATGTGCTCGGTGCCGGCGCGGCCGACGTGCGAGACGTCGATCAGTACGCCGAGCTCTTCGAGGAGCCGTACCGCCTCGACACCGGCGTGCGTCAGCCGGCTTCCGGTCGCGTCCTCACCGGATCCGTCGCCGAGCGCGCTGCGCCCGAAGTGCGTGAACGAGACCATCCGGATGCCGAGTCGCTGGAGGGTCTGCAGGAGCTCGAGGTCGGTGTCGATCTGCGGGCAGCCTTCGAGCGCCAGGACCAGCGCGATCTTGCCCGCCGCGGTCGCGGCCTCGATCTCGCCGGGCGCCGTGCACAGCGCGACCTCGTCGGCGTTCGCCTCGGCGATCCGGTGCGCTGCCTCGATCATCCGGAGCGTCTCGCGCAGCGCCCCCTCGGGCAGGAACTCCGAGTCGATGAACACCGGCAGGACCTGGACGTCGACGCCGCCGTCCCGCAACTGCGGGATCCACCGCTCCCGGAAGTACGCGGACCAGACCTCCTTCGGCCGCCGCGCCACCAGCATCAGCAGATCGTTGTGCGCATCCGCCACCACCGCGTCGCGGTGCAGGTCCATCGTTCCCCCTCGAAGTCGGCCGGTCAGGTCCAGCGCAGGACGCCCTTGCGGTACGCGTACAGCAGGCCGACGGCGACGAAGGCCAGGAAGACGAACATCTCGATCAGGGTCGCGACGCCGAGGGTCGCGAAGATCGTCGCCCACGGGAACAGGTAGATCGCGTCCACGGCGAAGATCACGTAGAGGTACGCGAACAGGTAGTACCTGATGTGGACCTGGGCCCAGCCCTCGCCGACCGGGTCGACGCCCGACTCGTACGTCTTCAGCTTGCCCTCGGTCGGATACGTGACCGTCAGCGCCTTGTTCAGCGCGAACGCGCCGAGCAGCCCAACAAGGCCGAGCGCGACCACCGCGGCGATGACGCCATAGCTGTCCGACACAGGCAGGAGTCTAGTTCGTGCAGAGCAGGAGGGAGTCGATGGAGACGTACGGGCCGTAGCCGGAGCGGACGTCGGCGACCTGGAGGCGCAGGCGGGTCACGCCGGTGATGTCGTAGTTCAGCCAGGTCTCGGTCTCCTGCTGCATCCGGACCGACGTCATCGCCTTCGTTCCGTTGTGCAGCGACACCCGGGCCAGCCCGTCGGTGAGGTTGCCGAGCCAATTCCGCGAGTACCGGCACCCGGTCGAGTCGACGTCACCCCAGACGTACCCGCCCTGGTCCGCCAGCAGGTCGGCCTCGGACCGCCGCGGCCCCTCCTTCGGCGGTACGACGGTGAACTGCGGCTGGCCCGCTCCGCCCGCGGCCAGCAGCCCCTTCTTGAACATCCCGCGCCACACGTAGTGCTTGAAGCTGATCATCGGCGAGATCGCCGCGGCGTACGGCGCCTGCGGGCCGACCGCGATCCGGTACGTCCGGACCGACCCGGGCTGGACGGTGGTGATCGTCACGCTGCTGCCCGACGAGTACCCGTGCGCGACCTCCTGCCAGCGCTTCACCGACGGGATCCACTGGTGCAACGGGATCCTGGTGCCCGTGGCGGGCGCCGGCGACAACGTCCCGACGACCGTGATCACGCCCTTGGTCGCGTCCGTCGTACGGATGCTGTAGATCTTCGCGGTCCGCGCCGGTGACGGGACCGCGGACGCGATCGGGGCTGCGCAGCCCAGCATCAGCAAAGCCAGCAGTCCGATCAGCACACGGCGCATGAAGCAACTCCCTGAATCCACAGCTAGATGGGGCCACCCTGCCGGTTCTCACTCCGGATCGCAAGCGAGCGCTTGCGCACGGTGACACCAGCACAGACCGGTTTCGCCCCTACCCGACCGGATCACCTTGTAACACCGCGTCCCAGGCTGTGGACCACCGGGGCTTCCGCATGATTCCGTACTAAGGGCGAACTAATATTGGGGTTATCGCCCTGACGGGGGGATCGACGTGTCGCTCACAAGGCGGCCGGCCGACCCAAGCTCTGACTTGGAGATGAACAGAACAGTGACCATCGAGGTCAAGCAGCTCGACCGCGTGGTGATCCGCTTCGCCGGCGACTCCGGCGACGGGATGCAACTCACGGGGGACAGGTTCACAGCGGAAACGGCATCGTTCGGCAACGATCTGTCGACCTTGCCCAACTTCCCCGCCGAGATCCGGGCACCAGCCGGAACCCTGCCGGGAGTGTCGTCGTTCCAGCTCCACTTCGCCGACCACGACATCCTCACGCCGGGTGATGCGCCCGACGTGCTGATCGCCATGAACCCGGCGGCGCTGAAGGCGAATCTCAAGGACGTGCCGCGGGGCCGGACCCTGATCGTCGACACCGCGGACTTCACCGCGCGCAACCTGAAGCGGATCGGGTACGACGAGAACCCGCTGGAGACCGGCGAGCTCGACGGCTACCACGTCGTACCGCTGAACCTGACCGGCATGACGGTGGAGTCGGTCAAGGAGTTCGGTCTTTCCCGCAAGGACGCGTCCCGGGCGAAGAACATGTACGCGCTCGGCCTGGTGTCCTGGCTGTTCCAGCGGCCGGTCGAGTCGACGATCACCTTCCTGCAGACCAAGTTCGCGTCGAAACCGGACATCCGGGACGCGAACATCGCGGCCTTCCGCGCGGGCTACAACTTCGGTGAGACCGCTGAGGAGTTCTCGGTCCGGTACGAGGTGAAGCCGGCCAGGATGGCCGCCGGCACCTACCGGAACATCTCCGGCAACCTCGCGCTGGCGTACGGCCTGGTGACGGGCGCCCAGCGGGCCGGCCTGCCGCTCGTGCTCGGCGCGTATCCGATCACCCCGGCGTCCGACGTCCTGCACGAGCTGTCCAAGCTCAAGCGGTTCAACGTCACCACGATCCAGGCCGAGGACGAGATCGCCGGTGTCGGCGCCGCCCTGGGCGCGTCGTTCGGCGGCGCCCTCGGCGTCACCACGTCGTCCGGTCCCGGGATCAGCCTGAAGTCCGAGACGATCGGCCTCGGCATCATGCTCGAGCTGCCGCTGGTCGTCTGCGACATCCAGCGCGCCGGACCGTCGACCGGTATGCCGACCAAGACCGAGCAGGCCGACCTGCTGCAGGTGATGTTCGGCCGCAACGGCGAGGCGCCGCTGCCGGTGCTCGCCGCCCAGTCCCCCGCGGACTGCTTCGCGATCGCGGTCGAGGCGGCCCGGATCGCGATCACCTACCGCACGCCGGTGATGGTGCTGTCCGACGGCTACCTGGCGAACGGTTCCGAGCCGTGGCAGATCCCGGTCGTCGAGGACCTGCCGACGATCGACCCGGACTTCACCGTCGAGCCGAACGCGACCGACGACAAGGGCGCCCCGAAGTACCTCCCCTACCTGCGCGACCCGGAGACCCTCGCCCGTGCCTGGGCCGTTCCCGGTACGGCGGGCCTGGACCACCGGATCGGCGGTCTGGAGAAGGAGGACAAGACCGGGAACATCTCCTACGACCCGGCCAACCACGACCTGATGATCCGCACCCGGCAGGCGAAGGTCGACGGCATCACCGTTCCGCCGCTGGAGGTCGACGACCCGGACGGTACGGCGAAGGTCCTGGTGCTCGGGTGGGGTTCGACGTACGGCCCGATCGGCGCCGCTGTCCGCCGGGTCCGCAAGGTCGGCGGCAAGATCGCGCAGGCGCACCTGCGACACCTGAACCCGTTCCCGTCCAACCTCGGCGACGTACTGAAGTCGTACGACAAGGTCCTGGTGCCGGAGATGAACCTCGGCCAGCTGGCGATGCTGCTGCGCGCCAAGTACCTGGTCGACGTCGTCTCGTACGCGCAGGTCCGCGGGATGCCGCTCGGCGCCGCGGAGCTGGCCGAGGTGATCGGCAACCTGGTCGAGGAGACCGAAGGTATCGACGACGACGCCCGCCACCTGGGGGCGGCCGCGGCCGCCGTCAAGCACGGCGAGGCACTGGCCGACCAGAACGGTCATCTCAAGACGGAAGGTGCACGATGAGCGCCGTAGAGCTCGGTATGCCGAGCCTGCCCGGAGGACTGCAAGGCGTCCCGGCCGCGACCGAGCCGCAGAACCGCAAGGAGTACGTGTCGGACCAGGAGGTCCGCTGGTGCCCCGGGTGCGGTGACTACGCCGTACTCGCGGCCTTCCAGGGCTTCCTGCCCGAGCTCGGGATCAAGCGCGAGAACGTCGCGATGGTCTCCGGGATCGGCTGCTCGTCCCGGTTCCCGTACTACCTGTCGACGTACGGCATGCACTCGATCCACGGCCGCGCGCCGGCGATCGCGACCGGGCTCGCGACGGCCCGGCCGGACCTCAGCGTCTGGGTGGTGACCGGTGACGGCGACGCGCTGTCGATCGGCGGCAACCACCTGATCCACACGCTGCGGCGGAACGTGAACCTGAAGATCCTGCTGTTCAACAACCGGATCTACGGCCTCACCAAGGGGCAGTACTCGCCGACGTCGGAGCCGGGCAAGGTGACGAAGTCGACGCCGATGGGCTCGGTGGACAACCCGTTCAACCCGGTCTCGCTGGCGCTCGGCGCGGAGGCGACGTTCGTGGCGCGCACCGTCGACTCGGACCGCAAGCACCTCACCTCGGTCCTGCGGGCCGCAGCCGAGCACCGCGGTACGGCGTTCGTGGAGATCTACCAGAACTGCCCGATCTTCAACGACAACGCGTTCGAGGCGTTCAAGGACCCGGAGACCCGGGACGACGCGATCATCCCGCTCGTGCACGGCGAGCCGATCCGCTTCGGCACCGACGGGCACCTCGGCGTGGTGCGGGACGGCTTCGCTTCACTGGCCGTCCGCGAGGTCGCCGACCTGCCCGGCGGCGAGTCGGACCTGGTCGTCCACGACGCCCACACCGAGGACCCGGCGTACGCGTTCGCCCTGTCCCGGCTGACCGACGCCGGCGTCCTGCACCAGGCCCCGATCGGCGTCTTCCGGTCTGTCGAGCGCCCGGCGTACGACGACCTGGTCCGCCAGCAGATCACCACCGCCCAGGAAACCCAGGGCACCGGCGACCTGCAGTCCCTGGTCACCGGCGCGGACACCTGGACGGTGAACTGACCCGTTTGCGTGGCAGGTTGGCCGCATGGCGGAGAGCGGCGAACCGATCCAGCAGACGGTGCACTTCGGTCGGTCGATCAGTGGAAGTGAAGTCGTCCGGGCAGTGCGGGACGCTTGTAACGCGCGGGATCAGGACAAGCCCGTGCGCGGCGGCCAGGACTTCTACTCCGACCGGCCGGTACGCCTGGGTGATCCCGGCCGGATCGGTCAGACGTCGCTGGATCCGGCGCGGAACCTGCTGGTGAAGCCGGTTGGCCCGGATGAGCTCTTCCGCCCGGAGTCCTCCTACGATTCGGCCGTGGTCGTTCAGCACCGCCTCCCCGGCACTCAGTGGGCGGTCCATGTCTCCCAGGACCAGGAGATCGCCGCGGTGGCAGACTTCGCGGAGCGGCTGTCACGCCACCTTCCGGCCGAACAGCAGGCGGACGCCGGGCCGGCGTACGACCCCGCTTATCCCTCGCCGACCGGCGCGGTCGCCAGCCGGCCGGACGCGCGACCGGCGGCATCCGCGTGGCGCAAGGATTCACCCGGCGCCGAGTCTCGCGGCTACTGACGGGCTTCGAGCAACTGGGCGAGAGTGTCGCCCGCAGCACGGTCCAGATGCCGCGCAGCCAGCCCGGCTCGTCGCGCGGCCAGCACGTCCAGCTCCAGGTTGTCGCCGATCATCAGCGTCTCGCCCGGCTCGACGCCCAGCGCTTCACAGACACGCTGGTAGGCCAACGGATCGGGCTTGCTGACACCGAGTGCTTCTGACGTGCAAACCACGTCGATCAAGTCGGCCAGTCCGATCGCCTGCAGTTTCGCGTTCTGCTGCTTGGTACTTCCGTTCGTGAGCACGCCGATCCGCCACCCGTTGCCCCGAGCAACTTCCAGCGCAGGCCGGGCGTCCGGGTACGCGATCCAGTTGTTCACGTACTGCGTGAGGTACCCCTCGAACACCTCGTCCAACTCGGCGTCCGTCGCCGGAACCGGGAGACCGAGCACCGGAAGGAACGCCCGCAGCCGCCCCCGCCGCTGCCCCTGATGCGTGAGCTCCCCCGCCAGAAACCGGCCGAACTGATCCTCCTCGATCACGAACCACTCAGCGATCAGCTCCTCCGTAGGCGCGATCCCAAGCCCCGTAACCCAGCCACGAAGCCCCGCCACCGCACACCCCGTGTGATCGAACAACGTGTTGTCCAAATCAAACACAACCGCCTTCATGCGCGGACTACCGAGTCGCGGTTGAGTTCTCGGTGGTTGGCGTGGCCGGAGAGGGCGAGGGTTAGGTCTAGTTCGGCGAGGAAGCAGCGGAGGACGTGTTCTACGCCGGCTTGGCCGGCTAGAGCCAGGCCGTAGAGCAATGGGCGGCCTAGGAGGATCGCCTTCGCGCCGAGGGCCAGTGCTTTGGCCGCGTCGGCGCCGGTGCGTACGCCGGAGTCGAAGAGGATCGTGAGCTGCTCGCCGACCGCTTCCGCGATCGCCGGGAGTGCGTCCAGTGAGGCGATCGCGCCGTCGACCTGGCGGCCGCCGTGGTTCGAGACCACGAGGCCGTCGACGCCGTGCTCGGCCGCGAGTTTGGCGTCCTCGACGTGGGTGATGCCCTTGAGGACGATCGGGCCGTCCCAGTTGTCGCGCAGGAACGAGAGGTCGTCCCACGACAGGCCGACGTTCGGGAACATCTGCGCCCAGTGCATCACCGCCGCGCCGGGGTCCTCCTCGATCGGCTTGGCCAGCTTCGCCCGGAAGGCGGGGTCGCTGAAGTAGTTCGCCAGCCCCTCTCCCTTCAGGAACGGCAGGAACCCGCGGTCCAGATCGGCCGGCCGCCAGCCGATCGTCCCGGTGTCCAGGGTGACGACGAGTACGGCGTACCCCGCGGCCTTCGCGCGTTGCAGGAAGCTCAGACAGACGTCGCGGTCGGTCGGGTAGTACAGCTGGAACCACTTGCTGGTCGCCTCGATCTGTTCGATCGCGTGGCTCGCCTGGGTCGAGTGCGTGTAGGTCAGGCCCAGGGTGTCCGCGGCGCGTGCGGTCGCCAGCTCGCCGTCCGGGTGCGCGAGGGTCTGTACGCCGATCGGCGCGACCAGGACCGGCGCCGGCATCGCCGTACCGAGGATCGTGCAGGAGAGATCGCGTTCGGTGCTGCCGCGGAGCATCCGCGGCACCAGGCGCCAGCGGTCGAACGCGGCCCGGTTCGCCCGCGCGGTCGAGCCTTCGCCGGCGCTCGGCACGACGTACCCCATCGCCTCGGCCGGCAGTTTCCCGGCCGCCTGCGACTCCAGCCGCGCCAGGTCGGTCGTGATCTCCGGCGTCACTCCCTGCAGCATCCCCTGCAGGTAGATCTGCAACTGGTAATCACCGAAGTTGGCCATGCCGGATCCTTGCATGACGGGGACCGCCAGGCCATCACAACGAGGGTGGTTCCGGGGTCAATGCGCTCAGCGGCCGCGGGCGGCGCCGATTGTGATGGCCTGGCGGTCCAGTGCGAGAATCACGTGTGACAAGTTCAGTCGCCCCTGACGCTGGCACTGCTGGGCGACACCTCAACCTCGCGCTGTTCGCGCTGGCGACGGGCGGTTTCGCGATCGGGACCACCGAGTTCGTCACGATGGGGCTGCTGCCGCAGATCGCGGACGGCGTGCACATCTCGATCCCGACGGCCGGCCACGTGATCTCGGCGTACGCGCTGGGCGTCGTGGTCGGCGCTCCCGTGATCGCGGCGCTCGGCGCGCGGACCGGGCGGAAACGGTTGCTGCTCGGGCTGGTGGCGGTGTTCGTGGTCGGCAACGTGCTGTCGGCGGTTGCCTCGAGCTACGAGTTCCTGCTGGCCGCGCGGTTCCTGTCCGGCCTGCCGCACGGTGCCTTCTTCGGGATCGGCGCGGTGGTCGGCGCATCGATGGTGGCGCCGGATCGGCGGGCGCGCGCGGTGTCGATGACGATGGTCGGGCTCCCGGTCGCGAACATCATCGGCGTACCTCTGACGACCCTGCTCGGGCAGCAGCTCGGCTGGCAGGTGCCGTTCCTCGCGGTCGGTGTCCTGGGGTTGCTGACGCTGGTCGCGGTCTGGTTCTGGGTGCCGCCGCAGCCGGTCGGGAGCGACGTCAACGTCCGCAGCGAGCTCAGCGCGCTGGCCCGGCCGCAGGTGTGGATGGCGCTGCTGGTCGGGATGGTCGGGTTCGGCGGGATGTTCGCGACGTACTCGTACATCACGCCGACGATGACGGACCTGGCCGGTTTCACCGAGTCCGCCGTGACGATCGTGCTGGGCGTGTACGGCGTGGGCATGACCGTCGGCACCGTCCTCGGCGGACGCCTCGCCGACCGCTGGCTGATGGGCAGCGTGTACGGCGGGCTGGTCGCGGTCGCCGTCGTACTGGGAACGTTCGGCTGGCTCGCGCAGACCCGGCCGGGCGCGCTGATCGGTGTGTTCGCGATGGGCTGCTCCGCGAGCATCCTGGTGCCGGCGCTGCAGACCCGCCTGATGGATGTGGCGCACGAAGGCCAGTCGCTGGCCGCGTCGCTGAACCACTCCACGCTCAACATCGCCAACGCACTCGGCGCCTGGCTCGGCGGCGTCGTGCTGGCGGCCGGCTACGGCTACGAATGGCCCAGCCGCCTCGGCGCCGCGCTCGCCGTCGCGGGGCTGATCCTGGCCGCGATCTCCGGTCTCATGGAACGACGCGGGTCCACTCAGGTACTTGCCTGAGGGGTTCGTCACCGTGGACTTGGTTAGATCGGGGTATGGCGACCTTGACCTTGGGCGCGGCCGATCTGGTACGGCGGCGTGGGCTGCGGCAGATGCGGTCGGTGGCGTTGGCGCTGCTGGTGCTGGCCGCGGTGATCTACGTGGTGACCCTGCACCGCAGCGGCGGCTGGGCGTACGTGAACGCGGCGGCCGAAGCGGCGATGGTGGGCGCGTTGGCGGACTGGTTCGCGGTGACGGCGCTGTTCCGGCGTCCGCTCGGGCTGCCGATCCCGCACACCGCGATCGTGCCGACCCGGAAGGACAGCCTGGCGGAAAGTCTCGAGCAGTTCGTGACGGAAAATTTCCTGTCCGAAGACGTCGTTTCGGAAAAGATGCGGACGGCGGAGGTCAGCCGGCGGGCCGGTGAGTGGCTGGCCGCGGGCAACCACGCCGAGCGGATCGTGGCCGAAGGCGCGCGCACGGTCGGGGCGGCGCTGCCGAAACTCGGCGACGACGACGTGACCGCGTTCGTGAGCGGGTCGCTGCTGCCGCGGTTCGTGAAGGAGCCGTTGAGCCCGATCGCCGGGCACTTCGTGGAGTCCGTGGTGGACGACGGCGCCCATCACGCGCTGCTCGACCTCTTGCTGGTGGAGGCGCACGACTGGCTGGCCGACAACCGGGACCTGCTGGCGGATGTCGTCGGGCCGCGGGCGCCGCGGTGGTCACCGCATTGGGTGGACCGGATGGTGATCGACCGGATCCACCGCGAGGCGCTGGCGTGGCTGGCCGACGTACGGGACAACCAGTCGCATCCGGCGCGGCGGGCGATCGACCGGCTGCTCGGGCAGCTGGCCCACGACCTGCAGCACGACCCGGACACGATGGCGCGGTTCGAGGCGTGGAAGGCGCGGATGCTGACCCACCCGGACATGGGCTCGAGCCTGACCGCGGTCTGGGACGCGATGCGCACCGCCCTGATCGACTCGATCAACGACCCGGACAGCACGCTCCGGGCGCGGGCGGTCCGGGCGCTGCAGGACCTGGGGCAACGACTCCAGGACGACGATGCGCTGCGCGCGAAGGTCGACAGCCGGGCGGCCGAGGCCGTCGGGTACGTCGTCCGCACGTACGGCCGCGAGATCGTCTCGGTCATCTCCGACACCATCGAACGCTGGGACGGCCGCGAAGCCGCCGCCCGCATCGAACTCCACGTCGGCCGCGACCTCCAGTTCATCCGCATCAACGGCACCGTCGTCGGAGCCCTCGTCGGCCTCACCATCCACACCTTGAGCCAGCTGCTGTGAACACGACGTACATCCGCAAGCGGAAACGGCCGGAGGGGTCTGGGTTGTGGTCGGCGTACCCGATGGGCTCTGATGCTTTCGGGAGCTGGTTCTACACGCCTGCGCGGTCGTGGTATCGCGCGAACAACGGTGAGTTCTGCGAGATGGCTCAGCTCGGGCCGGGCGGGCCGGGTGAGCATTGTGTGCAGCTCGTTCCGCGCGACGGGTGGTGGTTCGCGTACTTCCGGGCGAGCGGGCTCATCCACGTCGATGTGAGTACGCCGCCGGTGCTGGCCGGGGCAGAGTGGACGTTCGAGGATCTGGAGCTGGATCCCTTTCGGCGGCCGGACGGGACGGTCGGCACCGAGGACTGGGACGAGCTGGAGGAAGCGCACGCGGTCGGGCTGGTCAGCGACGTGGAGCGTGACGCGGCTGAGCAAGCCGCTCGTGGTTTGGAGCACGACTTTACGGCCCGCGTGGAGCCGTTCGGCCGCGTCGGCTGGGACCGGCTGGCAGCGGCGGTAGCGCTTGGGCTACCGCCGCTGACCGGCTTTGGAGATCGCCCCCTCGATTAGATGCCGCAGTTCGGGGCGCTCCAGTAGTTGCTGGTGCGGATGTCCGCGTGGGTGTGGTCGTTGTGGCCGGGGTAGCCGGGGCCGAGGATGCCGCCGAAGCCGTGGTAGCGAGCTTGCTTGGCAAGGGTGCAGAGCGAGTGGACACCGACCAGGTCCGCGGATCGGCCGTAGAGGTGTTGGCTGTTGCTGGCGCCGCCGACCTGGCTGTTGCAGGAGTAGCTGCGGAAACCGCTGGTGATGTTGAGGGGCTGGTCACCGAGCGCGTGCCGCAACGCCTCCAGGTGCCACATCGTCTCGAGCGCGTTGGCCTTGGTCGCTGCCTCGGACAGCGGACCGCCGTCGTACCCCGATCCGCCGCAGCCGTCGTCGAGCTCGGCGTACGTGAAGTGGATCGGCGTGCAGTCGTCGTCCTGCAGCGCGTAGATCTTGGTGAACGTGGCCGAGCCAGCGACTCCGTCCTGCGCCAGCCCGTAGGCGGCCTGGAATCGCTGGACCGCGGCTTTCGTCGCCGGGCCGAACTCGCCGTCGATCGCCAGGTGCGCGCCGTACCCGGGATATCCGGAGACCCGGATCTGCAACTGCCGCACGTCCGCACCGGACATGCCTTGACTGAGCTGACGGCCCCACGTGTAACAGCCGTCCGCGTGAGCCACCGTTGTGGCCACGACCTGTGAAGCGGTGAGAGTCGCCACGAACAGCAGCAGTACTGCGAACATCCGCGGCATGGATCTGATCAGGGACATCGGACACCTCCGGGGCGGTGAAGGAACCTGTCCCGGACCAGCATTCCGTCATTTTCCGCCTCTTGGCCAGTACTTGATGAAACTTTCCGTCACCGCCCGTTCATCTTTCTGAACCTCGCGCCCTGAATGATGAGGTCCATGAAGGGCTTCGCACGCCCGCGCGTGCTCGACGCGTTCGCGCGGATCTGCACACTGGCCGAGGGCCAGCACGGTCTGGTGGCGATCGCGCAATTGCGTGGCGAGGTGACCGACCAGGTCCTCGCACAACTCCAGGACGCCGAGATCGTCGAGCCGGTCGTCGACGGTGTGCTTCGGGTCCGTGCCGGCGCGAGTCATCCGCATCCGACCCTGTACGCGACCTGGCTGCTGGCCGAAGCCACCCCCGCGTGGGAGCGGTCGTTGACCACCTTGGTCGTGTCGCACCGATCCGCTGCTCAGCTGTACGGCGCTGGAACCGTCGGCGGCGACGAGATCGAGTTCTCCGGCCGGGCCCGCAACGCACTGCCCGACGGCGTCACGGTCCACCCGCGCTCGGTCAAGGAAGACCAGTGCGGCGTGATCGAGGGCCTCCCGGTCACCGGGCCGGCCCGCACGCTGGCCGACCTCGCCGACGGCCAGGGCCTCGACCTGTCCGACCTCGGCCGACTGGCCCGGTCCTTCATCAGCCAGGGCTGGACGACGACCGACGAGCTCGGTGCCGAGCTGACGGAACAGTTCGCCCATCGCGAGCCGGCGTACGACGGTCCCACCTGGCTCCGCTCCGCGCTCGACGCCGCCGCGAAGGGGTAACGGCATGCCCGGGTACGACGGTCACCTCGACCGCAAGCAGTTCCGCGGCGCCTTCCCGCGCTGGAGCCGGCTGATCGGGCGTCTCCGCCAGGTCGGCAGCCCGAAGTTCCCGGTCGACCGCGCCAAGCGGCAGCTGGTCGTCGGTGACTTCCTCTGCCAGCTGAACCGGGACGGTGACGCCTGGAAGAACACCGGCTCCAACCCGCTTCCGGCGTACGCCGAGACCTGGTCCGGGACTGCCGACGCCGAGTCCGAGGTCGACCCGGTCTACGCGATGGCGCGCACCGCCAACGACCTCGACGTCTACAACGACGCGGTCGGGCACCTGCCGGACGACGAGTACCTGGCCCGGGTCCGTGAGTCCGTCCTCGCGGTCGCGCCGATGCGGCAGAACCCGCTCGACGGCGGCGAGGGCCTCGGCGGGCTGGTCCGCTACACGACCCGCAACGTAGAGGTCGCCGGCCACGGGCACGCCGTCTTCACCATCGACGTACAGCCGGTCGACGACAGCCGCGGACCGCTCGGCCTGCGCCGCGACGGGGACGCTTTCACGATCGAGGTCGACGTGAAGATGCCGACCATGATCCAGCGGTCCAGCGAGCCCGAACGGGCCCGGCGGTCGATCGTCGGCGTACAGCTTCCCGGTCTGAAGCCCATCACGCCGCTGCTGCGACCGGTGGCGGACCTGGCGGCGGACAAGATGGCGGCCCTCGCGCTGCAGCCGGGCGTCGGCGACGGCATCGCCGCGCCCCGGTTCAAGGACATCGCCGATCTGTACTACATCGCGCGGACCTGTCCGGTGGACGGCGACAAACTCCGGAAAGCGCTCGCGGAGAACTGGCACTGGCGCGAGGCCGGCCGCAGCGGCCCGCCGCAGCCGTACCGCTTCTACGGGCAGCCGCCGGCCCGCGACGACGAGACGGAAATCCTTTGGGACCAGGGTTTCCGGCAACTGCGGGCGCGGATCCCGCAGTTGCAGGACTATCCGGAATTCAAGGAAATGACGGAAACCATCAGCACTTTCCTGGACGGTGCCTCCGAGCCGTCGAACGGCGTGTGGGACCCGGCGCGCGGGCAGTGGCTGCCGTCGCTGCGGAACGAGGTCGCCTCGACGATGGACCGGGCGCTGACTCCGGAGAGCCGGACGACGGATCCGCGGCAGCCGATGGTCCCGATGCAGAGGCACCTGTTCGTGTTCGACGTCGACAAGACCCTGAGCAAGAACGACACCCTGGACACGCTGGCCGAGTTGGCCGGGCGGCTGCCCGAGGTCCAGGCAGCACAGGCCGGGGACTACGAGACGTCGATCCGCGCCAAGGTCGCCGTACTGCGTGGTGTCGACGCGTCACTGGTCCGCCAGGTGGCAGACACCATCGAGCTGAGCGAAGGCGCCGAACAGCTGATCCGCGACCTGAAGGCCGCGGGCCACGAGGTCGCGATCGCGAGTGGCGGGTTCGACGCCGTCGTCGGGCCGCTCGCCGAGCGGCTCGGCGTCGAGCGGTACGCGGCCGGGAAGCTCGGGATCGAGGACGGCGTGCTGACCGGAGAGGTCAGCGGTCTGATCGACGGTCCCGGAAAGGCCACCGCTATCCGCGGGTGGAACGAGGAACTCGGGATCCCCCGCGAACGCACGATCGCGATCGGGGACGGCAGCAACGACGTGGACATGTTCGAGGCGGTCGGCTTCGCCGCCGGCTACCAGCCCGGCACGGCAGCAGCCGCGGCGTCCCACACGATCCTCCGCGACATGGGCCAACTGAACCGCGTCGTCCACCTCTCACCCCCCGACCGCCTCACCACCCCGGCCGGTTCCGCGGCCACCGCGCGCCGCGGGACCTCAGAGCGCACCACCTGACATCCTCCGCCGCAGGTTGCAGATATTCCGACACAGGCAGGCAACCATCTGGAACGGCCAGCCGGTCCAGCAGGATGTGAGCATCGATGACGGCGTCTTGGTGACGGGGGTGACCGCGGTGCACGACGGCACGGATACCTTCGACGGGTTCGTCGCCGCGCGCTCGCGGGCCCTGCTGCGGACCGCCTACCTGCTGACCCGCGACCATGCGCTGGCCGAGGACCTGGTCCAGACCGCGCTGGCGAAGGCGTGGTTCCACTGGTCCCGGATCCGGGAGGACAACCCGGAGCCGTACGTCCGGCGGATCCTGGTCACGACGTACTCCTCCTGGTGGCGCCGCCGCTGGAACGGGGAGATCCCGACCGAGGAACTGCCCGACGCCCCGACCGCGGACGGCGAGGACGGACTCGACCTCTGGGACGCCATCGGCCGCCTCCCCCGCCGGCAACGCGCGGTCGTCGTACTGCGCTTCTACGAAGACCTCAGCGAGGCCGAGACCGCCCGCCTGATGGGCAGCTCCGTCGGCACCGTCAAGAGCCAGACCGCCAAGGCTCTCGCCAAGCTCCGTCTCGACCCTTCCCTTGCCTCCCCGGCAGATCTGGAGACCCCGTGATGAACCTCCAGGACCTGCGCGACGAGCTCGCCACCCGCGCCGCCGACGCCGACCACCAATCAGGCGACCTCCTGCCCGGTGTGCAGCAGAAGATCCGCCGCACCAAGCAGCGTCGCGCCTTCACCGCGCTGGGCGTGGTCGCCGTACTCGCGGCGGTCGCAGCCAGTCTCGTCCCCACCATGCGCCCGACGCCACCGGCCGACAACCCGCCCGAGGACTACACCCGGGACGGCCTCACGGTCCCCGGGACGGTCGGCAGCGACAAGTTGCTCAAGGCATGGATCGGCGACCGCGGCCAGAGCGGTCTGTCGTTCGCGTGGACCCCGACCACGGACTCGATCACCGTCCACGCCAACTGCGAGGGCGTCGCCGGCATGTCCGCGATCCGCATCCGCATCAACGGCTGGTACGTCGGCAACGCGACCTGCGACACCAGCCTGGACTCGTGGACGATGGACAGCGGCGTCACCCTCGCGCCGGACTCGGCCTTCTGGCTGGCCTCCCCGGTCGGCAAGCCGGCGCAGGTCTCCGCCGAGCTGATCGACCTGGAGTCCGGCAAGCCGGCCGGTAAGAACGGCCGGATCTGGTTCGGCATCTACTCCACACCGCCCAACCCGCCGAGCAGCAACGGCGCACCGGCGCGGCTCGCCCCGGTCGACGCGGGCGCGTACCAGAAGGACGGTGTGGTCTACCGGAAGACGATCGGTGGCGACACCCTGGCCGCCGCGGGGGTCGCTGACCCGGGACAGCTCGAGGTGCGGTTCAGCTTCACTGCGACCAGCGCCAAGCTGGGCCTGCGCCCGTTCTGCACGGCGAACGCGGGCACCGACGGCGAAAACCCGCCGTACACCGTGGAGATGCGGATCGGCCCCAGGCAGCCGATCAAGGCCACCTGCGACGCGTACTCGACCGACGCCGGGAAAGGCGGCGGTCTCACGATCGCCTCGCCCGTACCGGCTGGGCAACGCGTCGACGTGATCGCGAAGGTCTTGCCGACAAGCCCGCACCTCATCGGGATGCCGCCGGACGTCCGGCTGGGTCTGGGCGTCTACTTCCAGGGGCCGCAGCGCGTCATCGACGGGATGGAGCTCCCGGAGCAGACCGAGGTGTCCGGGTACCGGTACCGGCTCGCCGAGGTGAAGACCGCGCCCGGCCCGGCTCGAACCATCACAACCGGCACTCCGGCGGATCAGCCGTACATCGTCGCCTACGGAGGCTCGCCGCTCGGCACGGGCCAGCTCCAGGCCAGCCTGACGGTCGGCAAGACCGAATCCGGCGTCAGCGTCACTCCGGACGTCGGCGACATGGGCATCGGCTGGGACCCCTACGGCGCCGGCCCGTCCGAGCGAGCCACCCTGACGATCACCGAAGGCAAACCCACCAAGGGAACGCTGATCCTGGCGATCTACCTGCCCGACTAGGACCTGGCGATCTACATGGCGAACCAGGACTTGGCTGGCTTACTAGACCCAGCTGTGCAGGTCGGCGGCGTCCTTGGCGAGCTGCTCGGGTGAGTCGTCCGCGACGAACTCCAGCAGTGCGTTGATCTCGCGCGGCTCGGCGGCGAGGCGGTCCAGAACCGGCCGCCACAGCGACTCCCGGGCCGCGAGCGGCAGCCGGTTGTTGGACGGCCACCACGAGAAGACGTGCACCGTGCTGAGCCACGGGATCAGCGCCTCGAGCTGCTGCAGGCACTGCGCGTCGTCGAGATCGACGGGCGGCTGCCAGTACGTCGTGAGGTTCGGTGCGCCGACGTCCAGCAGCAGGGTGATCGTCGAGTCGACCTCGTCGGTGAGCGTGTTGCGATGGAACTCCATCGCGATCTCGATCCCCGCACCGGCCGCCATGTCGGCGAGCTCGCCCAGTCCACGGGTCACGGCCATCCGGTCGCCGACGCCCGCATCCGCCGTACCGACATTGCCCGCCCAGACCCGGATCCTTGGCGCGCCGAGCGCCTCGGCGGTGGCGATCGCGGAGCGCATCTCCTCGCGGTCCACGCTGCCGGCCCGCAGATACGAGCCGTACGCCGCGACCTGCAGGCCGTGCACCTCGGTCAGGTTCCGCACCCGCTTGGCGTTGACCAGGTTGCCGAGCGGGACGTGCACGTCACCGCCCCATTCGATCGCCGCGAGCCCGGACTTCGCCGCCACCTCCGCCACCTGGTCGACCGGCAACTGGCGAAACGTCACCGAGACCAGACCGGTCCTCACACCCACGCGCGCCTCCTCGTCTGCACCCCTCTATCCAACCGCATCGCACCAGGGCGTCTCACGTCATGAGCAAAGCGATTGGATGCGACTGTCGGTAGGCATAGGGTGAGCACCGTGCCAGATCAGCGAAAAGGATTCACCTACGGGTTCGCCGCGTACCTGATCTGGGGTCTGTTCCCGTTGTACTGGAAGCTTCTCGACCAGTCCGGGGCTCTCGAACTGCTGGCCCACCGGGTGCTCTGGTCGCTGGTCACGATCGTGATCCTGGTCCTCGTACTGCGGAAGTTCGCGGCCGTGAAGGCCCTCCTGGCGGAACCGCGACGGCGGTGGCCGTTGATCGCGGCGGCGTTCCTGATCTCGGCGAACTGGGGAACCTACATCTGGGCCGTCAACAACGGTCACGTCGTGGAGACCTCGCTCGGGTACTTCATCACGCCGCTGTTCACGGTCCTGCTCGGCGTCTTCGTCCTCAAGGAACGTCTCCGGCCGGTGCAGTGGACCGCGCTGGGGATCGCGTTCGTCGCCGTCGCCGGGCTGACCGTCGAGAACGGCCGGCCGCCGTGGGTGGCGATCATCCTGACGTTCTCGTTCGGGTTCTACGGGCTGGCGAAGAAGCAGGCAGGCGCCGGTGCGATCGAGGGGATGGCGATCGAGTCCGGCACCGTCGCACCGTTCGCGGTCGCGGGCATCATCGCTCTCGGACTGCACGGCGACGCGTCGGTCACCCACCACGGGACGGCGTACCTCGTGCTCGTGTTGCTGACCGGGCCGATCACCGCCGTACCGCTGCTGCTCTTCGGGGCCGCCGCGACCAGGGTCTCGATGACGACGCTCGGGCTGCTGAACTACATCGCGCCGATCATGCAGTTCGTCTGCGGCCTGGTGATCTTCCACGAGCAGATGACGCCGATGCGCTGGGCCGGCTTCGGCCTGGTGTGGGTCGCGCTGGCGCTGTTCACCTTCGACAGCATGCACACGCGGCGCCGCAACCTTGCCCTCGAACGCACAGCGGTCACTGCTTCCGCAGTGTGATTGTTCGACCGCGCTTCGCTTTCTTAGGTCAACCTAAGCCGCGTGACGTTCACCTGACCTTCACTGAGAAGGCTCTCAGCTTCCCTAGGGTCGCTGATCGTGACCAAGTTCCTGCCGCTGATCAGTCAGATCGGCACCCGCCACGGGTCCCGCTCCCTGCGCACCTGCGAGTACAAGTGCGCGAACCAGTGCGACCACCCCGAGCCGAACACGTCCGGCAACGAGCACATCCAGACCGTGATGCGCTCCGCCTTCAGCCGCCGCAAGGTGCTCGCGATCGGCGCGGCCGGCGTCGGCGCCGCCGGTGTCGCCACGCTCGCGGTGAACGCGCCGGCGATCGCCGACCAGGTCGGCCACGGATCCGGCAGCGGATCCGGTAACGGCGCCTTCCCCGGCTTCGGCCACCGCGGTGAGCTGACGCACAGCGTCGTACCGCCGAACCGTCAGGACGACATCGTCGTGCCGCAGGGGTACGACCAGGCCGTGATCATCGGCTGGGGCGACCCGGTGCTGCCGGGCGCGCCGAAGTTCGACCCGTACAAGCAGTCCGCCGAGGCGCAGGCGCGGCAGTTCGGGTACAACAACGACTACACGATGATCGTGCCGCTGCGCGACGACCGGGTGGCGTTGCTGGTCTGCAACCACGAGTACACCGACGAGAACCTGATGTTCCCGACCGGCAAGTACTCGACCGCCGAGATCGCGAAGATCGGGATGGCCGCGCACGGCATGGCCGTCGTCCAGATCGAGCGCGTCGGCCGCAAGGGCCAGTGGCGCCGCGACCAGCAGCTGTCCCGCTACAACCGCCGGATCACCGCATCCACCAAGTTCGAGGTGACCGGGCCGGCGGCCGCGGACGCCCGCGTCGGGAAGGTTGCCTACGGCACCTTCGGGAACTGCTCCGGCGGCGTCACGCCGTGGGGCACGATCCTGTCCGGCGAGGAGAACTTCAACGGGTACTACGACGTGAGCGGCACCATCCCCGCCGAGCACGTGGATTCCTACAAGCGGTACGGCGTACCGACGACCGCGACCAAGTCCGCGCGGCAGTGGAGCGTCGTCGACCCGCGGTTCGACCTGACCAAGACGCCGACCGAGGTCTACAAGTCCGGCTGGGTGGTCGAGGTCGACCCGTACGACCCGCGGTCGACGCCGAAGAAGCGGTCCATGCTCGGCCGCCTGAAGCACGAGGGCGCGACCGTCACGATCACCGCCGACGGGCGGATCGCGGTCTACACCGGCGACGACGAGAAGGGCGAGTACCTCTACAAGTTCGTCTCGGCCGGCAAGTACGACCCGAAGAACCGCAAGAACAACTTCGGCCTGCTCGACGAGGGCACGCTGTACGTCGCCAAGTTCACCGGCGACGGCACCACGGACGGCGTGTACGACGGGATCGGCCAGTGGATCCCGCTGACCTCGGACACGAAGTCGTTCGTCGACGGCCTGTCCGTGCAGGAGGTGCTGATCAACACCCGGGTCGCCGGTGACAAGGTCGGCGCCACCCGGATGGACCGCCCCGAGGACGTCGAGCGGAACCCGGTCAACGGCCGGATCTACGCGGCGCTGACGAACAACGACAAGCGCGGCGGCAGCTTCCCGGTCGACGAGGCGAACCCGCGCGCCGTGTCGCACGTGCGGGAGACGCTCGGCGGACCGCTGGTGGAGAAGGCCGGCAACCGCAACGGGTACATCCTCGAGATCAGCGAGGAGGGCGACGACGCGGCCAAGACCGGCTTCTTCTGGACCCTGTTCCTGGTCTGCGGCGACCCGGCCGCGCAGGAGACGTACTTCGGCGGCTTCGACAAGTCGAAGGTCAGCCCGATCTCCTGCCCGGACAACGTCGCGTTCGACGGCTCCGGCAACCTGTGGATCTCCACCGACGGCAACGTGCTCGGGTCGAACGACGGCATCTTCACCGTCCCGGTCGCGGGCCCGAACCGCGGCCAGGTCAAGCAGTTCCTGTCCGTGCCGTTCGCCTCCGAGGCGTGCGGGCCGCTGGTCTCCGACGACGACAAGACCGCGTTCGTCGCCGTACAGCACCCGGGCGAGACCGACACCGCGACCTTCGAGAAGCCCAGCTCGACCTGGCCGCACACCGACAAGTTCCCGCGCCCCGCGATCGCCTGCGTCTGGCGCCGCGACGGCGGCCGCGTCGGCAGCTGAGCCACCTCTTTGTTACGGCGGTTGCAGGTTGATGCAACCGCCGTAACAAAGACTCGAGCACCTCGATATACGGGCGAACGAGAACCCGTCGGGTTCTCGCCGTCCCCGATTCGAGGAACCCTGTGCGCACGACCTTCCGAGTGCTCGCGCCGATCGTGCTGGCCGCCGTCGGCCTGACCGCGACCCTGCCGGCCTCCGCGATTCCCGCCCCCACCAAGGTGACTCGAGCGGCGAAGTTGCCGTCCGTCCCGCTGGACGTCAAGCTGGCCGGCACCCTGACCGGCGTCGACCTGCGCTGGACGGCGGCGCCCGACGCCAACGACGACGCCGTCACCGGCTACACCATCCACCGGGTCGTCGGCGGCACCGACACCGTCCTGCCCTGGCAGCCCGCATGGAACGACGTCGGGTACCAATGGCACGAGTCGGAGCACATTCCGGGCGCGACCTACTCGGTCGCCGCGACGAACGCCGAGGGCGAGGGTCCGGCCAGTACGCCGATCACGCTGCCGCCGGCGCATCGGGCGATCACCGTCGGCCACACGATCTGGCTCGAGAACGGCAACACCCGCACGTACGCGGGTCAGATCGCCGTACCCGGCGGCCAGCAGGTCGTCCCGCTCGCGCCGGACGGCCCGACCCAGGTCATCGGCGATGTCGTCGCCGCCTCCCCCGACGGCCGGGAGATCGCCTTCGCGAAGGGGCAGCTCGCCATCTGGCGCGTACGGGCCGACATCCCGCACGCGACGCCGGTGCAGATTCTCGACGGCTCCTCCGGGATCATCCGCCTGGCCTGGTCGCCGGACGGGTCGAGGATCGCCTTCGAGCGGCTGCAGCCGAACGCCGGCTCCTGCGTGGAGATCGTCGCCGCGACCGGCGGGACGCCGGTCCGGGTGGGCTGCAACCTGCAGATGCCGACCTGGGTGAGCAACTCGAACCTGATCGTGAAGGACCAGATCAGCGGCCGGCTGGCCGTCGTCCAGGCCAAGGCCGCCGGAGTCGTGCTCGGTACCATCGCGGGCACCGAGCAGAGCACCATGCCGTCGGTGTCGCCGGACAACCGCTGGATCGCGTACATCGACGGCAACGCCCCCGCGATCGTCCCGGTCATCGGCGGTACGCCGAAGCTCGGCACCGCGACCGAGCAGCGGCCGGCGGCCATCACGTGGTCACCCGACGGCTCCGAGGTGCTGATGACGCAGCCGATCGCCTTCGGCGGCAGCGCCCTCGTGACCTTCCCGGTCGGGGCCGACGGAACGCTCGGAACGGGCGAGACCATCTACCGCACGCAGGGCACGGACCGCATCGGGTCGGCGGTGTGGCAGGGCGCCCGCGTGAGCCTCGGGTCGACCTCCACGCCGCAGGGCAGCACCGTGAGCATCCCCTTCGACACCAACGGGATGGCAGGTCCGGTGACCACGACGTGCCAGCTGGACGACACGGCGGCAGTCCCGTGCACATCGCCGTACCAGAAGAGCGGACTGTCGGCCGGCTCGCACAAGTTCCTGGTGAAGGCGGTCGACGCCGACGGGCACGCAAGCGTTGCGTTCCGCTACGTGCTGGTCGACGTGACCGCGCCCACGGTGCAGATCACCGGGCCGGTCTTCGACGTGACGAAGGCGGCGACCGCCATCGTCACCTACTCCGGCGTCGACGACAGCGCCACCCCGATCGGCTCGTACGACACCCGCTGGCGGATCGCGCCGACGGCCGGGAACTTCGGCGCGTACGCCCCGGTGAAGTCCGGTACGACGGCCACCTCGGTCACGATCGGCCTCGCAGCGGGTTACGAGTACTGCGTCTCGGTCCGGGCCCGGGACGCCGTCGGAAACCTGTCCGCCTGGACCGCCGACCGCTGCTTCTCCCGGCCGTCGGACGATCGCGCGATGAGCGCCTCGACCGGATGGACCCGGGCGACCAACTCGGCGTACTACCTGGGCACCGCAACGGTCACCACCAAGACCGGGATCTCCGTTGCGCGCAGCAGCGTCCAGGCCAAGCGCCTCTGGCTGGTGGCGACGAAATGCTCGACCTGCGGCAGCCTGACGGTCTACTACAACGGGAAGTCGGTCGGCATCGTCGACCTCGGCAACCCGTCACTCGTGTATCAGGCAGTCGTCCCGCTGCCGGTCCCGTCGACCTTCCTGACCGGATCGGTGCTGCTGACCACCAGAACAGCCGGCAAGACCTACCAGATCGACGGCCTGGCGGTCCGCCGTACCTGACAACCTCCCGAGGCCCGGCGCTCCGGCGCCGGGCCTCTTGACGGTCGGTACCAAGGTCTGCGTGATCTCGCAAGCGATGCGCGGCGCTGAGCTGACCTACCGCCGCGAGCTGGCCAACCGCTCGGTCGCGGACATCGCCGCCGAGGTCGTCCGCCTGAACCCGAGCGCCCCCCACAACACCCGCAACCGCTTCGCCAACCTCAAGTCGTGATAGCGGATCCCCACGCAGGCAGAACCTCCGAAATCCGCCGTTCGCGGCGCGAAAACGGCACTTCTGCCTGCGCGGCCGCACCTCGCCAAGGCGACTTCCTCCATGTCCCACCCAACACCGCCCACGCCTTCGAGGCCGCCGACACCGAACCGGCCGAGGTCCTGTTCGTCCTCACCAACACCAGGCCCCGCTTCGGCTACTACCGCCTCCTGGAAGCTGCCTACCGCGGCGAAACCAACTGGTCCGAGGTAGCCATAACCAGCGACCTCTACGACAACTACTACGTCGAAAGCCCCACCTGGCAGAACCGCTGACCCGCTATCCGCAGGAGATCGTCCCCGTCAGCGGCGGGGTTGGTGGGATTCGAGTTGGCGGGCGAGACAGCTACCGGCCACGTTCGCGGTACGTGATGTGTGACACGGGACGTCACACTCTCGCCGGCTGCGGTGTCGTATGGGTGACCGAGGGAGGTCGAGCATGCAGCGTCCTAGCCTGCGAGCGAGAGTATTTCCCAACCACTGGTCGTTGTTGTTCGGCCAGATCGCCTTCTACAGCTTCGTGGTGATCCTGTTCAGCGGCGTGGTGCTGATGCTGGATTACAAACCGTCGGTAGAGCAGGTCGTGTACGACGGGCCGTACGGTCCGCTGCGTGGGACGGAGATGTCGCGGGCGCTGGACTCGACGCTGGCGATCACCTTCGAGACCCGTGGCGGGTTGCTGATCCGTCAGCTCCATCACTGGGCCACGCTGATCATGGTCGCGGCGATCACGCTGCACCTGCTGCAACTGTTCTTCACTGGAGCATTCCGTCGGCCGCGACGCCTGAAGTGGCTGGTGGTTTTCGGCCTGCTGGTCATCACATTGGGCGCAGCCCTCACCGGCACCTCACTCCCGGACGACATGGCGTCGGGCACGAGTCTCGCCGTACTCGACGGTGTCCTGCAGGCGACGCCGTTCGTCGGCACCAGCCTGTCGTCGTTGCTGTTCGGAGGCGACTTCCCCGGCGATGTGATCTCGCGGTTCTACCCCCTGCACATCGCCGTCCTGCCCGCCGCGATCGTCGTACTCTTCGTCGCCCTCAGGCGGAAATCTGAACGAACCGTCGTGGGGCGCCCGGCGACCATAGCCGTGATCAAGCGGGCCGGCCTGTTCTGCTTCGTCGTCGGAGTCTCACTAGTCATGGCCGCGACGGCGACCATCAACCCGGTCTGGCTGTACGGCCCGGCCGACCCGGCGGACACCTCGGCCGGTGTCGGCCCGGCCTGGTACCTCGCCTTCCTGGACGGCTCGCTCCGGCTCGCACCGGGCTGGGAGGTCGTCTGGTGGGGCAGGACGATCACCTTCGCCGTCCTGTTGCCGGTCGCGATCTGCACGCTGTTCCTCGCGCTCGTCGCGGTCTACCCGTTCATCGAGGAACGGCTGACGGGCGACAAGAAGGAGCATGACCTGCTCGAGCGGCCGCGCGCCAACCCGATCCGGACCGGCATCGGCGTCGCGGGCATCGTCTTCTACGGCGTCCTGTGGGCGGCCGCCGGCGCCGACACGATCGCCGTACAGTTCCATCTCTCGTTCAACACGTTGCTGCGGGTGTTCCAGATCCTGCTGATCCTGGGCCCGCCAGCCGCGTTCGCGATCACTCGCCGCGTCTGCCTGGGCCTGCAGCAACAAGACACGGAGATCGCGGCGCACGGCATCGAGACCGGCCGGATCGTCCGGCGTCCCGACGGCGGGTACGTCGAGGACCACCGCCCGTCAGTGCGTGAGCTCATGTCGCACTGACGAGCCGGCCAGCACCTCGCCGTGGATCCGCCCGCTGGTCGTGGACAGCGGGCGGGCACTCGCCGCGCTGCGGGTCGCGATGATCTCGGCCGCGATCGAGATCGCCGTCTCCTCCGGCGTCCGGGCGCCGAGATCCAGACCGGTCGGTGAGGTCAGCCGGGCCAGCTCGTCCTCGGTCACCCCCGCGGCCCGCAACCGCGACAGCCGGTCGAAGTGCGTACGCCGTGAGCCCATCGCGCCGATGTAGCCGGCGTCCGTCCGCAAGGCCAGCTCCAGCAGCGGTACGTCGAACTTCGGATCGTGGGTCAGCACGCACAGCGCCGTACGGCGATCGATCTGGTCGAGTGCACCGGCCAGAAAGCGATGCGGCCAGTCGACCACGACCTCGTCCGCCTCGGGGAACCGTGCCCGGGTGGCGAACACGGCGCGGGCGTCGCACACGGTCACGTGATAGCCGAGGAACTTGCCGACCCGCGCCACGGCCGCGGCGAAGTCGATCGCCCCGAACACGAACATCCGCGGCGGCGGGGTGAACGCCTGCACGAACACCGATACCTCGGTACGCCGGCATTCCCCGTGCGCGCCGTACTGCTTGATCGCGGTGGAGCCGTTGCCGAGCATCGCCACCGCGTCCTCGACCACGGCCGCATCCAGCCCCGGATCGCCCAGGCTGCCGGTGACCTGGTCGAGCTCGACGACGAGGCGCCGGCCAAGGCCGCCTGCCTGCGTGGGTTGACCAACCTCGCGGGACAGCGTGTCCTCCCCCGCTGTCACCACGGTTGCGACCGCGATCGGCCGACCCGAGTCGATCGCGGCGGCCACGGTCTCGAACTCCGCGAACGATGCCCGATCGACCGGTTCCACCAGCACCTCGATCACACCGCCGCACGTCAGGCCGATCGCGAACACGTCATCGTCGGACACGCCGTACCGGCGGACCGTGGGCACGCCCGTCCGGATGACCTCTTCAGCCACCGCGTAGACATCCGCCTCGACGCAACCGCCCGAGACGCTGCCCACCACCACACCGGACCCGGACACCGCCATCGACGCGCCCGGCTGCCGAGGGGCCGAGCGGAACGTGTCGATCACCGTGGCGAGCGCGAACCGCTCTCCGTACCAAGGGCGGACGTGCGCGAGGACGTCACGCACCCATGTCCTCCGCGCCCGCCTTGACCGCTTCGCGAATCCGCGTGTACGTGCCGCACCGGCAGATGTTGCGCAGCTCGTCGAGGTCCGCGTCGGTGATGTCGCGGCCCTCCGCCCGGGCCTGCTTGACCTTCGCGACGGCCGCCATGATCTGGCCGGGCTGGCAGTACCCGCACTGCGCGACGTCGTACTTCAGCCACGCCTCCTGCATCGGGTGCAGGTCCTTGCCGACCGTCGCCGGCAGCCCTTCGATGGTGGTGACCTCGTCCCCGGCGTCGATGTCCTTCACCTGCACCGAGCACGGGTTGAACGCCTTGCCGTTGATGTGCGAGGTGCACGACTTGCACACCTCCAGTGCGCACCCGTACTTCGGACCGGTGACGCCGAGCAGGTCCCGGAGAACCCACAGCAGCCGGACACTGTCCTCGGCCTCGACGCTGATCTGCTTGCCGTTGAGCTTGAAAGTGTGCGTAGGCATGGATTCCTCAGAACGTGTGGTCGAGGCCGTCGGTCGGCGACTGCGGGGTGGACGGCTGCAACGGCAACGGCTCGAAGCTGAGTTTGCCGTGGTTGATCGGGAAGTACGTCGGCATCGTGCCGGTCGCCCGCGCATAGGCGCACGCGATCGCGGCGAAGGCCGGAGCCACCGACAGCTCACCGGCGCCGCTCGGGCTCTCGCTCGTGTTCGGCATGATGACCACCTGCACGTCGACCGGCGAGTTCCATTGCCGGGTGTAGAAGTAGTTGTCCCAGCTGCCTTCGAGCGGGATGCCGTTCTTGATGTGCAGGCTCGAGGTCAGCGCCAGCGCGATCGCGTCCTGCAGACCGCCGAACATCTGGGCTTCCAGACCCCGCGGGTTGATGCAGAACCCGGGGTCGACGACGATCACTGCCTTGGTCACCCGCGGACCGGTCACGCCTTCGCCCTCGACCGGCCGGGTGACCGTCTCCGGCCGGCAATCGATCTCGACCAGCGTCGCGACCGCCGCCCGGTACTCCGAGTGGATACCCACGCCCTGCGCCGTGCCCTTCGGCATCGCCTTGCCCCAGTTGCCGACCTCAGCCGCCTTGTTCAGGACCGCGAGCAACCGCTGGTCCTTGAGGAAGTTCCGGCGGAACCGGACCGGGTCCTGGCCCATCTTCGCGGCGAGCTGGTCGACCACCAGCTCCTCGGCGCAGACGACGTTCGGCGAGTAGATGTTGCGCATGCTGCCGGTGTTGAACTTCAACGGGATCTCGTTGAGCAGCTGCGTCGTGACGCCGAAGTTGTACGGCGACGACTGGGTGAGCGCGAAGATCGTCTCGGCGAACGACAGGTTGCCGCCGACCGGGAGGTCCGCGGCGAACGCGGTGATCATCTCGCCGAGACCGTGGCCGAAGTCGGTCTCCACACTCGTATGGCGCTGCTCGTAGGTGAGCACGTTGCCGGCCAGGTAGTTCACCCGCACCCGCGACGTACACATCGGGTGCGTGCGGCCCTGGCGGAAGTTGTCGGTGCGGGACCAGGACAGCTTGACCGGCTTGCCCATCTTCTGCGAGATCTCCGCCGCCTCGGCCGCCACGTCGTGGAACAGGTGCCGGCCGAACGATCCACCGCCCTGGATGACGTGCACCTTGACCGCGTCGATCGGCAGCCCGAGCTGCTTGGCGATGTCCTCCTGGGCCACGATCGGCACCTTCAGGCAGGACCAGATCTCGGCGCTGTCCGGGCCGACGTCCGCGATCGCGCAGTCCGGTTCGAGCGGGCTGTTGCTGGCGAACGCGAAGACGAACTCGGCGTCGATCGTCTTCGTCAGCAACGGCAGTGCCGGAGCGGCCATCGGCAGCTGGGCCGCGCGCAGCTTCTTCAGCACGGTGGCGTCGGACTCGCTGTCCACCGTGCCTGGGCCCCAGGTCGCGTCGACCTTCTGGATCGCGTCGATGCACTGACCGAACGTCTCGCCGCGGATCGCAACACCGTGGGTGATGCCAACGACATCGGTGATCCCCGGCAGCGCCCGCAGCGCCGCGAGGTTGTTGATCGACTTCAGCGTCCCGTTGATCGTCGGCGGCCGCGCCACCATCGTCGGCTTCGCACCCGGGACGTCCAGGTCCATCGCGAACTGCTTGCGGCCGGTGACGATGTCGTGGGCGTCGACGCGGTTCCGCGGCTTCCCGAGGACACTGAACTCGGACGGTGATTTGAGCTCTGCGGACACCGTGATCGTCTTGGCAGTGGCGGCGAGCTTCGCCAGCGAGCCGTACGTCGCCGTACGGCCGCTCGGACCGCTCAGCACACCCTTGCGCGTGGTGACCTTGCCGACCTCGACGCCCCAGTGCGTCGCGGCCGTCTCCACCAGGCGCTGCCGGGCGATCGCGGCGGCGGTGCGCACCGGGAGGTACATGCTGCGCATCGAGTTCGAGCCGCCGGTGAGCTGATTCATCAGCAACTCCGGGCGCGCGTCGGCAAGCGCGATCTCGACCTTGTCCATCGGGAGATCCAGCTCTTCGGCAACCATCATCGCGAACGCGGTGGTGATGCCTTGGCCGACCTCGGCCCGCGGGACGGCGAAGTACGCGGTGCCGTCGGACTTCAGTTGAACCGTGATCAGTCCGGACGTCGGCGCCGCCGCGAGGTTCTGCAGGTCGCCGAGGTCGAAGATGTCCGCCGGCTGCGGCAGCGAGGGAACCGCCGCATCGGCCGCGCGCGGGTCGGACTCGTTCGTCATCCAGCTCACGCCGACCGCGAGGGTCGGCGCGGCGATCAGGTACCCGAGAACCTTGCGCCGGCCCAGCAGACCGCGTCTGTCGGCCGGTTGGTCGCTTGGTCGATCCAACGAACGACGATGTTCGGCCATGAAGGTTCCTCCGTGCTCGAGCAATGCTGGGAACGCAGTCTGGCACCGTCATCGGCGCGGCGGCATGGCCACGATGCCCACGTTTTGCGCGGTCTTACTGTGCACAACGCACAGCCCGGCACTTCGGTCACGCAGAGGGTGGGAACAGTCTGAAAGCACGCAGCGCAAGGCCGAGCTCCACCTGGAAGCCTTCGTCGCTGAGGTTACGGCCGGTGATCTGATGGACCCGGTGCAGGCGGTTGATGACCGTGTTGCGGTGACAGTGCGCAAGGTCCGCGGTACGTCGTACGGAGCCCGCCGCGAGCACCCACTTGTCCAGAGTGTCGAGCAATAGTTCGCGTTCGGGCGCCGGTACTGTCATCAACGGCGCGAGCCAGTGCTGCACAAGCTGCTCGGCCAACTCCGGTGCGCTCAGCAACAACGCCTCGGGAAGGCGCTCGATCAGAGCCGCCACGTCGATCTGACCGGCCGGGAGCGTACGCCGGGCCAGCATCGCCTGCCTGTAAGCGATATTCACCTCGGCCAGCCCGGAGACAACGCCGGACAACCCTGCCGGCGCGTGGACGACGTCACGCAGCGTGCGCACCACCGTGACCGGGGATTCCGTGCCCACGGCAAGCAATCCGACGACGGTCTGCGGACGTACCTGCCACGCGGAAGCGATCCGCAAGGCGGCAAAGCGCCGTACGAACAAGGATGTCGTGCACTCGTCGTCGATCAGGTTGTCGATCGCCACCACCACGTAACCGCCGTGCACGGGCACGTCGAGGACGGTCGCTGCCTCTTGGATGAAGGCGCGATCCTTCCCTGGGCCGTGCAGCAGCCCTTCCCAGAGGGTCGATCTGCGGCGCTCGTCGGCGCGGACGAGTTGCCGTTCGGCGGCGTGATAAGCAGCCGCGACCTGCGAGGACGTTCGGTCGACGACCTCCCAGACCTTGCTCGCAACATCCAGCAGGGCCTTGGATTCGACCGCGCCCTGGGCGCGCGCTTCGTCGATCAACGCCTCCCACACCAACCGCCCGCCGAGGCGGAAGGACTTGAGTACGTCGTCCAGCGGCATCCGCTGCTCCGCCCGCCGCCGCCCGGTCGCCTGCGCCGCGTCGAAGTGATCGTCGTTGTCGGCAATCATCTGCACAACGCGGGCAACGTTGTCATGACACGACCGCCACAGATCCTGCCGCGGCACCGCATCCATCTCGCGATACGCCGGGTTCTGCTCGTAGATCGTCTCGACCAACGCATCGGTCAACGCCGGCAGATGCAGCAACACACTCTCGGCCAACGCCTCAACCGTCAGCTCCACCACCGGTAACGCAACATCCCGCTCACCCATAGTCGGCACAGCATCGCACACAGTCGCAGTACCGCACAGACCTCGCAGCAGTCGGGTACGGGCGGAGTACGGGCAGCGACCTGTTCCAACAGGTTCTTACTGTTCGCAGCAACAGCCGCCGACAACAGTAGGGAATCCATGTCTTCGCAGAGCATCCGCCGACGCGTCCTCCGCAGCGCCGCCGCCCCGGCCGCCGCCGTGGCCCTGGCACTTGGCCTCACTACCGCCCTGACCACCGCCCCCGCCGCCGCCAGCGGCTCCTACACCGGTCGCGCCTACGTCTACGGAGAAGGCTCCCTGGCCGGCGACTGGAGCGACGAGGGCGTCGTCAACGTAGCCACGCATCGCTCCTCGAACGTCACCTGCCTGTGGCAGACCATCCTCTGGGCGGACGGCTACCTGCCGAGGTCCGACATCGACGGCATCTTCGGCGACCAGACGCACGCCGCCACGGTGAGATGGCAGCGGAACCACGGGCTCACCGCGGACGGCTCGGTCGGCAAGGCGACCTTCGCGAAAGCGCAGCAGAACATCGTCCTTCAGGACACCTCGGACGGCTACCAGTACGGGATGTACGACGGAAACAGCCTCTTCGCCGTCCGGCGCCCGATCAATGCCGGGAACTGGATGTTCGCTTCGCCCAGTGGCGTCTTCATTTCGGCCGCCTACAACTGGAAGACCTGCTGAACTGTGCGCAAAGTCATCGTCGCCCTGGCCGCCCTTGCCGTTGCCGGCGCTACGCTCGTGGCCGTCTCCGGCGGCGCTGAAGCCGCCACCACTTGGCAGGCTCACGACAAGAACTGCAAGACCATGAAGACGCCGGAGGGCGCGGAGATCGGCTCGGTCTGCTCCGAGGTGCAGAAGCGGGTCACCGACTCCGGGTCGATCACCGGCTACCGCGGGCGGGTGTCCGTCGCACCCGTCGCCGGCCAGTCGATCACACCGGACCACTACGTCTGGAACAGCCACATCACGGAGTACTGTTCCGGCGGCGAATGCGCTCCGAAGACGACGGCGTGGACGTCCTCCTGGTCCCCGGTCCTGACGTCCGAGAGCACGTATGTCGCTTGGGGCGACTGGGGGGACCTCGGCGCCTCCTGGAGCCAGTGGTTCAAGCTCGCAGGCCGGTGCGTGACGTACGTCGCGGGCGAGGTCTGCGTCAACCGGTACGAGCGCGGCTACCGCACCTACCACGAGGAGCGCGGACAGCTCATCGTCAAGCCCGCCTCGGGCCAGTGGATCGAGCCGCGGTGGGTCCGGGTCGGCCACGTCATCAACGGCACGAGCACCTCGAAGACCACCGACCTGTGCAGCCCGTCCTGCACGCGGGCCACGACGAACACGTCGCGCTCGGTCGTACGCTCCTTCGACTCCGGCTACGAGGAAGGCTTCGCCTCCGCCAGCTGGGCCCTACCCTCCGGAGCAGTCAAGAGCATGCGCGTCGCCTACCCCTGACGGTCGGCACGTAGAAGGGCCCCGTGGCGGTCAACACCACGGGGCTTTGCTCATCCGGCGCCTGAACTCGGCCGCCAGCAGGAACGGTCGAGACCGCTTGCCGCCGGCAACCACGAGGTCGTGGTGTGCAAGTTCGACAGGTGGTGTCGGGCCGCGGGTAGTGCACCTGAGCGTCGCGGTAGTGGATGTGTACGGTGTCTCAGGGTGCTCTACCTGTCGAGAGTGCACATCCCCCCGACAGCTACCTCTGCAACTCCGCTCGGACCTTACGCAGAACGCCTTTCAGCTTCATCTGAATCTCTTCATGGCGGCGCTCGAGCTCGCCTTGATCCTGCGCCTGATTGAAGGCGTGCACTGCTGTGTGCACCGACTCGAAGTCGTCATCCAGACCGTCGCTGCCACTCAGGTATCCCGATCGCCGATCGCCGATCGAGCCCGGGCTTCGCAGCGGTAGACCTCCTGCCGAAGCTCTTCCCGGATCGTCTCAGGCTGCCCTTGAATGCGAGCTCTCGCTCGACCGAAGTTGGCCCGCGCGTACTCGTACAACGCCTCGGTGCACTCGCCGAAGACCCGCACCTTGGCTTCGAGGATCTGGGCATCGCGGGAGCCCCTACGCTGCAGGACTTGCGAGATCACGATGCCGATGACGGACCCCACGAGCGCTATCGCACCACCGACCAGTGTGCCGATCATTCGCCAACCCTACTGACTCATCGGGCAATCGGCCGCGCTCGTCACTCGGCTGCTAAACGCTGCGGGTGGCTACCAGGTCGCAGAGGGCGTCGAGGGCTTCTCGGCCGGGGCCCTCGGGGAGGGTGGCCAGGAGTTTGCGGGCGTCGGCTGCGCGGCGGCGTACGTCGTCCTCGGCTTGGCGGAAGGTGGCGTGGGAGCGGAGCAGGTCGAGGGTTTCCGCCAGGCGGGCGTCGTCGGAGAGGTCGGAGTCCAGGAGGTCCAGGAGGCGGGCGTCCGTGGGATCCGTGGGGTCTGCCTGCGCGCGGAAGATCAGGACCGGGAGGGTCGGGACACCCTCGCGGAGGTCGGTGCCGGGGGTCTTACCGGACTGGTCGGACTCGGACGCGATGTCCAGGAGGTCGTCGGCAAGCTGGAAGGCCACACCGATCTCCTCGCCGAACGCCCGCAACGACTCCTGGATGTCCTCGGAGGCACCGGCGTACCGAGCGCCGAAGAGGGCGGACGTTGCGATCAGCGAGCCGGTCTTGTCGGCGACCACCGACAGGTAGTGCTTGAGCGGGTCCTGGCCTTCGCCGACACCCATCGTTTCGCGGATCTGGCCCTCGACCAGGCGGCTGAAGGTGCGGGCCTGGATCCGGACCGCTTCCGGCCCGAGATCCGCGACCAGGTCCGACGCCCGGGCGAACAGCCAGTCACCGGACAGGATCGCGACCGAGTTGTCCCAGCGCGCGTTCGCCGTCGACGAGCCGCGCCGCAGCGCGGCCTCGTCCATCACGTCGTCGTGGTGCAGCGTCGCGACATGCGTGAGCTCGACGACGACCGCAGACTTCACGACGTCGTCGGACGAGACGTCAGCACCGAACTCCGCCGCCAGCAGCACCAGCAGCGGCCGGAACCGCTTGCCGCCGGCAAGCATGACGTGCTGGGCGGCCGCTGTGACGAACGGCGCCTCCGACTGGGTCGCGTCGAGCAGCGCCTGCTCCACACGCTCCAGCCCAGCACGAACCCGGGACTCGAGCGCCGCGTCGGCGAACTCGAATCCCAGGCTCTCGGCCGGCAGCGGGGTCGGACTCAACGGATGAACTCACCAGCTCGGGCCGCCAGGTCGAGCACCGGTCCGGGAACCAGACCGAGAACCACCGTGGCGGCAAGACCCAGAGCGACCGCCGACGTGGTCTGCCAGCCCGGCAGCGCCACGTCCGGCGCGTCGGCCGGCAGGTCGGAGAAGAACATCAGCACGATCACGCGGACGTAGAAGAACGCGGCGACCAGGCTGGACAGGACAGCGACGACGACCAGCGGCCACGCGCCACCGGTCCACGCCGCGCTGAAGACCGCCCACTTGCCGGTGAAGCCCGCGGTCAGCGGGATGCCGGCGAAGGACAGCAGGAAGAACGCGAAGATCCCGGCCAGCAGCGGCGACTTCTTGCCGAGGCCCGCCCAGCGGGACAGGTGCGTCGCCTCGCCGCCCGCGTCGCGCACCAGCGTGACGACCGCGAAGGCACCGATGGTCGGGAAGCCGTACGAGACCAGGTAGAACAGCACTGCCTGCGTCGAGGTGATGCCGTTGTGGACACCGCTCCCGGCCTGCGCGAGGCCGACGAACGCGGTCAGCAGGAAGCCCGCGTGCGCGATCGACGAGTACGCCAGCATCCGCTTCACGTCGGTCTGGGTGATCGCGACGATCGAACCGACCACCATGGTGAGGATCGCGATGATCCACATCATCGGCGCCCAGTCCCAGCGCGAACCGCCGAGCGCGACGTAGAAGACCCGCATCAGGCCGACGAACGCGGCGATCTTGGTGCAGGCCGCCATGAACCCGGTGACCGGCGTCGGAGCGCCCTGGTACACGTCCGGCGTCCAGGAGTGGAACGGTACGCCGCCGACCTTGAACAGCAGGCCGACGCCCAGCAGGCCGGTGCCGGCGAGCAGGATGGTGTCGCTCCCGGTGTCCGAGCTGAGCGCGTCCGCGATCCCGCCGAGCGACATCGTGCCCGCGTACCCGTAGAGCAGCGCGATCCCGAACAGCAGGAACGCGGACGAGAACGCACCGAGCAGGAAGTACTTCATCGCGGCTTCCTGCGAGATCAGCCGGCGACGACGCGCCAGACCGCACAGCAGGTAGAGCGGCAGCGAGAAGACCTCGAGCGCGACGAACAGGATCAGCAGGTCGTTCGACGCCGCGAACAGCATCATGCCGCCGACCGCGAACAGCGTCAGCGGGAAGATCTCGGTGTGCTCGACGCGCGCCGCCGTACCCTCGCGCTCGGCCTCGGACCCCGGTACGGCGGCCGCTTGGCCGGCGAACGCGGACAGGCCGCCGTCGATCGAGCGCTCCGCGAACAGCAGCACGCTGATCAGGGACAGCGCCAGCAGGATCAGCCAGGTGAACAGCGCCGGGCCGTCGACCGAGATCGCACCCTGGGCGGCGAGCAGTTCCTTCTTGCCGTTCATCAGGATGCCGGTCAGCACACCGGAAACGACCACGGCGACCACCGTGATCGCCAGCTGCACCAGGTGCCGCAACGGCCGCGGCAGGAACGCCTCGACCAGGACGCCGACGCACGCCGCGCCGAATACGACGAGCAGCGGAGCCAGCTCGTTGTACTCGATCTTGGGCGCCGTGAAGTCCGCCAGCGGCAGCAACATCGCGCTCACTTCTGTCCCTCCGTCACGGGGATCTGCGGTGCCTTGTCGGTCACGCCGACCCGCTGCATGGTCTCGTCGACCGCGGGCTTGATGATGTCGACCACCGGCTTCGGGAAGATCCCCAGGCCGATGATCAGGACCACGAGCGGCGCGATCGCCAGCACCTCACGCGCGTTCAGGTCCTTCAGCTTCTCGATCCCGTCGCGGACCGGACCGGTCATCGTGCGTTGGTACATCAGCAGGATGTACAGCGCGGCCAGCACGATACCGAGAACGGCGATCACCGCGATCACCTTGTGCCGGCTGAACGTCCCGGCCAGCACCATGAACTCGGAGATGAACGGCGACAGACCCGGCAGCGCCAGGCTGGACAGTCCCGCGAACAGGAACGTTCCGGCCAGCACCGGGGCGACCTTCTCCACCCCGCCGTAGTCGGCGATCCGCGCGGACCCGCGCCGGGAGATCAGGTACCCGGCGACCAGGAACAGTGCCGCGGTGGAGAGACCGTGGTTGAACATGTACAGCGTCGACCCGGTCAGGCCCTGCGACGTCAGCGCGAAGATGCCCATCACGATGAAGCCGAAGTGCGAGATCGAGGTGTACGCGATCAGGCGCTTGATGTCGGTCTGGCCGATCGCCAGGAGCGCGCCGTACAACACCGAGATCAGCGCCAGCACCAGCACGACCGGGGTGGCCCACTCGGACGCGTTCGGGAACAGGCCCAGGCAGAACCGGATCATCCCGAAGGTGCCGATCTTGTCCAGGATGCCGACCAGCAGCACCGACGTCCCCGGCGTCGCCTCACCGGCCGCGTCCGGCAGCCAGGTGTGGAACGGCACCATCGGCGCCTTCACCGCGAACGCGAAGAAGAAGCCGAGGAACAGCCACCGCTCGGTGTTCTGGCTGATGTCCAGTTTCATCAGGTCGCTCAGCAGGTACGACGGCTCACCAGCCTTCGCCGAGACGACGTACAGGCCGACGACCGACGCCAGCATCAGCAGACCGCCGAGCAGCGAGTAGAGCAGGAACTTCACCGCGGCGTACGAACGCTGCGGGCCGCCGAAACCGCCGATCAGGAAGTACATCGGGATCAGCGTGGCCTCGAACAGCACGTAGAAGAGGAACACGTCGGTCGCGGAGAACACGCCGATCGACAGCGCCTCGAGGCCCAGGATCCAGGCGAAGAAGGACTTCTCCGACCAGCGGCCGTGCGACGCGTCGTTCCAGGACGCGATCATCACGATCGGCGTCAGCAGCGCGGTCAGCACCACCAGCACGATGCCGACACCGTCGAGGCCGAGCGCGTAGTGCGCGCCGAAGGCCTTGATCCAGGTGTGCGTCTCGGCGTAGTCCTCGCCGCCGTTGCGGTGGTAGCCGATCGCGACGACCGCGGTCAGCACCAGCGTCACGAGCGAGAACCCGAGCGCGACCTGCTTGGCCGTCAGCGCTTTCGCCTTCGGCACCAGCATCGTCGCGATGGCCCCGACGAACGGCAGGAGCAGTAACAGGGTCAGCCAACCGATGTTCACGACAACCTCACCGCGAGGAGGGCGACGACCACGAATGCGGCGCCGAAGACCATGCTGAGTGCGTACGAACGGACGAAGCCCGTCTGGAACCGGCGGAGCCGGCCGGACAGACCGCCGAAGAGTGCGGCCAGGCCGTTGACCAGGCCGTCGACGCCCCGGTTGTCGAGCCAGACCAGCGTCCGGGTCAGGTACTGCCCGGGCCGCATCAGGACCGCCTCGTTCAGCGCGTCGCCGTACAGGTCCCGGCGGGCGAAGACGGTGACCGGCGAACCGGCGGGCGCCTCCCGCGGGATGTCCCGGCGGTACTTGAGCACCGCGATGACGATGCCGACGGCAACCACCGCGAGGGTGATCAGCGTCATCACCAGGGCACTCACCGGCGGGTGCTCCTCCTCGTGACCGACGATCGGCTCCAGCCAGTCGACGATCCAGTGACCCGCGAAGTACAGCGCGCCGCCGCCCAGCGACAGCGCCGCCAGGATGATCAGCGGCCAGGTCATCACGGCCGGCGACTCGTGCGGGTGCACGTCCTCGGCCCAGCGCTTCTTACCGAAGAACGTCATCAGCATCACCCGCGTCATGTAGAACGCGGTGATCCCGGCGCCGAGCAGCGCGCACAGACCGATCACCGTGTTGTCCGCGAACGCGGCCTCGATGATCTTGTCCTTGCTGAAGAAGCCGGCGAACGGCGGGATGCCGAGGATCGCCAGGTAGCCGAAGGCGAAGGTCGCGAAGGTGATCTTCATCGGCGTCCGAAGGGCGCCGTAGTGGCGCATGTTCACGTCGTCGTTCATGCCGTGCATGACCGAGCCGGCGCCGAGGAACATGTTGGCCTTGAAGAAGCCGTGGGTGAGCAGGTGGAAGATCGCGAACACGTACCCGGCCGGGCCGAGACCCGCGGCGAGCATCATGTAGCCGATCTGGCTCATCGTCGAACCGGCCAGCGCCTTCTTGATGTCGTCCTTGGCGCAACCGATGATCGCACCGGCGAGCGCGGTGACCGTACCGACGATCACCACCGCGGTGGACGCGGCGTCGGTGACCTCGTAGATCGCGTGCGACCGGACCACCAGGTAGACGCCGGCCGTGACCATGGTCGCCGCGTGGATCAGCGCCGACACCGGGGTCGGGCCCTCCATCGCGTCCAGCAGCCAGGACTGCAGCGGCACCTGCGCGGACTTACCGCAGGCGGCCAGCAGCAGCATCAGGCCGAGCAGCGTGGCCCAGGTGCTCGAGAGGTGCTCGGCGCCGGCGTTCACGGTGCCGAAGGCCGAGGAGCCGAACAGCGCCCACATGCTCATCACCGCGAGCGAGAGGCCGATGTCACCGACCCGGTTCACCACGAACGCCTTCTTCGCGGCGACCGCGGCCGAGTTCTTGTGCTGCCAGAACCCGATCAGCAGGTACGACGCCAGACCGACGCCCTCCCAGCCGACGAAGACCAGCAGGTAGTCGGCGGCGAGGACCAGCAGCAGCATCGACGCGATGAACAGGTTCAGGTAGCCGAAGAACCGCCGCCGGCGCGGGTCGTGCTCCATGTAGCCGATCGAGTAGATGTGGATCAGCGAACCCACACCGGTGATCAGCAGCACGAACAGGATCGACAGCGGGTCGATCAGCAGCGTGAAGTCGACCTTGATCTGGCCGACCGAGAACCACTCGAACAGCCGGACCGTCTCGGACCGCTCCTCGCTCGCCTGGCCGCGCATCTGGAAGAACAGCACGACGCCGAAGGCGAAGGAGATCACCGGCGCCAGCGTGCCCAGCAGGTGACCCCATGCGTTGGTGGCCTTGCCACCGAGCAGCAGGATCGCCGCGGACAGTGCCGGTACCGCGACCAGCAGCCACGTCAGCTCATGACTCATCGGTGCTTACCTCAGTACTTGAGCAGGTTGGCGTCGTCGACCGAGGCCGAGCGACGGGTGCGGAAGATGGCCATGATGATCGCCAGCCCGATCACGACCTCGGCCGCGGCCACCACCATCACGAAGAAGGCGGCGATCTGGCCGTCGAGGTTGCCGTGCTGGCGGGCGAAGCTCACGAACGCGAGGTTGGTCGCGTTCAGCATCAGCTCGACGCACATGAAGACGACGATCGCGTTCCGGCGTACCAGCACGCCCAGCGCGCCGATACTGAACAGGATCGCCGCAAGAACGATGTACGGCTCGGTCGTCACTTGCCGTCCTCCTCTACCGGGTACTCGCCCTCGTTGGTGAGTTCGCGGACCTCGTCGACGTCCGCGCGCTCCGCAGCTTCGGGGAACACGGTGCCACGTGCCTGGAGCACCCGCGAAACCGAGGTCGGTGCGATCGACCCGTCCGGCAGCAGCGCCGGGGTGTCGACGGCGTTGTGCCGGGCCAGGACACCCGGCGTCGGCAGCGGGCCTGGGTGGATGCCCTGTTCGGCGTACTTGCGGATCCGCTCTTCGGCGTGGTCGCGCTGCGTCCGCTTCTTGGTCAGCCGCTCGCGGTGGGCCAGCATCATGGCGCCCATCGCCGCGGTGATCAGCAGCGCCGACGTGACCTCGAAGGCGAACACATACTTGCCGAACAGCAACTGTGCGAGGCCCTTCACGTTTCCGTCCGGCTGCGCGTCGGCCAGTCCGGTCGGGTGCCCGTAGATCGCGTTCCCGACCGCGGCGATCAGCAAGACACCGAAGGCGAGGAAGGCGATTCCGGCGAGCAGCCGCTGACCGCGGATCGTCTCGACCAGCGAGTCGGACGCGTCGACGCCGACCACCATCAGCACGAACAGGAACAGCATCAGGATCGCGCCGGTGTAGACGATGATCTGGACGGCGAACAGGAACGGCGCGTCCTGCGCGGCGTACTGCACCGCGAGGCAGATCATCACGGTCGCCAGCAGCAGCGCCGAGTGCACCGCCTTACGGACCAGCACCATGCCGATCGCGGCCAGGATCATGACCGGGGCGAGCAGCCAGAACGCGACCTGCGGCCCGGTGACCAACCCGATCATTTGGCGTCACTCCCGTCGGCGTGCGATGCCGCGCCGGTCAGACCGAGGTAGTAGTCCTTGTCGGTCGCACCGAGCTGCATCTCGTGCGGCGGCTCCTGCATGCCCGGAAGCAGCGGCGCCAGCAGGTCCTTCTTCTCGTAGATGAGGGACTCGCGGCTGGTGTCGGCCAGCTCGTACTCGTTGGTCATGGTGAGCGCCCGGGTCGGGCAGGCCTCGATGCACAGACCGCAGAGGATGCAGCGCAGGTAGTTGATCTGGTAGACGCGCCCGTACCGCTCACCCGGCGACATCCGGCCGCCCTCGGTGTTGTCGGCGCCCTCGACGTAGATCGCGTCCGCGGGGCAGGCCCACGCGCACAGCTCGCAGCCGATGCACTTCTCCAGGCCGTCCGGCCAGCGGTTCAGCTGGTGCCGGCCGTGGAACCGCGGCGCGGTCGGCTTCTTGTAGAACGGGTACTCCTCGGTGAACACCTTCCGGAACATGGTCCGGAAGGTGACCCCGAACCCGGCTACCGGATCCCAGAGGGACTCTTTGACACTAGCCACGGCTGCCTGCCTTCGATTTCGGCTCGGTCTGCTGACTGGGGATCGGTGGTGGCACCGGGAACCCGCCGGCGAAGGCGTCGAACTCCTCGCCGTCGGCCACCTCAGCCGGCTCTTCCTTGGGCTTCTGCGGGACGAACATGCTGATCACCGCGATCACCAGCACGATCGCGGCCGCGACGAGCAGCGTCGTACGGCTGAAGTTGGTCTCGCGGCCGACCGCACGGACGGTGGCGACCAGCAGGATCCAGGCCAGCGAGACCGGGATCAGGATCTTCCAGCCGAACTTCATGAACTGGTCGTAGCGCAGTCGCGGCAGCGTTCCGCGCAGCCAGATGTAGAAGAAGATGAAGCCCATCAGCTTGCCCATGAACCACAGCACCGGCCAGAAGCCGGAGTTCGCGCCGTCCCAGATCGAGATCGGCCACGGCGCCCGCCAGCCGCCCAGGAACAGCGTGGTGGCCAGCGCGGACACGGTCGCCATGTTGATGTACTCGGCCAGGAAGAACATCGCGTACTTGATCGAGGAGTACTCGGTCAGGAAGCCCGCGACCAGCTCGCCCTCGGCCTCGGGAAGGTCGAACGGCGCCCGGTTCGTCTCGCCGACCATCGAGATCACGTAGATCACGAACGACGGGAAGAGCAGGAACGCGTACCACCCGGGCAGCGGGATGTCGGCCCCGAACCAGTGCACGGTCTGGTGCGACTGCGCCGCCACGATCTCCGAGGTGGACAGCGACCCGGCGAACAGGAAGACCGTCACCAGGGCCAGCCCCATCGCGACCTCGTACGAGATCATCTGCGCGCTGGACCGCAGACCGCCGAGCAGCGAGTACGTCGAGTTCGACGACCAGCCGCCGAGCACGATGCCGTAGATGCCGATCGAGGCGATCGCCATCACGTACAGCACCGAGACCGGCAGGTCGGTGAGCTGCAGCCGGGTGTAGGTGTCGGTGAACGGGATCTTCACCGTCGGGCCGAACGGGATCACCGCGAAGGTGAGGAAGGCCGGTACGGCGACGATCGCCGGCGCCAGCACGAAGACCAGCCGGTCGACGCCCTTCGGCATCAGGTCTTCCTTGAGCATCAGCTTCACACCGTCGGCCAGCGACTGCAGCAGACCCTGCGGGCCGTGCACGTTCGGGCCGATCCGGTGCTGCATCCGCGCCACCACCCGGCGTTCCCACCAGATGTTGAAGAGCGTCAGCACCACCAGGAAGACGAAGATGAACAGCACCTTGATGAGGATGACCCACCAAGGGTCGTGCCCGACCCCAGCGTCCGGCACCGCGAGTGGGATGGTCATGCGTTCCCTCCGGCGATCGTCACGATCGAGCCATGGTCTGCGTGCAACGACCGGCGGACGTGGGAGTCGGCCGAGTTGGTCGGCAGCCAGACCACGTTGTCGGCCATCGGGGTGATGACGACCGGCAGCCGGATGCTCCCGGCGTCGGTGCTCACCACCAGCTCATCGGAGTCGGCGACACCGATCCGGCGCGCGGTGGTGAGCGAGACCCGGGCGACCGACGTCCGCGCGGTCGCGGTCAGGTGCGGCTCACCGTCGCAGGCGCGGCTGTCGTCGATCAGCATCCGCCAGGTCGCGAGCCGGGTGGAGTCGAACGCGCCGAGGGCCGGACCGGCCTGGTACGTCGGCTCCTGGGCCCGGTCGCCGTCCCAGCGGCCGAGCTCGTCGTACTCGCGCTTGGCGCCGTCGGTCGTGCTGAAGCCGAGCGGGTTGCCCATCTCCTGCGCCAGCGCGGCCAGCGCGCGGACATCCGGCATCGCGGTCGGCACCGTGAGCACGACCGGGAACGGCCGCTCGCGGCCCTCCCAGTTCACGAAGGTGCCGGACTTCTCCGCCGGCGGCACGACGGGGAAGACCACGTCGGCGTACTCGGTCACCTGCGAGTTGCGAACCTCGAAGCTGACCACGAACGGCGCGGCGTCCAGCGCGGCGAGCGCCGCGGCCGGGTCGGGCAGGTCGTCGATCTCGACACCCGCGACGACCAGCGCCTGCAGCGATCCGGCGTTGGCGATGATCTCGGTGAGGTCCTTGCCGGGCGCACCCGGCAGGTTGTCGACGCCCCAGGCGGCCTGCAGGTCGACCCGCGCCTGCGGGTCGCTGACCAGCCGGCCACCGGGCAGCAGGCCCGGAAGGCAACCGGCCTCGAGCGCGGCCCGGTCACCCGCACGCCGCGGGATCCAGGCCAGCTGCGCACCCGTGTCGAGTGCGAGCCGCAGCGCCGCCGAGTACCCGCCCGGCACCGCGGCCAGCCGCTCGCCGACCACGATGATCGAGTCCGCACCGAGCGCGGCCCGGGCAGCTGCCCCGGCCTCGCCGGCGTTACCGAGATCCGCGAGTACGGCGGCCTCAGTACCCGGCGAAGCCTGGACGACGACGCCGTCCAGCTTCTCCACGCCCCGGGACGCGTACGCCGCGATCGTGAACACCTTGGTGCCGTGCTTCTTCACGCCCTTGCGGACGCGGAGGAACACCGACGGCGCTTCTTCCTCGGGCTCGAACCCGACGAACAGCACCGAGCCGGCCTTCTCCAGGTCCGCGAACGTCGTACCCAGACCGGTGCCGGCCACCGCGGCGGCGAGGAAGTCCGCCTCCTCCGCGGAGTGCGGGCGGGCCCGGAAGTCGATGTCGTTGCTGCCCAGTGCGACCCGGGCGAACTTCGAGTACGCGTAGGCGTCCTCGACCGTCAGCCGGCCGCCGGTCAGCACCGCCGCGTTGCCACGGGCCGCCGTCAGCTGCTCGGCGGCGAAAGCGATCGCCTCCGGCCAGGACGCCGGCCGCAGCTCGCCGTCCTCGCGGATCAGCGGGTGGGTCAGCCGGTCACCGGTGGTCGCGTACTGGAACGCGAACCGGTCCTTGTCGGAGATCCACTCCTCGTTGACCTGCGGGTCGTCGCCGGCCAGCCGGCGCATCACCTTGCCGCGCCGGTAGTCGACCCGGATCGCCGCACCGGACGCGTCGTGCTCGGCCACCGACGGCACCGACACCAGGTCGAACGGCCGCGAGCGGAAGCGGTACGCCGCACTCGTCAGCGCACCCACCGGGCAGATCTGGATCGTGTTGCCGGAGAAGTAGCTCTCGAAGGGCTCCTTCTCGTAGATGCCGACCTGCTGCAGCGCGCCGCGCTCGATCAGCGCGATGAACGGGTCACCGGCGATCTGCTCGGAGAAGCGGGTGCAGCGCGCGCAGAGGATGCAGCGCTCGCGGTCCAGCAGCACCTCGGCCGAGATGTTGATCGGCTTCGGGTAGGTCCGCTTGATCCCGTGCGACTCGTGGAACCGGGACTCGCCGGCGCCGTTGCTCATCGCCTGGTTCTGCAGCGGGCACTCGCCGCCCTTGTCGCAGACCGGGCAGTCGAGCGGGTGGTTGATCAGCAGGAATTCCATCTGGCCGTGCTGGGCCTTGTCGGCCACCGGCGAGGACACCTGGGTCCGGACCACCATGCCGTCGGCGACGGTGATCGTGCAGGAGGCCTGCGGCTTCGGCATGCCGCGGCCGTTGCCGGCGTCGGTGATCTCGACCAGGCACTGCCGGCAGGCACCGACCGGGTCGAGCAGCGGGTGGTCGCAGAACCGCGGGATCTGGACCCCGATCTGCTCCGCGGCCCGGATCAGCAGAGTGTTCTTCGGAACCTTCACCTCGATGTCGTCGATGGTGACCGTCACCAGATCGGTGCGCTCCACCTCCGACCCGGCCGGCGGGTTCGCTTGGATCGTCATGCGCTAGCTCCAGCAGTCGCGAAGACAGTGCTTGCCATCGGGTCGAACGGGCAGCCGCCGTTCTCGAAGTGCGCCAGGTACTCGTCCTTGAAGTGCGCGATCGAGCTCGTGATCGGCGCGGTCGCACCGTCGCCGAGCGCGCAGAACGACCGGCCGAGGATGTTCTCGGACAGGTCGAGCAGGACGTCCAGGTCCTCGTCGGACCCCTGGCCCTTCTCCAGCCGCTCGAGAATCTGCACCAGCCACCACGTGCCCTCGCGGCACGGCGTGCACTTGCCGCAGGACTCGTGCTTGTAGAACTCGGTCCAGCGCAGTACGGCGCGCACGACGCAGACCGAGTCGTCGAAGATCTGCAGCGCCTTCGTACCGAGCATCGAGCCGACCGCGCCGACGCCCTCGTAGTCCAGCGGTACGTCGAGGTGCTCCGACGTCAGCAGCGGCGTCGACGAACCGCCCGGCGTCCAGAACTTCAGCTCGTGGCCCTCACGGACCCCGCCGGCCAGATCGAGCAGCTCCCGCAGCGTGATGCCCAGCGGCGCCTCGTACTGACCCGGGCGGGTGACGTGCCCGGACAGCGAGTACAGCGTCATGCCCTTGGACTTCTCGGTGCCCATCGAGGAGAACCAGTCCGGCCCGTTCTTGATGATGGCGGGAACGGAAGCGATCGACTCGACGTTGTTGATAACAGTGGGGCACCCGTACAGACCGGCCACGGCCGGGAAGGGAGGACGCAGCCGAGGTTGACCGCGACGTCCTTCCAGCGAGTCGAGCAGCGCCGTCTCCTCGCCGCAGATGTAGGCACCGGCGCCGGCGTGCACGACCACGTCGAGGTCGTAGCCGCTGCCGAGGATGTTCGTGCCGATGTAGCCGGCGTCCTTGGCTTCCTGGACCGCCTGCTGCAGCCGGCGGATCACGTGCAGGACCTCACCGCGGACGTAGATGAACGCGACCGACGCGCGGATCGCGTAGGACGCGATGACGACGCCCTCGACCAGCGTGTGCGGCGAGGCCATCATCAGCGGGATGTCCTTGCAGGTGCCCGGCTCCGATTCGTCGGCGTTCACCACGAGGTACTTCGGGTTCGGGTTGTCCTGCGGGATGAACTGCCACTTCATGCCAGTCGGGAAGCCCGCGCCGCCACGACCGCGCAGCCCGGAGTCCTTGACCGTGGCAACGACATCGGCCGGCTGCATCCCGAGCGCCTTGCGCAGCCCGTCGTACCCGCCGGTGCGCTGGTACGACGCCAGCTGCCAGGCGTTGATCTGGTCCCAGTTGTCGGAAAGCACCGGGGTCAGCGTGTCCACCATGGTCAGCCCTCCTTCGGGGTGTCGGAGCCGTTCGGGGCCGACCAGTTGCGCTCGCGGGCCAGGCGGAGGCCGGCCAGCGTGGCCTTGCCGCCGGTCGGGCCCTCGTCGGCGCGGCCGTCGGAGTACCCGGCCAGCACCCGCTCGGCCTCACGCCAGGTGCAGATCGTCGCACCGCGCGGCGACTTCACCTCGGTGCCGTCCCGCAGGTCGTCGACCAGCTGGGTGGCGGACTCCGGCGTCATGTCGTCGAAGAACTCCCAGTTGACCATCATCACCGGCGCGTAGTCGCAGGCGGCGTTGCACTCGAGGTGCTCGAGGGTGATCTTGCCGTCCTCGGTGGTCTCGTCGTTGCCGACGTCGAGGTGCTGCTTCAGCCGGTCGAAGATCAAGTCGCCGCCCATCACCGCGCACAGCGTGTTGGTGCAGACGCCGACGTGGTAGTCGCCGACCGGGCGGCGCTTGTACATCGTGTAGAAGGTGGCCACCGCCGACACCTCGGCGCCGGTGAGCCCGAGCACGTCGGCGCAGGCCTCGATGCCCTCCGGGGTGACCCGGCCCTCGACCGACTGCACCAGGTGCAGCATCGGCAGCAGCGCGGACCGGGCGACCGGGTACCGCGCCGCGATCTCGCGCATCTCCGCGATCGTGGCGTCGGTGATCTTCGAGTCGCCGGTGCTGTACGGCACCGTCTTGTCGGTAGCAGTCGTGTGGTTCTCGGCCATTTAGCGGTCCACTCCACCCATCACCGGGTCAAGGCTGGCGACGGCGACGATCACGTCGGCGACCTGGCCGCCCTCGCACATGATCGGCATCGCCTGCAGGTTTGCGAAGGACGGGTCACGGAAGTGCACCCGGTACGGCTTGGTGCCGCCGTCGGAGACGACGTGCGCACCGAGCTCGCCACGCGGCGACTCGATCGCCACGTAGGCCTGGCCGGCCGGGACCCGGAAGCCCTCGGTGACCAGCTTGAAGTGATGGATCAGTGCTTCCATCGACTCGCCCATGATGTGCTTGATGTGGTCGAGCGAGTTGCCCATCCCGTCGGCGCCGACGGCCAGCTGGCTCGGCCAGCCGATCTTCTTGTCGGCGACCATCACCGGCTGGCCTTCCATCTTCTCCAGCCGGTCGGCGCACTGCTCGACGATCTTCAGCGACTCGTGCATCTCCTGCAGCCGCACCCGGAACCGCCCGTAGGAGTCCGAGGAGTCCCAGGTCGGTACGTCGAAGTCGTACGTCTCGTACCCGCAGTACGGCTGGCTCTTGCGCAGGTCCAGCGCGTAGCCGGTGGAGCGCACCGTCGGGCCCGAGATGCCGAGCGCCATGCAGCCGGCCAGGTCCAGGTAGCCGACGTTCTGCAGCCGCGCCTTGAAGATCGGGTTGGCGTTGCAGAGTTCGGCGTACTCCTTGAGGTGCCGGTTCATCCACGTGATGTATTCGCGGATCTTGTCCAGCGCACCCGGCGGGAGGTCCTGCGCGACACCGCCCGGCCGGATGAACGCGTGGTTCATCCGCAGCCCGGTGATCAGCTCGAACAGGTCCAGGGTCTTCTCACGCTCGCGGAAACCGATCGTCATCACGGTCAGCGCGCCGATCTCCATACCGCCGGTGGCGATGCAGACCAGGTGGCTGCTGATCCGGTTGAGCTCCATCAGGAGCACCCGCATCACGTTCGCCTTGTCCGGGATCTCGTCCTCGATCCCGAGCAGCCGCTCGACCGCCAGGCAGTACGCCGCCTCGTTGTAGAACGGCGACAGGTAGTCCATCCGGGTGACGAACGTGACGCCCTGCACCCAGGAGCGGAACTCCATGTTCTTCTCGATACCGGTGTGCAGGTAGCCGATGCCGCAGCGGGCCTCGGTCACGTTCTCACCGTCGAGCTCGAGGATCAGCCGGAGCACGCCGTGCGTGGACGGGTGCTGCGGGCCCATGTTGACGACGACGCGCTCTTCCGGCTCCTCGCCGAGGCCGGACACGACCGAGTCCCAGTCCTGACCGGTGACGGTGAAGACCTTGCCCTCGGTGGTGTCGCGGGTGGTCGCGTAGGGATCTGTAGTGGTCATCAGTTGTACGACCTCCGCGTGTCGGGCGGTGGGATGACAGCGCCCTTGTACTCGACGTCGATACCGCCGAGCGGGTAGTCCTTGCGCTGCGGGTGACCCGGCCAGTCGTCGGGCATCTGGATCCGGGTCAGTGCCGGGTGCCCGTCGAAGATGATGCCGAAGAAGTCCCAGGTCTCCCGCTCGTGCCAGTCGTTGGCCGGGTAGACCGAGACGATCGACGGGATGTGCGGGTCGGCGTCGGGTGCCGACACCTCCAGCCGGATCCGTCGGTTGTGGGTGATCGACAGGAAGTGGTAGACGGCGTGCAGCTCGCGGCCGGTCTCTTCCGGGTAGTGCACACCGCTGACACCGGAGCAGAACTCGAACCGCAGCGCCTCGTCGTCACGCAGGTGCTGGCACACCTCGACCAGGTTCTCGCGCTTGATGTGCAGGGTCAGCTCACCGCGGTCGACGACGACCTTCTCGATCGCCCCGTCGGCAGCCAGGCCTTCCAGCCGGTCCACCGCACCGTCGAACCAGGAGCCGTACGGCCGCGGGGTGGCCCCGGGGAGTATGACGTTGCGCTTCAGGCCGCCGAAACCGGAGGTGTCACCGGTGCCCTGGACACCGAACATGCCCTCGCGCTGCTCGATGACCTCCGGGGCCGAAGCCTCCGGAGTCGCCGGCAGGTTCTCGGACTCGCTCACCGGAGCAGACCCTTCATCTCGATCGTCGGCGCGGCGGTCAGGGCCGCGGCCTCCAGCTCGGTCTCCAGCGCCTTCTTGTGCGCGCCGAGCTTCATGTGCTGGATCTGGTCGTGGATCTTCAGGAACGCGTCCAGCAACATCTCCGGCCGCGGCGGGCAGCCGGGCAGGTACATGTCGACCGGTACGACGTGGTCCACGCCCTGCACGATCGCGTAGTTGTTGAACATGCCGCCCGACGACGCGCACACGCCCATCGCCAGCACCCACTTCGGGCCGGGCATCTGGTCGTAGATCTGGCGCAGGACCGGAGCCATCTTCTGGCTCACCCGGCCGGCCACGATCATCAGGTCGGCCTGTCGCGGCGAGGCCCGGAAGACCTCCATGCCGAACCGCGCGGCGTCGTACCGCGGGGCGCCGGTGGTCATCATCTCGATGGCGCAGCAGGCCAGCCCGAAGGTTGCCGGCCACAACGAGGCCTTGCGCATGTAGCCGAGCAGTCCTTCGACGGTGCTCAGCAGGACGCCGGCCGGAAGCTGTTCCTCAAGACCCATGTCAGTCCCACTCCAGTCCGCCGCGGCGCCACACGTAGGCGTACGCGACGAAGACGGTGACGATGAAGATGACCATCTCGACCAACCCGAACAGCGCCATCTGGTCGAAGGCCACCGCCCACGGGTAGAGGAAGATGATCTCGATGTCGAACACGATGAACAGCATCGCGGTGATGTAGTACTTCACCGGGAAGCGCCCACCGCCGACCGGCTGCGGAGTGGGCTCGATGCCGCACTCGTAGGAGTCCAGCCGGGCCCGGTTGTAGCGCTTCGGGCCGACCAGCGCGCTAACGGTGATGCTGCCTGCGACGAAGAGCGCCGCGAGCACACCGAGAGCGAGAATCGGTGTATAGGGGTGCATCGCTGCGTGCTCCCTCCTTCAGCCGGTGGTCTGTACTTGTCTTTGGATATCAGTAGCGCTGTGGCTCAGCTCACTCGCCCCGCCGCTCAGGCGGCCGGGGCGAGCTTGGTGAGGCCGTTGATGATCTTGTCCATCACGTCCCCGTCGCGCGGGTCGGTGAGGTTGGCGAGCAACTTCAGGGTGAACTTCATCAAGGTGGTGCGCGGCAGACCGTACTTCGTGCAGAGCCGCATCACCTCCGGATTTCCGATCAGCTTCACGAAGATCCGGCCGAGCGTGTAGTAACCGCCGTACTCCTGCTTCAGCGCCTTCGGGTACGCCGACAGCGCGCGTTCCCGCTGGTTCGGCTGCCGGTGCAGCGCCTGGGCGGCGACCTCGGCGGCGAACGCCCCGGACTCCATCGCGTACGGGATGCCCTCGCCGTTGAACGGGTTGACCATGCCGCCGGCGTCGCCGAGCAGCATCAGGCCGCGGGTGTAGTGCGGCTGCCGGTTGAAGCCCATCGGCAGCGCGGCGCCCCGGATCGGGATGGTCTGGAACTCGTCCCGGAACTGCCACTCCTCGGGCGTGACCTTGAGCCACTGCTTCAGCAGGTCGGCGTAGTCGACCTTGCCGAACGCCTCCGAGGTGTTCAGGATGCCGAGGCCGACGTTGACCGTGCCGTCGCCCATCCCGAAGATCCAGCCGTAGCCGGGAAGCAGCACGCGGCCACCGGGCTGCTTCGGGTCGTCGGCCCACAGCTCCAGCCAGGACTCGAGGTAGTCGTCGTTCGTCCGCGGGCTGGTGAAGTACGTCCGTACGGCGACACCCATCGGGCGGTCGTCGCGCTTGTGCAGGCCCATCGCGATGCTCAGCCGGGACGAGTTGCCGTCGGCCGCCATCACCAGTGGCGCCCGGTACTCGACGTCGGCCCCGGATCTCCGGCCGTTGTCGTCGACCGGCTTCGCGGTGACGCCGACGATGTCGCCCTTGGCGTCCAGGATCGGGCCGGTCACGTTGGTCCGCTCCCGCAGCCGCGCCCCGGCCTTCTCGGCCTGCCGGGCGAGCATCTCGTCGAAGTCCATCCGGTTCCGGGTCAGGCCGTAGTTCGGGTGGCTGGCCAGGTCCGGCCAGTCGAGCTGCAGGACGTGCCCGGCGCCCTGGATGCGGAGTCCGTAGTTCCGGATCCAGCCGGCCTCTTCGGAGATGTCGATGCCCATGTTGATGAGCTGCTTGGTGCCGCGCGGGGTGAGCCCGTCGCCGCACACCTTCTCCCGCGGGAACGCGGTCTTCTCCAGCAGCAGGACGTCCAGCCCGGCGTTCGCCAGGTGGTACGCCGCCGCCGATCCGGCGGGTCCGGCACCGACGACGATCACATCGGCGGTCTCCGCCTGCTGCCCGCTCGGCACGCTCTCGCTCATCTCTCCGGCCTGGATGTTCTTAGGGGGCGTGTGCGCTCGTGAAGTCGTTCACGAGCCCTCTTCACTCGACAGTCTAGGACTGCCTGACATGGACACGAAACTGACCCCAACCTCCTTGCAGACAAGCCAATTACGCATAAGTTCCGTTGCGTAATTAACCGGCCTTCACTGCCCTGTGGATGGCGACCAGGCCGCCGGTCAGGTTGCGCCACTGGACGCGGGTCCACCCGGCGTCCTCGATCGCCCGGGCCAGCGGCTCCTGGGGCAGCCAGGCGCGCGTCGACTCCGCCAGGTACTCGTACGCCTCGGGGTTGGTCGACACCACCTTCGCCACCGCCGGCACCGCGCGCATCATGTACTCCAGGTACACGACCCGGAACGGCTTCCAGGTCGGGTGCGACTGCTCCAGTACGACGAGCCGCCCGCCGGGGCGGGTCACCCGCAGCATCTCCTGCAGCGCGGCCGCGACGTCGTTCACGTTCCGGAGCGCCCAGGAGATCGTCACCACGTCGAACGTGTCGCCGGCGAACGGCAGCCGCAGCGCGTCGCCCGCGACCAGGTCCAGTTCGGGGTGCCGGCGCTTGCCGACCCGGAGCATGCCGACCGAGAAGTCGCAGGACACCACCTCGGCGCCGGCCTCGCGCAGGTTGATGCTGGACGCGCCGGTCCCGGCCGCCAGGTCGAGGATCTTCATCCCCTTCCGCGGCGCGATCGCGGCCAGTGTGGCGGGCCGCCAGTACAGCTTCTCCAGCCCCATCGTCGCGACCGCGTTGGTCCGGTCGTACCCCTCGGCCACGTTGTCGAACATGGCCGCCACGGCCTGCGGGTCCTTGCTCAGATCTGCGCGCGTCACCTGTCTAGTTCATCACGCGGCACCGTGTCTGCCGGACGGGAGGCATACGCTTGCATCTCGTGAGTGCATCTCCAGGTAGCCGTGCGGCCCTCGCGACCCGAGGCCCCGCACCGCAGTTGGTGGTTCGCAGTCAGGCGGTGGACGGGGTCTCGGCACAACTGCTGGACCATCTGCCGGACGAGGGCGGACTCGCGTGGGTACGGCGGGGCGACGGCCACGTCGGCTGGGGCGTCGCCGGCCGGCTGGACGTTGCCGGTAGCAACCGCTTCCAGGAGGCCATGACCTGGTGGCAGGAGCTGACCGCGGCCGCGGTGGTCCGCGACGAGGTCGGCGTACCGGGCTCCGGGCTGGTCTGCTTCGGCTCCTTCGGCTTCACCGATCAGGACCCGGGTGAGCTGGTGGTCCCCGACGTGATCGTCGGCCGCCGCGGCGACACCGCCTGGGTGACCACGGTCTCGCCGGCCAGCTCGCTGGGCGCGCCGCCCGAGCTGGTCGTCCACGAGCCGTCGCCGGTGTACGACGTGACGTTCGCGGACGGCGCCCGGACCGGGACGGACTGGTCGAGCATCGTCGCCGACGCGGTCCGCCGGATCACCGCCGGCGAGCTCGACAAGGTGGTGCTGGCCCGCGACCTGATCGCGATCGCCGCGCAGCCGATCGATCTGCGCTGGCCGCTGCACCGGCTCGCGACGGCGTACCCGAACTGCTGGACGTTCTCCGTCGACGGCCTGATCGGCGCCACCCCGGAGCTGCTCGTACGCCGGGAGAAGGGCCTGATCACGTCCCGCGTGCTGGCCGGGACCATCCGCCGTACCGGCGACGACGAGCACGACCTGGCGCTGGCGGCGTCGCTGGCCCGGTCGTCGAAGGACCTCGAGGAGCACGAGTTCGCGGTCCGCTCGGTGGCCGAGGCGCTGGAGCCGCACTGTACGTCGATGAACGTGCCGGAGACCCCGTTCGTGCTGCACCTGCCGAACGTGATGCACCTGGCCACCGACGTGGCCGGCGTTGCGAACAACGGCGCGTCCGCGCTGGGCCTCGCCGCCGCGCTGCACCCGTCCGCGGCCGTCTGCGGTACGCCGACGCCGGTCGCGCGGGACCTGATCGGTGAGATCGAGGGCATGCAGCGCGGCCGGTTCAGCGGACCGGTCGGGTGGATGGACGCGGCCGGCGACGGCGAGTGGTGCATCGCGCTGCGCTGTGGCCAGGCCGACCCGGAGGAGCCGCGCCGGATGCGGCTGTTCGCCGGCGCCGGCATCGTGGCGGGTTCCGACCCGGACGCCGAACTGGCCGAGACGAACGCCAAGCTGGTGCCGATGAGAGACGCGTTGGGAGACTGAGTTGAGGCTTACCAAGTTCGCACACGCCTGTGTCCGCCTGGAGAAGGACGGGAAGGTGCTGCTGATCGACCCGGGCACGTTCTCCGAGGACGCGGCCTTCGAGAAGGCGGACGCGGTGCTGGTCACGCACGAGCACCCCGACCACGTCGACGTCGAGCGGCTGCGCGGGTTGCAGGTGCCGGTGTTCACCACCGCCGGTGTCGCGGCCGATCTGAACGACGAGCGGGTCACGGTGGTATCGGACGGTCAGTCGTTCGACGCGGCCGGTTTCGCGGTCCGTGCCTACGGCAAGGATCACGCGGTGATCCTGCCCGAGCTCGGCGTACCGTGCGAGAACATCGGCTACCTGGTCGACGACGCGGTCTACCACCCGGGCGACTCGTTCACCCAGCCGGACCGCGAGGTGCACACCAACCTGGTGCCGATCTCCGGCCCGTGGTTCTCGGTCGCGCCCGCCGTCGAGTACGCGCGCTCGATCAAGGCGGAGCAGACCGTCGGCATCCACAACGCCCTGCTCAGCGACATCGGCCTCGGCATGATGCAGCGCTGGATCGGCGAGGCAGGCGGCCGCCCGTACCACGGCCTGACTCCCGGTCAGTCCCTCGAGATCAACTGACAGATGTCACCGGTTTCGGTGACAACTCCACGCCGCGAGTAGCCGCGACGGCCCGATCCTGGTTCGTATGGACGAATCAGCGGTCATCCGGGTCGAGCGGCTCACCCGGCGGTACGGCGGCCGGCCCGGGTACGAGGCGGTGCGCGGCATCGACTTCTCGGTCCGCCGCGGTGAGCTCTTCGCGTTGCTCGGCACCAACGGCGCCGGGAAGACCTCCACGCTGGAGGTGCTCGAAGGGCTCGCGCAGCCGACTTCCGGAACGGTGCGGGTGCTCGGCCACGATCCGTACCGCGACCGGCGGAAGGTGCGGCCGCGGACCGGGATCATGCTGCAGGACAGCGGTTTCGCCGCCGACCTGACCGTCGCCGAGACCGCCAGGATGTGGGCCGGAACGCTCAGCACGCCACGTCCGGTCCGCGAGGTGCTCGAGCTCGTCGAGCTGACCGGCCGGGCGAACGTCCGGATCCGGCAGCTCTCCGGCGGCGAACGGCAACGACTGAACCTGGCCCTGGCGATCTCCGGTCAGCCGGACCTGCTGTTCCTCGACGAGCCGACGGCCGGTCTCGATCCGGAGAACCGGAAGCGCACCTGGCAGCTGATCGCTCACCTGCTGGATTCAGGTACGACGGTGTTGCTGACCACCCACTACCTCGCCGAGGCGGCCGAGCCGGCGGACCGGCTGGCGATCCTGCACCACGGCCGGATCGTCGGCCTCGGCACCCCGGCCCAACTCGCGGCGACCCGGCCGGCCCGGATCTCGTTCCGGCTCCCGGCGGGCGTCGGCGTACCGGACCTCCCCGGAGTAGTTGCCTCGGTCAACGGACAGTACGCCGTACTCGCAGCGGACGACCTGCAGGCGACCCTCGGTCTCGTCCTCGGCTGGGCCGGCCGGAACGACCTCCGTCTCGACGATCTCACCGCCCGCCCGGCGTCCTTGGAGGAAGCGTTCCTCGCTATCGCCGAGTCCGACAAGGGAGTTGCGGCATGACCGCCCTGGTCTGGTCGGAAGCCTTGCTGCTCCGGCGGAATCCAGTGGCTGTGCTCATCGCCTTCGGCCTGCCCATCGGCACCGTGCTCGGTCTGCGTTCGACACCCGAGTTGAGCGGGATCATCGGCGCGGACGCGGGTGCTGCGATCGTCACCGCGGTAGCGGCCGTGAGCCTCAATCTCTTTGTGTACTACCACTTGGTGACCGCGCTGGTCGCTCGGCGTGAGGACCTGGTCCTGAAGCGCTTGCGCACGGGCGAGACGAGAGACGTGCAGATCCTGGCCGGCACGGCGGCGCCTTCCGTTGCGATCGCCTGGATCCAGATCATCGGAGTCGGCGTGGTCTGCGCCGTCGCCTTCGATCTGCCGCTGCCGGTCAATCCGCTGCTCGTCGTCGCGGCCGTTGTTCTCGGAACGCTGGCCTTCGTATTTCTGGCGGCCGCCACCACGCCGTTGACTCGCAGCGTGGAGCTGGCTCAGGTGACGACGACTCCGATGCTGTTCATCCCGCTGACCCTCAGCGGTCTCTACCTGCCGCTCTCGGACCTGCCCGAACCCTTGGCGCAGGTCGGCCGGCTTCTGCCACTTACTCCGGTCGTGGATCTGCTGCGGCTCGGGTTGTCGGGGACTGCCCCGGATGGGAGCACCGTCGGCATCGGTGGCTCGTTCGAGGCCGCCGTACCCGCAGTGCTCCTCCTGCTCGCTTGGGTGACGGTTGCCGCGTTGGCGACGTACCGCTGGTTCCGCTGGGAGCCAAGGCGATGACGGACGTGACAGTCTGACTCCCATGGTGTCTGTCCGGCGTTGGTGGGGTGAGCGGAGCCGAGCCGAGCGCTTCGACGTCAGCCTCCGCTGGCCGCTGTACGGGCTCGCGGGCGCTGAGCCGCTCGTCGCCGTGCTGTTCGTCATCGGCGAGCAGCAAGTCCGGGCCGTAGGAGCAGCGGTCTTCATCCTCGTGTGCCTCGCGCACACCGCGGCCGCGGTCAGCGTGCTCCGGGCCGGCATCGGCGCCTATCTCGGCGGGCCGCGTCCGAGTATTCGTCTCCTGGCGGTCGCGGTGGGGCTCACGGTCATCGGCGTACTGGCCGGGGACCTGGCATTCCCGAGGTTCGCCTGGTTCTCCGGCGACTCGGACACCGCTCAGGCCGTGTTCATGCTGCTGAGCGGATTTCTCACGCTGGCTGTTGCGCCGCTGTTCCGTATCGGCGCGCTGCTCGGTGTCGTGCTGGCCGGCGGGATTGTGGTGGCCGGCCTGACCGGTGCGGTGCAGGCGGGGGGCTTGTATGTCTACTTGGTCGGTCTCATCGCCGTCACCTACCGCGTGTCAGTCTGGACGCTCGGTCTCGGCTGGGAGATCGACCGCTCCCGAGCAGTCGCCGCGCAACTCGCGATCGCCGAGGAACGTCTGCGCTTCGCGCGCGATCTCCACGACACCCTCGGCCGGAACCTGTCGCTGGTAGCGGTGCAGAGCGAACTGGCCGCGGCCCTCGCGACGCGTGGCGACGAGCATGCCGCCGAACAGATGCTCGAGGTACGGCGGATCGCGCACGAATCGCTCCGCGAGCTGCGGGCTGTGGTCGGCGGGTACCGCAGTACCGGCCTCGACTCGGAGCTGGCGGGCGCACAGTCGGTCCTGCGGTCGGCGGGGATCAGTTGCCGGGTGGTCGGCGACGGCTCAGGGCTGCCGCCCGCGACCCAGGTAGCGCTCGGCTGGGTGGTCCGCGAAGCCACCACCAACGTCATCCGCCACAGCAACGCCACCACCTGCAAGATCGAGCTGGAGGTCACGCCGGACGCGTCGATCCTGCGCGTGCAGAATGACGGCGTGAACTCGTCACGCGCGTCCGGTGGGGCTGGGCTGACTGGTCTGCGTGAGCGGCTCGCGGAGGTGGGCGGGACGCTGACTGCCGAGGAGCCGCCGGGGCAGTTCGTCCTGGCGGCGTGGCTGCCGGCGGCCCGATGATCCGGCTCCTGCTCGCCGACGACGAGAACCTCATCCGTACGGCGCTCGCCGCGCTGCTCTCGCTCGAAGACGACCTCGACGTCGTCGCCCAGGCCGCCTCCGCGGACGAAGCGCTCGCGATGGCTCGACGACATCGGCCCGACGTCGCGGTCCTCGACCTTCAGATGCCCGGACTCCCACCACCTGCGACCGGCGTCGGCGGGATCGGCGTGGTCGAGGCGCTCCGGAAGGACCTGCCCGACTGCGCCTGCCTGATCGTCACCGGCCACGGCCGGCCCGGGCATCTGAAACAGGCGTTGGCCGCCGGCGTCCGCGGTTTCGTCCCGAAGACGGTCTCGGCCGGGGTCCTCGCCGACGTCATCCGCACGATCCACAACGGCGGCCGGTACGTCGACCCGGAACTCGCCGCCGAGGCGATCAGCGCGGGCGACAACCCGCTCACCGCGCGCGAGGTCGAGGTCCTCGAACACGCCGCCGACGGCGCCCCCGTCGAACAGGTCGCCCGCCGCGCCTCCCTGTCCCCGGGCACCGTCCGCAACTACCTGTCCTCGGCCGCCGCCAAACTCGGCACCGCAAACCGTCACGAATCAGTCCAACTCGCCCGCACTCACGGCTGGATCAACTGAAACCGCCGCAGGTCGGCGACGGTCTCGAAGCCCGCGCGAACCGTTCGGCGACCTCCCCCTCCCCGGCGTCCAGCTCCTCGAGCAGCACGACGTGCCGGACCGGATCAAGCGAAGTCATCCCGCGGTGAACTCCGCCTCGACGAAGTCGGCCACCGGGCGGTAGCCCGCCTCGTAGTAGATCTTGTTGGACGTCGGGTTCGCCAGGTTGGTGAACAGGCAGGCCTGGTTGCCGTCGGCAATGATCATCGCCGTCACGTGACTCGTCAGCGCGCCGGCGTACCCATGTCTGCGCCGCTCCGGAGGTGTATAGACCGGACCGACCCGGCTGACGCCGAAGACCGGCTGGTGGAAGCCGACCATGCTGACCGGCTCGCCGTCGACCTCCCAGATCAGCATGCTCTCGTGCTCCAGGTGCCGCTCGGCCCACTCGCGGTGTCCGATGGTCAGCTCTTCCGCAAACCCGTCCTTGCCCCAGGCGGCGACCAGGTCGACCTCGTCCGCAGTCATCCGCCGCGGACCGCCGGCGTCGGCTTCGAGCGACGTGAGCTCGATCAGCTTGTGCAACCGGGTGCCGCGTACCACCGTCGCCCGGCCGCCACGGTGCTCACACCACCGCTCGCCGAACCTGGTCACCACAGGTCGATCTCCCGCGACGCCGGGGACCTCCGGCAGTACGTCGGCCAACGCGTCGGCGACCGGCTCCGCGAGGTCCTCGCGCAGCGCGCCGAGGTAGACGTACCGCCCCGCGGTGCGCATCGCGACTCCGACCACGTCCGGGTCGTGCACGGAGACGTAGTACGACGGCTCGGTGTCGGTCATCCGGCCGGTCGCCCGCTCGTGGACGACGGTCATGACCAGGTTGTTCAGCACCGGATCCTGTTGCAGGAAAGGAAACACGGTCTGCTCGAAGGCCTGTGGATCGCTCGTCACACGGACATCCATGCCCCGGAGCGTACGCCTGCGGCACCGGACAGGTCGCCCGGATTTACACTGCGAGCATGTCCACCACGCGGTTGTTGCTGCTCGGGGTCGTGCGGATCTTCCAGCCGGCGTACGGGTACCAGCTGCGGCGTGAGTTGCTGACGTGGAACGTGGAGGCCTGGGCGAACGTCAACCCCGGCTCGATCTACACGGGGCTGCGCACACTGGCCAAGCACGGGTACCTGCAGGAACTCGAGCAGGACGGCGCGCATCGGCCCGGGCGTACGTCGTACAAGCTGACCGCGGACGGCGAGACGGAGTACTTCTCGCTGCTGCGCGGCATGCTGTGGACCGTCGACGGGTTCCACCCCGACAAGATGCAGGCCACGATCAGCTTCATGTGGTCGCTGCGCCGCGACGAGGTGATCGCCGCGCTGGAGGCCCGGATCAGCCAGCTGGAGTCCTGGCTGAAGGCCGGGCCGTACTCCGAACGGCACATCCTCGAGGACCCGGCCACCCCGAACCACGTGGTCGAGATGTTCCGGATCACCAACGCCCGCGACAGCGGCGAGCTCCGGTGGACCCGCGAGTTCCTCGACCGGATCCGCGCCGGCGCGTACGCGTTCGCCGGCGAAACCGCCGACTGGGAGCCCTACCCCGGCATGGTCACCCACTGGGGCGAAATCCCCGACCCGCCAACTGAGTAACACTCACGGCGTGTTTCCCACGCTCCCGGCGTGCGCTACGGGAACTGCGGGCAGACCTTCCGGAACGGCTGAGTGGGTAGGAACTGCGACCACTCCTCGGTGGTCAGGTTTCGGCCGGCCATCTGGCAGGCAAGCCCGATCGCACGGTTCTGGTTGGTGTCCCATCGGAAGATCTGGCCGTCGTGTGAGGCGACCATGACGTCGTTGGTGCCCTCGACGAAGTCCACCGCCGCGGCGACCGGTTCGCCGTCATGGATCGCATGCACCGTACCGAGCAGTTGGAGGGTCCTGGCGTCCCACAGGCTGACTCCGCCGTCGAGCGCACCGGTGACCAGCCGGGAGCCGTCGTCGGAATAGCGCACGTGACGGCCTTCGGCACCTAACCCGGTCGAGCTCGACCTCAGTTTCCCGGTCGTCAGGTCGATCGTGACGAGCTCGCCGCTCTGCCCGGTGGCCGCGACCGTGCCGCCGTCGGGCGAGAAGTCCGCGTCGTACGCGCGGAAATCCAGGTCTCCCTCGGTCCGGACCTGTCCTGTGGACACATCGGCGACCCGCCAGTGTTCTGACGCTCCATTCGCGGTCTGTTGGACGAGCAGCGCTGTCCGACCGTCCTGGGACGCGGCAAGGCAGCAGCCTGCCGTCAGGTCGTAAGGCTCTCCTCTGGGGCGCAGGGTCCCGGCGTCGATCAGAGTGAGCTTGCCGTCGGAATCACCGGCGAGGAGGCTTGCGTCCCTGTCGACGTAGGCCAGAGCAAAGATCTCGCCGGCGACGATGCCTTGCTCTCTGAGGATCCTGCCGGTGGCGGTGTCGAGCTCGCTGACCGCACCGCCGGTACACTCGCCATTGCAACCCGCAAAGCTCGCGTAACGCCGGCCGTCGGAACTCCATGCGCCAGGCGACTCCTCGCCTTCGCGGACCGGCAGGCGCTGCGGGCGGGTCGATGCGCCAGTGATTGTGTCTACGAATCGGATCCATCCTTCCTCTCCGACGAGCCACCGATACGCCACCCGTCTGCCATCGGGCGACACGTCGGCATGCGCGAAAACCCCACCCGCTCCCGCTGTGCCGGTTCTCCGAAGCAGAGTGTCCTGGGCGGACAGGTCCCAGGCGCGCAGCATCCCGTCATCGCCGCCGGTGTAGAGGAGGTGGCCGTCCGGGCTGAAGGTCGCGCTCCATGACTGTTCGAGGGTCTTCCAGCGCTCCCTGGGCTTCCAGGTCGCGGTGTCCCACACGATCGCCTCGCCGTCGTGCGACACCGACGCGAACAGCCTTCCGTCACTGGAGAAGCGACCTGCCCGCGGCTGCTCTCTGTGCCCCCGAAGCCGGGTAACTTCCCGCCCGGTCCGCGCGTCGACGACGGACATGGTGTTGTTCTGGCCGAAGTCGTGGAACTCCCCCACGAGCAGCTTCCCGTCCGGGCGCAGGTCGAAAACCGAGTAACTCCAGACGTTCGATAGCCGCCAGCGTATCTCGCCCGTCGCCGCGTCATAGGCCGTCACCGGCCAGCCCGTGTACAGAATGCGCCCCTCTGGGCTCAACTCCAGGTTCTGAAAGCCCTTGCCGAGTGAGAAGGCGACCGGTGGGGTGGTCGGCGACCGGAAGTCCCACACCAGCGCGAAGCCGGGAACCTCGATCAGCGGCTGATCGTTCGGATGATCCTCCTGGACAGTTGCTGCGAGGTGGCTGCCGTCCGCACTGAAGCGCACCGAGATGACCTTGAATCGCGTCGCCTTCGATCCCGGGAACGCGCGCGCAGGGCCCAGTTCGAGGTCGGCCGTCTTCATCGTCCGAGGATCGAGCAGCCGAACCGGATCACTCGTTGCGGAGTACGGCCCGACGGCCAGGTACGTGCCGTCGGGACTGAAATCTGCAGCGACGAACGAGTCATAGCCTCGGGCGGGGGCAGGGCCAGCCGAGTAGCTGCGCAGCAGCCGGCCGGTACTCGCTTCGAAGAGATGCAGCTGGGTCCTGTTGTCGGACACAGCGATCCAGCGACCATCGGGACTGACGGTGGCCCCCTCGGTCTCGCCGTGAGCGCCGGGCGCGGACCGCACCAGCCGCGGGTGGGCGTCGAGAATGGCCTCCAGGCTCGCCCGGGTGTCCGGCGAATCGTCCAGGCGGACGCCTGCGATGGCCAGCAGAAGCGACAAGCTGATCTCGTCGGACAGCTGTGCCCCGGCACCGACGCGTCTGGCATCCGCCGCCTCGGCCACCTGCCGGGCGGTGTCAGCCTGCCTGTCCGCGTGTTCGGCCTGTTGCACCGCTACCAAGCCCGCGATAATTGCGCCGACGAGGAGCACGGCCGCTGTGCTCAGGGCGGTTCGGAGGCGGCGGTTGACGCGCAGCTGAAGCCGGGCCTGGTCCTCGGCGCTGCGGAGCTCGGCCTCGGACAACCGCTTGCCCTCGGCAAGGAAATCGTCCTCGGTCGCAGTCAGCATAGGCGTCGCACGCTCCTGCCAGTCGAGAGCCTCGGCGAGGCGTACGCCGCGGTACAGCTCGCTGTCCGGCCGGTCGAGGCTGTCCCAGGAGTCGGCGGCGAGCGTCAGGTGATGCAGGATCCGCTGCCCTTCGAGGTCGTCGTCGAGCCAGGCACGCAGCCGGGGCCAGGCCCGGGCCAGCGACTCGTGGGCGAGCTCGACCATGCCGTCGTCGCTGGTCACCAGGCGGGAGGCAACCAGCAGGTCGACCATCGCGTCGTTGTCCCGACCGGTGACGACCAGACGGCGCGGGAGGCGGCTGCGGACCGGTTCGCCGTCCGGGCCAGGTGTCACCAGGCGGAGCAGCAGGTCCCGCAGGACCGTGCGCTGGTCCGCGGTGACTCGCTCGTAGACCTGCTCCGCAGATTGCGCGACCGCGCCGCGGATCCCGCCCGTGGCGCGGTAGCCGGCCACCGTGAGGGTGCGGCCCTCGCGGCGCTGCCAGCACTCGGCCAGGGAATGCGACATCAGCGGCAGCGCGCCGGGCTGGTCGGCCACGTCGCTGACGAGCAGGTCGACGAGTCCCGGCTCCACCGTCAGCGACGCCAGCCGGGCCGGTTCCTCGATCGCGGCCCGCAGGCCCGCCTCGGTCATGGCCGCCAGCACGTACATCCCGTCGGCCACGACGCGCGCGAAGCTCGGGTGGGACGAGACGTCGGCCATCAGGTCCGCGCGGAAGGACACGATGAGCGGCGCGAGGCCCACGTGCGCGCTCAGCGCCGCCAGGAACGCCTGACGCTCGGAAGCGTCCTGGCACAGAGAGAATGCCTCCTCGCACTGATCCACCACCAGCACCGGCGCCGTCCCAGTGCCGGGCACCACCTCGGCGAGCGCCGCGACTGGGTGCGCCCCCGGTGTCATCACTACTACCTGCTTGCCGTCCCGACGCAGCGTGGCCGCGATGCCGGCCCGGATCACCGACGACTTGCCGCACCCAGATGGGCCTACCACCACCAGCACCGACGCGTCGGCGAGCTTCCGCAGACAGGCCGCGACGTCGGTGTCCCGACCGAAGAACCCGTCCGCGTCGTCCACGTCGTACGACCTCAGACCTAAATACGGACACTCCGGGTTTGGCTCCGGCAACGCGCTGTCGACGACCAGCGACGGATCCTGACGCAGGATCGCCTGCTCCAGCGCGTCGATGTCCGAGTTGGAGTCCACGCCAAGCTCACGGTCCAGGACCGTGCGGAGCCGGCGCAGGGTCTGCAGCGCCTCACCCTGCCGACCGGACTGGTACTGCGCCGTGGCGAGCAGCGCCCATCGGCGCTCCCGCAACGGCGCTTCGACCACCAGCGCCTGTGCCTTGGCCAGCACCCTGTCATGCTGTCCTGCCCGCAGGGCGGACTCGACGTACAGCTCCTCGGCGGCGTGCCGCATTTCGGTTAGCCGCGCCGCTTCGCTTCGCGCCCGATCCCAGGCGTCGAGCTCCGCCAGCGGTCGACCCCGCCACAGCGTCAATGCGTCGGCCAGCACGAGGGCCGCCCGCTCGGCGTCGTCAGCCGTCAGCAGCTCACGAGCACGGCCGACGGCGCGCTCGAAACGCTGAGCGTCGATCTCTTCGAGGGGCACGGCCAACCGGTAACCCAGCGCCGAGGTCTCGATCGCGTTGCTGCCGAGGAGCTTGCGGAGCCTGACTACGCAGCCCTGCACGATCTTGGCTGACGACGGCGGCACCTGCTCGCCCCACAAGACGTCGGCCAGTGCCTCGGCGTCGACCACGTCTCCTGGGTGCACGGCCAGAGCTGCGAGCACGACGCGGTCACGTCGTCCGAGGATCTTCTGTTCCCCCTCGATCGTGAGCGGGCCGAGAACGGCAATACCCACATCTCGACTGTCGACCCGACCGTACCGCCCGTCAATGGCCGCGATACCACCGCGATACCGGTCCTTGCCGCCGTGATACCGCGCGGTGCGACAACCAGATCACCGACCGTCAGGCGCACCCGGATCCACCGACAGAGGCGAGTCCCGCCGGACGCGAACCAAGGGACAAATAATGTCCACCCACGCCACCACTTCACCGTCCGGCAGCTGGAAGCATCGGAGCACCGTCACGAAGGCACTGTCTGGCCTGACGATCTGCACCGGCGTCGCCTGCCTGACCCTGTTCACGGCGGCCACGCCGGCCAACGCCGATGTGCCGCCGGAACCCACCTGGTCGGTCCCGGAGCAGCTTCCCGGGCCACCGGAGCCGGGCATCACAGAACCAGCGTCAGGCGCACTCAACACCAGCTCGGTAGCGCTCGGCGCACTCGGCGGCATCGCCCTCGGAGGTGCCGGACTCGGCATCACGCTCGGCGTACAACGCCGCCGCGACCGTTCGGCAGTGCACTCGACCTGAACAAACTTTCCCCGCGTTAATCAAGATTGACTAGTCAAAGTTGATTAGTCACACTGGCCCGCATGATGATCGAAGCTCGCGGGCTGGTGCGGACGTTCAAGACGAAGCGGGGACCTGTACAGGCGGTACAGGGAGTAGACCTTGATGTGGCCGACGGGGAGATCGTCGGCTTTCTGGGGCCGAACGGGGCCGGTAAGACCACGACGATGCGGATGCTGGCGACGCTGATCCAGCCGACGTCGGGGACCGCGACGGTCGCCGGATGCGATCTCGCGAAGGACCCGGTGGGAGTCCGCCGCCGCATCGGGTACGTCCCGCAGAGCGGATCCACCCTGCCCGAGGCGATCGCGGGCGACGAGGTCGTCGATCACGCCCGGCTGTACGGCGTACCGAAGGCAAAGGCGATCGCGGAAGGGCAGCGGCTGTTCGAGGAGCTCGACCTCCCGGGCCTCTGGCGCCGCCAGTGCAAGACGCTCTCCGGCGGGCAGCGCCGGCGCCTCGACATCGTGATGGGCCTGATCCACGACCCGAAGCTGATCTTCCTGGACGAGCCGACCACGGGCCTCGACCCGCAGGCGCGCGCCAACCTCTGGGAGCACATCCGCGGCCTCCGCGACCGCGGCGCGACGATCTTCCTGACCACGCACTACCTGGACGAGGCGGACGCGCTCTGCGACCGGATCCTGGTCATCGACCACGGCAAGATCGTCGCCTCCGGTACGCCGGAGAACCTGAAGCAGCAGGTCTCCGGGGACGCCGTCCGGCTGAGTATCGCGGACACCTCGCAGGCGCCGGCGGTGATGAAGATCGTCCGCGAGCTCGAGGGTGCGGTCGACGTCGAGACCGAGGACGCCGTGGTCGGTTTCCGGATCCCCCGCGGGGGTTCGGTGCTGCCCGCGCTGCTCCGCTCGATCGATGCCCAGGGCATCGAGCTGCACGGCGTCGAGGTCCACCGGCCGACGCTCGACGACGTGTTCCTGACCATGACCGGCCGCTCCCTCCGCGACGAGGACACCACCGGAACCGAAGAGAAGAAGGAGAGCGCGGCGTGACCGTGTTGCGTGAAACCTGGATCGTTTTCCATCGCCAGATGCGGCTGTCGCTGCGGAACCCGATGTGGTCGATCCTGATGCTCAGCCAGCCGCTGATGTACCTGTTCCTGTTCGGCCCGTTGCTGAAGCCGATCACTGCCCAGATCAGCCAGGGCGCCACCACGAACGCCTACCAGGTCTTCATTCCCGGCCTGATCGTGCAGCTCGGCATGTTCGGCGCGATGTTCGTCGGCTTCGGCCTGATCGCCGAGTACCGGGCCGGCGTGATCGAGGCCGACCGCGTCACCCCGGCCTCCCGCATCGCGCTGATGGCAGGGCGAGTACTGCGGGATGTCGTCGTACTCGTGGTGCAGTCGGTCCTCCTGCTCCTCGCGGCACTGCCACTCGGCCTGCGTGCCCCGTGGGCCGGCGTACTGCTCTCGCTGGTGATCGTCGCGTTGCTCGGCGCCACGTTCGCCTCCCTGTCGTACTCCGTCGCGCTCATCACCAAGAGCGAGGACGCACTGGCACCGCTGCTGAACGGCATCGCCATGCCGCTCCTGCTGCTCTCCGGCATCCTGCTGCCGATGCAGATCGGTCCGACGTGGCTGCAGCGGCTGTCCGACATCAGCCCGCTCAAGCACGTGGTGAACGGCGTCCGCGCCCTGTTCCGCGGCGACATCAGCAGCTCGTCGTCGCTCTGGGGCCTGTTCTGGGTGGTCCTGCTGACCGTCATCGGACTGGCTGTCGGCGCAAGAACCTTCCGCAAGGAATCCGCTTGATGTTCATCGATCAGTTGCATGGCCGGGCTACGGTCCGGCCATGCGCTCGCCGATGGTCCGTGGGGTCGTCGGCTCTGTCGTAGTCGCGCTGGCGAGCCTGGTGACGTCGGTAGTACCTGCGTCCTCTTGGGTCGCCTCCATCCCGCTGCGGCACTCCTTGACCGGCCGGATGGTCGGGTTGACGTTCATGGTCGCCGGGCTCGGGCTGATGGCCTGGGCCTGGCTGACCGTGGGCAGACGCGTCATGGCGGGCGAGCGCCTCCCACTGCTTCGTATGACGGCATGCTGGAGCGCACCGCTCCTCCTGGTCCCGCCTCTGTTCAGCCGCGACGCCTGGAGCTATGCGGCCCAGGGCGCACTGGTCGCCGAGGGCTACAACCCGTACGACGTGGGTCCCGGCGTACTGTCCGGCCACATCATCGAGGCCGTCGACCCGATGTGGATGCAGACACCTGCGCCGTACGGTCCCCTGCCGCTCGCGTACGGCGGTCTGGTCGCCCACCTCACCATGGACCCGTACGTGCTGATGCTGGCGCACCGCCTCCTCGCCGTGCTCGGCATCGTCCTCATCGCCTGGGCCGTACCGCGCTTGGCGACCGCATGTCGCGTCGACCCGGCTTTCGCCACCTGGCTCGTCGTACTGAACCCCATGCTGATCACCCACGGCATCGGCGCGGCCCACAACGACGTACTGATGCTCGGGCTGGCCTGCAGCGCGTTCGCTCTGGCACTGACTGGTCGCTGGGGTACGGCGGCAGTCGTGGCCGGTGTCGCGGCCGCAGTGAAGCTCCCGGGTGGACTGGTGGTGATCGCCATCGCTGCTGTGATGAGCCCACTGGCTGGGCGGGTGCTGCGGTTCGCGAGTCTGGTGATTGCGGGCGCGGTGTCGGTGCTCACACTCGTCACCATCGGTGCGCTGACCGGTGTGGGTTCCGGGTGGCTCGGTGCGCTCGACGTACCCGGCCTGGTCCGCTCCCCCTTCTCCATCGCCAACCTGATCGGTATGGCGGCGTCTGGCGTACTGGGCTGGCTAGGAGAGGACACTGCGGCCGCACAGGCGCTGCAGATCGTCCGTCTGGTCGGCATGGTCGCCGCACTCGCTCTGATCGCGTGGCTGAGTCTCCGGTCGTCGATCCACTACGCGGCAAGGGCTGTCGGTGTCGCACTGCTCGCGGTCGTCGTACTCGGGCCGAGCGCGCACGACTGGTACTTCCTCTGGTGCCTGCCGTTCCTGGCCGTCGCACGCCCCGGACGGCGGCTGACCACGATCATCACCGCGGTCAGCCTGATCTTCACGATCGCCGCGCCCCTCAACTCGTCGTTGCGCGGCGCGACGATTCCGATTCTCACGACGACCGCGCTGGTCATCGCGATGGCAGTGCCGCTGCTCAGCCATCTCCGGACGTTGCAACCCGCGCGAAAGGTCCCAGTTACAGCTGCTTGAGCGCGGCGACCAGCGCCGCGCCGATCGGCCGGTGAGCGTCCCGGGAGATCCGCACCTCGATCACGTCCAGGCCGGCGACCGTGGGCGTCAGCGCGGCCCGCAACTCGTCGACGGTCTGCACCAGCGTGTACGCCGTACCGCTGGCCGCACACAGTGCGCCGAGGTCCACGTTGTGCGGCGTACCGAAGACGCGCTCGAAGTGCGTCGCATGGGTCGGGTCGCCTTGCTCCAGTGTGGAGAAGATCCCACCGCCGTTGTCGTTCACGACCACGATCCGCAGGTCGGGGCGGGCCTCGTCCGGCCCGACGACGAGCCCGTTGCTGTCGTGCAGGAAGGCGAGATCGCCGATCAGCGCGTGCGTCGGGCCGGCGTTCGCGAGGGCGGCGCCGATCGCGGTCGAGATCGTGCCGTCGATACCGGCCAGGCCGCGGTTCGCGATCGTGCGGATCGGGACGATCGGGGCGAGGTCGAGGTCGCGGATCGGGTTCGAGGAGGCGACCACCAGCATGCCGTCGGCGCCGACCGCCTCGCCGACGAGGGCTGCGACGCGCGGTCCGCTGAGGCCGTCCGCGAGGACCTTGTCGATCTCGGGACGGGCCAGCTGGTCGGCGTCCTGCCAGCGCGCCAGCCAGTCGGTGGAGTCCGGCGCGGTGACCTCGAGCGCCGTCACCACGGACTTGGCGCGGCGCGCCGGGTCCGGCCACAGCCCGGTCGGTGCGACCACGATCACCTCGACGTCGGGCCGCGCCAACAGCTTCGAGATCGGCCGCGACAACGTCGGGTGGCCGTAGACCAGCACGCGCTCGATCTCGTCCGCCAACGTGCTTGCCTGCAGCAACAACCGGTACGCCGAGATCACCGACGGACCGGTCCGCGCCCGGCTCGACGGCTCCGCGAACAACGGCCACTGCCCGGCCTCCGCCGCCAACCGCGCGGACTGCGAAGCACCATCGCCCGCGACGACCACCGTCTTCGGTCCGGGCGACACAGCGGCCGGACGGCCCGCTGCTGCGTGAATGGAGGTCCATGGGCCAGTGCTGCGTCCGCTCAGCGGCTCAGGCCACTCTGGTCCGTCTGTTGGGATCAGCGGCTCCGAGAACGGACAGTTGAGCTGCACTGGCCCCGGGTCGGCGGTGCGGGCACCTACTGCCGTAGCCACCGCTCTCGCGACCTGTGAGCGCCAGTACGCGACCTGACCGATCTCACGGACCGGCGTACCCATCTCGTGGAACAGGCGGACCGCAGAGCCGAACACCTTGATCTGGTCGGTCGTCTGGTTCGCACCGCTGCCTCTCAGAGCAGGTGGCCGGTCTGCGCTCAGCACGATCAGCGGGAGCCCGCTGTGCGACGCCTCGAGGACAGCGGGGTGCAGGTTCGCTACCGCAGTACCTGACGTGGTCACCACGGGTACTGGTAGGCCACTGCCTCGCATCAGGCCGATGGCCAGGAATCCCGCCGTACGCTCGTCGATCCGCACATGCAGTCTCAGCCGACCCTCGCGGTCGGCGGCTGCGAGTGCCAGGGCCAGTGGGGCGCTGCGGGAGCCGGGCGACACCACGGCCTCGCGCACACCGCAGCGGATCAGTTCGTCGACCACCACAGTCGCAAAGGCCGTGGACGGGTTCATCCGGCACTCCTTACTCGGGACAGGCGTTCTTCCCACACCTTGGTCCGGTCCGCGTCCGCACGTGCGGCCTCCAGCAGCTGGGGATCCGGTACGACGCGTCGTACCGGCAGGAACCCGTTGGTGGGCAGCAGCGGGTCGGCGACCACCTCTTGGGTGAACATCGAGACTGTGGCCAGACCGCAGGCGTAGGGCAGTTCCGGAAGCGCAGCGGCGAGTGCGACGCCGGCAGCAATGCCTACTGAGGTCTCCAGTGCAGACGAGACCACTACGGGCAGTCCGATCTGCTCAGCGATCTCCAGGCACGCACGGACGCCTCCGATCGGCTGCACCTTCAGTACGGCGATGTCCGCGGCGTCGAGCTTCCTGACCCGCAGCGGGTCCTCGGCCCGGCGGATCGACTCGTCAGCGGCAACAGGTACGTCGGTACGCCGCCTGAGGTCCGCCAACTCCTCCACGGTGGCGCAGGGCTGCTCGACGTACTCCAGCTCGAACCGTCTTAGTTCCTTCAGGTTCTGCACGGCCTGGTCTACCGACCACAGCCCGTTGGCGTCGATGCGCACCTGCCCGCTACCGATCGCGTCCCGTACCGCTTCGACGCGCTCCAGGTCGTCAGCGAGCGTCTGACCCGGCTCAGCCACCTTCACCTTCGCCGTACTGCAGCCGGACGCTCTGACGATCTCCGCAGCTCGCTCGGGTCCAATGGCGGGCACTGTGCAGTTGACCGGCACGCGGTCGCGGACCGGTGCCGGCCAGCCGTCCTCGGCCGCCTCCCGCGCCGCCCGCAGCCAGGACACACAGGCCGCGTCGTCGTAGTCCAGGAACGGGCTCCACTCCGCCCAGCCCGCAGGGCCTTCGTACAGCATCCCCTCGCGCACTGTGATGCCACGGAACTTGTTCTTGAGGCCGATCGAGTAGGCGATCACCGCACGCCCTCCAGCAACCGCTGCCGGTCCACCTTGCCCGAAGCAAGCATCGGCAACGCCTGCAGCTGTACGACGTCCTTCGGGGCCCATGTCCGCGGCAACGTTTGGCTGACCCAGTCCCGCAACTCGTCCCGCCCCGGCTCACCTACCACGAACGCGACCACACGTGTCCCCCACTCGGCGTCCGGACTCCCGAGCACCACAGCATCCTTCACCTGCGGATGCTCGAGCAGCCGCGCCTGCACCGTCGTCAGCGTGACGTTCACTCCGCCGGAGATCACCACATCGTCCACGCGACCGATCACGCGCAGCCGCCCGTCCACCAGCTCGCCGCGATCCTGCGTACGGAACCACCCGTCCTGCAGCACCTCGGCGGTGAGCTCCGGCCGCAACCGGTACCCATCGAAGAGCGTGCTCCCCTTGATGAGGATGCGACCGTCGTCCAGGTCGATCGACGTACCGTCCAGCGGCACCCCGGCGTACACACAGCCGCTGCCGGTCTCGGTCATTCCGTACGCCGGGATCGCGTCGACGCCGGCCTCCGCGGCCTTGACCTTCAACGGCTCGGGTGTGGACGCCCCGCCGATGATGATCGCGTCGAACGACCGCAGCGCCTCCAGATCCGTCTCCAGATAGCGGGCCAGCTGCGTCGGCACCATCGCTGTGTACCGCCGTACACCGGTCAATTGGCGCGCCGCCGCCGTGAAGCTGTCGCCGAGCAGCACAGGCGTCGTGCCTGCGACCAGCGAACGGGTGAGGATCTGCAGGCCGCCCACGAAGTACGGCTTCATCGGGAGCAACCACTGCCCGGGCCCGCCGAGCCGGTCGTGGGTGGCGGTCGCGGACGCGATCAGCGCCTCCCGCGACAGGAGTACGCCCTTCGGCTCGCCGGATGACCCGGAGGTGGTCAGCACCACCGCACAGCCGTCCTCGACCGGCTCGTCCGGCTTGGCCGCGTCGTGAACCCGTGCGGCTGCGGCCGGGTCGCTCGGCACCGGCGCAAACGGCGTACCGCTGCCGTCGAGTACGCCGCTCAACGCGGACAGCACCGCATCCGGCGTACCGGGAACCAGGCGCAAGGTAGACATGACACTGACGAGCGTACGGCTCGAGCTCCGGACCCGGCGCGGACCCCGGCCCGCCTGCACCGGTCGGCCGCCTGGCTGACAGAATCGACGCTCATGGCTACCCCTGCCCAGTGGATCGAAGGCGCCCGCCCCCGGACCCTGCCTGCCGCGATCTCGCCCGTTCTCGTCGGAACCGGCGCGGCCGCGTACCTGGACGGCTTCGTCTGGTGGAAGGCGCTGCTCGCCCTCGGCGTCGCGCTGGCCCTGCAGATCGGCGTCAACTACGCCAACGACTACAGCGACGGCATCCGCGGCACCGACGAGAACCGCGTCGGCCCGCTCCGCCTGGTCGGCTCCAAGGTCGCCACGCCGCGGGCAGTCAAGACCGCCGCCTTCACCTGCTTCGGCATCGGCGCCGCGCTGGGCATCGTGCTGTGCGCAACGACCACGTGGTGGCTCCTCGTCGCCGGGGCCGCGTCGCTGCTCGGCGCCTGGTTCTACACCGGCGGCAAGAAGCCGTACGGCTACCGGGCGCTCGGTGAGGTCAGCGTGTTCCTCTTCTTCGGCCTGGTCGCCGTCCTCGGTACGACGTACGCCCAAGCGGAAACGCTGCACTGGTCGGCCATCGCCGGCGCTGTCTCGGTCGGCGCGATCGCCTGCGCTCTCCTGGTCGCCAACAACCTCCGCGACATCCCCACCGACTCGGTCACCGGCAAGCGCACCCTCGCCGTAGTCCTCGGCGCCGCGCGCTCCCGCCGGCTCTACGCCGCTCTGATCGCGCTGGCCTTCATCCTCGCGGCCGTCTCGGTCATCGCCACCCCGTGGACCCTCCTGGCCTTCATCGCCCTCCCGCTGGCCGTAAAGTCCACCCGAATCATCCTCAGCGACGCAGTCGGCCCCGCCCTCATCCCAGTGCTGAAGTTCACCGGCCTCACCGAACTCCTCTGCGCCATCGGCCTCGGCGTGGGGCTAGCGCTGGGCCGCTGAGCGGCTACTCGGGTTCGGTCCAGTGGCCGGTGGTGGCGAAGGACTCGAGGGTGGTGGTGTAGGGGGTGATGTCGATGCCGCTGGTGCGCAGCCAGGCGTCGTCGTAGTAGGTGTTGCCGTAGCGTTCGCCGCTGTCGCAGAGGAGGGTGACGATGCTGCCGCGGGCGCCCGTACGGCGCATTTCGGCGGCCAGGCGTAGTGAGCCCCAGAGGTTGGTGCCGGTGGAGCCGCCGACGAGGCGGCCGGTGACGCGGGAGCAGAAGCGCATCGCGGCGATCGAGGCGGCGTCGGGGACCGAGATCATCCGGTCGACGACGCCGAGCACGAACGACGGCTCGACGCGCGGGCGGCCGATGCCTTCGATGCGGGACGGGCGGCCGGTGGAGAACTCGTGGTCGCCCGCTTCGAAGGCCGGGAAGAACGCCGAGTTCTCCGGGTCCACCACGGCGACCGACGTGTCGTACCGCTGGTAGCGGACATAGCGCCCGATCGTGGCCGACGTACCGCCGGTCCCGGCACCGACCACGACCCAGGTCGGGATCGGATGCTGCTCCAGCGAGAGTTGACCGAAGATCGACTCGGCGATGTTGTTGTTGCCACGCCAGTCCGTCGCGCGTTCGGCGTACGTGAACTGGTCCATGTAGTGGCCGCCGGTCTCGTCGGCCAGGCGCTTGGCCTCGCCGTAGATCTGGCCGGAGCGTTCGACGAAGTGGCAGCTGCCGCCGTAGAACTCGATCAGCTCGACCTTCTCGGGGCTCGTCGAGGCCGGCATGACCGCGACGAACGGGAGGCCGAGCAGGCGGGCGAAGTACGCCTCGCTGACCGCGGTGGAGCCACTGGACGCCTCGATGACCGTGGTGCCTTCGTGGATCCAGCCGTTGCACAGGGCGTACAGGAACAGGGACCGGGCGAGCCGGTGCTTGAGCGAGCCGGTGGGGTGCACGGACTCGTCCTTGAGGTACAGGTCCACACCGGAACCCTCCGGCATCGGGAACACGTGCAGATGCGTGTCCGCGCTCCGGTTCGCGTCGGCGTCCACGATCCGGATCGCCTCGGACACCCAGGCACGCGCCTTCTCGTCCCGGCGATCGACCTCACGACAAACCTCACTCATGCGGGCCAGGCTAGGACGTCGAGCCCGATTTGAGTATTCCTACGCTCAGCAACCACCCGCCCCGGCAGCGAGGATCGGTCCATGATCGATTTCCCTGACTGGTTCGTCGCGCTCATGTTCGCGGCCGTGGCGTTGGGCGCCGCGGTCCCGGTGAGTGGCCCGCTCGCGGTGGTCGGCTACCTACGGGGCAGCCGCCACCGCTACTGGAACGGGCTCTGGTACTGGGCGTGGAGCACCCTGCTGTCGACCGCGATCATCACTGCCTGCATGCTCCTGGACATCTTCTGGTGCGCGGCCGTCCTCGACTGGGGGCTGCTCTGGCTGCTCACCTGGTTCCTCATGCCCCACGCCCAGCGGGACCGGATCCGGCGGCCCGCACCCGCCCAGCCCCAGCCGATGCCGTACGCCGGGTGGCCCCGATGATCCCGCTCGGCGCCGTCGAGTTCACGCCCGCCGACATCGCGCTGCTCCTCGCGATCCTCACGTTCGGGTCGATCATCCTTGCCCTGCCGGCCACCCTCACGCTCGCCTGGGTCGGCTACCGTCGCGGCACCCTGAGAAAGGCCGCGAACGCCCTCGGCTACTGGCTCGGCGGTACGGCGCTCTCCGTCGCAACGACCGCAGTGGCCGGAGCCCACGTCGGCTGGTTCGCCGTACCGATCGGCTGGATCCCCACGTTGTTGCTCGCTGTAGCGCTCAACCCGCGCCCGACCCCGAATGCGAGCTAGGTTGGGAACCCATGACGACCGGGCAGGGGGAACGATGACCGAGAACAGTGATCGGCCGACGCGGCAGCGGGTGACGTTGACCGATATCAGCTCGCGAGCGTGGGAACACCCCGCGGACCGCGGTGCGCTGGTGGCGCTGCGGCAGCTGAAGGGGTTCGACTACGTCCTGCGGAAGATGTCGGGACTGATCAACGAGCGCGCGTTCCGGCTGCAGTACCTCGGCTCGGCGATCCGGGTCGACGAGCGGCAGTTCCCGACCGTGCACCGGCTCTACACCGAGGCGGCCTCGACGCTCGACGTCCGCCAGCTTCCCGAGCTGTACGTCACCAACAGCCCGATCTGGAACGCGGTCACGATCGGCATGGACAAGCCGTTCATCGTGGTGAACAGCGCCCTGCTCCAGGGCCTGGACGAGGAGGAGCTGCGGTTCGTCCTCGGGCACGAGCTCGGTCACGCGCAGAGCGGTCACGCGCTGTACCAGTCGCTCCTGCTGTGGCTGATGCGCCTCACCGGCGCCATCGGCTGGCTGCCGATCGGCGCACTCGGGCTGCGGGCGATCATCGCCGCCCTGCACGAGTGGTCCCGCAAGGCGGAGCTGTCTGGTGACCGGGCCGGTCTGCTCGCGGTCCAGGACCCGGCGGTCGCGCTGCGCGTCCAGATGAAGCTCGCCAGCGGCGGTCAGCTCAACGAACTCGACACGACCGCGTTCCTTGCGCAAGGCACGGAGTACGAGAGCGCCGGCGACCTGCGCGACAGCGTGCTCAAGCTGCTGCTGCTCGAGGCGCAGTCGCACCCGCTGGCCGTGATCCGGGCGCACGAGCTGCGCCGCTGGGTCGACGAGGGCGAGTACACGACGATCGTCTCCGGTGAGTACCCGAAGCGTCAGGACGACGGCGACGCGTCGATCTCGCAGGAGGCGAAGAACGCCGCCAAGTCGTACACCGACGCGTTCAACCGCTCGCAGGACCCGCTGGCCAAGTTCCTCCGCGACCTCGGCGACGGCCTCGGCGGCGTCCGCGACTGGGTCTCCTCGAAGTTCCCGCCCCGAAACTGACTGGTCGGGAGTCCGGGCCGACTGCGATCCTGTGCGCGTGACCGACGTACAAGCAATCGGCCCGGACGACTGGAAAGCCTGGAGCGAGCTGCGTCTCGCCGCACTCGCGGAAGCGCCGTTCGCGTTCGGTTCGCAGCTCGCGGACTGGATCGACGCTCCCGAGGAACGCTGGCGCGAGCGCCTCTCCGTAACCGGCGCCTACCAGGTGATCGCCTCGATCGCCGGTACGCCGGCCGGTATGGCGGGAGGCTTCCCCGGCGAAGAACCGGAGACGGCCGAGCTCGTCTCGATGTGGGTCGCGCCGGCCGGCCGCGGCAAGGGCGTCGGCAACGCGCTGATGACCGCGATCGAAGACTGGGCCCGCGGCATCGGCGCCCGCTCTGTGAAGCTGTCAGTTGTCCCAGGCAACGATCCGGCGCACAACCTCTACCTGCGCCACGGGTACGTCGACATCGACGAGCTCGGCGACCTGATGCCGGACGGCGTACGTCGCGAACTCGTGATGCGCAAACCCCTGTAGACAAAACGAAAGGCCCGCTTCCCCCCTCCCGGGAAGCGGGCCCTTCGCGTACCGGTGTGATCAGCCCATGTGGACGGGCTGGCCGTCGTTGGCCAGGTCCTTGTGCTTGATCGACAGGCCGACCAGCGTGATCAGGGCCGCACCGAGCGCCAGGAACGCCGACCAGATGAACGCCCGGGTGAACCCGTGCGTCGTGGCGAGCGCCGTGAACTGCCCCTGCAACTGCTTGACCTGCTCCGGTGACTGCCCGGACGCGGCCGCCTGCTGCAGGCCCGGGGCCAGCTCGGCGAACTTGTCCTTGATCGCGCTGGTGGAGATCGTGCCCAGCAGCGCCAGGCCGATCGCACCACCGATCTGCTGCACTGTGTTCAGTACGGCGGAACCGACGCCGGAGTCCTCGTTCGCGACCCCGCTGACCGCTGTCAGCGTGAGCGGGACGAAGATCAGGCCCATACCGAACGACAGCACCAGGATGTACGGCAGCAGGTCGGTCAGGTACGACGAGTCGACCTGGAGGCGGCTGAACCCGAACATGCCGGCCGCGACGAAGACGCCACCGGCGCCGGAGATCCAGCGCGGGTCGACCCGCGCCACCAGCGTCGACGCGACCTGCGCGGCGACCACGATGCCGAAGCTGAACGGCAGGAACGACAGACCGGTCTTGATCGCGCTGTAGCCCATGATGCTCTGCACGAAGATGCCCAGGAAGTAGAACATCGAGAACATCGCCGCGCCGACGATGAGCATCACGAAGAAGCTCACGCCGCGGGTCCGGTTCGCGAGGATCCGGAACGGCATCAGCGCGTGCCGCGAGCGGGCCTCGATCGTCAGGAACAGCCCGATCAGCGCCAGGCCGCCGAGGATGAAGATCAGCGTCCAGGTGTCGCCCCAGCCGTCGGTGGCGGCGTGCGTCAGACCGTAGACCAGCGAGGTCAGACCGAGGGTTCCGGTGATCGCACCCGGCAGGTCGAACTTGCCGGTCTGCCGCTCCGACTCACCCAGGAACCGGAACGCGAGAACGGCCACCAGCAGACCGATCGGCGTGTTGATGAAGAACGTCCAGCGCCAGTCGGCCTCGGTCAGCGCGCCACCGAGGATCAGGCCGATCGCGGCACCGGCGCCCGACATCGCGGCGTACACGCCCATCGCGCGGTTGCGCTCCTTGCCGGCCGGGAAGGTCGTGGTGATCAGTGCCAGTGCGTTCGGCGAGGCGGCCGCGGCCGCGATGCCCTGCAGGATCCGGCTGGCCAGCAGCACGCCCTCGCTCTGCGCGATACCGCCGACGAACGACGCCAGACCGAACAGGATGACGCCGAACACGAACACCTTGCGGCGGCCGACGATGTCGCCGATCCGGCCGCCGAGCAGCAGCAGACCGCCGAACGCCAGCGCGTAGGCGTTGACCACCCACGGCAGCGACGCGTCGCTGAAGCCCAGCTCGTTCTTGATGTGCGGCAGCGCGATGTTCACGATGGTGCCGTCCAGCACCACCATCAGCTGCGCCATGCAGATCAGCGCGAGCGCGATCCCGAGGTTGCGATGGCCGTGTGCGCCGGCCGCGGTCTCAGCGTCGACCGGCCGTCCCTCCGGCGGATCGGCGTTGATGACTTCTTCGGACATGGAATGTTTCCCCTCTTGGGCAGACTTGCCTGGTTGAATCGCGGACCGGCCCCTCACCGGTCAGCTCACCTGCGACCCCCGCGCCGCAGGCAGGATCACGTTGTCGATCACTCGAAGAATCAGGTCGTCCGTCGGCCCGATGCCGAGGACGTACGCGTGGTGCACGATGACCGCGGGCAGCGTCGTCGAGAGCAGCTCGACGTCCACGTCCGGCGCGATCTCACCGCGCTCGACGGCCCGTGCGAACACCTGGTGGGTCAGCTGCAGCCGCGGCGCCAGGAACCGCTCGCGGAACGCCTTCTGCAGGTCGGCGTCGCGGTGCAGGGCGGTGATCAGGCCGGCGATCACCGACATCGGCATCTCGTCGGTGAAACCGCCGTCGCCGCAGGACATCGAGATCAGGTCGCCGCGGAGGCTGCCGGTGTCGACGTCCTCCGGCATCGGGCAGCCCTTCGCCCGGCTGATCGCGTCCACGACCAACTCGGCCTTGGTGGACCAGCGCCGGTACAGCGTGGCCTTGCTGGCCTTCGCCGCCGTCGCCACCGCGTCCATGGTCAGCCGGTCGTAGCCGAGCTCGGCCACCACCGCCACGGTCGCGTCGAGGATCTCCTCCTCACGCCCGCCTTCGACCCGCGGCCGCTGCCGCACGCCTGCTGCCTCCACGATCATCACCCTGAGTAGCTAAGAGAACACCGATAGAACGAAACGGTTTCGTTTCATCCACCACGGTACGACTCATGTGAAGGAGTGCACAAATGGTTTTGCCCGAAATTCGCTCGTGGCATAGATCACTCTCCGTACCAGTGGATCACTGGTACGGCGTTGACAGGCGGGGCTCGCCTTTAGTCGTCGTCCTCGGCGGAGCGGGCCTGCTCGAGGCGGGTGGAGATCTTCGTGGCGCGGGTCTCGATCTTGCCGGCCAGGCGGTCGCGGGCGGCGCGGAGGACGAAGATCGACAGGATCGACGAGACGATCAGGGCCAGCAGCGCGATCGGCCAGATCGACAGCCAGGTGCGCAGCGCGAACCACAGCACCGCCAGGCAGACGGCGAACAGCGCCGCCCGCAGGCCGGTGTAGATCCCGAACTCCTTCATGTCAGACCCCGGCGTAGGAGTGCAGGCCGGAGACCAACAGGTTCACCCCGACGAAGTTGAAGATGAAGACGAACCAGCCGACGATCGCGATCGTCGCGGCCCGGCGGCCTCGCCAGCCCGCGGTCGCGCGGGCGTGCAGGTAGGCGGCGTACACCACCCAGGTCACCAGCGACCAGACCTCCTTGGGGTCCCAGCCCCAGTACCGGCCCCAGGCGTGCTCGGCCCAGATCGGCCCGGCCACCAGGACGCCGAACGTCCACAGCGGGAACGCGAACGCCAGCACCTTGTACGCCGTACCGTCCATCGCCTCGGCGCTCGGAAGGCGGCGCAGCGATGCGGACATCGTGCCGCCGGCCAGCACGCGGCGCTCAGCGCGGGCCTTGACCAGGTACAGCACCGAGACCAGGCCGCCGACGGTGAACGCACCACCGGAGATCGCGGCCGCGGACACGTGGATCACCAGCCAGTACGAGTGCAGCGCCGGAACCAGCGGACCGGCCGGCGTGTACAGCGCCAGCGCCGCCAGACCGAGGACGGCGGCGATCACGAACGTCACGCCGAGCCCGAGGTACTGCAGCTTGTAGCGCCGCACGAAGATCAGGTACACGATCGCGACCGCGAGCGACGCCGTGATGGAGAACTCGTACATGTTCCCCCACGGCACCCGCTCGGCCGCGAGCCCACGCGTGACCACACCGCCCACGTGGAGCACGAAGCCCAACCAGGTCAGCAGCAGCCCGATCCGGCTGGCCGCATCAAGCCGCTCACTCGACGCCGGCTCCTCAACAGCAGGAGCGTCAGGTACGTCGCCAACGCCGCCGGAGACCGCTGCGCCGTCAGAGGCGACCAGCACCTCCTCCTTCACCGCGACCGTCTTCGCGACCGCCGCCCGGCCGAGGGCCCACTCCATCGCGTGGGAAACCATCGCGAGGGCGTAGATCACCGTGGCAGTCGGGATCAGCAGGTTGGAGACTTGTGCGTAGGTCTCCGGGCTCATGGCTGCTCCTGGGTGCTCGAGCTGGCGGGTTTCAAACTCTTGGTAATCGCCTGGATCTCGTCGCCGAGGCCGCGCTCGGGGCCGCGGTCCAGACCGGCGACCTCGACAACGGTACGCCCGTCCTCTTCGCGGACCCGCACCCAGGTACGGCGCGGATGCACGAACAGTGAACCCATCAGGCCGAGGATCGCCAGCGAGATGCCCGCCAGCGCAAGGCCGGTCCCCGGAGTGTGGCTGATCTGCAGCTTCACCCACCGGCTGTAGCCGTCGAACGTGATCGACCCGGCCTTGTCCGGCAGCTGGGCGCTCTGCCCCGGCGCGAGCTGGAGCCGCCACTTGTCGTCGTTCTGCTGGAACTGCGTCAGCTTCGACTTGTCCAGCTGGTACACCGACTCCGGCTTCCCGGTCTCCGGCTGCGGCCGGCCGTAGTACCCGGTCATCACCAGCTCCGGGTTCAGGTCGTCGGGGAACACCGACACGGGCCCGTTCGGACCGATGTACGAGGTCGGCAGGAAGAAGCCCTCGAACCCGAGCGTCATCGGTCGCGCGTCCGGCGCCTTGATCACGCCGAACGATGCGAAGTTGCTGTCCTGCGGCAGGAAGGGGGCCGGCCCGGAAAACGCTACATTTCCTTGGCCGTCGCGAACGGTGACCCGTGGCGCGTACCCATGCCCCAGCAGGTAGACCGAACTCCCGTCGAGCTTCAGCGGGTGGTTGACCTCGAGCTGGTACGACTTCTCCGGCGCGTCCGGCGTCTCCTGGTAATCCAGCTGGGCCTTGAACTCGCGCGCCGCGCCCTTCTGCGGACCGTCCTCCTGGAACTTCACCTCGAAGTCCTTGACGGTCAGCGAGAACGGCGGCAGGTCGTCGTCACCGCTGAACGCGCGGCCCGGCGTGAAGTCGTCGTACTGCGCGACGGAGTTGGAGAAACCGTTGCCCACGACAACCAGCACGCTGCCGCGGTAGCCGAACAGCGAACCCCAGGCGACCCCGACCAGCGCCAGGATCAGCGAGAAGTGGAAGAGCAGGTTGCCCGCCTCGCGCAGGTATCCACGCTCCGCGCCGACCGCGCCGTCGTACGGCTGCACCCGGAAGCGGCGTTTCCGCAGCTCGCGGGTCGCGACCTCGAGGACGTCGCCGGCCTCGTCGATCTCGAAGCGCTGGTACCCGGGCAGCCGGTTCAGGTTCCGCGGCGGCTTCGGCGGCCTGGCCCGCAAACCCTTCACATAGACAGAGAGCCGCGGTACGACGCAGCCGATCAGCGAGATGAACAGCAACAGGTAGATCGCCGAGAACCACGCGGACTTGTAGACGTCGAACAGCCCGAGCTTGTCGTACAGCGGGCCGAGCGTCTTGTGCGCCTCGAGGAAGTCCGAGACCTTGATCGGGTCGATCGGCGTCTGCGGGACGAGCGATCCCGGCACCGCGCCGAGCGCCAGCAGGAACAGCAGCACCAGCGCGGTCTTCATCGACGTCAACTGCCGCCAGGTCCAGCGCAGCCAGCCGACCAGGCCGAGCGCCGGCGGTCCGGACGGCTCTTCCGGGCCCGACGCCGCGGCGATCCGGTCCTTGATCTCAGTCATCTCAGACCGCCGATCCGAAGTTGGCGACCCACTGCCGCAGGTCCGCGGTCATCGCATCCCACACTCCCGTCAGCAGCAGCAGTCCCACCGCGATCATCAGTACGCCGCCGATCCTGATCACCAGCAGCTGGTGCTTGCGGACCCATGCCACCGCGGACAGCATCCGCCGGAACGCCAGCGCCGCCACGATGAACGGAATCCCCAGCCCGAGGCTGAACACCAGCGCCAGCGTCGCCCCGCGCCCGGTGCTGCCCTCGGTGGTGGCCAGCGTCATCACGGTCCCGAGCGTCGGCCCGATACACGGAGTCCACCCGAATCCGAACAGTACGCCGAGCAACGGCGCCGCCGCGATCCCTACCGCCGGGACCCGGTGCACCCGCAGATCCTTCTGCAGGAAACCGAACCCGCCGAGGAAGACGAGGCCCAGGACGATGGTCAGCGCGCCGAGGACCCGCGTGATCGTGGTCTGGTGGTCGATCAGCAGGTCGCCCGCCTTGCCGAACACCACGCCGGTGAGGATGAACACCGCCGAGAACCCGGCGACGAACAACGCCGTACCGGCGAGCATCCGGCCGCGTTTCTCCGAGCCGAGCTCGGCCGCGGACAGGCCGGTGACGTAGGACAGATAGCCGGGCAGCAGCGGTACGACGCACGGCGAGAAGAACGAGATCGCACCGGCCAGCACCGCGATCGGCAGTGCCACCAGCATCGACCCGGTCATCGAGTCGGCGAACCACTGTCCCATTAGCCCGCGTCTTTCACCATGCCGAGCAAGGTCTGCTTGGTGACCTCACCGACGACGCGGCCGGCGACCTTGCCGTTCTTGTCGATCACCAGCGTGGTCGGGATGGCCTTCGGCGAGATCTGGCCGCGGAACCGCAGCAACGCCTTGCCGTTCGGGTCGTAGATGCTCGGGAACGGGACGCCGAACTCCTGCACGAACTTCTTCGCCGGCGCCGGGTCGAGGTCGCGGGTGTTCAGTCCGATGAACTGCACCGCCGACCCGAGCTCCTTCGACGCCGCGACCAGCTCGGGCGCTTCCTTGCGGCACGGCGGGCACCACGAACCCCACACGTTCAGTACGACGACCTTGCCGGTCTGCTCGGACAGCGTCCAGGTCTTCCCGTCGAGCGTCTTGCCGGTGAGCTCAGGCGCCGGCTTCCGATCGGCCGCGGCGAACGTCGACACGTTGCCGTTGCCGCTGACGAAACCCGACTGGCCCTGCCGGTTCTGCGCTGCCTGCTGACCCGAACTGCAGCCCGCGACGAGCAGCAGCCCGGCGACCAGCAACGCCGTACGACGCACCATCACGCGCCGCCGACGAATTTCTTCGCATTCTTGACCGGCAACAGATCCTTCGCCGGCTCGGAGTAACCCACCGAGACGATGTCGTCGCCGTGGAAGGTGAAGGACGTCAGGCTGGCCAGGCTGCACTGGCGCTTGCGCGGGTCGTGGAACATCCGGCGGCCCTCGATCGCGGACCGGACGATCCAGATCGGCAGCTGGTGCGAGACGATCAGCGCCTCGTGACCGGCGGCCTTCTGCCGGGCGGTCTCGATCGCGTCCCGCATCCGCCGGACGAGCTGCTGGTACGGCTCACCCCAGGACGGCTTCCACGGGTTCCGCAGCAACCACCAGGCGCTCGGGTTGCGCAGCGCGCCGTCGCCGACGCCGAACTTCTTGCCCTCGAACAGGTTCGCGGCCTCGATCACCCGCTCGTCGATGTCCGGCGTGAGGCCGAACACCTTGGCGATCGGCTCCATCGTCTCCTGGGCCCGCTCCAGCGGCGAGCTGACCAGGTGCACGATGTCGCGGCCCTTGACGTGCTCGGCCACCCGGTCGGCCATCGCGCGGCCGAGCTCGGACAGGTGGAAGTCGGGGATCCGGCCGTAGAGCACGCCGGTCGGGTTGTGCACCTCGCCGTGACGCATCAGGTGCACGACCGTCGTTTCGGTCACCGCTGTCCCTTCAGTTCTGTACGGCGGCTGCCGCGCGGGCCGCCGGAGCCAGGGCGGACTCGAGCTCGGCCAGCGCGTCATCGCCGATGGCGGCGCTGACGAACCAGGCCTCGAACGCGCTCGGTGGCAGGTAGACACCGGCGTCCAGCATGGCATGGAAGAACGCCGTGAACCGTGGCAGCACCTGGGCGTTCGCCCCGGCGAAGTCCCGGATCTCGGCAGGTCCCTCCGAGGACTCCACGAAGAAGACGCTGAAGAGGTTCCCGGCCGCCGAGATGACGTGCGGCACACCTTCCTTGTCCAGCGCGGTCGACACCAGGCGCTGGATAGTGAGCGACGTCTCGTCGAGCTTCGCGTAGACCTCGTCGGTGGCCAGCCGCAGCGTGGTCAGGCCGGCGGTGGTGGCGATCGGGTTTCCGGACAGCGTGCCGGCCTGGTAGACCGAGCCCTCCGGCGCGAGGTGGGACATCACGTCGGCGCGGCCGCCGAACGCCGCGGCCGGAAAACCGCCGCCCATCACCTTTCCGAACGTCATCAGATCCGGCCGGACGCCGTCGACGCCGTACCAGCCGGAGCGGGTGATCCGGAAGCCGGTCATGACCTCGTCGGAAATGAAAAGTGCGCCGTTTTCCGTGCAGATCCGGGCGAGGAACGCATTGAAGTCGTCCCGCGGCGGAACGACGCCCATGTTGCCGGGCGACGCCTCGGTGATCACGGCCGCGATCTGGTCGCCGTACTCGGAAAACGCCGCAGTTACGGCCGCCTGGTCGTTGTACGGCAGCACGATCGTGTCCGCCGTGGTCGCCTCGGTGACGCCCGGCGTACCGGGAATGCCCAGCGTCAGTACGCCGGAACCGGCCTGGGCCAGCAGTGCGTCGACATGGCCGTGGTAGCAGCCGGCGAACTTGATGATCTTGGCGCGCCCGGTGAACCCGCGGGCCAGCCGGAGCGCGGACATGGTCGCCTCGGTCCCGGACGACACCAGCCGGACCTTGTCGACCGGTGTCCGCGCGACGATCTCCTCGCCGAGCAGGACCTCGGTCTCGGTCGGCGTCCCGTACGACGTACCGCGGCCGACGGCGGCCTGAACGGCGGCGATCACCTCGGGATGGGCGTGGCCGAGCAGCAGCGGGCCCCAGGAGCTGACCAGGTCGAGATAGCGGTTGCCGTCGACGTCGGTCATGTGACATCCGTCACCGGAGGCCATGAAACGCGGTACGCCGCCGACGGCGCGGAACGCGCGGACCGGAGAGTTGACCCCGCCCGGGGTCACCGTGGAGGCTCTGGCGAAGAGTTCGGCGGAGTGTTCAGTGTGTGCGGGCCCAAGGTCAGTCACGGCGGCCATTCTCCCCTGCCGGTCCCGCACCCCGACGGGCAGGGGCCGGGCGCTTTTCCGGACCCGATCGTCCGCAAGGGGTTCACAGGCTCTTTGTTACGCGCCAGTATGGGTACCCGGTGACCGCACGTACACGGTCTGGGTCCGACGCGTAACCCACGCAACGGGGCGGACGTTAGACCTATTACGACGGCAACCGAGAAAGACACAGAAGACTGTCCGCGGCGTGGGGCCGGGCTGGTCGATGAGTCACGGAGGGGAATCATCGATGGCGAAGGGCAAGCGCCGCGCCACGGGTAGCGGGTGGCGTCAGGTGGCGCCGCTGATCCCACTGGCGCTGTTCGCGAGCGCGTTCACCGTCAGTGCCACGGACGACCCCGCGATCGCCACGGCGTCGCTGGAGAACGGTCTGTCCGGGGGCAACCCGGTCGTCGTACCGAAGCAGCCGATCGCCTTCCCGGCCAACGTGCCGGTGCCGGGTGTGGTCGGCCCCGGCGTCGATCCTGGCGAGCAACCGACGCAAGTGGTCTCGGGCCTGTCCCGCAACGGCATCCCGAACGCCGCGCTCAAGGCGTACTCCCGGGCCCAGCAGGTGCTGGCCCAGGCGGACCCGGCGTGTCACCTGCCCTGGACGCTGGTGGCGGCGATCGGCCGGGTCGAGTCCAACCACGGCCGCTTCGGCGGCAACGCGCTGAACTCTTTGGGCGTAGCGGTGCCGGGCATCTTCGGCCCGCGGCTGGACGGTTCGTCCGGGACGGCGCGGATCTCCGACTCGGACGCGGGTTCGTTCGACGGTGACGGCGCGTTCGACCGCGCGGTCGGCCCGATGCAGTTCATCCCCGGCACCTGGCGAGCCATGGGAGTCGACGGCGACGGCGACGGCGTGCGGAACCCACAGGACATCGACGACGCGGCGATGTCGACCGGGGTCTACCTCTGCTCGGGCAAGACCGACCTGTCCAAGGCCAGCGACCTGAACGCGGCGGTGCTGCGCTACAACCACTCCCAGCAGTACGTCGACCTCGTGGTCAGTATCGCGAAGGCGTACGCCGGCGGCAGCTGGATCGCGGTCGGCAACGGCACCGCGGGTGACGACGTGGACGAGGCCGGCGACCAGATCGACGACCCGGGCATCGACGCCCCGTCGGACAAGGACCTGCCGGAGGCGATCGACATCCCGACGCCGACGGCAACGGCCACACCGACCCCGACGTTGACCGACGAGCGGGACGACGACCGGCCGACGGACCGGCCGACCGGGACGCCGACGGCGACTCCGAGCAGCCGGCCGACGGCAACGCCGACGACCGTGAAGCCGACCACCTCGAAGCCGACCACGGCCAAGCCCACGGTTCCGACCACGACCACGCAGAAGCCGGGCCTCACCAGCCTGACAACGGCCGTCGGGGTCATCGTCGGCACGGTCGGCAGCACAGTGGCCGAGCTGCAGAAGGCCACGACGTACTGCCAGTCCGAGCTGGCGAAGGTGACGATCACCAAGCCGACCCAGGCCCAGCTGCAGAAGTGCGTGACCGCCTACCAGACCGGTGGCACCAAGGCGGTCGACCAGGTCATCCGCGGTCTGCTGTCCGCCCTCGGACTGCTGGGCATCCTCGGTGGAGGCATCCTCGGGAGCTGATCCCCACAAGACCGGCGCGCCTGCCCCCACCCCTCCCTAGGCGCGCCCCTGGCGACGCCACGGAGCACTCCCCCCCGCTTCGTGGCGTCGCCTTTTTAACGTTCAGCTGGCCCAGGCGCGGTCGATCGTCTGGGTGATGCTGTTGCCGATCAGGTCCGTCGCGGTCACCCGGATGCTCGGGTACGCACCGGCCGGGACCTGGGCGCGGACAGTGCCGATCCCGCGCAGCGACAGCTTCTTCCAGGTCTTCCCGTCGTACGAGATCTCCGCCGTGGTCCGGAAGATCCCGACGCCGCGCACACCCGGTTGGTAGCGCGGGGTGAGCTCGAGCCAGCCCTGGGTGTGCTTGTAATCGACCTGCACGAGCGGCAGCACGGCCCGGCTCTTGGACGGCACCGAAAGGAAGTGCCACTGGGTGTGCGTCGACGTCGAGGTCTTCGCCCAGCTGTTCGGACCACGCTGCTGGTCCAGCGTCAGGTCGTACCACGCGGCGCGTTCCGGGACCGTGAACTGTGCGACCGACCAGTTCTTGCTGCCCAGTTCGACGCCGTTGCTGCTCAGCTTCATGCTCGTCACGTCGCCGCGGTCGCCCCAGCCGAACGTGGTCCGGTCGCCACTCACGTACTGCGGAATCGCGATCCGCAACGCGTTCTCGAACCGCGCCGGCGGCCAGCCCTGCGCCTCGTCACCCGGCGCAGCCGACAACCCCGGTACGGCGGGACGCGTCAGCGACTCCCACCACCCGCGCGTGACCTGCTCACCCGGCCGGTAGGACCGCGTGATCGTGGACTCGAAGCCGGTCTCGTTCCACTCCCCCGCGGAGGTCTTCTCGTCCCAGGTGACGCCCTTCTGGTCAGTGACGAGGTAGTCGGTCCGCTTCACCGCACCGGCCACCAACCGCGACGCCGACAATCCGGTCGAGATCCCCGGCAGGTGCGCGATCCGCTGGTCGCGGTGCAGCCAGAACGCGTCGTTCTGCTGGAAGTCCGTCGTCACCACGGCCGGGCGCATCTTCGCGACGTCGTAGGTCAGCCCGCCCTTCACGACCGACGGGCCGAGCGCGACGTCGTACCGGTAGGTGCTGTCGAGCAGGCCGTTCAGCTGTACGGACTGCGGACCCTTCGCCAGCGCGCCGAGCAACTGGTTGCCCTGGTCGGATCGCAACAGGTAGAGCGGAACGCCCTGCTCGGTGCCGGTCGACCAGAAGCCGGGCGCTTCGTTGTAGAGGAACACCACCTTGGCGCCGGCGGCCTTCGCGGCCTTGACCTGTGCGGTCGTCTTGCTGAAGCCGCCCCACCGGATCAATACGGCGGTGTCCTTGGCGCCGGTCAGCTCGGCCGCGGTACCGTCGCCGCCGTTGTAGAGCGGGAGTTTCGCGTTCCCGACGTACACGGTCCGCTGCGATCCCTCGCGGAACGTGGACAGCCGAGCACCATCGACGTCGACGGTCAGTTTCGGCTGCGCGAGGTCCCAGCGCTGCACGACCTGGAAGGTGCCGTTGGCAACCTTTCCGAAGTCCTGCACGTAGACGCCGTCGGCGACCGTGCCGTTGTACGCCCAGCCGGACACGGCGTCGCGGTCGCCGACCTTGCGGTGCCAGGCGATCCCGATGCTCTGCGCGTCGGCCGGTCGCGGCGTCTTGATCGTCACCTTGTGCGCGGTCCGGGCGTCGAACGTGAAGGTCCGGTCGCTGCCGATCCACTCATCCGGATCGCCGAGCAGCGTGATCGAGTTCGCCCAGTTCGCCTCGTCGCCGCCGACCGCGTACGCCATCACGCTGTAGCGGCCGGTCGGTACGTCGAGCGTGCGGCTGCCGGTCTGGTCGAACGCGATCGCGCTGACGTCGCCGGTGTCCTGGTTCCACAGCTGGACGCCGCTCGCCCCGGCCTTGGTGGTGGCGGGCTGACCGTCGCGGCCGATCGCCTTCACGGTCACCTGGTTCAGCCGTCCACCGGCCGCGAACCCGAGGCCGGTCCGGTACGACGTGGCGCCGGCGCGGGCCGTCAGCACACCGGCGTACTTGGCGGGCTGGGTCTTGGCGAGGTCGAGGGTGACAGTCGCGGACCCCGTACCACCGGCGGGGATGGTCAGCCGGGCTGGGCTCACCGTCAGCCCGGCCTCCACCCCCGCCGGAGACTGTGCGTCGACCGACAGGGTGAGCGTCACCGATCGGTTCGAGTTGTTGCGGTAGGCAACCGTACGGGTGACCGGCGCGGGGGCGGTCGGGCCGGTCCAGGACAGGTCGCCGAAGAACAGGTTGGCGGTGTCAGGAAGGACCTTCGGGTCGAGGGCGTTCGGGATGTCGACCCGGCCGAGGCCCTGCTGGTCGGTGCGGGCGCCGGCCGACGGGACAGCCGTCGAGGCCAGTGCGGCCTTCAGTTGCGGGCCGGTCCAGTCGGGGTGCCGCTGCGCGAGGATCGCGGCCGCGCCGGCGACGTGCGGCGTCGCCATCGACGTACCGCTCATCGCTGTGTAGTACTGGCCGAGGATGTGGCCCTGCTCGGTGCCGGCAGCGCGCGCGGCAGCGATCTCCACGCCGGGAGCAGTCACCTCGGGCTTCAGGGCGCCGTCGCCGATCCGCGGGCCGCGGCTGGAGAAGTTCGCCAGGCTGTTGTCCCGGTCGACCGCGCCGACGGTCAGCGCCTCGGACGCGGCGCCGGGAGATCCGACGGTTTCCTCGGCGCCGGAGTTGCCGGCCGCGATCACGAACAGCGCGCCGCTCGACTTCGACAGCCGGTCGACGGCCTCGCTCATCGGGTCGGTGCCGTCCGACGGCCAGCCGCCGAGGCTCATGCTGACGACCTTCGCGCCCTGCTGGACGGCCCACTCCATTCCGGCGATCGCCTCGGAGTCGTACCCGCCGCCGCTGTTGTCGAGCACCTTGCCGATCAGCAGGTCCGAGCCCGGCGCCACACCCTTCCGCTTGCCGTCGGACGCCGTACCGAGGCCGGCGACGATCGAGGCGGTGTGCGTGCCGTGGCCGTGCAGGTCCTGGACCGCCTGGTCGGGGACGAAGCTCTCCGACGCGACGACCTGCTTGGCGAGGTCGGGGTGGCCGGCGTCGTACCCGGTGTCGAGGACGGCGACCTTCACGCCGTGGCCGTCGTACCCCTGCTTCCAGGCGGTCGGGGCGCCGATCTGCTTCGTGGACTGGTCGAGCGTGGCGTGGGTGCGGCCGTCGAGCCAGATCTTGGTCACCTGGCTGGACTTGAACGTGGTCGGGCCGCTGATGCCGTCCCAGAACGTCTTCGCGTCGGACTTCTGCACACTCACCGCGGTGCTTCCGACGCTGGCGAGGGTACGGCGGTACGTCGCAGCGGCCGGTGTACTCGGGGCGATGCTTGTCGGCGCGGTGATGAGAAGCGGAAGGCTGGCGTTGCTGGCGTCGTCGTACCCCTGCGCCGCCAGATCGGTCAGGTTGAAGAGGCGCTTGTCGAGCCGGCCCGCGGAGAGCAGCGGGTAGGCGTCGGCCGGGACCAGGGTGAGGTCTCCGTCGAACGTGCCGAAGTAGTACGGCTCGTCGTCGAGGAGGCGGGCCGAGACCTGGCCGTTGGAGCTCGTGGTCAGCTCGGCGACATCGCCGGTGACCAGCGTGATCCGCTTGCTGCTCGCGCCGGGCGTCGGGTTGGTCGCCGAAGCGGTCGCCGTGGGGCCGGCATTCGCCGTGGTGGTCGTCAGCAGCAGGGAACCGGCGACCACCGCGGCGAGCAGGCCGACCGCGGACCGGGACATTCGAGACATCACAGGGGGAAACCTCCCGACGCCCCGACCCACGCGAGGCCGTCGTAGCGACCCTCGCAGTTGCCGTCAGCCCCGGTCCACCATTACCCCTGACCTACATCCGCCATGACCGGTTCTGGTCAGGCGAAGCGCTTCGTGACGTTCTCGACTCGCTCCAGGAGATCGAGGTCGTAGGCCACGCCGGGGACGTAGAAGATGACGTAGTCGGCGCCGGCTTCGAGGACCGCCTCGACCTTGTCCGCGATCTCGTCCTCGGTGGCGACGAAGTTGTCCCGGTCGAACTTCTCCCGGTTCATCGGGCCGAGCGCCTTCTCGGTCGCCTTCTGCGGGTCGTCGCCCTTGTCGATCGGGAACACGTTGAAGTTCGTCGACTTGATGATGTCGTCGTAGTTCCGGCCGAGCTTCTCGCAGTGGCCGCGGAGGATGTCCGCCTTCTCCTTGAACAGCTGCGGGTTGCCGCCGCCGATGTTCGCGGCGTCGGCGTACTGCGCGACCAGCTTCAGCGTGACCTTCGGGCCGCCGCCGCCGATCCAGAAGCTCGGGTGCGGCTTGCGGGCGCCCTTCGGCTCGTTGATCGGGGCATCGATCGAGTAGTACTTGCCGTTGTAGACCGGCTTGTCCTCGGTCCACATCTTGTAGATGATCTCGGTCGCCTCACGGAACGCCGCCATCCGCTGCGGTACGTCGGTCCACTCGTAGCCGTACGCCTTCCACTCGTGCTCGTACCAGCCCGCGCCGATCCCGGCGTACAGGCGGCCGTGGCTGGCGACGTCGACGGTGGACGCGATCTTCGCGTACAGCGACGGGTTGCGGTAGCCGTTGCAGCCGACCATCTGGCCGATGTTCACCCGCTTGGTGTCGCGGGCCAGCGCCGCGGTCGCGCTCCAGCACTCGAAGGTGGTGTTGTCACTCGGCTCCGGCACCGTGTGGAAGTGGTCGAACAGCCAGATCGAGTCCCACGACTGCTCGTCGGCGCGCTTGGCGACGTCGGTCATCGCCTCCCACTGCTCGATCGGATCGGCGATGCCGGCCAGGTCCATCTTCCAGCCCTGCGGTACGAAGACCCCGAAACGTGTAGTCATGCTGCCATCCTTTCCGGGGATGGCAGCATCGGTCCATGAATATGAGTACTGAATTTGCACTCAATCGGACCACTACAGCTTCTTAATTCATCGGGCGCTCAGCACTCCCGCTCCGGTGCCGGGGCCGCTGCGCGGGATCGCCCGGCCGGAGAGGAGCGCGTTCAGGACGAGCGGGGACACGCGGCCACCGAACTCCTGGCGGGTCAGGGCTGCCACGCCGGCAGCGGTCGGCGCCGAGGCCGACGTACCGAAGAAGCGGCAGCCGCCCTGGGTCGTGGTCGGGCAGGTCCCCGAGCCGAAGCCGCCGACACCGCTGACCGACTCGCCGTCGGCCGCGAGCCAGTTGGGCGCCGGGAAATTCAACGCACCCGCGCCGGAGATGCCGCGGCACGGACCGGGCCTACCGCCGGGGCAGCGGGTGGTGCTGACGAGCTGCGTCGGACCGGCCGCACTGAACGGCTCGAGCGGTGCGGTCTTCGGGTCCGTGGACACGCTCGCGTTCACGGCACCCGCGCTGGTGGCGAAGACGGTGTAGTTCGAGTCCGGGTTCATCGAGCCGGCCGGGTCCGGCGGGTCGATCGTCTGGACGCCGGCCGACAGCGCCCGCCAGCGCAGGTCGAGAATCGGGGCCTTGCGCGCGGTCGAGGTGCCTTCGACGTCGACGACGAGCTTCACGGGCTGCGCCGCCTTCGTCGTGTTGAAGTACTCGAACTGCTCGATGGTGTCGCCGACGCCGTTCGCCTGGACCCCGGTGCTGGACGCGAGACACTTCGTCCCCGTGCTGTCCATCAGGTACAGGTTCAGGTCGGTGAACCCGCCCTGACCCGCGGTCGGGTAGATCGCCCGCGGCTCGCTCCACTGCAGCGTCGGCAGGATCCCGGCGCCGGGCAGCAGATTGAGGTCGTACGTCGTGTCGCTGCCGCGCAACTGCACCACGTTGTCGGGCGACTTCGGGCACCCCGTGTACGGCCCGGTCGCACCGTCCGCGCCCTGGCCCGTTCCGGTGGCCGTCACCCGCGGTGCATGCCGGTTGCCGAGGTTCCCGGCGGACGAGCTGACCCAGATGCCGTGCTTGGCGAGTGCCTCGGCCGTTGCGGCGCCGAGGCCCTGCTGGAACGCGGGCTCGTCGTCGAGCGCGATGTCTTCGGCAATCATCGTGACGCCGGCCTTCGCCAGCACATGGAACGCTTCGAAGTAGTCCGCATTGGTCTCCAGCGTGCTCGCGTAGGCGAGCTTCGCGTCCGGCGCGAGGTCGTGGATGATCTCCATCATCGCGGTGCCCTCGTCGTTGACGTACGTCGGCGCCTGCCGCAGCACCTGGACGTCGGACGGCAGCTCACCCGCGGCGACCGCGTCGGCCAGGTGGTCGACGTCGCCGGAGATCACGCCGATCTTCTGACCGCGGCCGGTCAGGCCCTTGGCCTGCGCCTTGTCCGCCTGGTGCAGCGGCACGCCCTCCGCGGTGATCGGGCCGACGTCGACGGCGGGCCGCAGGGACGGACGCAGCGCCGTCACCCAGCCGAGTGCCGCGACCGCGTCCAGCTTGTCGTACGGGACCGTGGCGGAGACCAGGCCCGTGGTCGGCAGGTCGACGCCGGCCGGGCTCGTGAAGTCCGCGGAGTTCTTGAGGACCGAGACGCCGAGCGCGGTGAGGTCGGCTTGCTGCTGCGCGGTGACCGGCGCGGCGGCGTACACCTGGACGCCGAGGTTGTTGCCTTCGACGCTCAGTGAGCGGGCCTGCGCGCTCGATTGCTTGCTCGCGGCCAGTGTCGCGGCGTCGCGCAACATCGACGGGATCTTCGCCGCGGCCGGGCCTTGTGCGGTCGGTGCTGCTGCCAGGTCCGGTGGTGCCGCCGCGGTCGCCGGGGAGACGACGGCAACCACAGCCATCGGAACGATCAGCATGACACTGCCCAGCACATATCGGAGCTTCATAGGTGTCCTCTCCCCCTACAGCGGCGGTCGCGACCCACAGTCATCTACCCACCAACCGGCTGTCCAGTCCTTGCGTCGTAACAATGCGAAGGAGGATTCATCATCGAGACCACGAAGTTCGACCACCTGTTCACCGCCGCGGTACCGCGGATCACAGCCGGCAACCACCAGCGCGACGAGCTCCCGCGCGAAGGCGGGCGCTGGCCGCTCAGCGTCGTACTGCGGCCTGTACCGGAAAGCCAGCTCGCGCACGTGCTGGACGCCGTCACGCGGGAGGCGGCGGAACTGGCGGGGCCTGAGCACTGGCAGACCGGGCAACTCAGCTCCGCCCACCTGACTGTCCGCGCCCTGGAGCCCCGCCGCGAGCACCTCCCCGCCGACGATCCAGTCGTCGCCCGCTACCAGTCGGCGTTGCACCGCGCGACCACTCGTGCCCAGTGGCCGATCGGGTTCCGAGTCACCGGCCTAACCCTCACCCCAGGCACGGTCATGGCCTGCGCCGAGCCGTTGGACCCGGCGGCCGACACGTTCAGCGACCATGTCACCCACGAGCTCGGGCCCGACGCCTGGTACGAGACCGAACGCCGCGACATCTGGTACCTCAATCTCCTCCACTTCACGGGCGCCATCACGGCCCCGGACGCCCTGATCAAGTGGGTCACGGACCACCGCACGACCCCGCTCGGCACCGTGGACATCGAGGCCCCGGAGCTCGTCCGCTCCGAGTACCAACCGGATCCGCGTCCGCACATGCGTCCGGTTCGGATCCCGGGATGAACAGTCAGCGCCGCCGGACGAGGTCTTCTTTCTCGAGGTCGCGATCGATCCAGAGCAAGTAGTCAGGCGTCAGTTCGCACCGGTACTGCGGATGCTCGCCCCGCAGCCCCGCGGCAGTTTGTGCGAGCAGGTCCTCGATGTCGACGTACGCGTTCTCGCTCGGTGGGCTGTCGTCGAAGCAGTCGAGGACTCCGCCGGTCCCGCTGGGGCGGACGGCCAGGAGGCATCCCGTGTAGTCGACCGCGAACGGCACCGCGGTCGGGAGGCCCCACAACCGGGTCAAGGCGTCGTAGCGGCGGAAGCTCTCGATCGCCGTGTCCACCCGTAGCGGAGTCCAGCCGCCGACCATGCAGAAGCCGTTCGCGTTGATCACGGAACTGCCGTCGTGGACGGCATACATCTCGACCAGTTGGTCGGGGAGCGGCGAATCGATCGCCCTCGACCATCGCCCGAATGCTCACCACCGGATCCTAAGAGGTCCCGCGAGACCTCTGAGCCTGGATCTGTGAACGCAGGGCCGGTCCGGCACCCGATGTCCGTCGAGTCGTGGGATTTGGCGGTCAGATACAGCTGTCGACAGCCTCGATCCACGACTCGCGGTTTCGAGCGGCAATCAAACGCCACGACTCGGCGTGAGACCGTACGGGCGGCCCGCGGGAGCCGTCGTAGCGGGGGGCGACGGTGGTGACCGCGGACAGGAACCGGGGACTGGAGACAGGAAATGCCATGTCCCAGCCCCCCATAACCTGTCCCCAGTCCCCGGCTGGGCGACGATCACGCACACATCGGCCTCGGCCTGTGAGAGCGCTCTAGTTTCGGAACCGGTGAGGTCTTGACCCGGGTTCGGGGAGGGCTGAGAGTCGGGCGCGAGTGCTCATGCTCTGTGTCCCCCTCGATGTCCTTCTGTGTGTCCCCTGTGAGGAGTCGCCATGCTCTGGTGGTCTGGTTCTCGATCCGTGGATCGCCGGAGGAGGCGGGTGGCGGTTCTCGCGGCAGCCGCATTGCTGGGCGGTCTGCTGGTGACGACGCCGGCGGCGGCCGACGATCCGGTTCCGGTGACGTTGGCGGCGTTCGAGGGCGCGGAGCCGTTCGCGGCGCCGCCGAACGCCGGGATCTTCACCTGGGGCAGCGACGCGGACGACCCGCCGACCCTCGAGCTGCAGACTCGCGCGGACGCGCCGGCCGGCGAGAAGGTGCTGCACGGGACGTACGACATCAGCGGCTGGGGCGGTTTCAGTCACGACGTCACGTACGACGTGAACCCCGGCGACTGGTCGCCGTACAAGGGGATCCGGTTCTGGTGGTACGGGCAGAACACCGCCCCGCTTCCGCCCGGCTCCGGGAAGCGGATCTTCTTCGAGATCAAGGACGGCGGGGCGAACGCCGAGGCGTCCGAGCTGTGGAACACCAGCTTCACCGACGACTGGCAGGGTTGGCACCTGGTCGAGATCCCGTTCAGCGAGCTCGTGTACCGCGGGGACTACCAGCCCGTCGGCGGTATCGACCACATCCTGAACCTGACCCAGATGTGGGGCTACGCGTTCACGATGCCGGCCGGCGCACCGGGTGAGTTCGCGATCGACCAGGTCGAGGTCTACGGCAAGGCCGACCCGGCGCTGAAGAACAGTGTCGTCACCGACGCCGACGTGTACCCGGTCAAGGAGGGCGGGACCGCGCAGGTGAAGGTCACGGTCGCGACCACCGGCGGTACGCCGCTCGACGAGCCGGTCACCGTCGACTACCAGACCGGAACCGGAACGGCCGGCGCCGACGACTACACGCCGGTTTCCGGAACGATCACGTTCCCGGCCGGAACGATTTCCGGAACGTCGCAGAACGTTTCCGTGACCACCCGGAAAGACCGTTCCGCCGAGGTCGCGGAAACCGTTCCCCTCGAGCTCACGGTCACCGGCGCGAAGGCCCCGCAGACCCAGCCGGTCGTGGTGATCGACGCGCACGACCTGCCGTACCTGAACAAGAAACTCCCGATCCGGAAACGGGTCGACGACCTGCTCGCCCGGATGACTGTTTCGGAAAAAGTCGGACAGATGACCCAGGCCGAGCGGAACGCGCTCCGGTCCCGCTCGGACATCGCGTCGTACGCGCTCGGCTCGCTGCTGTCCGGCGGCGGCTCCGTCCCGACCCCGAACACCCCGGCCGCCTGGGCCGCGATGATCGACACCTTCCAGCGGAACGCGCAGGCGACCCGCCTGCAGATCCCGCTGATCTACGGCGTCGACGCGGTGCACGGGCACAACAACGTGATCGGCGCGACGATCCTGCCGCACAACATCGCGATCGGCGCCACCCGCGATCCGGACCTGGCCCGGCGGACCGGTGAGGTGACCGCGACCGAGGTCCGCGCCACCGGCATCCCGTGGGACTTCGCGCCGTGCGTGTGCGTGGTCCGCGACGACCGCTGGGGCCGCGCATACGAGGGGTACGGCGAGGATCCGGCGCTCGTGCAGTCGCTGGCGACCGTGATCACCGGTCTGCAGGGCAAGGCCGACGGCAGTCAGCTCGCGCGCAACGACCGCGTCCTCGCCACCGCGAAGCACTTCGTCGGCGACGGCGGCACGACGTACGGCAGCTCGACGACCGGCTCGTACAAGATCGACCAGGGCGTCACGCAGGTGACCCGGCAGCAGCTGGAGACGATCCACCTCGCGCCGTTCCAGACCGCGGTCGACCTCGGCATCGGCACCGTGATGCCGTCGTACTCGAGCATGTCGGTCGACGGCGCCGCACCGGTCAAGATGCACGGCGACGGCGAGCTGATCAACGGCGTACTGAAGCAGCGGATGGGCTTCGGCGGGTTCGTGATCAGCGACTGGCAGGCGATCGACCAGCTGCCGGGCGACTACGCGAGCGACATCCGGACGTCGATCAACGCCGGCCTGGACATGATCATGGTGCCGACCAACTACCAGGGCTTCACCCAGGGCCTGACCGAGGAGATCGGCGCCGGCCGGATCCCGATGACCCGGATCGACGACGCGGTCCGCCGGATCCTGACCGAGAAGTTCAAGCTCGGCCTGTTCGAGCACCCGTACGCCGACACGACCAACGCCGCATCCATCGGATCGGCCGCACATCGAGCCGTCGGGCGCGAGGCCGCGGCGAAATCCCAGGTGCTGTTGAAGAACGACGGAAACCTGTTGCCACTGGCATCGACTGCCAAGGTGTACGTCGCCGGCAGCAACGCGAACGACCTCGGCAACCAGATGGGCGGCTGGAGCATCAGCTGGCAGGGCGGATCCGGTGCGACGACCACGGGTACGACGATCCTCGACGGGATCAAGCAGGTAGTACCGGATGCGACGTTCAGCGCGGACGCGTCAGCGCCGCTCGAGGGTCACGACGTCGGCGTGGTCGTGGTCGGAGAACGCCCGTACGCCGAAGGAATCGGGGATGTCGGCAACGGTCACGACCTACTGCTCTCGGACGCCGACAAGGCCGCCGTGGACAAGGTCTGCGGCGCGATGAAGTGCGTCGTACTGATCGTGTCCGGTCGTCCGCAGGTGATCGCGGACCAGCTCGGCAAGATCAACGCACTGGTCGCGTCGTGGCTGCCTGGGACTGAGGGCGCCGGTGTTGCGGACGTGCTGTTCGGCAAGGTCCCGTTCAGCGGTCGCCTGCCGGTGAGCTGGCCGCGCGCGGAGGATCAGCAGCCGTTGAACGTCGGCGATGCGTCCTACAACCCGCAGTACCCGTTCGGTTGGGGCCTCACGACCCAGACTGCAGCTCGTGCCGCGCTGACCGAGGCCCGCAACACCCTGCTGCGCAAGCACGATCCGTACGCGGTGGCGGCCGGGATCGCGGCGGGTGTCGCGCTCCAGGTCCGCGACTGGTCGGGGCCGCAGGCAACCATTGCGTTGGCCGCCGCAGCACAGTCCGCCAAGTTCCTGGAGCGCACCAAGGCGGACACCTTCGCCGAGGACGATGCCGTCGTCGGCGTGGCGCGGTGGATCGCGCAGAACCACGTCGGCCAGAACCTGAACGAGCCGGCGTCGAAGCTCATCTCCGACGCCGACCACGCCCTCCTCAGCGGGCAACTGAGCACCGCGGTCGCGAAACTGGCAGCGGCTTCTAGGTAAGACAAGTGCCGGCCGGGACGGTGACCCCTCATCCGTCCCGGCCAACACACCCCACGCACGAGACCCACCGCCCCAGATCCCCACGGGCCTCGCGCCCCCGCGCCTTTACCCCGCGGAACGTCAGCGGCTGATCTTCGCGGCCGCCTGGCGCGCGAGCTTGTCGAAGTTCGGCGCGGGCACGCCCGGGCCCATCTCGCTGAACGCCAGCACCGAGACGTTGCGTCCCTTCAGCGTGACGGCGTACGGGAAACCGCCGGCCTCGCTGCCCGGGTCGTTCGGCTTCGGGTAGTCGTACCAGCGGATCACCTGCGTGAGGTCGCCCGAGGCGCCCTTGACCACGCGGTTCTCGGTGATCTTCCGCGCGTGCGTCGGCGCCGGCTTGCTGTACGTGCAGCTCTTCAGCGTCGCGATGATCGAGTTGTACGCCGCCCGCGCGGTCGCCGCGTTCGCGTACTGGCTGACGTACTGCGCGCCGTACGCGTCCATCTCGTCGGTGAATCCGCGGGCCATCCGCGCCGAGACTCGCTTGCCCTCGGTCGACGCCGGTCCGCAGTAGGTCTTCGGCAGAATTCCCCTGTCAACCTGCCGAATCCAGTCCCGCCGCGCGTCGGCCTTCTTGACCTCGCCGACCGTCAGCATCTGCGACCGGCTCAGCGCGGTCGCCGACGTCGTACCGGCGTCCGCCCCCTGCGTCGCCAGGGCCGTGAGCCCCACGGCCAGCACACCTGTCGCCACACCGGTCGCAACCACACCTCGGCACATGCCCCCAGCAAACTTCATGGTCCGTCCCCTCGTCGGTTGGTTGTACGAGTAGACGTGCGACCCCCGGAAAAGGTTGTTTCTGGTCTAGACGGATCTAGACGGAGGTTCGGCCGCGGAGGCGGCGGAGCATCCGGGCGTCCTCGAAGCCGACGGTGCGGGCGGCGGATTCGACGGTGGTGCCGTGGCCGATGAGGTGTTCGGCTCGCTCCAGGCGGAGGAGTTGCTGGTACCGGAGCGGGGTGAGGCCGGTGGCGGCGGTGAAGATGCGGGTCAGCGTGCGTTCGCTGACGCCGACCTGCCCGGCCAGATCGGTCAGCGGCAGGCGGTCGGCGTACCGGGCGTCGATGACGTCCTGGACGCGGTGCGCGAGGTCGTTGAGGTGATCGCGGTGGCGGAGCATCGCGGATTCCTGCAGTTCGTCGCCGTTGCGGCGGGCGTACACGACCATCTCGCGCGCGACCCGGGCCGCCGCCTCGGCGCCGCGGCCGACCGCGACCAGGTGCAGCGCGAGGTCGATACCGCTCGCGATCCCGGCGGAGGTGATGACGCGATCGTCCTCGACGTACAGCACGTCCCGGACGATGATCGCCCGCGGGTAGCGGGCGGCCAGCTCGTCGGTCAGGTCGTGATGGGTCGTGAAGCGCCGCCCGTCGAGGAGGCCCGCCCACCCGAGGGCGTCAGCACCCGAGCAGACACTCGCAACCGATCCACCTCCCGCGTGGTGCGCACGCAGTCGCTCCCGGAACTCCGACCCGATGGGCGGCTCCGGCGACAACCGCGGCGACCGCCATCCCGGTACGACGACCAGGTCCCCCGCATCGAGCTCCGGCCACTCCAGTTGGGCCCGCAACGGCACGCCCTGAGCGGTCGCGATCTCCTCGGATTCGGCGACGTACGAGACCTCGTACCCGTACCCGAAGTCGTTCGCGGTCGTGAACACCTGCGCCGGCCCGGCCAGATCCAGCAAGTGGAGCCTCGGCACCAGTACGAAGACGACGCGAGTAGGGCGCATCCGGTCAGGATGGCATGGGTAGGCCGGCGAGCTCGTCGAGCGTCCGGATGGTGGCGAACCGGCCGGCCAGCGCGTACTCCGTGCGCTCGACGACCTGCTCCGCGGTCAGGGTCCGCGGGTCGGCGAGGATCTCCTCGACGGTCGCTTCGTCGCGGATCGACCAGTGCGCCAACGCCATCGTCGCGGTCGCCTCGGTGACGAACACGACGTCGTACCCGAGGTCGGACGCGACGCGTGCAGTGGTCTCGCAGCACTGCTCGGTACGGATGCCGGAGACAACGACCTCACCGACGCCGTGCTGGGTCAGCAGCTGCTGGAGATTCGTTGTGGTGAAGGCGTTGTGCGACGTCTTGGTGAGGATCGGCTCGCCCGGCAACGGTTCGAGTCCGTCGATCAGCCGGACGTGCCCGTTGACCGGGTCGAACGCGCCACCGGTCCCCGGCTCGGTGTGCAGCACCCAGACGACGAGATCACCCTTGTCTCGGGCAGCCTGCACCAGGCGGTCCACGCGCTCGGCGATGTCGGGGTGGTTCACCAGCTGCCAGTTCGGGCGGACCCGGAACGATTCCTGGACGTCGATCACGATCAGTGCGGTTCGGCTCATGACCTCATCCTCGCCCGCGCACGACGTACCGCTGAAGGCTCGATCGGGCCCCGGACCGGACCGATCTGGTCATGGTGTCCGCGAGCACGGAGAGATCGGACGAATTCACACCGTTCCGAACTGTTCCAAACACTCCTCCACCGTGCTTATCGTGCCCAGGTCTGGTTTCTACAACGATTGAGGGGATTGCGATGCCCGATCACCTGCCCCGCCGCCAGGTCCTCCGGACCGCCGGCGCCCTGGGCCTCGGTGCCGCCGCCGCGGGCGCTCTCAGCACTACCGCCGACGCGAACACCCAGGCCGCTGGTACGCCGGATAAGTTGAAGACCATGGGCGCACACCACGGCAAACTCGAGATCCACAAGGACAAGTTCGGCACCACCCCGGACGGTCAGCAGGTGGACGTCTACACGTTCACCAACGGCCGGGTGACGATCTCGATGCTCACCTGGGGCGCGACCATCCAGAAGGTGGAGACGCCGGACCGCCGCGGCAGGACCACGAACATCAGCCTCGGCTTCGACAACCTGCCGGACTACGCCAAGCTCAGCCCGTACTTCGGCGCCACCATCGGGCGGTACGGCAACCGGATCGCGAAGGGCAAGTTCACCCTGGACGGGACGGCGTACCAGATCCCGGTCAACAACGGCGAGAACGCGCTGCACGGCGGCACGCTCGGCTTCGACAAGAAGGTCTGGAAGGCCGAGGTCGTCAAGAACGACAAGGCCGTCGGCGTCGCGTTCACCTACGTCAGCCCGGACGGGGAGATGGGCTTCCCCGGTGAGCTCACCAGCACCGTCACGTACACGCTGGACAAGCGCGACGACCTGCGGATCGACTACCACGCGACCGTGGCCGGCAAGGCGACGATCGTGAACCTGACCAACCACGTGTACTTCAACCTGCTCGGCGAGGGCAACGGCACCATCTACGACCACGTGCTGGAGCTGAACGCACCGAAGTACACACCGGTCGACGCCACGCTGATCCCGACCGGCGAGATCGCCCCGGTGGCCGGTACGCCGTTCGACTTCAGCAAGCCGACTGCGATCGGCAAGCGGCTCCGCGGCGATCATCAGCAGCTGATCTTCGGCCGCGGATACGACCACAACTTCGTGATCGGCGGGCAGCCGGACAGCAACGGGTTGCGGCTCGCGGGGCGCTTCTGGGAGCCGGAGCACGGCCGCACGATCGAGGTGCTCACCGACCAGCCGGGTGTCCAGTTCTACAGCGGCAACTTCCTCGACGGCACGTTCCTCGGTATCGGCAACAAGGCCTACCGCCAGGGCGACGCGTTCGCCTTCGAGACCCAGCACTTCCCGGACTCCCCGAACCACTCCAACTTCCCGTCCACGGTCCTGCGCCCGGGCGAGGTCTACGAGTCCACGACCATTTACCGCTTCGGGACCAAGTAGACCGCCCGTAGCAGGACCGACCGCCAGGCCATCACAATTGCTCCGCCGACGCCCGGCCCCGCCTGATGGTGGGGCCGGGCGTCACTTGTGATGGCCTGGCGGTTCGGCCTACGCGGTCTTCACGCTGCCGCCGTCGATCAGGTAGTCGGCGCCGACGATGCTCGCGGCGAGCGGGGAGCACAGTTGGACGATCAAGGCGGCGACCTCGGCCGGCTCGATCAGGCGGCCGGTCAGCATGCCGATCTGCTGGGGTAGCCCGGCCAGCAGATCGTCGTGCGGGACACCCAGCGTCCGCGCGAGCTGACCGCCGTACTTGTCCGGGTCCGTCCACAGCGCGGTGCGCACCGGGCCGGGAGACACGGTGTTCACCCGCACACCTTGCGGACCGAACTCCTCGGCCAGCGCCTTGCCCAGGGCGGTGAGTGCGGCCTTCGCGGTCGTGTACGGCGCCGGCCCGCTCGACGGCATCCGGGCCCCGTTCGACGACACGTTGACGATCGCGCCGCCCTGCCGGATCAGGCTCGGCAACGCCGCCCGCGTCGTACGCACCGTGGCGAAGTAGTTCACCTCGAACAGTTGGCGCCAGACGTCGTCGTCGAGCGCGAGGAATCCACTGGCCAGTTCACCGTCGCCGCCGCCGACGTTGTTCACCAGCAGGTCCAGCTGCCCGACCTCCGCGAGCGCGGCCGCCACCGCCTCCTCGGGGCCGTCCGCCGTCGCGAGATCCGCGGGTACGACGTACGCACCGGTGGCACGAAGCTCCGGCGTACTGGTCCGCGCGACCGCTACCACCCGCACGCCCTCGGCGACCAACTGGTCGACGACAGCCAGCCCGATCCCCCGGCTGGCTCCGGTGACGAGCGCGGCCTTGTCCTTCAACTGAAGATCCATCTCATCATCCCTAATCGCGTCTTGAGTGATACTGGAAACCTACTACTTGCTACATCAATGTTGCAAGTAGCGTGGAAGACGTGACTTCCGGGTAGTCTTTTCGCATGACCTCCACCCCCGCCCGCCCGCTGCGCGCCGACGCCGAGCGGACCGTGCGGACGATCCTGGAGGCGGCCGAGCGGGTCCTGAACCGCAATCCGTCCGCCTCGATGGAGGAGATCGCCTCGGCGGCCGGTGTCGCCCGGACGACCGTGCACCGCCGGTTCGCGACCCGCGAGGCGCTGGTGACCACGATGAAGTCCTGGGCGTCGACGCAGCTCGCGAGCGCCGTCGACGAGGCCCGATTCGAGACCGCACCGCCCCTGGTCGCGCTCTACCAGGCGACCGCGAACGCCCTCCAGGTCAAACTGTCCTGGGGCTTCTCGATGAACAGCGCCCTGGCGGCCAGCAGTGAGAGCGACGAGATCATGGGCGGCGTCGTCGCCTCGTGCGATCGTCTCTTCGCGCGACTGCAAAAGGCCGGCGTACTGCGTGCCGACGTCGACCTGATCTGGGTACGCCGCGTCTACTACGCCCTGCTCCACGAGGTCGCCCAGAGCAGCGACCCGGACGAGACCGACACCGACACCTTGGCCACCCAGGTCGTCGACACACTGTTGCGCGGCGTCGGCAGCCCGAACGCGCAGCTCTGACCCGCGACGCGCTGACCGCGGAAGCAAGGGTTACCTAACTTGCATAGGGTCGGGGTATGACTGGACCGGTTCTGCAGATTCCGTTCGACGACGCGTTTCGGTTCGATCCGTCGCCGACGTTCGCCGAGTTGCGGGAGAACCGGCCGGTGGCGCGGGTGCGGACCCTCGCGGGGGCCGAAGTCTGGCTGGTGACGCGGTACGACGACGTGAAACTGGTGCTCGCCGATCCGCGGTTCTCGCGCGCCGCTGTGGTGAAGCAAGGAGCACCACGCGTCGCGCTCGCCAAGCCGATGCCGAACAGCCTGACCACCACCGACCCGCCGGAGCACAGCCGGCTCCGACGGTTGGTGGTGCCAACGTTCGCGCACCGGAAGATCGAGCAGACCCGGCCGTGGGTCGCGGAGCTGTCCGCGCAGCTCGCCGAGGACGTCGCGCAGGCGGGCGACGGCGCCGACATCAGGCAACTGGTCGCGTTGCCGTTGCCGATCCAGGTGATCTGCCAGCTGCTCGGCGTACCGTACGCGGACCGCGCGCAGTTCCGGGAGTGGACCGAGCTCGGGTACAGCATGAAGATGGCCGAGAAGGACCTCGTCGAGGAAGCGATGACCAACCTCACGGCGTACATCGAGGATCTGGTCACGAAGAAACTCGCGAACACCGCGGGTCCCGCGGAGGATCTGCTGGACGAACTGGTGCGCGCACGCGAGGAAGGCGACCGGCTGAGTCAGGAGGAGCTGATCGCGTTCGGCGTGAACCTCCTGGTCGCCGGGCACGAGACGTCGGCGAACCAGATTTCGAGCTGCGTCGCCACGTTGCTGCGCTGGCCGGAGAACTGGGCGCGGCTGGTCGAGGAGCCGGAGCTGATCCCGTCGGCGATCGAGGAGCTGCTGCGGTTCAACAGGTTCAGCGAGGTCGGCCAGCTCCGGGTCGCGATCGAGGACATCGAGCTGCACGGCGTACAGATCAAGGCCGGTGAAGGCGTGATGGCAGCGCTCAACTCGGCGAACCGGGATCCGCGGGCGTACGACGCCCCGGACGAACTGCGGCTGGATCGCAGCGACAACAAGCACATGTCCTTCGGCTTCGGACCGCACTTCTGCCTCGGCGCACAACTGGCGCGGATCGAGCTGCAGGAGTCACTGGCGGCGCTCGTCCGACGTTTTCCGCGGCTGAGCCTCGCGAAGCCCGCCGAAGAGCTCGAGTGGCGTCGCGTGCTGGTCAGCGGTCTCGCAGAACTGCCGGTGAACCTCAACCTCTGAGGTCCACCGGCAGTCGGTACGTCAGTTCTGCGAGCTGAACACGAGACCGTGCTCGGTCTCGTACTGCTCGATGAAACGCTTCGCCATCGGCTCGCTGCAGCTGACGGCCCGCGCAAGGTTCGCCGCGGTGCGCTCGTGCCCGTCCGGCCAGTCGGCGAGCATGTTCCACGCGCGCATGCGCTTCTTCTCCAGGTCGGTGGGCTCCGGCTCCGGCTCGGGCTCCGGTTCCGGCTTCGCGACGACGACCGGCGCCGGGTCCGGCAGCACCGGCTCGACCTTCGGGGTGGTGATCAGGGCCGGCGGCCGCGTGTCGCTGGTGTCGGCGAACGGCGACGGCGGCTTCGGCTTCTCCACCATCGGCTCGGCCTTCGGCTGCGGCGCGAACGGCTTCAGGTTGCCGGCCGACGCCGTGCTGTTGCCGTTGACCACATGCTGCGGCTCGCCGGCGTCCTCCACCACGACCGCCTCGGCGACCGACTCGTCGGTCTCCGGCCCCTGGTCGACGATCGCCATCAGCTCGCCGGTCCAGGCGTCGTCGTCCCGCAGTCCGACACCGCTGCCGTCGGCACGTCGCGGCTGCCCGCCCTCGAGCACCCACACGGCGGCGGGTACGGCGGGACGGTCCTCGGGCTGGTCCGGCGGCGGTGAGATCGCCTTCGTCAGCTTGTTGGTGATGACCTCGTAGTTGATCCGCTCCTCGAGCATCCCGGCCAGCCGGTCCGGGTCGTACGTCGTCTCGGCGATCTTCGCCAGCCGCTCGTCCTGGTGCTCGGAACGGATGTACTCCGCGACGGTGCCGGCGATCGCATCCCGCCGGCTCTTGTTCCGGATCTGGTGCTGGGCCGCGCGGAGGCTCTCGTACAGGCCGTAGCCGTGCTCGATCGCCAGCGACCGCGCCAGCCAGGTCACCCGTGGCTCACGGGCCCACTGGATGACGCCGTACACCGGGCCGGTCTCGCGCATCTGCCCCGCACGACGGAGCGCGTCGCGGCGACGGGCCGAGCTGTGGATCAGCCAGAGCACGTACGCGAACGCGGACAGACCGCCGAAGCCGAAAGCGAGGAACCGCTCCTCCGGCCGCCAGTGGCCGACCACGTTGAAGACGACCGCGACGAGTGCCGCGAAGAACGACATCGCACGGTACGCGTAGGCCTGCTCACCCTTGCGGCGGCGCAGGTCGGCGAGTGCCGCCGTCGCGACACCACCGAGCTCCAGCACCGCGACCGCGGGGGTGACGAGGACGATCTTGAGCAGCTGCGAGAAGCCGCTGTCCGGCCAGGGGATATGGGTCACGCCGGCCCAGACCTGGCCGACCAGCGCCGCGGCAGCCGCGGTCGCGTAGAAAGCGTAGGCGACTTTGTCCGCACCGGTGAGGGGTACGTTGGCCAGTTCGCCAGTACTGGTTGTGCTGGTGTTCTCCTGCAAGACGTGCACTCCTGACCGGTTTGGGCTCTCCGGCAGTTCGTCGGTTGGGTGGTACGGCGGCCCCCATATAGCGCGCTGCAAGAGGCTACCGGTTTCCGGCCCCGAAAGGGGAGGCGAATCCGGAAACGTCTCGAACCTGCCCACTCCCGCCCCGGTTCTAACCTGCCAATTCAAACGCGTTGTAGGTCCGGCTCCGCGATTCGTAGGCTCAGCTCCATGCTCCCGACGCTCCGCTCACTCCCCGCCCCCGACGCCCTGGCCACGGAGCTCGGCACACGCTACAACCTCACCTTCACCAGCTGCACCCTGCTCCGTTCACTGGTCAACGACGTCTACCAACCGGCCGTGGACCGGACGAAATCCGTTGGGAGACAGGGCTTTCGGAGCATCTGCGCGCACCCGGCGTACTCGCTCCACCGGTCCTCCCACTGAGTTGTACGCCGACTTCGGGCGGCAGCTCGCCGCGTTTCACGATGCCGCCGACAACTACACGTCGCCGTACTATCGGCCGCCGGCTGATCTCGTGCACCGGCTGGACCGGCCGCTCGAAGAAATCCTCGCCGTGGACGACACGGAGGAAAACCTGCTCCGGTCTCTCGCGGGTGCTGTACGGAACAACCTCGCGCAGTACTCAAAGGCAGGAACCTGCCACGGCGACGTCACCATGGACAATGTTTTGTTGACCAAGCAGGGACTTCTCCTCCTCGATTTCGACCTCGCCGCGGTCGGCCCGTTGGCAGCGGATTTCGGCGGTGTCGCGACGACCCCGCACTGGGACGCGTTCAAGTCGGCGTACGCCGCTCACCGGCCGATCACCCCCGAGGACGAGGCGGCGATCCCCTACCTGCAGGTCGCCGGCAGCATCTTCAACCTGTACTTCCATGTCGTCGACAAGCCGCGCTGGCGCGGCGTCGAGTCGCGGGACGAGGGGTGGGCGGCGGGCGAGCTCGACGGGCTGCGTGCGGCGGCGAACGTGCTGCTCTGAGCTTCACAGGAAGGTGCCAGGAAACACGAAGCAAGCCTCAGGGCTGGGCGCACATCCTGGGGGCATGAGGGTTGCGGCGCGTTCGTTGAGTGTTCGGGTCGCGGCGGCGATGGTGGTGCTGGTCGCGGTGATGAGTCTCGTGATCGGCGCGCTGACGACCGCCGCGATCGGCTCGTACCTGACCAGGCAACTGGACGGGAAGGTCGAGGCGACGCAGGGTCGTGCGATCAACGCGCTGACCAAGGGCGACATGAACGGGCCGCCGGCGGACGCGCCGCACGGGCAGGACGCGGGCACGGTGACTTTGTACGTCACCCAGACCGGCGCGTCGGGCAACGTGATCACCGCCGACGGGAAGCTGACCGTACTCAGCGACCAGGCGATCGGCGTACTCGACGAGGTGACCGCGGGCGAGAACAGCACGGTCGACCTGCCTGATCTCGGCGAGTACCGGGTGCACGCGTCCAGCGTCAACGCGGTGACCGTGATCACCGGGCTCCCGACGAAGGACATCCAGAACACGATCAACAGCCTGATCGGGTGGGAGGTGCTCTTCGGCGGGATCGGCGTACTCACCGCGGGCGGCGTCGCGGTGTTCGTCGTACGGCGTCAACTGCGGCCGCTGCGCCGAGTCGCGCAGACCGCCCGCGAGGTGGCCGGTCTGCCGCTCGACACCGGCGAGATCGGAGTCACCGCACGAGTGCCGGATCAGCTCACCGACGAACGCACTGAGGTCGGCCAGGTCGCGGTCGCGCTGAACACGCTGCTCGGGCACATGGAGAACGCCCTCGACGCGCGGCATCGCAGCGAGCAGCAGGTCCGGCAGTTCGTCGCGGACGCGTCGCACGAGCTGCGTACGCCGCTGACCACGATCCACGGTTACGCCCAGCTCAGCCTGCACCAGGGCGATCCCGAACTGTTCACGCACGCGATGGGCAAGGTGATGGTCGAGACCACCCGGATGGCGTCACTGGTCGAGGACCTCCTGCTCCTCGCCCGCCTGGACGCCGGCCGGCCGCTCGACAGCCGCCCGGTCGACCTGTCCCGCCTCGCCCGCGACGCGGTCGCCGACGCGCGAATCGTTGCCCCCAGCCACCATTGGGAACTCGAGCTACCGGCCGAACGGATCATCGTGATCGGCGACGAGCAGCGCCTGCATCAAGTCGTCGCCAACCTGCTCACCAACGCCCGCCGCCACACCCCACCCGGCACGACGGTCACCGTCGCCGCCACCAGCAGCGAACGCTCCGCCCTGCTCACCATCCACGACGACGGCCCCGGCATCCCCGCCGACCTGCTCCCCAACGTCTTCCAACGCTTCACCCGAGCCGACACCGCCCGCAACAGATCCACCGGCGGCGCCGGCCTGGGCCTCTCCCTAGCCCAGTCCATAGCCCAAGCCCACCACGGCACCCTCACCCTCACCTCAACCCCCGGCAACACCAACTTCACCCTCGCCCTCCCCCGCTAGAGATCAGCTGGTGGCTAGGGCCTTCTGGGCTTGGGCTGCTAGGGATTTTGCGCGGTTGTCGTCGGTTCGGCCGTCGGCGACCAGTACGGCGTAGCGGAGGTGGAGGGTGTCGTCGGCGGGGAACGGGAGTTCTTCGGTGAAGAACGGGGCGGGGCAGACCGCGGCGAAGTCCTCCGAGCGGACGAACCACTCCGGTGGGTGGCGGACGTTGTCGGCGGCGTCGGCGACGATGATCGTCGACGCGGTGTCGGTCTCGTCCTGGCGGGCGGTGAAGCCCATCCACGGTGCGCGCTGCCCGCGCAACTCGTCGCCGCCCTTGCCCTGCGGCGCAAGGATCGTGCCGTTCGTAAAGGAGCGCGGCCCGCGCCAGAACAACCCGCCGTACCCGGCGTTCGGCCGGCCCGCCGTCGTCGGGCTGCCGATCTGGATGAGGTCGCCGGAGACGTTCGTCATCGCGGTCTCGTAGACGAGCACCCAACCGTCGTCCGCGAGCCGCACGGTGATCGTGCGGGCCTCGTCGACGACGTGCCTGGCGTCCTGCGTGTGCCAGGACAGGTGGTGCGCGAACCGGACCTCGTCGTCGGACACGTCCAGGGCGTCGACCCGGTCGTGGTCCTGCGAGCCGTTGTTGCCGAGCGGCTTGTACCCGTTCTCCTTGGTGTACGTCGGACCGCCCCAGAAGTTGTCGTGCCCGAAGTGCGGCAACGACCAGGACATGCCCTTGTGCCACAGGTGATCCCACGGGCGGTACACGCTGACCAGGTCGCCGGTGAGCGTCCGGATCGGGTGGAAGTACGGTCGCGGCGACTCGTACTGCGGGTCGTCCGCCCTGTACACATAGGTGAACAGCTCGCCGCCGCCCGCCGTGACCTGGATCGACCGGCCGACCGCGTGGTTACAGCCCAGATTCATGAACTCTCCCGTGGTTGCTTTGTCCAGGGCGCCCCGATCTCGCTGAACAACGCCAGCTCGTCCGAAGCCCGGTCGATCCACTTCTCCACGTCGAGAACGATCGGCCGGCGCTCCAGTCCTTCGCCTTCCCACCGCACCAGCTCGGGCGGGATCACCTTCGGGTCCGGCGCCGTCCGCACCGCCTCGACCACGCGGGTGAACCCACCCGTCGCGGCCAGCGGCACGTACAGCGGGACCGTCGGATCCGCCCGATGCGCGAGCAGGTTCTCCAAGAGATCAGCTCTGCCGTACTTCGTCTCGCCGATCAGATCCGACTGGTACGTCAGGACCGCGCGCCCCTCCGACCCGTGCACGATCACCGTCGCGTCGAGGTGATCGATCGCGCACAGCGTCACCGCGATCAGGATCGGCGTACCGCGACTGGTCGTGATCCGCACCGCGGAGGTGTCGTCGGACTCGATCGGGTTCGCGCGGTACAACTCCGTCTCGATCGACCGTACGTCGTCCACGCCGGTCGAACCGTCCAGCAGCAGGGCCGCCGCGGCCGCATGCGCGAGCGGATTCGTCACCGCGCCGTCGACGACATCGACGCCGTCGAGCCGGCGCTTGCCGGACCACCGCGCGCGCTGGAAGTACCGGGCCTTGCGCACCCACTTCCCCACCGCGCTGATGCCCCGGATCTCGCCGAGCTGCCCTTCGGCGATCATCGCCGCCAGCTTCAGCGTCGCCTCCGACGCCTGCGCCTGGAAGCCCACCTGACACGCCCGCCCGGTCTCGGCCACCACAGCGGACAGCTGCTCGAATTCGGCCATCGACGCGGTCGGCGGCTTCTCCAGCAGTACGTCGGCGCCCGCGCGCATCGCCAGCTCCGCCAGCGGGACGTGGGTCTGGATCGGCGTACAGATCACCACGACGTCGGCCTCGGTTGCCGCGAGCAACTCTTCCAGACCGCTGAAGACCTGGACGCTCGCGGGCAGGTCGTCCGCGCCTTGCGGATCGGCGACCGCCACCAGTTCGGCCCGGCCGGCCTCCGCCAGCCGGGCGACGTTGCGGACATGGGAGGCGCCGTGGCCGTGGATTCCCACCACGGCCACGCGAGCCCCCGTCATCGACAATCAGTTGCCGTCAGCAACACTATTTGAGCTCCCCGTTGACCTCGTCCAGGAACGCCTTGGCGGCCGCCTCCGGCGCCTGCCGCCCGAACAGTACCTCGGTCGTGTACCGCTGGATGATCTTCTCCACCTGGCCGCCGCCGACCGGCGGCGCCGGCGACGGGTCGCCGAGTTCCTTGCCGATGTCCTGGATGAACTTCGCGGACGCGGCGTCGGCCGGCTGCAGCTTCGACGTCACCGCGGAGCGGATCTCGGTGTTCGGCGGCACGCCCCGCTCGGCCAGCAGCACGCCGCCGGCGGCCGGGCTGTTGGCCAGGTAGTTCACGAACTCCGAGGCCTCCTTCTGGTGCTTCGACCGCGCCGAGATCGACCAGAACATCGAGCCCTTGTAGTACGAGCCGTTGTCGGCGGCCTTGCCGTCCTTGCTCGGGATCCGCAGCAGCTTGAGCTGCTGGCCGGACGCCTTGCTGAAGGCGAGCAGCTGGTTGCTCCAGATGAAGCTCATCGCGACCTTGCCGGTCGCGAACGCGGACTGGTCGAGCGACGCGTTCATGTCCTGCGAGATCGCCTCGGCCGACGGGATCGCCTTCGCGTCCCGGAGCTTCAGGATGTACTTGAAGAAGTCGGTGGTCTTCTCCGGCGAGACGCCGAGCTTGCCGTCCTTCGTCCAGAGCGACTCGCCGTTCTGCCGGGCCCACAGGTTCAGGCCGGCCTCGTTACTGCCCAGCGTGCCGGTTCCAGTGACCTTGCCGCCGGTCTTGGCGGTGATCTCCGCAGCGATCCTCGCGAAGTCGTCCCAAGTCCATTTCGTGTCGTCCGGGATCGCCACGCCGGCGGTCTTGAAGGCCGCCGGGTTCACGACCACCGCGAACGAGTTGATGCCGGCGTTCAGCCCGTACAGGCCGCCGTCGAACTCACCGGCGCCGAGCGTGTCCGGCTCGAACTTGCCGGTGTCCAGGCCGTCGGCCTTCTTCAGGTCGAGCAGCGCGCCGCGATCGGCGTACTCACGCAGGTACTTCTCGTCCATCTGGATGATGTCCGGCGCGTCGTTCGCCGCGACCGTCGTGGCGAGCTTGTCCCAGTAGCCGGACCACTCGCCGAACTCGCCCTTGATCGTGACGTTCGGATGGTCCTTCTGGTAAGCGTCGATCACCTGCTGGGTGAGCTTCGTCCTGGTGTCCGATCCCCACCAGGTGAATCGGAGCGTGACCTTGCCGCCGTCGGCGGACGACGACGCACCACCGGAGTCGCCGCCGCAGCCGCTCGCCGCCAGCAACGTGGTTGCCAGCGCCAGGGCTGTCAGGGCGCGTGGAATGTGCCTCATGAGGTGCACCTTTCAGGGAGTTACTTGATGCCGGTGGTCGCGATGCCCTTGATCAGGAACCGCTGGCCGAGCAGGAAGGCGAGGAAGACCGGGACGAGGGACACGACCGACATCGCGAACATCGAGCCCCAGGACGAACTCGAGGTCGAGTCGACGAACGACCGCAGTGCGACCGGGACGGTGTACATGTGCGGGTCGGTCAGGTAGATCAGCTGGCTGAAGAAGTCGTTCCAGGTCCAGATGAACGTGAAGATCGTCGTGGTGGCGAGCGCCGGGACCATCAACGGAAGGATGATCCGCAGGAAGATCGAGGCCTTGCCGCAGCCGTCGATCCGGGCGGCCTCGTCCAGCTCGCGCGGGATACCGCGGATGAACTGCACCATCAGGAACACGAAGAACGCGTCCGTGGCGAGCAGCTTCGGCACGATCAGCGGCAGCACCGTGTTGATCCAGCCCAGGTTCGAGAACAGGATGTACTGCGGCACGATCACCACGTGGATCGGCAGCATGATGCTCAGCAGCATGATCGCGAACCAGAACTTCTTGCCCGCGAACTCCAGCCGGGCGAACGCGTACGCCGCCATCGAGCAGGACACCAGGTTGCCGAGGATCGAACCGAGCACCACGACGCCCGAGTTCAGCAGGTAGCGGGTGAACGGCTCGGTCAGCGCGTGCCAGCCGACCCGGTAGTTCTCGATCCGCAGGTCCTTCACCAGGATCCCGGGATCGCGGAAGATCTCGTTGCCCGGCCGCAGTGAGCTGACCACCATCCAGATCACCGGGTACAGCATCACCAGCGCGGAGCCGGCCAGCAGCACGTGGATCACCAGCGGCCGGATCCTTGCCCAGGTGACGACGCCGGCACGCCCGGCGGTGACTGTTGTGCGGAGCGTCTCAGTCGTCATAGAACACCCAGTACTTCGAGGCGAAGAAGTTCGCGGCGGTGAAGACCCCGATGATCACGAGCAGGAACCACGCCATCGCGGAGGCGTAGCCCATGTCGAAGTTCCCGAAGCCCCGGTCGTAGAGGTACAGCGTGAAGAACATCGTCGAGTCCGACGGTCCGCCGCTGCCCCCGGAGACGACGAACGCCTGGGTGAACGACTGGAACGCGTGGATGATCTGCAGCACCAGGTTGAAGAAGATGATCGGCGTCAGCAGCGGCAGCGTGATGCTGAAGAACCGCCGCAGTACGCCGGCGCCGTCGACGGACGCGGCCTCGTAGTACATCGTCGGGATCTGCCGCAGGCCGGCCAGGAAGATCACCATCGGCGATCCGAACGTCCAGACGTTCAGGACGACGAGGGTGCCGAGCGCCGTACTCGGGTCGGAGATCCAGCCCTTGCCCTCGATGCCGAACACGTCCAGCACCTGGTTGAGCAGGCCCGTGGTGCCGAACACCTGCCGCCAGAGGATCGCGATCGCGACACTCGAGCCGAGCAGCGACGGCAGGTAGAACACCGAGCGGTAGAACGCCATACCGCGGACGCCGCGGTCGAGGACGACCGCCAGCAGCAAGGCGATCCCCAGTTGCAGCGGGACCGAGACGAACACGTAGGTGAACGTCACCTTGAGCGAGTTGTGCAGCCGCTCGTCGGACAGCATCCGGGTGAAGTTCTCGAGGCCGATCCATTTCGGGGCCTGGATCAGGTTGTAGTCCGTGAAGGACAGGTACAGCGAGGCCACCATCGGCCCGATCGTGATCAGGAACAGCCCGAGCAACCACGGCGCCAGGAAGAGATATCCGGCCAGGTTGTCCTTCTTCTGACCTGCCGGTTTCTTACCCCTCAGACTGCCCAGCTCGCCTAGCGCACTCATGATCACCGCCTTCGGAAAGCGCTTGCCTTGGCCGGTCAAACTAGTACGGGAAACCGGTTTACGCAAGAGTTCATCGGTGTAGGAAACGACCGGATCCGGACCTGGTGCGAGGTATTGACAGGACAAAGTTCCGGCGCGACAGTTCTGAGCATTTGGCAACCGTTTACCGACGGGAGATCCCGATGCTGCGCCGTACTTTTCTCACCGGTTCGCTGACCACGATTGCGCTCGGCGCGCTGCATCCAGGTGCGGCTCGTGCTGAAGTGGCAGCCGTGGACGAGGACTTCCTGACCCTGCTGACCGAGGCGAACCGGAAACAGATTCCGCTCGTGCTCGGCAACTTTCAGAACGTTTCCGACAGTGTCCGGACCGTGGCTCGCAAAGCCCGCCGGCTGGTTTCCGGCTACGTCTGGGGAAGGTCGCCGTACCACCACGACGCCACCCTCCTCGGACCGCTCGGCTGGCTGGTCGACCAGCTCGCCGCGCGACAGCACGAGGACGGCCTGTACGACGTCGGCAACCTGCACTCACCGCCCGACAGCGCGTTCGCGATCCAGGACGTGTGCATGCTGTACGCGCTGCTCGACGCGGACGCCTCTGCGGAGACCGCGTCGATGCGCGCGACGCTGGCCACGGTGATCAAGAAGGCCGGGCCGGCGTTGGCGAGTGGCGGCGTCCACACCCCGAACCACCGCTGGGAGGTGTCCGCAGCGCTGGCTCGGGCGAACCACCTGTTCCCGGACCGGCGGTACGCGGCGCGGATCGAGGACTGGCTCGACGAGGGCATCGACGCGACCCCGGACGGGATCTACAGCGAGCGGAGTTCGACGTACGCCGCCGAGGTGACGAACCCGTGTCTCCTGACGATCGCGTGGTTGCGCGACAAGCCGGCACTGCTGGACTACGTACGGCGGAACCTCGATGTGACGCTGTACTTGCTCGAGCCGAACGGCGAGGTGGACACGACCGCGTCGCGGCGGCAGGACCAGAAGGGCGTGCGGGAAGTCTGGTGGTACCTGACGCAGTTCCGCGAGCTGGCACTGCACACGCACGACGGGCGGTTCACGACGATTGCCAAGAGCATCGAGGCGCGTGGCACGGGTGAGCTGGGCGACTTCCTGGCGGAGGTGCTGGAGCGGCCGGAACTGTCCGCCGTCCTCCCGACCGCGACACCGGCTCCGACGAACTTCGTGCAGCACTACCCGTCGCAGGCCTCGGTCCGGATCCGGCGAGAGGCGCGGACCGCGACGGTGTTCGGCGGGACCGACTTCCACGACCTCCCGCTGATCTCGTCGGGCCTCTCCACGAACCCGACCTTCTTCAAGCTCCGCAACGGCGCGGCGATCCTCGACTCGGTCCGCTTGTCGCCGCAGTTCTTCAGCACTGGGCATTTCCGCAGCGACGGCCTCCGCCGGCTGGGTCCGAACTCCTTCCGCCTCTCCCAGGAGGTCAAGGTCCCGTACCACCTGCCGCTCCCCAAGCGGTACCGCCGCTCGGACGGCCTGTACGCCCTCACCCCGGACGGCCGTTTCTACGCGGCGATGGATTTCGGGCACCGGCCGAAGCAGTTCCGGACGTTGCGGACCGAGGTGACGGTGACCGAGGTCGGGGACGGGTACGACCTGACGTTCGAGTTCGCCGGCGACGAGACGGCGTACGCGATCGAGCTGTGTTTCCGCGCGGGCGGAACACTTTCCGGCGTCGACGCATTGGATGCTGCGGGCAACTACCAGCTGACGTCCGGGACCGGGAGCTACACGGTCGGGACCGACCGGATCGAGTTCGGCCCAGGGAACGGCGCCGCCCGGGTCGCCATGGACCCGGGCGAGCGCTACACCTACCTGGGCGGCAGCCTCACCCCGGACGGACTCCGCGTCTACCTGACCGGCCGTACGCCGGGCCGCCAGGTGCTGAGGCTGCGCGCTTCCTGACTACCCGGCCGTCCGCACGACGGTCTCAAGCGAGCCGTCGTGCGGAATCCGGAGCACGTGGACCCGGCGCCGCTGGTCGCGCAGATAGGTCCGCGAGGAGGTGCTGAGCGTCGCCGTACGCCGTCCCGACCAGGTGATCGTGATCGTGGCCCGTCCGCGACGGATCACGATGCCGTCGGCGGTGGCTGTCCGCGTCTCGCCGTACGGCACGACGGTCCCGTCGGAGAAGACCACCTCGTCGCCCGGCTGGAGCACCAGCGGGACCTGCTCGGTCGCGGCACTCGTCGCGGTCACCCGGCGGCTGACCGAGTGCGAGCCGATCACGAGCTCGGTCGACACCGAGCCGTCAGGCGTGCGGTAGCGGACCCGGTCCTTCGACGGGTACTCCGCGATCAGGTTGCTCTCGGCATCGGCCTTGCCGGCGCGGACCGTGCCCCAGCATCCGGTCGCGGTCTGCTGCGCGTGGATCACCGTGCCGGCCGCCGGGTGCCACAGGAATCCGGTCCCGGCCGTGACCGCGCTGCCCTGCCGCTCGCCGAAGAAGGCGCCGAGGTACAGGCCGGGGCGCCGTACATAGAGGTAGTCCTGGTTGCCGTAGTCGTCGTGGCGCCGTTCGGTGAAGTTGTCGCGGCGCAGATACGGGATGTTGGCGATCGCGGCCCGCTTGGCACTCCTGGTCGGCAGCGTCTCGCCGTACGGCGCGTGCGCGATGATGCGCGGCGAGGTGTCCTGCTTCGCCAGCGCCGGCACCGGAGCGGGATCAGCGGCCCACGCCTGCCGGGTCGCCGCTTTGTCCTCGCGGGACGTGAAGAAGGCGCCGAAGTCCGGTACGGCGGGGACGAAGTGCGAGCCGAGGATGCTCCGGTCCGGGTCCGCGACGACATCGTCGTAGAACGCGACCGAGGTCCGGTCGGAGACGGCGTAGTACGTCAGCCAGCCGGATCCGTCCGGTTCGCGGAGCAGGTTGTAGCCGAACCAGTCGGAGAACTTGCGCGTCATCGAGACCAGCAGCGGGTTCTTGGTCTGCAGATAGAGCTCGGCCATCTCCGGGAGCATGACCTCGAAGTTGTAGTTGATGTCCATCCCGCGCGGATCGTAGAAGAACCCGGCCGGGCTCTGTGCCCACTTCGCGACGAACCGGATGCGGTCCTGCAGCTTGGTCCAGCGGGCCTGGTCCGGCAGCAGCCGCAGGGTCAGCGCCGAGCCCGCGACACCGGCGACAGCCTGGTTCGTGTACTCGAACGGATCGTCCCAGACCACCGAGTTGCTCGGGTCGAGATACCAGTCGACTCCCTTGCGCAGGACACCTTCCAGCTGCGTCCGCCTGCTCGGCAACGCCTTTGCCTGGCGAAGGTTCGCCAGGGTCTTGGCCAGGTAGCCGATGCCGAAACCGCTGGACGCTTTGCCACGCTCGCCCGGCGAGTACTCCGGCCACGAACCGTCAGGGTTCTGCAGAGCCAGGTAGTGCTGCAGGGCTGCGTCGAGTCGGCCGAGTAGCGCGTTGTCGCGGTAGTACGGGTTCCAGGCTCGCTTGTTCGCGTAGAACCAGCTCAGCGTGAAAACGTGTTCCTGGACGCGTGAGTTGAACGGTTGCGACGGCGTCCGCCACCAGCCGCCGCCCATGAATCCGTACGGGTCTGTGTCGACGATGTCGTTCGTCATCGGCGCGAGGATCACCAGGTACCCCGCGAACCGCTGCTCCCCCGGCGCGAACAGTCGGCGATCGGGTGCTCCGGCCGGCAGATTCGCCAGCAGCGGAAGGCCGGCAGCATGAGCCGGTGCCGAGATCATCGCGGGCGCGAGCCCGGCGCCCACGGCCCCGAGCAGGACGGTACGTCGTTTGACATGCATGACTGAACTCCTGAAGTAGTGACCGTCACGGGTTGAAGTACGGGTCGAAGGCGAATCCGCGCAGCGCGGTGAGGCCGGGGTTGTCGGCGGGCAGGTCGACGCGCCAACGGTTGTCGGGCATGTCGCCGTCCATATGGAAGTAAAGGAAGGCCTTGAGCTCCGGATAGGACGTCTTGATCTTCATGCGGGCGGCGTCCAGGTACTCGGCCTGACGGTTCAGGTCCGTCTCGTCGCGATGGACTCCGGTCTCGCCGACCATGAAGGGCTTCTGATACCTGACCGCGAACCCGTACGCCGGACCGAACATCGACTCGAAGGACCGGTAGTTGTACTCCGGCTTGTCGGTTCTGGGACGGGAGTAACCGTCGGCCGCCACCCAGTCGACGTACTCGGCGCCCGGCCAGAACTCGTCGGCCAGCCCGTTCTCGGTGTCGATGAACGCGCGCCAGGTCGGGTTCCACACGAAGGCGACGTTCGGCGCCTGCTCGGCGAAGACGTCGTGGAACAGCTTCCAGGCGTCCTTGAACAGCTCGATGTCGGTGTAGCGGAGCTCGAACTCCCAGCTGTAGCGGAAGAAGATCGGTACGCAGTAGGCGGCCAGCGCCTTCGCCTCCGCAGCGGCTTCGGATACGAGCGTGCCGTTGATCCACTTCGCGCGCAGCTCGTCCTGGGGGCCTGCGGCGTACGAGATCATCGGAATCCGGCCGGCCGCGATGTCGTCCGGAATCCGCTCGTCCGCCACCGCGCCGTGCTGGAAGTTGTGATTGACGCCCAGCTTGTGGCCGAGCTTGGCCTCCAGGGCCGCCGGCTGGGACAGACCGTCGCGATCCTCGTCGGCGAACGCCCCGAAGTGCGCCCCCTGCGCCGGGACCAGATCGTCGGCCATTCCACACGCCGCCGCCGCGGCAGGCACCGCCGACAACGAGGACATCACCAGAGCCCCCGCCAACAGCGCTGCCACCCGGCGCCTCATCGGATCTCCAGTACGGCGAACTCCGGCTCCGGCACGACGCGCTGCGATCGGACATCGGCGATCGCGGCGCCCCACTGGGTGAACTCGGGGGTCTTGTCGCGGTAGCCGCGAGTGCCGCGGAAAACGATGTCGTGACAGTCCCGTAGCCCGACGCCGTACGGGTACGGGCCAAGGACCGTGGCGACGCGGAAAAGGACGGAATTTCCGAACAGCAGGTGGTGACAGCGGTCGAGCTCGACGGCCTGCGACTGCCAGCCGTAGATGTGGTCCTCCGTCTGCAGACCGAAGAACTGCCAGCCGGACACCTGTCGGAGGACGACCTCACGATGCTGGTGGTGCTCGATCGACAGCTCGTACGCCGAGGTCGGCACGGACGAGTACTCGACGAGCAACCCGTTGTCGGCCCAGCCGTTCGCGCTCCAGATGTTCGACAGCACTCCCCCGCCGCCGCGAACCCAGATGCCGTACTTGTGTTTCCCCTTGTACGTGTAGCCGGGGTCGCCGCCAGGTACGTCGTCCGGATGCCACTTCACGAACTGAGTCGCGATGTCGGCGAGGTACGACCCGCGTCCCGACCGCCAGCTGACGTTCACCGCACCGGGCGTGTTCCGGGCAGTGTCGAGTCCGAGGCCATGGACGATGTTGCGTCCGCCGAGCGGGGTTTCGACGAGCGCCCGCGGCCGATCCGGATCACCGAAGTACGGCGTACCGTCCGGGGTGCGCAGCCAGGTCTGACGAGGATGCAGACCGATCAGGTTGGTGTGCGGGCGGAGGCGTAGCGTCCCGGCGAGCACGTACTCGCCGATCGGCACGAAAACGTTTTCGTGCCGATCCACAGCTGCCTGGAAGACCGGAAGATCGTCACCGCCCGCGCCGATGGTCCTCCCCATCCGGGCGGCCACGTCCGCGACGCTGACCCAGGTGGACACGCTCGGCAACTCAGGCACATCGGTCGTCAGCACGTTGCGATCGGGAGCGCCCTGTGACATCGCCACACCATCGGCCCGAGCCTCGCGGGCCGACAAGGCATCGGTGATCCGCAGGCCGTAGCTGAGCTCGATGCCGCCGTCGCGTGCCGACGTACGGCGACCGCTCTGCGCCAGCGTGAGGACGGTCGGGGTCCGGCGTACGACGCTGTTCACGAGGTTGAGCTGGTTGCTGTTGCGGATCCGGGGATCGGTGGCCCCGGGCAACTGATCGCTGTCGTTCATGACGATGCCCTCGGCAACGTCTTCGAGAACACAGCCGTGCAGGTAGAGGTGCAGGAACTGCGCGGCAACGCACTCGACGCCCCGCGGTGCGTCGGCCAGGACGGTGCGGACGAGCACCAGCTTGGCGTCGTTGTTCGCCCGGACCGCGGTCTCCCGCTGGCCGGTGAAGCGACAGTCCAGCACGGTGGTCGGCCACCCGGCCGAGGCTGCGTACGCGTTGAAGCCGACCGCGCCGCCCCGGACGCGGACCCGCTGGATCAGGTTCGCGTTGTGGTCGATCCCGGCCCAGCCGTCGCCGACGTCCAGGTCGAGGTCCTGCAGCAGGCACAGTTGAGCGCCGCCGAACCGGACCGCGATCGCCTGCGGATTGCCCGGACCGATCGCGATGTCCACGTTGATCAGACCGGAGCCGAACGTGTCGTTGTTCGCATAGCTGACCGGACCCCCGACGGGACGGCGCCGGAACGAGAAGACGTCGCGCGGCGCGGAACCGGCGTACCCGGGACTGTTCGGCGCGAGCACGAAGCGCGGACGCCGGCGGCCGAAGCCGATGATCCGCACCGAATCGTGGACGTCGATCGGAGCCGTCAGGCGGTAGGTCCCAGGCGGTACGAACACCACACCGCCGCCATCGCCGGGCGGGAAGTCGCGGGCACCGCCGAGGATGTCGCCGAGCTTGTTGGTGATGCCCCGGCGGGACGCCTCGTCGACCGCCGCCTGCAGTGCTTCGGTCGCGTCCGCGCCGACCTCGAAGCCCGGTGAGCCGAGCACGACCCCAGTCGGATCCGGCGGGCAGGCGTCGTACGCCGACCTGAAGCCGAGGGGCTCCGAATGGGCGGCGGCGGGCTGGATGCCGGCCCGGACGAGCGGAGCGGCAACGGCGGCCGCAGCCAGGCCGGTGAAGGTGCGGCGACTCAGCATGGAAGCTCTCCTCGCGACGATCGGAACAGCGGCGAGTTTTCTGTGCCGGACAGGCGGTGGTCAAGACCTTGGCTGTGGTAATTCGGATTAGCAGCCGGAGCGAGCCCTTGACGACGATCCGGGAGCTGTTCTAATGTCCCCGGCAATCCGTATTACCGCGAAGGATCGATCAATGCCGGACAAGGCGACCACCCGACTCACCCAGCGCGATATCGCACGCCTGGCGAAGGTCAGCCAGACGACGGTGTCGCTGGTGCTGAACAACCGCAGCGACGCGATCGCGCGGATCCCGGCCGAGACCCGGGACCGGGTGCTCAAGGTGATCCGCGAGACCGGCTACCAGGCCGATCCGCTGGCCCGCCGGATGATGAAGCAGCGCAACCAGATCCTCGGCGTGTTCACCTACGAGTCGGTGTTCCCGAGTGCGAGCGGCGACTTCTACCACCCGTTCCTGGCCGGTATCGAGGATCGCGCCGAGCGCCTCGGGTGGGACCTGCTGCTGTTCACCAGCGCTCCGGTGACCGACGGGCACCGGCGGATCTTCCACGAGAACAACCGGCTCCGGATCGCCGACGGCTGCCTGTTGCTCGGGCGCGAGATTCCGTCGGACGAGCTCGCCCGGCTGATCACCGAGGACTACCCGTTCGTCTCGGTCGGCCGCCGCGACGACGCCGGCGCCCCGGTGCCGTACGTCGGCGCCGACTACGCCACCGCCACCCGGACCGTCGCGGAACGGGCGCAAGAACTCGGCCACCGGCGAATCGCCTTCGTCGGCCTCGGCGTCGGCGCCGAGTCGTCGGCCGACCGGCTCCGGGGGTTCCGCGAAGCCGCCGGCCCGCGCGCACCGCATGTGCCGACGCTCGATCGTTCGCCGGGCGAGGTGCTCGACGACCTGCTCGATCGACGCGTCACCGCGGCGTTCGTCGAAGAGCGAGCCGACGCGATCGCGTTGTACGCCGCGGCGGCCGAGCGCGGGGTCGACGTACCGGGCGACCTGTCCGTGGTCGCGCTCGGTGACTCGACGCGGCCGGCCGCCAGCGACCTCGATTTCACGGGTTTCCACGTTCCACGGCGAGCCATGGGCGTCCGCGCGGTCGAGCTGCTGGAGGCGGTCCTCAGCGGGACCTCCACCGAGCAGCAACTGCTGCTGCCCTGCGAGCTGACCGACGGAATCACACTCACTCCACCCAAAGGTGCCTGAATGCATACCGATGTACTTGTGATCGGCGGCGGACTCGGCGGCGTGGCCGCGGCTCTCGCCGCGCTGCGTGCCGGTCGCTCGGTGATCCTGACCGAGGAGTTCGACTGGCTCGGCGGGCAGCTGACCAGCCAGGCGGTCCCGCCGGACGAGCACACCTGGGTCGAACAGTTCGGCGTCACGGCGTCGTACCGGACACTGCGCGACGGGATCCGTGACTACTACCGCCGCCACTACCCGCTGACCTCGGCGTCGCGGGCCGCAAGCGAGCTGAATCCAGGTGCCGGCTACGTGTCGAAGCTCTGCCACGAGCCTCGCGTCGCGCTCGCCGTACTGGAGGAGATGCTCGCTCCGTACCGAGCCAGCCGCCGCCTGCAGGTGCTGCAGCCGTACCGGCCTGTCGCCGCCGACACCGACGGCGATCGGGTCACCGCGGTCACCGTGCAGCATCGCGACACCGAGGAACGGTTGACGCTCACCGCGCCGTACATCCTCGATGCGACCGAGACCGGCGAGCTGCTGCCGCTGACCGGGACCGAGTACGTGACCGGGTTCGAGGCGCAGAGTGAGACCGGTGAGCCGAGCGCTCCGGCCGAGGCGCAGCCGCTGAACATGCAGGCGGTGTCGTACTGCTTCGCGGTCGACCACGTGGACGGGGACCAGGTCGGGGACAAGCCGGCGAACTACGCGTTCTGGCGGAACTACCAGCCGTCGTTCTGGGGCGATCGGCTGCTGTCCTGGACGGCGCCGAACCCACGGACGCTGGAGAGCTCGCAGCGGACGTTCACGCCCAACCCCGACGACGACCCGCTCGCGGTGGTCGCGGACCAGCGGCGGACGGGCGGCGACACGAACCTGTGGACGTTCCGCCGGATCGCGGCCCGCCGGCACTTCGTTCCGGGTGCGTACGAGAGCGACATCTGCCTGGTGAACTGGCCGATGATCGACTACTTCGAGGGCCCGGCCATCGACGTACCGGACGCGGCGAAGCATCTCGCGGCCGCTCGTGAACTCTCGCACGCCGTCTTCTACTGGCTGCAGACCGAGGCGCCGCGGGCCGACGGCGGAACCGGCTTTCCCGGGCTGCGGTTGCGGGGCGACCTGGTCGGCTCCGCGGACGGTCTGGCGCAGGCGCCGTACATCCGCGAATCCCGCCGGATCAAGGCGGAGTACACGGTCGTCGAGCAGGACCTCTCGGTCGCCGTCCGCGGTGCGCAGGGGGCGGTCGAGTACGACGACAGCGTCGGCATCGGCATGTACCGGATCGACCTGCACCCCTCGACCGGTGGCGACAACTACATCGACGTGGCCAGCAGCCCGTTCCGGATCCCACTCGGCGCGCTGATCCCGGAGCGCGTGGAGAACCTGCTGCCCGCGAACAAGAACCTCGGCACCACGCACATCACCAACGGCTGCTACCGGCTGCATCCCGTCGAGTGGAACATCGGCGAGTCGGCCGGCGCGCTCGCGGCGTTCTGCCTCGACCGCGGCACCGCCCCGCGCGCAGTCCGCAACACCCCTGCTCTGCTCGCCGAGTTCCAGGACCTCCTGGTTGCTCAGGGCATCGAACTCGCCTGGCCGGACGTCACTGGCTACTGATGGAGGACTGACCGATGAAACTCCGTTCCCTGACAGCGGCCGGTGTGGCCGCGGCTCTGCTGGCCCTCGCGGGCTGTGGCGGCTCGTCCGACGGCGGCTCCGACGCTGCTGGTCCGGTGGACCTGCGGATGACGATCTGGAGTGCCAACGCCAAGCATCTGGCGTTGTTCGACCAGATCGCCGCCGACTACAAGAAGGACCATCCCGAGATCGGCAAGATCACCTTCGAGTCGATCCCGTTCGACAGTTACACGACCACCCTGACCACGCAGATCGGCGGCGGCAACGTGCCGGACCTGGCGTGGATCTTCGAGAGCAACGCCCCGGACTTCGTCAGCTCGGGCGCGCTCGAGCCGATCGACAAGGACGCCGATCTGCTGCCGAGTACGACGGCCAACTGGGAGAAGGACGGCAAGCTCTACGCGTACCCGTTCTCCACCTCGCCGCTGGGCGTGTTCGTGAACACGGACCTGGTGAAGGCGGCGGGGCGGCCGGCTCCGGCCCAGCAGATCGCGGCCGGGACCTGGACCTGGGAGGAGGCCGCCAAGACCGCTGCCGCCGTACAGGCCCGCGGTAAGGGCGGGCTCGTCGTGGGCGACTTCGACTACAAGGGCTGGGACACGCTGAACGCGATCTGGTCCGGCTGGGGCGCGCGGCCGTGGAGCGAGGACGGCAAGACCTGCCAGTTCGACCAGCCGGAGATGGTGGACGCGATGACGTTCGTCCACAAGCTGATCTTCACCGACAAGGGCATGCCGGGACCGGGCGTGACGAAGGACTTCTACGCCGGCGACTCGGCGATGATCCTGACCCAGATCAGCCGCGCCGCGCTGCTCGAGAAGTCCAAGTTCAAGTGGGATCTGGTGCCGCTGCCGAAGGGTCCGTCGGGCGAGTACTCCGTCGTCGGGCAGGCCGGGATCGGCGTCTTCAAACGCGGCAAGCACGCCGACGCGGCCAAGCAGTTCCTGGCGTACTTCAGCAACGCCGAGAACTCGGCCAAGCTCGCGCAGTTCTTCCCGCCGCCGCGCAAGTCGCAGCTGAACGCCGCGACGCTCGCCAAGGCCAACCCGTTGCTCAAGCCGGCGCAGCTCGACAGGGTTGTTGTCAAGGGCATCGAGAGCGGCACGATCAAGCCCAGCCATACCGGGTACGCCGAGCTGCAGCAGACCGTTCGCGCCGCCCTCGACCCGCTGTGGAAGCCGGACGCCGACGTGAAAACGGTGATGTCCGGCGTCTGCTCGAAGATCAACCCCCTGCTGGCGAAATGACCTTGCTCCTCGACAAGCCGGCGCCTCCCCAGGCGCCGGCCGAGCGCGCGCCGTACTGGACGATGCGGCGGCGGGACACGTTGGCCGGGTGGCTGATGGTGCTGCCGCAGCTTGCCGGGATCGTTGCCTTTGTCATCGTTCCGCTCGGGCTCGTGGTCTGGTACAGCGTGCACGAGTGGAATGTGCTGGGCGGAACGTTCGAGTTCGTCGGCGGTGACAACTACGCGGCGCTGGCCGACGATCAACGGCTCGGTCCGGTGCTCAGGGCAACGGGTTTGTTCTCGGCCGGGCTGGTGGTGCTGAACCTCAGCCTGGCGCTGTTCCTCGCCGTACTGCTCAACCAGAAACTGCGCGGAACGGTGATTTTCCGGACCTTGTTCTTCTCGCCGGTCGTGGTGACGCTGGTCGCCTGGACGATCGTGTGGGGGTTCCTGCTGCAGGACAACGGCGGGCTGAACGGGTTCCTGAACCTGCTCGGGATCGACGGGCCGAACTGGCTGCGCTCCGGCGGTACGGCGATGGCGTCGGTGATCGTGGTCCAGCTGTTCAAGAACGTCGGCCTCAACATGGTGCTGTTCCTCGCCGCGCTGCAGGGCGTTCCGGCAGAGCTGTACGAAGCGGCCCGGATCGACGGCGCGTCCGCGTGGGCCCGGTTCCGTCGGGTGACCGTGCCGCTGATCAGTCCGACGATCCTGCTCACGATGATCCTGACCATCGTCGGATCGCTGCAGGTGTTCGCGCAGATCGCCGTACTGACCCAAGGCGGGCCTGAGACGTCGACGACCGTACTCGTCTACTACCTGTACCAGCAGGCGTTCCAGTTCCATCACTTCGGGTACGGCTCGGCGCTGTCGCTGCTGCTGTTCTTCATCGTCCTGGTGCTGACGGTGATCCAGTGGCAGATGCGGAAGAAGTGGGTGTTCCATGAGGCTTAAGCTGCTGATCTACGGCGTACTGCTGGTGTGTTGTGTGCCGTTCGTGTTCCCGATCTGGTGGATGGCGACGACGTCGCTGAAGCCGGTGGCCGAGATCTTCGCGTTCCCGCCGTCGTTGCTGCCGGGGTCGCCGACGCTGGACGCCTATCGCCAGGTGTTCGAGCTGCAGCCGTTCGGCCGGCAGTACCTGAACAGCCTCTACATCGCGCTGGTCGTCACCGTCGGCACGCTGGCGGTTTCGGCGCTCGCCGGGTACGCGTTCGCGCGGGTCAAGTTCCGCGGCGCCGGGGTCGTGTTCGTGATCGTCCTGAGCGGGCTGCTGGTGCCGAACGAGGTGACGATCATCCCGCTCTACCGGATGTTCGACGCGTTCGGGCTGGTGGACACGCATTGGCCGCTGATCCTGATCCCGATGCTCGGAGCGCCGAGTGTGCTGGCGACGTTCATCATGCGGCAGTTCTTCATCACGCTGCCGACCGAGCTCGAGGAGGCCGGCCGCGTCGACGGGCTGGGCCGCTTCGGTCTCTTCTGGCGGGTGTGCCTCCCGCTGGCCAGACCGGCGATCGGTGCGGTGTCGATCTTCACCTTCCTGCACAGCTGGAACCTCTACCTCGAGCCGATCGTGTTCCTCTCGTCGAAGCAGAAGTTCACCGTCCCGCAGGCTCTCACCCAGTACGTCGACGCGTACGGCGGACCGATGTGGAACACGCAACTCGCGGCCGCGACCCTCTCCGCGCTGCCCGTCCTCGTCATCTTCGTCCTGGCCCAACGCCAGTTCGTCGAAGGCCTCGCCCAAACCGGCTTGAAGGGCTGAGGTTGTCGACGGCGAGGGGCCACCAGTTGTCGGGCTCGGCGTAGGCGCGGGGGTCGCGGGCGGTGAGGTAGGCGATCAGCAGGTCCTTGTAGTCGGCCTGCTGATCGTCGTCCGCGGTACGGCGGAACGCCTTGAACCGGCCGATCCGGTACAGGTAGTCGACGAAGCTGCCGAGGGACTCATTGACGGTCTCGAGCCGGGCCTGCTCGCCGTGCAGCTCCGCGAGCAGGACGCGGCCGTCCAACGGGTTGAGGTAGTACCGGAGCGCGGAGTCCGGGTGCGGCGCGCCGAGGGTGACGAAGGTGATCTCGTCGCCGTTGAGCGTTGCGCGCGCCCCGTCGAAGGCCTCGGGTTCCGTGGCCGCCTCCAGGACGAAGACACCCGACAGCTTGTCCGGGAGGCCGACGTCGAAGAGTTCGTCCGCGACGATGCCGGCGGACGCGAACAACTCCCGGTCCTCGGCGTCGAGGCAGGTGATGTTGCTCGCCCCGAACAGATCGACAAGCTGCTGCTGATTCGCCATGGGTTCCTTCCGACGGGGATCGGACCGACATCCTCTCCCCGCCGGAGGTCACCGTCAGGCTTGGACCTGGTAGCCGAACTGGACGGTGAGTCCCGTCGCCGCGGCCGCGTTCGAGACCCTGAGTCGAAGGCGAACGGGGGTGGTGGTGCCGTCGATCGGGATCGGGCTGGCGAGCTTCGTGGTCTGGACCGTGGTGGTCGCGTCGATCGCCGCGGTCCCGGCCAGTGCGCCATCCGCCTCCAGGCGCACGTTGCAGGAGCCGGCGGCCAGTGAGCGAGCGACCCGCGTCACCCGGATCGGACGGCCGTCGACGTACAGCAGGTCGGTGAAGTCGTAGGTGCCGTCGGTCACCGCGTCGGGGAGCCGAAGAGTGAGCCGGCCGTCGGTCTGCTCGACGCCCTTGTTGCCGGTGAACCGGGCCGTTGCGTAGGCGAGGTAAGGGCCGGCGTTGTTGCCGGTGAGCTCGTTGCTGGCGGCAAGTACGTCGGTACTGCGGTTGACAATGCCGTACTCCTGCCGGTTCACCCCGTCCGCGAGGCCGCCGATCGCGTTCCCGGTGAGCACGATCCGGCTCGCGGTCGGCCGGAGGTTGATCCCGGACCCGTTCCGGAAGACGACACCGCCCGAGGTCCACGGTTGGCTCAGCGCGGCGCCGACGAGATCGAACGACGTGGCGTCGATGACCGCGATCGGCCAGGCCGCGTTCAGCCCGGTCGCGCCGCCGACGTCCTGCAGCGTGACCCGGTCGTCGGTCTCCCAGGTGTGCGGCGCCGCGGTCGTGATCCTGACCCCCGCCGCGCTCGACGTCACACCGGTGATCTGCTGGGCGAACGACGGATGCGCCATCCGGCCGTTGTTCCCGATCAGGCACCCGGTGACCGTGATCCGGGTCGACGCGATGTCGATCCCGTGCCGGCCGCAGCCACGGATCACCGAGTTCGCGAACGTCGCTGTTCCCGTGAACCCCACGCCGACCCGAACCGCGTCCTCGGCGTTGTCGGCCGAGATGTAGGTGTTGATGAACTGCGCCTGAGCACCCGCCTCCAGCAACACCGGTACGCCGTGACCGTTCTCGAAGCCGCCGCCCTCGAAGTACAGGAACTTCGGCAACCCTTCGGTGGTGGTGTTCCGCATCCAGATTCCGTGGTGGCCGAACAAGATCGCGGTAGCGATGAACTTGATCGACCCGCCCTGGCCATCGATCACCACGTTGTCGACGCCCGGGTTCGCCGTACCGGCGGCGATCGCGCACTGGACGAACTCGACCGGATCGGCCCGGGAAACGTTGTTCTGGCCGTTCAGCAGGATCACCTGCTGGCCGGAAAATCCGTTCCAGACACAGTTCCGGAACCGGACCGTGTTCGCGCTCCGCAGGATGACGCCGTTGTAGCCGTCCATGAAACGACAGTCGGAAAAGGAAATCAGGTAGTTTCCGACACCGTCTTCTTGTTGGGTGCGGATCATTGCGCCGCCGGTCAGCCCGGTGCCATGCATCTGCAGATCGCGGAAACCGCCACCGTGCACACCGGAAAGCACGAACCCGTCGGCCGATCCGGTGGCGAGCAGGATCTGCGTACCGGAGGTGAACTCGTCACTCGCACCAGCGCCCTGGAACACGATCGGAACACGTGTGACGGTGATGGTGTGCTCGAGCCGGATCGTGCCCGGACCCATCGTGATCGTTCCGCCGGCCGGCAACGCGTTCACGGCGTTCTGCAGCCGGCTCGAGTCGTCCGTCGTCCCGGCGCCGGTGACGCCGTACCAGGACAGATCGAGCTCGTTGGTGCGTGGGCGTTTCCAGCGGCCGGTCGCCGTACCGGTGACGGCGAAGACCATGCCGCCGTCGTCGGGGTCGGTCGCGGCGGCGTCCCAGTAGACGAGGCCGCCGCCGAGACCGGGTGTTGTGTATCCCAGCAGGAGAAGTTGTTCGCCGTTCGTCGTACCGGGCGTGGTTCGTAAGTCTGCGACGGTTGCGGCGACGCCGGTCGCCGCGGTCAGGGCGGGCTTCTTGTCGGCGGCGTTGGCCGGCTGGGCGGCGACGGCGGTTGCGAGGCCGGTGACCCCGAGAACGGACAGGGTACGGCGACTCAGTCGGGCAGGCGGGTGTGATTCGTCGGAAGGCATGGCGGAACCTTTCTCGGACGGAAGGTGGGACTCAGCCCTTCACCGCCCCCAGCACGACGCCCTTCGCGAAGTGCTTCTGCAGGAACGGGTAGACCAAGCAGATCGGAACCAGGGAGACGACGAGGATCGCCATCTGCAGCGACTGCTGCGGCGGCATCACCTCGCCGGGCAGGTCGCCGCCGACCTGGGTGTTGTCGACGACGTACGTCCGCAACACCAGCTGCAGCGGCCACTTCTCGGGTGAGTTGATGTAGAGGATCGCGTTGAAGTACGCGTTCCAGTAGCCGACCGCGCTGAACAGCCCGACCACGGCGACCACCGCCTTCGACAGCGGTAGCATCACCCTGGTCAAGATCTGCAACTCGTTCGCGCCGTCGATCCGGGCCGCGTCGATGATCTCGGCCGGTACGTCGAGGAAGAACGCGCGGACGATGATGATCTGGAACGCACTGGTCAGCCCCGGCAGGATCAGCGCCCAGTAGGAGTCGATCAGCCCGAGCTCCTTGATCAGCAGGTAGTTCGGGATGATGCCGGCGCTGAAGAGCAGCGTGAACAGGACGATGAACAGCAGCGGCCGCTGTCCCCACGTCCCGGGGCGGGACAGCGAGTAGGCGATCGAGACGACCACCACGATCGACAGCCCGGAACCGACCACGGTGAGCAGGACGGAAACGATCGTCGCCCGGGTGACGACGCCGCCGCGGAAAATCGCTTCGTACGCCGCGAACGACGGATCGTGCGGAAACAGCACGTACCCGCCGGAACTGGTGATCTGCTGCTGGTCGGCGAGCGAGGTCGAGAGGACGGCGAGGAAGGGTACGAGCACGAGCGCGCAGGCGACGACCAGTACGACGCCTTTCAGCCCGCGGACCGGTGTGCTCGGCGGCGCCGTACCGCTGATCAGGTTCACCATTTCGAGTACACCCCGCGCTCACCGAACAGATGGGCGACCTTGTTGGCGCCCAGGACGAGGATCGTGCCGATCAGCCCCTTGACCAGACCGACCGCGGCCGCCACGCCCCAGTTGCCGCCGACGATGCCGCGGTTGTAGACGTAGGTGTCCAGTACTTCGGACGCGTCCAGCCCGACCGGTCCCTGCTGCAGGAAGATCTGCTCGAACCCGACCGACAGCACGTCGCCGAGGCGGAGGATCAGCAGCAGGACGATCACCGGACGGATCGCCGGCAGCGTCACGTGCCAGAGCTGCCGCCACCGGCCGCCGCCGTCGACGGCGACCGATTCGTAGAGCTGCGTGTCGACGCGGGACATCGCGGCCAGGAAGATGATCGTGCTCCAGCCGGCGTCCTTCCAGATCACCTGCGAGGTGATCAACGGGATGAAGAGATCGGGGTTGCCGATGATCGCCAGCAGCGGTAGGTCGTGGGCGCGGGCCCAGGTGTTGTAGAGGCCCGCGTTGCCGAGCATGTGCTGGAAGATCGCGACGACGATCACCCAGGACATGAAGTGCGGCAGGTACAGGATCGACTGAGCGACCCGCTTCAGCCGCTCGCTGAGCAGCGAGTTGAGCAGCAGCGCGAGCGCGATCGGCACCGGGAACACCAGCACCAGTTGCACAAAGGAGATCACCAGCGTGTTGACCAGCGCGTTGACGAAGTCCGGGTCGCCGTCGACGATCACCCGGAAGTTGTCCAGGCCGGTCCACGGCGCCTCGGTGATCCCGAGGTACGGCGCGTAGTCCTTGAACGCGATCACGTTCCCGAGCAGCGGCACGTAGTGGAACAGGACCAGCAGGAGGATTCCGGGCAGCCCGATCAGCAGCAGGAAGCGGTCCCGGCGGAACCGCTGCCGGCCGGACAGCGTTTTCTGCGTCTTCTGGTTGCTCCGCGCAACCGTTTTCCGTTGCAGCACGAGCGTCACTGGTTGGAGTACTCGTCGCGGATCTTGTCGCCGCCGCGCTTCTTCCAGTTCGCGACGGCGTCGTCCCAGCTGCTGATCGGTTTCCGGCCGGAGATGATGTCCAGCTCGGCGGCGTTGATCAGCTTGTCGAGTTCGTCGGCCTTGCTGATCGAGGTGGCCGAGTACAGTCCGGCGCCGGGGTTCGCGAGCAGGTTCGGAACGATCTTTTCCTGGTACGCGCGTTGCGTGCGGACCCGCTGCTCGGTCGACGGCCCGAGGACGTGCGGCGCATCGGCGACGTACTCGAGCGGCAGGCTCACCTGGGTCTTTCCCGCCGACGTACGCTCGGGCTTGTCGCCCTTCCAGGTGTAGTGGATGCCCTCCACGCCGAACCGGCGGAACATGTACTCGCTGGTGCCGAGCGGCGCGGCCAGCCAGTCGCAGATCCGGAGGAGTTGCTTGACGCGGTCGTCGCCGGCCTTCTTGAACGCGGTGAGGGCGAAGATCGCGGCCCCCTCGCGTTGCACCGGCTTACCGCCGTCGTACGCCGGGACGGGCATGCCGCCGACGTCGACGCCGTACGTGTCGGCCATCAGGTCCCAGGCGGCGTACCCGTCGGCGTTCAGCGAGATCGTGCCGTTGCCGAACAGGTCGCGCAGCTGGAGCTTCCCGCCGAGGGCGTCCGGGTGGAAAACGCCGGCCTTCACCAGCTCGGCGGTGCGTGCGACGGCCTCTTTCCGTTCCGGAACCTCCAGTTCGGAAACGAACTTTCCGCCGTCTTCCTTCCAGACGTTGGGGACGCCGAGCATGTTGCCGATGAAGGTGGTGACGCCCTTCGAGGCGCCGAAGGCCCACTTGTTCGCCTTCGCGTCGGTCAGGCCCTTCGCGGTCTCGACGAACTCCGCGTAGCTGGCCGGTTCCGGGTTCAGCGAGCGCGCCTTGAGCAGGTCGGCGCGGCTGAACATGATCGTCCCGATCACCGACCGCGCGATCGGGATCGCGTGGATGCCGCCCTTGTACATCGTCGGCAGCCAGGAGTCGGTCGGCAGGTTGGCCAGGAACTGGTAGTCCTTGATCGCCGTACCGGACAGGTGCGAGGTCAGCTCCGCGCAGAGCTTGGTGAGCATCTCGCCGCGGTTGGGGAACTTCGACGCGATCATCAGGATGTCCGGCAGGTCGCCGCCGGCGATCACGGTCGACAGCTTGCTCACGTAGTCCGCGGCGGGCGTCATCGTGATGTCGAGGTTCGCGCCGACCCGGTCGTTCAGCGCCTTCCAGTACGTGTTGCTGCCGGCCCCCGGTGGCGCCGGGTTGAACATGTTGGTGAGGATCTTGACGTCACCGGCGCCGGCACCGGGCTTGTCCTTGTACCCGTCGACCAACTGACGCGGGTACTTGAAGAAGCCCGGCATCACACCGTCCGCGGTGCCCGGCAGGTCCGGCTTCACCGACGCGTAAGGCACGTACTCGGGCGGCGTCGCCTTCGCGGCCGCCTTCGCCGAGCTACCCGAGCCGTCGGACCCGCCGCATCCTGCCAGGACCGTGCTGGAGGTTGCTGCAAGCAACGAAACGCCGCCGGTCAGTTTGAGGAAGTCCCGCCTGTTGGACTGCATGAGCACTTCTCCTAGTTCTGAAGCTCGGGCAGCGAGAGGACGCTGCCGTGCTCGGTGAGGGCGGCGGCGAGCGCCGGGTAGTCGTAGTCCTGAACGGTCTGGCCGGTCCGCAGCGACTGGGCCAGCAGCTCCCCCGCGGCCTCGCCGAGCATCCCGTAGTTCGGCTCCATCCGGGCCGACAGGTAGCCGACATGACTGGCCGAGAAGCAGATCGGTACGACGAGGTTCCCGATCCCGCCGCGGGCCGGGAACAGCACCTCGGCGGGCAGCTGGTAGAGGTCGACCGGACCGTTCTTCTCGGTTCCGGTGACGGTTCCCTCGCCGACGATCGTGTCGTCGCCTTCCGCGTAGTACTGGACGATGTGGCAGTCGATGCCGTAGTTCCAGCAGCAGACAGCGGTTTCCTTGGTGTTGCCCGGGCGGCGCAGGTCGTGCTGCGTGAGCACGGTCTGCCCGATCATCCGGCGCGCCTCGCGGATGTAGAGGGCGTGCGGAAACCCTGGTCCGTAAGGGCTGTCGGAAAACTCGTCCGGCGGCAGTCCGAACGTTCCGGCGTCCTTTCGGAAACTTTCCGGAAGGGACGGATCGTTCGCCAGCCAGTACAGCATTCCGCGATGCCAGCGGACGTGCTCGGCGATCACCTCGTCGCGGCGCTGCCACGAGCCGTCCGGGTAGTCCCACGACGCACCCGGAAGGTCGAACCCGATGAACAGCGCCTGGTTGGTCTGGTACTTGTCGTTCGGCAGCAGCGCCGTGTGCGTGACGATCGACGAGAGACCGGCGACGCCACGCTGCTCGAGCAGCTGCCCGAGGTAGGTGTACAGCTTCGGGTCGTAGTCGTCCGGCTTCTCGAACGGCATCCGGTCCGGGCCCTTGTCCAGGACGCCGCGGAAGTTGTACGCCTGCACCCTGGCGTCACCGTCCCCCGGCGCCTCGGTCGGCACGGGCTTCACCGGGTAGAACGTGTTCGGCCGGAACGCCTGCCGACGGTACGCCCGGTCGGGCAGGAAGCCACCGAGCGGTTCGTCGTACCGGCTGGCCGGCTCGCGACCGACGGCGTACGGGACACCCGCGGCCGCCAGCAGGTCGCCCTCGTACGACGCGTCCACGAACGCCCGCGCTCGCCGCCAGCCCTGGCTGGTGCGAACGCCCTGGATCCGGTCGCCACGAACCTCCACGTCGGAACGTCCGTCGATCCGTTCGTTGAGCAGTACGTCGGCCTTCGCCTCGTCCAGGAGTTGACGGGCGACGCGTTCGGCGACCTTAGGCTCGAAGCGGTACCGCGGACCGTCGGCGCGGTCGTCGGCGCCGTACGCGGCCGCGATGCCGCCGAAGAAGCGATCCTGGGTCAATCCGGCCAAAGCGGAAAGCGTGTTCGGAGTGTCGCTCTTCACCAGACCGCCGGCGACGATCCCGCCGACGTGGCCGGTCGGTTCCAGCACCAGACTGCGATAGCCGCGGAACTGGAGCCGGAGCGCGGCCATGATCCCCGCGAGCGTCGCGCCGTAGATGATGACGTCGTACTCCTGTGCCTCCGTCATGTCAGCTCACCTTCGCCCGGCGTTCGGGGGCCGCGTGCAGAGGCGTCGGGTTCGCAGCCTGCGACGGGCGCGTGCGGGCGATGTCGTCCGGCCATTTCACTGGAATGCCGAGGGTGCCGGTGAGCAGCCGCTGCAGGTCTTCGGTCTGGTCGGACGAGTCGGCGATCGCGTGCGGCTCGGTGCCGTTGGTCAGGCACTGCGCCGCCAGTGCGCCGACGGCCTCGCCGATACTCCACTCGACCGGATGGAGCCGGTAGCAACCGTTCGTCAGGTGCGTGGTGCCGATGTTCTTGTTCGCCGGCAGCAGGTTCCGCAGCCGTTGCGGGATCAGCGCGCCGAGCGGGATCTGGAACGGGTACACCTCGAGGTTCACGTAGTTGATCCCGGCGGTGCTCGGATGCAGGTCGATGTTGTAATGCCCCACGCCGACGCCGTCGGCGAAGAACGCGGCGCCCGCATCACCACGATCCGCGACGGCGACGTGCTGCTCGAGCACCGTGAACCGCGCCTTGATCCGCCGCGACTCCCGGATGTACGCCGACTTCGCGAGGCCGTCCGCCGTACCCGTGAGATCCGGGCGGAGCTTGAGGCCCGGGTAGCCGGTGCCGCCGTCGTGGCGGGGCGCCTCGGTCTGCATCCAGTGCAGGTACGACAGCGACAGCTCGCGGCAGCGCTGCAGAGCGCGGTCCTTGTCGGTGCCCGGACCGACCAGCGCGGCCTCCCAGTAGTCGACGTTCGGCCAGTTCACCAGCGAGATGTCGGTGTCGATCAGCGACCGGTCGAACTGGCTGCGGGCGCGGATCCGGCGGAAGTGCCACAGGTCGGCCGCGTGCGGGAGGTCCTGGTCGACCTCGAAGATCCGGTTCTCCCGGCCGCCCATCGTCTTGATGTCGATCTTCACCCAGGACAGCTGTGGCCCGGGCCAGAACGGATCCACGTGGGTCTTCCAGTGGTCGTACGACGCCGGCCGCTCGATCGTGTGATCCTCGCCGGGCCGGTACTCGAGCGGGAAGCACCAGGTGATTGCCTGCTGGTCGAGCGGGTCCGCGACGTCAGCAGCGAACTGCTCGCCGGTCTCGCTCTGCGCCTCGGCGCCGAGAACGTGCTCGACACCGGCGAGCTCGAGCAGGTCACCGAGCTCGGTCGCGTCGACGACCAGCGGCGCCGTCACCGTGATCCGGCCATTGGGTCCCTGCAGCGTGACGGAGGTGACGCGGTCGCCGTCCGTCGTCGCAGCCTTGGGGACGTGGTCGTAGAGAACCGTGATGCGCCGGGCTGAGATGTAGGGCGCCAGCAGCTCGTCGATCACGGCCACGGCGACGCGCGGCTCGTGACACAGCCTGCTGACGTTGCCGAGACCCGGGTTGAGCGCGGGCTGCGCGAACGCCTCGGCGGTCAGCGGGTAGTTGCGCCGGTAGTAGTCCCGGATCCGGGTCCGCAGCTCGCGGTAGCCGGACGAGATGTGCGGGCTCTCGATCCACGGGTGCTCGTCGGACGGCACCGCCTGCGCGGTCAGCTGTCCACCGAGCCAGTTGGTCTCTTCGGTCAGCAGCACCTGGCACCCGAGCTTGGCGGCGGTCAGAGCCGCGGCCACACCACCCAGGCCACCGCCCACCACCAGCAGTCCGGCGCTCAGCTCTCGATCGGTCACGACCATCCTCATATCTGCTAATAGATCAGCAAAATCTCATTCCCCGAGTTGCGCATCACCGTACGCTCGCCCCGTCTACCGCTGTCAATAGCTTGTTGCAGGCCGATTTCGAGCGGATGAACTATTTGCTGATTATTAGCAACTGAGCTGATACAACAGTCCGCATGAGGCTCGCACTCGAAGGTCTGCAGTACCACCGCCCAGCGCCGGCGGCCGAGTCCGCGGGACCGACCGACGCCGATGTCGTCGTGTACGGCGCGACGTCCGGCGGCGTCACCGCGGCGGTTCGGGCGGCCCGCTCCGGGCAGCGCGTCGTCCTGCTCGCGTTCGACGACCGGGTCGGCGGCATGACCGCGTCGGGTCTCGGCGAGACGGACGTCGGCGACGCGCAGACGATCGGCGGACTGGCGCGGGCGTTCTATGCCGACGTCGCGGCCGCGTACCACGCGCCGGATCCGCACTGGAAGGTCGAGGCGCACGTGGCCGAGGAGATCTTCCTGCGCTGGCTGGCCGATTCAGGCGTCGTACTCCATCAGCGACGGCACCTGCTCGAAGTGACCAAGACCGGCAACCGGATCATCGAGCTCCGCACCGACGACGGCTCCAGCTACCGCGGGCAGGTGTACGTCGACGCGTCGTACGAAGGCGATCTCCTGGCCGCGGCCGGCGTCTCGTACACGGTCGGGCGCGAGTCGTCGGCGGTGTACGGCGAATCGATCGCCGGTGTGCAGCACAGCATCAACCACCAGTTCGAGCGGCCTGTCGACCCGTACGTCGTACCCGGGCAACCGTCGAGCGGTCTGCTTCCGGGCATCTCCGCGGAGCCGTACGGGGCGATCGGATCCGGCGACCGGCACGTGCAGGCGTACAACTTCCGGCTGCACGTCACCAACGGACCGCACCGGATCCCGTTCCCACGACCGGAGGGGTACGACGCCTCGCGGTACGAGCTGCTGCGCCGGTACCTCGAGGCCGGGATCTACGAGCTGTACGGCCGGACCACGCGGGTGCATGGCAGGGTGTTCGACATGAACAACCACGGCGCGTTCTCCTCCGACCACATCGGGGCGAGCGACGAGTGGCCGGAGGCCGGCTACGCGCGCCGGGAGGAGATCTTCCAGGACCATATCCGCTACCAGGCGGGGCTGCTGTACTACCTGTCGACCTCGGCGGACCTGCCCGCCGACGTACGGGCGGCGACCCGGGCGTTCGGGCTCGCGCCGGGCGAGTTCAGGAAAACGTCGTACTGGCCGCACCAGTTGTACGTCCGGGAAGGCCGGCGGATGCTCGCGGACCATGTCGTGACCGAACACGAGGCGACCGGACGGACCGTGGTACCGGACCCGATCGCGGTGGCGTCGTACGTGATGGACTCGCACAACGCGCGGCGCGTGCTGGTCGACGGAAATCCGCGGAACGAGGGGAATGTGCAGGTTCCGCTGGTCCGCCCGTTCGGAATCTCGTTCCGATCGATCGTTCCGCGGATTTCCGAGTGCGCGAACCTGCTGGTCGCGGCGGCGGTGTCGGCGTCGCACGCGGCGTTCGCGTCGGTGCGGATGGAGCCGGTGTTCATGGCGGTCGGCGAAGCCGCCGGTTGTGCTGCGTCGCTCGCGGTGTCCGCGCGGATCGCCGTACAGGATGTGGAGTACGACGCACTGCGCCGGAACCTGACCGGGTCGGGTGGCATCGTGGGGTGGCCCAGAGGGGAGGCGGCATGAAGAAGACAGCTTCACGGCAGGCGGATGTGGCGAAGGCGGCCGGGGTCTCGCAGTCGACCGTCTCGATGGTGATGAACGGTACGGCGGACCTCGGGCGGATCTCGGCCGGTACGCAGCGCCGGGTGCTGGACGCGGCCCGGCGGCTGCAGTACGCGCCGGCCGGGCAACGGCGGGCGGTCGCGCGCACCACGCCGCACCTGCTCGGCGTGCACACGTTCGAGCCGATCTTCCCGACGAGTTCCCGGGACTACTACTTCGAGTTCCTGCGCGGCATCGAGGAACAGGCCGCGGCCGAGGGGTGCAACCTGGTGCTGTTCACGGCCGCCCCCGACGAGTCCGGCGTACGGCGGATCTTCGCGGACGACACGAACGGGCTCCGGCAGGCATCCGGCAGCCTGCTGCTCGGTCACCACGCGGACCGCGAAGACCTGGCCCGATTGGCGTACGAGGGCTATCCGTTCGTGTACGTCGGTCATCGCGAGGTGCCCGGAGCGTCGATCAGCTACGTCGGCGGCGACTACCGGACCGCGACCGGCGAGATCGTCGACGACCTGGTCGCGCTCGGCCACCGGACGTTCGCGTACCTCGGCGAGCACTCGCGCGACGAGCCGCAGGAGGACCGGTGGACCGGGTTCGCCGGGGCGCTGCAGCGGTACGACCTGCCGGTGCCTTCACCGGTCTTCGAGCAACCGTCGGGGTTGACGACAGGCTGGCTGGACCGGGCTCTGGCGGCCGGGACGACCGCGATCCTGGTCGAGTCCGTCAATCTGCTGCGGGTCCTCGCGGCGATGCTGAACCTCCGCGGGCTGTCGGTGCCCGGCGATCTGTCCGTCGTACTGCTGGTGGACGACGAGACCGAGGTCGGCTCCTTGCCGTGGGCAATGTTGCGGGTGCCCCGGAACGCGATGGGGCGCCGCGCGGTCCGGCTGCTCACCAGCATGCTCACCGAGCCGGACGGCGACTACGAGCGACAGATCCTGCTTCCGTGCGAACACACCCTCGAAGGGACGGTCGGGCCTTCGCCGCGTTGAGCGGTGGTGGAAAATGGTGGTTGTGAGCTTTCATGCCGCTGCCTTCATCGCCACCAGCCTCGACGGGTACATCGCGCGCGCCGACGGGTCCATCGACTGGCTCACCAGCCGGGCGGAGCACGCCGGAGAGACCGGGTACGACGAGTTCCTGGCGTCGGTGGACACCGTCGTACTCGGACGCAACACGTACCAGCTGGCCTGCAAGTTCGACAGCTGGCCGTACGAAGGCAAGCAGGTCGAGGTCCTGAGCACCACACTCGACCCCGACACCGACGACCGCATCCTCGTCCACCGCACCCTGGACGCCCTCGTCGAGACCCTCAACGACCGCGGCGCCCAACGCATCTACGCCGACGGCGCCGCCACCATCCAAACCTTCCTGACGGCAGGCCTCCTCAACGAACTGACCATCACCACCGCCCCCGTCCTCCTAGGCACCGGCATCCCCCTCTTCGGCCCCGTCCCCACCGACATCCCCCTAACCCACAACGCCACCCGAACCCTAAAAGCCGGCTTCACCCAATCCGACTACTCGGTCGCGCGCTGAGCGGCTCGGTCAGCGGTAGTGGAGTTGCTGGGCTACTTCGGTGGCCCAGTAGGTGAGGATGGTGTCGGCGCCGGCTCGGCGGATTGAGGTCAGGGTCTCCATGATGGCCTTGTCGCGGTCGATCCACCCGTTCGCGGCGGCGGCTTCTACCATCGCGTACTCGCCGGAGATGTTGTACGCCGCGACCGGGACGTTCACGTGGTCGCGGATCTGGCGGACGATGTCCAGGTACGGCAAGGCGGGCTTGACCATCACGATGTCGGCGCCCTCGGCGATGTCGAGGTCGACCTCGCGGATCGCGTCGCGGGCGTTCGCGTTGTCCTGCTGGTACGTCTTGCGGTCACCGGTCAGCGACGAGTCGACGGCCTCCCGGAACGGGCCGAAGAACGCCGACGCGTACTTGACGGCGTACGCCAGGATCACCGTATCGAGGAATCCGGCCGCGTCCAGCGCCGTACGGATGACCCCGACCTGCCCGTCCATCATCCCGGACGGACCGACGACGTGCGCCCCGGCGGTGGCCTGCGCGACGCCCATCTCGGCATACAGCGCAAGCGTCGCGTCGTTGTCCACGCGCCCGGCGGAATCCAGTACGCCGCAGTGCCCGTGGGACGTGAACTCGTCGAGGCACAGGTCCGACATCACCAGCAGCGCGTCACCGGCCTCGGAGACCGCGTCCCGGATCGCGACGTTCAGAATCCCGTCCGGATCCAGCGCACCGGACCCCTGAGGATCCTTCGACGTCGGTACGCCGAACAGCATCACCCCGCCGAGCCCGAGCTGCGCCGCCTCGGCGATCGCCTTCCGCGCCGTGTCCCGGGTGTGCTGCACGACGCCCGGCATCGACTTGATCGCGATCGGCTCGCGCGCGCCTTCCCGGACGAACATCGGCAGGATCAGCTGCCGCGGCTCCAGCGAGGTCTCCGCGACCAGCCTGCGCACCGCCTCCGACGACCTGAGCCGCCGCGGCCTCACTTCCGGGAATCCAGGCATATCAGCTCTTTCGACGAGAACCCGAGCGACGTTCGGACGGGCGGGTGACCGGTTCACCGGCCTCCACCATGGTGTCACGCCGATCCGCACCGAACCGGGCGAGGGCGTCGGCCAGTTCCTCGACGGACGGCGACTCCGCCATCGCGTCGACCCGCAGGCCGTGCTCCTCGGCGGTCTTCAGAGTCGCCGGGCCGATCACGCCGATCACCGTCGACGCGTGCGGCTTGCCGGCGATGCCCACCAGGTTCCGCACCGTCGAGGACGAGGTGAACACGACCGCGTCGAACTTGCCGGACTTGATCGCCTCGCGGGTCGGCGCGGGCGGCGGAGCGGCCCGGACGGTCCGGTACGCCGTGACGTCGTCGACCTCCCAGCCGAGATCGGTCAGGCCCGCGACCAGGGTCTCGGTGGCGATGTCCGCACGCGGCAGGAACACCCGGTTGATCGGGTCCAGCACCTCGTCGAACGGCGGCCAGTCCTCGACCAGCCCGGCGGCCGACTGCTCACCGGACGGGACCAGGTCCGGACGGATGCCCCAGGCGCCGATCGCCTCGGCGGTCTTGTCGCCGACCGCCGCGATCTTCAGCCCGGAGAACGCCCGCGCGTCCAGCCCGTACTCGTCGAACTTCTCCCGGACCGCCTTCACCGCGTTGACCGAGGTGAACGCGACCCATTCGTAGCGGCCCTCGACCAGGCCGCGGATCGCCTTGTCCATCTGCTGCGGGTTGCGCGGCGGCTCGACCGAGATCGTCGGGACCTCTTCGGGCATCGCGCCGTACCGACGGAGCCGGTCCATCAGCGGGCCGGCCTGGTCCTTGGTCCGCGGAACCAGGATCCGCCAGCCGAACAGCGGCTTGGTCTCGAACCAGGACAGCGCCTCGCGCTGCTCGACGACGGTGCCGACCACGATCACGGCCTCGCCGGTCACCTTCGCGGCCCGCAGGTCGGTGACGATCGTCTCGAGCGTCCCGACCACACTGGTCTGCGAGGTCGTCGTACCGCAGACCGTCGCCGCGACCGGGGTGGACGCGTCGAAGCCGGCCTCGACCAGCGCCGCGACGGTCTCCTTCAGCACCTCGGAGGCGTTCAGCAGGACGAGGGTCTGCTTCGGCTGCAGGCGGCTCAGGTCGAGCTTGTTCTCGGCGAGATCGACGACGGTGACCTCGCGGTCGCCCTTCATGGTCAGCGGGATCCCGGCGTACGTCGGAACCGCGCTCACCTCGCTCACGCCCGGCACCACGTTGAACCCGATGCCCGCCTTCTTGCACGCGGCCGCCTCCTCGGCGCCGCTGGAGAAGGTGAACGGGTCGCCGGTCAGCAGCCGGACCACGTTCGCCGCGGTCTTGGCCGTCTTCACCACCAGGCGGGCCCGGGCCGCGACCCGCAGCGCCCGGCTGCCCTCGGCGCCGGAGCCGTCCACGACCTCGACGCCCGGCCTGCAGTAGGTCAGGAACGCGTCGTGCTCGGGGCCCTCGACAACGACCGCGTCGGCGTTCGCGAGCACGTCGCGGCCCGCCAGCGTCAGCAGCGCCGGGTCACCGGGGCCGACGCCGACGAATGTGACATGGCCGAGCGGTTTGGTCTGCTTGACGGTACTGGTCGCGGCCTTCTGAGGTGCCGCGGTGGCGGCTGTCTTCGCGCTCACGTCTGCCTTCGCCCTCGTCGTTTTCCTGCTCGTCCTGTGGGCCGTCTTCTTGGCCGCAGTGCTCGTGCCCTGTGCCGGTGTCATGTTCGCTCCAGCAACTCGTTCGCCAGCGCCTTGCCGAGAGACACCGGATCGTCCACCGGCCCGTTCGCGGAGAGCCGCCGTACGCCGTCGTCCTGGCCGAGCGCGCCCCGCAGCCAGAGCTCGGGGCCGTCCTCACCCTCGACCACCTCGGCGAGCGCGCCGACCGGAGCCGTGCACCCTGCCTCCAGCGTGGCCATCAGTTGCCGTTCCGCCGTCACCGCCGCGCGGGTCGCCGGATCCTCCAGCGGGGCCAGCGCGGCCAGTACGTCGGTGTCGTCCGCGCGGCACTCGATGCCCAGGGCACCTTGTCCCGGCGCGGGCAGCATCTGGATCGGATCCAGGGTCTCGGTCACCTCGTCGAGCCGTCCCAGCCGGGACAAGCCTGCCCTCGCGAGCACCACGGCGTCCAACTTGCCGTCGGTGACCAAGCCGATCCGGGTGTCCACGTTGCCGCGGACCCCGGTGCACTCGACGCCCAGGCCGAGCGCGTCGAGCTGCGCGACGCGTCGTGCAGCGCCGGTGCCGATCAGGGCGCCGTGCGGCAGTTCGCCGAGCGTCAGGCCGTCGCGGGCGACGAGCACATCGCGCGGGTCCTCGCGGACCGGGATGGCGCCGAGCGTCAGGCCGTCGAGCGGCATGGTCGGCAGGTCCTTCAAGGAGTGCACGGCGATGTCGATCTCGTGCGCCAGCAGTGCGTCGCGCAGTGCGCTGACGAAGATGCCGGTGCCGCCGATCTGCTCGACCGGTGCGCGGTTCACGTCGCCGGTGGTCGTGATAAGGACGAGCTCGACCTCGTGCCCGAGTGCGCGCAGCTGGTCGGCCACGATGGTCGACTGCGCGGTTGCCAGCTTGGAGCGGCGGGTGCCGAGCCGGATCATGCCTGCTCACCTCCGGTCGCCGTCGAGTCGGCGCGGGTGTTGCTCGTCTCGGCCGGCGTCTTCGCGGCCGTGACCGCGTCCACGGTCGCCTGGTCGAGTGCGAACAGTTGCCGCAGCGCGTCGGCGTACGTCGGTCCGCCCGGATCGCCGCCGAGCTCCTTCACCCGGACCGTCGGGTTGTGCAGCACCTTGTCGACGACGCGGCGGATGGTCCGCTCGACCTCGTGCCGCTCGTGCTCGCCGAGCTCGGGCAGCCGGCGCTCGAGGCGGGCCAGCTCCGAGTCGACCAGCGAGCTCGCCATCGCCCGCAGCGCGACCACGGTCGGCGCCACCGAAGCGGCCCGGCGCGTCGCCTCGAACGAACCGGTCTCCTCGCCGACGATCCGGCGTACCTCGTCGATGTCGGCCTGGCTGCCGCCCGCCGTACCGATCAGGTCGGCCAAGGTGATCAGCGTGACGCCGGGGATCCGGGCCGCCTCGGGAGCAACGTCCCGCGGCAGCGCGATGTCGAGCACACCGAGCGACCGGCCGTCGGTCGCGTTCCGGATCGTCTCGGCGGTCAGTACGACGCCGCGCGCGCCGGTGCACGACACGACCAGGTCGGCGTCGCGCAATGCTTCGGGCACGTCTGTCAGGCGGATCGCCGTACCGCCGATCCGGTCGGTCAGCGCGACCGCACGGTCGTAGTTGCGGTTGGCAATGGTTACGGTCTTCGCGCCGCCGTTGAGCAGGGTCTGGGCGGCCAGCGAGGCCATCGAGCCGGCGCCGACGACCAGGGCCCGGCGGCCCTCGAACCCGCCGACCGCGTCCAGACCGGCCGAGACGACCGAGCGGCCGGCCGAGTCGATGCCGGTTTCGGTGCGGGCCCGCTTGCCGACCCGCAACGCGTGCTGGAACAGGGCGTTCAGGTCGGTGCCGACGGTCTCCAGGTCCTGGCCGACGCGCAGCGTCTCCTTCACCTGGCCGAGGATCTGGCTCTCGCCGACGACCATCGAGTCCAGCCCGACCGCGACCTGGAACAGGTGCGCGACCGCGCCTTCCTCGAAGTGCACGTACAGGTGCTCGGCCAGATCCAGCAGCGGTACGCCGGTGACGTCGGACAGGATCGCGGTGACCTCGTCCATCCCGGCGTGGAACCGGTCGACGGTCGCGTAGACCTCGGTCCGGTTGCAGGTGGCAAGGACCGCGGACTCCGCGACGGCCGCGGAGTTCCGCACCGCCAGGGCCAGCTTGGTCGCCGCGTCCGCGTCGAGCGCGACCCGCTCGAGTACGTCGATGGCAGCGGAACGGTGACTGATGCCGACCACGAGGAAGCTCATCCGCGTCCTCGCTTCGCTCCGGGCGCGGATGAGGCACGAACCGCGCTGTGTTGGATGGTGAACTCGCTTCGCTCGTTCACGCGCCGACACCTCCCCCGACACTCGGGAGATCCGTCATACCGTTCATCGCTGGTAGTTCGGGCACCTGGGGGAGCGCCGCCTCTCCGGACTTTCGTTGTTCGTGGTACGCCAGGATCTGCAGCTCGATCGAGAGGTCCACCTTGCGGATGTCGACGCCGTCGGGCACGGACAGCACCACGGGCGCGAAGTTCAGGATGCTGGTCACGCCGGCGGCGACCAGCCGGTCGCAGACGTCCTGCGCGGGACCGGCGGGAGTGGTGATGACCCCGATCGAGACCCGGTCGGCCTCGACGATCTCCTCGAGCTGGGCGAAGTCGCGGACCTCCATGTCGCCGATCCGCTCGCCGACCAGGTTCGGGTCGGCGTCCAGCAGGGCGACGATCCGGAAGCCGCGGGTGCCGAAGCCCGAGTAGTTCGCCAGCGCGTGGCCCAGGTTTCCGATCCCGACGATGACCACGGCCCAGTCCTGGGTGACGCCGATCTCGCGGGCGATCTGGTAGCGCAGGTACTCCACGTCGTACCCGACGCCGCGGGTGCCGTAGGAGCCCAGGTAGGACAGGTCCTTGCGGAGCTTGGCCGAGTTGACGCCGGCCGCGGTCGCCAGGTCCTCGCTCGACGCGGTCGCGATGCCACTGTCCGAGAGCGCGGTCAGGGCCCGCAGGTAGACCGGCAAGCGCGCGACAGTCGCCTCGGGGATGCCGCGTTCGGTTCTCGTCGGCGGGCCGGGGCGACGGCTGCTGGCACGCGTCACAATTCTCCTGGGAGCGGTTGGTTCACCGCGGTCTGACGGCCGGCGGCCCTCTTACTCTAGGAGCTTGTGAACGTGAGAACAAAATCGGCGGGAGTGACCCCTACCTCATCAGGGCCTTTCGCAGTCTGGCGGGGTCGACCCGCCAGAAGTCGTGCTGCTTCCCGTCCACGAACGTGACCGGGATCTGTTCGCCGTACTGCGTGAACAACCGGTCGTCCTGCGTGATGTCCACCTCGGACCAGTCCGCACCCACCTCGGCGCAGACCGCCCGGATGACCTCCCGCGCCTCGTCACAGAGATGACAGCCGGGCTTCCCGTACATCAGAACGCGGCTCATCGGTCCGCCTCCCGGAGCCGGCCCTTCGCGACCTTGCCGGTGACCGAGTGCGGCAGGTAGTCCACCACCTCGATCTCGACCGGGCACTTGAACCGCGCCAGCCGGCCCTCGGCGTACTCGCGGACCGCGGCCACGTCGACCGATGCGTCCGGCAACGGCACCACGAAGGCCTTGACCGCCTCGCCAGTCTCCTCGGACGGTACGCCGATGACGGCGGCCTCCCGTACGCCGGGAGCACCGACCAGCACGTCCTCGACCTCGCTCGGGAACACGTTGAACCCGGACACGATGATCAGCTCGCGCAGCCGGTCGACCAGGAACAGGTCGCCGTCCGCGTCCAGGAACCCGACGTCACCGGTCCGGTACCAGCCCTCCGCATCCGGGCCGTCGACGCCGTCCGGCCAGTAGCCGGAGAAGAGATTGCCGCCGCGGATCAGGATCTCGCCGGGGTCGTCGCCCTCGACGTCCTCACCCTGCTCGTCGGCGATCCGGACCTCTACGTTCGGCAGCGGGCGTCCGACCGAGCCCGGCTTCGGCTCAGCCTCGCCCAGGGTCGTGGTGACGCCCGGAGACGCCTCAGTCAGGCCGTACCCCTGGTGGACGTGCAGCCCGGCGGCCCGCTCGAAGCGGTCCGCGAGCGCGCGATCCAGCGTGGACGCGCCGGTCAGCACGACCTTGACGGTCTCGAGCGCCTCCCGCAGATCGGAGCGGGTCAGCAGCGCGTGCAAGGCGGGCGGAGCGAGCGGCAGCCGCGTCACGCCGTACTGGCGAACCAGGGCGAGGGTCTGTTCGGGGTCGAAACGCTGCTCGACGACAAGCGCGGCGCCGGTGGCGACCGCCCAGCCGAGGACTGCGTTCAGGCCGAACGCGTGGAACATCGGGAGCACCCCGAGCACCACGTCCTCAGGCCCCATCCGGTCCTCGCCGAGCTCGCCGAGGTTCCGCACATTCGCCGCGAGGGCCCGATGGGTGAGCATCGCGGCGCGCGGATCTCCACTGGTTCCGGACGTGTAGAGCAGCACCGCGAGCGTCTCGGCATCTCTCGACGGAAGTAACGGAGCGTTACCCTGGAGCTCGTCGGGCGCCACCGTGCGGACGCCCTCGAACCGGTCCGCGAGCCCCGGTCCGGCGATCGCCAGCCGGGCTCCGGAGTGCGCCGTGACGGCCGCCAGTTCGGGCTTGGTGAGCCCGGTGTTCAGCGGTACGGCGACCAGTCCGGCCCGGAGAATGCCCAGGTAGGACGTGACGAACTCGATGCTGTTGGCAACCAGGAGCAGCACCCGGTACCCCGGCACGAGACCGGCCGCCGCGAGCCCTTGCGCAGTCCGGTCGACGGCCTGGTCGAGCTCGCTCCAGGTCAGCCGCCGATCCCCGTCGACCAGCGCGGGACGCTCGCCGTGCCGTTGCGCTGTGTCACGAAGAATGTCCGCGAAATTCACGTTCACCAGGCGAGTCTGTCACGGCCGGGATTCGCTCCGGGACCAACCGTCTTTCACAGAACGGTTGCAGCGGAGCGTAACCACCGATATACAGGTGACTTCGCGAGCGCGCTTCTGCTGAACCTCACACTGCAGAAACCCGCCCGCGGCGGGGACCTTCATGCGCAATGCACTACCCCCGACAGCAGGCTGCTCCGTACCGCGGACGCAGTCCGCTGGCGCATTCGTGACCATCGGACCGGACGGAAGGCGGCACGCCCCAGCCTGTTGACAGCACGTATCTGAGCAGTAACGTTCAGTGCTGTCCCAGTCGCTGTGGCCATTCGCGGATGTGTCGAACGACGTGTCAGTTGAACGGGGAGAACACTTGACCACGCCGGAGCCAAGCCCGGACGGGATGAGACGTGCGGAGCTCGTCGATCGCGCCCAGGCCGGGGACGTCGGTGCCTTCGGTGAGCTGTACGACGAGTACTCGCTCACCGTCTATCGCTACATCTACGCACGGGTGTCGTCGTCGGCACTCGCCGAGGACCTGACCAGCGAGACCTTCGTCCGGGCGCTCCGCGCGCTGGACTCGTTCCGTTGGCAGGGCCGGGATTTCGGAGCCTGGCTGGTGACGATCGCCCGGAACCTGATCACCGACCACTACAAGTCGGGCCGGGTCCGGCTCGAGGTGGTCACCGACGAGATCGAGACCCACGACCGGCAGACCGAAGGCCCGGAGATCGACGTGCTGGCCGCGGCCACCGCCGAGGTCCTCCGGGACGCGGTGGCCGGCCTGCCCGACGAACAGCGCGACTGCCTGACGATGAGGTTCTTCGCCGGTCTGTCGATCGCCGAGACGGCCAAGGCGCTGGAGAAATCCGAAGGCGCCGTCAAGCAACTGCAACTGAGGGCCGTACGGCACTTGGCGAAGGTTATCCCCAAGGACTTGAGATGAGGCGGATGACAACGAACGTCTTTCGTAACCCGTCAGGGAGTTACCTCGTTTGCCTGGTGAGGACCTGTCGGTGACCCCGACTGGCCATTGAGGAGAACGAGAACTCATGAGTGACCTACACAGGGCTCGAGCGCGCGCGGAGGCATTCGCGCACGCCGTCGATCACGGGCCCCGTCACTCCACGCGACTGGGCGATGACCCCGAGTTACTGGAAGCTGTGGAGCTCGTCGGACGGCTGAGGACCGCCGGCGCAGTCGCACCGCGACCGGAGTTCAGTGCCGAGCTGCGGCACCGCCTGTTGGAGCAGGCGGCGGCGCGCGCGGCGACCACTGCGACTCCGTTGACGGTGCACACCGCACCAGACGACTCGGACGACCCGCCGGGTAGCGAGGACGTTGGCGCGTCCGTGACAGATATCCGTCGTCGCCAGGGCCGGAGGATCCGGCTCGTGGCCAGCACCGCCGCGCTGGTGCTGCTCGGAGGTGGCATCGGTTCCGCCGCCGCCGCTCAGCAGGCCATGCCCGGCGACACCTTGTACGGAATGAAGCGCAGCATCGAGAACGTGGCGACCAACGTCGGAGTCGGCGACGACTCCCGCGGCCGGCGCGATCTCGAGCACGCGATGACCCGATTGTCCGAAGTCCAGGAGCTGGCCGGCAACGGCGGCTCGGTGGGCACGATCAACGCGACACTGGACGACTTCTCGGCACAGTCCCGCAAGGGCGTGTCCCGGCTGCTCGCGTCGTACCAGCAGAACGGCGACGAGAGTTCGATCACCGCGATCACGTCGTTCATCACCAGCGCCCGCCAGGCTTTGGTGGGAGCGACGCCGAAACTCCCGCCGGAGTCGTTGAAGTCCGGTGTCGAGGCGCTCGCCACGATCGAGCAGCTGACGCAACTCACCACGGCCGCGTGCCCGAAGTGTGCTGCGCCGAAGCCGGCCGGCGCGCCGAGCACCGGCACGAACAACAACCAGCCGAACCGCACCAGCCCCGGCACCGGCTCCGAGTCGAGCAACCCGGTCAAGGCGTCGTCGAGCCCCAAGGCGTCGACGACAACGGTCCCGACCCCGGTCGACTCGGCCACTGTGCAACCGAGCACGGTGCCGACCAAGCTGCCGAACACCACCATCGTGGAGTCCACCGCTCCGCCGCCGACCAGCCTGAAGACGCCACCCGTGCCGTCGTCGTCAAACTCGCCGATTGCGACGCCCACCGTGCTGCCTTCTACGCTGACCCCGACCACGCCGTCCTGGCCGTGGCCGTTCCCGACAACACCACTGATCAACCTGCCCGGAGTGCTCCAAACCCTCTTCCCACCCTGGAAGTAGAAGGACACCCCGAGCCCACGCAGCCCCCGGCACAAGCACCACGCGCCGGGGGCTGCGTCGTCCCTGCCCCTCCCCCCCGCGCCGTTCGCCCCACCACCGACCGCGCCGGAGTTCTCCATTCGAGGGGATATCCGCTCGTGTTGTGGGTTCTCCCCCCGTGTACCAACAGAGAACCCACAACAGGAGGGGATATCCCCTCGCATTGTGGGCGGGGCGGCGCGGCGGGGGTGGGTTAGAAGAAGACGCTGCGGCGTTGCATGAGGAGGGTGTAGAGGGTTTGCTGGATGGTTTCGCGGACCTGGTCGGTGACGTTGAAGACCAGCATCGGGTCGTCGGCGGCGCCGTCGGCGAAGTCGTCGGTGCGGATCGGTTCGCCGAACTCGATCAGCCACTTGGACGGCAGCGGGATCAGGCCGAGCGGCCCGAGCAGCGGGAAGAACGGCGTGATCGGGATGTACGGGACGCCCAGCAACCGCGCCAGCGACGCGATGTTGCCGACCAGCGGATAGATCTCCTCCGCGCCCACGATCGAGCACGGCACGATCGGTACGCCGGTCCGCATCGCCGCGCTGACGAACCCACCGCGCCCGAAGCGCTGCAGCTTGTACCGCTCGGCGAACGGCTTCCCGAGCCCCTTGAAACCTTCCGGCCAGACACCGACCAGATTCCCCTGCCGGAGCAGCCGCTCGGCGTCGTCGTTGTTCGCGAGCGTCGCACCGCCCTTGCGGGACAGTTCGCCGACGAACGGCGTCTGGAACACCAGGTCCGCGGCGAGCGTGCGCAGCGGCCGGCCGGTGTGGTCCGCGACGACCACCTGAGTGACTAGCCCGTCGAGCGGCATCGTGCCCGAGTGGTTCGCGACGATCAGGGCGCTGCCGTCGGACGGAATGTTCTCGATCCCCCGGACCTCGACCCGGAACCACTTCTCGACCATCGGACGCAGCATCGGCAGCAGCACCTGATCGGTCAGATCGGAGTCGTACCCGAACTCGTCGAGCTCGTACTCCCCGGTCACCCGCCGCCGCAGGAACGCCAGCCACTCGGCGACCCGCCGCTCCCCGTCCTCCCCGAACAACTGCCGAACCACCCGCTCGAGCCCGACAAAGTCGAACGGCGGCAACTCAGGTCCGTCGACATCCGGCACCACCCCGATCGGCTCGCCCGTCGTCTCAGCCGAGCGCGCACCAGCCGCACCTGCTCCGGTCGCTGCACGCCCGGTTGCGGCGTCGTCGGCTCGTTCGTCGTCCCGGACCTTCTTCTTCTTGCGACCGCCTGGGCCCGCGAGGGCGCGGGCTGCGGCGGAAGGCGTCGTACGGCGGCCGGTGCCGCGGCCCGGTCGGCCGCCGGAGCCGATCGGGATCACGTCCGCGTCAGCCACGCAACGCTCCCCTGAAGCCCGCGGTGAGCAAGCTGGACACCCGCGTCATCGCGCCGGTCCCGAGCGATTGCCGGAAGTCGTCGAACGCCTCCGCGGTCGAGTATTTCGGCTCGAACCGGAACTCGGTCCGCATCCGCGTCGTGTCCACGCCTCGCCCGTAGGTCAGGAACGTGATCTGATCCGGCGAGAAGTCCGCCAGCCGGGCTCGCCGTACGGCGGCCGCCGTGCTGGACGCGGTGAACGAAGGCAGCCGCAGCGTCGGCCGGCCGAGGCGACGGATCGCCTGGGACAGCGAGAGCACGCCGTCACCAGCCAGGTTGAAGGTCCCGGGAAGATCGTTGACGGTCGCGTGATGGATCGCCTCGACGCCGTCGTCCTCGTGCAGGAACTGCAGGCGGGCGTCGTACCCGAACACCGTCGGTACGACGGGCATCGCGAAGTAGCGCGTGATCGGCGAATCGGTCTTGGGGCCGATCCAGTTCGCCATCCGGAGCGTGCTGACGCAGACGTCGGGGCGGCGCCGGGCGAAGCCGCGCACGTAGCCCTCGACCTCGACCGCGTCCTTGCTCAGGCCGTGGTGATGGATCGCCCGCGGCGCCATCTCCTCGGTGAACATCGCCGGGTCCCGCGCGCCCGCGCCGTACACCGTGGTGGACGACTTCACCACCAGCTTGGCCACGCCGGGCGCCTTCTGGCACGCGGCGAGCAGCTGCATGGTGCCGATGACGTTGATCTCCTTCATCGACGACCGGCCGCCGGCGCTGCCTGGCGTGGCCACCACGCCGGTGTGCACGACTGTGTCCACGTCCTCGGCGGCGATCACCTTGGCGATCACCGGGTTGCGGATGTCGGCCCGGACGAACCGGACCCGTCCGAGCTCCGCGCGCGGCGGAACCACGTCGACACCGAGAACAGTGTCGATCGACGGGTCGTCAGCCAGTCTGCGGGCACAGCGAGCACCGGCGTCCCTTGAGACGCCGGTCACCATCACTACCTGTGCCACGAGCTACCCCCAGCCGGACCGGGCGCGGCAGAACGGACTACTTGCCGAGCTTGCGGCGCTGCACCCGCGTCTTCTTCAGCAGCTTGCGGTGCTTCTTCTTCGCCATACGCTTGCGGCGCTTCTTGATTACGGAACCCACGTCGGACCATCCAAACTCAAAGAGAACGTCGGCAAAGCTTACCCGTAGGTCACTGTCCCGACCTAAAGCAGGCTCCATCAGTAGACTGGGACCCTACCTGGGGAGGCTGGATGCGGGCTCGGTACGACGGACTGGCGGAGTGGTACGACGAACGGTTCGTCATCGGTTCCGACGATCATCAACCGGGTCTGCTGGAGCTGCTGGGCCCCGGATCCGGGCCGTGCCTGGACATCGGCTGCGGCACCGGGCGGAACTTCGAGACCATCCGGGCCAGCGGACGCAGCGTCGTCGGGCTGGACTTCTCCGGCGATCAACTGAGGCTCGCCCGGACCCGGACCGACAGTCCGCTGATGCGCGGTGACGCCGCGGCGCTGCCGTTCGCGGACGAGACGTTCGACACCGCGATCACGCTGTGGATCTCCACCGATGTGGACGACTTCGGCGCGGTCCTCCTCGAGGCAGCCCGGGTACTGCGTCCCGGCGGGGTGCTCGTCGCGTACGGCGTACACCCGTGCTTCAACGGACCGCATGTCCTGTACGCCGACGACGGCACACGTATCGTGCATCCGACGTACCGCCAATCCGGTTGGCACGAGGCGTCGCCCTGGTGGAGCGATGAGGGAATCCGGCGCCGGATCGGCATGCGGCACGTCCCGCTCCCCGAGTACCTGAACGCGATCGTCGCCACCGGCCTAGTCATCGACCGCTTCGAGGAACCCACCGGCCAAGACATCCCACACTCGCTGGCGGTCCGGGCGCGTAAAGCAGGCTGAGGTTGTCGGTAGTGCCTTTGCTAGGCGAGGTGTTCCCAGGTGAACAGCGTCAGCTCGCGCCCCTTGTCCACCACTTGCTCCGGCGGTAGATCGGTCAGCCGATAGCCAGCTGCCCGCGCCACCGCGGAACTCGCTGCGTTGTCCGGCTCGATCTCGAGAATCACCCGCGGCAGACCGGCCGTTTCGTGCGCGTAGGCGGTCAACAGCTTCAGCGCCCGCGCCCCGAGACGCTGCCCGCGATGCGCCGGCCCGATCGCGTACCCGAGCGAACCCGTTGTGAGGTTGAGCATGACTTCGCCCAGGGGCTGCACACCGTCCGTCGTGATCGCCAGCTGGAGCTTGTCCGTCGCCTTGCGCGCGTTCTCGACGTACTCCGTCGCGACGGCGAGGTCGAAGGGGGACTTCAGGGTGTCCAGTACGCGACCTCTGGGTCGTCGAACAGTTCGACCATCGCCGGCGCATCCGCCGACTCCCAGGGGCGTAGCACCAGTCCGTCGGCGACCACTCGTGCTGTCATGCGGTCAGGATCTCAGGCGGCCTTGCGGACGGCGACCGGGACGACTGGCTTGGTGAGGACGGCCAGGTGCGGGGTGGTCGTCTTGGTGGTGGTGCTCGCGTAGGCGGCGGGAGTGAAGGCGACGGCAGCGAGCCCCAGGGTCGCGATGGTGCCTACAGCAACGGTCTTGACGATTCGGATCGGCATCGGGAGCCTCCTTCAGGTTGGTGATTCCATCCTGATCGCACGGTCTGCGACGGCCCTGCCAGATTCCTGGGAGTCGGCTGGGAGCGCCAGGTAGCGTAGAGAAATGGCCTACGTGGTGTTTCTCGCTGGACTCGCCGTAGTGCTCGCGGGGCTGACCTGGTTCGCCTCGTGGGCGAAGCGGCGCGGTCGCGGGTCCGGGGTGGCCGGCGCTCTCGCGGCGTACGAAGAGGCGTACCGGACGACGGCGCACCAGTCACACTACGAGCTGCGGCAGCAGGCCGACCGGAAGTCCGAGAGCGGCTCTCCGGACGATCTCTAAGGCAGGTAGTCGGCTCCTTTAGCGCAGGTAGTCGGCGATCGGGCCGAGGGTGAGTAGGCCGCTGCCTGCGGCGTGTTCGTTGGCTGCCGGTGCTAGCGCGGCTTGGGCCTTCGCGAGTAGCTCGGGGTCCTGGGTGTTGTGGGCGGTCAGGGCCCAGTACGCCTCGAACAGCAGGCCGGGCGGCGGATCTGGTGCTCCGCGCACCCACGGGGCGTGCGGGCCGTAGTCAGCCGTCGGGATCGGTTCGCCATGGCGTACGGCGTGCGCTGCCAACGCCAGCGGGAGGAGCCCGGCGCTCAGACCGGGCATGCCCGCGTCGTCGAGTAGGGCGGCTGCGGCGCGGTACGACTCGGGGGTGTCGGTGCGGAGAGCGGCGTACCAGCGGGTGAAGACGGCGACGAGCGGGAGCTCGTGCCGGGCGGCCAAGGCGTCGGCGGCTGCGGCGTGTTCGTCGGCGGCGGTGTGGTCGGCTCTTGCGCAGGCGGATTGCAGCCGGATCAGGTGGCCGAGAACCTCGTAGGTCAAGAGGTTGTGGCGTTGCGAGAGGGTGATGAGTTCGGCGCCGATCGCGTCGCGTTCTGGGGCGAGGCCGGCGCGGTGGCAGGTTTGCATGAAGACGCCGTTGAGCGTGAACGCCAGGAGCGCGGGGTCGTCGAGACCACGCGCGAGTTGCTCGGCCTCGAGCGCTGCATCGCGTGCTCGCGGCGTACGGGAGCCTCGAGACTCGAGCGCGATCGTGGCGAGAAGTCGGGCGCGGATGCTTGGGTGATCCTGGGTCGGCAGTGCGCGTTCGGCGGCCGCGACGATGGCGGCTGCTTGCGCTTCGTCGTCGGAGCAGGTCCAGATCGCCGGTACGTCATACGCACCGATCACGCGGGCGGTGAGATCCGGGTCGCCGAGCTCTTCGGCTGCGGCGATCGCAGCGAGCCGGTGCCGACGAGCAGCCTCCAGACCCCCGCCACCGGTCACCGCAAGATTGCGAAGCAGCCCAACTGTCGATTCAATCCGAGCCCGCGTCCCCCCGACAACCCGGTCATACGCCACAGCCGTCTCCGCCCACAAACTCCCACTCGAGCCCAGGCGCTCCCCCGAGGCCAGATGCACGGCCGGGGTGGGATGTGCGGGTGGGGTTAGGTGTGGGGCCTGGTTGAGGATGTCGGTTTGTAGGCGGCTGAGTGTGGGGCCGGGGTCGACGCCTAGCTGGCCCACCAGGGTTTGCCGGGCGCGATGCAGTACGGCGAGAGCGTCGCCTTGCCGCTGGCTCCGGTACAGGGCGAGGGCCAGCAACCGCCACGCGTCCTCGCGCCACGGGTGCTCGGTGACATGCGCGTCGAGGTCCGGCACCGCCTCCGCCGCTAGGCCCAACTCCAGGCGCGTTTCCGCTACCTGTTCCACCGCGTGCAGTCGCAACTCGGTCAGTCGGGCACGTTCGGCCCGCGCCCACGGTTCGTCCACGAACTCGGCGTACGCCGGCCCACGCCACAACCCCAACCCAGCCAACAGCTCCGCCAACCGCTCCTCCGCCGACCCACTGCTCGGGGCAGGTGGTCGTACTGCTTTCTCGAAGTGGCAGGCGTCGATGTTTGTGGTTTTCAAGGCGTAGCCGGGGCCTGAGGTCACCAGGAGGCCGGCTGGTTCGCGCGGGGCGCGCTCCGGCTCGATCGCTCGACGGAGGGCGGCTACGAACGTCCGCAGCGCGCTGAGCGCACCCGCCGGCGGATCGATCCACAGGTCGTCCACCAGCACCTGCGCGGGCACGACCCGCCCCCGCGCCACGATCAGCCGCGCCAACACCGCCCGATGCCGCAGCCCCCGCAAATCAACCGGCGCGGCCCTCAGGTCAGCCGTCTCGCCCTCCCAGGCGATCACTGGTCCCAGTACGCCGAACTCCACTTGGTCACGGTAGCGCTCATTCGTTGCTCATCCGGGGCGGCGAGGCTGGGGGGTATGGAGATTGAAGGGTTTGAGTACCGGCGGATCGCGGGTGCGGAAGGGGTTGTGCTGAATGTTGCGGTTGGGGGCTCGGGGGCTCCGGTGGTGTTGTTGCACGGGTTCCCGCAGACGCATGTGATGTGGCGGCGGGTTGCGGCTGAGTTGGCGGGGGATCACACCGTGATCTGTCCGGATCTTCGGGGGTACGGCGCGAGCGACAAGCCGGTCGAGGGGTATTCGAAGCGGAGCATGGCTGCCGATGTTGTCGCGGTGGCGGGGGCGTTGGGGTACTCGCAGTTCGCGTTGGTTGGGCACGATCGGGGTGCGTTGGTGGCGTTTCGTGCTGGTCTCGATCACCCGGACGTGGTCACGCACCTGATGTGCTTGGACGTGCTGCCGACGCTCGACATGTGGGACGTGATGCAGGGGACGAGCGCCACGGTCGGGTTCCACCTGTATCTGATGGCGCAGCCCGTCGGGTTGCCGGAGCGGATGATCGCGGCCAGCTCGGATGAGTTCTTCGGGTACTTCCTCGATCTGTGGGCGAGTGATCCCGCGGCGATCCCTTCCGACGTCCGCGCGGCGTACCTGGAGGCCTGTCGCCAAGCGGTGCCGTCGATTGTCGCGGACTACCGTGCCTCGGCGACCGTCGACGTTACGCACGACCAGGAGGATCTTGCCCAGGGCAACAAGCTGCGGATGCCGGTGACGGTGATCCAGCAGGACTGGGGCGCCGCGCTCGGCTTCGACGCCGCGGCGCGCTGGAAGAGCTGGGCACCCGATATGCACCATCAAACCACCACCTCCGGACACTTCATGGCAGAACAGAACCCCACCGAAATCACCACCGCCATTCGCCAGCTCCTCAGGCGTTAGAGGGTGCGGCGAGGTAGGCCGTTGATTCGGCGAGGTCGGCGAGGGCCGCCGGTAGTAGCGGACTCAGAAGTCGGCCGTCTCGTTTGACCTGTGTGCCTCCGACCAGGACCGTGTCTACGTTGCCCGGGTGTGCGGCGGTCACCACCGTCGCGACCGGGTCGTGCAGGCCGCCGACCAGGTTGAGGTCCGTACTGCGGAGGAGCACGACGTCGGCCTTGTTACCGACGGCGAGCGACCCGACGTCAGGTAACCCGAGCGCTCGAGCTCCGCCGTACGTCGCCAACTGCAGCACGTCAGCGGCCGTGAAGGCCTGGTAGCCAAGGGAAAGCACCTCGTGCATCGCCCGGAACATGTCGCCGCCGGCCGTGGTCACCACGTCGATCCCGAGGCTGAACGGAACCCCGGCCTCGCGGAGCCGGCCGGACAGCGGAGGCCCCATCTGCATCCGCGCCTCGACCGTCGGCGTGACCGAAACGGCCGCGCCGGTCTCGGCGATCACCTTCAGCTCGGAGTCGGGCAGGTTGTTGCCGTGCACGTACAACGTGTTCGGCCGCGCCAGCCCAGCATCCCGCAGCCGCGTGATCGGATCGGAGGTCTGCGACGTGCTACTGACGTGGACGACCACCGGCACCCCGAGCGAATCGGCCAGCTCCCAGTCCTCGCGGACGGTCTCGAACGGCGCGTACGCCGGCCCGATCGCCGCGGCGGCCAACTCGAGCCGCTCGGACCGGCGCGCCATGATCCGGCGCATCTCCCCGGCGTCGACAGCGGCAGCACCCAGCGGCGACGGACCGTACCCGAAGACGGCCCGGAGGCCGCTGCGTTCCAACGCGTCCAACGCCGCATCGGCCTGCTCCGGGGAGCGTTGCACGTGGGAGTAGTCCTGGACCGTGGTGACGCCCGCGTCCAAGCACTCCAGCGCGCCGACAAGGTTGCCGACCGCAACATCTTCCGCTCGGAACCGCGATCCGTAGGCGCCCAGCACCCGCTCGAAATACACCCCGAGACCCACATCGAGGGTGATGCCGCGTAACGCGGTCTGCCACAGGTGCCGATGTGTGTCGACGAACCCGGGCAGCACGATCCGCTGCCGCGCGTCGATCACCTCGGCGTCCGCGGTCAGCCCGGCGCCGACCGCCGCGATCCGCCCGTCCTCGATCAGTACGTCGGTGTCGCGCCGTACGACGACCTCCGGGAAGGTGTCGATCACCGTCCCGCCCTTGAGCAACAGCCTCACGGCGATCTCCCTCAGTAGAAAGCTTTACAGAAAGCTATCATCAAAGACAGATAGGCTGTCAACCGTGACCGACGACCCTGTGGACCGGCTGATCTCGTCCTGGGAGCACGAGCTGCCCGAGGTGCTGTATCCGACCAGCGAGCTGACGAAGCGGATCATGCTGCTGGCCGGCGAGCTGAACGCGTCGACGCGGCGGGTGCTGCGCGATCTGGAGCTGACCATGGCCGAGTTCGACGTACTCGTCTCGCTGCGCCGGTCCGGTACGCCGTACCGCCAGAAGCCGTCCGACCTGGTCCGGAGCCTGCTGCTGTCGTCGGGCGGAACCAGCAACGTGACGAATCAGCTGGTCCGCCGCGGTCTGGCTGTCCGCGAATCCGATCCGGACGACGGGCGCGGGACGCAGATCCGCCTGACCCCGGAGGGGATCAGCCTCGCGGAGCAGGCCGTGAAGGCGAGCTCGGCCGCCCACCACGAGCTGTGGGCCGACGTGCCGGACGAGGCCGTCGCACAAGCAGCGAAGGCGCTACGGGCGCTGAACAGGCCCGGGACATGACGAAGGGGCCGGTCCTGATCGGATCCGGCCCCTCCGGCTTCTCGTGGTTATCCGGCCTGGAAGAAGGCGCCCTTGAGGTAGTCGTGCACGGCGTCCTCCGACACCCGGAACGAACGACCCACCCGCACCGCGGGCAGCTCACCGGAGTGCACCAACCGGTACACCGTCATCTTGGACACGCGCATGGCCGTGGCGACCTCCGCCACGGTCAGGAACTTCACCTCGGCGAGCGGCTGCTCACCACCGGACTTCTTTGATGCCATTTGCGCACCGCACTTCCAGCACGGATCGTGCGCCGGCTTCCCCTCCGGCACCTCCGTCCGTGCATAGAACGAGCGTAGTGGCTGTTGGTACGAATGGGAAAGAGGGGGACTCCTGTGACTCAGTAGGTCGGATCAAGACCTAACAAAGGAAAGCTGGCGTCGCGGGTGGCTTTGATGGAGCGGTCGAGCCAGGTGTCGGGGTTGTAGCCGCTCGACCAGTCGACGTACGACGCGTCGCGGCCGTCGGTCATGCGCACCGGCGCGACCCGGCCGAACCGCAGCTGGACCTCCTCGCGCCAGGCCTCCGGCACCGGCGCCGCGGGGTCGATCGGGTGGCCGGCGACGATCGCCAGCAGGTGCGTCCAGGCCCGCGGTACGACGTCGATGATCGCGTACCCGCCGCCGCCCGTGGCGACCCACTTCCCGCCGGTCAGCTCGTGCGCGAGATCGTGCAGGGCCACGTACGCCGCACGCTGCCCGTCGATCGTCTTCGTCAGATGCGCCAGCGGATCCTCGACGTGCGAGTCGCATCCGTGCTGCGTGACCAGGACGCTCGGACGGAACGCCTTCACGACGTCGGGGACGACTGCGTGGAACGCCCGCAACCAGCCCGCGTCCCCGGTCCCGGGCGGGAGCGCGACGTTGACCGACGTACCCTCGGCGTCCGGTCCACCCGTCTCGCCGGCGCTCCCGGTGCCCGGGAACAGCGTGGTCGGCGACTCGTGCAGGCTGACAGTCAGGACGCGCGGGTCGTTGTAGAAGACGGTCTGTACGCCGTCCCCGTGGTGAACGTCCACGTCGACGTACGCGACCCGCTCGGCGCCGTGGTCGAGCAGCCACTGGATCGCGATCGCCGGGTCGTTGTAGACACAGAAACCGCTGGCCTGGTTGGGCATCGCGTGATGCAGGCCGCCGGCGACGTTCGCGGCGTGCAGGACGTCGCCCTCCCAGACCGCGCGGGCCGCCTCGACCGAGGCGCCGGCGATCCGCGCGGAGACCTCGTGCATGTGCGGGAAGCAGTACGTGTCCGACGTACCGAGTCCGTGCGCGGGATCGGCGTCGTCGGGGTTCTCGCCCGCGCGTTTGACCGCCGCGACGTACTCGGCGGTGTGCACGGTCTCGAGCAGCGCGTCGTCGGCGGTCGGCGCGGGCACGACCTTGAGCTGGTCGAGGACTCCGAACTCCCGGGCGAGCTTGATCGTCAGCTCCACCCGGATCGGACTCATCGGGTGCCCACGACCGAAGTCGTACGCCGTCAACCCGTCGTCGAAGACCAGCAGCGCCTCACCACTCATGCCCTTGACCATAACCTTCGGCCGTCGGGTTGTGAGGGTCCAGCCTGGGCAGAACCGAACGGGCGGCGCGACACCCCTCCCAGGTCGCGCCGGCCCGTCAGTGGTCCAACAGTCGATTTATCGGTGGTGGACTGCAAAGCGTTACAGAATTTGCAGTCATTGACAGAAAAGCCGCAATTTCTGGCCCGATCGTGCCGTCGGCTGACTGCGGACAGTGAGATTCGGACTTGCGAGTACGGGCTCCGGCGGCCAGAGTTCTCCGGTGAGGCAAATGAAACCGAACCGGCGGCAGATCTTTACGGTAGGAGCCGCCGCAGCGGCTGCCGCCACGGTCGCCGCCTCCACCGAAACCGCATCCGCCACCACCGCGTCCACCACCGAGGCCGGGTCCACCGAGTTCGCGGTGACCACGTCGTCGTCCACCGGGCCGTACGGCTCCGGCCTGCTCGGCTCCTGGGCCGGTGCGCAGCGCGCCATCTCGACGCCGGCGCAGATCCAGCACACCCGCGAAACCAACGGCGTCTTCATGTTCGGCGACAGCATCTCCGTCCAGGACGGCAAGGCGCTGGCGATCCGGCTGCTGAACCGCAACGGCACCCAGCTCGCCGTCCACAACTGGTCCAGCCGGCCCACGTCCGGCGCCGTCGACGCGCTGCAGCAGTGGGCGTCGACGTACGGCCTGCCGCGACGGATCCTGATGGCGAGCGGGTCCAACGACATCTTCGACCCGCCGAAGTTCGCTGCCCAGGTCGCCCGGGCGATGAGCATCGTCGGCCAGAACCGGACGCTGTACTGGGTCAACATCCAGGTAGTCCGCAAGAGCGTGGCCTCGACCGTGCAGCTCGCCGACCAGCGCAACAGCTCGTGGCTCAACATGCAGCTGTACGACCAGCAGGAGAAGTACCCGAACCTCAAGATCATCCGCTGGGCCGAATGGCTCTGGGTCAAGCCGTACCGCCTGGTCAACTACCTGCGCGACGGCGTGCACCCGACGGTGCCGCTGGGCCAGGACGCCCGCAACGAGCTGATCGTCCAGTCGCTGGTATCCTGACCACGTGAACACGAACTTGCAGCTGTGGTGGGCCGCCTAGGGCGGTCCACCCGGCGTGTTCGCACGCAACCAGAGGCCGTCTCGCCGAGGCGGCCTTTTCTTATGCCCTCGGTGGGACCTCCACACCGAAAGGGCAAAATCATGACCTCGCTTTCCGGCATCACCCCGTCCGGCCGTCTGACGCTGGGCAACCACCTCGGCGCGCTGCGCCGGTTCACCGACCCGGACGGGTTCTACTTCGTCGCGAACCTGCACGCGATGACGACCAGGCACGATCCCCGAAGACTCGCCACGCTGACCCGCGAGTTCGCGACGCTGATGCTCGCGGCCGGTGTCCCCGAAGGCACGGTCTTCATCCAGTCCGACGTACCCACGCACGCGCAACTCGCGTACCTCCTGGAGTGCACGTCGTACGTCGGGGAGCTGTCCCGGATGATCCAGTACAAGGAGAAGGGCAATGGGCGCCCGATGACGCGGGCCTCGCTGTTCACGTACCCGTGCCTGATGGCCGCGGACATCCTGCTGTACGGCGCGGAACGCGTCCCCGTCGGCGGCGACCAGGACCAGCACGTCGAGCTGGCCCGGGATATCGCGATCCGGTTCAACCGCGAGTACGGCGATACGTTCGTCGTACCGCAGCTCAACAAGGCCGCGCTCGCGACCCGGGTCAAGGACCTGCAGAACCCGACCGCGAAGATGAGCAAGTCGAACGCCGACGACGCGGTCGGGACGATCCGGCTGCTCGACCCGCCGGACGTGATCCGCCGGCAGATCATGCGCGCCGTGACGGACTCGGACAACGAGGTCCGGCACGACGAGGCGGCCAAGCCGGGCGTCACCAACCTGCTGGAGATCCTCGCGGCGTGCACCGACGGCGACCCGGTCGAGCTTGCGACGTCCTACGCGTCGTACGGCGCGCTGAAGCAGGACGTCGCGGACGCGGTCCTGAGCGTCATCGAGCCGCTGCAGAAGGAGTACGCGCGCCTCGCGACCGACCCGGGCGCGATCGAGAACCTGCTCGCGCACGGGCGCGACCGGGCGCTCGAGGCGAGCACTCCCCGACTCCAGGCGGCGACCCGGGCGATGGGTTTGGCAGGATCTACTCTATGAGGATCCGCGCCGCCACGTTCAACATCCGCAATTCCTCCGCACCCGACGGCGACAACGCCTGGCCGGTACGGCGGAAGGCGACGGTGGCGGCGATCGAACAGCTGGACGCGGACGTGGTCGGGCTGCAGGAAGTGCTGCCCGACCAGCTCGAGTACCTGCGCTGGCGGTTCCCGAAGTACGAGATCGTCGGCGCCGGCCGGGACGACGGCATGAGCGCGGGTGAGCACGCGGCCGTCCTGGTCCGGCCCGGCGACTGGCGGGTCGAGCGGCAGGAGACGCGGTGGCTGTCCGACGACCCGGGGACGCCGGGATCGATCGGGTGGGACGCCGACCTGACCCGGGTCGCGACCCTGGTGTGGCTGCGGCACCGCAACGGTACGACGGTCGGCGTCGTCAACACGCACTACGACCACGCGGGCGAGGTCGCGCAACTGCAGTCGTCGCGGCTGATCGCGCGCTGGGTCACCGGATCGATCCCGTGGATCGTGATGGGCGACCTGAACGCGACGCCGGACTCTCCCCCGGTGAAGACACTGGTGGATTCCGGTCTGCGGATCGCCGTACCTCTGTCGGAAGGCGGCAGCTGGCACGACTTCACCGGCGCCGTCGACGACGACCGCATCGACCACATCCTCGTCACCTCGACGTGGACAGTGACCGACGCGGCCGTCTCGCACTACCGTCCCGACGGGCGGGTGCCCAGCGACCATTGGCCCGTCGTCGCGACCTTAGATCTTCGCTAGTACTTCTTCGCGCAACCGCTCGAGCGCGTCGAAGCGCCGGTCGCCGTCGCCGAGGAAGCCGTCCGGTACCAGCAGCTCGTCGATCCCGGCTGCCGGGTACTGCGCGACCACGTCGAGGACCTCCTGCGCCGATCCCATGATCACGTGCGCGCCCTGGCTCTCCAGGCGCTCCTTGCGCTCGATCGCCTCGGTGTCCCCCGGTACGACGACCTCCAGGAACGTCTGCGCGGAACGCCGTACGGACTTGGGATCGCGCCCCACTCGCTCGCAGTGCTGGGCGAACACCTCGCCCTTCTGCGCGGCCAGCTCAGGACGTCCCCAGTGGTTCCACTCGTCGGCGTACTTCGCGACGATGCCGAGAGCAACCTTTTCGCCGGAGGCGCCGATCAGGATCGGGAGGTTGGCCGGCTTCGGTTCACAGGGGGCGTCGGTGAGCTGGTAGTACTTGCCGTCGAACGTCGTCCGCTCCTGGGTGAGCAGGCGCTTGATCACCTGACAGGCCTCCTCGAAACGCTTGAGGCGCGGGCCGATCGGCGGCAGCTCGATGCCGTATGCCTCATGCTCGTTGACCTGCCAGCCGGCGCCGATCCCCAGCACGAACCGGCCGTTCGACATCTGGTCGATGGTCGCGGCCGCGTTCGCGACCACGGCCGGATGCCGGTACGTGTTCCCGAGCACCATCGTGCCGACCCGCACCCGCTCGGTCCGCGCGACGACGCCGGCGATCAGCGCCAGTACCTCGTTGACCGGGACGCTCAGGTCGTCCCCGTTCTTCATGAAATGGTCAGCCATCCATACGCCGTGCCATCCGGTCCGCTCGGCGTACTCAGCCCCTTCGAGCACACCCTGCCAGGTCCGAGCCGCCGCAGGCCACAAAGAAAAGTCCATGGCCTCATCCTCCCTCTTGGGCCGCGAGGACGGCGTCTCCGTTCTGCTCTGCCCACTCAGTGAGCATGCGGACCGGGCCCATCAGGGTGCGGCCGAGGTCGGTGAGGTCGTACTCGACGCGGGGTGGGACGCCGCCGTGGTCGGTGCGCGTGACCAGGCCGTTCGCCTGGAGCCGGCGGAGGGTCTGGGTGAGGACCTTCTTCGAGATCCCGCCGATCAGCTCGATCAACTCCGAGTGCCTGCGGGCGTGGTCGTTGAGACCCCACAGCACGACCACGGCCCACTTGTCCGCGATCACCTCGACCGCGAGCCGGGCCGGGCAATCGGCCAGGAAGACATCACCGGGTTCTACTCCGTGCACAGCGGTCAGGGTACCCAGAGGTTCCCACGGCGCTGTCTAGCGTCTGCTGCATGAACCTTCCCGAGAGCACTCATCGGCTCTTCGACGAGCCCAAGGACGCCACGCTGATCACCATCGACCCGGACGGGTCGCCGCACGCCGCGATGGTGTGGGTCGGGCGGGACGGTGACGACCTCCTGATCGGTGTCGAGGAGAAGCACCGCAAGACCCGGAACCTGCGCCGCGATCCACGGGTGACGCTCGTGGTGCAGGACGACCGGATCAGTCCCCGCGGGCTCACGCAGTACCTGGTCGTGAGAGGTACGGCGAAACTCGAACGGGATCCTCAGCGGTACAAGGAGTTGATGGACCGGCTGAGCAAGAAGTACCTCGGCCGCGACGAGTTCCCCTTCTGGAACGAAGACGTGTCCGCCGGTGCCACCGTCGTACGGGTGGTCGCCGATCGGGTGACGGGCGAAGGGCCGTGGACCGTCAGATAACTCAGATTACTCAGATGACGATGTGCCAGCGGAGGAGGAAGGCGCCGATGGAGAGGATGACGTAGAGCAGGACGAGCAGGGTGCCGATGCCGGGGCGCGGCCGGTGGCGCTGGACCTTGACCTCGAGGGACTGCTCGCGCAGCACCTCCATCACCGCGGCGACCTCGGCGGTGCGGTCCTTCGGGATGCCGTTGATCTCGTGCTCGTCCGGGCCGCGGGTGAGTACGACGTTGTCGTCGCCGACCTCGATCTTGCCGACGTCCTGCCAGGCAAGGCTGCGGATCAGCATGCTGGTGCGGGCCTTCAGGCCGCTCGGGAACAGCTCGACGCGGTACAGCACGACGCCGCCCGCGACGCGGACGACGGACGCTCCGATGATCGTCAGCAGACCGACCGCGAGCATGTCGCGGGCGCCCATCCAGAGCCACGAGTTCAGCGCCGGTACGACGACGAACGGCAGCACGAACAGCGCCCAGGCCCACCACGGCGCCGGGTCCAGCGGCACGCGCCACGGAAGCGGCGGCACTTCGCGTTGCTGAAGGTGCGCAGGCCGATCCTCATGCTGCGCAGGCGTCGTCGCCGGCTCGACCGAACCATTACCCATGGGCGGACTCATATCCCTCGAACATGGCAGGAAACCTCGGCGCCCAACCATAACGCCACCCACGCGACAGGTGTTATTCGGCCGCCAGGTCCCGCTGTTACTCGGCAGCCAGGTCGCGCGAACGGTTGCGGGCGGCCTCGATCGCGGACAGGAACGCGGCGCGGACCTTGTGGTCCTCGAGTTCCCGGACCGCGGCGGCCGTCGTACCGCCCGGGGACGTCACGCGCTCCCGCAGTACGGTCGGGTGTTCGCCGGTCTCCCGCAGCAGCTTCGCGGACCCGACCACGGTCTGTACGACGAGTTCGGTCGCCGTACCGCGCGGCAGGCCCATGTGGACGCCGGCCTCGATCATCGCCTCGACGACGAAGAACAGGTACGCCGGACCGGAGCCGGAGATCGCGGTGACCGCGTCCTGCTGCTTCTCCGGCACCCGGATCACGCGACCGGTCGCGGCGAGCAGGCTCTCGGCCAGCTCGAGGTGGCTCTCGTCGCAGTGCGCGCCGCGGGAAATCGCCGCCATGCCCTCGTCGACCAGAGCGGGGGTGTTCGGCATGACACGTACGACGGCAACGCCTTCAGGCAGCCGGGACTCGACGAAGCTGGTGGTGATACCGGCCGCGAGCGAGACGACGGTCTGGGTCGCCTGCACGGCCGGGGCGATCTCGGCGAGCAGATCCGGCATGTCCTGCGGCTTCACGACCAGGACGAGCGTGTCCGCCTGCTTCGCCGCCTCGATGTTGGACACGACGTCGACGCCGTACCGCTCGCGCAGTTCGGCGGCGCGTTCCTCCCGGCGCTCGGTGATCAGGAGGTCCTCCGGTCGCCATCCGGCCCGAATCAGCCCGGACAGCAACGTCTCCCCCATCACTCCGGCCCCTAGAACGGCCACCTTTGTACTCATGTCCACAGGTTAGCCGGGTCGGTCGATCCTATTTCTTGCTGATCAAGGAGCGGGCGAAGAACTGCAGGTTGGCGGGGCGCTCGGCGAGGCGTCGTACCAGGTAGCCGTACCAGTCCTCGCCGTACGGGATGTAGACGCGGACCGTGTGGCCCAGACCGGCCAGGCGGAGCTGCTCCTCGGGGCGGATGCCGAACAGCATCTGGTACTCGTAGCTGCCCGGTTTGCGGTTCGCACGGTCGGCCAGTGCGCCGGCGATCGAGATCAGCCGCGGGTCGTGCGACGCGATCATCGGGTAGCCGTCGCCGTTCATCAGGACCTTCATCGCGCGGACGTAGCCCTTGTCGACCTGGCGCTTCTCCTGGAACGCGACCGACTCGGGCTCCTTGTACGCGCCCTTGCACAGGCGGACGCGGGAGCCGGCGTACGCGAGGTCGCGGCAGTCGGACTCGGTACGGCGGAGGTACGCCTGCAGGACCGCACCCGTCTCCGGGAAGTCCTGGCGCAGCTCGCGCAGGATCCCCAGCGTGGAGTCGGTCGTGGTGTGGTCCTCCATGTCCAGCGTCACCGTCGTACCGGCGTTGCGGGCGGCGAGGCAGATGGTCCGCGCGTTCTCCAGCGCGATCTTCTCGCCGTCGCCCTGGAGCGCCTGGCCGACGGCGGACAGCTTCACCGAGACCTCGGCGTTCTTCGTCAGGCCGGCGGCGGAGAGCTTCCTCAGCAGGTCCAGGTACGCGTTGGCGGTCGCGGACGCCGCGGCCTGGTCTGTGACGTTCTCACCGAGGTGGTCGAGGGTGACGTTCAACCCGTTGCTGACCAGCTTCTCGGTGGCCAGGACGGCCTCCGGGGCGGTCTCACCGGCGACGAACCGCGCGACGATGCCGCTGGACACCGGCAGCGACGACACTGCCTTCTTGATCTGGGGGCTGCGGGACACGCCCAGCAGAACTCGCCGAAGCACTATGTGTTCCTCCTCAACCCAGGGTTACTGGTTCGATGGTCGCACCCCTGCTGGTGGAAGATGCGCCCATGCCCATCTTCAAGCGTCGCCGCCGGAACGCCGTGGAGGCGGACCCGATCGGCGCGTTCTGGTCCTGGTGGTCGAGCGCCGGCGCGGCGAGCGTCGCGGACGCCGTCGCCCGCCGGGAGCCGACCGACGCGAACGCGGAACTGAACGAGCGGGTCGCCCGCATCCACCCGGACCTCGAGTGGGAGCTCGGCCCCGGGCTGCACGCCCAGCACGTGCTGATCGTCACCGCCGCCGGCAACCCGGCGCAGCGCGCGGTCGCTCGCCGCTGGCTGCGCGCTGCCCCGCCGTCGGACCAGGTCTGGGAGTACGCCGACCTCCGCCGGCCCGGGCCCCCGGTGACGATCCAGTTCGAAGGGCTCCCGCCTGTCGCGGTCGACGAGTCGGTGGTGTCGATCGAGCCGGATTCGGCCTCGGTGCACGTCGGCGTACACCATCCTGTTTTCTCGTCGCTGTCGGTGGATGTGCAGCGGCGGGTGACGTTCCTGATCCTCGATCTGGTGCTCGGCGAGGAGATGGTGGAGACGTGGGTCGGCGCGATCGACACGCTGGACGCTGCGCCTGTCGACGCCGTACCGGTGATGGAGTTGTTGCCTGCGGTGGCTGGGTTTGCTGCGGAGCACACGCTCGAGGACGGTAGTCCGGCGTGGAAGATGCTGGAGGGTACGCGCGACGGGCAGCGGGTGATCGCGACGGCGGAGTACCCGCTGCGCTCGATCCGGCGGCCGCACCTCGATACGCATGTTGCGGTCGCGATCCACTATCCCGTGGTGCGTGACGACGGCCTGCCCGAGTCCGAGATGCTCGACGAGCTCCGGGCGTTCGAGGACCACCTCACCGACCGCCTAGGCGGCTCCGGCAACCTCCTCGCCCACGAAACCTCCGCCGGCACCCGCATCCTGCACTACTACACCGACGGCACCACCCCCGCCGACGCCCAACTCCAAGCCGCCACCACCGGCTGGCCCCACGGCAAAGTAACCCTCACCGCCACCCCAGACCCCGCCTGGCACAACGTCGCCCATCTGTCGGGCTGATGTGATCGACCCGGCTGCACTGTCGGGCAGTACGCACCATACTGCCGACATCGGTAGAATTGTGCTGACATCGGCACTATAGTGTTACGATGGATATGTCTCGCCCCATCAGCACCGTGATACCGACGCTCGATGGTCCAGTGCTGGCAGTGCTGGCCCGGACCTCCAAGCCGCTTACCGGCCGGAAGGTCCACCAGTTGGCGGCCACCGGGAGCGAGACCGGGACGCGCAACGTCCTGCGCCGCCTGGCCAGCACTGGGCTGGTGACCGCGTCGGAGGTCGGTAGTGCAGTCCAATACGCACTGAACCGCGAGCACCTGGCTGCGGCCGCTGTGCTGGAGTTGACCGCGCTGCGGCAGCGATTGTTCCAGCAGATCGGCGAGGTGATCGAGCAATGGTCGCAGCAGCCCGTCCATGCGAGCGTCTTCGGCTCGACGGCCCGCGGTGACGGGGATTTGCGCAGTGACGTCGATCTGCTCCTCGTTCACCAGTTCACCGATGACCCGCCAGACAACTGGGCCGCCGATGTCGACGCACTCGGCGACCAGGTCTTCGCATGGACTGGCAATCACCTGCAGATCTACGAGCTCAGCGAGAGCGAACTCGCCGATCACCTCCGTGTCGGCGAGCCCATCGTCGACGACTGGCTGCGCGATGCCTTTGCGGTCTACGGGCCAGATTTCCGCAACCTGCGCAACCGGATCGTTCAGGCCGTGATGCCGCGATGAACCCATCGACATCAAAGACGGCGCACACTACGGGATGATTTACGTCGGAGCCACCAAGGCCAAGGCCGCGATCCGGAACGCGAGGACGCTGGTCGACGGCGCCGCAAAGCTACTCGTGTAAGCCCGAACCGCGTGAACCCGGGCTGGATGCAACCTGGGCGTTCAGGGCTTCCGTCTTGAGGGGGAGATGGAGAGTGGAGGCTCGGATGGTGGAGCGGGACCGGGAGTTCGTCGAGTTCGTCGAGGGGGCGGGGGCGGCTCTGCGGCGGACGGCGTTTCTGGTGTCGGGGGATCGGCATCGGGCGGACGACGTCGTCCAGGACGCGCTGTACAAGCTGTACCTGGCCTGGCCGAAGGTACGGCGGGTCAGCAACCCGTTCGCCTACGCGCGCCGGATGGTGGTGAACGCGGCGTACGACGGGAAACGCCGGCCGTGGCGGCGGGAGGTGACGATCGCCGACGTACCGGACCAGGTCGGGTACGACGACTTCGCGGCGGGGCATGCCGAGCGGGACGAGGTGCTGGCGGCGCTGCAGTCGCTCGGGCCGCGGCAACGCGCGTGCGTCGTACTGCGGTACTACGAGGACCTGTCCGTCGAGCAGACCGCGGAGATCCTCGGCTGTTCCACGGGCACCGTGAAGAGTCAGGCGGCACGTGGTCTCGACACTCTCCGACGAGCCATTGACCAGCGGCGGGCGAGCCGGGCGCTGTGAAGGAGAACGAGATGGAAGACGTACGAGAGGTCAGCGCCGAACTCCACCGACTCGCCGAGTCCGAGGAGCTGGAACCCTTCGACACCGGCGCACTGCTCGCCCGGGGGCACCGCGGACGACGCCGGCGGAAGATCGTCGCCGTGGGCGGGGCAGTTACCGGAGTCGCAGCCATCGCGTTGGCCGCGACCCTGCTGCCCGGGCTCATCCAGGCCGGCGGGAAACCACCGGTGGCCGGCGATCAGAGCAGTACCGCGCTGTTCGAGTCCGTGCAGGGGATTCCGCGCGGGGAAGAGGGTGTCGGTCAGCGGATGACGATGGCGGAGGCCCAGCGGCGGTGTGCCTTGCGGTTCCCGGACGAGAAGCGCGGGTTCGAGAAGCCGTACGACGGACCCTTCGTCGGGCAACGACTGTCCTACACGATCACGATCGGCCAGCGGATGCGGATGTGCACAGTCCCCGGCGGTGACAAGCCCACGGCGGCCCTCCTGGCACAAGTCGCGAAGGATCCGCTGCCGACGACCCCGGCCGGCCAGTTGCGGCACTGCTCGGTGCAGACCTGGGTGGACGTCACCGGGTGGCGGGTGACGGCGTCGGCCCGGTCGAGCGAAACCGGGGCCTCGTTGCTGACCGCTGTCTCGCCGAGCGGCAAGACCGCGATCGCCTGCGAGATCGACAAGAGCACGCTGGACGGCGGAATGATCACCCAGGGCACGACGCTGATCCCGCTCGACCATCTGCGCTACGACAGCAACGTCTACACGCACGCGACAGCGACCGCCCCGGCCCAGCTGTGGACCGGGGTCAACATCGGCGGCAACAAGTCGGGATACACGACCTTGGCCTGGGGCCGGATCAACGGCAACGCGACCCGGATCCAGCTGCGGATGGACGCGAAGACGAAGACCGACGTACCGGTCACGGACGGCTGGTTCGCCTATTACTGGAAGACTCCCCCCACGCCGGCGAAGATCGCGGACCTCCGGATCACGGCGTACGACCGGAACGGAAGGATCGTCAAGGTCCTCCGCTGACCCGAATCGTTATCAACCAAAGGGCTGTGTCTCATGTCTCACCCATCGAGCTTCGAAGGGGGAGAGATGAGAAAACTGCGGACAACATTGACCTTGCTCGCGGCGGCCGGCCTGGCCGCCGCGGGCGCGACGACCGCCACCACGGCAACCGCGAGCCCATCCGGTACGACGGCAGCCTGCGGACTGAACCTCGGCTCGGTAACAGCCGGCGGCGACCAGACACTGCAACGCCTGACGGCATCGACTCCGCCGGCCGCCGGCGCGCGGAGCGTCGTACCGAATGTGTACTCCGACGGCGCGGTCCGGATGATCGGGTCGCTCGTCAACACGGCGACACCGACCGGCAGTTCGCGGTACGGGCGGGTCGTGCTCGGGGACACGATGTACCAGCACTGGCTCGAGCTCGACAAGGCCGGCAAGGTGACGTCGTCGCAACTGGCCCGGATCGGCGGCGGTTGGAGCAAGTTCGTCGACCACGAGACGTCGACGTTCAACAACGACCCGACGCATCCGCGGACCTACGAGTACGGGCTGCGTTCGGACGGCGTGCTGTTCCGGTGGGTCGTCGGCGACACGGGCAGCTGGAAGGCGTACGGATCAGCACCCGGGTTCGCGTCGGTCAAGTCGATGACGCTGATCAGCAAGGCCGCGGCGTACGACACGTTCCTCGCGAACACCCGCGGCGGCGCGCTCTACACCATCCGGATCCCGGTCAACACCCAGATGCGGCCGATCGTTACGAAGGTGCGGTCCGCGACCTGGCAGGGGTTCGAGTCGCTGGTCGCCGCCCAGTGCGGCAACTACGGGACCGTTGTCGTCGGCATCGACAAGGACACCAAGTCGGCGTACCTCTACACCTTCGGGCACGCCGACGGCGCGAAGACGTCGATCACCGGTCACGGCAAGGTGCCCGGAACCTTCGCCGATCCCAGCTACTTCCGCTGGGCCCCACCGGTGAAGTCCGACTGGCTGTTCGGCGAGTAGAAGATCCGGCGCGCGCCCAGCACGGCGCGCGCCGGACTCCCGCTCAGATCGGTCAACGGCGCACCTGATAGCGCAGGTGAAGCACCCGGTTGCCCTGAATCACGTCAGGATCCTCCAACAGGTGCTGCGCGTCGACCGACCCGAAGTAGCGCTTGCCGGACCCGAAGACGACGGGTACGACGTCCATGCGCACCTCGTCGACCAGGCCTGCGGCAAGCGCCTGGCCAGCGACGTCGCCGGCGGCGACCTCGACTATGCGGTCACCGGCCAGCTCCTGCGCCTTGGCCACGGCTGCCTCGACGCCGTCGACGAAGTGGAACGGAGCCTCGGGGTCCCAGCCCTCGGGCGCCGGCCGGTGCGTCACGACGACCACGTGGTCGACCCCGGCCGGAGGCTTCCCGTCCCAGCCGTCCGTCAGGTCGAAGACGTGGCGGCCGGCGATTGTCGCCCCGATCTGGTCCCAGTATGCCCGGGTGTAATCGTAGGAGATCTGCGACACCTTCACGTAGCCACTCTCGTCCAACGGGACGTCACCGCTGGTCAACCAGTCGAACAGCGGTCCGGGCTGGTCGTTCTCGTCCGCGACGAAGCCGTCCGCCGATACCGAGCCGTACATGACCACCTTGCCCACGGGGCTCTCCTTTGATTCGGGGTGCCCCCAAGTTAGCGTGTCGTGAGCTGTCGCTCTTGTAAGAAATCAATCGGCCGGCAGCGGCCAGTTGTCCAGCGTGTGGCCGGGGTGCTCGCGCAGGAACCGCCGCCGGACTTCGATGTACCGGGTCGGCGTGAGCCCGGTGAACGCCCGGAACTCGTGGCCGAAGTGGGCCTGGTCGAAGTAGCCTGCGCGAGCGGCGAGGTCGCCCCAGTCGATCGGTTCGGCGGGGTTGATCGCGAGCAGGGTGGCGGTGAAGCGGTAGCTGCGGGCCAGCCGCTTCGGCGTGACGCCGATGAGCTCCTTGAACCGCTGCGCCAGATGGGTGGTGCTGACACCGGCTGCCACGCTCAGGTCGCCGATCGACACCGCTCCGCTGGTCGCGGCGATGACGCTGCCCGTACGGCGGACCAGTCCCAATCCGGCGGTCTCGCCCAGCCGTCGCATCAGCTCGTCCTCGAGAAGCGTCAGCATCTCGTGCGGTCCGGACGCCGTGGCCAGCCGGTCTCGCAACTCGGCAACGGCGGGCCGGCCCCAAACCTGTTCTACAGTCACCGGCCGGTCACACAGCTCGGCCACGGGCATCGGCACGAACGGCGCCGCCCCCCACGGCTTGAAGTGCACCCCGACGGACCGGGTCCAGAGCGGGTAGCCGAAATCCAGCGCGCGGGTGGGCATGGTCACCACGCAGCCGTCGGCGTACTCGGCCGTCTCGAGGTCGGTGCCGCCGCGGATGCGGAACGGCGCCCCGAGGTTGACGATGAGCAACGCCGACGGACTCGGCGGCAGCATCAGCCGGGCGTACGGCGACGCACCCTCCAGGTAGTAGAGGTCGTCGATCAGCCCGTCCAGCGGCGGTCGCGGCACTCTGGACACGTACTCCATACCCACAGCATCACCGACGCCCCCGGGATGGTCCAGCCGCGCCACCGCCCTCCCTCATGCGGTACGGCGTTTGAGGGTTGCTGCGCCGAGTCCGAGGGCCGCGAGGATGAAGCCGAGGACGACCAGTGTGTCGCCGCCCGTGCCGGTGGTGAATCCGTTGCCTTTGGCAACTCCTAGGACGGCGTCGACCGCGTAGGACAACGGGAGTACGTCGCTCAGCGCGTGGAGGACCGTGGGGAGTTGATCGCGCGGGACCAGCAGCCCGCACAGCAGGATCTGCGGGATCATGACGGCCGGCATCATCTGCACGGCCTGGAACTCGGTCGCCGCGAAGGCGCTCGCGAACAGGCCCAGCGCCGTACCGAGAACGCCGTCGAGGACCGCGACCACGCCGAGCTGCCAGGCGGCGCCCTGGATATCCAGATCCAGGAGATACAAGGCGATCGAGACCACGGCGAGTGCCTGGACGACGGCGATCAGTGCGAACGCGAGCGCGTACCCGAGCAGGAAGTCCAGTTTGCCCATCGGCATCGTGAACAGCCGCGACAGCGTCCCGCTCGACCGTTCGCGCAAGGTCGCGACCGACGTGACGACGAACATGATGATCGACGGGAAGACCGCGAGCAGCGGACCACCGACCCGGTCGAAGACCATCGGGGAATCGGTGAACATCCACCACATCAGGCTGACCAGCAGAGCCGGCAGCACGATCAGCATCGCCACCGTTCGGTGGTCCCGCCGCAGCTGGGCCAGGACTCGGGCAGCTACGGCAAACGTCACACGCGGGGTCATCGCGCACCAGCTTTCCGGTCGATCAGGGTGAGGAACGCCTGCTCGATGTCGCTGGTCCCCGCCGACAGGAGCAGGTCCTGAGGCGTGTCGTCGGCGAGCAGGTCGCCGTCGCGCATCAGCAGGAGACGATCACATCGCGAGGCCTCGTCCATGACGTGACTCGACACGAGCAGCGTCGAACCGGCGTCGGCGAGTTCGTGGAAGAGGTTCCAGAGATCGCGCCGTAGAACGGGATCCAGGCCGACCGTTGGCTCGTCCAACACCAGGAGTTCCGGGCTGCCGAGCAGTGCGGCCGCCAGCGAGGCGCGTGATCGTTGGCCGCCGGACAGCTGGTCGACCCGGGCGTCCGCGTGCGACGTGAGATCGACCGCCTCGACGACCCGTTCCACATCGGACGACGGGACCCCGAGGACCGCCGCGAAGAAGCGCAGGTTCTCGGTGACGGTCAGATCGCCGTACACACTGGGCTCCTGCGTCACATAGCCGATCCGTCCGCGCAGCTTCGGCGCGCCGGCCGGCAGCCCGAGGACCGACACGTCCCCGGTCACCCGCGCCTGCAGGCCGACGATCGCACGGATCAGCGTCGTCTTGCCGCAGCCGGACGGCCCGAGCAGCCCGGTCACCGACCCGGCCCGGAGGTCGAACCCGACCCCGTGCAGAACCTCCCGGTCGCCACGCACCACGACGACGTCACGGCAACTCACCGCGTTTTTCATCATGTGATGAATTTAGCGCGTACGTCGCTCCTTGGCAACAGGTCGTCAGACGACGGCGTACCCCGTGTCCGCACTCAGCCCGGCCAGCACCGGGTCGCCGTAACGCGACCGCAGCGCAGCGAACCTCTGCACCTTGTCCGCCCCGAATCGGCCGACCTCGACGGCATACGTGGTGCCGGTGAGGAACACCGGCGGGCGCCGCTTGCTATGGAACTTGTCGGCGTACATGACCAGTTCCTCCTCCGGCGTCCGCGGAAGATAGTCGTCCACCGGGATCGGCAACGACTGCCGCACCACGTCGTCGCGCGTGATCCCCACCCCGGTGTGACACGAGGCGAACCGGCAGAGCTCGACCGGGAACCCCAGGGACGACAACAACGAGTGCCCCAGTACGCCGTGCTGGACGTACGCCGTCGACTCCAGGCGATACACCCCGATGTCGTGGAGCAACGCGCCCGCACGCACCAGGTCGGTGTCGACGTCCACGCCGGCAAAGAACTGCTCCGCGATCGAGCACACCAAACGGCAATGCTCATGGACCAGTTCGAACGCCTCCCGACTCGGCGCGTACTCCCGATGCAGCGCGCGGATCTCGCCGTCGGTCGGGATCTCCATCAGCCTGAGACGTACTGCTGGATCGCGGGCGCGATCCGGTCGACGAGGGTCTCCAGGTCGGCGGACGCGACCGGCTCGAGCTCGACCACGTAGCGGGTCAGCGCCATCCCGATCAGGTGGCTGGCGATCAACGCGACCCGCAGCTTCGCGTCCGGGACGTCGATGAACTGCGAGACCGGCTCGAGGATCATCCTGGTCATGCCCTCGCGCATCAGCCGGGCGACGTCGTCACTGGTGACCACACTGCGCAGCATCGCCTTCATCCGCTGCTGTCCCTCGTCCGACTCCCAGACGCCGAGGAAGACGGTCACGATCCGCCGGCCGAGGTCCTCGCGGGAGCCGTCCAGGATCGCTGCAGCCACCTGCCGCGGATCCAGCGGCAGCGCCATCGCCTCGATGAACAGCTCGTCCTTGCTGTCGAAGTAGTGGTGCACGAGGGCCGCGTCGACGCCGGCCTGGCGCGCGACGGCGCGGATCGAGGTGGCCGCGAAACCCTTGTCCGCAAAGGATTCCCGGGCGGCCCGCACGATCTCTCCCCGGGTATCCGGTCCCCCTGGACGGCGTCCCGGCGTACGGCCGGTAGCTGTCACGGAGTCAGCTCCGAGATCTCACCCTCCGGGGTGACCGCGAACGACGTACGCCGGGACCGGGAGGCTCCAGACCGGACGAAGTGCTTGCGGGTGAACTCCAGCGACTCGACCAGGTCGACCTCACGCTCGGAGCGGCTGGTCGCGCGGCGGGTGTTGATCTCGATGATGATGTGGCCGCGGAAGTCCTGCTGCGCGAGGACGCCCAGCAAGTCCGCGGCGCGCTGGGTGCCGCGGCCCGGGACCAGGTGCTCGTCCTTCGCGGAGCCGGTGCCGTCGGTCAGGTGCACGTGAGTCAGGCTCTTGCCCATCGTCGCGGCCAGCTCGACGCAGTCCTGCTCGGCGGTGGACGCGTGCGACAGGTCGAGGGTGGTGTGCGCGTACTCCTGCTCGGTCGGGTCCCAGCTCGGCGCGTACGCCTGCAGGTCGCGGCCGGGTGCGCGCCACGGGTACATGTTCTCCACCGCCAACTGCACGCCCGTCTCGGCCTCCAGCCGGGCGATCCCCTCGACGAACCCGCGCGCGTAGTCCCGCTGCCAGCGGAACGGCGGGTGTACGACGACCACGTCGGCGCCGAGCTCTCTCGCTGCCTCGGCGCTTCGCTCGAGCTTGGTCCACGGGTCGGTCCCCCAGACGCGCTGCATGATCAGCAGGGTCGGGGCGTGGATCGCGAGCACCGGCAGCTGGTGGTAGTCGATCAGCCGCTGGATCGCGTCGATCTGCGTGCTCAGCGGATCGATCCCGACCATCACCTCGACACCGTCGTACCCGAGCCGGGCGGCCAGCTCGAAGCCGCTCGCGGTGGACTCCGGATAGACAGAGGCGGTGGACAGGCCGATCTTGGCGGTCGTACGGGGGTTCATTCGTTCACCGAGGTTGCAGCTGGTCGAGCCGGGACAGGATGACGCCTTCGCGCAGGGCCCACGGGCAGACCTCGAGCGCGGGCAGGTCGAAGAGGTCCATCACGGCGTCGGCGACCAGTGCGCCGGCGGTCAGCTGGGACGCGCGACCGGCCGAGACGCCGGGCAGGGCGGCCCGCTCGGCGGCCGTCATCTTGGTCAGCTTCGGGATCCACTCGTTCAGGTCGGCCCGGTTCAGCGTGCGCGGCACGTACGGTCCGTCGGCGGACGGGGCCGCGCCGGCGATCCGGGCCAGCGAACGGAACGTCTTGCTGGTGGCAACCGAACGCTGCGGCTTACCCGCCCGCAGTACCGGACCGGCGACCGCGGCCAGCTCCATCCGGATCCGGCGACGCAGCGCCCGCACCTCGTCCTTGTCCGGCGGGTCCGCGGTCAGCCCCTCGCGGGTCATCCGGCCCGCGCCGAGCGGCACCGACTCCGCCACGGTCGGCTGCTCGTCCGACCCGGCCGCGATCTCCAGCGAGCCGCCGCCGATGTCGAACACCGCCAGGCGCCCGGAGGACCAGCCGAACCAACGCCGTACCGCCAGGAAGGTCAGCCGTGCCTCGACTTCGCCGCTCAGCACCTCGAGGTCCACGCCGGTCTCGTCACGGACCCGGCTCAGCACCTTCTCGCCGTTCGGCGCCTCACGCAGCGCCGAGGTGGCGAAGGCGAGCACCGACTCGCAGCCCTTGTCCTCGGCCAGCTCGACCGCCTGCTTGGTGAAATCGACCAGGCCGTCGGCGCCGGACTGGTCGATCTTGCCGTCCTGGTCCAGGTGCTCGGCCAGCCGCAGCTCGATCTTGTGCGAGTACGCCGGCAGCGGCGCGGCACCGCGATGCGCGTCCACCACGAGCAGATGGACGGTGTTGGATCCCACGTCGAGTACGCCGAGCCGCATACCCTCACGCTACTGGACAACCGGAGTAATCACGGTTCTGGAGTCGTCGTTCACAGATCACCGCGTCCTGCGCGTACGCTTTCCAGGTGCCTGAGGTTTCTCTCGATTTCCCCCGTGCCTGGGTCGAGTTCACCGACCCCGCCGACCCCGACCAGGTCTTCCGCTGCGACCTGACCTGGCTGACCTCCAACTGGTCCTGCATCTTCGGCGGTGGCTGCCAGGGGATCTACAAGGGCCGTCCGAACGACGGCTGCTGCACCCTCGGTGCGCACTTCTCCGACGCCGACGACGAGAAGCGGGTCAAGAAGTACGTCAAGGAGCTCGGCAAGGACGACTGGCAGTTCCGCAAGGAAGGCCGGAGCACCGGCTGGGTCGAGACCGACGACGAGGGCGAGCGCAAGACGCGGGTCTGGGAGGGTGCGTGCATCTTCCTGAACCGGCCGGGGTTCGAGGGCGGCGCCGGGTGCGCGCTGCACGGGCTGGCGCTGAAGCGCGGCGTGCATTTCGTCGAGACCAAGCCGGACGTGTGCTGGCAGCTGCCGATCCGGCGGACCTTCCGCGAGGTGGAGCGGCCGGACGGGACGACGTACACCGAGGTCGGGATCGGGGAGTACGACCGGCGCGGCTGGGGACCGGGCGGGCACGACCTCGACTGGTACTGCACGGGTAACACCGAGGCGCACATCGCGGTCGAGCCGGTGTTCGAGTCCAGCAAGGTCGAGCTGCAGACGCTGATGGGTCTCAAGGCGTACGACGTACTCGCCGACCTGTGCCGCCAGCGCCTGGAGTCCGCGCGGCCGCTACTGCCGCATCCCGCCTCTAAGTAGCGATCTTTCCGTTGTCGACGAGCCAGCTGATGCCGGACAGGGCTGCCTCGAACGCCGAGTAGCGCGGACGGAAGTCGAGCAGTCTGGCGGCCTTCTCCATTGAGCAGTTCGGGCTGCGGGCGATGTGGTCCCAGGTCGCTGCGGCCTGCTCCTTCGGCCAGGTGGTTCGCAGCTGGCCGATCGGCAGGAAGCCGAGGTTCGCCGGCTGCCCGAACCAGTCGGCGAGAGCGTGGGCGTACCCGCGGAGCGTCAAAGCGTCGGCGGCGACCGCGTGGAAGCTCTCGCCGATCGCGGTCGAGCGGCTCGCGATCGCGGCCAGGAACACGCCCGCGACATCGTCGGCGTGGACCGGGTTGAGCGTCTCCAGGCCGAGGTTCGGCAGCAGGACGTCAGCACCCTGGGCGAGCTTCTCGTAGACGGCGAGGTCGAAGTTGCCTGCCGGGTTGACCGGCGTCCAGCCGGGGCCGCAGATGTGACCGGGGTGGACGATCGTGACCGGGAAGCCGTCGCGGCGGGCCTTGGCGAGCAGGTACGCCTCGATCGCGGCCTTCTGCGTGCCGTAGTCGCCGAACGGCTTGCGCGGCGCGTCCTCGCGGGTCGGGACGCTCATGCTCGGGCCGTGGACCCAGATCGTGCCGCAGTGCAGCAGGTGCTGGATCTTCCCTTCGACCGCCTCGGTGAGCCGCCGGGCGCTGTCCTCGGTGAAACAGATCAGGTCGATGACGACGTCCGGATTCAGGTCCGCGACCCGTCGTCCGAAGGTCCCCGCGGCATCTTCCGCGGCCCGGTCGACCTGGACGAACTCCACGTCCTTCCAGGTCCCGTCCGAGTGGTACGGCGTACGCTCGCCGCGACTCAGCACCGTGACGTCGTGTCCGAGCCGGATCAGCCGCGGGACGAGATAGGTTCCGATATGACCGGTACCGCCGATGACGACTGTGCGCATGACACCTGAGCGTAGTCCGACACACCCCGGAGGCCGCGAGTGTCGGTGGAGGGCGTAAGAATGACTGGCATGCGTTTGGATCATCTGTCGTACGCGTGCGGGCCTGATGGGTGCCGGGCGACCGTCGAGCGGCTGTCGGCAGCGCTCGGCGCGGAGTTCGTCGACGGTGGGGTGCATCCGCGTTTCGGCACGGTGAACCACATCCTCCCGCTGGAGAACGACCGTTATATCGAGGTGGTCGACGTGCTCGACCACCCGGCGTCCGACAAGGCGCCGTTCGGTCAGGCGGTCCGTGCCCGCAAGGAGCTCGGCGGCGGCTGGCTGGGCTGGGTGGTGGCGGTCCGCGACATGGAGCGGATGGAGAAGCGCCTCGGCCGGCAGGCGGTCCCCGGCAACCGGCACCGCCCGGACGGGCTGAACCTGACCTGGCGGCAGATCGGCGTGAAGGGCCTGATGGCCGACCCGCAGCTCCCGTTCTTCATCCACTGGGACGACCTCGCCGAGCACCCGTCCATCGGCGGCAAGGACATCAAGCTCTCCGGCCTGGAGATTGCCGGCGACCCGACCCGGGTCACCGACTGGATCGGTCACCCCGCCGACCACCTCCTCGACGACCTCGACGTCGCCTGGGTCGGCCCGAACGGTCAGCCGGGGCTGGTCGCTGCAGTCTTCACGACACCGAACGGGATCGTTCGCCTGTAATCCGCCGTACCGCTTGACCTGTGGTTCACGTCGGCCTAACGTACAACCAAATGGTTGTAGATGAACACGTGGTCGATCGACTTCTCCACGCACTGGCCGACACCACGCGGCGCGACATCGTGCGGCGGTGCCTGGCCGGCGAGGCGTCGGTGTCGCGGCTCGCCGAGGCGTACCCGATGAGCTTCGCGGCCGTGCAGAAACACGTCGCCGTACTGGAACGGGCCGGGCTGGTGAGCAAGGAACGCAGTGGCCGCGAGCAACTCGTGCGGACCGACGTCGACGCCGTACGGCGGGCTCGGGACGCCCTCGACCAGCTCGAGGCGACCTGGCGCGGACGCGTGGACCGGATGTCGGACCTGTTGACCGAGAGGAATGAGAACGATGAGCGTGACCAGCCTTGACAAGGATCTCGACGCACTGAGCCTGACCCTGATCGCCGACTTCGACGCGCCTGCCGAGCGGGTGTGGGACCTGTGGGCCGACCCGCGCAAGCTCGAACGCTGGTGGGGACCGCCGACGCATCCCGCGACGATGGTCGATCACGACCTGACGCCAGGCGGTGCGGTCACGTACTACATGACCAGCCCGGAAGGCGAGAAGTACCACGGGCGGTGGAACATCACGGCTGTCGACGCACCGACGTCGCTGGAGTTCATCGACACCTTCGCGGACTCCGACGGGAAGCCGGTCGACAACATGCCGGTGAGTACGACGCGCATGCGGCTCAGCTCGTACGACGGGAAGACCCGGATGGAACTGCAGGCGGTGTTCGACTCGCGGGAGCAGATGGATCAGTTGCTCCGTATGGGGATGGACGAAGGGCTGAAGCAAGCCGTCGGGCAGATGGACGCGTTGCTCGTTTAATGAATGTTCTCGAGGTCGGCGAGTGAGGTCTCGAGGTGGGCGAGCAGGCGTTGCAGGTGCGGGACGGCGCGGCGGCAGCCGGTCAGGCCGAAGTGGAGCTCGTGGGCGTAGCTGGTGACGCTGATGTTCAGGGCCTGGCCGTTGAGGACGATGCTCGCGGGGTAGAGGCCGAGGAGGCGGGAGCGGTTCCAGTAGAGCGGGCTGTCGGCGGGGCCGGGCACGTTCGAGATGACCACGTTGTACGGCGGTGCCGTACGACCGGCGACACCGGGCAGGACCGCGGCGGGGCCGGCGACGCCGAAGCCGAGCGCGCCGACGATCAGGTTCTGCAGCGGACTGAGATCGGACAGGACGCGTTTGCCGTGCGCGGTCGACGCCATGATCCGGCGGATCCGGCGCTCGGGATCCGCCTGGTCGGTGGCCAGGTCCGCGATCAGTGTGGCGAGCGAGTTCCCACCTCCGGGCGCGTCATCCGACGTACGCAACGAGACCGGCACCATCGCCGTCAGCGCCTTGTCCGGCAGGGCGTCCAGCTCGAGCAGATAGTTGCGCAGGGCCCCTGAACACATCGCCAGCAGTACGTCGTTCAGCGTCGCGCCGGTGATCGCCCGGACCTTCTCCAGCCGTTCGATCGGCCACGACTGCGCGGCGAACCGCCGCGCACCGGTGACCGGCTGGTTGAAGATCGTCCGCGGCGCCTGGAACGGCATCGTCGAGTGCAGCAGGCTCTTCACGCCGGCCAGCGGGAGACCGGCCAGCCCGGCGGCCGTCTTCAGCGCGTCACCCGGCACCTTGGCCATCGCCTGCAGCAGACCGGTCTCCAGGCGCGGCTGGGCGACCTTCGGCGGCAGCGCGTACGTGGCCGGCATACCGGTGCGGGTCGGGTCGGTGGTCAGGGTGTCCTGCATCCATCGCAACGCGGTGACGCCGTCGATCATCGAGTGGTGGATCTTGCTGTAGATCGCGAACCGGCGGCCCTCGACGCCCTCGATCAGGTGCATCTCCCACAGCGGCCGGTGCCGGTCGAGCAGCGTCCCGTGCAGGCGGCTGGTGAGCTCGAACAGCTCGCGGTACCGGCCGGGACGGGGCAGCGCGGACAGCCGGACGTGGTACTCCAGGTCGATCTCGTCGTCCTGTTCCCAGGACCAGTAGCCGAGGTCCACCGGCCGGTTCCGCACCCGGCGTGCGAACACCGGATTCACCTCCGGCGCGGTCACCATCTCGTGGTACAGCCGCGACACGAAGTCCCGCGACGACTCCGGGAACACGTGATCCCGCCCGGCGCCTTCGGGGAGCTCGAACAACATCAGCCCACCGACGTGCATCGGCTGCTCCCGAGTCTCCCCACCCAAGAACATCGCATCCAGCGGGCCCACCACGGTCATGGTCCTCACCTCCCGGCAAACCATCGTGGTCGTCGTACGAAAGCGCGTCTACACCCGCACAACAGCCTTCACCGAGAATTGGTTACCCCGGCAGCAACTGAGGTATCAACTATCGGACGCGGGTCAGTCGAGGGGGCGGTAGTTGACGCCTAGCGCTTCGATGCGGGCCAGGTGCGGGCGGAGGCGGGTGAGGAACTCGTCGTACGACGTCTTCGGGGAGCCCCAGGCGCGCTCGGCGAACGCGGACAGGCGCGGCAGCAGCATGTAGCCGACCTGCTCCGGGCCTTCCATGTACTCGGTCCAGATCTGGCACTGCGTCCCGACGATCAGCGCCTTCTCTTCGTCGGACAGCGCGGACGGAATCACCTCGAAGTCGTACACCTTCTCCAGCGGAATGTTGCCGCCGATGGCGAGCGGCTCGGTCTTCGGGTCGCCCTGGTAGTAGTCGAAGTACACCGACTCGCACGGCGCCATCACGGTCTGGTGGCCGGCCTTCACGGCGACCTCACCGCGCTGCGCGCTCCGCCACGCCATGATCACCGCATCGCTAGGGCAGTCGGTGTCGACCATCTCGTCCCAGCCGACCAGCCGGCGCCCTTCCTCGGCCAGCACCTCCGCGACCTGCGCGGTGAACCAGCCCTGCAGCTGCCCCGGCTCGTCCAGCCCGAGCTCCGCCTGCCGCTTCTGCGCCGCCTCCGACTCGGCCCACTGGACCGACGGGCACTCGTCGCCGCCGAGGTGGATGTACGGCGACGGGAAGATCTCCAGCACCTCACGCAGCACGGTCTTCACGAACTCGACGGTCGCGTCGTTCACGTTCAGCACGTCGTCGCTGATGCCCCAGTACTGCCGGACCGTCAGCTGCTGGTCCGGGTGGTTCCCGAGCTCCGGGTACGCCGTGATCGCGGCCTGCATGTGACCGGGCAGGTCGATCTCGGGTACGACGGTGATCCCACGCTCCGCGGCGTACGCGACGATCTCGCGCAGGTCGTCCTTGGTGTAGAACCCGCCGTGCGGCGTGCCGTCGTACTCGAACTCGGTCTGGCCGCGCGACATCTTGCCGACCATGGTCTCGGCCCGCCACGCGCCGACCTCGGTGAGCCGCGGGTACGCCTCGATCTCGACCCGCCAGCCCTGGTCGTCGGTGAGGTGGAAGTGCAGCACGTTGAGCCGGTGCAGCGCGAGCACGTCGATGATCTTGAGGACGAACTCCTTCGGCATGAAGTGCCGCGCGACGTCGAGCATCATCCCGCGCCAGCCGAACCGCGGCGCGTCCGCGATGTGCGCCAGCGGTACGGCGACCTTCCCGTCGTCAGCCGGCTCCGCCGACTCGACCAGCTGGGCGTACGTCGTCTCCGCGTGCCGGAGCGCATCCTCGGAGCCGGCGGTCAACCGGGCTCCTTCACCGGTCACCTCGATGCGGTACTCCGTCTCGCCGAGGTTCTCGACCACGTCCCGGACGGCCTCGCCGACCGGATCGGCGGTGACCCACCGGCCTTCGTGGACAGTGAGTTCTCGCGGGGCAGGGACGATCGCGATGTCGGACATCGGGACTCCAGGGGAAGCGCAGTCGATTTATGTCAGGACCATCCTATAAGCGGCTTCCCTGTCAGGTTCATGAGAGGGTTTGCGCGTGACGAGCGAGCGGCAGCGGACGACCCTGAGGGTGCTGGTGGCGAGCAACGCGCTCGGAGGGGTCGCAACGGCGAGCGGATTCGCTGTCGCCGCACTGCTCGCGGAGAACGTCTCCGGGTCTACCTCCATGGCCGGTCTGGTCGCCACGTCGACCACACTGGGCGCTGCCGTTCTCGCCGTACCGCTGGCGAGTCTGGCGCGCTCCCACGGTCGACGGGTCTCGTTGAGCATCGGCTATCTGATCGCCTTCGTGGGCGCTGCGCTGACGATCGTCGCCGCCCAGATCGGCTCGCTGGCGCTGCTGCTGGCCGCGGGCTGTTTCTTCGGCAGCGGCTCGGCCTCCAACCTCCAGTCGCGGTACGCCGCCACGGACTCCGCAGAGCCCAGCCGCATCGCCCGTTCGCTCGGACTGGTCGTCTGGGCCACCACGATCGGCGTGATCGTCGGACCGAACCTGACCGGTGTCGGCGGCTCGGTCGGCACGTCACTCGGCATCCTGGCCCTGGCGGGTCCGTACGTGTTCTCGGTCGTCGCCTTCGGTCTCAGCGCGGCCACGGTGTGGGTGGGCATGCGCAGCCAGGTGCGACCGGGCAAGGTGGAGCGCCAACCACTGGCGGAGACGTTCCGGCAGGTCATCCGGATCCCGCACGCGCGTCTCGGTCTGCTGGCGATCGCGACGGCGCACGCGGTGATGGTCGGCGTGATGTCGATGACCTCGGTCCACCTGCGCCACCACGGCGCCTCGCTGACCATCGTCGGCTTCGTCATCAGCGGTCATGTGGCCGGCATGTACGCCCTGTCCCCGCTGACCGGCTGGCTGGCTGACCGGCTCGGCCGCATCCCCACGATCGGCATCGGCCTCGGCGTGCTCGCCGTCGCGATGACACTGGCCGCTGTCGCGCCGGACGACGCGCACGCGCTGACTGGACTGGCACTGTTCACACTGGGCCTCGGCTGGTCCGCCTGTCTGGTCGCCGGCTCTACCCTGCTGTCGCGGTCCGTGCCGGACGGCATTCGTACGTCGGCGCAGGGCCTGTCGGACCTGACCATGGGCGTCCTCGCTTCCCTTTCGGGCACAGCTGCCGGTCCGGTCCTCGCGTACCTCGGCTTCCACTGGCTGGCGGTCTTCTGCGGCATCCTCCTCATCCCGGCCGCCCTGCTCGCCGCAACGACCAAACAAGCTGTGGCTAGGGTCTAGCGGTGTGAGCATCGCGGAGGGCGGTATCCCGAGTCCGAACATCTGGCACCACCCGAAGGTGTACGAGGTCGAGAACCGGGCGGTCGACCCGAACGGCGTGATCGAGCCGGCGATGCGAGCGATCCGCGACTGGACCGGCGCGACGGTGCTCGACATCGGCTGCGGCACCGGCTTCCACTTGCCGACGTTCGCCGCGACGGCAGCACAGGTGATCGGGGTCGAGCCGCACGGAGCACTGGCGGACGCGGCCCGTCGACGTACGCAGGCGTTGCCGAACGTCGACGTACGGCAAGGTACGGCGCAACGCCTGCCGGTACCGGACGCGTCGGTCGACGTGATGCACGCGCGCTGGGCGTACTTCTTCGGGCCGGGGTGCGAGCCCGGGCTGGCCGAGTTGGACCGGGTGATGCGCCGCGGCGGGACCGCGTTCGTGATCGACAACGACGGGAGCCGGTCGACGTTCGGTGAGTGGTTCAGTACGTCGTACCCGGTGATCAAGCCGCCTGTGGTGGAACGGTTCTGGGCCGATCGCGGTTGGCACCGGACGCCGCTGGACATGGGTTGGCGGTTCGAGACCCGCGCCGATCTGGAGGCGGTGGTGAAGATCGAGTTCACCCCGAAGGACGCGCGCCGGATCCTCGCGTCGCACACGGGCGTCGAGGTCGACTACGCGATCAACCTGTGGAGCAGGACCTTCTGACGACACTCTGTGGTCTGCGGACAGACCTCCGGTCCTCATAGGGTTGACGGACCACTCGACGGGGCATTCCTGGGGAGGCACCAGCCACGGATGGACGGACTGCTGCTCGATCACGTGCCGGGGTTGCCGGGGCGGCTCCGGATCGACGTAGGTGAGCAGCGTGCGGTGGTGGTGCCTCAGGCAGCCGACCGCCGCAGGCTGGCCGACATCGTGACCGGACTGGATGATCCACCGCCCGGTGCGCTCGTTTTGGCCAGCGGAAGGGTCCGCCTGGTCCCTGCGGAAGGCGGTCTGCTCCCCCACCTCACTGTGCTTGGCAACGTGATGCACGGGCACCGCACGTCGCAGTCGATTACCAGACAGGCAGCCCGGGAAGCGAGCGTGGTCAAGGCGTTCGGCTGTGGGCTGGAAGACGTGCTGGACCGCTACCCGTACGAGATCACCGCAGGCCGTCGCCGCCTGGCCGGAGTGGCCCGGGCACTCGGCTCCTACCCGCGAGCGATCGTGCTGGAGGATGCGAACGGCCTACCTACCTGGGGATCACTCCTCTCGCTCCGGCCCAACCCCGACCTCGCGTCAGCCGCTCTGCTGCTCATCACGACCAGCGCGTCACGCACTGCGGGGTTTGTCGATGCTGAGTAGCCGCAGAGCGTTCCTGGGGACCGCAGCGACACTTCTGCTCGCCGGCTGTTCGAGTGACGTACTGGGACTGCGGCGTGCGGTCCGCGTGGCCGTGAGCTGGAGCGGCGAGGAGCTGCGTGCGTTCCACAAGGTCCTGGGCGGCCTGGGCACGTTGGACTACCCGGTCGAGGTCGTACCGCTCGGTGACGCCATCTCGACCGCCTTCGGCACCCGCTCCACCCGCAGACCGGACATCGTCATGCTGCCGCAGCCAGGTCTCGTCCCGCGCCATCTGGCTGACCTGGAGCCGATCCCCGACGACATCGCACCTCTCGGTCAGGCCCGCCTCTGGAAAGAGCTCCTGGTCCACGAAGGAACGACGTACGGCGTGCCGTTCAAGACAGCGCACAAGTCCGCGGTTTGGTACCGCCCCTCGGTGTTCCGGCAGGTCGGCGTACAACCGCCGCGGCTGTGGAGCGAATGGCTGACGCTGAACCAGACGTTGACACGGGCCGGCGTCACGCCGTTGGCGTTGGCCGCAGGGGACGGCTGGGTGCTCACTGACTTCCTGGAGAACGTCCTGCTGGGCATCGCACCGTCTGTGTACTTGGGTCTTGCGACGGCGACAGACCCGCGGCCGTCGCAGCAGCCACAGTTCGGGGCCGCTCTGCGATTGCTGGGCACTATGTGGTCGACACCTGGCCTTCTGGCGGGCGGAGTGAAGGAGTCCCTCGTCCAGCAGTTCCCGGATGCGCTGGTGGAGGTTTTCGGCCATCGCAAAGCCGCCATGGTGCTCGCGTCCGACTTCGCCGAACCAGTGGTGCGCTCCTTTGCCGCAGACCCCAACGACATAGGGCTTTTCACGTTTCCGCCGATGACTGCAGGCGCTGCTGCGCCCGTAGTTGTCGGAGGCGATGTGATGGTGCTGCAGAAGCCCACCTCGGACGACGCACGCGACCTGGTACGCCGCTTGTCCGCGCCGACCGCAGTAGACCCGTGGATCGCCGAAGGCGGGTTCCTGGTCGACGGACGGACCAGCGGGTACTCCCCCGAGCTCACCCGGCTGGCCGAGCAGCTGACCCGGCCTGGAGAGCAACTGCAGTTCGACCTGTCCGACCGGCTCGGTCGCATCGGAGACACCAACGGACTGTGGCGGGTGCTGACCGACTTCCTGATCGCGGTCGGCCGCTTTGACACCGCTCTACAGGATGCGGTGGACGACGCGATGACCGAGCTGCGGAAGGTGGAGGAGGGCTGATGGGCCTGCAGACCAACGGCCTGTCACTCGAGGTCGTCGGCCGGGAGATCACCGGCCGTCCGGTGCAGGGCAAACCACGCCGACCCGCTGGACCGTACCTGTTGGGGCTGCCGGCGTTGCTGTTGAGCTGTCTGCTGCTGGTACCGATCGGTGTGACCGTGGTGGCGGCGTTCCGGACGCGTAGCGGTTTCGGGTTCGGCAACTTCGCGGTGATGGGCGATCCGTCCGCGCTGCATGCCGTGGGCAACAGTCTGTTGTGGGTGATGGTCGCGTTCGGAACCGTGGTCGTCGGGTTCTTCCTTGCCCTGTTGAGTTATCGACTCCCGGCGGTCACGACGTTCCTGCAGCCCGCACTGGTCATTCCGTTCGCTGTGTCGGTGCTGGCGTCCGGTGCGACGTTCCGGCTGATCTTCGACCCGACACCGGAGCGCGGGACGATCACTGCTGTCTGGACGCGGCTGTTCGGCACCAGCCCGGTGTGGCTGGGTCCTGGTCTGTTCTGGCTGGTGCTGGTGTCCGCGTTCGGCTGGACCTGGCTCGGGTACGTCGTGTCGCTCTTCCGCGCCGGGCTGGACGCGATACCAGACGACGTGTCGCGGACGATCACAGCTGAGGGTGTGAAGGGCTGGAGACGCCTGCGGGCGTTGGAGATCCCGCTGCTGCGTCCGGTGACCGGTGTGGTCACGCTGACGTTGGTCATTGCAGCAGTGCGGGTTTTCGACCTGGTGCTGATCGTCGTACCAGGGTCGATGCAGCGGTCGGCCGACGTACTGGGGCTGAACTGGTGGCGGGCTACCACGACAGGTGATGACTCAGGACGTACGGCGGCGCTCGGTGTGGTGCTGTTCGCGATCGTGGCGGCGGTCGGGCTGATCGGCGTACGCGGACTGCGCCGGCGGCGGTGGGCGATGCCGGTGACCGTCGTACGGCCGGATCCGTCACTAGGGCGACCGAAGCCCGGCCGGGTGGTACGGCGGTTCGGCTGGCTCATCGGGCTCGCTGTCGCGCTGGTGTGGATCTTCCCGGCCGTAGTACTCGTCGCCACGGCGCTGCACTCGCCACGGGAAGCCGGTCTCCGCGGGTGGTGGTCGCTGTCCGGTCTGGGGTTCTCGTCGTTCGCGGCCGCGGCGAACGTCGGGTTGTTCCGAGCGCTGCTGTCCACGCTGGTGATCGCGGCCGCCGCCACAGCTGTCCTGCTCGTCATCGCCGTACCAACGGCCTACCTGGTCGCCTGGGGCGGTCTGCCGACGCGGGTCGGGCGGATCGCGATGGGTGTGTTCGTAGTGCTGGCCGTGACACCAGTGCAGATGTACGCCGCTCCGCTGCGGGATGCGATCGACACGGCCGGCTTGGCCGGGTCCCGGGTCGCACTGGCACTAGTACACGCGGCTGCCGGTCTACCGTTCGCCGTACTGCTACTGCGATCCGCTTTCGCATCTGCACCACCAGCGCTGGTGTCCGAGGCGTTGCAGGGCCCAGCGCGGCAGAGCGCCGTACTGGCAACTGTGCAGCGGACCTACCGGCCCGCACTGGTTGCTGTTGCGGTGCTGGAGTTCGCGCTGGTGTGGAACGACTTCATCGTCGGGTTTCTGATCAGTGGTCCGGGTACGACGCCGTTGTCGCTGGTGCTGTGGGGTGAGGCGCGGCAGTTCTCCACGTCGAGCGGACCCGTCGCTGCTGCGGCTGTAGTCGCGTCGGTAGTACCTGTGGTGCTGATGCTGTCGTTCTGGCGGACCGTCGTCCGCGGACTGACGACAGGGAGCCGGCCATGAGCGAGGAAAAGCCGAAGCCGGCGCAGGAGCCACCAGAGGAGCAGTCGCGGATCCAGGAGTTCTCCCTGGTCGTCGGCGGTGTCGCGTCCGCGTTGCTCACCGACCTCACCTCCCAGCTGCTCAACCAGAGCCTCGGCCAACGCGGCATCGTGCAGTGGGTCGGGTACTCCGTGGCCGCTCTGCTTGTAGTCATCTCCTACCTTCGGCTGCGTGCTCGGCGCCGACGTGCGCGCGACCGCCGCCTGCAGGGTGCGAGCGAACTCCACGCGGCCGCCGAGGAAGCCGAGCAGTGGATGATCTCGCTCGGATCGGACGCCGGCGGGATGGCGGCGGCCGAGTGGTTCACGGTCAACGAGGACTGGCTCCGCGACCTGGTCGCGACCGAGAACCCACAGAACGCGGCCGTCGACGACTTCGCCCGGATCTGCGACGCACTCGAGGCCTGGTACGTACGCCGTCCCGATCCCGACGCGCTCCTCCAACTGAGCGAGCTCCTGAACGCCACAGCCGAGGCCAGCGGGCGCCGCGGTCTCGCCGAGCTCGCAGCGGCCCGCGCGGCAACGGCGTACCGGATGCTGGGCGACCTGGACACCGCCAGCACTCGTCTGGGCCTCTCGGACAACATCGCGACCCACGGCCGTACGGCGACTGCGCTGAAGATGAGGCGCCAGGTCGAACGCGCCCTGCTGCACCTGGCCCGCGCCGAACGCGCACCGGCCGGCAACGATCGCGACGAGGCCGTCCTGAACGCACGCGACCGGCTGGACGACGCACGACTCGCCCGTCCCGGTCCGGACCTCGCAGCCGAGGTAGCGATCTCCATCAACCTCGCAGTCGTGCACCTCTACCAGCACGACGACGAAGGCGCTCTGGAGCAGCTGCGACCCGCCCTCGCCCGTGCGACGGCGGCCGGCGACCTGAGCGGACAGGCCCACGCGCTGGAGCTCATGGGCGTCGCCGCGTGGATGCGGCGCAACCAGCACGAGGCCGGCAGCCGGTGGGAGCACGCCGCCCACCTGTACGCCGAGATCGACGAACGCGAAGGCCACGCCCGCTGCCTGCAGCACCTCGGCTCCGCAGCCGTCATCGCCAACGACCTGGACACCGCACTCGAACTGCTCGAACGGAGCGCCTCGCTGCGGACCTCGGAGAGCGAGATCCTCACGAAGTACCTCGACGCGGCCCGCCGTACCTCGGACCTTCCCGTCGTCGCCGACGACCCACCACGCCGTACGGCAGGCACCCGACTGAAACGTGCCTTGAGACGTTTTGTCGGCGGGCTCAAATAGGTTGTCCTCATGGCGAAGGCGGCGACTCAGGCAAAGGGCAAGGCGGCGTACGCGTGCTCCGAGTGTGGTTGGACCGCGGCGCGGTGGATCGGGCGATGCGGCGAGTGCCAGGCCTGGGGCACGGTCGTCGAGGTCGGTGCGCCGAAGGCCGCGCGGATCACCGCCGGCCCGGTGACGTCGCCGGCGATGCCGATCGCCAAGGTGTCCGCGATCGAGGCCGAGTCCCGCCCGACCGGCATCGGCGAACTCGACCGCGTGCTCGGCGGCGGTGTCGTGCCGGGCGCGGTGATCCTGCTCGCGGGTGAGCCGGGCGTCGGCAAGTCCACGCTGCTGCTGGAGGTCGCGGCGCAGTCCGCCCGCGGCGGTCAGCGGACGCTCTACGTGTCCGGTGAGGAGTCGGCCGCGCAGGTGCGGCTCCGGGCCGGGCGGACCGACGCGCTCGTCGACGAACTCTTCCTGGCAGCCGAGACCGATCTGGGCGCGGTGGTCGGTCAGGTCGACGCGGTCGAGCCGTCGTTCCTGGTGATCGACTCGGTGCAGACGATGGCGCACCCCGAGGTCGACGGCGCGCCGGGCGGAGTGACGCAGGTTCGCGAGGTGACCGGCGCACTGGTCCGGCTCGCGAAGGAGCGGCACATCGCGGTCGTGTTGGTCGGTCACGTGACGAAGGACGGCGCGATCGCCGGTCCGCGGATGCTCGAGCACCTGGTCGACGTCGTGCTCGCGTTCGACGGCGACCGGCACTCGGGGTTCCGGATGGTGCGCGCGACCAAGAACCGGTTCGGCCCGTCCGACGAGGTCGGTTGTTTCGACATGGTCGACACCGGGATCGTCGAGGTCACCGATCCGACCGGACTGTTCGTCTCCGAGCACGCCGAGCCGGTCGCCGGCACCTGCGTGACGGTGATGATGGAGGGCCGCCGCCCGCTGCTGGCCGAGGTGCAGGCGCTGGTCGGTCCGTCCGCCGCACCACAGCCGCGCCGCACCACATCAGGACTGGAGTCGTCCCGGGTCGCAATGGTCCTCGCCGTACTGGGCAACCGCGCCGGCCTGAAGTTGGCCGACCAAGAGGTGTACGTCGCCACCGTCGGCGGCGTGAAGATCACCGAGCCGGTCGCGGACCTGGCGGTCGCGATCGCGGTAGCGTCCTCGGTGATGGACAAGCCGATCCACCCCGGGCTGGTCGCGATCGGCGAGGTCGGCCTGGCCGGCGAGGTCCGGCGGGTCGGCGGCCTGGAGAAACGGCTCGCGGAAGCCGCCCGGCTCGGGTTCACCAAGGCGATCGTCCCCGCCGACATCCCGAACCGGAGCAAGGACGTGAAGCCGATGGACATCCAGAAGAAGTACGGCCTCCGCACCTTCGCCGCCCCCGACCTCCGCTCCGCATTGCTGGCCGCAGGTCTCGCATAACGACCTGTGGCCAACGCCACAGGTGAGACGGGGCATCCACAGGCACGGGGTCGGGAACGTACCCTGGGTGCGCCCCCGCCGGGCTCATTGTGGAGCCCGGGTGTACGCCGATGACTGCAGGAGCACCCTGATGACCGGATCAAGAGTTGTCGCGCTCGGCCATTACCAGCCGGAACGGGTGCTCACCAACGACGAGCTCGCCACTATGGTCGAGACCAACGACGAATGGATCCAGAGCCGGGTCGGCATCCGGGAGCGCCGGATCGCGGCGCCCGACGAGCAGGTCGACGAGATGGCCTGGCGGGCCGCCGACAAGGCCCTCGCGAACGCGGGGATCGACACCTCGGAGATCGACTACGTCGTGGTCGCCACCTGCACCGCGATCGACCGGTCGCCGAACATGGCCGCCCGGGTCGCCGCGCGCCTCGGCCTCGGCACCCCGGCCGCGATCGACCTGAACACCGCGTGCTCCGGCTTCGCCTACGCACTCGCGACCGCCGACCAGGCCATCCGGGCCGGCGCCGCGACGAAGGCGCTGGTCATCGGCGTCGAGAAGCTCAGCGACTGGACGGACTGGACCGACCGCACCACCTGCGTGCTGATCGGTGACGGCGCCGGCGCGGCCGTACTGGTCGCGAGCGACGAGCCCGAGGTCGGTCCGGTGGTGTGGGGTTCGGTGCCGGAGATGTCGGACGCGGTCCGGATCGAGGGACGCGACGGACCGTTCGCCCAGGAGGGCCTGAGCGTCTTCCGCTGGGCCACCACGCAACTGCCGGAGATCGCCAAGCAGGTGTGCGCGAAGGCCGGCCTGAAGCCCGAGGATCTCGGCGGCGTCGTCCTGCACCAGGCCAACCTGCGCATCATCGAGCCGCTCGCGAAGCGGCTCGGCGCGGTCAACGCGGTCGTCGCCAAGGACGTCGTGGAGTCCGGCAACACCTCGGCCGCGAGCATCCCGATCGCCCTGTCGAAACTGGTCGAGAAGCGCGAGATTCCATCCGGCGCGCCGGTGCTGCTGTTCGGATTCGGCGGCGGTCTTTCGTACGCCGGTCAGGTCATCCGCTGCCCCTGACGCGGCAGGCGTCGTACCTTCACGTACCTCGTCCACGCGGGAAATCTGAACTGCACAGTCCGATGCACGGGCGAGTGCACGCGCATGCGCCGGTGCGGGCCGATCCGCGAGCTCCGTAGCGGGCGCTGCGGCAGATATCCGCACAACGGCTGGCGGCTGACCGCATAGACTCAGGTTCCGTGGCGGCGAACACGGACAAGAACAGCACCGGCGCCCGGCTCCGCGCGACGCTCGCGGCGGTGGCGCCCGGTACCGAACTACGCGAAGGACTCGAACGGATCCTGCGCGGGCGGACCGGCGCACTGATCGTGCTCGGTCACGACAAGGCGGTGGACGCGATCTCCACCGGTGGCTTCGAGATCGATATCGAGTTCACCGCGACCGGGTTGCGGGAACTCAGCAAGATGGACGGCGCGATCGTCCTCGACCGAGACGCCACCCGGCTGATCCAGGCCGCCGTGCACCTGATGCCGGACCCGTCGATCGTCACCCAGGAGACCGGCACCCGGCACCGCACCGCGGACCGCGTCGCGCGGCAGACCGGGTTCCCGGTGATCTCGGTGTCGCAGTCGATGCACATCATCGCGCTGTACGTCGACGACCAGCGCTACGTGCTCGAGGACTCGGGCGCGATCCTGTCCCGCGCCAACCAGGCCCTCGCCACGCTCGAGCGCTACAAGCTGCGGCTGGACGAGGTGTCCGGCACGCTGTCCGCCCTCGAGATCGAGGACCTGGTCACCGTCCGGGACGTGGCCGCGGTCGCGCAGCGGCTGGAAATGGTACGGCGGATCGCGACCGAGATCGACGGGTACGTCGTCGAGCTCGGCACCGACGGCCGGCTGCTCACGCTGCAGCTCAACGAGCTCGTCGCGGGCGTGGCCGGCGAACGAGAACTGGTCGTCCGTGACTACCTCCCGCCGGCCACGGGTCGCCGGCCCAAGACCGCGGACGACGTACTGCTCGAGCTGGACGCTGTCAGCCCGACGGACCTGCTGGACATCGGTCAGGTCGCCCGGGCCCTGCAGCTCGGAGGCGCCGAGCAGCTGGACGCAGCGGTCACGCCGCGCGGCTACCGGCTGCTGGCCAAGGTGCCGCGACTGCCGGGTGCCGTGATCGACCGGCTGATCGACCACTTCGGCCACCTGCAGAAGTTGCTCGCGGCAAGCATCGACGACCTGCAGACGGTCGAGGGCGTCGGCGAGAACCGGGCCCGCACGGTCCGCGAAGGCCTCTCCCGGCTGGCCGAGTCCAGCATCCTGGAACGCTACGTCTGACCACCTGCAGTAACTAGACGCCTCCGGTTCGTGAAAGAGCCGGAGGCGTCTTGCATTTCCTCACGCATCGACAAATACTCCATGTGGAACATTTCGCACGGAACAATCCAGGTGGAGGATCATGGCGGCCGAACTGACCCCGTTGGCGATCTCGGTCCTGGCGTTGCTCAAAGAGGAACCGATGCACGCCTACGAGATGTACCAACTGCTGGTCAAGCGACACCACCACTGGCTGGTCAAGGTCCGGCCCGGCTCGCTCTATCACACGGTCGAGCGGCTGGCACGGCAGAACTACCTCCGCGCCACCGGCACCGAGCGCGCCGGGAACCGCCCGGAGCGCACGACGTACGAGCTCACTCCGGAAGGGGACGCCGCCCTGACCCGGCGGGTGGAGACGGGCATCGAGGAGTACGTCCACGAGTACCCGCTCTTCCCCGTCGTGCTGAGCGAGGCGCACAACCTCGAGTCCGACGACGCCGTACTGCGGTTCCGCCGCCGGGTCGCGGACCTGGACAACTGGATCACCGAGATCGACGAGGCGCTCGCCGACGCCCGGGCGCGGCAGGTGCCGGAGGTGTACTGGATCGGCGGCGTCTACCTCCGGACCCAGCTGACCGCCGAGCGCGACTGGCTCGCCACCACCATCGAACGCATCGAGAGCAAGGACCTGGAATGGCAACCCAAGACACAGTGAGGCCGGAGATCCGGCCCTGGCCGGCATTGTGGGCCCTGGTGCTCGGCTTCTTCATGATCCTGGTCGACTCGACCATCGTCTCGGTCGCCACCCCGGCGATCCTCGAGGACCTCGGCGCCGACGTCGGCACGGTCGTCTGGGTGACCAGCGCATACCTGCTCGCGTACGCCGTACCGCTGCTGATCACCGGCCGCCTCGGCGACCGGATCGGCCCGAAGAAGCTCTACCTGACCGGACTGGCGTTGTTCACGCTGGCGTCGGTGTGGTGCGGGCTCACCAACTCGATCGAGATGCTGATCGTGGCCCGGGTGTTCCAGGGTCTCGGCGCCTCGATGATGACGCCGCAGACGATGGCGGTCATCACCCGGATCTTCCCGCCGAACCAGCGCGGCCGGGCGATGAGCCTGTGGGGCGCGACCGCCGGCGTGGCCACGCTGGTCGGCCCGATCCTCGGCGGTGTGCTGGTCGACGGGCTCGGCTGGCAGTGGATCTTCTTCATCAACGCGCCGGTCGGCGTGGTCGGGTTCGTCCTGGCGATGCGCCTGGTGCCGGACCTGCCGACGCACGAGCACAAGTTCGACCTGGTCGGTGTCGTGCTGAGCGCGGTCGGCTTGTTCCTGCTGGTGTTCGGGATCCAGGAGGGGCAGAAGTACGACTGGGGTCAGATCAAGGGCCCGATCTCGGTCTGGTCGCTGATCATCACCGGCCTCGTCGTCCTCGCGCTCTTCGTCTTCTGGCAGTCCCGCAACCGGGGCGAGCCGCTGCTGCCGCTGGGCCTGTTCAAGGACCGCAACTTCTCGCTGGCGAACGTCGCGATCACCACGGTCGGGTTCGCGATCACCGCGATGGCGTTCCCGCTGATGCTGTGGGCGCAGGCGGTCCGCGGGCTGACGCCCACGCGATCGGCGCTGCTGCTGGTGCCGATGGCGGTGATCGCGGGTGCGCTGTCGCCGTTCGTCGGGCGGCTGGTCGACCGGACGCCGCCGCGGTTCATCGCCGGGTTCGGGCTGCTGTGCTGCGCGGTCTCGATGTTCTGGATGAGTCAGGTGATCGAGCCCGATGTACCGATCTGGCAACTGCTGCTGCCGATCGCCTTGCTGGGTGTCGCGAACGGGTTCATGTGGGCGCCGATCGGTACGACGGCGACGCGGAACCTCCCGATGCACCAGGCCGGCGCCGGGGCCGGCGTCTACAACACGACGCGACAGGTCGGCGCGGTGCTCGGCAGTGCGAGCATCGCCGTACTGATGGAGTCGCGGCTGGCGCACAACCTGCCGGGGTCAGGTGGCGCCCCGGCGGGCGAAGGATTCTCCAGCGGCCGCCTGCCCGAGATGGTCCGGCAGGGGTTCAGTGATGCGATGGCGCAGTCGCTGATGCTGCCGGCGCTGGTGCTCCTGGTCGGGCTGATCGCCGCGCTGTTGTTCACGGCACCTAGCCACTTGCAGAAGCATCAGGTCGACGCTGTGCAGCCGGCTGATCAGACGACCTGAAAGGCCTGGGCGCCCGACAGACGGCCGTCGTACTCGGCCTTGACGACATAGGTTCCAGGCTTGGCGATCGGTTGACCCGGAAGGCAGCCTGGCCTGGACCGATGTCCGTTCCAGGGCACCGTGACCGCCGCTTGTTTGCCCTTGGCAACGACGAGGGTGGCGGTCTGGATCACCTTGTCGCACTGGGTCGTGCTCCAGATCTGGTCCGTGCCGGACGTCACGGTGACGGTCAGCTTGTCGGCGTTGACGGTCGCCTTGCAGCCGTCGCCGACCGGGTCGAACTGGATGACGAAGTTCAGCATCGAGCCGGAGACGATCTTCCGGTTCGCGGGCAGCGCGTCGATGCTGAGGTCCGAGCCCTTGCAGGTCAGGTCCGCGGGTGGCGTGGTCTTCGTCGGCTTCGGGGTCGGCGTCTGCGTCGTACTCGCCTTGGTGCTCGGCGTCGTGGACGGTGTGACCGGCGCGGCGCCGGTCGGGTTCGGCTGCGGGTCCGACGCGGCGGCGTTCTTCGTGTCGTCGCCACCGCCCGCGAACAGTCGCGAGATCAGGCTGACCAGCACCACTACGACCGCGAGCACCAGTCCACGCCGGAACCAGTACACGCTGGCGGGCAGGTGCCCGACCGGACGGAGCAGACTGCTCATGAAGCGCACTCTAATATCGGCTCCGTGCAGGACCACACAGGCTCGCCGCTAGCTCTCCATGACCCAGTACTGCGCTGGTACGACGCCAACGCGCGAGAGTTGCCGTGGCGGGAGCCGGGTGCCGGGGCGTGGGCTGTGATGGTCAGTGAGTTCATGCTGCAGCAGACACCGGTGAATCGGGTGCTGCCGGCGTACCGGAGCTGGCTGGAGAGGTGGCCGAAGCCGGTGGACCTGGCCGCAGAGGCTCCTGGTGAGGCTGTGCGGGCCTGGGACCGGCTCGGGTACCCCAGGCGCGCCCTCCGACTGCACGCGGCCGCTCAGGCGATTGTGGAGCGTCACGGCGGCGAGGTGCCGGACGACCACGCGGCTCTGCTCGCACTGCCCGGCGTCGGGACGTACACGGCCGCCGCGATCGCATCGTTCGCGTTCGGCCAGCGGCACGCGGTCGTCGACACGAACGTACGTCGCGTCCTCGCGCGCTCCCTCACCGGTGTCGCGCAGCCGAGCATCTCCCCCACCGCGGCCGACCAGCGTCTCGCCGTCAGCGCACTGCCCGTCGAAGAGCGCACCGCCGCCCGCTGGGCCGTGGCCTCGATGGAACTCGGCGCCCTCGTCTGCACCGCCCGTACGCCGCGCTGCACCGACTGCCCCATCCAGTCCCAGTGCGCGTGGGTCCTGGCCGGAAGCCCGCCGTACGACGGCCCGCCGCGCCGCGGCCAGACCTACGAAGGCACGGACCGCCAAGCCCGTGGCCGCCTTCTGGCCGTACTGCGAGCCGCATCGGCGCCAGTGCCGAAGACCGAGCTGGACACCTGCTGGCCGGACCCCGTCCAACGCGAGCGCGCCCTGGACGGGCTGGTGGCCGACGGCCTCGTCGAACCTCTCAGCCGCGGCCGCTACCGCCTGCCTGCGTGACACATCAAGAGGCCGGCTCGAAGAGTTCGAGCCGGCCTCTTCGACGTGGTGCTTCAGTTCTTCTTGCTACCGGCGGCTTGTTCTTCGTCGTCGGCCAGCAGGTCGAGCGGCATCGCCGGCTGGCCGGACAGCGTCGCCAGCATCTGGCGGACGTTGGTCAGCTGCGCGTTGATGCTGTCCCGGCGCTGCGTCGCGGCCGCGAGCTCGCGCTCGGACTCGGCACGGATCCGCTCGGACTTGTCCTTCGCGGCGGCGACGATCTCCTGGGCCTGCCGGTTCGCGTCGGCCAGCTGCTGCTGGGACAACCGCTCGGCCTCGGAACGCGACCGGTCGGCCTCCCGCTGCACCTGCGCGGCGCGGTCGGTGACGGCGGCCAACTGCTGCTCGGCGAGCGCCGTACGGGCAGCGAACTCCTGCTCGACCTTGCCCCGGCGCTCGGCCAGGGTGGTCTCGAAGGCGGCCGCGGCCTGCGCGGACTTGGCCCGCTCCTGCTCGTACAGCGCCTGGGCCTCGCTGCGGCGCGCGGTGGCGTCGCGCTCGGCCTCGTCACGCATGTCGTCGGCCTGGGTCCGGGCCTCCTCGAGGATCCGGGCGGCCTCGGCGTCGACCTCGCTCTTCCAGTCCAGGGAGTACTGCTCGGCCTCCTTGCGGACCTTCTTCGCGTGCGCCTCACCGTCGGCGACGATCGCCTCCGCATCGGTGCGGGCGCGGGTCACCAGGTCACGGGCCTCGTCGTCGGCCAGCGACAGGATCTTCGCGACCCGCTCACCGAACTCGGTGAAGGTGGGCGCGCGGTCCTTGGAGTCCTCCTGGGCGGAGATGACGGCCGCTTCCGCCGCGTCCGTGCGGGACTGCAGCTCCTGCACATGACGCTGCAGCTGCTCGGACTGCTGCTGCAGCGCGGTCAGCGAAGTGGTCAGCTCACGGATGTGCTGATCCACCTGGGCAGGCTCGTAGCCACGCAGAACGGTACGGAACGGGGTTGGGCTTTCACTGCTCATGTTTTCCGATGCTCACTTCGATGGGTGGGTGGATCACACATTGTCACTGACAAGGATCTGACTGTCACGTCCTCATCCTGATTCCCCCGTGGAACCCTCACTGGAGGACATTCCACCACCTGGGCGGAACCCCGGTACAGCGAGTGCCTCGATCACACCCGAAAGCTGGGTGAGCTCCTTGGTGATCTCATCACGGCGCTGGTTCAGCGCAGCGACCCTCGCCTCGGCGTCGGCGAGAAGTTTTCGGGCCTGCGCGCGCAGGGTATCGGCGTGCTCGCGGGCCTGAGCCTCGAGCTGCTGGGCCTCCGCGCGGGACTTGCGAATCAGCTCGTGCGACTGGCGCTGCGCCTCGGACAGGTCGTTGGCCGCGCGCTCCCGCAGTACCTGGGTGCTCTGCTCGGCCTCGGCCTCGCGGCGGTTGGCGCGCTCGATGATCTCCCGCGCGTCCTCGGCGGCCGAGGCCTTCAGCCGGTCGGCCCGGGTCTGCGCCTGGGCGGTGACCCGCTCGGCCTCCTGCTTGGCCGCGGCCAGGGTCGACTCCGCCTGCTCGCCGGCCGAGTACAGCGTGGTCTCGGCGAGCTGGGTCAGCTCGGCGTTCTCCTTGGCGATCGCGTCCTGGGTCTGCTTGAGCCGGGTGGTCGACCGGCCGACCACGCGACGCAGGTGCGCGCGCTTCTGCTTGAGCAGCTCGGCCGCGTCGACGGCGGCCTGGTCGCGGATCGCCTGCGCCTCGGACTCCGCGGCGCCGATCAGGTCGTCGACGGTCTTCTTGCTCCACAGCGTCTGCTTCTCGGCCTCGGCCATCGCCGCCTCGGCCGCCTTGTTCGCGTCCTCGACGATCCGCTGCGCCTCGCCCGACGCCGTCCGGCGGTCGGCCTCGATCGAGTCCACGACCAGCTTGGCCTGGGCCCGGGCGTCCGCCATCAGGCGCTCGTTGCCGGCCTCGGTCTCGGCCTTCCGCTCGGCGATCTCCGCGACCGCCTCGGCGCGCAGCTTGTCGATCTCCAGCGAGATCGCGGCCAGCTTGGCGCGCTCGGTCTCCTCGAGCTCCGCCGTACGGCGTTCCAGCTCGGTCCGGTTCTCGCCGCGCAGCCGCTCGATCTCGGCGTGCGCCTCGGCGATCTCGACGCGGGACCGCTCGCGGGCCGCCTCGACCTCGCGCTCGACCGCGGCGCGCAGATCGCCCGCCTCGGACTCGGCGCGAGAGATCAGGTCGGCCTCATTGCGGCTGGCCGCCTGCGATACCAGCGCGGCCTGCTCGCCGGCGTCGGCGACCAGCTGCTGCGCCTCCCGGCTGGCCCGCTCCACCATGGCCTGGGCCGACTCGCGGGCCATCCGCGCCCCTTCGAGCAGCTCGTCGGCCTCGTCCTTCACCCGGCGCGCTTCGACCTCGGCCGCCGCAACCCGCCGATCCGCCGCCGCCTGCGACTCGACCCGCAACTTCTCGGCGGCCGCCTCGCTCTCGACCCTTAGTCGCTCGGCGGTCGCCTCCGAGTCCGCCCGGCGCTTGGCCACCTCGTCGGCAACCACAGCCCGGAGCAGCTCGGCAGCGGACTCCGACTCGAACTTCAGCCGCTCGGCGATGACGGTCGCCTCGGCGCGGACGCGGTCGGCCTCGGCCGTGGACTCGGCGGTCAGTTTCTCGGCTGCGGCGGCAGCGTCCCGGCGTACCCGCTCGGCCTCGGCAGTCGACTCGGCGCGCAGCCTGTCTGCCGTCTCCTCGGCCTCGGAGCGGACGCGCTCGGCGTCGGCCTCGGACTCGGTGCGGAGTTGCTCCGCGGCGCGCTCGGCGTCGTTGAGCACCCGCTGGGCGGCCGTCATCGCGTCCGACCGGAGCTTCTTCGCGGCGGTCTCGGCGTCGGCCTTCAGGCGCTCGTTCGCGGCCCGGATCCGGCCGGCCTCGTCGCGGGCCAGGTCGTTCTCGTGCTCGGCCTGCTCGCGGAGCGTGTCGGCGATCCGCTGGGCCCGCTCGAGCACTCCACCAGCCTGCCGCACGCCAAAGGAACCGGTGTCGGCGACCGGTTCCTGGGTCAGCGGCAGACGCGGAGCGTCCATGCGACGAGATGATTCCATCCTCGGCCCCCTTTCCGACAGTCCGGGTCCGAACAGCGTGGTCACAGGGTTACAACGCGGCAGACGGGTGGTAAGTAACTGCTTCGTCAGCGGTCGCGCGATCTTCCCATCGATCCGTCGGCGGACGGAAGCCGTCTCCGTACCGAAGTGATCACGCTCCGCAGGACGATACGACCAATCAGTAGCCTTCGCATAAATCAGGCGTGTTTCCGGTACGCCGAGCCGCCTCGCAGTACTCGCACACCGGCCTGGACCAGTCCTCGGGCTGAATGCGCGAACGCCCGCCAACCCCGGAGGGCTGACGGGCGCTGTTGGCACGACCTGGATTACTTGCCGTTCCAGCTGGCGAGGACGCGCAAGTGTCAGCTCACTTGATGGCGGCGGGCGGCGCCTCCGGGGTGTCGTTGGTCCAGCCGGAGAGCAAGATCGAGCTGTCGCCGTTCTTCCCGCCGGTGTGGCTGCTGCTCAGGAGCTTGCCGGTCTTCGGGTCGACGATCAGCCGGAGCTTCAACTGGTACGCCGGGAACGAGAACCCGACCGCCGTACCCGTCCTGCCTCCCAGGTCCGTGACGTTCTGCTGGACCGTGGCGCCCTGCAGCCCCGCCAGTAGCCGGAACGCGGCTCCGCGGACCTTCGGCAGTGCCGGAGTGTCGCTGAGCAGACCGGCCGACAACTGCGCGAGGGCCGACACGTCGGTGGCGTCAGGAGCGGTCGCCGCCTTCACCTCGAGCAGCCGGGCGCGCAACTGCTCCGGGTCGGTCGGCAGCGCCAGCACGTCTTGCAGGGTGCCGTTCATCCCCAGAGCGGTGTAGCGGTCCGCGTCGTCCTTCAGCTCGAAGAAGGTGGCCTTTCCCGGCTTGGACGAGATGACCTGGTCGTGCTTGCCCGCGGTGTCGGTCGGACCGGCGTTCCAGGTCGCCGGCGCGCCCGCCTTTCGCCAAGCCGCCTCGTCGGCCGTCGTGGCCGGATGCGCACCCAGTGAGCGGGCTCCGAGCCAGGCGGTGCCGCCCTTCAGGCCGGTCCACGTCTCGGTCACCGTCAGCTCACGCAGTTTGTAGCCACCCGGACCGGCCGGGATCGACCCACAGCAGACGATCTTGCCGCCGGCCATGACGGTCCACTCCCTGCTCTGGACCTTCCTGACCCGGAAGTACTTGCCCGTCGTCGGTTCGGCCTGCTCCTCGTGGGCCGCCGCGACCAGGAGCACCTGGCCGGCCGACATCGCCGTCGCAGGGCCGGTCGCGGGAGGCGCAGCGAGGGCGGAGTCCGAGCCGCCGGAGTGCGGGCCTGGTGCGGACGCCAGCGGCACCGCGAGGGCGCCGATGACGACGGCCGCCGCGACTGTGGTGAGTCCGGCGCCGGCGAACCGGCGGCGACGGGCGGCACGCCGGCCACGGCTGAGGTCGGCCGCGACGTCGACGTAGGTGACGACCGGGTCGGTTCCGGCTGCGCGCTCGAGAAGGCTCTTCAGATCAGTCATCGCACATGCTCCAGTGTGTTCAGGGGTTCGACGATGAGGTCGCGCAGCTTGTCCAGCCCACGAGCGGTCTGGCTTTTGACGGTGCCCTGGCTGCTGCCCATCACCTCGGCGGCAGCGGCCACGTCCAGATCGCAGAAGTACCGCAGGACGACAGCGGCCCGTTGGCGCCTGGGCAGCCGTTCGAGCGCGGCCAGTACGGTCAGCCGGTCCTCCGGTCCGGAGCCGGCCTGCGGCCCGGGCTCGGAGACCTCGCCGGTCAACGTCTCGCGATGACGCCAGAACCGGCGCTTCTCGTCCAGGAACACGTTGACCAGGATCTTGTCGGCGTACCGCGCCGCTCCGATCTCGGGCCGGACCGCGCCCCACTTCACATAGAGCTTGGTCAGGGCGGTCTGCACCAGATCCTCGGCCCAGTGCGCATCCCCACTCGTGAGCAGACGTGCGATCCGCATCATCCGCCCGCGGTGGGCACTCACGTACTCGGTGAAGTCCTGATCTCGGTTGCTCGCCACGCGTCCTCCGGTCTTGGTTGGGCGCTTCCTCACCGTTAACTACCGGGTGAGGCGAGCACCCGGTTGCATCCCGGAACTGGCAGGCGTACGACGAGGGCCCCGCGGACATGGTGTCCGCGGGGCCCTCGTTACCGGCTACTGGCTCAGGTGTCCTGGAGACCTGTGGTGCCGGTCGTGCCGCCGGTGGTGAGGTCGGTGAGCTCCAGGTCGGAGGTCGTCGACTTCTGGTTACCGGTGAAGGTGAAGTACTCGGTCACTCCTTCGGAGTCGACCGTGCCTTCCGGTGCGGCGTCGACCAGGACGATCTGGCCGGGACGCAGTTCCCCGAACAGGATCTTCTCGGCCAGCACGTCCTCGATGTCGCGCTGCAGTGCGCGACGGAGCGGACGGGCGCCGAGGACCGGGTCGAAGCCACGCTTCGCGGCGAGTTCCTTCGCCGCCGCCGTGAGCTCGATGCCCATGTCCTTGTCCTTCAGCCGCTGCTCGATCTGGGCCACCATCAGGTCCACGATCTGGACGATGTCCGCCATCGTGTGCTGGTGGAAGACCACGATCTCGTCGACGCGGTTCAGGAACTCCGGCCGGAAGTGCTGCTTCAGCTCCTCGGTGACCTTCGCCTTCATCTTCTCGTACGACGACGTAGTGTCGCTCGCCTGCGAGAAGCCCAGGCTCACCGCCTTGGCGATGTCCTTCGTGCCCAGGTTCGTGGTCATGATGATCACGGTGTTCTTGAAGTCGACCACGCGGCCCTGGGCGTCGGTCAGACGACCCTCGTCCAGGATCTGCAGCAGCGAGTTGAAGATGTCCGGGTGGGCCTTCTCCACCTCGTCGAACAGCACCACGCTGAACGGCTTGCGGCGCACCTTCTCGGTCAGCTGGCCACCCTCTTCGTAGCCGACGTACCCAGGGGGCGAACCGAACAGCCGGGACGCGGTGTGCTTCTCCGAGTACTCCGACATGTCGAGGCTGATCAGCGCGTTCTCGTCGCCGAACAGGAACTCGGTCAGCGCCTTGGACAGCTCGGTCTTACCGACACCGGACGGGCCGGCGAAGATGAACGAGCCGCTCGGGCGGCGCGGGTCCTTCAGGCCGGCGCGGGTACGCCGGATCGAGCGGGACAGCGCCTTGACCGCGTCGGTCTGGCCGATGTACCGCTTGGCCAGCTCCTTCTCCATGTCGAGCAGCCGCGAGGACTCCTCCTCGGTCAGCTTGAAGACCGGGATGCCGGTCGCGGTGCTGAGCACCTCGGCGATCAGCTCCTCGTCGACCTCGGCGACCACGTCCATGTCGCCGGCCTTCCACTGCTTCTCACGCTCGGACTTCGCGTTGATCAGCTTCTTCTCGTCGTCCCGCAACCGGGCGGCGCGCTCGAAGTCCTGCGCGTCGATCGCGGACTCCTTCTCCCGGCGCACGGTGGCGATCTTCTCGTCGAACTCGCGCAGGTCCGGCGGAGCGGTCATCCGGCGGATCCGGAGCCGGGCGCCGGCCTCGTCGATCAGGTCGATCGCCTTGTCCGGCAGGAACCGGTCCGAGATGTACCGGTCGGCCATCTGCGCGGCGTTCACCAGCGCGGCGTCGGTGATGGTCACCCGGTGGTGCGCCTCGTACCGGTCGCGGAGGCCCTTGAGGATCTCGATCGTGTGCGCGATCGAGGGCTCGGCCACCTGGATCGGCTGGAAGCGGCGCTCCAGCGCGGCGTCCTTCTCGACGTACTTGCGGTACTCGTCGAGGGTGGTGGCGCCGATCGTCTGCAGCTCACCGCGAGCCAGCATCGGCTTCAGGATGCTCGCCGCGTCGATCGCGCCCTCGGCCGCGCCGGCCCCGACGAGGGTGTGGATCTCGTCGATGAACAGCACGATGTCACCGCGGGTGCGGATCTCCTTGAGCACCTTCTTCAGGCGTTCCTCGAAATCACCGCGGTAGCGCGAACCGGCCACCAGGGCGCCCAGGTCGAGAGAGTAGATCTGCTTGTCCTTCAGCGTCTCCGGGACGTCACCACGGACGATCTGCTGGGCCAGACCTTCCACGATGGCGGTCTTGCCGACACCCGGCTCACCGATCAGGACAGGGTTGTTCTTGGTCCGCCGGGACAGCACCTGCATGACCCGCTCGATCTCGGTCTCGCGCCCGATCACCGGGTCGAGCTTCGCCTCACGAGCGGACTGGGTGTAGTTCCGGCCGAACTGGTCGAGCACCAGGGAGCTGCTGGGTGCACCCTCCGGAGCCGTGCCCTGCGGCGACGACTCCTTCCCCTGGTAACCGCTCAGCAGCTGGATGACCTGCTGCCGGACCTTGTTCAGGTCCGCACCGAGCTTGACCAGGACCTGCGCTGCGACACCCTCACCCTCGCGGATGAGGCCGAGCAGGATGTGCTCGGTGCCGATGTAGTTGTGGCCCAGTTGCAGGGCCTCGCGCAGGGAGAGCTCCAGCACCTTCTTGGCGCGGGGAGTGAACGGGATGTGCCCGCTCGGTGCCTGCTGCCCCTGGCCGATGATCTCCTCGACCTGGGACCGGACGGCTTCGAGCGAGATACCCAGGCTCTCGAGAGCCTTGGCGGCGACCCCTTCACCCTCGTGGATCAGGCCGAGCAGGATGTGCTCGGTCCCGATGTAGTTGTGACTGAGCATCCTGGCTTCTTCCTGTGCCAGGACGACTACCCGACGGGCGCGGTCCGTAAATCGTTCAAACATCGCCAAAGCGCTCCTTGCCTCAGAGGAGTCGGACGTGCCGTGTTGGCCGACCCCCGTACATGCATGCTAGTCCCCGGCACCGACAGCCTCGCTCTCGGCGAACACCCGATCACGGGTCCATCGGCCGTCCGGGCGGCATCACAAGGGAACAACCGCACTGGTAACCAGCGTGTTCCCGGTGCACCGCGATCCGACAGCGTGTTCGCCACCAGCGAATTCCCAGAACTGCCTGCCGGGTCAGCCATCAGATCCGACACGCCGTGTCCCACTCTGTGAAACAACCGGAATGCGGACGGTCCCGGCACCCAATGCGGGTGCCGGGACCGGCGACAGCTGAAAACCCACACCACCCCGCCGAGCGGAGCGAGGCGGGACGTTACTTCGCTTCGTTGTACGCCGCGCGCACCTCGGCGGAGATCCGGCCGCGCTCGCTGACCTCGTAGCCGTTCTCCTTGGCCCAGGCCCGGATGTCCGCGGAGTCCGAGGCCGACCGGCCCCGGCCGCGCGCCCGGCCCGCCGCACCCCGGCGGCCGGCCACCCGGCGGCCCGAGCCGACATACGCGGCGAGTGCGTCGCGCAGTTTCGCGGCGTTCTTCTTGGACAGGTCGATCTCGTAGGTCGTTCCGTCCAGCCCGAAAGTGACAGTCTCGTCGGCCTTACCGCCGTCGAGATCGTCCTCGAGAACCACCTGCACCCTTTGCGCCATCGATGACAACCTTTCCGCGCCCGCCATCGGGCACAATCCCCCTGCTGAATTGTTAGCACCTGATTTGTACCGCACAAACCAGGTGCTTGTCATTCATCGACGCAGTGCAGTCATGGTGACCTTGCGTATTCATCCGGTTCGAACCGGCCGGTCCGGAATAAATTCGGCCCCTGGATTTGCGAAGGCCGTCCGTTGTGCTATGCAACGACCTGGAAAATCACTCCGGACGCAGCAACGGGAACAGAATCGTCTCCCGGATACCGGTCCCGGTGAGCAACATCACCAAGCGGTCCAGGCCCATCCCCATCCCGCCGGCCGGCGGCATCCCGAATTCCATCGCGCGCAGGAAGTCCTCGTCGAGATCCATCGCCTCCGGGTCGCCCGCGGCGGCCAGCAACGACTGCTCCACCAGGCGATCGCGCTGGATCACCGGGTCGTTCAGCTCCGAGTACGCGACCCCGAGTTCGACACCGTTGAAGAACAGGTCCCAGGCCTCCACCAGCCCCGGAATTTCCCGGTGCGGCTTCGCCAGCGGTCGCGCCGACTCCGGATAGTCGCGGACAAAGGTGGGCTGGATCAGGGTGTGCTCGCAGAGCTTCTCGAACAAGTCGACGGCGATCTCGCCGGCATTCCGGCCCGGCTGCAGCTCGACGTCGTGCTGCTCGGCCAACTTGGTCAGACTGGCCAGGTCGGTGCTCGCGTCGACACTCTCACCGACCGCTTCCGAGAGCAGCCCGAAAAGCGTCGCGTGCTGGAACGGCTGCTCGACGTCGATCGTCGAACCGTCGCGCCCGGTGATCGTCGTACGACCGATCGCACGGCCCGCGTTCCGGATCAGCTCCTGGATCAGCTCGGCCATCGTGTCGTAATCGCCGTACGCCTGGTACGCCTCGATCATCGAGAATTCCGCCGAGTGGGTGGAGTCCAGCCCCTCGTTACGGAACGTCCGGCCGATCTCGTAGACCCGGTCGACGCCGCCGATCATCGCCCGCTTGAGGTCGAGCTCGAGCGCGATCCGGAGCTTCATCTCCTGGTCGAACGCGTTCAGGTGGGTCGAGAACGGCCGGGCCGCGGCGCCGCCGTTGGTCAGCTGCAGCACCGGCGTCTCGACCTCGACGAAGCCGTGACCGTCGTACGTCGCGCGCAGCGACTTCAGGACAGCTGCCTTCGCGCGAACCATCTCGCGCGCCTCGGGACGCACGATCAGGTCGACGTACCGCATCCGGACCCGGGCCTCTTCGCTGAGCGGCTTGTGCTCGTTCGGGAGCGGGCGGAGCGTCTTCGCGGCCATCTGCCACGCGGTCGCCTGCACGGACAGCTCACCGCGGCGGCTGGTGATCACCTCGCCCTGGACGGACAGCAGGTCGCCGATGTCGACGAGTTGCTTGAACCGGGCCAGCTCCTCCTCGCCGAGGTCGGCGAGCGAGAACATCACCTGCAGCTCGGTCCCGTTCCCCTCGCGGAGCCGGACGAAGCAGAGCTTGCCGGTGTTGCGCAGGAAGATCACCCGGCCGGCCACGGAGACCTGCTCGCCGGTCCGGGTGTCGGGCTCCAGGTCCTGGGCGTCGTACTTCGCCCGCAGGTCCTTGAGCAGGTGCGTCCGGGGCACCGAGATCGGGTACGGCGGCACTCCTTCCGCCAGCAGGCGGTCACGCTTCTCCCGGCGAACCCGCATCTGCTCAGGCAGGTCGTCCTGCCCGCTGTCGGGGTTCACCGGGTCCACGTGTGCATCAGTCATGCCTAAAGGCTAGAGGCTGTCGTCCAACTACTTTTGGTCGACTCGTGTGGAGAAGTGTGCAACCGGAACAACGGGGCCACCGTGTACTGCAACGTCGACGCCGTGGACCAAACTGTCGGCGGCTTCGTAGAGCATGAGCGGCGATGACTCGGCACACGACCTTCCGCTTCTGCCTCGACCCGACGGCCGAGCAGCGGGCCGCGCTCGTCCGACACGCAGGAGCCGCGCGATTCGCGTTCAACGAGTGCCTCAGCCTCCACCTACGAGCCCGTGCCGGCCGGCGGCGCGATGCCTCCGAGACGGTCCCCTGGACCGGCTTCGATCTGGTCAACCTCTTCAACGCATGGAAGAAGACCGAGGCTGCCGGTCGTGTGATCGCTGTCGACGGCAGCAACACGGCGGCAATCGTGGTGACCGGGCTCACATGGCGGGCGAAGGTGTGTCAGCAGGTGTTCGAAGAGGCCGCCGTCGATCTCGGCAAGGCACTCCGGGCGTGGAGCGATTCGCGCCAGGGCAAGCGCCCGGGCCGAAGGGTCGGGCACCCGCAGTTCAAGAAGAAGAGCCAGAACGCCGGGTCATTCCGGCTTCGGAACAAGCATCCCAAGGGCGGTCGACCAGCGATCCGCGTGGGCGACAGCGTCCCTCGATCAGTGACCTTGCCCGGCATCGGGACTATGCGGGTGCACGACGACACCCGCCGCCTCCGCCGACTGTTGGCCAAAGGCCGAGGGAAAGTGCTGTTCGCCACCATCAACTGTCGAGCGGGGCGATGGTGGGTCTCGTTGAACGTCGAGGCCGCCGACCTCCACCCCAGCCAGCGGCACTCGGCTCGCGCTGCGGACGACGAAGGCGGCTGGGTCGGTGTGGACCGAGGTCTGTCGGCGCTCGTAGTGGCCGCCACAAGTGAAGGCGCCGAAGTTGCGCGGGTCGCCAACCCGCCGAAGGCCTTTGCGACCGGGATGCGACGGCAGCGACGGCTCGCGCGGGCCGTGTCCCGGAAATCCAGAGGTTCGAAGAACAGGAGGAAGGCCGCCGCTCGGCTCGGGCGGCACCACCGCCGCGTCGCGAACGTCCGCAAGCACTTCCTGCACCAGGTCTCGAACGAGTTGGTCAAGACCCACGACCGTCTCGTCATCGAAGACCTGAACGTGGCAGGGATGCTCCGCAACCACCGGCTCGCACGCGCTATCTCTGATGCCGGGTGGGCCGAGCTTGCCCGACTGCTCGCCTACAAGCAGTCGTGGCGGCACGGCGCGCTGATCAAGGCGGACCGCTGGTTCGCCTCATCGAAGACCTGCTCAGCGTGCGGGACAGTGGCACCAGCCCTGACCCTCGCTCAACGGACCTTCGAGTGCGCTCCCTGCGGGCACACCCTCGACCGCGACCTCAACGCCGCGATCAACCTCGCGATCTGGGCCGAGAAGACTCACGCCCGGACCCGGGACCCCCAAGCAGGAGGCCCGGTCACCAATGCCCATCGACAGGAAGGCACTGGCTCTCATCCGGATGAGAGTGAAACCGGCCTGGAAGACGTGGGAACCGACGCTCAGACAGTACCTGCTGCCTGAACAGAAGACGCCCGAGAAGGGCGGTGTCTCACGGCCTCTACCTGGTTGTTCGACACACGCTTCAGTGACTGAGTGCCTCCAGCTCCGAATCCTTTGTTCGGTCCTTGCTCCGGGCGACCAGGGCGCCGACGATCGCCGCGGCCGCCACGCAGGCCACTCCGCAGGTCACGAACGTCCCGCGCGGACCGATGAGCGCACCCGCCAGACCGCCGAGCAGCATCGCGAGAATGCTGAACGAGCGGACCGTGCCGTTCAGGGCCGCGATCACCCGGCCACGGACAGCTTCGGCAGACCTGGTCACTACCAGTGAACTCGTCGCCGCGTTCAGCATCCCGCTGCCGACGCCGATCGTGGTGGCCCCGATCAGCAGTGTCACGAGGTTCCCTGCCAGGCCCATCAGCACGCTCGACCCACCGATCGCCGCCATTCCGACGACGACTCCCACGGCCCGGGCCCGATCGCCGTTCAGCCGGCCGCTGTACCAGGCGCCGAAGATCGCCCCGCCCCCGGTCGCCGCACCCGCCGCGCCGTACAGAGCAGGCCCGAGGCCGAGCTCGCCGGTGATCAGGAAGACCTCCACGACGTTGACCGCCTCGCCCGCGACCACGAACAGCCAGAGCGCCGGAACCAGGATCTTCAGGATGTCGTCACCGAAGATCGCGCGCAGTCCCGCCGACACCCCGCCACGCTCGCGGGCGGCCCCAGGCTCCGGCCGACGACGGGTGCGGACCAGCTGGGCGACGACCACCAGAGCGAGGAAGGTCGCGGCGTCGACGAGCAGGGCGCCACGGCTGCCGACCCAACCGACCAGCACACCGCCGGCTGCCGAGCCCGCGAGCGTCGCGACCCCGATCAGCGCCTGACTGGTCCCGGTGGTGCGCCCGACGAGTTCCTCGCCGACGATCCGCGGGATCAGCGCACCCCACGCGGGCCCGGCGACGGCCTGGCCGATCTGAAGCACGCACACCAGAGCCAGCGTGTTGACCAGGTCGTGCACGAACGCGAGCCCGACGCCGGCGACCACTTGCAGCAGCCCTGACCAGACCAGGACTTTCCGCGAGTCGAACCCGTCCACGATCCGCCCGGCGAACGGGATCATCAGCACGGTCGGTACGGCGAACGCGAGCAGCAGCGCCGTGACGGCCGCCGGCCCATGCCCGTCGGAGACCCGCAGCATCAGGGCGATCAGGGCGATCGAGTCGCCCGCGTACGACAGCGCGCGAGCGGGCAGGACCAGCCGGATGTCCCGGGACGACCAGATCGAGGTCTGAAGTGTTTGCTTCATAGTTGTGAAGTAAACACTTCAGATTTCGCGGCGTCAAGCGGTTCGCTACGCTGACCTCGTGGCGAAGAAGAAGCGGCTGGTGATCACGGATCCGAAGGCGATCCGCGCCCTCGCGCACCCGGCCCGGCAGCGGGTCATCGACGAACTGTTCAACGGCAAGGTGCTGACCGCGACCGAGTGCGCGGAGCTGGCCGGGCTGACGCCGTCCGCGATGAGCTACCACCTGCGCGCGCTGGAGAAGTGGGGCATCATCCAGCGCGCCGACGAATCCGCCGACGGCCGCGAGCGGCCCTGGCAGGCGCCGGCCGCCAGCCTGGTGATCTCGTCGCAGTCCACCGGCGCCGGGCGGCTGGCCAGCCAGGCGATGATCAAGACCGCGATGGACGCGGTCCTCGACCAGTTCGTGGACATGGACGCGGACGATCCCTGGGACGGCGTCAGCTCGATGAGCCGGTCCCGGTTGTGGCTGACCCGTGACGAGGCAGAGCAGTTCAACCAGGACCTGAGCGACCTGGTCGACCGCTACAAGAAGACCCGGACGGCGGCGAGTCATCCGGCCGGGACGCGTGAGGTGACGTCGCTGATAGCCGTCGTACCGACCGGGGATCCGCCGGAAGGCAGCTGAACCGTTAGCTACGGATCTGCGTATGTCGGAGTACCGTCGAAGGTAGAGGTACTTTCCGCCGTCGGGTGGTCGCCATGCAGTCCTGGATCCTGTGGTTGATCGTCGCCGCCGTCCTCGGCACGGCCGAGTTGATGACGGCGACCTTGGACCTGCTCCTGCTCGCCGTCGCCGCGCTCGCCGCGGCCGGGATCGGCGCGCTCGGACTCGGTATCGCGTTCCAAGTGGTGGCCTTCGCGATCACCGCCGCGGCCATGGTCACGCTGGTCCGCCCGGTCGCGCGCCGGCACTTGACCGGGCACCCGAAGCTGCGGACCGGTGTCGCCGCACTGATCGGCCGGGAGGCCGTCGTACTCGCACCGTGTGACCGGGACGCCGGCCGCGTCCGGATCGGCGGCGAGGAGTGGAGCGCCCGCTCCTACGACCCCGATCTGCAGATCCCCGCGGGCACCCGGGTCGACGTGTTCGCCATCGAGGGGGCTACCGCCCTCGTCCATCCTCAGGAGGAACCATGGCCGAACTGATCATCGGAATCGTCGTCGCGTTGCTCGCCGTCGTGCTGGTACTGCGGACCGTGCGGATCGTGCCGCAGGCGCGGGCCAGCAACGTCGAGCGCCTCGGCCGGTACCTGCGCACGCTGGAGCCCGGGCTGAACGTCGTGATCCCGTTCATCGACCGGCCCCGGCAGCTGATCGACCTGCGCGAGCAGGTGGTGTCGTTCCAGCCGAACTCGGTGATCACCGAGGACAACCTGGTCGTGCACATCGACACGGTGCTGTACTTCCAGGTCACCGATCCGCGCGCGGCGGCGTACGAGATCCAGAACTACATCCAGGCGATCGAGCAACTGACCGTGACCACGCTGCGGAACGTGATCGGCGCCCTGGACCTGGAGAAGACGTTGACGTCGCGCGAGCACATCAACTCGATCCTCCGCGGGGTCCTCGACGAGGCGTCCGGCAAGTGGGGCATCCGGGTCAACCGGGTCGAGCTCAAGGCGATCGAGCCGCCGGCGTCGATCAAGGAGTCGATGGAGAAGCAGATGCGGGCCGAGCGGGAGAAGCGGGCCGCGATCCTGAACGCCGAAGGTCAGCGGCAGTCCCGGATCCTGACGGCCGAGGGTGACCGGCAGGCCGCGATCCTGCGCGCCGAGGGTCAGGCGAAGGCGATCGACACCGTCTTCGAGGCGATCCACCGCAACGACCCGGACCCGAAGCTGCTCGCGTACCAGTACCTGCAGATGCTCCCCGAGCTGGCCAAAGGACCCGGCAACACGTTCTGGGTCATCCCGTCCGAAGTCACCACCGCACTCCAGAACGTCACCAAGGCCTTCAGCGGCGAGACGACGACCCCAGCGACTCCGGCGATCCCGTCCGGCAACGGCCACGACCCTGAGATTTCCCGGAGTTAAGTCGTGGCTGGTCGTCCCACGCCGTAGCGAGGAGGTGCTCGGTGCGGTGCATCGGCGCGCGGGGGCGAAGGTCTCGATGCGGATCATCGTGGCCTTTGCCCCCGTGCGGCGAGGTGCCGTGCCGAGTGCCCCGCAGTAGGCGTGGGACGACCAGCCACGACTTCTAGTTGCCTGGTCACCAAATCGGTTGTCTGACGATGTCACTATGGGTGCATGGGGGAACCTCTGCTGATCGCGCAAGCGATCGCCATCCCGTCGGGGGTGGCCGTGCTGGCGTATCTGGTGGTCGGACTTGTTATCGGCGTGGAGAGCATGGGTGTGCCGCTGCCCGGTGAGACCACGCTCATCGCGGCCGCGCTGCTCGCGTCGCAGCAGCATCATCTGAAGATCGAGTTCGTGATCCTGGCCGCCGCCGCGGGCGCGATCATCGGCGACTCGATCGGGTACTTCATCGGCCGCAAGGCCGGCCGCCGGTTGTTCGAGCGGCTGGGCAAGCGGTTCCATCACTTCTCCGAGGACCGGATCGTCCGGGCCGAGAAGTACTTCCACAAGTACGGCGTCTGGACGGTGTTCTTCGGCCGCTTCGTCGCACTGCTGCGGATCTTCGCGGGCCCGATGGCAGGCATGCTGCGGATGCACTACCCGCGCTTCCTGGTCGCGAACGCCGCCGGCGGCATCGCCTGGGCGACCACGATCGGTGTCGTCGCGTACAAGATCGGCGACAACGCCGACAAGATCTTCGGCCGGGTGTCGGTGTTCGCGCTGATCGCCGTCGCGGTCGTGGCGGTCGCGCTGTACGTCGTCCACAAGGTCCGCAAACGCCGCCGCGAACAGGTTCCCGAGCCGGTACCGGCCGAGTCAGCGGACGTGTAGCTCAAGCCCCGGCGTGGTGATCCCGTCGATCGGCCGGCCGAACATCATCGCGCCGGGGATCACGAACCGGTAGACGAAGTCGCCCGGCTGCGCGGCCTTGAACGCCAGCGCGGCCGCGCCGTTGCGCATCGGCAGCGCCTTGGAGTCCACCCACCGCCGGGTCTGCCGGTTCCAGGCCTGCAGCATCACGGTCGTGTTCATGCCCGGCTTCACGGCGACGGACACGGTCACCGTCGAGCCCTTCGCCGTCGCCGTGTTCCCGTTGGCGAATCCGGCCGACGCGACCCGGACGATGCTCTTCGTGTACGCCGGCTTGCTGGTCGACGTACCCGTCTGGGTCCCGCCCTTGGTGTTCTCCGGCACGGTGATCTTGTACGGGCGACTGCCACCGGTCGGCACCGCGATGTCGTAGTACCCGCCGGCCGTCGTCGACCCGCGCGCCGCCGGCGTCCACCGCGCGCCCGGGGTGACCTGGGTCAGCACCACGACCGGTACGCCGGCCGGGGTCGCGCGCTTGCTCGTGCACGGCGCGTCGAGGTCGCAGCCGACCTGGTGCAGGATGACCCGCCCGCGGACCCGGATCGGCACACTGAACTGGGCCAGCCTCGGTACGGCCGCGTTGATCGAGCTGGTCAGCCCGAGCACCTGCCCGCCGATGCTGGTGCTCCACTCGTTCTGGGTGCGCAGCTGGAACGTGTACGGCGGTTTGACGCTCTTGATCACCTGGCGGTTCGAGGTCGTCGCCGGGCCGATCACCTTCAGCATCTGACCCGGCCGCCCGATCATCGGCACGTACCGCTGGGTCTTCTTGCCCTTCACGTCCAGCGGGTCGTTCGGCGTGAAGTCCTGCGGAGCGACCGGCACCGACCATCTGATCAGCACCCCGCGCCCCTGCTTCGCCACCGCCGCCGCGCTCGGCCGCACCGGACCGTCGGTGTCGAACACCGGCGACTTGGTGAGCTTGCTGGTCACGCCGCCCTGTGAGGTTCCGGTCCCGACGGCGACCTTGTAGTTCCCGTCCGGCGGGAACGCCGAGGTCGGGATCTCCCACCGGTTCGGCTCACCGGCCGGGATGTACTTCACGTACGACGGGCTCTCGCTGAGCACACCCTCGATCGTGACCCGGTTCGGCTGCCCGTTGTCCTTCCAGGTCACCAGCACCGCAGGACGCCCCTTCGGCGCCCACGCGACGGCGACCTCGGTCGGCGCCGGATCGGAGGCACAAGCAGTCAGCGAGGCAGCGCCCGCAACCACCGCCAGCGCTACGGCGAGCACGCGCCGCATTCCGACCACCCCTCGTCTCCTCACGACCAACCGGGTGAACCATACCCAGTCGCGGGTGCCCTTTCCCCATGGCCGTTGCCGGATCGGTATCGCGCACCTACCGTGAGGTAAGCCACTGAGGGGGGAACCACGATGGCATTCATCGGTACGCCGAACGACCCGGAGCTGTTCGCGGCGAATCGGGCGCCGGCCGGGCATGTGCCCAACTTCGTCCACACGTTCGCCGCGCGACCGGCCGTCTACGAGGCGTGGAAGCAGCTGAACGGCGCGATCAAGGAGTCCATGGACCTGCGCCGATACGAGCTCGCGACGCTGGCCGCGGCGACCGCGCTGAAGTCGAGCTACTGCAGCCTCGCGCACGGGCAGATCCTGGCCGACAAGTTCTACACCGCGGAGGAAGTCGCGGCGCTCGTCGACGAACCGGCGAACGACCCGGTCGACCGTGCCGTGATGGCCTTTGCGCGCCAGATCGCACTCGCTGCCGACACCGTGACCCAGGCGGACGTCGACGCACTGAAAGCAGTCGGCCTGACGGATGCCGACGTACTCGACGTAGCCCTGGCCGCCGCGGCCCGGGCCTTCTTCTCCAAGACCCTCGACGCCACCGGCACGCAACCCGACGAGGCGTTCAACGGCCTGCCCGAAACCCTCCGCAAAGCCCTCACGGTCGGCCGCCCGATCTACTCAGGCTGATTCTTCGGGGTGCCGCCGAGGTGGTGCTTCGTGGTGACGCCCGTGTACATCAGGTGGGTCACGAGGCCTTGCGCGGCGTGCGGAAGGTTGTGGCAGTGGTCCATCCAGATGCCCGGGTTGTCGGCCACGAAGGCGACCTCGTAGGTCTCCTTGTCCTCGACGTTGAGGGAGTCCGTCCGCCACGGACTCCCGGTCGCGCGCACCCCGTCGCGGCTCAGGACGACGACGTGGTGGCCGTGCAGGTGCATCGGATGGACCTGCCCTGAGGTGTTCTTGATCGTCATCCGGACGATGTCGCCCTCGCTCACCACGAACATCGGCACGTCCGGGTACTGATGCCCGTTGATCGTCCACCACAGCCCGGGTTTCCCGTCGAAGAACCCGATCCGCCGGCCGATGTCGTACCGGAACACCCGGGTCGCCTTCGCGGGATCGAACCCGAGCGGCTTCGGCTCCCCGTAACTCAGCAGGTCGACCCGGTCTCGCGGCTCGGTCCCGGTCGGCGCGTCACCGTCGCCGATCACCAGGGTCGTCGGTCCCCCACCGAGTCCGATCCGCACCGGCTTCGCCGTGGGGATCTCGAGGTCCACCCGGCCGCCCGCGGTGACGAGCACCGCTTTCCCACTCACCTCGGTCGGCGCGTTCACCTCGGTCCCGTCGACCGCGACCACCTTGTACGACGCCCCGTCGACCCAGACCGCCATCGGTCCGTTGTCCGTGTTGATCAACCGCACGCGTGCGATCGGACCGGGTGCCTTCAGGCGACGTTCGCCGTACTCGCCGTTGACCGTGCGGACCTTGTCGTACGTGTGCACCGCCGCGATCACGTCCGTCGTGGTCGGCTGGACGATCAGTACGCCGTACAGACCCTTCTGAACCTGCTCGTGCGAGACCTGGTGCGAGTGGTACCAGTACGTGCCGGCGTCCTTCGCGACGAAGCGGTACACGGACGACTTGCCCGGCGGAATCGCGTCCTGCGTGACGCCCGCGACACCGTCCTCGGCATTCGGTACGTCGACACCGTGCCAGTGCAGTGTGATGCCGTCGGCAACGTTCTCGTTGCGCAGTGTGACCTGGACGAGATCGCCTTGTTTCGCGACGATTCGCGGCCCCGGCGACGTGTGGTTCAACGTGTAGCCGTCCATCGATCCGCGGCCGGGGATCTCGAAGCGCTCCTTGCGCGCGACGAGGTCCACCGCGACGTCAGGCTTCTGATCGGTAGGACCGGTCAGCTGGCTGACGTCCGTACCGTGGTGGTCATGCGCCGACGCCGGTCCACCACCGTAGTCGGCGTACCCCATCGCCATCGGCGACAGGTCGCCAGGAACCAGGCTCCGCTGCCAGAAGAAACCGATCGGCGCCAGCACGACGATCGTTGCGACGATCGCGATCAGCACCCGACGAGGCGGCGGCCGCATCGTCACGACCGCCGCCTGTCAGTTGCCAAGGGCATCTAGGTGGTCGCCTCGGTCGTCGTGGCCGGGGACTCTACGGCCGCCGGACCGGCCGCTCGGCGCGACGCCATACCCGCGACTGCGAGCAGTGCGAAGGCGTTCAGGCCGTGCAGCGCGCCGATCACCGGCGCACCGAACGCCGCGGCAGCCAGGCCGAACTGCAACGCGACCAGGCCGAAGACGTACAGCGCCCACCTGACCCCGCCGTCGACCTTCGCGAAGAACGAGATGATCAGCAGCAGGATCGCGAGCAGCGGGATGACCCCGCTCCCGACGATGGTGTGGATCGTATGGCCGACGTTGGCGCCGGAGTCCTCGGTGAAGACCGAGCCGCCGTCGACGTCCTTGATGACCGTGAACCAGGCGAGTGCGATCGCCGCCGCCTGGACCAGGACACCGATCGCGATGAGCCCGGCCAAGGCACGATAAACAGACCTCATATTTCCCCCAACCCCTGAAGTCACCCCTTGGGGCTCATAGTGAGGCAGGTCACCTCAAGCGCACAAGAGGTTAACTCTCAGCCGTGGTTGCGGGCGAAGGCCTGATACAGACCGCGCAGGGTCAGCAACGGTTCGTCGCGGACCGGGGTGTTCAGCTGGCCGGCGAGGAGCGGTGCGAGGGCGCCGGTGAGGACGACCGCGACGTCGTCGTTCAGAGACTGTTCGGTCCGGATTCGCGCGACCAAACCGTCGACCAGGGCCGCGAAGCCGTGGATCGCGCCGGACTGCAGCGCCTCGACAGTGTTCTTCGCGACCACCGATCGCGGCCGGACCAGCTCGACCCGACGCAGTTGCGCGGCCGCCTGCCCGAGCGCGTCGGTCGCGGTTTCGATGCCCGGGGCAATCACTCCGCCGATGAAGGCGCCGGCCGGGTTGACCACGTCGATCGTGATCGCCGTACCGACATCGACGACCAAGCATGGCGCGCCGTGCAGCGTCACCGCGGCGAGCGCGTTCGCGATCCGGTCCGTGCCGACCTCTCGCGGGTTGTCGACCAGCACCGGCAGCCCGGTCTTCACACCGGGCTCGACGACGACACTCGGCACGCCTTGGTAGTAGCGCGACACGACATCCCGTAACTCGTGCAGCACATGCGGTACGGCGGAACACACAGCAATCCCGGACACCGGCGACTCACCGGTAAGCAGGCCTTGCAGCAGCACCGCCCACTCGTCCGCAGTACGACGTGGATCGGTCCCGACCCACCAGTGCCGCTTGACCGTGCCTTCGAACACCAGGCCGACCAGCGTCCTGGTGTTCTCGACGGCGACGGTGAGCAGCATCAGGCCTCTCGCAGGTCCAAGGCGATGTCGAGGACCGGCGCGGAGTGCGTGAGCGCACCGACCGCGAGGAAGTCGACACCGGTCTCGGCGACCTCTCGCGCCTTGTCCAGCGTCAGCCCGCCGGAGGCCTCCAGCCGGGCCCGGCCCGCGACCTTCTCGACAGCTTCACGCAGCAACGGGACGTCCATGTTGTCCAGCAGGATCAGCTCGGCGCCGGACTCGACCGCGATCACCGCGTCCTCGACCGAGTCCACCTCGACCTCGATCCCGATCTCCGGATACGCCTTGCGCACCAGGCGGAACGCCTCCGCGACACCACCGGCCGCGATCACGTGGTTGTCCTTGATCAGCGCGGCGTCCGAGAGACCCATCCGGTGGTTCTTCCCGCCACCGCAGCGTACGGCGTACTTCTCCAGGGACCTGAGCAGCGGCATGGTCTTGCGGGTGTCGCGGATGACCGCGCCGGTGCCGTCGACCGCGTCCACCCAGCGCCGGGTCAGCGTGGCGACGCCACTCAGGTGGCAGAGCAGGTTCAGCGTGGTGCGCTCGGCCGTCAGGAGCTGCCGCGTCTTGCCGCGGACGGTCATCAGGATGTCGCCCCGCTGCACGGCGTCGCCGTCGCGGACGGTGTGCTCGATCTCGATCTCGTCCTTCGCCGCGACCTGCCGCAGCACCAGCTCCGCGATCTCCAGGCCCGCCACCACGCCGTCGGCGCGGGCGACCAGCTCGGCGACCGACACCTGGTCCGGGTCGACCGTGGCGGTGGTCGTCACGTCGACGCCTCCGGCCAGGTCCTCCTCGATGGTCGCCCGCACGAGGTCCCCGACCCACTGCCGGTCGACTGTCTCATCCATGCCGGTCATTCTCCTCGGATTCGCGCGAAACAAACGTGGTCTGCGGCACAGCCTGGTGATCAAGTGTCACGTCCAGGCTTCCGAACCAGTGCAGATCATCGCGGTCCGGGTGGTCCTCGCGCCAGTGCGCGCCACGGCTTTCTTCGCGGGCGGTCGCCGCGGCGATCAGCGCGGAGGCGACCGTCACCAGGTTCGTCGCCTCCCAGCCCGGCGTCCCCGGCTCGTCGTACGGCTGCTCGATCAGCTTGGCGATCGCCGCACCCGCCTCCGACAGCCCGGTCGCGCTCCGGATCACGCCGGCGCCGACGGTCATCGCCCGCTGCAGCTCGGGTACGACGTCCGCGTCCACGAGTCCCGGCGTACGGCGGTCCACGACCGGCTCCCGCCGTTCGGGCAGCCCGTTCGCGAGGTGCGCGGCGATCCTGCGGGCGAACACGAGCCCTTCGAGCAACGAGTTCGAGGCGAGCCGGTTGGCCCCGTGTACGCCGGTGCACGCAACCTCACCGCACGCGTACAGGCCGGGCACCGAGGTCTGGCCGTTCAGGTCCGTCCACACGCCGCCCGACGAGTAGTGGCAGGCGGGGGCGACCGGGATCAGTTCGCGGACCGGGTCGATACCGTGCGAGCGGCAGGACGCCAGGATGGTCGGGAACCGTACCCGCCACTTCTCGTCGCCGAAGTGCCGGGCGTCGAGGTAGACGTGGTCCTTGCCGGTAGCAATCATCTGGCGCATGATCGCCTTCGCCACGATGTCCCGCGGCGCGAGGTCGGCGAGCTCGTGCCGGCCCTGCATGAACCGCTTGCCGGTGTGGTCGACCAGGAACGCGCCTTCGCCGCGGACTGCCTCGGAAACCAACGGCTGCTGGCCTTTCGCGCTCTTGCCCAGCCAGAGCACCGTCGGGTGGAACTGCACGAACTCCAGGTCCCGCACCTTCGCACCGGCCCGCAGCGCGAGCGCCATTCCGTCGCCGGTCGACACGCTCGGGTTGGTCGTTGCCGCATACAACTGTCCCAGGCCGCCGGACGCCAGGATCACCGCCCGGGCACGGATCGCACCGACGCCGTCCAGCTGACCCTCGCCCATCACGTGCAGCGTCACGCCGGCGATGGAGCCGTCGGAGGCGGTGAGCAGGTCGAGGACGAGGGCGTGCTCGATCAGCCGGATGTCCTTGGCCCGCTTGACTGCGGCAACCAGGGCACGCTCGATCTCGGCGCCGGTCGCGTCGCCGCCGGCGTGCGCGATCCGGTTGCGGTGGTGCCCGCCCTCACGACCGAGCGAGATCTCGCCATCGGCCATGGTGTCGAAGCGCGCGCCGAGGTCGATCAGGTCGCGGACGGCGTCCGGGCCTTCGGTGACGAGCACCCGGACGGCCTCCGGGTCGCTCAGTCCGGCGCCGGCGACGAGCGTGTCCTGCAGGTGCTCCTCGGGGGAGTCCTCCGGGTCGAGGGCAGCGGCGACGCCGCCTTGCGCCCACTGCGTGGAGCCCGAGGCGACGACGTCCTTCGTCACCACCAGGACGGTGCCCAGCTCGCGGGCCTTGAGCGCGGCGCTCAGCCCGGCGACGCCCGAGCCGATCACCACCACGTCAACTGTGTCGGTCCAGCCGGCCTCCGGCGCGGCCAGCCGTTGCGGGACTGCGGATCCGGTCACGGGGCCTCCCGTCCTGGACTGAGGAGCGGAGGGAGCGAAGCGACCGGAGCGACGAGGGAAGGACGGGAGTTACAGCCCCGTGGCCCGCCGCGCCGGAGGCGTGGCATCAGCACTGTCATTCGGTGACCGTATCAACCGATTTCATCTGAGCGTGATGGAAATGTTGTCAATGAGACGGGTCAGGCCGACGCGGGCGGCGATCAGCATCCGGGCCTCGCCGGGGCCGATCACCGGGCCGAGATCGGGTGCTCGCAGGGCGAGATAGTCGATCTTCACCGACGGCACCGCCTCGAGCTCGGCCTGCGCCGCGGCCAGCACCGCGTCCGGCCCGTTCATCCCGGCCTTCGCACCGGCGCTCAGCGCGCGGTACAGCACCAGCGCCTCGTCACGTTCGGTCTCGCTCAGGTACCGGTTGCGTGAGGACAGTGCGAGACCGTCCGCCTCCCGCACGGTCGGCACCGGCACGATGTCGACGTCCATGTCGAGGTCGCAGACCATCTCGCGGATCAGCGTCAACTGCTGGTAGTCCTTCTCGCCGAACAACGCCAGGTCGGGCGCGGTCAGGTGCAGCAGCTTCGACACCACGGTCAGTACACCGGAGAAGTGGCCGGGCCGGAACACGCCCTCGAGCTCGTCGGCCAGCGGGCCCGGATGCACGGTGATCGACGGCTCGTTCGGGTACAGCTCGTCCCGGGACGGGTTGAAGACCAGGTCGACGCCCTCGTTCTTCGCGATCGCCAGGTCGCTGGCCAGCGTCCGCGGATACCGGTCGAAGTCCTCGGTCGGCCCGAACTGCAACGGGTTCACGAAGATCGTCAGGACCACGCTGCCGTCCGGTCCGACGCGTTCGCGGGCCTCGGCCAGCAGCGCGGCATGGCCGTCGTGCAGGGCGCCCATCGTCATCACGACCGCCCGCGGCCGGATCGCGGCCGCTGCTCGCAGTTCGGCCTTGGTCTGGGTGAGTCTCATCGCGGTGCCTCCCCTGTCCGGTCTGCCCGGTGCCCGTCCAGTACGTCGGTCAAGCGGCGGATCGTCTCCGCGTCCAGCCGCCCGTCCGTCGCCAGTTCCACAGTCGCCCGGGCCAGTTCGGCGTACGTGCGCCGCGTGCTGCCCCGAAGTACTGCCAGATGTGCTGCCACCGTGTCGACATCGCCCCGGGCGATCGGCCCGGTGAGCGCATGATGACCGGATCGCAGCGTGTTGTCGAGGGTTGCGACGAGCAACGGCCGGAGTGTCGCCACCGGATCCGCTACGCCCGCCTCCCGCAGTACGGCGACTGCTTGCGAGACCAGTGTGGTGAGGTGGTTCGCGCCGTGGACCAGACCGGCGTGGTAGCGCGCACGCTGGTCGTCGGCGACCCACTGCACCTGTGCGCCCAGCGCCTTCACCATCCGCTCGACGATCGACCGTGCCGCATCCGGAGCGGTCGCGGTGAACATGACCCCGTCCAGGCTGACCGGACCGCCCGGAAAGGTCATTGACGGGTGCAGCGCGACAGGTGTCGCAGCAAGCCCGGTCAGCGGGGCCAGACCGTGTGCCCCGGACAGGTGCACGACGTACTGCGCACTCGTCAACGGCAGCGTCTGCGCGACCTCGTGAATCAGGTCGTCCGGTACGGCGACCAGTACGACGTCGGCGCGCCTCGTGACCTCGTCAGCGGTCAGCACGGGCACAGCGGGCAGAAGGCGGGCGGCGCGGTCCAGGGACGCGTCCGAGCGCGCGGTGACTCCGACCAGGGGATGTCCGGCTGCCGCCAAGGCTGCTCCCAGGGCGGTCCCGGCCCGGCCGGCTCCGATCAAGCCGATCCGTTCCATCACTCACTCTCTTCTCGTTCCAGTCCCGCTTCCGGGTACCAGACGATCTACCTATGAGCGTAGGTGATGAGAGCATGTGTGAGTGAGTGATGCGTGGGCAGCTGGTGCCGAATTGACCGCGATCCTGATCACAGTTCCCGAGCTGGCGGAGTACACAGAGCGTTGGCGTTCGGTGTCACGGTCGACTGCGCGACCACAGGTCCCGTTGACCGAGCTCATCCCGCCGCACGTGACTGTGCTGGTCCCCTGGGTTGCCGAACCCACCGACACCGACCTGGCCCGGCTACAGGCGGCAGTGGCGTCGATCGAGCCGTTCGAGCTCAGCTTCCCGACCGCGGGCCAGTTCCCGAACGGTACGGTGTGGCTGAAGCCGGAGCCGTTCGACAAGGTCCGCTCGGTGCTCCTGTCCGTCTTCGACGCTTTCCCCGAGTGCCCGCCGTACGGCGGTGAGTTCCCGGACCCGCATCCGCACCTGACGATCTCGTCGTCCGCCCAAGGCGGTCCGGCTGTTGTGGCCGAGGCGGACGCCGCCCTGACCGCGGCACCGGCTCCGACCGTCCAGCTGACCGAGCTCGAGCTGTGGCGCGAGGACGCAGAGGGCGTGTGGCACCAGCTCGGCGGCGTACCGCTGGGGTCCGCTACTTCCTGATCTGGAAGCCCACCGCGCCGGCAGCCTTCTTGGCCTGCCAGTCCGCCGGTACGTCGGCCGGTGTCAGCTCACGCAACTGGTCGACGCTCGGGTCGGTGAGCGCACCGATCCGGACGGCCTGCTCGGACACCGTGGCCTCGAACAGGTTCCGCACGTCCCGTCCGTTGCCGAACTCCGCCATGTGCCGGATCCGGTCCAGCAACGAGCCGACCCGCTCCACGATCCCGTCTGCCAGCAGATACCCGGCCTTGCCGCTCAGGTACTGGAAGATCTCCTGCAGCTCCGGCAACGAGTAGTCCGGGAACTCCAAGGTCGTGGGCACCCGCGAACGCAGCCCGGGGTTCTGCAGGAACAGGCCCTCCATCGGTTCGGTGTACCCGGCCAGCACCACGACCAGGTCCTCGCGGTGCTCCTCCATCAGCTTGATCAGCGTGGCGAGCGCATCAGCCCCGTAGCCGCGCGCGTCCGCCAGCGTGTACGCCTCGTCGATGAACAGCACCCCGCCCAGGGCCTGCTCCACCAGGCGTTTCACCTTCGGCGCGGTCTGGCCGACGTACTGTCCCATCAGCTCGTTGCCGCTCGTCTCCACCAGGTGGCCGACGCCGAGCAGGCCGAGGTCGCGGTAGATCTCGGCGAGCAGCCGGGCCACCGTGGTCTTGCCGGTGCCCGGGTTGCCGCTGAACACCATGTGCCGCGATCGCTCGGTCGGCGGCATCCCGGCCTTGGACCGCAGTACGTCGGCCTGCGCCTCCGCGGCCAGCCTTTCCACGGTCGCCTTGACCTCAATGAGCCCGGTCATCGCCGCGAGTTCGGACCGCGGGTCGTCGTGGCGTGGCAGATCACCCAGGTTCTCGTCGGCCAGGTCGGCGACATCGGACCGTTCGATCGTCCGGACCTGCTCCATGGTCGGGGACTCCAGCGTGGACAGCCGGACCGCCTGCAGCGTCGCGATCCGCTCCAGCAACGTCCGTACCGTCCGCGCGTTGCCGAACCCGGGTGCCCGCGGCGCCTTGTGCAGTGCGGCGAGCGCCTGCTCGGACACCCCGTCACCCAGCACGAACCCGGCCTGCTCGGCCGCCTGCAGGAAGATCTGGTGCAGCTCGGCGTCGGTGTAGTCCGGGAAGTTCACGAACGTCCGGATCCGCGACTTGAGGCCCGGGTTGCTGTCCACCAGCGAGTACATCTCGTTCGGGTAGCCGGCCATGACCACGACCAGGTTGTCGCGGTGCGTCTCCATCAGCTGGATCAGGGTGGCGACGGCCTCGCGGCCGAAATCCCGCCCGGAGGTGTTGAACAACGAGTACGCCTCGTCGATCAACAGCACGCCGCCCAGCGAACGCTCGACCACCTCGGTCACCCGCGGCGCCGTCTGGCCGATGTACGACGCGATCAGGTCGGCCCGCCCCACCTCGACCAGATGGCCCGACGAGAGCATGCCCAGGTCCCGGTAGACCTCGGCGAGAATCCGGGCGACCGTGGTCTTGCCGGTGCCCGGGTTGCCGCTGAAGACCAGGTGCCCCATCGGTTTCGGCAGCCGCAGCCCGGCTTCCGCTCGCAGCTTGGCGACCTTCGCCTCCGCGACCAGCTCGTGCACGCGGGCCTTCACCACGCCCAGACCGGTCATCTCGTTCAGGTCGGCGATCGGGTCGCCGGCCGCCGGCACATCCGCCCGCAGCTTGTCCGGCGCCTCCGCCTCGACCACGGCCTTCGGCGGCCGGAACGAGTGCAGGTCGCGCAGGCCCCGGAAGAAACCGGCGACCATGTACAGCTCCTTCGACGCCTTCGCCTTGTCCGGAAGCCCGTTGAGGCTGGCGCCGACCTGGTACATCGCGGCCAGGTACTCGCGGGCGTCGTACGGCGCTCCGGCCTCGACCGCCCGGATCATCCAGGCCTGCCGCCGGCGTCGCCATTCGGCCGGATCCGGCCGCGTCTTCGCCTTGTCGAGCGCCGCTTGGACCTCGGCCGTCCCGGACGGGCCCAGTGCCGAGAACGAGAGCCCAGCAGGCAGGTCGGTACGTCCGATCTGCTGGAGCAGGCCGGCGATCTCCTCCGCGAACGGCTTCTCCGCCTCGGGCGTCACCGCCGCGATCCGCGCGTACGCCGCCTGCAGCCGGTTCACGCCGTACACCATCAGGTCGAGCGGGTTGCCGGACAGGTTCGGGTAGACCTGGCGGGTGTCGTCGTCGCCGAACTCCTCGATCCAGCGCCTCAGCACCGCCTGCCGGGACTGGGTGAGGTGCAGGCCGAGCAGCTCCGGACTGGCCAGGACGTGGTCCAGCATGGACGCCATCGCCTTCCGGCGGGCCTCCAGTCCCGGGATGCCGATCAGCAGGTCCAGCATCTCCCGGCAGGCCCGGATGACCTCCTCCTGCGAATCCCGGTCCCGCCGGAGCGGGTACGGAATGTCGAAGGACGCGCCGGTCTCGCGCCAGTTGGCGATGTCAGTGTCGATCTCCTGCGGCTCCTCGCGCCACTGGTTGAGCAGCAGGAAGTGCAGGTTCCGCGCACCGCCGACGAGGATGCCGAGCGCCGGCCACAGGCTCTTGAACACGAAGTAGAACGTGTCCACCAGCAACGGTGAGCCTTCGATGAAGTACTTGTTGCTGGCCGACACCTTGCCCAGCGTTGGGCGGTCCACCAGATCCGCGACCTTGGCCTTCGTCGCGTCGAGCCACTCCGGAGTGACGACGTACGGCGGTTCGGCGCCGACCACATCGAACGCCGGGTCACCCTCGAACAGGACCCCGAGCTCCTCCGGAAGTTTCGCCACGATGCCTGATCCTAGGATCGTGGCGGTCCAATCCTCTCCGAACGGCACCTGATGACCGAGACCTTCCGAGACGCCTGGCAACAGGCTCTGTACGGCCCTGGCGGTTTCTACCGCCGGGAGCGCCCGTCTGCGCATTTCCGTACGTCGGTGCACGCATCCGCCCTGTTCGGGCAGGCCATCGCGCGCCTGGCCGGTGAGCTCGGTATGTCCACGGTGGTCGATATCGGCGCCGGGTCCGGCGAACTGGGCAAGGTCCTGCGCGGCGAAGGTCTCTCGGTGCTGGACATCGAACTCGACGACGAGCTACCCGCTGAGTTGACCGGGCTGGTGATCGCCAACGAGTGGCTCGACAACGTCCCGTGCGAGGTGGTCGAGTGGGACGACGACGGCATTCCTCGCTACCTCCTCGCCGACCTCACCCCAGGACCGGTTGTGGAAGGCAACGATCTGCTGTGGCTCGAGCAATGGTGGCCTGGCGAGCCCGGTGACCGGGCGGAGGTCGGAACCTCTCGCGATCAGTCCTGGGCCGACGTGGTGAGTCGGCTGACACGCGGGAGTCTCGCCATCGCCATCGACTACGGGCACGTGAAGTCGAGCCGACCGCCGTACGGGACTCTGACTGGCTTCCGCGACGGCCGTGAGTGTTCACCTGAACCCGACGGCAGCTGCGACATCACTGCTCATGTGGCCCTCGACTCGCTAGGCGGCACCATCCTGAGACAGCGGGACGCCCTGCGAGCTCTGGGCGTCAGTGGAGCCCGGCCGAGCCTGGAGCTGGCTCAGACCGAACCGCTGCGCTACCTGTCCGAGCTGTCGTCAGCCGGGGAGGCAGCCGAGTTGCTGGACCCGTCCGGACTCGGCGGGTTCGGCTGGGTCTGGACGGCGACCGACGCGGCCACCGTACGGCGGGCCTCGCGCGCCCTGTCCGCCTGAGCTTCCACCAGCGCCGCAGCCTCCGCCTGGTCGCGGTGCAGCGCGGTGGCGTCTGTCGGACCCAGTGGGGTGTCCACATGCACGTTGGCGAGCCCCAGGCGCCGCTGGATCGGCCCCTGCTCCAGCCGGACCGACTGCGTCTTGTGATGCAGCACGATCGACGTACGGCGGCTCACCCAGCCGCGCGTGGTGACCATGACCTGGTCGTCGACGCCGTACGTCAGGTACCGCCAGCCGATCGGACGCAGCCACTTGGCGCGCTCCGGTGCCGGATGCATCTGGATGCGGCTCAGGTCGAAGCCGGGCAGCACCCGCGCGAGGACATAGGCCACCTCGGCACGCTCGCCGACCGGCAGCAGCTGTGCGCCCTCCAGCGCGTCGTCGCCGTCCTCCTTCTGACCGGCCACGCCCGCGATGTCCAGCTCGACCCGGGACCAGCCGAGCAGTCGCCAGATCAGCGGCTCGGTGATCAGCAGGCCCTGCACGCGGCCAGGCGGTACGGTCTGGCGCTGGACGTCGAACAGTCCCCGTTTGGTCCGTAGACCGTGGCTGGTCTCGGACAGCGTGAACCCGTGGTTCCCCACGACCTGCTTCCAGATCGGCTGCACCACACCGAGCAACAGCGGCAGACCGGCGAACAGACCGATGTGGAAGTCCAGCACCATGGTCGCGACGATCAGCCAGATCAGTGCGCCGGCACTGGCGACGACCGTGGACGACAGCAGCGTCGCACCGAGCAGCCGGTTCGTCGGGACCGTCAGCAGCGGCGGAGCCAGCGCCTCGGCCTGCTGATCGTGCTCCTGCTGCTCAGCAGCCTTCTCGCCCTTGGCGCGGACCAACAACGTGGTGCGGAGCTGCTGCGCCTCCTCGTACCGGAAGTAGCTCAGCTTGCCGTCGCTCTTGCCGCCGCCGGCCACGTCCATCCGCAGCTCGGCCATGCCGAACAGCCGCGCGACGAACGGCTGCGCCACGTCGATCGCCTGGATCCGGTCGAACCGGATGATCCGGGTCCGGCGGAACAGGAACCCGCTGTCCACCCGGATCGCGTCGGCAGTCAACTGCCACTTGGTGAACCACCAGGACAGTGCGCCGAGCAGGATGCCGCCGACGAGCACACCGGCCAGGCCGATGCCGGCGACCGTCAGGTTGCTCCGCAGGCCCTCGTTGTTGACCAGGGCGACAGCCGCGACGACGAAGTACCCCCAGCCTTTGACGAAGGGGGTGAGTGGGTGAAGCCGTTGGCCGACGACCTCCCCCGTCTGCTCAATCTGCTCGGTCACAGGCCCCACGCCTGCGCCTGACCGAGGGCGGACAACCGGTCGCGGAGCCGGCCGGCCTCGTCCGGATGCAGCCCCGGGATCTTCGCGTCGGTGGCCGGTGTCGCCGTGTGCAGCTCCACGGTGGCCATCCCGTACGCGCGCTCCAGCGGCCCGGCGGTCACGTCCACGAACTGCATCCGGCCGTACGGTACGACGACCAACTCGCGGAACATGACCCCGTGGCTGACCAGCAGTTCGTCCTCGCGCTCGGCGTACTTCCAGGAGCGCTGGTTGCGTCCGATCAGCACCCAGGCCCAGCCGAAGACCAGCGCGATCAGTACGACCGCGAGTACGCTGTACAGCCAGCTCAGCGTGAGCCCGAGCGCGACCAGCGCCACGATCGCGGCCAGCCCGGCAACGATCGCCGCGTTCAGCCGCCGCAGCGTGGCGAGCTTGGGCGAGACCGGCGTCCAACTGACATCCGAGGGTGCGAAGAGGTCGTCCACGGGTAAAGCCTGTCACGAAAGTGTGCCGTGAGCGGCGCAGGTTGAGTGCTGGTGGCGTCCAGGTGCGTGCATCGCAAGGCGGAGGAGCGTCCTCGATGCGGGTTTCATCGTGGACGCTCCTCCAACGCAGCGAGGTGCGTGCCTGGGCGTCACCAGCGCCAAGCTGCGCCGCTCACGGCACACTAGGGTCATGAGTACCGAAAGAGTGGTCGGAGTCGGCGCGGGAGCGGCTGGATTCGACCCGGCGTACGAGCGGGGTGGGACCGGCGCGGGCTCGGAGCTGGCGACTTCCGACATGGTGCTCAACATCGGCCCCCAGCACCCGGCGACCCACGGCGTACTGCGGCTGCGGCTGACCCTGGACGGCGAGCGGATCGTCGGCTGCGAGCCGATCATCGGCTACATGCACCGCGGCGCGGAGAAGCTGTTCGAGGTCCGCGACTACCGGCAGATCATCGTCCTGGCGAACCGGCACGACTGGCTGTCCGCGTTCTCGAACGAGCTCGGCGTCGTGCACGCGGTCGAGCGGATGATGGGCCTCGAAGTCCCCGTCCGGGCGGTGTGGCTGCGGACGCTGCTGGCCGAGCTGAACCGGATCCTGAACCACCTGATGTTCCTCGGCTCCTACCCGCTCGAGCTCGGCGCGATCACGCCGGTGTTCTACGCGTTCCGCGAGCGCGAGACGATCCAGGCGGTGATGGAGGAGCTGTCCGGCGGCCGGATGCACTACATGTTCAACCGGGTCGGCGGCCTGAAGGAGGACCTGCCGTACGGCTGGCTCGGCCGCGCCGCCGCCGCCTCCGCCGCGGTCCGGACCCGGCTGCCCGACATCGAGGACCTCATCCTCGGCAACGAGATCTTCCGCGCCCGCACGGTCGGCGTCGGCAAGCTCTCCCCCGAACTGGTCGCGCAGTACGGCGTCTCCGGGCCGATCGCCCGCGCCTCCGGAGTGGACGCCGACCTCCGCCGCGACGAGCCGTACCTCGCGTACGACGAACTGCAGGACGTGCTGCGGGTTGTCACCCGTCCCGAAGGCGACTGCTTCGCCCGCTTCGCCGTACTGCTCGACCAGGTCAAGGTCTCGCTCGACCTGGTCGACGCCTGCCTCGACAAGCTGTCCACACTGCCGGCCGGCCCCGTCAACGTCCGGCTGCCGAAGATCCTCAAGGTCCCCGAAGGCCAGACCTACGCCTGGACCGAGAGCCCGCTCGGCATCAACGGCTACTACCTGGTGTCCCGCGGCGACAAGACCCCGTGGCGGCTGAAGCTCCGCTCAGCAAGCTTCAACAACATCTCCGCGCTGCCCGCCCTGCTCCCCGGCACGATGATCCCCGACATGATCGCCATCCTCGGCAGCATGTTCTTCGTCGTCGGCGACATCGACAAGTAGGGATCGGCGGGGAAACAAGTTTGAAGATATCGACGACTTCTTACCCCACCACCTGACACCACGAGGGTTATCCACAGGGGGCGCGCGGGCTGGCCGCGGAATCCGGCACCCTGGGGCGGATGGACTGGTGGTGGCGGCGACAACTCGATGACGAGGGTCTCGAGGTACTGATCCACGAGCAGCAGCGGATCGTCTCCCGCACCCAACTGCTCGCGGCGGGACGGTCGGACTCCGAGATTCGGCGCCGGCTGCGGGGCAGGCGATGGCAGATCGTTCATCCCGGGGTCTACGCGACCCATACCGGCCCGCTGGGGTACGACGAACGGATCGTAGCCGCGCTGCTCTACGCCGGGCCTGAAGTTGCCTGGAGCCACTACACCGCCGCGGAACAGTTCGGCCTGATCAAACACGACAGGCACCGTCCGGTGTACGTGACGATTCCCTGGCGCCGACGCGTTCGTCCACGGCCGGGGCTCGTCATCACCCGCGACAAGCACTGGGAAGACCGTTTGGCCACGGTCGTCCCACCGCGAACCCGACCCGCGGAGGCCGTCCTGGAGATCGTGGGAGTCTCCCGTTCACTGGACGAGGCGGCCGCGATCGTCGCCGAGGCCTGCCAGAGCGGCCGAGTCAGACCGGCCGAGATACTCAACGCACTCGACGGTCGTCGGCAGCTTCGTCATCGCGCGGCGCTGCGGTCGATTCTCGCCGATGTCGCCCAGGGAACACATTCGCTGCTGGAACTGCGCTACCTACGAGACGTCGAGCGAGCACACGGGCTACCGACCGGGCGTCGGCAGCGTGCTGTGGATCAGGAATTCACCGACGTCGCGTACGAGCCGGTCGGACTCGTCGTCGAACTCGACGGACGCTTCCACTTCGCGCCTGGCCAACGGTGGCGGGACCTCGCGCGGGACAACCGTGCGGCACTGCGATCTGAGGTCACCTTGCGCTACGGCTGGCTCGACATCATCAGTCGCCCGTGCAGCGCCGCCGTGCAGGTCCTGCAGGTGAGCCGCCGCAAAGACCCAACCATCCCCGCCCGCCCCTGCCGCCCCACCTGCCCGGTCCGCTAACCGATCGCGGCGGGGAAAGAAGTTGTCGCAGTATGCAAACTTGTTTCCCCGCCTCTGCCGGGATCGGCGGCTATGCCGTGCCGAGTGATCTTGCTCTTCGGCGCCAGGCGGCGGCTGCGGCGGCTCCTCCGATGACCAGGAGTCCGGCGCCTGCCGCCTGGGCGAGCTTGATCGGGCAGCCGCTCGCGCAGTCCGGGATCGGGTACGGCTGGCCGGGGTTCAGCTCGTGGGTCTCGTCGGCGCCGACATACGCCTCGTCCGCCGGGAACGGGAAGCCCTCGGGGTTCAGCAGGCGGTACCAGTACAGGTCGTCCCACGCCTTGCGCCGGCAGGTCACGTTCACTGACGGCGACTCGTACGGCGACGGCCCCAGCTGCCCGATCGGCAGGTGATCCTCGTTGTAGACCGTGACGTGGCCGTTCGGATCGTTCATCGTCACGGCCGGGTAGTTCGCATCCAGCCCCATCTCCGCAGTATGGACCGAGAAGACCTACTGAGCGACGGCCTGCTGGATCAGCGGCAGGAGTTCCCCGGCGACACCCGGCGCCAGCGCGATCGTGGCCCCCGACGCCACGTCGTGCGGCGTACCGTCGAGGTCCACCACAACGGCCCCGGCCTCGCGGGCGATGATCGCGCCGGCGCTGGTGTCCCACGGCTTGTTGCTGAACATGATCGCGGCGTCGAGGCTGCCGTCCGCCACCAGCGCCAGGTGCAGCGCCGCCGAGCCGAGCATCCGCAGCCGCTGCACCCGCGGCACCAGCAGGTCGATCAGTGCGAACCTCGGCCGGTTCTTCTCCGCGGCGTCCGCGCCGACCGCGAAGTCCCCGGCCATCACCAGCGCCTCGGACAGCTCCGTGCACTTGCTGACCTGGATCGGCTCGCCGTTGCGCGTGACCCCGGCTCCTTCCGCCGCCAGGTACCGCGTCCCCAGCATCGGGAAGTCGAGTACGCCGGCCACCTGGCGGTTCCCGTCGACGAGACCCAACGAGATCCCCCACAGCGCCACCCCGTGCACGTAGTTCACCGTCCCGTCGATCGGGTCGAGGACCCACGACAGCTCCCCCTCGCCCGGGTGCGCCCCCTCCTCCTCGCCCAGGAACGCGATCTGCGGCGTCACTTTCGCCAGGTGCTCGCGGACCGCCTGCTCCACCGCGATGTCGGTGTCGGAGGCCATGTCCCGATCACCCTTCGAATGCAGAGCCCCGGGCTCCCGCGACTCGACCAGGTCAGCGGCGACCGCCACCGCCCCTTCGGCAATCTCCAGCAAACGGGGCAGCTCGGTCACGTCGTCTCCTCAGCCGTGGACAGTCCTGTCGACCCTAGTCGACCGGATGAACGGCTGATCAGGACGCGGCCAGGCCTCGGAGCTTGAGGTCGACGACGGTTGGCGCGTCGGCCTGCGAATGCTTGTCGCCGGCGGCAACGACGGTCGCGACCTCCTCGTCGATCTTGTCGAGGCGCTGGTCGATCTTGTCCAGCCGGCGCTGCATCAGGTCGACGAACTCGGCGTTCTCGACGACCCGGGCGCTGGTGATCCGCGAGTACTCCTGCGCGACCTGCGCGCGCTCGTCGGAGTGCGCCAGCCGCTCGACCAGCAACTGGTGGCGGAACAGGAAGGCAGCGGCGATCGCGACCAGAACGGCCCCACCTGCGGCGGCCCGGAGAATCCAGGCATTCTGCGAGAAGAGCGCGATACTCACGCCCAGGCAGACAACGATCAGCAAACCGTTGGCGACGGTGAGAACTGTGGTCCTGGTTCGACGGCGGCTACCCCTGGAACCCATGGACCGCATGTTAAGGGGTTTTGTCGGGGTCCTCGGGAATACGACACGCGCGTTCGAGCAACAATCCGGCCGTGACAACCAGCACGGAGACCACCGCCGCGGCGCCGGCCATGATCACCCGGTTCCGAGGCCCGGAGGAGCCCATCGCCTGCAGGAAGCTTAACGCGAACCCTGCGTAAACACCGGCACACAACGCGCCGACGAAGGCGCTCGCCTTCCCGATCATCAACAGGAAGACCGCGCGCGACGGTTCGATCCGTTCCCGCCGTACCTGGACCCGCTGGTGGGTGTTGCGGGCCGCGGCGAACAGTAGCGCGGCCAGGAACGCCCAGGCGATCAACGTCAGCCAGGACACCGCCGGCGCGACCCCGCCGCCGGCCTCGATCGCCTTCACCATCGTCAGGCCGACGGCGACTCCGAGGACGGCGATCGCGACCAGCAACCGCCGTGACGTCGGCCGCACCGAGCCCGGACGCGGCGGCTCCTGCTTGTCGCCGTGGTGATCGTTGGGCGCCCGATCGGGCTCGGTACCGCCGGACACCACTACTGCAGCTCGATGTCGAGCTTGGTCACACCGTCGGTCCCGACCTTGGCGAGCAGCTCCGCGACCGGACCGTGGCCCGGCAGTACGGCGTCCCGCTCGATGTCGAGCCACGGCGCCAGCACGAACGCGCGCTCGTGCGCGCGCGGGTGCGGAATCGTCAGCTCCTCGGACTCGATCGTCTTCTGCCCGTAGGTGATCAGGTCGACGTCGAGGGTCCGCGGCGCGCCCGGCACGCTGCGCTCCCGGCCGAACGCCTGCTCGACCGCGTGCGCCCGCTCCAGCAACAGGTCGACGCCCAGCGTGGAGTCGGCGAGCAGGACGATGTTCAGGTACGGACCGGACTCGTCCGGGCCGCCGACGGGTTGGGTCTCGTAGACCGGCGAGACATCGACCACCACGACGTCCGGGGTGTCCCGCAGTGCGTCGACCGCGCCCTGCAGATTCGCCTCACGGTCGCCGAGATTGCTGCCGAGCGACAGGATCACCTGGCGGATCGGCTTCAGCCCTCCGCTCAGGGTGTCCGCGTCGATGACGTGGGGACTAGGGGTCTCAGTCACGAGGATTCTCCGGCTCTGCGCTGCACGGTCAGGACAACGTCGTCGAACGGCACCGTGATCGGCGCCGAGGGTTTGTGGATGGTGACCGCCGTCGCTGTCACCCGCTTGTCGGCGAGGCAGAGATCGGCGATGCGCTGGGCGAGGGTCTCGATCAGATCCACCGGGTCGGTCTCGATCGCCTGGTGCACCTGCTCGGCCACCACCCCGTAGTTCACGGTGTCGGCCAGGTCGTCGGAAGCCGCGGCGGCCCGGGTGTCCAGCTCCAGCCGGACGTCCACGACGAACTCCTGTCCGTCGGCCCGCTCGTGCTCGAACACCCCGTGGCGCCCGAAACCGCGGATGCCCCGGATCTCGATCACATCAGGAGAGGTTGTCACGGGACCGCTCATTCCGCCTCCTCCTGTCGGCCCCCAGACGACAGTACCGGTGAGGCATGGTGGATCCACAACCGCCAGCCGGAGGAAGTTCTGCGGAAAACGTTCGTGGCGAGCGCCTTTCCGCCCGCGAACCCGTCCTCCGGGGCACCCTCACCCGACGACAGGACATTCTCCGTACACGTGACGTATGCCACGTCTTCATCCACCCGCACCTGCACGTCGGTGAGGAAGAACTGGATGTACGGCGTGTTCGCGAAGATCATCGCCCAGGCCCGCATCATCTCGGCGTACCCGGAGATCGCCGCGTTCCCCGGATGGATGCAGACCGGATCGGGTTCCGGCAGCCAGACGGCGGCCATCAGGTCCAGGTCCCCGGCCTCGAACGCGTTGTAGAACGCGGTGTTGGCATTCAGTACGACGTCCTGCACCGTGGCGCCGGCCTGCCGCTTGGGAGCACCCTCCTGCCGCGGTCCATCCGTCATACAGTTCCCCATCTCTTAGCCACCCGGACCGCGTCCGCGCTCGGTGCCACCGCGTGCGCCCGGACACACCAGGCACCTGCGGCGGCGGCCAGGGTGGATACGGCCACGCTCGCATCGTCTCGTCGTACGGCCGGTCTGGGTTCACCGGTCTGCTCGTCGGCGAGCAGCCTACCGAGGAACGTCTTCCGGGACGCACCGATCAGTAACGGTCTTTCCAGTACGGCGAATTCCCGCAACCGGCGCAGAATCTCCCAGTTGTGGTCCGCGTTCTTCGCGAATCCGAGGCCGGGATCGAGAGCGACCCGGTTCAGGTCGATGCCCGCCTGGCGGATCGCCTCGAGGCGTTCACCGAGCTCGGCGATGACCTCGGCCACCACGTCGCCGTACTCCGCCTTGTTCTGCATGTCGACCGAGTGCCCGCGCCAGTGCATGCACAGGTACGGCGTTCCGCGCTCGGCGATCAGCGGGAGCATGTCCGGATCGGCCAGCCCACCGGACACGTCGTTGATCATCGTGGCGCCGGCGTCGAGCACGAGCTCCGCGACCTGGGACCGCATGGTGTCGACCGAGATGATCGCGCCTTCCGCGGCGAGGGTCTCGACCACCGGGATCACCCGGCGGATCTCCTCCTCCTGCGACGGCCGCACGGCCCGCGGACGGGTCGACTCACCACCCACGTCCAGCAGATCGGCGCCCTCGGCCAGCAGCTCCCGGCCGTGCTTGATCGCGGCGCTCGGCTCGAACCACTCGCCGCCGTCCGAGAACGAGTCCGGCGTCACGTTCACGACACCCATGACGAGACACCGGTCCACCACCGGCAAACCGTCCACGTGACCCCACGGCTCAGATCTCACCCACACACCGTAGTAGCCCCCACCCCCCAGTGGGCGGTTGGGATCAGTTCGCGAGGATCAGGCGGGACTTGGTCGACTGGAGCGCCGGGGCGATGGGTTGCGCGTACGACTCGTTGGTCTGGCCGTACTTCTCCAGGCACTGCCCGTCGATGAGCGCCGCCCCGCTGGTGATGCCCTGGGCGTAGTTCCCGGTCATACTGGCGCCGCCGGAGTCACCCGACTCGACGCACGCGGTGTGCTGGAACAGCCCGCGGACCACGCGGTTGCTCCCGTAGTTGACCGTCACGTTCCGGGCGACGATCCGCCCACAGGTCCAGCCGGTGCTCTTGCCCGACTTGCACAGCGTGGAGCCGACGGTGGCGTCCGCGATCCCCTTGACCGCGACGTTCCCGTTGCCCCAGCCCTCGACGTACCCCTGCTGGTCCCAGCCCTCGATCACGCCGACCGACCCGAAGTCGTGCCCCGGGAAACTCGAGGTGGACGTATTGCCGAGGATGTACCCGTTGCGGGAGAACGACGGCCTGCCGGACGTGCAGTGCCCCGCGGTCAGGAAGATCCGGTTGCCCTTGCGGGTCTTGGCGTTGAACCCGAGCGAGCACACGTACCCGGTGTTCTTGTCGACCTGTACGCCGCCGCGCAGGCCGAAGTCGTCCGCGGTCAGCCGGACCGTGCCGGACACCTGGCGCAGGGTCACCCGCTCGCCGTTCGCGAGCGCGCGGGACAGGAACCGGTCGGTGATCGAGTCGTGCGCGCCACTCGGCACCGAGACCACCACGGTCCCCGACACCGGGTCGACGTACCAGGACCGCACCTTGCCGGCGCTCGACGAGACGGCCAGCTGGTTCAGCTCGCCCTGTACGGCGTTCAGCTGCTTGAGGGTGAACTTGACCAGGCGCGGGACCGCGCCGATCCGGCGGACGAGAGCCGCCGTCGACAGGTCGGACACCGCGACGATCAGCTCGCCGGAGTCGTCGTAGTAGCTGCCCACGACACCCGAGTCGGAGCCGAGCTCCGACTCCAGGGTCTCGGCGACCAGCGGGTCCACTGCGGTCTTCGCGGCCTGCTTCTGAGGCGCGGTCTGAGGTCCGGTCCTGGTCCGCATGTCCGCGGTGGCCCAGTTCGCCGCGACCAGCCCGCCCGCCGTCAGGACGACGACCCCGGCAAGTGCGGCGCCGACCCGGAAACGCCCCGACATCCTGTCCTCCTCACACCGGCACTTGGTCCCCGTTGGCCAAGCACCACTACGGAAAGTAAACGCTCAGCGACAGAATGTCCATAGTCCCAGACTCTCAAACTTCAACGACCACAGCCCGCCCCGGGCTACGGGGTGGGTCAGCCAACGATTCAGCCAACGATCAGGCTCATCGCCTCGGCGCGGGTGACCGGGTTGCGGAGCTGGCCGCGGACGGCGGAGGTGATCGTCTTGGCGCCCGGTTTCCGGACGCCGCGCATGGTCATGCACAGGTGCTCGCACTCGATCACCACGATCACGCCGCGCGGCTGCAGGATCTCGACCAGGGACTCGGCGATCTGAGTGGTCAGCCGTTCCTGGACCTGCGGGCGTTTCGCGTACACGTCGACCAGCCGGGCGAGCTTCGACAACCCGGTCACGCGGCCGTCCCGGCTCGGGATGTAGCCGACGTGCGCGACGCCCGTGAACGGGACCAGGTGGTGCTCGCACAGGCTCCAGACCTCGATGTCCTTCACCAGGATCATCTCGTCGTGCTCGAGCGCGAACGTGGTCGTCAGCACGTCTTCGGCGCGCTGACCCAGGCCGGCCGTCATCTCGGAGTACGAGCGGGCCACCCGGGCCGGGGTGTCGTGCAGCCCCTCGCGCTCCGGGTCCTCGCCGATCGCGTACAGCAGCTCGCGCACGGCCCGCTCGGCGCGCTCGTGGTCGAAATTCGGTGACACCATCCCGGCTCCTCCTGCCAACGGAACTTCGCACGCTACCCCGCAGGCAAACGAAAACGCCGCCACCCGACCGGGTGGCGGCGTTCGTTCGAGCTGGGTCAGCTCACTGGTGGCTCGGCGGCGTCGGGCCGCTGCCGTAGTCCGGCGGGCGGATCGCCTCGTCCGGGCCGACGGAACCGCCCGGCAGCACGTCATGCAGCGAACCGTTCTGCTCGGCGCGGCCGGGAACCGGCATCACCGGCGGCTGGTCGGACGGGATCCGGGTCGACGACCCGGTCCAGGCCGGCCGGCGCTCCTTCATGATCACCGGCTCGAAGACCCGGGCGATCTGGTGCTTGTCCAGGGTCTCCTTCTCCAGCAGCTCCTCGACCAGGTGGTCCAGGACGGCCCGGTTCTCGACCAGGATGTCGAAGGCCTCCTGGTGCGCGTTCAGGATCAGCTTGCCGACCTCCTCGTCGACCGCGGCCGCGATCTCCTCGGAGTAGTTCCGCTGGCTGCCGATGTCGCGGCCCAGGAACGGCTCACCGTTGTCCTGGCCGAACTTGATCGCCCCGAGCCGCTCGGTCATGCCGTACTGCGTGACCATCGCGCGGGCCAGTGCGGTCGCCTTCTCGATGTCGTTGCTGGCGCCCGTGGTCGGGTCGTGGAAGACCATCTCCTCGGCCGCGCGGCCGCCGAGCATGTAGGCGAGCTTGTCGAGCATCTCGGACCGGGTGGTCGAGTACTTGTCCTCGTCCGGCATCACCATCGTGTAGCCGAGCGCACGGCCACGCGGGAGGATCGTCACCTTCTGCACCGGGTCGGAGTGCGGCAGCGCCGCGGCGACCAGCGCGTGACCACCTTCGTGGTACGCGGTGAGCACCTTCTCCTTGTCCGACATCAGCCGGGTCCGGCGCTGCGGACCGGCGATCACGCGGTCGATTGCCTCGTCCAGCATGCTGTTGTCGATCATCTGCAAGTTCGACCGGGCGGTCAGCAGGGCCGCCTCGTTCAGCACGTTGGCCAGGTCGGCACCGGTCATACCCGGCGTCCGGCGGGCGACCGCGGTGAGGTCCACGTCCTGCGCCATCGGCTTGCCGCGCGCGTGCACCTTGAGGATCTTCTGCCGGCCGGGCATGTCCGGCGCGTCGACGGCGATCTGCCGGTCGAAGCGGCCGGGCCGCAGCAGCGCCGGGTCGAGCACGTCGGGCCGGTTGGTGGCCGCGATCAGGATCACGCCGCCGCGGACGTCGAAGCCGTCCATCTCGACCAGCAGCTGGTTCAGCGTCTGCTCGCGCTCGTCGTGACCGCCGCCGAGGCCCGCGCCGCGGTGCCGGCCGACGGCGTCGATCTCGTCGATGAACACGATCGCCGGGGCGTTCGTCTTGGCCTGCTCGAACAGGTCCCGGACCCGGGAGGCGCCGACACCGACGAACATCTCGACGAAGTCCGAACCGGAGATCGAGTAGAACGGCACGCCGGCCTCACCCGCGACCGCACGGGCCAGCAGGGTCTTACCGGTACCGGGCTGGCCGTAGAGCAGCACGCCCTTCGGGATCTTGGCGCCGACCGCCTGGAACTTGCCCGGTTCCTGCAGGAACTCCTTGATCTCCTGCAGCTCCTCGATCGCCTCGTCGACGCCGGCGACGTCGGCGAACGTGGTCTTCGGGGTGTCCTTGGTGACCAGCTTGGCCTTCGACTTGGCGAAGCTCATCACCCGGGAGCCGCCGCCCTGCATGGAGTTCATCAGGAAGATGAACACCACCGCGATCAGCAGGAACGGGATCAGCGTGGAGAACACCTGGCCGATGAAGCTCGGCTTCGGGTTCTCGACGTCGTACCGCTCGATCTTGCCGTCCTGGAACAGGGACTGCAGGTCGTTGCCGAGGTTCTCGGCCTGGCCGTCCACCCAGTGCGCCCGGAGCTTGGTGCCGTCGGTCTTCTCGACCCGGATCTCCTGATCCGGATCGATCAGCGTCACCGTCTTGATCGTCTTGTCGCTCGACGACTTGGCCTGCTGGATCAGCTGGACGACCTGGCCGGTGGGCTCGGTCTTGTACCCGGTCGAGCCGGTCAGGAGCTGCCCGATCACCAGGACGCCCAGGAAGGCGACGACGATCCAGAACAGGGGTCCGCGGAAGATGCGCTTCACGTCCATGATCGAGGCCTAGGCCCCGTCCCTCCTAGCTCGGCAGGCCCGGGTATGACGGGCTTGTGACGGTAATACCAGTCCAAGTGTCTCGTGTCGCACAAGACAACACAGCACGAGGGTCACCAATGGACAGTACGACCCGTTGTACAGGCCGTCACCAAGTCTGCCCTGAAGCGTGGATCAGGAGTAGACGTGCGGGGCCAGTGTGGCGACGCAGCGCAGGTTCCGGTACTTCTCGGCGTAGTCCAGCCCGTACCCGACGACGAACTCGTCCGGCAGCTCCAGGCCGACGTACTTCACCGGGACCTGCATCTTCGCGGCGTCCGGCTTCACGAAGGCCGTGCACAGCTCCAGCGAGGCGGGCTTGCGTGACTCCAGGTTGCTGACCAGCCAGCTCAGCGTGAGGCCGGTGTCGATGATGTCCTCGACGATCAGCACGTGCCGGTTGGTGATGTCGGTGTCCAGGTCCTTCTGGATCCGCACCACACCCGACGACTTGGTCCCGGAGCCGTACGACGAGATGGCCATCCAGTCCATCTCCACGTGCCGACTGAACGACCTGGCCAGGTCGGCCATCACCATCACCGCGCCGCGCAGGACGCCGACCAGCAGCAGGTCCTTGCCCTCGTAGTCGGCCTCGATCCGCGCTGCCAGCTCCCGCAGCTTCGCGAGGATCTCGTCCTCGGTGTAATGGATCTTGCTCAGGTCCTTCTCGATGTCCGCCGCATCCACGGCCCTCAGCCTGTCACATCAGGGCCGAGGATGATGAATCCGCCGTTCCGGACTGCCCGGATGCCCTGCGGGAGATCGATCCAGCGTTGCCCGCGCCAGTCGGTCACCAGCGCGTCGACAGACGCCACGTGACCGGCAGTGAGGTCGGTGGCCCGGCAACCGGCTTCCAGCGCGGCCTGTCGCAGGACTCGTGTGCGGATCGCTGCGGGCTGCTCCACGAGTACGCCGACGTCGCTGCGGACCTGTCCCTCGGCGCGGCTCAGTGCGGTCTCAGCAACGTCCGCAGCGAGCTGATCGAGCGCATCCGCGTCCGCTCGGAGCAGCCCCGCCGTACGGGCCAGCGCCTCGACCACACCGGGCCCCAGCGCCTCCTCCAGCACCGGCAGTACTTCGTGCCGTACGCGGACCCGGGTGTACTGCGGATCGTCGTTGTGCGGGTCGTGCCACGGCCGCAACCCGGACGCGATACACGCAGCAGCCGTAGTGGCCCGCGGCACCTCCAGGAACGGTCTGCGCAGCCGCCCGACGGCCGGAGCCATCCCAGCCAACGACCTGGCCCCCGACCCACGCCCCAGCCCAAGGAGGACAGTCTCCGCTTGATCATCACGAGTGTGGGCCAACAGCACGATGTCTGCCGCTAGCTCATCCGCCGCCTCCCGCAGAGCGTCGTACCGAGCCGTACGGGCAGCCCCCTCCGGACCGCCCTCCGTACCGACCTCCACCTCACGCACCAGGACAGGGTCCAGCCCGAGCCCCCGGCACTGCTCAGCAGCAGTCGCCGCGACATGCCCCGAGTCCGCCTGCAGACCGTGATCCACGACGACCGCACCGGCCCGTAGACCGAGCTTCGGCGCCTCGAAGGCGGTAGCGGCCGCCAGCGCGAGCGAGTCCGTTCCGCCGGAACAGGCGACCAGAACGGTGGTGCCCTTCGGTAGCTCGCTCAGCGTCGACCGGACCGCTTCCCGGGTGCGAGCGACGGCGGGGTGGAGTTTCCCTCGCCGCTCTCCCACCAGGCGCTCAGCCGTGGAGTCGGGCGACCCAGGCATCGGGGTTCGCGATCTCGTTCTTGGTCGGCAGCGTGTTCGGACCGGTCCAGACCCGGTTGAAGCCCTCCATGCCGACCTGGTCGACCACCCGGCGTACGAACGCGGCACCGTCCTTGTACTGCCGCAGCTTCGCGTCCAGCCCGAGCAGCCGCTTGAGCAGCTGGTCCACCGGGTTGCCGCTCGCCCGCCGCGACGAGAACTTGGACCGGATGGTGTCCACCGTCGGAATGACCGACGGCCCGACCCCGTCCATCACGAAGTCGGCATGACCCTCCAGCAACGACATGACCGCGGTCAGCCGGTCCAGCACAGCACGCTGCTCCGGGGACTGCATCAGGTCCACCAGACTCAGCTCGGCCTCACCACGCACCGACCGCCCCAGCCGCTGCACGGCCTCGCGGAACATCGCGGCGTACGCCGAAGCGTCCAGCTCGGCCTGGTCCAGGAACAGGGCGATCTCCGACCGCAGGTGGTCCCGCAGCCACGGGACCGCGGTGAACTGCACCCGGTGCGTCTCCTCGTGCAGGCACACCCACAGCCGGAAGTCCCGCGGTACGACGCCCAGCTCGGACTCCACCTGCACCACGTTGGGCGCCACCAGCAGCAGGCGGCCGGTGAGACCGGGACGGTCCGGGTCAGGCTGTGCCGGGAAGAACGGGTCGAACTGACCGAGCACCCGCGACGACATGAAGGCCAGCAGCGCACCGGCCTCGATGCCTGTCACCCGGGAGCCGACCGCGGAGGACAGGCCGGCAGTCCGGTCGGCCTTCTCGCGCAACTTTTCCGCCAGCGGCTGCAGCACGGTCCGGAAGCCGTCCGCGTTCGCCTGAACCCAGCCGGGCCGGTCGACGATCAGCACCGGAGCGGTGGCCGACGTGGCCTTCAGCCCGGTGAACTCGCGCACGTGTACCTCGGACTCGTCCGCGAACTGACGCAGCTCGGCGACCACCTGGTCCGCCTCCGCACGGCTGACCGCCGGGCCGGGTCGCAGCAGCTTCCGCGCCACGCCGGTCGCCAGCTGCCAGTCGACCATCTCGGTCGTGGTCCCGCCTTCCGCCGTACTCATATAACGACCCTAGTGGTATGTCCCAACATTCAGCAGCCGCAGTTGGCGAGCGCGGCGGTGGCGCGGTCGAGCGCGGCGCGCGCGTCCAGGGTCTTCGGCACCGGAACGCTGTCACTGGCGATCGCAAAGACCAGCAGCGTGCCGGAGCGGTCACGGGCATACCCAGCCAGGCTGTGGACCCCGGTGAGCGTTCCGGTCTTCGCACGAACCAGTCCGGTCCCGGTGCCGGTACCAGCTGAGGTGAAGCGCTCCCTGAGGCTCCCGTTGAAGCCCGCCACCGGCAGGCCGGACAGCAGGTGCCGCAGCTCCGGGTGGTCCTTCGACACGGCCACTCGCACCGCACCAGCGAGCAGGTCGAGCGGGACCTTGTTGGCGCGGGTCAGACCGCTGCCGTCGTAGATGCGGGCCTTGCTGACGTCCAGGCCGAGCTTGGTCAGCGTGGCCCGGAGACCCTTGACGCCACCGGCGTACGAGCCGCCGTTGCCGGTCGCGATGCCGACGTGCCGCAGGAGCACCTCGGCGCCGTCGTTGTCGCTGTGCAGATTCACGTACTCGACGATCTGACCCAGTGTCGGCGACTTGACCTGCGCGAGCGGCGTGGCGGCAGCCGGCGCCTTCGTCGCCTTGGCGGTGGCGGCGACCTTGATGCCGTACTGCGTCAGCAGCTTCTGAAATGACGTGGCAGCAGCCAGCGCCGGAGAGGTGGCGCGCTTGGCCATGCCCGGAGACAGCCGACCCTCGTTGACCCAGAGCGACGAGGTGGGGGCGGCGATGCCTTCAGGGACGTAGTTCGCTTCCCAGTTCGCGTTGACGGCCGGGCCGCTGAACAGCGACGCGTCGTACCCGAGGGTCACGGAGGCGACGCCCTGTGCCTTCAAAGCCTTCGCCGTACTCTGAGCGAGCGTCTGGAGGGTCGCGCGGGCCGGGTAGTCGCTCGCCTGCTGTACGGCAAGCAGCGGGTCGCCGCCGCCGACCAGGACGATCGACCCCTTGGCGGTGCTCACGACCTTGGTGGCGAACGTGTGGTCCGGACCGAGCGTGGCGAGCGCGGAGACCGTGGTGAGCAGCTTCAGCGTGGAGGCAGGCGTGTACGGCGTGGCGGCGCCGACCGAGAACACCGGTTTGTCGCGCGAGGCGTCGTACACGTAGATGCCGTGGTGCGGGCCGAGTGACGGGTCCTTGAGGATCGCCGCGAGCGCCGTGCCGACGCCGGCCGCGGTCGGGGCGACGCCCTCGGTCGTCGCCGGCGCCAGGACGGCCGGAGCCTGCTGGGTGCTCCGGTCAGCTGTCTGCACTGAACCGGGTACGGCGCGTGCGCTGCTCACCAGGCCGGCAAAGAGCGCCGTGGTGAGGAGCGTGACGAATGCCGCACGGGCAGGTCGGGCCACCGGGCTGCTCCTGTCATTCGGTCGGTCGGAACCGTGACAGTATCTGCCGTATGGAGTTCGACGTCTTCATCGAGATCCCCAAGGGCACTCGCAACAAGTACGAGCTGGACCACAAGACGAACCGTCTACGGCTGGACCGGACGCTGTTCACCGCGACTCAGTATCCGTCCGACTACGGGTTCATCGAGGACACCCTGGGCCAGGACGGCGACCCGCTGGACGCGCTCGTACTGCTGCCGGAGCCGACGTTCCCCGGCTGCCTGATCCGCGCTCGCGCGATCGGCATGTTCCGGATGACCGACGAGAAGGGTCCGGACGACAAGGTCCTGTGCGTCCCGGCCGGCGACCCGCGGCAGGAGCACCTGCGCGACATCCACCACGTGCCGGAGTTCGACCGGCTGGAGATCCAGCACTTCTTCGAGGTCTACAAGGACCTCGAGCCCGGCAAGTCGGTCGAGGGCGCCACCTGGGTCGGCCGTGCCGACGCCGAGGCCGAGATCACCGCCTCCTTCGCCCGCCTGAAGACCGAAGGTCACTGATCGCCTGACACGCGGCGGAGTAACGCGAGCAGCGTCTTGCGCTCCGCCGCGGTCAGCGGCTCCAGCAGTTCCGCCTCCGCGGCGCGGATCAGCTCGTCCATCGCGTCGACCTGCCGCTCGCCCGCCAGGGTGATCGCGACGATCTTCCGTCGCCGGTCGGCGGGATCGACCCGCCGCGCCAGGAACTTCAGCTCCTCGAGCTCGTCCAGCAACGTGACCAGATCGCTGCGGTCGAACCCGATCCGGTCCGCGAGCGTCGCCTGCACCGCCTCGCCTTCGTCGGAGAGACTCGCGAGCACGTGATAGTGCTGCGTCCGGACGCCACCGTCGGTCATGTGCTGCCGGACCAGCCGCTGGGCGTGCTGACTCGACCGCCCGAGCGCGAACAGCACGTGGTCGGACAGCCGGTGGTTCGGCGACTTCTTCACCGCACCAACTCTATTGGCAACGCCGACCTGTCGAGTTATCGTGGGGATCTCCCATTATTTATCTACCCCACAATATGGAGAACCCACTATGCGCGCAGTGCGCTTCCACCGCCACGGCGGTCCCGACGTACTCCAGCTCGACGAGATCGCCGTCCCCGAACCCGCCGCCGGCCAGGTCCTGATCCAGGCCGAGGCGATCGGTGCCAACGCGATCGACACCGTCCTCCGCCGCGGCGGCTCCCCCTGGGACGGCTCGCTGCCCGGCACCCTGACCGGCGACGTCGTCGGCCGAATCGTCAAGCTCGGCCCGGAAACCCCGCCCGGCATCGCCGTCGGCCAGCGCGTCTCCGCCCTCACCGTGGACGCCTTCGCCGAGTACGCCGTGGCGGACACCGGCTTCCTCGCCTCGATCCCGGACGACGCGGACGCGGGTGAGGCCACGATGATGTCGCTGACCGCCCCGCTCGCCTATCGACTGCTCGAAACCGGCCGGGTCGCACCCGGAAGCACCGTCCTGATCCAGTCCGCCGCCGGCACCGTCGGCCACCTGGCCGTCCAGCTCGCCCGCGGCTACGACCCGAAGACGATCATCGGTACGGCGTCCTCGGCGAAGCGGCTCGACTTCATCCGCGAACTCGGTGCCGAGCCCGTCGACCTGACCGACCCCGACTGGCCCGCCCGCGTCCGCGAGCTCGCGCCCGACGGCGTCGACACCGTCCTCGACTCGGTCGGCGGCACCGTCTTCGACCAGGGTCTCGACCTGCTCGCACCACTCGGCCGGATGATCACGTACGGCGCGATCACCACCGAGGTCCCGGTCGTCTCCGTACTCAAGCTGTTCGGCCTCAAGTCGGTCACCGGCGTCTCCATCTCCGGCTGGCAGCAGGCTCGCCCCGATGAGGCCCGCGCCGACATCACCGAGGTCACGCGCCGCTGGCAGTCCGGCGACCTCCGCCCGATCGTCCACGCCACCCACCCGCTCGCCGACGTCGCCCGGATCCACGAAACCCTCGACGCCCGCACCAACCTCGGCCGTCTCGTCGCGACTCCCGAATAGAATCACCAGGTGGAGCTTCGGCAGCTGCGGTACTTCGTGGGCGTCGCCGAGGAACTGCATTTCGGCAAGGCCGCCGAGCGCCTGTACATCTCCACCCCGACGCTCAGCCAGCAGATCAAACAGCTCGAGCGCGAGATCGGCACCGCCCTGCTGATCCGGCACAGCCGCGGCGTCGAGCTCACCCCGGCCGGGCAGGTCCTGCTCGCCCGCGCCCGGGAAACCCTCCAGGCGGCCGGCCTGGCGCTGAAGGACACGCGCCGGGCCGCCGGCCTGGACGAGCCGGTGCTCCGCCTCGGCCTGCTGAACGGGATCCCCGGCCATCTCCCGGCCGCCCTCGAACAACTCGCCACCGAACGCTTCCCGAACAGCACCGTCACGCTCGAAGCAGGCACCACCACCGACCAGCTCCGGATGCTCGACGCCGGCGAGATCGACCTCGGCCTCGTCCGCACCCCGCTGATGTTGCCTCCGGCAATCACCTCCGAACAGCTCGCCGACGAGGAGCTCGGCGTACTGGTGACCGCGACCCACCCGCTCGCAGCTCGGCCGGTTCTCACGCTCGACGACCTGACCGGCCTCGAACTCATCTGGATCCCCCGCGCCGCCGCACCCGAGTTCTACGACGACATGATCCGCCGGATCGGCACCGGCGTACGGCTGAGCGATATCAGCATGAGCCACTCACAACTCCGGTCGGCACTCCTCGTACGACGCTCCGCGTTCAGCCTCGGCTCCCGCCGTGCCGCCACGCCGGACATCGTCTGGCGCCCGCTCGCGGGCCGCCCGCTGATCGCCCGGTACGCCGCCGTGTGGCGCACCGACTCGCACAACCCGGTGCTCCAGGCGATGACCGTTAGCCCCGGCCTAACGGTCATTAGGCAACAAGTCGTGGTGGACTGACGCACCCGGTGGTTGGCTCGAAACGTCAACCACCGAAGGAGAAACCGTTGCAGGAACACGTCGTCATCGTCGGCGGCAGCTCAGGGATGGGCCGTGCCCTGGCCGCCGAACTCGTTGCCCAAGGCAGCGAGGTCACCGTCGCCGGCCGGACCCAGTCCAAGCTCGACGCAGCACGCCGGGAGCTCGGCGTACGCACCGTTGCCGTGGACCTCGGAAGTGAGCAGGACATCGCACGCCTCTTCGCGACCACCGGCAAGGTCAGCCACATCGTCACCACAGCCGCCGACGTCGGCGGCGCCTACCAGCCGATCGCCGAGTACGACGTGGGCTCGGCGCGCGGCGCGGTCGACTCCAAGCTGCTCGGCCCGTTGCTGCTCGCCAAGCACGGCGCTCCGATGCTCGAACCCGGCGGCTCGATCGTGTTCACCTCGGGTATCGCGGCGTACCGGCCAGGTCCGCGGGCCTCGTTGCTCGCGGCACTCAACGGCGCACTCGCCTCGCTGGCCGCGGCGCTCGCGGTCGAGCTGGCGCCGCTGCGGGTCAACGTCGTCTCACCCGGCTGGGTCGACACCCCGATCTGGCAGGACGTCGCCGGCGACGCGGCACCCGAGACGCTGTCCGCGATGGCGGCCCGCCTCCCGGTCGGCCGGATCGGCCGCACCCAGGACATCGCCGCGGCGATCATCGCCTTGCTCCGCAACGGTTTCATCACCGGCACCGTTCTGCACGCCGACGGCGGACACCGGCTGGCGTAGAAGAGAAACGTCCCCGGCAACAAACCGTTGCCGGGGACAACTGCATCAGGGGCGACCGAAGAAGTCCGGCGGTTCCCAGTAGTAGACGCTGTCGATCTGCACCGGCTTGCCGGTCCGCGGCGCGTGGATCATCCGGCCGTTGCCGAGGTACATCGCGACGTGGTGGATAGTACCCGGGTCGCTCGGGTTCAGCGACCAGAAGATCAGGTCGCCGGGCCGCAGCTCGTCCTCGTCGATGTGCTGGATCTGCTCGTACTGCGCGACGCTGTAGTGCGGCAGCTGCACACCGGCCTTCTCCCAGGCGCCCTGGGTCAGCCCGGAGCAGTCCCAGCGGCTCGGGCCGGTCGCACCCCACAGGTACATGTCGCCGAGCTGGCGCATCGCGAACTCGATCGCCGCCGACGCGCCCTTCCGCGAGCTGTGGTTGCCCCCGTTGTTGTTGTCGTTGTCGTCGTTGTCACGGCTCGGCGTCGACGGCTTGTGCCGCTTCGGCGGGTTCTTCTTGCCGTTGTTCTGCTCGCGTTCTTCCTTCTCCTCACGAGCCTGCTCCGCGGCCTCCCGGGCCCGCTCGGCCGCCTCTGCGCGGCGCTCCGCGGCCTCCCGGGCGGCGATCCGGCGCTTCAGCTCGGCGGCCTTCTTCGCAGCGATCGCAGCGGCGCGCTGCCGCGCAAGCTCCTCGAGCCCCTGCTGTCGCTGGGCGGCCACCTGCACCGAGATGTTCTGCAGGACGGCGAGCTGCGCGATCGACTGCTTGCGCTGCACGCCGATGGCGGTCACGGCCGCCGACTGCGCAGCCTCCGCGTCCTCGGCCGCCTTCTTCGCCTTGGCCGCCTCGTCGGCCGCCTTCTTCACCTTCACGACCGCCTGGTCGGCCTGCACCTTGAACAGGTTCGTCATCACCTCGGTCGCCGTGAACCGCAGGTACGAACCCTGCATCGCAGCCGACACCGAATACGCCGCACCGGCCGAGTCGAGCAGCTGCTGCGGACCCTCCGCGGTGAACAGCGGCGCGATCTTCGCGACGTCGCCACCACCTTGGTACGACGCGGCAGCGAAGCGGCCGATCTGCTGCCGCTGAGCGGCCAGCGTCTTCTGCGCCTCGGCGGCCCGGGCCGCGGCGGCGGCCGCCTCGGCCTTGGCCTGCTGCAGGCGGTAGACGGCTCCGTTGTACGCCTCGTCGGCGATCCCGGACGCGATGCCGAGCTGCTCGAGCCGCGCACCGGCGGCGGCGAGCTGACGCTCGATCGCGGCGACCTGGCCGGCCTTCGAGGCGGCGGCCTGCTTGGCGCGCTCGACCGCGGCCTTGGACGGAATCACCGGCGGCTTCGGCTTCGCGGCCTCAGCCGGAAGGGTAGGCATGGCCATGGTGCCGGCCAAGCAGATCGCGAGCACCCCGGAGAGCAGGGCCTTGCCTGCTCGACCGGTCTTCCCAGCACTCGTGATCCGCCTGCCGGACGTGGCCCTGGGGGGCGTCCGCATCGGGATCGTTCCTTCCGCCGGTCACGAACCCCTTCCCCAGGGTTCGTGAACTTTTGGTCCTCCTGGACCACATACGTGACACTAGTTGCCTACAGCCCCATTGGGAACAGCTTTCACACAAGTATCTTTGTTTCACCCGTGTGTCGACTTGACAAACTACAAGCTTGTAATTCCGCGAAGCCGCAGGTCGGCGCACGAAAACGCCCCTCCGGCCGGAGCCGGAGGGGCGTGGGAGCGCTCGGTGATTCAGCTGAGGACGAACGAGGCGACCACCGGCAGGTGGTCCGAGGCCGGCGTCACCGGTACGGCGGCATCCGTCGGGCGCAGGCCCGCGCTGTGCAGCTGGAAATCGATGCGTTTGGTCGGGTTGTCCGCCTCGATCGTGTAGCCCGGACCGACGCCGACCTCGGTCCAGGTGTCGTCGTACACCGCGGTCAGCGTCTTGATCTCCGGCTTCTCCGGCGTCGCGTTGAGGTCGCCGACGAGCAGTGTCGGCGTCCGCGATCCGCTGAGCAGCTCGACCACCTTCTGCGCCTGCTCCAGCCGCTCGGCGTTGTTGTTGCTGGTCAGGTGCGTGTTCGCGAAGCGCAGTTTGGCGCCGCGCACTGTGAGGTTTGCCACCGCCAGGCCGCGCTGTTCACCGGTCGGGTAGAGCGGCAGCAGCGTGTTCTTGAAGTCCTGGATCGGGTACTTCGAGAGGATCGCGGTCCCGTACTGGCGACGCGGCTCCCCCGGATTCACGGGCGGGAGGTCGAGGTTGGCGGCGTACGCGTAATGCATCTTCAGCCGCTGGGCGAACCAGGCCGGCTGGTCCACCCAGTTGCTCCGCACGGCCCAGTGCCGGTCGACCTCCTGCAGGCCGATCACGTCCGCCCCGGACTGCTCGATCAGGACGGCGATCCGCTCGAGATCGAGCACGCCGTCGATCCCCGCGCCGTGGTGGATGTTGTACGACATGACGGTCAGCGGCCGGCCCGGACGACCCGCGTCGGGCTGAGCCGCGGCAACGGTAGGAACCACCATCAGCAACCCCACGAGGACGGTCAGCAATTTACGCATGCACTCATCTTTCCGGAAAACCGGCGACACCCGCACAACGAGCGAGTGTCGCCGGTCTGAACGTCAGTGCACCAGGCGGCCGACGGCGCCCTTGGCGCCGGAGGCCCAGCAGCCTGCTTGGCTGCCGTGGCCGGCGCATTCGACGCTGTCGAAGCTTCCGTCGTAGAACTGCTTCCAGCTGCGGCCGCCGTCGAAGCTGACGTCGCTCCCGGACGGACCGACCGCAACAACAGTCGTGGGCGACCACGGGACGAAGTGCGAGCCGCTCCGGTAGCCCTTTGGCGCCTTGTCGGCCGGCACCAGCTTCCACGTGCGACCACCGTCATACGTGACCGACGCGGCCTTCACTGCCTCGGTCGGCTTCAGGAAGTCACCGCCGACCGCGACACCGAACAAACTGTTCCGGAACGCGAGGCTGAAGATTCCGGCCGCTTCTCCACTCGCCATCGGAGAGTCCGCGACGGTCCAGCGCCGTCCGCCGTCGACGGTCCGGAACACCCGCGGACGATCGCCGCCACCGGTCGCGAACCACGCCGTACGACCGTGGCCGGCGACCAGGCATGTGCCGCTCGCCGCGAACGCGAACTCGCCGGCGAGCGCGGCCGGCATGCCGCCGGTCGGCTGCACTTTCCAGGACTTTCCGCCGTCGGACGTCGCCGCGATCCGGAACTTTCCGTCCACCGGGTCACTCAGCGCCAGGCCGTGCTTGTCGTCGTTGAAGGCGATGCAGTCGTAGAACGCGTTCGCATCCGTGTTCCGGAACGTTTCCGACCAGGTTTTTCCGCCGTCGGCGGTCCGGTAGACCCGCGAGTCCTCGCCGTTCCCGATCGTCAGCGCGACCGCACGCCGCGCGTCGAACGCCTCGACATCGCGGAACTGCAGCGCCTCCGCACCGGCCGGACTGACGTTCTGCCAGTGCTTCCCGCCGTCGACCGTCCGCAGCACGGTTCCGCCGGTCCCGCCCACCCAGGCGACGTCCTTGCTGACCGCCGCGAGCCCACGGAACTGCGCCGTGGTCCCTGTCGGCGTCAGCTCCCACCGGTACGACGATCCGCCGTGAGCCTGGGCGGGCACGACCTGACCCATCAACAACAGACCTCCTGCCGCCAAAGCGGCCACACGCAGGATTCTCATGCGCCGCAATCTACGTCAGCTTGAAGGACTGAGCCGTGCCTCCGTTGCAGGCGAGTTGGACGAGTTGGGTGCTGTCGGCGACCGAGCCGTTCGGGACGGTCAGGCACTTGTTGCTGAAGCGGCTGACGAAGTGGAAGTAGCCACTGCCTTCGGAAACTGCCTGCCACTGCTGGTTGTTTCCGTTGCTGTACGTCCACAACTGGAGGCCGGCGTTGTCCGCGGCGGACACACCGGTCACGTCGATCACCTTCGTCGCGTCGTTCCGGTTGTTGACCCGGGTGAAACCGCCGGACGTCGGCTGGAACTGGAACTGCTGCGCCTGCGTGCCGTTGCAGCTGTACTGCTGGATCACGGTCCCGTTCGCGGTCCCGGCCGCGCGGGCGTCGATGCACTTCCCGTTGGCCTTGTTCGCGACGGCGTACCAGGTGGTCGGCGACGGCTGCTCGGCCGGCGGCGTCGTACCGGCACCGCCCAGCCACTTCAGCGCGTCCATCATGAACTGGTTCTGCGCCGGGCTGTCGAAGGTCGACGAGAGCCGCGTGTTGGTCTCGTAGTTCATCGCGTTGTGGCCGAAGTTCGCGTAGATCATCTTGTAGCTCTTGTTGGTCCAGATGATCGGGTAGTAGCCGCTGTACCAGGTCTGGTTCGGGTCGGTGCCGACCGGGAAGCTGGAGTTGTCGATCGACGCCAGGATCTGGATGTCGGGGTTGTTCCGCAGGTCGTTCTGCCAGCTGTACCACTCACTGACCGACGACCGGAACGTCGCGCCGGTGTTCACCAGGGCCGGGTGCGAACGGTTCTCGGTCCGCAAGGTCACCGCGGTCGGACCCCAGGTGTTGGACTGGAACCTCCCGGTGCCGAGCAGCGTGTTGTTGAACCACGGCCAGCCGCCACTGGCGTCGTTGTACGCCGCGACGTGGAAGCCGAAGAATGCGCCGCCGTTGTCCATGTAGTTCTTGAACCCGTTGCGCTGGGCGTCGGTGTGCGGCGAGTCGTCGAGGAACATCACCACCTGGTACTGCGAGGCAGTCAGGTTGTTGAGCTGGTCCCAGTTGTTCGTGGCCGTGTAGGTGAAACCGTTCTGCGCACCGAACTCCGGGAAACGCTGGTTGGCTTCTTTCTCGAAGTCGATGTGGGCGGCGTCCCAGGTCCCGCTGTAGAACGCGAGAACCTTGAAGGTGGCTTGAACCTGAGCCGCCGCGGTGCCGGTCAGGCAGCCGACCAGGAGGACGAGGGCGAGCAGCAATGCGGGCAAACGAAATCGATCGGAAAGCATGGGGGCGGACCTTTCCGTAAGAACGCTTTATAAATTTCAGAACTTAAATTAACCCATGATCTAAAGGCGGTAAAGACTCCACCGGTCCCGGAACCGAGCTCGAGATCTTGCCGCCGCCCCGCGCCGCTGTCACCCTGAGCCACCGACGTCCGAAGGAGCCGCCGATGAACGACTCCGTGCTCACCTCCGTCCTGCTGCCGGTCGCGCTCGCGATCATCATGTTCGGCCTCGGCCTGACCCTGACGGTCGCCGACTTCAGCCGGGTGCTCCGGATGCCCAAGGCCGTCCTGGTCGCGCTCGGGACCCAGGTGATCCTGCTGCCGGTGATCTGCTTCGGGCTGGTGAAGGTGTTCGACCTGGAGCCCGCGCACGCCGCCGGCATGATGCTGCTGGCCGCCTCCCCCGGCGGCACCACGGCGAACCTGTTCAGTCACCTGGCCGGCGGCGACGTCGCGCTCAACGTCTCGCTGACCGCGGTGAACTCGGTCCTCGCCGTGGTCACGTTGCCGATCGTGGTCAACCTGTCCCTCGCCCACTTTCTCGGCGATGGCCAGATCGGCCTGCAGCCGCTGAAGATGCTGCAGGTGTTCGCGATCGTGCTGGTCCCGGTGGCCCTCGGGATGCTGGTGCGGAGCCGGCGGGCCGGGTTCGCGGAGCGGATGACGCGGCCGGTCAAGCTCGGCTCGATCATCGTCCTGGCCCTGGTGATCTTCGCCGCGATCTACACCGAGCGCGCCAACGTCCTCGACTACATCGCCGCCGTCGGCGCGGTCGCCGTACTGCTGAACGTCCTCAGCCTGTTCTTCGGGTACGTCGTACCGAAGCTGGCCCGATTGGGTGAGCGGCAGTCGATCGCCTGCTCGATGGAGATCGGCATCCACAACGCCACGCTCGCCCTCACGATCGCGCTCAGCCCGGCGCTGCTCGGCAACAGCGAGATGTCGATCCCGGTCGCGGTCTACGGCATCGTGATGTTCTTTCCGACCGCCGCGTTCGCCTTCTACCTCAGCCGTCGGACGACGGGTCAGCGCGCCGGATCGAGTGTCTGACTTCCCAGCACAGCCAGCAACTCCAGCTTCTCCGCGCTCTCGCTGCCCGGCGTGGCGGTGAAGACGATCAGGGTCTGCTGCTGGTCGCGGTTGTCGATCAGTTCGCAGTACAGCTCCAGCTCGCCGACCACCGGATGCCGGAAGCGTTTGGTCCGGCTGTGCGCGGCCACGACCTCATGCGCGTCCCAGATCGCGTTGAACTCGGGGCTCAGCTTCTGCAACGCCCGCACGAGCGAGGCGGCGTACGACCTCGGGCCGTCGATGGTGGCGACCGTACGCAGCATCGAGACCTGCAACCGGCTGTGGGTGCTCAGCTCAGGCTCCGCGTAGAGGGCCCGCGACTCCGGGTGCGCGAACCAGCGGTAGACCTCGCTGCGCTCCATGCCTTCGAAGTTGGTCAGCTCGCCGGCGAACGCGACGTGCGCCGGCGTCTGCGCGAGCACCTCGCCGCACCGGTTGAGCAGCATCGCGGGGGTGTCGTGCAGCCGGTCCAGGATCCGCAGCATGCCGGGGTCGACGTGGCACGCCCGCGTCGTGCGCGGCGGCGTACCGTGGCCGGCCAGCAGGAACAGGTGGTCGCGCTCCTCGAGCGTCAACCGGAGCGCCCGGGCGATCGCGCCCAGCATGTCGACCGACGGCTGCGGTCCGCGGCCGCCCTCGAGCCGGCTGTAGTAGTCGGCCGACATCGACGCGAGCGCCGCGACCTCCTCACGGCGCAGACCCGGCGTACGGCGTCGGCGGCCGCGCGGCATCCCGACGTCCTCGGGCTGCAGGGCCTCGCGGCGTTTGCGCAGGAAGTCGGACAGGTCGGAGTACTCCATGACTCCAGTGTCCACGGGCTGCGCCGGTTAACCACTGCTTGCCGAGCAGTGGCTGAGCGCAGCCTGGTTGCCCGGGGCATCCGGTCTCACGCTGGAGACATGAAAACCACAGGCAACACGATCTTCATGACCGGCGGTACGTCGGGTATCGGCCTCGAACTCGCCCGCCGCTTCCGCGACCTCGGCAACACGGTGATCATCAGCGGGCGCCGCAAGGACCTGCTCGACCGGATCGCCGACGAGGACGGCATCGAAGGCGTCGTCCTGGACGTCGCCGACCCGGCCTCGATCGCGGCCGCGTTCGAGCAGGTGACCAGCACCCACGACGTCAACGTGCTGGTCACGATGGCCGGCATCATGCAGGTCGAGGACCTTCGCGATCCCGGTCACGTCGCCACCGCGGAGCAGACCATCGAGATCAACCTGCTCGGCACGATCCGCACGGTCGCCACGTTCACGCCGTACCTGCTGAAGCAGCGCGATCCGGCGATCCTCACGGTCTCCTCCGGCCTCGCGTCGGTGCCGTTGACGATCACGCCGACGTACAGCGCGACGAAGGCCGCGATCCACAGCTACACGCAGAGCCTGCGGATCCAGCTCGCGGACACCGGGATCCAGGTGATCGAGGTCGTCCCGCCCGCCGTCCAGACCACGCTGATGAACCAGGAGAACGACGAGCGCGCGATGCCGCTGGACGAGTACCTCGACGAGACGGTGACCATCCTCCAGCAGCAGCCGGACGCCGCCGAGATCCTCGTCGACCGAGTCCACTTCCTCCGCCACGCCGAACGCGAGAACCGCTACGACGACGTGATCGGCGTCCTGAACTCAGTCCACTAACGCCTGCTCGATGCGCTCGACCTTAGCGGCGAGCTGGCCGGTGTAGCCGGGGCGGATGTCGGCCTTCAGGACGAGGCTGACCCGGGGCGAGACGGCGGCGACGGCCTCCACGGCCTGTTTCACGACGGCCATCACCTCGTCCCACTCGCCCTCGAGGTTGGTGAACATCGCGTTGGTCTCGTTGGGAAGACCGGAGGCGCGGACGACGCGGACGGCCTCGGCCACCGCTTCGCTCACGCCGCCGGTCTCGTCACCGGCCGACGGGCTGATGCTGAATGCGACGATCATGCATCCAGTTTGTCAGGCTCCGCTTCTTCGGCGCGACGCTCGGCGCCGGAGGTGGTGAGGAGGGGCTTCTCCTTGATGAAGAGGACGGCGATCAGGGCGAGGACCGCGAACGGGACCGACATCATGAACAGGTCCGCGGTCGCCGCGCCGTACGCGTTCTCGACGATCGTCCGCACCTCCGGAGGCAGCTCCGCGATGTTCGGCACCGCGTTGCCGCCGCCGGACGACGCGCCGCCCGGGTTCAGCGTCTCGGCGACGTTGTTCGCCAGGATCGCGCCCAGCACGCTGACGCCGATCGTGCCGCCCATGCTCCGGAAGAAGCTGACCGCGGACGTCGCCGCCCCCAGCTCCCGGGCCGGTACGTCGTTCTGCGCGGCGAGGACCAGGTTCTGCATCACCAGGCCGATGCCGACGCCGAGGACGACCATGAAGCTCCACAGCAGGTACTTCGAGGTGTGCGCGTCGATCGTGCCGAACAGCGCCAGCCCGATCGGCAGCAGGACGCTGCCGACGACCAGATAGATCTTCCAGCGGCCGTACTTCGTGATCAGCCCGCCCGCGATCGTGGACGCGACCATCATGCCGAGGATCAGCGGCAGGCTCATCAGGCCGGCCTTGGTCGGCGTGTAGCCCTGCGCGATCTGGAAGAACTGCGCCAGGAACACCGAGCCGCCGAACATCGCGACGCCGACCAGCGCGCTGGCGATGATCGACAGCGTCACCGTGCGGTTGCGGAACAGGTCCATCGGGATGATCGGCTCGGGGTGCCGGCGCTCGACCAGTACCGCGGCGACCAGCGCGGCCAGGGCGACCGCGACCAGCGCGAAGCTCCAGCCGGAGACCCACTCGAACTTGTTGCCGGCGAACGAGGACCAGACCAGCAGCGTGCTCACGCCGCCCATGATCAGGACCGCGCCCCACCAGTCGATCTTCACCTCGCGACGGACGGTCGGCAGGTTCAGCGTGCGCTGCAGCAGGATCATCGCCGCGATCACGAACGGTACGCCGATCAGGAAGCAGGCCCGCCAGCCGAGCGGCGAGTCGACCAGGAAGCCGCCGAGCAGCGGGCCGCCGACGGTCGCCGACGCGAAGATCGCGCCGAAGACACCGGAGTACCGGCCGAGCTCGCGCGGCGGGATGATCGCCGCCATCACGATCTGCACGAGCGCGGTCAGACCGCCGCCGCCGAGGCCCTGGAGCACCCGGCTCCCGAGCAGCACCTCGATGTTCGGCGCGAAACCGGCGACGAGCGAGCCGACCACGAAGAAGCTCAGCGACAGCTGGATCAGCAGCTTGTTGTTGTAGAGGTCGGCGAGCTTGCCCCACAGCGGCACGGTGGCCGTCATCGTCAGCAGCTCGAGCGTGACGACCCAGGTGTACGACGACTGGCTCGCCCCCAGGTCGTGAATGATACGCGGCAGCGCGGTGCTCACCACGGTGCCGGCCAGGATCGCCACGAACAGGCCCATCATCAGGCCGGACATGGCCTGGATGGTCTGGCGGGGGGTCAGTGTCGCTGTATCGGTAGCGGTGACCTCACCCACGGGTTCCGGAGTGGGTGACGAGGTCGTCGTCATGAGGTGCCTTTCGTCTGGTGGTCCGGCCCGAAGGCGGTATCGATGCCTTGGGCAAGTAAATGGAAGGCTTCGTCGAGCAGGTCGGGGATCGGCCGTTCGGGCGCGGTCTTGTGCAGCTCCATCACCACCCGGCAGGCGGCGCCTGCCGTGCTGACGATCAGCGCCGGCCGGACCGATCCGGCCGGTACGCCCATCCGTTCGGAGAGGGCGGCGGTCAGCTGCCGCTCGTCGTCGAGGCTCGACAGCATCAGCTGGTACAGCAGGCTCGGCGAGCTCATGATCAGCTCGCCGCGGCGCGACAGGTGGCCGTCGCTCTCCAGCTCCCGCAGTACGTCGTGCACGATGACCCACATCGTGGTCAGCGGCGACTCCTCGGGCGGCGCCGTCCGCATCCGCTCGAGCGCCCGCTCGAGGTGCTCGGGGTTGCGCGCGAGGATCGCGTGTTCCTTGTGCGGGAAGTAGTTGAAGAAGGTCCGCACCGAGACGTCGGCCGCCTCGGCGATCTCCTCGACCGTGACGTGGTCGGGCCCCTTCTCCAGCGCCAGCCGCAACGCCGCGTCGGCCAGCGCCGCCCGCGTCTGCAGTTTCTTGCGTTCCCGCAACCCACCCTCAACCTGCCTCACCGCAGCAGCGTAGGCAGATTCTTGCAGTCACTGCAAACTATTATCCGTGCAATTTTGCACCCTCTGCACGAAAGGGCAGCTACCGCCCGGGCCGACGGACGAACTGCGGCATCGCCAGGATGTTGTGCGGGTAGGGCAACGGGCCGTCCCCGGCCTCGGTGAGCCGGATCATCTGGTCGTCGGTGAGCGCCCAGCCGGTGGCACCGAGGTTGTCGGCGAGCTGCTCCGGCGTCCGCGCCCCGATGATCGGCGCGGTCAGCCCGGGCCGCTGCACCACCCACCGCAGCGCGACCTGAGCCGGCGTCTTCCCGACCTCCTCGGCCACAGCACGCAGTACGTCGAGCACTCGCCAGGTGCGGTCGTTGTCGTGCGCGTCCCAATCCGCCTGATTGCTCCGGCTGCCGGCCGGCGGACCACCCGCGTCCTTGCTGTACTTCCCGGACAGCCAGCCGCCCGCGAGCGGACTCCAGGCGATGACACCGACGCCTTCGTTCTGCGCGACCGGGATCAGGTCGTGCTCGGCATCGCGGTCGAGCAGGTTGTAGAGCGGCTGCAAGCTGACATACGGCTCCAGACCGCGGTGGTTCGAGAGGTCGATCGCCTTCTGTAGCTGCCAGCCGGTGAGGTTGCTGGCGCCGATGAAGCGAACCTTTCCGCTGGCCACCAGCGCATCGAGCGTCGTCAGTGTCTCTTCCAGTGGCGTCGCGTCGTCGAAGACGTGGATTTGATAGAGGTCGATGAAGTCGGTCTGCAGGCGCCGCAGACTGGCTTCGACTCCGGCCAGGATGTGCTTGCGGCCGGCGCCGCGGACCGGCAGTCCGGGCCCGGCCTCGCCGTACACCTTGGTCGCGATCACCAGGTCGTCGCGGTTCTGGTTCTTCAGCCAACTGCCGATGATCTCCTCGGAAACCCCGCCGGAGTAGGTGTCGGCGGTGTCGACGAACGTGCCGCCCGCGGCCACGAACTCATCCAGGATGCGATGAGCAGTCGGTTCGTCGGTCCCGGGCCCGAACGTCATCGTGCCGAGGCACAGTTCACTGACTTCCAGCCCGGTCCGTCCCAGAAAACGCTTGTCCATGCCGTAAAACTATCCGCCGGACAGGCCGACATGCCGAGTCGGCTGCGGCGAGGTAATCGGTCGACTACGGTGCGTCAGGTGACTTACGAGACCGCCCCGTCCGCAATGACTCGCCGCCGGTTCGCCGGCCTGACCGCCCTCACCGCCGCCGCCGCGACCGACCTCACCCGGATCGGCCCGGCGCACGCGACGCCGTACACGCCGGCCCTGGTCGTCGGCACCGGGTACGGCGCGGCCGTCACCGCGCTCCGGCTCGGAGAGGCTGGGATCCGCACCACGATGATCGAGATGGGTCAGCAGTGGAACACCCCCGGCCCGGACGGGAAGGTGTTCTGTTCGACCTTGAACCCGGATCGCCGGTCGATGTGGTTTCACCGCCGTACTGAGGCGCCGCTCGACACGTTCCTTTGGCTCGACGTCGTGAACCGCGACCTCGGCACGCCGTACGCCGGGGTGCTGGACCGGATCGACTACCCGAACATGGGTGTGTACGTCGGCCGCGGGGTCGGTGGCGGTTCGTTGGTGAACGGCGGGATGGCGCCGACGCCGCAGCGCGCGTACTTCGAGAAGGTGCTGCCGCAGGTCGACGCGGACGCGATGTACCGGCGGTACTTCCCGCTCGCCCGCCGGATGCTCGGGGTGAACACGATCGACCCGCGGTACCTGGAGGGGACGCCGGTGTACCAGTACGCGCGGGTGTCGCGGAAACACGCGCATCAGGCCGGTTTCCGGACTGCCGTCGTACCGAACGTGTACTCCTTCGACTACCTGCAGAAGGAGGAACGCCGGGCGGTGCCGCGGTCGGCGCTGGCCGGTGAGGTGATCTACGGAAACAACCACGGAAAACAGTCGCTGGACAAGACGTACCTCGCCGACGCGGTCGGAACGGGGAACGTGACGATCCGGACCCTCACCCGGGTGACGACGATCCACCGGCAGGGCAACGGCTATCTCGTCGGGCTCGAGCAGATCGATCCGGCCGGGAAGGTGCTGAAGCGCAGTGAGCTCGCCTGTCGGTACCTGTTCCTCGGCGCCGGGAGCGTCGGCACGACGGAATTGTTGCTGCGAGCAAGGGAAACCGGAACGCTGCCGGACCTGCCCGCCGCGATCGGAAACGGCTGGGGCGGAAACGGAAACGTGATGACCGCCCGGGCGAATCACCTGTGGGATCCGACCGGTTCGTTGCAGTCCACGATTCCGACACTCGCGATCGACAACTGGAACGACCCGGTGCACCCGGCGTTCGCCGAGATCGCTCCGCTACCGGTCGGACTGGAGACGTGGGCGAGCCTTTACCTGGCGATCACCGTCAATCCCGAGCGCGGCCATTTCACCTACAACCACAGCACGGACCGCGCCGACCTGCACTGGTCCGCCGACCAGAGCACACCGTCCGTCCGGTCGGCCCAGGCGCTCTTCGACCGGATCAACAAGGCTGTCGGTACGACGTACCGTCGCGACCTGTTCTCCGGAAACCGTCCGTTTGCCGCGGATTTCTGCTACCACCCGCTGGGCGGTTGTCTCCTCGGCGAGGCCACTGACACGTACGGGCGAGTCGTTGGCCATCCCAACCTCTACGTCACCGACGGCTCACTCATCCCCGGCTCGCTCGGCGTCAACCCGTTCGTCACCATCACCGCACTGGCCGAACGCAACGTCGCCCGCCTCCTCGCTACCGACGTGAAAGCCTAGGAATCCACGCCGGCACGGCCCGGCAGTACTCCTCGTACTGCCGGCCGTACCGCTCCCGCAACACCGGCTCCTCGTACCAGCGCACGAACGACGCCATCACGGCCCACGCGATCACGCCGTACCCGAGCACTCGCCAGTCGAGGAAAACGAGTGCCTGCCCGAAGATCGCTGCGACCACGCCGACGTACATCGGATTCCGCACGAAGCGGTAGTCGCCGCCGACCACAAGCCCCTCGGTCGGTGCGACCGGCGCCGGCGTACCGCGTCCTTCGCGGACGAACCGGACGAAGGCACGCAGTACGACGAACGCTCCAGCCGCCACGATCACGAAGCCCGGCCAGAACCGTGGCGCGGCCCAGCCGCTGACCCACCACGGGAGCACGCCGGCGACCACGCAGGGCGCGGCGAAGAAGAATGCTGCGCTTCCGAGGATGGCTTTGACCATGGGGATTCCTGTAGAATTAATAGGCAGCCTCCGGCACGGTTCTCGTGTTCGGAGGCTTTTGTGTATGACGACTCTTCTCTACAAAGCTGCCGGCGACGTCCGTGGTGACGACATCCTGCCGCTCAACCAGCTCCGTGTGCACTACCCCGACCTCTACGAGCGCCACTTCAAGAAATACGCGGATCGCCCGCACCGCGTGAGCGCTCCGGTGTATCCGCTGGACTGCACCTGGGCCGACGTGGTCTTCCTGTCACCCGTCCACCCGGCCCCGATCTTCGAGGCACTGCACGAGTCCGGACGGATCGGCCCGGCCGTGATCAACTACTGGACCCTCGACGCCGACCTCCTCGACCCGGCGAAAACCTGCATCCTGCTCAAACGCCACGACCCCGAACTCCGCCCGCAACCGGCCGAGGACTTCATTCCCTACACCCCCGAAGCGGCCGCCGCCCTCTCCACACCCTCCGAACGCGCCCTGCACCGCCTCCGCAACCTCAACGCCACCGAGCCCCTCTACCCCTGGGCCGACATCCCCCACATCCTGCACCGCGGCCCGATCCCACTCGCCGCGTTCCGCACCGCAGAAGGCAACCCGATCACCGGCTGAACGTGACAAAGCCCAGGACACCGATGGCGTCCTGGGCTTTGTCGTGGAGAGAGTTACTCGCCGACCAGCTGGTCGTAGTGGGTGGTGACCGACACGTGGCTCACACCGCCGTAGACCTCGGGGATCTTGCCGTACGACGTGATCGCGGTAGCGGAACCATTCGCCTTGCTCATGGCGTACTGGTAGCCGGAGTCCGTGTCGTGGTCGACGGCAACGATCAGCGAACCGCCGCGGCTGCCGCAGCCCTGGACGACCAGGGACTCGTAGGCCGACCAGCCCGAGGAGCGGATCAGCTTCATCACCGGCTTGGCCCCGGCCGCGACCGGGATGTGGGCGGTCCACAGCGCGCCGGCGTTCGTGGTCATCAGCAGCGTGTCGTACGTCGCGGTCTCGCTGATCACCGTCATCGCCTTGAAGCCACGGAAGCCCGGGATCGGGCCGAGCCCACGGAAGCCGGTGCCGACCATCTGGTACCGGTACAGGCTGCCGTTGGTGTTCAGGCCGTACAGGTACGCGTGCTTCGGGGAACCGACGCTGTAGTTCGAGGTGGCGATCGACTTGAAGCTCGTCCAGCCGGGTCCGACCTTCTTGAACGTCGGAACCCAGGTGCCGCTCTCACGCAGGTACGTCGTGTGCCGGTACAGGTTCCCGCCCTGCAGCAGCAGGCCGTAGTAGTAAACCTGGGTGCCAGAGGCGTTCACGGCGCCGTACCAGGTCGAGTCCGCGCGGGTGCCGACGAACTTGAACGGCGTGTCCGAGGCGGACTGGATGGGCCGCCCCGGCATGCTCAGGATCTCCTGAGAGTTGCCCGCCGCGTCCGGCGCCATGACGTCGCTGACACACGGCTCGTCGGCGGCGGCCGACTTGATCGTGTTCGGGGTCATGGACTTGGCAAAAGAGTGCGGCTTCGGGCTCGGCTGTGCGGAAGCCGGGGCGGAAGCAGCTGCGGCGGCGAGCAGGCCCGTGCCGGCCAGTGCAAGCGCAAGGCGCTGCAGTTTCATACGAGTTCCCCTCTGGAAGCGTCTCGAAGAGTTCGAGTGCGCGCTGATCATCGCCGAGCCCGCCAACGAGTGGCCGGGCCGGGCAGCAATGTGCACATCGTTGGCGGACGCCCGGCCGTTACAGATTCGGTGATCTGCTTCACTTTCGAGCAAGATGCATAGCTTTGCTATGTATATTGGTGCGTGTGATGGCAACTGATCTGACCGGTCTCGGAGAAGACATCGTGGTCGCGTCGACGCGGTTGGCGCGGCTGGCGACCCGGAACGTGAACACGCTGCCGCACGCCGCGATGCGCGTGCTGGGGCGACTGGACGAGCTCGGGCAGGCCCGGATCAGCGAGCTGGCGAAAGCCGATCGGTGTTCGCAGCCGACCATGTCCAACCTGGTGCAGCGCCTCGAGGAGCAGGGCTGGGTGCGCCGCGCCCAGGACCCCGCCGACTCGCGCGCCAGCCTGATCAGCCTCACCGACGCAGGCCTCGCCGAGCTGCGCAGCGCCCGCCACCAGGCCGGCGCCGCCTTGGCCGCGCACCTGAGTCAGCTCCCCGCGTCCGACCTCTCCACCTTGGAGGCCGCCGCCCACATCATCCACAAACTCCTCACCCTCGAGCCTTTGGAGGACACGCCCCGGTGAGTAAGTCGTCGTTTCTGAAGCAGCCCAAATCCGTTTGGGCGGTCGCGTTCGCCTGCGTGATCGCCTTCATGGGCATCGGCCTGGTGGATCCGATCCTCAAGCCGATCGCCGAACAACTGCACGCGAGCCCGTCCCAGGTGTCGCTGCTGTTCACCAGCTACATGGCGGTCATCGGTGTCGCGATGCTGATCACCGGCGCGGTCTCCAGCCGGATCGGCGCCAAGCGCACCCTGCTGATCGGCCTGGCCATCATCGTCGTGTTCAGCGCGCTGGCCGGCCTGTCCAACAGCATCGGCATGATCGTCGCCTTCCGGGCCGGCTGGGGCCTGGGCAACGCGCTGTTCATCGCGACCGCGCTCGCCACGATCGTGAACTCGGCCGCGGGTTCGGTCGCCGAGGCGATCATCCTCTACGAAGCCGCCCTGGGCGTCGGCATCGCGGCCGGCCCGCTGGTCGGCGGCGAACTCGGCACGATCTCCTGGCGCGGCCCGTTCTTCGGCGTCGCCGTCCTGATGACGATCGCCCTCGCCGCCACCGCGTTCCTGCTGCCCGCATCGCCGCCGGAAGCACGCCGTACGTCGGTCCTCGAGCCGTTGAAGGCACTACGGCACCGGTCGCTCGCGACCGTGGCGGTCACCGCGTTGCTGTACAACTTCGGGTTCTTCACGCTGCTCGCGTTCACCCCGTTCCCGCTGGCGATGTCGGCGCGGGAGATCGGGCTGATCTTCTTCGGCTGGGGTATCTGTCTCGCGTTCACCTCGGTGTTCGTGGCGCCGCGGCTGCAGCGGCGGTTCGGCACCCTCCCGGTGGCGATGACCGTGCTGCTGCTGTTCGGCGCGGACCTCGCGGTGATGGGTGTCTACGCGCACCACAAGCCCGTGCTCGCGGCCGGCGTCATCGTGGCCGGCCTGTTCCTGGGCATCAACAACACGCTGATCACCGAGGCCGTGATGGCGGCTGCTCCGGTCGAACGCGGTACGGCGTCCGCGGCGTACTCCTTCGTCCGCTTCTCCGGCGGCGCGGTCGCACCATGGCTGGCCGGCAAGCTCGGCGAGGAGTTCAACATCCAGCTCCCGTTCTACGTCGGCGCCGTCGCCGTCCTCCTCGCGGTCGGCGTCCTCGCCAGCGGTTGGAAGCCCCTCTCCCACCTCCGCGTCCCCACCACCCACTCCGAGTCCGAAGCCGAAGCCCTCACCACAGCCGACGCTTAGGCGACCGGCCCTCTGGACGTGAGCCGGTGAGACGCGCGACCGGCAGTTAGCGCCGCCGCGGCCCCGACGACCACCAGCGCCGAGGCGAAGATCAGTCCGAGCAGCCGCCACGGAATCGCCAACGCAGCAAGGCCGTAAGGCCCCGCTGCGACCCCGGCGAGGGCTGCCGCGGCGACCAGCGATCCCAGCAGTACGCCGACCACCACCACGGTCCCGGACTCCACGAGCGCGACCATGACGACCTGCGCCCGCGTCAGCCCGGCCAACCGTGACAAGTTGAACTCCTGCCGCCGGTCAGCCGTCGACATCACGACTGCGTTGACAACCGCGACCGCGGTGAAGATCCCGGCCAATCCAAGCAGCGCGGCGAACAGTCCCGAATTGCTGCGCTGCTGCGCCTCACCACGCGCCTCCGCCCACTGCTCGACGGTCTGACCGTCCAGCGTCGCACCAGGCGCCAGCTTCACCAGCGTCTCGGTCCGCCCACCGGCCGGCAGCAGACTCCTCGGAACGAAGAAGTTCTCGCTCACGTCGAGCGTCTCGGGCATGATCGCGACGACCTTCACGGCGATTGATCTGTTGCCCAGTGCAACCTTGAGAGTCGATCCGAGCTTGTACCCCTCGGCCGCCATTCCCGGTCCGATCGCGATCGTCCGCCCGGTCAGCCGATCCAGCGATCCTTTCCGCGGCCGCAGCTTGTGGGTCTGCTGGTACGCCACCGGATCGATCCCGATCGCCTCGGAGTACAGCGTTTTCCGTCCCCGCGTCACCGCGATCGGTACGGCGGTCTGCGCCGAGGCCGCCACGATCCCCGGCCCGGGCCGGACGACGTGATCGACTACGACATCCGCCGTGATCAACTGTTTCTGCTCGACCCCGACCGCTTTCGCCAGCGACCCGAACGTGCCCCACAGCCCGATGACCAGCCCGACCAGCACGATCAACGGCGCCGCGGTCGCCGCGCTCCTACGTACCGCATGCAGCACGCCGGCCCGGGCGAGATCCGCGATCAAGTTGCCCCGAACAACGATCGCGGGCAGCCGGCCGACCAGCGGTACGACGACGGGACTCAACTGGCTCAACGCCACGGACCCGCTGATCATCACGACCAACCCGATCATCAGCCCGGCCACGAGGTCCCGCGCCGCCTGCGCCACGATCACCAGCAGCACCGTGCCGAACGCCGCCGACAGTCCCCAGAACCACCGCCACCCCGTCATCACCCGCCGCGCCGCCTGCCCCTCGACGATCGCCTCGAGCGCATTGACCCGCGACGCCCGCCAGGCCGCGGCGAGTACGCCGGCCAACGCCGTACTCACGCCGACGATCATCGCCGCCCACACCGCGCCCTGATCCCACGGCGCCTCGAACCACTCGGGCAGCATCCCCAACCGGACGAGCAACCACGACTGCGCCCAGGTCGCCAGCACCCCCAACGGCAACCCGACCACACTGCCGACCATCCCGAGCAGACCGGCCTCCGTCACGACCATCAAGCACAGGTAACCCCGCTGCGCGCCGACCAGCCGAAGCAGTCCGAACTCGCGCCGCCGCCGCACCGTCATGAACCCGAACGTCGTACTGACGATGAACACGCTCAGGAAAACGGCCAGCATGACCGACATTCCGAGCAGCGTCGCGGCCCCGACGTACCCCTCCCGGACCTTGGCCCGGTCGTACGCCGACAGTCCCGCAGGCAACACCGGCATGTCGGTCGCGGCCAGCATCTGTAACCCGGACTGCACCAACCCGACCCCGAGTGCAACAGCAACCACCGCACCGGCGAACAGTTGCCACCTGGTCCGCAGCGCCCCGACAGACAACCTCAGCATGCACTCAGCCAACAGCCTGCGACTGCACCAGGCCCTGGCCTCAGCACCCGACCATAGGTAGCTCGCGCGCTACTGTGCTGACAGTAGAAGGCTGATCGTGCTGTGGTTGGCGAGCCCGCCGAGTGCGCCGAGAGCGCGGAAGGTCAGGGTCACGTCGACGACCGTGGGCGAGTCGAGCAGGACCCGGAACGCCGCCTCCTGACGATGCTCACCGCTCAGTTCGTGCACCGGCAGGTCCAACTGGAGTCCGCGGACCGGTTCGGCCTCGACGGCCAACGGCCCGGTGACGAAACCGTCGTTGACGACCGTCACGGCGAGCGTGTGCCACTCGCCTGGCTTCAGGGTCCCGATCGGCGCACCGCTGCGGGCAACGTTCACGCGCGCCTCCGGGTTGATCGTCACGGCGAGCGGCGCATCGGTGTCGACCGGTCCGCAACAGCCGATCGCGGGTGCCTGGTGCGTCATCAGTCGACCTCACATTCTTCGCCTCGCGAGCGGTACGCAGCCTGCGCCTCGTCGTACGCCTGCCGCGCGGCGTCCCGCTCGCTCTCCCGGATGAATCCCGACTTCACCTTCCACAGTTGGTCGACGGAGTCGTGCAGCCACTGAGCGCTGCGGCGGGACGCCCGGATCGGGCGGCCGCCGACCTCGAGGAAGATCGGCTGGGTGTGCACGCTGCGCAGGATCCGCAGCGCCAGCCAGGACGAGCGCTCGACCGGCAGGTCGAAGGAAACCTGCTGCTCGGTGCCGTCGGCAACCAATTCCTGCGTTGCCACCGGGACGCCGTTGAGCACGACCTCCAGCAGGACTTTCCGGGACGTTCCGATCCGGGCACGTTCGAGGTGCCAGCCCATCGGCGCGCTGTACACCAGCCGCCCCGGCGGCGCCGGCGGCGGCTCCTCGGGCAGCCACGCGGCGACGGTCGCGCTGACCCGCACCGGGCCGGGCCCGTCCATCGGGTGCTCACGGCTGACGTCACCGTCGACGGCCAGGTCGAACACGTGACTGCGGCCGTCACCGAAGTACGACGCGCCCTCCCGCAGACCGGTGTTCCACGCCTCGATCGCCTGTGGTCCGGTCGGCGGCTCGGCCAGTCGCACGTACGTCCGCCCGACTCCCGGGCCGTCGTCGTAGATGCACGGATAGTCGGTCTCGCCGAGCATCAGGGTGCGGTAGCCGACGCTGAGCAGGTGGTACCAGATGTTCAGCTCGGCCGCGGGTGCGAACTGGGTGCCGCACTGGAAGTCGGCCGTTCCGAGCGGTACGTCGACGACGATCTCGTTGGAGCCGATGCCCTGGAACGACGGGACGATGTAGTTCGGGAGTTCCTCGGTGCCGACGCCCAGCCCGATTCCACAGTGCGCGTATCCGACCAGTGCCCCCTGTTCCTTGGCCCAGCGCAGTACCGGCAGGTTCCAGGACGGCCAGTCCTCGATCAGATTCGTTCCGGGGTAGTCCTGGTCGGTGAGGCCGAGCAGAATCAGATGGCCGGAATGACTGGACGGAAACCCGGAAACTTCCACGTCGTACCGCAGGGTGCTTTCCCCGTCCCGATCGGTCGGCTGCGGGGCCCAGGTCATGCCCTGCGCGGCCTGCATCGCCGGATCTTCCAGGTCGGCCGGCGGGCTGATCGCCGCACCGGTGAAGAACTGTTTCTGGTGGTAGTAGCAGGGCGCCCAGGTGAGCACGCTGCCGAGCCACAGGCCCTCGCCGCGGACGTGCCGGATCATCGTTTCCGGCGTGACGCCTTCGCTCGGAACGTTGTAGTGCGAGCAGCCGCCGGCGTGGATGTGCGGGTCGCCCGAGTAGTAGCCGCGGCTCGCCGGATCGACCCAGCGGTCGAGCATGATCGGAATTTCCGACGTTTCCGCGTCGACGTCGGCGTCCAGCAGCACCGGCCGATACTCAGGCCCGCGGATCGCGGAAATCTCGTACCGCCCCGCGGGCAGCCGGATCATCTCGCCTGTCGCCCGGTACACGTGCTCGTGGAAGAACATGTCCGGCGCCAGCCGCATCGCCTTCGACGGGTACGTACGCCCTTGCGCGTCCCGGACCGTGATCGCGGCCATGCAACTCCGCCCGTCGGGCTCGCGGACGTCGATCCGGATCTCGTCTGCCGGCGCGCAGTCGAACTCGAACGACGCGGCGTACTCGCCCAACTCGAAGCTCGTCCGCTGGTAGGCGAGCCCCTGCGGCGTCCGGCTCAGACTGTGATGGTTGTGCTCGTCCTCGGCGACCAGCATCAACCCGCCCGACCGGACGCCGCCGTCGCGGCTGTAGAGGCTGATCACCTTGTATTCGACCTCGAATCCGGACAGCTCACCGGGCCCGGCGAGCTTCGCGTCCAACCACGCGTTCTTGATCCGCGGCACGACGGTCAGCGTGTCGGCCAGCGCGATCCGCGCGGAGTGGCTGTGGTAGTCGATCAGCCCGTACACCCCGCCGTTCCCCGTGCTCAGGTTGGCCTCGAGCCGATGCGGATTGGACACCCGCACCAGGAAGCTGCGCCAACCGTGCTGGACAAGTCGCGGCGGCGCGGCACCGGGCGCGCACAGCGCCGTCCCGCGCTCGTCGATCGACACGTCCAGCAGGACGAACGGCCGCAGCAGAGTCTCGAGCTGCGTACGGCGCTCCGCGTCGCTCAGCGAGCTGCTCTCCAGCTTGGACAGCTGAGTGACCGCCTCGGCGGGCAGCGGATCGCCGAGGTCCTGCAGTTTCCGGACGGCGCGGGCTGCGGATGCGAACAATGGCTGTACTGGGGGCTCTGACACCGAGGACCTCCCTGTTGGCGAGTTCCTTCGCGACCCTACTCGGCGTGGTCTACCTCAGCACCTCTAATAACGCGGCGACGTCGGCCTGGTCCAGGTCGCGGGCGCCGATCAGCGCCTGCATCAAGAGGCCGTCCAGGGCGGCCACCAACAGCCTCGCCTTCTGGGGATCCGCGGTGAACGCCCTGGCGATCTCGGTCAACGGCTCCAACCACGCGCCGGCCGTCTCCCGCAGGTCCGGCCGCCGAGCCGCGTACAGGTACAACTCGTAGAGCGCCAGCGTCCGGCCACGTCGCCGTACGACGCTGTGCTCGATCAGCCGCGCCAACTCGTCGGCGGGTCGCGCACCCAGCTCGCTCCCGCGACCGTGCAGCTCGACGGCGAGGTCCTCCGCGGCCGACTGGAGGGCCGCGACCAGGAGGTCGTCCAGTGTCGGAAAGTGATAGGTGATCGAGGCGACCGAGACATCGGCCACCGCAGCCACCGCGCGATGACTCACACCTGCGACTCCGTCGCGTTCGATCACGGTCAAGGTCGCCGCGAGCAGCTCGCTCCGGCGCTGCTCACCGCGCGCCCGGCGCCCGTCGACACCCCGCCTGACCTGCACGAACAGCAAACTATCAGGACATCTGTACGGATTGATTTTGCTGTCCGGAATCGCGGGATCCAGCGTTTTCCGCGACTTAGGCTCGGATTTCGTGGCCCCTGAACTGACGACAGCGATGCGGCGCGCCCTGAAGCGCGCGGACGACGGCAAGACCCTCGACCCGGTGGAGGTGGAGGTGCTGCTCGGCGCGACCGGCGACGCGCTGACCGCGCTGATGACCACCGCGGCAAGGGTCCGCGACCAAGGGCTGGCCGACGCCGGCCGGCCGGGGATCATCACGTACTCGAAGAAGGTCTTCATCCCGCTGACGCGGTTGTGCCGGGACAGGTGCCACTACTGCACGTTCGCGACCACGCCCGGCCGGGTGCACGCGCCGTACCTGTCGCCCGACGAGGTGCTGGAGATCGCGCGGCAGGGAGCGGCGCTGGGCTGCAAGGAGGCGCTGTTCACGCTGGGCGATGCGCCCGAGGAGCGGTGGGACGCGGCGCGGCAGTGGCTCGACGAGGCTGGGTACGACAGCACGCTCGACTACGTCCGGGCGATGGCGATCCGGGTCCTCGAGGAGACCGGTCTGCTGCCGCATCTGAACCCCGGCGTGATGTCGTGGCAGGACCTGCAGCGGCTGAAGCCGGTCGCGCCGAGCATGGGGATGATGCTGGAGACCACGTCGCGGCGGCTGTTCGAGGAGAAGGGCCAGCCGCACTTCGGGTCGCCCGACAAGGACCCGGCGGTCCGGCTCCGGGTGCTCGAGGACGCCGGGCGGTCGAACGTGCCGTTCACGACCGGGCTGCTGATCGGCATCGGGGAAACGCTGCCGGAACGTTCCGACTCGATTTTCGCGTTGCGGAAAATCGCCCGGCAGTACAACGGCATCCAGGAAGTCATCATCCAGGGTTTCCGGGTGAAGCCGGACACCGCGATGCGCAACGACGCCGACGTACCGCTGGACGAGTGGCTGGCCGCGATCGCCGTGACGCGGATCGTGCTCGGGCCGCGGGTCCGCGTCCAGGCGCCGCCGAACCTGGTCGACCTCTCCGAGTGCCGTGCGCTGCTCGACGCCGGCGTGGACGACTTCGGCGGGGTCTCGCCGCTCACCCCGGACCACGTGAACCCGGAGCGCCCGTGGCCGCAGATCGACGACCTCGCGAAGGTGACCGCCGACGCCGGGTTCACCCTTCGGGAGCGGCTGACGGCGCATCCCGAGTACCTCCGCGAGCCATGGCTCGACCCGCGACTCATCTCCCACGTGGAGGCTTTGGTCGATCCTGCCACGGGTCTCGCGAACGAGGAGGCGCGGCCGGTCGGCCTGCCGTGGCAGGAGCCCGACGGCGGCTGGGACAGCGTCGGCCGCACCGACCTCCACACCGCAATCGATACCGAGGGCCGGCGTACGGAAACGAGGTCCGACTTCGACGCGGCGTACGGCGACTGGGATGTACTGCGCGAGCAGGTCGCCGGTCGTTCGGCACCTGAACGGATCGAAGGTGATGTGAAAGAAGCTCTCGCCGCCGCTGAGCGTGACCCCGCCGGGCTTTCCGATTCCCAGGCGCTCACGTTGATGACTGCTACCGGGCCGGCGCTCGACCAGCTCGCGGAGATCGCGGACAACTTGCGGAAGGCAACAGTCGGGGACGACGTCACCTATGTGGTGAACCGGAACATCAACTTCACCAACGTCTGCTACACCGGCTGCCGGTTCTGCGCGTTCGCCCAGCGCCGTACCGACGCCGACGCCTACTCCCTGTCGATGGACGAGGTCGGCCAGCGCGCCGAGGAGGCGTGGGTGATCGGCGCGACCGAGGTCTGCATGCAGGGCGGCATCCACCCCGACCTTCCCGGTACGGCGTACGCCGACCTGGTCCGCGCGGTCAAGGACCGGGTCCCGGAGATGCACGTCCACGCGTACTCGCCGATGGAGATCGTGAACGGCTCGGTCCGCACCGGCCTGTCGATCGAGGAGTTCCTGATCTCGGTGAAGGAGGCCGGCCTGGACAGCATCCCCGGCACCGCGGCCGAGATCCTCGACGACGACGTGCGCTGGATCCTCACCAAGGGAAAGTTGCCGACGGCAAGCTGGATCGAGGTGATCAGCACCGCGCACAAGGTCGGCCTGCCGTCCAGCTCGACGATGATGTACGGCCACGTCGACGCGCCGCACCACTGGGTCCAGCACCTGCGCACGATCGCCGCGGTGCAGGACGAGACCGGCGGCTTCACCGAGTTCGTGCTGCTCCCGTTCATCCACCAGAACTCGCCGATCTACCTGGCCGGCGTCGCCCGGCCGGGCCCGACGTACGACGAGAACCGGGCGGTGCACGCGATGGCGCGGATCATGCTGCACGGGCGGATCGACAACATCCAGTGCTCGTGGGTGAAGCTCGGCGTGGACGGCTGCGTCGACGTACTGAACGGCGGCGTCAACGACATCGGCGGCACGCTGATGGAGGAGACCATCAGCCGGATGGCCGGCTCCAAGCACGGCAGCCGCAAGTCGATCGCCGAACTCACCGCGATGGCCACCGCCGCCGGCCGCCCGGCCCGCCAGCGAACCACGACGTACGGCGACGTCCCGGCCCGCCCGGCGACCGAGCTCGAACTCGCCTGACGCTCCTCCTCCGGGAGCGCCAGGCGACTGGTCACTTGACCGGGTCGAGGTCGACGGCCCGGTTACGGCGCTTGCTGCCGACCCGGTGCCCGAGCGCGACCAGCAGGTTGCCGACGACGTAGATGCTGCCCGTGACGACGAAGTACCCGAACGGCCAGGCGTTCGGATCCGCCGGGAACGCCTGGCTGTGGTCGCCGACCCAGCTGCGCATCAGGTACACCAACTGGAACGTGAAGCAGTAGCCGAAGATCGCGACGTACGCGACGTAGGCCGACAGCCGGTTGCGCAGGAAGAAGCCGAGCGGAAAGGCGAACAGGACGGTGGCGATGGCGATCACGGGAATCCCCTCCTCGAGTAGTTGACCCCCTCACGATCGCTTCGCCGCACTGCCTTCCACATCGGTGCTGTCGCCGGACTTCGGTCGTGGCCGGCCACTAAGTGCTGGCACTGGTGCGCGAGCGGCGCTCCGCCGTCATCATGTGGTTGTGCTCCGGACTCGGCGTCTGGTCGTTGCCGCGACGGCCCTGTTCGTCGCGGCCGCCGCCGTACGCGCGGTGCTCGCCTACGGCCCGCCCTCGATCGATTCGCCCGGGTACTGGCCGCTGACGACGGCTCTGTTGCTGCCGGCGCTGCTCCTCGGTTGGCTTGTCGCCGTTCGGGTACCGGCGAGTCCGATCGGGCCCGCGCTGACGCTGACGGCCACGACGCCCGCCCTGGTCTTCCTGGCCGAGGACTGGGGCGCGACAGCTCGAACCTCGACGCCGTGGCCGTCGGCCACCACTGTGGACGAGGTCGCGGTTGGCGCATGGCCGTGGCTCTTCGTCGGGTTCGTCACGTTGGTGCTGCTGTTTCCGGACGGTTTGCTGCCGGGGCGCCGGTGGCGGTGGATCTGGGCGGCGATGCCGGTCTCGGCCACGTTGGTGACCTACGTCGTCGGGCGTGAGGGCCCTCTGACCCCGGTGCCGGTGATCCTGATCGTCGTCGCCTTCGGGGGGTTCCTCGCGACGTTGCTCGCGGCCGCGTCCAGCCTTGTGGTGCGGTACCGGCGGGGCGATCAGCTCACCCGGGAACGGTTGCGTTGGTTGATGGCCGCGGCGCTCTCCGTGCCGATCCTGCTCGCCGCGAGTTGGCTGGCGACCGCGCTCGGCGTGCCCGGGACGTTGGCCTACACCTGGTTCCTGATCGCCATGCTCTTCCTCGTCCCGGCCGCGATCACCGTCGCGATCCTGCGGCACGACCTGTTCGACATCGACCGGCTGCTCGGCGCGACCGTCAGCTGGCTCGTCACCACCCTGATCTCGGCGAGCGTGTTCGCGGTCGTGGTCCTGGTGGTCGGCGGATACTTCCCCGACCGGGTCGGCATCACGACCGCGGCCTTCGTCACCGCACTTGTCCTGCTTCCGCTGTACCACTGGATCCACCGCGCGATCGGCAGGCTGGTCGACCCGGACCGGACCGTCGCGCTGGCTCGGATCCGCGCCTTCGTCCGGCGAGTCCGCGACGGGGAGGCCGAGCCGGAGCAGATCGAGTCCGTTCTGCGCTCCGCGCTCGACGACCCCGGGCTGCGGGTGCTGCTGCGTCGCCCCGGAGCGGAACTCGTCGTACCCGACGACGCGATCCCGTTGCAGACCGGCGACTCCGTGGTCGGCGCGTTGGTCCTCGGTACGACGTCTGCGCGGCGGGTCCGGCGGGCGCGCGAAGCGGTCGTGGAGGCCCGGCTGCCGATCGAGGTCAGCCGGTTGCGCCTGGAGCTCCGGGAAGCGCTGGCCGAGGTGCGGTCGAGTCGGGCCCGGCTGATGGACGAGGTCAACGCGGAGCGACAGCGGCTGGAGCGCGATCTGCACGACGGCGCGCAGCAGCGGCTGATCGCGATCGGGATGCGGCTACGGTCAGTGCAGTACCAGTTGTCGCCCGGCGTACCGGCGTACCGGGAGCTCGACGAGGTGGTGGAAACGCTCGAGCACACTGTCGCGGAGCTCCGGCGGATCGCGCACGGCGTACGGCCGAGTCGGCTCGACGACGGTCTTGCCGTCGCACTGCGGGAGCTGGTCGCGGACAGCACGCTGCCGGTCGATCTCGTCGTACCCGAACTGGAAGTCGGTGAGAGTGCGGCGACGACGATCTACTTCACGGTCGGCGAGGCGATCGCGAACGCGCTCAAGCACGCGCGGGCGACCCGGATCTCGATCTCTGTCGGCGTGACCGATCAGGTACTGCGGGCCGTCGTACGTGACGACGGTGTCGGCGGGGCCCGGGAGGGGTTCGGGCTGACGTCGATGCGAGACCGGGTCGCTTCGGTCGGCGGAGAGTTCACGGTCGACAGCCCGCCCGGGGCCGGGACCTCGATCACCGTGGAGATCCCGTGCGCATCGTGATCGGCGAGGATTCCGCCTTGTTCCGTGAGGGTCTGAGCCGGCTGCTGACCGAGAACGGGCACGACGTCGCCGGTACGGCGGAGACCGCGGACTCCCTCGTCGACGTCGTGAGAGCGGTGGATCCCGACCTGACCATCATCGACGTACGGATGCCGCCGACGATGACGGACGACGGAGCGCGGGCCGCGGTCACGCTGCGCGCGGAGCGGCCGGACCGCCCGATCCTGATGCTGTCGCAGCACATCGAGACGCGGCACGTGGTCGGACTCGTCGGCACCGGCGGGTTCGGGTACCTGCTCAAGGACCGGGTGCTGCGTGTCGGCGACTTCCTGGACGCGATGCGCCGGGTCGTGGACGGTGGATCGGCGCTCGATCCGGCGATCGTCGCCGCCCTCGTGACGCCGACGCGGGCCGACGACCCCCTGGCCGCGTTGTCCGCGCGGGAACGCGAGGTGCTCGCACTGGTGGCGGAGGGGCGCTCGAACGGCGCGATCGCCGCGCAGCTGGTGCTCGCCGAGCGGACCGTCGAGAGCCACATGCGGAGCATTTTCCAGAAGCTGCGCATCGACGACGCCCCGGACACCCACCGCCGCGTGCTCGCCGTCCTGACCCAGCTCGCCAATGAGCACAGGAAGTCTTGACGAGTGGTTAGTTGTTGCAGAAGGCAACATCTGCACGGAAAGTGAGGGAATTTTTACTGAGCGTTGCTTACTTCAAAGGCAATGCAAATGTTTGAACCGGAGGATTCCCGGTACGCGGGGCCGCGTGACAACGTTCTCTTGTCGGCGGCGGACGGGTCGCCGGCATCAGGTCCAGGTGGATTTCGCAGTACTCCCGTCCGCGACCGGACTGTACCTCCCCTGCCGGTCACGGAATGAGACGCGGGACCGCCCTCCTTCGGGCCACTGCCCTCTCGGGGCAACAGCAGGACGCCGGCCGTGCCGGTGGGGTGTTGGTCGCCAGTGAGGTGGCGACCAACGCCCGGCACGGTCGGCGTTTCTTACTGAAGACCGCCTCTCTGTACTGGTGCTGCTGGGGACCAGTACAGCGAGGCGGTTCTGTTTTCCGGGCCTGTTTTCCGGCCTAGTAGGGGTAGGTGTCGTCCCGCCGGGTGGGATCCAGATCCCACAGGGAGAACTCGACGATCTTGTGGGACTCCTCGCCGCCGCCGGGGATGAGCCCGAACGACTCGTACTCCTTCGAGCCCAGCCCGTCGAGGTAACAGAGCAGCTCGAACGCCGACTGGGCGTCCTCGATGTCGTCGATCACCTCGTCGTTCTGCGCCTCGTCCGCGCGGCTCCGCACGTACTGCACGAAGGCGTCCGGGTCCGTCACCACGTAGTCGTACCTCGCCTGGTAGCTGAGCCGGACCCCGCTCTCCGGCAGCAGCGGCTCCTCCAGCTCCTCGAGGTCGTCCAGGGACCCGCCCTCGACGATCTCCCGGTAGTCCGCGGGGTCGTCGAAGTCGTCCGGTCCCAGCGGCAGGTCGTCCAGCTCGTCGGGGTCGTACGAGTCGATCCCGAGGAAGATGTCGCCCCAGCCTCGTTCGTGCACGGCGTCCGCGAGCGCCCGGGCCTGGACCCGGACGTTCTCGATCGCGCCGGTGGCCCGCAGGTCGTGCAGGTCCAGAGCGTCAGCCTGCTCCAGCAGCACCCGGGCTAGTTCACGGGCGGCCTCGGCAGCCGACGCGGGTTCGATCGGCTCACTCATGCTGCGACGGTACAACCATGGGCACCTCCGTTGCCGAGCCCGGTACTCCGAACGCGTCGATGAGCTCCACCGCGGCCGGACGGACGACCGCGCACAGCTCGTTGACGAGCGCGGTGATCGCCTTCGATCGCCCGGGTGAGAGCCGCCCGTGCTCGAGGTACCAGGCGCGCTCCGCCTCGATCGTCGCCAGCGCGTGCAGGTCGTACACATCCTGCAACTGGGGCCGGATCTCCTCCGGCGCGTTCCGCACCGCGGACTGGAACGCCTCGAGAACGATCCGGTCCACATGCGCCCGGCCGGCCGCGATCACGTGGTCCTGGCACCGGTTGAACACGTCGAACGGATCGTCGCCGGCATCGATCCCACCCTTCAGCCGCCGCGCCACTCCCGACAGCATGTGCTCCTCCCGGAACCGCAACAGCCCCGAGTGGTACGCGTCGTCCCGCAACCCGGCATCCGGATCCCCTGTGTCACTCCGGTCGCTCCGATTCGGTACGACGTCCCGCAGCCGCTCGATCAGCGGACGCAAAGCCGCCTTCTCGACCGCGATCTCCACCGCCTGCGCCGTGACGAACCTCGCCATACCCAACGGGTCCAACTTGCCGAACGACTCGCGGTAGTCCGTCAGCAGTCCCTTCGCCACCAATTGCAGCAAGACCGTGTTGTCGCCCTCGAAGGTGGTGAACACGTCGGTGTCCGCCTTCAGCGTCGCCAACCGGTTCTCGGCCAGGTATCCCGCGCCGCCGCACGCCTCCCGGCACATCTGGATCGTCTCGGTCGCGTGCCACGTCCCGAGCGCCTTGGTCCCCGCTGCCTGCGCCTCCAACGCCCGCCGGTCGTGCTCGCCCTGGTCGTCGTCGAACACCCGGGCGAACTCCTCCACCAGCTCGGCCTGCGCGAAGTGCAGCGCATATGTCCGCGCGAGCAACGGCAGCAGCCTGCGCTGATGCATCCGGTAGTCGAGCAGGATCGCCTCCTCGTTGCTTCCCGGAGCACCGAACTGACGTCGCTGAGCGCCGTACCTGATCGCGATCGTCAGCGCCACCTTGCTCGCGTTGATCGCCGCGCCACCGACGGACACCCGGCCCTGCACCAGCGTGCCGAGCATGGTGAAGAACCGGCGGTCCGGGTTCTCGATCGCGCTGCTGTAGTTGCCGTCCGCATCGACCTGGGCGTAGCGGTCGAGCAACGCCTCCCGTGGCACCCGGACCTGGTCGAAGACGACCCGCCCGTTGTCGACCCCGTTCAGCCCGAGCTTCGGCCCGCAGTCCGACAAGGTCACGCCCGGGAGCGCGGCACCGTCCGCACCCCGGATCGGCACCATCAGGCAGTGCACACCGTGGCTCTCGCCGCCGACGATCAACTGCGCGAACACGGCCGCCATCCGCCCATGCCGTGCCGCGTTGCCGATGTAGTCCTTCCGCGCCGCCGCCGACGGGGTGTGGACGACGAACTCTCCCGCCGCCTCGTCGTACGTCGCCGTGGTGCCGAGCGCCTGCACGTTCGACCCGTGACCGGTCTCGGTCATCGCGAAGCAGCCGAGCAGCCGCCCGCTGATCGCATCCGCCAGATACCGCTCGTGATGCTTCTCGGTCCCGAGGTGCAGGATCGCGCCGGCGAACAGACCGAACTGCACACCGGCCTTCACCATCAGCGACAGGTCGCCGAAGGCCAGCGTCTCGAACGCCGCGATGAACCCGCCCAGGTCCGCCTCGCCGCCGTACTCCTTCGGATAGCCCCGCGCGGGCAGCCCGTCCGCGGCCGACTGCAGCAGCAGGTCGAGGATCCGGTCCCGGTACTCGTCCCGTGGCAGCCGGACCGCCAGGTCGCCCAAGTCAGCGTGTGCGCCCAGCCCTGCCCGCACGACGTCCCGCGCCGCCTTGTGCGGCCCGTCCAAGTAGTCCCGCATCGCCGATGTCCTCATGCCCTATAACTTACGAGGAATCGCCACTACTTTCCGTCACCGCTTCGCGACTGTGGAAAACCTGGCATCAATCCGCATCTGCGGCGGTAGGCTGTCTCTCGTGCCGAACTTGCGGATCAGTGAGGCGGCCGCGCTCCTGGGGGTCAGCGACGACACGGTGCGGCGCTGGATCGATCAGGGCCGATTGCGGTCGAAGCAGGAGAACGGACGGATGGCCGTCGACGGGCAAGCGCTCGCCGCGTTCGCCCAGGAGCTGGCGGACTCACCGGAGCCGGGGCATACCGCCGCGGCCTCGGCGCGCAACCGGATGCGGGGGATCGTCACCCGGGTGCTCAAGGACGGTGTGATGGCCCAGGTCGAGATGCAGGCCGGGCCGTTCCGCGTCGTGTCGCTGATGAGTCGCGAGGCCGCCGACGAGCTCGGCCTCGAGCCCGGCGTGGTGGCCGTCGCCTCCATCAAGTCCACCCATGTCGTCGTCGAGATCCCGGAGGCCTGATGTTCCGCCGTACCGCGTTGGCCGCCCTCGCCGCTGTCGCCGCGCTCGCCCTCGCGGCATGTGGCGACGAGACCCCGGCGGCATCGTCTCCGTCGAACAGCACGCCCGCCCTGTCGGGCACGGTGAACGTCTTCGCCGCCGCCTCGCTGACCGGCACGTTCACCCAGCTGGGCAAGGACTTCGAGGCCGCGCATCCCGGCGTGAAGGTGACCTTCAACTTCGCCGGCAGCTCGGCACTCGCGAAGCAGATCAACTCCGGCGCGCCCGCGGACGTCTTCGCGTCGGCGGCGCCGAAGAACATGGACGACGTCACGGACAAGGGCACTCCGACGAACTTCGTGAAGAACACGCTGGAGATCGCCGTACCGAAGGGCAACCCGGGCAAGATCACTGGGATCAAAGATTTCGCGGACAAGGACAAGAAGATCGCGATCTGCGCCGCACAGGTGCCGTGCGGCGCGGCGGCCGCGAAGGTGTTCGCGGCGGTCGGCATCACCGCGCAACCGGACAGCCTCGAGCAGGACGTGAAGGCAGCGCTCACCAAGGTCAGCCTCGGTGAAGTCGACGCGGCCCTCGTGTACAAGACCGACGTACTGTCCGCCAAGGACAAGGTCGAGGGCATCGAGTTCCCGGAGTCCAGCAAGGCCGTGAACGAGTACCCGATCGCCACGCTGACCAAGGCTCCGAACCCGGACGGCGCCAAGACGTTCGTCGACTACGTCTTGTCCGACAAGGGCAAGGCGGTCCTGACCGCCGCGGGATTCGACGCACCGTGAGTCGTCGTGGCAGGAGCACTAGCGGGCGGCTGCCCCTGGTACTCCTGCTGCCTGCTCTGCTCGGGCTGGCGTTCCTGCTCGTCCCCTTGGTCGGTCTGCTGATCAAGGCACCTTGGTCGACGTTGCCGGGGCGCCTGTTCAGTGCCGACGTGTGGCAGGCGCTGCGGTTGTCACTGGTGTGCGCGACTGCCGCTACTGCGCTGTGCTTGGTATTAGGTGTTCCGCTGGCGTGGTTGCTCGCCCGCGGCGGGCTGCCGGGGCGGAGTGTGATCCGCGCGTTCGTAACTGTTCCGCTGGTGCTGCCGCCGGTGGTTGGTGGCGTTGCGTTGTTGCTGGTACTCGGACGACGCGGTCTGGTCGGTCAGCACCTCGATACGTGGTTCGGCATCTCACTACCGTTCACGACTGCCGGTGTGATTGTTGCTGAGGCCTTTGTGGCTATGCCATTCCTGGTGATCTCCGTGGAGGGCGCACTGCGTGCCGCTGACCCACGGTACGAGGAGGCGGCCGCAACACTCGGTGCCGGACGGTGGCTGACGTTCCGGCGCGTGACACTGCCTTCGATCGCACCTGGCGTTGTCGCCGGGACAGTGCTCTGCTGGGCGCGTGCACTGGGTGAGTTCGGCGCCACCATCACCTTCGCCGGCAACTTCCCGGGCCGTACGACGACCATGCCGTTGGCCGTGTACCTGGCGTTGGAGACTGACCCCGACGTGGCCGTCGTACTGAGTCTGGTGCTCCTGCTGGTGTCTGTCGTCGTACTGGCATCTCTCCGCGAGCGCTGGATCGGTGGACTCCGATGACTCTGTACGCCGATGTTCAGGTGAGCCGCGGCTCCTTCGAGCTCGCACTGGACCTGACTGTCGAGCCAGGTGAGGTTGTCGCACTTCTCGGCCCCAACGGAGCCGGCAAGACCACAGCGCTCCGTGCCATCGCCGGACTGCTCGCAGTGGACCGCGGACGCATCGCGCTGGACGACACGGTGTGGGACGAGCCACCGCGCACGTTTCGTACGCCGGACCGCCGGCCGATCGGTGTGGTGTTCCAGGACTACCTGCTGTTCAACCACCTGAGCTGCTTGGAGAACGTAGCGTTCGGCCTTCGCGCCCGCGGTGTGGAGAAGCAGACCGCCCGGCTGGAGGCCACGCGCTGGCTGGAAACGGTCGGCTTGTCGGAATACGCCCGTACTCGTCCGCGCGCGCTGTCCGGCGGACAAGCGCAACGCGTGGCCCTGGCCCGGGCGCTGGCCACCGACCCCGAACTCCTGCTGCTCGACGAACCACTAGCCGCACTGGACGCCGGTACGACGCTTCACGTCCGAGCCGAACTGGGCCAGCACCTCAACCGCTTCGAAGGCCGCACCCTCCTGGTCACACACGACCCGCTGGACGCCATGGTGCTGGCCGACCGCCTGGTCATCATCGAGAACGGCCAGGTCGTCCAGGAAGGCAAACCCACCGAGGTGGCCCGCCGCCCCCGCACCGACTACGTGGCTCAGCTAGTAGGCCTCAACCTCTACCGCGGGGACGCTTCAGGCACAGCAGTCAGGCTGCCCGAGGGCGGCACAATCACCCTTGCCGAACCAGCCACCGGCCCAGTCCACGTAGCCTTCCCACCCACCGCCGTCAGCCTCTACGTAGAACCCCCGTCCGGCAGCCCCCGCAACACCTGGCCGGCTGTAGTCACCGGCATAGAGCAACACGCCCACACAGTCAGAGTCCGCCTAGACGCCTCCCCCACCGGCCCCGCCGACCTCCTAGCCGACATCACCCCCGCCGCAGTAGCCGACCTCCACCTAACCCCCGGCCAACCCCTCCACACCACCCTCAAAGCCACCGAGGTGCACACCTACCCGGTGTGAGTCGTCCCGGGCACGACGCATCCGCCTCGGAGTTACGGGCTGTGATGTTGTTGGGGTGGATTGACATGTTGTCTCGGGGGGATTCACGCTCGGGATTCGCGGTTCGGTAACGAAGAGTGTTTAGTTACTCACTCGTAGTGCGTGGGTTCTTCACACGAGAGTGATGACATCGTGCACTACGCCGACCCCGGTCGAGGCGCCCAAGATGTGGCGGGGCCACGAAAGGGGGGTCGGACAGTCATGCATGAGAGTTACGAGTTCTACTGCCTTGCGGATCGGCGGTTCTACGAGACGCCGGCCAACCGTGGTGCGCAGCATCCGGACTTCGCGATCACCCAGCGGCCCGTGCCGAGCGGGTGGCAGCACGTACCCGGTGAGCAGTGGATGCACTACGCGCCGGACGGTCTCCGGCTTCCCCAGCAGGGCTGGAAGATCCACGTCTCGGCCCGCCTCCAGGATGTCGAGCGGACCCTCGAGGCCGTGTGGGAGTACTGCGTCCCGCGCGGCATCGCGTTCAAGTTCCTGCGCAACGAGGCCGTCCTCGTGATGACGAACTCGAAGGCTGCTCCCCGCGGGTCGAGCGGCAAGCTGGTGACGATCTACCCGACCGACGACACGCAGCTCAAGCTCCTGCTCAAGGAGCTCGACGAAGTCCTCCAAGGTGTCGAAGGCCCTTATATCCTGAGCGATCTGCGCTACGCCGAAGGTCCGCTGTTCGTCCGGTACGGCGCCTTCGTCAGCAGGCACTGCCTCTCTCCGACCGGCGAACGCGTCCTGGCGATCGAGGACGCGCAGGGCAATCTCGTCCCGGACCACCGCGGCCCGACCTTCGTCCTGCCGCCCTGGGTCCAGCTCCCGGACTTCCTGCGGCCGCACCTCGACGCACGCAACGCGGTCACCACCAACGACCTCGCGTACACGATCGACGGCGTCATCCAGTTCTCCAACGGCGGCGGCGTGTACCTCGGCCACCACAACGAGACCGGCGACCGCGTCGTACTCAAGGAGGGCCGCCCGCACGCGGGTCTCGACATGGCCGGGCGGGACGCGGTCGCGCGGATCGCCCACGAGCGCGACATCCTCGAGCAGCTGGACGGCCTGGACGCCGTACCGAAGACGCACGACTACCTGCAACTGGGTGACCATCACTTCCTCGTGCAGGAGCACATCGACTCGGTGTCGCTGCAGCGCGAGCTGGTACGGCGTTATCCGCTGACGCATCCGGATGCATCCGAGGCCGACAAGGCGGCGTACGCCGAATGGGCGACCGCGATGATCGCCAAGGTCGGCGAGGCCGTCAGCCAGTTGCACGAGCGCGGTGTGGTGTTCTGCGACCTGCACCCGGACAACCTGCTGCTCGACGTGAACGGCAAGCTGACGCTGATCGACTTCGAGGTCGCGACCCGGGCCGAGGACCACGCCCGCTCGACGCTCGCCCATCCTGGGTACGCCGCTCCGCAGGACCGGCAAGGTGTCGACGTCGACCGGTACGCGCTCGCCTGTATCGCGCTCGGCGTTTATGCGCCGCAGGCAACGATCTTGCTGAATCTCCATCCCGGCAAGGCGTTCCAGCTCGCCGACATGATCGCCGACACCTTCCCGGTGCCACGGGCCGCGCTCGACGAGGCGGTCCGGACGATCGTCGGCGCCAACACCGCCAATGAGCTCGAAGACCTGGCGCTGCCCGGCAAGGCCGAGTGGACCGACGTACGCGCGGCGCTCACCAAGTCGATCGTCGCCGCAGCGACCCCGGAACGCACCGACCGCCTGTTCCCCGGCGACATCGCGCAGTTCCGCGACGGCGGCGGCATCAACCTCGCCACCGGCGCGGCCGGCGTCCTCTATGCGCTCGCCAAGACCGGCGCCGGACGCTTCCCGGAGTATGACGACTGGCTGCGCAAGCAAGCCCTCAACACGGCGACCGGCCCCGGTCTGTACGACGGTCTGCACGGTGTCGCCCACGTCCTCGACGAACTCGGCCACCGGCAGGACGCACTGGACCTGGTCGAACGCACTCTCGCCGACGACTGGAGCTCCCGCGAGCTCGGGCTGCACTCCGGCCTGGCCGGCATCGGCCTGAACCTCCTGCACTTCGACACCGAGCCGATGCTCCGCGCGAAGGCGGTCCGGGTCCTCGACCTGGTAGCAGACCGCCTCGACCAAGACGTACCGGAGATCAGCGGTGGTCAGCATGCCCGCGCCGGTCTGATGTACGGCGCCTCCGGGCCGGCGTTGCTGTTCCTCAACGCGTTCGAGCAGCTCGGAGACACCGGTCTGCTCGACCTTGCGGAGATCGCGATCCGGCAGGACCTCAAGCGCACCGTGCTCACCGAGGACGGGATGCGCCAGGTCAACCAGGGCTGGCGAACGCTGCCGTACCTCGAAGAGGGCTCGGCCGGCGTCGCCCTCGTCCTCGAGCGCTACCTGCGCCACCGCCCGTCCGAAGAGCTCGCCGTCACGCTGCAAGAGCTCAAGCGGGTCACGCACTGCTCCTATTACGTCCAGCCCGGGCTCTTCATGGGTCGCGCCGGCATTCTCCTCACCGCCGCCGCCCTCGACGATCAGGTCGATGACCTGGTGCACGGCCTGGGTTGGCACGCGATGCCGTTCGAGGGCGGCCTCGCGTACCCGGGCAACCAGCTGCTCCGTCTCTCGATGGACCTGGCCACCGGATCGGCCGGCGTCCTGCTGGCTCTGGGTACGGCGCTGCACGACGCGCCGGTGTCCCTCCCGTTCCTCGGACCTCCCCAGTGGTCCGAGTCTTCATCCCGACGATCTGCACCGAAGGAGGTGTAAAAACATGGCACTTCTCGACCTTCAGGGTCTGGAGACCCCGGGTTACGGCCACGGCGGCCACCACCACGGCGGCTCCACGCTGACCGTGCTGGGCTGCGCTTCGCAGACCCCGAGCAACCTGAGCCTGCTGCTCTGCCACTGATACGGCACCTGTATGTCAGGTAGTGAGGCCCTGGGTGGGCGTAGGCCTACCCAGGGCCGACCTGTCTCCGGGTAGCTCCGAGCCCGCGGGCTCGTTGTGTTGTTGGGAGAGAGAGTGAGGTGATCGACTCCGTGCAGGCTTATCCATGCGCCGAGCGTCTGACGCTCGTGGAGCAGGTGCACGGTTGTACCGTCGCGGACCCGTACCGCTGGCTCGAGAACGCTTCGGCGTCCGAGCACTGGCTGCGGGACCAGGACGACCTGTGGCTGACGTACGCCGCGTCACTGCCCGGCCGGTTCCGCTGGAAGAACCGCGTCCGGCAGTTGTCCGACGTCAGCAGCGTGTCCACGCCCGTGTGGCGTGGCGATCGCTGCTTCACCTTGCGCCGCGAGACCGGCCGGCAGTACGCCGTGCTGTACGTCGACGAGACACCGCTCATCGACCCGAAGCAACTCGATCCGAGCGGTCTGACCACGCTCGACGCCTGGCAGCCCTCTCCGGACGGCACCAAGCTGGCATACCAACTCTCCCGCGGCGGCGACGAGCGCTCGTCGCTCCACGTCCTCGACGTGCTGACGGGCGAGCTGATCGACGGCCCGATCGACGGCTGCCGCTACTCCCCCGTGGCTTGGCTCCCGGACGGCGACACCTTCTACTACGTGCGCTTCCGTCAGGTACGCCGCCACCGCCTGGGCGACCCCGACGACGCCACGATCCTCGCCGGCGAGGCGTCGTACGGACTGGAGATCAGCGCGGACGGTCGTTGGCTCGCGATCTGTACGACGACCGACGTGTGGCTCGCCGACCTGACGACGGACGCGCCGCCGCAGCACCTCCCGCAGGACGCGACCACGATCATGTCGGTCGGTCCGGACGGCCGTTTGTACGTCGTCACCACGCAGGACGCGCCCACCGGCCGGATCTGCGTCGGCGACCCGACCGAGCCGAGCGTCTGGCACGACTACATCCAGCCGAACGCGCCGCTGACCGGCCTCGCCGTACTCGACGACGTCGTCCTGGTGAGCACCGCAACCGAGATCACCATCCACGACCGGCCAACCGGCCGACGGCTCCGGACCCTCGAGCTCCCGGGCCACGGGTCCGTCGGATCGCTCACCGCGCACGGTAATCGCGCGTGGTTCAGTTACACAGACAGCGTCACGCCGCCGACGGTCTGCTCCCACGACGCGAGCACAGGGCAAACGACCCAGCCAACCAAATCCCAGGACCTTGAAACACACCAGCTGACCACCAACTCCGATGTCGAGTTGCGGGTGATCGGCCAGCCCGGACCGCGTCCAACGATTCTCTACGGGTACGGCGGGTTCGGGCAGTCGCTCACCCCGACGTACTCCGCCTTCGCGCTGGCCTGGGTCGAAGCGGGTGGCTCCTTTGTCACCGCGACCCTCCGCGGCGACGGCGCAGCGGGCACCCGCCACACCAAGCAGGACACCGTCGACGACTTCATCGCCGCCGCCGAGCACCTGATCGCCGACGGCTGGACCACCGCCGACCAGCTCGCCATCTGCGGCGAGTCGAACGGCGGTCTGCTCACCGCGGCCGCACTCACCCAACGCCCGGAGCTGTTCGCGGCCGCGGTCTGCTCGGCGCCGCTGACGGACATGATCCGCTACGAGCTCTCAGGTCTCGGCGAACGCTGGACCGCGGAGTACGGCTCGGTCAAGAACCCGGACGACTTCAAGACTCTGGCGAGCTACTCGCCGTACCACCGCGTCGCCGACGGCGTGAAGTACCCGGCCGTGCTGCTGACGGCGTTCGGGAACGACACTCGCGTGGACCCGCTGCACGCGAGGAAGCTGTGCGCGGCGCTGCAGCACGCGACGGCGAGCAGTCGGCCGGTGCTCCTGAGGTTCGAGCCGGACGCCGGACATACGACCGGCGGCATCAACCTCGCCGCCGACATGCTCGCCTTCCTCGCCAACGAGACGGGCCTGGGCCAATGATCACCTTCAATCAGGTGGCCAAGCACGGTCGGGGCTGGTTGCCGTTGATCGGGGTCAACGCGCTCATCGGCAGCGCCGTCACGCTCGCGCTCCCGACCATCCTCGGCCGTTCGGTCGACTCGATCGTGGCCGGCACCGGCTACACGCGCTGGCTGGTCGTCGCTGCCGCGCTCATCGGGCTCGGCATCGCGGCGAGCATCGTCGACGCGTTCGCCGGCGCGGCCTGTGTCGCCGAGACCACGGCCTGGCTGCGCCATCGACTGGTCCGGCACGTCGTCCGCGGCGGCCCCGGCGGTACGCGCGACTTCGAGACCGGCGACCTCGTCACCCGCGTCTCGGCCAACGCCACCGACGCCGCTCAGGCCGGACCGGCTGCGGTGACCGCGATCGCCGCCATCGCGCCCCCGCTCGGCAGCCTCGTCCTGCTGGCAGTGATCGACCCCTGGCTGGCCGCCGCGTTCTTCGGCGGCGTCCTGCTCGTGGTCCTCGTCCTCTGGACCTTCGCCAAGCGGACGGCCGACGTCAGCCTCGCCTACCAAGAAGCCCAGGGCCGCATCGCCGCCCTGCTGTCCGAGTCGCTCACCGGCATCCGCACGATCACGGCCGCCGGTACGACGGAACGCGAGGAGCGCCGCATCCTCGGCCTCCTCCCCGAACTGCACCGCAACGGCGTCGTAACCTGGCGGATCCTGGCTCGCTCCGGCGCACAGGCCGCGGTCGTCGGCCCGCTCGTCCTGGTCGCAGTCCTGGCCGTCGGCGGACTGCAGCTCGTGGCCGGCAACATCACCGCGGGCGAGCTGTTCGCCGCCTCGCAGTACGCCGTACTCGGCGCCGGGCTCGGCAACCTGACCGGTGTCCTCGGCGAGCTCGCCCGCGCCAAGGCCGGCGTCCAGCGGTCTGCCGAGGTGATCGCGGTCGAGCCCGTCGCGCACGGCACCTTGACGCTGCCGGCCGGTACCGGGCAGCTGACGTTCGACGGGGTCAGTGTGGTCGCGGACGGGAACGTCCTGCTGGACAACGTGAATCTCGATCTTCCGGGTGGAATCACGATCGCGGTCGTCGGCCCGAGCGGCGCCGGCAAGTCGGTCTTCGCGGCGGTTGCCGCGCGGCTGCGGGATCCGTCGACCGGCCAGGTCTCGCTGGACGGCGTACCGCTGCAGGCCGTCAGCCGGCGCGCGCTGCGCAGCGCGGTCGGGTGCGCGTTCGAGCGCCCGCAGCTGGTCGGCCGCACGGTCGGCGAGGCGCTCGACCCGCACGCGGTCAGCCCGATCCGGACCCTCGCCGCTGCCCGCGCCACGCACGCCCACGACTTCGTCAGCCGCCTGCCCGACGGGTACTTCACTTCGTTGCGCAAGGCACCGATGTCCGGCGGCGAACGGCAACGCCTCGGTCTGGCCCGCGCCTGGTCGGCCGGTCGCCTGCTGGTCCTCGACGACGCGACATCGAGCCTGGACACCGCGACCGAACGCCAGATCAGCCGCACCCTCACCGAGGACCGGCACCACCGCACCCGCCTGATCGTCACCCACCGCCCAGCCACGGCGGCGCGCGCAGACCTGGTCATCTGGCTCGACCACGGTCAGGTCCAAGCCATCGCCCCCCACGCCGACCTCTGGCACAACACGTCGTACCGAGCCGTGTTCGGATGAGGCGAGAGCTGTCGTACGGCGCTGCCGCGTTGCGGAAGCGGGCCACGGTCAAGTTGATCGGGTGGTCGGTTCCGGAGATCCTGCCGACGGCGGTGTACGGGATCGCGGTGGCGCGGGCGACGGACAGCTTTCTCGACGGGCATGCGTGGCAAGGAATCGCCTGGCTGGGCGGGCTCGTCGCGACGGCTGGCCTAGGGGCGGCCGGCGCGCGGCAGGTGTACGGGCGGCTCGGTGAGCTGGTCGAGCCGTTGCGGGACGATCTGGTACGCCGGGTTGTCGGCGGCACGCTCCGGTCCGGGGACGACGGGGCGGTTGCGCGGCTGAACCGGCAGGTGGAGATCGTCCGCGACACGTTCGCGGGGCTGGTCCTCGTACTGCGCAGTTTCGCGGTCACGCTATTCGGCGTACTGACCGGGTTGTTGTCACTCGCCCCGCTCGTCGCCGCGTTTGTCGTACCGCCGTTCTTGCTGGGGTTCGTGCTGTCGCTCGCGGTCCTCGGGATGGCGGCGGACCGGGTGCGCGCATCGCTGACCGCAGACGAGGAACTCGCGTCGTCGGCCGGCATGGTGTTCAGCGGGGTGCGCGACATCTCCGCGTCCGGGACCGAGGAGTACGCCGAGTGGCTGGCCGGCCAGCCGATCGAGGCGCACGCAGCGGCGGAGCGCGCGCTGGCGAAGGTGTCGGCGCTGCGGACGTTGTGTTTCGCGGTCGGCGGATGGCTGCCGCTGCTGATCCTGCTCGCGACCGGGCCGTGGCTGGTGGGGCGTGGAGTCAGCACGGGCACGCTCCTCGGCGGGCTCACCTATGTCCTGATCGGCTTGCAACCGGCGCTGAACACGGTGATGAACGCTCTGGGCGACAGCGGCCTGCGGTACGTGATCACGCTCGGCCGGATCCTCGACACCTCGGCACCGACCGAAGAACCGCGACCGGTCGACGAGCTGAACGGCTACCAGGTCCGGCTGCGCGGGCTGACGTTCGCGTACGGCCCCAAAGCCGAGCCGGTACTCGACAACCTCGAGCTGACGATCCCCGAAGGCGAACACCTCGCCGTCGTCGGCCCCAGCGGCATCGGCAAGTCGACGCTGGCCGGCCTGGTCTGCGGAATGCTGACACCGACTGGTGGGCGGGTGCTGGTCGGTGGTGCACCGCCGACGGACGTGACCACGGAGCGGCTCGCCGAGACGCGCGTGCTGATCCCGCAGGAGGCCTACGTCTTCAGCGGGACCGTGCGCGACAACCTCACGTATTTGTTGCCCGAAGCAACAGATCACCAGCTCGAGCTCGCCGTCAAAACCGTTGGCGCCGACCAGCTCGTCGAACGCATCGGCGGCCTGCACGCCGACCTCCGGCCGAACGCACTCTCCGCCGGCGAGAAGCAGCTGATCGCACTGGTGCGCGCGTACCTGTCCCCCGCTCCGCTCGTCGTACTCGACGAAGCGACCTGCTTCCTCGACCCCGAGGCCGAACGCCAGGCCGAGGAAGCCTTCGCCAAGCGCCCCGGCACGCTGATCGTGATCGCGCACCGGATCAGCTCGGCCCTGCGCGCCAAGCGGATCCTTGTCCTCGACGGCAGCCAGGCCGCCCTCGGCAGCCACACCAGGCTGATGCGCACGTCCCGCATGTACCGCGACCTGCACGGCAGTTGGACGCCCGCGACTCAGATCCAGCCGGCGTCCTGAGCCTTCCGGATCGCCTCGATCCGGCTGCGGGATCCGGTCTTGGCGAGGATCCGGGACAGGTAGTTCCGCACCGTGCCCGCACTGAGGCTGAGGGTGCGGGCGACCTCCTGCGCCGTCGCGCCGGTAGTGACGTGCCGCAGTACCTCGCACTCACGATCGGTCAGCGGGTTGTCACCGGCCTTCAACGCCGCCACAGCCAGCCGTACGTCGACCACGGGCAGCCCCTTCGCCACATCGCGCACCGCCTGCACGAGGAGGTCCGTGGTCGCATCGGTCGCGATCAACCCGATCCGCGGCGCCTGCTTCACCAGCGCCAGGCTGGTCGCCGCGATCGCCTCGTGGTCGATCAGCACCAGCACACCGCGCCCGGCGAGTTTGCGGCAGAGCTCCTCGATCCGGAGCCGGCCGGGCAAGTGCGGGTCGAGCAGGAACACGTCCGGACGCCGCCCGGCCACCTGGAGGACGTCCTCCGAGCGGTCCAGCTCGGCCACCACGTCCAGGTCGTTCTCCCTTGCCAGCACCGCGGCCAGTGCACCACGCACCAACGTGCCGCGATGGCCGAGAGCCACTCGGATCACCGCTTCTGCCCCCATCACATCCGTCGCCTCATCCGCCGGCTGCCGCGCCCCCGATCGCCAGGCGGCGGCACCCGTGTCTCGATCAACGAGCGAACTCTCCGGACGACACGGGAACACCCCGTCGAAGTGCTCCCGAAAGCCCGTTCCGGGCGGTGGTAAACCGATCGGTTCCATCCCTGTGGCTATCGGCGTGTCGAGCCCGGAAACCGTTCTGTTGTTGGGGTTTCGGAATGTCAGACCATGGAAAAAGTTCGGGGCAGATCCGAATCTGGGGTTGCGTTTCCGCCGAACCTCGCACAGGATGACTCAGGTCGCGCCGTTACCGGGGCGTGACCGTTCGGACGCCGTCCTGTGACCTGTCCGAGTGCCCCTCCCCCTGCACGGGGGGCCTGGTGCGTCCCACCATGCCCAAGCTCACAAGGAGCGCTTTTCAGATGTCCAAGGCCCGACATGCGCGCACCCGGCGAAGTACCCGCCGGGTGGCTCGAACCCTCTCCATCGCCGGTCTGGGAGCCGGCATCACCGCAGCCGGCGCCGGTGCGGCGTTCGCGACCGACTACCAGGTCAAGGCCGGTGACACCCTCTCCGAGATCGCCCAGGCCAACGGCGCCGACTGGCACGAACTGGCCCGGATCAACAACCTGAAGGACCCCAATCTCATTCTGATCGGGCAGACCCTCTCGCTGGACGGCGTGAAGAAGGCCGCCACCACAGCGCCGAAGAAGGTCACCAAGAAGTCCGAGGCGAAGAAGTCCGAGAAGACCGAGCGCAAGGCCCGGACCAGCCGGTCCGAGGACCGCCCGTCGACGAAGAGCGGCAAGGCCAACCTGAGCGGCGCCTGGGCCAAGGTCGCGAACTGCGAGTCCAGCGGCAACCCGCGCGCGGTGAACCCGGCCGGCTACTACGGGCTGTTCCAGTTCGACCTGCAGACCTGGCGCAGCGTCGGCGGTTCCGGCAACCCGGCGAAGGCCTCCGCGGCCGAGCAGCTGATGCGCGCGAAGAAGCTCTACGCGCAGCGCGGCGCCTCCCCGTGGCCGGTCTGCGGCAAGTACCTCCGCTGACCCGGCGGCCGGGCGGGTCGGTGGTAGACCGTCCTCCCGCCACCTGCCCGGCACCCCTGGATCGCTTCCCGCTCATCGTGACGGGTTAGTGCGCAACTCATCCGTAAGCGCGATGAGCGGGAAGCACCATCAGGCCCGAGTGATGACCAGCATCTCGTCGGCGCCGACCTGGAACTCGTAGGGCACCTTGCGGATCTCGTAGGTCACGCCCTCGAGCGACTCCAGCAGTTCCGGCAGCCAAGGGATCGGCTCGCCGGCTCCTTGCAGCACCAGCGGGAAGATCCGCACCTCGGCGTTGCTGACCCGGATCAGCTCACGCAACGCGGCCTCGTGCCAGCCCCGGTCGTACTTGTCGGCCCACGTGAACAGCAGGTGCGAGCACAGCACCAACTCGAACCGCCGATCGCCGAACGGCAGATCCGGCAGCCCCGCGGCGACGTACCGCTCCGGCGCGGCCGCGACATCCTGCAGGAACCGGTCGGCCGCCTCGATCCGGTACTGATCCTTCCGCTCCGGCGACCCGTACCAGTGCCAGACGAAACTTCCCTCGTGCTCGCCGATGATCCCCGACGTCGCCGGCAGGCTGCGCCGGACGCTGTCGACGAGTTCGGGATGATCCAGCTCGTACGCCGGATCGGCGGCGATCGCGTCCACGCCACGGGCCGCGGCCTCGGCGGTGAAGCCGGAGCCACCCGCGCAGCAGTCGAGCACGGAGTCGGGGAGTTCCTTCAGGTCGAACATCGCTTCGTACTCGGCGTACGAGCGCGAGGTCACCAGCACGGGTCTACCTTTCGACGGTTGTCTTCCGGCGCAGCCTGCCGTCGAGGGTGGTCGCCCCCGCCGCCAGAGCCAGGAACAGTACCGCCACCAGCAGACAGTTCAGTAGCACCCGTCCGTACCCGTGCTCGTCGACGTTCACGAACGGGTACGGGTAGAAGCCGACGAACGCGCCGCGGACCAGCGTGAACACGAGCCACAGCACCGGGTACACGATCGACCACCCGACGATGCCCCAGTCGGTCCGGCTGCGCGGCCCGAAGAGCAGCCACCCCAGGACGCCGACCACCGGCGCGGCGGTGTGCAGCAGCAGGTTCGCGACCGAGGCCCAGCCATGCAGGTCGTCCGTCCCGGCCAGTACGGCGTGGTAGACGATGCCGGTCACCGCGATACAGAGCACGCCGTTCAGCCGCAGCGTGTCGAACAGCCGGCTCCGCGGGCGATCCGGCTGCGCCGCCAGCAGCAGCGCGGTCCCGCCGAGCAGCAGGTTCGACTGGATCGTGAAGAACGCGAACACGTTGAACACCCGCTCCGGGTTGTCCGGGAAGAACCCCTCGTGCCCGTTCGCCGTCACCAGCAACTGGATGACGATCCCGCACACCACGACCGCCGCGGTCACCGCAGCCCAGACCCGCCCAACCACTGTCATGCCCGAAATCTACGACGCGCAGCCCCGTGATCCCGGGAGGTCAGCAACCCGACTTTGAGCCCCTACCAACCATTCTCCGGCCCGCGAAACGGTTGGTGGGGGCTCAAAGTGGAGTTCGTCAGACGGGCTCCTTCTCGCGAGGGGTGGGGGTGCTGCGGTCGAAGGAGTAGCTGAAGGAGATGACGGCGTCGATCGCGAGCACGAGCGTCCAGGTGCCGGCCGGGGCGAGCACTGCGTCGTACCCGCGACCGGAGAGCAGGCCGAGGCCGATCATGATGCCGACGCCGACGCCGTACGCGAGCAGATGCCGGAACCAGCCGGCGCGTTCGCGGCGGGCGCGCTCCGGGCCCTTCTTCGGCGGCTTCACCGGACGCGGCGCGCCGCCCATGAAGTGCGCGGCCCACTGGTCGGCCCACTTCAGCGTCTGATGCCCGAACCCGACGCTGACGCCGATGAAGATCGCTGCCAGCGAGTGCTTGAACGACGGCTCCGCTCCCCGCTGGATGTCCAGGACGCTCGCGACCAGCATCACGACATCGACCAGCGGTACGCCGGCCAGCAGCACGAGACCGGCCTTCGGCTGCCGCAGCAGGTAGCGCGTCACCAGGCCGGCGGCGAGCAGGACCCAGAATCCGATCTCACACGCGGCGATCACAGCGATCAGCACAGCGGTCCCCTCCCGAGAAAGTTTTCAGTACGACTGTGTTGTAAAACGAGCCTAACACAGCTGTGCTAAAAAGGACCACATGCCGAAGATCGTCGACCACACCGCCCGTCGCGAGGAGATCGCCGAGGCGCTCTGGCGGGTGGTCCGCCGGGACGGGATCCGGGCGGCGTCGGTGCGCACCATCGCCGCCGAGGCGGGCTGGTCCGCGGGCGCGGTCCGCTACTACTTCCCGGACCAGGACGGGCTGCTCAGCTTCGCGATGGATCTGGTGTCGCGCCGGGTGACCGAGCGGATCAGCGCGATCGAGCCGAAGGGCACCGCGACCACGATCGCGCTGCGGTACCTCGAGGAGGCGCTCCCACTGGACGCCGAGCGGCGCGCGGAGTTCGACGTCTGGATCGCGTTCATGGCCCAGGCCCAGGCCGAGACCGGCGCCGGCAGCCTGCACGAACACGTCGACACCGTGCACGACGGACTCCGCCGGCTGTGCGAGTCGCTGCTGAACGTCCTCGCCAACGACGGAGCTCTCAAAGACGGTCTCGATCTGCGCCGCGAGGCCGAACGTCTGCATGCCCTGATCGACGGCCTCGCCCTGCACGCCGCGATCCAGCCGGAACGCACCACCCCGACCCGCCTCCGGCAAGTACTGCGGCACCATCTCGAGACTCTGATGGTCTAGGTAACCCCTTACAAACCTGGGTTTTCGGAGAAGAATCGCCGAGACCGGACTAAAACGTCGCGGCACGTGGCACGATCACCGCATGGAGTCCGAGGGGGTGATCGTCGTCAGTGGAATCATGGCGGCGGGGAAGTCGTCGGTGTCCCAAATGCTCGCCGAGAGATTCCAGTACGGCGTGCATCTTCGGGGGGACGTTTTCCGGCGAATGATCGTCAGCGGTCAGGCCTCGATGGCCGACGATGTGCTCGAGGCGCAACGCCAATTGCAACTGCGTTACCGGCTGGCCTGTAAGGCCGCCGACGAATACGCGAACGCCGGGTTCACAGTGGTCCTGCAGGACGTGGTGATCGGTGAATTGCTGCGCGAATTCCTGGACGGCATCCAGACCCGGCCGCGGTACCTCGTCGTCCTGACGCCGCGCCCCGAGGTCATCTCGACCCGGCTCGGCGGCGCGCATCATCTGGTCGACGAGCTCGACTACGAACTGCACGCGTTCAGCCCGCGGCGCGGGTTGTGGCTGGACAACTCCGATCTGTCGGTCGGCGAGACCGTGGACGCGATCCTCGGACGTCTCGACGAGGCGCGCTTCGACTGATGCGGTAGTCGCTACCCGAGGGTAGTTTGAGTGGATGACCGTACGGCGGACGTCCTGCAATCTCTGTGAAGCGATCTGCGGTGTCCTGGTGACCGTCGAGGACGGGCGCGTCACCGACATCCGCGGCGACGAGTCCGACCCGCTGTCGCGCGGTCACATCTGCCCGAAGGCGGTCGCACTCCGCGATCTCCAGGACGACCCCGATCGACTGACCACGCCGGTACGACGTACTCCCGACGGCTGGCAGGAGATCGGGTGGGACGCGGCGTACGAGCTCGTCGTCGACAAGCTCACCGGGATCCAGCGCGAGCACGGGCGGAACGCGGTCGGGGTGTACCTGGGGAACCCGAACGTACACAGTCTCGGCGCGCTCACCCACATGCCGACGATGGTCCGGCAGTTGCGGACCCGGAACCGGTTCAGCGCGACCTCGATCGACCAGTTGCCGCACATGCTGGCGTCGTACCTGCTGTACGGGCACCAGTTGATGGTCGCGGTGCCGGACATCGACCGGACGTCGTACCTGTTGATGCTCGGCGCGAATCCGCTGGCGTCGAACGGGAGCATGATGACCGCGCCCGGATTCGGAAAACGGTTGAAGGAGTTGCGGAAACGCGGCGGAAAGCTGGTCGTCATCGATCCCCGCCGGACCGAGACTGCAGCGGTTTCCGACGAGCATCATTTCGTCCGTCCGGGCACGGATGCGGCGTTTCTGCTCGCGCTGATCCATGAGGTGATCACGCAGGGCTTCGCGCGGCCGGCGGCGTACGTCGACGGGTTCGAGGCGGTGGAGGCGGCGGTCGAGGCGTGGACGCCGGAGCGGGCGGCGGGGATCACCGGAATTCCGGCGGACGTGATCCGGCGGATCGCGCAGGAGTTCGCGGCGGCCGAGCGGGCGGCCTGTTACGGGCGGGTCGGGGTGTCGACGCAGCAGTTCGGGGCGATCTGCCAGTGGGCGATCCAGGTGCTGAACATCATCACCGGAAACCTCGACCGAGTCGGCGGGACGATGTTCCCGCGGCCGGCCGTGAACACGTTGCTCGGGCTGGGACGCGGGCATGTCGGCGTCTGGAAGAGCCGGGTGCGTGGGTTGCCGGAGTTCGGTGGTGAGCTGCCGGTGTCGACGATGGCCGAGGAGATCCTGACGCCGGGCGAGGGCCAGATCCGCGCGATGGTGACGGTCGCCGGGAACCCGGTGCTGTCGACACCGGACGGGCGGCGGCTGGACGAGGCGCTCGAGTCACTGGACTTCATGGTCGCGGTGGATCCGTACATCAACGAGACGACGCGGCACGCCGACGTGATCCTGCCGCCGGCGCCGCCCCTGGAGCGGGACCACTACGACATCGTGTTCCACCAGCTGGCCGTGCGGAACACGGCGCGGTGGAACGACGCCGTACTCCCGAAGCCCGCCGAGGCGCGGCACGACTGGGAGATCTTCCGGGATCTCGGGCTGGCCTTGGTACGGCGTACTCCGTGGAGCCGGCGTCGCGTCAGGACGACGGCACGGCTGCGGTTGTCCCCGCGGCGGATCGTGGACGCGGGGCTGCGGATCGGGCCTTATCGGTTGTCCGTCGGGAAGTTGCGGCGTTCGCAGGGCGGGATCGATCTGGGGCCGTTGCAGCCCGCGTTGCCCGGGGCGCTGCACAAGAAGTCGAAGCGGATCGACCTCGCGCAGCGGATGATCCTGGACGACCTGCCGCGGCTCGACGCGTTGACCACTGTTGCGGTCGACGAGCTCCTGCTGATCGGCCGGCGGCACCTGCGCAGCAACAACTCCTGGATGCACAACTCCGCGCGCCTGGTGAAAGGAAAGCCGCGCCACCAGCTCCTGATGCATCCGCACGACCTGGCCGACCGCGAGCTCGCCGACGGCCAGGTGGTGACTGTCACGTCCGCGGCCGGCTCGATCTCGGTAGAAGTTGCTTCTAGCAACGACATCATGCCGGGCGTGGTCAGCCTCCCGCACGGCTTCGGTCACAACCGCCCCGGCGCGAAGCTGTCGGTGGCGAACCAGGTGGCCGGCCCGAGCGCGAACGATCTCACCGACGCGGCATTTACCGACCACGTCGCCGGCACCGCCGCGGTCAACGGCGTACCGGTCACCGTCACCGCCCGATGACCCCCACCGCACCGAGCGGAGGAGCCGAGCTCTCGCGAATGATGAGCAGCGGCGTCGAGTACAGGTGGGGCTGGGGTTGGGCTCCTGCCAGGACGTCCAGCAGGCGATGCATCACCTCGGCGCCGTAGCCGACCACGTTGTGACTCAGAGCCGTGAGGGTCGGATGCGTGATCCGGCACAGCGGCGAGTCGTCCCAGGCGACCAGCGTGATGTCGTCGGGGATCCGGAGGCCGAGCGCCTGGATGACGGCCAGACCGGCCACCGCCATCAGGTCGTTGTCGTAGATGATCGCCGTGGGCCGTGGGATGGCGGCCAGTACGTCGCGGGTCGCATCGGCGCCCTGCGTCGCCGAGTAGTCGGTGTGATGGACCGAGGCCGTGAGCGCGAGCCGGCGGGCAGCCACGTCGTACGCCTGGTCACGGATCCAGACGTCGCCGAACTCGGGCGGACCGGCGACCCGCGCGACCACCCGGTGCCCGAGGGACTCCACGTGATCGAGCGCGGCGGTCATCGCCGCGGTGGCGTCGGTCCAGACGCACGTCATCCCGTCCGCGAGTGCGGGATCGCCGACCAGAACGGCCGGCAGACCGAGCTTGCGCAGTACCGGGATGCGGGGATCGGCGACCCGAAGGTCGACGACGATCACGCCGTCGACGCGGCGCTCGGCGGCCCATTTCCGGTACGTCGCGACCTCCTCGTCGAGGTCGGCCACGACCTGCAGGGCCAAGGCGAACGACTTCTCCGACAGGACCGATTCGACGCCGCCGACGAAGCCCATGAAGTACGGCTCCTCGATCAGCGTCTGCGCGGACCGCGCGAGCACCAGCCCGAACGTCTCACTGCGCGCGGCGGACAGCTGCCGCGCGGCCCGGTTCGGCACCCACTCCATTTCGGCCGCGACCTTCAGCACGCGCGCCCGGGTCGCCTCCGACACCCCGGGCTGATTGTTGAGCGCGTACGACACCGCTCCTTGGGAGACCCCACAACGCCGGGCGATCTCCTTGATGGTCACACGAGACACGACGACACCCTCCTCACGGGCGGCCGGATCGCTGACGGTCGATCCAGCACCCTTCAGTGTGACGCCGATTCAACCCTCTGTCATCACCTAAGCACACAAAGTGACCGTTTGATCAAACCCGGGGCAGGCGTCAGGTGACCGCCCAGTCGTTGGGCGGAGGGTGGTGTGGACGGGGCGGGTTGGGATACGGTTTCCTTCGTTACTTAACCGGTTCGGCTTATCAGTCGGCGTCAACCCCAGGGCAGCGGGTCACGGCGCCGCCGACAAGGAGAAACCATGGTCGCAAAAGACCACCTGTCCCTCCAGCTCTACACGGTCCGGGGCAAGCTCGAAGAGGACTTCGACGGCACCCTGGCCCGGATCGCGGAGATCGGCTACACCAAGGTCGAGCCCTTCGGTGTCACCGCCTTCGCGGACCGTCTGGCCGAGGCGCTGCCCAAGCACGGACTCTCGGCCCCGACAACGCACGCCGGCCTGCTCCGCGAGGACAGCGCCCCGATCTACGCCGCCGCCGAGCGGCTCGGCATCACCACGGTGATCGACCCGCACACCGACCCGGCGCGCTGGCAGTCGGCCGACGAGATCAAGGTCATCGCCGACGGCCTGAACAAGGCAGCGGTCGAGGCCGCCGGCCACGGCATCACGGTCGGGTACCACAACCACCACTTCGAACTCGAGTCGAAGATCGGCGGCGTGCACGCGCTCGAGATCCTCGTGGACAACCTGTCCGACGACGTGATCCTCGAGGTGGACACGTACTGGGCCGCGGTCGGCGGCGCCGACGTACCGGCACTGCTGAAGAAGTTCGGCGACCGGGTCACCGCGATCCACGTCAAGGACGGCGACGGCACCCTGGACAACAAGGCCCAGGTCGCGGTCGGCGACGGCAGCATCGCGGTCCGGGACATCCTGGCCGCGGCCCCGCAGGCGCTCCGGGTGGTCGAGCTGGACGACTTCTCCGGCGAGATCCTCGACGCGGTCGCCGGCAGCTACGCGTTCCTCACCGGAGAGGGTGCACCTGAATGAGCGCTGTCGGTGTTGGTGTGGTCGGCGCGGGAGTGATCTCCGACGCCTACATCAAGAGCATGCAGAGCTTCCCGGACCTGAAGGTCGTCGCGATCGGCGACCTCCGGCCGGAGGCCGCCAAGGAGAAGGCCGAGCAGTACGGTATCGAGACCCACGGGGGTCCCGAGGCGGTGCTGAGCAACCCGGACGTCGAGATCGTGGTCAACCTGACCATCCCGATCGCGCACGTCGAGGTGGCCCTCGCCGCGGTCGCCGCCGGTAAGCACGTCTGGAGCGAGAAGCCGTTCTCGCTCGACCAGGAGAGCGGCCTGAAACTGCTGGCGACGGCACAGGACGCGGGCGTGCGGCTGGGCTGCGCACCCGACACCATCCTGGGCCCGGGCCTGCAGGAGTCCCGCCGGATCATCGAGCGCGGTGACATCGGTACGCCGTTGACCGCGCTGACCCTGATGCAGTCCCCCGGCCCGGAGTCCTGGCACCCGAACCCGGCGTTCCTGTTCCAGGAAGGTGCAGGCCCGCTGTGGGACATCGGCCCGTACTACCTGACCACGCTGGTCCAGCTCTTCGGTCCGGTCGCCGCGGTCGCGGGGATCGGGTCGAAGTCGAAGGAGAAGCGCACCATCGGCTCCGGTCCACTGGCGGGGACCGACTTCGACGTGACCGTGCCGACGCATGTCAGCGCGATCGCCAAGTTCGAGTCGGGTCAGTCGTCGCAGAGCATCTTCAGCTTCGACTCGCCGCTGTCGCGGGGCGGGTTCGTCGAGATCACCGGATCCGACGCGACCCTCGCCGTACCGGACCCGAACGGGTTCGACGGTGCGATCAAGATCCGTCGGCGCGGTGCGGAGGACTGGGACACGATCGCCGACACGAAGGCGGTCGCGCAGCGCGGTACCGGCGTGCTCGAGATGGCGCGCGCCATCCGGGCCGACCGGCCGCACCGGGCGACCGGGGCGTTGGCGTTCCACATCGTCGACGTGATGGCCTCCATCACCGACTCGATCGACACCGGCGCGTTCGTGGACGTGCAGAGCACGGTCGAGGTCGCGGCGATCCTGCCGGACGACTGGGACGTGACCGCAGCAACGCTATGACCAGCCTCCTTCTCGATCCCCGGCGGACCGTGGTGTTCGCCGGGGACTCGGTCACCGACTGCGGCCGCCGTACCGACCCGGAGCGGTTGGGCGGCGGTTACGTCCGCACTCTGTACGACGACTTCGGTGAACGTCGGCCGAAGATCGTCAACGCCGGCATCAGCGGCAACCGGGCGGTCGATCTGGCCGCCCGGTGGGGCGCCGATGTGCTGGCCCACGACCCGTCGCTGGTGTCGATCCTGATCGGGATCAACGACACCTGGCGGCGGTACGACGAGGACGACCCGACGACAGCTGAGGACTTCGAGGCGTCGTACCGGGCCTTGCTCGATCCGCTCTCGTGTCCCGTGGTTCTCATGGAGCCGTTCCTGCTGCCGGTGAAGGACGGGCAGGAGGAGTGGCGGGAGGACCTGGACCCGAAGCTCGACGTAGTGCGGAAGCTGGCCGTCGAGTACGGCGCGATCCTGGTGCCGACCGATGTCGAGCTGACCAAGCAAGCAGTATCCGTCGGGCCGGCGGTGCTGGCCGGCGACGGCGTACACCCGTCCGCCGCCGGACATCGTGCCCTCGCCGAGCTGTGGCGACGGTACGTCCTGGACACCTGACCTCCCACCGCTTCCTTTCGTGCGGAGCGGCGCTGTTCTACTAAACCGGTTCACCTCCTGGAGTCCGACTGTGACCTCACTCAAGACGCTCGACCTGACCACCGACGGCGGGGCTGCCTGGACCGTGCAAGCGGTCGACGGTCCGGCACCTGACGGCCTGATCGGCCGCGCCGTCGCCGCGACCGTGCCGGGCGAGGTGCACACCGACCTGCTCGCCGCCGGCGAGATCCCGGACCCGTTCGACGGCGACAACGAGTCGGCGCTGCACTGGATCGGCCGCACCCGCTGGAGCTTCCGGACCGCGTTCAGCTGGGTCGCCGACGGCAACGAGCGGCAGGAACTGGTGGCCGAAGGTCTGGACACGGTCGCGACCGTCACGCTGAACGGCCAGGAGCTCGGCCGGACCGCGAACCAGCACCGCTCGTACCGGTTCGACGTCAGCAGCATCCTGGTTGCCGGGGACAACGAGCTGGTGATCGAGTTCGAGGGTCCGGTGGCGGCGGCCGAGGCGGAGCGGGCGAAGGTCGGCAGCTGGCCGCACACCAATCTGCACCCGTACAACGAGCTGCGGAAGATGGCCTCGAACTTCGGCTGGGACTGGGGACCGGACGTCGCCACCGCGGGGATCTGGCGGCCGATCCGGATCGAGTCCTGGTCCGGCGTACGCATCGACTCGGTTCGCCCGCTCGCGGGCGCCGACGGCATTCTGAACACCTTCGTCTCGCTGGTCTGGGCCGACACCGCCGCCGAACACGCCACCGTCACCGTCGACGTCGGCGGGACGACGCAGTCCGCGAGCGTCAAGCCCGGCACCGACACCGCCGTCGTCACCAACAGGGTCCCTGCGGTGGACCTCTGGTGGCCGCGCGGATACGGCGAGCAGCCGTTGTACGACGTGACAGTGACGCTGGCCGACGACGCGTGGACCGGCCGGGTCGGCTTCCGGGACATCAGCGTGAACGTTGCCCCGGACAACGACGGTACGCCGTTCGTGCTGTCCGTGAACGGCAAGCCGATCTACGTCCGCGGCGCGAACTGGATCCCGGACGACGCGTTCGTCACCCGCCTGAACGCCGACACGTACCGGACCAGCATCGAGGACGCGGTCGACGCCGGCATGAACCTGCTGCGCGTCTGGGGCGGCGGGATCTACGAGAGCGAAGACTTCTACGACGTCTGCGACGAGCTGGGAATCCTTGTCTGGCAGGACTTCCTGTTCGCGTGTGCGGCGTACTCCGAGGAAGAGCCGCTCTGGAGCGAGGTCGAGGCCGAGGCGCGTGAGGCCGTCACGCGGTTGAGCCGGCACGCCAGCCTCGCGGCGTGGAACGGCAACAACGAAAACATCTGGGGGTACGTCGAGTGGGGCTGGCGGGTCCCGCTCGCCGGGCGGCCGTGGGGCGCGGGGTACTACCTCGATCTGCTGCCGAAGATCGTCGCGGAGCTCGACCCGCGGACGCCGTACTCGCCCGGTAGCCCGTACTCGTTCGACCAGTTCATCCACCCGAACGACGACCGGCACGGGACGATGCACATCTGGGACGTCTGGAACCAGGTGGACTACACGACGTACCGAAAGTACAAGCCGCGGTTCGTGTCGGAGTTCGGCTTCCAGGGGCCGCCGGCGTGGTCGACGCTGACGTCGGTTGTGCACGACTCGCCGCTGGACCCGTACGGCCAGCAGATGCTCGTGCACCAGAAGGCGTTCGAGGGCAATCTGAAGCTGGAGCGAGGGCTCGGCGATCACCTGCCGGCCTGGAAGGACATCGACGACTGGCACTGGACGACGCAGCTGAACCAGGCGCGGGCGGTTGCCTATGGCATCGAGCACTTCCGTAGCCTGTTCCCGTTGAACACCGGCGCGGTCGTCTGGCAGCTGAACGACAACTGGCCGGTGGTCTCCTGGGCGGCCGTCGACGGGCACGGGATCCGGAAGCCGTTGTGGTACGCGTTGAAGCGCGTGTACGCCGACCGTCTGCTGACCGTGCAGCCGCGGGAGAACGCGCTGGTCGTTGCCGCACACAACGACACCGACTCGCTCTGGTCGACGGAGGTGACCGTCACGCGACGCTCGACTGCCGGCGATGAGGTGCTGGCCCGGGAGACGTTCGCGGTCGAGATCGCACCGCGGTCGGCGATCGTCAGCGAGCTTCCGGAGTCGGTTGCTGTCACCTCGAACCCGCGCGCCGAGTACCTGGAGGTGCGCGGCGCCGACGGCGTCACGGCGTACTGGTACTTCGTCGAGGACACCGAGTTGCAACTCGCGGGCAATGCCTACACGGCCGCGATCACGCCGACCGAGGGCGGGTACGACGTGACGGTGACCGCGACCGCACTGGCGAAGGACCTGGCGCTGTTCCCGGACCGGCTGGACGCGGCGGCACGGGTGGACTCGTGCCTCATCACCCTGTCCGCGGGCGAGAGCCACACGTTCCATGTGACGGGCGCCGCGACCCCGGAGGAGGTCGGCGTACCGGTGCTGCGTTCGGCGAACGACTTGCTGAACTGACTTACGTCGAGACCTTGACTAAAGGCGGGGCGGGACCGCTACTTGGCAGTGAAACCCCAGGTCCCGCCCCACCTCGGAGGTCTTGCTGTCATGCGCTTCCTCGCTGTCGTTCTCCTGAGTTTCACGTCGCTTCTGGTCGCTCCGGCGACCGCATCGGCCGCATTGCCGGCTTGTCAGCACTTCTACACCGGACCGATCCCCGACCGACCCATCTCCGGCGGTCACGGCAACGGCACAACAGCACCGCCGTACGACGTCAGCGGCCGGCTGCCTGCGCCGGGCGGGATCGACGGCGGTCTCGGTACGGACGGAAAGGTGACGTTCACGTTCAACCGGGTGGCCGGTGCCAAGGCGTACCGGGCGTTCCGGAACGGGCAGGCGCTGCAGTGGATCAGCGACTGGGGTCAGGCGACGCTGCAGGTCACTGACGCGAGCCCGTGCGACGGTGCGCACTACCAGGTGTATGCGATGACGGCCGAGGACACTGCGGCGTCGTCGATCGGTCAGCTCAGTACGTCGTACCGGCTGGACGCTTCGAACCGGTTGGCGGCGTACCGAGTGCCGGCCGGGACCTCGCTGAACTACCGCGTCTCGGCGTACAACGACGTCGCGCAGACCGCGCTCGGCTACAACGCGGGCACCGGTATCTGCGCTGTGGACGCCCGGATCGTCCCGTGGGGCACGCGGCTCTACGTGCCTGGCTACGGCCACTGCTACGCGGCGGACATCGGCAGCTGGATCAAGGACGACATCGTCGACGTGTGGTTCCCGCCAGGCCCGGACGCGGACAACTGGGGCATCCAGAGACTCACCCTGACCGTAGAGTGAGGACGTGACCTGGGGGAAGCGTGTAGTTGTCGGTGCGTTGCTGCTGGCAGTTGTCGTCGGATGCGGTGACACCAAGCCGACGGCCGGAGTGGTGAGCGAGACACCGCAGCTCCAGCCGACCACCCTCAGACCGTGGAAGCCGGGCAGGCCGACGGTGACGCCGGTCCAGGCGCGGCCAGGTGCGTCCAGCAACGCGAACCTGATGCCGGTGCTGGACCACGGGCCGCGGGACAAGAAGCAGGTCGCGTTGACGTTCGACGCCGACCTCACCGCGCTCATGCGGAAGCGGCTGGTGTCCGGGAAGGTCAAGTCCTACTACAACAAAGCACTGGTCGACAGGCTCCGGTCGCTGCAGGTGCCGGCGACCATGTTCCTCACCGGGATGTGGATGGAGCAGTACCCCGACATCACGCGACAGCTGGCCAAGGACCCGTTGTTCGAGCTGGGGACGCACACGTACGACCACCGCGGTTTCACCAAGCACTGCTACACCCTCGGGACAGTGCCGCGCGGCCAGATGCTGGCCGACGTACGGCGGGCCGTCGTACAACTGGACCAGCTGGATCCACACGCCACCAGGTGGTTCCGCTTCCCCGGCGGGTGCTACGACGCCACCGCACTGCACGAGCTGGCGCCGGCCGGTGTCACCGCCGTCGGGCTGGACGTGCCGGGCGCGGACGGGTTCGCCAAGTCAGCACAGCCGATCGTCAAGCAGGTCCTGGACCACGTGCAGAACGGGTCGATCGTCGTACTCCACATGCACGGCGGCGACAACGCGCCGTACACCGCCCAAGCCGTCGGTCCGATCGTGCGGGAACTCCGGGCGCGCGGCTACGAGCTGGTGACCGTGACCCAGTTGGTCAGTCGACGTTGACCGCGACGTACTTGACGTCCAGGTACTCGTCGATGCCGACGGTGCCGCCCTCGCGGCCGAGGCCGGACTGTTTTACGCCGCCGAACGGTGCGGCGGGGTTGGACACGATGCCCTGGTTGAGGCCGATCATCCCGGCCTCGAGCCGTTCGGACACCCGGAGCGCGCGGCTCAGGTCCTTGGTGAACACGTAGGACACCAGGCCGAACTCGGTGTCGTTCGCCATCCGCACGGCCTCGTCCTCGGTGTCGAACGCGGTCAGCGGCGCGACCGGCCCGAAGATCTCCTCCTTCTGCAGCCGGGCAGTCCGCGGTACGTCGGCCAGCACCGTCGGCTGGAAGAAGTACCCGTTGCCCTCGGCAACCGCTCCGCCGGTCAGCGTGCGAGCGCCCTGCGCGATCGCGTCGGCGACCAGATCGGCCACCTTGTCCCGCTGCTTCCCGTCGATCAGCGGGCCGACGTCGACGCCGTCCTCGGTGCCGCGGCCGACGTTCAGCGCGGACATCCGTTCGGTCAGCCGGGTCGCGAACTCGGCCATCACCGACGAGTGCACGTAGATCCGGTTGGCCGCCGTACAGGCCTCACCGCCGTTGCGCATCTTGGCCAGCATGGTGCCTTCGACGGCCTTGTCCAGGTCCGCGTCCTCGAACACCAGCAGCGGGGCGTTCCCGCCGAGCTCCATGCTGGTCCGCAGCACCTGTTCCGACGCCTGCTCGAGCAGCTTGCGGCCGACCGGGGTCGAGCCGGTGAACGAGAGCTTGCGGGCGCGACCGTCGCGGATCAGCGGTTCCATCACGCCGCCCGCGTCGTTCGTGGTGACCACGTTGAGTACGCCGGCCGGGAGACCGGCCTCGGTCATCAGCTCGGCCAGTTTGAGCATCGACAGCGGCGTCTGCGCGGCCGGCTTGATCACCATCGTGCAGCCGGCCGCGACCGCCGGGCCGATCTTTCGGGCGCCCATCGCCGCGGGGAAGTTCCACGGCGTGATCAGCAGGCACGGGCCGACCGGCTGTCGCATCACCAGGAAGCGGCTCGCACCGTTCGGCGCGATCTGGTAGCCGCCGTCGATCCGGACCGCTTCCTCGGCGAACCAGCGGAAGAACTCGGCCGCGTAGGCGATCTCGCCCTTCGACTCGGCGACCGGCTTGCCCATCTCGAGCGTCATCAGCAGCGCGAGGTCGTCGGCCCGCTCGGTCATCAGCTCATAGGTACGGCGGAGGATCTCGCCACGTTCCCGTGGTGCCGTCGCGGCCCATTCGGCCTGTGCGGCGACCGCGGCGTCCAGAGCAGCCAGGCCGTCCGCCGGGCTCGCGTCGGCCACGTCGCAGAGCGCCGTACCGGTGGCCGGGTCCTCGACAGCGAGGGTCCGGCCGCCCTCGGCCGCCACCCACTTGCCGCCGATGAACAACTCGGTCGGACACGCCTCGACGACTTCGCGCTCTCGTGACATGAGCCTGCCTCTCAACTAGATGGCAGTACCCAGATTAGGCCGTGGCGATGAGGGGTGGTGCGGACCTCGGGACCGTGCGGACGACCCGGGTCAGCGCGGCCGCGACGTTGCGGAGGATGGACGACCGGATCAGTCCGTCGAAGGCCAGTGGAACGAGCATGATCTCGTCGGCGGTGGTCTCGACGACCAGCTCGCCCAGCGCGGCCGCCACGGTCGCGCGGGAACCGACGATGTGCCCGGGATAGTCCAGCAGCCGTTCAGCTCGGCCGCGCTCGCGTCCGGTCAGCGGGGGCTCCAGCAGCGCCATCAGCTCCCCGGGCGTCGCGCGTGGTCCCGCAGCGGCGAGGCGCGTCTGCACCCGGACGTACTCGGCGAACCGGATGACCGCCTCCTCGTCCGAGTCCGCTGCCACCACTCCGACCGTGGCAGCGATGTACGGCCGCGTTTTCGGCCCGGTCGGCTCGAAGTGCTCGCGGTACGCCGCCATCGCGGCAGGTGTCGTCTCCGCCGCGCAGTGATGCGCCAAGAACACCGGCAACCCACGTGCGGCGGCCGTCATCGCACTAGCCGGGCGATCGGCCAGGACGAACACAGGCGGTGGCTGGCCGGCCAGCGACAGCCGTACGTCGCCTACCGGCGCACGGCCTGGCGTGCCGTCGCGCAGGAAGCCGCACAGGTCGTCCAGCCGCTGCGGAAACGTGTCGCGCGCACCACCGGCGAGTGCGGCCGCCGTACTAGGTGTAACGGTGCTTTGCTCTGCCACACCGAGGTCGATCCGACCCGGGTACGCCGCAGCGAGCGCAGCAAACTGTTCTGCCACGACCAGTGGCTGGTGATTGGTCAGTAGAATCCCGCCGGCTCCCAGCCGGATGCGGTCCGTTCGTGCAGCCAGGACGGCTGCCAGCACCGCCGGTGCTGCACCGCCGACGCCTCGGACACCATGCTGCTCCCCTATCCAGAACCGGCGGTACCCGAGGTCATCAGCGGCCAGTGCGACCTCCGCCGTTTCCCGGAGCGCGGCCGCAGCCGACTGACCGGGCAGCTGCGGTACGACGTCCAGCACAGAGTGAGCCGAGACAGGCAGACCGGGAACGGGTGGAGTGAGCACCAGCCCACGGTCGCAGCGACGGGACCGATCCGCATGGGTGTTCGGCCCCCAACTTCCGCGCCGCCTACCCCCATCCATACGGGGTGTTTCCGCAGCGTGAATATGGGTGTCCGGGGCTCTTGTTCCGGACGGTACTGCGCAGGCATCGTTCCGGTCTACCGGCCTGCGCCACCACAGGCCGGTAGGTGCTGATTACAGCGAAAATATGGGGGCTTACTACCCATGCCCGGGCACAGGGGGCGGTGGCAGCCTGAGCGCGTGCTCAACTCCGCGATCCGCACCGACCAGCCAGATGTCTGGTGGTCCGCGGGCCTGCGGCCGCACGAGCTGATCCACGCCCTCACCCGGTCCGCACCGGCCTGGGCCGAGTACGTGGAACGCAGCATCTCTCTCCCACCGAGCGCGCCTGCCGCCGGTCGAGACCCTGCAGGGACCGGTGTCACCGGCGGCCACACTTCAGGTGGGGCGGCCGCGGCAACGGATGGGTCCGGCACGGACTGGCGGCAGGCGCTTATGCGTTGCCTGGAGCCGCTACTCGACTCGGCTCGCCAGGACCTGACCGCGGCCGGTCACACCGGAGCCGTCGCCGAGGAGTTCCTGCACCGGCTGGGGCTCCGGCTGGTGCAGCTGGCCTCGCGGACGCTCGTCCTGGAGCTGGCCCGCGCCCGGGACCGCGGCGAACTGGCCGGTGACACCCCGGCCGCACGCTTCCTGGACTTCACCGACCGGCTCGTCGGAGGCAGCGAGCTGGCGGAGTTCCTGGCCGCCTACCCGGTGCTGGCCCGGGTCCTGAGCGAGTCGTGCAGGCAGAGCGTCGAGGGACACCTCGAGCTACTGGCACGGCTCGCCGAGGACCGCGAGTCACTCGTCACCGGACTGCTGGATGGCCGGGACCCTGGTGCCCTGACAGCGATCGAGCCCAGTGGCGATCCGCATCGCGGCGGACGCTGCACGGCGATCCTCACCTTCTCGGACGACCGGCGGGTGGTCTACAAGCCCCGGCCGCTCGAGTTGCACGGGCACTTCAACACCTTCGTGGACTGGCTGAACACCAAGGCGTCGCTGGGCATCCGCACGGTCCGGCTGCTCCCCCGTGACGGCTACGGCTGGTTGGAGTACGTCGTCCACGAGCCGTGTTCCGATCCGGCCGGGGTACGGCGGTTCTACCAGCGGCAGGGCGCCTTGCTGGCGTTGCTCTACGTGCTCGACGGCACGGACATGCACTTGGAGAACCTGATCGCCGCGGGCGACCAGCCGGTGCTGGTGGATGTCGAGACGCTGTTCCACCCCAGTCCGGTGCCGGTGTCCGCGTTGAACCTCGATCCGGCGCACCGATCGCTCGTCGGATCGGTGTACCGCACGGCGCTGCTGCCGCTGCTCGTGCCGGGTGAGCACGGTGTCTCGGACCTGTCCGGGCTGGGCGGGCACCCCGGCTCGGTAACACCCTCGAGTGTGGTCGACTGGGCCGACGCCGGTCTGGACTCGATGCACCTGGTACGGCGACCTGGGCAGACGCGGAGCGCCGCCAACCGTCCGATGCTCGACGGACAGCTGATGGAGCCACGGGATCACGAGACCGCCCTGCTCACCGGATTCCGGGCCGCGTATGAGGCGATTGCCCGGCACCGTGACGAGTTCCTGGGGCCGGACGGCTTGCTGGCGGCCTGTGCTGCCGACCAGATGCGGTTCGTGGCCCGCCCTACGAGCCTGTACCGGAGCCTGCTGGACGAGTCGACGCATCCGGACGCGCTGCGGGACGCGGCGGGCCGGAGTCAGCTGCTCGACCTGCTGTGGGACGCGGACGAGTCCCTGCAGGCGATCGTCCCGTTCGAGCTGGCCGACCTGTGGGCGGGCGACGTACCGCTGTTCACCGCTCGCCCGGACAGCCGGGACGTGTGGGCGTCCGACGGCACGCGGGTTGCCGATGTCCTCGCCACCGAAGGCCTGGCCGCGGTCGAGGCGAAGGTCGCGAGCCTCGGCGACATCGACGAACACCGCCAGACGTGGCTGATCTCCGCATCGCTCGCCACGCGCCCGGAGCCGATCACGCATGCCGCCGGTACCACCCGGCCACACGTCGGCGCCACCGCACCGGACCCCGAGCAACTCCTGGCCGCGGCCGTGGACATCGCCGACGAGGTCATGGCGCAGGTGATCAGCGAGCCGGGCGGGGCGGCCAACTGGCTCGGCCTCGAACTGCTCGACGACCACCATTGGGCCGTCCATCAGATGGGCGCCGGCCTGTCCAACGGCTACACGGGTACGGCGCTCTTCCTCGCGCAGGCCGGCGTACTGACCGGAGCGGACAAGTACTGCGAGCTGGCCCGGGACGCGATCCGGCCGCTCCCCCATCTGCTCGAAGCCCTGGCCGGCGACCCGGAGTCCGCCCGCCTGGTCGGCGCGGGCTTCCACGGGCTCGGAGGGATCAGCTACGGGCTCAACCGGCTGTCCGCGCTCCTCGCCGACCCCGAGCTCGCCAACTGGCTGGCCGCGTCGCTGGAGCTCAGCGAACGGCTCGAACCGGACCCCACCGAATTCCCGTCGTACGCCGAAGGCGCGGCGGGCGGGCTGGCCGCGATGCAAGCAGTGCAAGGCTTTCCGGCCGCCGGCCGGCTGGCCGAGCGCTACGCGAATCACCTGGTGACAACCGTCGAGAGCGGACTCCGTGGCCGAGTAGCAGCGGACCACGGCTTCGCTCGCGGCTTCCAGGGAATCGCGTGGTCGCTCGGCCAGTACGGCGAACCCGGCGACCGGTACCTGGACGCGGCGCGTACGGCGGCTGACCTGGACCGCCGCGACGGTCGCACAGGGCATGGTGGACCCGGCTGGTGCTCGGGTGACGCGGGAACCGCGCTGGCGCGGGCCGCGACCGGAGTACCCGCGGACCTCGACGCCTATCTGAGGGCCGCAACAGAACGACCGGTGCTCGCAGACCTGAGTCTGTGCCATGGCGAGCTCGGTGCGGTGGAGTCACTCGCGTGGCTCGCCGGACGTGAGCACCCGACCGCAGAGGCGGCACGGCGACGCCGTGCCGGGTTGGTGCTCGCGGCAGTACAGCAGTACGGACCGCAGTGCGGGACACCTCGTGCCATACCGTCTCCAGGCCTGCTGACCGGTCTGGCAGGGATCGGCTACGGGCTGCTCCGTCTTGCGTTCCCCGAACGGGTTCCGTCCGTGCTGCTGCTCGAACCAACCGCCGGGCCGCGGTGAGGCACAGCGCCAAAGCCCACATTGTGACAAGGGGAACAGCATGACCGCCCAGCACCACGATGTTCAGCACCACCATCCGGCTGACGAGCAGTCCGCGGCGCCGGACCGCACCGACCCGCTCGGCCCGATCGCGTTGCCGATGCGGCGCAAGGTCGGCGCCCGGGCGATGGCCCTCGTCGGGGTCGTCGGCCTGAGCGCGGCGGCGGCCGCCGTCGTGGTCCCCGACGGCCTCCCGTTCGGGACGACCTAGGCCCGACGACCTGCTGGACGACACCAGCGAGCGTTTGACGTAGTGGCCGGCCGCCCGTCAGTGGCCGGCCACCGGTCGAACTGCCTGCGGTGACAACCATCAGTCGTTACAGTTGGCAACCATGCAGACCCGTTCGCCTACGGTGGTCGGCAGAGACCTGGAGATCGAGAGCCTTCACCGCCTGCTGGCCGGAGCCCGCGACGGTCGCGGCGGTGCGATCTTCCTCGTCGGCGAGCCTGGCATCGGCAAGAGCCGACTGGCCGCGACCGCCACCGCCCAGGCCCTCGACGCCGGTATGACGATGCTGCGCGGACGCGTCGGCGCGATCGGGACCATGGTTGCGTTCCGCCCGTTCACCGAGGCGCTGCTCTCGTTGATCCGGCGCGGTGAGATGCCCACGACGGAGAGCCTCGGCCCGTACCGGCAGGTTCTCGGACGGCTGGTGCCGGACTGGGACGACGGCAGCGCACACGACACCGCTGCGTCACCGGTCGTACTCGGTGAGGCAGTGCTGCGGCTACTGGCTCTGGTGGCCCGGGACCACGGTTGCCTGCTGGTTCTCGAGGACCTGCACGGCTCCGACCCGGAAACACTGGCCGTGATCGAGTACCTGCTCGACAATCTGGACGAGCAACCGATCGCGCTGGTCGCGACGCTGCGGTCCGAGACCTGCGCGGCGTACGAACTGGCACAGTTGTCGGCACAGCGCGGTGCCGCCGAGCTGACCGAGCTGCACCCGCTGGGCCGGCGCGAAGTGGCGGAGCTCGCTGCGGGCTGTCTGGAGGTTTCGGTCAGCGGCGTGCCCGAACAGCTGGCGGACCAGTTGTGGAGCGACAGCGCCGGAATCCCTTTCATCGTCGAGGAACTGCTGCAGGAGGCAAACCGCAGCGGGCAGTTGGTGTCCGGGCCGGACGGCAGCGTGCAGGTGGTCGACGACCTGCAGACGAACGTCCCGCCCGCGGTGGTGCGCAGTATCAGCAGCCGTACGGCGCAGCTCGGGTCGCAGTCGCGGGACATTCTCGTGCTGGCGGCGGTGATCGGGCACCGGTTCCCGCTGAGCGTCGTACGCAAGGCGACCGGAACGGACGAACGGTTGCTGCTGGCAACGCTTCGGGCCGGCCTCGCCGCGCAGCTGGTGGGTCCGGACGAGCCGGCCCCGGACTGGTACGCGTTCCGGCATCCGCTGACCGCCGAATCGCTGCTCGCCGGCCTGACGCCGACCGAACGATCGACCTTGGCCAGTCGCTGCGCGGACGCGGTCGAGGAACTGCATCCCGGTCTGCCGGGCGAGTGGTGCCCGATGGTCGCCGAGCTGGCCGAATCCGGTGGCGACAGCATTCGCGCCGGGCGGTTGTTCGCACTGGCCGGGCGCCGGTCGTTCGACGACGGCTCGACCGGGTCGGCGGCCAACCTGCTCGAGCGCGCGAACACCCTGCTCGGTACCGATCCCGACATCGGCCACCGGGCCGACGTCCTCGGTGCGCTGCTGCTCGCGCTGAGCGCGACCGGCCGCTTCGAGCACATCGCCGCGCACGCCGCGACCGTCGACGAGCTGGCGGACCGCAACCTCGACAGCCGCAAGGTGGCCGCGCTGCACGTCCAGCTCGCGAACGCCGAGATGATGGCCGGTCGCTGGTCGGCCGCGCTGGCCCACGTCGCGACCGCCCGGTCCCTGCTCGGCAGCGATGCCGGGGACGCCGACCTCGCCCCGGTCGACGCGATCGCGGCGAACCTCGAGCTGGGCCGCACCAGCCCCGGCCGTCTCAAGGCCGCGACCGAGCTGGCCACCCGCGCGGCCGCGGCGGCCGAACGCGCAGAGCTGCCCGAGGTGGCCTGCGAAGCCCTGCAACTGCTGGGGATCCTGGCTCGCGAGCACGACCTGGACCGGTCGATCGACTACTTCCATCGGGCCCGGCAGATCGCCGAGGACCACGGGATGACGTACCAGCGGGTCGGCTCGCACTTCTTCCAGGCAGGCACCATCGTGCTCGCGAACGGCAGCACCGTCGAGCTCGAGCGGGCCCGCCAGCAGGCGCTGCGGATCGGCGCGATCCCGTTGATGTACGAGGTGGACGGCATCCTCGGCCAGCAGGCGGTCCTGCGGTCCGAGTACGCGCGGGCCGCCGAGATCATCGCCGAGTGTCTCGAGGTCACCCGGCGGCTGCGGATGGGCCGGGCGGCGACCTACTTCCTGGTGATCAAGGCGATCCTGGAGGCGCACCAGGGCCGCCGGGCCGCGATGGAGGCGACCCTGAGCGAGGTCGCGAACTGGGGTGGCGAGCGGGCGTCGTACGAGCTGCCGTACTCCTACGGGCTGGCGCGGGCGTTCTGCGCGTTGCTGGAGGAGAACCGCGAGCTGGCCGACTCCGATCTGGCGCAGGCGCTCGCGTACGACGCTCAGAACCCGACCACCCTGCACCTGACGGGCAAGAACGGGCTGGGCCTGCTGCTCGGCGTACTGTCCGGGCGGAACGGCTGGGCGCACTTCGAGGTGGTCACCGCGACCGCCGCGAGTGGCATGCGCTGGAACAAGCAGTTCGTCCAGCTGGCGCACGCCGTACTGCTCGGACGGGACGGGCAGGTCGAACAGGCCAACGCCAAGCTGCTGGAGGCGACGGAGACCGCGTCGCTGTACCCGATGGCGCACCACCTCGGTCTGCGTCTGGTCGCTGAGCCCGCCCACGCGGACGGGTGGGGTGAACCGGTCGCGTGGTTGCGGCGCGCCGAGGACTACTTCCACAACGCCGACATCCAGGCAGTGGCGAGTGCGTGTCGCAGCCTGATGCGGCAGCTCGGTGCGACAGTGTCACAACGGCGGAGCGGTTCGGAACAGGTTCCGGCGTACCTCAGGCAGATGGGCATCACCACCCGCGAGTACGAGGTCTGCCGGCTGCTGGTGGACCGGATCGGGAACAAGTCGATCGCCTCCCGGCTGCACATCTCGCCGCGAACCGTCGAGAAGCATGTGGCCAGCCTGATGACCAAGACGCAGCAACCGGACCGGGAGGCGCTGAGCAGTTTCGCCCGGACCGTACTTCAGGACTAGGTTGTCGACTCACGCACCGATATCCGCCAATCGGTGTGGTCAATGGACAGTATTTACGAACGCTCGCTATCTATACTGTGCGGGTGGCAGGCAAGGGGTCGGACATGAGCAAGGGAACGGTCGGCGGCGGCGGTACGACGATGCTGCGGCGGATCAACGTAGCCGCGGTCCTGGACGCGGTTCGCCGCTCCGCGCCCGCACCGTTGCGCGTCGCCGAGCTGGTCGAGCGCACCGGTCTGGCCAGGCCGACGGTCGCCCAGGCCGTCGACGAGCTGCTCGACGCCGGCTGGCTGCAGCAGCACGGCCCCGACTCGGCGGACCGCTCGCTCGGTCGCCCGGCCATCCGCGTCTCGCTGCGTGGCCGCGCCGCGCCGGTACTCGGACTCGACGTCGGCCCGCACCGGGTCACCGTCGGCGTCTCGGACCTGGCCGGCCGCAAGCTGTCGCTGGTACGTCGCTCCGGACCCGGATGGACCGCGCAGGAGCTGCTCGGCGTCATCGGTGAGGTCATCAACGAGGCCCTGGCCGAGGCCGAGGTGCCGGCCGAGGACATCGCCGCCGTGGTCGCCGCGAGCCCGGGCATCGTCGACGAGCACACCGGCCGGGTCCAGCTGGTCCCGAGTGTGCCGGGCTGGTCGGCGATCGACCTGATCAAGCACGTCCGCGGTCTGCTCGACTGCCCGGTCATGCTGGACAACGACGCCAACCTGGCCGCGCTGGCCATCGCCGCCGCACGCGGTGGGACCGGCACGCTACTCGCCGTCCAGTGGGGTGAGCGGCTCGGTGCGGGCATCGTCATCGACGGCCGGTTGCACCGTGGCACCGGGGCCGCCGGTGAGATCGGCTTCATCGCCACTGACACGGACGACGTGATCAACCCGGAGGACAGCCGCGGCCCCTTGGAGCGTGCGGTCGGTTCGGAGGCGATCGCGGCGCTGGGTCGTCAGGCCGCGTTGGACAACCCGCAGTCGCGGCTGGCCGAGCTGGGTGGTGAGCAGCTGGACACCGCGGACGTGTTCGCCGCTGCGGCAGAGCGGGACCCGGTGGCGCAGGCCGTCGTACAGCAGGTCGCCCGGACGTTCGCACGGGCACTGGCTCCGTCCGTGCTCGTGCTGGACCCGACTGCGGTGGTCATCGGTGGCGGTGTCGCTCGCGCCGGCGCCGTACTGCTGGACGCCATCTCGGACCAGTTGCGCCTACTGACGCTCAACCACCCGAAGCTGGAGCTCTCCGCCCTGGCTGAGGACGCCGTGGTCACCGGCGCCATGCGCATGGCCCTCGACGAGGTCTGGCAACGCAAGCTGCCGACTCCGGCGATGACCAGCACTACCTAGCCAGAACGGCCGCGGCGATGGCGTCGGGGCGGTCGAGGTGGACCAGGTGAGCGGAGTCGGACAGGACCTCGACCGTTCCGCCCAGCGCGTCAGCCAGGCGTTGCTGGCCGGCCAGCCAGCTGTTGGCGGTGAAGCGCGACGTACCGCCGGTCGCTACCAGGAGAGACGTCGGAGCGATTGCGCCGACCGGACCGGCGACGAGCTTGGCCACCTCTGCGGCCAGCTCCCAGCTGCCCGCGAGCTCGTCCCAGAACAGCAGCCACGACCGGTCCCCGCCGTACCGCGCCTTGGCCGTTGCTTTCGACAACAGGTCGTGGTTCGACGTGCTACCGAGCCGCACGATCAACCGTCGTACCGCAGGTCCGAACAGCTGCGGTACGCCGACCCGTCCGAGGAACCGCGCCACTGCGCGAACCACCCGGTCGCCACGCTTCCCGGGGTAGAACGCACGCAACCCCGTCTCCGACGTGAGGCTGCTGTCGACCAGCACCAACCGGGTGACCTCGAGCGGCCGCGTCAACGCCCAGCGCAGGGCGGCGAGTCCACCGATCGAGTGCCCGATCAGTCCGATCTCCGCATCGGGCCGTACGCCGACAGCCGCCCGCAACACGTCGACGTCCGACGTGATCGGCGTACACCACGGATCGATGACGCGAACATCCTCGCCCGGGAGCAACTCGACAAGCCGGCTGAACTCCTCCGGAGTCTCAGCCAGCCCAGGCACCACGATCCACGTCACGCTCATTGGGATAAAGCGTGCCTCAGAGCTGGTAACACTGTCCCCAGCATTAAGCAGACGAGCGCGATCGAGACGCGTTGCAGGATGCCTGGGGCGTCCAGTTCGTTGCCGGTGAGGACGTCGCTCCCGGTCTGTAGACCGAGCCACGTCTGCGTCAGTGCGACCGCTCCGGCCAGTACGGCGACCGCCTTGCCCCAGGGACCGCCCCAGCCGTTCTTGCGGAGTACGAGGACCGCGAAGACGCCCATGGCGATGCTGCCGAGACCTGCGAGGGTCGAGGTCACCTCATGGAGCACCAGCGCCACTCCGACCTGTCCGTTCGCCTCTGCCGCGCGGCACGCCGCACTGGCCGACGGTGCGCAGTCCATCGGTGAGAACGAGTCGAACAACGTGCCGAGGCCGAACACCGCCGTACTGATCAGCAGACCGGTCAGCTCCCGCTGCGCCCGCGCTGCGGGCCTGGCCAGCAGTACGGCGACCAGCAGCAACACGCCCGTGGCCAAGTCCATCCCACGCGCGTAGAGACTCGTGGACTGGTCCCGCGCCCCCAGCTCGCTCAGGAACGAGTTCTGGACGTCCAACGGATAGCCTGCCGCCGCCTCGAGCAGCAGGCTGCAGTAGAGCACGCCTGCGGCAAGCATCAGGTTGCGGATGAGGCGGTACGGGACGGCGGCCATACCCAACACCGTCGCATGTCAACCAAAGTATTGACTGTGGCGTCAGCTGTACTGTCGAGGTAGTGCTAGGTCGACCGAAGTCGCAGCGAACTAATGGGATGATCGGCTGGTGCGGTCGGAACAAGCAGCAGTGATCCCGGTGTGGCAGCACCGGGCCGCGGTCTGGGTGGGCCGCGTTGTCGTGCTCGCCTCGGTGTGGTCCTTCATCGCCATTCCGCTGCACGTGGGCGCGCCGAGGTTCGTCAAACACGTCGACCTGGCGTTCGACTTCGTCGGCATCCCGGCCGGGCACACGATCTTCTCCGCCGTCTACCTCGCGGTGGTCGGCAGCGCGCTGCTGCGCGGCAAGCGCGCCGCGCTGCTCTGGGTGCTGTGGGTCTTCGAAGCGCTCTGGTTCCTCGCCCAGGTCGCCGGGATCGCGTTCACCAGCGTCCGGCTGGCCAACCCGACGGACGCGGACCTGCTCCGCGACTTCGGGCCGGCGAGCGTCGAGGACCTGGAGTGGGGCATCGTCCAGGCGGTCGTGGTGGCTGCGATCGTCATCCTGCTGTGGAAGATCCGCGGCGCCTTCCCGGCCCGGCTCGCACCCGGTAGCCGCCGGCTCGCGGTCGGCGCGCTGGTGTTCGGCATGCTGATCTCGATCGCGGTCAGCGTCACGCTCACCCAGATCTTCCCGCGCACGCTCAGCGGGCAACGGCAGAAGATCGGCTGGGCCGTGATCGCCGCGCTCGGCCAGTCACGCAGCAAGATGGGCGGGCACGAGGGCCACGGCTGGATCGGCCTGACCGTCGGCGCGATCTCGGCCGCCTCGCTGGTACTGGCGTTCTGGATCTTCCTCCGCTCGGTCCAACGGGTCCGGTACCTGACTCAGCCCGAGGAACTCGAGGTACGGCGCCTGCTCCTGCTGCACGGCGAGCGGGACTCCCTCGGGTACTTCGCCACCCGCCGGGACAAGGCCGTCGTGTTCGCACCGGGCAACGACGCCGCGATCGCCTACCGGGTGGTGAACGGCGTCAGCCTGGCCAGTGGCGATCCGCTCGGCGACCCGGTCGCCTGGCCGGCCGCGATCCAGCGCTGGCTCGCCGAAGCCCGCCGGTACGGCTGGTCGCCGGCAGTCCTGTCGGCCAGCGAGGAGGCGGCACAGGCGTACGTCGACGCCGGCCTGCGCGCGCTGTCGATGGGCGACGAGGCGATCATCGACGTCGCGGACTTCACCCTCGAAGGCCGCACGATGCGACCGGTGCGGCAGGCCGTGACGCGCGTACAGCGGGCCGGGTACCACGCCGAGGTCGTGCGGCACGGAGACCTGTCCCCGGAGACGTTGGCGCAGTACGTCCACCTTGCGGAGAAATGGCGCGGGGCCCGGACCGAGCGCGGGTTCTCGATGGCGCTCGGGCGGCTCGGCGATCCGGCCGACGCGCGCTGTGTGATGGTGATCGCGCGGGACGCCGACGGCGTCGTCCGCGGGCTGCTGTCGTTCGCCCCGTGGGGTGTCCGGGGTGTGTCGCTGGACCTGATGCGACGCGATCCGGAGTCCGTGAACGGCTTGATGGAGTTCATGGTGACCTCGCTGATCGACGCCTGCGGCGATCTCGGCGTCCACCGGATCTCGCTGAACTTCGCGATGTTCCGGGAGATCTTCAGCGACGCGGAGCGGGTCGGCGCGGGACCGGTACTGCGGCTCACGAACGCGTTGCTGACCGCGGGATCGCGCTTCTGGCAGCTGGAGAGTCTGTACCAGTCGAACGAGAAGTACTTGCCGCGCTGGTCGCCGCGGTTGATGTGCTACTCGCGCGGCGCGTCGCTCGCGCAGGTGGTGCTGGCGGCCGGTACGGCGGAAGGCTTCCTGCCTGCGCCGCGGCCGTGGACCCGCGTCGACAGTGTCGAAACGGCGGAGCGGCACGCGATCATGGCCGCGGACGGCCGCGCGTTCGCCACCGCCGTCAACGAGCAGGAAGTGGAGTTGCTGCGGCCGGCGTTGCCGACGCGGAAGCTCACCGAGCAGGAGCAGATCCGGCGTACGAAGCTGGCCGAGCTCGTTGCTGCTGGCATCGATCCGTATCCGGTCGAGGTGCCGCGGACGGAGACGCTGGAACGGGTCCGGGAGCTGTACCCGAATCTGCCGCCGGACCATCACACCGGGCACACGGCGTCCGTGACCGGCCGGGTGCTGCGGATGCGGGGCCACGGCGGTCTGGCGTTCGCGCAGTTGCAGGACGGGCTCACGCAGTTGCAGGTGATGCTGACGGCCGATTCCTGCGGCGACGTACAGCTGGAGCAGTGGCAGCGACTTGTGGACATCGGCGACCACGTGAGCGTCACCGGCGAGGTTGTCACGAGCCGCCGGGGTGAGCTGTCGATCGCCGCGACGTCGTGGGTGATGGCGGCGAAGTGCCTGCACCCGCTGCCCGACAAGCGGAAGGGTTTCACCGACCCCGAGGCGCGCGTCCGGCAGCGGCACCTCGACCTGGTGATGAACCCGGACTCGCTGCGGATGATGCAGCAGCGCAGTGCCGCGGTCCGGGCCCTGCGCAACGGTTTCGAGACGCGTGGGTTCATCGAGGTCGAGACGCCGATGCTGCAGGCGGTGCACGGCGGTGCGAACGCGCGACCGTTCGTCACGCACATCAACGCCTACGACACCGAGCTGTTCCTGCGGATCGCGCCGGAGCTGTTCCTGAAGCGGCTGAGCGTCGGCGGGATGGGCAAGGTCTTCGAGCTGAACCGGAACTTCCGCAACGAGGGCGCCGACGCGACCCACAACCCGGAGTTCACGTCGGTCGAGGCCTACCAGCCGTACGCCGACTACCACGTGATGCGCGAACTCACCCGGGAGCTGCTGATCGAGGCCGCCACCGCGGTGTACGGCAAGCCCGTCGTACGGCGTGACGGCGAGGAGATCGACATCTCGGGCGAGTGGCCGGTCGTCACGGTCCACGACGCGGTCGGCCAGGCCGCCGGTACGGCGATCGACTCGGAGACTCCCGTCGACCAGCTCCGGGCGTTGTGCGCGGAGCACGGCGTCCATACGACGTTCGAGATGTCGGCCGGCGAACTCGTCCTGGAGCTGTACGACGAGCTCGTCGAACCGAACACCACGGTGCCGACGTTCTACACCGACTTCCCGCTCGAGACGTCCCCGCTGACCCGCAACCACCGCACGAATCCGCGGCTCGCCGAGCGCTGGGACCTGGTCGCGTTCGGGGCCGAGATCGGTACGGCGTACTCCGAGCTCGTCGACCCGATCGAGCAGCGTCGCCGGCTCACCGAACAGTCCCTGAAGGCCGCCGCCGGCGACCCCGAGGCGATGTCGCTGGACGAGGACTTCCTGTCGGCGCTCGAGTACGCGATGCCTCCGACCGGCGGCCTGGGCATCGGCGTCGACCGGGTCATGATGATGCTCACGGGCCAGAACATCCGCAGCACACTGGCCTTCCCCTTCGTCCGTCCCGCACCACGCGACTGATGCTTTACCCTTGACCCTCACGGGTTGGGGACCTGGGGGTTGGGGTGGGGATGAAGTGCTGGGTTGCGCTCTGTGCTGGGGTGGGTCTGGTGGCAGGTTGCGGTGGGGAGCCGGAGCCTGCGCCGAGTCCTGTCGCGACTTCTTCGAATAGTGCCGCGCCGGCGCCGACAGCATCGGTGCCGGTCGCGGGGCCGTTGGGTACGACGGCGTATCAGGCCGAGCTGAGCCGGATCGATCAGGTGCTGGCCGGTCCGACGCGCGCGCTGACCCGGGTCCGGACGGCCGAGGGTCTGAGCGAAGCGGTGAGCACGCTCGCGGAGTCGCTCAACACGGTCGCGGTCCGGCTGTCCGCGCTGACGGTGACGTCCCGGCTGACCGGCGTACACGCGCTGCTGCAGGAGCGCATCGGGGTGGCGGCGACGCGGCTGACGAGCTCGGCGGAGAAGACCGAGGAGGACGCGCGCTGCGGTGGGACGGCGTACACCTCTCAGCAGGTGCAACGGCAGTTGCGTACCGACCTCGGCCCCGCGCTGGTGCTGCAGCAGCAGCTCAAGCTGACGTTCGGCCGGACGCTTCCCGATCCCGGGCCCGCGCCGAAGCAGGTCCAGCCCGACAACGGCGAGGTCCTCGTACGGCGTGATCCGGAGGGGATGGGGCGGCTCAAGATCACCAACGGTACGACGAAGGACGTCGCGATCTCGATCGTCAGCGACGGCAAGCCACCCGGCACTCCACAGGTGATGGTGTATCTCCGGGCAACCCAATCCACGACCGTGAACCGGATCGGCGGCGCGTACCGCCTCTACTTCAAGAGCGGCGCGGACTGGGACGCGGACCGGCACAAGTTCCGTTCGGACTGCTCGTTCAAGAAGTTCGACCAGACGTTCGGCAAGAACCAGTCCTGGCAGGTCAACCTCCAACCCCGCCCAGGCGGCAACGCCGACACCACCGAGGTCGAGGCGTACTAGAGCCCCAGTTTGTCGAGCAGGTGGCCGAGGATGCCGCCGAGGCCTCCGGGCTGGTCCGGGTCGTCGGGATCATTGGGCGTCGTCGGCGGGGTGCTCGGGGTGGTGCTGGTGGGCGGCGCGGTCGGGGTGGTCGAGCTGGTGGGGCGGCTCGTCGGCGCGGTGGTGGGGTTCGTGGGAGGCACGGTCGGGGGTCGCTTGGTCGCGGGCGGGACCGTGGGTCCGGTGGTCTCGACGATCTGCGGCGTCGGCGTCCCCGGGACGATCGTCGGGTACGGCGTCGTGGTGACACCGACCGGGGGCTGCGTCTCGCCCGGCTTGGTTGCTGTCGGCAACGGCGTCACTACGGCGGTGGGAAGCACGCCGGGTGTCGCGGCCGGCGTCGGGGTGGTGGTCTGCGGCGGGAGTACGGCGACGTTCTGCGTCGGCTCGCCGGGCTGCGGGCCGGCGATCGGCGTGGCCGGCTCCGGTCCGCCGCCGGGCAGCGGCAGGAACCCGGCGCCGATCCGCGGGCCGCCGAGAAGGGCGACGACGACCAGCACGAGGTAGCCGAGCAACAGGATGCCGACAGTGGCGGCAGCCTGGCGGCGACGCCGCGGGTTCTGCCAGGGCGGGCGGCGGGAAGCCGTGGCAGACATCGGATTCACAAGTCCCGCAGGGTATCGGTAGATGAGTCGTTTCAAACAGCCCTTGGAAGAAATTCCACGCCAAACAGAAATGTTCCGGGAATTCTATGCCGCTTACGCGACCGTAGGAATGCAGTGCGTTAGCTGACAACGCGCCGACCGGCACGGCAGCATCCGCCTTCCTCTGCCAGCCTGCTCTCATGGCGAATCTGGTGCTGCTCCACGGTCTCGGAGCCAACGGCCGCGTCTGGGACACCTGGCCGGACGCCAACGACGCTCCGGATCTCCCCGGCCACGGCTCGGCCGCCCCGCTCCCGGCGTACACCTTCGCTGCCATGGCCGCGGCCGTCGCAGCAGATCTCGCGGTACGCCGGAACCTCGTCGTACTCGGCCATTCGCTGGGCGGCGTGATCGCCCTCGAACTGGCCAGCGGCCGGTACGACGTCACCGTGAGCCGGGTCGTCGCGCTCGGAGTCAAGGTGAGCTGGACCGCGGACGATCTGGGTCGAGCGAACGCGCTGGCCCAGAAGCCTGCCGCCTGGTTCGGCACCCGCGACGAAGCAGCCGCGAGGTTCCTCAAGGTCTCCGGCCTCCAGGGACTCGTCGACCCGGCCGACGCCGTCGTCGACCACGGCCTGCTCGAGCAGGACGGCCACTGGCGCCTTGCCATGGACCCCGGGACGTTCGGCGTCGGCGCACCGGACATGCCCGCGCTGATCGCGGCGAGTCAGGCCGACGTCGTGCTGGCGCGCGGCGAGCGGGATCCGATGAACACCGACGTCGAGCTGCACGCCCTGCACCACCAGGCCGTCACGCTGCCTGGCCTCGGGCACAACGCCCAGGTCGAGGACCCTGCGGCGGTCGCGGCGCTGCTCACGTGAGAGCCTGCAAGCCGATCACCGACAACAGCCGGAGCTTCTCGGCGGCCTCGGTGTTCGGGGCGGCGGTGTAGACGACCATGCGCAGGTCGCTGCCCGGGACCGCGAGCACGTCGCAGTCGATGTCGAAGGTGCCGACGTCCGGGTGCCGGATCGTCTTCCGCTCGGACTGATGGAAGCCGACGACCCGCTGGGACCACAGGTGCGCGAAGTCGTCGTGCCCGGCCCGGAGCTCCTCGATCAACGCCTTGAGGTCCGGGTCGTGCGGGTACCGGGCGAGGGACGCGCGCAGATCGGTGACCATCGCGTTCCGGAAGTTCTGTTGCTGCTCCGGCGTCATGACGACGCGATCGCCCGGCTCCACGAAATGCTTGTAGAGGATGTTCCGCCGGCGCCCCGGCCACTCCGACGGGTCGCCGATCAGGGCGGCGAACATCGGGTTCCAGGTGATCATCGTCCAGGCGGCGTCGGTGACGCACAGCGGCGCGCCCTCCAGCTGGTCGACGATCCTTTGCACGCCGGGCGGGATGTACGCCGACATTCGCCCGGGCGACGGCTCGACCTCGCCGGCGAGCACGAACAGATGGTTGCGCTCGGCATCGGACAACCGGAGCGCGCGGGCCAGCGCGGTCAGGACCTGGGCCGACGGCGAGTCCGACCGGCCCTGCTCGAGCCGGACGATGTAGTCGACCGACAGCCCGGCGAGATGCGCCAGCTCCTCGCGCCGCAGCCCGGGAGCCCGCCGCTTCCCACCGGCCGGCAGGCCGACCTCCGAGGGCGTGACGCGATCACGCCACGCGTGCAACGTCCGTCCGAGCTCGCCCATCTCCCCAGTATCCCGGGCGGAACACGAATCAGCCTGGTACTGCCGTTACTAGCATTCGATGACGTTGACGGCCAGGCCGCCGCGGGACGTCTCCTTGTACTTGACCTTCATGTCGGCGCCGGTCTCGCGCATGGTCTTGATGACCTTGTCGAGGGTGACCACGTGGACGCCGTCGCCGTGCATCGCCATCCGGGTCGCGTTGATCGCCTTCACCGACGCCATCGCGTTCCGCTCGATACACGGGATCTGCACCAGTCCGCCGACCGGGTCGCAGGTCAGGCCGAGGTTGTGCTCCATCGCGATCTCGGCGGCGTTCTCGACCTGTTCCGGCGTACCGCCGAGCACCTCGCAGAGCCCGGCGGCGGCCATCGAGCAGGCCGACCCGACCTCGCCCTGGCAGCCGACCTCGGCGCCGGAGATCGACGCGTTCTCCTTGTAGAGCACGCCGATCGCGCCGGCGGCCAGCAGGAACCGGACCACGCCGTCGTCGGTCGCCCCGGGCACGAAGCGCCGGTAGTAGTGCAGTACGGCGGGAATGATGCCGGCGGCACCGTTCGTCGGGGCGGTGACGATCCGGCCGCCGGACGCGTTCTGCTCGTTGACCGCGAGCGCGAACAGGTTCACCCAGTCCATCACCTTGAGCGGATCGACCGACCACGGGTCCTGGGTGAGCTTCTTGTGCAGGGCGTGCGCCCGCCGCGGCACCTTGAGGCCGCCGGGCAGGATGCCTTCGGTCTCGCAGCCCTCGCGGACGCAGTCCTGCATCACCTGCCAGATGTGCAGCAGCCCGTCCTTGACCTCCTCCTCGGTCCGCCAGGCGAGCTCGTTCGCGAGCATCACCTCGCTGATCGAGAGCTGCGACTCACGGCACCGGTCGAGCAGCTCCGCGCCGGTGGTGAACGGGTACTTCAGCGGGGTGGTGTCCGGCACGATCCGGTCACCCGCGGCGGCGGTCTCGTCGACGACGAATCCACCGCCGACCGAGTAGTAGGTGCGCTCCCGCAGTACTGCGTTATTCGCGTCGTGGGCGACGAAGATCATCCCGTTCGGGTGGTACGGGAGCGCCTTGCGGCGGTGCATGAGCAGGTCGGTGTTCTCGTCGAACGTGATCTCGTGGGTGCCGGCCAGCAGGATCCGGCCGCGTTCGCGGATCGTCTCGACGCGGGCGTCGACCGAGTGCGTGGCAACCGTTTCCGGGTCGGCCCCCTCGAGGCCCAGCAGGACGGCCTTGTTACTGCCGTGCCCGTGCCCGGTGGCACCGAGCGAGCCGAAGAGCTGGGCCTCGACGGTCGTCGTCGCGGCCAGCAGGCCGTCGTCCGCGAGCCCGCGTGCGAAAGTGCGGGCCGCGCGCATCGGTCCCACGGTGTGGGAGCTCGACGGGCCGATCCCGATACTGAACAGGTCGAAGACGCTGATCGCCATCGTGTGGAGGTTCCTTCCGGTCGCCGTTGACCGTTTGGTGTCCTCCCCGCTCTGTCAGGCGGATGCCTTCCAGAGGTGCCTCGCCCGTGCGGTGAAGGTGCCTGAGAGATTCTTGGGGAGAGTTGCTCCTACGGCGCCCGGCCTGCGGAAACGTTCCGGCCCGGGTCTCTCCCGCACGGGTTCATGCGGCTGTTGAATTGACCAGGTTGTGTCTCTCGACCCCACGCCGTAGCGAGCAGGTGCTCGGCGGAGTGCCTCGGTGCGCGCCGAGTGCCGCGCAGTAGGCGTGGGGTCGAGAGACACAACCTCACGTTGTGGACGGTACGGGGGTCTGCTGGGCGGCGTCAATCCGGCCCGTCCGGACCGCCCAGATCTCGAAGAACCAGGTGAACAGCGGGGGAATGCTGGCCGCCAGCGCGGCCAACGTCACCGGCCACGGCCACCGCAACGGGCCGCGCACCACCAGCACGGTGATCACGTACGCGATGAAGATGCCGCCGTGGATCGGCCCGAAGATCTTCACCCCGATCTCGTTGTCCGACAGCACGTATTTGAACAGCATCCCGATCAGCAGTCCGGTCCACGAGATCGCCTCGGCGATCGCCACCGTCCGGAACCACGCCGCATGTTTGGTACTCATCAAGGCCCGACCCTAACAAGTCCCCCAAGCCGCGCTCGGGGTCGCACGAGGGCGGCTCCCTGATGCCGGTAGCAAGCGATTGCCGAAGGATCGGCGGCATGACGTTCACCCAGCGCGCCGTCACCGGCGCTGTACTGCTCGGCGTCGCGGCCGCCGGGCTGTCCACGCTGCCCACAGCAACAGCCACCACGAGCCGCGTGCAGTGGACCGACTGCAAGCCCGAGGGCAAGGACGACCCGGCCGAGGTTCTCGGCTCGCAGTGCGCGACGCTCCGGTTGCCGGTCGATTGGCGCGACCCCGGCGGTCCCCCGTTCGACCTCGCGATCGCCCGCCGTACGGCGAAGGTCCCGAGCGAACGTGTCGGCGTCCTGGTGTTCGGCCCGGGCGGTCCAGGCGACTCGGGCGTCGACCGGATCAAGACCGGGATCGACCGGTTCAGCACCGACCTGCAGGACCGCTTCGACATCGTCAGCTTCGACCCGCGTGGTGTGGCGCGCAGCAACCCGGTGCGCTGCTCGGCGGAGCTGCTCAACAAGCAGCCGTCGCCGATCATCAAGAGCGCGGCGGAGTTCACCGCCACGATCACCTACAACCGGCAGCTCGCCACGGACTGCCGCGAGCACACCGGGCCGTTGTACGACCACATCGACACCTGGCAGACGGTGCGCGACGTCGACGCCGTACGGCGAGCTCTCGGCGAGTCCACGATCTCCTTCCACGGCAGCTCGTACGGGACGCTGCTCGGAGCGCAGTACGCCGAGACGTACCCGCATAGGGTCCGCGCGATGGTGCTGGAGAGCGTGAGCGACCACAGCTCGCCGACGACACGTGATTTCCTCGACGACCAGGCGGCCGCGGGCCAGGACTCGTTCGACGAGTTCGTGAAGTGGTGCGACGCCACAACGACCTGCGCACTGCACGGTCGCGACATCCAGGCGCTCTGGGCGGACCTGCTGGCGAAGTCGCCGGACCTGTTCACGCTGAGCTTCACTGTGTTCCGGCTGCTCTACGGACCGCAGTGGTCCGTGCTCGCCGACATGCTGAAGGCAGGCGGTACTCCGACCAAGCCCGTGCAGACCGGAGTCGCGCAGTACCCGCTGGCGGTGTTCTGTCAGGACTGGAACCTGCCGGTCCGCAGCTACCGCGAGTACGCCGGACATCTCCAGCGGCTCGCCCGGAACAACCAGGACCTGCGCTACCCCGGTCAGCTGATGGCTGTGTCCATCTGTCTCGGCTCACCGCCCGCGAACAACCCGCAGCACCAGCTGAAGGTCCGTGGGCTCAAGACGCCCGTACTGCTCGCCAACGCGATCCACGACCCGGCCACCGGCTACAGCTGGGCGCAGAGCGTGGAGCGTCAGCTCGGACGGTACGGCGTACTGCTGACGTACGAAGGCTGGGGACACGGGAGCTACGGAAAGAGCCCGTGCATGCAGAGCACGATCGACGACTACCTGATCGCGCGGGACGTACCGGAGCGCGGCAGCAGCTGTGCCGCCGTACTGCCCGCCGGGTGACGGGTCAGACCGGTACGCCGGTCACTTCGAGAACGCGGTCGAGGTGATCGCCGCGGACCAGCCGGCCCGCCATCAGCCGGAGCTCGGAGCAGGCGCTCTCCAGCGCCTGTGCCTGGGTCCGGCAGTTGTCGACGAACCAGAACGGGTCGTCCGGTTGCGGATCGTCGGCGTCGTCGATGTCGGCGTACCAGTGCCTGCTGCCGCAGTTCATGACTCGCACTCGTAGGTTCATGCTGACTACTCCCCGTACCCAGGGATCCTGGGTCCCCCCTGGCCCCAGTTCGAGGCCGACTCGGCCGGGCGCGTGATACGCGGCCCCCCACTTGCCACGCGCCGGGCCGAGTCGACCCTCCCCCCGCCCTGTACATCGTCGGGCAGCGACGAACGTTACTGCTTGTGACGGGTAATTTTGATTACTTAGCGTCGAGGTGGGAGCGGGTCCACTGCTCCAGGCCGTCGGTGGTGATCGGGAGGTCCTCGGTGAGGATCTCCAGCCGGTCCTGGTGGACGACGACGTTGTCCTCGATCCGGATGCCGATACCGCGCAGCTCCGGCGGAACGGTCTCGTCGTTCGGGTGGAAGTACAGCCCCGGCTCGACCGCGAGCGCCATACCGGCCTCGATGGTGCCGGCGAAGTACGCCTCCGGCCGGGACGCGTCGCAGTCGTGCACGTCGAGGCCGATGTAGTGACCGGTCCCGCACACGATGTACCGGCGGTGCTGCTGCCCGTCCGGGCCGAGCAGCTCGTCGAGCGAGACGTCGAGCACGCCCCAGTCCCGCAGCCCCTCGGCCAGCACCCGCAGCGCTTCGTACTGGAAGGCCCGGTACGGCGCTCCCACCTTGACCGCGTCCAGCGAAGCGAGCTGTGCCTTGTGCACCAGGTCGTGCACCTGCCGCTGCGCCGCGGTGTACTCGCCGCTGGCCGGGAAGGTACGGGTCACGTCGGCGGTGTAGAGCGTGCGGGTCTCGACGCCGGCGTCGAGCAGGATCACGTCGCCCTCGTTCACGGCGCCGTCGTTGCGGACCCAGTGCAGCACCGGCGCGTGGTTGCCAGCAGCAACGATCGACGCGTACCCGACGCCGTTGCCCGCGGTCCGCGCGCGCCGGTCGAAGGTGCCCTGCAGCCAGCGCTCACCGCCGCCGCGGATCGCCTCCGGCAGCTCCCGCGCCACATCGCCGAACGCGAGCACGCTGGCCGCGACCGCTTCCCGCAGCTGGTCGAGCTCCCAGTCGTCCTTGATCCGGCGCAGCTCGGCGAGCGTCTGCCGCAGTGCGTTGCCGTCGGTGGGGGACGTCCGTACCAAGGCGTCCAGCATCGGCTCGACACCGGGCACCGACAGCATGAACGGGACCGCGCCGCGGACCGCCGCCGGCAGCTCCTCGATCGGGCGGCAGGCGATCTGCAGCGCGTCCGACCAGTCCTTCAGCCCGGGCACCGGGCCGATCCACAGCTCACCGTCGCGGGCGTTCGAGAAGAAGTCCGCCTCGTCCGGCCCGGCGGTCTCGCGGAGGTAGAGCGTCGCATCGCCGTCCGCCGAGATGACCAGGACCGAACCCTCGGCCTGGCAACCGGTCAGCCAGACGAAGTCGCTGTCGGCGCGGAACTGGTAGTCGGTGTCGTTCGACCGGACCGGCGCACGACCGGCCGCGAGCGCGATCCGGCGGCCCGGCAGCGCGGCGGCGAGCTTGCGCCGGTGCTCCGCGGCGGCTTCCGCGAGCCCCTCCGGCACCGACACCGACCGGTCGACCGGCCCCCAGCCACGCGAGATGAACTCCCGGAATCCCTTGGCGTCGATAGGGCGGTAGGACTTCGGCGTCTGGTCGGTCCGGTCGTCATCGGTCATGAGCTGAGCTCCCCTTTGCAGCTGACGTTGTCAGTTCATCAACTCAGGTTGTCGCCTGGCCGCGCAAGCCCTTATCCCGGAACGCGGCGAGGATGCCCTGTTCGGAGTCGAGCAGGTACTGGTGCAGGTCGGCGGCGGCCTGCTCGTACTTGCGGGCCTCGAGCAGTTCGAACAGCCCGCGGTTCCGCGCGATGTACGGCTCGTGCAGCTCGCGCGGGGTCGCGATCACATGGAAAAGGAGCCGCAGCTCCGCGAGCAGCCGGCCGGTCATCGCGTCCATTCGCGCGCTGTCGGCGAGCCCGATCAGGTGCTGGTGGAAGCGCATGTTCGCCGTACCGACAGCCGGCCAGCGGTCTGCGCTGGCAGCCGCCTCGGCAGCTTCGACATCGTCGTGCAGGGGCTCCAGCCGGCCGGAAGGAAGCTCCGGATCACGCTCCGCCAGGCCGCGGACGACGTCCACCTCGAGGACGCGCCGCAGCCGGTACAGGTCGATCACGTCGTGCTCGTCGAGCTCCGGCACGAAGACACCACGGTGCAGCTTGTAGACGAGGAGGCCCTCATGGGTCAGCAGCCGGAAGGCCTCGCGCAGCGTGTTCCGGCTGACCTCCAGGACCTCGGTCAGCTCGACCTCGGAGAGCTGGGCGCCGGGCGGCAACGCGCCCTCGGTAATACTGCGGCGCAGGATGTCCGCGGCGCGCTCGGCCGAACTGCTCCGGTCCAGTCGCGCGACGTCGGCGGCGACGGTCCGCAACCAGGCCTGCCTGCCGGTGTCCGGCGCAGTGTCCGCTGCTGTGTCCTCGGCGTCCTCGGCCCCACCCGTGCTCATGGCGGCATCATCTCAGCTGGGCAGGAAAAGTGGAACAAGCCTCTTGCAGGATTGTTCAACAATCCCTACGCTCGGGCCAGGAGGTGGCAGATGGACCTCAACGCGGACATGGGTGAAGGATTCGGCTCCTGGTCGATGGGTGACGACTCGGCGCTGCTCGACGTCGTGACCAGCGCGAACGTGGCCTGCGGCTTCCACGCCGGCGACCCCTCGATCATGCGCCGGGTGACGGCCGAGGCGGTCGAGCGCGGTGTCGCGATCGGTGCACATGTCGGGTACGCCGACAAGGCCGGCTTCGGGCGCCGGTTCGTGGACATCGAGCCGGCCGCGCTGCGCGACGAGATCGTGTACCAGATCGGCGCGCTGGACGCGTTCGCGCGGATCGCGGGCGATCGGGTCAGGTACGTGAAGCCGCACGGGGCGCTGTACAACACGATCGGCCGTGATGTGGAGCAGGCGGGCGCGGTAGTCGCGGCCGTCGCGGAGTACGACAAGACCCTTCCCGTGCTGGGGCTTCCTGGCTCGGAGTGGCTCCGGCTCGCGGCCGAGGCCGGTCTGACCGCAGTGCATGAGGCCTTTGCGGACCGCGCGTACACGCCTGCCGGCACGTTGGTGTCCCGGCGCTCGCCCGGTGCGGTGTTGCACGACGCGGACGAGATCGCCTTGCGGTGTACGGCGATGGCGACCGGGCAGCCGATCCGCGACATCGAGGGCGGCTCGCTGGTGGTCGACGCAGCATCGATCTGTGTGCACGGTGATACTCCGGGAGCCGTGGAGATCGCCCGCCGGGTGCGTGGCGCGGTGGAGGGAGCGGGCGTGACCTTGCGCCCGTTCACCGGCTGATGCGTCTTCTCCCCTCGGGTGATCGGGCGTTGCTGGTCGAGCTCGACGATCTCGACGAGGTGCTCGGGTACTACACCGCGCTGACCGCGGATCCGCCGGCGGATGTCGTGGACGTCGTACCGGCCGCGCGGACCGTGCTGGTCACGACGTCGGGAAGTCTCGACGTACTGTCCCGAGCGCTGCGCGCGGTCACCCCGATCGCCGGGGCGCGGACGGCAGCAGACCTGATCGAGATCCCGGTTGTCTACGACGGCGAGGACCTGTCGGACGTGGCGGAGCTGCTCGGGTGTACGGCGGCCGAGGTGGTCGCCCGTCATACCGGGGACGAGTGGACGGTCGCGTTCTGCGGTTTCGCGCCCGGGTTCGGGTACCTGACGTCCGCCGGCTCGTGGGACATCCCGCGGCGCGAGTCGCCGCGGACGAAGGTGCCGACCGGCGCGGTCGCGCTGGCGGGAGAATTCAGCGGTGTGTATCCCCGTGAGTCGCCGGGCGGGTGGCAGTTGATCGGCCGTACGCCGGTGCGGATCTTCGACTCCTCCCGGGACCCCGCCGCGCTGTTCCACCCCGGGCGCCGGGTCCGGTTCGTCGACGCGGGTCGTGGATGAGCAGCCTGACCGTTCTCGAACCGGGGCCTTTGGCAACGATCCAGGACCGCGGACGATCCGGCCAGGCCGCGCTCGGCGTACCTGCGTCGGGCGCGTGCGATCAAGCGTCCTACTTGCTGGCGAATCGGCTGGTCGGCAATCCCCTCGGTGCGGCCGCGATCGAGGTGACGTACGGCGGCCTGGTGGTGCACGCCGACACCGATCTCGTCGTCGCGATCACGGGAGCGCCGTGCACCGGCGTACCGCTCAACGCGCCGACCATGCTGCGCGCGGGTCAGGTACTGCGTCTTGGCGCGCCGGCGGGCGGGCTACGGACGTACGTCGCTGTCCGCGGCGGGATCGACGTACCCCTGGTCCTCGGCTCCCGCTCCACTGACTTGCTGTCCGGCCTCGGACCGGCGCCACTCTTCGCGAATCAGACGCTGCCGGTCGGGTCGTCGGTCGAACCGATGCCCGGCGTGGACCTGGCTCCCGTCGCGCATCCTGCCGACGGGACGGTCGTACTGCGGGTTACGCCGGGGCCCCGACGCGACTGGTTCACCGATGCGGGATGGGCGTCGCTCGTGTCGCAGGTCTATGCGGTGAGCAGCAACAGCAACCGCGTCGGCGTACGGCTCGACGGGGAACCCCTCGAACGCGCCCGCACCGGCGAACTCGCCAGCGAAGGCATGGCCCGCGGCGCAATCCAGATCCCACCCTCCGGCACGCCAGTCATCTTCCTGGCCGATCATCCCGTGACCGGCGGCTACCCGGTCATCGCGTACGTCGCCTCGACGGACCTGGACGCGTGCGCCCAGGTCCGCCCCGGCCAGCCGGTGCGCCTGCTCAGTTCGTAGTGCGCCTGCGCATCTCGTCGGCGAAGGTGTCTTGGGCGTGGCGCATCTTGGCGGCCTCTTCGGGGTCGCCGAACAGGGCCGGGATGGTGCTCGGGTCGACGTCTTCGACGTGGGTCTGCAGCCACCAGATGTTGCCCAGCGGGTCCCTCACCCGGCCGCCGCGGTCGCCGGTGATCCCGGAGGACATCAGGTCGGTCACGACGGTCGCGCCGGCGTCGATCGCCCGCTGGAAGGTCCGCTCGACGTCGTCGACGTACACGCTCAGGAAGCTCGGGGTGTCCGGCCAGTCCGGTGCCGCGTCGAACGTCATCAGGACCGAGGCGCCGACGGTGATCTCGGCGTGGCCGATTGTGCCGTCCTGATTCGGGAACCGTCCGCTCGTCGTGACCTCGAACGTCTGCTCCACGAACTCAAGGAACTTGCCGGCGCCCTTCACCACGACGTACGGCGTGATGGTCGACTTACCGCCTGGGATCTGCTGTGTTGTCATGCATCCAGTCTGAACGAGGTAGCGGACAGGTTCTGTCCTCTTATCCGTCAGGCTCGTGGACGTTGATGGACGTTCGTCAACTGTTCGTCTTCGTCGGGTTGGGTCGACTGCGTGACTGACGATCTGGACCCGATGGCGCTGGTCGACCGTGCCGACGGGCTCGCCGAGGAGGGACGGGAGGACGAGGCCAGGGCACTGTTCGCGCAGGCGATCGCGTCCGGCGTACCGGCGGCGGTGTCGGAGTCGAAGGCGCTGCTCGGCGCGATGCTGATCTCGTCCGGCGACGTCGACGGCGGGCAAGCGCTGATCGCCGAGGGCGTCGCGGCCGCCCGGCCGCCGGACAACGGGCGGGCGCTGACCGTACGGGGCCGGGCGCTCCAGCACCTCGGCGACAACGCCGGTGCGGAGGTCGCTTGGCGGGCCGCTGCGGCGTCGGGCCATCCGGACCGGGCTCCTGAGGCGGGGATGCTGCTGGCCGAGCTTCTGGTCGAGCTCGACGACACCGACGGCGCGCGGGCCGCGTTCCAGCAGGTGATCGAGAGCGGGCACATCCTGTACGCGCCGAAGGCTGCGCACGACCTCGGGTTCGAGCTGCTCTACACCGCGCGCGACGCCCAGGGGGCTTACACCGCCTGGAAGTCGGCGGTGGACTCCGGTCACCCCGAGTACGGCCCGCTGGCCGGCGTACATCTGGGCAAGCTGCTGCACGAGGGTGGTGATCCCGAGAACGCGCGCGTGGTGTGGCAGTGGGTGGTCGACTCGCGGCACCCGGTCGTCGCGGCGGAGGCGGCGGAGAACTTGCGGCTCACCGCCCCACCGAAGAAAGGCTGGCGACGGCGCCGCTCCTGACCACGTTCTTGAAGCGCCGCAGCTACTCCGTTGGCGTCGCGACGAGGTGGCGGACAGTCCGGGGGTTGCTTGTCCAGGGGCCTGGGGACGGGACAGGATGGGCGGTATGACGGAGAGTTCTGGAACGCCAGGCATCGACAGCACAGTTCCCCCGAGCGGCACCGGATGCGTTGAGTGTCTGCAGGTCGACGGCTGGTGGTTCCACCTCCGCCGGTGCGCGCAGTGCGGTCACATCGGCTGCTGCGACTCCTCCCCCGCCCAGCACGCCTCCGGCCACGCGAGCGAGACCGGCCATCAGATCGTCCGCAGCTTCGAGCCCGGCGAGGACTGGTTCTGGCACTACGGCGAGTCCCAGTACTACGACGGCCCCACCCTCGCCCCACCAGCCTCCCGCCCCGAAACCCAACCCGTCCCCGGCGGCAAAGTCCCCACCAACTGGCAATCCCAACTCCACCGCTGACCCGCGCGAGCTGGGCCTAGAGGACGAAGCCGGTGGGGAACGGGTCGTCTGGGTCGAGCAAGTAGTTGGCGGTGCCGGTGATCCAGGCCCGGCCGGTGACTGTGGGGATGACGGCGGGGTGGGGGCCGACGGTGGTTTCTTCGATCAGGCGGCCGGTGAAGCGGGTGCCGATGAAGGACTCGTTGACGAAGTCGGTGTCGAGGGCGAGTTCGCCTCGGGCATGGAGTTGCGCCATCCGGGCCGACGTACCGGTGCCGCACGGCGAACGGTCGAACCAACCCGGGTGGATCGCCATCGCGTTCCGGGAGTCGGCGCCGTCGAGACCGGGTGCGGTGAACTGCACGTGCTTACAGCCGTTGATCCCGGGATCGAGCGGATGCACCGGACGATCGGTGGCGTTGATCGCGTCCATGATGTCCAGCCCGGCCTTCAGGATGCGGTCCTTCTCGGCGCGATCGAACGGGATCCCGAGCTGCTCCAGCGGCAGGATCGCGTAGAAGTTCCCGCCGTACGCCATGTCATAGGTGACCTCGCCCAAGCCGGGCACCTCGACCGAGGCGTCCAGAGCATGCGAGTACGACGGAACGTTGCGCAACGTCACGTGCTCGGCGCGACCGTTGCTCACGGCAACGTCCACGACGACGAGGCCGGCCGGCGTGTCCAACCGGACCTCCGTCACCGGCTCCGTCACCTCGACCATGCCGGACTCCACCAGAACGGTCGCAACGCCGATCGTGCCGTGCCCACACATCGGCAGCAGTCCGGAGACCTCGATGTACAGCACGCCCCAATCCGCGTCGGCCCGCGTCGGCGGCTGCAGGATCGCGCCGCTCATCGCCGGATGACCGCGCGGCTCGTTCATCAGGAACAACCGCAGGTCGTCCAGGTGCTTGATGAAGTACTCGCGCCGCTCGGCCATCGTCGCGCCGGGGACCACACCGACCCCGCCGGTGACGACGCGGGTCGGCATGCCCTCGGTGTGCGAGTCGATCGCGGTGATGGTCCGGACGGACCTCATCCCTGCGCTCCACCGCTCAGGGACTCCACTGCCTTCTTCATGTCCTGCTCCAACTGCGCGACGTGCTCGGGAACCAGCGGCCCGCGCGGCGGCCGGCACGGTCCACCGAACCGGCCGACGTAGTCCATGCCGTACTTGATCGCCTGGACGAACTCGGGGCGCGAGTCCCACCGGAACGCGGCGACCAACGGCTCGTACAACGCGCGGGCCTCCTCCAGCTTGCCCTGCGTGGCGAGCTCGAACAACTGAACGGATTCCTTCGGGAACACGTTCGGGAAGCCGGCGAACCAGCCGGTCGCGCCCATCAGCAGCGCTTCGAGGGTCAGGTCGTCGGCACCGGCGATCACCGCCAGGTCCGGCGCCAGCTCGCGGATCTCCAGGATCCGCCGTACGTCACCGGAGAACTCTTTCACCGCAACGATGTTCTCGATCTGCGCGATCTCCGCGAGCAGGTCGGGGGTCAGGTCGACCTTGGTGTCGAGCGGGTTGTTGTAGACCATCACCGGCAGCCCGGCCTTCGCGACCTCGGTGAAGTGCGCGATCACCTCGCCCCGGTTCGCGCGGTACATGGTCGGCGGCAGGCAGAGCACACCGTCCGCGCCGTCCTCGGCAGCCTTCTCCGCCCAGGCGCGGGCCTGGTGGGAGCCGACGCCGTGGACGCCGATCACCACGACGCCGTCGTCACCGACAGCCTCGATCGCGGTCTTCGCCACGGCGCGACGCTCGTCGTCGGAGAGCGACGAGTACTCACCGAGTGACCCGTTCGGCCCGACGCCGCGGCAGCCGTTGTCGACCAGCCAGCGGCAGTGCTCGGCAAACTTGTCCAGGTCCGGGCGCAATCCCGCCGGCGCCGACGCGTCCTCGGCGTACGGCAGCGCGGTCGCGACGATCACGCCTTCCAGCTTCTCGCTCATTGTTGTTCCTCCATGGTGTCCAGCACGGTTTCTGGTGATTCCGCGACCTCGGCGTCCGCCAGATCCCGCAGCCTCACTGGTACGGCGATCGGTCGTTTCATGCTTGGTTCCGGTACGTCGCCGGGCGCGGCCAGCAGGGCTGCGACGGTGCGCGAACACACCCGCCCCTGGCACATCCCGAGCCCTGCGCGACTGCTCAGCTTCATCGCCCGCCCGTCGTCCAGCCCGCGCTCCTGTGCGGCGGCTTCGATCTGTCCGCGCGTCACTTCTTCACACCGGCAGACGAGGGTGTCCGCAGTACTCCAGCTCTTCCACCCGTCCCGCACGGGATAAGCCCGAGCCAACGCGGCAGCAAACCTCCGGCCCCGCTCAACCGCTTCCCGAACAGCCTCAGTCCCAGATACTTCTGATCCGGTCAGGGCGTGGTGGGCGGCGGTGGTGCCGGCGAGGGTGCCTTCTGCGGTGGAGAGGGCGGCTCCCCCGATGCCGGTGAGTTCGCCGGCTGCGAAGACGCCGGGGGTGCTCGTCTGCTGGTTTGCGTCGACGGCCACGGCTGGCCCGCCGTCGGGGCCGGTGGTGATCGTGCAGCCTGCGGAGACGGCGAGCTCCAGGTTCGCGGTGAAGCCGAAGCCGACGCAGACGGCGTCGACCTCCACCCGGCGTTCGCTGCCACGGATCGGACGCCAATCGCTGTCCAGGCGGGCGATCGTGGCTGCCTCGACGCGGTTGGTGCCGTGTGCGGCGACCACGGTCCACCCGTGGCGGAGCGGGATGCGATGGCGGGCGAGCAGCGCGCCGTACCCGACGGCTTCCCGGAGCTTGCTCGGGGCAACTAACGGATCGCTGGACCAGCCCTTGCGGACGGTTGTGAGCGAGTTGGCTTCGAGGAGCGCGACGACGTGCGCACCGACGCCGACCAACGACTCGGCGACGGGCAGCAGGAACGGGCCGGTGCCGGCGACGAGGACGCGGCGGCCGACAGCGATCCGCTGGCCCTTCGCGAGCGCCTGCGCGGCACCGGCGGTGTAGACGCCCGGAAGATCCCAACCAGGGAAGGGAAGGACCCGATCGTAGGCACCGGCGGCCAGTACGACGGATTGTGCGTCGATCGGGAACGGTTGCCGGCCGCTGGCGTCTGCCGGACCGGTCTGGGCCCAGAGCCTGAGGCCTTCGATCGCCCAGACCGAGGTGTCGGGCAGGTACGTGATCCGCGGATGATTGAGGAGCCGGTCCCGCTGCTCAGCGAACACCTTCCACTCATGCTGCAGCCGATCCGGCCGCCGAGCCTCAAACTCCACCGGCAACTGCCGGTTGTATTGCCCCCCAACCCCCCGCCCGTTATCCACAACAAGCACCTCAACCCCCGCATCCCCCGCCGCAACCGCAGCCGCAACCCCCGCCGGCCCAGCCCCCACCACAACAACCTGAGAGACCCTGCCCACAACCTCCCCCACAGTTACTGCTGTGGAGGAGGTTGTGGGTAGGACTGCGCCTTTCTGGGTTGTTATTGCGTCGCCGGGGGTGATGGTGCGTTGGCAGGCTCGGATGTCAGGGAGGCCGTTGACTGTGATCAGGCAGTCTTGGCAGGCGCCGATTCCGCAGAAGATGCCTCGGGGGCGGTCGTGGACGCGGGTCGTCCGCCAGGTGTCGCGCCCGTTGGCCAGTAGTACGGCGGCCACCGTCTGACCCGCCTGTGCCGTGACCGCCTGCCCGTCGACGGTCACGTCCACTGCCGTCGGCGTACCGACCTCGGCCGGGTCACCGGAGCGCGGGCGAAGGTAGGCGCTCATGCGGCGATCACCGCCGGCCGGTCGACGCGGAACGGGGTCGGGTCAACGTGCGGAGTGAGGCCCAAGAACTGTTCAGTGATGAGGCGACCGGTAGAAGGAGCCAGACCGATGCCCGCACCTTCATGTCCTGTCGCGTGCCACAGCCCGGTCACGCGCGGATCCGCGCCGATCACCGGCAGATGATCAGGTGCATACGGACGAAACCCGCCGTACGTCCGCATCACCGGCACATCGCCGAGGAACGGAAACAAGCCGACAGCCTTCCGCGCCAGCTCCCTTAGCACCCGCACGCGGACCGCATCGTCGAACCCGATCCGCTCCCGGCTCGATCCGATCAATACCGTCCCGGCCCGCGTCGACTCGACCACAGTGGATGTCTGCAGGTCGGCGTCCCCGCTGCCGACCGCACCGACGTAGTCCGCGTCGTACACCTTGTGGCGCACGCACTCGGGCAGCGGCGCCGTCACGAGAATCATCCCGCGCCGGGGCAGGATCTCGATCGGCGCACCGGCCGCCGTACTGAATGCGCCCGCCCACGGCCCGCACGCGTTGAGCACCGCACCACACGCGATGTCGCCGTCCGACGTGTCCACACCGACAACGCGACCCCGCGACTGCCGGATCCCGAGCGCGGTGACCCCCGATCTCACCTCGCCGCCGCGCTCGCGAACTGCTGCCAGCAACGCCGTTGCCGCCAGCACCGGCTGCACCTGCGCGTCGTCCGGGTAATGGACCCCGACCGTCACCCGTGGCGTGACCAACGGCTCGAGCTCGAAGACCTCCGCGGGCGTGATCACCCGCGCGGTGACTCCGGCCGCGCGCTGCTTCGCCGCGAACGCGGTCAGCGGCTCCGGGTCCCCGGTCGCCACCACGACGCCGCCCTTCGCCTCCCACTCCACGTCGGCGACCCGCTCAGGCAGCCGGCCGCGGACGGTCTCCCACTCGACCCGGGACGCGACAGCGAGCTCCAGCTCCGGCCCCGGCTCCTTGTCCGACACCAGCACGTTGCCCTCGCCGGACGCCGTCGTCCCCGCGGCGGGGCCGTCGCGGTCGATCACCAGCACTCGCACGCCGGCCGCCGACAGCGCCTCCGCGCACGCGGCCCCGACCATGCCCGCGCCGACCACCACCACGTCGGGTGTCGCGGACCGGTGCATGGCAGGCCTCCTCGGCAGGCGTTCGCTAAAATGAACGATACCGAGCGTACGCGTGCTCCCGGCGACCGGTCAATGCACTCAACCCGACCTCATCCGGACCTTTTCCGGAACCAGCCCGGAACTATCCCGGCAGGTGCGGCCCGCCGGCCGCCGTCGGGTACACGTCCGGCGGGTACTCGAGCAGCAATACCGACCGGACCGGCCCGTCCACGGCCTCGTACGAGTGCGGCCCGGCCGCCCGGAACGCCAGGTAGTCGCCGGGCCCGAGTTCCTCGATCTGCCCGTGAGCGTTGATCCGCAGGCATCCGGACAGGACGATGTGGTGCTCGGTCCCCGGATGACCGTCGGAGTGCTGGACCGCGTCCGGCCGGATCTCCTGGTTGTAGATCTCGAACAGCCCGCCCGGATGCTCGAGCCGCCGCAGCATCCGCAGGTCGATCGCGTCACCGGACAGCACGTCGAGGTCCGCGGACCGCACGAGCACCACGTCGGAGGCCGGCGAATCCGCCAGCAGAGCCGATACCGGTACGCCGAGAGCGTTCGACAAACTGAACACTGTCTCGATCGTGGGGTTGCCCGCGCCGGACTCGAGCTGTGACAGCGTGCCCTTCGCGATCCCGGACCGCCGGGCGAGCTCGGACAGTGAGATGCCCTGTTCGTCCCGCCGCGCCCGCAGGTTCGTCCCGAGAAGTTTTCCCGCACCCATCGCCGTCACAGCCCGGAGCATGCCACATCTGCAAGGTAACTTCGGATCCGTTGCGCGCATCAACCCTCAGTGAGAGGAATGGTGACGATGCGACCGCCTGCACGATGGACCTCGACCGGGCAGACCGGCGGCTTCAGCGCCGTGGAGACGTGGGCATTGCTCGGCCAGTCGAGGTGAGCACGCTGCTGACCGCGATCGACAAGGACACCGGCGCTGCGTACCTGTATGCCATGAGCCACGCGAACGGCCCGTCGACGGTCATCAAACTGCTCGGCAAGCTCCCCGGCACGTACACCGACCCGATCTACTTCCTCCGCACCCACGGGACCGATCTGCGCGGCGAGTGATCACGGGATGATGCGGCGCCTGCGCAGGTCGGCGAAGATGCCGTAGAACATCTGCTCGGTGTCGACGTACTCGTGGAAGCCGGCCCGGCGCGACTTCGACGCGTCGGCGAAGAAGTCGTAGTCCCACCCGAACACGAAGTCGGCGAACGGCCAGGACGACACCTCGGCGAACGACGTCGAGGTCAGGTCATGAGACGCCTGCAACTGCTTCCAGGCCGGCTCCTTGTCCGCCATCACGTCCTGCAGGGACAGCTGCAGCGGCGGCGCGACCTCCAGGCCGAACCACGCGCCGAGCTTCGGCCACAACTCGCTCCAGCGGAACAGGTCGCCGTTCGTGATGTTGAACGCCTGATTCGCCGCCGCCGGCGCGGTCGCCGCCCAGACCGTTGCCTTCGCCAACAGTCCGGCGTCGGTCAGTTCGAGCAACGAGTGGTACGCACCGGGCTTGCCGGGGAAGCGCAGCGGTACGCCGAGTTCCTTCGACAGCGACGCGTAGACGGCGATCGCGACCGCGAGGTTCATCGGGTTGCCGAGCGCGGACCCACCCACCACGGACGGGCGCAGCGCCGACCACGTCCACGCCTTGCCCTGCTGACGTTCCTCCAGGAAGCGCTGCTGATCGACGTTGAACTCCGGCGGCAGATGCGGCGGATCGTCCTCCCGGGCGGGCGTCTTGAACGGCCCGAGGTGCGCGCCGTACACCTTGTAGCCCTGCATCAGGCTGATGTGCCGCAGTCCGCGCGCGACCGGCTCGATCGCGTCGACGACGTTGACCAGCATCGCGAGGTTCGGCGCGACCAGCTCGGCCCAGGTCGGCCGGTCCTGGTACGCGACATAGAAGACGTGCGTCACGTCGGTCAGCCCGGACAGCTTGTCCCGGGTGTCGTCCGGGTCGAGCAGATCGACGGCGACCTGTCGCACCCGTCCGGGTACGTCGGTGCCGCCGCGACGCGACAACCCGATCACCCGCCAGTCGGGCAGCGACGCCAGATGCTCGACCAGATTCGTCCCGATCACACCGCGGGAACCGACCACCAGCGCAACGTTCTCCATGCCGACAGCCTTGCTGACCTGCGGAGATAAAGCCAACGCATAGTTTTCACCGAACCCATAAGCTAAAGACATGGCAACGCTCAGGCAGCTCGAGTACCTCGTCACCGTGGTCGACCAGCGCTCGTTCACGAAGGCCGCCGAGCTCCTGCACGTCACCCAGCCCGCGCTCTCCCACCAGATCCGGGCCCTCGAACGTTCGGCCGGCGGACCGCTGCTCGAACGACTCCCCCGCGGCGTCCGCCTCACGCCGACAGGCCGCGCGATGCTCCCGCACGCCCGCGCCGCCCTGGCCGACGCGGAACGGGCTCGCTGCGCCGCCCGGCAAGCCGCCGGACTCGAGGTCGGCGAACTGCAGATCGCGACGCTCTACTCGATCACCTTGGGCGTGCTGCCTGCCGCGCTGCGCGAGTGGCGACGGACCCGCCCGAACGTCGGCATCCGATTGTTCGAGCACCGGCATACCGCCGAGCTCGTCGACGCGATGAACGCCGGGGAAGCCGACCTCGCCGTCGGCCCCGACCCCTCGAACTGGTCCGGCGTCACCCGCGTGCTCGGCACCGAAGAACTCGTCGTCGTGGTCGCCGCCGACGATCCCGCCGCCACCGGAGACACGGTGAAACTGCAGGACCTGGCGGACCGTTCCTGGGTCCACTACGCACCAGGTCACGGCCTCGCCGACGTCCTCGACAACGCTTGTGCACAAGCAGGATTCGAGCCGCGCATCGCCGTACGGACCGAACAGACCGCCGCCGCGCCCGCGTTGGCCGCGGCAGGCCTCGGCCCCGCACTCGTCCCCGACAACATCCTGCCGAAGGACTTCGACGGCCACATCCTGCACCCGGAGCCGGCGGTACGCCGGACGCTCACGGCGTACACGCGCGGCGAACCAGATCCCCTCGCCGCCGCCTTCATCGACGTACTGCTGCGGTCAGCGTTTGTCGTGGCCCCAGTTCGCGACGATGGCGGCGATCGGGGGTAGTACGGCGGCGACTGCGCTCATCCCGACGGCTACCGGTATCGAGAACAGGCGGACGACGAACCACGCCAGGATGATGAGCGTGAGGCAGCTGCCCATCAGCAGGATGTACAGCTTGCGGTTGTCGTAGCGGCGGGCCATGTCACACCGTCAGCGGGAGTTTCCCCAGCGCGGTGACCAGCGGGGACAGCTCAGGTAGCTCGGCGGCACGCTCCAACGCAGACGTCAGTACGGCGTCGTGGGTCGGCTGCGCCTGGTCGAGCAGCTCGCGGCCGGCCTCGGTGACCTCGGTGTAGATGCCCCGCCGGTCCGTCGGACACAGGTACCGCTGGAGCAACTTGCGGTCCTCCAGCCGGTTCACCAGGCGAGTAGTGGCGGACTGGCTGAGCACCACGGCGTTCGACAGCTGGTTCATCCGCAGGTGGTAGTCGTCCTGCCGCGCCAGCACGTCCAGCACGCTGTACTCACTCACCGACAGCCCGTGCTGCTTCTGCAGGGCGCGCTCCAGCTCGTCCTCGATCCGGGCGTGCAGCGCCGCCAGGGTTCGCCACCCCTGCGCCCGCGCCTCCGCGGCGTCATCCGGTAGTCCCACGACACCTCCACTTGAACTTCATGCTTGCATGCGCAATCATAGCGCTTGTGCAATAGCCCGCGTGTGCAACTATCGCGCACGCCGGTAATAGTCATCAGCTTACCTTCGAAGGAGCGTCATGCCAGCGGCTCTGCTCGCACTCGCCATCGGTGCGTTCGGGATCGGCACCACCGAATTCGTCATCATGGGGCTGCTGCCCGAGGTCGCCACCGACTTCGGCGTCAGCATCCCGTCCGCCGGACTGCTCATCTCCGGCTACGCGCTGGGCGTCGTGGTCGGCGCCCCGCTGCTCACCGCGATCGGCTCCAAGGTCTCCCGCAAGACCGTGCTGATCGCGCTGATGGGCGTCTTCATCGCCGGCAACCTGGTCTCCGCGCTCGCTCCGTCGTACGGCGTTCTGATGACCGGGCGGATCGTGGCGGCACTGTCCCACGGCGCGTTCTTCGGTGTCGGATCCGTGGTTGCGGCGTCGCTGGTCCCGAAGGCGAAGCAGGCGAGTGCGATCGCGTTGATGTTCACCGGGCTGACGGTCGCCAACGTGCTCGGTGTACCGGGTGGGACCGCGCTCGGTCAGCAGTTCGGCTGGCGGTCGACGTTCTGGGGGGTGACTGCGCTCGGTGTGATCGGGCTGCTCGGCATCGTGTTCCTGGTGCCGCGGCAGGACACCACGGAAGGCCCTGGGCTGCGTAGCGAGTTGGCGGTGTTCAAGAACCTGCAGGTGTGGCTGGCGTTGGCGATGACCGCACTGGGCTTCGCAGGGGTGTTCGCATCGTTCACCTACATCGCACCGATGATGACCGAGGTCGCGGGCTTCTCCTCCGGTGCGGTGACCTGGCTGCTCGTGCTCTTCGGCGGTGGGCTCGTGGTGGGCAACCTGCTGGGTGGCAAGGCAGCGGACCGGGCGCTGATGCCGAGTCTGTACCTGATCCTGGCGCTACTGGCCGCCGTACTGGTCGTCTTCGTGTTCACCGCGCACGCCAAGCTCCCCTCTGCTGTGACGATCGCGCTGTTCGGTGCTGCTGGGTTCGCCACTGTCGCTCCGCTGCAGAAGCGCGTGATGGATAAGGCGAAGGGCGCTCCGGCGCTGGCGTCCGCGGCCAACATCGCCGCGTTCAACCTGGGCAACGCTGCCGGCGCGTACCTCGGTGGACTCACCATCGAGCACGGCCTCGGCTACACCGCCCCTAACTGGGTCGGCGCTGCACTGGCTGTTGCCGGTCTGCTTGTCGCTCTCTTGTCCGGCCTGCTCGACCGCGGCCGGGTCCCCGCACTAGTACTTGAAGGAAGCCACTGATGATCCCCACCGTGAAGCTCAACAACGACATCGAGATGCCTCAGCTCGGGTACGGCGTCTTCCAGGTCCCGAACGACGAAACGGCTGCTGCCGTGACGCATGCGCTAGAGGCCGGCTACCGCAGTATCGACACTGCAGCGGCGTACCAGAACGAAGCAGGTGTCGGGCAGGCGCTCGCTGCGTCCGGAATCGGCCGGAGCGACCTGTTCATCACCACCAAGCTGTGGAACGCGGACCAGGGCCATGACTCCACCCTGGAGGCTTTCGACCAGAGCCTGTCCCTGCTGGGCCTGGAGTACCTGGACCTGTACCTCATCCACTGGCCGACCCCAGCACGCGACCTGTACGTCGACAGCTGGCGCGCACTGGAGCAGCTGTACGCCGACGGACGCGTCCGCGCGATCGGCGTCTCCAACTTCCAGCCGGAGCACCTGGACCGTCTCGCGCAGTCCTCCCGCATCACCCCGGCCGTCAACCAGGTCGAGCTGCATCCGTACCTGCGGCAGGACGAGGTCCGCGCGTACGGCGGTGACTTCGGCATCCGCACCGAGGCCTGGAGCCCGCTGGCGAAGGGCGGCGCACTGCTCGACGAGCCCGCGATCGCCAAGCTGGCCACACTTTACGACCGCACGCCGGCCCAGATCGTCCTCCGCTGGCACCTGCAGCTCGGCAACATCGTCATCCCGAAGTCCGTCACCCCGTCCCGCATCCGCGAGAACCTGGACGTCTTCGACTTCACCCTCACCGACGACGACCTCACCACCATCAGCACCCTCGACCGCAACGAACGCACCGGCCCGAACCCCGACACCTTCAACGCCGCCTAGTGAGTCTTGGGGACGGCAATCACCACGGCGTTGCTGAGGTAGCCCGTTCCGTCCCAGTCTTCGCAGGTGACGAGCACGAGTCGTCCCCGGACACCCTGGCTGAAGATCTGCTGGGCCTGCTTGGCCAGCGCCTTCTTGCGATAAATGGTCACCGCCGTGACGACGTACTCGATCGTCCCGTGCCGAGTCCTCACGGAGACTCTGTCACCCGCCCTTAGCCGGTCCAGGTCGTCGAATGCGCCTCCGCCGGTGTGCACGGTGTGACCGGTGATGACCGCGGAACCCTTGGTCGCTCCCGGCCGGGCACCATCGGACCACCAGCCGACCAACCGCGGGTTCGACGGCGGGATGAGTGAACCACCACGGGCGCGGATCGAGAGCACGCGCGCGGACACCCCGAGGCTGGGCACCGACAGCGAGATCGGGTCTCCGGACCGGACCGGCGCAGTACTCAGGACCTCCGCCGGGGGTGTGTCCTGCGGCGTCGTCGGCTGACTGGTCGGCTGACTCGTCGGCTGCGAGGTGGAGCCGGGTGATGACGACCGGCCCGGTACGACGGACGTCGTACCGGGCCGCTGCGTCGCTGAAGACGAGCCGGCAGCGGTCTGCTGCCGACCCTCGTCAGAGTTGTTCATCCTGACCTGGACGTATCCGCCGATCAGGAGGAGTACGACGCCGACCGCCAGAGCCGAGATCGTCAACCACGACGACCGGGCACGACCCTGGCGGCGGCGCTTGCCGGATACCTCAGGCAGAGTGCTGCCCGCGACGCTGCCGAGCCTTCAGGACACCGGCGAACACAAGCAGACCGCCGAGGGTCAGCAACGCAATACCCCAGATGCTCTGACTGCTGGTGGTCGCGGACGCGTTCTTCATCCCACCGGACAGACCAGCATCGACATCGGTCGGAACCCCGACGCCGGGAGTGCTCGACGTGCTGGTCGGGTTCACCGACGGCGTCTCGCTCGGGGACTCCGACGGAGACTCGCTCGGAGACTCGCTCGGGGACTCCGACGGGGTGGTGGTCGGCTCGGTGGTCGGCGGAGTCGTCGGCTCGGTCGTGGGCGGAGTCGTCGGCTCGGTGGTCGGCGGAGTCGTCGGTTCCGTGGTGGGCGGAGTCGTCGGCTCGGTGGTCGGCGGAGTCGTCGGTTCCGTGGTGGGCGGAGACGTCGGCTCGGTCGTGGGCGGAGTCGTCGGTTCCGTGGTCGGCGGAGTCGACGGCGTGGTGCCCTCTCCGACGCAGAAGTTGACGTGGCTCAGTCCGTAGAACGGATGCTGCTTGTTCTTCTCGTTCACCGGCGGGTGCAGGTTCACACCGGCGACCTGACCGCCCGGGCGGTAGTCGTAGAAGTTCGCGAAGTCGCCGCCCTTGACGATGGCACCAAGCACGGTGCCGCCGACGGCGGTGAAGTCGACAACCGTGTTGCCGGTCTGGTCACCCTCGTGGTCGGGGTCATCGACGAGCAACGGATGCACAGTGAGAGTCACCGTGACACCGTTCTTGATCTGGACACCCGAGTTCGGCGGGTCGAACTTGAACTCGGTTGAGCCCGGCACCAGTTCGGCGCACGTCGGGTTGTCCGGCTTCACGATGCCGTCGGCCGAGGCCGACGGGGCCATTGCGAGGGTGACGCCACCCAGGGCGAGCGCTACCGCGCCGGCTCCGCCGAGTAATGCGACCACGCGTGAGTTCTTGGAGCGTCCACGTGCGCCCGCCGAAATGTCTTTCACAGTCTCCCCTAGTTCTGAGGCCGGTCCTGCGCGACCAGCAGATCGCCGGTGGGCCCAGAGCGGTGTCCCGCAGCAGGACCGGGCGGTACAAGCCATTCGTCGTTCCTCGAGCCGGTCGAACCGGCCTCCCCCCAAAGGAACCTGACCTTCGAGAGTGTCGTGATCCACGCCACCAAGCGCAAGTCTCACCGCCGCGACTCGCCGTGTTCCTTACGTTTCGCGACACACCGTCGCCGATACGGACGAGGAGTAGTTGCCGGTTGCCACTAAAACGGCGTTTTAGGCTCTGAGACGCTGTATTCGCTATGCTCCGGCGGGTGGCGCGCGAAGCGGATCGGAAGACCGTGCTGGGGTCGGTGTGGCTGCGAGAGGAACCAGCACCCGTCCGGGCGCAACTGAGCCGGGACGACATCGTCCTGACGGCGATCAAGGTGCTGGACCGCGAAGGTCTGGACGCCTTCTCGATGCGGGTGATGGCGGCTGAGTTGGGTACTGCGGCGACGTCCGCGCTGTACTGGCGGATCGCGACCAAGAACGATCTGCTCGAGCTCGTCGTCGACACGGTGCTCGGCGACGCATTGATCCCTGCCGAGGGCGACTGGCGGGAACAGGTGACTGCTGTGGTGCAGGCGGCGTACCAGGCGCTGTGGGAACACCCATGGGCCGCGCAGTTGCTCCCGACGCACGCGGGGCTCGGGCCGAACTACCAGGCGCTGACCGAGCGGGTGCAGTCCATCCTCAACGACGCCGGTTTCAAGGGCACTCACCTGGATTCGGCGCTGTCGGCGATCTTCCACTACCTGATCGGGTCGGCGGTGACCGACTCGGCCTGGCTGTCGGTGGTGCGGCGAAGTGGGCTGAACGAACTGCGCTGGGCGGCCCGGTCGGCGGACCGGATGGGGGTCGACGCCGCACACCTCGCCGCGTACCTCAACCGCGAAAGCACCGCCGGCCCGGAGGCACGCTTCACCTCCGGGCTACGGGTAATCCTCGTCGGCCTCCGCCCACGCCAGATCTCTTAGAGGTCGGCGAAGGCTGAGGTGGGGTTTTCGAAGGCGTCGGCGACGAAGCGTAGGAAGGCGGCTGCCGTGCCGCCGTCGCAGACGCGGTGGTCGAACACCAGCGACAACTGGGTGAGCTTGCGGATGGCGAGCTCACCGTCGACGACCCACGGACGGTCGATGATCCGGCCGACGCCGAGGATCGCGACCTGCGGGTGGTTGATGATCGCCGCGCTGCCGTCGACCCCGAAGCTGCCGTAGTTGTTCAGCGTGAACGTCCCGCAGGTCAGCTCCTGCTGAGTCAGCCGGCCGTCGCGCGCCGACGCGGTCAGGCGACGGATCTCGGCGTCCAGACCACGCGTCGTCAGCGCATGAGCGCCCGCGACAGCCGGGACCATCAGACCCCGATCCGTCTGCGCCGCGAGGCCGAGGTTCACGCCGTCGTACTGGACGAGTTCCTCGCGCTCGGTGTCGACGTACCCGTTGAGCTCCGGATACTTCAGCAGTCCCGCGACCACGAAGCGCGCCATCAGCGCAAGCAGGCCGGGTCCGGGGTCCGTTGCTGATCGCAACGATTCGCGGAGTTCGACGAGGGCGGTCGCGTCCACGTCGACCCAGGTGGTCGCCTCGGGGATCTCCGCCCGACTCCGGCTGAGCGTGGCGATCACAGCCTTACGGAACCCACTCATAGGAGTACGCCGCAACTCAGGCAACCCGGTCCGCGCCTCAGCCGACTGCACTACGGAAGGCTGGGACAGGGCGGGCTGGGGCTCCGTCAGCGTGCGGTGAGCGATTGCGAGTTCGACGTCGCGGCGGACGATCAACCCGTCGGGGCCTGAGCCCGTCAGTGCGCGCAGATCCACCTCGGCGTCGCGTGCCAACCGGCGTACCAACGGGGAAACCACCAACGGAACGCGCCTTTCCGGAACTTTTTCCGCAGCAGGCGCAACATTTGTTCCGGAAAGCCGCGGTCGACGCCGCCTCCCAGCCCCGGAAGACTCGGAAGTCCCATACCCGACCAGCACGTTTCCCGATCCGGCCCGCTCCTCAGCGCGGTACGCCGCCCCGGCCGGATCGCCGACCGTGATCAGCGGCTTCCCGACCGGCACCGTAGTACCGGCCTCCCCGTGCAGCTCCTCGATCACCCCGGCATACGGACACGGCAGCTCAACGATCGACTTCGCGGTCTCGACCTCCGCAATCGGAGTGTCGACGGCAACCACATCACCGACCTTCACCAGCCACCGCACGATTTCCGCCTCGGTCAGCCCTTCACCGAGATCAGGAAGAAGGAACGTGTTCACGAGTCCTCCCACTGCAGATCGTCAACGGCGTCGAGGATCCGGTCGACGCTCGGGAGCTGGTACTTCTCCAGCTTCGGCGGCGGGAACGGGATGTCGAACGCCGTCACCCGCCGCACCGGCGCAGCCAGCGAATGGAAGCACTTCTCGGTCACCCGGGCAACGATCTCCGACGACACGCTCGCGAATCCGCTCGCCTCGGCCACCACGACAGCCCGTCCGGTACGCCGTACCGCCGCGCACACCGTCTCGTCGTCGAACGGCACCACCGACCGCAGATCCACCACGGTCAGCTGCCGCCCCTCGGCCGCGGCAACCTCGGCCGCCTCCAACGCGACCGGAACGGCCGGACCGTAAGCGATCAACGTCGCGTCCGCACCGTCCCGACGGACGACGGCCGTGCCGATCCCCGGCTGCGACTCGGTGAGGTCGACCTCTTCCTTGGCCCAGTAGAGCTTCTTCGGCTCCATGAACACGACCGGATCCGGAAATTCGATTGCCTTGCGCAACAACCCGTACGCGTCGGCGACCGTAGCCGGTGTCACCACGGTCAGCCCGGGCGTGTGCGCGAAGTAGCTCTCCGACGAGTCGCTGTGGTGTTCGACCCCGCCGATGCCTCCGCCGTACGGGATCCGGATCACCATCGGCAGCTGCACGCGGCCGCGGGTCCGGTTGCGCATCTTGGCGACGTGCGAGACGACCTGCTCGAACGCCGGGTACCCGAACGCGTCGAACTGCATCTCGACGACCGGGCGCATCCCGTTCATCGCCATGCCGACCGCCATACCGACGATGCCGGCCTCGGCCAGCGGGGTGTCGAAGCACCGCTTGTCGCCGAACTCCGCGGTCAGCCCGTCCGTGATCCGGAAGACACCACCGAGCGCGCCGACGTCCTCACCGAACATCACCACCGACTCGTCGGCCGTCATCGCGTCCCGCAGCGCCTGGTTGAGCGCCTGCGCCATCGAGATCTTCGTGTGCGTCATCTCAGGCCTCCTCGCGGGCGAGCTCGTCTCGGAGGAATGCGGCCTGCTCACGCAGTTGCTGGGTTTCCGAAGCGTAGAGATGCGCGAACAGGTCGGCCGGGTCGACGGATGGCTCCGGCATCAGCCCGTCACGCAACTGCGCGGCGACCTCCACTGCGCCGGCCTCAGCAGTCGCCCGAATGTCGTCGTCCAGCCAGCCCTGCTGCTCGAGGTACGTCGTGAGGCGCTCGATCGGATCGCGGTCCAGCCAAGGGGCGACCTCGGCGTCCTCGCGATACCGGGACGCGTCGTCGGCGTTGGTGTGCGCCTGCACGCGATAGGTGTGCGCCTCGATCAGCTGCGGGCCCTCACCGGCACGGGCCTTGTCGACGGCCTGTCCGAGTACGGCGAGCAGCCCGGCGAGATCGTTGCCGTCGGCGCGTTCGCCCGGGACGCCGTACCCGATGCCCTTGTGCGCGAGGGACGGTGCCGCGCTCTGCCTGGCGAGCGGCACGGAGATCGCGTACTCGTTGTTCTGGATGAAGAACACGACCGGCGCCTGGAAGACCGCCGCGAAGTTCAGCGCCTCGTGGAAGTCGCCCTCGCTGGTGCCGCCGTCGCCGACGAGCGCCATCACGACCGTGTCCTCGCCCTTCAGCCGGGCCGCGTGCGCGACACCGACCGCGTGCGGGAGCTGGGTCGCGAGCGGGGTCGCCTGCGGCGCGACCTTGTGTTCGTACGGGTCGTAGCCGCAGTGCCAGTCGCCCCGGAGCAGTGTCAGCGTTTCGACCGGGTCGACGCCACGACTCATGATCGAGACAGTGTCGCGGTACGTCGGGAACAGCCAGTCGCCGTCGCGCAGCACCATCGTCGCCGCGAGCTGACATGCCTCCTGACCGAAGGACGACGGGTAGACCGCGAGCCGACCCTGGCGGACCAAAGCGCTCGCCTGATCGTTGAACCGGCGACCCCGGATCAACTGTGTGTAGCCGTCGAGCAGGGCTTCCTTGGTGGGCAGCCGGTACGACGGATGGTCGTGCGGTACGCCGTTCTGATCGATCAGACAGACGGGTTCCGCGGACGGGAGCAATTGCTCCTCGACGGTGGTCATGGACCCTCCAGCGCAGGAGACGGACGGTAGCCACATCGTCGTCCCTCCTGGCCAAGTGGATCTAGAGCTGGAATTATTGAGAGACGTTTGGCCTGCACCCGAGCCGAGGAGATCGCACGAATGTCCGACGAGGTGATCGTCCACCGGGCCGGTCCTGGACAGATTGTCGTCGCTCCGGCGCTCGACGAGATCGATCGGCAGATCATCGAGGCGCTCGGGCGGGACGGACGGCTGTCGATCCGGGCCCTCGCGGACGAGGTGCACATCTCCCGCGCGAACGCGTACGCCCGCGTCGAGCGGCTCACGAACACCGGTGTGATCACCGGTTTCACGGTCACCGTCGACCCGCTCAGACTCGGCCTGGCAACGTCGGCGTACGTCACTCTGAGTCTCCGGCAGAGCTCCTGGCGCACCCTCCGCAAGCAGCTCCAGGCGATCCCGGAGATCAAGCACATGGCGCTGGTCGGCGGCGACTTCGACGCGATCCTCCTGGTCCGCGCCGCCGACAACGAGGGCCTCCGCCGCCTGGTCTTGGAGAAGCTTCAGGCGATCCCCGAGGTCCTGGCGACCCGTACTGCGCTGATCTTCGAGGACGTCGGGACCCTCTAACAGCCGCAGGACCTGCGCAGGATCAGTTCTGTCGGGACGGTCAGGGCCTCCATCGTGTCCTCACCGTCGATCAGCCGGCGGACGGCCTCGCGCGCCACCAGCTCGACAGGCTGGCGTACGACGGTCAACGGCGGCCAGGTGTACTCCGTCTCGGGAGTGCCGTCGAAGGCCACGACCGCGATGTCCTCCGGCACGCGCACACCGGCCTCGTGGAGCGCCCGCAGTACACCGATCGCTTGCAGGTCGGAGCTGGCGAAGATCGCGGTGGGCTCGGCCGGCAGCAGCGTTTGCGCTGCGCGATAACCGCCCTCGCGGGAGAACGTCGCCCGCGCGATCGGCCCCTCAGGGAGACCCGCGGCGGTCAGCGCGTCGCGCCAGCCGAGCTCGCGTTCCGGGTGGCCCGCGCCTCCGATCACCAGACCGATCGCGCGATGACCGTGCTCAATCAGGTGCTCTACTCCGCGGCGGGCGCCCTCGCGGTACGCCGGCCGCACCGAGCTGACCGTCGGCAGGACCCGGTTGATCGCGATCACCGGGACCTCGACGTCGTCCAGCGACGGATCCGCGGTCGGCGCGACCAGTACGAGTCCGCTGACCTGGCGCGTGAGCAGCTCGGCGAGCTTCGCGCGCTCGGTGGCCGGATCCCCGTCGGTGCTCGTCTGCAGTACGACGTACCCGCGCGCCGCCGCCTCCCGGTCGACCGCCTTCGCGAGCTCCGCGAACAGCGGATTGCCCCCGTCCGGGGTGATCAGCCCGAACGTCCGCGTCGTACCCATCCGCAACGCCCGCGCGGTCGCGTTCGGCCGGTACCCGAGCGCGCGGATCGCGTCGAGCACCCGCTCCCGGGTCTCCGGGGCGACCTTCCGCGGGCCTTCGTTCACGACGTAGCTGACGACGGCCGTGCTGACCCCGGCGTACTCCGCCACATCGTTGCGGGTCACCGGATCCTTAGAGGGCATCTGAGAACCCTGCGCCTACTGCGCGGCGCTCGGCGGGCACATCGCCGCGTTGGAGGACGAGGCACGGAGAACCCCACTCCGAGCCTCGTCCTCCGCCTTGCGCTGCACTCCGCCGAGCACCTGCTCGCGACGGCGCAGAGTTCTCAGACACCCTCTTTGGCATGCAGTGATGGTACGACGGTTGACCGTCCTGGAAAGCGATTGCTAGCGTCGGTGTCTACACGAGTAGAAGGAGTCCACCGTGGCCAGACGATATGCAGTCGCCGGGACCGGTTCGCGAGCGCAGTCGTACATCCGCGCGATCCTCCAGCAGCACCCCGAGGAGGCGGAGCTGGTCGCCCTGCTCGACCCGAACCCGGGCCGGCTGGCGTTCCACCAGGGCAAGCTGACCGAGCTCGGCGGCCCCGAGCTCCCGCAGTACGGCGCCGACGACCTGGAGCGGATGGTCAAGGAGCAGGCCGTCGACCGCGTCGTCGTGACCAGCCCCGACTACACGCACGCGGCGGTCGTGGCGCGACTGCTGCGGGCCGGCGCGGACGTCATCGTCGAGAAGCCGCTGACCATCGACGCGGACGGCACGCGGCAGATCGTCGACGCGATGCACGAGTCGGGCAAGTCCGTGGTCGTCACGTTCAACTACCGCTACTCGCCGCGGAACAGCGCGCTGCGGCAGCTGATCCAGGACGGCGAGATCGGGCAGGTCACCAGCGTCGAGTTCCAATGGGTGCTGGACACCCGGCACGGCGCGGACTACTTCCGCCGCTGGCACCGCGAGAAGAAGAACTCCGGCGGTCTGCTGGTCCACAAGGCGTCCCACCATTTCGACCTGGTGAACTGGTGGATCGCCTCGACGCCGACCCGTGTGTTCGCGTCCGGCGGGCTCGCCTTCTACGGGTCCGAGAACGCGGCGGCTCGCGGCCTCGGCGAGCGTCCGGCGCGCGGCACGATCGACGGGGCCGCCGACGACCCGTGGCTGCTCGATCTGCGCACCGACGACACGAACCGGCAGTTGTACTACGAGAGCGAGAAGTACGACGGGTACCTGCGCGACCAGGACGTTTTCGCTCCGGGGATCACGATCGAGGACAACATGTCCGTGATCGCGGAGTACGCGAACGGTGCGCGGCTGAGCTACTCGCTGAACGCGCACTCCCCGTGGGAGGGGTACCGCGTCTCCGTCAACGGCACGCTGGGCCGCGCCGAACTGGAAGTGGTCGAACGGGCCGCGGTCGTCGACGACCAGATCGACCCGAGCTACCCGTCCGACCGCGTCATCGCCGGCGACGTTCGCACCAACGGCGAGCGGCTCGTGCTGCAGAAGCACTGGGCGCCGGCCGTCGAGGTCGAGATCCCGCGCGGCGAAGGCGGCCACGGCGGCGGCGACAAGCTGATCTACACCGACCTTTTCGTTGGCCCTGACAACGATCCGCTGAAGCGCGCGGCCGACGTGCATGACGGCGTCCGTGCGGTGGCGGTCGGCATCGCGGCCAACCAGTCACTCGCTTCCGGTCAGCCGGTCGTCGTCGCCGACCTCAACCTCGGCGGCTGGGGCGCGTAACCCGGTCTCGGTCAGGATCTGCTGGACGGTCGCGTCGAGCGAACTCGACTCGTCGATCACCGTCTCGTGCGGCCGCTCCAGCAGATCCCTCGGCCGGTACCAGTCGGCCATGTCCTCGGCAGTCAAGGCGCTCGCCTTGTCGCGGGTCGCGTGCCGGCGGACGGTCTCCTCGAACGGGATGTCCAGGTAGTAGAAGTGCCCGCCGTGGTCACGGGCGAGTGCCGCGAGCATCCCGCCGTACCGGACCGTCGGCAGGATTCCCTCGATCACAGCGTGAAATCCGCGGGCGAGTGCGTACCGCGCCATCTGCCCGATGAGGTCGATGTTCGCGCCGTCGGGCTCAGCCAGCTCCTGGAAGACGGTACGGCGTACGTAGTCCTGCTCGATGTAGGCGATGCCGTGACCGTACTGCCCGCGGATCCCTTCCACGATGGAGCTCTTGCCCGATCCGGAGTTCCCTCTGATGACGATCAGCCGCGAATCCACACAGGCATTACTACCAGGCGGCGGGGAGGCCGGGGCGGTGTGTGCCGAAGGTCCATTCGTAGCCCTCGGGGTCGGCGACGCGGCAGCGGTAGTTGCCCCACTCGGTCAGTTCAGGTTTCCACACCACGTCTGCTCCCGCGGCGGTTGCCTTTGCGAAGATGGCGTCGACCTCGTCCTGCGTGTCGAAGGCGACGTACATCCCGTGGCCGACGGTTTCGCCTTTGCGGGCGGGCCGGTCGTAGCCCTCCTCGTCGGTGAACAGCGTGAACGAGACCCCGCCATACCGCATCTCGGAGTGCATGATCCCGCCCTGGTCGTCCGGGACCTCCATCGTGGTCTCGAACCCGAACGCCTTCTCGAGCCAGCGGAGTGCGCCGGGGGCATCGCGGTAGCCGAAGTACGCGTGGAACGTCGCTGTGTTGGTCATGCATCCAGCATCGACGGGGTAGCGGACAGGACGTGTCCGCTACCCCGGCCGGTGATTATTTCCGGAACTGGCCCGGGCCGAGCACCTGCCAGCCCTTGGCGGCCGGCGTCTGCAGCGAGCTCAACGGCATGCTGAACGTATGCACCAGCCGATTCGGCCGGCTGATCGCCCAGAAGGTCGGATGCCGCGGGTCCGAACGGTCCCACGCGATGCCCTGGCCCTGTACGTCGGGCAGCTCGACGGTCGCGATCCAGCGCAGCTCGGAGCCCGCGACCGGCAGTTCCATCACGTAGGCCTCACCCAGGTCGTGGCCGGTGAGCCAGAGCCGGCCGTCCGGTCCCCAGGAGCCGCCGGAGTTCGACATCGGCTTGAAGCGGTCCAGGATCGGCTTCGGGATCGTCCAGGACGCGAGCGGTTCGAACTTGTCGTTCAGCTTCACGATCTGCGTGTTGTACGTCTGACCGTACGGCTGGTTCGTCTCGTCCGAGATGTCGTCGTAGTTCGCGAACCCGGCCCACCACGCCCCGTCGTGCCGGTCCAGCCAGGTCAGCGAGCCACGGTAGATCCCGAACGAGTACGAGTCGACGTGGCGCATCGTCTTCGTGTCGAACACCTCGATCGAGCTCTCCATCGGCCACTCGGGGTAGTTCGAGTGCACGGCGTACAGCTTGGAGCCGACGACCGCTCCACTGTCCATGTGCACGAACGGGCCGTCGGTGTCGCCGGCGAACTGCAGCAGCGGCGCACCGGTGCGGCGGTCGTGCTTGGTGATCGTGCGGTTGTTGACGGCGTAGAAGTACTTCGCGTCAACAGCGACTGCCTGGTTCGCGTCGAAGGCCGGGTACGACGTGAGCGGGGTGGCGTCGTACGTCGGGGGCGTCGCGATCGTCGTACTGGCCTCAACGGTTCGCACCGGGACGGCCGACGCGGGGGACAGGGCGACTGCCGCTAACACTGCTGTCGCGAGGGCGAGGGCGGGGAGCTTTCGCATCACAACCTCCAGGGGACGTGGTTCTTGCTCCCGACCCTCGGTTCACCGTCGGAACACCGCGTGAATCCGATCCGTCAGGTAGCTTGCCGTCGGGCTGCTCGTTGACGGCGGAACCAGATCGCCAGAGCGATGCACGGAACCAGCAGTCCGCCGATGCCCAGGGCGAGGAAGTCCCATTCCGCGCCGATGTGGTCGACCAGCCAGCCGAAGTTCTGGCCGAAGAATCCGGTGACGAACGTCAGCGGGAGGAAGACCGTGGCGAGGATGGTGAGCTGCTCGATCGTCGCGTTCTGCCGGACGCTGACCTTGGTCTGCTCGACACCGATCACCGCCATGTTCGCCTCCAGGACGGTCGCGAGCAGGTCACGCTGAGCGGCGACCTCCTCGTTCACCAGGACGAGGTGGTCGTGCACATCGCGGAAGTACGGCAGGAGCGCGGTGTTGCGGGCGTCGCGCTCGAGCGTCGCGAGTACGGCGATCAACGGGTGTACGGCGCGGTAGAAGTCGGTCACCTCGCGGCGCAGGAAATAGATTCGCTCGGTCGGGGCGACCGAACCGGCGAACACCGTCCGCTCGACCTCCTCGATGTCCCGCTCCAGTTCCGCGACGACCGGTCCGTACCCGTCGACGACCTGGTCGAGGATTGCCCAGAGCACCGAACTCGTACCGCATTCCAGCAGCTCGGGCCGTTGCTCGAGCCGGATCCGCGCGCCGTGCAGGTCACTCGCCACACCCTGACGGACGGTGATCACGAACGCCGGCCCGACGAACACGCTGACCTCGCCGAAGTCCACTTCCTCACGTTCGTCGTCGTACCGGGCGGTGCGCAGGATGACGAGGCGGATGTCGCCCTCGTACGGCTCGACCTTGGGGCGGAGGTGAAACGTTTGCGCATCCTCGACGGCCAGCTCGTGCAGGCCGAAACTCTCCCGGACCTCGGTGAGTTCCTCGGCGGTGGGCTCGTACATGCCCAGCCAGACGAACCCGCCGGCCCGGCAACTCGCGGCGGCGTCCGCGACCGACATCGCCTCGACGTGCTGGCGGCGTCCGTCCCGGTAGTAAGCGCAGTCGATGATCATGGTGACCTCCTCCCCTGATCGTCGTCTTTTCAGCCGCCGGGGCAAGTGGCGTCGGGCGAAGCGGGGGTGAACTTCGGTTCTGGTTCAGATGCTGGTCGGGTTCCTGGCACGGGTCGCGGCCGTCGACAAAGATGAGGCCATGGGACTACCAGTCGTACTGATGCCAGGACCGATGCACGAAGCCGTCGCCCCCGGGCTGGACGGTCACTGCGAGCTGATCCGGCTCTGGGAGGAGAGCGACCCGGACGCCGTACTCGCGGCCCGCCGGGACGAGATCGTCGCCGTCGCCACGGGCGGTACGGCGATCGACGGCCCGTACCTCGACCGCCTGCCCGCGGTCCGCCTGGTCGCGAGCTTCGGCGTCGGCTACGACCGCATCGACGCGACCGCCGCCGCTGAGCGCGGGGTCATTGTCACCAACACGCCGGGCGTCCTGGACGACGAGGTCGCCGACACCGCGCTGGGCCTGCTGCTGATGACGGTCCGCGAGCTGGGGCAGGCCGAGCGCTATCTCCGCGACGGCAAGTGGGCCGGCGGCGGCCCGTACCCGTTGACCCGCGCAACCATGCACGGCCGCCGGATGGGCATCCTCGGCCTCGGCCGCATCGGTCAGGCGATCGCGGACCGCGTCCAGCCGTTCGGCATCACCGTTGCCTACCACAACCGCAGCCCGAAGGACGTCTCCTACCAGTACTATCCGTCGCTCGTCGAGATGGCCGCCGACGTCGACATCCTGATGATCGTCATCCCCGGCGGCGACACCACCCGCCACCTCGTCAACGCCGAAGTACTGAAGGCCCTAGGCCCCGACGGCATCGTCATCAACGTCGCCCGCGGCACCGTGGTCGACGAACAGGCCCTGGTCGACGCCCTCCGCACCAACACCATCCACGCCGCCGGCCTCGACGTCTTCGAACACGAACCCAAGGTCCACCCCGACCTCCTCACCCTCCCCAACACCGTCCTCCTCCCCCACGTAGGCTCCGCCACCATCCCCACCCGCGAGGCCATGGCCAACCTAGTAGTCCGAAACCTCACCACCTACCTAACCAAAGGCACTCCCGTAACCCCGGTCCCCGAATCCACCCACCTGAAACAGCTGTAGTCACAGCGAGATCGGGGGGCCGTACTGGGCGACGTACGACTGTTGGGTTGGGGTCAGTGGGGTTTTCTCGACGGCAACTTGGTAGAAGGTTTCGTTGTCCATCCACCAGCGCCAGGTGAATTCGGCGAAGGAGTTGGCGACTACGACGTACTCGTTGGGTTGCTGGCGGTCGTCGTCGGGGTCGGGGGTGAAGCCGGTGGGGGAGGTTGTGCCGAGTACGGCGGAGGTGCCGTCGTCGGCTAGGTAGAGGAGCCAGTGGTAGACCCATTGGGAGTCTGAGATCAGGTGCAGGAGGCGGCCGCCTTCGACGGCGACGGTGAAGTCGCCTAGGTCGAAGTACGAGTCGGTGGCGCTTCTCAGGCGGTCGCGGAGTCCTTCATCCAGGAATCGCGCGAAGTCGTCGGGCACGGTGGCGCGGTCCCCGAGCAGATCGGCCACAGCCTGCACCGACAGATCCCTGACGGCGTCGGAGGAAGCGCTCGCCAGGTAGTCCTCGGGATGGCGGGGCGCGTCGCGCAGCCATTGGAGGTCGGCGACGTCGGCGGGCGCGGGCGGGAGTTCGTCGTAGCCGACGTACGTGGCGAGGATTCGCTCCGTGGACGTGCCGGGAACCTGGATGGTCACCCACCGACGAGGCAACTGGGACAGAAAAAGCACAGGCCTACCGTCCCACAGCGTTGTTAGGGTTTCTGGATGCGTGCCCTGTTGCCGCGCTCGACGCCCGCCGCGTCAGGTGTGTCGGCCCGTTCGATCATCGAGCTGCTGGACGAGCTCGAAGCACAAGCCGTCGAGTGTCACTCGATCATGGTCGTACGTCGCGGTCACGTCGTCGCGGAAGGCTGGTGGGCGCCGTACTCCGCCGAACGCCCGCACCTGCTCTACTCGCTGACCAAGTCCTTCACCTCGATCGCGGTCGGCCTCGCGATCACTGACGGGCTGCTCGCGCTGGACGACCGGTTGGTCGACGTGCTGCCCGACCACGTTCCGGATGACGTCTCGGAGCAGGGACGCCGGATCACCGTTCACCACCTGCTGTCCATGACGGCCGGCCACGCCGAGGACAGCCTCGACGAAGCCTGGCGACTGGAACCGGGCGATCTGGTGAAGGGCTTCCTCCGTACGCCGTTTGCCGCGCCGGAGGGCACCCAACACACCTACGACAACTCGACCACGTTCATCCTGGCCCGGATGGTGGAACTCGTCACGGGCCGCGGTCTCCCGGAGCTGCTCGACGAACGCATCTTCCAGCCGATGGGCATCGACCACGCCGAATGGGACCGAGTGGCGAGCGGCGCCGCGTTCGGATTCCACGGACTGCACCTCACCACCGAGGCCGTCGCCGCGTTCGGTGAACTGCTGCTACGCGGCGGCGTCTGGCGCGACCGCCAACTCGTCCCGCGCGAATGGGTCGAGCTGGCCACCAGCCGGCACATCGACACCCTCCCCCTCCCGAACTGGAGGCGGAACCCCGACTTCCTGTACGGATACGGCTACCAGTTCTGGATGTCGCAGCACGGCTACCACGGCAACGGCGCGTTCGGTCAGTACTGCGTAGTTGCTCCGGCTCACGATCTGGTGATCGTCGTGACCGGCTCCATCGAGCAGGAACACGCGCTGCCCGGCCTGTTCTGGAATTGTCTGCTGCCCAGCCTGGATAAGGCGGGAAACGCCGAGGACGACGAACTACTCGCCGAGCGGCTGCGGCAGTTGTCCTTCACACCGGTACAGGGTTCGGCCGCCCCGGACCGTTCCGTCAAGGCGATGCTCGACGGCACCGCGGCGGACTCCCCGCTGCCCGACGGAACCACCGTGACCGTCGATCCCGTGGCCGGTGGATGGCGCCTGCGACTCGGGTCGCTCCTCGAATTCGAGGTCGGTCACGGCGAATGGCGGGAGAGTTCGCCGCTAGGTCGTCCTGTCGTTGCCGCCGGCGCCTGGCAGGGCGAGACGTTCGTCGCCGAGCTGTTCGTCATCACCACCCCGCACCGGGTCCGCCTGGTAGTAGAAGCAGGGACTGCGGTGGCGACGTGGAACACCCTGCCGCTGACCGGCCCGAACCTGGTGCTGCATGTGCAGTCACCACTGATGACCCGGCCCGACGTCTCCTAGGACTCAGCGAGTCAGGATCGTCTCTTCCGTGAGGTGCGCGAGCTTGGCCGGATTCCGTACGGCGTAGAGGCCGGCGATCTTGCCGTCCTCCACGTGGAGCACGGTCACGGTGTCCACCTCACCGGTGAAGCGGAGCAGCAACGCGGGTTGCCCGTTGATCTGGATGACTTCGAGGGAACCTTCCGCTAGGCGCTCGACAGCCAGGGCGAGGAGGCGGGCAACCTTCTCGGCGCCGACGACCGGGCGTGGAAGGGCCTGAACCACGCCGCCGCCGTCGCCCAGGAAGACCACGTCCGGGGCGAGGATGTCGACGAGGCCTTGGATGTCGCCGGTGTTGACCGCGCGCTGGAACGCTGCCAGGGCGTGGCGGGTCTCGTTGGCGGAGACGACGCCGCGCGGGCGGCGGGCGGCTACGTGGGAGCGGGCCCGGTGAGCGACCTGGCGGACGGCTTCGGGGGTCTTGTCGACGGCCTCGGCGATCTCGGCGTAGTCCAGGCCGAACACCTCGCGGAGCACGAACACGGCGCGTTCGGTCGGTTTGAGCGTTTCGAGGACCAGCAACATCGCCATCGAGACGCTGTCGGCGAGTTCGACGTCCTCGGCGACGTCCGGCGCGGTGAGCAGCGGTTCCGGAAGCCACGGGCCGACGTACGACTCCTTGCGGCGGCCGAGGGTGCGGAGGCGTTGGAGGGCCTGGCGGCTGGCGATCCGGACCAGGTACGCGCGGTGGTCCTGCACCGTGTCGAGGTCCACCTTGACCCAGCGCAGCCAGGTCTCCTGCAGGACGTCCTCGGCGTCCGCGGCCGAGCCGAGGAGTTCGTAGGCGACGGTGAACAGGAGGTTGCGATGGGCAACGAAGGCCTCGGTGGCCCGGTCCGTACCGGTCATGTGCTGGTCTCCTCGTCCGCGCGTAGGTCACCCACCAGATGCCGCTCGGCCGGATTCTGTGACACCTCTGGCGGTATGGCGCTCGTCACGTCGTCAGATCGTCACGGGAGTCGCGCCGGCGGCATCTCGTGTTCGTCCAGTAGATCCCATGAGTGAGGACGACGACGATGGAACCCCGTATCGACCTGATGCAGAACGAGCTCGGCACCAAGTTGGCGAAGCGGCTGTTCGCGGTCCACGCGCTGCTGCAGCAGACCGGCCTGCCGGCGGCGACCCAGAACCTGGTGATGCTCCGGGCCAGTCAGATCAACGGTTGCGGACACTGCATCGACATCCACGCGAAGGAGGCCGCCGCCGAGGGTGAGACCACGACTCGCCTGAACCTGGTCGCCGGCTGGCGCCACTCGACGGTGTTCACCGAGGAGGAGCAGGCCGCGCTGGCGATGACCGAGGAGGCGACCCGGCTCGCCGACGCGTCCGAAGGCGTCTCGGAGGAGACGTGGGCCCGCGCAGCGAAGTACTACGACGAGAACCAGCTGATCGGGCTGGTCACGCTGATCGCCATGATCAATGCGACCAATCGGATGGCCGTCACCCTCAACCAGCTCGGCGGCTCCTACGAACCCGGTCTGATGGCGGCCGCGGTCAACGGCTGACCTACTCCGACGCGGCGGCCGGGGCCGGAAGGTCCCAGATGCGCTCGGTCTCCCAGGCGTACTCCCAGGCCTGGATGTCGGGCGGCTCGATGTCCATGCCGGTGAGGATGGCGCAGACCTGTTCGCGGTGGTGGTTGGCGTGGTTGATCGCCTGGGCGACGAAAATGCCGGCGCGGGTGCCGCGGGTGTTGTCGTCGACGATGATCACGCGTTCGACGTCGAACGGCTGGGTGAGGAAGTACTCCCACAAGGCGCCGGCCTCGGCGTTCCAGGTGGCCAGCGTTTCCAGGTCGGTCGCCGGTTCGCTGTCGACGTACTCGAGAGGCCGGTCGGCGATCCGGCGCAGGTAGCTGCCGTCGCAGCGGACGATGTGGTCGAGGGTGGCGAGAATGCCGCCGTACGTGCCGACGCCGGTGACCTCGAGCTGCTCAGCGGTCAGGTTCTGGGCGAGGCAGAACCTGATCAGGCTCCCGGTCGCCCAGTTGTTGTGCCGGATGGGGTCGAAGAGCAGGTCGTTGAGTCCCATGCGGTCCAAGCTAGCCGCGTACGCCGTGCCCGGGGTACTGGATTTCGTCCCCGGGCACGACGTACGGCGTCAGCTCGCCTCGACGTTCACCATCCAGTTGATGCCGAACCTGTCGGTGACCATGCCGAACTCGTCGCCCCACACCTGCTTCTCGAGCGGGACCGTCACCTTGCCGCCGTCGGCGGACAGCTTCTCGTAGTAGCCGCGCAGCTCGTCGCCCCCGCCGCTGAGGCTGATCGCGATGTTCTCGCCCGGGTTGTAGGGCATGCCCTGCGGCGTGTCGGCGGCCATCAGCGTGAACCCACTCGGGGTCTCCAGCATGCTGTGCATCAGCTTCTCGTCGTCGTCCGGTCCGTGGCTGGCGCCGAACTCCTTGAAGGTGTTCGTGGACAGATCGCCGCCGAAGACCCCCTGGTAGAACTCCATCGCCGCACGCGCGTCGCCGTCGAACTGGATGTACGGATTGAGCCGAGATGCCATCGAACTGTCCTTCCCCCAATCGGCCGGACCCTCTGGCCCGGCGCCCATGTCCCGCACAGTAGACCCGGCCGCCGACAGTTCGCGACCCCTTGAAACCGACCGTCCGGTTAAGGTCTCCGAATGAATCTGCGACACATCACGATCGATGCCGGAGACCCCTACAAGCTCGCGCAGTTCTGGAGTACCGTGACCGGCTGGCCGGTGGCTGACGGCGACGTACCGGGAGACGACGAGGTCCTGGTGCAGGCGCCGGCGCCGATCCCTGGGCTGCTGTTCATCGCGGTCCCGGAAGGGAAGACCGTGAAGAACCGGGTGCACCTCGACTGGGGCCCGACGGAGCGTACCCGGGACCAGGAGGTCGAGCGGATCCTGTCGCTCGGCGGCACGATCCATGAGGACCACCGGGTCCCGGACGGCCGCGGCTGGGTCACGATGAAGGACCTCGAAGGCAACGAGTTCTGCGTCGAACGCAGCGACGCGGAGCGCGCCGGCTGAATTCTGCAACCTCCACCCGTCGTGATCGAACGCCCACGTCCCGTCACTCGCGGCCGCAACCTGTCCAGGGTTGGGGTCTTCGGGGATCCTGGTGTGGGGAACCGGGGGGTTCGCTCCGGGGTGTTGGGGGTAGGAGCATGCAGCGAAATCGGGGGTCACCGCGTCATGTCGGTGTAGGGACACGGCGACGGAGACTGGGGGGCGTCGAAATGTTGCAACAGGTGGGTCATGCGCATCACAGGAAGCCATCCGCGCTGCGGGCGTTCCTGGGGTCGGTCGTCGCGATCGTCGTGACGCTGCTCGTAGTGGCGTTGCTCGGCGGCGTGCTCGTCGTACTCGAGCCCCGGTCGACGAGCGCCGACACCACGGTCGGCGGGTCGTACAGCGTTCCGTCGAGCGGGCCCGGGCGCTACGGATCGGGCACACTCGGGCCGTGGCAGAAGCTGATCCACCGGATCAGTCCTGAGGACCAGATCCGCGAGGTGCTCGCGTTCGACGGGGTCTTCATGTTCGGCGACAGCATCGCAGTCCAGGACAGTGCGGCGCTCGAGCGATTGCTGGCGGATCGCACCGGCGACTCGATCGCCTTCCACGACTGGTCCGGGCAGTCGTCGTCGGCAGCGGTCGACGCGCTCGAAGAGTGGTCGCGCAGCTACGGTCTGCCGCGGCGGATCGTGATGGCGGCCGGTACGAACGACATCTTCGACCCGCCCGCGTTCGCGGCACAGGTCGAGCGCGCGCTGCGGATCGCCGGACCTGACCGGACGGTGTACTGGGTGAACGTGTACGTCGACCGCACCAAGCAGCCGGCCGCCGTACGGCAGGCCGATCTCGCCAACAGCGCGTGGATCAACCAGCAACTGCAGGACGCCGCGCTCCGGCACCCGAACCTGCGGATCATCGACTGGTCCGGGTTCCTCATGTCCCATCCGAACCGCCCGGCGCAGTACCTCCGCGACGGCGTCCACACCAGTCAGCCGGCCGGCGGATCCGCCCGCAACGAACTGATCGCGGACGCCATCAGAAATCGCTAACCGACGTGCCAACCTGAGGGCCGGCCTCCGCGTGAAGAGAGCTGAGGAGGTAGGCATGTTCATCAAGCGCTGGTCGACCTCGGCTGCCATCATCGTGGTCCTGACCGCGTTCCTCTTGGCTCTGCTGCATCTCGAAGCGCCGACCGCGCATGCGAAGGCCGCAGCCCCGGTCGTCAGTTCGGGAACCTACGGATCCGGTGCGCTGGGATCCTGGCAGGCCAACAACCGCGTGATCTCGAGCAGCACGGAGGTCCGCCATGTCGTCGCGTCCGACGGCGTGGTCCTCTTCGGGGACAGCATCGCCGTACAGGACGGTGCGGCTCTCGGCCGGCTCCTCGGACAACAGCTGGGTACGTCGTTCGCGCAGTACAGCTGGGCCGGCCAGCCGACGTCCGCCGCGGTCGACGCGATGGCAGCCTGGGCCGGCGAGTACGGCCTCCCGCGGCGGATCGTGATGGCGGTCGGGTCCAACGACATCTTCGACCCGCCCGCGTTCGCGGCACAGGTCGAGCGCGCGCTCCGGATCGCCGGCCCGCAGCGGACCGTGTACTGGGTCGACGTACAGGTCTCCCGGACCGATGAACCGACCGCGGTCCAGGTCGCCGACCAGCGCAACAGCGAATGGATCAACCTGCAACTGGCACAGGCGGCACTGCAGCATCCGAATCTGCGGATCGTCCATTGGGCCGAGTTCCTCGCGGCGAATCCCGAGCGACTGCACACCGACCTGCGCGACGGCCGGCACACAACCGTGCCGGCCGGCCAGAACGCGCGGAACGCCCTGATTCTGCAGGCGATCCGGCCCAACTGACGCTGCCCTTCCGGGCATCCGGAACCGAAGTCGCCGATCCGCGCAACTTTTCGGACCACTCACGACATCTATGAGGTAGAGGAAACAATCTGACCTCGGGGGGGGAACCGATGGCGACGTACCTGGCAGGAGCTGACCGGCAGAACTGATGCCGGGTGCAACCTTCGACGACTCGCTCCGCGTTTCTGAAGTACTCACCGACACAACCACTTGACTCTGTCACCGGGATCGCCCTACCCGAATTCAGGTCTAGGCCAGAATAGCCATGCCTTCGGGTATGCGGGGAGGACCAACGATGCCTGCGAGACATCTCCGCACGTCCAGTACGACGCTGCGACTCACGATCGCGTTGCTCGCGAGCGTCGCCGTACTGGGCGCCGTGCTGATGATCCCGTGGGGTGGCTCCGAGCCGGAGGCCGCTCCGGACCCGACCGTGAGCCACACGCCCGAGCCGCCGACCCCGCCGCCGGCACCGGTGCGGCAGAACGTCTACACGTGCCCGGCGTACAGCGGGATCGACCACGCGAACCCGGTCGCCAACCTCTACAAGGACACATTCACGTGGGGTACGACGCCGCCGACCAAGGTCGGTGACGGTAAGGGGAACATCAACTGGCGGATGAACCCGCCGAACAACCCCAGCTGGTACATGTGGCTGCACTCGCTTCGTTGGCTGGGGCAAGGAATCGACGCCGCCGCGGCCGGCGACAAGGCCGCGCTGCAGCGGGTCAGCGCGATCACGCGCGACTGGGTCAAGGACAACCCGTACTCGTGGAAGTCCGACGTCGGCGCGTACGAGTCCACGATGCACCGCACCAACGTGCTGATCTGTCTGCGGCAGGCGGTGCTGTCGGGGCTGCACGTGGCGCGACTGCCGCTGACGTACGCGTGGCTGGACAAGGCGCTGATGGAGCACGCGTGGTTCCTGCAGAAGAACTACAGCGGCGACTGGAACCACGGCACCGACGAGAGCCTGGCGTTGTTCGGGATCGGGTGCACGCTGCAGCGCGACGATCTGAAGAAGATCGCGTCCGACCGGCTGACGAGTGCGATCAAGACGTCGATCGACACGCAGGGGTCCACGAACGAGCAGTCGACGGCGTACGCGCAGTTCAACTACGTGCTCTGGGGGCGCGCGATCGACGTACTGCGGAAGTGCGGCGTCGACCCCGGTACGACGATCACGGCGCGCCGGCGGGAACTCGCGAAATGGCTCGCGCTGGCGACCAACTCGCTCGGGAACCTGCCGCAGCTCGGCGACTCCGAGGTGGTGCGGACGGTACCCGTCACCGGGACGGTCCTCGAGTACGCCGGTACGCTCGGCGAGCGCGGGATCCGGCCGACGCAGCGGATCGGGATCTTCGACGCCGGGTACATCTTCGGGCGGACCGGATGGGGCGAGAAGCGGCCGTTCACGCAGGAGTCGACGTACAGCATCCGGTTCGGGCCGTCGCAGAAGCTGCACGGGCACAACGACCACACGTCGATCACGTACACCTCGCGCGGGCGCGACATCCTGATCGACGGCGGGCACGCCGGGTACAAGGTGGACGACTGGCGGTTCTGGGCGAAGAGCCAGTTCGCACACAACGAGATGGTCGTGAAGTCGGCGACCGGGCACCCGGAGACCAAGCTGGTGCGGTCGTCGATCAAGGCGACGTCGGAGTTCTACGAGCTGCACGACTCGCCGGGCGCCGGGATCGACCGGACGCGGGACGTGCTGGTGCTGAAGGATCCCGATCTGATGGTGGTGCTGGATCGCGGGGCGTCGGCCGCGCAGCAGGAGTACTCGACGCTGTGGCATCTGCCCGCGGACCAGAAGGTGGTTGTCAGCGGCAACGACCGCGCGGTGGCCGCGCGGCCGGGTGACAAGGTGAAGACGACGCTGCTGCAGATCCCGTTCCAGCAGGCGGCGACGCCGATCGAGGTGACGACCGGGCAGCAGGATCCGATCCAGGGCTGGCACTACACGACGATCGACAAGCGCCTGCCGTCGCCGGTGGTGAAGTTCAACCGGTCCGGGCAGAACGCGAGCATCCTGTCCGTGATCGCTCCGACCCGCACGAACGCGACGGTCTCGTACACGACGTCCTGGCAGGGCTCGCGAATGGTCGTGAACCTGACGGTCGACGGGGTCACGACGGTGATCGGCGTCGCGGCGGACGGGACTCTGCAGCGGATCAAGTAGGTGGCGGTCCGCCGCGCAGGCAGAAGTCGGCTTTGAGCTTGGATTCCGCCGACTTTGACGGGTTCTGCCTGCGTGGCAGTCCGCTTCAGGACTTGGCGCCGACGGGTTTCCAGTCGCGGGGCGGGTCTTCGCCGACGCGGCCGTCGACGGCTTCGCGGATCAGGTCGGCGTGGCCGGTGTGGCGGCCGTACTCCTCGATGAGGTCGCAGACTAGGCGGCGAAGGCTCGCGTGCCGCCCGTCCGGCCAGGTGATGTCGGCCGGCTGGTCGAGCCCGCCGTCGGCGATCGCCGCCGTCAAGGTCTCCCGGGACCGGGCGACCGCGCCGTCCCACAACGCGTACAGCTCGGCCGGCGTGTTGTCGGCGGCGGAGTTGAACTCCCAGTCGTTGTCGTCCCGCCAGCCGTTCTCCAGCCACGGCCCGCTCATCGGCTTCCCCTGGAACTTCACGTCGAACAGGTAGTCCTCGTTCGCGGCGAGGTGCTTCAGCAACCCGCCGAGCGTGATCGACGACGCCCCGATCCGCGTGTTCAACCCGTCCGCGTCCAGTTCGTCGACCTTGTACCGGAACGTCGTACGCAACCGGTCCAGCGCCCCGACCAGATGCTCGACATCACTCCCCGCCAACGGCGGCTCCCACCACGGCGACACCCATGTACTTTCACTCATGGCAGCACGGTAGATCCGATTCCGGACGCTCTTCTTCCGGAACCTGAAATACTCGACCGCATGCAGCGATACGCGGGTGTGATCGCACGGTACGACGGGATGGTCGCGGTGGTCCGGGAGCAGTACGAGGCCTGGGATGCGCCGTACTGGAACCTGCCGAGCGGGGCCGTCGAGGACGGGGAGACTCCGGCAGACGGCGCGGTGCGAGAGCTGCGCGAGGAGTCGGGGCTGGTCGCCGCGGCGGAAGATCTCGAGCTGGTGTGGACGACGCGGACGACGGCCGACGGTCGCGTGACGTCGCGGTCGTGGAACTACGTCGTGGACGTGAGCGATCCCGCGTTCGCGGTCGATGACCCGGACGGGTCGGTGCTGGAGGTTCGGTGGGTTCCGGTCGAGGACGCCGTACTGCTCCTGGGCAAGATGCCGTACCCGCCGATCGCCGTACCCGCGGTCGACTACCTGGCGTACGGCATCCGCGGGCGGGACTGGGGATTCACTCTGTACGGCGAGACGTGGAGCTGGGACGAGTGAGCCAGCCGGTGCGTTCGTAAATGTTGCGATCGCCTAGCCAGTCGCGGTTGCGAACCCGTCCGCAGGCGGGCCTCGGCGCGAGCGGCGCGTTCGGCTCGGTGTTGGGCGGTGTTCACAGCGTTCGGCGTACGACGACGTTGCGTTTGGCCGTCGTACGGTCCTCGGCGTACGTCGTGAAACCGGCGGCGAGGAACGTGCTGAGTACGCCGCGGCCGGGGTCACCGGGCATCGCCTTCACCGGGTATGCCTCCACGATCCGCGCGCCCGAGTTCCTCGCGTACTCGACGGCCGCGTCGACCATCGGCGACGTCAGCCCTTGCCCGCGGTACCCGGCCTTCACGAACAGGCAGTTGATCGCCCAGATCGTCTCGTCCTCGGGCTCGTCGATCGGCAGCGTCCGCGAGTGGACGATCGCGTAGTACTCCGTCCGCGGGGCGACGGCGCACCAGACCGCCGGGCGCTCATCGACGTACCCGATGAGCCCGACCGGGACACCGGCGTCGACGAAACCCTCAAGTGCGGCGCGGTTCTCGGCGCTCCCGTTCGCGGCAACAGTTGATGCCGGCAGCCGGCGGGCCATGGACCAGCATCCCCGCGTCCCACCGCTCGGGCCGAACAGCTCGACCAGGTCGTCCCACCGCGCCTGGTCAACCGGGTGCGCCTCCATCCGCGCATTCAACCACGCAGTGCCGGCCTGGTTGACTGGGCTGTGGCCGACTTCGAGAGATTCTGCGGGTGTCCTGTCGGATCCTGGGTTGGCCGTTCGTTGCAGGGGTGAGCGGCGGCCCGAGGATGGGCGCCGAGACGAGGAGTGGTGAGATGCCCCGGTACCTGATCTCGTTCGAGAAGGGCGCGATGGACCACATCCCGGAGGAGGACTTCCCCGAGGTGGGCAAGGCCTCGCACGCGGTGTGTCAGGAGGCGAAGGACGCCGGCGTGTTCCGCTTCGGCGGCGGTTTGAGCTACGACGACGGCGACGTGGAACACGCGGTGGTCGGCACCGACGGACTGGTGACCGACGGCCCGTACCTGGAGGGCAAGGAACTCATCGGCGGCTTCATGACCGTCGACGTCCCGACCCGCGAAGAGGCCCTGCAGTGGGCCGCCAAAATCGCCGCCGCCTGCCGCTGCCCCCAGGACGTGCGTAAATTCCTGCACGACCCCGACCTGATCGAATGAGCTGAGAGATGCTTCCCGACCTCCACGAGGAAATCACCACCCAGGCCGGCCCAGAAGCTGTCGTCGACCTCGAGCTGTTCTTCGACGGGAACGACGATCCCGCCTCGATCGGCTGCAACCTGGCCGATCACCCGGGTCCCGCACGCTTCTACGAAGTGCTCAGCGCGATCCGGGACCGTCCCGAGGTCGAGAGCGTCTGGGTCGGCATCACCGAGGTGATGGACGCGGACGAGTGGCCGTTCAGCGATCACGTCTACGTCGTGACGACAGCGTCGCCGGACGACGTCCGTTCCTGGGCTGGTGCGCTGGATCCGGAAGAGCCGGGCGACAGCTGGTGGCACGGAGTACCTCCGCTGCGGGAGATCGACGTACCGCCATCGTCTCGCCTTGTCACACTCTGGTGGGACTGAACCGCAGATACTGTTGGCGGCGATGAAGACCGAACTCGAGTCCGTCGCCTGGCCGCCTGAGCCGATCAAGACCGAGCGCCTCGTGCTGCGCGAGCCCGAGGCGCGCGATCGTACGGCGATCATCGAGCTGCTCGCCTCTCCGGAGGTCGGCACGTACATCGGCGGCGCGCAGTCCCGCGACGATCTCGAGGGCACGATGCCGGAGGCACCACGACGCCGTACCGGCCTGTTCGTCGTCGACCTCGACGGAGCGACGATCGGCATGGTCACCCTCTACACGCGCGACCCGAACCACCCCGACCAGGTCCGCCCGGACCTCGCGTCGGTCGAACTCGGCTACCTCTTCCTACCGACCTCCTGGGGCCACGGCTACGCCACCGAAGCCTGCACCGCCGCCCTCACCTGGTTCACCACCGCCCGCCCCAACGAACCAGTAGTCCTCACCACCCAGTCCGCCAACCAAGCCTCGATGCGCCTCGCAACCAAACTAGGCTTCACCGAAGCAGCCCGCTACGAAGCCTGGGACGCCGAACAGTGGCTAGGCCTCTGGACCCCACCCCACGCCTGACAGACCCGGGCCAGCAGACGGGTACGCGAGCTGTGGTTGGCTGGCAGCGTGAGTGATGACGTTCATTTCACCGCCAGATTCGCCACCAAACGGATGGCGGCGGACTGCTTGTTCACGGATCAAGCGAACCGGCTGCTCGTGCTCAAGCCCCCTTACAAGCCGACCTGGGACATCCCCGGCGGAATGGTTGAACGCGACGAGTCACCGCGCCTCGCCGCTCAGCGCGAGGTCCAAGAGGAGATAGGCCTCTTGGTGGAGCCTGGCAGCCTCCTCGCCGTGGATTGGATACCGCAGGCAGGAGACTTCACTGAGATCGTCGCGTTCCTGTTCGACGGCGGGGTGTTGGCACCGGCCGACATCGACCGGATCGTGCTCCAGCCGACAGAGGTCACCTCCTCCAGGTTCGTCACACTCGACGAGGCCAGGCACCTCCTCGACCCAGAACAGTTCGCACGCGTCGCAGCCGGTGTCAGGAGCCGACGGACTCCGGAAGCCGTGTATCTGGAGAACGGCGTTCCACCCGGCGTTGCGAGTACCTCGGCACCCGTCGTACGCGAGGATCATGCTCATGGAGATCAGTCCGCGGTTAACCCGCTGGATCAACCGCCAGTTTCCTGAGGGCAGCGCGGAGAGGGTCCTGTCGGAACTTCGTGAGTTGCCCGAGCAGGTCATCGGCGGCCAAGACCCCGAACGCATCCACGCTGCACTCGTGATCCGCACAGCCGGCAACTGGTACCGGTTCCAGCAGTACGTCGCCCTCGCCAAGTCGGACTGGAGAGACGCCTTGATGGGCGCCGACCTGGGCCACGAAGACTGGCCGGATCGGCTCGACGCAGTGCTTGGAACCGACAAGAGGGATTCAGGACGGAATGAGCGCTGACGCTGAGAGATACCCAGACCTCGACGCCGATGAGCGCACCACGCTCAGCCAGTTCCTCGATCAGTACCGTCGCCGGGCGCTTTCGCGCCTCGAACGGCTGACGAACGCGCAGGCGCGAACGAAAAGCCTCCCGGCTACAGACCTGACGCCGGGTGGGATCGTGAAGCATCTCGCACACATGGAAGATCATTGGTTCATCGCACGAGTCGGAGGCGGCGAACTCCCTGACCCGTGGGCGTCGGCGCCGCTCGCCACCCAACCGCAGTGGACGTTCGAGTCCGCGGCCGACGACACAGTCGAAGAGATTGCCGCGCTGTACCGGGCGGCTTGCACCCGTAGCCGCCAGGTCACCAGCCGGCTTCCCACACTCGACACGACCGCGCCCCGCCCCTCATTCGGGAAGGGCCCCGTGACACTTCGCTGGGTCATGGTGCACATGCTCGAGGAGACGGCCTGCCACGTAGGCCACCTCGATCTACTCACCGACGCCCTCACCAAGCAGGCCCGCACCACGCACGACCTCGAAAGAGAACCCCCAGCGCCAGAAAGTAGCCTCTGACCTGGGGGTCTGGTGGAGCCGCCTGTCGGAATCGAACCGACGATCTTCTCATTGCGAGTGCCGCGACCGGCGTCCACGGCACGAGACGATTGGCTCCGGTGCGCCCGTCCCGGCGCGGTCCGGTCCACAGATGTCTACCCCCGTCTGCCGTCTTGTTAGCAAGGTTGTTAGCAGACGCGGAGGCCCGACAGGTACGGCAGGCGGAGCCTCCCCAAGCCAGATTTCGGGGCGGCGACCATCCCGATCCGGCATGATGTGTAGATGCGTTCGAACTTCATTGGGATCGCTGACGTGCATGAGGTCCCCAAGCTAGCTGTCGTCATCGACGTGATGAGGGCATTCACGGTGGCGGCCTGGGCGTTCGCGAGCGGTGCGCAGAGGATTGTCTTTGCGGAGACATTGGATTCCGCACGCGACTTGAAGGCTCGTCACCCGGACTGGCTGGCTTTGCAGGATGGAGCGCCGCTACCCGGCTTTGACCTAGTGAACTCCCCTGCGCTGCTGCGATCACGCGACTTGGGAGGGCGCACCATCGTGCAGAAGACGACGGCAGGGACTGTTGGCGCACTCTCGGTGGCCGATGCCGAAATGGTCCTATGCGCCAGCTTTGTCGTAGCCGAGGCCACGGCCGGCTTCCTTCTCGATCAGAAGCCGGACGAGGTGACGTTTGTTGTCACCGGTGACGACGGCAAAGCCGAGGAGGACCTGGCATGCGCCGAGTACATCGCCAAGCGAACTGCGGTTCCGGAACTGGATGCAGCTCCCTACATCGAGCGCGCGAGGAACTCGACCGCTGCTGGCAAGCTGGCCGAAGGCGCACGGCACGGATACCGCGGCATTCATCCAGACGACGTGGACCTTTGCCTAGATCTGAACAGGTTTCCATTCGTCATGTCGGCTACAAGGGAGCTCTCGCAGATGGTGCTACGGCCGACTCACCTGGACCTCGACGCCACACCTGCACCGTCCCCCTGATAGCTGCCAAACCCAGGCCAGCGCGGCGCACGTCAAGAGTCGGCTTGCCGATCCGTAGGACGCGAAGCGCTCTTGACGTGGGTCGTGGTGGCCGGACAATCGAGCGGCCAGGGGGCGGGGCTAACCGGCGATCAGACGCCAGGACTCGGACGTGCAGAGTGCCTCTGCGCACAAGATGTGCCGGGTCCGTCTCCGCGCGGGGTGGGCGAGGTTCGGCCGGCAGGCCGCATGGGCTCGCCCACCCCGCGCGGGAGGCGCGCCGAAGGCGCGCCCTTGATTTCTTAAGAGGTCAATCCGGCAGACGAGGCGCCGAGCTAGATGTCCTCCGTCGACTGATGTGCGACACCCATCCGCCAAGTGATCTGCGACAGTCACTGGTTCGGCCAGTCTGGGTTCGACGTCTCCGTGGGGCGTCGGTGACTCAGGAGGCCGGGATTGGCACTGGCTGTCTTGTCGGTGGTAGAGCAGCGCCTGGACATGTGGTGGGGTTCGCGGTCGACCAGACTCAGGCCGGTTTCGGTCGGCGGATCAGATGGTAGGCCTTGCAGCCCAAACACAGCCCGGTGGATGCGTTGAGGGCTGCCACGCCGAAGGCGAGACTGGTGAGGCCGTAGCCGGCGACATCGACGCCGAGTACAAAGGTGGTCAGCGCCAGACCGGTAAACACGAAGCCGACGAATTGGGCGAATCTCGGCGGCCGAGCATCCTCCAACTCGGCTGGCGCTCCGATCCGCGGCCAGATGACACGGGCGAAGATCTGCGCCCACAACGACCACTGAAAACTCACGAACGCGGTGAACGCAAACACGGCGACCTGGGAGGCGAGCAGGCCGAGACCCAATGGTCGAGCAACGTCAACGATGAGCAGCACGACGGCGAGCACGCTCGCTGTGGCCCCGGCGCTGAATCGCAAGAGGCGCGGATCGACATGGGCGCGGAGCGGGCACGCGCCATTACTGGTGCCGCGCATGTGGTTCTCCGGAGAGTGAGATGCCAGCTAGTCCGATGCAGGTCAGGATACTCGGCCCACACCTGCATCTGCTCGGACCAGTGTTTGAACCAGGGCGCCGCCGGATGCGAGCCCGCAAAAGGCAAGACCGCGGTGCAGGCGCCCGCTCTCGCACCGTGCTCGTGTCCGAGACGACCCTGGCCATCGAGCTGCCCGGCAACGACGACCTGGTCGTGCGCCACAGCACCACCCAAGCCGTGCGTAGCATCAACGGTCAGCGGCCACGGACCGCCAACCCCTCAGTTTCCTAGGCCATGTGTCGCACATCAGGTGCCGAACATGTGTCGCGGATCTGTTGTCGGATCACAAGGCGCCGAGCTAGACGTTCTCCGTCGGGTGATGCGCGACGATCGTCCGCCGTGATCTGCGACGGTCGAAGGCGCAGATCGCGGCAGATTCGGTAAGCGAAGGCCGGCAGTCCAGGTCGGACGTGTACGCGGCGGAATGACGCAGCTCATCCAGGCCGTGTTGCGGTATCCCTATGGCAGGCGGCGGCTCGAAGATCAGTTGCCGCTGCCGTACGGGCGGGTGAGGATCTCCAGCCAGTGCCCATCAGGGCCCTCCCAGTAGAGGCCGCGGCCACCGTCGCCGTGGTTGATCTCTTGCGGCTGGCGCTTGAAGGGGTCGGCCCACCACCGGCGGCCGTCGTCCCGCAGGCGACCCAGGATGAGGTCGAACTCCTCCTCACTCACAAGGAAGGCGTAGTGCTAGCCATGGATCTCGCCCTCCGTGTCCATGAAGTCCAGGCTCGCCGCGTTGTCCAACCTCAGCTCGGCGAACGGTCCGTACGCTCTCGCCTCCGGCAGACCGAGTACCTCGCCGACATCGCGAGCAGCGGCCCATCGGTCCTTCACGTGCACGATCGTGTGGTTCAGCTCGATACTCAACGGGCTCTCCTCGCGGATACCGGTACTCAACTGGCGCCTGGTCCCCAGGCTGCACCCCGAACCCGTTCCCGTGAAGACCTCCACGTTGTTCCACACCTAGGCGTTCAGGTCGTGTCCGAGCACGGTGAGGCGCATTACGGAGCGTGCGCATGGGGTCGACCGCGGTTCCCCGAGGACACGAGACCCCCAGGTCATGACCTGGGGGTTGGTGGAGCCGCCTGTCGGAATCGAACCGACGACCTTCTCATTACGAGTGAGACGCTCTGCCGACTGAGCTAAGGCGGCGGGTGCCGAGGCAAGAGTGTAGCGGGAGGAGGGGGAGGATTCCGAATCGGTTCCTTGGGGAGGCGTACGGCGGGGTGCGGGGCCGGGGTGGGGGTCACCGGGTGGACGGGTGTTTGCGGTGCGCCCGCGGCGAGCAGCGTCGTACGGCGGAACGGGCGCACGGCGGCGTACCGGAACCGGGGCGAGACGGGGCACGGCGCGGCGGCGTACCGGAACCTGTGTTGGCCGGTGTGCGTCGGAGGGGTGACGGAATTGTGGGGGAATGATTGTTTTGGGAAATGCGTTGACTTAGGCGTCGGTGGTGGGTGAGACTAATTCCCGCAAGACCAAGACCTTGAGGAGAAGATCGTGTACGGAACGGACATCTTGAACGAAGCCTGGCGGCCCGGCCGCGTGGCTTTGTCGGCGTGCCTGCGATCCGTGGGCGACGAGACCTACTACCACCAGCTCAGCCTGTGCATGGGCGGCCCGCCTGGGTGATCTCCGACTGGGAGACCTCCAGGAGCCGTCTGAGCCGGGTACCGGCAGCAGGCGGCTCTTTTCTTTTGCCCGAATACGGGCCATCGCCGGTGTGCAATGGTTGCGGACCGGATTCCAAACCCGCGTCATGAGGGTTCGATTCCCTCCATCGGTGCTTTCCGGTATTCACGGATATCGGCACGAACAATGACAACTGGACATTCATCGCATTTTCTCCCGGCCCGTCCAAGGGCTGGGAGAGGACCAGCTGTAGGCCAGTGGCCAGGCCGCCTCATTTGGGTTGAGGAGATCGGAGGTTCGAGTCCTCCCAGCTGGACTAGGGGGTGGCTGACGGTTCCGCGCCGTCGCGAGGAGGTGCTCGGTGCGGTGCATCGGCGTGCGGGGGCGAAGGTCTCGATGCGGAGCATCGTGGCCCTTGCACCCGTGCGGCGAGGTGCCGTGCCGAGTGCCCCGCAGTAGGCGGGGAACCGTCAGCCACCTCCTAGGCGCCCGCAGGATGCTCAGCTACCGGCCGAGCGGGCGCCGCAAGCGTGCCCTGCGGCGGAAATCCGCACTACATCCGGCGCAGGGCACCGAACGCCCGTGGCTCAACCGGACAGAGCGCCTGCCTACGAAGCAGGAGGGTGCAGGTTCGAATCCTGCCGGGCGTGCTGTGTCCGAAGCAGAAGGGGGCGATGCGCCGGGACGTGACCCCGGAGAAAGCGGGTTCGAGCCCCGCCGGACACCCTCGAGTACGAGGCGCTCACGGAGCGTACGTCGTACGCCCGCGGCTCTGGCCCAACTGGGAGAGGCGCCTGGCTTAGAACCAGGAGGTTCAGGGTTCGAATCCCTGGGGCCGCACGGACTGACCGACACCGAGATCGCCGACCTGCTGACCGTGGGTCGGGCACACTGGAAGGGAGGAGGAACCACATGAGCGGTGTGATCGTTCTGAACGCCTCGTACGAGCAGCTGCACGTCGTGTCGATCCCGCACGCCATCCGGATGCTCGTCCGGGAGGTCGCCGTCGTCGAGGAAGCGCACGACGGCGCCAGCATCGGTCCGTTCCCCCTCCCCCGCGTCCTGCGCCTCGTCCGGTACGTCGTGATGAAGTGGCGCTACGCCTCCGGCCGCCTGCAGTACACGCGGGCCGGCGTACTGAAGCGCGACAAGTACACGTGTGCGTACTGCGGCAAGCTCGGCGCCACCACGATGGACCACGTGATCCCACGATCACGCGGCGGCCGTGGAGAGTGGCTGAACGCCGTCGCCGCCCACGCGGAGTGCAACGAGAAGAAGGGCTCGCGAACACCGGAAGAGGCCGGCATGCCACTGCGTTGGCAGCCGTGGGTCCCTTCCCGTGCCGAGATAGCGCTCTGACGCGACACCCACCGGTGCCGCCGACGAGCGCGATGCCAGGTGGGCGCCGGTGACCCACCCTCGGTTCTGACCCGAGGCCCCGCAGGTTCGACCCCTGCCCTGGCAGCTCTACGCCGTCGCGGTGACGGCCTGGCAGAGTAAGCCGAGTTTCGGCCTAACGGCAACCGTCTCGAAAACGGTCTGTCCCTCAACGGGGCGTCAGGGTTCAAGACCCTGCTCTGCCGCTCGAAGGCGCCACTTGCGCACTGAAACACTGGAGACGCTTCGGCCGAGAATCCGCGCAGCCTCAGACTGGCCGTGCGTCAGGACGATCAGATCGTCGGCTCTCGTCCACGGCTTGCGAACGACTCCGTATCTGCCGGCCTTGTCCGCTGCGGGCCGCCACAAGGCCACCTGTTCAGCAGCCTCCTTCTTGCGCTCCAGGCCTAGCACGTCGGGGGAATACCAAGCCCAGGCTGCGAGGCGTGCCGCTGCAACGTTCAGCACAAGGATGTTGTAGACGCCGTCGCGCTTGTTGGGACGAGCAGTTCGGACTACTCCACACACTTTACGAACGGTGTCGCAAAGGAAGCCTGCAAGAGCAGGGCTCGCAGTCACCATGCTCACGTACGGCTCATCCTTCCGGGTGAATCCGACGGAGCCGTCTCCGTCCAGCAGTCCGCGCAGGTAGTCAGGAACTGCAAGCGGGCCGACTGGCGGAACTACGACGGCGGCCTTCCTACCCACCGGAATACCAGCGGCAGCCGCGGAGCGGCGAGTTGGCTGGTCGTAGAACCGCAGTATCGCCGTCTCGTAGTTGTCTGCGAAGTTCGTCGTCCGAGTTCGGTGCCCGATGGACGAGTAGCAGGGCAACAGAGATGCGACCTTGGCAAGGATGTCCTCATCTCGAACCGCGAGTTCGAGCGAGATGCGTCCCTTGCCGTCGAGACTTCCCGAGTGTGTGCCGTCCGTTTGGAGCAACCCGATCGCGTAGGCGACTTCGGGGCGCTCCAGATCATCGAACATGCGAGCAGTCAACCACCTGAGCAGGAGTACACCGCGCAGAACCAGGCCGTCATGCTCGCGCTGGTGATGCACGCGGTTGGTACGCCGTCCGCAGGCTCGGTGTGAAGGGGGACAGGTTCCTGCCGTGGTCAGGGGACACGGCAGGAACCTCGAGGTGAGGTCCGCCTGTTGGTAGAGGCAGCGGTTTGCTAAACCGTCGGTCGGCTGGCATGTCGGCCCGTGAGTTCGAATCTCACTCTCACCGCTGGGCGGTCGGGAAGGACCGGCCGCCCTGCCAGGTACGTGGTTGTTCGCAGTTCCGACGACAGCGTTTGGGTAGTTCTTCGGAAGCGGAAGCACGTCGCCGAGACCTACCTTGATGGGATGACGGTACGTGAGCGGCTGCTCCAAGGGCTGCCTGTGGACGAGCGGCGGATCGACGTCGGTGGCGTGTCCACAGTTGTGCTCGAGGGTGGGGACGGGGCGCCGCTCGTTCTTCTGCACGGCGGCATCGAGTGCGGCGGGGTCTATTGGGCGCCGGTGATTCCGGCGCTCGCGGAGCAGCATCGCCTCGTCGTACCTGATGTGCCGGGCCTCGGCCAGTCCGATCCGGTCGCTCGGTTGGACCAGGCGACCTTCGACCGCTGGCTGGAGGCACTGCTCGAGCTGACCTGCGATCGGCCCCCGATGGTGATCGCGCACTCGCTCGTCGGGACCTTGGCCGCACGGTTCGCGGCGACTCACGGCGAGCAACTGCAGCGGTTGGTGCTCTACGGCGTGCCTGGCATCGGGCCGTACCGGATGCCGATCGGCCTGCAGCTGATGGCTGTCAGGTTCGCACTCCATCCCTCCGAGGCGAACATGGAGCGGTTCGAGCGGTGGGCGTTCGCCGACCTCGATTCCGTACGACGCCGCGACCCGGACTGGATGCGCGCATTCACCACGTATACGCGGAGCCGCGCCCGCGTGCCGCACGTCAAGCGGACGATGCGCTATCTGGTCACCACCTGCACCAAACAGGTCCGCGACCAGATCGACGTACCCACAATGCTCCTCTGGGGCGCGAGGGACCGGTTCGTACCGCTGGCCCTTGCCGAGGAGGCCAGCAGCAGACTCGGCTGGCCGTTACAGGTGCTCGACAACGCCGGGCATGTCCCGCACATCGAACGGCCCGGCGCATTCCTCGAGGAAGTCACACGAACACCGCGCTGACGAACATCCCGATCCCCGAAGCGAGCGTGGCCGGGATCGCAGCCGGCCTCGCGCTCGAGCAGGTGCGTCCGTGGCGGGTCAGACGACGCTCGTCCGGGTGGGCGTTGATCGCTACCGGCGGCATCGTCATCGCCGGCGCGTTGCAGGCAGCAGCAGCCAACGATCTCGCCCGGCCCGAACGGCTCGTCACCAGCGGGCCGTATGCGCTGAGCCGGAATCCGATGTACGTCGGCTGGGTCCTGGCGCAACTGGGGATCGGGCTGATCACCGGCTCAGGCTGGATCCTCGCAACTGTGCCGGCCGTCGGGGCGGGGTTGCACCGGGACGTCGTACGCGAGGAGCGGCGACTGGCCCGGACCTTCGGGGACGAGTACGAACGCTACTCGGAAAGGGTCGGTCGCTACCTCCCCAGGCGATGAGCAGGAGCGCCGTCGTGGGAGGGGCGGGGCGGGCTGTAAACCCGTTGCCTTCGGGCCTAGCAGGTTCGAATCCTGCCTTCTGCACGTAAGACACCAACAAATATGAGAAGAGAGGAGGACCGGCCATGGCCGACCTCAGGAACAGGAAGCGAGTGCCTGGCGGCAGGACCGGTGCTCCGGTCCAGCAGGGTCACTCGATGCGACGCGTGCTGCTCGCCTGCGGGCATGTGCAGCGCGACCGGATCGCGCACCGCGGGGATCACGTGTGGTGCGAGGCCGAATGCTCCGACTGGATCCGCGTGGTCTCAGTCCAGGAGTAACGCACCCGAAGAAGTTCCCCCTGGTGACGGAATCTCGCCGGGCCCTCCGAAGGCTCGGTTCCTGGTTCGACTCCAGGCAGGGGGACTCAGCCGATGGTCGGGTCGTGGTGGACGGACAGCTCCACCGCGGCCTCGCCTCGGGTGGAAAGGATCCGGACGCGTACGTCGTCGACGGTCAGCGGCTCGCTCAGCGGCAGCAGACGTCGGTGGCCGATCGTCGTGCCGCGCGCGATCTCCCGCCAGGCACCTTCGACGAGTGCATCCACGGCGAAGGTTTCGACCTGTTGCCCAGACTCGATGTTCTCCCGGAGGTCGAGCACGTTGATCGTTGCCGGAAGCACCAGCTCCGTGGCGTAGTACTCCCGCACCGCCGCACCAAACGCAGCCAGCGCCTCCACATCCGGATCCGCGAACAGCCCTCGCCGATCAGGCGGGATGTTCAGCAGCAGTACGGCGTTCCGCCCGACCGACTTGCGATAGATGTCCAGGAGCTCCGGCACCGACTTCACCGCCGCGTCCTCGGACGCGTGGTAGAACCATCCGGGCCGGATCGACACGTCGACCTCAGCCGGATACCACCGCAACTCGTCAGCGCGAGCCAACTCATCAGGCCCGGCCACAGACGGCGCAGTTTGTGAGGCCACCATCTGCCCGTCGACGAACGGTACGACGCTCCACTCGGTCTCCCGCGCGAACCCGTCCTCGTTGCCGACCCATCGCACATCCGGCCCACCGATCGCAATCGTCGCGTCGGGCGCGAGCCGCCGGATCAGGTCGAACCACGCGTCGTACGCATAGCTCTGCGCACTGCTCGTCGGATTCGCCCCGTCCAGCCAGACCTCGGCGATCGGCCCGTACGACGTCAGCAGTTCGTGCAACTGGTTCAGGTAGAACCGGTTGTAGTCGTCCACGACGTACGAGAACTCGCCGATCTGCGAAGCCACCGCAGGACTGCCGTTCCCGTAGTACCCACCGGGTGCCTTCTCCTGATAGAGATCCGCCGGCGACAGGTACACCCCGAACCCGAGCCCACCGGCCTGGCAAGCAGCCGACAGCTCCGCGACGACATCACCCCGATACGGCGACGCGGCAACGGTATGCGGCAGGTACTTGCTCGGCCACAAACAGAATCCGTCGTGATGCTTGGCCGTTAAGATCACGCTCTTGAAACCCGCGGACGCCAACGCAGCAACCCATTTTGAGCAGTCCAACGCCGACGGATCGAACACCGCCGGATCGTCGACGCCGGTCCCCCACTCCAGGTCGGTGAACGTGTTCGGCCCGAAATGCACGAAGGCGGTCAGCTCCTGCCGCTGCCACGTGACCTGCCGCGGCGACGGGCGTACGGCGGAAGCATCCATCACAACAGCACCTTTCCAGGATTGAACAGGTTCCCAGGATCGAACGCGGCCTTGATCCGCCGATGCAGCTCCAGCCCCACCGGCCCGAGCTCGGTCTCCAGCCAACGCGCCTTCAACGTCCCGATGCCGTGCTCCCCGGTGATCGTCCCGCCGAGCCCCAGCCCCAGCTGCATCACCGCGCCGAACGCCTCCAGCGCCCGCGCCTCGGCCGCCGCGTCGGCGGGGTCGAAGACCACGGTCGGGTGCATGTTCCCGTCGCCTACATGCCCCGGGCAACAAATCAGTACGTCGTACTTCGCGCCGATCTCCGCGATCCCGCGCAGCAGCGTGATCAGCTGCGACCGCGGTACGGCGACGTCGTCGATCAGCGTCGTACCCAACGGCTCCAGCGCGGAGTTCACCAGCCTGCGCGCCTCGAGCAACATGCGGGACTCTTCCGCGTCGGAGGCCTCGGCGACCTCGATCGCGCCATGCGCCGTGCAGATCTCCGCGATCTGTGCGACGTCCTCGGCCGCCCGCGGACCCCGGTCGGACTGGGCGAGCAACATCGAGCCGACATCCTCCGGGAGACCCATGTCCCGGTAGTCCTGGATCGCCCGCAGTGTCGGCTGATCCAAGAACTCGAGCAACGACGGACGCAGACCCGACGCCATCACGGCGGCAGCGGCCGCGATCCCGTCCTCGATGGACCGGAAGGTCGCCGCCGCGGTCAAAGCCGCCTCGGGTGCCGGGCGCAACGCCAGCGTCGCCTCGGTCACCACCCCGAGCGTGCCCTCGGACCCGACGATCAGCCTGGTGAGGTCGTACCCGGCGACGCCTTTCGCCGACCGCCGCCCGGTGCGCACCACCTCACCGGACGCCAGCACCACTTCGAGTCCGCGCACGAAGTCCGAGGTCACGCCGTACTTCACACAACACAGACCGCCCGCGTTCGTCGCGATGTTCCCGCCGACCGTCGACATCTCCCACGACGACGGATCCGGCGGATAGAACAGGCCCTGGTCCAGCACAGCGCGCGACAACTGAGCGTTCACGACGCCCGGCTGGACCACGGCGACCTGGTCTTCGACCGAGATCTCCAGGATCTGCGACATCCGCGCAGTCGACAGCAACAAGCACCCGTCGATCGCGTTCGCCGCACCCGAGAGCCCCGTGCGAGCGCCCTGCGTCACGATCGGAACGCCGAGCTCACCAGCAGCCCGAACCACCTCGACGACCTCCGCCGTCGACGAAGGACGCACGAGCGCCCGCGGCATCCCAGCGGTGCAGAACTTGGCGTGATCGTTGCGATGACTGTCCAGTACGTCGGGATCGTCGACGACCGCATCGTCTCCGAGGACCGACCGCAGCCGGTCCACGAACTCATCCCTCATCTTGCTCGGCAAGCAACCGCAGGATCAGCTCGGCCCGGCGCACACGCTCCCGTCCGAGGGCTTCCGCAGTACCGATCAGATGCGCCCCGACCGGGTAGATGTTCGGTGCGTTCCGCAGGCCCATCTTGAGGTACACGGGCGCCGCGGTCCGGACGATCTCCGGTACGTCGTAGAAGCGGACGTGGCCGCCCTGGTCGTCGGGGACCTCGATGTACATGTCGATCGGGACCGTCGTCACCGAGCGGATCTCCGCGAGCACCGGCACCGGCAGGTCCGTCGACACGTTCAGACTGGTCGCGCCGAGCCGCTCGTACAGCCGGGCAGTCGGTGCGTTCGGCAACGGCATCAACACCGAGGTCTTCAGCACCAGATCCGCGGGCAGCTCACCCTCGATCTTCAACTGTCCCAGGATCTCGAGTACGCCGATGTCGCCGACCAGCAGGCTCCGTACGCCGAGCTCGACCGCGCGGAACGCGTCACACAACGACGCCGCCACCTGATCGTTGCCTCGCGCAACACCACCGACCGCGGCCGACACCTTGGCCTGACCGCCGATGTCCCAGGAACCCCGCGGCCCGAGGAACAGGCACACCTCGACGCCCGACGAGGCGCCGAGCGACAGCATCTCCTCGATCTCGCCGTCGGTCAGCATCATCACGCCGCTGCCCTGCGACACCCGGTCGATCGTGACGCCGCGGGACTTGGCCTCCTCCAGCACCGCGGTCATCACCCGCGGCCCTTCACAGGAAGGGATCTCGACCTTGTACGGCGACCCGTCGGAAAACGTTTTCGTCGACGTCTCGCCCGGCCGGAAACCGCGGTCGGCCAGCAGGGCACGTGCTTCGCGAAGGTTCATGTCTCGCTCCAAGGTCCGAGTCGCCCGGCCGGCGTCAGGTCCCGCGCCGTACCGGTGATCTCCAGGTCGAATCGTTCGGCCGCCTCGGTCAGCAGGGCCGGTGTCACCATCAGCTCGTTCGGCGACAGCGTGTCCTTGATCCGGGCCAGCCGGAGCTCAGACCAGTGCCGCCGTCCGCACATCGTCACGGCCGCGAGTACGGCGGCCTCGTCGTCCTCCATCACCATCGGCAACCGCGAACGGCGCGCACCGCCGGCGCCCGAGGTGAGCGCGTTCACGTAGCTCGCCCGGAGGTCGATCTGGTCCAGCAACCGCGCCGGAATCACGTCCGCGAGGCCGAGTCCCGAGGCGTTCCCGTGCGAGGCCGGCGACAGCGAATGCACGCTGATCGCGGCGATCGACGGCGACTCGAACTCGGGAATCCCGTGCACCCAGCACCGGCCGATCACGTTGGTGTCCATACCGGCACCGGACTTGTCCTTGCCCAGCTCGTCGACGACCAGGACGTCGAGCTCGTCGAACGGCAAACGTCCGAGGAAGCTGGAAGCCCTTTGGAGCAAGGCGATCTCGGCTGCTTCGGCGATCCCGTCGGCCTGGAGCAGTTCGACCGAGGCGGTCTGCTCTTGGGCGTTCTCCAGGATCGCCAGGCCGCCGAGGATCTTGCCTTGCGCAACTACCATCCGGGCGGCGGCCTCGATGTTGGCGCCGAGCGACGGGATGCCGCCGGCGTGCAGCGAGGCAGCGCCGAGGTGGTTGCCGAGTCCGATCGCGAGGATCTTCGCGATCCCGCTCTCGATCGGGCCGCGGAAGTCGGTGTGCGGCTTGACGCGGTTCACCAGGAGTACGCCGTCGGCCTTGGCGGCGATCGCGTCGTGGTGGACCTCGGTGCCGTCCGGCAGGGCGCCGACGACCACAGTCTCCATCGTGGCTTCGATGGGACAGCCAACTGTTTCCGGGGTGATGCCTAGGCCTTCGAGCATCTCCCGCTGGCCGTCGGCGGTCGCGCCCCCGTGCGATCCCATCGCGGGGATCACGAACGGCGCGGCACCGGCGTCCCGCAGCCAATCCACGGCCGCCTTCACCACGGGCACCAGGTCGTGAATCCCGCGGCTGCCCGCGGTCACCGCGATCCGGGCATCCGGCACGATCCGTTGCCGGAGTGGTTCGAGTGCCGCCCGCGCGTCGGCGTACGGATCGGCCGACACCGGCAGATCCGTGAGAATCCGCCGGATCGGCGTCACCTGCGGGAGGGTCCCCGACGGCCGAAGCCCCCGGATCGCCTCGAACGGTCCCCAGCTCATCAGTGGCTCTGGCGGCCGACTGCGGAGCCGGTGCGGCCGACCAGGAAGTCGAGGTCGCAGCCTTGGTTGGCCTGGGTTACGTGGTCGACGTACAGGCGGGCCCAGCCTCGGTTCGTCGGTGGTGTCGGCGGTTGCCAGTCGGCGCGGCGCTTCTCCAGCTCCTCGTCCGGTACGTCGAGATGCAGCCGCCGCGCTGGTACGTCGAGCTCGATCCAGTCACCCGTCCGCACGAGCGCCAACGGCCCACCGACCGCGGCCTCCGGCGTGACATGCAGTACGACGGTGCCGTACGCCGTACCGCTCATCCGCGCATCCGAGATCCGCACCATGTCGTCGACGCCGATCTCGGCGAGCTTGCGCGGGATCGTCATGTTGCCGACCTCGGGCATCCCCGGGTACCCGCGCGGCCCGGCGTTCTGCAGCACCAGCACGGTGTCCTCGTCGACGTCGAGATCCGGGTCCTCGACCGCCTTGTCGTACTCCTCGATGCTGCTGAACACCAGCGCCTTGCCACGATGCCGCGACAGCCGCTCGGACGCCGCCGACTGCTTGATGACCGCACCGTCCGGCGCGAGATTCCCCTTCAGTACGGCGGTTCCCGCGCCACTGCCGAGCGGATCGCCGACCGGCCGGATCACGGCGTACGTCTCGCTGCCGGGAGCGGCACCGGGATACGTCGCCTCGATCCGCTCGGCGTTCGCGACGTTCTCGCCGATCGTCTTGCCGGTGACCGTGATCGCGTCGGTCTTGAGCAGCGGCAGGATCTCCTTCAGCACCGCGGGCAGGCCGCCGGCGTAGTAGAAGTCCTCCATCAGGTACTTGCCCGACGGCTGCAGGTCGACCAGCCACGGGACGCCGCGCGCCCACTCGTCGATGTCGTCCAGCGTCACGTCGACGCCGACCCGGCCGGCGATCGCGAGCAGGTGGATGACGAAGTTCGTCGAGCCGCCGATCGCCGCGTTCGCGCGGACCGCGTTCGCGAACGCGTCGCGGGTGAGGATGTCGCTGATCTTCAGGTCTTCCTTGACCATCTCGACGATCCGCTGCCCGGTCTTCTGCGCGATCACGTACCGGCGGGAGTCGACTGCCGGGATCGCCGCGGACCCGGTCAGCTGCAGGCCGAGCGCCTCGGCCATACAGGCCATCGTGGACGCCGTACCCATCGTCATGCAGTGGCCGTTGCTGCGCGACTGGCCGGCCTCGGCCGCTGCGAAGTCCTCGGCGGACATCCGGCCGGCGTTCAGGTCCTGCGTGAAGCGCCAGACGGCCGTACCGGAGCCGATGTCGCAGCCGCGGAATTTACCGTTCAACATGGGACCGCCGGTGACGACGACGGTCGGCAGGTCGACGCTGGCGGCGCCCATGATGGAGCCGGGCGTCGTCTTGTCGCAGCCGGTCAGCAGGACGACGCCGTCGATCGGATTGCCGCGCAGCGACTCCTCGACGTCCATGCTGAGCAGGTTGCGGAACAGCATCGCGGTCGGCCGCAGCAGCGTCTCGCCGAGCGACATGACCGGGAACTCCAGCGGGAACCCGCCGGCCTGCCAGACCCCGCGCTTCACCGAGTCGGCGAGCCGGCGCAGGTGCGCGTTGCACGGGGTGAGCTCGGACCAGGTGTTGCAGATCCCGATCACCGGGCGCCCGTCGAACGCCTCCTCGGAGAACCCCTGCGACTTCATCCAGGACCGGTGAATGAACCCGTTCCGGCCCTTCTCGCCGAACCAGTGGTCGAAGCTCCGCAGCCCGATCGGCTGGTCCGGCTCGTCGACGGCGCGGTCGTCCGTCGGTGGCACCTCAGTCATCGCGACACCTCACCTGTCGTCACGGTTCCGTTCACCCGGCGGGTGATCCCGGCCGGGTTCGAGTCCTTCAGTACGTCGGGCAGCACCGCATCCGGAGCGTCCTGGTACACGACCGGACGCTGGAACCGCCGCGCCGCGGTCACCCCGACGCTGGTATGGATCGAGCCGACCGTCGACGGGAACGGCCCGCCGTGATGCTGGGCCCACGACACCGCGACCCCGGTCGGCCAGCCGTTCCACAGCACACGACCCGCACGGGCGGTCAGCAGCGGGAGCAGGTCGCGTGCGAGTCCGGCGTCGGCGTCCTCCGCGTGCAGCGTCGCGGTCAGGTTGCCGTCGAACGCCTCGACGGCTGCGCGCAGCTCGTCGAGCGAGGAGTACTCGACGACGATCGAGACCGGGCCGAAGCACTCCTCGAGAATCTCGTCACGCCGGGCGAGCAGCTCGGCCACCGTGGTCTGCAGCAGGGTCGCGCCGCCGGAGGCCCAGACGCGGATGCCGTCGACCTTCTCCAGCCGGTCGAGGCCGGAGCTGAAGCCGTCCTTGATGCGGTCGTTCAGCATCGGCGCCTCGGCGACGGCACCGGCCGCCTCGGACAGTTGCTCCTGCAGGCCGTGACCGGACGGGAGGAAGAGCAGGCCGGGCTTGGTGCAGAACTGCCCGACGCCGAGGGTGAACGAACCGACGTACCCGCTCGCGATGTCCTTGCCGCGGGCATCGATCGCGGCTTGCGTGACGAAGACCGGGTTGAGGCTGCCGAGCTCGCCGTAGAACGGGATCGGCTCCGGGCGCGTCACTGCGATCTCATGCAGTGCCTTGCCGGCCGGGACCGAACCGGTGAATCCGGCGGCGGTGATCCGCGGGTCCTTGAGCGCCGTGATGCCGATGTCGAAGCCGGCGATCAGGCCGAACGTCCCGTCCGGCGCACCGACTGTCTTCAGCGCCTCGATCATCACCTCGGCGGTGCGGGCGGAGAGTTCCGGGTGGCCCGGGTGCGCCTTGACGACGACCGGACAGCCGGCCGCGAGTGCGGACGCGGTGTCGCCACCGCAGACACTGAACGCGAACGGGAAGTTGCTGGCGGCAAACACCAGCACCGGGCCGAGCGGGACGAGTACGCGACGTAGATCCGGCCGTGGTACGGGCTTGGCCTGCGGGTCGTTCGTGTCGATGGTGACTTCCAGCAGCGAGCCCTCTTCGAGCGCGTCCGCGAACATCCGCAACTGCCCGGTACTACGGGCGACCTCACCGGTCAGCCGAGCCTGCGGCAGCGAGCTCTCACGCATCGCGATCGGCACCAGCTCAGCGGACGCCGCGTCCAGCGCGTCCGCGACGGCGCGGATCCATCCCGCCCGGACGGCTGGCTCGGAGGAGCCGAAGACGGGCGCAGCCGCAGCAGCCGCCGCAAGCACCTGCTCGAGCTGAGCAGGCGTGGTGTCCGGGGTCATCGGAGTCCCTCCAGGTTTTCGGTGGCCAGGAATGCGAATGGGTCCCGGCCGGTGGCTACGGGGTTGGTCAGGGTGCCGAGCTCGTCGATGGTGATGGTGATGACATCGCCTTCGGCCAGGGCGAAGTCCAGTTCGGGGACGATGCCGGTGCCGGTCGCGAGGATCACGCCGTCGGGGAAGTCGTTCGGCAGGAACAGTACGTCGATCAGGTCCTGGAGCTCGCGCACCAGCTTCTCGGTGGACGTCGTACCGCTGAACACCTCGTCGCCGCCGCGACGGATCACCAGGCTGATCCCCAGCTTCTTGGGGTCCGCTACCTCCCAGACCGGACGGATCCCCGACGCCAGTGCACAACCGCCCGCGAACAGCTTCGCCTGCGGCACGTACAGCGGGTTGACGCCCTCGATCGACCGCGAGCTCATGTCGTTGCAGACCGTGAACCCGACGATCTCACCGTGGCTGTTGGCAACGACCGCCAGCTCCGGCTCGGGTACGTCGTGACCGGAGTCGGTCCGAATCCCGACCGGCTCGCCGTCGACCACCACCCGCCAGGCCGGCGCCTTCTGGAACAGCTCGGGCCGGTCGGCCGTGTAGACCTTGTCGTAGACCGACTGCTCGCTGCTCTCCTCCATCCGGGCGCCGCGCGAGCGCTCGTACGTCACGCCCGCGCACCACACCTCGCCGCGTCCGTCGATCGGCGGCAGGAACTTCAGCCCTTCGACGGGCAACGCCTCACCGGCCTTGTCGACTTCCGCCCGCAGGTCCTCCAGGGACAGCCGGAGCAGTTCGGCGAAACTGTTCACCCCCGGCAGCGGAGCCACCGTCTCCCCGGTGCGTACACCGGGAACAGGTCGGCCGTCGACGGGAGACAGATAGCGGACCAAATGCATGGACAGGCCTTTCACATTGACGTACCGAGCAGACCACGGGTGATCTGGAAACCGACGTTGCCGGAGGCAACCGCCTTGGGGACGAGCCGGCGACCGGCGACCGCAGCGACGACGTCGAGCCCGATCTGCGCCTGCTCGGACGCGTCACCGGTGGCCACCGCGTCCAGGTCGTCGCCGTACGTCGCGACCGTCTCCGGGTCGTTGCTGAACTCGACGACCGGGACGAACCGCTGCGCCGACAAGGTGCCGCCCGCGACATGCGCCAGGATCTGCTGGACACCCGTCGCACCGAAGCCGGTCGCGGTCTCCATCCAGTCCGTTCCAGGCATCCGCATCACGTGCCACCCTGGCTCCGCGAACCGCTGCCCGTGCGCGATCGTCGGGCCCACCGGGTCCGCCGATCCGAACGCCGCAGTACGGAATCCGTCGTGTGCCAGCAACGGTCCACGCGACGACAGTACGACGGATCCGCCGGAGCCGACGATCTCGCGGCCGATCAGCGCGAGAGCCTCGGCGGTCTCGTCCGAGAACGAGCCGCGCGCCTCCAGCCCGATCGTCAGCGCGCCGAGATCACCGGACTGCGCGACCGGAGCCGGCAGGTCGAAGCTGCCGAACCAGTCCTTCACTCTGCTGCCGACGGCGTCGAGTCCGCCGTCGGCCTGGATGCTCGCCCAGCCGAAGCGGGACGGATCCGCACCGGCCTCGACCAGCCGGGACCGGAAGTAGTCGTTGTGCGTCTTCTCGCAGCCGTGCTCGAGCAGCAGGGCCATCCGCGTGTTCGGGTGCAGGAGGTAGCCGAGCATGATCCGCGCGAACGTCTCCTCGGACGCGCCGCCGCTGCTGCCACAGCCCTCGGTGTGCGGGAGCGCGACCATCCGGGTGACCGCGTCGCCGGCCCACCTCTCCAGCTCTGCCTGGGCTGCGATCCGCAGGGCGATCTGGCCGGAGCAGAGGCTCGTCGGCAGGATCAGGCCGACGGCCTCGGGGACCAGGCGGTTGTCGACCTTCAGCAGTTCGGCGAGCGTGCGGCCGTCGGACGTCAGGCCGCGGTGCGGCAGCCCGTCGAGCGGGGCGTCGCGGTCCTCGCTCGGGAGGTCGGCGAGCTTGCGGCTCATCCGGCCGTCGGTGGTGATCGAGATGCCCTCGCGCGGGCCGGTCTGCTTCCAGTTCCGCCAGATCGAGACCTGGCTGTGGCCGGCCCGCTCGCCCGCGCTCTTCGCACCGGATGCGACGCGCACCACGAGATCGAAGGTCTCCGCGGTCAGGTCCGCCATCGACGTACCGGTGAGGTACTTGCCGGCGTCGACGTCCATCTCGGCGTGCAACCGCTCGTACCTGGCGCTCGTGGTGACGAACTTCAGCGTCGGGACGAACGGGAAGTTGGTGATCGATCCGTTGCCGGTGGTGAAGAAGATCAGGTTGCAGCCGCTGCCGATCTGGCCGGCCACCGACTCGAGGTCGTTACCGGGGCTGTCCATGAAGATGTAGCCGTCGCCGGGCAGCGGTTCGCCGTAGTCGATCACGTGGTCGAGCCGGACCTCGCGCGGCAGCTTGCGGGCGGCGCCGATCGACTTCAGCACGATGTTGTAGAGCCCGCGGTACACGTTGCCGCCGGACGGGTTGCCCTCCGCCGTGTGCCCATGCCAGCCGACGCGTTCCTTGAACGACTTGATCGTGGCCAGAAAACGTTTCGCGGTCGCCAGGTCGCGGACGTTGTTCAGCACATACGGCTCGGCGCCGATCAGCTCGTCCGTTTCCGCGAGCACCGCCGTACCGCCGTGCCGGATGACCTCCGCGCTGACCTGGCCGGCCAGCGGGTTCGCGGAAATTCCGGAAAACGCGTCAGAGCCGCCGCACTGCAAGGCGATCTTGAGGCCCGCGAGCGGGACCTCCTCGCGCTGCTGCGCGTCGACGACCGGCAGCCAGGGCTCGATCAGCGCGCCGGCGGCCGTCAGGTCGTGCTCGAAGCCTGCGCTGCGGGTGAAGTACGCGTGCGGGACCTTGATCGACGGGTAGCCGTTCTCGGCCAGGAAGTTCTTGATGGCCTCGCCGGAGACCACATCGCCCTCGGTGTCGACGATCAGGACGGCGCCGACGTTCGGGTTCAGCGTGAAGCCGCCGAGCGTGGCGAGCAGGAAATGCAGGTTGTTCGGGACCTCGTCCTCGCCGCCCTCGGTGTGCGCGACCGGTACGACGCCGTCGCCCGCGGCCGCGCCGTCGAAACGCCGCGCCAACTCGGTGACGAACCCGCTGCTACGCGAACTGGTCGCCAGCAGTACGACGTGATTTCGCGTCCCGGCCGGGCCCTGCTCACGGGGATAGCCGAGGAACGTGCCGGGCTGCTCGACGCTGGTCACCTGGGCGCCGAAGTGCAGCGCCGACTCGTCCAGCTCGAACGGGTCGAGCGGCTCGTTGGTCGCACTCGGCTCCTCGGGCAAGCCGTCCACGCCGCGAGCGGTGACCGCCGCGAGGCTGGTCGGCGTACAGACGTAGTCGCCGGGGACCAGGTCACGGGAGGCGCGCGCGAACGCGGTGTTCCACGAGGTCAGCGCGTCGCCGGTAGCGACCGGTACGACCACGAAGCGGTGTCCTTCGAGCACGGTGTGCGGCAGCGTCATCGTCGTACCGTCGAGCTCGACCTCCGTGCCGGCCTCGAGCCGCCGCGAGGCGATCGCGACGTTGTCACCGGGCTCGGGCAGGACGCCGATCTGTTCGAACCGCACCATCGTTCGCGACCTTCCCATAGCTTGCCTGTGGCTCGACCATAGCTTGCACGGCCCCAAATCGTGCATGATGCATGATTGCCAGTGTTACCCTGCCGAAACCTGACCGGTGGGGTCAAGACCGCGACCAGAATCCGGAGACACCTGATGAGCGAGCCAGTGGCGCCGGTGGACCGGCGGCTGCTCCGGCGGCAGATGCTCGCCGACGACGTGTACGAGGCCATCAAGACGATGCTGATGGACCACGTCATCCGGCCCGGGGCGCGGATCTCGATCGACGGGCTCGCGCGGGAGTTCCAGGTGTCGTCGACGCCGGTGCGGGAGGCGCTGGCCCGGCTGGAGTCGGAAGGCCTCGCGGTCAAGGAGCCCCTGAAGGGTTATCGCGCGACTCCGCTCCTGTCGCTCGAAGAGTTCGACGATCTGTACCGGTTCCGGCTCCTGCTCGAGCCGTGGGCGGCCCGGCGGGCGGCCGAGCTGATCAGTGACGAGGGTCGCGAGCGGCTGCGGGCCGAGCTCGCGAACGCGGTCGAGCCGACCTCGATCGACTACGCCGGGTACAAGTCGCTCACTGTGCATGACAACCGGTTCCACTCGCTGATCGCGTCGCTGTCCGGGAGCGAGCAGGTTCGATCGGCTTTCGAGCGGACCCACTGCCACCTGCACATCTTCCGGTTGCACTACGACCGCGACATCGGCCCCGAGGTCCTCACCGAACACCGTGTACTGGTCGAGGCGATCACATCGGGCGATCCGGCCGCCGCCGAGACCGCGATGACCCGGCACATCGAGAACTCGATGACCCTGCGGTTGCGCCGCATCTACGAATGACCCGCCGCCCTTTCCCGCTGGCGGTGCCACCGGAACTCACGGCGTACATCCTCGACTTCCACTGGGACCTCGAACGGCTGCACGCCTTGGACCTGCCGACGGTCGATCTGCCGGTCGCCGACCTGGCTCACCATCTCGACCTGCCGTTCTGGGCGTACGACGGGCCCTTCCAGGTCACGCCCCGCCAGGTCGCCGCGGATCCGGTCACCTACCGGGCGCAGTACGAACGCACCCTCGCCGCCGACCTGCGCCACCCCATCGACGTCGTCCACCGCCCCGACGACCGCATCACCATCCTGGACGGCGTCCACCGACTACTCCGGGCAGAACTCGAACGCCGCACGACCATCAGCACACGAGTTCTCCGCTGGTCCGAGCTGGACCGCATCGCCGTACCGTAACGTCACTCGACCGGCGCGCCGCCGTACGAGACCTCGTTCCCGTCCGGATCGAAGAACGTCGCATGCCGTACGCCGTTCTCGTACGTCTCCCGCACCGCGGGCTCGAGGCCGCGCTCGGCGATCGCACCGAGCACAGCCTCGAAGTCCTCGACGAACAACGTGTGCTGCGCGTGGCCGGCATGCTCCGGGACGACCTCGATGTAGAGGTACTGGTGCTCGCCGACCTCCCACACCGCCTCGATGTCGTTGGGCAGAAAGCTCGGCGGCCCACCGAGAAGCTTCTCGTACCAGGCGACCGCGGTCTTGTAGTCGCTGACGGAGATCCCCGCAAACAGGTCCATACCCGATGGTATAGATGAGCGGGTGCATGTGAATCGGCTGGACCATCTCGTGCTCACGGTCGCTGATGTGGACGTGACCGTGGACTTCTATCAGCGCGTGCTGGGGATGGGGGCGGTGACGTTCAAGGGTGGGCGGCGGGCGCTCACCTTCGGGACGAGCAAGATCAACCTGCATCAGATCGGCCACGAGTTCGAGCCGAAAGCGGAGCATCCAGGAGCGGGGACCGCGGATCTGTGCTTCATCGTGGACGAGCCGATCGAGCAGGTGCAGGCCGAGTTGGTCGCGCACGGTGTCCAGATCGAGGAAGGCCCGGTCGAGCGCACTGGCGCAACCGGGCCGATCCTCAGCCTGTACTTCCGTGACCCCGACCGGAACCTGATCGAGCTCAGCAACTACCTCTAGACCGGGGCGTCGCCGTGGTCGGGGATTTCGAGTTGTACGCCGCCTTGGAGGGCGGACTGGTGGGCGTAGATGCCGGGGAGGGTGTAGCGGGCGGAGACCCAGGCGTTGATCGGCGGGAGGGTCTTGTCGGAGACCGCGCGGACGAAGTCGTCGGCGAGGAAGTGGTGCGAGCCCTCGTGGCCGTTGTGCAGCCCGGCGAACTCCTCCGGGAGGCGGGAGCGGTCGTGGACCGGCGACAGCCCGGACCGGAACGCGTCCCGCAGCGCCGGGTCGACGTTCGCGAGGTCCGCGTCGTCGAGTGAGCTGCTCGGCTTCGTCTCCATCAGGTGGCTGACGTCCTCGACGCCTTCCTTGTTCTGCCACAGCGTCGTCGTCGCGAGCTGCTCGAAGCTGCCCTCGGTGCCGAACACCCGCAGCCGGGACTCCCGGATGTGCGACGGGTACCCGACCCGGCGCATCTCGTTCGTCCGCATGATCCCGCCGTCGGCGAGCTTGAACAGCGCGGTCGCGTTCGAGAAGTCGTTGTCGAACTGGCTGATCTCCTTGTCGAAGACGCCGTCGCCGCGGTCGTCCTTGACTCCGATCGCCGACACGTGGGTGGCGTGCTGACCGGTCACCGAGAGCACGTTGCCGACGGCGTGCGTCGGGTAGAGCAGCGGCGGGAACGACGCGGTCTTCTTCCAGTCGTCGCCACCGGAGTACTGGTACGCCGCGTAGAACCCGAGGTCCATGTCGTGGACGTAGTCGCCCTCGCTGTAGAACACCCGGCCGAACGAGCCGTCGGCGAGCTTCTGCCGGCAGTACACCGACGACGGGTAGTAGTAGCTCGTCTCACCCATCATGTAGGTGAGCCCGGTCTCCTTCACCAGCTCGATGATCCGCGCGATCTGGTCCGCCTCGATCGCCATCGGGACCGTCGAGTACACGTGCTTGCCGGCTTCGAGTGCCTTGATCGCCATCTCGCCGTGCAGCCACCGCTGCGTGAAGATCGCGACCGCGTCGACGTCCGACTCGAGCATCTCCTCGAACGACGCCGTCGTCACCGCGATCCCCTGCTTGGCCGCCATCTCCGCTGTCCGCTCCGGGATGACGTCGGTCAGCCGCACATCGGACACGTCCGGGTGCGCGGACCACAGCCGCAGGAACGAAGGGGCGAACTGGCCGGCTCCGACCACACCGATGCTGATTCCCATGCGGAAGAGCCAATCACACATTTATGTTCCACGGAAGAACATATTCAGACGTTGGAACGTGTGACCTGCGCCGCTAGCCCTGGAGGAGGTGCGGGTTGTCGGTCGTGATGCCGTCTGCGGCGAGGGCGGTGGCTTTGGCGAGGGTGTTCGCGTCGGGGACGGGCCAGGCGGTCACGGAAAGGCCGGCTGCGTGGAGGTCGGTGACGGCTTGTGGGGTGAGGCCGGAGATGCCGCAGAGGGACCAGTTTGCGCCGGCTGTGCGGGTGCGGGTGATGACTTCGGCGGTGTCCGGCGTACGGCCGAAGATGTGGCCGGTGGTCACGTCCGGGAACGCCTCGCGGATGGCGAGCAGGATCTCCGGGTGGAACGACGTGACCAGGGTCCGCTCGGCCAGCGACGGGTCTGACTTCAACGACTGGGCGAGCAGCGGTACGGCGGCGTCGGCCTTGATCTCCGCCTGGAACCGTACGTCGATTGCCGCGACGGTCTCGGACCACGTCGGGACCTGCTCCCCGAGACCGGCATCCAACGCCCGCAGCTCCGTGAGCGTCAGCTCCTCGACCGCACCCGATCCCGACGTGGTGCGGTCGACGGTGGCGTCGTGCATGATCACGAGTTCGCCGTCCGCGCTGACGCGGAGGTCGAGCTCGATCTCGTCGCAGCCATCCGCGACCGCCCGCCGGAACGAGCGCACCGTGTTCTCCGGTTCGGTCCCGAGTGCGCCCCGATGGCCGGTGATGATCACAGCACCTTCTCCTCGTAGATCTACACCTTGAGCGCGCACCGATCATTTCGCGGCCTCGGAAACGGTTGATGGGTGCTCAAGGTCCTACTGCGCGGAGACGAGCCCCACAGGGTGCTTTCTGTTGAGGAAGGCGGCGACGGCCTCCGCCGCGATCGAGCCGGCGCGGTGGGCGGTCTGTCGCGTGGCGCCGGCGAGGTGCGGTGTCATGACGATGTTGGGCGCGGTCAGGAGCCGCGATCCCGCGGGCACCGGCTCGGACGGGAACACGTCGAACGCCGCCGCTCCCAGCTGCCCCGACTCCAACGCGTCCACCGTCGCGTCGTAGTCGAGCAAACCACCACGAGCAGTGTTCACCAGTACGGCGCCGCGCGGCATCGCGGCGATCTGCTGCGCACCGATCATCCCGCGGGTCTGATCGGTCAGCCGCGCATGCAGGCTGACCACGTCCGACTGCCGCAGCAACTCGTCGAGCTCGACGAGTTCGATGCCCTCGGGCGCTTGTTCGACGTACGGATCGGCGACCAGGACGCGGGCGCCGAACGCCAGCATCACCCGGGCGACCCGTTGCCCGATCGCGCCGTACCCGACCAGGCCCACGGTCGACCCGTCGAGCTCGAGCCCGCACTCGTCGTACGCGTAGAGATCGGAGCGCCACTCGCCCTGCTCGAGCGTCCGCTGCAACCGCGGAAGGTTGCGCAGGGCACCCATCATCAGTGCGACCGCATGCTCCGCGGCCGCGACCGCGTTCCGTCCGGGCGTCGAGGCCACGGCGATCCCCCGATCGGCCGCCGCGGCCACGTTCACGTTCACCGGACCGCCACGGCACACGACCAGGAACCGCAGGTCGGGGGCGGCGTCCAGGACCCGCTCGGTGAACGGCCCCATCTGCGTGACCGCGAGCTCGACCCCGGCCAGCGCCTCGATCAGCTGGTCCTCCGCATCACTCGCCTCGTCCACCTCGGCAACCCGCCCGTACGGCGTCAGCGGCCAGGGCAGCGTGACCTCACGGAACTCGAACGCGACGTCCGGAATCGTGCTCAAAGCAGCGGCCAGCAGATCGTTCCGCACGAAATGGTCACCGGCGAGCAGCGTCTTGACGGTTCTCATCGAACTCCTGTGAAGGTAGGTGCTGGGTCGGTCCAGCGCGGGCGGGCCGACTCGATGCGGCGCAGGTAGTGGGCGTAGCCCTCGGCGTAGAAGGCGGCGCGGGCCGGGTCCGGGTCGACCTGGCGGGTCTCCGCGATCCATTCGGCTCCGGCGCTGTCCGGGTCGATCGCGCGCCGCGCGCAGATCACCGCACCCCGCGCGGCGACCTGCTCGGCCTCGGCGGTGTGCAACGGCGCGTTCAGTACGTCGGCCAGGATCTGTGTCCACTCGCTACTCCGGGCGCCACCGCCGCACACGGTGACGCGACCGGTCCAGCCGGCTGCGTCGAGGCAGTGGCGTGCCGCGTACGCGATGCCTTCGCAGGTCGCACGGACCAGGTCGGCCGTCGTCGTGGACAGCGAGATGCCGTCGATTGTTCCGCGGGCGCGAGTGTCGACGAACGGTGCACGCTCGCCCGCCTCCGACAGGTAGGGCAGGACCGTGACACCGGACGCGCCGGGCGGGCTGTCGGCGAGCAGCGACGGCAGCTGGTCGGTGGTGACACCAACGAGCGCGAGCACCCGGTCGAGGGCCGCCGTACCGACCATCGCGGGCATCGCACGGAGCCAGACTCCCGGCGTCCACGTGCCGAGGAACAGGCCGGCGGGCTCGCCGTCGACGGGCAGTTCGCGGGTGATGACTTGGCAGGCCAACGTGGTACCGACGGTCAGCAGGGCGTCGCCGGGCTCGGTCACGCCGGCGCCTGCCGCGGCGGCCGGAAGATCGTACGGACCTGCGGAAACACGTGTTCCGGGCGCCATACCGGTCGAGTCGTCGCGCAGCTCACCGACCGGCCCGGCAGCGGCGACCGGCGCAAGCAACCCACGCGCGCCCGACAACCCCGTGGCTGCCAACGCTTCCTCGTCGTACTCACCGGTCCTGGGATCGAGGAACGGCGCCGAGGCATCGGAAACGTCCGTCGCCCGTACGCCGGTCAGCGCCTGCATCACCACGTCCTTGCAGTACGCCGCCGTACCGGCCCGCTCGATCACCTCGGGCTCTTCCGCGAGTACCGCGGCCAGCAGCGGACCGGATGCGCCCGGAAACATGCGGTTTCCGGAACGCCGGAACACGTGTTCCGCGACCCCGTCCGCGGTCCACCGCTCGAGGATCGTGCTGCTGCGGGCGTCCAGCCACGAGATCGCCGGGCGGACCGCCGTACCGTCTGGATCGACCAGCCAGAGGCCGTCGCCCTGGGCGGTGATCGCGAGGACGTCGGGACGGGTTCCGATTGCGGCAGCCAGCTCACCCACTACCTCGCGGACCGAAGCGACGACCTCGGCGGTCTCGTGCTCGAATCGCCCAGGGCTGTGATGCAGCAGGCGAGTCGGGCGGGAGGCCTCAGCGAGTGGACGGCCGGTGGCGTCGAACGCTACGGCCTTGGTGACGGTGGTGCCGACGTCGACGCCGACGTCCATAAGCCCCTCCTAGAGTTTGGCGACCTCCACGGTGGCGCCGTGGTCACGCAGCGGTTCGATCAGGTCCTTCGGGGTCTTCTCGTCGACGATCACGACGTCGAAGTCGGTCAGCGGCGCGAGCCGGTGCAGGGCCGTGCGCTGCAGTTTGGCGTGATCGACCAGCAGCACCTTGGTCCTCGCCGAGCGCAGCATCGCCCGCTTGACCAGGACGATCTCCTCCTCCTGGTGGAAGGCGTGCGTCGACGACACCGCGGACACCGAGCAGAACAGCAGGTCGGCGTGCAGCGCCTCGACGGCCTCCGCGCACGGCATGCCGCCGAACGAGTCATGGGTCGCCGAGTAGATCCCGCCTAGGGCCAGCAGCGTGACGTCCCGCAGTTGCGCCAGTTTGGTGATCGCCGGCAGGAAGTTCGTTGCCACGGTCAACGGAGCGATGTCCTCGAACAGGTCGACCAGGGCCAGCGCGCTGGTCGAGTCGTCGAGCATCACCGACATCCCCGGCTCGATCATCGCCCGCGCGTGCCGGGCGATCGCGGCCTTCTCCGCGTGTGCGGTGTTCAGCCGGTACGCGACGTTGCTCTCGAACACGCTGGTCGGCTGCGCGCTGACCCCGCCGCGGTACTTCCGGACCACGCCCTGCCGCTCGAGCTCGTCCAGGTCGCGGTGCACGGTCATCACGCTCACGCCGAACGCCTCGACCAGGTCGTTCGCCGACACCGAGCCGTGTTTCACGACGTACGCCGCGATCTCGGCCTGCCGGCGCGCGGGACGACTCAGTTCGGTGGTGTCGCCGTCGACATCCGTTGTCATGCCAGGGTCTCCATTCGCACAGGAGGAACGTTGTACGCCTCGAGACCCACTGTGCCGTCCTGCCAGCGCAAACGCACCAGCGCCGCGGGACCGAGCGCAGGTAGCAGTCTGCGGTAGTCGTTCAGTCGCAGACCGAGCACCCTGCACACGAGCAGCCGGATGAGCGTGTTGTGCGCGACGACAAGGACCTTCTTGCCCTGGTGCCGCTGCCCGATCTCGTCGAAGACCTCGCGGACCCGATCGGCCGCCGCGGCCGGGTCCTCGCCGCCCGGGAAGTGGTTCCGCACCGGGTCGAGCTCGAACGCCTTGCCCACCGCCGGCGGCAGCTCACTCAGCATCTTGCCCTCGGCCGAACCGAAGTCGACCTCGCGCAACCGGGCGTCGACGGTCGGCTGGATCTTCAGGGCCTCCGCGATCGGCGAGATGGTCTGACGGGCCCGGAGCATTGGGGAGCACCACAGCGCGTCCGGTGCGTAGCCGAGCGCCCAGTCCTTGACCTGTTGCGCCTGCCGGACGCCGACCTCGTCGATCGGGAGGTCCGTGGAACCGGTGTACCGGTTGCCGTGGTGCCATTCGGTCCGGCCGTGGCGGGCCAGCACGATCGTCGTTCTCATCCCCTGTACCCCCGGCGGTCGAGTTCGGCGACGAACTCGCCGTACAGATCGTCAAGTCGGTCGCCGCGCGGCTCCAAGACGTGGTCGACGCGGACCATCCGTCGCGCCGTCCCGGTGAGATCGGTCCCGCCGGACGCGGCCAGGACCGCCATGCCGTACGCCGGATCCGGGACAGCGGGGAGCTCTACCGGTACGCCGAGAACGTCCGCGCGGAGCTGGTTCCAGTACCCGGCCCGGGTGGCGCCGCCGGTGAGCGAGACCGAGCGGACCGGGTCGGCGCCGAGCGTCTCCAGGTGCTCGAACGCGAGTCGCTCGATGAACGCGACACCTTGCAGCACAGCGGCGTACGTCTGCAGGTCGTCGGAGGTGGTGCCGAGTGTGAACCGTTCTGCCTGCGGTGCCACGAAGGGGAACCGCTCACCGGTTTTGGTGAGCGGATAGGTGACGGCAGCGATCGGGCCCAAGGCACGGGCTGCGCTGTCGAACGCGTCGAGGTCGGCGCCGGGTAGCAGTTCGGTGAGTACGCCGGCGCCGGTGCTGGACGCGCCGCCCGGAAGCCAGCCGCCGTCGGGATGACGGTGGCTGTAGACGGCTCCGGTGGGGTCGGTCAGCAGCTCGGTGCTGACGCCTTTGAGGACGAGGGTCGTGCCGAGGACCGAGTTCCACGCGCCGGGAGCGAGGGCGCCGGCGGCGATCTGGGCCGCGCAGCCGTCTGTCATCCCGGCGTACACAGGCACGCCATCGGGTGTGCGGCCGAGCTCGGTGCCGGGCCGAACCACCTCGGGAAACGCGGCGAGCGGGAGACCGAGTTTGTCGAACGCGGCGGCCGGCCAGGCGTCGGCGATCAGGTCGTAGCCGGTCTTGAGGGCGTGGCTGGTGTCGGTCGCGACCGGGTGGCCGACGAGGTGCGCCGCGACGAAGTCAGCGCTGTGGACAATGCGGCGGTCAGTCAGATCGAGATCGAGGATCTTCGGGAGCGCCCAGGTGGGTTGCATGCTCGTCGCCCAGCGATCCGGGTCGGCGTCCACGATGTGGTCGCGACGGGCGGCTGCGCGCGCGTCGTCGTACATCAGGGCCGGTGTGACGGGGAGACCGGCGCGGTCGGTCAGGAGGAAGGTGCCGGAGGTGGAGCAGATCGCGATGCCGTCGAGCTCGGTTGCTCCGACCTCCGCGAGGACCGCGTCGACGGCGGTCAGCCAGGCCTGCGGGTCCTGCTCGTGACGGACGCCGTCACGGTGGCTGGCGAGCGGACGCGTTGCACGGGACAGAACCTGACCCTTGGCATCGGCCAGCACGGCACGCACACTTTGCGTGCCGAGGTCTAGCCCGATCCAGCCCACGAAGCGCCTCCCAGGTGAGTGTTATCTGCATTGATAACATAACACCAGAAGACGATAAGAACGCACCAGCCCTTGACCGAAGGCGGACATGAAACAGCTCCCGCAAGCCGGTCGGTCTGCGGGAGCCAGAAGCGTTGGATCAGGAGTGCATGAGCACCAGGGCGGGGTCGACCGTGGCCAGCTCGACCCGGCCGGCATCGACCGCGCCGTACGCGCCGATCGGGCCGCTGCTGCGGCGACCGTTCCGGTTGAGCCAGAAGCGCCAGCCCGCGGGAGCCTCGGGCCAGGTCGGGTCGGGGGTCCAGCCGAGCGGCGGACGCCAGCCGGCCGTCGGCGGCTGCGGCCACTCCGGTGGCGGGTTGAACTTGTGCACGGGCGGTCCCTCCGGATTCCCCAGCGATCCGCTGAGCGTGATCTGTCTGACAGATCAACGATCTGGCGCACCGATTGTCACGGATAAATCTTCGTAAAGTTTCATCTGCGTACGGGGACCTATCCCAGCACCGAAACAGCGCCTCGGCAACCGTTCTCTCAACCACCGGACTGCACGTGCATCGGCAGAGGCATTAGTTGCCTCCTCCACAACCAACACCCCAGTTGTCCACAGCAACCGCCTGCCTATCCACAGCTCAAGCTCGTTATCCACAGGCGAATCTGTGGACATCCGGCCTGTTACTCGTCGTACAGGCGGGCGTGCACGCGGTGATGGTCGGTCAGGGACTGGGCGAGGGTGTGGCCCAGGGAGCGGTAGGCCTCGAAGTCCCACTCGTCGTAGAACTGGTCGCCGGTGGTACGGCGGGGGAAGTCGGCGTGCTCGGCGGCGTACTGCTCGAGGTCCCAGTCGAGGTGGCCGGCGAGGACGGCCTTCACGAAGAAGATCTCGGTCTTGTACGGCTTCTCCTCACCTTCTTCCAACGGGTGCGTCGCGATGCCGTAGGCCCACGCCCGGTCCGCGCGGGACTTGCCGCCGCGGATCATCGGGGACGGGTCGAGGTTGATCTCGATGCCGTGGTCCATCCGGGCGGTGGCGATCGCCTCGGCGAGCGCGGTGAAGCGGTCCTCAGCATCGTTGGAGGCATCGATCACGATCACCTGCGCGGGCTTGCGCCGCAGTGCCTCGACCAGGCCGAGGTTGTCGTAGTGGCCGCCGTCGGTCACGTAGATCCGGCGTTCGTACATCGACGGCGACCCGACCGCTTCGTGCAGCAGCCGGTACGGTCCGGGCTTGTCGATCACACTGCCGACGTACCGCCGTACCTTCGGGACGAAGCCGGTCCGGTCCGGGAAGGCGGGCTCCGCGCGGTTGTTCCAATAGGGGTTCGGCAGCCACACGCCGAGCCGTGCGTTGAGTACGGCGAGCAGCAGGCGCACCGGCCGCGTCCGGGCGTTCACCCGGCCGGTCAACGGGCTGAACGCGGCGCCGCTGATCGCCATCGCGGCCGGCACCGTGACCTCACGCTTGAGTACGTCGGCCTCGCGCTCGTAGTCGGCCGTCTCGCGCCGGCCGCCGTCCGGCAGCGACCGGTCCCCGACGATCCCGATCTGCTCGGCGTCGAACACGAACGGCACGCAGTCGCGCTGCGTCGGCACGAAGTCCGGGTCGTCGACGTTCGCGACACCGGCGATGACGAGCTGCGGCCCGCCGTCGATCGGCTTCGCCCAGTCCGAGTACCGCAGCCGCAGGTGGTAGTCGAGTCCGACCGCGGCGCCGTTGTCCTGCCGCTTCACCAGGAACGCGCGCGACAGCCGCTCCCGGTAGAACGAGTGCAGCGAGGTCCGGTTCGCGTCGGTGAGCACCTTGATGGCGAGCGCGATCGCGACCAGGATCAGCGCGACGTTCCAGTCCTCCTGGTACGTCGTGTCGGTCGCGTAGCCGCCGGTCCAGCGCAGTAGCACGATGACGGCGGCGATCACGATGATCGCGCTACCGGCCCACGGCGCCAGCTTGGTGCGCGCGAACATCAGCAACCGCGCCCGCAGTCCGGTCGCCGCCTTGCCCTCGACGGTCAGTCCGTTCCAGACCGATTTGCCGAGGCCGATCAGTACGACGACCAGCGCGCTGAACGACGCGACACCCTGCTTCGTTGGGTCGACCAACGCCAGTAGTGCGGACGGCAGACTCGGCTGGTCGATGGATTCGCCGGGGACTTTCCCCAACAGATAAAGGCCTCCCGGCACACCGAGCAGCAGGACAGCAACAGGTACGCCGTACCGCAGGGTCACGTTGCCGATCGTGGTGAGGATCGTGCGAACCAGATCCGGCATCCGCGCCCAGCGGTCCCAGACCTTCTCGATCAGGAACGTCAGCGCGCTGACCGCGAGCAGGAACACGGACATGCCGACGAAGAACCAGGAGTCGTTCGGCCGCCAATCCACCTGCAGACCGGTCGTGATCACCTTCTGGTCGGCGAGGAACCACCCGAGGACCCAGGCGATCGCGCGCAGGGTGATCCCGATCAGCAGCAGGTTCACCACCAGACCGAACAGCACCGACAACGCCGCGCGGAACATCGCCCGACCGCCGGACAGCAGGTAGCGGGTCTGCCGGCGCAGGCGGGCCAGCTCGGGTGATCCCGGCGAGAACGGGTCGGCGCAGGTACGACGAAGTACGTGGAAGGCCGCGGCCATGTACCCGCCGCCGCTGACGCCGATCACGGTCGACGCCTTGTCGTACAGGCCGCGTTCGCGCAGCAGCTGCAGTGCGCCGAGGCAGAACGACGCCGAGCGGATCCCGCCGCCGGAACAGGTGATGACGAGGCGGCCGGAGTCCTTGTCGTCACGCTTCGCCCGGCGGAACGTCGCGGGCGCGGTCGGCTCCACGCCGTACCACCGCCGCTGACCGAAGCGGCTCGTCGCGAGCAGGCTGACGGCGAGGACCAGTACGCCGGCCAGGACGACGACCCGCGTCAACCAGGTGAACCAGCCCGTGGAGAGGTCGGCGCACGGGGCGGAACCGAAGTCGCCCCAGAGGGTCAGGTTCTCGGCGATGTCGAGGACGGCGGCGACCAGCACGGCCCAGGATCCGACGGCCGCGACCCGCTTCCAGGACTGGAGGTTCAGGAACTTGACGTACTTGTACGCCCGGTACGCCGCGTACACGCCGGCCACCACGAACGCCGAGTCGACGAGGATCGAGAGCCGCCCCGGCGCCTCACAGCCGGCCGCCGAACCGGCCGCCTCGTGGACCGCGGCGCGCATCGGCACCTGCACGATCGCGAGGACGACGGCGAGCTGGAGCGTCTTGGTGAAGGTCCGCCGGCGGCCGATCTGCTCGATCGTGGCTTCGCCTTTGGTGCCGTCCGAGTCCCCGAGCATCGCCCCATCATGCCGGGGCCTGAGGGTCTAGGCGGCGTTGGCGCGGGTCTCGCTGATTCGGGGCGGTGCGTCGCCGCCGGCGACCGCCTGGTCGAGCGCGGCGAGTTCGGTGCAGGCGAGGGCGATGGCCTCGGCCTGGGTACGGCAGCCGTCGGCGTACCAGAAGGGGTCGTCGGGCTGCCGATCATCGGCGTCGTCGATGTCGGCGTACCAGCAATCGTGCCGGTAGTGCACGACCCGAACCTTGAGCTTCATGTCCGGTGAGACGCCGGCCGGAGGGCGAAGGTTCCTACTCAAAGGGTTTACAACGTTGGAAGTTATCCGGTACAACCGAGAGCGAGACCGGTCCGCCCCCAGGTTTCGAGAGGTGTGTCATGAGGATCTTCCGTGCCGCCCTGGCCGCCGTAGTGCTCTGCGGCCTACTTGCTCCGACCGCATCCGCAGCCGATCAGCAGGAGAACGCAGTGGCCTCCCAGACGTTCCGGAATCCGCTGAACCCGTCCGCGGATCCGTCGCTGATGTTCTACAACGGCAGGTACTACGTCGCGACCACGCGTGGCGACCGGATCGGGATTTGGTCGTCGACCAGCGTGGCGACGCTGCTCGTGCAACCCGAGCAGGTGGTGTGGCGGGACTCGGACACGAGCCGCAACACGCAGATGTGGGCGCCGGCGTTCCGGCATGTCGGGAACCGCTGGTACATCTACTACACGGCCTCCGACGGCGTGGACGCCAACCACCGGATGTACGTGCTCGAGTCGGCCGGCGACGACCCGCTCGGCCCGTACAGCTTCAAGGCGAAGATCGCGGACTTCGGTGAGTACGCGATCGACGGCGAGCCGATCACGGTCAACGGCCAGCAGTACTTCGTCTGGACCGGTCCGGGCCGCGGACAGGGCGGACCGGCGCAGCTGTACATCGTCCGGATGAGCAACCCGTGGACCGCGACCGGCGACCGCGTCGCGATCCCGGCCGACGGCGGCTGCACCGAAGTACGCGAAGGGCCGACCCCGCTGTACGGCGCGACGCGCACCTTCCTGACCTACTCGACGTGCGACACCGGCAAGCCCGACTACCAACTGTGGATGAAGAGCATCGCGAACGGCGCCGACCCGATGGTCGCGGCGAACTGGGTGCAGCACCCCGGCCCGATCTTCTCCCGCAACGACGAGACCGGCGTGTGGGGTCCCGGACACCACTCGTTCTTCAAGTCACCGGACGGGACCGAGGACTGGATCGCCTACCACGGCAAGAACACCAGCACCTACACGTACTCGTACCGCACGACGCGGGTCCAGAAGATCACCTGGAACGCCGACGGTACGCCGAACCTCGGCCGGCCGCTCGCCGCGGGCGCGACCCAGAACCTGCCGTCGGGCGACCCGGGTTCGTCGAACTACTGGATCAACGACACCGACGCGGTCGTCGCCTACACCGGTGCGTGGAGCTCCGGATCCGGCTGCGGCAACCAGTGCTTCTGGGGCAACGACCACTGGAGCTGGGAGCCGAACGCGACCGCGACGATCCAGTTCACCGGCACCCGGGTGGCTCTGCTGAGCGTCGCGGACACCGGCAACGGGATCGCCGCCATCTCGGTCGACGGCGGACCCGAGCAGCGGATCGACTGCTACAGCTCGATCCGTGTCGGCGAGCAGCTGATGTACATCAGCCCGGCCTTGCCGTCCGGCCCGCACACCCTGAAGGTGCGCGTGACCGGCGACAAGAACCCCGCGTCGACCAGTGCGGTCATCAGCCTCGACCGCATCGAGGTGTATTAGAAGAACGTCTTGACGACGGTCTTCCCGTTCACCATCCGCAGGTGGCCGTCGTCAGTGAGCTGGAGGACGCTACCGGCGCGGCGGGTCTGATAGAAGAAGGTGAGGTCCCCGAAGCCGTTCACGGTGCCGAACGCGCCGTCCGGGCCGACCCATCCGTACGCGCCCGGGGCATTCTTCACGCCGGTACTCCAGAGCGTGGTGGTGCCGTTCTTCAGCAACACCAGATTGCCGGTGGTCAGGAACTTGAGCGTGTAGATCCGGTTCACCGAGTACATGATGACCTCGTCCCAGGCCGCGTCCGGACCGGCGAGTTTGCTCTGCGGCATCAGCGTCCCGATCACCATGTGCCGGTTCCAGTTCGCCTTGCCGCGGGCGTTGTAGATCGCCAAGTTCCCGTTGTCCGGCAGCACCAGCTTCGCGCCGGCGCTCCTGATGCTCATCGACCAGACCTTCGTCCGGCCGTAGATCACCTGGAGCGTCCCGTCCGTGCCCATCACCAGCACCGAGTTCGGCCGCCAGGTACCTGAGGCCCACAGCGGAGCCTTCACTCCGCGCTGGTACAGCTTGACGTCTCCGGCGGGCTGCACGATCAACGTGAACACCCCGCTCTTCGAACGGATGTACTGCCCGGGCAGGAGCTTCTGACCCGGCAGCAGGGTGTCCGATACCGCTACCGTCCGCGCCTCGGCCTGGGTGCTTCCCACGACCGCGGCCCCGCCCAGGAGTGCTCCGACTGCCACAACCCCGGCCAACAACCGACGTACCATGCCGATCCCCCTTCTGTTTGTTTGTGAGTGCACAGATTAGAAGAACGTCTTGACGACGGTCCTCCCGTTCACCATGCGGAGGTGGCCGTCGTCGGTGAGCTGGAGGACGCTGCCGGCGCGGCGGGTCTCGTACATCCAGGTGATGTCGCCGAATTTGTTGAACGTGTAGAACGTGCCGTCCGGTCCGACTGACGCGTGCGACTCCGGCGCGCCCTTCGGCCCGGTGCTCCACAGCTGGGTCGTGCCGTTCTTCAGCCCCACCAGAGCGCCGGTCGTCAGGAACTTCACCGTGTAGATCCGGTTGACCGAGTACAGAATCACTTCCCGGCCGGCCGGATCCGGGGCATGGAGCTGGCTCTGCGGCATCAGCGTGCCGATCACCATGTGCCGGTTCCAGTTCGCCTTGCCGCGGGCGTTGAGGATCGCCAGGTTCCCGGTGTCCGGCAGGACCAGCTTCGCGCCGGCGCTCTTGATGCTCATCGACCAGAACTTCGTCCGGCCGTAGATCATCTGGAGCGTCCCGTCCGTGCCCATGACCAGCACGGCACCCGGGCGGAAGGTCCCGGAGCTCCACAACCGCCACGACACCCCGCGCTGGAACAGCTTCGCCTCGCCACGCGTGTCCATGATCAACGTGAAGACCCCGCTCTTCGAGCGGATGTATTGCCCGGCCAGCAGCTTCTGACCCGGCAGCAGCGTGTCCGACACCGCCACCGTCTTCGCCTCGGCCGGTGCGCTTCCGACCAGGACTGCCCCACCCAGTAGCGTCCCGACGGCCAGGACCCCGGCCAGCAGACGACGTACCATTCATGCCCCCTTGGTTCGATTGTGAATGCTCAGTGTTAGACGAACGTCTTCACGATGGTGCGGCCGTTGATCAGCAGGAAGTGGCCGTCGTTGCGGATCTGGACGACAGTGCCCGGCCTGCGGGTCGAGAAGTCCCACGTCCCGTCACCGGCGCGATTGTAGGTGGCGAAGAGGCCGTTCGGGTCGATGTTCGCGAACGACTCCGGATACCCGGTCTTGCCGGTGCTCCACAGCACGGTCGTGCCGTTCTTCTGGAAGACCATGTTCCCGTTCGTCAGCAGCCTCAGCGTGTAGACGTGGTCCAGGGAGTACAACGTCACGTCGCGGCCGAGTGCGTCCGGTGCGTGCAGCATGGCGCCCACCATCAGCGTGCCGATCACCATGTGCCGGTTCCAGACCGCCTTGCCGCGGGTGTTGTAGATCGCCAGCAGACCTGTGTTCGGCAGTACCAGTTTCGCCTGCGGGCTGGCCGCGCCCATCGACCAGACCTGGGTCCGCCCGTAGATGATCCGCATCGTGCCGTCGGCCGCCATCACGAGCACGGACCCCGGCCAGTACGTTCCGGACATCCACAGCGCCTGCCCCACGCCGCGCTGGAGCAGCGTCACGTTCCCGTTGCGCTGCATGGTCAGCGTGAACACACCACTCGCCGACTTGATCGACTGCAGCGCCATCAGCTTCTGACCCGGCAGCAGGGTGTCCGACACCGCCACCGTCTTCGCCTCGGCCGGTGCGCTTCCGACCAGGACTGCCCCACCCAGTAGCGTCCCGACGGCCAGGACCCCGGCCAGCAGACGACGTACCATCCCACTCCCCCTCTGTTCGTTTGTGAGTGCTCAGTGTCCTAGGCGGAGAGGTCATCCCTTCAATCCGGAGGCGAATCCGCGGATCACGTAGCGCTGCAGGACGAGGAAGAGCAGCAGGATCGGCAGCGCCGCGAAGATCAGTCCGGCGGCGACCAGGCCGTAGTTCGACGTGTACTGGTTGACGAAGGCGAACACCCGCACCGGAACCGTCTCGTGACCGGAGCCGCCGAGGTACAGCAGCGGCGTGAAGAAGTCGTTCCAGATCTGTACGGCGTTGAGGATCAGGACCGTCCCGGTGATCGGCCGCAGCAGCGGGAAGATCACGTGCGCGAACGCCTGCAGATGCGACGCGCCGTCGATCAGCGCGGCGTTCGTGTAGTCGGCCGGCAACGAGCGGATGAAGCCGGTGTAGAGAAAGACCGTGAACGGCAACTGGATCCCCGTGTAGAACAGGATCATGCCCTGGTAGGTCCCGAGCAGCCCGAGATCGTCGACCAGTTGGTACAGCGGGATCATCCCGAGCTGGAACGGCAGGATGATCCCGACCAGGAACCCGATGTAGAGGCTGTAGCTCAGGCGGGTCGCCGTACGGGCCAGGAAGTACGCCGCCAGCGAGCCGAGCGCGATCAGCAACAGCACACTCACGACCGTGATCAGCGTGCTGTTCAGCAACGCCGATCCGAGCCCCGCCGATCGCCAGGCCTCGCCGAAGCTCCCGAGACTCGGCGGCGACGGCAGCGACAACGGCTTGTTCGCGATCTGCTGGGGATCCTTGAACGCCAGCGTGACCAGGACGTACACCGGGAACAGGAACCCGATCGCGACCGCGATCATCACCAGTTCCAGCACGAACGTCCGGGGGCGATATCTCATGCCGTCGTCTCCCTCGATCGCAGATACCCGATCTGGATGAACGACACCGCCGCGACGAAGATCGCCAGGACCAGCGCGACCGCGGTGCTGTACCCGAACTTCCCGTACACGAACGCCTGCTTGTACAGGACCGTCGACAACGTGTCGGTGGCGTACCCCGGCCCGCCGTTCGTCATCGCGATGATCTGGGTGAACAACGTCAACCCGCCCACCGTCGACAGCATCACGTTGATCGTCACGGCCGGCGCCAGCAACGGCCAGGTGATGTGCCGGAACCGCGCGAGCGTACCGGCGCCGTCGACCATCGCGGACTCGAGCAACTCGGCCGGGACGCCTTCGAGGCCGGCCAGGAAGATCACCATCGAATACCCGGCGCACTGCCAGATCACCGTGAACGCGACGGACCACAACGCGATCGACGGATCACCCAGCCAGTCCTGGCGCAACGATCCGAGGCCGACCGCGCCGAGGCCTGCGTTCAGACCCGCATCCGGCGCCGGGTTGTAGACGAACTTCCAAAGGAACGCGACCATCACCGGACTCACCACGACCGGCGCGAAGAACACCAGCCTGAGAATCATCCGGCTCTTGATCCGCGTGTGGACGCCGAGCGCCAGCAGCAGCCCGATCCCGTTCTGGATCACGACGATCGCGACCGTCAGCAGCAGCGTGTTCCGCAACGCCCCGAGCGCCTGGTCGTCGTGCAGCAACTGCTTGAAGTTGGCCGCGCCGACGAACGCCTTGGCGTTCCCGACCCCCGACCAGTCCGTGAACGCCGACCCCGCACCGGCAATGCTCGGATACAGCACCACCACCGCGTACACCACAACCGCCGGCACCGCGAACCACCACGGCGGCACAATCCCACCGCGCCGCCGGGTCCGTTTCACCGCTTCCGGCGCGACCGCCGCCACCGAAGCCGTCATGCGCCCTTCTTGTACGCGTCGTCCATCTTCTTCAGCGCGTCCTGCACTGTGGTCTTGCCGCCGAGGAGTTGCTGTACGACGGCGAAGTGGGTCGGTTGTACTTCGGCGTTCGGCCACCGCTGGTCCATGAACGGGACCGCCTTGTTCGCCTTCAATGCCGGGAGGAACGACGTCAGCGCGGGATCGACCTTCGCGTCGCCGTACAGCGGGACGCAGGAGACCGCCTCGGCCCAGGTGTTCAGGTTCTCCTGCTGACCGCAGAAGTCGAGGAATCCCTTGGCGCTGTCGGCCTGCTTGCTCTTGGCGCTGACCGCGATGCCGACCACCACACCGGCCGGGATCCAGTTGTCAGCGGCCACATCCGTCGCCGGGAACGGGAACATCGACAGGTCGTCCGGCGACGGCGCCGCCGCCCGGAACGCCGACAGCACGGCGGAGACCTGGACCGCCATCGCGGCCTTCCCGGTCCCGACCATCGAGGTCGCCTGCTCGTACGTCGTACCGTTCGGGTTGTCGTTGAAGTACCCCTTCTTCTGCAGTTCGAGGTACTTGTCCATCGCGTCGACCCAGCCGGAGTCCGCGAACGAGGCCTGCCCGGCGCTCATCTTGTCGTCGAAGTCGGGCGTCTTCGCATAGACCGTGCCGGGCACCAGCGCGTACGGAATCAGCTGCGTGATCCACGGCGTCTGCGCGCCGAGCGCGATCGGCACGATGCCCTTCGCCTTCAGCTTGTCGCAGACAGCCAGCAGCTCGGACCAGGTGGTCGGCGGCTGGACGCCCGCGGTCGCGAACGCCTTCTTGTTGTAGATCGCGCCGAGCATGCTCGAGCCGGGCGAGAAGATGTACGTCTTGCCGTCGTTCTGGAACGCGCCCTTGAACCCGGCCGGGACCTTCTGCGTCCAGGACTGGCTGCTCAGGTCGGTGAGCAGTCCGGCCTTGCTCAGCTGAGCCATCGACATCGCGCTGCCGTTTCCTGGATAGACCACGTGTACGTCGGGTGCGTTGCCGCCACCGAGCTGCGTCCGGAGCGCGGTCTGCACCTGGTCCGCGGGCGCGAACGAGAGGTTGAAGTCGAAGCCCGAGTGCGACGACTTGTAGGAGTCGAGCACCTTGCGCAGGCCTGCCTCCTGGTCGCCGACGCCGATCACCTTCAGCGTGCCGCCGGACGACGAGCTGCCGTTGCCGCCGCCGCAGGCCGACAAGGCGCCGGCCAAGGTCGCACCACCGGCGAGTTGCAGGAGCCGCCTTCGGCTGACGGACCGATCGAGTGCCATGGTTCCTCCTGAGCGCCGACGTACCGGCCAAGGATGTGAAGTAACCGCAAGATCGTGTTACTTTTGTCACGCGGGACGCTACGTACGGCCCGGGAGGGTGTCAAGACCTCGTTGAAAGGATTCAGTCGGGAGGGTGTGAAAAGGGCTCCACCGGGGTTTGGGGAGCGGCCCACCTGGCCTGAGAAGATGGGCCCCGTGCCCGTGACCGCCTTCCCGCATCCGGCCGGTACGACGTCTGTCGTGCCGCCCGCGTCGACGTGTGGACGGGTGCGAGCGTGAGACGAGTCCTCCTGGCCGGCCTCCTGCTGCTGGCCCTGGCGCTCGGCGCCGGCAGTGGCTACTACGCGGGCGACTACTTCGACACCCCGCAACCAACCGCCTCCGGCACCGCCGGTCCCCTCGGCGATGTCTCCCCGTCCCCCACGCCGACGCCGACCGAACCCTCACTTCCGGTGAAGACCCCGATCCCGAGCAATCTGGAACCCCTCGAGAACGGGCTGGACTACACCAACCGCACCTTCACCGTGACCCCGAAGGACGCGGAGCCCGTCCAGCTCTCGATCGAGATCCCGCAGGGCTGGAAGATCGCGCCCAGGGACCCGAAGCGCCCTGGCGAGGTCAAGTACCTCGACAAACTCAGGGAACGCGGCGTCCGGGTCGAGGCAGTCGCACCGGCCGAGGAGACCCCTGCGGACGAGATGGCCCAGCTCATCGTCGACCTCAAGAAGAGCCAGGCACCGGAGAACGACGTACGCATCGTCAGCAACACCACCGACGTGGTCACCGGCGACGACGGCGAGTCCCGTTCGGTCGCCACGCTGATCTACACCTTCATCCCGAACGAGACCCTGCGCTACGTGATCGTCCGCTGGATCGCGATCAACGGCGGACTCACCAACGTCGAGATGAGCATCACCGGCCTCCCCCAGGACGCCCAGGGCCTCGACGAGGTCCTCCAGCGGGCAACCGCCTCGGTCAGCGAGGTCGGCTGAGCCTTTTCACAGAATCGTTACTTATCCGGTGCAACCTCTGCGAGGGCTGAGGTGTCTTCTGTAAGTAGACCTGGGGAGGTGGTGGGGGCATGGCGAAAACGGTGAGCAGGCGCGCGATGCTCGGCGCCAGTCTGCTGACGCTCGCGGGGGTGGGCGGCGCCGGAGGCTACGGCGTCGGCCTGTTCCTCACCAAGGAACCAAGCCTGGCGGGTACGGCGGCACCGCTCGCGGTCCGCCCCACGCCAGGTACGACGCCTACCCCAACGCCGACACCGACCGGCCCGCCGCGCAAGGTCACGTATGACAAGTCGCCCGCTCTCGAGGCCGACGACCTGAACTACGCGACCCGGACCTTCACGGTGACCGACATGGTCAAGTCTCGGATCTCGGTCCGGGTGCCGTCGGACTGGGCGTACACCAAGCAGAATCCGCCGAAGAGCGGCCGGTTCACCGACCGGACCAAGAAGCGCTGGATCCGGGTCGAGGCCGGTTTCACGATCACGCGGCCGCCCGCCGACTCGCTGGCAGCCCGGCTCAAGCAGCTCGCCGGCATCTCCGAGCGCCAGATGGTGAAGATCCTTTCGCAGGACGTGGAAGAGAACTTCGCCACGCTCACCTACACCTACGTGCCGGACGAGGAACTCTCCCCCGAGGGCGTCCTCCGCTACGTCGTCGTGCGCTGGGTTGCCGACGACAGCGGCAACTGCGCCGTCGAGATGAGCTCCACCGGCCTTCCCCAGGACAAGGACGCGTTGCTCGACGTGCTGGACCACGCGACTGACAGCGTCGAACGCCGCGACACTCCGCTGTCGGGTTAGAGCAGTTCCGCGAGACCGCGGCGGCCCGCTCTGAGGCAGTTCCCGTCGTCAGCTGCGATGCCGGCGGCGCGTCGTGGAGATGGCTAACCGCAGGCGGGCAGGGTGTTGCGCGAGAAGTCGCGCACGTTCGCGACTCCACCCGCACCGAGGAGAACACCTCGGCTGGGTGCGGATTTTGTGCAGGTCGACAGTACGTATACGTCCACTGTCGGGCGATTCGGTCTGCCGCCCGGTGCGCGGTGGCGGGTAGTAGACATATACGTACTGTCGAGCTGCAGCCAGTCCACTCCCACGCTTCGGTGTTGGCCGAAGCAGTGGAATGGGAACTTGGCTTGCAGGGCTTGGGGTTTTCGGCTGCGCCTCGTTGGCTTGCGGGGTGGCGCCAACGATCGGGCTGCTCGTCGCGGCGCGGGCAGTTCAGGGTGTCGGCGCCGCGCTGCTGTTGCCAGGCACGTTCGCCGTCATCAGCGACCTGTACGTCGACAGCGCGGCCAGGGCTCGTGCTGTCGGCATCTGGTCGGGCGCCGGGGCGTTGGCGTTACCGTCCGGGCCGCTACTCGGTGGCGCGCTGGTGAGTGCACTGGGCTGGCGGGCGGTGTTCCTCATCAATCTGCCGATCATCGCCATCGCATTCCCGTTGGCCTGGCGGCTCGTACCGCAGCGGCAGGTCGAGCAGGAGCGCGCGAAGACCCGGCTGCGGATCGGTCCGAACTTCATCGGCCCCAACCTGATCGCGGGTCTGATGAACTTCGTCGGTCTCGGCACGGTCCTGGTGCTGACGCTCTATCTGCAGGAACACCTTTCACAGAAGGCGTTCCGGGCCGGGCTCGAACTCATCCCGCTCTTCCTCCCGCTAGCGGTGCTAGGACCCGTCTCCGGCCGCATCACAGCCCGCTACGGTCCCCGCCTCCCCATGTCCATCGGACTCGCACTCGGAGCCGTCGGGTCGGCGTTCCTGCTCGGCGTGAACGACCGGAGCGGCTACAGGCTGTCGGCGCACTCGGAGTCGGCGTGTACGGCGCTACGCTCGGCCACTCCCCCAGCTTCGTCAGGGGGCTCCACGTGCTCGGATGGCTCGGAGCCGCCCTGTGGGCTGTCGCCCTGGGCATGACCTGGCTGACCGTCGAGTGATCTCAGTCGGCCGGCCAGATGGTGCGGAAGATGGTGGAGCGCAGCCGGTAGAACCTGCGGCGGGCGGACTGGAGCAGCGCCGGCGACGGCCGGAGCCGTTCGGTCGGAAAACGCATGGGGACTTCCTAGGACGTGTATTGCACCGAATCGGCGATCTCCGTCGCCCGGAGGACATCCGATCCTGGTACGACCACCTGAACGAGTAGCGAGCCGCCGTCCCCGTGATCGACGACCCGTTGGAGGAGCACGATATCGGCACCGAAGCAGTCGGCGGACAACCGGTCGGTGACTGGGAATTCGCGGACCATGTGCGGCTGCAGCGTGCCTTCGTTGCCGCACTGCTTGCCGTCCGGAACCGCCAGCTTCGACTTCGACACCCCGATGAACACGCCTGGCGTCTTCCCCGACCAGTCCGGATCACGGCTGACCCGGAACGCCGGAGCGCTACCGGTGCCGCCAGGTGCGGTCCAGTCCGACTGAGCCATCGACTGCGCCCAGGCCTCGGGCAGCGTCACCGAGAATTGGCCCTCTGAGACCTGAATCATCTTGCGGCCCGTGAGGTACCAGTGGCCGCCGTACCCGACGCCGCCACCGACCAGCAGCGCCAGCAGAGCGGCCACCACCCATCGCCCGCGCCGCCGCTTCCTGGGCGCCGCCGTCTCGACCGCGACGGTCTCAGCCTCAGCAGCAACAGGCTCACTGGCACCAGCGTCACTGGCAGCAGGCTCCACCGCGGCGCTCTCGACCGCGACGGTCTCAGCCTCCGCGGTCTCCGACGGCTCGGAGGTTTTCACGAGCGTCGGCTGGTTCTCGTCGCTGAGCGCCGTCTTCGCGTCCAGGTCGTCGGACGCGACAACTACCGTCTCGCGGGTCGACAGCGGGAAGTCACGCGTGGTCTCGTCGAGCGCACCCACGAGCTGCCGCGTGAACGACTGCACGTCCGGCCAGCGCTTCTCCCGGTCCGGGTCCAGCGCCCGGACGATCGCCGCGTCGACCTGACCCGGCAGCTCGAATCCGAGCGAGCTCGGCGGCGGGGCCACCTTGACCCGGCTCGCGGCGCCCAGCCCGTCGACCTGGTGCGGGGACCGCCCGGTCAAAGCGGCGTACGCGACCGCGCCCAGCGAGTACTGGTCGGCGCGCTGGTCCAGCCGCTCCCCGAGCGCCTGTTCAGGAGCGACGTACGACGGGGTGCCACCGGGCATCGTGATGCGGGAGATCTCGTCGAGGGACTTGCCCAGCCCGAGGTCGGACAGCACCGCCCGCTCGCCGTCGTCGGTGCTGCGGAACAGGACGTTCGCCGGTTTCACGTCACGATGCAGCAGACCGCGCCGGTGCAGCGCCTGCAGGCCGCGACCGACCTGGACGACCACGTCGACGGCCTCGGGCAGCTCCAGCGGCGCCTTCTTCAGGCGGTCGGCGAGCGTGCCGCGGTCGGCGTACGTGAGCACCAGGAACGGCCGGCCGTCCTCGAGTTCGCCGACGTCGTGGACCTGGACGACGTGCTCGGACTCGACGCGGCGCAGGAACCGGCCCTCCTCGAGGAACCGTTTCCGGACCGAGTCGTCGTGCCCCCAGTTGTCGGCGAGCACCTTGATCGCCACCTCGGCGTCGAGCTGCTCGTCATGAGCCAGCCACACCGTGGCGAAACCGCCTGAGCCCAGGCGTCGGCGCACGACGTACCGACCGAGTCTGGTTGGGACCCCCATACAGGGCATTATGGGTCATTGGAGTGTCCCTACCGGGGCCGATCGAGAGCAAAGGCGCAGATGAGCGAGAGCACCAGTCCGACCGACGACCTCGCCACCCTCGCGGAGCAGGCGCAGGCGGGCGACAAGAACGCGATGGACGACCTGCTGCGGCAGGTGTATCCGCGCGTCCTGCGGATCTGCCGCAGCGTCCTGCCGTATTCGGCCGACGCGGAGGACGCGGCTCAGGAGGCGCTGCTCAACATCGCCACCAAGATCAACTCGTTCTCCGGCCGGAGCAGCTTCTCGACCTGGGTCCACTCCGTCGCGGCGAACTCCGCCCGCTCGACGTACCGCAAGCTGAAGCGCACCGCGCAGGCCGCGCACAACCCTGAGCAGATGGAGAAGCCGGACCCGCGCACCACGAGTGTGATCGCCGGCACCCGCCTAGACCTCCTGGAGGCCCTGGAGACCCTGGAGCGGGACCGCCCGCAGATGGTCACTCCGCTGGTACTGCGGGACGTCTACGGCCTCTCGTACGAGGAGATCGCCGCCGAGGTCGGCGCCCCGCTCGGCACCGTCAAGTCCCGGATCCACGACGCCCGCGAGGTCGTCCGCCCGCTGCTGCGCCCCAAGGACTGACCTGACACCGGCATACCCTCGCGGTTATGACCGCCCGGGGGTTGCTGCACAACGGTGACTACCTGAAGCTCCTCACCGGGCAGACGATCAGCTCGATCGGCTCCTCGATGAGCTCGTTCGTGTTCACGCTGCTCGGCCTGGCCATCACCGGCTCCCCGGTGCAGGCAGGTCTCGTCGGTACGTCGGCCGCGCTCGGCACGATGCTGGCGGCGCTGCCGGGCGGCGCGCTGGCGGACCGCTGGAGCCGGCGCAAGATCCTGATCGGGTACAGCCTGGTCGGCTCGGTCCTGTTCGGCTCGGTGGCCGTCGCGGGCTGGCTCGGCCACCTGACCCTCCCGCACCTGATGGCCGTCGCCCTGGTCAACGGAGCGGGCTACGGCCTGTTCATGCCCGCAGAGACGGGCGCGCTCCGGCAGATCGTCCTGCCTGAAGACCTAGGTACCGCGCTCGCCGCCGCCCACGGCCGGCAGAACCTGGCACAGTTGGCAGGAGCGCCGCTCGGCGGCCTGCTCTACTCGATCGGCCGGGCGATCCCGATCGCCGTCGACGCGGTCTCGTACCTGGTGATGGCGATCATGCTCACCACGATCCGTCATCCACTGCCCGCCACGAAGCCCGAGGGCGGCGCGCACGAGCCGATGCTGAAGGCGATCCGCACCGGGTTGACCTGGCTGTTCCGCCAGCGCGACCTGCGAACGATCGCGATCGTCGCGACGCTGCTCAACTTCGCGGCGAACGGGACGATCCTGGTGCTGATCCTGAGCATGCAGCAGCGCGGCGTACCGGCCTCCGTGATCGGCCTGCTGGAGACGGCGATGGGGGTGGGCGGCCTGGCGGGCGCGTTCGCGGCGCCCAAGCTGCTGGCCAGGTTCAGCACCGGCCGGATCACGATCGTCGGCGCCTGGATCATCACGGTCATGTTCGCGAGTACGGCGGCGAGCACACAACCCGTCGTACTGATCCTGCTCCCGGCGCTCGCGATCTTCCTGCTGCCCGCACTGAACTCCGGCCTGTTCGGCTACCAGATGCTGATCACGCCGAACCACATACAGGGTCGGGCGCAGAGCGCGTTCATGTTCATGGCCAACGGCGCGGCCCCGCTGGCGCCGTTCCTCGGCGGCCTGTTCCTGGAAACGCTCGGTGCGCGGGGTGCTCTGCTGATCTTCGGCGGGCTGCTCGCGATCGGCTCCGTACTGCTCACGATCAGCCGGTCGATCCGCTCGATCCCGTTGCTCTCCGAGGTCGAAGCGGCCTGATTCGGGGGCTCCCGTTCCGGGCCCGGGTGTGCTCAGATGGGGAGCATGAAGAAGCTCATCAACGACCCGGCCGATGTTGTGAGTGAAGCGCTGCAGGGGATGGCGGCGGCGCATCCGGACCGGCTCCGGGTGGACCTGGAGAACCGGATCGTCTACCGCAAGGACGCGCCGAGACCCGGCAAGGTCGGACTGATCTCCGGTGGCGGGTCGGGGCACGAGCCGATGCACGGCGGGTTCGTCGGGCTCGGGATGCTGGACGCGGCCTGCGCGGGTGAGGTGTTCACCTCCCCGGTGCCGGACCAGATGATGGCCGCGACGAAGGCGGTCGACGCCGGCGCCGGCGTACTGCACATCGTGAAGAACTACACCGGCGACGTGATGAACTTCGAGATGGCTGCCGAGCTGGCCGCCGCCGACGCCGGCACCGAGGTGCTGTCGGTCGTGACGAACGACGACGTCGCCGTCCAGGACAGCCTCTACACGGCCGGTCGCCGCGGCGTCGGCGTGACCGTACTGCTGGAGAAGATCGTCGGCGCGGCCGCCGAGGAGGGCCGTCCGCTGCAGGAGGTCGCGGACCTCGCTCGCAAGGTGAACGACAACGGTCGCAGCATGGGTATGGCGCTGACGTCGTGCACCGTCCCGGCCGCGGGCAAGCCGACGTTCGAGCTGGCTGAGAACGAGATGGAGGTTGGGATCGGCATCCACGGCGAGCCCGGCCGGCAGCGGCTGCCGCTGGCCCCGGCGCGCGACATCGCCGCGATGCTGGTCGACCCGGTGGTCTCGGATCTTCCTTACCAGCAAGGCGATTCGGTGATCGCGTTCGTCAACGGCATGGGCGGTACGCCGCTGCTCGAGCTGTACCTGATGTACAACGAGGTCGCCCAGCTCCTCGACCGCGCGGGCATCACGGTCGCCCGCTCGCTGGTCGGCAACTACATCACCTCACTGGAGATGGCCGGCTGCTCGGTCACCCTCCTGAAGGCGGACGACGAACTGGTACGTCTCTGGGACGCCCCGGTGAACACCCCCGGCCTACGCTGGGGCGCGTGAGCATGGGAGTCGATTCTTTCGTCAGCTGGTTGCGTGACAGCGCTCAGAGTCTGCACGAGCAGGCGGCGTACCTGACCGAGCTGGACTCGGCGATCGGGGATGCCGATCACGGCGCGAACATGGATCGCGGGTTCCAGGCGGTGGTCGGGATGCTCGACGAGACGTCGTTCGACGGCGCCGACGAGCTGCTGAAGAAGGCCGGGATGACGCTGGTCAGCAAGGTCGGCGGGGCGAGCGGGCCGCTGTACGGGACGTTCTTCCTGCGGTTCGGGACCGCGCTCGCCGGGGCCGATCTGACGCCGGAGGCGATCGGCAAGGGGCTGCACGCCGGGGTCGAAGGGGTGCTTGCCCGCGGCAAGGCGGAGCTCGGCGACAAGACCATGTACGACGCCTGGGCGCCGGCTTTGGAGGCGTACGACGGCGCGGTGGCGGGCGGATCGGATCTCGGTACGGCGCTGACCGCTGCCGCCGAGGCCGCCGCGAAGGGCCGGGACGCGACGATCCCGCTGGTCGCGCGGAAGGGCCGCGCGAGCTACCTGGGTGAGCGGAGCGCGGGGCATCAGGATCCGGGTGCGACCAGTACGACGCTGATCTTGGAGTCCGCGGCCCGAACGCTGTCATGATCGGGATCGTGGTGGTGTCGCACAGCCGGGCGCTGGCTGATGCGGCGGTCGGGCTCGCCGCGGAGATGGTTGCCGAGGACAAGCGTCCGGTGATCGCGGTCGCGGCGGGCCTCGATGCAACGACGTTCGGGACCGACGCGATGGCGGTCTCGGAGGCGATTGGTGCGGCGGATAGTCCGGACGGCGTACTGGTGCTGCTCGATCTGGGGAGCGCGGTGTTGAGCGCTGAGATGGCGCTGGAGTTCGTTGATCCCGAGGTGGCTGCGCGGGTGCGGCTGACTAGTGCGCCGTTGGTCGAGGGGCTGGTGGCGGCAGTTGTGACCGCCTCTACCGATGCGTCGTTGGATGCGGTTGCTGCGGAGGCTGAGCGGGGGTTGGTCGGTAAGCAGGATCATCTCGGCGTCGTCACGGCTGATGCTCCTCCGGTTGTTGAGGCCGATCGGAGCGTCGACGTTGTTGTCGGTAATGAGCATGGCCTGCATGCGCGGCCGGCGGCGCGGTTGGTGGGGCTGGTCAACGGGTTCGACGCGGTTGTGACGGTCACCGATCTGGACACCGGTAAGGGGCCTGTGGACGCGGGCAGTTTGAGCATGGTTGCGACGTTGAACGCGCAGCAGGGGCATCGGGTGCGGGTGGGGGCGAGCGGTCCGCAAGCGGCCGAGGCGCTGGCAGCAGTCGAGGAACTGGCGAAACAGAACTTCGGCGACGACCCGGGGCCCGCTCCGGCGGAGGCGGTCAGCTCGGCTTCGGGTGGGTCCGGCTTGGATGTGGCGATCGGGCCGGCGGTTGTCGCGGGGGCTCAGGTCGATCTGGATAATTATGTTGCTGGGGACAACGAACTTGGCCGGCTGGACGACGCGCTCGCGGTCGCGGGCGACCAGCTCCGCGAACTGCGGGACATGCACGGTGACATCTTCGCGGCGCATCTCGCCTTGCTGGACGATCGCAAGGTGCTCGACGACGTACGTGCTTCAATCGCCGCTGGTGCATCGGCCCCGGGCGCGTGGCAGCAGGTGTACGACGAGCTGGCTGCTGCCTTTGAAGGGCTTGACGACGAGTATCAGCGTGAGCGGGCGCAGGACGTCCGCGCAGTACGGGATCGGGTACTGCGACTGCTCGTCGGAGTGGCTGAAGAAGCACCGACGCACGGCATTCTCGTCGTACCGGAGCTGGATGCGGCGACTGCTGCCACCATCGACGCGACCCGGGTTGCGGGGATTGCCGTTCGGGCGGCTGGGACGACCGGGCATGGGGTGATCGTGGCTCGGTCGCGAGGGATCCCGTTGATCACCGGGATCGGGGACGTCGACGTGCCGCGGGGCGCGGTCGTGTCTTTCGACGCTCGGACCGGGTCGTTCGAGGTCGCGCCGGACGAGGAGCGGGTCCGCGCGACGATCACCGAGCGCATGGGCGAGCGGGCGCAGGCGATCGCGGACGCCGACCTGCCCGCCACCACCCGCGACGGCCGGACGATCGACGTACTCGTGAACGTGGGCGTCGTCCAGGACGCTGTCGACGCGCGCGGCGCGGACGGGTCCGGACTGGTGCGGACCGAAGTGCTGTTCGGGGATCGCCGTACGGCGCCGACCGTCGACGAACAGGTCGACGCGTTCCGCGCGATCGCACAGGCCCTCGGCGGCAAGCCGATCACGATCCGGACCTGGGACATCGGCGGCGACAAGCCGCTGCCGTTCCTCCCGCAGGACCGGGAGGCGAACCCGTTCCTCGGCGAGCGTGGCCTCCGCGTCTTCCACCGCCGCCCCGAACTGCTCCGCGATCAGCTCGAAGCGGTCCGGCGTACGGCGGCCGAAACGCCGGTGCACGTGATGTTCCCGATGGTGACCACCGCCGACGAGGTCGCGTGGGCGTTGCAGGAGCTCGGCCCGCGGGACGGTCTCGAGGTCGGGATCATGGTCGAGGTTCCCGCGGCCGCGTTGCGGGTCGGCAGTCTCGCCGCGGAGCTCGACTTCGTCAGCATCGGAACCAACGACCTCACGCAGTACACGACGGCTGCCGACCGGACCAACGCCGCGGTCGCACCGCTCGCCGACGGTCTCGATCCCGCCGTACTCCAGCTGATCGACCATGTCGTCCGCAACGCCGGCGTACGCGTCGCGGTCTGCGGTGACCTGGCCAGCGACCCGAAGGCCGCCGTACTGCTTGCTGCCCTTGGTGTGAGCGAGCTGAGCGCTGTCGGACCACAGGTGCCGTTGGTGAAGGCCCAGCTACGGCAGGCCGACCTGGGTCGGGTCAACACTGCCGCTGTGCTGGCGGCTCGGGACGCGGCTCAGGTGCGCGGGCTGCTGTAGTAGCGCAGCTCTACCAGATTGAAGCCGGAGGTGCGCTCTGGCTTGGCGGGGAGCGTGTAGGTCTCGCCGGGCTCGAGGTAGGTGACGTCCGGGCTGGCCAGGTCCAGGTCGACGACCAGAGCCGGGTAGGCGCCGGTGCGCCACGTGTACGACTCGCCTGCCTCAGGGGTGACGTGCTGGACGCGTACGTCGTCCTCGTCGACAACCACCTTGGCGGGGATCTCACCGGCCTGCTCGAAACCTGCCTTAGCTGTGTCAATCCCGAAGTACGGGTCGCCGGAGGCCTCCTCGCCCAGGTCGAGCACCTCGATGAGGCGGTTGAGGTACAGCGCGTCGCCGTCGTTGGTGAGCATGTGCACCGGCGACACGGGACGGTAGACCGAGCCGCCGACCGTCTCGCTCAGCTGCCGCGCCGGGCTGCCGTCCAGCCAGTCCATGTGGCAGGGCGACGTCGACAGGCACAGGACGACGTACGGGTTGTGGTGCAGGTGCCAGCCCTGGGCCTCGCCGGGCTGCAGCTCCACCTCCCAGACGCGGACGCGCGAGTTCTTCAGCAGCACGCGGGTCCCGATCTCGCCGAGGACGACCTCCGTGCCGTCAGGGGCGGTGACACTAGTACCGGCGGTCATGCGATCTCCTCAAGTGGTCGTTCCATAGCGACACCGGCCAGGGTGATGCCGTCGGGCATCGGTAGCTGGGCGGGCTCCACCTCGGTGAAGCCGAAGGCCTTGTAGAGCGGTACGCCGGGCAGGGTCGACATCAGTGCGAGCCGGGTGAACCCCTCCGCGCGGGCCGCGTCGGTGCACGCGGTCAGGATCGCCCGGCCGAGTCCACGCCGCGTCCAGTCCGCCCGGACGAACATCGCCCTGATGCGGGCCGGCTCCGTTGCAGGGTCGAGGAGCCGCTCGTCTGCTCCCGCCGTACTCGCATTGAACAACTTGTTCCGCCGGCTCCACCCACCGCAGGCGACGACCTCACCACCCGCCTCCAGCACGTAGTAGGTGCCGTCGTCAATCAAAGCGGTGTCCAGTGTCGTGATGTGCTTGGCCGCACTGGCCGTCTGCTCAGCGTCGTAGTACGCCGGGAACTGGGTCTCCACCGCGGCCCGAGCCAGCTCAGCCACCGCAGGCCCGTCCGCCGCCACCGCCAACCGCAACACAGCCTCCACGCCCACAGGCTAGTTCACTCCGAACGGCGCTTCTTGGCCCAGTCTCTATACGCCAAGAACATGTTGCCACCCGTCACCACGAGCAGAACCAGCAGCAACACCATGCTGGGGTTCGTGAAGATGATGACGCCCGCGAACACCACCCCGGCCCCGAAGATCTTCGCCAGGCTCACGACCAACTCACGGTCCAACCGTGCCGGCGCAGCCGCGAACTTCACCGCGGGCTCCGGACGGGGCTGTGGACGGGGCTGTGGACGCCGCCGTACCGCTGGTTGACCTCGCCTGCCGCTTCCGCCGAACTTCCAGGCCAAGGCGCCGACGGCAACGATGACGAACAGCACCGCAGTGGAGAGATCCGCATCCCCGGACGCGATGGATCCACCGATGATCAAGCCCACGATCAGAACCGGCAGCAGCATCCAGCCGATCAGCACCCAACCTGCCCGCCGCGCCTCCCCCGGGTCCGCCGACTGGGGTTGCCGGGGCCGGATCGTTTCGGCAACGGTCGCGGCGAACAGCTTTCCCATCGTTTTGAGTGGCGAGTTGGTGAGGTCGAGCATCACACCCAGGCGATCGGTGCCGGCCTGGGTCAGTTCGTAGTCTTCGGGGGCGCCGTCCTGCGGGCGCCGTACGACGAATGCCTCGCTGACCAGCGTGGCCAGGGTGGCCTGGACGCGTTGGTTGCTCGCACCGGTGCGGCGTACCAGCTCCGCGCGGGTCAACGGCGCGAACCGTAGGTGCTCCAGGAGCATGTTCTCCAACGCCGGATCGTTCCCCACAGATTTCCCCCTCAACTGGCCCCGGCCTGATTCTCGCAGGTACTCGTGGTCATCGAACCCACACAGAAAGCTGCAGGAAGCTGCAATCTCGGTGGGGTGAAATGGGTGGACGGGCTGGTGGACATCTACCGGGTATGACGCTGATACCGATCGAGGCTCGGAGTGGGCCGGTGAGTGAGGGAGTCGTGCACGACCCACCACCAAACGCGCGCCGGGAGCGGTTCGAGCAGGTCTTCGCGACGCATCGGGAGGCGGTGCTCGGGTACCTGCGCCGCCGGACCGACAGCGGCCACGACGCCGCCGACCTGCTCGCCGACACGTTCCTGGTCGCCTGGCGCCGGCTGGACGACGTACCGCTCGACCCACAGACCAGACCATGGCTGTACGGCGTAGCGCGCCGGGTACTCGCCAACCACCGCCGCGGTGAGGGCCGCCGGCACGCACTGGCCACCAAGCTGCGTGGCGAGCTCAGCGACGACGCACCGGCGCACCCGCTGCTGGAGGACACTCCCGCGGCACGTGCCTTCCGCGCCCTGCCGGAGCAGGACCGGGAGCTGCTGTCGCTGGTCGCGTGGGAGGAGCTCGACACAGGCCAGATAGCCACCGTCCTCGGCATCTCCCGCAACGCCGTACGCATCAGGCTGCACCGTGCCCGGAAGCGGTTCGCCAAGTTGCTCACCGCCCCACTCGCGAACCGCATCGTGGTCGCTCTCAGCACTGCGTCCACCCTGAAAGAAGGGGTTTCCCATGAAGACGCATGACATCGACGCCGCTGTCCGCGGCCTCAACCCGCAGCAGTCCACTGACAGCGTCTCGGACACCGCCTGGAGTGAACTGGCGGACGCCGTCACCACAGACGAGTCGACTCCGGTAGTACGCCCCCTACGCCGCTCACAACCCCGCCGTCTCGCGCTGGTCGCCGCGTGCACCCTGCTGATTGCCGGCGTGGTCGCCGCGACCGTGGTCAACCGCCCGGACCAGAGTCAGCCGCAGGCGCTGTCCTTCACCGAACGCGGCGACAAGTTGATCGTCCGGGTGGTCGACCCGAATGCGGACCCGAAGCGCTACAACGCCGAGTTCAAGAAGATGGGCCTGGATGTGACGGTCGAGAGCGTCGCGGTCAGCCCGCCGTGGGTCGGCAAGATGATCAGCTACACCGGCCGCAACGACAAGGACATGAGCCAGATCCGGATGCTGGAGCCGGGTGAGCTGTGCAACGGAACGCTGAACGCCTCGGACCCGGGCTGCCAGGAGGGCGTCGAGCTGCCGAAGAACTACGACGGCACGACCGAGATCCAGTTCGGCCGCGTGGCGAAGCAGGGCGAGATGTACATCCACACCTCGTCGTCGGCGACGGACAAGGGTGAGGTCTTGGCCGGGCTGACGGTGAAGAACAAGACCATCGACCAGGTCCTGCCGCTGGTCAGGTCCCGCGGCGTCCGCGAGATCGAGTACCTGACCAGCGACGGTCCCAACCAGGAGCCGGTGAAGTCCCCGCCCGGCAACTGGTACGTCGACGACGCCTCGACGTACGCAGAGGGCGAGGTCTCCTTATACGTCAGCCCGACACCGGTCAAGTAACCAGGAGCTGCAGCAAGCCTCCGGAGTACGTCGGACGCAGTACGGCCTCCACCCGGACGTACTGCGTCCGCACCGGTGTGAACGTCGTCGTATTGAGCCGATCCACCGCCACGTCGTACGGCGTGGTGTTCTGGACCGGCCGCCACGTCTCACCGTCCCGCCACAGCACCTGCCACGACTGCGGGACGCGACATTGACCGGAGCCGGTGTCGTCGAACCAGTACGCCGAGACCTCGGACAGCTCGCGTATCGAGCGCAGGTCGTACTCGATCCATTCCGTCGTACCGCGGCGGTCCCACCAGGTGAAGCGCGGAATCGACGTGTCTGCAGAGGATTCCGGCGTACGTCGGGAGTCCGGCGCCTCGAGCGAGTCACCGTCGTTCACGTGGGACGCGGTGATCCTGGTGCGGTAGGTCCACTCCTTGCCGTCTGGAGCGACCTGTGGGAACGAAGTGACCCGCAGGCGGGCCGCACCCATCGGAATGAGGGTCACGGTCTCCACAGGTTCGTCTGACAGCGCAGGCCCCGGCTGGAGCAGTCCGACCACGTCCTCGGTGTCTGTCTCCCACTGCGGGATCCGCCGGGCCAGTGTGGTCAGTGCGAGCGGCACACCGTCCGTGGTGAACGGGTTGTCGCCCACCTCCCGTCGTACGACATCGATCGGCGCGTCAGCGACCAGCCCGTAGTTCCACGGCGATTCCGGGTAGACGGAGAGCTCCGGCCACTCGTCCGTACCGCCGATGCGCTCGTAGCGCTCGTCGATCTGCAGCGAGTAGCTCAGCGGGCCGCGGTCGACGGACACCGAGTGCTGGTTGTCCTCCCACACCCGCGTCGTGGTGCGCATCGGCAGAGTGAGCTCGACGCGATCACCTGTGTGCCAGGTGCGGTCCAGCTTCATCCAGTCACCAGAGGTCTGCACCTGCTGTCCGTTGACCTTCACAGTGGCGCCGGTCGCCCAGCCAGGACGCCTTAGATAGAAGGGGAATCGGACCGGTCGCTGCGTCTGCACTGTGAACGTAATGGTGTCCGAGAACGGGTACTCCGTGTCCTGAACGACACTGACCGTCTCACCCGCTCCGACCGTCGCAGTAACCTTGCTGGCGGCGTACATCGACGCAGCGAGACCGTTGTCCGTCGTGGCGAGCCAGAGCTCCTGCACGTAGTACGGCCAGCCCATGCCGTAGTTGTGCGGGCAGCAGCGGTACTGGTGTACGCCGTACTTGTAAGACTGCATCGGGAACGGGTTCTGGAACTGCCCATGCTTCGGCCGGTCGTCGAGCTGCACGCTGTTGGCACAGGTGATGTAGTGCATGACCTGCTGCTGCGGGTCGTACGACGCCGACAGCGAGTTGAACGCCAGCTCCTCACATCTGTCCGTCCACGCTACGTCACCGGTGAAGCGGGTGAGCAGCTCGCAGCTGTGCATCAGCTCGACGATCCCGCACGTCTCGAACCCCTGTCGCGGGTCACCGAACCCGGGCCGCGAGTTCTCGTCGCCAGCGAACCCGCCACCCGGGAACTGGCCGTACAACCCCATGACCGTCGCATAGTTCCGGTACGTCGCCTCTCGGTGCTTGGCGTCTCCGGACAGCAGCCAGTACTGCAGCGGCTCCCGGAACCCCTGCGCCAGGTTGACGTTGTGCCAGTTGGGAATGCCGCTGACGTAGTCCGCGGACCCGTTGTGCATCTTCGTCACCAGGTCGAGCAGCCGCTGCTCTCCAGTGCGGTTGTAGAGCCAGTAGGCGCTGTCGATGTTGTCGCCCCAGCGGAACGCACCCCACGACCGGTTGAACACCTCCGGCGGCTGCGTGTTCTGGAACCGCAGGTACTTCGTCATGAACGGAATGACCCGCTCGTCACCGGAGTACTCGTACCAGGACCGGAACGCGGCCAGCAGCGGCATGCCCGGCCAGAAGTCCGGTCCGTTCTCCAGCGACGTCCGCAACCGCTCCGGACCGAACCACCCATCGGCTGCTTGTGTCGCGAGGATCCCGTCCATCCACCGCTGCGTCCGGGTCAGTACGCCGCTGTCGCCGGTGACGTACCCGAGGTCGCCGAAGCCACGCAGCCAGTACGGCAGCTCCTCCCACGCTCCCAGCGCCGGGTCGACCCAGCCGTTGGTCTCGTAGATCAGGAAGTCCGAGATCTCGTCGTACCGGCCGCAGAGCCCGTCGACCTGCAGCGCGAGTTGCTGCGCGAGCCAGCCGCGCGGCTCGATCGCACCGGGCGGGAGCTTCTGGAACGGGACCGGTCGGAGCGGGGCGCGCTGCGGGACGTAGTGCCCGCCGCGGCCGGCCGGCGGTCCGGACGGTCGGGCGGCCTCGGCAGGGGCTGGGTCGAGGGCAGTCACGACTGCCGCCGCGGCGAGGGAGACAGCAAGGAAGTCACGTCGGGGCATTCCTTCTGGAGTGGGTTCGGGCATGGCGAGGCCTTTCGAGTGACGGGGGCGGACATCACTGCGACGGAAAGACCGCACACGTTTTCCGTCGTTGACAACGTAGGACTGCCCGGCACGTCGGTCAAGATCAAAGCGCAGGTCAGAAAGGTCTCCAGGGCGATCCTGATAGGCTTCGCCGAACGACCGGAAGGAAACAATGATGAAGAGGCCAGGCGTGCGGATGGTCGATGTTGCCGCACTCGCCGGGGTGTCCGCCGGGACCGCGTCCAAGGCGCTCAGCAACACCGGCCAGCTGAGCCAGGAGACCAGGGACCGGGTACGCCGGGCCGCGGCGACGCTCGGGTTCACGCCAGATGCCCGCGGTCGTGCGCTCTCGTCCGGCCGGACGTACACCGTGGCGCTCCTGACCACCGACAGCTCGGGCCGCTTCAGCATCCCGATCATGCGCGGTGTCGAGGACGTGCTGAGCGCGGGCGAGCTGGCGACCGTCCTCTGCGACACCCGCGACGACCCGCTGCGCGAGCAGACCTACCTGCGTTCCCTCGTCGCGCGCGGCGTCGACGGCATCGTCGTCACCGGCCGCCGGACCGAGCCGCGGGCGCGCATCGACGTACCGCTGCCCGTTGTCTACGCACTCGCCGCCTCGACCGACCCGGCGGACGCCTCGGTCATCGTCGACGACGCCGGAGGCGCCGTCGCCACGATCACCCACCTGCTCCGCCTCGGCCGCTCCCGCATCGCCCACGTCACCGGCCCCGCCCACCACCGCTCCGCCGCCGAACGCGCCCAGGCCGTCACCACAACGGCCGGCACTGCCCTCTGCGGCGAGCCCCTCTACGGCGACTGGAGTGAACGCTGGGGCCGCCAGGCCACCGACCTGGTACTGCGTCAGAACCCGGACGCGATCAGCTGCGGCAGCGACCAGATCGCCCGCGGCGTCTGCGATCGCCTCCGCGAACTCGGCCACTCGGTACCCGAAGACATCGCGGTCACCGGCTACGACAACTGGCCCGTCATGGCGCTCGCCAGCCGCCCGCCGCTCACCACCGTCGACCTCCGCCTGGAAGACCTCGGCCGCCGCGCCGCCACGCTCCTCCTGGAAGCAATCGACGGCAAACCGCATCACGGCGTACTGGAACTCCCCACGCAGCTGATCACGCGCGAGTCGACCCTAGGAACCTGACTCCCGCCGCGGCTTGGACGCCCACCGATACGCGTACGCAACCCAGACAACCGCCGGTACGCCGAAGATCGCCGCCGCAATCTCCCGCCCGAACACCAGGAACAACAACCCCGCCAACACGAACGGCACCGCGAGCCACACAGCCCCGGCAAACGCCGCCCACCGCCACTTCCCCGGCTTCCGCGCCGGCGGCGCGTACAACGAGGACACCGGCAACCCAGCCAAGGCAGGCTCCAGCTCCCCATGGGTCGTCGCGGTGTTCAGCAGGTCGACCCGCCGATGCAGCTCCGCCTCGTCCAGCCGCCCGATCGCGAACTGCTCGGCCAATTCGTCCGCAACGACCCGCCGATCCTCGTCGGTCAACCGAATCGCAGCCATCCGCCGCCGAGCCGCGACCACCCGGGCTTCCTGCCCCGCAGCCGCAGCCATCCCCACCAGATCGGACGGCTTCACCGGTCGCCGCTCCACCATCCGCCTCACCTCACGCTCGTCCCTTCGAGTGTGCCAGACGCCCCGGAAGGCGTCTTCTGACGCTACGTCCCAGGTACTTGGTTGCCGGGTCCCGCAGAGACGCTGATCACAGATCCGGCACTCAACGCCGCAGCCGCACCAAGCCATCTCTGATCCCGACGGGCCGAACGGAGCCCCTGAGATTGGAGACGAGAACCATGAAGAAGACCCTCACCGCTCGCGTTCTGGCCGGCGCCGCGATCATCGGCGCCGCGGGCCTGTTCGTCGGGATCGCGCCGAGCGATGCAGCAGTACCGGCCCGGACGGCAGCCGTCAGCGCGCACGCCAAGCCCGCGCTCAAGCCGGCGAACCTGCGCTTCGCCTACAAGTGCTGGGGTAACGGCAGCCACTGCAACGTCGCGGTGTACGCGCCGACCGGGTGGAAGTTCACCCAGCTCAGCCGGCTGCAGGCGAAGTTCACCGACAGCTCGAACACCTGGATGCTGCGCGTCAACGGCGGCCTGGACGGCAAGGTCAGCACCAGCCGCGCCGCCGACCAGCGGGTCCACGCTCTGCACGGCGTGACCGGCTTCAAGCTGGTGTCCCGCAGCAACGGCAGCGCGCCGTCGAAGGTCGGCTGGGACGTGCCGCGGGTCGCCTACACGCAGATCACCTACACCTACCGCGACGGCGCCCGTGGTCAGCGGCTGGTCTCGACCCGCTTCGTCGACACGTTCGAGAACGGCCGGCGTGCGTACGTCGAGCTCACCGTCTCCGGTCGTACCCAGGACCGGGCCGGACTCGACAAGGTCCTGACCGTAGCGACTGAGCGGGTGGCGCTGGTCGGCTGACCAACCACAGCTCGCGGTGACCCGGGCAGCAGCGCCCGGGTCACTCACCGCTCAGTTCAGGACGGACGGGAGGGTTGCCGTCCAGGCCTCGCGGAGTTCGGTGAGCGGGACCTCGAACTGGTCCTGGACGTCGAGGGTGTCGCCGGTGATGACGCCGATCTTCGCGTGCGGGAAGCGGCGGGCGGTGCACATGTCGGTGAACCGCACCTCCTCGGTCCGCGGTACGGCGACGACCGCGCGGCCGGCCGACTCCGCGAACAGGAACAGGAACGGGTCGAGCCCGTCCGGCGCCCAGACCCGCGCGCCGACGCCGCCGCGCAGCGCGGACTCGACCAGCGTCTGGGCGACGCCGCCGTCGCTGATGTCGTGCGCCGCGTCGATCAGCCCGTCGCGGGACGCGTTGATCAGGATGTCGGCCAGCTGCTGCTCGGCCGCCAGGTCCACCGCCGGCGGCCGCCCGCCGAGGTGGCCGTGGACGACGTGCGCCCACTCGGACCCGGACAGTTCCTCCTCGGTCTCACCGAGCAGGTACAGCTGGTGGCCCTCCATCTCGGCCGTGAACCCGATCGGCGTACGGCGGGTGACGTCGTCGATCACGCCGAGCACACCGACCACCGGGGTCGGCAGGATCGCGGTCTCGCCGGTCTGGTTGTAGAACGACACGTTGCCACCGGTGACCGGGATGCCGAGCTCCTTGCACCCGTCGACCAGGCCGCGGATCGCCTCGGTGAACTGCCACATCACCGCCGGGTCCTCCGGCGAGCCGAAGTTCAGGCAGTCGGTGACCGCGACCGGGCGGGCGCCGGTGGTCGCGACGTTCCGGAACGACTCTGCGAGCGCGAGCTTGGCTCCGGTGTACGGGTCGAGCTTGGCGAACCGGCCGTTGCAGTCGGTCGACACCGCGACGCCAAGGCCGCTGGTCTCGTCGACCCGGATCATCCCGCTGTCCTCGGGCTGCGCGAGCACCGAGTTGCCGAGCACGTACCGGTCGTACTGGTCCGTCACCCAGGACTTGTCACACAGGTTCGGCGAGGCGACCAGCGTGAGCAGCGTGTCCCGCAGCTCCGCGCCGCTGCTTGCCCGCGGCAACTTCTCGGCGCCGTCGGCCTGCAGCTCGTCCTGCCAGGACGGCCGCTCGTACGGGCGGTTGTACACCGGACCTTCGTGCGCGACGGTCTCCGGCAGTACGTCGACGACCCGCTCGCCGTGCCAGTCGATCTCCAGCCGCCCGGTGTCGGTCACCTCACCGATCACATCGGCCTGGACGTCCCACTTCTCGCAGATCTTCAGGAACGCCTCGACGTTCTCCGGCGTGACGCAGGCCATCATCCGTTCCTGCGACTCGCTCATCAGGATCTCTTCGGGCGACAGCGAGGCATCCCGCAGCGGGACCTTGTCCAGCGACACCCGCATACCGCCGTCGCCCGCGCTGGCGAGCTCGGAGGTCGCACAGGACAGGCCGCCGCCGCCCAGGTCCTGGATGCCCTCGACGACGTTCGCGGCGAACAGCTCGAGCGTGCACTCGATCAGCAGCTTCTCCATGAACGGGTCGCCGACCTGGACCGCCGGCCGCTTGGTCGGGCCACCCTCCGCGAAGGTCTCCGACGCCAGCACCGACACTCCGCCGATACCGTCGCCGCCGGTCTTGGCGCCGTACAGGATCATCTGGTTGCCGACGCCGGTCGCGTTCGCGAGGTGCAGGTCCTCGTGCCGCATGACGCCGATGCAGAGCGCGTTCACCAGCGGGTTGCCCAGGTACGTCGGGTCGAAGACGACCTCACCGCCGATGTTCGGCAGGCCGAGGCTGTTCCCGTAGCCGCCGACGCCGGACACGATCCCCGGCAGCACGCGCTTGGTGTCCGGGGCGTCCAGCGGGCCGAACCGCAGCGGGTCCATCACCGCGACCGGGCGGGCGCCCATCGCGATGATGTCGCGGACGATGCCGCCGACCCCGGTCGCCGCGCCCTGATACGGCTCGACGTACGACGGGTGGTTGTGCGACTCGACCTTGAACGTGACGGCGTACCCCTCGCCGATGTCGATGACGCCGGCGTTCTCACCGATCCCGGCCAGCATCTTCCCGGCCGGCGTCTCCTGCGGGATCTCACCGAACCGCTTCAGGTGCACCTTGGACGACTTGTACGAGCAGTGCTCGCTCCACATCACCGAGTACATCGCCAGCTCGCAGCTGGTCGGGCGCCGCCCGAGGATGTCCCGGATCCGCTGGTACTCGTCCGGCTTCAGCCCAAGCTCAGCCCACGGCTGCTCGACGTCCGGGGTACTCGTGGCGTTGCTGACGGTGTCGGTGGACACGTTAGGACTCCTGCACTAGGTGGGACTCAGGTGAAACGGTAGCGGGCTGACGGGAGTCCATCAGATGGGCCACCAGCAGAGGGAGGGCGAAGCCGGTCATGATCGCGGGGAGGGCGACGCCGGCGTCGTTGAGGAGCATGCCGACGAGGCCGCAGGTGGAGAGCGCCAGCAGGGTGGGGCGGATCATCGGGAGGCTGTCGTAGAAGGTGCGGTACGCCTCGGACGGCACGCGGTGCGGCAGCAGCGTGGCCAGCATGCAGAGGAGGACCACGATGAGCATGAGCCATCCGGCCGGACCGCTGAAGAACTGCACTGCCATCTCCAGCTTGCGGATCAGTACGTCGCTGACGTCGCCGTCGAGGAGGCGGGCGACGAACGCGCCGAAGTGACTGCGCTGGTCCGGCGGACGCAGATAGTCGAGGAAGGCGACCGCGGACACAGCCAGTACGCCGGTCACACCCACACCGATCAGTGCGCGCAGTGAAATGCTCCCGCGCCACGTCAACCAGGCCATGAGCAGCACAGCCGGGGTCAGCGCGATGATGCCGCCGAAGTCCGTGCCCCAGCCCGGTCTGCCGTCCACAACGATCGCAGCGCCGCCGACGACCAGCACTGCGATCGCAGCCTGCACCCTGCTCTTGCTGATGAGCTTCTGCGCCGCGAAGCCCGCAGTGACGAGTGCCCCGACCGCCAGCGTCGCAAAGGTGGAGTTCCCGAAGCCGTAGAACCGTCCACCGATCACAGGCCCGTCAGCAAACATGCTGCCGACCTGCAGCGGCGTACCGAGCACGCCGTCGACCAGCAGGATCAGGTACGCCGCCATTGCGAGGCCGAGGTACGCGTACTTCTTCAGCACGACCTGTGCCGCCAAAGCGGCCAGCGCACTGATCCCCATGATCACGCAGTACAAGGAGAAACCGGGTGACGGCCAGCGCCACCAGACGGTCAGTGTGGACAGGAAGACCGCGAGGTAGAACCCGCCCTGCATCAGCAACGTGAACACCGCGGTACGCCGGGACGCGGGCGAGCGCCGGAACCAGAACCAGAGCAGCGCGAGCACCTCGGCCGCAACGATCGTCAGCGACACCGCGAACAGCATCGGCCGCGGCTGCTCGAACCGCTCGTTGGCGTCCAGCCGGTCCTCGATGACGGCCGCCGCGTCGGTGTGACGGTCTCCGGTGAAGTGGATCTCGTTACCGTCCAGCGGTCCCGCGTCGGCGGACCCTGCGGGATCGACGTTCGCCGGAGTCCGGCCCTTGAGGACGGTCGCCGTCACGTCGGTGAGCTGGATGAGCCCGGGGCGGCGGGTGCTGTCGCTGGTCAGCCAGCGCGGTCCGTTGTCCGGGGGCAGCTGCATGGCGACCAGCGACTCCTGGTGCGCGTTCGCGAGCTCCTGGCTGACACCGACCAGCAGGACCCAGCCGCCGGCCGCACGGGCCTGCGCCACCAGCTGAGCGACCTTCTGGCGCGCGTCCGCCCGTCCTTCCCGGGGCGGCAGCGCACCGGCGTCGACGATCGCGTCGCCACAGTCCGGCTTCGCCAACACGGAGGCATCGAACTCAGGCTGCCAGTTGGCCACAGAGCCGTCCGTCCGGGCCAGTGCGATCGCAGCACCCGGACCGAAGCCGCAGATGGGGTACCCGGTCTGGCCGAGGCGTCCGATCGGTGCGCCCGTGTGGTGCTCGGCCTGGCGGTCGACGTACGTCTGCCAGTCGCTCACCTTGCCGTTGGTCACCGCAGGCAGGTCACCGCACGGCTGGTCGGCCACACTCCCCCACGCCCGGGTGCCCGCACTGATCGTCAGCCACCCGTCGACCGGACAGGTGTGCGGACCGGCCGTCTTCACCGAGATCGAGCCCACGTGCGACTGGTTCACCAGCGCGGTCAGCTCCGGCGACGCCTTCACGTCGTTCCAGGTCAGCCCGGGTACGCCGATGACCACGACCTTCGCGAACAAGCTGGAGGGCGCCGCGTTCGCCGGCGCGACTGTCCCGATCACCGCGGCGGCGGTCGCGGCCAGCAGCACGGCCACCCGGAGAAGGGCCTGGTAGGGCCATGACCGCCCCACCCACAACCGCTTCATCAGGAGGCGACGACGGCCTTCAGCACCGAGGTGAAGAAGCCCAGGCCGTCCGTGGTCGGACCGGTGAGTGTCTCGACGGCGTGCTCCGGGTGCGGCATCAGGCCGACCACGTTGCCGCGCTCGTTGGTGATCCCGGCGATGTCGCGGTACGAGCCGTTCGGGTTGCCCAGGTAGCGCGCCACCACGCGGCCCTCGCCCTCCAGCCGGTCCAGCGTCGCCTCGTCGGCGACGAACGAACCGTCCTGGTTCTTCAGCACGATGGTGATCTCGTGGTTCGCGTCGTAGTCGCTGGTCCACGCGGTGCTGTTGTTCTCGATCCGCAGCACCTGGTCCTTGCAGACGAACTTGCGGTGGTGGTTCTTGATCAGCGCGCCGGGCAGCAGGTGCGACTCGCACAGCACCTGGAAGCCGTTGCAGATACCGAGCACCGGCATCCCCTCGCCCGCCCGCTTGATGATGGTCTCCATCACCGGCGCGAACCGGGAGATGGCACCGGCGCGCAGGTAGTCGCCGTACGAGAACCCGCCGGGCAGGACGACCGCGTCCACGCCGTGCAGGTCCTCGTCGCCGTGCCAGAGCGCGACCGCCTCGGCGCCGGCCACCGCGGCCGCGCGGCGGGCGTCGGCGTCGTCCAGCGAGCCCGGGAAGGTGACGACCCCGATCTTCACTGCCCAATCTCCGCGGTGTGGTCAGCCTCCACGTGCAGCGTGTAGTCCTCGATCACCGGGTTGGCCAGCAGCGTGTCGGCGGCCTTCCGGATCTCGGCGACCCGCTCCTCGGTCGCCTCACCGTCCAGGGTGATCTCGAAGCGCTTTCCCTGCCGGACGTCGGCCACGCCGTCGAAGCCGAGCCGGCCGAACGCGCCGTGCACCGCCTTGCCCTGCGGGTCGAGGATCTCGGGCTTGAGCATGACGTCGACGACAACGCGAGCCACTGACTACTCCAGGTTCGTTGCGGGGTGACGGCTGAATCCTACCGACCGACGCGAGGATTGCCGCATCCTGGACTATTCACTGAGTACATACACGCGATGTATAGTTCTGGCCATGGCCACTGCTGAGCTCGTCCTCGGGCTGCTGTCCGCCGGCCCGGCGCACGGGTACGACGTGAAGCGGGGCCATGACGCCTGGTTCCCGGACAGCCGGCCGCTCGCCTTCGGACAGGTGTACACGACACTTGGGCGACTGGAGCGGGACGGACTCGTCGAGGTGGTCGACAAGACCTCCGGCGGCGGACCGGACCGGACGGTCTACGCGTTGACGAGCAAGGGCCGCGATCACCTGAGCGACTGGCTCAACGACCCGGTGCCCCCGGCCTGGGGAAGCGCCGACGAGGTACTGCGGAAGCTCGTGGCAGCCATCCGGACCGGAGGCGACGCGGAGGGGTTCCTCGCCCGCCAGCGCGCCAGTCACCTGCGCCGGATCCGTGAGCTGCGGGAGACCCCGGCCGACAACGACCCGACCTCGCCCCTGGTGCGCGAGTACATCGTGGCTCACCTGGACGCTGATCTGCGCTGGCTGGACGGCGCACTGGACCGCATCTCCGAGCAGAGGGGGACTCGCTGATGAATGCTGCTCTGGAACTGGAACGAATCGAGTACGCCTACCGACGGAACACGGCCCTCCGCGGCGTCAGCCTGCAACTCAAGCCGGGTGAAGTCGTCGCGGTGACCGGTGCGAGCGGATGCGGCAAGTCGACGCTGCTGCACTGCGCGGCCGGCATCCTCACTCCGGACGCCGGTGCCGTGCACGTGGACGGCCAGGACCTGGCTGCTCTGCCGGAGGAGCAGCGTGCGGCGCTGCGCCGTACGAAGGTCGGCATCGTGCTGCAGTTCGGGCAGCTGGTGCCGGACCTGCCACTGGTCGACAACGTGGCGCTGCCGCTCTTGCTGGGTGGTCATGAGCGCGGTGAGGCCCACAAAGCCGCGATGAACTGGCTGGGCCAGGTGGGTATCGCTGACGACGCCGATGCGGTTCCGGGCGAGCTGTCCGGCGGCCAGACGCAGCGTGCTGCAGTAGCGCGCGCACTGGTCACCGGTCCGTCCGTAGTACTCGCCGACGAGCCCACCGGCAGCCTGGACAGTCGGGCCGGCCAGGAGCTCCTCGACGTACTGCTGGAGGCTGCCCGCTACCGCGGCGCTGCCCTGCTGATGGTGACCCACGACAACCTGGTGGCCGCGTCAGCAGACCGTGAGATCCGGCTGCGCGACGGCCTGATCCAGCACGAGGTGTCGCTCTGATGACGCTCGAGACGCTGGTACAGCTGGCGCGCTCACGGACGCCGGCGGACCGCAGCCGGGTCCAGCTGGCCACTGCAGCACTCGCACTCAGTGGAGCCCTGCTACTCGGCGCACTGCGCATCGCCCGACTGGGCAAGGGCGAGCTGAGCAACGATGTCTACAGCAACTACATCGCCGAGAGCGGCCTGCGCTCCGGGCTGATCGCGATCCTGATCATCCTGGCCGCACTCACCGGAGGCCTAGCGGTCCAAGCCTTACGACTGGGTACGGCGGCCCGCGAACGGCGACTGACTGCGCTACGGCTGGCAGGCGCCTCCAGGAAGCAGCTACGACAGCTGACCGTCACCGACGCGGCTATTGCCGGTCTGGCGGGTGGACTGCTGGCGGGGCCAGGGTACCTGGTCCTCAGCCTGCTGTTCGGTGCACTGCCGCTGATGGCGCGGGTCCTGCCCGGTGCACAGGCGATGGACGCGGTGCTGTGGATTCCCGTGGTGGTGATGATGACAGCGGCCGGTGCGGTGATCGGAAGCCTCCTGCACCGAGACGGGCCCATGTCCCGGCAACCACAGTCCGCGGCGCAGCGTCGTACCGGCATCATCGCTGGACCGGTACTGATCGCGCTCGGCCTGCTCGCCTCGCCGTGGATGGGGTACGTGGGCTCCACGATCGTGCTCGCGGGCCTGGCGCTGTTCTTCCTGAGCACCTCAGGGATCTGGATCCGCGGGTTGGGGCGGCGGCTGCAGCGGTCCGGCGACCCCGCCAACCTGCTCACCGGTCTCCGGCTGGTGACCGACTCCCGGCCCGCCACCCGGATCTGCATGCTGCTGGGCTGTTGCGGTTTCCTCGTCGGCACCTTGGCCAACGGGATCGCCAGCGTCCAGGTCGACGACCAGCTAGGCGGTACTACGGCGTTCTACACCACCGGTTTCGGACTGACGATCGCCGGACTCGTCCTGGTCGCCCTCACCGCGATGGCCGCGCTGATCGTCGGCGTCGCGGACCAACTGGTCGACCAGCGCCGCCAGTTCGCCAGCCTGACCGCTCTGGGTGTGGACCTGCCGTTCCTCCGCCGGGTCATTCGCCGCCAGCTGACCGTGGTCGCGGCTCCCGCACTGGCCGCCGGTCTGCTGTTCGGCACCGTGACCGGCATCAACCGGGTAGCCGGCGGCGCGGTCGGGCCGTTCGACCCGGGGACGCTGCTGCTCGCGGCGATCCTGACGATCGCAGGCTGGCTCCTCGGTCACCTCGGCGGCGCCGCCGCCGGTTTTCTGCTTCGCAACCAACTGCGGGACGCACTCGATCCCGAGAATCTAAGGGCGGCCTGATGACCTCGATACCTTTGGCGGTCCGACCCGCGATGCTGCTCGGGGTGCCGAACCGGATCACGCTGGTCCGGACCGTGATCGCGATGGCGCTCGCCACGTACGCGTTCGGCACCGGCGATCTGCTCTGGCTGGTGATCGGGTACGTCGCCTACTGGTTCGGCGACAGCCTCGACGGCTGGGTGGCTCGCATCCGGAACGAGGAGTCGCTGTCCGGTGCGGTGTTCGACGTCGTCTGCGACCGGGCGTGCTCGTTCCTGCTGGCGGCCGCGTTCATGGCGACATACCCGGACACGATCGGGCCGCTGGCGATCTACCTGGTGCAGTTCGGCGTACTGGACACCATGCTGACGTTCTCGTTCCTGCTCTGGCCGTGGGTGCTCAGCCCGAACTACTTCTACAAGGTCGACAAGCCGATCTACGTCTGGAACTGGTCCAAGCCCGCCAAGGCGCTGAACACCGGCGCCGTGGTGGTCTCGCTGGTCGTCGCCGGCCAGACCGGCGCCCACTGGCTGCCGTACGCCGTCGCGGTCGCGGCCCTCGCGGTCAAGGTCGTCTCGTCCTACCGGCTGGTCCAGATCCTGTGCGGCCGTCGCGCCGCCGCCCCGGGCGAGGCACGATGACAGGGTGGACCCTGGTCCACCCCTGGAAGGGGGCCTGAGTTCCGTGGCAATGGCCGGGATCGCACTTAGCCTCGGTGTCATGTGGGTGTGGCAACTGGTACTCGCGGTGGGCTACGGGATCGGGTCCGCCGTCGTACCGTTCGTGAACGCCGAGGCGTACGTGCTCGGCGTCGCTGCCACCCATGCCATGAACCCGCTGGTCGCCGCGAGCGGCGTCGCCGCCGGCCAGACGATCGGCAAGGTCGCGATGTTCCTCGCCGTCCGCTACCGCCCCGGCTACGCGGCGCGCAAGACCAAGGAACCGAGACCGGTCGACCTGGACACCCGCTGGGGCCGCTTCGTCCAGCGCAACCGCGACCTCAGCAAACGGCTCCTGGACGCGATGAGCGACAGCCGCTGGGGCATCCCGGTCACGTTGCTGAGCGCGTTCGCCGGCGTCCCGCCGCTGTACGGCGTCGCGCTGATCGGCGGCGCCTCGCGGATGAAGACCGTCGTGTTCACCCTGTCGGTCCTGGCCGGCCGCGGCGCCCGCTTCATCCTGCTCGCGCTGGGCATCGGCCTGCTCTAGGCGTCGAACTTCCGGCCGGTGAGCTGCTCGTACGCCGCGATGTACGACGACCTGGTCCGCTCGACGACCTCGTCGGTCAACGGCGGCGGCGCCTCACCCGACGTGCGGTCCCACCCGGACTCGAACTGCAGCCAGTCCCGGACGATCTGCTTGTCGTACGACGGCTGCGGCTTGCCCGGCGCCCACTGGTCGGCCGGCCAGAAGCGGCTCGAATCCGGTGTCAGCACCTCGTCGGCGAGAACGAGCGTCCCGTCCGCGCGGGCGCCGAACTCGAACTTCGTGTCCGCCAGGATGATCCCGCGCTCCTCGGCCATCGCCCGCGCCGTCGAGTAGATGTCGAGCGTGGTGTCCCGCAGGGCAGCCGCCGTCTCCGCGCCGACGGTCGCGACCACCACGTCGTACGACACGTTCTCGTCGTGCTCGCCGAGCTCGGCCTTCGTGGCCGGCGTGAAGATCGGGGTGTCGAAGCGCGAGCCCTCGACCAGGCCTCCCGGCAGCGGGATCCCGCAGACCGCGCCGGTGGCGTTGTAGTCGAGCAGGCCGGTGCCGCTCAGGTACCCGCGGGCCACACACTCCACCGGGTAGATCGCGAGCTTCTCGCAGACCACGGCCCGCCCGGCGACCTCGGCCGGCACGTCCGTGGAGATGATGTGGTTCGGCATGTCCAGCTGCTCGAACCACCACAGGCTCATCGCGGTGAGCACCTTCCCCTTGTCGGGGATCATCGACTCGAGGATCCAGTCGAACGCGCTCATCCGGTCACTCGCGACCATCAGCAGGTCGCCGGACTCGAGCTCGTACAGATCCCGGACCTTGCCGGAGTGGAGGTGCTTCGCACCAGGAATCTCGGGCGCCTGCGGAAGTGTGGTCACGCGGCCGATTCTTCCACCCGGCGCCCGAGGGCGGCAGGTACGCCCCTAGCGGCGCCGCAGCGCCAGCAGCTTGCCGGCCGTCGCGACCAGCCCGTCCCGGACCGTGCAGACCAGCGGATTCTCGGTCTGGGCGAGGCGGCCCAGCGTGCGGGAGCGCTTGACCAGCTTGGTCGTGGCAGGACGGCGCTCGGCGTCGTACGCCGCCAGCGCGAGCGCCAGGTCGCTCGTCCGGGTGAGGTGCCGCGCCAGCGCGCCGGCGTCCTCGATCGCCGAGCAGGCACCGCGACCCAGGTTCGGCGTCATCGCATGCGCCGCGTCGCCGAGCAGCACCACCCTCCCGTGCACGAACGGCACCAGCGGCAACGTCAGGTCGTAGATGTCGTTCTGCAGGATCTTCGCGCTACCCGCGATCAACCGCGGCAGCGGATCGTGCCAGCTCTCGAACACCGCCGGCTCGCTCTTTGTACCGGCCGGCTGGTTCGCGGTCGCGTACCAGTAGAACCGCCCGTCGATCAGCCGGGCGAACCCGAACAGTTGCCCATGGCCCCAGGTCTCCCCGCCGCCGTCGTCGAGATCGACCTCCGCGATTCCGCGGTACCCCGTGAACCCGGAGTACCGCGGGCCCGCGTACTGCGGATACACCGCGGTCCGTACCGCGCTCCGGATCCCGTCCGCGGCGACCAGCAGGTCGGCCCGCAGCTCGCCGTCGACCGTGACCCCGTCCGCATCTTGGGTCACCGTCCGTACGTCGTACCCGGTCCGCACCGTCACCGCCGGGCCGAACTCGGCCGTGATCAGGTCGTGCAGCTGCGCGCGGTGAATCATCACCGGGAGCTCCATACCGAGGTCGGGCGCACCGACCATCCAGCGGCCGTCGGGCTTGCGGATCCCGGCCGGCTTGGACTGCACGGACGACTTCTCGACGCCTTTGACCCCGAGCTCCTCGAGCACGGCGACCGCCGACGGCCAGACCGAGATCCCCGCCCCCACTTCGCCCAGCTCCGGCGCCCGCTCCAGCACTGTGACCTGCCAACCGCTGCGCTGCAGCGCGACAGCAGCGGTAACCCCTCCGATACCCGCCCCGACCACGATCGCCGTACTCATGACCTCGACTCTACATCTGTAGAGTTCGGCTGGGAAGTGCGAGACTGTGCGACGTGACGAAGGAAGCTCCGCGGGGTGCGGATCGGCAGGACGCGATCGCGGACGCGGCGATCCACCTCGTCGCGACCCGCGGGCTGCGCGGGCTGACGCACCGCGCCGTCGACGCCGAGGCGGGCCTGCCGCCGGGCTCCACGTCGTACTACCTGCGGACGCGGAACGCTCTGCTCACCGCGTGCGTGAGCCGGATGCTCACCCGGGACGTGGCCGGGATGCCGCCGCCCGGGGCGGATCCGGTCGAATTGATGGTGGCGATGACGGCGGGACTCGCGCAGGACCGGCCGGACGACCTGGTCGCGCGGTACGAGTTGTCGCTGGAGGCGAGCCGTCAACCGGAACTGCGGACCGCGATCGTCGAAGGCGGGCGGCAGTTGCGGGCGATGCTCGCGCACTTGCTGGCCGGACTCGGCATACCCGATCCGGAGGCAGCCGCGTGGCCGGTCGCCGCGATGCTCGACGGGCTCATGTACGACCGGGTCGCCGGGACCGGGACAACGCTCTCACCAGAAGCGTTCGAGTCCGCCGTACGACGCTCTGTCACGGCGCTGATCGCCGGACTCAGAGACGGTCCGTGACCGCGACGAAGGTGAAATAGCCGACGCCGAGCAGCATGCCCACGTGGCCGAGGACGGACAGGCCGGCGCCGGAACCCCAGGCGTCACTCTGCGCATCCTCGGAGTGCTTGCCGGCGCTCGGGAGCCAACGGGCCAGAAGCAACAATCCGATGACCGTCAGCAACCACCAGCCGGCCAGGATGACCAGCGCGATCTCCCGCCGACCGGTGATCAGGGCAACGACCCAGCCGATCAGCGTGATCACTCCGACCACGGTGTGCAGCCGCAACAGCGTTGCGGAGTACCCGTGCCGGCCGGCGCCGTGACCGGTGCCGTCGACAACAGTCCCTCCGAGCCGGACGCGCGTGATCAGTACGACGACCGCCCCGAGCGCGGTCAGGAACCAGGTGACGTTCGACCATTCCACGCACCGTTCCTACCCCACCCCACGGCCCGACGAACCATTCCGCGTGTCGTCCCACCGCTTGACGCTCGTCCAGAAAACAGCGCCCGGCGGGCCGAGTGTCCGCTCGGGGCCCGCCGGGCTGCCTTCGTTCAGGCGAGGTTCAACTGGTTCGGGTCTGTCCCTGCGTCGTCGTGCCTTGGCTCGGCTGCGTGCCCTGACCCTGCTGGGTTCCCTGGCCCTGTTGATTTCCCTGACCTTGCTGGGTTCCCTGGCCTTGACCCTGGCCCGGGAGTGTGCCTTGGCCGTTGCCCTGAGGGAATCCGCCGCGCATCCCGCCGCCGGGCCCGCCGAACTGGCCCTGCTGGTTGCTCGTGCCGTCCCACGAGTGCCCGACCGCCATGCCGCCGACGAAAGCCAGCACGGCAAGGATCGAACCGGCCCCAGCAAGCATCAGATTGCTAGGCCGCCCACCACCCTTCGCAACCTCCGGCTGCTGAGCCGGCGGGGCAGGTGGGGTGGCCGGGTTGTTCTGGGCGGCCTGTGCCGCCTGGAACTGGGCTTCTGGGGACTGTGTCATCTTCATGCTCCTGTTCCGGTGGAAAGGTCGTAGACGGTGGTGCTGCCGACGGTCTGGGCCGTGAAGTTCTCGCTGACCCAGGTGGCGATCTCGCTGGAGGTGCCGTTGCGGCCGCCCATCATCCCGCCGCCACTGCTCCCGATGAAGTAGTGGATCTTGCCCTGGGCAACCAGTCCCTTGAACTCGTCGAGCGACGGCGCCGGGTCGGTCCCGTTGAACCCGCCGATCGCCATGATCGGCTCGCCGGACGCGATCTGCAGCGGCGCGGCCCCGTTCGCGGTGACTGCCGCGGCGGCCCAGGTGTACCCCTTCGCGCCCTGCTGCAGCAGTGTCACCAGCTCACTGGAGACCCCACTGATCCCGCCACCACCGAGGAACCCGCCCATACCGCCACCACCAGGACCACCCTGCTGCTGCGTAGTACCGGTCCCCGGCTGTTGCGTCGTACCGGTGCCGGTCTGCCCAGGCGGCGTACCCATCCGGCCGTCACCACCGAAGCCACCACGTCCGCCACCCATGCCGCCCATGCCACCGGCACCCGAAGGTCCAGCGGACGGCAGTGCACCGGCATGCGCCGAATTGATCGTCGAGATCGAGTACGCCGTCGGTCCGGCCAGCGCGCTCACCGTGAGCAGTGTCGCCGCGAACAGCCCGGCCCGCCTGGCCGCCGTACGATGCAACTTCAACTCAGGCATGATCATCAGCAACCCGGCCGCCACCACACCGGTGGCCAGAACCGCCCAGCGCAGCCACGGCTGCCACGTCGGCGTCTGGTTCAGCAGCGCGAAGCTCCACCCACCCGTCAGCAGGATCCCGCCGGCCAACGTTGTCCGCGGCAACCATTCCGTACGGCGCTTCCAGAGCACCGCCATCGCCGCACCGATCAACGCACCGATCGCCGGCGCCAGCGCGATCATGTAGTAGCTGTGGATGATGCCCTGCATGTAGCTGAAGACCAGACCGGTGACAACCAGCCAGCCACCCCACAGCAGCGCGAACGCCCGCTTCCGATCGGTCCGCGGCGCCTTGCCCGAGGCGACAACCAGCACGATCGTCGCGAGCAGAGCCGCCGGCAGCAGCCAAGCGATCTGCGACGCGAACTCACCGCCGAACAGCCGCTGCACTCCGGCCGCGCCGCCCCAGCCCGCGCCGCCGGTCCCGCCGCCGACCGAGCCGGTCTCGTTGCCGTTCAACCGCCCGAGGCCGTTGTAGCCAAGGGTCAGCTCGAGGATGCTGTTCGTCGACGACCCGCCGATGTACGGTCGCGCCGACGCCGGAATCAGCTCGACGATCGCGACCCACCAACCGGCGCTCACGATCAGCGAAACAGTCGCCAGCACCAGGTGCAGGAGCCGCTTCCCCAGCGCCGGCTTCCCGGCGACCAGGTACGCAATCCCGAAGGCTGGCAGGATCAGGAACGCCTGCAGCATCTTCGTCAGGAACCCGAACCCGACCAGGGCACCGGCCAGGATCATCCATCGCGCCGAGTGCTTCACGGAGTCGATCGCCCGCGTCACCGCCCAAGCACCGGCGCAGAGCAGCAGGATCAGCAGCGCGTCCGGGTTGTTGAACCGGAACATCAGGACGGCGACCGGCGTCAGCGCGAGGATCGCTCCGGCCAGCAAGCCGGCGTTCGCGGAGAACCAGCGCCGTACGGACACGTACACGAAGCCGACGCTCGCGACGCCCATCAGCGCCTCGGGTACCAGCATGCTCCAGGTGTTGAAGCCGAAGATCCGCCCCGACAGCCCCATCACCCACAGCGAGGCGGGGGTCTTGTCGACGGTGATGAAGCTGGAGGAGTCGAACGACCCGAAGAACCAGGCCTTCCAGCTCGTCGACCCGGCCTGCGCCGCGGCGGCGTAGTACTCGTTCGCGTAGCCGTTCTTGGACAGGCCCCACAGGTACGCGATCGCGGTCAGCGCCAGCAGACCGCCGTACAGGACCTTGTCCTTTCCGAGGGTGTACTGCGTGCTGATCGCGCGAGGTCTGGTCGCCTCGACGGGATCGGTGAGCGTTGCCATATCAGTTGCTCCGGGTGTTTTCGAGAACCGCCGGGGGTTCGAAGGTGGGGATGGTGGGTGCGTCGTCGTCGAAGACCCAGGCCTGGAAGAGACTGAACCGGACGACGGTCGCGGCCAGGTTCGCGATGGTCAGGACGGTGATCTCCACCGCCTGGTGCGGCGCGGAGACCGCGGTGTGCAACAGCCAGAGCGACGCCGCGGTCAGGCTCCAGCCGATCCCGAAGGTGACCAGGCCGCGCAGGTGATGCCGCCAGCGGCCTTCCACACCGCGCACCCCGAACGTGATCCGCCGGTTGAGCGCGGTATTGCCGACCGCGGTGATCAGCAGCGCCAGCAGGTTCGCCACCTGGGCCGGCATGCCTTGGCGCAGCACGAGATAGAGCAGCGCGTACGCCGCCGTACTCAGCACCCCGACCGCGCAGAACCGCAGGACCCGCGCGGCCAGCGCGGTCCGGGGATCGAGAATGCGCGGCCGACCGTACTTCTGCCGGATCGGCTCCAGGTCGACGCGACTGCGCATCAGCCGGGCGATCCCCCGCAGGTCCTCGCCCACCGTCTTCGCGATCGCGACCCGGGAGTCCAGGTCGTCGACCCAGTCCACCGGTACCTCGTGGATCCGCAGCCCGGCCTGCTCCGCGAGCACCAGCAGTTCGGTGTCGAAGAACCAACTGGTGTCCTCCACGAGCGGCAGCAGCTCGCGCGCCACGTCGGCGCGGATCGCCTTGAACCCGCACTGCGCGTCGGAGAAGTGCGCGCTCAACGTTGCCCGTAGCAACAGGTTGTACGAGCGCGAGATGAACTCCCGCTTCGGCCGCCGGACCACCCGGGAGCTCTTCGCCAACCGGGTGCCGATGGCAACGTCACTGTGCCCGGCGAGCAGCGGCGCGACCAGTGGCAGCAGCGCGTTCAGGTTGGTGGACAGGTCGACGTCCATATAGGCGAGCACCTCGGCGGTGCTGGCGGACCAGACCTGTTTCAGCGCGCGGCCGCGCCCGGACTGCTCGAGCCGGACCACCCGGACCCCGGGCAGCTCGGCGGCGAGCAGCGTACCGATCTCATATGTCGCGTCCGTACTTCCGTTGTCCGCGATGCAGACCTCGGCCGGAAACGGGAAAGCGGTGTCGAGGAACTCCCGCAACCGTCTGATATTCGGTCCGAGGTCGTTTTCCTCGTTCTTGACGGGTACGACGATCTCGACCCGAGGATGACCTGGAATCTGCATGTCACCGATGCTGTCCGGTGAACCTGAGTCAGCCCCTGCGCGTGGCTGGCAGTTTCCTGGGACTCACCGCGTACGACGGAGCCAGAGCAGGCCGAGCACGGGGAGGACGAGCGGCACGAAGCCGTAGCCCTGGCCGAAGTGCGACCACACGGTCGCGTCAGGGAAGTCGTCCGGTACGGCGTAACTGAAGGCGCCGATCCCGATCACGCCCGCCAGCTCGATCGCGATCGCGGCCGTGGCGACCTTGCGCGACACCACGGTCGCCTTCGCCAGCGCGAACGTCGCGGCGCAATAGATGACCGCGGCAACGGCCGACAACAGGTACGCGATCGGGGCGTCGCCGAACTTGGTCGCGATCTGTACGCCGGCCCGCGCGGTCGCGGCCAGCGCGAACACGCCGTACACCGCGATCAGGATCCGCCCGGGCCCGTGCTTCGTGGCCGCTGGATCGGTCACCTCAGACCGCCCACAGGTCGTGCAGCCGCAGCTCGACGATCGGGATCACCAGACAGGCGATCGCCAGCGCACCGGCACCCCACCGGCTGCTCTCGGCCAGCGCCCAGAACGCCCCGATCGGCAGGATGATCAGCGACCCGATCAGGTACCCGATGAAGAACGGCCCGGACACGTCCCGGTCGGTGCCGGCGTACTGCGCGATCCCGACGACCAGTTGCGCGATCAGCCCGACCTCGAGAACCCCGACCGCGCCCAGCACGGTCCAGTCGATCCGCTTGTCCCGCGCCGTCAGCACGACGGCGTACACCATCGCAAGCAGCGCCAGCGCAACAAGACCCCAGGTGAGCGGTGCGAACACGAGTTAGAGGATGTCACCCGGTGTGTAGGCGGCTGCTTCGGGGTGTCGCTTGGCGAGTTCGTCGATCTTGGCGACGACCGTGGCGACCTGGGAGACGGCCGCGCCGGTGAAGGACAGCGGCTCGCCGACGATGCCGACGATCTGCTCCTCGGTGAGGCCGAGGCGGCCGTCGGCGCCGAGGCGGTGGAACAGGTCGTTCGCCGCGAGGCCCTTGCGCAGGTCGAGCGCGGTGGCGACCGCGTGCTCCTTGATCACCTCGTGCGCGGTCTCCCGGCCGACACCGTTCTTCACCGCGGCCATCAGCACCTTGGTCGTGGTCAGGAACGGCAGGTACCGCTCGAGCTCCCGCGACACGACCGCCGGATACACCCCGAACTCGTCCAGCACGGTCAGGAACGTCTCGAACAGCCCGTCCAGCGCGAAGAACGCGTCCGGCAGCGCGACGCGCCGTACGACGGAACAGAAAACGTCGCCCTCGTTCCACTGGTTGCCGGCCAGCTCGCCCGCCATCGACGCGTAGCCGCGGAGGATCACCGCGAGCCCGTTGACCCGCTCGCAGGACCGGGTGTTCATCTTGTGCGGCATCGCCGAGGAGCCGACCTGGCCCTCCTTGAAACCTTCGGTGACCAGCTCGTGCCCGGCCATCAGCCGGATCGTGGTCGCCAGGCTCGACGGCCCGGCGGCCAGCTGCACCAGCGCGGACACGACCTCGTAGTCGAGCGACCGCGGGTACACCTGGCCGACGCTCGTCAGCGTGTGGCTGAACCCGAGGTGCTGGGCGATGTCCTGCTCCAGCTCGTCCAGCTTGGCCGGGTCACCGCCGAACAGGTCCAGCATGTCCTGCGACGTACCCACCGGGCCCTTGATGCCGCGCAGCGGGTACCGCTCGATCAGCTCCTCGATCCGGGCGACCGCGACCAGCAGCTCGTCGGCGGCCGACGCGAACCGCTTGCCGAGCGTGGTCGCCTGCGCGGCCACGTTGTGCGAACGCCCGGTCAGCACCAGCGCCGCGTGGTCGGCCGCCAGCTGGCCCAGCCGGACGGCGGTCGCCACCGCACGGTCCCGGACCAGTTCCAGGCCGGCGCGGATCTGGAGCTGCTCGACGTTCTCGGTCAGGTCACGACTCGTCATCCCCTTGTGGATGTGTTCGTGCCCGGCGAGCGCGCTGAACTCCTCGATCCGCGCCTTCACGTCGTGCCGCGTGACCCGCTCGCGGTCCGCGATCGACGCCAGGTCGACCTGGTCGACCACTCGTTCGTAGTCCTCGACGACCCCGTCCGGAACCGCGACCCCGAGCCGGCTCTGGGCCTTCAGTACGGCGACCCAGAGCTTCCGCTCGAGCACGATCTTGTGCTCCGGTGACCACAGCTCCGCCATCGACAGACTGGCGTAGCGCGCGGCGAGAACGTTGGGGATCCGGGGTTTGGTCACGAACCCCATTCTCCCAGACGGCGACTACTGGACGGTCATCAGACCACAGAGCAGCGCACCGGACAGCGTGCACACCCGGTACGAGCCCGCGGGCAGGCCCTTCGGCATCGCCAGCGTGTACGGACCGGCGCTGCTGTACGACGGGATGGCGATACCCATCTCACCCGTCATCCGGATCGCGTACGGCGTGGTCGGGTCGCCGGGGATCTTCGCGACCAGCGTGTACAGCGCCACCTCCGGCTTGGACGCCGAGGACAGCGAGAACGTCACCGCGCGGACCTTCTTGTCCGGGAACGAGGCGACGAACTCTCCGCCGGCGAGCGTGGTCGCCGACTTCAGCGACTTCAGGCCCAGGATGCCGGCCTTCGGGAGCGTCGGCGCGGACGGCAGCGTCTCCACCTGCGGCGGAACCACCGCGTTCGTGGGCACCGGGCTGTCGGCCACGGGCGTGTTCGAGGCCGGGCGGAGCGTCGGGACGATCGCGACGGCGCCGACCACCGCGGCCGCGCCGATCACGGTCAGACCGGCGGTCCGGCGGCGCTTGCGGGTCTTGGCCGTGGTCAGAACGGAGTCGAAGTCTCCGGCGGACTCGGCGGCGCGGCGGTCGGCCAGCGCCTGCAGGTCCTCCTGCAGATCAGGCATGGTCGTCACTCCTCAACAGCAATGAATCGGACAGGGTGTCCCGGGCGCGGGACAGGCGCGACTTGACCGTGCCTTCCGCGATCCCGAGCGTGTCCGCCACCTGAGCCACGCTCAGGTCACAGACGTAATGGAGGACGACGACCTGCCGGGTCGGCATCGGCAGGCCGGCGAGAGCCTGCTCGAGGTCACCGGCATACCGGTCGGCGGGGTCCGGGACGTGCTCGGCCGGCAGCCGGTGGAACAGCTGCGTGAACCGGTTGCCGTCCCGGTGCCTGTTCGCGGCCAGGCGCAGGGCGACCAGGCGAACCCAGGCCTCCGGAGCGTCGTACCGCGACACCTTCTCCCAGCGGGGCACGAGCCGGACGAACGCCTCTTGGACGATGTCCTCGGCCTCGGCACGTGACCCGGTCAGCAGCGAGATCACACCCACCAGCCGCGGCTGGTGGGCGCCGTAGAACTCTCGCAGCCCCTCCGTCTCCATACCCACCAACACCCCCGACTTCCCTGTCCGGTTCCATCGAACTTCGACTTTATCCGGACCGGCGGCCGGGAGGGCCCGTCAGACGGTGATCTCGCCGCGCTCCGCCTTGAGGGCGATGTCGGTGCGGTGCTGGGAGCCCTTGATCCGGATCTGACCGACGGCGGCGTACGCGCGCTGCCGTGCCTCGGCGAGATCCTTGCCGACGGCGCTCACCGCGAGGACGCGACCGCCTGCCGTCACCAGTTCCTCGTCGTCGAGCGCCGTACCCGCGTGGAAGACGCGGACATGGTCGCTCTCTGCCTGCTCGACACCCGTGATCGCGTCGCCCTTGCGCGGGTTGGCCGGATACTTCTTCGCGGCGACCACCACTGCGACCGACGACGCGTTCCGCCAGCTCAGGTCGCCGTGGTCGGCGAGCTTGCCGGTCGCGGCGGCGTACAGCAGGCCACCCAGCGGGGTCTTCAGCATCGGCAGCAGCGCCTGCGTCTCCGGGTCACCGAAGCGGCAGTTGAACTCGATCACGCGGACACCACGCGACGTCAGCGCGAGACCGGCGTACAGCAGGCCGCTGAACGGCGTACCGCGGTGGCGGAGCTCGTCGACCGTCGGTTGCAGGACGTTCTCGGTGATGTCGGCGACCAGGTCGTCCGGCGCCCACGGGAGCGGCGTGTAGGCGCCCATGCCGCCGGTGTTCGGGCCCTCGTCGTTGTCACCGAGGCGCTTGAAGTCCTGCGCCGGCTGCATCGGCAACACGGTCGTACCGTCGGAGATCGCGAACAGCGACACCTCGGGGCCGTCCAGGAACTCCTCGATCAGCACCTGGTCGCACTCGGCCGCGTGCGCGAGCGCCGCCTCGCGGTCCGAGGTGACGACCACACCCTTACCCGCGGCGAGCCCGTCGTCCTTCACGACGTACGGCGGCCCGAACGCATCGATCGCCGTCGCGGCCTCCTCCGGCGTGGTGCAGACGTAGGCCCGCCCGGTCGGCACGCCCGCGGCGGCCATCACGTCCTTGGCGAACGCCTTCGAGCCCTCGATCTGCGCGGCCTCCCGGGACGGCCCGAAGACCGCGAACCCGGCGTCCCGCACCGGGTCGGCCAGGCCGGCCACCAGCGGCGCCTCCGGCCCGACGACCACCAGATCGACGTCCAGCTCCCGCGCCAGCGCGACGACCGCGTCGTGGTCGAAGATGTCCACCGGACGGCAAACGATCGTTTGCCCGTCGTACGCCGGACGCAACACGGCGATGCCAGGGTTGCCCGGGGCCGCCACGACCTGCTCGACCTCCGGATCCTGGGCCAGCGCCCAGGCCAGAGCATGTTCGCGGCCACCCGACCCGATCACCAAGACCTTCACGGGCGCTCAGCCTAGCGTGCCGGGGGAGACTGTTCCGCCGGAGGACTGCAGTCAGCCCCACGCGTGCTACGCAGGCGCTACTTCGTCGCTACGCTCCTCAACGCGCCCGCTACGCGCGCTCCCACCCACCCACCGGCTCAGCGCCGGCATTTGCGGCTACCGCCGCAGCGACCGCCCCGTCTTCTCGCCTGCACGCCTTACCAAGCCGGTCCGTGATGTGCGTGCTGCCGCCCCAGGGACTACTCGCGACGTCCCCAGGGAAATGAGGTCGGGTGCTGTCGTGGCCGAGCTAGGCAAGCAGCGTGAACTGGCTTGTCTCACCGTGGAACGCCGACGCCCGTGCCGCCGCCTCCGCGATGTTCACTTCACTGGCCAACAGAAAGAACAGGATGGTGACGAAGGCCAGGGCGTCCCGAAAGTCGGGGTAATCATCAGGCCCGATGTAGTGCTTGGCTCCGGCCGTTCTGAACGCCTCCGCGAACTCACGCGTCCCGCTCAAACAGGCCAAGCTGACCACGGTCTTCCCGCTCAGCCTGCCGATGTCGGCCACCTCCCCGGGCCCAAGCGGCGCCTCATCCGGAACCGGAAGCCGTCCATCCCGCCATGACCAGAGATCACCACCGTGTCCTCGGTCCGTAGCTCGCCCCGGAATATCTTCAACAGTTCCTCACGCGAGCCGATCCACTGAACTGTGACCAGATACCCGAACCCTTCCAGCATCGCGCGGACCGCAGGTGGTTCGATCGCATCACCGATAGCAAGCACCGTGACCGCCCGCTTCTCCACATAGGGAACCTTCGTCATTGCTCCAGCCTCGGGCCGTCGTGGTAGGTCGGTGGTGTGGGCTGCATGACGGGTTCCGACCGGGCGGCGATCACGTTCGCCAGCGACTGCCTGTTGGTGATCCAATCGGTGTCGCCGATCGAGACCCGGCGCCGTACGTCGTTCATGACAGCTTCGTTGACTTCGGCGGGCTGCGCCAGGTACGCACGCATATAGTGCTTGAAGAGCGCCACGAGCTGATCTGGTTTTGTCGCGGTCTTCGCCCGGAGTGAGAACAGTGGGAGGAACCACTTCTCGAAGTCGTCTTTGATTGTTTGCGTGACTCGGTACGCCGCATGCAGTGGTTCGAGGCTTGCCCGATCATCAAATGGAAGGTGTCCGTGGAGCGCGTACTTGAGTCTGATGCCATCGTGCTCGCGGAAGTGCTGACCGTGCGCGGCGACATGGTTGGCGGCATTCTGTGTGATGGTCATGACAGCCAGATCCGCGCGATGCCGCCGAGCTGCGGCAAGGACGGTGACATGAACACCGACCCGTGGGTCGAGGACGAGCCTGTCGAGGCCAAGAGGTGCGAGCTGTATGCCGTGGTCGCGTGTGCGGGAAAGGATCACTGGGCGGTCGACGCTGCCCGCGGTGTGTTGTAGGTGCCTGGGCTGCTGCCGGTGGCTCGCGTGGATGTCTGAGCGGTCAAGGACGGGACGGTTCGTTGCCGGTCTGGCGACGAGATGAAGGCCAGTACGGTCCTGAATGTCCGTGCTGCCACACGCGTTGCAGGGATGACCGCCATCACCCGTCATGTGACCGCACCGACGGCACGTGCGAACGGTTTCGCGGCTGATAGCCAAGAAACCTGTTCGGAGGTTGTGTTCGACCATCTCCAGCGCAAGGTCGGCGACCTCTGAGTCGGTGTCGGTCATGATTCCGCCCGCTGGGGACTGCAGCGGCGCGTACTTGCGCTCGATCAGGTCGGCGTCGAACCGCCGGCGCGAGACTCTCGGCCCATTGGCCGCGCGGTAGCGGAGATCTCCGGCGAGCGTGGCTGTGTTCCACAGATGGGGCACCGGCGGTTGCCCGAGGACGGCGTTGAGCGCCGCAGCTAGGCGGATACCGACACTTTTCCCGGGATGGCTGACGAACGTGAAGGGTCCGTTCTGCACGGGGCCGTTGAGAAACAGAGGTTTCACGCTGCCTCCTAGATCGGTGGAAAGATCGTTTCGGTGTGCGTGAACCGGCCGTCGCGCAGCGCGTAGTGGAGGATCGCGGCATTCGGCAATTTGCTTTTCCTCTCCTCGGCGAGGATCTCGGGCAGGGCACGGCACTCGAGCCAGGACCGGAGTGCCACAGCTGCCGTCTGGTGGGTGAACGCGACGACCGCGCCGGACGTTTGGAGTTCGGTCTGAGCCACGGCCGCGAACTCGGCAGCGCGGTGGAGTACGCCATCGGCGAGCGACTCGCCGCCTCCTGGTGCTGTCCAGATATGTTTACGAAGGCGACGGTCCTCTGCCAACTCTGGGAATGTCTCATACAACTCCCGCTTGGTCATGTAGGTGGCGTCGCCGTAGTGCTGTTCGTCGAGCAGCGGAGTTTCCCGCGGCCAGCCGTCCGGAAGATCCTGCACAGCGAGAGCGGCAGTGTCGATCGCGCGACGGTAGGTCGAGGTGTAAACCCGCGGCTCAGGGCCTGCGAGCGGCGGCAGCACCTCGGCGAGCCACTGCGTCTGCCGGAATCCGCGCGGAGTCAGACCGACAACACTGCGGGAGAGGGCGTGCGCGGCGGCTCCGCTGTACGGACGGGGATCCTGGTAGAACCCGTTGTACTTGTCGGCGTTCTCGATGGACTCGGCATGCCGGATGACGAGCAAGGTCACGTGGCCGGCCCTATCCGGCGAGGGCGGCGACGTAGGAGCTGCTCACGGCCCACGGGGTGAGTTCGATGCCGAATCCACTGCGGTCGCCGTCCTGCGTGTGGACAAGTTTCCCGGACAGGTGCACGGTGTCCCCCGACCTGAACGCGCCGGTATAAGCACCCAGATATGAGCGTACGTGGGTGATCCTGCGGGCAAAGGAGTCCGGCTCATCGATAGTCGAGTTGAGGATGGTCCTGACCTTGATCCCGTAAACAGCCGGGGTGGTCAGTCCCTCGGCGTGATCGGTGATCTTCGCGAGTAGCGAGATCTCGCCGATCTCCTTTGACGAGATGCGCGCGAAGGTCTTGTCGTGGTCGGAACGGATCGGCTCGCAATTGATGTGGGCGCCGGCCACGGTGGTGAGTCCTTGCAGCTTGCGACGCTCCTGCTTGATCAGGGCGTCGAAGGAACTGCCCTCCATGTACTTGGCCCGCCTGATGTACAACCGGGTCAGGTCGTCTCCGCCGTACGGGCGAACCAGATCGGTCTGCTGGAACAACTCCTGAGCGGCCCGATAGCCGTCCGGGCCATAGCAGACGAGGTCGATGTCCGAGCGTTCGTTGAAGCAGCCGACAAGGAACGATCCGGTAACGCCGAGGAGACCCTGGGCACCATTTGCCGTGATCCACTCGGCAATCGCAAGGAGATCTTTCCCGGTCTGGCTGTCCGCGACCGCGGCCGGTTCCTCATGGATAGCAACAAGTGCCTTACGGCAGGAATAGTGGACGGCGACATCCTCGCGAGGGATGCCCGTGATAACGCAGCCGAGCGTGTCCGAGTACACGTAGCACTCCGGCCGATCGGCGAGGATGCCGAAGGACTTCGACACGACGCTGTTCTGCCGGTAGGTCTGACCGAACAGCCGCCGGTCGCCCTTCAGATCGGGGTGATATTTGACGTAACCGAGGTAGTGGCTGCCGGGATGGCTGTCGCCGATGACCTTGAAGACCACTCCGTGGTGGTCCATCAGATAGTCGCGGTCGCGAACGGTCGGTACGACGCTACCGGTACTGAGCGGTGAACTGCTCCAGGGTGGGGAATGTACCGGTGTCGATTCTGGTGGTCGACTCATACTGATCAAGTCCGATCGTGAAGAGGGCCCGGCGGTACTGCCACTTGATGTGCTTGTCATGGCGCGACGGATCGCTGGGCCGCATGAGCGCGAGGAAGAAGAAGCATTTGACGAGCAGGAAGTCGCCCAGATATTGGCTGATCTGCCGCCCGATGAGAGGCACCGACGTCTCATCAAGTGCAGTGACGTAGGCGTCCCGCTGTTGAGGGGTGGTCGCGTAGCCCTTCCCTCCACCTTTGAAGGCCACGATGTCGAGCGCGGGGTAGATGTCGTATCCGAGGGGAACGGGCCCATGATGCTGCCAGTCGATGATGCCGGCCCGGAGCACATTGGGCAGGCCGTAATCCAGGTGCCCGTAGACCATCGGAAGTTCGGCCATTCGATGGAGCGCACGGTTGACGGTCGTGTGGATACGGGCGGTGTCGAAGTCCGGGTTCTCAGCGAACACGTCAGCCGCGAACGCCGCTCGATCGAACCACGGAGTCGTGGGTAGGGGATGCATTGCCTGGGCCTGCATCAGCCGTGAGGCAACGGCGCTCGCCGTACGGACCACACCGTCGCCGAGGTAGCCATGCTCCTTGGCATCCGCCAGGGCCTCCTCGTGCAGGGAGATGTCGCCGATCGCTCGCTCGACGACGAAAAAGCATCCGTTCTCGTTGCCGACGTCAACGATCTCGGGAACCGGATAACCCAGTCCAGCAACCACGCGCTGGAACTCAGCTTCTGCCTGCAGATCCGCATCGCCCGTTCGCTTGTAGAGCGATCCGTCGGTCGATCTCCACACCGCACCGTCGGCCGCGGTCCTGTCCTTCACATATTCCCAGTCACTCATCCATCCATCCTTACGCAGAACCGAGTTGGCGCGGGGCAGGTCAGCCCGTGTCCGCGCGAGAGAAGGAACGGGGCTGGCAACGGGTCTCTCCGATCTGATTTGTGTGCGGCTTCGGGGTGCGAGTCGATTGAATCGACTGAGAGGAGTCCGGCGAATCGGTGCCTTCTTGACGGTGCTTGCTAAGACCGGACGCCCTCTCGGCAGAGGTGAGGAGAACGTGAGGATTCGTCCTGACCGAGAGGGCACGGGTTGGAGGGCGCGACCGTCGCCGTCGCAGGGAACAGGACGACGGCCTCGCCTGATCAGGTCCCGCTAATCGCGGGGGTCATACCTGGAACCGCGCGGGTAAGCCAGATCCATCACGCTCGCGCGCTCACAGCCAATGTGACGGTTCGGCAAGCCCTGGATCCGCAGCCGGATCACGTCGGCATACCGCTCCGCCTGCGCAGCCGGCGCGACGTGCTCCTCGATCAGCATGTCGCCAAGCCAGAGTTGAACCATCCACAACTCCCCCTCACTCATCCGCTGTCCCGAACCACCCCTTCGATCGGATCGCCGTCGGGCTGATGCGTACCGCGCAACCAGCCCTCGAACGCCCTTGTCCTTCCTCGACCTGCCCACGTATGGACCGTGAGGTCGGCGCAGGGAGCAGCTGCGGCGATGCCGTGAAGCTGGACCCGTCGAAGTGGGAGCGGAGTTGTCGATCTGATCGCGGCACCGAACGCGCCGCCGCCCAATTGCCGCGGATCTGGAACCGCTGATCGTTGTTCACGCAGCCAGTAAAGAGCAGCAGTCCCCAGTGGTTCCAACAACTGGTTGTTTTACAACAATCAGTTGTACCGCGTCAGCCGAGCTGGTGATCCCACGCAAGTTGGAGGACGGCCGCACCCGCAGCCTGCATCGGCTTGCGATGCACGAACTCTTCAATAACCTCGGCGGTGAAGGGCTGAGGCGCAAGCACACGACCCTCGTCGTTTCGTTCGACAACTCGCCCGAAGAGCTCGTCGAACGTGATGGAATCGATCGAGAGAACGGTGAGTAGGTCGGTTGCGAAGGTCAGCGGATCGACGCCGAGACCGACGCAATACGCACGGACAGATCCGTCATCGAGCCCCGCGGCAAGACGTGCTGCGAACGGCCAGTCCTCGTAATTGATGGGCGCGCGGTTCCCGTAGTCTTCCGATTCGCCCAGCAACTCTTCGGCCAGTTCGCGTACGAGGTTCCTCCACAAGGAGAAGTCGTGCTGCTCGTTCCAGGAAGCATCCGTGCTCGGTTGGAAGATTCCAACGGGCACAACCTGGTAGAGGCCGCCCGCGTGTCCGACCTTGGCGGGATCACGCCAGTGAAGGTAGAAGGTGGATGTTCCAGTCTCGAGGTCGCGGCGGATGGTCAGCGTGCTGATAGCAACGTTGATCGGCCGCCGGGCCGCGTCCCACGGATCGCCAAGTGCGCCGCGGAGATCGGCCGGCGCGGACGGTGTCAGACAACGCGCCGCATACTCATGCGCGGCCGCCTCGCCGGTGTTGATGCTGTCAAAATACGATCCTCGCCCGAGGTGGATGAAAGGCGTCGGGCTCGTCAGATCGGCCGCGAGCAGTCGATAGGTCGTCCGGTTCTCGAAGGTTGCTGGTGGCGCCAGCTCTGCGATCGCGTCCGAATACGACCCGTAGTGGCTCCGATCGAGACGCAGCGGCAGGGACTCCCGAGCGAAGGCTTCGCGTCCCGTCACTCCTGTGAATCGCGCGTCGGAGTCGAAATCGAGCTTCACCGACATCAGCGGAATCGGTGCTGCTGGAAGCCAAGAGGCAGGTGCGAGGAGGGGAGTCCCGGCCACCCGCCAGTCGACAGGGTAAGCATCGGCTGCCTCGACTCCCAGGTCGTAGCGGTTGTCGATGAGGTACTGGCGCGTCCCGAGCCAGGAGCGCCGACTCCCGCCGACCTCGTCCGATTCGCTAGGCGTACTAGGCGATGAGTTCATGCCGATGCTTCCATGCCAGGGCCAGAACCGCCGCCCCTGGTGATGCCATGGGCTCAGATTCCAGCATGCGATCAACTGCCTGCCGCGTAAACGGTACGCCGTCGGCACCGCGGCCATCGCCGACGCCGACGATCTCACCTTCGTCGTTGAATCGAACTGCCTGGCCGAAGGCGCGGGTGAAGGTGTCGTCGTCGATGACGACCACGGTGAGGATGGTGGCTGCCAGCGTCAGTGCATCCAGTCCCATCCCAAGTATGAAGGCGGTCAGCCCACCCGAGTCCTTTGCTTCGCCCAGCATTTGGTACAGCGGCCAATCCACGTAGTCGATCGGCTCGCTGCGAGTTCCGTCGTGCTCTGGTTCTCCCAGTAATTCCTCGGCGTACTCTCGCACGATGTTCCGCCAGACCGAGAAGTCGTTTCGTCGGTCCCACAGCGCGACAGTCGACGGCTGGAATTCACCCGCCGGGATCACGTCGTACACGCCGGCTGCAGTCGCGACCTTGTCGGGATCCCGCCAGTGCAGCAGGAATGAGGGCTCGGCTGGATAGCGCCGGAGCCTGATTGTCAACGTGGTGATCGCGGGAATCAGCGACCGACGTACGGGATCGAACGGGTCACCGATGAGATCGCGGAACGGTAGCCGGCCGCCCAGTCTGGCGGCATCATCCGGAATACCATCGGCGCAGGCGATAGCCATCTCATGGCCGAGCGCCTCCGATACGTTCAGCTTGTCGAAGTATGCCCCCAACCCGAACTCGAGATTCCGCTGTGCCAGGGATCCGCCGAGCAGCCGGTAGCTCGGTCTGGATTCGAAGAGCCTCGGCGGATCGAGGTGCCGCACAGCAGACGTATACGTATCGAAGGCAGCCTCGGGCGTCCGTAGCGGACGCACGTGCAGTGTCTCTGCTTCCCGCCCGGTCACGTCTGCCGCATGCGCCTGCTCATCGAGTTTCAAAGCGACCGCGTCGACCTCGATCAGATCGTCCGGAATCCAGCCAGGAGCCGCGATCAGGGGACTACGCGGCAGGCGATGCTCGGCGGCGTACAGACTCGCCGCGCACTTGGCAAGTTCTGAGCGATGCCGATTGAGCCAGTTCCGCTGCGATCGCCACTGTCCACGACTGATTGCTACCGACCGTGCGAGATCCTCGTCGACGCCTGCAGAGACGACTTCCGCCAGGCCGAGGCTGGCCGCCGGGATCCCCAGTTCCTCGGCAAACCGCCGACGATGCTCCATCGACACACGACGTCTACCACTCTCCACCTGGCTCAGAAACTGCTGCGTGAACCCCATCGCATCGGCGAGAGACACCTGGCTGAGACGACGCGCTAAGCGATACTCACGAACGAGCTGTCCAACGGCATCATCCACCAACCCATCCGGGGTCCGCCTGAGCCAACTCTCCGACGAGTCAGTCATCAGCCGCTGCTTCCTGCACCGCTCCCACTTGCCCAGCGTAACGAACCTGGGCCTTCGGCGCTTAGCAATGCGCGACTCGAAGAACCCGCCGCTGTCTGATCACGTGGGCCCCTTCGCCTGAGAGATGGGCGTACGGTCGCGGCTTCGTCGGGCCGGATGGTGGCATGTCGGCGTCCGCGATCTCGAGTCGGTCGCGGAGCACAGTCTGCGTGTCGCTCAACTCACGGCGCTGATCGCCATCGAAGAGGGCGGTGACCCGTCGCGAGCGACGTACCTGGGGACGTGGTACGGCTCCCAGGAGACCCGCATCGGAGACGTCCCGCACAGCGTCAAGCCGTACATGGATGTCGCGAGCAACGAACGCATCACCGAGGACCAGCTCGCCGTCCTTCCCGAGTCGGCGGCGAAGAGCATCAGGGAAGCCGTCACTGAGTAGGAGACCGCCGAGACGACCGAAGCCCGGTGGGCGAAGGACGCCGATCGTCTCGAATGTCTCATGCAGGCCGTCGAGTACGGCGAAGCCGGCTACAAGCGCGTCGACCGCTAGATCGAGTCCTCCCGCGCCCGAGTCCAGACCGACTTCGGCCGCCGCCTCGCTGAGGCCGCTCTCAAAACCTCACCACTCGCCTGGCCCGACCGCTAACCGCACCGAGAAGGCTCGCGCCGCCCGGCTGTAGCTCACTAACAGAGGCCCGAGGACAAGCTCTTCGGGCGGGATGCGCCATGTCACTCATTCGCTCGGGCTGAAGACAGGCCTGCTTGCCACACCTGCAACCAGCTCGTCTTCGAGAACGCCGGTGTTCTGGCAGGCGGTCAGGAGCCACCGTCCATCTTCTTTCGTCATGACCCATAGCGGCGTGCCCACGTCCGGCCCATCGGGCGTCTGGTACACCTGGCGCACTTTGACCGCGGCGACGTCGGGGCGGAGGAAGAGCACGTGCTCCAACTCGAACGTGACGGTCGTGCCCTGCATCCCGCCGGGAAGCACCTGACGGGTGAAGGTCGAGATCGCCTCGAGGCCGAAGAGACGCTTGCCACCGCCCGTGGTCCAGATCGCATCCGCCCGGAACAGCCCGAGAAACTCGTCGGGGAGCTCCTTGTTCTGGGCGTGTTCGACCACAGCGATCACCTGCTCGATCGCCGCGATGTCGGCCTCACGTGAAGTGTTCATGAGCTTGATGGTTGAACATCAAGCACACTTGAGGTCAAGCTCCTCAGTAGTGCCAGTAGTAGCGGCCGTCGGCGTTCCAGGTCAGGGGTGCGGTGGTGCGGTTGGTGAAGGACATGCCTAGGCCGCGGGCGAGTTCGACTGTGCGGGTCAGTTGGAGCGCGTAGGGGTGTTGGTTGTCGTCCCACCACTGCTCGTACTGGGTGATGCAGGTTTGGTTCGAGTAGTACGGGTTGTTGCAGGGGTGCGGTGGGAGCCACTTCTGCAGGTGGCGGAAGTGGACGGTGGTGGAGCCGTTGGGGGGCTTGATGGTGCCGGTGGCGTCCAGGCAGTAGCCGGCCGCGGGGATGGTCCATTTGACGTAGTGCTGGCGGCCGGCCGCGGACGGGATGGGTTGCTGGTTAGTGCAGTTCGCGTCACCGATGGTTTCGGTGGTGACGCGTTGGACTTGCGTAAGCGGGCGGCCGGGGCCGTCGTTGTAACCGTCGAGGAGGACCCAGTCGCCGTCGTGGACGAAGCGTTCGGCGTACTTCGGTGGCCAATTCTGAGGGTCGCCCCAGGAGATGTCGGACTCCGTCGTACTCAACGGAGTCCACGCCCACTGCCCAGCCGCAGTCCCGCCGGCGAAGTACTGGCCGGCGGACTTCTCGAACATCAAGGAGTACTGCGCATACGTTTCCGGTGCAGGCACAGGGGTCAGCATGCTGACCACTAGAACGAGCACTCGGATCACAGAGCGTTACTCTAGCCGAGCACCTCACGCAGCGTGGCGGCGAACTCGACCGGCTTGCCCGGCTGCCCGTACTCGTTGCCGAGGAAGCCACCGTGCCCGCTCGGGAACACGACCGGCGTCAGCCCGAGCCGCTCGGCCACCGCCTTGCCGCCACGACCCGCAATCGCATTCGCCGACTCCTCGCCGACCCCGATGACGATCCGGTCCGCCGCCTTCTCGAGGGCGTCGAAGTCCGGCCGGTACGACGTACAGCCGCGAAGGTTCTGCCCGAGGAGCGCGTCGTCACGGGACCCGTCGTCCTCCACAGGCAGGCCGAACATCGCAGGATTCGGCGCGGGCTGCTGCGTGTAGTCGGCCGGGATCTCGCCGTCGTACGACACCAGCGTGATGAACTTCGCCATCCCAGGCCCCATGCCGTCGCGCTGGTACGTCTCGTACATGTCCGCGACCGCGGCCAGTGCGGCCTCGCTGTCCGCGAGGATCCCGGCGAGCGGCGGCTCGTGCGCGACCAGTGTGTGGATCAGATCCGGGCGACGAGCGGTCAGGGCCAGCGCGTTCACCGCGCCGCCGCTGCTGGCGAAGATGTCCACAGGCCCCGCGTCCAGGTGCTCGATGAGGGCGGCGAGGTCACCGGCGTGGTCGTCAGGCGACAGCTCACCCGGCTCACCGCTCGGGACGCTGCGCTCGACGCCCCGCGGGTCGTACGTCACCACGGTGCGGTCCTCGAAGTGCGACGCCAGTGTCGGGAATCCGCTGGCGCCCATCGGCGAGCCGATCATCAGCAGCACCGGCCGCTGCGCGAGGTCACCACGAACGTCGTACGTCAGCGTCGCCCCCGGTACGTCGAGCGTCTGCGTCACAGGCTCCGGCATCACAGCACCTCCAGATCCGGCCCACCCCCATTGGTCGGCCTCCTGACCGAGAGCCTAGGGCAGTCTGGTTAGCTGGTGACATGACTGAGAAGCCAGAGATCGACTTTCCGGATGGACCGCCGCCGGCGGATCTGGAGATCACCGACATCACCGTGGGCGACGGCGACGAGGCCAAGGCCGGTTCGCGGGTGAACGTGCACTACGTGGGCGTGGCCCACTCCACCGGCGAGGAGTTCGACGCGTCGTACAACCGCGGCGCCCCGCTGGCGTTCCAGCTCGGCGTGGGCCAGGTCATCCAGGGCTGGGACACCGGCGTCCAGGGTATGAAGGTCGGCGGCCGGCGCAAGCTCGTCATCCCGCCGCAACTCGGGTACGGCGACCGCGGCGCGGGCGGCGCGATCAAGCCCGGCGAGACCCTGATCTTCGTCGTGGACCTGATCAGCGTCAGCTGATGTAACAGACAGCCGGCGGTGACCACGAGCTCCTGGTCACCGCCGGCTGAGTCATTTCGTCACCGGATCGCGGCCGCCCGAATCACTTCCTGGCTGACCTTGTTCGCGGCGTCGTCGGTCGCCGTCGCGCGCAGCGAGAGGTACGACGCACCCTTCGGCAGCCGTACAACAGACGACCACTCGGCACCCGTCCGCGAGAGCGGAGCGGCCTGCCAGCTGGCGCCGTCGTCGTACGAGACCTCCAGCGTCGCGCCCTTGACCTTGCCCGCACCTTCGACGCCGGCGAGGTGGAACGCGGACAGCCCGATCCTCTGCCGACTGCCACCCGCGAACGCGCCGTTGAGGTCCGTCGCCAGGTGGTAGTCGAGCTGGATCAGCGGCAGGTAGACCCAGTCACTCGACTCGGTCGTCTGCGCCCGGAAGTCCCACGCGCTCGTCGTCTTCGTCCCGAGGCTCCAGACCTCCGGCCGGGTGGTGTCCATCTCGAACCGGTAGTCCGCCCATCCGGACGTCGCCGGTACGCCGGTCTGCACCGCCTGGAACGAACCCTTCCGCACGAGCGTCCCGTTCTGGAACAGCCGCGACTCCACCGTCGACTCGTCGTCCATCGACCCGGTGACACCCTGGTCGCCGCTGCTCGTCGTCGGCACGTTCACCGCGAAGAAGTCACCGCTGCGGCGCGGGTTCCAGTACCCCGAGCCGACCCGCGGCCGGGCGGCCGGAGCGAACCACGAGTTCGTCTGCAGACTCCCCGGCTTGTAGGTGTGCCGCTCGCCCCGCTGCTCCCAGCCTCGCGGGTGGTTCGTCTGCTCGTACCAGTCCGTCCCCGCCTGCGTGGACACGTAGTCGATCCGCTGGGTCCCGAGGTGGATCGGCTCGGTCACCTGCAGACACGGCGGCCAGAATCCGATCCGGCAGTCGGCGCGACTCTCGAACGCGAGCTCGCCGGTCGGCCCGACGAACCGGTTGACGACCGTGGCCAGGTCCCCGGACCGCGGCGCGTACCGCAGGTCGGCGGGAAGCGCACCGGTGTAGGCCTTCACCAGGTCATACAGGTACGGCGGCGCCTCGGTACCCATCACCCGCAGCTGAACGTTGCCCCCGGCACCGATCCGCGCAACCAGCGGACCACCTTCGGCGGCCGTCAGCGAGTACACGGGCAGATCGGTCCCACCGGCGAGGTCGTAGTACTTGCCCGCGCCGTTGTTCACCACAACGAGCAACCGAGCCCCGGCATCGCGAGCAGCCGTCGCCCGCGCGCTCGGCGTGACCGCATCGCTCGCCGTCACGAACACGACCTTTCCGCGAACGTCCTTGCCCACGTAGTCCGCGGCCGCACCAGCACCGACGTACGCCGCAGTCAGCGTCGCCTTGCCGTCCCAGCGCTTCGAACCGCGCTGCAGCAACGGGTGCAGCGCCTTGTAGTCGACGGTCATCGACACCAACGGCGACGTACGGCGCCAGCGGGACGAGAAGTCGTACACGCCGCCGGCCACCGCACCGGTCGGAGCAGCGTACACCTTCGTGACGACCGGCGTCGGCACGTACTGGGCGAGGAAGGTCGCGTAGTCACCGCCGATGCCGGAGTCGTGGTACCAGCCGGACCGGCGATAGACGTCCTCACCGGGCAGCGGCGTGCTGAGCGTGATCGGGTTCGCCTTCCGCGCGTCGAGTACGAGGTCGGTGTTCTTGCCGATCACGAGGTGCGGGTTGCCGACCAGCGCGACGCCTTCCTGCCCGTCGACCGGCAGCCAGGAGTACGCCGCGTACACACCGGGCTCGAGGCGCTGCTTGGCGACGGTCCCGGTAGCGGGGTCGATCTCGAGCGTGCTGACGAACTGGTCGCCGTACTTGTACAGCGTCAGGAACCCGCCAGCAGGCTTGCCGTCACGCCCGGTCGCGTGCACGTTGAGGTCGTACCGCTCGCCTTCCATGACGAGGCCGACCGCGGTCTGCGCGATCTGCTTGCCGTCCTGCTTGGCGATCACTGTGCCCGAGTAGGTCAGTCCCGGCGTGGCCAGGTTCGGCGTAGCGGTGACGGTGACCGAGGCGGTCCCGTTCGCGGGCACGGTGACCTGGGCCGATCCGAGCGTGAACAGTCCGGCCGGCGCCGGCGTCGTACCGTCGCTGGTCATGTCGGCCGACAGGTCGAGCGTGGCTGGGGTGTCGCCGAGGTTCGTGTAGGTGATCGTGCGCTCCACCGGCGCATCGTCACCGTGCGGCCAGGTGTGGAGGCCGAAGTCGCGGGTCGCGGTCGCGGTGATCTTCCCGAAGGCCGCGGCCGGTACGTCGAGCCGCCCGCCACCGACCTGGTACGCCGTCTCGCCCGCGAGGGGCTTCGCGGTGCTGACCAATGCGGCCTTGACCTGCTCGCCCGTCCAGTCGGGGTGCTTCTGGACGAGCAGCGCCGCGGCACCGGCCACGTGCGGCGTCGCCATCGACGTACCGCTGAGCGACTTGTAGTACCCGGTGCCGGAGGACTTCGCCGCGCGGGCCGCCAGCACGTCGACGCCCGGCGCCACGATCTCCGGCTTCACCGTGGCGTCGCCGAGGCGCGGACCCATGTCCTGGAAGTACGCCCGTACGTCGTTCTTGTCGACCGCGCCGACCGTGAGCGCGGAAGCGGCCGCACCAGGCGATCCGATGCCACTGATCCGGCCGTAGTTGCCTGCGGCAATCACGAACAGGGCGCCGGTCTCGGCACTCAGTTCGTCGACCGCGAGCGCCATCGGGTCGGTGCCGTCGCTGGCCTCGGTGCTGCCGAGGCTCATGCTGACCACCTTGGCGCGGTGCGCGGCCCACTCCATTCCTTCGATGATCCAGGACTCGGCACCGGAGCCGCCGTCGTTGAGGACCTTGCCGATGGCGAGCTGCGCGGCCGGCGCGACGCCCTTCTCGACGCCGTTCGACGCGGCGCCGGTCCCGGCGACGGTAGAGGCAACGTGGGTGCCGTGACCGTTCACGTCGTCGGTGGTCTCACCCGGGACGAAACTCTTGGTCTCGGCGATCCGCCCCGCTACGTCGGGGTGAGTCTGGTCGATGCCGGTGTCGAGGACGGCGACCGTCGTACCGGTGCCGTCGAGGCCCTGGGCCCAGGCGTCCGGCGCGCCGACCTGCGCGACACTCTCGGCCAGGCTGGCTTCGACCTTTCCGTCGAGGAACACCTTCTGGATCCCGGCGCCGAACTGACCCGGGATCGCAGACCTAGCAGTGCTAGCGGTGATGCCGGACCAGAACTGGGATGCCTCCGCCTTGTGCGCGGACAGGCCGAGACCGCCGATGCTCTCCAGCGTGGCGCCACGGTCGGCGTGCTGCGGCGTCGCCGCGGCGGCGCGCAGTCCCGGGCGGTACTGCACGATCAGCGGGATCGACTTGACCGACGCGTCGTCGTACCCCTGGTCGACGAGGGACGTGACGTTGAAGAGCTCGGGGTCGAGCCGGCCCGCGGCGAGGTACGGCAGGGCGACGTCCGGTACGACGTGCAGGTCATCGCCGACCTGTTGGATCTGGACACCGCCGGCGTTGCCGGCCGCCTGCTCGACGGCGGCGGTCGGCGGCCCGCCTGCCGTTTCGGTCAGGGTGACCACGTCGCCGGTGAGGAGCGTGACGCGGTGGGTCGACTGGGTGGGTGGTGCGGCATCAGGTACGGCGACGCCGTCGGCCTGCGATGGAGTCGTCGTCACCGCGGCGAAGGCCACGAGTACGGCGAGCCCACCGGCGACGGCGCGGGCGGATCGGGACATGGGCGGACCCTTCCTGGGGGACCTGGCGGAACAGATGGCATGAACATGCCATGCCGCCGTAGACTGCTCAATGGCGGGATTGCGGCATGACATTTGTCCGCCACGCCGGACGTCACCGAAGGGCCCTCGAAGGAGCGCACGATGCTCGACGTGCTGGGATTGGATGCGATCGAGGAAGGCGCCTACCGGCGGCTGATCGCGCTGCCGTCGGAGTCTCTGGAGACCTTGGCCACCTCGATGGAGGCGGAGGTCGCCGACGTCGCCGCTGCCCTCGACGGACTCGAGGAGAAGGGCCTGGTGGCGCGGTCGACCGCGACGCCGGGCCATTTCGTCGCGTCCCCGCCGACGCTCGCACTCGGCTCGCTGATCGTGCAACGCCAGGAGGAGATCCGGCGGGCGCAACTCGAGCTCGGGCGGCTCGCGGAGCAGTACCGGGGCGTGATGGCGGATCGTTCCGACACCGACGTGATCGAGGTGGTCCGCGGCGCGCAGGCCGTGGCGCAGCGGTTCGGTCAGATGCAGCGTGGGGCGTCGGAGGAAGTGCTGGCGCTGGTGAAGGCGTCGGTGGCAGTGGTGTCCGCGGACGAGAACGTGGACGAGGACGCGGCGCTGGCTCGCGGGGTGACCTACCGGGTCGTCGTCGAGCGGGCGGCGTTCGCCAAGCCTGGGTTCGTCGACCTGGTGGCCGAGTCGCTCAAGGCCGGTGAGCTGATCCGGGTCACCGGTGATCTTCCGCTCCGGCTGATCGTCGCCGACCGCTCACTCGCCTTGTTGCCCTTGGCCCCTACGGCGGCGAACGCCCCGGGCGGGGCGCTCCTTGTGCATCCGTCCGGGCTGCTGGACGCGCTCCTGCATTTGTTCGACCTGGTCTGGGCCAGTGCCAACGAGGTGCTACCCACCGCCGACGGCACCACCGAGCTCGCCGCCGAACGCCTCGACGACATCGACGCCCGCATCCTGACCCTGCTCCTCGCCGGCCTCACCGACCACGCCGTCGGCGGCCAGCTCGGTATGTCGCTGCGCACCGTCCAGCGCCGGGTCAGCCAGCTGATGGACCGGGCGCAGGTCGTCACCCGCTTCCAACTGGGCCACGAAGCCTCTCGCCGCGGCTGGCTGGGCGTCTGATGATCAGGTAGTTGTACGCATCCGCCGTACCCGGCGGGCCGATTGACTGGTGGTATGAGATTGACACGGTACGGCGCTCTGCTCGCGAAGGCACTGCTGCTCGGGTTGTTGCTGTCGGCCCTGATCTGGCCGGACCTCAGCGGCATCAAGGGCAAGGCGTCGACCGCCCGCCTGATCGTGTACCCACTCGGCGGGATGATCCTGCCGCTGTGGTGGTGGGCCTACGGACGAACGCGGAACAAACTGCATCGCACCTTCCCGTGGCCGGCGGATCTGCTGATGACGTTGCCCTGGCTGATCGACCTGATCGGCAACCGGCTCAACCTCTTCGACACCGTCAACTGGTGGGACGACGCGATGCACTTCATCCTGTGGGGCTTCCTCACGGCCGGCGTACTGCTCGCGTTCGCACCGCGCGACCTGTCCCGAGCCCTCACCGTCTTCGTCGCCCTCGGCTTCGGCACCACCGCCGCGGTCGTCTGGGAGGTCGGCGAGTACGTCACCTTCGTCCGCAACTCCCCCGAACTCCAGACGGCCTACACCGACACCCTCGGCGACCTGGCGCTGGGAACGCTCGGCGCCTTCCTGGCCGGCCTGATCGTCCACCAGCTCCGAACTCCCTCTACTTCCAACGTATAGCGGGTCGGGGGACTTGCCGCAAGCCCCGGTTCGTCTCGCAGAATTGTGGGTCGATCAGCTCGCGGGGAGCTGGGGGAACGGAGATGATCAGTGCGTTTTGTGTTGGCAACCTGGGGATCACGCGGAGATGTGGAGCCGTTGGCGGGCCTCGCGGTCGCACTGCAGGAACTCGGCGCCGAGGCGACGGTGTGCGCCCCACCGGATGACGATTTCGAGGCGTTGCTGGAGCGGGCCGGCGTGCCGATGGTGCCGCTCGGACCGTCGGTGAAGTCGGTGGTCGCAGCGCCGAAGCCGCCATCAGGGCATGCTGCGTTCGAGCTGGCCCCACGGCTCGTCGCCGCACGGTTCGAGACGCTCTCCGCCGTAGCGCCAGGATGTGACGCGATCGTGGCGACCGGTCTGATGCCGGCTGGTGCACGGGACGTCGCCGACAAGCTCGGCATCGGCTACGTGCTCGCGGGGTTTCACCTGGGCGGGATTCCGTCGCAGCATTTCTCGCCCGGAGCACGACCGGGTACGCCGTCGCCGGTCGGCGAGACCGATCGGCGCGTGCTGTGGGAGCACGATGCTCAGCGGGTGAACGAGTTGTACGGACTGGCGCTGAACAGCCAGCGGGCCGCGATCGGTCTGCCGCCGATCGACAACGTCCGGGACTACGTGTTCACCGAGCACCCGTGGCTCGCCGCGGATCCGACGCTGTGCCCGTCGAAGGGTATGACCGACTTGGACGTCGTACAGACCGGTGCGTGGATCTTGCGTGACGACCGGCCGCTGGCCGACGATCTGGAGGCGTTCCTGGCCGCCGGCGAGCCGCCGGTGTACGTCGGCTTCGGCAGCATGGCCGCGCACGCCCCGAAGGAAATCGCCCGGACGACCATCGAGGCGTGCCGCATACACGGGCGCCGCATACTGCTCAGCCGCGGCTGGGCCGACCTCGCCGGCGACGGCGAGGACTGCTTCGTTGTCGGAGAGGTCAACCAACAGGCGCTCTTCCCCCGGGTCGCGACGGTCGTGCATCACGGCGGTGCGGGTACGACGACGACTGCTGCGCGAGCGGGCGTGCCACAGGTCGTCGTACCGCTGATTGCGGATCAGCCGTACTGGGCATCCCGAGTCGAGGCGTTGGGCATCGGCGTCGGACATGAGCGCTCGGCGCCAACCGTCGAATCACTGTCCACCGCGCTCGGCGTCGCCCTGGCTGCGGAAACACAGGCCCAGGCCGAGACGGTGGGCGCAGCGGTCAAGACTGACGGTGCATTGGTCGCCGCCAAGCTGCTCCTCGACGGTCCGCCGTACTCCGGGACGTAGCCCGCGAGGTCAGTCGACCGGGCGGTGAAGCGCGTCGAGAAGATGTGAGACGACGGTCTCCGGTGAGCGAGTCCAGTCCGTGGTGAGCACGTGGTGGACTCGCCAGCCGGTGGTGGTCAGGGCGGTGGGATGTGTGGTGAGGCGTTCGAGGAGAGTGTCGGCGGCGACCCGATCGGGCGTGTCCACGAGAACCGCTAGCCGGTACCCGGTGTCTTCGGGAAGCTTCAACGCGAGATCGCAGCGGAACACCGACTCGCCCACCGCGAGATCGACCTCCACACCGCGAGCCTCCAGCGCGGCAGCGAGCTGTTCGACAACCGGGGTCGGACGGATGCCGGCCGCGCGCGTCGCCCTCAGGTTGTACGACGTGAGCGCGGACTTGGCGGCAACCTGATCTCCTCGGGACACAGCAGCGGCGTACCCGAGGAATCGGCGCAGTGTGTTCGCGCCGTCGTTGTAGGTGTTGGTGATGGCATCAGGCTCGATGCTGCTCACGATGACCATGTGTTCGCGCGCCCGGCTGAAGATCACGTTCAGCCGCTTCTCGCCGCCTGACGTGTTGATCGGGCCGAAGTTCATCAGCATCCGGCCGTCGGGTCCGGCCGCGTAGCAGACGCTCATCAGGATGATGTCGCGCTCGTCGCCCTGCACGTTCTCCAGGTTCTTCACGAACAACCCGGCGTCCTGCTCGCCGTGCGTCCGCACCTGCTCCGCCTCGTACAGCGCCGCGAACGACGGATCGCGCTCCGCGAGCTCGTCCAGCGCCCGCTCGATCTCGCCCTGCTGCGCCTCCGAGAACGCCACGATCCCGACACTCTTGCCGGTCCCACGCGTCAGCAACTCCTGCACCAGCGAGGCGATCCACCGCGCCTCAGCAGGGTTCGTGCGCCGGACGTACACCCCGTCGACGAGCCGGACCGCCGTGATGCTCCCGGCCAGCACGCTGTCGCACACCTCGGCCACCGGTGAGTCGGCCCGCACGGTCCACGGCGGCGCGGTATTCGGCGGCAACCGGTCGGGAATCGTGGCCAGCTTCCCGTGGTAGAACGCCGCGTTGCTGAACGAGATCAACGCCTCCGACCGGCTCCGGTAATGCCAGGTCAGCATCGTCGACGCCAGCCGCAACGCACTGATCGAGAGGAAGCTGTCCTCGGTCAACGCGATCCCGACCTGTTCGGCGGCCTCGTCGTCGGCCTGGAGATCCGCCTGGAGATCATCGGTCTCGCTCCGCACCCGGAAGTACTGCGTCGGCGGCAGCTGCATCTGATCGCCGACGACGATCACCTGCGGCGCACGATGCAGCGCCGGAATCGCCTCCTCCACAGGGATCTGACTCGCCTCGTCGTACACCACGACGTCGAACGAGGTGGTCAACGGCAACGTGTCGGACACCGAGGACGGGCTCATCAACCACACCGGCCGCAGGACGGACACCACCTCGCCGGGGGCACCGGACGCGACGTCGCGGATCGACCGGTACCTCATGACCTTGCCGAACTCGTGTTCCAGCTCGCGCCGCCCGGTCGCGAACGTCTTCTTGCGTTCACGGTCCTCCGGCGACATGCCGGTCACGCTGCGCTCGGAGTGGTCGACCTCGGCGAGGAACCGGCGCCGGACCTGGGCGACGACGACCTCGGCGTTGAGCGCGGTGAGGTCGTCGTACACCATGCTCAGCTCGCCGACGATCGCATCGACGCGGTCCGAGGACAGCTGCAACGGCGCAGCCGAGCGGGCACGCTCCCATTCCGCAGCGCATACGGCGTACTCGAGCTGGTCCGGCGTCGCATCCAGCCGACGGAGCGCGGTGAGCGCGGAAGGCGTCAGCTCCCGAAGTTTGGGGCCGACGGCGCGTACGACGGGACCCTCGGACGTCAGCCGATCGGCGAGGTCGCGGAGACCGTCGACTGTCAACGTGTCCCAATGATCGGCCAACAGGTTGCTGGTGACTTCCGAGGCGTCGTCGAGGGCGTCCGCCAAGCGCGCGAGCTCAGCCGGGGCTCCGTCGTCGAGGACGAAACGCCAGTCGGGGATGCTCTTCCGGGCTGCAGCGAGTTGATCGATCAGCTCGCGCGGATCGTCGGTCGCCCAGTCGTGCCGGGTCTGCTCGGTGTGTTCCGCGACGGCGGCCGAGGCGGCTTGGGCGGCGACCAGGTCGGTGAGGATCTCGGTGACGGACGGCTGCACGGAGCGCGACGTACTGTCGAAGCGGCTGCGGACGAGGTTCTTCACGCGGCGCCAGTCGCCGCTGAGGAACGAGAACGCGCCGCCTTCCTTGCTCTGGGCAACCTTCAACGCGGATCGTGCGTCGGCCGGCGCGAGCGGCTCCTGCCAGCCCGCGGCCTCCTTCCACGCGGCCTGCTCGGCGGCGACGAGCTTCTTCCGTTCGGCGCCGGCGGCCGACAGTTCGCGAGCCGTCGCCGACCGCGGGACGATCGCCTCCACCTGGTCCAGCGCAGCCAACGGCTCAAGCAACCGTCCGAGCTGAGCCAGCCCACGCACCTCCCGCACGGCCGCATCACCCGACCCAGACAGGGCGACCTCGACCGCATCCCACCTCGCGCGGAGCTCCCGGGCGGACGCTGTCATCTCGGAGTCCCACCGTGCGAGGAACGCCAGCGGGCTCCGCGCCAACACTCCACCCGTCGACGGGTCAGCCGCCGACAGCGCCTGCGCAACCTCCCGCACAGCAGCCTCGGCCGCAAACCACTCATCAACAGCAGGCAACTCGGATCCCTCAGGCGGAATCCACGCGTGATCGTGCAGCGAAGCGAGCCGGTTGACGAGGTCCCGGAGCCGGGGACTGCCGGTCGCCAACTGTTTCTCGAAGGCATCCACAGTGGCCAGCAAGCGATCGACCCGCGAGACCAGCTCAACACGCCGCTCGGTCAACGCGTCGAGATCGTCCTCACCCGACAGCCACGACTCGTACGTCTCCCGAAGACCGTGGATGAACGCCTTCTTGTCGCCCTGCGAGTCATGGATCAGCGCACACAATCCGTCCAAGCGCCGACTCGCCAACCGCGCGTGCACGACGTCGAGCGCCGCCCGCTTCTGGCAGACGAACAGCACCCGCTTCCCGCGCGCGACGAAGTCCGCGATCAGGTTGGTGATCGTCTGCGACTTCCCCGTCCCCGGCGGTCCCTGGATCACAAAGCTCTCGCCCCGCCGCGCCCGAGCGATCGCCGCCACCTGCGACCCGTCAGCAGGTACGACGAGATGCCGGTCGGCAGGAGGCAGCTCCGGCAGTGCACTCCCCACCGGTCGCGGCCGGTCCGAGAACAGGTGGTCGAACGACGCCGCCGAGTCCCCGGTCGTCAGCAGCTCGTCATAGTCCCGAACCAGGCCCAGCGTCCGGTAGTTGAAGTTCGCCAGCGACACCGCGCAGAGGTCGACGTCCCACGAGTACGGCCCGCCCTCGGTGTCGAGCGAGTACACGTCGGTCTCGAGCGCCCCCGGCCGCCGCGGCTCCGCACCAAGCGCGATCCCGAGCGGCAGCGACTGCTGCGCGATCTGGGCCCGGAAGATCTGCACCCCGAGCGGCTGATAGTCCGTACGCCGATACGAGTACGGGTACTGCTTCCCGCCGAACCCGGTCGCCACGTTCCCGTGCCGCCGCCGGTTGTACGTCCGCAAGCGCGTCATCGCCCGCTGCCGCACCAGATCGATCCGCGGCTTCTCCCGCAGATGCAGCTGCAGACCCGGCTCGGTCGCCTGGATATCCTTCGCCAGCCGCTCGTGCAACTCCCGCAGCGCACCAGGAGCCGACAAGTCGACAGTCTCCGGCAACGAGATCCCGTACAGCTGCCGCAGACTGTGCCGCAGCGTCGGGTTGACCTCCGCGATCGGATCCGTGACCCGCAACGTGTACGAGTCCCGCACGCCGCGCTTCTTCGTCAGCTCCACCTTCGCCAGCACCAACGGCGACGCGAGCCGCGTGTCCCGGTCGTTCTTCAGGTCGTGCCAGCGCAAGAACGCCGGCACCAGCCGCAGCTGGTCCTGCCCGTAGTCGGCCCGATCCCGGCGCGCCGTGGAGATCAGCTTGTCCAGCGTGTTCGCGGCGTACGGCGCCTCGTCGTACCGGATCCACTTGCCCAGCGGCTGGGCCTTCTTCAGCAGGTGTTCCGCGATGTCGTCGCGCCAGGTGAACAGCTGCTCCGACCGGATCGTCCGGACGTCGAGCATCAGCGGCACCGAGACCTCGGTGAGGTTCAGCGTCTGGGCGGTCGGGCGGAAGTTGATCAGCCGGTTCCGCCGGGAGAGGTCGAAAAGCCGGTCGCGGAGCGCGCCGAGCACCGCCGTACGCCGGTCCGCGGCGCCCCGGACGATCGCCTCGACGTCGAAGTCGAGCGGCTGGTCGCGATAGTTCTCCAACTGCTCGATCAGCGAATGCAGATCCTGCGCGCGCCGGTGCCGGTCCGGCTCGACCATCTGCGCGGCGACCGAGACGATCACCGGGTGCAGATCCGGATCCAGCCGATACAAGTTGCCTCGGGCATCGATCAGTGTCGCGACGTCCGCCGTCCGTGACAGGTCGAGACCGCAGCCGAGCGCGAGCAGCAACTGCCCGAGACTGAAGATGTCGGTGAGCTGATCGTGGTGCCCGACCACGTGCTCCCAGCTCTGCCACCCGGCCACCAGCGTCGGCGCCGCGATCGCATCCGGAACCGGCTCGGGTACGACGGTGGTCTCCTGGCCGCCGCTCTCCCCCAGATCGAAGTCGGCCTGTCGATGCGCCACAACCTCAACAGCAGAAGGGCGTTTCCCCTGGCGCGCCTCGATCTCAGCGGCGGCCAGAGTCGGCCGTCCCGCATCCTCGGGCGCGAACCCCAGCCGGTTCTGCTCGTCGACCAGGATCCGATCCAGACCGCGCAACGGCGCGACCAGCCCACGCTCGTGCACCGCCGCCGTCTCGTGGAACAGCGGCAGCACCGCCGCCAGCAACGCGTCGTTGCCCAGACCGCCCTGCGAGACGGCCAGCGCGACGAGATCCTCCGCGCTCATCCGACCACCTCCGCGGCGGCCTGCACGAAGCGTGCCCGTTCTTTGTCGCTCCACCCGAGCTCGTCGTCCGCGACATCGACGTACCCAGGCAAACCGGAACGTCGCGCGACAGCCAGTGATGCCACCAGCCCGGCATCGCCGGCCTCGGGATCAGCGGTGGCGAGATCGAGCAGCAAATAACACAGATAGCGTTTCGTGGCCGCGGTCAACGGGCGTGGGCGCGGCAGTGGCGCTCCATCCACCGGACGCACCGCCAACGGCTCGTCGAAGCGCACTGCTCCTCCGGGCACGCCAAGAGGTCCAGGCGGATCCGCGAAGCCGGCGGCCGCGGTGGCGATCGCATCGGTCCGCAATCCGTCCGTGTGCGCGACCGCCGCGGCGAAGTCTCTACTCAATTCACGCAACAGCACGGCGTCGAGCAGGTCCGGCGCGTCCACGTCGAGCGGACCCGTCACCAGGACCTCGACGTCCTCGCCGTCGAGCCAGTTCTTCAACGCCCACGCTCGTCCCACGGCCTCCGGGTGTGACGTCCCTCGGCTGCCGGAGCGGAGATCCAGCGACTCGGCCTGGCGCAGGTACGCCGCGGGGTCCGCCGTACTCAGGCCCGTCTCCAGCTTCAGCAACGCACGGATCGCTGTACTCAGATCACCGCACGCCGTCACCGCTCCCCGGTCCGCGAACAGCTCCGTCGCCAGCGACCAGCGCCGATGCGTCTCGAGGTACTGCGACGGCGTCCGAGCGTCACCTGCCGCCGCGTCGAGCAGCCGATCGACGGCGAGATACCCGCCGTCCTCGGCCTGCCACAACAGCCGGTGCGCCAACTCGTGCCCGATCACGGCCGTCAACTCGTCCTCGTCCAGCCGGTCGAGCAACGCCCCCTGGAAGACGATCACCGCCTTGCCGGCCTGATGGAGGTACGCCGCATTCGGCTCGCCACTCACCTGGTAGAAGTCGACGCCCCCGTCCAGCTCCAACGCACGAGCCGCCCGCTCCCCCGCCCGGAAGACATCCGGATGTACGTCGGCCTCCAACCGGTACGCGTTCCGCAACAAGAGCTCGTCGAGCGACCCCTCCGGCCCACGGTGCAACGCCGCCCAGGCACGCTCATCCACCTGACGGACAACCGCCAGGACGGACCGGTGATACCCGAGCGCCGACAACATGCTCGCCACCATAACCACCCCGACCGACGAAATCCGACCCCGATCTCTGCAACTGTGGACAAATGGACCGGCTGGACCGTCGCCTACGACGGCTTGCGGCTGCCGCGCCGAGCTCGGCAGGCTTCAGCGCCTCGACCAAGATCAGCGGTTCGTGGACGTTCAAGTCCTCCGCGGTCGGCGCCGACAAGTGGACGTACCTGCCACTGTCGTCGTTCTCCTTCGCTCCAGCCGTAGACCTGGCCAAAGCGCGCCGGGCGGTAAGCCGTACCTGGTGCCGCTCAGTCTGAAGACACAGCCAGGGTCGACTCCGTCGGCCACCCGCAAGATCACTGTCGCCGTCTCCTACGACGAGGGCACCACCTGGCGGCCGGTCAACCTGATCCGGACCGGTACGGACACCTTGCTCGCCGCCCTGCGCCACCCGTCGAAGGGATCAGTTTCCTTCCGCGCCAGTGCGGAACGTGCCGATGGCGGAACCGTCGACTACACAGTGATCCGGGCGTACAACCTGAGGTAATTGCTGTAAGGACAGGAGGTAGTCGGCCCGGCACGCCTGAGTCGGGTGGCGGGCGACCCCGTCACCCGACTACCTCCTGTCCTTAGGATCCGATCAGCTGGATGCCGGGCGGCAAATGCCGTTGGCGGCAGCGCTGGCTGCGAGCGCCTGGGCCGCCGGAGAGCTCGTGGTGTCCTGGGGACGGGTTGTGTGCCGGCCGATCGGGACCACCATCGGCGTGCCGGCGACAGGATCCGGGACGACCTTGACCGCCAGGCCGAACACGTCCTGGACCACCTCCTCGGTGATCACCTGCGAGGGGTTGCCCTCGGCAACGATCGCGCCGTCCTTCATCGCGATCAGGTGGTCGCCGAACCGGCAGGCCTGGTTCAGGTCGTGCAGCACCAGCACGATCGTCCGGTCCTCCGACTTGTTCAGGTCGACCAGTAGATCGAGCACCTCGAACTGGTGCGTCAGGTCGAGGAACGTCGTCGGCTCGTCCAGCAACAGGATGTCGGTCTCCTGCGCCAATGCCATCGCGATCCACACCCGCTGCCGCTGACCGCCGGACAGTTCGTCGATCGGCCGGTCTGCGATCGACAGTACGTCGGTCGAGGTCATCGCTTCCGCAACCGCTTCGTCGTCGGCCCGCGACCACTGCCGGATCCACCGCGTCCGCGGGTACCGCCCGCGCCCGACCAGGTCGGCAACCGTGATCCCTTCCGGCGCGGTCGGCGACTGCGGCAGCAGGCCGAGCTTGGTCGCCACCTCACGTGTCGGGATCTGCTGGATGCTCTTCCCGTCCAGCAGCACCGTCCCGCGCGATGGCTTCAGCAACCGCGCCAGGGTCTTCAGCAGCGTCGACTTGCCGCAGGCGTTGGCGCCGACGATGACCGTGATCTTCCCGGTCGGGATCCGCACCGACAGGTCATGGATGATCTCCCGCTGGTCGTACCCGACCGCGAGACCGTCGGCTGCCAAGCTGTGTTCCACAGGGTTCTCCATCTTTTCAGCCACCACTCCCGACACGGTTGGCCCGCGCCAGCAGGAACATCAGGTACGGCGCGCCGACCACACCGGTCACCACTCCGACCGGCAACTGCGTCTCTCCGAACGCGTGCTGCGCGACCAGGTCCGACAGCCCGACCACGAGCGCCCCGAGCAGACCGGACGTGATCATCGCCGGCCCCGGCGACCGGGTCAGCCGGCGCGCGATCGGCGGCGCGACGAACGCCACGAACCCGATCGGCCCGGCCGCCGCCGTCGCCACCGCCGCCAGCAGTACAGCGACCACGATCAACCCGAGCCGCGCCACCTCGACCCGCAGCCCGAGCCCGTACGCCGTCTCGTCGCCGAGCTGCAGGATCCGCAGCTGCCGCACCAGGAACACCATCAACGGCAGCAGCACGACGAACGTGATCGCCAGCGACCGTACGTTCGACCAGTCCCGCCCGTTCAGGCTCCCGGTCAGCCAGATCAGCGCCTGCTGCGCGATCTCCACCCGAGCCTTGGTGAGCAGGTACGACGTGATGCTGGTGGCGATCGCGCCGATGCCGATCCCGATCAGGATCAACCGGTAACTCGACACCCCGTGCCGCCACGCCAGCACGTACATGATGAAGGCGGTCAGCACCGCGCCGACGATCGCGAACGCCGACACCACGACCCCGGTCACCCCGAGGGTGATGATCGCGAACACGGCGAACGCGCTGGCGCCATACGTCACGCCGATGATGTCCGGGCTCGCCAGCGGGTTGCGGGCGATGCTCTGGAAGATCGCTCCCGACAGGCCCAGCGCCGTACCGACCAGCAGCCCGGTGAGTGCCCTGGGCAACCGCAGCCGGTTGACGATGAACTCGGTCGCCCGGTCGCCGCCCCCGAACAGGGTCTTCACCACGTCGATCACCGGGATCTTGAAGTCACCCAGCGACAGCGAGACGCAGAACGTCGCGAACACCAGGACGGCGAGGACCGCGATGACGACCAGTGAACGAGTCTGCCGGACGGCGCGCGCCCGCGCGATGACGTGGACCGCTTCGGCCGTCACAGGTCGGCCAGCTTCCGGCGTCGTACCAGGATGATGAAGAACGGAGCGCCCAGGACCGCGGTCACGATGCCGACCTGCAGTTCACCGGGCAGCGCCACGACGCGGCCGATCACGTCGGACCCGAGCAGCAGGATCGGCGCCAGCAGCATCGAGTACGGCAGGATCCACCGGTAGTCCGGCCCGGTCACGAGCCGCGCCACATGCGGGATCGTCAACCCGATGAACCCGATCGGCCCCGCCGCCGCGGTCGCCGCGCCACAGAGCAGGACGACGACCACGGCGACGAACACGCGGGCGAGTCCCACCCGCTGACCGAGTGACTTGGCCACGTCATCCCCCAGCGACAACGCGTTCAGCACTCGCCCGCAGAACAAAGCCAGCACGATCCCGACCAGGATGAACGGCGCCACCTGTTCCGCGATGTCGGATCCGCGGCCGGCGAACGATCCCACCGACCAGAACCGGAACTGGTCGAACGTGTCGACGTCACCGATCAGCAAGGCCGTCGTCAGCGACCCGAGCATCGCGGTCAGCGCCGCACCGGCGAGCGCGAGCTTCACCGGCGTCGCGCCCTCGCGCCCGAGCGAACCGAGCAGGTAGACGGCGACCGACGCCGCGGCCGCGCCGAGAAAGGCCAGCCAGACGTACGCCGTCAGCGACGACAAACCGAACCAGTAGATGCCCCCGACAACGAACAACGCCGCGCCGCCGTTCACGCCGAGGATGCCCGGATCGGCCAGCGGGTTCCGGGTCACGCCCTGCATCAGGGCTCCGGACAGACCGAGCGCGGCGCCGACCATCAGACCGATCAGCGTCCGCGGCACCCGCAGCGACCGGACGATCACGTGATCGGTGTCGGACTCGTTGTAGTGCCGGAGCGCATCGATCACCGTCGACAACGGGATCTGCTTGGACCCGATCGCGATGCTGAGCAGCGACACGAGGACCAGCAGGACGACGCAACCGACCAGCCCGAGGACGAGGATGGTCCGCCGGGTTCGGCGCGGGCGCGACGGGACAGCGGTCTCCGGGCCGGCTTCGACCATGGCACTGGGCGGGGGCATTGGACTTTCGGGATCCTCTTAGGTAAGGCTAACCTCTAGATGCCTCAGAATAACCCGGCCGTCCTCGGGTCCGCACCTGAGCCCTCCCCTGCCAGAGTTTATGGAGAAACCACAGCATGACGACTGTGCTCGAGCGACCGATCGTTTTCGACTCGCTCCTGGCCACCGTGGCGGCCGTTGAGGACCTCAGCCCGCACCTGCGCCGCGTGACGTTCGTCGCACCGCGGATCGCGGAGGCGGTCACCGCCGGACCGGACCAGCGCATCAAGGTCCTGCTCGCCCCGCCCAATGGCAGTGCGATCAGACTGCCCTCCGGACCCGAGTGGTACACCGAGTGGTGCGCCCAGCCGGTCGAAAAGCGTTTCATCATGCGCACTTACACCGTGCGAGCACTCCGGCCTGATGTGGCCGAGCTGGACGTCGAGTTCGTCCTGCACGGAGTCAACGGACCTGCGTCGGCCTGGGTGAGTGAAGCCGAGCTGGGCGACCAGGTGGGCCTGCTGCTGCCGTTCGCGGTCGACACGACCAGCACGAAGGGTCTGCTGCACTCGGGCGTCGACTACGTCCCGCCGGCGACCAGCGTGCGCCGGGTCCTGGTCGCGGACGAGACCGCACTGCCGGCGGTGGCAGGCATCCTCGAGGAGCTCCCGGCCGGAGTACATGCCACGGTGTTCATCGCCGTACCGGACGCTGCAGACATGCGCCCGCTGGCAGGCTCTGCTGATGTCACGTGGGTGACGGACGGCTCGCTGCTGGATGCGGTGAAGTCAGCCGAGCTGTTCGCCCCTGACTACGCATGGGTCGCTGGAGAGTCCTCGATGATCAAGGCGGTACGCCGCCACCTCGTGAACGCTGTCGGGATGCCGAAGTCGGCGATCTCCTTCCAGGGCTACTGGAAGCGCGGCGAAGCACACTGCTGAAGGAATCCGGGAGAGCTGGAGGGCAGAGGTTCCAGCCCTCCCGGAAGACTTGCTAGGACGGGTTCTCCGCATGGGTCAGGGTCTCCCACGCGACGAACAGGTTGTTGGAGCCCGCCGGCCGGCGGGACTCCGTCAGCGCCTGGGTGTTCGCCATCGCGATCCCGAGGCGGGTGTGCAAGGCGTTGTAGCCGACCTCGGTGATCGGTCCCAGGCCGCGGTTGAGCGTGCCCTTGCAGAGCCACGACGGCACCGGCTCCAGGTTGCGCTCCCACTTGGACTGGAATCCAAGGGCCTGACGGAGCCGCTCACCGAACTCGGGGTACATGTCGATGCCCTGGATCCGCGCCGTCTCCAGCACGTGGGAGATCGACGAGATGCCGTAGCCGGTGTGGGTGAAGTCGCGGCAGGTCTCCTGAGTCAAGCCTGTCACGAACGTCCCCTGGCCCTGCCAGTAGCTGACGATCTTGTCGCGGGTGTTGAGGTTCTGGCTCGGCACTGTCTTCGGCAGCGCGCCGTCGGACTCCAGATACACGTACGCCGGCACGCGCAGCCGGTAGAGCGCGATCGCCTTGTCGTAGATCGCCTTGTCCTCGAGGAACACCCCGATGCCCTGCAGCGCCTCGATCATGCTCAACTCCCAGTTCCCGTTGGAGTTGGAGCCGTTGATGATCTCGGGGACGTAGACGTTGCGGAGCATGGTGGCGAAGCGGCCGGAGTTCGGCCAGTTGCCGTACACGTGTTTGATGATCTCCGCAGCCTTCGGCCACGAGGACGCGGACCAGGCGGTCTGCAGTGGCGCGTTGCTGTTGGTGTGGTCGCGGATCGTCGCCGACCACGCATCCATCAGCTGGATGGACTTCTGGGCGTAGCGGTCGTCGCGGGTGAGGTACCAGAGCAGTGCGTCGGTGTACGCCGCGATGGCGTCCTCACGTTCGTCGGTGCAGCCGTAGTTCGGGTTCGAGTACGGACCGCACTCCACGACCGCGCGTGGTTTCGGCGTACGAGAAAGCGAGGCGTACGCGCTGTTCTTCGCCTGGTTGAAGGCGTTGGTCCACGGCTGCGCGCCGGCCTGCACCTTGGCCCGGACGAAGTCGAGCTGGGCCACGCTCGACCCGACGCCAGGGTGCGTGAACGTGGCCGGGGCGTCGACTGCTTGTGAGGACGCGACAGCTGGGGTGGAGAGGGTCCCGGCAACCAGCGCCGCACAGGCGGCAGCCAGGACCAGGGGTTTCTTTCTCATGGGCGGTGTCCTGTCTTTCGGGGCGGTAGGACAACTGCGCTTCCCCCAAGTGCCCTGTGCCGGGTGTCACTCGAGTGATTGCGGTGTTCAGGTGCGTGCATCGCGGTGCCGGAGTGAAGGCCTCGATGTGGTTCATCGTGGCCTTTGCTCCGGTGCCGCGAGGTGCGTGCCTGGGCGCCGCAAGCGCCGAGTGCCACCCGGCACAGGGCACAAGCGCAGGGTCTTTTCGAAAGTTTGACGACGGACCGTGAGGGCGTCAACATCTCAGCAGGAAGAAAATTCACCGCAGAACAAAACAGGAGACTTTCCCAGCTCAGTGGAACAAAGTGAGGATCTGTCCCATGAAACGACGCCAGTTCCTGACCGTCGGAACCGCAGTCATGGCCGCCCCGGCACTACCCTCCGTCACCGCCCACGCAGCACCGCCAGCCGGCACGTTGCCGTCCCGGGCCGCGATCTTCGCCACCGTCCGCCGCGTCGCCGACCAGTGGATCGGCTCGCACGCCGACCCCGGCGACAACGGCTGGGCCCGAGCGACGTTCTTCAGCGGTCTGATGGCCGCGTACCGGTTGACCGGTGAGACGCGGTACCTGAACTACACCCGCACGTGGGCCGAGAAGCACGCGTACGGTATCCCCGGCGGGGTCACCACCCGTCACGCCGACAACCACAACTGCATCCAGACGTACCTCGACCTGTACGAACTCGAGCCGTCCGCGAACAAGCTGGCTGCCGCGACGGACACGCTCCAGCGGATGGTCGACAGCACGAAGATCGACGACTGGTGGTGGTGCGACGCCCTCCACATGGCGATGCCGCCCTTCGCGCGGCTCGGGAAGCTCCGCGGCGACCCGGCGTACGCGACGAAGCTCTACCAGCTCTACAACCACACCAAACGGACGCGGCAGCTGTGGATCCCGTCGAGCGGCCTCTGGTACCGCGACGAGCGCTTCCGCCCCGGCGGCATCACGTCGCCCAACGGCAAGCCGGTCGTCTGGTCGCGCGGCAACGGCTGGGTCGCGGCGGCCCACGTCAAGACCCTCAAAACCCTTGCACATCAGGAGTACTCCGACACGCTCAAGCAGCTCGTCACTGCGCTACGACCGATCCAACGCACCGACGGCTTCTGGAACGTGAACCTCACCGACGCCCAGCATCTACCAGGCCCGGAAACCAGCGGCACGGCGTTCTTCGCGTACGCCGTCGGGTACGCCGCCCGTACCGGATTGTTGCCCAGCGCAACCTATCTCCCGGTCGCCGCCCGCGCCTGGAACGGAATGGTCGCCACCGCCGTACAACCGGACGGCTTCCTCGGCTACGTGCAGAAGGTCGGCGACCGACCCGAGTCCAGCCAACCCATCACCTACAACTCGACAGCCGACTTCGGCGTCGGCGCCTTCTTGCTCGCGGGCGCCGAACTGGCAGGTCTCGCGAGTCAGTGACCTAGCTGGCTGGTGATGCGGTCGACGACGATGCTCGTCGCGTAGCGCGTCGTACCCGGCGGCTCGACATCGGTCCAGCCGCCGGTGTACTTCCGCGCGACCGCCTGCTCCAGCGCCAGCTCCGGATCCGGAACCAGGTCGTCGATCCGGCCCCGCAGCTCGACGTAGTACGTCGGCCGGGCCGGGTCGACGATCACCAGCGAGATCAGCGGATTCCGCTGCAGGTTCCGCAGCTTCTGCCGCCCGTCCACCAGGCTGATGCGCACCCGCTCGCCGTCCCACAAGAACCACAGCGGCGTCACCTGCGGTTCGCCTCGCCGGCCGATCGTCCCCACCATCGCGATCGCCGTCGAAGCCAGCAGGTCATGAAACTCGCCAGGAATCTCCACGGAGGCGAGAATATGCTCAGCTGAGGGCGAGCTCGCCGGCGTGGATACCGGCCGCGTCGAGCAGCGCGGCGGCGGTGATCGCACCGATACCGCCGAGCGGCTGGGCGCGAACGACCGCACGCGCGGCCGCGCCGTCGAAGATCATCGTGAGCTGGACGGCCAGCGTGGACGGATCCTCCGCGCCTGCCTTCACCAGCTCGCGGTGGAAGAAATCGGTGAGCTGCTGCTTGAAGTGCCGCGCCACCACGGACCCCGGGTGCTCGGGGTTCTTCAGCTCCACCGCCGTACTCACATACGGGCAGCCGAGGTAGTTGCCCGCCGCAACCATGGCGTCCTGCCGGTCGAACACGGTGAGGATCCGCTCCCGCGGCGGGCGGTCGTCCTCGGCGCCCGGGTGCAGCATCGTCTGGTACGCCGGACCGCGGCTGGCCAGGCTCTCCGCGATCAGCTCGTCCTTCGACCGGAACAGCTGGTACATGGACTTCTTCGACACCCCCGCCGCCTTGCAGAGCGCGTCCACGCCGATGTTGACGCCGTCGCGGTAGAAGAGTTCGCCCGCGGCGTCCAGGAGCCGCTCACGGGGAGTTGCGGAAGTGCTCATGCCATCGAGGGTACCGGCTGGATTTGAAATCAGAAACCGATCGGTTTACGGTGATGGAAACAGATCAGTTTCCCCTGAGGAGTTCCAGATGACCACACTCGAAGGCGCCGTCGTCCTCGTCACCGGCGGGCAGCGCGGGATCGGTAAGGCGATCGTCGACGACCTGCTCACCCGCGGCGCGGCGAAGGTCTACGCGACCGCCCGTACGCCGAAGCCGAGCACCGACCCGCGCGTCGTGCCGCTGCCGCTCGAGATCACCGACCAGGCCTCGATCGACGCCCTCGCCGCGGCCGCGCCGGACGTCACGGTGCTGATCAACAACGCCGGCGCGAGCTCGCCGGACAGCTACCTCGACGCCCCGGTCGAGGACGTCCGCGCGGTCTTCGAGGCGAACTTCTTCGGCCCGCTCCAGCTCACCCGGGCGTTCGTCCCGATCATCGAGCGCAACGGCGGCGGCCACCTCCTGAACGCCCACTCGGCCTTGTCCTGGGTCGCCCGGCACGGCGCGTACTCCGCCACGAAGGCCGCGTTCTGGCTGCAGACCAACGCGATCCGGCTCGAACTGCTGAACCGCGGCATCGGCGTCACCGGCCTGCACATGGGGTACGTCGACACCGACATGACGACCGCCGTGACCGCGCCGAAGTCCCGCCCTGAGGACATCGCCAAGCACGCGCTCGACGGCATCGAGTCCGGAGCGTACGAGGTCCTCGCCGACGACACCGCCCGCGGCGCGAAGGCCGCGACAGCGCTCGACCTGACTGCCGTCTATCCCGAGCTAGCCGGCTGACACGTAGACGTCACGGTCGCGGGTGTACTCCATGGCACCCGCGATCCCGTCGGCCACGTCGGCGCCGAGTTCGCGCTCGACGACGTACAGAGCCAGATCGATCCCCGCGGTGATGCCGCCCGCGGTGACCAGCGTGCCGTCGTCGACGACGCGGTTGGTCTTCAACTCGGCGCCGAATGCCTCCAGCTCGGCCCACGCGCCGCGGTTGGTCGTCGCCGCGCGGCCCTTCACCAGACCGGCCTCGGCGAGCAGCATCGAGCCGGTGCACACCGAACCGATCCACTGCAGGGACGGCGCCAGCTCGGCGATCCGCGCCGGCATCACGCCGCGACGCGCCTCGGCCCACGCGCCCTTCTCCGCGCGGTTCATCCAGCCACCACCCGGAACGAACAGCGCGTCCGGCCGGCCGAGACCCTGAGGCGCCTTGAACTGCAGCCCGTGCAGCCCGGTCACCTCGACCGGGCCGTCCAGCCCCACCAGCGCCATCTCGAACCCGGGCCGCCGCGACGCGTGACTCCACACCTCGAACGGCCCCATCACGTCCATCTCGTCCACACCGTCGAACACCAGAATCTCGATCCGCATACCCCTACCCAACTGGGGCGCGCGGACCGGAGCCAGTGGCCAGCGGGCCGTGGTTCGCAAGATTCTGGCCACCTCTCGGCGCACGGTTGGCACCGTTGGGCGATCCGGGCTGGCACTCGAGGTGATCGGTTGACTACATCTGGTGGAGACACCCCGCCGCCCACGGAGGTTCGCCATGCGACGTTCGGCCGCTGTTGTCCTGACTCTGCTCGCCGCATCCCTTGTCGTCCTACCGACACCCGCCAGTGCTGCCACGGCGTGTGATGCCGCGGCTGCCGGGTTCACCCCCGTCCTCCAACTGGATCTGCCCGAACGGGCCAACTACCTGAACACCACTCCTCCGTACAGCCTCGACCGGACCGCGGAGATCGGGTCCAACTTCGACCGTGTCGGGTACTGCCTGGAACTCGACGGGCAGTGGGTGTGGACGGCGATGGAACCGTTCAGCACCGACGCGCGGCGGATCGGTCTGCCGACCCGGCCGGGCGAGATCGTGCGCCAACGCGTCGGCGATCTCGACGTGCGATCCAACGTGCCCGGCGTGACCGAGGGCACGGGTCAGTCCGGGTACGTGGAGATGTGGCCGAACCAGTACGCGAAGACAGCCAGTGCCCAAGTGGCGAACGCATCGGCGACCACGTACGACGCCGACGACAGCCCGACCACGCCTCTCGGCTACGGCTCGTTCCAGGTCTCGCAGGTCGGGCCGACTCGGCCGTCGACCGTGCCTGCGAAGCCGGTGTTCGCGATCAACACCTTCACGCAGTCGGACACCGGTCTGCTGTCGCTCGGCATCGGCGCGAGGCCCATAGCCGACCCGGACTGGACGTTCGCCGACAACGCAGCGCAGTACACCCAGCGTCGGCTGACGGCGTACGTGCGCACCTCGATCGTCACACTGACCGAGTCGCCTCAGGACCGTCAGTTGATCCCCCGGGACGCTTCCGGCGGCGCGGTAGCGCCCGTCGCCGGCCGGATCACCGATCCGCGGGTGAAGAGCGTGCAACTGAAGGTGATCGGCAACGGCAAGACCGACGTCTACACGTCAGCGTCGAGGGAGTTCCGGTTCACGCCGCGGATCCGGGCGGGGTTGCACGAGTACACGTTCGAACTGCAGGCGCTCGGCCGGGTGGTGGCTCGTCGCGAGGGCATCGTGTCCGGTGACACGTACGTCGTCCAAGGGCAGTCGAATGCGGAAGCGTCGATGTACAACGGCGCCGCGAGCGGCGAGGAATCGCCGTACCTGCGCAGTTTCGGCAGCCCTGTCTCCGATCCGACGATCTCCGCCGCGGACCGCGTCTGGGGCTACGCGACCGGCGACGTGTCCCGGCAGACGGGCTCGATCGGGCAGTGGGCGATCCGGATGGGCCGGCAGCTCGTCGACAAGTACAAGGTTCCCATCGCCCTCATCAACGGCGCGCATGGTGGTCAGCCGATCGGCTTCTTCCAGCGCAATGACACGAACCCCGACGACATCGCCACCAACTACGGCCGGCTTCGGCAGCGGCTGGCGGCCGCAGGCGTCATGGGACACCTCCGCGGCGTTCTCTGGTACCAGGGCGAGTCCGACAACGACAACGCGGCCGTGCACGTCAGCGGCTTCACGTCGCTCCTACAGGACTGGCGCTCGGACTTCGGGACGACACCGAAGTACTACGTCTACCAAGTCCGTACGTCGCCCTGTAGCAACTCGACGCTTACTAACCTGCGTGAGGCGCAGCGTGAGATGGGTGACACGCTCGGCGTCACCGTGCTGTCGACCACCGGGCTCTCCGGCCACGACGGCTGCCACTACGCGTACGCCGGTGGCTACCGCGACATGGGTGACCACGCGTACGCCGTACTCGCTCGTGACCTGTACGGCGGGCCGTCCGCGGGCGTGGCTCCGCCGAACCCACTTGATGTCACGGCCAGCGGTTCGCAGCTGACTGTGCGCCTGCGGTCCAACGACACGCTCACCGTGGAGGACGGCGTGGCTGCTGACTTCCGTGTCGACGGCGCTGCGGTGGCGGTGACATCCGTCGCCTACCAGCCGGGCAAGCTGGTGCTGCAGCTGTCCGGTCCACCAACCGGAGCGACTGCCCTCACCTACCAGGCCCATCTGCGTGCGGGGCCGTGGATCACGAACGCCGTCGGAGCGGGTCTGCTGACCTTCACCCTGCCGATCGGGATGAATTGGTCTGCTGTCGACGTACCGTAGAAGGCATGTCAGTGACAGGGGGGCCGCCTTCCACCCGCGAAGAGGAGGTGGAAGAGCGGGTCGGGCCGTATCGGCTGATCCGACGGCTCGGACAGGGTGGCATGGGTGTCGTCTACCTGGCCGAGGGGCCCGAACACCAAGAGGTCGCGCTGAAGGTGCTGCGGTCGCACGTGGCGCACGACCCGATCGCGCGGGCCCGGTTGCAGCGCGAAGCGACCACACTGCAGAAGGTGAACCACCCTGGTGTGGCAGGCATCCTCGACCACGACTTGGAGGGTGAGCGGCCCTACCTCGTGACCCGCTTCGTTCCTGGTCGCCCGCTGGACGAACAGGTGGACGAGCGCGGACCGCTGACCCCGCGCAAGTGGCTCCCACTGGCCGGCTGCCTCGCAGAGTCACTGCAGGCGATCCACGCGGCCGGAGTGATCCACCGCGACCTCAAGCCCGGCAACGTGATGATGTGCAACGGCAAGCCGGTGATGATCGACTTCGGCATCGCACAGGCCGCCGACGACCTGCGACTCACCCAGACCGGTCTGGTGATCGGTACGCCGGGCTACCTGGCACCTGAGCTCATCGAGGGCGAGATGGTGTCGCAGTCCGCGGACTGGTGGGGCTGGGCGGCCACTGCGGCGTTCGCCGCGACCGGACGCCGGCCGTTCGGCAAGGGACCGTTCGAGGCGGTGCTGGCCCGGGTGCATTCGGGGCAGGCCGACCTGGACGGGCTGGACCCGCGACTGAAGTCACTGCTCGCCGCGGCGCTCTCACCCAACAAGGCCGACCGGCCGACGCAGGAAGAGATCATGACCGGCCTCAGCCGGTACGCCGAGGGTCGCGACGCGCTCCCCCCACGTGAAGCTCAGACCGTGGCCGCCGTACCGCCGACTAAGTTGGTGACGAAGCTCATGCCGACGGAGGAACCCGCGGTCGAGGAGCCGACGGGCCCGACGCCGACCCAGGTGGCGCAGCTGGTTCCGCCGGTGATTCCGCCGCTGTCCGCGTTCGCTCCGATGCGGGACAAGATCCGCGACGCCGCCACGAAGAAGCCGGTGGCTGAGGCACCTCCTGTCTACAACCCGTATGCACCAGCGCCGTACCAGAGTGCGCCGCCGTACCAGAGCGGTCCTCCGGTGCCCTATCAGCAGCCTGCTCAGCCGGTGCCTGTCCCAGCTCAACCAGCCCGACCGGTCAAGACTCCACCGACCGGTCGACGTACAGCGGTCATCGTCGGCTGCATGCTCGCGCTCACCGGGCTGGTCGCCCTGACTCCGGGCCTCGGCACAGTGGTGGCCATCCTGCTGCTGGTGCTCGCCCGGACGGTGGACCGCTCGAGTACGGCGCTCATGCGGCGCCGTCAGGTCCGCGGCCGGTCCGGGAAGTCGGACGGCGTTGTCGCGCTGGCCGCCAGCCCCGTGCAACTCGCCACTGCTGTCCTGATCACCCTGCCGTGCCTGATCCTCCCGCTCCTCACAGCGGTTGTTGTCGGCGGCATCGTCACCGGCGTCGCCGCCTCGGCATACGGGCTCGAGTGGCCGCCGCTGTCGGCCGTCGGCTTCGGTACGGCGGCACTCACCGCGCTGTTCTGCTGCTGGTGGGGACCTGGCGGCAGCTCACTGCGCCGCGGTGCGCACATCGCAGCACGCAACACGTTCCGGCCGCACTGGTTCTCCGGCCTGATGGCCGTCGTACTGCTGGCGATCGGTGGCGTGACCTTCTACCTGGCCACGCAGGGCGAGGGGGCCGGGTGGGCGCGAAGCCCGATCCAGACGCCGAACATCGAGCGCCCGACGCTCGGGGACCTGCGCCACGCGCCGTTCATCCGGGACCTCCCCATCGTCGGCAACTGACGACGGGGAGGCTCGCGGCTCGTCGGCTCAGAGCTGGACGATCTGGCTGCGCTCCGGACCCACGCCGATGGCGGAGATGCGGGCGCCGCTGAGCGACTCGACCGCGCGGACGTAGGACTGCGCTTCCTTCGGCAGGTCCTCGAACGAGCGGCAGCCGGAGATGTCGTCCGACCAGCCGTCGAACTCTTCGTAGACCGGGACCGCGTGGTGGAAGTCGGTCTGGGTCATCGGCATCTCGTCGTGCCGGACGCCGCTCACCTCGTACGCGACGCAGACCGGGATCTTGTCGCGCCCGGTCAACGTGTCCAGCTTGGTGAGGACGAAGTCGGAGACGCCGTTCACCCGTGCGGCGTACCGGGCGATGACCGAGTCGTACCAACCACACCGGCGCGGCCGGCCGGTCGTCGTACCGAACTCGAAGCCCTGCTGCCGCAGCCACTCGCCGTCCGCGTCCAGCAGCTCGGTCGGGAACGGCCCCTCGCCGACGCGGGTGGTGTACGCCTTCACGACGGCCATCACGCGGTCGATCCGGGTCGGCGGGATGCCGGTGCCGGTGCAGGCGCCCGCCGAGATCGCGTTCGAGGAGGTGACGAACGGGTACGTGCCGTGGTCGACGTCGAGCAGCGTGGCCTGACCGGCCTCCATCAGCACGGTCTTGCCGTCGTCGAGCGCCTTGTTCAGCAGCAGGCTGGTGTCGGCGACCATCGGCTTCAGGCGGTCCGCGTACGCGAGCAGCTCGTCGAGGACCTCACGGATCTCGACAGCGCGCCGGTTGTACACCTTCACCAGCAGCTGGTTCTTCTGCTCCAGCGCACCGGTGACCTTCTGCTCGAGGATCTTCTCGTCGTACAGGTCCTGGATCCGGATCCCGATCCGGTTCATCTTGTCGGCGTACGTCGGACCGATACCACGGCCCGTCGTACCGATCCGGCGGCTGCCGAGGAACCGCTCGGTGACCTTGTCGAGGGTCCGGTTGTACGGCGGGATCACGTGCGCGCTCGCACTGACCACCAGCCGGGAGGTGTCCACTCCGCGCGCCTGCAGCGCGTCGAGCTCCTCGAACAGCACGCTGAGGTCGACCACGACCCCGTTGCCGATCACCGGCGTGACGCCCGGCGTGAGGATGCCGCTCGGGAGCAGGTGCAGCGCGTACTTCTCGGACCCGATCACGACCGTGTGGCCGGCGTTGTTACCGCCGTTGAACTTCACCACGTAGTCGATGACCTCGCCCGTGTTGCCGAGCAGATCGGTCGCCTTGCCTTTGCCCTCATCGCCCCACTGGGCGCCGACGAGCACGATTGCGGGCATCTCAGCCCTCCTCTTCACGCACCGGCCTCACGCCCCGTGGCGGCCGGTGCTGGAAACGGTGAAGCCCGGAGACGTTCACCGGACATTCATCCGGCAACGCATCCAGGCTCTTGCGACCAAAGCCTACCGGACCGGAGCTCACTCGTTTCGGGCTTGTCCACAACCCTCCAGCGATCGTTTCAAGTCGCTGTTTCATCAGGTGACGGGTTGCCATTTTCCGTGATCGCGTGCACACTCTTAGTCAGCGGCCCGCCGAAACTGCCGCAGGGGACGGTTCCGGCGGGCCGCTTCCTCGTTTCCCTGGAAACGCAGCCTTATGCGCTCACTGCGCGCCGGCCGCCAGCCACTCGTTGATCCGCCGCTCGGCCTCCTCACGGGAGACGTCCTCGACCCGGGTCATGATCGCCCAGCGGTGCCCGAACGGGTCGATGACGGTGCCGAACCGGTCGCCGGTCAGGAAGGTCTGCACCTCTTCCACGGACGTCGCGCCCGCCTCGATCGCCTTCGCGTACGTCGCGTCCACGTCCGGCACGTAGTGCACCAGCGACGAGTGCACCCAGTCGCCGGCCGGCGCCCGCAGCCCGATCTGCGGCATCGCGTCACTCATCTGGAGCATCGAGTTGCCGAACTTCAGCTCGGCGTGCGCGACCTTTCCGTCCGGCAGGTCCTGCCGGCTGATCACCTCGGCGCCGAACACCGACGTGTAGAACTCGATCGCCTTCGGCCCGTCGGCGACGGCGAGGTAGGGGGTCAGCGAGTGATAACTGTCGGGGATGGGGTTTACGGTGTTCGTCGTCATGACTCACAGTCAATCTGCTGAGCCCCCGAGGGTCTTGTAAGAAAGCGACAGCCAGCTTGACGGAACCGTCCAGCAGCGAGAAGGGGATCCTGCACCCCCGCGAGCAGGCCCGGCACCGCTCGCTGAACCGGCTCGCCGCAGGGCCGGAGGCAGGGCGGTTCGTGGAGTGGTACTGGATCGTCGAGTGGGATCTCGACGAGCCGTACACGGCCGAGGTGCTGCCGTTCCCGTCGGTGAACGTGACGTTCGAGCAGCCGGGCGGCGCCTTCGTGAACGGCGTCTGCACGCGCAAGTTCGAGCGTGAGCTGCGCGGGCGCGGGCGTGCGTTCGGGGTGAAGTTCTGGGCCGGCGGCTTCGGCGCGATCACCGGTCTCGACGTCGGCTCGTTCCGCGACGAGGTGCTGCCGATCACCGCGGTCTTCCCCGACGGCGATCGGCTCGCGGACCTGATGTTCGAGGCCGAGTCCGACGTACGGCGTCGCGCGGTGTTCGAGGCGTTCCTGCGCGATCACCTGGCGCCGCCCGATCCGTCGTACGAGCTGGTCCGGGAGATCGTGTCGACGATGGCCTCCGATCGCTCGGTCGCCCGCGTGGACGAGATCACCGAGCGTTTCGACGTACCGATCCGCACGCTGCAACGGCTCTTCCGGCGGTACGTCGGCGTGGGTCCGAAGTGGGTGCTCCGGCGCTATCGGCTGCACGACGGCGCGGAGCTGCTCGCCCAGGGCGAAGTCGCCGAGCTTGCGGAACTGTCCGCGTCACTCGGCTACTTCGACCAGGCCCATTTCTCCAAGGAGTTCAAGCAGCAGATCGGGCTGACGCCGGCCGAGTACGCGGCACGCGCCGCGGCCGAACGCCAGATCACCTACCGCTGACCTTCACGATCACCGCCATCGCCGTTGCCGTCAGCGCCGCTCCGAGTGCTACCGCGAAGCCGCACTGCGGGCTGTGCCCGTCGACGACCCAGCCGGCAAACGCCGAGCCCAGCGCCATACCTGCCGCGCCGCCTGAGTTCACCCAGGTGAAGGCCTGGGTCAGGACCGCGGAGTCGACGGCCGACTCGGTCAGCACCGCCGACAGGGTCTGGAACGGCGCGATCGCCAGGCCGGGAAGGGCCAACGCGAAAGCTGCGGTCAGCGGGCTGTGCGCCGCGATCAAGGGCAAACAGCTCAGGGCCAGCCAGACGAAGGCGATGACGAACTGCGTCTCCGGGGCGGTCCGCCAGCGCTTCGCGCCGTACAGGAGGCCAGCGAAGAGACTCACCAGGCTGGTGATGCTGTAGAGCGGTCCGGCGAGGCCCGGCGTACCTCGTGAGACTGCGAACGCCGTGACGGAGACCTGCATGCTGCCGAAGAACAGGCCGATGCCCACGTTCGTGCCGACGAGGCCGACGAATCGCTTGTGCAGCAAGCGTTTCGGACTCTCGTGCTGACCAGGTCTGCTCGGCGGCGGTGCCGTGCCACGTTGCGCTGCGAGCAGGAAGCCTCCCGCCAGCAGCAGACTGGCTGCGAGTGTGGATCCTGTTGCCGGACCACTCGACGAGCTCACCATGCCGATCAGCACCGGACCGACCATGAAGGCGACGCCGACGCTCAGCGACTCCAAGGCGAAGGCCGTCGACAGGAGCGGCGTTTGCCGGAGAGCATGCGACCATCTCGCGCCGGTCTGCGCACTGATCTGCGGCAGTGAACCGCCTGCCAGCACGCCAGCGGCGATCAGAACCGCGATCGGCGCACCCGACAGGGTCAATCCGATCAGTACGGCCACGGCGGCTGCATGGGCGAGGAGGGTGATCGGCAACATCCGGGTCTGACCGAAACGGTCGATGAGCCGGGCGACCTGCGGTCCGGCGACCGCTTCGGCAACGGCGAATCCGCCGGTGACGCTACCGGCCGCGGCGTACGAGCCAGTTGATCCGTGGACGAGCCAGACGATGCCGAGGCCCGTCATGGCGATCCCGATCCGGGCCGGGGCCGCCGCTAGGTAGAACTTCCACGCGCCAGGAGTTTGCAGTACCGCTGCGTAGGTGTTGGAGGGCGCGTCGATCCGTCCGGTGAGAGCCGGCACGGTGTGACCTTCCGCTGCCCGATGGGGCGGGGACCCGACCGTGGGCGTCCAGCTTCGCCGGTCTGTCCGTCCGCCTAGAACCGTCCATGTTCGGCAGACAACGGGGACGCTCACCGCCTGCCGGCACTGTCAACGGGCAGAAACCTTGATGGTTCAGGTTGACCGGAACATCGTACCGCCCTCGAGCACCGGCACCGAGTCACTTTCGTCGACCTCGGCCGCGATCGCGACATCGTCCGGGTATCCGTACTGCGTGAGCTCGCGCCCACCGGCGCACTCCCGCAGCAGTTGCGGCAGGTCGTCTGCCACCGCGTCGTACGCCGCCACCGCCGCTCGTGCCTCCGGGGAGAGGTTCTCTCCCTGAAGTGCACTCAGGAACCCACCGGCCCCCCAAAGATCCTCAACCGCCGGCCGAAGCGACCCGTCCTTCCACCGCTCCCCCGCCGCGATCGCAACGACCTTGCGGCCGTCTCCATGCTGCTTGACCCAGTCCGCGGCTGCCCGCCGGTTGCGCAACGACACCGCGATCACGGTCGCTCCGCTGTCGCTGAGCAGCTTGGCGATCGTCGAACCGTTCGGCGAGGGCAGCACGAGCTTGGTGATTCCGGTCACTCGCCTGATGGACACCGGCGACAGGCTGACGTCGTCCGGGCCCGCCTCGGAACGGCCGACGGCCAGCTTCGCGCCGTACTGTTCGGCGTACGCGACGGCCGTCTCGTCCCGCCATCGGTAGGGGTAGACGTCGATCCCGAGATCGGCCGCAACGGTCACCGCTGTGGTGAACGACAGCACGTCGACGACCGCGACGATGTCGCCGGCAACAACCCCGGCGCCGACCGGCCCCCACTCGAACCCGACGCCGAATCCGTCCTGCGCATAGGGGCTGGTCACCCGGCAGATCATTCCGCCGGGCGCCCAACCCCACAAGCAGGTTTCAGCTCAAAGCGTCGGCAGCAGCCGGCGACGAGTCCCGCAGGAACGTGACGCAGCGCTCGGCCTCGTCCTTCTCGTCGATGAGCGCCGCAGCCTTCCCGAGCGCCGCCAGCGCGCGCAGGAACCCACGGTTCGGCTCGTGCTCCCACGGGACCGGCCCGTGGCCCTTCCAGCCGTTCCGGCGGAGGAGGTCGAGGGCTCGGTGGTAGCCGGTGCGCGCGTACGCGTACCCCTCGATCGTGCGCCCGTCCGCGAGCGCCCCCTCGGCGAGCACGGCCCAGGCCAGCGACGACGTCGGGTACTTGGCCGCGACGTCCGCTGGAGCGGCCCCGTCGGCGAGTTCCGCCGCGGCCGGGTCGACCGGTAGTAGTGTCTCGGGTGGACCGGACAGCAGATTGTTCAATTCCATAAGCACATCTTCGCCGATCACGCAGCCGTACCGGCACGTGACCGTCTGGCGAAATCCGTTGACCGTTCACCCAGCGGCCACGGATGCTTGAGACCCTGCATCAACCGCCGTGGTTCCCAGCTACGGCCGGAAGGAGGCACCGGATGAGCGTCATAGTCCTGAACGCGTCGTACGAACCGCTGCACACCGTCTCGATCCAGCACGCCATCCGGATGCTGGTGCGGGAGGTCGCAGTGGTGGAAGAGTCGCACGGAGAGCGAACGATCGGCCCGTTTCCGGTTCCTCGAGTCCTCCGCCTGGTCCGGTACGTCGTGACGCACTGGCGCTACGCGGCCGGCCGGATGAAGTACAGCAAGCATGGCGTCCTGCGACGGGACAAGTTCCGGTGCGCGTACTGCGGTCTCGAGAACGCCGACACCATGGACCACGTCCAACCCAGATCAAGGGGCGGCCGCACCGAGTGGCTGAACGCCGTGGCCGCCCATGCCTCCTGCAACGAGCGGAAAGGCAACCGCACCCCGTCCGAGGCCGGCATGCCCCTCCTCTGGCAACCCTGGGTACCAACCCGCGCAGAGCTCGTCATAGACACATGACGGGCCTTTTTTATGCCCTGTGCCCGGAACATCGAGATCACAACTGTCGCTGATCGTCCCGACCTCGCCCACGCCGATATCGACGTGGGCGACTGGCCTGCCTTCATGCGCCACAACCGGGTCTCCGAGGCGTACTTCGCGCAGACCGTCGAGGTCTTCCCCACCACCTGCCTGATAGCCACCTCGGACGGCAGACCAGTCGGCGACGCCCACGCCGTCCAACTCGCCGGCGGCAACTTCCCGGCCGGAGGCTGGGAACAGTCGGTCGTTCGCGCATTCACCGACGCCCGGCGCGGCGTCCAGCCCGACACCGCCTGCGCCCTGAACATCAGCGTTGCCCGAGATTTCCAGGGCGAGGGTGTCGCCGCCCTCCTCCTCGCCGCGCTCCGCCAGGCAGCCGCAGACCTCGGCCTCAACACCCTCGATGCGCCCGTACGCCCGACGCGCAAACATCTCGAGCCCTTGGTCTCAATGGACGACTACGCCGCCCGCACCCGCCCCGACGGCCTCCCCTTCGACCCTTGGCTTCGCACCCACGTCCGCGCCGGCGGCCGAATCGTTTCCGTCGCGCCGACATCGTGGGTGATCGCAGGATCCCTTGCCGAATGGCGTACCTGGACCGGGCTTCCGTTCGACCGCAGCGGTCCCGTCGAGGTCTCGGGCGCGCTCGTTCCGGTGGAGTGTGACGTCGTCGCCGATCGAGCGGTGTACGTCGAGCCGAACGTCTGGGTGCGGCACGAGTTCTCCACAGATTGAAAATCGTGGGTCCGGGCGGGGTCGGATCGCGGCACGTTCTTGGGCATGAATCCTCAACTTGCCGTGATGGCGTCGATCCGGGGTGGCGTGTTCACCCGGGCCGACGCACGTGCCTCCGGCTACCACGACGCTGACATCGACTCCCTCCTGCACTCCGGCTCCTGGCGACGGATCCGGCGCGGGACCTATGCCGCTCACCGTTCACTCATGCTCGTCACCGACGAGGTCCTGTACCTGCGCCGGATCTACGAGGTCCTGCGCGCCGGCGGACCCGGCGTGTTCGCCAGCCATCAGTCGGCGGCAGCCCTGCATGCCTTGCCTGTCTGGGGTCTCGACCTGACCCGCGTCCACGTGACCGCGTCGGACGGTCGCTCCGGACGGCTCCGCGGCGTCCACCGCCACATCCGCGACCCAGTGGGACCTGGCCTCCAACTGTGGAACAGGCTGCGCATGGCCTCGCCCGCCCGCGCGATCGCCGAGGTGGCCGCGACCGCACCACCCGCGCCCGCCGTCGTGCTCGCCGACGCCGCGATGTACGCCGGACTCGTCAACCGGCGCACGTTGAACCGTGCGGTCACGCTGCTCGACCACGGCACCAAGCGGGCTACCCGAGTCCTCGACCAGCTCACCGGATCGGCCTCGATCGCCGAGTCCCGGCTGCGCTTCATCCTCGCCGACGCCGGCCTCCCCGCACCCAGCCCGTCACCGCCACCGGACTGCGAACCAACTGATCCCGACGTCTCCCCAGCTGAAGGACTGTGGTTCCCCGACGAGCGCACTGTCGTCGAGTTCGAACCGCGCTTTCCCTTCTGGTGCGAGGAATTCGAGCCTTCCGTCGACGAGCCGATCCCCGAGCCGGCCGTCGCCGACCCCGACGGGCCGCAACCCGTCGAGCACTGCTGGATCTCCTGGACCGACCTCGCCGACCCACCGACCGTGGCCGACCGCATCCGAACCACGTTCACCCGAGCCGCCCGCCGCACCGGAATCCGCCACTTCGACCTAGCCCGGATGTGACAGAAGGGCCCACCGCCGGTGGCGGTGAGCCCTTCGCAGCCCCCCTACAGGAGGACCAGATGATGTCAGGCGTTCAGCGACGTGCCCGTCGAGCGAAGGTCCTCGCAGGCCTCCGCGACGCGCTTCGCCATACCTTCCTCGGCCGCCTTGCCCCACGCGCGCGGGTCGTAGGCCTTCTTGTTGCCGACCTCGCCGTCGACCTTCAGTACGCCGTCGTAGTTGGCGAACATGTGCCCCGCCGCCGGCCGGGTGAACGCGTACTGCGTGTCGGTGTCGACGTTCATCTTGATGACGCCGTTGTCGACCGCCGCCCGGATCTCCTCGAGCGTCGAGCCGGACCCGCCGTGGAACACCAGGTCGAACGGGCGCTCCTTGCCGACCTTGGCGCCGACCGCGTCCTGGATCTCCGCGAGGATCTCCGGCCGCAGCTTGACGGCGCCCGGCTTGTAGACGCCGTGCACGTTGCCGAAGGTCAGCGCGGTCAGGTAGCGGCCGTTGTCACCGGTGCCGAGCGCCTCGACCGTGGCCAGGCCGTCCTCGACGGTGGTGTACAGCTTCTCGTTGATCTCGTTGGCGACGCCGTCCTCTTCGCCGCCGACGACGCCGACCTCGATCTCCAGGACGATCTTCGCCGCGGCCGTCTGGGCCAGCAGCTCCTTGGCGATCTCCAGGTTCTCGGTCAGCGGCACCGCCGAGCCGTCCCACATGTGCGACTGGAACAGCGGGTTCTCGCCCCGGGCGACGCGCTCGGCGGAGATCGCCAGCAGCGGCCGGACGAAACCGTCCAGCTTGTCCTTCGGGCAGTGGTCGGTGTGCAGCGCGATGTTCACCGGATAGTTCTTGGCGACCTCGTGCGCGTAGGCGGCCAGGGCGACCGAGCCGGTCACCATGTTCTTCACGGTGGAACCGGACAGGTAGTCGGCGCCGCCGGTGGAGACCTGGACGATGCCGTCCGAGCCCGCCTCGGCGAAACCGCGGATCGCGGCGATCAGCGTCTGCGAGGAGCTGACGTTGATGGCCGGGTAGGCGAAGCGGTTCTGCTTGGCCTTGTCCAGCATCTCGGCGTAGACCTCAGGGGTTGCAATAGGCATGTCTCGCGGTACTCCTCACAACACAGTTCTTGTGGGTTCGGCTCCAGTATTGCTGCCGGGCACTTCGTCGGATCCGGCGGCCCACCTGCCGAACCGGCCCGGTGGCCGGGGAGCGATCGGCAGGGATGTAGACCAGTTGATGAACAGGACAGGTCCAGTTCGTTGCGGCCCGATGACGACCGCGCGTCGGGCTCAGGCCGACCCGGTGCGCGGGCCGCGGGGGGTCAGGGCCATGTGCAGCCGGTAGCGGTCGGCGCGGTAGGCCGACCAGGACAGTTCGACGACCTTGCGGCCGGCGAAGGTGGTGCGCTCGAGGACCAGCAGGGGTGCCCGCCGGGCCACGCCGAGCACCCGGGCGACATGACCGTCGGCGTTGTCCGCCCGGACGGTCTGCTCACCGGAGGTGACGACGACGTCGTACTCACTGGCAAAGACGTCGTAGAGAGTGCCGAGCTCGCGGCCGAGCAGGCCGGGGAAGAGCGCGGACGGGTAGTAGCCGACCTCGTAGGCCATCGGCGACGCATCGGCCGTGCGGAGCCGCTCGACCCGGATCACCTTGGTGCCCTTGGCGACCCGCAGGCCCTTCGCGGTCTCGTCGGAGGCCTCGATCTCGCTGGCCGACAGCACCACGGTTCCGGGCTCGAGCCCACGGGCCCGCATCTCCCGGGAGAACGAGGTCAGGTGCAGCTGCGAGTCGACCTGTGGACCGGTGACGAAGGTCCCCTTGCCGTGCACCCGTTCGAGGGCGCCGGACTCGACCAGGTCGCTGATCGCCTGCCGGACGGTCACCCGGGAGACGTTCAGCTTGTCCACCAGGGCACGTTCGGAGGGGATCGGGTCCCCGGGATGCAGCTCGACGTCGATCAGCCGTTCCAGCACCGATCGGACCTGGGCCCGCTTCGTCGCCACCATGGAATCTCGATCCTCCAGACCTGGGCGGGTCTCGGGGGTGCCCCGGGACGCCGCTCACTGCTATCGTGCGCAGCATACCTGTTAAGACCAGATAGGACCAGTGATCGCAGTGGTGTCTGTCCCCGCCCAAGAGACCCGGATGGCGGCCGAGATTGCCGAGCAGCCGGCCGCGCTCGCCGCGACCTTCGAGCATGTTCTGCCGCTGCGGCACGACATCACCCGGCTGGCCGCCGGGCGCCGGAACGTGATCTTCGTGGCGCGCGGATCGTCCGACAACGCGAGCGTCTACGGCCGCTATCTGACCGAGATCCACGCCGGCCGACAGGCGTCGCTGGCCGCTCCGTCGGTTGCCACGCTGTACGGCGCGAACCTGGACCTGTCGAACTCGCTCGTGGTCGCGGTCAGCCAGTCGGGCGCGACCCAGGAGATCGTCGACACTGCCGAGTGGGCGAAGCGGAACGGCGCGGCGATCGTCGGCATCACGAACGACGGCAACAGCCCGCTGGCCTCGACGGCCGACGTCGCCCTGATCACGCAGGCGGGCCAGGAGCTCGCCGTACCGGCCACGAAGACGTACACGACGCAACTGGCCGCGATCACCGTCGCCGTGGACGCGCTCGCGCCGCGGCCGGGGACACTCGACGCCGACATCGCGCGGGTTCCGGACGCCGCGACCAAGATGCTGTCCGGGTCGGTCGAGGCGGCAGCGGACCTGCTGGCGGCGGCGCACGACGTGCTCGCGAGTGGTCGCGGACTGACGTTCGGCACGACGCTCGAGGTCGCACTGAAGCTCGAGGAGACCTGCTTGCAGCCGGTCCGCGGACTCTCGTACGCCGACCTGAAGCACGGCCCGATCGCGGTCGTCGACTCCGACCTGGTGACGATCCTGGTCGCGGCGGGCGAGGGCCCCGCCCTCCCTGGCATGACCGAACTGGCGGGCATCGTCCGCGAGAAGGGCAGCAAGATCCTCGGCATCGGCGGCGACCCCACGTTCGCCTCCCGCTGCGACGTGAACCTGGCCGGCCCCGACCTCCCTGAAACGCTGGCCCCGCTCGCGCTGGTCATCCCGGCCCAACGCGCCATCGAGCTCCTCGCCCGCAAACTCGGCCTGGATCCCGACGCCCCTCGCGGCCTCCGCAAGGTCACCCAAACCGACTGAACAAAGTGCTCACTCGGTGAGCACTTTGGGTGGAATCGTGGTGGTCATCAACCGGGGCAACACCTGAGAGAGGACCACCACGATGTTGCGAGGGCTTGCGACTGTCAGCTTCTACGCGGGCGACGTGAAGGCGGCGCGGCGCTGGTACGAGGAGTTGCTGGGGATCGAGGCGTACTACGCCGTGCCGACCGCGGAGGAGCCGGCGTACGTCGAGTTCCGGTTCGGGGACTTCCAGTGCGAGCTGGGAATCATCGACGCGAGGTACGCGACGCACCAGGTCGGGCCGACGGCGGCCGGGGCGATCGTCAACTGGCACGTCGACGACCTGGAGGGCACGCTCGCGCGGCTGCTCGAGCTCGGGGCGACGCTGAACGAGGGAATCGTTGAGCGAGGCAACAACACGGGCTTCCGCACCGCGTCGGTCGTCGACCCGTTCGGCAACCTGATCGGCATCATGAACAACCCGCACTACCTGCAGATCCTCGAAGAACTGAAGGCCTGAGGCTGTTCAGAAGTCGATCCGCATGACCGCGCGGCGTTTGCCCGGCCGGCTCACCTCGGCGAATCCGGCGTCGGCGAACGTGCCGAGCGTGCCGACCGATCCGCCGTCGACGAAGTCGGGATAGCCCTCCACGGCGCGGGCGCCGCGTTCCCGGGCGAAGTCGGCGGCGGCGCGGGCGAGTGCACGACTGATACCGCGGCGCCGGTAGCCGACGCGGGTGACGAAGCAGGTCACGGCCCAAACCGTCGTGTCCGCCTTGTCCTCGTTGCGGTCCATCCAAGGGACGCGATTGTCGCGGCGCAGCCTCGGATGGTCGGCTCGCGACGCGACGGCGCACCAGCCGACGGGTTCGCCGTCGAGGTACGCGACCAGGCCGCTCGTGGTCTTGGCCTTCGGGTTTCCGCAGGCGGTCTGGTCACGGAGCCGGGCGGCGAGCTCTTCGGGTCCTTCCGAGGCCCAGGACTCCTTGGGCAGCATCCGGAACCGCTGGCACGAGCAGCGGGAGGTGTCTCCGCTGGTACCGAAGACCGCCTCGAGATCCTCGGCGGTCGCCTGGTTCGCGGGGACGATCGTGAGCTGTTCCGCGGCGACTGGTTCTCGGGAGCCTGATGGGCGAGGCGTCCGCGGAGGTGCGGGACGTTTCTCCCTCTCGGGCAGCGCGTCCAACATCAGCCGGACATCCACCGTGTCGCCTGCGTCCAGTCTTTGCGGCTTGCGCACGGCATCCTTCAGCGGGAGCAGGTAGCTGCCGTCCTTCGGGTACAGGGACGTCTTCCACTCGGTGCTGCCGATCCGAGCGCGAATCGGCAGCATTCCCCAGCCGTAACTGGCAGCCGAGGCAACGGCTCGCAACGCGTCGCCCTCCTCGTCGGGCACGGGGACGAAGTAGTACGGCGCGGGGCCGCGCCACTCGATGACTTCGCCGCTGAACGACTGATCCATGCGTCCGATGCTAGGCCGGGTTCCGGACAGACCACTTCCGGATTCGGCGTCGACTTTCTAGCCGATCAGAAGTTGCCGCGGTGGGTGAGGGCGGTGGTGATCTGAGCGGCGGCTTCCTGAAGGTGCGGGAGGAACTCTTCGCAGAGCGAAGTCGGGGTCGAGCGGGAGGCGTGAGCGGAGACATTGAGCGCGGCGATGATGCGGCCGCGGGAGTTGTGAATGGGGGCGGCGATGGAGCGGAGGCCGAGTTCGAGTTCCTGGTCCACGAGGGCGTAACCGTCGGCGCGTGCCTGGGTGATGCTCGCGCGCAGGTCGTCTGGGGCAGTGAGCGTGCGATCGGTGAGCGGCTCAGCCTGCAGGGTTTCGAGGTACGCCGTGAGGTCGTCGTCGGGCAGCGCGGAGAGCAGGACCCGGCCCATCGAGGTCGGGTACGCCGGGAGCCGGGCGCCGACCCCGAGGGCGACGGTCATGATCCGGCTGGTTGGCACGCGGGCGACGTACACGATGTCGGGGAGGTCGAGGGTCGCGATCGAGCAGGACTCGCGGGTCTTGGCGCTCAGCTCCTCCATGAACGGGCCGGCGAGTTCGCCGAGGTCCAGGGAGGACAGGTAGGCCCAGCCGAGGGCGAGGACGCGCGGGGTGAGGGAGAAGCGGCGGTTGTCGCTGCGTACATAGCCGAGTTCCTCCAGCGTGAGGAGGATCCGGCGCGCGGTCGCGGGCGTGATGCCGACCGCGCGTGCCACTTCGCTGAGGGTCAGCGAGGGCGCTTCGGTGGAGAACGCGCGGATCACCGCGAGGCCGCGCTCCAGACCTTGCAGAAACGTGCCTGTAGACGCGTCACTCGGCATCGGCTAGCCTGCTCTTCGTTGAAAGAAAAACTATTCGCTGAGCGAAATCCTAGCGGAGCTGCCGATGCCACGTCCAGTCGAGCCTGATGCGGCGCTGTTCGGCGCTGGGTTCGTGCATAGGTTCCTGCCCGGGCGGGTGGTGTTCGGTGCCGGCTCGCTCGACCGGGTTGCGATCGAGGTCGAAGCGCTCGGCGTACGGCGGGCGCTCGTGGTGGCGACGAACTCCGCGCGCGCCGCGGCCGACGTGGTCGAGGCGCAATTGGGCGACCTGTTCGCGAGCCGGATCGACGGAGTCGCCCAACACGTGCCGACCGAGGTCGCCGAGAACGCCCGCACCAAGGCGCGAGAGGTCGACGCCGACGCAGTCGTAGCCATCGGAGGCGGCTCAGCAATCGGCCTAGCAAAAGCAATCGCTCTAACGGGTGCTGGGGTTGTGGTTGTTGCTGTGCCTACTACGTACGCCGGGTCTGAGATGACGCCTGTGTGGGGTGAGACGACGGGTGGGCGCAAGAGCACTGGGACCGATGTGCGGGTGTTGCCCCGGGTGGTTGTTTACGACCCGGTGTTGAGCCGTGGGTTGCCGTTGAAGGTGACTGCGGCGAGTGTGGCGAACGCCATCGCGCATTGTGTCGAGGCAGTCTGGACGCCGAAGGCCGATCCGATCACGGAGCTGAGCGCGGTTGAAGGGCTACGGGCGTTGAGTAACGGCTTACGGGACGTACTGCGAGACCCCGGCGACTTAGATGCTCGAAGCAACCTTCTGTACGGCGCCTGCTTGGCGGGGTCGGCGTTGGCGACGGCGGGGACCGGCCTGCATCACAAGCTGTGCCATCTGCTGGGCGGCACCTACAACCTGCCGCACGCAGAGACGCACGCGGCGGTGCTTCCTCAGGTGGCCCGCGTCAACGCTTCCTCAGTTCCACAAGCGAAAACACGACTGGAAGCCGCCCTGGGCACAACAGACCTGGCAGGCGGACTGTTCGACCTGTTCCAGGCAGCGGGGGTGCCAACAACTTTGCGGGAGCTGGGCTTGACCGAGGCGCAGGTCGCGGAAGCAGCCGCGGCGTTCGCGCCGACGGACAACCCGATCCCGGTGACGGAGGACCTGGTGCGGGAGATTCTGACCCGCGCCTGGTCCGGTACGCGACCTTGACGAGCGAGGAGACCGGATGGACCTGCAAGGAGATGATCTGACCGCAGCCGTGGTGGCCAGCTTCGGGGACAGCCCGAGCGGCCGCTACCGGGAGGTGATGAGCGCGCTCGTGCGCCACCTGCACGCGTTCGCACGCGAGGTGGACCTCACCGAGGACGAGTACTTCACCGCGATCGACTTCCTGACCCGGACCGGTCAGATCTCGACCGGCACGCGACAGGAGTTCGTGCTGCTGGCCGACGTACTCGGGCTGTCCATGCTCACGGTCGGTCTGGGCAATCGGAAGCCGCCCGCGGCCACGCAGTCCACTGTGTTCGGCCCGTTCTTCGTCGAGGGATCTCCCGAGGTGCAACTCGGTGGCGATATCTCGAACGGCGCCCCTGGACAGCCGTGCCTGGTGAGCGGGCGTGTCCTCAACACCAACGGCGAACCGATCCCGCAGGCGCTCGTCGAGACCTGGCAGGCCGACGAGGACGGGTTCTACGACGTACAGAAGGAACTCGACGGTCCGCAGAACCGCGCCCATCTGACGACCGATGCCGACGGCAACTACCGGTTCTGGGCGGTCAAGCCGGTCGCCTACCCGATCCCCGATGACGGTCCGGTCGGCGAACTGCTCCGCGCGGGCGGTCGCGGTCCGATGCGCCCGGCGCACATTCATTTCATGGTCACGGCCCCCGGGTACAGCCGCCTGATCACGCATGTCTTCGCGGCAGGCGACGAGTACCTCGACACCGATGCGGTGTTCGGCGTCAAGCAGTCGCTCATCGCCGACTTCACCGAACACCCGGCCGGCACCGAGGCCCCCGACGGCAGTACGCCGGAGCAGCCGTACTACACCGTCGACTACGACCTGGTGCTCGCCACCACCGAGGAGGTCCAGCAATGATCACCACAGACGTTCTCATCGTCGGTAGTGGCCCGGCCGGCGGCGCCGCCTCCCTCTTCCTGTCCACGTACGGCGTCGACAACATCGTCCTCACCCGGTACGGCTGGACCGCCAACACGCCACGCGCGCACATCACGAACCAACGCACGATCGAGTTGATGCGCGACGTGGGCATCGAGGACCAGGTCGTCGACAAGGGCACCGCCCACGACCTGATGGGCCAGACCGCGTTCTGCACCAGCCTGGCCGGCGAGGAGATCGGCCGGATCCGGACGTGGGGCACGCATCCACGCCGCCTGGCCGACTACACGGAGGCTAGTCCCTGCCTGCCCATGGATCTCCCCCAGACGCTCTTCGAGCCGATCCTGGTCAGTACCGCGGCTGCCCGCGGTGCCCGGCTCCGGTTCAACACGGAGTACGAGAAGCTCGAGCAGGACGACGACGGGGTCACCGCCACGGTGCGGGACCGGCTGAGCGACACGACGTACCAGATCCGCGCCAAATACCTGATCGGCGCGGACGGCGGGCGGAGCAAGGTTGCCCAGGACATCGATCTGCCGATGGCCGGCGCGATGGACATCGAGGGTTCGATGAACATCGTGTTCGAGGCCGACCTGAGCCGGTACGTCGCGCATCGCCCGAGCGTTCTGTACTGGGTCCTGCAGCCCGGCGCGCAGATCGGCGGGATCGGCGCGGGCCTCGTCCGCATGGTCCGCCCGTGGAACGAGTGGCTGATCGTCTGGGGCTACGACATCAACCAGCCGGCCCCGGTGGTCGACGAGGCGATGGCGACCGAGATCGTGCACAACCTGGTCGGCGACGACACCATCGACGTGAAGCTGAAGGGTACGTCGGTCTGGAGCGTCAACCACATGTACGCCGAGAAGATCTCGAAGGGCCGCGTCTTCTGTATGGGTGACGCGATCCACCGGCACCCGCCGAGCAACGGCCTCGGCTCGAACACCTCGATCCAGGACGCGTACAACCTGTCCTGGAAACTCGCGCTGGTCCTCAAGGGTCAGGCCGCGCCCGAGCTGTTGCAGACCTACGACGCCGAGCGCGCCCCGATCGCGCGGCAGATCGTTGACCGCGCCAACAAGAGCCGCGGCCAGTTCGGCCAGATCTTCCGGGCACTCGGCATGACGCCGGACGCGCCGGCCGGACGGACGATCGAGTCGCGCAAGGACAACACCGCGGAGGGCGCCGCGCAGCGTGAGGAGCTGCGGAAGGCGATCGAGCTGAAGGACTACGAGTTCAACGCGCACGGTGTCGAGCTCGGTCAGCGGTACCGGTCGTCAGCCGTGGTCGACGACGGTACGCCCGAGCCGCCGTACGAGCGGGACCACGAGCTGTACTACCACCCGACAACGTGGCCCGGTGCGCGGATCCCGCACTGCTGGCTGACGCGTGGATCGGACACCGTGAGCACGCTCGACGTGGTTGGGAAGGGCCGGTTCACCTTGCTCACCGGCATCGGCGGGGACGCATGGGTGAAGGCGGCACAGTCCGTGTCCGAGCAGCTCGGCGTACCGATCGAGCCGTTCGTGATCGGGCCGGGTCGTGAGCTGGACGACCTGTACGGCGACTGGGCGCGCGTGCGCGAGATCCCGGACGAAGGCTGTCTGCTCGTCCGGCCCGATGCGCACATCGCCTACCGCGCGTTCGACCAGCCCGACGATCCGACGGAAGCGCTCCGTCTGGCAGTCGGTGCAGTGTTAGGCCGCTGAGGAGGCGGCGGCCTCGCGGAGGATGCGGTCGAGGATCGCCGAGATCTCCGCGGTCTCGGCGTCCAGCAGGGTGATCAGCGCGACCCGCGAGGTCTCCGACCGCGCCTCCAGAGCTGCCGCGCTCAACGCGCGCACGGTGCCCAGCTCGTGTATCAGTTCGTCCCACAGAGTGTTCATCAGCAAACCCCCATGTGCCCCGTCACCAAACCCAGCGCGACGAGAAGCCTCACTTCTGTCTCACCGAGAACAACGGGCGCAAGTGGAGGAAGGTTACGGACCTGTCAACAATTCCCAGCTGTGAGCCGGGACGGGCGGGGTGTCCGCGAGCGGGAAGCGCTGCTCCTGGTCCGAGATGTTCAGCAGCAGGAGGACCGATTCCTCACCGTGGGTGCTCCGGAGCGCGAGCGACTCGTTGGTCAGATGCTCGACGGTCGTCCGCGCCCGGGTCAGCCACGGATGACGGCGCCGTACGCCGATGAGTTCCTGGTGCAAGCGGTACGTCGGCCGGCCGTACGGCGCCAGCTCGTCGGGCGACCCCGGGAACGCCGGCCGGATCGCATCGTCCCCGCCGGCGCGATCCTCCTTGAGACCGCGGAACGCCTGCTCGTCACCCGAGTAGACGCTCGGTACACCGGCGACCGTGAACAGGATCGCCAGCGCGTGGCCGAGGTGGCGTTCGTCCTCGAGCCGGGTCGCGAGACGAGTCACGTCGTGGTTGCCGACGAACGTCTGCGGGACGAACGTGTCGAGCAGCGCGTTGTGCCGGCCGAGCGCGTGCGAGAGCTCGTAGAAGTTGCGATCGTTGAGCGAACTCCAGATCGCCTTCCACAGCTCGTACTGCGTGACGGAATCGAGCCCGCTCTTCTCGACGTACGCGGCGTAGTCGCCGTGGATCACCTCACCGAAGTACCAGGTGTCGCGGTCCCGCGGCAGCGCGTCGCGCCAGAACTCGGGCGGTACGGCGTACGCCGCGTCCAGGCGCCACGCATCGACACCACGGTCGATCCAGAACCGAACCACATCACCGACGTACTGCGCGACGTCGGGGTTGCTGTGGTCGAGCGCCACCAGATGTTCGTGACCCTCAAAGGTGTCGAGGCCACCGCGGCGGAACCAGTCCGGATGCGCGAAGGAACGCGCGACGTGGTTGAAGACGCCGTCGAGCGCGACCCGGAGACCGCGGGCGTGGGCCTGGGCGATCAGGCGGTCGAAGTCGGCGTCGTCGCCCAGACGCGGGTCGATGCGGAAATGGTCGACGGTGTCGTAGCCGTGGGTCTCGGAGGCGAAGACAGGACCGAGCAGGAGCCCGTTGCAGCCCAGGTTGATCGCGTAGTCGAGCCAGTTCTCGAGCTGTGGCAGGCGATGCACGACCGCCTGTTGAGCCGTCGCCTCAGCCGAAGTGAAGCCGAGCGGGTAGATCTGCCACCAGATCGCGTGGTCAGGCCACATGTCGCCTCCTCAGAACCAGAGTAGGAAGGATCGCGATCAGGCAGCCGATCACGGTGTCGATCAGGCGGTACCCGATCGTCGAGAGGCCCGGCGTACGACCCAGGTCCATCAGGAGGACGACGAGCGGGGTCATGACGGTGGCGTAGGCCGCGTAGTTGCGTTCCTTCAGCAGCGGTCGCAGTCCGGCGAGAACGCTGACCACCGCCACGATCGCCCAGGACGGCGGGACCCAGAGGACGAGGGCGCCACCGATGAGTACGCCGGCGCACGTACCAAGGCAGCGTTGCGTTGCCCGAAGCAACGATCCACCGCGGCGCCGGATCACGATCACCACGGCGAGCGCGATCCAGTACCCCTTCTCCTGATGCCACAGCACACCGATCACCTCGGCCACCGCGAGTGCGGGCACCAGGCATACGACGTACTGCCATCCCTCGAAGCGATGCAGGTTCCCCCACCACCGTCGCCACAACTGCCGGTACGTCGGCACGCCGCCGGCCGGGGCAATCGGGGCCGAGACCGCGGCACCCGCGAGCCCCAGCAGGATCGCCCACGCAACCCCGCCCGCGAACCAATACGCAACCTCCCAGGCGGCCCCATTCAGCCCGGTCGCCATCACCAGGAACGCGGTGAACCGCGCCGTCGCGTCAGCCATCCACCGACTGAACCCACCAACCACCGCCGCAACCGCAGCCAGCCCCACGACACCCGCCGCGCCGACCCATCCACGACCCCCCAACCACGCCCCAAGGAGCGCAGCCACCATCACGACCCCCGCAACGCGACCTTGTGCCCCGGCCAACCACAAGAGGCGACTTTGAGCACCGGCCAACCACGAAAACGGTCCGCGAATGGTTGGTGGGTGCACAAAGTTGACGGCCAGGGCGCCTAGAGCGGCGAACGAGGCGTGGGTGAGGTGGCCGGTGGTTACGCCGTACGTGATTGGTGCGGCCATTGCGAGGGCCGCGGTAACCAGTTGCGCGAGGTGGACGCGCGCTGCCCGCGACCAGCGAACCATGTCGCGGGCCGCGAAGCTCTGATCGGCGTACATGGCTGCTCTCTGATGGATTGAAAGTAAGCCGAGCTTATCATCGCTGACCGTGCATACAAGCGAATCTGACACGAATAGTAAGTGTTAGCGTAGTGTTCGTGAACGATGTGAGAGAGACCGCAACCCAGCTTCGGAGGGCGAGTACGCGGCTCGCTCTGCGGATGCGGGTCGAGCGCCCGGCCGACGGTACGAGCGGCGCCGGGCTCACAGTGCTCGGCCTGCTCCACCTGCGCGGGCAGCTGACGGCGACCGAACTCGCAGCCGCCGAGCGGGTTCAGCCACAGTCGCTGACCCGAGTACTCGCGACCCTCGACCAGAACGGGCTGATCAGCCGCTCACCTGACACACGGGATCGCCGCCGCCAGACCATCGATCTCACCGAGCGCGGCCTGCAGGTGCTGATCGAACACGTCCGCCAATCCGACGACTGGCTCACCCGCGCGATGACCGAACGACTCACTCCGACTGAGCTGGACGTACTGCGGCTGGCCGCGAACCTGATCGAGCAACTCCTCCAGGAAACCTAAGGCTGCTGACCGAACGTGTGCCGGCGGATCCAGGCGTGCATCGCGATCGCGGCCGCCGCGCTGGCGTTGATGGAGCGGGTCGAGCCGAACTGAGCGATGGAGAGAACGGACGTGCAGATCTGGTGCGCGTCCTCGGTGAGCCCGGGCCCCTCCTGACCGAAGAGCAGGATGCACTCGCGGGGCAGGTCGTAGGTCTCCAACGGCACCGATCCCGGCAGGTTGTCGATACCGATCACGGCCAACGAACGCTCAGCGGCGTACGTCGCGAGGTCGGACAGCGCCGGCTGGTGTCGGACATGCTGGTAGCGGTCGGTGACCATCGCGCCCCGACGGTTCCACTTGCGGTTGCCGACGATGTGGACCTCGGACGCCAGGAATGCGTTCGCCGTCCGGACGACCGAGCCGATGTTCAGATCGTGCTGCCAGTTCTCGATCGCGACGTGGAACGGGTTCCGCTGCCGGTCCAGGTCCTCGACGATCGCCTCGAGCTTCCAGTACCGGTACCGGTCCACGACATTGCGCCGGTCCCCGGCCACGAGCAGCTCCGGATCCAGGCGCGGGTCGTCGGGCCAGTCACCCTCCCAGGGGCCGACTCCGACCTCGCTCGGGCCCACCATGTCCGCTCCCCGTACGTCGCTGCTCAGCTCATGCACAGGTTGGGACGCTACCCTGTCCGCGTGCTTCCTCTTGTCGCGATGCTGATGCCCAACTGGATGGACCCGGAGTACCTCCTGCACTGGATGGGTAACTGGGCCCTCTGGGGCACGCTGCTGGTGGTGTTCATCGAGTGCGGGGTGCTGTTCCCGATCCTGCCCGGTGACTCACTGCTGTTCGCCGTCGGCCTGTTCATCGCGCAAGGCTCCATCGACGTACCGCTCTGGCTGGCCTGTGTGCTGCTGACCGTCGCCGCGTTCCTCGGCAACGTCTCCGGCTACTACATCGGCCGGGCCCTGGGTACGTCGTTGTTCCGCAACCCGAACGCCCGGTTCCTGAAACCGAAGTACATCGAGCAAACGCATGAATTCTTCGAGCGGTTCGGTCCGCGCGCCCTGGTGATGGCGCGCTTCGTGCCGATCGTCCGGACGTTCATCACGATCGTGGCCGGCGCCGGGAAGATGGACCCGAAGAAGTTCTTCCTGTGGACCGGGGTCGGCGCGGTGATCTGGGCGCCGGGGATCACGCTGCTCGGCCACGCGCTCGGCAACGTGCAGTTCATCCACGACCACCTCGAGTCCGCGCTGATCCTGCTGGTGCTGGTCTCGCTGATCCCGATGGTCGTCGAGTACGTCCTGGCCCGCCGCCGCAACCGCAACAACAAGTCCGGCGACGCCCCGAAGCACGCCGCGCCCAAGCATGTCGTCGGCAGCGACTGACAGCCGGACGCCCGACTCAGTGCCCGAACGGGAAATGCGGCTCCGACCAGACCCAGTCGGTGCTCAGTAGTGACAGCTCGGCAGCGTCGACCGGTCCGGTCGGCAGCGGGCCGACCACCTGACCGGAGCCGAGTGAACAAGCCACCCGGATCCGGTCTGCCGCCTGGTACCAGACCAGCGCCCCCCGTGGCGCCGCCCCTTCACGGAGCAGGGCGTGGTGGTCGAGCCACCGAACCGCGTCGGCCGCGTCGTGCCAGCCGCTGTCGTGCGCGTACCCGAAAGCCATCCGCTGGAACTTCAGCGGCCAGTCCAGCCAGGCCGCCGATCCGACGCGCTCCAACTGCCAGTTGAGCGCCGCCTCGGTGTCCCGCGGGTTTGCCGCCCGCGGGACGTTCCGGCGTTCCACGACTACGTCCCCCCAGGCCATAGGTCCTCCCCGATCCCCCGTCCTCGGCCTGCGTGCCGTGGCATGGTGAGAATCCTGCCGAACCCGAATACACCCGCCGTACATTCGCGGCGTCAGCCGGCCGCGGCCCCTGCTTCGAAGCCGGCGAGCAGGCGGCGGCACTCGGCCGCTGCGCCGTCGTTCCCGGCCTGCTGCCACACGCGAGCAGCGCGTTCGAGGGTACGGCGGGCGTTGTCCAGGCTGCCCGTGGACAGGTAGAGCTCGCCGAGGTGTTGCGCCGCCTCGCCCTCGACGCTGCGATCGCCGAGCCGGTGACCGATGTCGATCGCGTCCAGCAGGATCTTGCGCGCCGCGGCCACCTCACCACGCTCCATCAGCGCCTGTCCGAGGAGCGCCCGGGTGTACGCCGCACAGTGGTCGTCACCCATCCCGTCGAAGATCGCCAGCGCCTTCCGCAACTGCCGGACCGCCTCGTCGTGGCGCCCTTGATGGACGCGGAGGTCCGCGATCCGCCGGCGTACCTTCGCTTCCCGGTGGGCGTCGGCCCGCCGTACGGCGATCAGGAACGCCTGGGCCAGCAGACGTCGGGAGGTGACCAGGTCGCCGCGGACCATGTAGATGTTCGCGGCCGCGGTCCGCGCCAGAGCTTCGGCGTTGGCGTTCCCGTCCTCGACGAACGCCTCGATCGCCTTCTCGTACTGCTCCAGGCCCTTGTCGCGCTCGCCGCGTTCGCGCAGCCAGGTGCCGAGCCCGACGGCGGCGACACCCTCACCGAGCCGGTCGCCGACCTCCGCGAACGCCTCCGCGGCGGCGTCGAAATGCCGGCGCGCGGCCTCCCAGTCGTCCTGGTAGACGGCGAGCTGGCCGAGGTTCCGGTGCATGATCGCCTCGCCGCGCCGATCCCCGCACGCGATCGCGCTGAGCAGTCCCTGCTGGTGCGAGCCGTTCCAGTCATCGAACCCGGCCCGCAGGTCGAGGTACGGCCCCCAGGCCGCGGCGATCCGCCAGGCGTGCTCGTGCAGTCCGTTCTGCGCCGCGGCGCGGATGGCCGGAACGAACGTACTGCGCTCGCTGTCGAACCACGCGATCGCGTCGGTCTCGGTGAACGGCGACGGGTCCGGCGCGGTCAACGGCCCGGTGTGCTCCAGTACGCCGAAGTACTCGAAGGACAGCCCGTTGTTGGCGCGCCGGATCTTGTTCAGGATCGCGTCGACCACGGCCTCGACGTCGCGGACCGCCTGGGCCTTCTGCTCGTCGTCGCCGACGCCGAGCGCGTGCAACCGCAGGAGGTCGTGGACGCGGTAGCGCGCCGTACCGCGCTGGTCGACCGAGCTGATCCGGACCAGGTTGACCTCGATCAGCCGATCCAGACTGCGCCGTACGGCGGCCGGTGACGCGACGGTCTCGAGCGCACGCGCGGAGAAGACACCGACCGCGAAGTGACCGATCAGCCGGTACAGCCGGGCTTCCTCGGGGCTCAGCGCGCCGTAGCTCAGGTCCGCGCTGGACCGTACGGCGAGCTCGCCGATGCTCAGCTCGTCCAGCCGAGACGTCTCGTCCCGCAACCGCCGAGCCAGCTCACGTGCACTCAGATCAGGCCGCTGCGCCAGGCGGCTGCCGACGATCCGGATCGCCAGGGGCAGGTTCGCGCACGCCGCCAGGATCTCCTCGGCCTCGGGCGAGGACGGGTCGATCCGGCCGGCGCCGGCGACCGACGACAGCAGGAGCGCCGCCTCGCGGTCGTCGAACGTGTCGAGCGGCGTACTGTCCGCGCCGGCCAGGTCCATCAGCCGGTTGCGACTTGTCACGACCACGGCCGATGCGCCGGTACCGGGCATCAGCGGCGTCACCTGACCTGCGGTGGCCACGTCGTCGAGGATGATCAGCACGCGGCGGCTCGCCAGCTCGGAGCGCAGCATCGCGGACCGCCGCTCCGGGTCGGTCGGGATCGCGTAGTCGGGCAGGTTCAGGCTGAGCAGCAGATCCGTCAGCGCGGCGGCCGGGTCGCGCGGGTGCGTCGCTCCGTGCATGTCCAGGTAGATCTGCCCGTCGGGGAAGTACTCCCGGACCAGGTGCCCGAGCCGGACGGCCAGCGAGGTCTTCCCCGTCCCCGGCGCACCGGAGATGACTGCGATCGGCGGCCGCACCGGATCGCGGCCACAGACCAGGTCGCGCAGCTGCTCCAGGAGCTCCTGCCGGCCGCTGAAGTCGGCCAGGTCGAGTGGGAGCTGGCTTGGTGGCCGCAGCGGATCGGTGAGCTCGGGCGCGGCCATCGGTCCGGGTTGTGCGGTCGGTCCCGGGCGGTCCGCCGTACGGTCCGCGGGGATACCTGGGTTGGGCCAGTTGGCCGAGCGGCCGTTCTCGGCGCGGGCGCCGGCGGCCTCCAGTTCCGGACCGGGCTTGATGTCCAGTTCGTCGGCCAGTGTCTGCACTGCCTTCGCGTACGCCGCTCGCGCTTCACCCACTCGCCCCGCAGCAACCAGCGCGTCGACGAGCCGCCGCCAGAGCTGCTCGTCGTACGGGTCCTCGGTGAGGCGTGCGCTCAGCAGTACGGCGGCGCCACTCGCGTCGCCGTACTCGAGCCGCAGGTCCAGCAGGCTGTCGACGAGCCCGCGGTGCTGCGCCTCCAGACGGGCGATCGAGCCCTCCCACGCCGCGGGCATCGGCAGGTCCTCGAGCGGGCGGCCGCGCCAGAGCGAGTACGCACGGGACAGCACCTGCATCGCCTGTCGGCCGTCACCCTGGTCGCGGAGGTGGCCACCCTCCGCGAGGAGCGACTCGAACAGGCTGGCGTCGAGCTCGTCGACACCGACCTCGATGCTGTAGCCGGCGGCCGAGGTGTCGATCGGCGCGGGCAGCCCGGCGTCCTGCAGCACTCCGCGGAGCGCACGCACGTAAGTCCGGATGTTCGCGGTCGCGGACCGCGGTGGGGTGTTCTCCCAGAGCGCGTCCGCGATCAGGTCGGTCGAGACGAACCGGTTCGGGTGCAGCAGGAGCGTGGCGAGCAGCTGGCGCGGTTTGGCGGCCTTGAGCGGCTGGCCCGGGACGTGCACGAGGCGCAGAGGTCCGAGGATCCCGTACCTCAGACTGTCCACTCGTCCGACCTCTCCACTCTTGAACCGACCTATCGTGGCATCCGGTTGTACGTGGCGGGAAGGCCGATGTACGCCGGATGTATCTCAGTCCGGCACTGTAGTCACAGGTACCGGGGGGAGGGCAGGCCCGGAGGTGGCGACTTGACCGCCGTCACACCGGGCCTGGCACTGGGAGAGAGTTCGGGATCGGGGGTCCTGGACTACGGGGAACCGGTGCCTACTGGCCACCGGTGAATGGCGGCTGTCCGTCCTGTGGCGCGGGGGAACCCGCAGGCGGCCCGCCCACCGGTGGCTCTCCCTGGTACTGCCCCGGCGCGGGGTACTGCCCCGGCTGGCCCTGGTACGGCGGCTGCTGCGCGGGCTGCTGGTAACCGCCCGGGATCTGCTGCGGCGGCGGGTAGTTGCCCTGGTCCCCCGGCATCTGCGGGTGGATCTGCCCCGAGGACTGCGGCCCCGGCTGCATCTGCGGCGGCGCCTGCTCCCCGGCGACCGAGCCGATGGTGCCGAACGAGACCTGCGGCACCGCGCGGACCTGCTCGTCCTTGACCTCGAAGTACCCGGCCTTCTCGAACTTGAAGCCGCCCGCGATCAGGTTCGACGGGAACGCCTCGATCCGGGTGTTGTAGTCGCCGACGTTCGCGTTGTAGAACCGGCGGCCGGCCGCGATCCGGTCCTCGGTGTCGGTCAGCTCGCGCTGCAGACCGAGGAAGTTCTGGTTCGACTGCAGCTGCGGGTACTGCTCGACCGAGATCATCATCTGACGCAGCGCGCCGGACAGCTGACCCTCCGCAGCGGCCCGCTGCTCCGGGTTGGAGCCCTGCACGTTCACCGCCTGGGTGCGCAGCCGGGCGACCTCCTCGAACACGTGCCGCTCGTGCGCGGCGTACGCGCGCACGGTCTCGACCAGGTTCGGGATCAGGTCGTACCGGCGGTGCAGCTCGACGTCGATCTGCCGCCACGACTCCTGGATCAGGTTCCGCTGCTTGACGAACCGGTTGTACGACGTGATCAGCATGATCGCCAGAATGACGATCACCGCGACGATCACGATGATGACCCAAACCATGACGAGCTCCCGAGAGTTGGCAGTGCTGGGAGCGACTCTACGGGTACCCGGGTCCGCCCGGAGGGGGCTGCTGGCCACGGGGGTCGACGCCTGCGTAGTCGCGCCAGACGTACGGCGGGACGTTCAGCGCCACCTGTTCGAGCAGCGCGAGGCGGTTCAGCACCTCGTTCGGGTTGTGCGCGCCGTTGTCCCAGCCGACCAGCGAGTTCCCCTCGAAGCGCCAGCCGATCTCACCGCGGGCGAGCAGCATCTCCATCATCCGCGGCGTCACCACCGCGTGCCCGAACCGCTCGTCGTCGGCCTTGACCCGGAACGCGCGGTTGAACTGCTCGCTCTCGAACTGGATGTCCCGGAAACCGAGCACGTTGGCCACCGCGCCGCCGAAGATTCCCTCGTGCGTCACCTCGAGGTGCGGCAGCGCGCCCGGCAGTTGCAGCACGACAACACCGAAGTTGTGCGTGGTGGTCCGTCGCTGACCTTTCCCGTTCGTGGTGTGGGTCTGGTAGCTGTAGTCGAAGGCAACCATCTGGTGACCGTTGAACGGTCCCGACAGCACGTTCTTCACGCGCCAGTTGTCGCCGGTGCGGAACGGCGTACCGGCCCATTGACCGGCGAGCGAGTTGTTGGCCGGCACGTACGACCAGCCGTACTGGTTGGCGAGACCGGCGAACATCTCCCGGCGCTTCTTCGCCCGGTAGTAGTTGAAGTAGGCGAGACCGCCGACAAGCACCAGCGCCAGTAGGACGAACAGGAGAGTGCTGCTCTGCATCAGAGCCCCAGGTCCTCGAGACCGAACACGGACCGGTACTCCAGGCCTTCCGCCTCGACGCGCTCCTGCGCCCCGGTCGCCCGGTCCACGATCACCGCGACCGCGACCACCTCGGCCCCGGCCTCGCGCAACGCCTCGACCGCGGTCAGCACAGATCCCCCGGTCGTCGAGGTGTCCTCGACCGCGAGCACCCGGCGACCCTTCACGTCCGGACCCTCGATCCGCCGCTGCAGACCGTGCGTCTTCTCGGCCTTCCGTACGACGAACGCGTCGAGCGTCCGCCCCTCCTGGGCCGCCGCGTGCAGCATCGACATCGCGACCGGGTCCGCGCCGAGTGTCAGTCCGCCGACAGCGTCGTACTCCAGGTCCTTGGTGAGCTCGAGCATCGCCGGGCCGATCAGCGGCGCCGCGGCCGCGTCGAGCGTGATCCGGCGCAGGTCGACGTAGTAGTCAGCTTCCTTACCCGACGCCAGCGTCACGCGACCATGCACGATCGCCTTGCCCTTGACCTGCTCCAGCAGTCCGTCCCGGTCGTAGCTCATGAGCCTTGAGCTTAGATCACCGGTGGGCCCACCTATTTCTTAGTCACCTTCACCAGTTGGCCGAAGGCGACCGAGCGGTCGGTGGAGTGGAAGAGGTCCTGGCAGGTGGTCAGAGTGATGATCGACTGGGTGGGTGCCTGGCGTTTGCCGGGGACGGGGTCGAGGACCCAGGTGTCGGTCGGCTTGACAGTCAGGTCGCGGGGCGAGCCGTCCAGCTCGTACGTGTAGACGGCCTCCGCGGTTTCTACGACGACCTGGTCGCCTTTCTGCAGCTCGAGCAGCTTGCGGAACGGCGAGCCGTGCGTGACCCGGTGCCCGGCGATCGCGAAGTTTCCCGGCTGTCCGGGCAGCTGCGTCTGCGGGTAGTGCCCGATCCCGCGGGCCAGGTCGTCGGCGTCGACACCCTCCACCACCGGCTTCTCCCAGCCTGCGCCGAACTTCGGGATGCGGATCAGCACGAACGGCTTGCCCGTCGACGGCTTCACCGCCGCAGGCGTCTTCCACTCGTCCCGGAGCGCGCTCTCCGCCTTGTCCATCTGCTGGTTCGAGACCACACCAGTCCCGAAGTACTGCCAGCCGACCCACCCGAGCAGCCCGACCCCGACCACGAGGAACACGATCCCGGCTCCCCTGACTACTCCCCGCATGCGTCCAGGGTATGTCTCCCGATCCCACGCCGTAGCGAGCAGGTGCTCGGTGCGGTGGCTCGGCGTGCTGGAGCGAAGGCGTCGATGTGGTTTCATCGTCGCCTTTGCTCCAGTGCGGCGAGGTGCCGTGCCGGGTGCCGCGCAGTAGGCGTGGGATCGGGAGACATACCCTCGGTATGCAGTTGGGCTGTAAAGGCTGTGTACGACGTGTCGATGGACGGCGATGGTTGCCCGGGACGACGATGTGGGCATGAAGGCGCTCGTGAAGGCCGAGGCCAAGCCCGGTCTGTGGTTGCAGGAGGTCCCGGAGCCGAAGATCGAGGCTGACGAGGTCCTGATCAAGGTGCTGCGCACCGGGTTGTGCGGCACCGATCTGCACATCCAGAGCTGGGACCACTGGGCGCAGAAGAACGTGCCGGTGCCGATGGTGACCGGGCACGAGTTCTGCGGCGAGGTGGTCGAGGTCGGTGTCGGCGTCCGTGACGTCGCGGTCGGCGACCTGGTCAGCGGCGAGGGACATCTGGTGTGCGGCCGCTGCCGCAACTGCCGGGCCGGGCGCCGCCATCTGTGCATCAAGACGCGCGGTCTCGGCGTCCACGTGCCGGGTGCGTTCGCGGAGTACGTCGCCCTGCCGGCCATGAACGCGTGGGTGCACAAGGACCCGGTAGACCTCGACGTCGCCGCGATCTTCGACCCGTTCGGCAACGCCGTACACACGGCCTTGTCGTTCCCGCTGGTCGGCGAGGACGTGCTGATCACCGGCGCCGGCCCGATCGGCGTGATGGCCGCGGCGGTCGCCCTGCACGCCGGCGCACGGAACGTGGTGATCACCGACCTGTCGGAGTACCGCCTGGACCTGGCGCGGAAGATCGGCGTGACCCGCGCGGTGAACGTGGCCGACGAGACCATCGCGCAGGCGCAGCAGAGCCTCGGGATGCGCGAGGGGTTCGACGTCGGGATGGAGATGTCCGGGCAGCCGGCCGCGCTGCGGGAGCTGCTCGCGAACATGACGCACGGCGGGAAGGTCGCGATGCTCGGCCTGCCGTCGGACGAGATCGCGATCGACTGGAGCACGGTGGTGCTCAACATGCTGACCATCAAGGGCATCTACGGCCGGGAGATGTTCGAGACCTGGTACTCGATGTCGGTGATGCTGGAGCGCGGCCTGGACCTGACCCCGGTGATCACCCACCGGTTCGGGTACGGCGACTTCGAGCGGGCCTTCGACGTGGCGCGCCAGGGGCAGTGCGGCAAGGTGATCATGGACTGGACGATCGAGACGCTGGAGGAGAAGCACTGATGTTCGGGCGGATGCGGGACGACCTGACGACGACCATCGGCGAGATCCGGGGCGCCGGGCTCTACAAGTCCGAGCGGGTGATCACCTCACCCCAGCAGGCCTTGATCTCGGTTGCGTCGGGCAACGAGGTGCTGAACTTCTGCGCGAACAACTACCTCGGGCTGTCCGACCACCCGGAGGTTGTCGCCGCGGCCAAGGAAGCCCTCGACCGGTGGGGTTTCGGGCTGTCCTCGGTGCGCTTCATCTGCGGCACCCAGCAGATCCACAAGGACCTTGAAGGTGCGCTGAGCAACTTCCTTGGGACCGAGGACACGATCCTCTACAGCTCCTGCTTCGACGCGAACGGCGGCCTCTTCGAGACGCTGCTCGGCGCCGAGGACGCGATCATCTCCGACGAGCTGAACCACGCCAGCATCATCGACGGCGTCCGGCTCTCGAAGGCCCGTCGGTACCGGTACAAGAACCGGGACATGGCCGACCTCGAGACCCAGCTGAAGGACGCCGCCGACGCGCGGTACCGGCTGATCGCCACCGACGGCGTGTTCTCGATGGACGGGTACGTCGCCCCGCTCGACGAGATCTGCGACCTGGCCGAGCGGTACGACGCCCTGGTGATGGTCGACGACTCGCACGCGGTCGGTTTCGTCGGACCGGACGGCGCCGGCACCCCGTCGCTGTTCGGCGTGAAGGACCGCGTCGACATCGTCACCGGCACCCTCGGCAAGGCCCTCGGCGGCGCGTCCGGCGGCTACGTCTCCGCCCGTCGCGAGATCGTCGAGTTGCTCCGCCAGCGCTCCCGCCCGTACCTGTTCTCGAACTCGCTGGCGCCGTCCGTCACCGCCGCTTCGCTGAAGGCGCTGGAGTTGATCGGCACGTCGAGCGACCTGCGCGACAAGCTCGCCGCCAACACCGCGCTCTTCCGCACCAAGATGACCGAGGCCGGCTTCGACGTACTCCCCGGCGACCACCCGATCTCCCCCGTGATGATCGGCGACGCCGCCGAGGCCGGCCGCCTGGCCGACAAGCTCCTCGACCTCGGCATCTACGTCATCGGCTTCTCGTACCCCGTCGTACCCCAGGGCAAGGCCCGCATCCGGGTCCAGCTCTCCGCGGCCCACTCCACCGAGGACGTGGAGCGCGCCATCGCGGCCTTCGCCGAGGCTCGCGCCGCCCTCGCGAACTAGTCCGGCGCGGACGCCGTTAGGGTTGTCCGGTTCGCACTGGGTGAGGAGCTTTATGCGCCAGATGCTGGCGGTTGTCGGAGTACTGGGTGTGGCGTGCGTTGCCGGGTGCGGGGCGGACGGGCCGGTGGCTACGGCGCCGTCGCCTGCCTCCTCGAGTGCGCCGTCGGTGACTGCATCGGAGCCCGCCGGGGCGTATGCGCCGCCGTCGCCGGCGCGGAGTGCTCCGGTCGTACGGACGACCCCGACGATGCTGAGTCTTTCGGCTGCGGGAACGAAGTACCTGCAGATCACCCGGCCGTACAACGTCGCGCTCGAGCGCTTCGAGAAGGCGGCCAACGAGAACATGTCACTGACGACCCTGCAGGCCAGGGCCAAGGCGGTGGCCGCGGCGAACCTCGCCGAGTACGGCGCACTGAGGTCGATCGTCTGGCCCGCCAAAGTCTCGACCCAGATGCGGGCGCTCGCGAAGGCAGACGCCGCCGCCCGACCGCACTGGCTCCGCGTCGCGGCCAGCGACAGCAAGTCCGAGATGGCCGACCACCTCGAACTCGCCACCGCCGCCGGCAGCAAAGCGCCGTCTGCACAGATCCGCCAACTCCTCGGCCTCCCGAAGTACGACGAGAAGGACTACAGCTGACGGTACCGTTCGTGGTACCAACCTGGTACCGTGAACTGTATGGCCATGAACCTGCGACTTCCTGCCGACGTGGAGACTGCTCTGCGCGCGGAGGCGGAGCGCACCGGCCGGTCGCAGCAGGAGATCGTTCGCGACGCGCTCGGTCGTCGTCTGCACCTGATCGACCACGAAGACCCGAGCGGTGATCGCGAACGCGCGCGGGCCGCGCAGGTGGTGCAACCGGCCCGGGTCCCCTACCGCAGGGTGAAGCCGCGCATCCGGTTGCCGAAGGGAACCAGCAGCCTCGACGCGCTCGACCGCGGCGACCGCTTCTGATGCGCGTCTACTTCGACAGCAGTGCGCTGATCAAGCGCGTCGTCGCCGAGGACGAGTCCGACGCACTGGTCGACTTCCTCGACGCACGCTACGAGCAGGGTGATGTGCTGGCATCGTCCTCGCTCGCGTGGGTCGAGGTCTCGCGCGTCGTGCTCGCCCGGGTGCGGAAGCCGGGTGACGCCGGCGAGCTGATCGACGGCGCGATGTCCGGTATCGACGAACGCGCGATGTCGGCCGAGGTGGTCAGCGTCGCGCGGCGGATCGAGCCGCTCATCCTGCGCAGCCTCGACGCACTGCATCTCGCCACGGCCGTGCTGATCGACGCCGACCTCGTTGTCACGTACGACGAACGCCTCGCGACCGCGTGCCGCCGCAACGCACTCGCCGTCGCATCACCGGGACGCAGCTGACATTTGTCGGTGCAGCCGGGCAGGATGCGTGCATGGTGGTGATGAGTGGGCGGGCGGTCAATCGGGCGACGTTGGCGCGGCAGGTTCTGCTGGCGCGGGAAGCGGTGCCGGCGGTGGACGTGGTCGGCCGGTTGGTGGGGATGCAAGGGCAGGAGGCCAAGCATCCGTACGTCGGGTTGTGGTCGCGGATCGACGGGTTCGCGGAGGCCGAGCTGGATCAGGCGGTCCGGGAGCACGACGTCGTACGGGCAACGCTGTTTCGGGGGACGTTGCATCTGGTGACTGCGGCGGACTACCTGCGGTTCCGGGTGACGGTGGCGCCGGTGCTCGAGGCCGGGTTGAAGGTGCTGGGGGAACGCGGCGCGGGGCTGGAGCCGGGGAAGGTGGTGGCCGCGGCGAAGAAGTTGCTGGCGAAGGAGCCGTTGACGTTCACGGAGGTGCGGGACGCGCTGCAGCAGCAGTTCCCGGACGTGAACGAGCGGGCGCTCGGGTTCTGCACGCGGATGCTGGTGCCGTTGGTGGTCTACCCGACAGACGTCCGCTGGTCCTGGACAGCCAACTCGCGCTTCACCCCGGCCGAGGAGTGGATCGGGAAGAAGCTTCACCAGCGTTCGGAGACCAAGGAGTTGGTCACCCGCTACCTGCAGGCGTTCGGTCCCGCGACGCCGGCGGACTTCCAGACCTGGTCCGGTTTGCAGAAGGCGAAGCCGTTGTTCGACGAGCTGGAGCTCGAGGCGTTCACGGATGAGGCCGGCAAGACGCTGTATGACGTACCGGATGCGCCTCGCCCCGATCCGGACACACCGGCGCCGGTGCGCTTCCTGCCGGAGTTCGACAACGTGCTGCTGTCGCACGCGAAACGGGAACGGATCATCGCCGACGAGCACAAGCCGGCCGTGTTCACGAAGAACCTCCGGGTCAAGGCGACGTACACCGTCGACGGCCTGGTCGCCGGGCTGTGGACGACCGAGAAGAAGCGTGGTGTGGCCACTCTCACGCTGACGCCGTTCGGCCGGACGCTGAAGAAGACGCAGGCGGAGCTGGAGCGTGAGGGCGACGGTCTGCTTCGGTTCCTGGAGCCCGATGCCAAGTCCTACGAAATGGTTACTACCGGTTAATGAGGTTGTTGTCACACGTCGGATGACTGGGCCAGAAACCCTTTGCCGGGTGGAATGGGTAGATGAGCACAGTCCCCTCCATCACTCTGGACAACGGCGTCGAGATCCCGCAGCTGGGCCTGGGGGTCTGGCAGGTCGAGGACTCGACCGTCACCGATGTCGTGGCGTCGGCGTTCGAGACCGGCTACCGGCACATCGACACCGCCGCGATCTACGGCAACGAGACCGGCGTCGGCCGGGCGATCGCGGCGTCGGGCCTCCCGCGTGACGACCTGTTCATCACCACCAAGCTGTGGAACTCCGAGCAGGGGTACGACAGCACGCTGAAGGCCTTCGACGCGAGCCTGGACAAGCTCGGCCTCGAGTACGTCGACCTGTACCTGATCCACTGGCAGTCGTTGCAGCGGGACCTGTACGTCGACACCTGGAAGGCGTTCGAGCAGCTGTACGCCGACAAGCGGGTGCGTGCGATCGGCGTCTCGAACTTCCACGAGCCCGCGCTGCGGCGGATCTTCGAGGAGACCACGATCCGCCCGGCGGTGAACCAGATCGAGCTGCACCCGGCGCTGCCGCAGGACGAGCTGCGCGCCTTCAACGCCGAGAACGACATCGTCACCGAGGCATGGAGCCCGCTGGCCGCCGGCGAACTGCTGGCGAACCCGGCGCTCGCGACGATCGGCGCGAAGTACGGCAAGTCGCCGGCCCAGGTGATGATCCGCTGGCACCTGCAGCTCGGCAACGTGGTGATCCCGAAGACCGTCACGCCGAGCCGGATCAAGGAGAACTTCGAGGTCTTCGACTTCCGGCTGGACAACGACGACATGGCCGCGATCGCGGACCTGGAGACCGGCGTCCGCACCGGCGGCGACCCGGACGTCTTCGGCTAAACCAGTTCGAGAAAGCGCGCCAGGACAGGCGAACGGTTGTCCGGGGACCAGGCTACGGAGAGTGGCCAGAGTGGTAGGTCGTCGGACAACTCGCGATAGACGACCGTGTCGGGGTTGGACGGCGGGGTCGGGCTGATCAGCAACGAGACCCCGAGTCCGGCCGCGACCAACGACACGATCGTCTGTACGTCGGCGGCCTCCTGCTCGATCCGCGGTGTGAACCCGACCGCCCGGCAGTACCCGACGAGCGTGTCGTGCACCGCCGGCCCGCTCGGCCGCGAGTAGAACACGAACGGCTCCTCCGCCAGCTCGGCCAGCTGCAGCCGTTTCCGACGCGCCAGCCGATGCCCGGCCGGCAGCACAGCCACCAACGAGTCCTCGGCCACCACCCGCGATGTCAGCTTGGGCGCGAGCTGTACGACGGCACTCGCACCGGCCGGCGTACTGGGCCGAAGTAGCCCGACGTCGATCCGCCCGTCCCGCAGGGCCTCGGTCTGCCGCAGCGTCGTCCACGACTCCAGGTCCAGCACCACCTCGGGATACGCCTGCCGGAACGCACCCAGCAGCCGCGGCAGCGCGTCGAACGTTGCCGACTGCACGAATCGCAGCCGCAACGTCCCCAGCTCACCGCGCTGCGTCCGTTGCGCCGTACGGACCGCCTCGTCCGACCGCCGCAGCAGGTCCTGCGCGTCGGCGAGGAACGTCGCGCCGGCGGCCGTCAGCACGAATCGGCGCTTCACGCGGGCGAACAACTCGACGCCCAGATCGTGTTCGAGCGCCGCGATCTGGCGACTCAGCGACGGCTGGGTCAGGTGCAGCCGCGTGGCCGCACGCCCGACGTTCATCTCCTCAGCCACCACCACGAACGACCTCAGCTGGCGCAGTTCCATACCGATATCATGCACCAGACACATCAACTCCGCGCAGAACTTTCATTGGACGTATCAACGTCCGGGTTCCTACTGTCGAAGGGTCGAAAGGAACCACCGTGCACTACGTACCGTTCTCCGTGATCAAGTCGATCCACGAACAGACCCACTCCGCGATGCCGAACGCCCCGGTCCGCCCCTATGTCCCGCGACGCCACCCGATCCGCGACGCCGTCCGCCGGTGGCGCGAGCGTCGTACGCCGGACCACCGTCCGGCCGTCGAACTGAAGCTGCTCCCCGGCGAGCTCAAGGCCGACCTGTGCCAAGCTGAGCTTCGTGATCGAGGTACGACGCCTGCGGGTGTTGCGCGCGCTTGCTGACCACGGGACTGTGACCGCGGCCGCCGAGGTGCTGCATCTGACGCCCTCGGCGGTCTCGCAGCAACTGGCCGCGCTCGAGTCCGAGGTCGGCCAGGAACTGCTCGAACGCCGCGGCCGCCGGGTCGCGATCACCTCGGCGGGCCGGCTGCTCCTCGCCCACGCCGACACCATCCTCGCCGAGGTCGAACGCGCCGAGGACGCGATGCGGCTGCACGCGAACGGCGCGAACGGCGAGGTCCGCGTCGTCGCCTTCGCGACCGCGATCACCCTGCTGGTCGCACCGGCGCTGACCAGGCTCCGCGAGACCAACCCCGGCCTGTCCCTGGTCGTCCGCGACGCCGAGGGCCACCAGGGCATCACCCACCTGCTCGACGGCGACGCCGACCTCGCGATCGCGGTCGAGCACCGCGGCTCCCCGCGGCACGACGATCAGCGGCTGGTCCGGATCCCGTTGTACGCCGAGCCGTTCGTCGCCGTTCTGCCGCCGACGCACCCGGGCGCCGATCACGACACGATCGAGCTGGGCATGCTCGCGAACGACGACTGGGTGATGACCGCACCCGGCAATCCGATCCGCGACGTCGTACTGCTCGCCTGTGAGCAGGCCGGGTTCCAGCCGCGGATCGTCCACCAGTCCGACGACTTCCGAGCCGTCGCAGCCCTGGTCGCGGGTGGCGGCGGCGTGTCTCTCGTCCCACGCCTCGCCGTACCCGAACCAACCCTCGCCCTGATCCGCCCCCTCCCGGACCCAGCGCCAACCCGCCGCGTCTACGCCGCCGTCCGGAACAGCCGCGCCGACCATCCCCTGATCACCGCAACCCTCGCAGTCCTCACCGAGGTTGCCGAGAAGCTGTGAGTCAGTCGTCGGTCGCCAACTCGTGATTGGGCACGGCCACCCGTAGCTCGGGAGCTCCTTCGGTGACGCCGATCGTCCCGCGGCCGACCCAGTTGGTGATGTTGGTGACCATCGTGGTCACCACCCGTCGCGACTCCACCGACTGCGCCGGCATCCCCAGGTTCGACGGACAGCGGCGTACCAGGAAGCAGCCGTAGGTGAACGTCGATCCGTTGAACACCCGCGCTCCCGATGGCGCGACGAACGCGGTCGAGTGCATCGGGGTCGACGTACCGGTCGAACGGCACTTGGCGCTGCCGCTCGCGACGATGCCCAGTCCCGGGTGCTTGTACAACCCCGGCCAGACGTAGTCGGCCTCGCCCGCAAGGAAGCCTGGTACGACGGTGCCGACCGGGATACCGCGGAACAGCCAGCCACTTCCGGTCCTGAGATTGGCCGCGAAGATGCCGCAGCTGTACTCGGCACCCAGCAGCGGCTGCGATGCGTACGCGTCACCGAGGTACCGCCAAAGGGTCGAGCTCCCGCCTGCGATGTACCGGTCGACATCCCAGCTCCGCCGGGTGCTGTCGGTGAAGGTGATGCGCCGGTACGTCGCGTTGGCCCCGAAGCTGGCCACGTTGACGCCGCGCTTGATCGCCTGACTGATCGATGCGCGCATCCGCAACGAGTAATACTCGTCGTGCCCGGGCAGGAAGATCGTCCCGGCCCGCGCCGCCAGTTGTCCGCCGTACACGTCCAGGTCGTTGTCGGTCCAGTACGTGACGTCCAGCCCCTTCGACTCCGCCCACACGACCAGTCCCTGCTCCAACGGCAGGAACTGCCCGGAGCCTTGGCCCTCGGCGTACGGACGGTCGAACGTCAGCCGACCGGAACCGGTCGTCGCACTGCTGTAGAAGCTCCGGCCGCCGTACCAGTTGTAGGCCTCCCAGGTCGTCGTCGCCTGCTGGATGAGGAGGCTGTGCTTCCGGCCGGTGTCGTCGCGAACCGTCAGCGGGGCGTACGCAGCGTACCTGCCGTCGCTCACCTTGATCAGGTAGGTGCCCGGCACCCAGTTCCGGTCCACCACGATGGTCAGCGTCTTCGACCAGTTCGCCGCGGACGCCATCCGCAGTGGGTGACCGTTGGCGGTACCACCGATCGTCGGCGTCGGTTGCACGACAGTCGGTACGCCGTCCCGCCGCCACACCTCGCGCCCTCCGAGGCCCTGGTAGTACCCCACCCGATACGCCACGACGCTGACCGGTCTGCCGGACGTGACCTTGAGGTCGACCGCGCTGCCGCAGGTCGCGGAGACCTTGGTCAGGTACGCGGCCAGCGGACCGTTCATCGTGGTCGGGATGACCCACGCCCCGGTGCCCGGTTTCGCGTTCTCGGCGGCCGTCGTCGGCCACGCGGTCGGGCATCCTGCAGGTCTCACAGGGAACGAGCCGGCCAGGATCGTCGGCATCGGCGCGGGTGGCGCGATGAGCGCGAGGGTTCCCGTTCCCGCCATCAGTTGGGCGCCAGTCGATGTGGTCGCCACCATCCCCAGTCTCATGATGCCGCCGTACTTGGACAGCGCGACGCCGTAGATCGGGATCGCCAGTCGTACGCCGCCGCGGACGCTGAGCGGGGAGCGCGGGCGCCAGGTCGCATAACCACTCGCAACCGTCAGGGTCCCGTTGACACTCGTCAACGATCCTGTCGCGCCGGTGGGCAACTTCATCCGGACAGCGGTCAGGATGCCGGGGCGGCCAACTGTTCCGGCGTAGGTGAGCGTTGTCTTCTGGCCGGGGATCGGTTTGGTCGCGGTGATGCGCACGTTGGCCGGGCGGACCAGCGTGCCAGTGCCGGCGGACAGTGCGGCTCCCGTGGTGCCGATCGCCCGGAAGCTCAACGACCACGGGCCTCCGCTCGGCAGGAGTACGCCGTAGAACGGAATCGAGAAGCGGGCGCCGACGGCAACGGTCAGTGTCCTCGTCGGTCGCCACTGCAGCACACCCGGCGAGACCGTGCGTACGGCGCCGTTGACCGACGTGATCCGCCCACCTGAGCCCGGCGGGATCGACACCAGGATGTAGCGCAGCGTTCCCGGTCGGGTCGCCGTACCTCCGTAGCTCAAGGTCGTGGTGCCGTTCGACGCCACGGTCGCCGAGATCGCGACATTGGCCACCACCGCTCTCGCCGGTGTGGCAGCAACCGTCAGCGTCGCCGGCGCCAGCAGAAGCGCCATCACCGCGGCGGCGTACCTTCTGCACCTAACCGATGGCATGCCCATGATGTCTCCCCCCGCCGGCACCTGCCCGCCTCGGCGGCCCCTTCAAGTGCCAACTAGCAGCAAGATCGCACAGCGACGGCGATGCGCCTAGAGGTCAGTTGGACTCTCTGCGAGTCTTTGCAGCCGACGACGCGGGACGGCGGCCGTCCAGGCCCACGGTCGACACGCGGGAGATGAGCGCTCGGGGCGTGAAGCGGGCCGCGATCACCAGGAGTTTGTAGCGGCGGCTCGGGATCGAGATCGCCTTCCCGCGCATGAGGTCCTTCCAGGCCGCGGCGACGAGCTCGTCCGCGTCCAGCCACATGAACGACGGGATGAGCGTCTTGTCCATCTCCATCCGCTCGTGGAACTCGGTGTGCACGAACCCCGGGCACAGCGCCATCACCGCGACACCCTGCGCGTGCAGCCCGGTCGCCAACCCGGCGGAGAAGCTCGTCACCCAGGCCTTGTGCGCGCTGTAGATGTTGCGCTGCAGGAATCCGGCCACCGAGGACACGTTGATCACCGCACCCGAGCCGCGCTCGATCATCGGAAGTACGGCGGCATGCGTCAGCCGCAGTACGACGCGAACCAGCAGATCGAGCTGCTTCTCCTCGACCTCGACCGGGTTCTCCCAGAACGGCTTCTTCTGCCCGAAGCCGGCGTTGTTCACCAGCAGCTCGATCGGCCCGGTCCGGAACCGCTCCTCGACGCGCGCCAGATCGGCCGCGTCGGTCAGGTCGGCGGCCAGCACCTCGCACTCGACACCGTGCAGCCGCGTGATGTCGGCGGCAACCTCCTTGAGGCGCGCCTCGTCCCGCGACACCAGCACCAGGTCGTACCCCTCGAGCGCGAGCTTGTCCGCGAACGCCCGGCCGATCCCGGTCGCCGGCCCGGTGACGAGCGCAGTCGGCATCGTGCAGTCCTCCCGTCGGTGACGCACCCAGTGTGTCACCTACTCTGATCAGGTGCTGGCGGACATCGACACCTGGGTTCTGGACCTCGACAACACCCTGTACCCCGCCGACTCGGCGCTGGCCGGACAGCTGACCCACGGCATCCTCTCGACGATCGCCGAGTACTACGGCACCGATCTCGCCGGCGCCCGGCGCATTCAGGCCGACCTGGTCGCGGCGTACGGCACGTCGCTCCGCGGCGCGATGGTGACCGGGACCATCGACCCGCATGACTTCCTCGGCTTCGAGCGCCGGCTCGACTACTCGACGATCGGTCCCGATCCTGTGCTGACGGAGGTGCTCGAAGAGTTGCCCGGGCGGCGGTACGTGTACACGAACGGCTCGGCGTACCACGCGGAGCAGGTGCTCGACCGCCTCGGACTGACCGGGTGCATCGACGGCGTCTTCGACATCCTCGCCGCCGACCTCGTCCCGAAGCCGTACGACGAGAGCCTGGACGCGTTCCTCGCGTCGTTCGGGATCGACCCGGCGCGGGCCGCGATGTTCGACGATCTCGAGGTGAACCTGACCGGGCCGCACGAGCGCGGGATGACGACGGTCTGGGTGACCGGCGGAACGCCGTACGAGCAGCTCGCGGCCCGGCGCTGGCGGGCGGCCGACCTGCCCGGCTTCCTCCGCGCAAACATCTGATGAATCGCCGATAAAGTCACGGGGGGCAGGCTGAGCATGAACAGATGTGACCAGAAGTGGTCTGAGGACTTACGCTTCGGGAGGAGGTGAGGGGATGGCTGCTACGGACAAGGCACTGGCCGGGTTGCGGCAGATGATCGCGTCCGGGGAGCTCGGGCCGGGGGCGAAGTTCCCGCCGGAGCCCGAGTTGTGCGACCACCTGGGCGTGTCCCGGAGCTCGCTGCGGGAGGCCGTGCGGTCGCTCGGCGCGCTCGGGGTGATCGAGTCCCGGCACGGCTCGGGCACTTACGTCACCGCGCTCGATCCGGCCGCGATCATCGGCCGGTTCTCGCTGTCGGTCGAGCTGATCCCGCTCGAAGGCGTGCTCGAACTGCTGGAGGTACGCCGGGTGCTCGAGGCGCACGCCACCGCCGCCGCGGCCGCCCGCCAGGACCCGGAGCTCGCGGCGCGACTGAGCACAGTCCTCGACCAGCTCGAGTCGACCACCGACGCGACCGAGATCCAGCACCTGGACGCCGAGTTCCACGGCCTGATCTGCGCGGCCGGCGGCAACCCGACCGTCACCGCGCTCACCGACGTGATCCGCGGCCGCGGCGGCCACTACCGGATCTTCGAGCCCGGCGCCGACTTCGACGCGATCAAGCAGACCAGCGACCGCGGCCACCGCGCGATCCTGGCCGCGATCACCACCCGCGACCCCGCGGCCGCCGCCACCGCCGCGTCCGCCCACATCGCCCAGACCGAACTCTGGCTCCGCGCCCTCCGCCCCGTCCCACAACCGGCGCTGCCGTGAACTGGACCCTTCGCCCCGCATCCACTGCCGACCTCGACCAACTCGTCGAGCTCCGTGCTGTTGTCATGCGCCCCGACCTGGAACGCCTCGGGCGGTACGACGAGCACCGGGTCCGCCAGCGTTTGCGCGATTCGTTCGCCGCGGAGCACACCCAGATCATCGAGGTCAACGGTGAACCGGCGGGCTCGGTCACGCTCCGCCCGACCAAGACGGCAGGCGGTGGGCAGTGGTGGCTCGAGCACTTCTACCTGGACCCGCGGCACCAGGGCCAGGGCCTCGGGACCGCGGTTCTGCGGAGTGTTCTGGGTCGCGCGGATGCCGACGGCGCGACCGTCTGGCTGAACGTCCTGCAGGGCAGCCCGGCGCGGAAGCTGTACGAACGCCACGGCTTCGTGGTCGACGACGAGGATCCGGTCGACGTCTTCATGGTTCGGAAATTTCTCTGACCTGTCGAGATCTTGCGCGCCGCTCGTCGGGTGCATAACCTCCAGACACTTCGTCCGGGAGGGGATCCGCCGATGTCCCGTTCGCACTTGATCGCGGTCGCCGTGACGACCGCGCTCCTCGGTGCCGTACTCACGTCCCAACCAGCCGCCGCAGGCCCCGCGCCGCGGATCACCCGCGCGGGCCTCGATCCCGCCTTGGTGACCGGCCGCGGCGCCGACGTACCGTTCGTCGAGCAGGAGGCGGAGAACGCCGCCTTCACCGGCGAGCAGCTCGGCCCGGGGCGGGAGGCATACACGCTCCCGGCTGAGGCTTCCGGGCGGACCGCCGTGCGGCTCCAGCCCAAGCAGTACGCCGAATTCACGCTGACGCAGCCCGCGAACGCGTTCACGTTGCGGTACAGCATCCCGGACGCTCCGGCCGGCGGCGGGATCACCGCGCCACTCGACGTGAGCGTCAACGGGAAGCACCGGCGGACGATGACGCTGACGTCGCAGTACGCCTGGCTGTACGGCATGTATCCGTTCTCCAACGACCCGAACGTCGACCCCATCCCGGGCTGGTGGAAGCCGGAACCGGATCCGGTCGCGAAACCGTTCCGGCCGAACCACTTCTACGACGAGCAGCGCATGATGCTGGACCGGACGTACCAGGCCGGCTCGCGGATCCGGTTCGCGGTACCTCGTGCGACTGCGGCGGCGTGGACCGTGCTCGACGTCGCGGACTTCGAGCTGGTCGGAGCGCCCCTGAAGCAACCCAAGCGCTCATTGGACGTGCGGCTCTTCGGCGCCGACCCGACCGGGCGACGGGACTCCGCGCCGGCGATCGAGCGCACGATCGCGGCCGCGCAACGGATCGGCTGGTCGGTGTTCATCCCCGCGGGCACGTTCCAGGTGAACCGGCACATCGTCGTCGACCGGGTGACGATCCGCGGCGCCGGCAACTGGCGGACGATCATCAAGGGCAAGGTGCTCCCACTCGCGGAGCCAGCGCCAGACAAGTCGGTGCACAGCGCACCCGGCTTCTACGGCAAGTACGCCGCCGACGGCGGGAGCACCGGCGTACATCTGTCGGACTTCGCCCTCGAGAGCGACGTCCGCGAACGCATCGACACCGACCAGGTGAACGGGATCGGCGGCGCGATCGGCGGCGGCTCCACGATCGAGAACCTGTACCTGCACCACACCAAGGTCGGCATCTGGCTCGACGGCCCGATGGACGGCCTGCTGATCCGCAACAACGTCATCACCGACGCCGTTGCCGACGGCATGAACCTGCATCTTGGTGCCTCCAACGTTCGTGCGACCAACAACTTCGTCCGCAACAGCGGCGACGACGGCCTCGCGATGTGGTCGGAGGCGAACCCTGCCGGTCTGGTCAATCACGACAACGTCTACGACCACAACACCGTCCAGACACCCGTGCTCGCGAACAACATCGCGATCTACGGCGGCCGCGACAACGCGGTCACCGACAACCTGGTCGCCGATCCGATCCGCGAGGGCAGCACGTTGCACGCCGGCTCGCGATTCAACGCGACGCCGTTCGAGGGCACGCTGAGGTTCGCCCGCAACACCACGGTCCGCGGCGGTCCGCGCGATCTCAACTGGAACATCGGCCTCGGCGCGATCTGGCTGTACGCGCTGCAGTCCACGATGTCGGCTCCGATCGAGATCACCGACAGCTCGTTCCTGGACTCGACGTACAACGCGATGATGTTCGTCGTCGACTGGCCGGTGAAGGACGACTACGCGATCACGGGAGTCGCCGTACGCAACATCAAGGTCGACGGCACCGGGACCAACGTGGTCAACGCCCGGGTCGGCGGCTGGGCGACGTTCGAGAACGTCGACGCCCGCAACGTGGGAGTCCCATTCGTCAACAACTGCGGCACATTCCACTTCAACGGCCCGCCCGAGTTCGACGTACGGCTGCTGAGTGGCAACGACGGCGGCTGGACCGGCGCGACGTGGTGCGAGGACCGCCCCGCCGTCGTACCACCCCCGCCGCCGTCTCCGTGGAACTGACGGTTCCCCAGGCCATCACAATCAGCCGATGCCGGCGCGCTCCGGCGTGGTCGCTTCGTGATCCGGTGATTGTGATGGCCTGGAGGTCCGGAAGGCGGCCGTGAGGACGATCGCGCCGAGGAGGACGATGCCCGCGGCGACGCCCGCCGCGAGGTGCATGGCGTGGACGAAGGCGTCGTTCGCGAGTTGCACCAGGTCGGGGCGGTGCAGTGCGCCGGCCGCGTGGCGGGTCGCCTCAGCCGACGTACCGATCGCCTCCTCGTTCGGCAGGCCTGTCAACGCGGGCGCGATCCGGTGCTGGTACGTCGACGACACAACGGTCCCGAGTACGGCGACACCGAGAACGCTGCCCACCTGGCGGAGGGCGTTGCTGACCGCGGACCCGGCCCCGATCCGATCCATCGGGAGCGTCGCCATCACGGCCGCGGTCGTCGGCGCGACGGTCATGCCGATCGCGAGTCCGGCGATGCCGCCGATGATCCCGATCACCACGAGCGACGTGCTGACGTCGTACGTGAGGTTGAGTGCGAAGCACACCGCGAGGGTGAGGATCGCCGTACCCGACACCTTCGCGACACCGAAGCGGGCGGCCAGCCGGGCACCGAGCGGGGCGCCCACGATCACGCCCATTGCCCCGGGCAACGACATCAGGCCGGCGTCCAGCGCGCTCATGCCGCGGGCACCCTGGAGGTAGAAGGCGAGGTAGAAGCCCTGTCCGGTGATGGTGAGGAAGACCGCCGCCAGCGAGAGGTTGCCCGCCGCAAACCGGCGATTGCGGAACAGGCGCGGGTCGAAGCTCGGCTCGGGTTCGCGCCATTCGGAGTAGAGGAAGCCGGCGAGCAGCACGAGGCCGGCGCCGATGCTCGCCCAGACCTGCCAGCGATCCCAGCCGCCTTGGTGACCGCCCTCGATCAGCCCGTACGACAAGCCGAGCAGTCCGAGCGTGGACAGGCCGAGGCCGAGCGGATCGAGCCGGCGGCGCTGCGGGCTACGCGGATTCGGGAGTACGACGGCGGCGCCGATCAGGCCGAACACGACGATCGGCAGGTTGATCGTGAAGACCGAACCCCACCAGAAGTGATCGATCAGTACGCCGCCGAGCACCGGTCCGACGGCGACGCCGACACCGGCCGACGACGACCAGACCGCGATCGCACCGGCCCGGCGCTCCGGCGGGAAGGTCCACCCGATGATCGCCATCGACGTGGGCATGATCAGGGCACCGCCGAGCCCCATGGTGGCGCGGGCGAGGATCAGGCCGACCGGGTCGGTGGCCCACGCGGCCCACGCGGAGGCGATGCCGAAGATCAGCAGGCCGAGCATCAGGATGGTCCGGTGGCCGTAGCGGTCCCCGAGGGCGCCGGCCAGGAACAGGGCGGTGGCGAACAACAGCGAATAGATGCCGACGGCCCACTGCAGTTGGCCGGGCGTGGCGCCGAGACCCTGCACGGGGTCGGCGAGGCGTTCGAGAGCGATACCGAGGACGGTCGAGTCGATCCAGATCAGGACAGCCGAGACGACCAGGATCGCGAGAATGCGGCGCTGCCGCGGGGGGTCGATCGCAGACACGAAGTCTCCTATGATTGACAGGACCCTGACGAGGTTTCCCATCGTCCTCGATTGACAGGAACCTGTCAATCTCCTTTTCGCGATACCGCGTGCTCTGGCGCGCGCCCGGCAGAATGTGGTGCATGGATCCCGACGACCCGACCGGCTGCGTCACCTTCCTCGTCCGGCACGCCTGGCTGAGCATGCGCTCGGCCCTGGCCGCCGCCCTGGACGAGCACGGGCTCTCGGTGCAGCAGTACGGCACGCTGCTCCTGGTGCGGGAACTGCCCGGCCGCACCGTCGCCGAGGTCGGCCGCGAGGTCGGAACGGCGCGGCAGTCCGCGAACGAACTGATCGCAGGGATGGAGCGAGCCGGCCTGGTCGAGCGCCGCCCGAACCCGAAGGACCGGCGGACCCAGCAGGTCCACCTCACCCCGGCCGGCGAACAACGACTGGCCGACGCGGCACCCGCCGTACGCAAGGTCGAAGGCGAGCTCGAGGCGTCGTTCAGCGCGGCCGATCGGGCTGCGGTACGGACCTGGCTCGGGCACATGATCGAGGCCGGTGAGGGTTAGGGTCGAGGGCATGCGCGCACACGCTGAGCGGCTCACCGGCCTCGGTACGACGATCTTCGCGGAGATGTCCGCGCTGGCGGTGGCGACCGGGTCGGTCAACCTCGGCCAGGGGTTCCCGGACCGCGACGGGCCGGACTCGCTGCTCGAGGACGCGATCGCGGCGATCCGGGCCGGCGCGAACCAGTACCCGCCGGGTCGCGGCGTACCCGCGCTGCGGCAGGCGATCGTCGACCACCAGAAGCGGTTCTACGACCTCTCGTACGACCCGGACACGCAGGTCCTGGTCACCACCGGCGCGACCGAGGCGATCGCGGCCGCGCTGCTCGCGTTCGTCGAACCCGGTGACGAGGTGATCGCGCTGGAGCCGTACTACGACTCGTACGCGGCCGGGATCGCCTTCGCCGGCGGACGGCGCGTACCCGTGACGCTGCGCGCACCGTCGTACCGCCTGGACCTCGACGAACTGCGCGCCGCCGTCACGCCGCGGACGAAGGTGCTGCTGATCAACTCACCGCACAACCCGACCGGCATGGTCCTCAACGACGAGGAACTGCGCGGCATCCGCGACGTCGCCCTCGAACACGACCTGATCGTGATCACGGACGAGGTCTACGAACACCTGGTGTACGACGGGACGCACCGGCCGCTCGCGACGTACGACGGAATGGCCGACCGGACCGTGTCGATCAGCAGCGCCGGGAAGACGTTCGCGGTCACGGGCTGGAAGATCGGGTGGGTCACCGGTTCCCCCGAGGTGGTGACCGCCGTGACCACAGCCAAACAGTTCCTGACCTTCACCTCCGGCGCCCCCTTCCAGCCCGCCGTAGCCAACGCCCTTGCCCTAGGCAACGACTACTACGACGCCCTCCGCGCCGACCTCCAGTCCCGCCGGGACCTCCTGGCAACCGGCCTGGCCGACCTAGGCTTCGAGGTCCACCTCCCCGCCGCCACCTACTTCATCACCACCGACATCCGCCCCCTCGGCCACACCGACGGCATCGACTTCTGCCGAATGCTCCCCGAACGAGCCGGCGTAGTAGCCATCCCCCACCAAGTCTTCTACGACAACCCAGAACCAGGCCGCCCCCTAGTCCGCTGGGCCTTCTGCAAACAACCCGAAGTACTAAAAGAAGCCCTAACCCGCCTCCAGAAACTGCGTTAGCGGGGGTGGAACCAGAGTTTGGTGGGGCGTTGGAGCATGAGGGTTAGGAGGGTGACGTGGATGGCTAGGCCTAGGAGGCTGGCTGGTAGGGCCATTGCGCCGCCTGCTATGCCTAGGGCTGCTACGGCGATCAGGACGTAGCGGGACCAGGGGCGGCGTTTGCGGAGGTAGAGGGCGGGGACCAGGTAGACGACGGCGCAGACTAGTGCGGCCGCTACGGCGACTGGGGTGTTGCCTCGGGAGCCTGTGAGTACCTCGGAGATCTGGCCGCCTGCGGACGTGAGCGCCAGCGCCGCCAGCAGCAGGCACATCGCGCCCAGTCCGGCGGAGATGACCGCGGCGACCGTCACTTGCTTGGGCGGCGTTGACTGGTCGCCGTGCGTGTCCGGCACCGCGCCGAACAGTCCGCTGTACGGCCCCGGCCCGCCATCAACCGGCTCGTCACCATGCCGCCCAGTCATCCGAACTTCCTTCCACGCGACCCCCGCACCCCGATCCTCGCAGATCGTCCAAACAACGCTGCCCGAGCCGGGCCCATGACCGGCCCGGCTCGGGCAGCGAACCTCAGGAGGTGGCGCGCCTGCGGAAGAGGCTGGTGGCGCCGATGGCGACACCGAAGACGGCCAGGCCGGCGAGAAGGCGGATCCAGCTGCGGTCGCCTTCACCGGTAGCTCCAGCCAGCTTGAGCGAGTACGCCGTTGCGCCGGTCGCACCCTCGGGAGCACCGAACGGCATCGACTCGGTCTTGGCGCGGTCGGCGGCGGCGGAGAGCAGGCTGTACCGGCGGCCGAAGTCGCGTGCGGTGTCGGCGCCGTTCTTGGTCAGCACCTTCGCACCTTCCTTCGAGAGCCGGCCGGCGCCGTCGGGGATAGCGGGCGCCTGTTCGGTGGCAGTGCTGAGACCATCCGCCAGCTTGCCCGAACCCTCGGCCGCGGAGCCGATTCCGGTGGCCAGATCCTTGGAACCCTGCGCCAGCTGGTCCGAGCCGGTCTTGGCCTGACCGACACCGTCGGCCAGCTTGCCTGTACCGCCGGCCAGCAACCCGAGCCCGTTGTCGAGCCGCCCGGTGCCGTTCACCAGCACACCGGCACCCGCCTTGAGCTTGCCAGTACCGGTGGACAGCGCACCCGCACCGGTGTCGAGCTGGTCAGCGCCGTCCGACAGCTGGTTGAGGCCGGCCAGCAGCGTTTTGCCACCTGCCTGGATCTGTCCGACGCCACCCTGCAGCCCGTTGACCCCACCACGCAGAGTCTTGTTGGCCGGTGTGTCCTTCGAGGTGCCGATGCCGCCCTGGACGCTGGCAACCACGCCAGACACCAACTTGGTGACGCCGGCATCCAAGGCCGCGAGCCCCTGCATCAGGCCAGGCTCCGAGTCGGGACAGCCCGAGACCCGGTTGTCGAGCCCGCACTGCAGCTGCGCAATCCCTGGTACGGCGCGCTGGGTCAGCCGGCCCTTCAGGTAAGCGAGCGCAACCTGCAGTTTGGCGGAATCCGGCAGCGGCTTGTCCAGATCGGGCACCGGGTCACCCATCGAGCCCATCTGGGCGATCACCGAGTCGAGGATCATCTTCTTGACCGGGTTGGTCTCCGGCCCGACGTTCAGCGCCCCGGCAGGCCCGTTCAGCTGCGCGGCCGCGGCGCCGTAGCAGGTCTCGTCGTACTTTCCGTCCGGCTTGCCGTTGCTGACCGCATCGAGCGCATCCGCCGCGCAGTGCACGCCACCGCGCATCTTGTCGATTCCCGGACCGGAGGCAGCGAGCTGCTTCTTCAGGCTCTCCAGTCCGCCGAGCAGCGTTCCCTCGGCTCCGACCGAGCCGATCCCCGCGCGGAGCTGCGCCACGCCGTCGTGCAGGGCTTTCGCTTTGGCGGGCAGTTGGCCGATGCCGCCGTACATCTGACCGAGCCCGTCCTCGACGCTCTTCAGGCCGCCGCTGACCTGGTTCAGTCCGTCGATCAGGGCAGGTGCCTTGCCGGTGGCCTGGTCCAGGCCGGAGGCGAGTTTGCCGGTGCCGGTCTTCAGCTTGCCGGCACCCGCGGCGAGGTCCTTCGCGCCTTTCTGCAGCTCGCCGGCGCCCTTGTCCAGCTTGTCCGCACCCTTGGCGGCCTCGCCGGTCTTCGCACGCAGTCGGGATGCACCGGACTCGAGCTCATCCAGGCCGTCCGCCAGCTTCGACGCGCCGCTCGAGAGCTTCGTCGCACCGGGCGCGGCCTGGTTGGCGAGGCCTTCGTTCAGCGTCTTCGCACCGGCGTTCAGTTGCAGCAGGCCGCCGAGCAGCTTCTGCGCGCCGTCCCGCAGCCGGATCAGGTTCGAGTCGAGCGTCGTACCGCCCTCGACCAGGTCGGCGCCTTTCTCGGCACCGCTCTGGTATCCGGAGACCGCGGTCTTGAACGTCGGGCTCTCCAGCGGGCTGACCGGCAACGCGGTCAGCTCGGCCTCGGGGACGATCGCGTCCTTGACCTCAGCCGCCCAACCGAACTCCGCCTTCGCCGCACCGACGGGCGGGAACAGCGTGGCGGTGAAGCTCAGCTTCGTACCGCCCTTGCCGTCGCCGGCCTTGTTCGCCTCGGCCGAGGTGACGTCACCGAATTCGGGCGGCAGCACAGTCGTGAGCTGACCGACCATCGGAATGACGACCTCGGCCTCCTCGACGACCTGCTTGCCGTACCCATCGGTGATCGGCACCGACTCGGTCTTGGCCGAGGTGTTCTCCACGACGTAGTGCGCCTCCAGCCGGCCCTTCTTGCCGACGACGTCACTGGGCTTGGACAGCTTCTTGCCGTTCAGCGTGTAGGTGACAGAGACCTTGATCGGCAGCTTCTTCTTGTCGAAGTCGCTGACGGTGCGAATCCGCTGCTCGCCGTCCACCGACAGATCGACGGCCATCTTGCCGTCCTTGACCGAGAATCCGCCGAAGCTGTCCAGGTTGCGCAGGCTGTCGGTCGACACCGGGTTGGCGACCTTCACCTTTCCGGTGCCGACAAACGCGAGCTGCTCGTAGACCCGGGCGCCTTGGACCTTGCCGCTGGGGTCGAGTCTGGCCTGGACGGTCTCGGTGTTGGTGACGGTGACAGGTCCGGCGGACAGTGCGCTCGACGTCGCCAGCGCCGGGGACGTCGACAGGACGAGAGCGGACGGGACGGCGACGGCGACAGCCAGTCCCCGGGTAATGCGTCGGGCGGTCACGCACGGTCTCCTTCGGTCGAGGCAAGCTCACGGGTGTCGTCAGCGGGAACTTCTGCCGCCGGCACCGGTCGCGGTCGCTGGAGCGAGGTCGCCAGGAACCCGATCCCGGCCGCCAGCAGTACGCCGGTGGCCGCCGACGGCGACTGGGCCAGGAAGGCCGGGCTGTCCGCGGTATAGGTCTCCTCGTACACGGCGACCATCGCGGCCGCGCCGAGCAGCAAGGTCCACAACGGGATCCGATCGGCCGAGCCGGCCGTGAACGCCACGCACACGGCCACCACGGCAACCGCCGCGACGGCCCGGCCGGATGCCGAGTCGGGCAGATAGAGCGCCCGTACGGCGAATCCGAGCCAGGCGACGAACAGCCCGATCAAGAAGCCGGTCGCGCGCATCGCCGGAGTGCGATCCTGCACCAGCCCCACGACACCTCCCAGGGCCCCGCCGACCAGTGCCACGTGCTGCGTGTCCAGACCGAGAGCTTCCCCGACCAGACACAACAGACCCGCGACCACGGCCAGCAGCGCACCGGATAGCAAGGTACTGCGCTGCATTGAGTCCTCCACCTCACCTGTGGGACTCCGGGGACCCCCCGCCGGAAAATCCAAGTTTCAGGTACTTGAACTACTGTTCAGTACTTGGCTGACGGACGTTCCTACCAAGCAGTAACCACTGGTTTCAAGAGCGGAGAGATACCGACTGTCAACGGGCCGAAGTTCAAGTGTTTGAAGGCATTCCCGGCCAATACAAAAGCCGGGCCGGTCAGAGAGACCGGCCCGGCTTGAGCAGTGATCGTCAGGCAGCGACGTCCAGCGCGTCCTTCGACTCGTTGAGGGTTACCTTGACGGTTTCGCCGTCGCGGATGGTGCCGTTGAGCAGGCCGCGGGCCAGTTCGTCGCCGATCGCGGACTGGACCAGGCGGCGGAGCGGGCGGGCGCCGTACACCGGGTCGTACCCGGTCATCGCCAGCCACTCCATCGCGCCCTCGTCGACGTCCAGCGTGATCCGCCGGTCGGTCAGCCGCCGCTGCAGCGCGGCGATCTGCAGTCCGACGATCTGCGTCAGCTCCTCGCTGCCGAGCGCATCGAACAGCACGATCTCGTCGAGCCGGTTGATGAACTCCGGCTTGAACGACTGCCGCACCACGGCCATCACCTGGTCGCGCTTGGCCTTGTCGTCCAGCGCCATGTCGGCCAGGTACGCCGAACCCAGGTTGCTGGTGAGGATCAGGATCACGTTGCGGAAGTCGACCGTACGACCCTGGCCGTCGGTCAGCCGGCCGTCGTCCAGCACCTGCAGCAGGATGTCGAAGACCTCGGGGTGCGCCTTCTCCACCTCGTCCAGCAGGATCACCGAGTACGGACGTCGCCGCACTGCCTCGGTGAGCTGGCCGCCCTCTTCGTACCCGACGTACCCGGGCGGGGCGCCGACGAGCCGCGCGACGCTGTGCTTCTCGCCGTACTCCGACATGTCGATCCGGACCATCGCCCGCTCGTCGTCGAACAGGAAGTCCGCGAGCGCCTTCGCCAGCTCGGTCTTACCCACACCGGTCGGGCCGAGGAACAGGAACGAACCGGTCGGCCGGTCCGGGTCGGAGATGCCCGCGCGCGCCCGCCGTACGGCGTCGCTCACGGCCTTGACCGCCTCGCGCTGACCGATCAGCCGGTGCCCGAGCTCGTCCTCCATCCGGAGCAGCTTGCCGGTCTCGCCCTCGAGCAGCCGGCCGGTCGGGATGCCGGTCCACATCGCGATCACCTCGGCGATCTCGGTCGGCCCGACCTCCTCGTTCACCATCGCTTCGGGGCCTTCGGCAACCTCTGGCTGGGCGTCGGCCTCCTCGAGCTCCTTGGTCAGCTGCGGAATCTCGCCGTACAGGATCCGGGCCGCGGTCTCCAGGTCACCCTCGCGCTGGGCGCGCTCGGCCTGACCGCGCAGCTCGTCGATGCGCTCCTTGATCTCACCGACCCGGTTCAGGCCGGTCTTCTCCCGCTCCCAGCGGGCCTCGAGCGCGCGCAGCTCCTCCTCGCGGTCGGCGAGGTCGGCGCGCAGCCGCTCCAGCCGTTCCTGCGACGAGGCGTCGTCCTCGCGGGACAGGGCGAGCTCCTCCATCTTCAGCCGGTCGACGGTACGGCGCAGCGAGTCGATCTCGACCGGGGACGAGTCGATCTCCATCCGCAGCCGGGACGCGGCCTCGTCGACCAGGTCGATCGCCTTGTCGGGCAGCTGGCGACCGGTGATGTACCGGTTGGACAGCGTCGCCGCGGCGACCAGCGCGGAGTCGGAGATCGCGACCTTGTGGTGCGCCTCGTAGCGCTCCTTCAGACCGCGCAGGATGGCGATCGAGTCTTCGACCGACGGCTCGCCGACGAACACCTGCTGGAAACGGCGCTCCAGCGCCGGGTCCTTCTCGATGCGCGTCCGGTACTCGTCCAGGGTGGTTGCGCCGATCATCCGCAGCTCACCACGCGCCAGCATCGGCTTCAGCATGTTGCCGGCGTCCATCGCGCCCTCGCCGGACGCACCGGCGCCGACGACGGTGTGCAGCTCGTCGATGAACGTGATGATCTGACCGTCGGACTCCTTGATCTCGGTCAGCACGGCCTTCAGCCGCTCCTCGAACTCGCCGCGATACTTCGCACCCGCGACCATCGCGCCGAGGTCCAGGCTGATCAGCCGGCGGCCACGCAGCGACTCGGGCACGTCACCGGCCACGATCCGCTGGGCCAGTCCCTCGACGACGGCGGTCTTGCCGACGCCGGGCTCACCGATCAGGACCGGGTTGTTCTTGGTACGCCGGGACAGCACCTGGACCACACGCCGGATCTCGGAGTCCCGCCCGATCACCGGGTCGAGCTTCCCGTCCTTGGCGCGCTCGGTCAGGTCGACGCCGTACTTCTCCAGCGTCTTGGTTGTGCCTTCGGCCTCCGGGGAGGTGATCCGGCGGTTGCCGCGCATCTGGTCGAACGCCTGCAGCAACGCGTCTGCCGTCACACCGAGCGCCGACTTCGCAGGAGTGTCCACAGTCGCGAGTGAGATCAGCAGGTGCTCGGTGGAGACGTACTCGTCCCCGAGCCCGAGGGCCCGTTGCTCCGCCTGGTTCAGCACGTCACCGGTCTTCGGCGACAGGCTCGGCGCCTGCACGCTGCCGCCGCTCGCCTTCGGGAGCCGGCTCGCCTGCTCGGCGGTCTTCCGGCGTACGGCGTCGAGGTCGCCTCCGGCCGCTTCGAGCAGGCCGATCGTGGTGCCCTCGGGCTGCGCGAGCAGCGCGGACAGCAGGTGAATCGGTTCCACGGTCGGGTTGCCCGCCGCGGAGGTCTGACGGATCGCGACCGACAGGGTTTCGCGTGCAAGGGTCGTCAACCGCTGAACGTCCATCTAGTTCCAGCCTTCCAACTCAAGTAACAGGTCTTACCAGATACAACTTATCGAAACTTGAGTCCATTCCACTCAACTCTGGAAAATCCCAGGGACAAGTCAGGGTTCAGCAGCGTCCGGCGGTCACCAGACCGGCGTCAACGGCGCCAACGCGAGCACCTACAGCATCCAGCTCGGGGCGCTCCACCAGTTCCCCGACTGACGATCCGCGGCCAGCAGGTCCTCGACCCATCGCCCAGGGCTACGGCGCTGCGCGACGACGCCCTGTCGACGGCGCAGGAACATCACCGCGACGGCGTACAGCACGATGGCGACGGACAACCACCAGGGCCGGTGCACGGCATCGAGCCGGTCGTCCTTGCCAGCGGCAACGAGGTCAGGTGGTGAACTCCGACGCGCGGATCCGGTACACCTGCAGGTTCAGGTCGTAGTACTTGTCGGTCTCGCCGACCCACTCCATCCCGATCCGTCGCGCGGTCGCGATCGCGCGCTTGTTGGCCGGCCGCGCCACGGCGAACAGTTCGTCGACCTCGCCGTCGGTGAACGCCCAGCCCATCAACGCCCGGCTGGCCTCGGTCGCGTACCCGAAACCCCAAGCGCTCGGCCGCAACTGCCAGCCGATCTCGAGATCCTCCTCGTACGGCGGGAGCAGGCGGATCAGCAGCGCGCCGACGACCTCACCGTCGTCCCGGCGCGCGACCGCCCAGCGGCCCGCGGGGACGACGAAGTTCGGCTGGGCCTCGATCCAGGACTGCAGGATCAACCGCATGGTTGCGGCATCCGGCACCTTGTCGATGGCCGGTGACAGCCAGGGCGCCACGTCGGCGGAGCCAAAGATCTCCAGCGCGGCGTCGGCGTCGTCTTCCTCCCAGTCCCGGATCAGCAGCCGGTCCGTCTCCAGCTTCAGCGTCACCTCGCCAGAGTATGCGCTGCCCGCCGGAAGACAACAGGAACAACGAGAACCGCAGGGCGGTCCTGGAACGGACCACCCTGCGGTGGCCGAAGGGCGCAGGGGGGATTGCGCACCTTCGACTTGCGGAGGCGTCGTGGGGGACGACAACCTCCACCGGGGGCCGGAGGCTCCGAGGGGGATCAGAGCACTCCGGTGGCCAATGAGGTGTACGGCGGGGGATCAGCGGGGGCCGAGTTCCAGGGGCTGGGTGCGGATCCATCGCGTCGTGGTCTGCTGCCGGCCCATGGCGATCACATCGCCGGCGGGACCGGCCGAGAAGACCCGGCTGGCGGCGGGGCGCCGAGAGGCGCCGACACCGCGCTGGACTTCGGCCAGGAGCTGGTTAACCCGCTTCCGCAGGTCCTCCACCTCCGACTGTAGCGCGAGGATATGCCGAATCCCCGCGAGGTTGACGCCCTCTTCCTGGGACAGGTGCTGCACATAACGCAGCCTCGCCACGTCGTACGCCGAGTACCGCCGGCCGCGGCCGGACGCCCGGCTCGGCACCACGAGGCCGAGCCGGTCGTACTGGCGCAACGTCTGCGGATGCATGCCGGCCAGCTGGGCCGCCACCGAGATCACGTAGATCGGGGTGCGGTCGTCCCAGGTCGGCACCTGGCTGAACGGGATACCCATCACGAGCTCCCGAACAACCCGGCCCGCAGATCAGGCTGATCCGACGCGGAGCTGAACTCCTGCAGCTTCTCTTTCTGCTCGTCGGTCAGTTCGTGCGGGACCTGCACTTCGAGCGTGAGCATCAGGTCGCCCTTGGTCCCGTCCCGCCGGACCGAACCCTTACCGCGGACGCGCAGCTTGCTCCCGTTCGCCGTACCTGCTGGGATCCGGACCGTGACGGGCAGGCCGTCCAGGGTCGGAACCTTGATCTCGGCACCCAGCGCCGCCTCGGTGAAACTCACCGGGACGTTGAGCGTCAGGTGCTCGCCCTGCCGGCCGAAGATCCGGTGCGGCTTGACGTGCACGGTGACGTAGAGGTCGCCCGCGGGGCCACCCCGTTCGCCGGCCGCGCCCTTGCCCTTCAACCGGATCCGCTGACCGTCCTGCACGCCCGCGGGGATGCGGACCTGCATGGTCTTGCTCGACTGGCCGCGGCCGGAGCCGTGGCAGGTCTCGCACGGCTGGTCGACGACCAGGCCGCGACCCTTGCATTCGGTGCACGGCTCGGTCATCGCGAAGACGCCGCCTTGGACCGAGGTCTGCATCCCCGTGCCTTCGCACTTCAGGCAGACCTTCGGCACAGTGCCGTACTTCGCACCGGTGCCGCGACACGTCGCGCACGGCTCGTCGCTGGTCATCCGGAGCCCGACCGTGACACCGTTCACGGCCTCGGCGAACTCGATCGTCGCCTCGGTCTCGATGTCCTGGCCGCGCCGCGGACGCGCCGTCGTGGTGGTCGTGGTCCGGCCGCCACCGCCGAACATGCCGCCCAGGATGTCGCCGAGCCCGCTCCCGCCGCCTTGACCGCCGCGGTTGAACAGGTCACCGACGTTGAAGTCGAAGCCCCCGCCCTGACCGCTGCCGCTCGGCATCCGGAAACCGCCGCTGCCGAACAGCCGGCGTGCCTCGTCGTACTCCTTGCGCTTCTTCGGGTCGCCGACGACGTCGTACGCCTCGGAGACCTCCTTGAACTTGGCCTCCGCCTTGGTGTCCCCGGCGTTGGAGTCCGGGTGGTACTGCCGGGCCAGCTTGCGGTATGCCTTCTTGATCTCGTCGGCCTCGGCGGTCTTGGAGACGCCGAGAACCTTGTAGAAGTCCTTCTCGATCCAGTCCTTCGTGCTCATCTGGCGCCTCCCCTCCCGTCGTACCGATTACTCCGCGGACTCGTCCGCGGCCTTGTCGTCATCAGTGCTCTCCACCGGCGCCTCGGCCTTCGCAGCCTCGCCCGGCAGTTGTTCGGTCGGCTCCGACACGGCCACCCGGGCCGCCCGCAGGATCCGCTCACCGTGCCGGTAGCCCGGTTGCATGATCATCGTCGCGGTCGGACCGTCGACCTCGTCGGAGTAGTTGTGCAGCAGGGCCTCGTGGATCCGCGGGTCGAAGGGGTCGCCCTTCTCGCCGAACTTCACCAGGCCGAGCTTCTCGGTCACCCGCTCCAGTGACTCGGCGACGGCCTTGAACGCGCCCTCGAGCTCACCGGCTTCGCGAGCCCGGCCGACGTCGTCCAGGATCCCGAGCAGTTCGGACAGCACCGTGCCGATCACCAGCTCCCGGGACGCTTCCCGCTCCCGGTCCACGCGGCGCTTGTAGTTCACGTACTCGGCCTGCAGTCGCTGCAGGTCCGCCGTACGCTCCGCGAGCGCCTCGGTCAGCAGGGCTTCCTGGGCGGACGGACCGATCAGGTCGGACGGGTCCCGCGGCGGCTGGCCGCTCGGGCCCCCCGGCGCGGGAGCCGCGGACTGGTCCGCAGGCTCCCGCAGCTTGCCGGTTTCCGGGTCGATCCGGCGCTTGTCCCGGATGACGGGCTCGCCGTCACCGAACTCGCTGCCTGTCGGTCGATCCGTCACTTGTCCTCCGTCTTGTCCTGCGGCCGGTCCTCGTCCACGATCTCGGCGTCCACGACGTCGTCGTCGTTGCTGCTGCTGCTCGTGTCGTCGGCGGTGGCGCTGTCGTCGGTCGAGCCGCCGGCGGCCTGGGCGTTCGCGTACATCGCGGCGCCCATCTTCTGGCTGGACTGGGCGAGCTTCTCCGAGGCGGCCTTGACCGCGTCGGCGGCGTCACCCTCGAGGGCCTTCTTCAGCTCCGCCACGCCGTCCTTGACCTCGGTCTTGACGTCGTCCGGGATCTTGTCCTCGTTCTCCTGCAGGAACTTCTCGGTCTGGTAGACCAGCGACTCCGCCTGGTTGCGGTTCTCCACCGCCTCGCGGCGCTGCCGGTCCTCCTCGGCGTACTGCTCGGCGTCGCGGACCATCTGGTCGATGTCGGTCTTCGGCAGCGCGGAGCCGCCGGTCACCGTCATCCGCTGCTCCTTGCCGGTGGCCAGGTCCTTGGCGTTCACGTGCACGATGCCGTTCGCGTCGATGTCGAAGGTGACCTCGATCTGCGGCACGTTCCGCGGCGCCGGCGGCAGGCCGGTCAGCTCGAAGTTGCCGAGCGACTTGTTGTCGCGGGCCATCTCGCGCTCGCCCTGGTACACCTGGATCATCACCGACGGCTGGTTGTCCTCGGCCGTGGTGAAGATCTCCGAGCCCTTGGTCGGGATCGTGGTGTTGCGCTCGATGATCTTGGTGAACACGCCGCCCTTGGTCTCGATACCGAGGCTCAGCGGGGTCACGTCGAGCAGCAGGACGTCCTTGACCTCACCCTTCAGCACACCGGCCTGCAGGGAGGCGCCGACCGCGACGACCTCGTCCGGGTTCACACCCTTGTTCGGGTCCTTGCCGCCGGTCAGCTCCTTGACGAGCTCGGCGACCGCGGGCATCCGGGTCGAACCGCCGACCAGGATCACGTGGTCGATCTTGGCCACGTCGATGCCGGCGTCCTTGATGACGGCCTTGAACGGGGCGCGGGCGCGCTCCAACAGGTCGTTGGTCATCTTCTGGAACTCGGCCCGGGAGAGCTTCTCCTCCAGGTGCAGCGGGCCCGCGTCGGTGAGGCTCAGGTACGGCAGGTGGACGGTGGTCTCGGCCGCGGCGGACAGCTCGATCTTCGCCTTCTCGGCGGCCTCGCTGAGTCGCTGCATGGCCATCTTGTCGCCGGACAGGTCGGTGCCGTTCTTGTTCTTGAACTGGGTCACCAGCCACTGGACGATCCGGTTGTCCCAGTCGTCACCACCGAGGTGGTTGTCACCGCTGGTCGCCTTCACCTCGAAGACGCCGTCGCCGATCTCCAGCAGCGAGACGTCGAACGTGCCGCCACCGAGGTCGAAGACCAGGATGGTCTGCTCGGTGCCCTTGTCCAGGCCGTAGGCGAGCGCGGCCGCGGTCGGCTCGTTGACGATCCGGTGCACCTTCAGGCCCGCGATCTCGCCGGCCTCCTTGGTCGCCTGGCGCTGCGCGTCGGAGAAGTACGCCGGCACGGTGATGACCGCGTCGGTGACCTGCTCCCCGAGGTACGCCTCGGCGTCCCGCTTCAGCTTCTGCAGCACGAACGCGCTGATCTGCTGCGGCGTGAACTTCTTGCCGTCGATGTCGACGCTCCAGGCCTCGCCCATGTGGCGCTTGACCGAGCGGATGGTGCGGTCGACGTTCGTGGTGGCCTGGCGCTTCGCCACCTCGCCGACCAGGACCTCGCCGTTCTTGGCGAAAGCAACCACCGAGGGCGTCGTGCGCGCTCCCTCGGCGTTGGGGATGACGGTGGGCTCGCCACCTTCCAGTACGGCGATGACGGAGTTCGTCGTACCGAGATCGATACCGACCGCGCGGGCCATGTGTTTACCTCCACGAAGTTGAGTGATGCAGACTCAATGTTGCCGTTCGTCCGCCTCGGTTTCAAATCCGTGACTGAACAAACTTGAGTTCACTAGGCTCAACATTGCACGACGGTCAGGTCATTCCCAAGGGCAGCCCCCGATTTCGGGGTCCCGGCCAGGGTGCGGCCAGGGGACACCAGGGAGACCCCTCCCGATGCAAACGTTTACCGTGCGATCCTGATCACTGTGAAACTCCGCCCGATGACCGCAGCCGACCTCGGCGCGGTCCTCGCGCTGAACGGCACCGCGGAAGGTCTTGTCGAACCCCTGAGCCCCGACCGCCTCGACTGGCTCCGGCTGATCGCCGCACACGCCGTCGTCGTCGACCTGGACGACGTACCCGCCGGCTTCGTCCTCACGTTCACTCCCGGCTCGGCGTACGACGGGCTGGCCTACGAAGCGTTCACCAAAACGTATGCCGACCGCTTCCTGCTGATCGAACGCATCGTGATCGCCCCCGAACACCGCCGTACCGGCATCGCGACCCAGGTCTACCGAGCCATCGAACGCGCCGCCAAACCCTTCGACCGCACAGTCGCCTCCGTCCCCCCTGCCACCCCGGCCATCACCTTCCACAAGACCCGCGGCTACGCAGAGATAGGCAAACAACGCCTCCCCGACGGCACCACGACCGCCCTGCTCTCCAAGGAGCTGTCGGAGTAGCGACCGCCAGGCCATCACAATTGGATGGCTCTCGTCTCGTCACGCGGGCGAGGCCAGCCAGCCGTCGATTGTGATGGCGTGGGGATCCGCCTGTGGACAACGGACGACGCGACGTGCGCGAGCTGCGCCACCATGAAGACATGCCCGAGGTCGTCGATGTGCTGCTGCGACGGGAGGGCGTGGCGACGTTCGGTCAACTACGGGCGATCGTGTCCGGGCACGCGATTCGCGCCGCCTTGGCCGGCGGATCGATCCGCCGGATCGCGAAGCGCGTCTACGCGCTGCCGACTGCGCCCGATCCGATCGCGGCTGCCCGTGCCCAGGGCGGGCTGGTGTCGCATCTCAGCGCCGCGGTGCTGCACGGACTCGACGTACTGGAGTCGCCCGCGACTGCCGTCGGCACGTCAGCCTGACGGTTCGCGGCTGGCGGCTCCTGCGGTTCTCCTGGGAGGACGTGATGTTCGACCGCGAGTGGGTGGTCGGCGCGGTCCCCGCTGCGGTGGCCGGATCTCCAGGCCATCACAATGCTCGGGATTCGCGCCTGGCCACGCTGGGAGCGGTCGGCCAAGGGCAATTGTGATGGCTTGGGGGTCGCCTACACCAGTCGCCCAGCTATGAACGTTTGGGTGACCAGTGGGACGCCCGGGCGGTACGCGAGGTGTAGGTACGACGGGGCGTCTAGGACGGCTAGGTTGGCTTGGGCGCCGGGGGTTAGGTGGCCTAGGTCGGGGCGGCGGAGAGAGGTGGCTCCGCCGGCGGTGGCTGACCAGAAGGCTTCGGCGGGGGTCATGTGCATTTCGCGGACTGCTAGCGCGACGCAGAAGGGCATGGAGGATGAGTAGCCGGAGCCGGGGTTGCAGTCGGTGGCTAGGGCTACGGTGACGCCGGCGTCCAGGAGGCGGCGCGCGTTCGGGTACGGCGACCTCGTGGAGAACTCGATCGCGGGGAGGAGGCCGGCGACGACGCCGCTGGAGGCGAGCGCGTCGACGTCGGCATCGGTGAGATAGGTGCAGTGATCGGCCGAGGCGGCGCCGACCTCGGCGGCTAGTTGGACGCCGGGGCCTTCGCCGAGCTGGTTGGCGTGCACTCGCGCTTGGAGGCCGCGCGCGATCCCGGCCTGGAGGATCGCCCGGCCTTGGTCCGCGTCGAACGCGCCGCGCTCCACGAAAACGTCGACCCATTTCGAGTGCTTGGCCGCCGCGTCGAGCATCGGCCCGGTCACGAGCGACACATAACCCGCCGGGTCGTCGGCGTAGTCGGCCGGTACGACGTGCGCGCCCAGGTACGTCGTTTCGTCGGTGAACTGCCGTGCGATCTGCAGTCCCCGCGCCTCGTCCGCGACCGTCAGCCCGTACCCGGACTTGATCTCGACGGTGGTCGTCCCCTGGCGGCGCATCTCGGCGACCAGCCGGGACACGTTCGCGGTCAGCTGTTCGTCGGTGGCCTCGCGGGTCGCCGCCACCGTGGTGCGGATGCCGCCGGCGGAGTACGGCGTACCGGTCATGCGGGCCGCGAACTCCTCGGCGCGGTCGCCCGCGAACACCAGGTGCGAGTGCGAGTCGACGAACCCCGGGATCACCGCCCGCCCGCCGAGGTCGACCGCACTGTCGGCCTCCGGCGCCTCGCGTCGCGATCCGACCCACGCGACGGTGCTCCCGTCGATCACAATCGCCGCGTCGTGAAGCTCGCCGAGCAACCCGCCGTGCGTCGGGTCGTTGGTCACCAGCGACCCGATACCGGTCAGCAGGAGGGAGCTCACGAGGTCACCGCCGCGATCGAGGTGGACAGGGCAGACGGTACGTCGATCGCCACATGCTTGCCCGCAGCAACTACACGTCGGCCCGAGACGACTACGTCGGTGACGTCCGCGGCCGTCGCGGCGAACACCGCTGTCTCCACGGTCCCGCCGGTGCCCGCCGTACGGACGCTGTCGAGGCGGATCGCGACGAGATCGGCGCGGGCTCCGGGTGTGATCACCCCGGCGTCCTCGAAGCCGATCGAGCGGTGGCCGTCGGCGGTGGCCGCCTTGAGGAGCTCCGTCGCGGACCAGTGACCGCGCTCCTGGGACGCCAGCCGTTCGTCCAGCTCGACGGCTCGCATCTCCTCGAACAGGTCGATCACCGCATGGCTGTCCGAGCCGAGAGTCAACGGCGAGCCCGCATCCCGCAGCTGCACCGACGGGCCGATCCCGTCCGCGAGATCGCGCTCGGTGGTCGGGCAGAAGCAGGAGTACGTCGCGGAGCTCCCGAGCAGCCCGATGTCGACCGAGGTCAGATGCGTCGCATGCACCGCACTCGTCCGCCCGGACAGGAAACCGGCCTCGTCGAGCACCTGCGTCGGGGTCCGGCCGTACGCCGCGAGGCAGGCCTCGTTCTCGGCGACCTGCTCGGACAGGTGGATATGAAGCGGTACGTCGGGAAACGCCGACGCGACCGCACCGAGCTGATCCTGCGGAACGCCCCGCACCGAATGCGCCGCCGCACCGATCACGACATCGTCCACACCGGCGACACCATCCGCCCCGGCGACGTCGTGCGCGCCGGTGACGTCGTGCGCGCCGGCGAGCTGTGCGACCCGGGATGCCCAGGCCGTGGCGTCGCCGTCGCTGAAGCGTTGCTGGACCTCGTTGAGCGGCTGGTCGATCCCACCGGCGATGTAGCAGGTGTCGAGCAGCGCGATCCGGAGGCCGGCGTCACGCGCCGCCGCGATCAGCGCCGTACCCATGGCGTTCGCGTCGTCGTACCGTCGACCGCCGGGTGCGTGGTGCAGGTAGTGGAACTCGCCGACCGCGGTGATCCCGGCGAGCAGCATCTCGGCGTACACGGCCTTTGCGAGCTCGTAGTACGTGTCCGGGGTGAGCGCGGCGGCGACGGCGTACATCTGCTCGCGCCAGGTCCAGAACGTGCCGCGCTCGGTCTGCGTGCGGCCGCGGAGCGCGCGGTGGAACGCGTGACTGTGGCAGTTCGCGAGGCCGGGGACGACGAGGCCGTTCAGCACCTGGGCGTCGCCGGGGTCGACACCGGCCGTCACCGAGGCGAAGCGACCGTCGACCACTGACACCAGGACTCGTTCAGTAAGACCTTCGGGGAGAAGAGCGGTCTCGCACCAGTACGACGTCCCTGCTCGAGATGTCACTGTGCGAGATCCTTCAGTACGGCGGCCAGCGCGTCGACGCCGGCCAGGCAGTCGTCCATCTCGGCGTACTCGGCCGGGGAATGCGAGATGCCCGTCGGGTTGCGGACGAACAGCATCGCGGTGGGGATGCCGGCGTCCGAGAAGACGCCCGCGTCGTGCCCGGCGCCGGTCGGCAGGACGGGTGCGCCGTCGAGCACGTTCACCAACCGGTCCCGCAGCCCGGCTGGGAAGTCGACGATCGGCGAGACGGACTCAGGGGTCACCTCGAGCGTCGTACCGTCCCGCTCGGCGCGTTCCGTCGCCTGTTTGGTGATTGCTGCGAGCAACGATTCGAGGGTTGCGGTGTCGGCGGCGCGGGCGTCGAGCCAGGCGGTGACCTGGGACGGTACGGCGTTGGTCCCGTTGGGCTCCACCGAGAGCCGGCCGAATGTCGCGCGGGCACCGGCGAGCCGGGCCTGCTTGTTGGCGGCGAGGGCGGTCATCGCGTACGTGAGCATCGGGTCGTGCCGGTCCTCCATCAACGTGGTGCCGGCATGGTTGGCCTCACCGCCGAACGTGAACCGGAACCGCCCGTGCGGCCAGATCGAGCTGGCCACACCCACCGGAGCGGTCAGACCACGCCCCTGCTCCACGTGCAGCTCGACGAACGTCCCCATCCGCCGCAGCAACGGCGAAGGTCCCACGCCGGCCGGGTCAAGACCGGCCTTCTCCAAGGCCTCCCCCAACCCGACGCCGGCCCGATCCTTCAACTGCAGAGCCTTCTCCGCGGACAAGACCCCGGCCGCGACCCGAGACCCCAAACAGGGCATCCCGAACCGCGACCCTTCCTCTTCCACAAACGCACCCACCCCGATAGGCACACTCGGCTCGAATCCCTCAGCCCGCAACCGATCCACAGCCGCCAGAGCCGACACAACCCCAAGCGGCCCGTCGAACGCCCCACCATCAATCACCGAGTCGAGATGACTACCGGTAACCACGCCAGGTCCGTCGGCGGCACCCCACCAGGCGATCAGGTTGCCGATGCCGTCGGATTCGACGGTGAGGTTGCGGGCGGCGCACTGGTCGAGGAACCAGTGCGTCGCCTCGCGTTCGGTGGGAGACCAGCCGCCACGGGTGTAGCCGCCGGTGTCGGGGCTACGGCCGATGGCGGACTCGTCGGCCCAGAGGGATTCGAAGCTCAAGACAGACTCACGACAGGGGGTTCTTCGACAGCCAGTCCTTCGCGACCGCGTCCGCGCTCTCCTTGCCGACGTCGATCCGCTTGACCAGGTCGGTCAGGGCGTCCGTGGTCAGCTTGGCGTCGACGGCGTTCAGCGTCGCCACGACGTCGTCGGACTTGTGGTCGGTCCGGATCAACGGAACGATGTTGTTCGGCGGCAGGATGTTCTCCGGGTCGTCGAGCTGCACCAGGCCCTGGTCCTTGATCACCGCCTGGGTGGTGAACAGGTTCGTCACCTGGATCTGGTTGTCCAGCAGCGCCTTGATGCTCAGCGGACCGCCGGCGTCCAGCGTCTTGTACTCCTTGAACTCGACGCCGTACTTCTCCTTCAGGCCCTTCAGACCCGCCGACCGGACCTTGAACTCGGAGCTACCACCCGCTACCAGGTTCTTGCCCTTGAGGTCACCCAGCGACTTCAGGCTGTACTTGTCCGCGGTCGCCTTGGTGACGACGATCGTGTCCTCGTCGGCGGCCGGCGACTTGTCCAGCACCTCGAGCCCGGGCGTCAGCGCCTTCTTCAGCGCGTCGTACGCCTTGTCGGGGTCGGTCTCGGTGGAGCTCTTGTCGAAGTACGCCAGCGCGGCGCCGGTGTACTCCGGCACCAGGTCGACGGACCCGTCCTTGATGGCGGCCATATAGGTCTCGCGGTTGCCGATGTTCGGCTTCTTCTTCACCTCGATGCCCTTGGCGGCCAGCGCCTGGCCGTAGATCTCCGCCAGCAGCTGGCTCTCGGAGAAGTCCGCGGACCCGACGGTGATGCTCGTCACCTTGGACGGCGCGGGCGAGTCCCCGGCGTTGCTGCCGCCGAGCTGGTCGCCCCCGCCTCCACAGCCGGCCAGGCCGAGCACGGCCACTCCGGCGATCGCAGTACGGATGAGCGTGGATCTCAACACGAGAGCCTCCAGTGTTCTCGTTCAGCCATCGACCGGTGCCGATGGATGTATCTCAAGTTCAGCAGGTTCGTCGGACAGTTCAGCCGATCTTCAAGCCCGGCGAGACGGTGAACCGCCCGATCAGCGCGAAGAGCGCGTCGAGGGCGATGGCGAGCAGGGCCACCAGCAGTGCGCCGGTGAACATCTGCGGGAAGTCACGGAGCTTCAGGCCGTCGACCACGTAGCGGCCGAGGCCGCCGAGTGACACCAGTGCGGCGATCGTCGCCGTGGACACGATCTGCAGGGTGGCGCTGCGGATACCGGAGATGATCAGCGGCATCCCGATCGGGATCTCCACCTTGGTGAGGATCTCGCGGCCGGTCATCCCCATCCCGCGCGCGGCGTCGATCGTGGCCGGATCGACCCCCGACAGACCGGCGTACGTCGAGGCCAGGATCGGCGGGATGCCCAGCGCGACCAGCGCGATCAGCACCGGCAGGAAGCCGATCTGATCGGTCAGCAGCACCGCGATCATCAGCAGGCCGAGGCTCGGCAGGGCGCGCGCGGCGTTGCCCAGGTTGATGGCGAGGAACGCGCCGCGCCGCGTGTGCCCGATCCGCAGACCGATCGGCAAGGCGATCACCACGGACAGGCCCAGCGCGGCGAACGTGTACCAGAGGTGCTCGACGATCCGCGCCCAGATCCCCTCGTTGCCGGACCAGTTGAACGAGTCGGTCAGGTATTCCCACATGTCACGCCACCTCTCCGACGGGCGTCGCAACCCGCGCCCAAGGAGTCAGGACCCGTTGCAAATTGACCAGGATGAGGTCCGCGACCAGCGCGAGGGCCAGCGAGAGCACCACGCCGACCACGACCGGGGTGAGGAAGTCCTTCTGGAAGCCCAGTGTGAACAGTTCCCCCAGCCCGCCGATCCCGATCACCGCGCCGACGCTCACCATCGAGATGTTCGCGACCGTGACGACCCGCAGCCCGGTGAAGATGACCGGTACGGCGATCGGCAGATCCACCGCGACCACCCGGTGCAAGGCGCCGTACCCGACGGCGATCGCCGACTGCCGTACGTCGGGAGGCACGGAGCGGAGTCCGTCGATCACGTTCCGGATCAGCAGGGACACGGTATAGATGGTCAGCGCCACGATGATGTTGACCGTGGACAGCACCTTGGTGCCGAGGACTGCCGGGATCACGATGAACAACGCGATCGACGGCAGCGAGTACAGGATGCCGCCGAACGCGATCAGCGGGTTCGCCAACCAGGAGTAGCGCGTCGCGACGTACCCCAACGGCACCGAGATGATCAGCCCGAGGATGACCGGAACGATCGCCAGGTAGAGGTGCTCGCGCAACTGTTCCCAGATCAGGCCCAGGTTGTCGCCGATCCAGGTCATGAGCGCAAAGCTTCCGCGACGGTCGCTTGGTCGATGACGCCGACCGCCTTGCCGTCGTCGTCCACGCAGACCCCGCAGCCCGTCGGCGAGGTGAGTACGGCGTCCAGTGCCGCCCGCAGCGAATCACCGCGCTTGAACACAGCGCCGACCGGCAGCAGCTCCTCGGACCCGTTCCGCCATCCGACCGGTACACCGTCCTGCAACGCCAGCTCGTCAGGCAACGGCTTCACGGGCAGCTCGTCCGGGTGCACGAACGTCAGCGCCCGGTAACCCCGGTCCTGCCCGACGAACCCGCGGACGAACTCGTCGGCCGGGTTGGCGAGCAGCTCGGCCGGCGGCGCGAACTGGGCGAGCTTGCCGCCGACCCGCAGTACGGCGACGTTGTCCCCGAGCTTGATCGCCTCGTCGATGTCGTGGGTGACGAACACGATCGTCTTGCCGATGTCGCGCTGCAGCCGGAGCAGTTCCTCCTGCAACTGGTGGCGGACGATCGGGTCGACCGCGCTGAACGGCTCGTCCATCAGCATGATCGCCGGATCGGCCGCCAGCGCACGGGCGACGCCGACTCGTTGCTGCTGGCCCCCAGACAGCTGCGCCGGGTACCGCTCGGCCAGCTTGACGTCGAGGCCGACGCGTTCGAGCAGCTCCATCGCCGTACCGTGCGCCTTGCGCTTGTCCCAGCCGATCAGCTTCGGCACGGTGGCGATGTTCTCCACGACCGTCTTGTGCGGGAACAGGCCGGCGTTCTGGATCACGTACCCGATCCCGCGGCGCAGCGTCACGGCGTCGTGGGAGTTGATGTCGTCGCCGTCGATCGAGATGGACCCGCTGGTCCGTTCGATCGTGCGGTTGATCATCCGCAGCGACGTGGTCTTGCCGCAGCCGGACGGGCCGACGAACACGGTGATCTGGTTGCTCGGGATCCGCAGGGACAGTTTGTCGACGGCGACGGTGCCGTCCGGATACCGCTTGGTGACGTCCTCGAACTCGATCATGGCGCCCCTTCGCGCTTGTCGTCGGTCGCCCGAAAGACCCTAGCGGACCGCGAGACTGAAGCCACGCGATCGGACGGTTTCTCGGTTCGTGGGAAAGTGCACTGTAACGGTAGAGATACTCAGGGTGGTCAGGACTCCTGCATCGGGATCCTGACGCCCTTGTCCTCCGCCACCTCGACAGCCTTGTCGTAGCCGGCGTCGACGTGCCGGATGACACCCATCGCCGGGTCGTTGGTGAGCACCCGCTCCAGCTTCTGCCGGGCCAGATCGGTGCCGTCGGCAACCGAGACCTGGCCGGCGTGGATGGACCGGCCGATGCCGACGCCGCCGCCGTGGTGGATCGACACCCAGGACGCGCCGCTGGCCACGTTCACCATCGCGTTCAGCAACGGCCAGTCCGCGATCGCGTCCGAGCCGTCGAGCATGCCTTCGGTCTCCCGGTACGGCGATGCGACGCTGCCGGTGTCCAGGTGGTCGCGACCGATCACGATCGGCGCCTCGAGTTCACCGGAGGCCACCATGTCGTTGAACCGCAGTCCGGCCTTGTCGCGCTCGCCCTGGCCGAGCCAGCAGATCCTTGCCGGCAGCCCCTGGAACGCGACCCGCTCGCCGGCCAGCTTGATCCACCGGCTGAGGTGCTCGTTGTCCGGGAACAGATCCAGGATCGCCTGGTCCGTCTTCGCGATGTCCGCCGGGTTGCCGGACAGCGCGGCCCACCGGAACGGGCCCTTTCCTTCACAGAACAACGGCCGGATGTACGCCGGCACGAAGCCGGGGAACTCGAACGCGCGGCTGTACCCCGCCTTCCGCGCCTCGTCCCGGATCGAGTTGCCGTAGTCGAACACCTCGGCGCCCGCGTCCTGGAACCCGACCATCGCCTCGACGTGCCGGGCCATCGACTCCTGCGCCTGCTGGGTGAACCCGGCCGGGTCCTTCTCCCGCGCGGTCGCCCAGTCCTCGAACTCGACCCCGACCGGCAGGTACATCAACGGATCGTGCGCCGACGTCTGGTCGGTGACGATGTCGATCGGCGCACCGCGCTTCAGCAGATCGGGCACGATGGTCGCCGCGTTGCCGAGCACACCGATCGACAACGGCCGCCGCGCCGCCTTCGCCTCCTCCGCCAGCCGCAGCGCCTCGTCCACGGACGACGCCCGTACGTCGAGGTAGCGGTGCTCGATGCGCCGGTCGATCCGCGAGGAGTCGACGTCGATACAGATCGCGACGCCGTCGTTCATCGTGACGGCCAGCGGCTGCGCGCCACCCATGCCGCCGAGGCCCGCGGTCAGCGTGATCGTGCCGGCCAGCGAGCCGCCGAACTTCTTCTCGGCGACCGCGCCGAACGTCTCGTACGTGCCCTGCAGGATGCCCTGCGTGCCGATGTAGATCCACGACCCGGCCGTCATCTGGCCGTACATCGTGAGCCCCATCGCCTCGAGCTTGCGGAACTCCTCCCAGGTGGCCCAGTCGCCGACCAGGTTCGAGTTCGCGATCAGCACCCGCGGCGCCCACTCGTGCGTCTGCATGACGCCGACCGGGCGGCCGGACTGGACGAGCATCGTCTCGTCGTCCTTCAGCGTGGTCAGGGTGCGCACCATCGCGTCGAACGAGTTCCAGTCGCGGGCGGCCTTGCCGGAACCGCCGTACACGACGAGTTCGTCAGGGTGCTCCGCGACCTCGGGGTCGAGGTTGTTCTGCAGCATCCGCAGCGCGGCTTCCTGCTGCCAGCCACGGGCGGTCAGAGTGGTTCCGCGAGGCGCGCGTACGGGACGTGGTCCGGACATGGGTGATCCAGCCTTTCTAGGAGAGCGGGCCGGTGACGGCCTCGGCGGCGGTGACATAGGTGCCGTCGGCAACGAGCCGGACGGAGTGCTCGAGTTCGGGAGCGAGGTGCCGGTCGGTACCCGGACCCTCGACGTACTCCCGCAGGGCGGCCCGGACGGCGGCGGTGGCCGGTGCCGGGTCCAGCGGCGCGCGCAGGTCGAGCGCCCGCGCGGCCGTGAGGATCTCGATCGCCAGCACCCGCTGCAGGCCGTCGACCGACTTCCGCAGCTTGCGCGCGGCGGACCAGCCCATCGAGACGTGGTCCTCCTGCATCGCGCTGCTCGGGATCGAGTCGACGCTGGCGGGTACGGCGAGGCGCTTCAGCTCGGAGACGATCGCGGCCTGCGTGTACTGCGCGATCATGTGGCCGCTGTCGACGCCCGGATCGTCGGCCAGGAACGCGTTCAGGCCGTGGTTGCGGGCGACGTCCAGGAAACGGTCGGTACGTCGTTCGCTGATGCTGGCGAGGTCCGCGACGGCGATCGCGAGGAAGTCGAGCACGTACCCGATCGGGGCGCCGTGGAAGTTGCCGTTGGACTCGACCCGACCGTCCGGCAGGACGACCGGGTTGTCGATCGCGGCGGCGAGCTCACGGCCGGCGACGCTCGCCGCGTGCGCGGCGGTGTCGCGGGCGGCACCGTGGACCTGGGGTGAACACCTGAGGGAATAGGCGTCCTGCACCCGGTTGCAGTCCGGGCCGCGATGGCTGGCGACGATCGCGCTGTCCTTGAGGATCGCGCGCAGGTTGGCGGCGGATGCGGCCTGGCCGGGGTGCGGACGAAGCGCCTGCAGGTCCTCGGCGAATACCCGGTCGGTCCCGAGCTGCGCCTCGACGCTCATCGCCGCGGCGAGGTCGGCGGACTTGAACAGCCGGTCGAGATCGGCGAGCGCGAGGAGCAGCATGCCGAGCATGCCGTCGGTCCCGTTGATCAGCGCGAGACCTTCCTTCTCCGCGAGCACGACCGGCGTGAGGCCGTGCTTCTGGAGGGCTTCGCCGGCGTCGAGAAGGTTGCCGTCGGCATCGCGGACCTTGCCTTCGCCCAGGATCGCGAGAGCGACATGGGACAGCGGGGCGAGGTCGCCCGAGCATCCGAGGCTGCCGTACTCGTGGACCACCGGCGTCAGGTGCGCGTTGAGCAGACCGGCGTACGCCTGGGCCGTCTCGACCTTCACACCGGTGCGGCCGGTGGCCAGCGTCGACAGCCGGAGCATGGCCAGCGCCCGGACGACCTCGGTCTCCACCTCGGGACCGGAGCCGGCCGCATGCGAGCGGATCAGGCTGCGCTGCAGCTGCGCCCGGAGGTCCGGTGCGATGTGCCGCGTGGCGAGCGCGCCGAACCCGGTCGAGACCCCGTAGTGCGGGGTGTCCGCGTGGGCCAGCGCCTCGATCGCGGCGCGCGACTTCGCGATCTCCTCGAGCGCCTGGTCGTCGATCCGTACCTGCGCGCCGTACCGTGCGACCGCGACCACTTCGGCCGGGGTCAGCGGTCCGACCCCTATATTCACCGTGCCATCCACTGTGTACTCCACCCGAACATTGCACCGCGCCGGATCGCTCCTGGACAGCAGCGCCGTACCACTATCCGTCTCGGATCTGAGACAGCTGTCGCGACCCTCAGTAGCCGTAGAGTCCTGCCATGGTGTTCGAGATCCGGACGGCGCGTCCGGAGGATGCGGTGGGGATCGCCCGGGTCTGGGCCGCGGCGGTGCCACATCTGGTGAAGAGCGCGCGGGCCGTCGAGCTGGACCTGAAGCACGGCCGGAGCCGTGAGGTGCGGATCGCCGTCGACGGCGCGGACGTGGTCGGGTACGCGAACATCTACCTGCCGCCGGCGGACGCCGAGGCGCCGCGGGTGCGGGTCACGATCCAGGTGCCGCCGGAGTACCGCGGACGCGGGATCGGGAGTGCGTTGACGACCGCGGTCACGGAGCGGTGCGCGGAGCTCGGCGCCGGGCGGCTGCTGGTGGTCGTGGGTGACGACTCGGCCTCGCAGACGTTCGCGACGAAGCGCGGGTTCACGATCGGTCGGCGGATGTCGCACTCCGCTGCCGACCTGACCGCGGCGCCCGAGCCGGTCGCCCCGCCGGAGGGGTTGCGCGTGGCGACGTACGACGAACTGGATCCGCGGCAGTTGTACGACGCCGAGATCCAGGTGCGCGACGACGACCCGAGCGGGCTGTCGGGCGGACCGGCGTACGAGGAATGGGTGCGTACGTCGTGGTCGAACCCGGACAACCGGTACGACCTGAGCGTCGCCGTACTGGACGGGGACCGGGTGCTGTCGTTCGTGACCACGACGGCGGATCCGGACCGGAAGCTGATCTGGTCGAATCTGACCGGCACGATCCCCTCGGCGCGTGGCCGCGGGCTGGCGAAGGTGGTGAAGTCCGTGGCGCTCGCCCGCTCAGGGGAAGCCGGGTTCACGGTCGCGTCGACCGGGAACGACGCGGCGAACGAGCCGATGCTCGCGGTGAACCGGTGGCTCGGCTACCAGGAGACCGGGGGCGCCTGGACCGCGGAGAAGGCACTGTGAAGCGGCTCGCGATCTCGCTGACGTTCTTCCTGGTGCTGGCGCTCGTCATCGGGTACCTGGTGTCCGGGCCGACCTTCATGGACTGGAGCGTGACCGCAGGGCTGTTCGCGGTCGCGGTCGCGGGTGAGGGCTTCCGGTTCTGGCTGCGCCGGAGCCGCGCGAAGAAACGTCAATCGACCGGGATCTGAGGCGGGGCGGGGTTAAAGTGCCGTTGTGAGCGGCAACGTTCCCGCCTCGACCCGTACCCTGCGGGTCCTGACGTTCCTGGCCACGCAGCCCGGTCCTGTACCGATGGAGCGCATCGCCTCCGCGGTCGGGTTGCCACGCTCGTCGACGTACCACTTGCTGCGAGCAATGATCGACGAGGGATTCGTCGTGCATCTGCCCGAGGAGAAGCGGTACGGGCTCGGAGTGGCGGCCTTCGAGATCGGGTCCGCGTACCTGCGGCACGATCCACTCGAGCGGTTGGCGCGGCCACTGCTCGTGCAGTTGGTGCACGAGGTGGGGCAGACGGCGCATCTCGGCGTACTGCATGGTCGGGAGCTGGTGTATCTGCTGAAGGAGCAGCCGCCGCGACCCGTCACCTTGGTGACGGACGTCGGCGTACGGCTCCCTGCGACGCTCACGGCGTCAGGTCGCGCGTTGCTGGCCGAGCTGCCGCCGGCTCAGGTACGGGCGTTGTTCCCGGCGCCGGAGTCCTTCGTACGGCGTACCGATCTGGGACCGCAGACGCTGACCCAACTGCGCCGCATCCTCGCCGACGAGAAACGCCAGGGCTTCGCCGTAGAGGACTCCTTCATCACCCCCGGCGTCGCCTCGGTAGCCAGCGCAGCCGTAGACCACGCCGGCCACCCGGTAGCCGCCATCAGCGTCACCTTCCGCACCGACGCAGTCCCCACCACCGACCGCCCCCACCTGGCCCACAAAATCCGCCAAGCCGCCAAAGCCCTAACCCGCCGCCTCCACGGCTGAACGCGTGCGCTACCAGGAGGACTTGGTGATGCCGGGGAGTTCGCCTCGGTGGGCTAGTTCTCGGAAGTGGATTCGGGAGAGGCCGGCTTTGCCGATGTAGCCGCGGGGGCGGCCGTCGGTGATGTCGCGGTTGCGGATGCGGGTGGGGCTGGCGTCTCTGGGGAGCTTCTGGAGCTTTAGTTGCGCCTCGGTGCGGTCACCGGCCGACGTACCCGGGTCGGCGATGACCGCCTTCAGGGCGGCTCGTCGCTCGGAGTAGCGGGCGACGGTTCGGCGGCGGTGGTTGTTGCGGGCGATCTTCGCCGTGGTGGCCACTTATCGCTCTTCGCGGAAGTCGACGTGGGCGCGGAGCTTCGGGTCGTACTTGCGAATCACCAGGCGGTCGGGATTGTTCCGGCGGTTCTTGCGGGTTACATAGGTGAAGCCGGTACCCGCCGTACTGCGGAGCTTGACGATGGGGCGGAGGTCGTTGCGCTTGGCCATGCTGTCCTCTCTGTCGGTCGACAGTGTACTTTGTACTGGTTATCATTTTCAACAAGACAGGAGAGCAGATGATTCCGGTGACCTTGCTGACGGGCCTCGACGAGAGGTTCCGCGGCGCCGTCGCGGGGAGTCTGCTGGCCGCCGCCGGCCCGCGGGGCGTCCTGGTGGAGTACGACGTGAGCGCCCTGACCACCGGCTCCGTCGTACGGATCGCCCGCACCGCCACCGGCGTCATCGACCGCGAGGTGATCACGATGGACCACCCGTGCGTCTCCTGCGCGATGCGCGGATCGCTCGTCCAACTCCTGGCGAGCATCGCCGCCGTCGAGCAGTACGACGTCGCGATCGTCAACGTCCCCACCGCCGGCGACACGCACGCGATCGCGACCGAGATCGACCACGACACCGACCTCCGCGTCGACACGGTCATCACCACCATCGACACGACCACGGCGATCACCGACCTCACCGGCGAAGAGCTGATCCGCGAACGCGGCATCCCGACCGCAGCAGAGGACGGCCGCGCGATCGCCGAGGTCGTAGTAAGGCAGCTCGAGTACGCCGACGCAGCCGTCCTCACCACCGACGACGACACCACCCGCGCGCTGATCGAGGCGATCAACCCGAGACTCCTGATCAAGACCAGTCCGGCCGGCCTCCTCGGCGTACGGCGGCATGTTCCCGGCGCCACCCTCGAGCCCGGCTCGATCGCCGCATCATCAGAACGCACCTTCGTCTGGCAGTCGGGTCGGCCATTCCATCCGGAGCGGCTGTATGACGCCCTAGAAGACCTCGTCGCCGGCACGGCCCGCGGTCGCGGCACGCTCTGGATCGCGACCCAGCACCGCAGCCGACTCAGCTGGGACAGCTTCGGCACGAACATCTCGATCGGCGTCCTCGGTCCGTGGCTGGCCGACCTCCCGGCGGATCGCTGGGCTGCCGTCGGGCAGCAGCACCAGGCGCGGTCGGCCCTCGAGTGGCACCCCGAGTACGGCGACCGCGCGTCGTACCTCTCACTCACCGGCGTCGACCTGGACGTCCGGGAATTACGCGAGCGCCTCGACGGTTGTGTCCTGCGTGCGGACGAAGCGGTCCACCCCCTGACCGATCCGTTCGCCCCCTACTTGGAAGGAAGTACAGCAGCATGAAGAAGGACATCCACCCCGACTACCGCCGGGTCGTCTTCCGGGACAAGTCCGGCAACTTCAGCTTCCTCACCGGTTCGACCCGCGAGAGCAACGAGACCATCGAGTGGCACGACGGGAACACCTACCCGGTCGTCGACGTCGAGATCTCGTCCGCGAGCCACCCGTTCTACACGGGCCAGCAGCGCGTGATGGACACCCAGGGCCGCGTGGAGAAGTTCCGCAAGCGCTACGGGCAGAAGTAAGCCCTCTTTCAACGGCCCGCTCGACCCCTCGAGCGGGCCGTTCGCATGCCCAGGACATCTTTGAGCTCCCACCAACCGTTTCGGGCCGCCGAGAATGGTTGGTGGGTGCCCAAAGAGCTTCCGTCTCGGATTCGAGACGGGAAGGGGCGTGGGGTGCTGGGTGTGAGCGGGTGGGGCGGATCACACTGTGCGCATGGAGCCGGTTGAACTCACGGGTGCGGGGTTGTCGCCGTTGGAGGCGGTGGCGCTCGGGCAGCGGCGTACGGCGGTGCGGTTGAGTGACGACGCCCGGAAGCGGATGTACGAGTCGGCGCAGGTGGTGGCCGAGGTCGCGGGGCGGCGGCCGGTGTACGGGCGGACCACGGGCGTCGGGGCGAACCGGGACGTGCTGACGTCCGACCCGGAGCACGGCGCGCGGTTGCTCGGATCGCATTCCACCACCGGTACGACGTCGTACCCGAAGGACGTCGTACGGCTCGGGCTCCTGATCCGGGTCAACCAGCTCGCGGCGGGCGGGTCCGGGCTCGACCCGGCGGTGGCCGACGCGATCGTCGGACTGCTCAACGACGACGACCTGCCCGACCTGCACCGCGGCGGCGCGATCGGCACCGGTGACCTCGGTCCGCTCGCCGAACTCGGGCTCGCGCTCGGCGACGTCATCGACGGGACGAGTGCGCTCCCCCTGCTGTCCAGCAACGCGCTCACGCTCGCGGAGTGCTGCCTCGCGTACGTCGAGGCCGCCACGCTGATCAACGTCGTACCACTCGTCGGCGCCCTCTCCCACGTCGCGCTGCGCGGCAACGCCGAGGTGTACGACGTACGCGTCCAAGAAGCCCGCCCGCAGCCGGGCCAGGTCCGGGTCGCCCGCCGGATGCGCGAGCTGCTCGACGAACTGCCGCTCCAGCCTGCGCGGGTCCAGGACCCCTTCGGATTAAGGGCTTTCGCGCAAGTTCTCGGCCCCGCGGTCGACCACGCCGATGCCTTGGGCAACAGTGTGCGGATCGATATCAACGCGGCCGCGGAGAACCCGCTGGTGAGCGGCGGCACCGTGCTGCACAACGGCAACTGGCACGCGATGCCGATCGCGCTCGCGCTGGACTCACTGCGGCTCAGCCTGCACAGCGTCGCCACCCTCTCGACCACCCGGGTCGCGAACCTGGTCGACCCGGACTACACCGGCCTCAGCCGGTTCCTGGCCAGCGGCGCCGAGGCGAGCTCGGGCGTGATGATGATCGAGTACGTCGCCCACGACGCCCTCGCCGCGGTTCGTTCGTCCGCGCAACCCGCGACTCTCGGTACGGCGACGCTGTCCCGTGGCGCCGAGTTGCACGCCAGCTTCGCGCCGCAAGCCGCCGTACTGACCAAGCAACTCCTGGACGCCCTCCGCGAGGTCCTCGCCAGCGAACTCGTCACCGCCGTCCGCGCGATCCGCCTGGCCGGTCTGACCCCCGTCGATCTCGCCCCGGCGGCCGTCGGACCGTGGCTGGCCGATGCCTTGGCAACCCTGCCGGACGACCTCGCCGACCGATCGCTCCGCGAGGACCTGGAGATCGCCCGCGGAGTGCTCACGCAGTGGGGCGACCGCCAGGTCGAACACCCCGCCGAATCCGGTTAGAGGCGGTTGTACGCCTTCAAGGTCCGAAGTGCGCCGACCGTGACGATGCCGCGGTACTCGAGGGTGGCGGCCGGGCCTGGCGGTTCCCAGGTGATGGCCCAGCCGCCGTCGTCCTGCTGGTCCTGGATCAGGCGGTCGAGGTGGGCGTCGAGCTGTTCGTCGGTGAACAGCTGCTTCCAGAAGCTGTCCGGCGTCGACGCGAGGTGCAGCGGCGTGACGCCGTACGTCGGGTCGGCCGCGTCGGCCCGGAACCACTGGAGCTTGGGCAGCCAGTCGCGGATGCGGTCGAGGTCCACATCCTCGGTGTGCTCCAGGAACTCGAGCGCCTCGTGCATCCCGTGGGCGTCCTCGGGAAAGGCCTTCGCCAGTTCGGCCGCGCACCAGGCGCCGGCCTTGTCGCGCCACGGGTGCTCGATGCCGAGCTTGTGCAGGCGGCCGACGAGACCCGCGGTGGGGTTGATGCCGGGTTGGTAGGTCCACTCGGTGATGTGCTCGGCCCGGGGATACTGCTCGACGGCCGGGCCGCAGAGCGGGACCGCGCCATCAGCGTTCGCCACCTGTGCCAGCCAATCCGTCGCCCGCCGGACCATCTCCTCGTCCCGGGCATCCGCCGCGAGCAGCGTGTCGAACGCGACCTCGACGTCCAGCGGCAGACTGTCCGGACACCGCTTGTCCGGTTCCAGTCCCTGCCCGAACCCGCCGTCGGCGTTCTGGAACCCACGCAGTGCGTCGACCACCCCTTGCGGATCAGCTCCTTCGAAAACCGTCGCGAAGAGCCGCCGCTCGAGCACCCGAGCGTCCCGCCGTACAAAGTCCCGACCTGCCGTGAAGATGTCCATACCCCCACCTTTACCCATCCCCACCGACAGGTCTTGAACGAATCGGACAGGTCCTACGGCTCGAAGCGGTAGCCCATTCCTGGTTCCGTGAGGAGGTGCTTGGGCCGGGCGGGGTCGGGCTCGAGTTTGCGGCGGAGTTGGCCCATGTAGAAGCGGAGGTTGCCGCTGGCGGACTCGTAGCCGGGACCCCAGACCTCGGTGAGGAGCTGGCGTTGGGACATCAGCTTGCCGGGGTTGCGGACCAGGACCTCCAGCAGGTGCCACTCGGTCGGTGTCAGGCGGATGTCCTCGCCGTTCTCCAGGGTGACGCGCTTCGCGGCCAGGTCGACGACGGCGCCGCCGACGGTCACGACCGGCTGGTCCTGGGCGAGGTTGCTACGGCGCAGTACGGCGCGCATCCGGGCCAGCAGCTCGTCGATGCCGAACGGCTTCGTCACATAGTCGTCCGCGCCGGCGTCCAGCGCCTCGACCTTGTCGGTCTGGTCGGTCCGCCCGGACAGCACCAGGATCGGCGCGTCGGTCCAGCCGCGCAGTCCGCGGATCACGTCCACGCCGTCGAAGTCCGGCAGCCCGAGGTCGAGGATCACCAGCTCCGGCGGATGCTGCGCGGCGACCTTCAACGCCGACGTACCGGTGCCGGCCAGATGCACCTCGTACCCGCGCGCCTTCAGGTTGATCTGCAACGCCCGCACGATCTGCGGCTCGTCGTCAACTACCAATACCCGAGTCACGTTGCTCCGATCGTTCGCGTGCGCCGGGAACCGGCGTATCAGTCGGGGCGGTTGGGATCGCGACCACCATGGTCAGTCCACCACCCGGGGTGTCCTCGGGCTGCAAGGTGCCGTGCATCGCCTCGGCGAGTCCTCGCGCCAGGGCGAGCCCGAGCCCGACGCCGACCGTGTTGTCGGTGTCGCCGAGCCGCTGGAACGGTGCGAACACCCGGTCCCGGTCCTGCCGCGGGATCCCAGGCCCGCGGTCGATCACCCGGATCTCCACGGTGTCGCCGAGCGCGCTCCCGGTGACGAGCGGCGCCCGGTCCGCCGGCGAGTAGCGGACCGCGTTCGCCAGTAGGTTCGCGACCACGCGCTCCAGCAGCGCCGGATCCGCCTCGACCAGCGGCAGCGTGTGCGGGATGTCGACCGTCACCCGATCGGCGTCGTCGCCCAGCTCGGACAGTGCGCCGGGGAGGATCTCGTCGAGCGCCATCGGACGGGTGAACACCGGGAGTACGCCGGCCTGCAGGCGACTGAGGTCGAGCAGGTTGTCCACCAACCGCGACAACCGGTCGAGCGACTCGTCCGCAGTCTCCAGCAGCTCGGCCCGCTCGGATTCGCTCCACTCCACGTCGTCGCTGCGCAGCGAAGTCACTGAGGCCTTCGCCGACGCCAGCGGGGATCTCAGGTCATGACCGACGGCGCGAAGCAACGCCGTACGCAACTTGTCGGCCTCGGCGAGCGGCTTCGCCTCGGCGGCGGCCTCGCTCAGCCGGCCTCGGTCCACCAGGGCGGCAGCGTGGGCCGCGAAGGCCCCGACCAGCCGCCGCTCGTCCGCCTGCAGCTGATGACCCTGCAGCACCAGCACCAGGTTGTCGCGAGCCGGGATCTCCGCGTCGGCTTCCTCCGGCCGGGTGCAGGTGAGCGACCCGGCAGACGCCACCGGTCGCCAGACCTCGGTCAGCTCGTCGTCGTCCACACGCTCCATCAGACACGCCCCGGTCATCCCGAACGCCTCGCGGACCCGCTCCAGCAGGGCGGGCAGCGCTGTCTCACCCCGCAGTACCGATCCGGCCAAGGTCGCCAGCGTCTCCGATTCCGCGGCCGCCCGGGCCGCTTGTCTGGTACGTCGTGCCGCGCGGTCGACGACCGTACTGACCATGGCCGCGACCAGGATGAAGATCAGCAACGCCAGCGCGTTGTTGAGCTCGGCGATCGTGAACGTCCGCTTCGGCGGCGTGAAGAAGTAGTTGAGCACCAGCGACCCGGCGATCGCGGTCACCATCGCCGGCCACAACCCGCCGACCAGCGCCACGACGACCACCGCGAGCAGGAACGCCAGCACGTTGCTGGTCAGGTTCAGCGTGTCGCCGCCGAGCCCGAGGATCAGGGCCAGCACGGGCGGGAGCACCACCGACAGGACGAAGCCCTGGATCTTCCGCCGCCGCGACAGCGCTCCTCGGAGTCGCGGTAGCCGGCCGCGGCCCATCAGCGAGTGCGTGACGAGGTGTACGTCGATGTCGCCGGAGTCGCGGATCGTCGTCGACCCGATGCCCGGTCCGGTGAGCAACGTCGACAACCGGCTCCGGCGCGAGCCGCCCAGCACGAGCTGCGTGGCGTTCTCCGCCCGCGCGAAGGTCAGCAACGCGGCCGGGATGTCGTCGCCGATCACCTGGTGGTAGGTCCCGCCGAGCTTCTCGACCAGGTTCCGTTGTTCGGCGAGCTTGCTCGGGTTCGCGCCGGTCAGCCCGTCGGACCGCGCGACGTGGACGGCGAGCAGATCTCCCCCGGACGACCGCGCCGCGATCCGCGCGGCACGCCGGATCAGTGTCTCGCCCTCGGGACCGCCGGTCAGCGCGACCACGACGCGCTCCCGGGCTTCCCAGGTGGAGTCGATGTCGTGCTCCGCGCGGTACTGTTGCAGACCGGCGTCCACCCGGTCCGCCAGCCAGAGCAGCGCGAGCTCCCGCAGCGCGGACAGGTTGCCGACCCGGAAATAGTTGCCGAGGGCAGCGTCGATCTTGTCGGCGGTGTACACGTTCCCGTGCGCCATCCGCCGGCGCAGCGCCTCCGGCGTCATGTCGACGAGCTCGATCTGGTCCGCGGCCCGCACCACCCGGTCCGGGACCGTCTCCTGCTGCGGTACGCCGGTGATCTTCTCGACCACGTCGTTGATCGACTCGAGGTGCTGGATGTTCAGCGTCGAGATCACGTCGATCCCGGCGTTCAGCAGCTCGTCGATGTCCTGCCAGCGCTTCTCGTGCCGGCTGCCCGGCACGTTGGTGTGCGCCATCTCGTCGATCAGCGCGACGTCCGGCCGCCGGGCCAGGACCGCGTCGAGGTCCATCTCGGTGAAACTGGCGCCGCGGTAGTCGACGATCCGCCGCGGTACCGTTTCCAGGCCGTCGAGCATCTCGTCGGTTTGCCTGCGGCCGTGGGTCTCCACGAAACCGACCGCGACGTCGGTTCCCCGGGCGCGCCGGCGGCGGCCCTCGCCCAGCATCTTGTAGGTCTTCCCAACGCCGGGCGCGGCCCCCAAGTAGATCCGCAGATGCCCGCGGCCGCGCTTGCTCATGCCTCCATGCTCTCAGCTCAGCCCAGCGCAGCCAGGGAGGCGTTGAGCTTGACCACGTTCACCCGGGGCTCCCCGAGGAACCCCAGGGTCCGGCCCTCCGTGCTGTCCTTCACCAGCTTCTGGACCTGTTCGACGCTCAGGCCCCGCTCACGGGCGACCCGGTTGACCTGCAGAGCGGCGTACGCCGGGCTGATGTTCGGATCGAGACCGCTTCCGCTGGCCGTGACCGCGTCCGGCGGGACCTGGGACGGGTCGACGCCCTCCAGCGCCGCGACCGCCTTGCGCCGCTCGTCGATCGCGGCGAGCAGGTCGGCATTGTTCGGCCCGAGGTTCGAGCCGCCGCTGGCCTTCGCGTCGTAGTCGCTCGCGGACGGGCGGGTCTGGAACCACTTCGGGTCGGCGACCATGATCGCCTTGCCGTCGGAGTCCTTCTTGCCGCTGTCCATGGTGTACGCCTGGCCGATCAGGTCGGAGGCGACCTCCTTGCCGTTCACCTTGATGATCGACCCGTTCGCGTTGCCGTGGAACAGCGCCTGGGCGACTCCGGTCATCACCAGCGGGTAGACGATCCCGAGGACCGCCGTGAAGACGAGCAGCGCCCTGAGCGCCACTCCGAACTGCCGGACCGAGCCGGGCAGATTGCTTGCCATGAACAACTACCTCTCTTACCGCAGCCCGGGGATCAAGGAGATCACCAGGTCCAGGAGTTTGATGCCGACGAACGGGGTGATCAGACCGCCGACGCCGTAGATGAGCAGGTTGCGCCGCAACATCGCTGAGGCCGACGACGGCTTGTACCGGACACCCCGCAGCGCCAGCGGTACGAGGGCCACGATGACGAGCGCGTTGAACACGATGGCGGAAACGATCGCCGACTCCGGCGAGTGCAGCCCCATGATGTTCAGCTTGTCCAGCCCCGGGTACGCCGCCGCGAACAACGCCGGCAGGATCGCGAAGTACTTCGCCACGTCGTTCGCGATCGAGAACGTGGTCAGCGAACCGCGGGTGATCAGCAACTGCTTGCCGATCTCGACGATCTCGATCAGCTTGGTCGGGTTGGAGTCGAGGTCGACCATGTTGCCGGCCTCCTTGGCGGCCGACGTACCGCTGTTCATCGCCACGCCGACATCGGCCTGCGCCAGCGCCGGAGCGTCGTTGGTGCCGTCACCGGTCATCGCGACCAGCCGGCCGCCCTCCTGCTCCTTCTTGATCAGCGCCATCTTGTCCTCGGGCGTCGCCTCGGCCAGGAAGTCGTCGACCCCGGCCTCCTCGGCGATCGCCTTCGCGGTCAGCGCGTTGTCACCGGTGATCATCACGGTCCGGATGCCCATCGCGCGCATCTGGTCGAACCGCTCCCGCATCCCCGCCTTCACCACGTCCTTCAGGTGGATCACGCCGAGCGCACGCGCCGTACCATCGATGCTCTCGGCAACGACCAGCGGCGTACCGCCGGAGGCCGAGATCCCGTCGACGATCTGGCCGAGCCGCGCATCCGTCGTACCGCCGTGCTCGCCGATCCACGCGTTCACCGCACCCGCGGCGCCCTTGCGGACCTGCCGGTTGTCGACGTCCACGCCACTCATCCGGGTCTGCGCGGTGAACTCCACGAACGTTGCGTGCGGCAACTCTCCGGTGTGCCGCTCGCGCAGCCCGTAGCCGGTCTTCGCCAGTACGACGATCGACCGGCCCTCCGGCGTCTCGTCGGCGAGGCTGGACAGCTGCGCCGCGTCCGCGAGTTCGGTGTCGCTGACGCCCTCTACCGGGATGAGCTCCGACGCCTGCCGGTTGCCCAGCGTGATGGTTCCGGTCTTGTCCAGCAGCAGGGTGTTCACGTCGCCCGCGGCCTCGACCGCGCGGCCGGACATCGCCAGCACGTTGCGCTGCACCAGCCGGTCCATGCCGGCGATACCGATCGCTGACAGCAGCGCGCCGATCGTGGTCGGGATCAGGCAGACGAGCAGGGCCACCAGGATCACGATGCTCAGGTTCGTGTGCGCGTACGCCGCGAACGTCGGCAGCGTCACGGTCGCGATCAGGAACACGATCGTCAGGCTCGCCAGCAGGATGTTCAGCGCGATCTCGTTCGGCGTCTTCTGCCGCGATGCGCCTTCGACCAGCGCGATCATCCGGTCGATGAAGCTCTCACCGGGCTTGGTGGTGATCTTCACGACGATCCGGTCGGACAGCACCTTCGTACCGCCGGTGACCGCACTGCGGTCACCGCCGGACTCGCGGATGACCGGAGCGGATTCGCCGGTGATCGCCGACTCGTCGACACTCGCGACACCCTCGACGACGTCACCGTCGCCGGGGATGATCTGACCGGCCTCGACGACGACCAGGTCGCCGAGCCGCAACTGGGTGGCCGGCACCTCTTCCTCGTCGCCGTCCGCGGTCAGCCGGCGCGCGGTGGTCTCGGTCTTGGCCCGGCGCAGCGTCTCGGCCTGGGCCTTGCCGCGGCCTTCGGCGACGGCCTCCGCGAGGTTCGCGAAGATCACCGTGAGCCAGAGCCAGACCACGATCCACCAGACGAACACACTGGAGTCGGTGAAGGCCAAGATCGTGGATCCGGCCGCGCCCACCTCGACCACGAACATGACCGGGTTCTTCCACATCACCCGCGGATCGAGCTTGCGCAGCGCGTCCGGCAGCGAGGTGAGCAACATCTTCGGGTCGAACAGACCCGACGACGTCTTCTTCGAGGGTGCCGCCGATTTCTGGACGGGCGGCTTCGTCAGCGTGGTCACAGTCCCTCCGCGAGGGGTCCGAGAGTCAGTGCGGGGAAGTAGGTCAGGCCGGTCACGATCAGGACGACACCGACGAGCATCGTGACGAACAGGGCCTTGTGGGTGGGCAGCGTGCCCTGGGTCACCGGGACCGGGTGCTGCCGCGCGAGCGAGCCGGCCAGGGCCAGCGCGAACACGATCGGCACGAACCGGCCGAGGAGCATCACCAGCCCGAGAGCCGTGTTGTAGAACGGGATGTTCGCGCTGATACCCGCGAACGCGCTCCCGTTGTTGTTACCGGCCGACGTGAAGGCGTACAGCACCTCCGAGAAGCCGTGCGGGCTGTCGGTGTTGAGGATCGAGGCGCGCGCCGTCGCCAGGCCCATCGCGATCGAGGTCCCGACGAGGACCAGGGTCGGCGTGGTGAGGATGTAGAGCGAGACCAGCTTCATCTCGCGCGCGGTGATCTTCTTCTTCAGGTACTCCGGCGTACGGCCGACCATCAGGCCCGCGACGAACACCGCGAGCACGGCCAGGATCAACATGCCGTACAGGCCGGTCCCGGTACCGCCGGGCGTCACTTCGCCGAGCATCATGTGGAACAACGGCACGCCACCGCCGAGCGGCGTGAACGAGTCGTGCATCGAGTTGACCGCGCCCGTCGACGTACCCGTGGTGGAAACCGCGAACAGGGTCGACGCCCACTCACCGAAGCGGGTCTCCTTGCCCTCCATCGCGGCACCGGCGGCCTGGGTCGCGGAACCCGCGCCCTGGACCTCGAAGAGCGTCGCGAGTACGACGAACGCCGACCAGATGGTCCCCATCACGCCGAGGATCGCGTAGCCCTGCCGCTTGTCCTTCACCATCAGGCCGAAGGTCCGGGTCAGGCAGACCGGGATGACCAGCAGCAGGAAGATCTCGAACAGGTTCGACAACGGGTTCGGGTTCTCGAACGGGTGCGCGGAGTTGGCGTTGTAGTAGCCGCCGCCGTTGGTGCCCAGCTCCTTGATGACCTCCTGGCTGGCGACCGTGCCGCCCGGGAGGGTCTGTGTCTGGCCGACCACCGAGGTGACCTCGTGGCCGCCGGAGAAGTTCTGTACGACGCCCATCGCGACCAGCGCCAAAGTCCCGATCACGGCGATCGGCAGCAGCACCCGCAGTACGGTCCGGGTCAGGTCGACCCAGAAGTTGCCGAGCCGGTCCGTCTTCGACCGGGAGAAGCCGCGGATCAGGGCGATCGCGACCACGATGCCGACGGCCGCGGACAGGAAGTTCTGCACCGCGAGACCGGCGAACTGGACCAGGTGACCCATGACCGCCTCGGGCACGTAGCTCTGCCAGTTCGTGTTCGACACGAACGATGCGGCGGTGTTGAAGGCGAGCCCGGACTCCACGTTCGGTAGGCCGAGCGAGAGCGGCAGCCAGTGCTGCAGCCGCTGGAGTAGGTAGAGCAGGACGACGCTGAGCGCGGAGAACGCGATCAGCGAACGGGCATAGACTGCCCAGGTCTGATCGGCCTTCGAGTCGACGCCGAACAGCTTGTACGTCGCGCGCTCGATCCGCAGGTCCTTGTCGGACGTGTAGACCCTGGCCATGTAGCCGCCGAACGGGCGGTAGACGGCCGCCAGGCACGCGAGGAGAAGGCCGACCTGCAACAGGCCGGCTGCGGTGTCGGACATCAGAACCTCTCGGGAAAGACCAGGGCGGCGATCAGATAGAGGACCAGAGCAGCGGCCACGACCAGGCCGGCGATGTTCTCGGCGCTCACAACTTCTCCACTCCACGCAACGCGAGCCAGACGGCCGCGAAGACGACGACGGTGACGGCGAGATAGATGACGTCAGACACGACGGCACGACCTCACAACGAACGGTGTTTGATGATGAACTCGCTTCGCTCGTTCATGGCACATGTCTTCACTGCACACCGTTGGCTGCCTGGTCAGGAGGGTTCTCGCAGGCCTCTCACACCCGCCGACACAGCTCTCACAGGCTTCTCACATACTTACGCCTGGCATTCCCACCTACAGATAAGGGAAGAACACGCACGTGACTGAACTGGACACCCCCGCCCCCGCCGAGCAGTTCTTCTCCGCGGAGACCCGGACCGCCCTCGCCGAGGCGAGCCGCAAGCTCGCCGAACGGCTCCAGGCGCACACCGACGCCCTGCTCGCGATGACGGGCGACGAGGATCACACCACGCTGTTCGAGCACAACGCCGCGCTCGAAGGCGTGGTCGAGGACTGGAACGACGCGGTCTTCGAGCACACCGGTACGTCGCCGTTGCTGCTGGACGACGCGGCCGACGACGAGGAGGACGAAGAGGCCGAGCAGGACCAGGTGATCAGCGTCGTGTCGCGGTTCGACCTGCGCGTGTTCGACCTGGACGCACTGCTCGAGGCCGGCCGCGCCGCCCAGGAGCGGCACCCGGCCGAACTGGACGAGTCCGGCGACCGTGAGCCGGTCGACTCCGCCGAGCAGGCGATCTACGAGATCAGCCGTGAGGTCGGCGAGGCGTGGTTCGAGCTGCCCGGTATCGAGATGGTGGCCGGCGCCCGCGCATACGTCGTACCCGAGCTGCCCTTCGAGCCGCTCGACGCCGACGCCGAGGACGTCGTCACCGAACTCATCGCCCCGAACGGCGTCGCCACCCACGCCGAGACCTGGGCCTAGGGGGACACCCCCTCAGACCAGTAGCTCCCCGTCCAGCACCGTGATCGCCTGGCCCTTCAGGTAGACGCGGTCGCCGGCTGGCACGACCTGGACGACACCGCCTCGGGCGGACGCCTGGTATCCGACCAGTTCGTCCCGCCCGAGGCGCTCGGCCCAGTACGGCGCCAGGCTCGTGTGCGCGCTCCCCGTCACCGGGTCCTCCGGGATCCCGCTCCCAGGCGCGAAGAACCGCGAGACGAAGTCGTACGCCGAACCCTGCGCCGTCACGATCACGCCGCGAAGGTTCTCCCGCTGCGTGATCGCGGCGATCGCGTCGTAGTCCGGCGCCACCCCGAGCACCGTCGCCTCGTCGCGGACGACGACCAGCAGGTCACGGAGTTCGCCGGTGACGTAGACCTCCGTCGGCTCCACCGCCAGCGCGGCGCCGAGCCCGTCCGGAGCCGGTACCTCGATCGGCCGGTTGACCGGAAAGTCCAGCGTGATCCCGTCGTCCGCAACGTCCGCCACCAGCACCCCGCTCAGCGTCGCGAACGACGCCTTCCCGGACACCTTTCCGTCCGCTGCCAGCACATGGGCGGTCGCCAGCGTCGCGTGCCCGCAGAGCACCACTTCCTTCGTCGGCGTGAACCACCGCAGGTCCCAGTCCGCCTCGGCGCCCGCCGACGGCCGGACGAACGCGGTCTCCGCGTGCTTCATCTCGGCGGCCACCGCGCGCATCCAGCCCTCGTCCGGCCAGTCACCGGCCTCGAGCACACAGACGCCCGCCGGATTCCCGGTAAAGGCCTGTTCGGCGAACGCGTCGACTACCCGGATTCTCATGCCCTTGACGCTAACGACCGCCGTGGATCGGTTCCATATCCACTTCTCTCGCCAGTGGCCTTGAACCACCCGGCCGAACGGGCCGTATCGAGAGTGTTCCCGCACTCCGACCGACAGGAAAGTGACATGCCGTTCCGCTCGAAGGGCCGTCCACTCGCAGTCGCGACCGCACTCGTCGGCAGCCTCGCCCTGGTCGCACCGGCGACCGCCGACGCACACAGTCCGTCGCACGCACTCGCCGTACAGCAGGTCAACCTGGTCTCCGACGAGCCCGGAAAGGCCGTGCTCCAGGATCCGGATCTGGTGAATCCGTGGGGGCTGTCGCTGGGCGCGACGACCCCGCTGTGGGTGTCGAACCAAGGTACGTCGACGTCCACGCTGTACTCGTCCGCGCCCGGCTCGGCCACCGTGACCAAGGTGCCGACCGTCCGCGTCACAGTGCCGCTGCCGACCGGGCAGGTGTCCAACGCGAGCACCTCGTTCGTGGTCAGCAACGCGACCGCGAGCGCGCCGGCCCGATTCATCTTCGCCACCCTGACCGGGCAGATCGCGGCCTGGAACCCGACGATCAACCCGCTGCTCGGGCCGGCCGACATCAAGGCGACCACGCCCGGCGCGGTGTACACCGGGCTGGCGATCGCCGCGATGCCGGACCGGTTGTTCGCCGCCGACTTCGCCCGTGGGCGGATCGACGTGTTCGACGGCGCGTTCCAGCAGGTGAAGCTGCCGTGGTGGGCGTTCCGCGACTTCTCACTGCCCAAGGGGTACGCGCCGTACAACGTGCAGGCGCTGGCCGGGCGGATCTTCGTCACCTACGCCAAGCCCGACCCGACGACCGGCCGAGCCACCCGCGGACGAGGCGTCGGATTCGTCGACGAGTTCACCACCGACGGCAAGCTGGTCGCCCGGGTCGCGTCGCGGAGCAGCCTGAACGCCCCGTGGGCCCTCGCCCTCGCCCCCGCCGCCTGGGGTGCGCCGGCCGGCACACTCCTGGTCGGCAACTTCGGCGACGGCCGGATCAACATCCTCGAGCCCAGGTCCCACAACCGCTACAAGCTGACCGGCCAGGTCCGCGCCACCACCGGCAAACCCCTCGCCATCGAAGGCCTCTGGGCCCTCCTCCCCGGCACGGCCACCACCGGCGGCCCGGACGTCCTCTGGTTCTCGGCCGGCCCAGCCGACGAGACCCACGGTCTCCTCGGCCAACTCCGCAAACCGTAGAAGTGCTTCTCGAACCAGTGGTGGGCGTAGGGCTCGGCGTCCGCCGAGATGCTCCGAGACCTGTCGAAACCGAACCTCTCCTCGAGCTCAGCGAAGTACGACTCCAAGCAGTACTGCGCTACCAGCAGCCGCGGGTCAACCGCTCCCCTCGGGCTCAGTCGATCGGGCGGAGTTCGTCGGCGTACGAGACGGAGACCCGCCGGAGTACGCCGTCCTTGACCGAGTACTGGCCCATGCGCCACAGGGGCGGGCTGTAGGCGTGGACGGTGACGCTGCCCTTGTCGAGGCCGGTGAGGCGGTGGATGTGGTCGGGGCCGAAGCCGTAGACGTCACCGGCCTCCACCTCGGTCTCGATGGACTCGGTGCCGATCGCGAGGTTGTGTTCGACGAGCTTGCCGCGGGCAACGGCCACCGCTCCGGACGAGACGTCGTGATCGTGCCAGCCGGTGTCGTTCACGGGCGTCCAGCAGATCAGCCAGACATCGACGTTCGCGTCCCGGTGGAGCGAGGCGAAGACCCGCTCCTCGTCGCTGTACGCGACCTGGTCCTCCCACAGGTGCGGCTGCGCGGCGATCGATGCTGCCAGCTCGGACAGCTCGGCGGGTGTCAGGTCGCGGCCCGGAAGGTCGTCCAGCGACAGACAGTTGTTGAGCTCCACGAGCCGGCTGGCCTGGCGCGCCGGGACGTTGGGTACGTCGATTGGCTGAGCAGTCATTGCACTCCCCTCTCAGGAGTAGATGTACCGGAGCCGAAGAGCAGCCGGTGTGGATTGTCGTGGCGGATCACCGCAGTCGCGGCATCGCCTTGGCGGAGTTCGGTGGTGTCGGCGTACGGCCGGTCGGTGCCGTGCACGACCTGGTCGATGCCGAGGACCCGCGCGACCGCGTCGATCCCTTGCGGGCCGTAGCTCGACGTGTCGACGTACAGATTCGGGTCGATGGTCCCGAGCCGGCCGCCCCGCGCGGCCAGCCGCTCGTGGTGAACCGGCGCGAGCCCGGCGGCGGCGACGAAGCACAGCCGGAGATCCGGGTACGAGCGTCGCCCGCCGAACGCATGCCACGCCCACCAGGCCGCCTGCAACTGCGACGTGTAGTCGACGACGGGCGCCCACCACCCCGGCGCCTCGGTCGGTCGCGCCGTACCGGGGTGCACGAGGATCGGCCTGCCCGCCCGCTCGGCGACGCGCAGCAGTTCCGCCTGCGCCTCCCAACCTTTCGGTGTGCCTAGGACGTGCGCGGGCAGCTGCAGTCCCAGAAACCCCTTGTTCAGCAGGGATTCCAGCCCGGCAACGTCAGGTTCGAGCAGATCGACGGAAGCCCACGCGCGGAACGGCTTCGGGAACTCGGCGGCCCCCTCGTGCCAGGCAGCGAGCAGCTCCGCATCCCCGAGTTCCTCGACGCCGAGCGGGCTCGACAGCGACACCGCGGCCAGCGTCGTACCGGAGTCCTGCTCCAGCGCGACCCGCTTGCCGAGCTCGTGCGCCGCCGGATCCACGTCGTACGGCGCCTCGCACGTGGTGTGCAGCGTCCAGCCGTCGAGGAACGGCGGCTCGCGGCGGGCCCGGAGCCGGTCGACGAAAGCTTCCGGCCAGAGATGCTGGTGGACGTCGATCATCGGCCCCTCCCCTCGCCTGTTTGATCAGATTGAAGCGCTTCAGGATGATTAGAGTGAAGCGCTTCAAAGTCCGGTCTGTCAAGTTTCTGTCCACGGCGGCGGCTAGGGTCGTGGACATGTCCGGAAACAACCGGAGGCCGACCCTCAAGGACATCGCCGCCGAGACCGGGCTCTCGATGGCCGCTGTGTCGTACGCGCTGCGCGGTCTGCACGGCACGCCTGAGACTCGGCAGCGGGTCCAGGACGCCGCCGACCGCCTCGGCTACCAGGCCGATCCGGTCGCCCGCGCGCTCGCCTCCGGTCGCAGCGGGTCCATCGGCGTACTCTGCGCCTCGCTCGAGGATCTCTGGCAGCAACGCGTCGCGGCCGCGCTCGGTCGCGAGCTCCTGGCCCCGGACCGGAACGCCTGGATCATCGACTCGGCCGGCGACGCCGACCGCCAGCTCGAGCTCGCCCAGCACCTGGTCGACCACCGCGCCGACGCGATCGTGGTGATCCCGATCGACCCGGCCGCGAAGGCCTGGGCCGAGATCACCCGGCAGGCGCCGGTGATCGCGATCGGCGACGCACTGCCGGGCGCGAAGGCGAAGTCCGAGGTGATCCTCGACAACGAGACCGGCGTCAGTACGGCGCTGCGCCGCCTGTCGGACGCCGGCCACCGCGACATCGCCGTACTGAGCCCGACCCGCCGCCTCGAAGTCGAGCGCCCCGCCGAGGAGATCGCGCAGCGCGTCGCGGACGATCTCGGCCTGAAGATCCGTCTGCTGCAGTGCCCGCACGACCTGGCCGGCGCGACCGCCGTCGCCCGCACGCTGCTCTCCGACACCGGGCGCCCGACCGGCATCCTCGCGCTCGCCGACTCGATGGCCTTCGGGGTGTACGCCGCTTCCCGCGAGCTCGGCCTGCGTATCCCGGAAGACCTGTCGCTGCTCGGGTACGACGACCAGCCGATGTCCCAGCTGCTCACGCCGCCACTGTCGACGTTCCACTGGCCTCTCGACGAACTGGTCAGCCACGTCGTCGCCCGCGTGACGTCCGCCGTAGACACCAACCGCCGAGTCCGCCGGACCACACTCACGCCAACCCTGATCGAACGCGGCTCGGTCGCCGCCCCACCCAGCAAGTAGGCGAAGCGGCGACTGAGGCGCGACAGGTTCCACGCCCTCGAAACTAGACTAATCCACTGTACTTACTGCCTCTTGTCCATGATCCGGACGTCGGCGAGCGCCTCGGTCCCCGCGACCCCCAGCCTGCTGTGGTGCACTGGAGGCAACTGGTGGATCGCCGGGGGGTGATCATGACAAACGGCCTCGTCGGGAGGGACCGAGAGCTCGCCACCCTGTCGGGCTGCCTCGACGCCGCTGGGACGGGCCGGCCACAGCTCGTCATCTGTCGCGGCGAGCCCGGCGTCGGCAAGACCCGGCTGGCCCGGGAGCTGGTGGTGCGCGCCCGCGGGGAAGGGTTCCTCACCGGCTTCGGTGCTGCACTCGAGGCCTCCGGGGCTCCGCCGTACTGGTGCTGGTGGCAGGCACTGCGCGAAATCGACGAGGTCGTCAGTCTGGACGAGCTGGCGCGGGAACGCGGCCTGGAGGCCCAGCTGTCGGGTCTGCGCGACACCGGTGCTCCCCAGCTGGGGACGACTCCCGAGGACCGGTTCCGGCTCTTCGACGGCGTCGCGCGGCTGGTGCGGGAGGTGGCCCGGCGGTCGTCCCTGCTGCTGGTGCTCGATGACATGCACTGGGCCGACGAGGCCAGCCTTCGACTGCTCCAACACGTGGTGAAGGCGCTGCAGGACGAGCGGCTGCTGCTGGTAGTCAATGCGCGCCGACAGGCAGGAGGCCCGGAGATCGACGTCCTTGCCACCCTGCTGAGCGAGCCGGTGGCCACAGACCTGGCGCTCGGCGGGCTGGACGGTACGGCGGTACGCCGGCACCTGCTCGAGCTCACCGGACGGGCCGTCGACGACGCCCTGGTCGAGCGGGTCCGGACCTCGACTGGCGGCAACCCGTTCTTCGTGGGGGAGGTCGGCCGCGCGCTCGCGGCCGGACCGGATCCGGGTCGGGTACCGGTGACCGCTGCGTTGCGTGCGGCAATCGCCGAGCGCCTGCGCATCCTGGCACCCGCCGCCGCGGAGGTGGTCCGGGCTGCGGCTGTCCTGGGCGAGGAGGTGTCGGTCCCGGAACTCGCCAGGCTGGCCGACGCCGATCCGACGGAGGTTGTGCGGCTGCTCGGTGAGGCACAGGACGCCGCGCTGCTCCAGCCTGCGGAGGACGCCACCGGCCGGTGGCGCTTCGCCCACGCGATCGTGCGCGACGCCATACTTGACGCGCTACCGGTGCAGACGCGCGGCGCGCTCCACCGGGCGGCGGCCGAAGCACTGGAAGCGCGCGTGGGCGTGTCGCCTGGTGCCCACGTCTTCGACATCGCCCACCACCGCGCCGAGGCGGCGATCGTCGGGGACGATCGCCTGGTCGCTGCGGGTTGGCTCGAGCGCGCGGCCGTGCGGGCGATGGGCCAGCTGGCGTTCGAGGACGCGGCCCTGCTGCTCTGTCGTGCACTGGCGCTAGGGGAGGCGGAGCTGGCGCCCGTCGACCGGGTTCGGCTGCTGCTGCTGGTCGGTCGTGCCGACCACCTGGCGGGGAACCTCGCCGGCCGGCTCCGGGCCTGCCTGGACGCCGCGGACGTCGCCCGCGAACTCGGGCGGGCAGACCTCCTCGCCGAGGCGGCACTCGTGATGGAGGTGACCGCGAGCGCGCCGGGCTTCGAGGTCGTGACCCGGAGGCTGTGCAAGGAGGCCCTGGCGGCGCTCGGCCCGGAGCCCACGTCGCTGCGGGCGCGACTTCTCGCCCGGGTGGTGGACACCCACATGTTCGGCAGCGACCTTGAGAGGGTCGCCCCCGAGAGCGATGAGGCGCTCGCCATCGCGACGGCCTGCGACGACCCGGTGGCGCTGGGCGCGGCGATGGCGGCCCGCCGGATCGTCTGCGCCGGCCCCGGCGGACTGGCTGAGCGGGAGTTCCTGGCCGCGCGGATGCTCGAGCTGGCCGCGCGGGATGGCGATGCGCCCACCGAGCTGGCGGCTCACCTGTGGCAGATCGATGCCTCGAGCGAGCGCGGTGACCTCCAGCGGGTGGCCGACGAGGTCGACGCCCTGGCCCGGTGCGCCTCGTCGCTCGGCTGGCTCACCGCGCGCTTCGAGGTAGTGCGGTGCCGTGCGGTGCTGGCGCAGGCGCAGGGCCGGTACGCCGACGCGGTACGGCTCGAGGACACGGCATACGAACTGATGGAGGCGCGGGGCCTGGCGTCCACCCTCGTGCTCAGGTCGGGGCTGCTGCCCGTGGTCGGCCGCCACGTCGGGCCGGACCGGCGGTCGATGGACGCCAGCGCGATGATGTCGGGCGACACGGAGGTCCTGCGCCGCTTCGGGCTGATCGCGCACGTGGCCGCCGCGCACGCCCAGGCGACGGCGGGCGAGCTCGGAGAGGCAGAGCGGCTGTACCGAGCGTTCGGTCCGGTCGAGTCCTGGCGTCCGCCGCCGCACGTGGTGCTGCTCGTCGACGCTTTCGGTATCGCGGTGTCGGACGTCCTCGGCGACGTCGGGGATCTGTCCTACCTGCGCGATCGTCTCGCCGCCCATCGCGGCCACCATGTCGTGAGTGGCATTGCCCAGGTCTGCTACTTCGGGCCGGTCGAGCTGTGGCTCGGCGTGGCCGCGCACCGGCTCGGGCTCTTGGACGAGGCCGTGGCCGACCTCGAGCAGGCCGATGCCCGCTGTGAGCGCGCCGGCGCCGCGGGCTTCCGGGTGGAGGCCCAGATCCGCCTCGTCGCCGCGCTGGCCGACCGCCGCGGTCACGGCGACCTGGCCCGGGCACGCGTCCTCCTCGGTGAGACGGCTCCAGCAGCGCGCCGGCTCGGCATGACGCCGTACGTCGCGACGGCCGCGGCGGTCCAGGCCGAGGTGGACCGGCTCGCCGGCGTCGTCGCACTGTCGCCGCGGGAGACGGAGGTGGCACGACTGGTGGCGGACGGGCTCACCAACCGCGAGATCGCGGCGCGCCTGGTGCTTTCGGAGCGCACCGTCGAGCAGCACGTGCGGAGCGTGCTGGCTAAGCTGGGGCTGGCCAACCGCGCGCAGGTGGCGGCCTGGGCTGCGCATCGGGTTGAGTACCACGCCTGAGTGGATCCACGGATCCCACGGATGGGAACGCGCTCCTACGGTGCGGTCATGACCACCGACACCGCTTCCGCTCCCACGCTCGCCCACGAGACCGTCTGGTCACTGACCAACGCCGCCATTCCGGCGCATTGCCTGCAGCTGGTCGCCGACCTCGGGGTGGCCGACCAGGTAGAGGGGGAGACCGACATCGCCGCGCTGGCCGAGCGTTGCGCGGTGGACCCCGACTCGCTCGACCGTGTGCTCAGGCTGCTGGTCAGCCACGGAGTCTTCACGCGCCGCGGGTCGACGTACAGCCATAACGACGCGTCCGCGCTGCTCCGCGCCGACCACCCCAGGTCGATGCGCGCGTTCGCGCAGATGATGGGCCTTGCGGTCTTCGGCGAGACCTTCGCCCGGCTCCGTCACACGCTCGCGACTGGCGCACCGGCGATCGAGAGCGTCTCCCCGGGCGGCCTATGGACCTACCTGCGGTCCCACCCGGAACAGGCCGAGACCTTCAACCGGGCCATGGAGGCGAAGGCCCAGGCCGACATCGGCGCCGTGCTGTCCGCCTACGACTTCCAGCCGTTCGCCACGGTCGCGGACATCGCGGGCGGGCGCGGTCACCTGCTGCGGGCCGTCCTCGATGCGGCTCCGGATGCGCGGGGCATCCTGTTCGAGCTGCCCGGCGTGGTGGACTCGTTGCCGGAGCCCGGCCCGGGCCTCAGCTACCACCGCGGCGACTTCTTCGTGGACCCCTTGCCGCGTGCCGACTGCTACGTGCTGATGGAAATCATCCACGACTGGGACGACGCCGAGGCGACCACGATCCTGCGCGCGATCCGCAGTGCAGCCTCGCCCGGTGCGACCGTGCTGATCGTCGAGGGCATCCGCGACGATGACGTCGACGACCCGCGCGCGGCCACGCTCGACGTGATCATGCTGGCGGTCACCGGGGGCCGTGAGCGTGCTCCGGCGCAACTCGGCGTACTCCTCGGCGACGCCGGGTTCCGCACCACCACCGTCATCGAGACCGCCGGCGCCATGCGGGTGCTCGAGGCCGTGGCGGTCTGACCACATCTACCGACTCGAGGAGGAGTCATGGCAACCGAATCTGCGGCCGGTGTCCGCCTCGTACCACCGCCCCCACGCTGGGTGCTGCGGACGATGAACCACGTGATGCGGCCGCTGCTCGCCTCATCGCTCGGCAGGCGAATGGACGGCGTCATGTTGCTGGAGTTCCAGGGCCGGCGTTCGGGCCGCACGATCCGGGTCCCCGTCAACCTGAACCGCGTGGACGGGGTCTTGATGGCCTTCACCGAGGGGCCGTGGCGGCACAACTTCGCGACCCGGATTCCCTTAACTGTGACCTACCGCGGCCGGACGCACCACACCCACGGCACGCTCGTGCGCCTCACCCCGGAGGAGATGGGTGCGGCCGTCCGCAAGTCGCTGGACAGCGGTGGCTCGGCGCAGCGGATGGGGATCCGCAGTCCGAAAGGGCACGAGCCGACCGCCGCCGAACTTGCCGCACTGGGTGCGGCCCTGGGCAGGTGCGTCATCCGCCTCGAGCTGGAGTCTGCGTCCCTCGACGAATGACCGGGACAGTGCTCAGGGTTTGATGCCGTTCAGTCCCACAGCACCGGCGAGCACGCGATCCCTCAACCCCGCTGGGAGTTTCGGGAGGATTCCACCGAGCGTGCGGGCCTCGGCGACGGCGTACCGGCGCTTGGGGCGGCCGGCTTCTACCGCTCGGACGATGGCCTCGGCGACTTTCTCCACCGGCCCCGGCTTGAACCGGCCCATCGCCTTCTCGTAGGCGGCCAGGTGCGCCTGGTAAAGATTCACGCGCGACGGGTCGGTGTGCTGCATCGCTGCGTCCGCGGCTGCTCCGGCACGCGCGAAGATCTCCGTCGCGGTCGTCCCGGGCTCGATCACGACGACCGGGATCTTCCATGCCGCCAACTCGAGCCGCAGTGCATTCGACATCGCCTCGAGCCCGGCCTTGCTCGCCGACAACGCACCGAGCATCGGCATCGCAACCCGTCCCGTCGGCGCGCTGACGTTCACTATCCGTCCACGCGCACTGCGAATCAGCGGCAGGAACTCGCGGATGACCGACGCCGGACCCAGCGTGTTGACCTCCAGCTGGCGTTGCCACTCGTCTGCCGGGACCAGTTCGAGTGGGCCCTGCACGATCACGCCGGCGTTGTTGATCACCGCCCACAACCCGTCGACCTCACCCGCGACCCGCTTGGCCGCCGCCGCGACGCTCTCCGGATCCGTCACATCCAACGGCAGCACGCGCACCTCCGGCCCGAAATCAGCCCGTCCGCGCGCCCCGGCGTACACCGTGAAGCCGCGCTGTCGCAGCAGCCCGACCGTCGCCGTACCGATGCCGCCGGTCGATCCGGTGACGAGAACCGCTCGCCCCTCCGCCATATCGACTCCCTCTGAGATGTTCTCTAGGACATGTCCCTAGGGACATATATGAGAATGCACATGTCCGTGGGGACATGTCAAGATGGCGTACGACGTCAGCGAGGAGGCGGTATGTCGTTGCGGCACGGGCTGCTCGGGCTGCTCGCCGAGGGGCCGGCCAGCGGGTATGACCTGGCTCGGCGGTTCACCGAGGTACTCGGTTCGATCTGGCCGGCGCAGCACCCGAAGATCTACGCCGAGCTGAACAAGCTCGCCGTCGAAGGGCTGGTCGAGGTCGAGAGCGAGGGACCGCGGCGGCGGAAGGCGTACCGGATCACCGATGCCGGTGTGGCGGAGGTGAAGCGCTGGCTGACCGAGGTCGACGTCGACCACACCATGCGGCTGCAGCCGCTGCTGCGGTCACTGTTCTTCTGGATGATGGACACCGACGAACTGCAGCGGCACCTCGAGTCGGAAGCGCAGTACTACCGCCAACTGGCCGACCAGTACCGCGACTACGCCGCCCGCAAAGACCGCGGCGAATTCGGCTACAGCGAACAGACCCAGTCCATGCGCGTCACCATCGAAGCAGGCGTCCGCCTCTACACAGCCCTGGCCGACTGGGCCGACTGGGCCCAAACAGTTCCCCCCGCCAACCCCACCCCACCCCCCAAAACCTGACCCGCCCACGCCGGCAGGCGGATACGCGAGTGGATATCCCCTCGCGTTGTGGGTTCTCCCCTCGTACACCAGCAGAGAACCCACCACGCCAGGGGATATCCACTCGTACGGCGAGTGCGTGGTGGGCGGGGGTGGGATGCCGGAAGGCCGGTCGAGTGGGTGCTCGGCCGGCCTTCGCGGGGGGGGTGCTGCGGTTACTTGGTGCCGAAGACCTGGAGTTCGGTCATGTCGGTGTACTGGCAGCCGCCGAAGGCACCGGCGGGGCAGTTCGTTTCGAAGTCCGGGACCTGCGGGCTGAGCATCCAGAACCGCACGTACTGGACACCGGTGGCGTTTCCGGTCGGGCTGACCAGGTTGTACTTGCCCCGGTTCGTGGCGTCGAACGTGCCCTCCGCCGCGGTCGCCCAGGTGGTGCCGTCGGCCGAGGTCTCGATCCGGTACTTGCCGGTCGAGGCGCTGCCCGGGTCACCGCAGGTGTTCGACGGGTCGACGTTGAAGGCGCTGATGTTGACCTTCGCCGGCAGCTTCACGTCGATGTGCTTGTCGATCATCTTATTGGTCGGCGTGCCGTTGTCGTCGCCGGTTGTGCTGCCCCAGCCGGTGCCCTGGGCGTTGTCGATCGCGCCCGCGGGGCCACAGTTGAAGGAGCTGAGGTCCGGACCGTTGAAGTCGGCGACCGTACCGCCGCCGGACGACGCCGCCCAGTTGCGACGCGGGACGAAGTTCGCCTGCGTGTTCGGGGCGACCTTGACCGACTGGACGATCAGCTCGTAGCCCGGAGCGGACACGACGACCTTCGGGTAGGTGCCTGGGGCAACACCCGTGATGGTGTACTTGCCGGTCGCGTCGGTCGAGCCGGCGTAGTCACCTGCGTACCCGGAGGAGTGACCACCGACGTACACGAGCGCACCGGCCACCGGAGCACCGGTGTCCTTGTCCTTCACGATTCCGCTGAGCGTGGTGGTGGCACCCGTCGGCGGCTTGTGGAAGTCCTCGGCCGGGAAGGCGTCGCCACCGTCGACGACACCGGCGTACCAGCCCATGCCGCGGTTGGCGAACACGGTCCAGATGACGTCGGCGTTCTTGCCGCCGCTGGCAACCAGGTCGGCCTGGACGATCGCGTTGCGCATGTCGAGCATCGTCGGGTCGGCCGGCGACAGCTCCATCGCGCGGGTGATGATGCTCAGCGCGTAGGCGCGACCGAAGCGCTCACGCAGGTCCCACAGCGTCTGCGCCCAGACCTCACCGGACGCGTGCACCTCGGGCGCACCGCCGATGGTCGGGAAGTCGCCGTACGTGTAGCCGCCCTTCGAGCCGTCCGGCTGGACGCAGTTCGGGCTGACCGCCTTCACGCGGCAGTCGATCGCCTGGGTCCGGAACAGCTCGCCGTGCGTGACGTACTTGCCCTCGAGGACCTCACCCGCGGCGGTGGTGTCCTTCTCCAGGCCGTGCGAGACCAGGTAGTCCATCGCGTAGAAGTCGCTCCACGCCTCGCCCATCGAGCCGGCCTGGATGCTGTTCAGCGTCGAGTTGCCGGTCGCGTCGACGACCAGGCGGTTCGACAGACCGTGGGTGTACTCGTGGTACAGGATGCTGGCGTCGTTGCCCGAGCTGCTCGGCACGTAGCCGTCCTGCTCGTCGGTCGCGCCGGCCTGGTGGAACAGGTACATCTGCATGGTCGGCGGGGTGCCGTCCGGCGGGGTGGACATGTTCGCGTTGTCGACGTGGTTGGCGTCCGGGCCGCCGTTCGCGGCGGTGGCCGCGCCGTCCAGCGCGTTCAGCTGCACCGGGTCGCCGCCCGACGCGTCGAACGAACCGGCCGCCGGGGTGAAGCTGATCGGCGCCTTCGCCAGCCAGTCGTGGAAGTTGCTGGCCAGGTAGAACGCGTTGGTGACGTCCTGGTTCATGTTCGTCTTCCAGGAGTCCGGCTTGGCCGGGTCCCAGGTGCAGATGAACGAGGTCGAGCAGAACGACGAGCTCTGGAACGGGGTCAGCTTGTACTCGGCGCCGGTCTTGGTGCCGGGCACCTTGACCGTCTCACCGGCGTTCGGCTTGTTGTCGTCGTTGACGTCTGCGAAGGCGGCGACCGACGTACCCTCCAGGAGGGTCTTGGCGTTCTTCGGCAGCCACTTGTTGTAGATCAGGTTCTCGACCCGCTGCGTGCCGCCCTTCGCGGCGCCCGGGTAGTAGTCCTGCACCAGCGCGTCGCCGTTGCCCTCGCTGACCAGGTCCTTGCGGTACAGCGTGGCACCGGTCTGGGCGTCGACGACGTGGCTGTAGATCTTGGTGCCACCGGAGTTGGTGTAGGTCAGCCAGCCCTTGCGGAGCCCGTCGGCGGTGTGGAACCACACCTGCTTGGCGGTGTCGCCGTTGCTCCACTTGGTGCTCACGCCGGACGTGGTCGCGGTCGCGGTCTTCGTCGTACCGCCCGCGTCCTGGATCGCGGCGCTGCGGGCGCCGGCGGCGGTGACCTTCGGCTCCGCGGCGGCGGACCGGGTCTGCGCGGCGGTGGCGAGGCCGGAGACCGGCGAGCCCATCACCGAGATCAGCTGGCCGTTCTTGGTGACGTTGGCCTTCAGGCCGTTGCCGAACACCTCGACGCCGTCGACGACCTGCGACCAGAAGACGTGGTGGGTGCCGAGATCGTCGACGTAGTCCTTGCGCAGCTTCAGCGTGCCGAGGTCGGCGTCGGACAGCTTGAAGATCTCCGGGTGCGCCTTCACGTAGCCGAGGGCAACGTCCGTGGCCTTCTTCGCGCTCTTGCCGGTGAGGAAGCCGTTCAGCTTGGTGACCTGGGCCGGCGTACCGGTGTTCGGGTCGACCGAGACGACGCCCTGGGCGCCGAGTGAGTCGCGGAACTTCTTCGCGGCGGCCGTTTCCTTGCCTTCGACCTTCGCGGAGCGGGCATAGGTGGTGCGGGCGTTCGGCGTCCGGGCGTCGAAGTTGCCCTTGCGGTCCTTGGCTGCACTCTGCTCGGCCTGCGCGGGCTTCTTGCCCTCGGCACCGGAGTTCTGAGCAGCGTCCGCGCCACCGCCGGCCGTCATGGCCAGCACAGTGGCGGCCGCGGAGACGGCTGAGACTGCTATGAGCCCCCGCCCTCTGCGTGATGTTGTCACAGAAAATCTCCATCAAGTTCGTGTTCGCGGGTCGCCCTCCACGCCCCGTCTCCGGGGGCCGACCCTAAGCCTGCGGAAGGGTCCGGGGAAGAGAAATCACCGGAATGTCGCGGAGTCGAGGGTTGTCCTTCGTGCTCGGAACAGTACCGCTAGTGACCGGAAGGTTGCACGTAGCCACGGACCGGTCACTAGCGGTATCTCAAAAGGTCAGAACGCCGCGGCGCCGTTCGGCGTACCGAGGCCGGTCGGACCGTCCCAACCGGCGCGGGCGTTGCACCACTGGGTTGTCGGGCAGGTGCCGTTGCTGCCGCTCGTCACGTCGAACAGCGAGCCTGGGTGGGCGTACGGCAACGCGTTCGCGTACCCGGCCGTGTTGCCGGACAGCGCGTAGACCGACGCGATGATCGGCGCGGCCTCACTCGTACCGCCGAACTGCGCCCAGGTCGACGCCGTCTTGCTCGTCGGGTAGTAGATCGCCATACCGCCCTTGGACGGGTCGGCGGCCGCGGAGACGTCCGCCATCGCGCGCTTCGAGCAGCCGGTGCTGAACGACGCGGCACCCGGCAGTGCGGTGTTGTACGTCGAGCAGCCCGAGCCGGCGCCGTCCCAGACGCTCTCGCTCCAACCGCGAGTGTTGCTAGCGGCAACCAACGACGTACCGCCGACGGCCGTCGTGTACGACGAGGACGCCGGGTAGCTGCCGCCCTGGTAGCCGTCGTCACCGGTGGAGGCGGTGACCGCGATACCCGGGTGGTTGTAGTAGCTGCCGTACGTCGCGTCGGACGCGTCGCCACCGCCGTAGCTGTTGGAGATGGCAACGACTCCCGCCTGCTTGGACGCCGTCACGACTGCGGCGCCGAGGTCGGCGAAGCTCGCCGACTTGGCCTGTACGACGATGATCTTGGCGTCCGGCGCCGCGGCCGAGACCGCGTCGACGTCGAGCGCCTGCTCGCCGGCCCAGCCCACGTTGAAGTTCGGCAGCGTCGTACCGCCGGTCTGGTTGATGATCTTCAGGCAGCCGTTGGCCGTCGTACACGCGGAAAGGCCGAACTGCGAGCGGTAGACGCCGAGGTCGCGCTCCAGGTTCGGGTACCCGTAGGCGTCGACGATCGCGACCGTCCGGCCACCGGCGCTGAGACCGTTCAGCTTATAGGCGTCGCGCAGGCCGCTCGGGGTCAGACCGGTTGCCGGCGGTGCGGTGGCGGCCGGCGTCCGGCCGTCCGGGCTCACCAGTTTCACCGCGTTGCAACTCGCGGTGTGCTTGGCCTTCGCGTCCGAGCAGACGCGGGCGGCGTGTTTGCCGGCGGTGTAGGGGGACGGGGCCGCGGTAGCGCCCGACGCCGTCAGTGCTTGGGCGGTCAGTCCTGCGACGGCCAGTGCGCCGACACCCAGGGCGGACACGAGAATCCGTTGCCTCAACTGGACTCCTCGAGGTTGGGCAGGCCTCCGCACGCGGGTCCCGTTGGGCCGGAGGGCGGAGGCCGGCTTGATTTGGGGGTGTTGGCATCGTGCGTCCGCCGGAGCACCGGAAGCCAGCGATCGGACCGCTGACAAATGTCATGGGCGGACCCATGACAACCACCCCGGCTGGACCGGAATTCGCGCGTGATCAGGGCGCTACCGAGGGTGCGTCGGGTGGTGAAGGTTTCCCCCTGAGTTTCCTCAGACCCGACCCTTGACACGGTTTCAGCCTTCCCGACTATGCTGCCGAGATCTCGGAGCAATCGATTTCCTCCTCGAGGCTCCGTCAGGTGGCGTTGTTCGCCTGCCGGTACATGGACGGAGAAACATGCACTACACCGGTGAGAACCTTCGACACTTCGCACTGCCGCTGGGAGGTCTCGGCACCGGCACCGTAGCGCTGGCCGGCAACGGCGCGCTGCGGCAGTGGCAGCTGCACAACATCGGCAACCACGAAGGACATGTGCCGGACAGCTTCTTCGCGCTCCGCCTCTCCCAGGTCGAGCCGCCGCTCGACGAGATCCGCCTCCTGCAGGGTCCGCCGCTGGAACCCACCGACACCCCGCTGGTCACCGATGACGTGGTGCCGGCGGGCGAGCGGCGACTGCACGATGTCATCCCGTCGATCGGTACGACGAAGGTGACCGCCACCTATCCCCGCGCGCATGTGGAGTACGAGACGGATCTGCCGATCGAGATCAGCCTGGACGTGTTCAACCCGTTGGTGCCATCGGATGCCGCGGCCAGCTCGCAGCCGGTCGTCGGGTTCACGTTCACGCTGCACAACCCGGGCGAGATCGCGGTGCACGGCAAGCTGGCCGGTGCGCTGCAGAACTCGGTCGGGTGGGACGGTGTCTCCCCGATCGACGGCACAGCCTGCAGCTCGTACGGCGGCAACACGAACCGCGTTCGCCGGACCGGGAGCGCGGACGGCTGGACCTCTCTCGTCCTCGAGAACACCACACTGCCCATCGACCACCCCGGCGCTGGGCAACTGGAGCTTTCCGCAGACACGGTTGATTCGCTCGTTCACCCGCAATGGACCCGGCCCGAGGAGTTCGTTGCCTTTCTCAACGGTCCCGTGACACCGGTGAGCGGGTCGAGCGCGCCTGGGACAACGTGGAACGGCGGGGTGGCCGTCCCGTTCAACCTCCAACCGGGTGCGACGATCCAGGTCCGATTCCTGATCGCGTGGCACTTCCCGAACCGATATGTCGACTTCAACCAGTTCGGCCCGCACCCGGAGTACGGTCACACCCGCTTCTGGCTCGGCAACGCGTACACCCGTCGTACGCCGGACGCGGTCGCCGCAGCCGACCACGTCATCGAGCACTGGTCCGAGCTGGAAACACTGACGACTGCCTGGACGAAGGCGTTCGAGGAGAGCAGCCTGCCTGGCGAGGCCGGTGCACGGCTAGCAGCGCTAGCGGCCGACGTACGGAGCCCAACCGTGTTCCAGACCGCGGACGGCGACGTACTGGGGTTCGAAGGCGTTCTCGGTGCGTCCACCGCGATGTGGGGCGGCCGGTACGGCGGCTCGTGTCCGCTCAACTGCACGCACGTGTGGAACTACGAGCAGACGCTGTCGCGCCTCTTCCCGTCGCTGGAGCAGAACATGCGTGACACGGAGTACGACGTCATGCAGGCACCGGAGGGGTATATCCCGCACCGCGTACGCGCACCGCTCTACGTGAAGCAACTGTGGGACGTGGTGATCGGCGGACCGGAAGAGCCGGCACTGGACGGGATGCTGGGCAGTGTGTTGAAGACGTACCGCGAGGTGCGCCACGGCGCCGGTCTGGACTGGCTGAGGCGACGCTGGCCTCAGGTGGTCCGGTTGCTCGACCACATCCACAGCAAGTGGCTGCGGGACGGCGTACTGCGTGGCATCCAGCCCAGTACGCACGACATCGACCTGTGTGGCGTCAACTCGTTCATGGGCACGCTCTGGCTCGCTGCATTGCGTGCGGCGGAGGAGATGGCGCTACTGCTCGGTGAGGACGCCAAGCAGTACCGCAGCCTGTTCGACACGGGCAGCACGGCGTACGACGAACTGCTGTTCACAGGCGAGTACTACCGGCAGGTACTGGACCCGGACGAGACCCGTGACTTCCAGTGGGGTGATGGTTGTCTGGCCGACCAGTTGATCGGGCAGTGGTGGGCACATCAGCTTGACCTCGGTTACGTGCTTCCGGAGGACCACGTGCGTACGGCGCTGCGCAACGTCGTACGGCACAACCTGCGGACCGGTTTCCGCGACTTCGACCACCCGTACCGCGTGTTCGCCGACGGAGACGACACCGGGCTCCTCATGTGCACCTGGCCGCACGGCGGTCGCCCCGACGTCCCCACGCGCTACTGCGACGAGGTCTGGACCGGCTCGGAGTACCAGGTCGCCGCCCACTGCCTGTACGAAGGCCTCACCGACGAGGCCATGTCCATCCTCCAAGGCCTCTGGACCAGGTACGACGGCACCCGCCGCAACCCCTTCAACCCGATCGAATGCGGCGACCACTACATCCGCAACGCCGCCGGCTGGTCCGTCCTGGAAGCCCTCACCGGCTACCACCACAACGCCCTCACCAAAACCATCACCTTCGCCCCACTCGACGTGGCCCGCTCGTCCGACACCTGGAGCACCCCCTTCGTCACCAATACCGGCTGGGCCACCGCCACCCACACCGCAACCACCCTCACCATCACCTGCAAAGCCGGCCACCTCGACCTCCGAGCAGTCCACGTCGACGGCACGGCGTACCCGATCGACACCCCGATCCACCCCGGAAAACCCTTGGTGATCACAACAACCTGACGCCTACCGTCGAGGCATGTCTCTCGTCGACCGAGCCCAGGCGTTGCAGGCCGAGGCCCAGCAACTCTTCACCCAACTGGACCTCGGCAGCGCCTTCCCGTGGGAGCCCGTGCTGATCGGGAGTGCGCTGTCGGGGTTGATGGTGGACCGCGACCTCGACGTCATGTTCGACGCACCGGATGCGACCACCGCCACCATCCTCACTGGCGTCACCACCCTCGCCCGACACGTAGAACTCGAGGCAGTCGACTTCCGAGACGAACGAGCCGACCGACGCCCCACACCAGCAATCACGGACGAGCGGTTCTACGCGGTGCTGCACACCGATACCTGGAAGATCGATCTGACCTTCTGGCTGCATGTGGTGGAGCGGCCGCATGTGGCTGACGCGTTGCGGTTGCGGGATGCGACCGACGAGCAGCGGCGGCGGATCCTGGAGTTGAAGGACGGGGACAGCGACCGGGACAGTTCCGCGATCTACGCCGCCGTACTCGGGACATAGAAGAGTGCCGGCCGCCCGGCAACGCCACCGGACGGTCGGCACTCGCTTAGAGGAGTCCTAGTTCTGCGGACTCTTTGTCGGTGAAGAGGCGGGAGCGGATCAGGAAGCGGACGCCTTCGGGGGCTTCCACCGAGAAGCCGCTGCCTCGGCCTTTCACCACGTCGACGGTGAGTTGGGTGTGTTTCCAGTACTCGTACTGGTTCGCGGACATCCAGAAGCCGATCGGATCGTCTACCCCGTCGACGACCAGATCACCGAGGTGCACGTCCGCCGACCCCGTTCTGAATTCCCCGTCCGGGTAGCACATCGGCGAGCTGCCGTCGCAGCAGCCACCGGACTGGTGGAACATCAGCGGACCGTGCATCCCGGTGAGGCGGCGGAGCCAGTCCGCCGCCTCGTCGGTGAGCATCACCTTGTCGACCATGCGCTCAGAAGAACCCCAGCTTGGAGGGGCTGTAGCTGACCAGCAGGTTCTTGGTCTGCTGGTAGTGGTCGAGCATCATCTTGTGGTTCTCCCGGCCGATGCCGGAGTTCTTGTACCCGCCGAACGCCGCGTGCGCGGGGTACGCGTGGTAGTTGTTCGTCCAGACCCGCCCGGCCTGGATCTCCCGGCCGGCCCGGTACGCCGTGTTGATGTCCCGCGACCAGACGCCCGCCCCGAGTCCGTACAGCGTGTCGTTGGCGATCTTCATCGCGTCGGCGTAGTCGTCGAACCTGGTCACCGCGACGACCGGACCGAAGATCTCCTCCTGGAAGATCCGCATCTTGTTGTCGCCCTCGAAGACCGTCGGCTGGATGTAGTACCCACCGCTCAGGTCGCCGTCGAGCTCGGCGCGCGCTCCGCCGGTGACCACGCGAGCGCCCTCGGCGCGACCGATCTCGATGTAGGCGAGGATCTTCTCGTACTGGTCGTTGCTGGCCTGCGCGCCCATCATCGTGTCGGTGTCGAGCGGGTTGCCGAGCTTGATCGCCTGCGTCCGGGCCACCGCGTCGTCGAGGAAGGAGTCGTAGATGGACGACTGGATCAGCGCCCGCGAAGGGCAGGTGCACACCTCGCCCTGGTTCAGCGCGAACATCGTGAAGCCCTCGAGCGCCTTGTCGTAGAAGTCGTCCCGGGACGACGCGACGTCGGCGAAGAACACGTTCGGGCTCTTGCCGCCGAGCTCGAGGGTTACCGGGATGATGTTCTCGGACGCGTACTGCATGATCAGCCGGCCGGTCGTGGTCTCACCAGTGAACGCGACCTTGGCGACTCTGTTGCTCGAGGCAAGCGGTTTGCCGGCCTCGACGCCGAACCCGTTGACGACGTTCAGCACACCCGGCGGCAGCAGGTCGTGGATCAGTTCGATCAGCACGTGGATCGAGGCCGGGGTCTGCTCGGCCGGCTTGAGTACGACGGCGTTGCCGGCCGCCAGCGCGGGCGCCAGCTTCCAGACCGCCATCAGGATCGGGAAGTTCCACGGGATGATCTGCGCGACGACGCCGAGCGGCTCGTGGAAGTGGTAGGCGATCGTGTCGTCGTCGATCACCGACACCGAGCCCTCCTGGGCCCGCAGCGCGCCGGCGAAGTACCGGAAGTGGTCGATCGCCAGCGGCAGGTCGGCGGCCAGCGTCTCGCGGACGGCCTTGCCGTTGTCCCAGGACTCGGCGACCGCGAGCAGTTCGAGGTTGGCCTCGATCCGGTCGGCGATCTTGTTCAGGATGTTGGCCCGCTCGGCCGGTGACGTCCGTCCCCAGCCCGGCGCGGCACCGTGGGCGGCGTCGAGGGCGCGCTCGACGTCGTCCGCCGTACCGCGAGCGATCTCGGTGAAGTTCTCACCGGTGACCGGAGTGGGGTTCTCGAAGTACGCACCCTTGACCGGCGGCACCCACTCGCCGCCGATGTAGTGCTCGTAGCGCGACTTGTACGTGACCGGGCTGCCATCCTGCCCCGGAGCTGCGAAGATCGTCATTGGTTCTCCTTCGGATACCCGACGTTGAACCGAAGGTAGGAGAATGAACGTTGCACCGACGTTGCAGCGCGGAGTGAGGCGGCATGGACCCAGCGGATCAGGCCCGCCGGTTGAGTGAGATGTACGACGAGGTGCTCGGCGGCGGCCGGGCCACCGGCGACCCGCGCCCGCTGGTCGCCGCTTCCTGGGAGCGCTCTCTCGCGGCCGCGGTGGATCCCGAGCTGGACGCGCCGCCGGTGATCGTCGACCCGGACGTGGTCGCGGCGCTCCGCGAGAACCACCCGCTGCAGGCTGTCCTTCCGGTGCTCCGGCAGACGCTGACCACGATCGCCGACGAGGCGTCGCACATCATGATCATCACCGACGCCCAGGGGACGATCCTGTGGCGCGAGGGTTCGTCGGAGGTGAAACGCCAGGCCGACCGGATCGCGCTGTCCGAGGGTGCGGTCTGGTCGGAGGAGAAGATCGGGACGAACGGCATGGGTACGTCGCTCGCCGTCGGCCAACCGGTCCAGATCCACTCGGCCGAACACCTGGTCCGCCGGATCCACGAATGGACCTGTGCCGCCGCGCCGGTCCACGATCCCGACACCGGCAAGCTGCTCGGCGCGGTCGACGTCTCCGGACCGCTGCGCACGGTCCACCCCGCGATGGTCGCCCTGGTGACCGCGGCGGCGCAGCTCGCCGAGGGACAGCTGAAGGTCCGGATGGCCGCCGCCGACGAGATGCTGCGCGCCCGCAACATGCGGCACCTGATGGCGCTCGGCGATGCGCCCGGCGCCTTGCTGACCCCGACGGGTCGTGTGCTCGCGGTCCAGCCGCTCGAATGGTTGCCCGACCGCCTCGTCGTACCGGACGGCGCCGACCGCATCGACCTCGGCGACGGCCGGGAAGGATTGGTGGAGCGTCTCGACGAGGGCTTCCTGCTTCGCATGCCCGGTACGCCGGTACGCCGTACGCGACCGTCGTTGCGGTTGAAGCTGCTCGGTTCGGGGCAGCCGACCGCGGTCGTCGGCGGCCGCGAGATCGCGCTGACGTTGCGGCGCGCCGAAGTACTCGCACTGTTATTACTGCAGCCGACCGGACTCACGGCCGAGCAGCTGATGCTCCAGTTGTACGGCGACGAGGGCAACCCGACCACGGTGCGCGCCGAGATGCACCGGCTGCGGAACCTGCTCGGCGGCGGAGTCCTCGACACCAAGCCGTACCGCATCATCGCGGACGTCACCGGCGACGTGACCGAAGTACAGGCAGCCCTCCGCAGCGGCGACCTGCGGACGGCCCTCGAGCTGTACGCCGGTCCGCTGCTCGCCCGCTCCGACGCCCCGGCACTGCGCTCCGAACGCGACGAACTCGACGCCACCCTCCGCCGCGCGACGCTCGACGCGCGCAACGCCGACCTGCTGTGGCAGTTCGCGCAGACCAGCACCGGCGCCGAGGACCTGGAAATCTTCGAGGCCCTCGCCGCCGGCCTGCCGACGGACGACCCGCGCCGCGCCGCCGTCTCCGCCCGCCTCACCAGACTGCTCGACTGACTTACTCGCGGCCGACGAGGATCCACATGTAGTCGCGGTTCTTGGTCGGGAACGTGGCGGTCTTGTTGCTGACTTCCTTGGTCTTCTTGCAGTCGCTGGTGGTGTACTTCCAGCGCACCACCTGGACCCGCCAGGACTGCTTGAGCTGGTGCAGACGGCGTACCTTGCCGGCCGGTACCTCAGCCGTATACGACCAGCTGTCGGTGACCGCGTGGGACTTCCCGACCGTCTTGGAGTACTTGTTCTGGATCTCGGCGATCACCAGCGGGATGCTCACCCCGAGGTCACCGGACCAGGACGAGTTCGACTCCGAGGTGGCGGTCTTCTGGTAGGTGATCCGGCCCGGACCCTCCATCCAGTCGCTGTAGAGGTTCGTGCCGACGTACACCTCGTGACCGCCGCGTTCGTACCAGTAGACCGCTTTGGTGTCGCACTTCTTGGCCGCGGCCGGTGCCGCATTCGCGGCGGCCGGCACCACCAGACCGGTCGCGATCAGTACTCCAGCAGCGATTCCCCGACGAAGACGCATGGTTCTCTCCCACCGAAACCGATTGACAGGTACTGCGGTTGCAGTGGTTGGAAATTTACGGATTGGTCTACTTCGGGCGCAACGAACCTTCTGTAACGCTGTGTGTCGATTTCGTGACAGCCGAATTGGCGGCGTGACGAGGCCTACACAGACATGACTGACGGGTAACCGACCAATAACATCGCTGGTATGCAGATCCTCGCCATCGTCGTCTCGCTCGCGATCGCCGCTGTCGGTGTCGCGTTGTTCGGCAAGACGATCGGGCACATCGTGTCCGTCATCAAGCTGGGCCAGCCGGTCAGCCGGACCGACCAGCCCGGCCAGCGCTCCGTCACGCTCGCCAAGGAGACGCTTCTCCACACCCGGATGCTGCAGTGGAGCCATATCGGCGTCCTGCACTGGTTCGTCGCGTTCGGTTTCATCGGGCTGTTCCTCAGCCTGGTGACGGCGTTCGGGCAGTTGTTCGACCCGCACTGGGTGCTGCCGGTGATCGGTCACTGGTTCGTGTTCGAGTGGGTCAGCGAGTTCCTCACCTGGACCGGCCTGGTGTCGATCATCGGGCTGATGGCGATCCGGTTGCGCAACCTGCCACGAGGCTCCGAGGGGCGTTACAGCCGGTTCTTCGGGTCGCGAGCCTGGCAGGCGTACTACGTCGAGTACACGATCCTCGGCGTACTGATCTGCATCCTGCTGCTCCGCGGCCTCGAGTACGAGCTCGGCGGCGGGACCAAGTTCCACTTCCCCAGCACGTTCTTCGTCGGCACCGGTCTGTTCGGCGGCCTGTCCGAGCACGCGCTGGAGAACACGGTCTACCTGGTCGCGATGGTCAAGATCCTGATCTCGTTCGCGTGGATGATCACGATCTCGCTGAACGCGACGATGGGCGTGGCCTGGCACCGGTTCACCGCCTGGCCGAATATCTGGTTCAAGCGCAAGGCCGACGGCGGTACGGCGCTCGGCGCGCTGCAGCCGATCATGGTCAACGGTGCCCCGATCGACTTCGAGAACATCGACGAACTCGACGAGGACGCGGCTCTCGGGGTCGGCAAGGTCGAGGACTTCACCTGGAAGGGCCTGCTCGACTTCACCACCTGCACCGAGTGCGGGCGATGCCAGTCGCAGTGCCCGGCGTGGAACACCGACAAGCCGCTGTCGCCGAAGCTGATCATGATGGGTCTGCGCGAGCACGCGTACGCCAAGGCGCCGTACCTGCTCGCCGCCGATGACGACACCCGCAAGTCGCTGCCGGAGCTCGTCCTCGCCGAGCAGGAGAAGCCGTTGGTCGGACCCGCGGACGTCGCGGTCATCGACGAGGAGGCGCTGTGGGCGTGCACCTCGTGCGGTGCGTGCGTGCAGCAGTGCCCGGTCGACATCGAGCACGTCGACGCGATCATGGACATGCGCCGGTACCAGGTGCTGATCGAGTCGTCGTTCCCCTCCGAGCTCAACGGGCTGTTCAAGGGCCTGGAGAACAAGGGCAACCCGTGGAACATGAACCCGTCCGGCCGGATGGACTGGGCCAAGGACCTGCCGTTCGAGGTGAAGCAGGTCGGTTCGGACGTCGAGTCGCTGGACGAGGTCGAGTACCTGTTCTGGGTCGGCTGCGCCGGCGCGTTCGAGGACCGCGCGAAGAAGACCACGCAGGCAGTCGCCGAACTGCTGAACATCGCGGGTGTGAGCTTCGCCGTACTGGGTGATGGTGAGACGTGTACGGGCGACCCGGCGCGGCGGTCCGGCAACGAGTTCGTGTTCCAGCAGCTGGCGATGCAGAACGCCGAGGTCTTCAAGGAGACAGGAGTGCGTAAGGTCGTCTCCACCTGCGCGCACTGCTTCAACACGCTGAAGAACGAGTACTCCCAGCTCGGCGTCGAGCTCGACGTCATCCACCACACGCAGCTGCTGAACCGGCTGGTCCGCGACGGCAAGCTGACCCCGGTCGCGCCGGCCGACAGTTCGCTCAACGGCCAGAAGATCACGTACCACGACCCGTGCTACCTCGGCCGCCACAACCAGGTGTACGACGCCCCGCGCGAGCTGCTCGACATCATCCCGGGCGCGGAGTACGCCGAGATGCCGCGGAACCAGACGAAGTCGTTCTGCTGCGGCGCCGGCGGCGCGCGGATGTGGATGGAGGAGAAGCTCGGCACCCGCATCAACCTGAACCGCACCACCGAGGCGGTCGAGACCGGCGCCGACAAGATCGCCACCGGCTGCCCATTCTGCCGGGTGATGCTGTCCGACGGCCTCACCGCCAAGCAGGCCGACGGATCGGCCCGCGAGTCGGTCGAGGTCCAGGATGTCGCTCAGCTCCTGCTCGCTTCTGTACGGCGCAGTTCGGGGTTGGGTGGCGAAAGCTGACCTGCAACTAGCTGCAAACCTCTTCCTCCTCAGGTGGTCCAGACCATAAGATCCACCGTCTGCATCATCTGGGGAGGAAAACGCATCATGAAGTTCCGCGCCGCCGTGGCCACCGCAGCCGCCGTACCACTCGCCCTCGGCCTGGCCGCCTGCGGCGGAGAGCCGAAGGCCACCGGCTACAAGCCGACGACTCCGGCCACCACAACTGCCGCACCCAAGCCGGTCGCCACCAACACTGCGCCGGCCAAGCCCGCGCCGGTCGCCCACCTGAACCGCGTGACGTTCGTCCCGGCGATGACGTCGGCGGTCAGCAAGCAGAAGGCCTGGCACACGGTCGGCACGGTCACCGCCAACGGCTCGACCCTGATGACGATGGACGGCGTCCAGACCACGAACCCCGTCGCGATGTCCATGGAGATGTCCGGAGCGGCATTCCAGGGCAAGACCGCGAAGATCGTCGTGATCGGCAAGACCGCCTACCTCTCGATCCCTGGGCTCACGCCGGCGGGCAAGTACAAGAAGGTCGCGTCCGGCCTGAACGACCAGCTGACCGAGCTGATCGAAGGCGGCGACCCGACCAAGATCTACAAGTCCTTCGACAAGAGCATGGTCGACCTCAAGTTCGTCCGCACCGAGACGATCGGCGGGCAGCAGCTCGACCGGTACGCCGTGACGGTGAACACCGCGAAGGCGCTGGCCCTCCAGGGCAAGAAGGTCCCGGCCCAGTTGCCGAAGACACTGACCTACTCGATGTGGCTGGACAAGGCTCACCTGGTCCGGCGGATGACGTTCGACCTCAGCGGCGTCTCGATGGTGATGAACATGACCGACTACAACAAGCCGGTGAACATCACCGCGCCGCCGGCGAGCAGGATCGTGAAATAGGCCGGAATCGGTCATTTTCCCACCCCGTTGTGTGAACTTCTCGTAATCTCCCGTTACGGATGTGATCACCTCAGGATGATCGGGTGGGTGGGTGCCGATGCCGACTACACGACGCAACTTCCTTACCGTCAGCGGAGCAGCGGCGGCGCTCGCGCTGAGCGGCAGTCTTCCGGAGATCAAGACGGCCGCAGCGGGCTGGACCGGCCGGGTGGACCGGCGGGATCCGTTCACGCTCGGTGTCGCGTCCGGCGATCCGTTGCCGGACGCGGTGGTGATCTGGACCCGGCTGGCCCCCGATCCACTCGCGCCGTTCGGCGGGATGGATCGGCGGCCGGTCGAGGTGCAGTGGCAGGTCGCGGAGGACGAGCGGTTCCGCCGGATCGTCCGCTCCGGCACGGCCCGGACCGGACCCGAGGCGAGTCACTCGGTGCACGTCGACGTACGCGGACTGCAGCCTTGGCGGCACTACTGGTACCGCTTCCGCGTGAACGGGCAGCTCAGCCCGGTCGGGCGGACCAAGACCGCGCCGGCGTACAACGCTGTCGTTCCTGAACTGTCGTTGGCGTTCGCGTCCTGCCAGGCGTGGTGGGAAGGCTGGTACACGGCGTACGCCGATATGGCGAAGCGCGACCACGACGTGGTGTTCTTCCTCGGCGACTACATCTACGAGTTCGGCATCGACCGCGGCATCCGGCCGCATTCGAACGAGCCGTACATCACCCAGCAGACCGTGACGCTGGACGAGTACCGGCAGCGGTACGCGGCGTACAAGCTGGATCCCGATCTGCAGAGCGCGCACGCAAGCGCGCCGTGGATCGTGACGCTCGACGACCACGAGGTGGTCGACAACTGGGCCGACGAGGCGCATCCGAGTGCGCCGCCGGCGCAGTTCCGGGTACGCCGGGCCAACGCGTTCCGCGCGTACTGGGAACACATGCCGCTGCGGCTCGCGCAACTGCCGAAGGGGCCGGACATGCAGCTGTACCGGCGGATCCGGTACGGGCGGCTCGCGGAGTTCAACGTGCTCGACACGCGCCAGTACAGATCGGACCAGGCGTACGGCGACGGCACCAAAGCGCCCGGCCCGGAGACCAAAGACCCGGCGCGCACGATCACCGGTGACGCGCAGGAGAAGTGGCTGCTCGACGGATGGGCCGCGTCGCAAACGCGCTGGAACGTGCTGGCGCACCAGACCGCGATCGCTCGGCTGGACACGAAGGACGGGCCGGATGTACTGGTCCCGATGGACACCTGGGACGGGTACGAGGCGTCGCGGAACCGGATCCTCGGCGGCGCGGCGCAGCGCAAGGTCCGCAACCTGGTGTCGATCGCGGGCGACCTGCACCGCAGCGTGGCGTCGGACCTGAAACTGGACTTCAACGACCCCGCGTCGGCGACGGTCGGCGCCGAGTTCGTCGGTACGTCGATCACGTCCGGGATCGACGGTCAGGACCTCGACGCCGGCGGCGCGACCCTGCTGCGGGAGAACCCGCACATGAAGTTCGGCAACTTCCAGCGCGGGTACGTCAGCTGCTCCATCACGCCGCAGCGATGGATCTCCGACTACCGCGTCGTCGACAAGGTGTCCGTCCAGGGCGGCACCGTGAGCACTCGCGCCAAACTCCTCGTCGAGGACGGCCGCCCCGGCATCGCGGAGGTACAGAAATGAGGATCCCCCGACAGACCGTCGTCGCGGCCGGCACGCTCGTCGCCGCCGCCCTGCTCGGCTCCAGCTCGATGCCTGCGGCAACCTCCCCTGGGACGACGCCCGCCGTGGCGGTGAGCGTCGCGCCGGCACAACTCAGCGTGGTCGGACTCCCGTGCTTCCCCGGTACGCTCAACCTGACGATGACCAACAACGGCAGCCAGGACCGGTACGCCGACCTGACGCTCGAGCCGACCGGCCCACTGCAACTGTCCCGGACCCTGTTCTCGTCGTGGCTGCCCGCACTCGATCCCGACCAGCCCGTGACCGCGCCGGTCGAGGTCCGCGTACCGCGCCACACCAAGCCCGGTCCGTACAAGATCGGCGTCGAGGTCGACCGTACGCGGGTGAACGTCCCGGTGACCGTCGAGCCGCTGCCGTCGAAGGGCCCCGGCGACAACCTCGCGCTCGGCGAGCAGGCGACGGCGTCGTCGACCCACGGCAACTTCACCCTCTGCGGCGCCGTCGACGGCGACAAGGACCCGGAGCACTGGGACACGCTGACCGGCTGGAACGACGGCACCCGCGCGGTCTTCCCCGACACGTACGACGTCGCCCTGTCGGTGCCTGCCACGGTGAACCGGGTGGAGCTCTACACACTCGACTCGGTCAAGTACCCGGCCCGGCTCAACGGCCTCCGCGACTGGGACGTCCAGGCGAAGGTGGGCGGCGCGTGGCAGACCGTCGCCCAGGTCCGCGGCAACACCCTGGGCCACGTCACCTCCACCTTTGACCCGGTCCAGGCGGAAGCTGTACGCATCCTCTGCCTCGACGGCAACGACCACACGTACTCGCGCATCGTCGAACTCGAGGTCTACGGAACCTAGGTCAACCATTTGAACCATGCCTCGTTCAGAAGAAGTCGCGCGCGCATTCGATCTGGGCACACCGGACGGCGCCCTCATCCATGTCCGACGCGGCGACGCGGACACCTGGCGACTCGACACCTCAACCGGAAGCTACTTCGTCAAGGGGTACTTTCCTGCCACGGATGTGCACCAGATGGCGGTCGCGATGGCATTCGAGCGTCAGGCACTCGCGTCCGGCGTGGCCATGCCGGAACCGATCACGCCGGCCGATCCTCTCCTCGGTTGGGTAGCCCGCATCGACGATCGTCTGTTTCGGGTCTACCGATGGATCGAGCAATCTCAGCCCGACCAGGACGTCTCGGCCTGGCTCGGCCGGACGATGGCGCAGGTCCATCAGCTGCAGCCGCTCGGTCGGGTCGGCTTGCCTGAGTGGTGGCGGCAAGCGATCCATTCGCCGGGGACCTGGGAGGACTGGTTCGCCAGCGCCCGGGACCGTGACGCCGCATGGGCATTGGGACGTGACAGCCTTCCGCACATCCTCGCGGTCAGCGCACGGATCGCGGAACTCTGCGACGCCGTACCGGACCTCGTGACAACGCACGGCGACTTCAAGACCCACAATATCGTCACGTCTCCAACCGGCCCCGTTCTGGTGGACTGGGACAGCGTCCGAACCGACAGCGCAGCCCTCGAGGCGGGCCGGTCGGCGTACCTCTTCGGAGGCGGCGAACCCAAGCAGATCAAGAGAATCCTCACCGCGTACGTCGCAGCAGGCGGCGAACTCGGATGGGCCGGGGCGGATCTCTTCCTCAGTGTGGCGAGAAATGTCATCCAGGTTCTCGGCGAGCACATCCGCGTCTCACTCGGAGAGACCACCGCAGCCCGATGGATGGGCGACCGCACGACGATCGAGACCGCCATCGGCACCACTCTGCGAGACCTTCCCGGCAAACTCGACCAATTGCACCGAGCAACGCAAACGATCGATTTACTCTGAGCTGTCCAGCAGACCGAAGTGGCGCAAGGTGCGCCCAGCCACCTCATGCGACCCAAGCCTGCTGGTGTCGATGATCAATTCATCCAGATCCGCAGCCTCAAGGCGCGCAGCAATCTCGTCGCAACGCTCCAGATGCCACTCCAACGCCGTCCTCTGGCTGGCGCTGTACCGCCCCCGCAGTCGTTTCCTGGTGACCTCGGCATCAGCAGTCAGCCGAACCATCCGAACAGGCAGCTCAACCGCGGCCGCATAACGCTCCCGAGCATCCGGGGTACTGATCACTCCACACATCACCAACTGCCGCGGCCCCGCCGACCGATAACACGTCCAGACCGCGGCGATGTTGTGCGCCTCGATCAGAGCATTGTCCGGATCAGCAGGCGGCCAGGAGCGGTGGAACCAATCGACGTCCATCAGGCTGAACGGCCTGCCCGCATTCGCAAGCAGATCCCCAACATGCTCGAGCGTCGACGACTTCCCGACGCCGTACCCACCGTTCAGAAAGATCGCGTAACCGGACTGCGGCACGGTGAATCCTCCCGGGACGACAAAACCCGCAGGTCATGGCGCTGACCTGCGGGGTTGGTGGAGCGGGTGACGGGAATCGAACCCGCACTGTCAGCTTGGGAAGCTGATGTTCTGCCATTGAACTACACCCGCGCGGCCGGTCTCCCGGCGGCGGAGAAGAGCATAGCCGATCTCGGTGCCCGCAACCACGCCGGGTCCGCGTGCCGGGCGGTCCGTGCGGGCCTACCGTGGAACAGCCGGGTTGTTGCGCCGTCAGCAGCTCAGTCCCGGAATTCGGTGCCGAACGCATCGAAAAGAGGGGGTGGACGGTTTGCCGCGGGGGTTCTTGGGCAGTTTTTCACAAAGGGCACGTTCAGGACTGGGCAGGTTCGTCATCTTCTGGCAGATTAGAACGCGTTGCCGGGGGCAACATTCGACGCAACGTGAGGATGCGGTCCTCGCCGGGACCGGACAAGATGGTTGCGGGGCAACTGGATGAAGGGGTGAACGGTGGCAACAGACACAACTGACGCGGTGGACAACCTGGAGAAGGAGCTCGTCACGTTGGCACGGCGGCTGCGCGGTCTGCAGCGGACGCTGTCCGACGAGGCGCACCCGGACCTGGAGCCGGCGCAGTACGCGTTGCTGAACCACGTGGAGGAGCTGGCACCGGTGCGGATGGCCGACCTGGTGGCAGCGCTCGAGGTGGACAAGGGACCGGTCAGCCGGGCCTGCGCGCGACTCGAGGAGGAGGGCCTGCTGAAGCGGGCCGCCGACAAGTCGGACGCGCGTGCGACCCTGCTGACGCTGACCGCGGCCGGGAAGCGCAAGCTGACCGCGGCCCGGAAGAAGCGGCACAAGGTGATCGAGGACCTGCTCAAGGACTGGTCGCCGGCGCAGGTGAAGACCTTCGCCACCCAGGTGTCGAAGTTCAACAAGCTGGCCAACTGACGATAGTTGCCTCAGGCCCACGGTCTGGTGGTGTGCTCCCACCGGGGAGCTGAGGGCTCCGGACGACTCACCACCAGGCACGGGAACGGGCCTGACCGGCAACTCGAGCTGTGCGGACGAGCAGCACGCTGCTAACGTGCGACCGTGCTGCTCTCCGACCGTGACATCTTGGCCGAGCTCGACGCGAAGCGGGTCCAGCTGGATCCGTTCGATGCTGCGATGGTGCAGCCGTCGAGTGTCGACGTACGGCTGGACCGGTTCTTCCGGGTCTTCGAGAACCACCGGTATCCGCATATCGATCCGGCCGAGGAACAGCCCGATCTGACCCGGCTGGTCGAGCCCGAGGGCGGCGAGCCGTTCATCCTGCATCCCGGTGAGTTCGTCCTGGGATCGACGTACGAGCTCGTCACGCTCCCCGACGACGTCGCCGCCCGGCTCGAGGGCAAGTCCTCGCTGGGCCGTCTCGGCCTGCTGACCCACTCCACCGCCGGCTTCATCGACCCCGGCTTCTCCGGCCACGTGACGCTCGAACTCTCGAACGTCGCGACGCTGCCGATCAAGCTGTGGCCCGGCATGAAGATCGGCCAGCTCTGCTTCTTCCGGCTGTCCTCCCCCGCCGAGCACCCGTACGGCTCGTCGAAGTACGGCTCCCGCTACCAGGGCCAGCGCGGCCCGACGCCGTCCCGCTCCTACAAGAACTTCCACCGCACCGACGTCTGACGTCAGAACACAGAAGGACCCCGGGAACCTGTCCCGGGGTCCATTGCTGTCGAACGTCAGGCGCTCGGCTTGAGGTAGATGCAGATCGATTCGACCTGCACCGTGGCGCCGTAGTCCTCGCCCGTCGGCAGCTGCCGGTAGACACCGCCGTACGGCGAGACGGCCTGCGGCGACCGCACCTTGCCGTTGAAGAGGCCCATGTCACCGTTTCCGGGGGACTCGTTGCCGGAGCTCTCGGACGGCGTGTCACTGGACGAGGGCGTATCGCTGGACGACGGGCTGTCGCTGGAGGACGGGCTGTCGCTCGAGCTCGGGCTGCTCGATCCGCTCGGCAGGTCCTCACCGCTCTTCGCGTCCAGCAGCACCGGCTGCGCATCGGTCTGCGCGTAGATGACGCCGTGGAACGCCGCGGTCACCTGGGGTACGACGCGCCCTCCGGACTTGTCCGAGAAGCCCCAGGTCTTCTTGCCGGTCTCGTCGTCGAAACCGATGAGCTCCCGGGCGCCCTGGCGAATCGTCTTGTTGGTGCAGACGACCGTGGTCGCCTGGTCCGGGACACACTCGATCGTGCTGTCGGACTCCATCGGGATCGTCGTCACCGTCTGCGCCGCGGCACCGGTCGTCAGATCGACCGTGAAGATCGCCTCGGCCTTCGTCCCCTGGCCGTAGTTCGTGTACTTGCTGCCGTAGAAGTAGCCGTGCTTGGCGCCGCCGCCGAGCGGCGTCAGGACGCCCTGCTTCAGCGGGACCTGCTTGGTGACCTTCCCGCTCGCGCCGTCGACGATCAGGACCCCGGCGTCGTCGGCGTTCTCCTTGCTCTCGGCCTTGGCGCCCGCGACCACGCCGCCGTGCACCGCGGCCGGGCTGATTCCCGGGACGACGGTCGCCTTCTGCGTCTTGGGGTCCGCGTACACCGTCTGGACCGTCGCGCCCACGGTCAGGTTGCCGGTGGTGGTCGCGCCGATGGCGACCTGGCCGGTCTCCGGGTCGTACGCCTGGGCCTTGATGCTCGGGGCGCCGAGCGAGCTGGAGTCGGAGCCTTCCACCGTGCTGACCTTCTGGGACACCTCGGCGATCTTCTTGCCGGTCATCACGTCGATCCACTGGATGACGACCAGCCCGGCCGGCTTCTGCGTTCCCTGGCCCTTGTCGGATTCGGCGTACGCGACCACCGCCACGTCCTTGCCGTCGACCTTCGCCGCCATCGGCTTGGCCGCGTCGTAGACGTCGGTGGTCTCCGCCTCCGCGGACTTGACCGTCCAGGTGTTCTTCGGGTCGGCGACGTCGTAGCCCTTGAGGCCCGCCCAGCTACCGACCAGCGCGACCTGGCCCGCGATGCCCATCTGGGACTCGTCCAGCGTGGACCGTCCCTTTTCCTCGATCGCCGGGTACGCCGCCGTGGGGCTGAACACCTTGGGCGGGTCGAAGGACGGGACGGTCGGGGTGGACGGTGTGGCCGAGGTGGTGGACTCGCCGCCCTTGTTCTCCGAGCCCGATTCGGACTTCTTGTCGTTGCCGCCGCAACCGGCTACCAGGATCAGGGCTGCGGTGACAGCTGTGGTTGCCACCATCGGACGCAACATCGTTGGTATCTCTCCCAGGTCGCCGAGAATGATCGACTGAACGCTAGCAGTGTCCGCGGGTCCGTCCGGCAGTTATCCACAGGCGTTGCACCAACCTGCAGCTCGGGAGTTGCTAGCGGCGGCCGATGCCGACGAGCCCGAGCTTTTCGAGTACGGCGCAGATCGCGGCGGCCCCGCCGTTCAGCGGTACGCCGATCATCGGACGATCGAGAGCCCGGTCCCGCGGTGGCGGGGCTGCGGCTCGGTCAGCGGCCGGGTGGCCGGCTCGGTCAGGCGGCGGGAGGCGGGCTCCAGCCGGTCGGCCAGCTTGCGCAGCGCACCCGCCAGGCCCTCCCGCGGGCTGGTCCGGCTCGTGTCCTGGCGCCGCAGCGCCCGGGCCTCGGCGGCCTGCACCCGCTCGGCGATGCGGTAACGGGCAACTTCCTCTTGCTGAGTGATCATGGTCGTGCTCCCCTCGCGTAATCCCCGTGCTGTCAATCCCCGTGCTGTCAATCCCCGTGCTGGTTTTCGGCAATGCTTCGCCCAGGTCCCGCCCGGAGGCGGGACCTCTGGCTCCCCTACATCAACCCAACGAACCCGACAGCGCCGATCCGACGCGTGCGGTCGTCGTATTTGGGTCAGACCTTGACGACGGTGATGTCGCCGGAGACGGTGCGGGCCCGCAGCATCAGGGCGCGGTCCCCCTCGGCCGGCTTCTGGCCGGGCTCGAGATCGCACCGGATCCGCCCGGTGACCGTCTTCAGGTCCAGGTACGTCGGAAGTCCGTCCGGGACCCCGATCTGTACGTCGCCGCGGGCCGTCTCGGCCTGGACGCTCGGCCCGTCGGCGATCTCGACCTTGACGTCGCCGGAACCGGAGGTGGCGACCGAGTGGTCGCGGATCCGCTCGATGGTGATGTCACCCGAGCCGACCTTCACGGAGGTGGGACCGGCCACGTCGCCGATCGTGACGTCGCCGGAGCCGGTGCTCAGGCCGAGCGCGTCACCGGCCTCCTCGATGTCGATCGAGCCCGAGCCGGTGCCGGCCCGGACCGCGCCGGCGGCCGACTCGACCTTGACGTCGCCGCTGCCGGTGTTGACGCCGAGCTCGTGCTCGACCCGGGTCAGCCGGACGTCGCCGGAGCCGGTCGCGAGTCGCGCGGAGCCGAGCGGCACCTGCGACACGATGTCGCCCGAGCCGGTCTTGACCCGGGCGTCGAGGACCGTGGAGGTGGCGATCCGGAGCGTGATCTCCGGGCCGCGGCGGACGTTGCGCGGGCTCTCGACGACGAGCTCGCCGTCGGTGACCTCGAAGACGATGCCCTCGTCGTCGCCTTCGACCTCCATCGAGACCACGGTGCCCTCACCGTCGGGGTGCGGCCCGAGCTCGACCAGGCCGGAGCCGATCTCGATCCGGATCCGGTCGATCCGCTCGTGCTCGTCGTCGATGAACTGGGTCGCACTGCGCTCGCTCATTCTGCCCATCCCGTCAGTCGCTGGCCCGGGCCATGTCCGCCCCGGTTCCGGTCCTTGTTCTCGCGGCGCCGCTCCTTGTCTTCCCGGCGGCGGTCCCGGTCGTCACGGCGCCGGTCGCGCTCGAACCGGCCGCGGTCCTGGCCGAAGACGCCCTCCTCGCCGAACGGGCCGTTCGGACCGAACACGCCGTTCGGGCCGAAGACGCCGTCGGGGCCGAGCGGTCCGTTCGGACCCAGCGGGCCCTCCGGGCCGAACACCGGGCCACGCGGCGGGCGCGGCGGCCGGGGCGGGCGCGGGCCGCCGCGGCGGCGCTCGCTGAGCTCGGTCATCACGGTGCGCATCAGCCACGCGTTCGAGGAGATGCCCTCGGCGTTGGCGGCCTCGTCGACCTTGTTCTTGATCGACATCGGCAGCCGCAGCGTGATCCGCGCGGTCGGCTCGTCGGCGTCGAACACGAACTGCTCGTCGGCCTCGGCGTCGGTCTCGTCGTCGATGTCTTCGTCGGTCTCGTCCGGACCGGTCAGCTGGCTGGGCGCCGGCGTGACCACGAACTCCGGGCGGCCGCCGGCCATCCGGAGCTCGACCGAACCCGGGGACAGCTCACGGCTGATCTCCCCGGCGGCGTCGGACAGGGCTGAGATGAGGGCCAGGCGGCCCGCGTCATCCAGCGTTGCCCCGAGGCGCTGAGCCACGGAGCGCGTTTGCTCGTCGGCCAGGGCGGTGGCGTTCTCGACGCTCCGCCGGACCGACTCGAGGTAGTGGTCAAGTTCCATGACAGCAAGCATGACGTCACGATGACGTCACTGTCAACCCCTGCTGATGTCATGGTGCCGCCACGTGCATGATGTGGTGCAGTCATCGACAGGAGGAAACGTGTCCAGAGGAGTTCTCGTCACCGGTGCGTCGAGGGGTGTCGGCGCGGCCGCCGCGCGGGCATTCGCCGAGGCCGGCGACCGGGTCGTGCTGCACTGCCGGGGCGCCGTCGATCGCGCCGAGGAGGTCCGCGCCGGACTGCCCGGCGAGGGCCATGCGGTGATCGCCGCGGACCTCGGCGATGCCGCCGCAATCCCTTCCCTGGTTGCGGAATCGGCCGCCGCGCTCGGTCGCGTCGACGTGCTGGTGAACAACGCCGCGATGTTCGTCGACGAGCCGGTCGCGGGCTCCCGGCGGGTCGGTCACCCGCTGGCGGAGACGTCGTACGACGAATGGGTCGCGACGTGGCGTCGTACCCTAGCCGTCAACCTCGAGGGCGCGGCGCACGTGACCTGGTGCGTGGCGCGGCAGATGCTCGACAAGGAGCCCGCGGACGGTGTCCGGCGGGGCGCGATCGTCAACGTCGGGTCCCGCGGCGCGTACCGCGGTGAGCCCGACGTCCCGGCGTACGGCGCCTCGAAGGCCGGATTGCACTCGCTCGGGCAGTCGTTGGCGGCGTCGTTGGCGCCACATGACATCACCGTGACGTCAATCGCGCCCGGTTTCATCGCGACCGACATGACCGAGACGTTCCTCGCGGGTCCCAACGGCGATGCGATCCGGGCGCAGAGCCCGTTCGGCCGGGTCGCGACCGCCGAGGAGGTCGGGAACGCGATCTACTGGCTCGCCTCAGCCCAGGCGAACTGGGCGAGCGGCGCGGTCCTCGACTTCAACGGCGCGTCGTACCTGCACTGAACAGCCCGCCACCGTCGGTCCTGAGATAGGGGGCGATCATCAGGTCGAGCTGCTCGGTCAGGAACTCGGACAGCGAGCCCCAGCCGTTCACCGCCCAGACCTGGAGCGCGCCATTGAAACAGACAAGGGTGTGCCGAGCCAGCGCCGGTACGTCGGTGTCCTCGCGGAGCTCACCGACTTCCACGGCGGCTCGGTAGAACGTGTCGCAGCTGTCGACGACCGCCGCGGAGTGCGCCAGCGCGTGCTGCCGGAACTCCGGATCCGCGACGTCGAGCTGGACGAAGCCGAGACCGTTGCCGAGCTCCTCGCGGCGCTTGATGTGCGCGACCGCCGACAGGGCGAAGTCGCGCAGCGTCGCGAGCGGGGAGGTGTTCCGTGCCGCGGCCTCCTCGGCCGCAAGCTTGACCATCAGCGGCGACCGGGCCGCGGAAGCGAGCAGCAGACCGCGCTTGGACCCGAACCGCTGCATCAGCGTCGGCGGCGCCAGTCCGACCCGGGAACCGACCGCCGCGAGGGTCAGTTTCACCGGTCCGAGCTCGGCCAGGACCTGGCGTGTGGCATCCAGGATCACGTCGTCGCTCACCAGCCGGGGCCGGGCCATGTCGGCGCCTCCGAGTTTGTGAATGGCCATTCGTTAATACACGAAATCGTAACAGATCCTTGTTGGCTCAGTTATTCAGTGACAACGGGTGAGCTTCCGGACACCTGGAGAGGGGTCCGGACCAGTGCACCCGCCGTCCGGTGCACCCGTCCGTGGGCCGGGCTCGTCGGACAACGGGAGCCTCTTCATGCGTTTCGCCCGCATCACCCTGGGTCTGCTGCTGGCGCTGTCAGGCCTGCTCGCCGCCATCGCCGGAGCCGTCGCCGCCTTCTGGCTGGTCGGCCCGGACAACACGATCTCGACACCCCGCCGCGAGCTCGCCAGTACGGGCCTCGCGGTCGTCACCGCACCGTCCCTGCTGGACCGGCACGGCCCGACGCTGCACGTGAGCGCGTCGGGCGACAAGCCGCTGTTCATCGGCGTCGGGCAGGACCTGGACGTGCGCGACTACCTCTCGGGGACCGCGCACACCCAGCTGACCCAGTTCGACCCGCCGGCCACGTTCGGCACGCAGGAGCTGCGCGGCGACACCAAGAAGCTGACGCCACCCGGCCAGCTGGACTGGTGGGTCGCGCAGTCCGCGCCCGGCTCGCAGGCCGTCACCTGGCCGATCCAGGACGGGCTGTACGACGTGGTCGTGATGAACGCGGACGGTACGCCGGCGGTCGGCGCGCAGGTCACGTTCGGGGTCCAGGTGCACCGGCTGTTCGGCATCTGTCTGCTGGTGCTCGGGGCCGGCGTTCTGGTGCTCGCGCTCGGCCTGGCCCTGGTGCTGCGCCGCCGCCCGGTGGTGAAGGAGATTGCGGACACGACCGAGATCCCGGTCATCACGAACACGCGGATTCCGGTCCTGGTGTCGACGGCCCCGGTCCAGCGCGACGAGGAGGAGCACGCCCCGGCGTACCGCGTCTCCCCCTTCGCCCCCGACCGCGTCAGCCCGTTCGCCCCGCTCGCCGCCAAGAACGAGCAGGCCGCCGAGCCTGCACCGGCCGCTGCCGCCCCGACTCCGGCGCAGGTCACCCCGGCTCCGGCCGAAGTCCGCCCGGCTCCGGCACCGGCTAAGGCGCCGGTTCGGCAGATGCCTGTGCGGCCCGCGGTTCGGCCGGCGGCTGCTGTGCCGGCGGCGCCGATGTTCATGTCGCCTGCTGCGGTCGCGCGGGCCAAGTCGCCCGCGCTCATCGGGGCGGGCGCCTCCCAGCGGTACGAGGAGCCCGCGCAGACGACGTACGCCGAACCTGTCGAGGAGCCCGTCGACAGTGTCGCGGAGGAGATCGTCCCGCTGGCGGCGTCGCCGGAGTTCGTGAAGAGCGACGAGGCGGTCCGCCGTACGGCGGCGCTCCTGGCCAGCGGCGCGATGTTGCTGACGGCAACCAGCTGCGGGCTGATGCCGCCGAAGAACACGATGACCGCGGCGGACTCCCGCCCGGCTGTCACGCTCGCCGACGCGCAGGCCGTCGTCCAGCGGTACAACCAGCTCAATAACCAGGCGAACAAGACCCGCGACGGGAAGCTGTCGGAGACGATCGAGGGCAACCCGACCCTCGCACAGACCCAGGCGGGTTTCCTGATCGGCCGGAAGCTCGACGCAGCGGGCAAGGACGTGTCGAAGCCGTTCAGCTACACCGACCCGGAGATCGGCGCGCCGCAGTTCGCGTCGTACCCGATGCGGTTCGTGGTCAGCTCCGGCGTCTCGGACGCGCCTGGGAACCGTCAGCTCGGCGTCTGGCAGCGGGAGAACGCCGGCAGCCCGTGGCTGCTGACGCACTCGGTCTACCCGCCGAAGGCCGCGGACCTGCCGTCCGTCGACGGACTCCGCACCCCGACCGCGGCTGACCTGGCCAAGCTCCAGGGCCGGCCCGAGGCGGTCGCTAAGGACCTCGCGGCGTACCTCACCGGCGGTAAGAACGCGCCGCAGTCGAAGCTGTTCACGCCGACCCCCGGCCTGACCACGATGCTCGATCTGCGGGCGAAGTCCAGGGCCGCCGACACCGCGGAGCCGTACATCGCCGACGTCACCGACGCGTTCGCGCCGTCCGGCGTCCCGCTGACGTTCATCACGGAGTCCGGCGACGCGCTGGTGTTCCTGTCGCTCACCGAGCAGTACCGGCAGCGCGTCGAGCCGGGCTCGAACGCTTACTGGACCAGCGGCGAGGCAACCGCATTCAGCAGCATGGTCAAGTACACCCAGACGCTGTACCAGAACTACCTCCACCAGGTCGCTGTAGTCATCCCAGCCAAGTCGACCGGCAACGCCGTACAGGTGCTGTCGATCGATCCGCAATTGGTAGGCGCTGGCGGCAACTGACACACCTTCTGACGAGTCAGCGGTTGTCGAAGGATAGTTCCGACTGATTGACTTCACTGGTTAGGTTTTCCCATCCGCCCGGGAGTACCAGTGGATCTCACCCGCCGTCGTCTGCTGTCCTTTGTCCCCGCGACCGCGTTGCTCACTGCGGTCAATCCGGCCCCGGCCGCCCGTGCCACCGTGGGGGCGATGACCGCCGACCCGAGCCAACTGCTGGCCAACGCGATCGCGATCTATGTCGGTACGGCGGAATCCAACGCGCGGCCCGAGGTCGCCGCGAAGGTCGCCGCGATCGACACCACGGCCCGCACCTGGTTGGCCGCCCTCGACCGCGCCGGTACTGGCGAACTGTTCGCGGGCCTCCCGCTCGGAACCAGCGATCCGAACCTGAGTTCGTCGTACCAGCACCTCTACGAGATCGCCCTCGCGTACCGGCGGCCCGGACCGGCCTCGGACCTGCAGTGCAACGAGCAGGTCCGCGCGCGGATCGCGGAGAAGCTCGTCTGGCTGCACGACAACTACTACGGCGACCAGTCGAAGGGGTACTACGGCAACTGGTTCACCTGGGAGATCGGTATCTCGACGTTCGTCTCGAAGACGCTCGCCCTGATCGACGCCCCGGCCGACCTGATCACGCGGTACGTCGCCTCGATGGACGCGTACCTGCGCAACGGCAAGGACGGCGACGTCGACCTCGACTCGCGCTTCCACACCGGCGCGAACCTCGTCGACATCACCGCGAACCGGGTGCTCCAGGGCTCCCTGCTGAACGACGACGCGCGGATCCGGAAAGCGCTGCAGGACCAGTTCACGGTGTTCGCGACCGTCGACCCGTACAACTTGCAGCACGGCGTCACCGACGGGTACTACGCGGACGGCTCATTCGTCCAGCACGCATCGGTCGCCTACACGGGCTCGTACGGAAAGGCCCTGCTCAGCAGGGTTGTGCAGACCATCAAGGTGCTCGCCGGGACGGAGTACGCGCAGAGCGACGTCCTGGTCGGCGTGGTGCAGGGCTGGGTCGAGCACGGGTTCGCGCCGCTGATCTTCGAGGGCTGGATGATGGAGATCGTCAAGGGTCGCGCGGTGTCCCGGACGGCGACCGGGTACGACGACGTCGCAGTCGTCGTGGAGGCGATCGTCGACCTCGCGGACTACGCGACTCCGGCTGATGCGGTGCGACTGAAGGCGTTCGCGAAGTTCACGGCGCGGCCGACGATCAACGTGAATTCCTTCGTCTCACCAGTGAGCATCGGGCGTTTCGCGGACCTCAAGAACGATCCTGCGATCGTCCCGGCCGACCTCAACCCGGCGGCGGGTACGACGGCGTTCAACGCGATGGACCGGACGGTGCATCGCAGGCCCGGGTACGCGTTCGCGCTGGCGCGGAACTCGTCGCGGATCAGCAAGTACGAGTACATGAGCGGCGAGAACCTGCTGCCGTGGTTCCAGGGCGACGGCGCGCACTACCTGTACCTCGCCGGTCAGGATCAGACGCAGTCCTTCGGTATCGACTACTTCACCACGGTCTCGCCGTACGCGCTGGGCGGTGTGACGGCGCCGGTCGAGACCCGCAAGTCGATCCCGGAGCTGTACGGAACGGCGTACTACGACAATCCGCCGACGTTCACCCCGTCGTCGGAGGCCCAGAACACCTACGTCTACTTCCCGGTCGGGACCAACGCGTACTCCGGCGGCGCGACGCTCGATGCGTACGGCGCGGTCGGCTGGGTGCAATCGGACGACTTCGCGTACGCGTCGCGGGCGAGCCTGCCGGACGATTTCGTGGTCTACCAGAACGCGTCAGCGACCAAGTCGTGGTTCCTGCTCGACGACGAGATCGTCGTACTGGCAGCCGGTGTCGGCGACGCGACCCGCGCGGTGACAACCACCCTCGACACCCGCATCGCCGGCGCCGCCGACCCGGTCACCATCACCGGCGCACAGCGCGACGGCCGCCCGTGGACCGGGACCGGCCAGATCACCCCTCGTTGGCTCCGCTACACGAACGGCTCAGCCTCAGTGGGCTACCACTTCCTGGAACCAACCGCCCTCTCAGTGGATCTGCAGGCAATCACGCGAAGCCGCCGAGTGGTGCGTACGTCCAACCCGGACACCCCGGTCACCAAGCAGGTGTTCGCGCTCACCGCCACCCAACCTGCGGACTCGAAGCGCTCGCTCGCCTACGCATTGGTGCCCAACGCAACAGAATCCGCGCTGAAGTCCTATCAGCACGGCCGCATCGCCCTGCTCGCCAACACCACGAGGCTCCAGGCGATCCAGCATCTCGGCTTACGCCTCATCGCGGTCAACACCTTCGGACCCGGTTCGCACAACCTTCCTGGTCTGACCGTCGACGGCCCGGCGTCGTTGATCATCCGCCGCGCCGCCTCGAGCGTGCAGGTCGCCGTCTCCGATCCGACCACGCAGCGCGACACGATCACGGTCAATCTGCAGGCGCAGTACCTCAAGCCCGCGGCTCCCGTCGACGGGGTTCAGGTGACGCGCACGGTCACCGGGACGCGGCTGACGTTCAGCACGCGGCACACCTACGGACGGAGCCTCGCGATCAAGCTTCTTCCAGCTTGGTGATCAGGGTCTGCAGGGTGCTGAGCGTCGTACGGAGATCGTCGAGGTCGACGGCCTGGGCGAGTTCGGTGGTCCACGGGCCCTGAGCGACTGAGATCTGCCTGATCGCCCAGTAGCCGGCCTCGGTGCAGGCGAGGAGCTTGGCGCGGCGGTGCGCCGGGTTGGGCCGGTACTCGGCGAGACCACGTTCGACCAGCAGGTCCGCGATCCGCTGCACGGCTTGTCTACTGACACCCATGATCCGGCCGGCGTCGGCGACCGACCGCGGCTCGTCGAGGACGCCGCCCAGCACCTGCCACCAGGCCGCCGTGATCCCGCCGTTCGCCGCCAGGCCCTGCGCGGCTTCCATCAGCCGCGCGTTCAGCCGGAAGGTGGCGAGTACGACGTCCGTCAACACCACACCACCTTCGGACCGCTTCCCGACCTCCGGCCATTCCGCACGGGGCGGAACGGCCGCCGGCTCCGCGCCCACCGCGCGCTCGGCCGGTCCCAACTGATCCTTCGACGTCATCCGACCAGCGTTGCGTACGCCGCCGGGTCGGCGCGATGGAACACGCCCTCGTACGCCTCGCGCTTCCGCTCGTCCGCGAGTTCGAGCCGCTCCATCACGGCCCGCGCGAACTGCACCGGCGAGTCCGGTCCCGCCGTGATCAGATCCCCGTCGACGACCGCGCGCGCATCGACGTACCGCTCCGAACCCTGATACCCGGTCGCCTGCAGGTACTCCTTGGCCGCGCTCGTGTGCTTCCGCTCATCGAGCAGCCCCGCGCGAGCCAGCCCCGCGGTCGCTCCACAGATCGCCGCAACCGGTACGCCGGCATCGAGGAACTGCCCCGCCAACTTCGCGAACGCCTCGCCGCCACCCACATCCCACTGCGCCGACCCGGCCAGCACGAGCAGGCCCCCCGCCTCAGGCGCCACGTCCGCGATCGTCACGTCCGGCACGACCCGCATCCCACCCATGGTCACCACCGACTCCAACGACTCACCAACCGTCACCACGTTCCACGGCACCCCGGTGAACCGCCCAGTCCGCAGTTCCACCACCAGGTGCCCGATCTCCCAGTCCGCCAACGTCTCGTACACCGCCACGTATGCTGTGCTCATAGACAACATGCTGTCATAACGACAGCATGTTGTCAATGAGTGAGATCAGGCGGGCGCATCAACGGTCAGCCCGGCGATGCGGGCCGCGTCGGCGAGGCGTTTGTCGTAGGTGACGAACGACGTGAGCGGCCGGACGCGCAACGCGGTCGCCAGGTGGATGGCATCCAAGCTCCGTACCGTCGCCGGCCGCACGGTCTGCGCGAGCATCCGGGCACCGGCATCCAGTTCGAGGAGTTCGATCAGGTCGAGGACGCGGGTCAGCCGCGACACCGACTCCGGAACATGCCGCGCGAGGGCACGGAACGATTCGATCTCCGCGAGCACCGAACTCACCCACCCCACCTCTGCCCGCTCGTCGAGCCAGAGCCGCAGGGCGTGCGACTCGGACTCCGCATGCACCAGCTTCACGATCGCGGCCGAGTCGAGATAGATCATCAGCGCTCGCCGTCCCGCTCCCGGGAGAGTTCGGCACCCACGTCGATCCCGTCCGGATCGCCGATGTGCATCCGCAGTACTTCGCGACGCATTGCCGCTGCCCGCTCGCGGCGAACTGCGGCTTCGAGGACCGCCTGTCTGATGACCGCCGACCGCGAGCTGCCGTCGTGCGTCAGCACATCCAGCGCGTGCTCGGTTTCCGCGTCGGTGCGAATCGTGATCGTGTCAGCCATGACGCCATTGTAAGACGAATCGTCTTACAACACCACGAGGCGGTCGGATGGCTTGACTTTGAGGAGGATGAGGCCGGCCAGGGCTGTTGTGGTGGCGGTGAGGGTTAGGGCTTGGTGGATTTTGAGGGAGGCCAGGAGGTTGGTCGAGGCGATGAGGGGGACGGTTTGGGCTAGGGAGAGGAGGGATTGGAGGCGGGTCAGGTGGGATCTTGGGGTGCTGCGGGTGAAGAGGGGCGCTAGGTGTGAGGTGAAGAGGCCGATGCCTACGCCTTGGGTGAGGGTTGCTCCGATTGCGGCTGGGACTGACGGGGCTAGGGCGAGAGCTGCGATCCCGAGTGCGGCTAGTAGGCAGCCGAGACCTCCGGTGAGTTCGGCGCGGGTGAAGGTGCCGAAGCGTGCGACGAGGATCGTTACGAGCAGTCCGCCGGCGATGTTGCCGGCCACGACGAAGCCTGCCTGTTTGGCTTCCCAGCCTTGTGAGCGGGCTAGCAGCGGGACGCAGAGCGAGGTGACCGGTAGTACGAAGGCTGCGACCAGCGCGACGACCGCGAGGATCATCCGTAGTACGGGATCAGCTACAGCCACCCGGAGCCCGTCGACTGCCTCCCGTACGACCGACGGACGGTCGCGTTGCGGCGTCACGTCGTACGGCGGTTTGAGTATCAGGAGGATTGCGAACTGGATGGCGAATGTCAGGCCGTCGAGTGTGAGTGCTCCGACCAGCCCGACCGTCGCGACGAGCAGGCCGCTGATCGGTCCGCCGGCGAGGGTCATGAGCTGGGTGGCCGACGTACGCAAAGCCATTGCCCTGGGCAACTGATCGTCGGGGACGAACAGTCGCGGGAGTGCGCCGGCGGCCGGGAGCGCGAACGCATCCACGGTGCCGACGACGACCGACGTGGTCAGCAACAGTCCGGCCGAGACTCCGCGGATCCCGACAGCGACGGCCAGTAGGAAGCAGCACGAGCCGACGATCGCGGTGCAGGCGAGGAGGAGGCGGCGTGGACCGATACGGTCACCGAGTACGCCGCCGAGCAGGAGGAGTACGGCGCGCGGCAGGGTGAACCCGGTCAGCACGAACGCGGCGACCCGCGGGCCGATGCCCGTCGCGGCCCAGCCGAGCGCGAAGAACAGCGCCGTGTCGCCGAGAACCGAGAGTGTCGAACCTGCCAGCCAGCCGTAGTAGGACCGGTTCACCCGTCCAGCCGGACGGGCATGACGAGGGTGGTGAACGTGCCCTGGTCGGCCGACCGTACGACGACCGGTCGCGCCGGCTCGCAGATCTCGAGCAGCACGTCCGGCCCGACACTCGCCTCGAGCGCGGCCGCCAGCAGGCTCGCGGTGAACCCGATCCGCACCGACCCGGTCCCGATCGCGTCGAGTTTCACCTCGTCGCCGATCCGCAGACTGTGCTGATCGATGTCAAAGGCAACGACATCGCGCCCGGCGAGCACGTCCAGCAAGCCCACGCGATCGACGACCACCCGGCACGCGGGCGGCGTCAGCCCGTCGAGGATCTGCCCGTACGCCGGATACTCCGCATCAACCGTCTGCAACTCACGCGACTCGTCGCCCCGCACCAGGACCAGACCGCCGTTCACCTCCACCCGTACGACGTCCCCCGCCGCAGCCCACCGACTCACCTCAGCCAACTCGTCGGCCCGCACCAGCACCCGCGCCGCCACCCCGTCGAACTCCACCGGCCGCACCGTCCGCACAGCCAGCCGATACCGATCCGTCGCAACAAACGTGACCTCATCCGCCCCCAACTCAAGCAACACACAGCTCAACACCATCCCGAGGTCGTCGTCCTCTGGTCGGGCTGCGGTGGGGGCTACTTGGCGGATTGCGCTGGCTAGTTCGGGGCCGCCTAGGAGGGCTGTTGTTTTCTGGGAGAGGAGGTTGGTGAGGAGGCGGGTTGCGGCTGTGCGGGTGGCGGTGGACTTGGCTTCCAGGGTGCGGAGGTGGGCGCGGACAAGGTCGGCGATCTCCGACGGAGAGGCGTCCAGGGCGAGGCGGACGTCGGGAAGTGGGAGGTCGATCTCGCGCAGGTCGCGGAGTAACTGGGCTCGGGGTTGTTGCGACTTGTCGTAGTACCGGTAGCCGTTCGTCGCGTCGACCTCGGCGGGTGGGAGCAGACCGCAGTCGTCGTAGAACCGCAGCGCACTCGGCGCCAGTCCCACCAGCCGTGCGAACTCACTGATCGTCAGCCTCATGGCACCGACCTTCATCCCTGCACCAACTCGAAGGTCAACTCCGGAACCGGCCCCACAGGCTGAGGGTCTTGCCGAACCGTTCGCCGCGGATCCAGTCCAGGATGCTCTTCGCGACCCGCTCCGGCGAGACGTCCCCGCGCACCGACCGCGGTACGAGCTTGCGGATCTCGGCCGCGTCCGCGAGCGCCTCGTCGATCTGCGACTCGGGCCAGCCGCGTCGCGCCAGCCGCTTCCGCCGTACGGCGTCCGGGCAGTCCAGGTGCAGCCACCGGCCCTCTGGCAGCTCGGCCGGCTGCGCCGGGGACAGCAGCAGGACCGGTATGCCGGAGCGCCTGATCAGCTCGGTGATCCGCTGCCACAGCGCGTTGTACGCCGGCCAGATCGGCGCCGCCATCGGACTCGCGATGTCGAGCCCGAGCAGCCGGCCATTGTCGTCCAGCAGCTCGTCCATGTCCATCACGACCAGGTTCCCAGGACTCAGCCGGACCAGCTCCGGCACGACCGTGGACTTCCCCGAACCAGGTGCCCCAGTCACCACGAACAACCTCGTCATAAGGACTAGTGTGCGGTCACTCGACCAGGAGGCGCATGGGTGGTCGGGCCTCGCACGAGATCGTCGGTAGTCCGCTCAGGCCGGGGGTGACCGAGCCGAGGACGCTGGAGTGCCCGGCGCCGGTGCAGCTCGGCACCGTTCCGCCGAGGCCGTGCACGGTGAGGAATCCGAGGACGGCGAACGCGTACGCCTCCTTCGCCGCCGACGGCAACCCCAGCTCGTCGGTGGTCCGGACCGGAACGTCCAACTCGTCCGCCAGCAGATGCATCAGCGCCGGGTTCCGGATCCCGCCACCCGATGCGACCACCTCGGTCCCGCCGTACCGCCGTACGGCGTCGGCCACGGTCCGCGCCGTCAGCGTGGTCACCGTCGCGACCAGGTCCTCCGCCGGGATCACCGGCAGCCCCTCCATCGCCCGCGCCAGGTACGCGAGGTTGAAGAGCTCTTTCCCCGTCGACTTCGGCGCCAGCCGCGCGTAGAACGGCTCGGCCAGCAGCCGCCCGAGCAGCTCCTCGTGCACCTGCCCGCGCGCCGCCATCACGCCATCCGCGTCGAACGGCCGCCCGGTCAGCTCCGTTACGACCGCATCGATCAGCGCATTCGCCGGACCGGTGTCGAAGGCAACCGGTTCGTCCTGGACGACGGTGATGTTCGCGATCCCGCCGAGATTCAGCGCCACTGGTACGCCGGGACGCCCGCGCAACCACAGCACGTCGATGATGCTGACCAGCGGCGCCCCCTGCCCGCCCGCCGCGACGTCCCGCGCCCGCAGATCCGACACCACCGGTACGCCGGTCGCCTCCGCGATCCAGGCCGGCTGCCCGAGCTGCAGCGTCCCGCGCACCGACCCGTTGTCGACCCAGTGGAACACTGTCTGCCCGTGCGACACGATCAGGTCTGCGTACCCGCCGCAGAGCTGCTCGACCGCCTGCCGCGCCACCGCCGCGAACGACTGCCCGATCCCGGTGTCGAGCTTGCACACCTGCTCGACCGAAGTGGACGCCGGCGGCAACGCCGCCGCGACGGCCGCGCGCAGCTCCTCCGGGTACGGCTGACTCAGCATCCCCAACGGCGTCAGCACCAACTGGTCGCCGTCCAGCCGCAGATCCGCTGCCGCGGCGTCGATCGCGTCGTACGACGTCCCGGACATCAGCCCGATCACTCGCATATCACTCCCGTCGGTGGCCGGTCGCAGCCTCCAGTTTCGTCCATGACCACCCGGCTCCGCGAACCCGGGGAAGCAACCATCCGCACACCGGCGGTGTTCTTCTTGGTAGAGAGACCATGGACGGGGAGGGTGGATGGGTACGCGGGGCGACGACTTCGACGACTTCGTCCGCGGCAGCGCGACCCGGCTGCTGCGGACCGCGGTACTGCTCACCGGCGACCGGGGAGCGGGCGAGGACCTGCTCCAGGAGACGTACGAGCGGATCTATGTGCACTGGCCGCGGATCCGGGACGGCGCACCCGAGGCGTACGCCCGCAAGACCCTCACCAACCTGTCGGCGAACCGCTGGCGCACCCGACTGCGCCGACCCCTGGAGGTCGCCCTGGCCGACGACCACCATCGGCTGGAGCCGGACGGCAGCGAGCGGTACGCCCTACGCCATGAACTGCTGACCGCATTACGAGCACTGCCACCGCGGCAGCGCGCCGTGATCGTGCTCCGGTACTACGACGACCTCAGCGAGGCGCAGACCGCCGAGCTGCTCGGCTGCTCGGTCGGCACCGTGAAGAGCCAGACGTCCCGCGGTCTGGACCGCCTCCGAATGCTCACCGAACCCGCGATTCTGGGGGGACTGCGATGACCGAAACCGAACTCAAGCGCCGGCTGACTGCCGACGTCGACGACATCGAAGCTTCGCCGGAGTTCCTCGCCCGCGCCCGGGGCGGCGGCGCGCGCCGACTGCGGCGACGCCGGCTCACGGCCGTCGGCGCGGGCTCGCTGACCGTCGCCGCGATCACTGCTGCCGTCTTCGCCCTACCCGCTGTTCGCGACCGGGCCGACCAGGCCCCGGTGGCGACGCCGACCCCAGCGTGGGTGGATCCGATCGCAGCGCAGCCGCACGACCACTACGCGGCCCTGATGAAGCCCGACACCGGAGGTGACCTGGCCGGGAACCGCGCCTATCTCGACCAGGTCCTCGCGACCTGGGACGACGCGCAGCGCACGGAGCACTTCGTCGATCCCGTCGCCGGAGACCTCTGGGCCGTACTGCGCGGGGAGCCGCGGATCTACTGGGCGGGGAACACCCCGGCCGGCCGGATCGCGATCGTGGTGCAGCACTATCAAGGGCCGCGGCCGAAGCCAGGTAGCTGGCCTACGAAACGCGGGCCGAGCCCCGCTGTCACTTCCAACGGCATCAGCACCACCGTCGGCATCGTGCGCGACGATGCCCGGGGCCGGCCGAGGTTCCAGGAGTTCGTCGTCGCGTACGACGACTTCATGGTCCCGTACTTCAAGATCCGCGAGGCCGGGCAACCCGACCTGATCGTCGTCGTGGGCATGGGGAAGCGGCTCGGCTGGGGTCTGGCGCGTGACAAACTCACGCCGCTCATGTTCAAGGACGGCGTCGCTGCAGTGCAGGTTCCAGCCGCTTTCGCCAAGCACGGGTACATCGGGCCGCTCCCCGCGCGGTAGCCCGCCGATCTCTTGACACCGCTGGACGGCCGATCGATGATCGGGGTTGCTATACCGGTTTACCTCGCCTCGCCGCCTGGACTTTCGGTCAGGCGGCGAGGACTACTTAACCGATATAGCGACACCGCCCATCGTGTGACGAGGAGTCGATCAGCTCATGAAGCGAAGGACCCTGTTGTCAGCCCTGGCCGCCGGTACCGCCGCGGCCGCCACCGGTGCCGCGCTGCCCGCCGAGGCCGCGGACAAGCGCCGCCCCTGCGCGAAGACCGGACCGGTCACCGTCGCGTACATCGAGGTCAACGACCACAGCATGCTGAACGCCGGCAAGTACACGCTGGCGAACGGCGGCGCGCAGGTGATCGACGTCGCGGTGATCTTCGCGGCGAACATCAACTACGACGGCACGAACGCGTACCTGCACTTCAACGACCAGGTGACGAACGTGCTGGACAACGTCGCCACCCAGGTCCGCCCGCTGCAGCAGAAGGGCATCAAGGTCCTGCTCTCGATCCTCGGCAACCACCAGGGCGCCGGGTTCGCGAACTTCCCGACCCAGGCCGCCGCCGACGCGTTCGCGCAGCAGCTCGCGGACGCGGTCAACGAGTACGGCCTGGACGGCATCGACTTCGACGACGAGTACGTCGAGTACGGCAACAACGGCACCGGCCAGCCGAACGACTTCTCGTTCGTCTACCTGGTCCAGGCGCTCCGCGCGAAGCTCCCGAACAAGCTCATCACGCTCTACGACATCGGCCCGTCCGCCGAGCGCCTGACCTACAACGGCCAGAGCATCGTCGACACCTTCGACTACGGCTGGAACCCGTACTACGGCACCTGGGGCGTCCCGTCCGCCCCGAGCGCCAAGTCGCGCATGTCCCCAGCCGCGGTCTCGTACACCGCCACCAGCTCCTCGACCGCCGCAAGCCTCGCGCAGCGCACGGTCAACGAGGGGTACGGCGTCTTCCTCACATACAACCTCACCGAGTCCGACACGTCGTCGTACATGACCGCCTTCACCCAGAAGCTGTACGGCAGCGCAACGGTCTACAAGCCTTAGAAACAACGGGATGGCCGGCCACCGGCCGGCCATCCCTTCCCGCTAGCGCTCGTTGCCTTCCCGCCTGTCACGGGCGGCCTCGACGCGCCTGTTCAACTCCTCGGGCGAGTCACCCCGGCCGGCGCCGTTGATGACATTGTTCGCGGCCTTGGTCTGGCCATTCGTCTGGAGCCGGTCGACAACCGCGCCGAAACGCCGTTGGTTGGTCTCCGCCTGGTCTCCCGCAAGCTCATCCTTCGCGGGCTTGTCTCGCCACCCCATGCCAGCTCCCTCTATGACGTGCGTGAGGCCGTGCTCGACCTCGTGCTTGGTAGTTGTGATCCTAGGACGCGAAGAGGTCGTTGCCGGTTCCTCCCAAGTTCAACTCGTATTCCCAGCCTGGTTGCCAGTTGAACGGAGCAACTATCTGCTCGGCCATCGACTTCCCGCTGCCGAGCAGGTGCTCGAAGGCCCAGAGGTTGGCCGAATGCGCAACCACAAGCACCGTGGCGGCGTCATACCAGCGCTTCAGATCGGCAAGGAACGATCGGGTCAGTTCGGCGACATCGGCGTACGACTGACCGCCCGGAAACGGGGTGTGGACGCGCTCGACCCTGGGGGCGAGCGCGTCCCGGGGCGCGCCGTTCAGTTCGCCGTAGTTGCACTCGCGCAGCCGCCAGTCCTGGAAGTGCGGCACGGTCAGCCCGGACAGCTCGACCGTCTGCACCGCCCGCCGCAGATCCGAACTGAACACGACGTCGACCTCCCGCCGGCGCTCCCCGAGTTTCCGCGCCTCCTCCCGCCCCGCAGCTGACAGCTCACCCGGCAGCCAGCCGGTGGCGATCCCGCGTTCGTTGTCGACCGTGGTCGCATGCGTCTCGTAAATCAACTTCATACGTCACAGTCAATCTCCCTTTGCCCTCGTTACCGGCGGGTATATACTCAAGTTACTGGCGAGTAAAGTTGGGGAGTGTCTGTGAGCCACTACAAGTCGAATCTGCGGGACATCGAGTTCAACCTGCTCGAGGTCCTGGGCCGAGGCGACGTGCTCGGTCAGGGCCCGTACGCCGAGATGGACGTCGACACCGCCCGCGAGGTGCTTGCGGAGGTCGACCGGCTGGCCAAGCACGAGCTGGCCGAGTCCTTCGCGGAGGCCGACCGGAACCCGCCGGTCTTCGACCCGGAAGCCCACGAGGTCCGGATGCCGGAGGCGTTCAAGAAGAGCTACCACGCCTACATGGACGCCGAGTGGTTCAAGCTCGAGCTGCCGGCCGAGCTGGGCGGTCAGCCGACCCCGCCGTCGCTGCGCTGGGCCGCCGCCGAGCTGGTGCTGGGCGCCAACCCGGCGGTGCACATGTACGCCGCCGGCCCGAACTTCGCGCACGTGCTCTGGCGCAACGGGACCGAGCGGGACCAGAAGATCGCTCACCACATCATCGAGCGCGGCTGGGGCGCCACCATGGTGCTGACCGAGCCGGACGCCGGCTCCGACGTCGGCGCCGGGCGGACCAAGGCCACGCTGCAGGACGACGGCTCCTGGCACATCGAGGGCGTCAAGCGGTTCATCACCTCGGGCGAGCACGACATGACCGAGAACATCATTCACCTGGTGCTCGCGCGACCACAGGGCATCGAGGGTGTCGGCGGTCCGGGGACCAAGGGCCTCAGCCTCTTCGTGGTTCCGAAGTACGACTTCGACCTCGAGACCGGCGAGCTGACCGGCGAGCGCAACGGCGCCTTCGTCACGAACGTCGAGAAGAAGATGGGCATCAAGGTCTCCACGACCTGCGAGATCACCTTCGGCGACGGCGTGCCCGCGAAGGGCTGGCTGCTCGGCGAGGTGCACGACGGCATCGCGCAGATGTTCCAGGTGATCGAGTACGCGCGGATGATGGTCGGCACCAAGGCGATCGCGACGCTGTCGACGGGCTACCTGAACGCGCTCGAGTACGCCAAGGAGCGGGTCCAGGGCGCCGACATGACGAACCCGGCCAAGGACGCGCCGCGGGTCACGATCACCCACCACCCCGACGTACGGCGTTCGCTGCTGACGCAGAAGGCGTACGCCGAGGCGCTGCGGGCGCTCGTGCTGTTCACGGCGACGTACCAGGACCGGGCCGAGCAGGCGCGGTACGCCGGTGAGCACGACAAGCTCGCCGAGGGTGTCAACGACCTGCTGCTGCCGCTGGTGAAGGGCTACGGCTCGGAGAAGTCCTGGACGCTGCTCGGCACCGAGTCGCTGCAGACGTTCGGCGGCTCCGGCTTCCTGCAGGACTACCCGATCGAGCAGTACGTGCGGGACGCGAAGATCGACACGCTCTACGAGGGCACGACCGCCATCCAGGGCCAGGACCTGTTCTTCCGCAAGATCATCAAGGACCAGGGCAAGGCGCTCGGCCACCTCGCCGAGCAGGTGCAGGCGTTCGTCGCCTCCGAGGCCGGCAACGGGCGGCTGAAGGAAGAGCGCGGGCTGCTCGCGAAGGGCCTCGAGGACACCCAGAAGATCCTGGGCATCATGGGGCAGGCCCTGATGGCCGCCAACCCGCAGGCCGAGAACGGCGACCCGCGGAACGTCTACAAGGTCGGCCTGAACACCTCCCGGCTGCTGTTCGTCCTCGGTGACGTGGTCTGCTCGTGGCTGATGCTCCGGCAGGCCGAGGTCGCACTGGAGAAGCTGGGCGGCGAGCTGTCCCCGGCCGACCAGGACTTCTACACCGGCAAGATCGCCGCGGCCCAGTGGTTCGTCCGCTCGACGATGCCGTCGGTCCGCGCCGAGCGGATCAAGGCCGAACTCACCGACCTCGACGTGATGGACCTCCCGGAGTCCGCGTTCTGATCCCGTACTCCTCCGGCTCGGCCACTTGCGCGGGTCGAGCCGGAGGTTCGGGGCCCAGGGCAAGAATGCTCAGGACAAAGCTCGGGGCATGAAATCGGCTGATCTGCCCCGGGTTGCCCCACGATCTGCCCTGTTGCGGAGCGTGTCGGTGTAGCAACGTTTCTGCCCTGAAACACCGTGACCCTGGCTTGGTCTCCCCTGTCCGAGCCAGGGTCGCGCCCAACTCCCCGTAGGCTGTTCGCGATGCCCGTCCGATTTCTCACCGCCCTGCTCGCGGCACTCGCGTTCCTCCCCGCCCTGCCGGCGCGTGCGGAGACGCCCGAGCTGCCCGACCGGATCGCCGCCGCGTGGCGCACCGATCACCTGTCCGTCGACGGCCGGTTGGCGATCCCCGCGACCGAGCTGGACCGGATCCGCGGCGCGATGCGTACGGCGGGCGTTCCCGTGTACGTCGCGCTCGTGCCGCGGACGCCGTACCTGGCGAAGAACCGGCTCGACTGGCCGACCTTGCTGCACGCGCGGATCGGTGAACCAGGGCTGTACCTGGTCGCGCTCGTGGACGACAACTACTGGTCGACGACCGCGGAGCTGTACCGGCAGGGCGGGCTCCGGGGCCGCGACCTGACCAGCGTGCGGGCCGAGGACAAGCAGCGCCTCGACGTCGTCTCGGATCGTCCGGCGCCCCAGATCGTCCGCACGATCCAGTACGCGTCGACGGCGTACGACGATCGTCCGCTGCCGGCCATGCCTGCCGCCGATCTCGAGCCGGAGCGCCCGCACCGCGGCCTCTCGGTGACCGACAAGTCGGACCGGGCCGTGTACGTCGGCCTCAGTGTCGGCGGGCTCCTCGGGTTCATGCTGACGCTGGTGCTCGGGCTGCGGCGCCGTGGCAAGCCGAAGCGTTCGGGGTCGAGTAAGTCGGCGATCGAGCCGAAGAACGTCCAGCTCAAGGCGGGCGGGAAGATCAAGCAGGCCGAGAAGGCCCTTGCGCGACTGGACCGGCGTCGCAACAAGACGACCCAATTGCTGGATCAGCGCGACGACGCGTTCCGCCGGCTCGACGCGGCGCGGACGCTGCGCGCGGACCAGCCGGAAGACCTCCTCGCTTCGGCCGGTGCGCTCGTGCTCGCCCGGCAGGCCGAGCGGATCGCCTCCGGTGCGGCCCTCCAGCCGCCGTGCTTCTTCAACCCGACACACAACCCCGGTACGGCGAAGGTCGACTGGTCGGACGACGTCGAAGTACCCGCATGCGAGTGGTGTGCGAGCGTTGTACGCCGGGGCGATACGCCGAGCGGTCTGCTGGTGCCGGCCAAGTCCGGGCTGCTCGGTCACGACCGCAAGCCGGTGCCGTACTGGACGCTCGACCCGGAGGACAGCCCGATGGTCGCGACCGGCTTCGGCGCGCTCTCCGACGACCTCGCCGACCGCATCACCGGCCGGAAGGAGGACGCGCGATGAGACGGCTCGTCCTGTTGCTAGCGGCAACTGCCTGCCTCCTGACCGGCACCGCGTCGGCGGCCACGCCGACCGATCCGCGGATCACCGCCGCGATCGCGGCCTGGGCGCAGGAGAACCTGTACGTCGATCCGGACTTCACGTCGATTGCCGATCGCAACGAGACGCTGCAGGTGATCTCGAACGCGAAGGTGCCGGTGTTCGTGGCCGTCGTACCGTCCGGCGAATGGTTCCCGGAGAAGGGTGACACCACGCTGCTCGCCGGCCGGCTGGCCGCCGCGAACGGCAAGCCGGGCGTGTACGTCGTGATGGACGGCGACCGGTCGTACGGCGTCGCGCACCAGCTCGGTGTGTACGCGCCGACGTGGACCTACGCGGACGGGAAAGAGGCGCTGAGCAAGCAGCTCTCGGAGTACCTCGACGGCTTGCGGGAGAGGTACAGCACACCGAAGCCGGCCCGGACCGAGCCGCTGCCTCCCGAGCCGGAGGACTCGGCCCCGGTGGAGAAGTTCACCGTGGGCAAGGCGATCGGGAACGGCGCCGGCGGCGCGGTGCTCGGCCTGATGGGCGGCGGCTTGCTCGGCGGCATTGTGTTGATCGTGGCGGCGCTCGCCCGCCCACGACGGAAGGGACGCGCGTGAAGGCCCGTTTGCTCCTCATCAGTCTCACGGCGGCGTTGACGCTGCTCGTTGCGGCTCCGGCCGAGGCCGGTACCGCGCGGACCCCGGCGGAGCGGGCACAAGCGATCGCGACCGCGTTGAAGAAGGACCCGGTCTACATTGACCCGGCGTACAAGACGGCACTGCCCGCGAAGCTGCTGGACGACGTGCGCACGAAAGCGAAGGCGCTCGGGTACCCGGTCTACACCGTCGTCCTGCCGCTGACCCCGAGCGACGAGTTCCAGGGCGAGGAGAGCACGGCGCTCACTCTGATCATGGATGCGCTCCGACTGCCGGGGCTGTACGTCGTGGTGGACGGCGGCAGCCGCTTCCCGTGGTACGAGACGCGGGACGTGTCGCAGGTCAGCGAGGAGAAGCTGGAGGCCGCGCGGACGCGCGCGCTGGCCGACTCGGGGTACGACGCGGGGCCGACCGAGGTGCTGGCCCGGATGTACGAGCTGCTCGCCCAACCGGGCATCCCGAAGACCTCGAACCGACCGCAGTCGAGTCGGCCGTCCCGGGCCATCTCGGAGCCGGGCGGTCACGGGTGGATCGTCGCCCTGTCGATCGTCGGCGGTCTCGTCGTCCTGGTCGGTCTCGGTCTGCTGATCGGGCGCAGCCGGGGTTCGGGGTCCAAGACGTTCCGGATCCCGCCGCACGTCGCCGCGACGGTGGCGGCCGAGCGACGCCGACGCTTGACCCAGGAGACGAACGCCGAGCTCACCCGGCTCGGTTCGGAACTGGCCGCGCTCCCGACCACCGAAGGCGCGGGGCTGGTCCACCAGCAGGCCGCGCTCGACGACCACGCCGCCGCATCGAAGGTTCTCGACTCGTCGCCCGGCCTTGTCGACCTGGTCGGTGCGATGGTGCTGCTCGACAAGGCACGGCGGGAGTACGACGCCGCGGTCGCGATCGCAGCCGATCGCAAGGTGGACGCCGTACCGGATCTGTGCGCGTTCAACCCGCTGCACGGTCGCTCGTCCGGTCGGCCGACCAAGGTGGAGTCCGACGGCACCACGCTGACGCTGCCGCTGTGCAACGAGTGCCGACAGGCCCTCAAGCGTCACTCGGCGCCGGCGTCGCTGCCCGGCGAGGACGGGCCGTACTGGTACGAGGACTCACTCTGGGCGCGAACCTTCTTCGGCACCACCGGCGACGACCTGGCCACGGCCGTGTCCCGGGGCGAGCTGCGTCGGTGAGAGGGCTTCCCTGAGAGCGGTTCAGGGGCGCGTCGGGGGATCTGCCGGATCCTGGGGCCCGGCCCCGGAGCCTACTGTCGTTGCGACAACGTGGGTGGGCTCGAGAAGAGGCGGACGATGGCGGAGAACAAGCAGCTCGGCGTGATCCTGCTGGTGGCGGCGGCCGGGCTGGCGTTCTGGCAGTTCGGGGATCGGGACTCCGACGACACGCACAAGATCGACGACAAGATCACCACGGTCCAGCTCGCCGCCGGCCACGCCGACATCACGATCAACGTGTCCGACGACGACCAGGCCAGCGTCCGGGAGAAGCGCAAGTTCTGGTTCTGGAAGCACGGCGACGCGTACTCGGTGAACGACGGCGTGCTCAAGCTGGACGGCGACTGCGGCTGGCAGTGCACCGCCGACTTCGAGGTGACCGTGCCGCGCGGCACCAAGGTCACCGGTGAGAACGGCAGCGGCGACCTCGAGATCACGGGAGTGGCCGGGGTCGACGCGAAGTCCACCTCCGGCAAGGTCGAGCTCCGCGAGGTCAAGGGCGACGTCAACCTCGACGTGACGTCCGGGGACGTGTCCGTGCAGGACCTGACCGGAAAACTCGACGTCAAGGCCAACTCCGGCGACATCGAGGCCAAGGACCTGAGCGGCGGCGCCGTGGACGTCGAGACCACGTCCGGCGATATCGAACTCGACCTCTCCGAGGCCAACGACGTCCGCGCCAAAGGCACCAGCGGCGATATCGAGGTCAGCGCCCCGACCGGCGCCTACAAAGTCACGACCGAGAGCAAGCACGGCGAGGTCGAGGACGGCCTCGGCAACACCACGACCGCCGGCCACACCCTGACCGCTACCACCACCTCAGGCGACATCGAACTCCACAGCCGCTGAGGACCGACCTACTCCTTGATGTCGCGGTGGTGTTCCTCGACGACGCGGTACTCCTCTTCGATGGCGGGGTCGATGGCGTCGGTCTCCACACGCCGGCGGCGGTTGGTGATGTAGAAGGAGAGCAGGATGCCGGCCAGGCCGGCGAGTAGCAGGATGTAGCCGACGACCTGCAGGTTCACGACGTCCCAGGTGTCGCGGACGGCGAACGCGAAAATGCCGCCCACCACCATCAAAAAGATCCCCACACCGATGCTCATCCGAGCCTCCCAGGCGAGTCCTTGGTCCTACACCTTCGACGGTACCCCTCCGTCAAACAAGTTACTTACTACCGGAGAGGACGAGTTCGACACGGTTCGGGCCGTCGGGGGTGATCTGGACGGGGACGCCCCAGTCCTGGCGGTGCATGTGGCAGGCGGGGAACTCCACCTCGGCGGAGTCGTCGCACGACGCGGCCTGGACGGCGACGTGGAGGACGCCGGAGCCGGCGTGCGGGTCGATGACGAGCCGGCGTACGAGATCGGTGGAGTCGCCCGCACCTTCGCGGAGCAGGTTGTCCGGGGTGGAGGAAACCAGCAGCCGCGTGGACGGGCCGTAGCGGTCGTCCAGCTTCTGCCCCGGCGGCGGATTGAATACCACCTCGAGCGTGACCTCGCCAGCAGCAAGATCCATCGGCGGGCGCTGCGTCCGCGTGCTGAACTCGTCGGCAGTCGCGGAGGCGCCGAGGGGGATCCGGGTCAGGCGGTGCGCAGCAGACTCGACGACGAGCAGCTCGTTGCCCACGACAACCGCCCCGCTCGGCTCAGCCAGCCCGGTGGCCATCGTCTCGACGGTCTCGGTCCGCGGGTCATAACGACGTACGGCGCCGTTGTATGTGTCGGCGATCGCGACAGATCCGTCCGGGAGGACGGTCACACCGAGCGGATGCTGCAACAACGCCTCGCTCGCCTTGCCGTCGCGCAGCCCGAAGTCGAACAGCCCGGTGCCGACGGCGGTGTGCACCTCGGTGTCGATCCACCGCAGGGCCGAGATCTCCGAATCGGCCAGCCACAGTCGATCGCCGTCCGCCGCGAGCCCACTCGTCTGCGCGAACCACGCCTCGCCGAGCGGCCCGTCCTTCAGCCCTTCGTTGGTCGTGCCGGCCGCGACCGCGGTCTCCCCGCTGAACGGATCGAACGTCCACAACTGGTGCACGCCGGCCATCGCGATCCACACCTTGTCGCCCCACCAGGCGACATCCCACGGCGAACTCAGTACGTCGCTCCCGTCGCCGTCCATCCATTGCTTGCCGGTGCCAACCAACGTCTGCACCTCGCCGGTGGCCAACGAGATCCCCCGCAGCGCATGGTTGACGGTGTCCGCGACCACCACGTCGTACCCAAGGCGGTCGGCGGCATCGGCCGGGAGTACCACCAGACCGTTGGGCTCGGAGAACCGAGCCTCGGCCGCCGGGCCGTCGACGAAGCCACGGTCACCGGTCCCGATCCGGCGTACGACGGTGGTCGCGTCAGCGGCGAGCTCGACGATGCTGTGGTTGCCCGCATCCGCGACCAGGAACCCGTTGTCCACCGCAACGACCTTCGCGGGGAAGCGCAGATCCGTCGGCTCGGGCGTCGGCGCGACGTACGGCGACCGGCCGTGGGTGAGGGTACCGGCTTCTTCGTGCTGCACGATCAGCTCGGCGAGCAGGGCGTCCAGGGCGTGCTCGTGGCCTTCACCGGAGTACTGCGCGACGACGTACCCGTTGGGATCCACCAGGACCAGTGTCGGCCAGGCGCGGGCGGTGTAGTTCTGCCAGGTGATCAGCTCCGGGTCGTCCAGCACCGGATGCCCCACCTCGTACCGCTCGACAGCAGCCCGTACGGCGGCTTCCTCACCCTCGTGCGCGAACTTCGGCGAGTGCACCCCCACGATCACCAGCGCGTCCCCGTACTTCTCCTCCAACGGCCGCAACTCGTCCAGCACATGCAGACAGTTGATGCAGCAGAAGGTCCAAAAATCCAACAACAAAAAGCGTCCACGGAAGTCCCCGAGCGACAACTCCTGTCCCCCGGTGTTCAACCACCCACGACCCTTGAGCTCCGGCGCACGCACATGCATGTTCACCATTGTCCGTCGCGGCTCAACAGCTGCGGGCACAGGCCCGGCGGGTGAGATCAGCGGGGCAGGATCAACGTGTCGGTGAGGAGTTTTGCGGTTTTTCGCAAGGTTGCTGGAGAGGACGAGAGGTCGGTGGCGAGGGTGTAGGGGGTGAGGGTTTCGCCGGGGCCTACCAGGCGGTGGCGGTGGGCGAGGAGCCAGACGATGGCTCGGGGCCAGGTGGAGAGGCGGGCCTTGGCCAGGAGGTCGGGGGCGTCGCGGACCAGGCGTTCGGCGATGTCGAAGGCGTCCGGTGCGTACGACGTACCGAGGGTTTCGCCGGCCATCAGCCAGGCGTGCGGTGCGAGGACCGAGAGGGTGGCGGCTTGCTGGTTGTCCAGGCCGCGGAGGTCGGGTTGCGGCGGGGAACCGAGGCCGGCCAGGGCTCGGTAAGCGTCTTCCAGGTCGTTGGTCGCGTCGTCGAGGAAGACCCGCTCGCCAGGCTTCGAGCCGACCGGGTCGATCATCGCGGCGGCTTCCAGGGCCGGCTGCCAGACGTCGACGGCGTCGACCGCCTCGTCGACGGTGTCCAGCGGCAGGTGGGTCCGCTCGCCGGCGAACTCGAGCCAGGCCTTCACGACCAGCGGGACCGCGTCGAAATAGGTGCTGTCAGCAAGGACCTTGCGCGGCAACCAGTGCGCGAGGAAGAGCTCCACCAGTACGCCGCTGACGCGCTGCGGACCGCCGACGGTGTGGTCGACCGCGTGATCGATCCACAGCCGGGCGATGTCCGCGGCGTCGTCGGGCAGACCAACGGCGTACCGCGACTCGAGGAACTCCTCGACCAGCTGCTCGCGCTGTCGCGGGGTCATCAGCGGGCGGATCGGCGGCCGGACCGGGCGCTCCGGCATCTGGGTCAGCCGGTTCACCAGCAGGCCGGTGAAGAACTCGAAGTCCTCGCTGACCGGCGGATCGTCGTAGTCGCGGGTCTCGCCCAGCGCCTGCAGGATGATGCCGGCCGCGATCGGCGGGCGCACGGTCCGGATGGTCACCCGGCCGCCGCGCTCGTACGCCTCCAGGACGCGGTCCACCGGCGGGCCGACGAACACGTCCTTGATGATCGCGCCGAGATTGTTGTCGATGAACACCACCACGGTGTGCGGATGCTGCTCGTCGTCGTAGTCGAGCACGACGCTCAGCCCGTCACCGGTGATGTCCTCGGACACGATCGCGCTGGTCAGCCGGAAGCCGGCGATCCGGGTCACCCATTCCGGTACTTCGTCCTGCGTCCGCAACCGGGACACATGCGCCCGCTGCAGCGGCAACCGCCCGGCCGGGCCGACCGTCCGGGCCAGACTCGTCAGCAGGACGAAGGACTCGAGGTCACGGCGCTCACCGAGCACCCGCGCCGCGTCGGCCCAGAAGAACCGCTCCACCTCGCCGATCTCGTCCGGGAGCCCGGCCGGCCACAGCTGGTCGGCGAGCATCGCCGCCGAACGAGCCACCGACGCCTCGGCGATCACCGGATGCAGAGCGGCCGGCACCGCGGCCATGTCGAGGGCAAGCGTTTCCAGCAGGGTCTCCAGCACGGCGACGCTCGGCGTCGTGTCGACATCCACAGCCGCCGCCGGCGCGGGCGGCTCGCCCGGGTCGGAGCCGACGAGCCGCAGATGGCTGCGCCGTCCGTCCCGTCCACTCGGAGACTTGGTCACCTCCGTGAGATTACCGCCCGCACCCCCTCCCCCGCAGTCCGGTCAGCGCGCCCTGTGGACAACCCCGCCGTCCGTCCTTGAGTACCCGCCAACCGTTTCGCGAGTGGAAATGTGGTTGGTGGGTGCTCAAAGACGCGTTGCGGGGTGGGGTCAGCCCTTGAGGGCGCCGGCCATCAGGCCGCCGATGAACCAGCGGCCGAGGAGGATGTAGACGATGAGGGTCGGGAACGACGTGATCAGCGCGCCCGCCATACTCGCCGCGTAGTCGACCTTCTGGCCGCCGGCCAGTGCCGCCAGGCCCAGCGTCACGGGCCCGTTGTTCTGCTGGGTGAGGAACAACGCGAACAGGAAGTCGTTCCAGACCGAGGTGAACTGCCAGATCAGCGTCACCACGAACCCGGAGATCGAGATCGGCAGGATGATCCGGAGGTAGGTCTGGATCAACCCGGCGCCGTCCACCCGGGCCGACTCGATGATCTCGTTCGGCACGATCGTGGCGTAGTAGTTCCGGAAGATCAGCGTGCAGATCGGCAGACCGTAAATGCAGTGCGCGAGGATCAGCGTCGGCACGCCCCGGGTGACGTCCAGCTCGGTGAACGTCGTCCGCAGCGGCAGCATCACCGCCTGGTAGGGGATGAACATCCCGAACAGGATGAACGCGAACACGATGTTCGCACCGGGGAACCGCCACCGGGCCAGCACGAACCCGTTCGCGGACCCGATCAGCGACGAGATGATCGCGGCCGGGATCGCCAGCGACAGCGACCGGATCATGTACGGCTGCAGCACGTCCCAGGCCTTGCGCCACGGCTCCAGCGTCCATTCCTTCGGCAGGTTCCACTGCGAGGCCGCGGTGGTGTCGCCGGAGGTCTTGAAGCTCGTGACCAGTACGACGTACACCGGGGTCAGCACGAACAGCAGGAACAAGAGCAGCAGGACGTAACGGATCGTCCGGCTGCGCCGGGTCGTCCCGTCGGCGGTTGCCCCGCGTCGCGGCTTCTGCCGGATCGCTGCGGCGGTGTGGCCGGTCGCGGCCTCTACGGCGGTCATTCCTCGTTCTCCTGCCGAACGGTCCACGCGAGATACGGGATGACGAGTACGGCGACGACCGCGAGCATCACGATCCCGATCGCTGCCGCCTTGGCCTGGTCACTGCGCAACAAGGTGTTCCACATCAAGACGGCCGGCACCTCGGTGCGGAACTGGTTCGGCCCGGTGATCGCGTAGATCAGGTCGAACAGCTTCAGCGAGATGTGGCCGAGGATGATCAGCGCGGACAACGCGATCGGCGACAGCTGCGGGAACAGCACGTGCCGGTACAGCTTGAACTCCGACGCGCCGTCCACCCGGGCCGCCTCCCGCAACTCCGGCGGGATCCCCCGGAAGCCGGCCAGGAACAGCGCCATGATGTAACCGGACATCTGCCAGACCGCCGGCAACGCGATGGACGCCATCGTCGTCCATCTACTGCCGGCGGTCCACCAGGGATTCTCCAGGAAGTTCAGATGGAGGATCTGGAACAGCCGGTTCAGCCCACGGGCGTCATCGCCCTGGGACGGGTTCAGCAACCAGCCCCAGACCACGCCCGAGGCGATCATCGAGATCGCCATCGGGAACAGGTACACGGACCGGAAGATCGACTCGCCGGGCACGCCCTTCTCCAGCAGCAGCGCCCAGAGCAGGCCGAAGATCAGCGTGCCCACGATGAACGCCACCGTGAGCACGCCGAGGTTCTTCAGCGAGTTGAGGAACCGGTCCTCACCGAACAGGTGCCCGTAGTTCTCGAGCCCGACGTAGTCGGCCGGGCCCTTGCGGGCCGTGTGCCGGTTCGTCAGCGAGGTGTTGACGGACCATGCGATCAGCCCGTAGACGAAGTACCCGAGCAGGAGCACGGTCGGCAGCAGCACCAGGGCTCCAGGTCCCCAGGTGCGAATTCTTCCGTGCACCGCTCAGTCCTCCAACTCGAGATCGGTCCTCAACTCGACCTTCATCAGCTCTTCTTCATCGCGGCGCCGATCGCCGACTGCAGCTTGGCGACGTCCTGACTACCGCTGAACTGGCTGAGCGCGGACAGGATGTCGTTGTTCTGTCCGGCGGTGCACGCGGCACCGTGCGCGCAGGACGGGACGATCGTGTCCTTCTTCCAGTCCGCCATCGCACCCTGCTGGTACTTCGGGTAGTCGGCCGGGTCGGCGTCCGAGCGGGCCGGGATCGAGCCCTTCTTGGTGTTGAACGCCTTCTGGCCCTCGGCCGAGCCGACGACCTTCAGCCAGCACTTCGCACCGTCGGGGTCCGCGCCGTTGGTCGGCAGCGTGAACGAGTCGGCGAGGAACTGGAACGAGTCCCCGGTCCCCGGCGCCGGCCAGTAGGTGTACGCCGAGTCCGGAATCTTGTTGGACAACTGCTGCGCGGCGACCCAGTCACCCATCAGCGTGTAGCCGGCCTTGCCGGCGTTGACGTAGCCGAGCGCGTCCGACCAGTCGATCGCCTCGCGGTCGGCGTTGCTGAAGGACAGCAGCGTCTTGTACTTGTTCAGCGCCGCGGTCACGTCGCCGCCGGCCCAGTCCGTCTTGCCGTCCCACAGACCCTTGAACTTGTCCGGACCGAGCTCCGCCAGCAGCACGGCCTCGACCAGCATCTCCTGCGCGAAGCCCTTGGAGAGCCCCAGCGGCGCCGCCACACCGGCGGCCTTCAGCTTGGTCAGGTCGGCGATCCACGCGTCCACGTTCGCCGGCGCCTTGGTGGCGTCGATGTTCGCCTTCTTCAACACCGTCGGGTTCGTCCAGACCACGTTCGCCCGGTGGATGTTCGCCGGGATCGAGTAGATCTTGCCGTCGACGGTCAGGTTGTCGAGCAGGTTCTGCGGGAAAGCCTTGTCCAGCCCGTAGTCCTTGTACAGCTGGCTGACGTCGTCGACCTGGCCGGCGTCGATGTAGTCCTTCAGCTCGGCACCGGCGTGCGCCTGGAACGTCGACGGCGGCTTGCCCGCCTGCAGGTCGTTGGCCAGCACCTGCTTCGCGTTCGCGCCCGCGCCACCGGCGACGGCGGAGTTGACGAACTTGTAGTCCTTGCATTCGGTGTTGAACACCGACACCATGCCGTCCAGTCCAGCCTTCTCGCCACCGTCGGCCCACCAGGTGAAGACAGTGACGTCCTTGTTCGCGGACGAGTCTCCGCCGCCGCTGTCGTCGCTGTTTCCGCAGGCGCTCACCGCGAGAAGACCCGCCGCGCCCACCAGCGCCAGGGTCTTACTCAGACCACCACGCATGATTCACTCTCCGATCAATAGATGGAGCCGCCTGTGACAACGATGCCCCCTTGACGGTGCAACTCTGGGACGGCACGCACCGGGTGTCAACGTTCCGCGCAGGCGCGTTGCGCAGCCGTGACCCCGCGCACCTTGACAGTGTGAGAGCGCGCACATTCCTTGTTCGAACGGCCTTAACGCGCACTCACGTTGCGCAAACGCTCAGGGCCGCAACAGCACCTTGATCGCTCGCCGTTCGTGCATCGCCGTGTACCCCTCAGTGACGTCGGCAAGCGGAATCTGCGAGTCGAACACCTTGCCCGGATCGATCTCACCGGCCAGAACGTCGGCCATCAGGTCCGGCAGGTACGCACGGCACGGCGCCGCCCCGCCGTTCAGGCCGACATTCCGCCCGAACATCGTCCCGATCGGCACCTCGACCCCGTGCGGTACGCCGACGAACCCGACCGTGGCCCCGGCGCGCGCGACCTCGAACGCGGTCGTCATCGACTGCTTCGTCCCGACACATTCGAGGACGGCGTCCGCCCCGACGCCCTTGGTCAGTTCGAGTACGGCGTCCCGCGCCGCGTCGCCACGCTCGGAAATGATGTCCGTGGCCCCGAACTCCTTCGCCAACTTCTGCCGTGGTTCATGCCGCGACAGGGCAACAACCCGCTCCGCACCCATCCGCGAAGCCGCGAGTACGCCGCACAGCCCGACCGCACCGTCGCCCACGACAACTACCGTGTCGCCGGCCTTCACGCGCGCCGACCGCGCCGCGTGCCACCCGGTGCCCATCACGTCGGACAGTGTGAGCAGCGACGGGACGAGCGAGTCGTCGGGTACCTCCGGCGTCGCGACGAGCGTGCCGTCGGCGTACGGAAGCTTCACGTACTCGCCCTGACCGCCGTCCGCCTTGTCACTGCCGTAGCCGACCAGGTTCTGGCAGGCGGTCTGGTAGCCCGCCAGACAGTGCGGGCAGGTGCCGTCGCTCACGACGAACGGCGCGACGACGAAGTCACCCGGTTTGACCGTGCGGACCTCGGACCCGATCTCCTCGACGATGCCGACGAACTCGTGCCCGATCGGCCGCGGCTGCTTGACCGGGTTCTCGCCGCGGTACGGCCACAGGTCGGATCCACAGATGCATGAGGCAACGACCTTGACCACCGCGTCCCCCGGCCCGTCGATCTTCGGGTCCGGACGATCTTCCAGCCGTACGTCGAACGCTCCATGGATCACTGTGGCTCGCATGCAGCTCACATTAGATGGTCACGTACCGTCCTCGGCGGTGGACCAGGGTTGGTACGTCGTCGGCGGCGAACTCGACGTGGGCGATCTCGAGTTGCACTTGCAGACCCCATCCCACTTCGGGCGGGTTGGGGTCGACGAGGGTGCAGCCGGCCCAGGTGCTGACGCCAACGGGCGCCGGGCCCCAGGCGGTGTCCGTCCAGTCGATCATCCGGAACGGGCCGCCCGGAGCGGGTGCGACGTACCCGAAGGCGTCGGCCAGTTGGCGGTGCGGTTCGCCGAGCAGCGACACCACCGCGGTCCTTGCCTCGCGCAACGTTTCCCACAGGTCGGACTCCGCGTCGAGCAGCCCGATCACGTACCCGGGCTCGCCGTCCGCCACCAGCATCGACGACACCGTGAGCCCGGCCCGCTTCCCGTCGTACGCCGTCGTCCACAACCCGACCGGCGACGGCAGCCGGCCGCGCAACCGCCGTACCGGACTCCGCTCGGACTCGGGCGGGAGGAACGGGTGGTCGCCGTGAATGGTCACGGGGCCACGGTAACTCGCTCCGGGAGGGTGAAGGTGTCGATGGGGTGCAGCGTGAGGCCGCTGGAGCCGTGGACTGTCTCGACTGCGCCGTTGTGGTCGAACGTGAAGCGGTACGACTCGCCGTACGAGCCGTAGCCGTTCCCACCGGTGACGCGGAGCGTGTCGCCGTCCGCCTCGAGCGGCTGCGGCTCGTCGGCCGGGTTCGGGCTGGACGGGTCGGTCGCGTACAGGCGGCCGCCGATCACGACGAAGTCGGTGACGCCCCAGAGGTTCGCGAAACGGCCGGTGAAGCGGGCGAGGTCGCCTGCACCGCGGTCCTTCGACTCGGCGAGGTCGAGGAGCCGGAACAACCCCTCCGCGAGCTGCGACGCAGGCCCGTCGATCGCATTGGTCAGCACCGAGACGACGATCCGCTTCTCGGGGTCGACGAGCGTCCTGGTGATGTGGCCCGGGTACCCGCCGCCGTGCCCGAACACCTCCCGGTCGCCGACCTTGTTCACCGCCAGACCGAGGCCGTACCGCGCCTTCTCGTCCGAACCGGTCGTCCACAGCGGGTGCTGCATCTCGCGCTTGGACTTGTCCGAGAGCAGCCGGTTGTCGCCGGGCAGGTGCGCGGAGAAGTACGTCACCAGATCGCGTGCGTTACCGAAGAACCCGGTCGCCGAGGCCAGCGCGCGGGTGTCGATGTGCTCGATCGGGACGCGGGTGTCGGCGTACGTCAGCGCGCTGTACCCGGCGGCGTACTCGTTCAGCCGGGCCGGATCCAGCTCGGGGCCGAGACCCGACAGCCCGAGCTTGCCCACGATCGCGGTCTGGACATACGAGTTGTACGGCGTACCGCTCGCCGCCTCGACGACGAGTCCGAGCAGGCCGTAGCCGATGTTCGAGTACTTGAAGCGCTCGTTCTCCGCGATCACGGCCGACGTCTCGTCACGCAGTACGGCGAGCAACTGGTCGCGATCCGGGAAGGCTGTGGACAACTGCCACCAGCCCGCGTCCAGGCTGTCCCGGGTGATGCCGCCGGCGTGCGCGAGCAGCTCCCGGACGGTCCGCTCGCCGATCGGCGTACCGACGATCTCGGTGACGTGCTGGGACACCTTGTCGTCCAGCCGCAGCCGGCCCTGCTCGATCAGCTGGAAGATGGCGGTCCCGGTGAACGTCTTCGAATGCGAGGCGATCCGGAACAGATGCTGGTCGGTCAGCGGTACGTCGTTCTCCACATCCGCCAGCCCGTACGCCGCCGAGAACGCGATCGCGTCCTCGGCGTACACCGCGACCTGGACGCCCGGCACCCGCTGGTACCGCTGGTTGAACGCCAGCCAGCTGTCGTAGTAGGCGAGTACCTCGTTCAGGTTCGTGGAATCCGGCGCATTAGACATGTCGCCTAGATTGAATGACGCGGAAGCGACTCGCAACGTATGCGCCGTCGGTGTATGTCGCATTGGCCGCCGGATTCGCGCCGGTGCCGTGGAAATCGCTGAAAGCAGCCGATTGATTGACGAACACTTGGCCGGTCAGATTCTCGGACAGCGCGACGCCCGCGTCGAGGGCCGCGTCCCGGGCCTCGTCCAGGACCTTGGAGTCGGTCGAGTAGATCCCGGCGGTCATCGCGCCGCCCTCGGCGACGGTCTTCCGGAACAGGTCGATCGATTGCGCGGTGTCGGCCGTCTTGACCAGGAACGACACCGGGCCGAAGCACTCGCGCCCGTACACGTCGGCGTCGTCGGCGTCGATCGCCACGAGCAGCGGCGTACGGACAACCGCGTCCGGGAACGCCGGGTGCTGGATCGCGCGGGACTCCAGCACCACGTCGCCGTACTCCGGGGCGAGCTCGAGGCGGCTGATCACGGCCTGGTTCACGATGCCGCCGAGGATCTCGACCGCGCGGGCGTCGTCGCCGAGCAGCTTGCCGATCGCTGTCGCGAGCGCGGCGCCAACCTCCTCGAAGGACTTGTGCCCCTCGTCGGTCTCGATCCCGCCGACCGGGACGAACAGGTTCTGGGTGGTGGTGCACATCTGGCCGGAATACAGGGAGAGCGTGAAAGCGAGGTTGCCGGTCAGCGCCTTGAAGGAGTCGGTCGAGTCGATGATGACCGCGTTCACGCCGGCCTTCTCGGTGAAGACGGTCGCCTGGGTCGCGTTCTGCTCCAGCCACTCGCCGAACTCGCTGCCGCCGGTGAAGTCGATCAGCTTCACCTCGGGCCGGGTCGCCAGCGGCTTGGCCAGGCCGTCGCCGGCGCGCTCGGTCGCCAGGGTGACGAGGTTCGGGTCGAAACCGGCTTCGGCGAGCACCTCACGGCAGACGTCGACGGTGATCGCCAGCGGCAGCACGGCCAACGGGTGCGGCTTGACGACGACCGCGTTGCCGGTCACCAGCGAGGCGAACAGACCGGGCCAGGAGTTCCAGGTCGGGAATGTGTTGCAGCCGATCACCAGCGCGACGCCGCGGCCGGTGACCGTGAACGTCTTCTCCATCCGGATCGGGTCGCCCTTGGCCGGCTTCTCCCAGGTCGCGGTCGCCGGGTAGCGGTTCATCTCCTCGTGCGCGTACGCGACCGCCTCCAGCGCGCGGTCCAGCGCGTGCGCGCCGCCGGCCTGGAACGCCATCACGAACGCCTGACCGCTGGTGTGCTGGACCGCGTTGGCGAGCTCGAAGATCCGCTTGTGCAACCGCTCGAGAATCTCGAGCGCGACCCCGGTCCGCCCGTCGATCCCAGCCCGGCGCCAGTCCGCGAGCCCTTGCTGGGCCGCGGTCAGCAGCTCGTCCAGACCGTCCTCGACCACCCGCGGGTACGAGACGTCCATCGCGATCCCGTACGGCGACTGCTCGGTGACGACGGTGCCGCGCGATCCGGGGATCTCGAGCGCGTACGTCGTACCCAGATGAGCCTCGAAGGCCGCCTTGCCGTCGGCCGCCGCGGTCTCGCCGTACACCCGAGGGCTCGGTGACTCCGGGAACGCGGAGTGGTAGCCGCGGTCGTGGATCGCCTTCAGCGCACCGTTGAGGCGCTCGCGGTGGGAAGAGAGCAGGTCTGCGGTCATGAGGGCGATGTTACAGTCGTTGACGCGATTCGTACTAGGGTGTCACAAGCCTCTTCTCGATTGGGCAACGTATGGACGACTTGGCGGCGCGCGTGGCGGCGGCGATGTGGGCGGAGGACACCGCCAGCGCCGGGCTGGGGATGCGGCTGGTGGCGGTCGGCGAGGGTACGGCGCGGCTCGAGATGCCGGTGCGCGAGGACATGGTCAACGGGCACGGGATCGCGCATGGTGGATTCGTGTTCAGTCTGGCCGACTCGGCGTTCGCGTTCGCCTGCAACTCGCGCAACCAGGTGACGGTCGCGCAGGCCTGCGACATCGTGTTCGTCGCCCCGGCGCACCGCGGCGATCTGCTGGTCGCCGACGCCCGGGAGCGGACCCGGTTCGGCCGGAACGCGATCTACGACATCACGGTCACCCGCGACGACGAGGTGATCGCCGAGTTCCGCGGCCGCAGCCGCCAACTGTCCGGAAACATTGTGGAGGAGTCATGACGCGCGAGGCGTTTCTGGTCGACGGGGTCCGCACTCCGATCGGGCGGTACGGCGGTGCGCTCGCCATGGTCCGCCCGGACGATCTCGCCGCGCACGCGATCTCGTCGCTGCTGAACCGGACCGCGCTGGACCCGGCCCGGATCGACGACGTGATCCTCGGCTGCGCGAACCAGGCCGGCGAGGACAACCGGAACGTCGCGCGGATGGCGGTGCTGCTCAGCGGGCTGCCGGACTCGGTTCCCGGGACGACGATCAACCGGCTCTGCGGATCTGGCCTGGACGCGGTCGCGTCCGCCGCCCGGTCGATCATTGCCGGGGACAACGACATCGTGGTGGCCGGCGGCGTCGAGTCGATGTCGCGGGCGCCGTTCGTGATGCCGAAGGCAACGACCGCGTTCGCCCGGCAGGCGGAGGTCTTCGACACCACGATCGGGTGGCGGTTCGTCAATCCGGCGCTGAAGGCGCAGTACGGGATCGACTCGATGCCGGAGACGGCCGAGAACGTCGCCGCGGAGTTCTCGATCTCTCGCGAGGACCAGGATCTGTTCGCGTTGCGGTCGCAGCAGCGAGCCGCCAAGGCACAGGCCAACGGGCGGCTGGCCGAGGAGATCGTCGCAGTCGACGTACCGGGTAAGCGCGGGGCGGTCACTGTCGTCGATGTGGATGAGCATCCGCGCGAGACGTCGCTCGAAGCTCTTGCCGGTTTGAAGACTCCGTTCCGATCGCCCGGGACCGTGACCGCGGGGAATGCGTCGGGAGTGAACGACGGAGCGGCGGCCTTGCTCGTGATGAGCGGTGAGGCCGTGGAGCAGTACGGCGTGACGCCGTTGGCGCGGGTCGTCGGGACGGCGGCAGCCGGCGTACCGCCTCGGATCATGGGCATCGGACCGGCGCCCGCGACGCGGAAGCTGCTCGATCGCACAGGGGTCGCGTTGTCCGACATCGACGTGATCGAGCTGAACGAGGCGTTCGCGGCGCAGTCCCTCGCCGTACTGCGGGAACTCGGCCTCCCCGACGACGCCGAACACGTCAACCCGAACGGCGGCGCCATCGCCCTCGGCCACCCGCTGGGGATGTCCGGAGCCCGCCTCGCACTCACCGCGGCCCTGGAGCTTCGCCACCGCGACGCCCGGTACGCGCTGGCCACCATGTGCATCGGCGTCGGCCAGGGCATCGCGACCCTGCTCGCCCGTCCTTAGGGGTTCTTCATGCTCGGTGATGCTTGTCCTACGGAGCTGCGTGATGCCGGCGAGCAGTTGTCGATCGACGAGCTGCGGGCCCGGCAGTTGTCGTTGCTTCAGGCAACCGTACGACGGGCTTACGAGAACGTCCCGCACTACCGGGCCGCGTTGGACTCGGTCGGCTTCAAACCTGGCGACCTTACTGATCTGAGCGATCTGAGCCGATTGCCGTTCACCGCGAAGAAGGATCTGCGCGACAACTATCCGTTCGGAATGTTCGCGGTGCCCAGGACCGAGGTGGTTCGGGTCCATGCCTCATCGGGCACGACGGGGCGGCCGACGGTGGTCGGGTACACACGGCGGGACCTCGACAACTGGGCCGACCTGATGGCGCGATCGATCCGCGCGGCCGGTGGGCGCGCGGGTGATGTCTGCCATGTCGCCTACGGGTACGGCCTGTTCACCGGCGGACTGGGTGCGCACTACGGCGCCGAGCGGCTCGGGTGCACCGTCGTACCGGTCTCCGGCGGGATGACCGAACGGCAGGTGGACCTGATCCGCGACTTCGGCGCCCGGATCATCATGGTCACCCCGTCGTACTTCCTCTCGATCGTCGACGAGATGGAGGCCCGCGGCCTCGACCCGCGGGACACGTCGCTGCGGATCGGGATCTTCGGCGCCGAACCGTGGACCGAGCAGATGCGCACCGAGGTCGAGGAACGCACCGGCATCCACGCCGTCGACATCTACGGCCTGTCCGAGGTGATGGGGCCCGGCGTCGCGCAGGAATGCGTGGAGACGAAGGACGGCCTGCACATCTGGGAGGACCACTTCTACCCGGAGATCATCGACCCGGTCACCGGCGAAGTACTCCCCGACGGCTCCGAAGGCGAACTGGTCTTCACCACGCTCACCAAGGAAGCCTTCCCGGTACTGCGCTACCGCACCCGGGACCTGACCCGGCTGCTGCCCGGAACCGCCCGCCCCGCCCTCCGCCGCATGGAGAAGATCACCGGCCGCACCGACGACATGATGATCGTCCGCGGCGTCAACGTCTTCCCCACCCAGATCGAAGAACAAATCCTCCTGGTAGAAGGCCTGACCCCGCACTACCTCTGCATCCTCACCCGCCCCCACCGCCTGGACGAACTGACCGTCCAGGTCGAAGCCGCCCCCACCCTCACCGACCACAGCACCGCAGCCACCACCCTCGCCCACCGAATCAAAGACCGAGTAGGCGTCACCGCCACCGTAGAAGTCCTACCTCCCCACGCCCTAGAACGCTCCCTAGGCAAAGCCAAACGCATCCGCGACGACCGCAAGTAGATCGTCAGAGCAGAGAGTCTGGTTGGGTTTCGTGGGGGCGGGTTTTGTGGAAGGCGGGTGTGCGGATGTGGGGGCGGACCAGGGCTTCTACTTCGAAGTCCTCGAGGTTGAACTTGGTGGCGATGTCTCGGTAGGGGGTGCCGGTGCGGACTTGGGTGATGACGTCTTCTACCTGGACGTCGTCGACCATCGGGCGGCCGTGGGAGCGTTCGGGGTTCACGATGACGTCGATGTCGTGGTAGATCACCAGCCGTAGCGTTCCGGCGTACCCGTCGTCCGACCAGCCGATCGCGGCTGAGCCGCGGCGGAGGACGCCGGGGAAGCCGCCTTGGCTGTCGCGGATCCGTTCCCAGCCCTGTTCGCGGCCCTCGGCGGCGATCTCGACCAGGAGGTCGCGGCCGTCGTGGGCGAGGCCCGACCAGGCCAGTGGATAGCGTCGGCCGGCCCGAGAGCGCAGGGCGACCGCGGCCTCGCCGATCGCGTGCAGGGACAGGCCGGTACGACGCAGGTGCCGGAGCATGTGCGTCTCGACCAGGCCGGCGAACGTGATCGTCGGCTCGCCGCGGCTCCCGCTGCCCGCCTCCAGGGCACCGGACCGCAACCAGTCCCCGAGCGTCGTAGCCGGCAGCCCAAGGTGCAGTGCGGCCTCAGCCCGGGTGTACAGGGGCAAGTCGAACCGTGGATCCACGTCTCACCTCTCAGCGAAGGCGGTCGCCGAACACCCCGAGCATGCCATCCCCCGAGCCGACTTTGGGCGCCCACCAACCACTTCCGGCCGCGGAAAATGGTTGGTGCGCACCCAAAGTCGCGTTGAAGAGGCTCGATGGCGGTAACCCGGTTACGCCCGGGCCGAGGGGTGGATAGTATGTCCGGGATCTGGCACGGGGTAGCGACAAGAGGTGTGATGAGGGAACCCTCCGTACGCCGTTATTCCGGGCGGTCAGTCGAGGAGTGGAAGGCCGCGCGCCGGGAACGGCTACTGGCTGCTGCGCTCGAACTCTTCGGGACCGAAGGATATCCGGCGACATCCGTGGAACGCCTGTGTACACAGGCGAAAGTGTCCACGCGGCACTTCTATCACGAGTTCCAGAACAAGGAAGCGGTGCTCCTCGCGGTGCACGCGCAGGTCATCGAGCTGGCGGTCCGGACCACCGGGGACGCGCTCCGCCGGACGGCCGACCGGCCGGTGCGGGAGCGGATCGCGGCGGCCGTCGACTCGTACCTGCGCACCATCATGGCCGACCTCCGGCAGGCCCGGATCTCGTTCGTCGAGGTGGTCGGCACCAGCCCGGCGGTCGAGGAGCAGCGGATCGCGTTCCGGGAGTTGCTGATCGGCAACGTGCAGGCCCTCGGCGACTCCGCGGTCGAGCGCGGCGAGATCAAACGCAAGGACTTCCGCTTCCTCGCGCTCGCGTTCTTCGGCGCGGTGAACACCGTCGTCTACGACTGGATGCTCACCGACCCCCGGCCACCGGAGCAGAAGGTCCAGCAGTCTCTCCGCGACCTAGCGGTCCAACTAATCACGGCTTAGTCGGTGCTGTAGCGCTTCCGGAGTTCGGCGACCGCGTCGGTGCGGGTCAGGGCCGCGCCTTCGCCGTACGCCGTCTCGTACGATTCGTTGCCCAGGGCATCGCGCAGTCCGTCGACGAGACGTTGTACGTCGGCGTCCGGGATCGCCCGCGTGCCCTTGATCGCGGCCGCGAGACCGAGCGTCCGGGCGGCCGCAGTCAGCTCGGCGGTGCGGTTCCCGGCGGCCACGACCAGCGCGTCCGTCGACGTCTCGACGACAGCTGCCGCGACCGGCATGTCCTCGGTGCTGAGCGCCAGCACGACCGCCTCGCGGCCGCACCGCTGCGCTTCCTCGACATTGCCGGTGGACGCGTACACCCGGCTCAGCTGCGAGAGCAGTGCCGCTTGCCCGTGCGGTGCCACACGCTCCGCCTCTTGGTCGAGCATCGAGTAGCCGAGCTCCGCGAGCTCCTTCGCCTCGTCGAAGCGACCGGTGCGGTGCGCCAGCCGCGCCAGTCCCATGTTGGCCATCGCCTGGCCGCCACGAGACCCGGTCTCCTCCGACAGTCGCATGGCCCGCTCGAGATCGGCGCGTGCGCCGTCGTAGTCGCCGAGCTCGATCCGGCTCATCGCGCAGCCGCCGAGCAGTTGCGCGACGCCGTCCGTCGTACCGAGCTCCTCGACCAGCCGGAGCGCCTCGGTCAGCGCCTCCAGAGCCTGCGCGTGCTCACCGTGGCTCGCCTGGTAGCCGGCGAGTCCGCGCAGCGCCATCGACATACCGAAGCGGTCGCCCAGCTCGCGGAAACCCTCGAGCGCGATCGTCAGGTTGGCCGCCATCTCGTCGACCTCCCCTTCGTTCTCGCGGAACATCGCGCTCGTCATCACGCCCATGTTCCGGATCCAGGGATCCGGGTGCCGGCCCGCGGCCTCGAGCTCGGCGAAGCAGGTCGCCTTGTCCCGCCGGATCGCCGCCCAGATCGCATTGGTGAACAGGCCGATCCCGGAGTCGACGAGGATCCGGTGCCGCCGGGTCATCCAGCGGACCGTGGCGATTCCACGGATCATCTGCCGGAACGACGTAGACGGTTCCTCCTCGGTGGACATCCGGCCGAGCGCGAGCAGGTACAGCGCCTCGGCCCTGTCCAGCGAAACGCTCTTACCCGGTACGGCGAGGGCGGCCTGCATCCAGCTCACCGCTTCGGCCGGGCGGCCGCTCATCGACCAGTACTCACCCAGTACGGCGACCATCTGGACGGCGACCCGCGCCGACCCGATGTCGATCGCCGTCCGGAGCGCGTCGATCAGGTTCTCGTTGTCGGCGGTCAGCCGGGCGATCCACTCGATCTGCTCACCGGTCCGCAGCTTCGGCCGCGCCTTGCGCAGCATGCGGCTGAAGTACATGGTGTGCGCGTGCCGGAACCGGTCGTACTCACCCGAGGCCTTCAGCTGCTCACCGCCGTACGCACGGACCGTCTCCAGCATCCGGTAGCGCACGGACCGTTCGTCGGCCGCGGCCTCGACGAGTGACTTGTCCACAAGGGACGCGAGTACGCCGAGCACGGACTCGGGCGGGATGCTCTCGTCGCTGCAGATCTGCTCGGCCGCGTCGAGTGTTGCGCCGCCGGAGAACAGTGAGAGTCGCCGGGCGACCGCCTGCTCGTCCGGGTCCAGCAGGTCCCAGCTCCACTCCACTACTGCCCGCAGCGTCTGGTGGCGGGGCAGTGCGGTCCGGGAGCCGCTGGTGAGCAGCCGGAACCGATCCGCGAGCCGGTCCACGATCTGCGGCGGGTTGAGCGCCCGCAGCCGAGCTGCCGCGAGCTCGATCGCCAGGGGCATCCCGTCGAGTCGCCTGCAGATCTCGGCGACCGCCTCACGATTGGTGTCGGTCAGCTGGAAGTCAGGACGTACGGCGCGGGCGCGGTCGACGAACAGCTGCATCGCCGGGTACTCGTCGGTGACGGAGTCCACTGGAGGCAGACCGAGCGGACCGACCGGATGCAGGTGCTCACCGGGGATGCTCAACGGCTCGCGGCTGGTGGTGAGTACGCGGAGCCGCGGGCAGGAGGCCAGCAGCGAGTCGACCATGCCGGCGACCTCTTGGACGAGGTGCTCGCAGTTGTCGAGGACGAGCAGGATCCGGCGGTCGCCGATGACCTCGACAAGTCGCAGGGTTGCGGCGCGGCTCGTGGGAAGGTGTTTCGGCCCGCCGAACGGTGACGCCGGCAGGTCGACGTACTCGCTGGCGCCGAGCGTGGACAGGACCGCAGGCGCCACGTCGGCCGAGTCACCGAGTGGTGCGAGCTCTACGAACCAGATGCCGTCGCCGGACTGACCTACCAGCGTCCTGCCGGTCTCAGTGGCCAGTCTGGTCTTGCCAGCACCACCTGGTCCGACCATGGTCACCAGACGGGTCCCGTTGCTCAGGAGGCGCGTCAGCTCCGCCACGTCCTCTCGGCGACCGACGAAGCTGGTCATCGGCGCGCGTAGGTTGCTGCGGGGCGCTGCTGGCGCTGGTACGGCGACTGTCTTGGCAGTCGGGTCTACTGCGTCGCCACGCAGTACCGAGACATGCAGGTCGCGGAGGCGGGTGCCGGGGTCGGCTCCCAGCTCGTCAGCCAGTGTGGTCCGGAGACGTTCGTACGCCGCCAACGCTTCCGCCTGGCGACCGTCGGCGTACAGGGAGCGGATGAGGAGCTCGTGTACGCGCTCGCGGAGCGGGTGGGTGACGGCGAGGTGTTCGAGGTCTGTGATCAGGTCGCGGGCGTGACCGCAGCTGACGGCCGCCTCGGCCTGGTCCTCCGCTGCAGCGAGGCGCAGCTCGGCCAGTCGGTCCGCCTCCACTGCGGCGAACGGGAGGTCGCGCAGGTCGGTGAGGGCGTCGCCACGCCACAGCTTCTCGGCCTGCGTGAGGAGCGTGTGCGCCTGCTCCGGGTCGGACGTGAGGAGCGCACGCCCTCGCCGTACCAGCTCCTCGAACTGGAGGGCGTCGACGCAGTCCGGGCCGATCGTCAGCGTGTAGCCCGCCGGACCGGACTGGACGGAGATGCTCGACTCGGTGGCCGGCAGGCTCGCCCGCAGCCGGGACACGAGCGACTGCAGCGCGTTCGCACTCGGCGCCTCACTGCCCCACAGCCCGTCGACCAAGGTCTCGACGCTGACCGGCCGGCCCGCGCTCAACGCGAGGCGCGCGAGTAGTCCGCGCAGGCGGACGCCCCGGATGTCGAGCGGAGTCCCATCGGCCGCCCACATCGCGAGAGGCCCAAGCACCGCTATGCGCACCCCACCAGCCTCGCACATCCGCCCGACCAAACACCCTGCCTTTTGTCACTCTCCTGCCTTAAGGTCGGAAGGCGTGACAGAAATCGCCGCGCAGACGCAGGTCGCGCTCTCCCGAATCGTCGCCGAACGTCAATCCAAGGGCCGGGTTCCCGGGGTGGTGGGCGCCGTCGCCCGCGCCGGGTCGCTCGCCTGGTCGACCGGGGTCGGGTCCGCCGACCTGGAGAGTCCCGGCGTACCGCCGACCGCGGACTCCCAGTTCCTGATCGCGTCGCAGAGCAAGACGCTGACCGCGGTCGCGATCATGGCGCTGCGCGACGAGGGCAAGCTCAGCCTCGACGATCCGATCGAGAAGCTGATTCCGGACAGCAAGCACGAGGGCATCACGGTCCGGCAGATGCTCAGCCACGCCAGCGGGATGCAGCGCGAACTGGTCGGCGACGTGTGGGACCTGATGAAGTTCCCGTCCCGTGAGGAACTGGTGCCCGGCTGGAACGCGGCGGAGCGGATCGGCAAGCCGCACCACCGGTTCCACTACTCGAACCTGGTGTTCTCGCTGCTCGGCGAGATCGTCGCGCGGATCGACGGCCGGTCCTGGTACGACGCGGTCAAGGCGCGAATCCTGGACCCGCTGGAGATGCGCCGTACGACGGTCGGGATGGACGGCGGGCCGGCGCAGACCGGGTACTACGTGCCGCCGTGGTCCGACGTACCGGTGCGGGAGCCGCTGCTCGACATCGGCGCGATGGACGCGTGCGGCGGGCTCGCGTCGACCGCGGAGGACCTGGCGAAGTGGGCGATGTTCGTCGCGGACCCGGTCGACGAGGTGCTGTCGAAGGACACGCTGGACGAGATGTGCCAGGTGCAGATCATGGCCGACGTCGACCGTTGGCAGCTCGCGTTCGGGCTCGGGTTCATGCTGCTGCGCCGCGGCGACCGGCTGTTCGTCGGCCACGACGGCGGCATGCCCGGCCACATCACGTCGACCTTCGTCGACCGCGCGTCCGGTACGGCGGGAATCGCGCTGTTCGGCGCCACGTCGTCGCCGGCCCCCAGCGCGCTGGCCACCGACCTGATCATCAAGGTCCTCGAGGACGACCCGCTCCCGCCGGACGCCTGGGTCCCCGGCACCGAGGTCCCCACCGAACTCGCCGGCGTCCTCGGCACCTGGTTCACCGAAGGCTCGCCGTTCGTGTTCTCGGTGAAGAACGGCGTACTCGAGGCCAAGTCCCCGGCCGCCGCCGAATACCAGTCCCCCGCCGTCTTCGAACGCCTCTCCGAAGACACCTACCGCACCATCTCCGGCCGCGAAACCGGCGAACTCCTCCACATCACCCGCGACCCCTCCGGCACCCCCACAAAGTTGCACTGGGCAACCTACCTCTGCACCCGCCAACCCTTGTCCTTCGGCGAGATCAACCCCGGCTGAGTCGTGTTGCCCGGAACGCAATCGTCGGCTAGCCTGTGAGCATTCCCCCAGTCGCTTCGGTGGCTGGGTGCGAGGCCCCACCTCTGGTGGGGCTTCTGCTTTTCACCACCCGGTCGGCTTGTGGATCACGGATCCTGCGCCGTGTTGCACCCGCTCGGGGAACTGGCTGGCGCCCAGGACTCCCGAACGGATCTGCTTCGCGAAGGTCGGGCGGCAGGTCAGCAGCCGCTGGCTGGGCACCGGCTGTGGGTTGAGCAACCCCACCACCTTTCCGAGCTCGTGCCGAACGATCCGGATCGGCTCGGTCAGGTCGGAGTCGTTGCTGACAACCGCGAAAGCGTCTGCGTCGTTCCGGAAGGCATCCACCAGGAGATAGGTCGCGAGGTTGACGTCGGATCCCTTCTCCTCGGTCTTGATCACCTCGACCGTCCGCGGGCCGGCACTGGGCGGATTCGCCAGCATCATCCGCGTCGGTTTGGTGAGGAAGCTGCCGAGGTGCACCTCGACGGTCGACAGCGTGCCGAGGGCCCTCAGATACGCCTGCTGCCGGACCGGCGCCTGCAGATCGTCCGGGCGTTCCTTGACCAGCGCGGTGAAATACCGGATGCGCCCGATCTCGAACCGCTGCAACAAGAACCCGCACATCTTCTCGAGGTTCAACCACTTGTACGGCCGGCCCTTGAGGGAGCCGTAGTACAGGTTGAAACCGTCGATATACACATTGATCCGCACCGAGTCAGGCTATCCACGGCGAGAGCGAATTCCCGTGCCCGAAACTGCGCTTGTGGACAACGCGTCTCGATCTGCCCCGGGATGCCCCGGGATGCCCCGGTTGTTGGGGTCAGACGACGCAGAAGTCGTTGCCTTCGGGGTCTTGGAGCCAGAGGTGGTCGAGGGTGGTGGAGTTGTCCATGGGGACTTCTCGGACCAGGGTGGCGCCGGCTTGGACGAGGGTTTCGGCGGTGGCGCGGATGCGTTGTTCGCGGAGGGGCTGGGGTACGGCGCGGCCGCCGGCTACCTGGAGGTCCAGGTGCAGGCGGTTCTTGACCGTGCGGGGCTCGGGGACCTTGAGGAACGAGATGTTCGGGAGTACGCCGTTCGGGTCGGAGATCGACGCGCCGTCGTCCCACTCGTCCTTGGGGACGTTCAGCTCGGTGAGCCAGTCCTCCCAGGTGTTCCAGCCCTTCGGCGGATCCGCCTTCGTGTAGCCGAGCGCCGTACACCAGAAGCGTGCGACGAGGGCCGGATCCGCGCAGTCGATGGTGAGCGTCCAGTTGGTCGTCATACCGACCACTGTGCCGCTCACCACCGACAATTTGCTCAGGTACGGCGGCGGTAGGCACGGATCGCCAGCGGCGCGAAGACCGCGACGAGACCGACCATCCAGGCCAGCGTGATCAGGAGCGGCTTCTGGAGCGCACCGCCGCCCATCAAGGCGCGCTCGGTGTCGACCAGGTACGTGATCGGACTGACCTTGGTGAAGGCCTGCAGGAAACCCGGCAGCGTACTGGTCGGGACGAAGATGTTGCTGCCGAAGGTCAGCGGGAACATCACCAGGAACGCGACGCCCTGCACGCCTTGGGCGGTCTTCATGACCAGGCCGAGCCAGACCCAGATCCAGCACATCGACAGCGCGAACAGCAGCACGATCAGCATGCCCAGGAGGCCGTTGCCGACCCCGTTGTCGAAGCGGAAACCGAGTACGAAGCCGCTCACCATCAGGACCATGATCGACAGCGAGTACCGGACCGCATCGCCGAGGACCGCCCCGATCAGCGGGGAGATCCGGGCGATCGGCAGGCTGCGGAACCGGTCGAAGACGCCCTTGGCGAAGTCGTCGTTCAGGCCGACCCCGGTGCCCATCGTCGCGAACACCACGGTCTGCACGAGCAGGCCGGGCAGCAGCTGCGGCAGGTAGCCGCGCCAGCCGCCACCCTGCGAGATCGCTCCGCCGAACACGAACAGGAACAGCGCCAGGAAGATGATCGGCTGGAACGTCACGTCCGCCAGGGCTTCCGGGTTCTGCCGGATCCGGACGATGTTCCGCCAGGCGAGTGTCAGGCTCTGCTGTACCCAGGCGAACGGCCGTGACCGGTGGCCCAGGTGGGCAGCTGGTTCAAGAGTTGCGGTGCTCATCGGCTCGCTCCTTCCAGTACGGCGTCGGACTTCTTCTCTTCGGCGGTGTGCCCGGTCAGCGCCAGGAACACCTCGTCCAGGCTGGGCAGCCGCAGCGACAGCTCGGTCACCGCGATCCCCGCCTCGTCCAGCCGCCGTACGACGACCGGCATCGACGAACCGTCGCTGACCGGAACGCTGACGAGCGTGTTCACCACGTCGACGCTCGGACGTGTCCCGGTCGACTCCGCCACGATCGCGGCGACCCGCTCGAGGTGGGCCGGCTCGGCCGGGCGGACGTCCAGAGACTGCTTGCCCGCCTGCGCCTTCAGCTCGGCGGGCCGCCCGTTCGCGACCACGGAACCCTTGTCGAACACCACGATCGAGTCGGCCAGCGCGTCAGCCTCTTCCAGGTACTGCGTGGTGAGCAGCACCGTGGTCCCGTCGAGCACCAGGTTGCGGATCGTCTCCCAGACGCCGTTCCGGGCGTGCGGGTCGAGACCGGTCGTGGGCTCGTCCAGGTACAGGATGCTCGGGTTGCCGACCAGGCTCGAGGCCAGGTCGAGCCGGCGGCGCATACCGCCGGAGTACGTCTTCGCGATCCGGTCACCGGCGTCGACCAGCTCGAACCGCTCCAGCAGCTCGTCCGCCCTGGCGCGGGCCTGCGGCCGCGAGTAGCCGAGCAGGCGGCCGATCATGATCAGGTTCCGGCGGCCGGACATGTCCTCGTCGACACTCGCGTACTGCCCGGTCAGCCCGATGATGCTCCGGACCTTGCCGGCCTCCCGGACGACGTCGTACCCGCCGACCGTGGCGTGGCCGCTGTCCGGGCGGAGCAGCGTGCCGAGGATGCGGACCGCGCTCGTCTTGCCGGCGCCGTTCGGGCCGAGGACTCCGAGGACCGTGCCGGTGGGCACGCTCAGGTCGACGCCGGCAAGCGCGGTCGTACTGCCATATTTCTTGACCAGACCGACCGCCTCGATGGCGACCTGGTTCGTTGTGGTCATCGGTTCCTCCCAGTCACTGAACTACTGGGACTACCGTGCCGCGTTGCCCTGTCACCGCCCTGGCACTTCCCTGACACCCCGTGCCAGCGTGCTGTCTCAGCCCTTCAGCGGGACGATCTCGTTGGCGAGCAGGGCCTGGTACGCCTCGGGGTTGTACCGCGCCAGGTTGCCGCGGGCCTTCCGCCGGTACTTGAGGATCTGCCGGGTGCCGATCGCCCACAGCACGTACTGGAACGCCAGCGCGTACTTGAAGTCGTCGATCACCATCGGTGCACCACCTGACGACGCGTCGAGCAGTACGCCGACCATGCCGATGCAGATCAGGGTGGCGATGAACCCGCCGGTGTTGACCATGCCGTTGGCCGCACCGAAGCGCGTCGTGGGGTTGAACGTCCGCGCGTAGTCCAGCCCGAGCATCGAGCCCGGTCCGCCGGCCGCCTGTACGACGATGAGCGCCAGGAGCACCGGCAACGGCGCACGACCCGGCCAGAGCAGTACGACGGTCCACATCACGACCGAGCCCGCGATCACCGCCAGCACGATCCACGAGCGGTAGAACGGGAACTTGGCGGCGTACCGTCCGACCAGCGGGCCGTAGCAGAGCCCTGCCAGCACAGGAATGATCAGCATGGCCGCAGCGGTCGTCGGAGCGAGTCCCTGTCCCTGTACGAGGAACGGGTAGCCCCAGAGCAGGCCGAACGTGCTGCCGGAGAAACTGGTGGTGAAGTGCGTCCACAGACCGAGTCGCGTACCCGGCTCCTGCCAGGCGCGGCGCAGGTTCTTCTTGACCTCGTGCAGCGGCTGCTTGGCGCGGCGGAGCGGTTCGTCGTACGGCGAGTCCTTGATGAGGAACAGCACGAGCACACCGGCCAAGAGGCTCAGCACGCTCGCGCTGGCGAACGTGGTCGTCCAGCCGAAGGCGTGGAAGGCAGCGGCCATCGGCACGGTCGACATGATCGCTCCGAGGCCACCGAGCATTCCGGTCGCCTGCGACATCACCGGCTGCCGTAGCGCGGGGAACCAGGACATGACCACACGCAGCACGCTGATGAAGACCAGTGCGTCGCCGACACCCAGTACGGCGCGTGCGGCGAGCGCAGCGGGGTACGAGTCGACCAGGCTGAACGCCGACTGCGCTAGGAACAGCAGTCCGGACGCGGTGATCAGCAGGCGCTTGGAGCCGTACCTGTCGAGTAGTACGCCAACGGGGACCTGCATAGCGGCGTACACCGTGAGCTGTACGACGGTGAAGCTCGCTAGAGCGGATGCGGAGATGTCGAAGCGTTCTGCGGCTTGGAGGCCGGCGACGCTCATCGAGCCGCGGTGCAGCACGGTCACGAGGTACGTCAGGACAGCAGTGGCCCACACCGCCCAGGCTCGCCGACCGCCCAGGGGGAAGAGGAGTTCGGTCACCGAGTCCCCCGCAGATCGCTTGAGGCTTCGGCGATGTGTGCGATGACGAGTTCACGGAAGCGCTTGACACTGTTGCCGCCGAGCGCGTCGATCATCTCCTGGTGCGCGGTGATGGACTTGTCCATCCGGACCGGCTGGACCTGGATCCCCGGCACGCCCATCCGGACCTGACGGTCGCGCAGGCTGTTGTAGAGCTTCGCCAGGATTTGGTTGCCGGCGGCATCGACGATGGCCTCGTGGAAGGCCCGGTCGGCCTCCAGGAAGCTCTTCGCGTCACCGGCCTTGCGGTGTGCGCGCATCTCGTCGACGCGCGCGGTCAGGGTCTCGACCAGCTGCTTGCGCCGCGGCCAGACCTTGGCGGCGGCGTGCGTCTCGATGAGCTCGCGGGCCTCGAGGACGTCGTCGATCTCCTGCGGCAGCACCGGAAGGACGAGCGCACCGCGCTTCGGGTACAGCTTGACGAGGCCGGACTCCTCGAGGCGGAGCAGCGCCTCGCGCACCGGCGTACGGGAAACGCCGACGGCGGTCGCCAGCTCACCCTCGGTGAGCAGCTCGCCTCCGGGGTAGGCCCGGTCCAGGATCGCGGCCTTCACGTACGCGTACACGCGCTCGGCCGCGGGGATCTTCTCCACCCCCGGCGCCGCCTCGACGACCACGCGAGCGATCTCCGCGGTCTCGTCACCCAATATCAACGCATCCGGCGCCTGCGCCGGGTCCCCGCCTACCACTGAACTCCCACCCATACGGCTCGTATCTCTGTTGTATCTATCTTACACACACACTCAATCCACCGATGCGGCCGGGTATTCCCCAGCTTGTCCACGAGTTATCCACAGGCCGATCCACAGGATGTGGGGAACTGAGCGTGATGCAGGGTTTCCCCTGTGTTGTGGATGAAGGACTCCGTGTGTCGCGAATCCGTCCTAGAGTCTCGGCGTACCGGGCCCGTCCGCCCGGCCAGCCCTGAGGAGGCATCTTGTCCCGAACGTTCCGTCCCCGCCGACTGGCGGCCGGCCTCTCCGCCATCGCCCTGGCATGTGTGTCGCTGGGTGCCGCGACCACGGCGCAAGCCGACCCAGCTCCCGGCCCGCTGATGAACTACGTGGTGAACACGAAGGCCACGCCCGGTCACGTCCGGAAGACCGAGAACGCGGTGAAAGCGGCCGGCGGGACCGTCCTGGTCTCGTACCGGCAGCTCGGCGTGGTGATCGCGCAGTCGACGAACCCGGACTTCAAGACCGAAGTCCGCTTTTCGCGTGATGTGCAGTCGGTCGGAGCCACGCGGACCGCGGCGGTCAGCGAAGGCCCCGGCGGGCTGAACACGAACGACCTCGCCGAGGCGACCCCGGTCGCCGACCCGGACGAGGGCCAGCAGTGGGACATGGTCCAGATCAAGGCGGACCAGGCGCACGCGGTGACCGACGGCTCCCGCAAGGTGCTCGTCGGCATCAACGACAGCGGCGTCGACGACACCCATCCCGACCTCGCACCGAACTTCGACGCGGCGGACTCGGTCAGCTGCGTCAACAACGGCGTACCGGACACCACCGCAGGCGCGTGGCGGCCGACGACGAGTGCGCACGGCACGCACGTGGCTGGGACGGTCGCGGCGGCCCGGAACGGCATCGGGATCGTCGGGGTCGCGCCCGGCGTACGGATCGCGTCCGTCAAGGTCGTGAACGACGCCGGCTTCATCTTCCCGGAGTACTCGATCTGCGGGATCGTGTGGGCCGCCCAGCACCGCATGGCCGTCACGAACCACAGCTACTTCATCGACCCGTACGAGTTCTGGTGCAAGGACAACGGGGACCAGGGCGCGGTGCAGGAAGCCGTACGGCGCGCGTACGCGTGGGCGACCGACCAGGGCACACTCTCGGTCGCGGCCGCGGGTAACTCGAATTACGACCTGTCCAACAAGACCACGGACACCAACAGCCCGAACGACTCGACCCCCGTCACGCGGACGATCAACAACGACTGCCTCGACATGCCGACCGAGCTGCCCGGCGTCATCACCGTCGCCAGCACCACCCAGGCCCGCGTGAAGAGCAGCTTCTCCAACTTCGGCCTGAACAAGATCGACGTCGCCGCCCCCGGCAGCTCCATCCTGTCCACAGTCCCCGGCGGCTACGCCAAGTTCAGCGGTACGTCGATGGCGTCGCCGCACGTCGCCGGCATCGCGGCCCTGATGAAGTCCACCCACCCGTGGTGGGGCCCCCGCGACATCGAACGCGCCCTCCACCGCGAAGCCGACGACACCGCCTGCCCCACCACCCCCGACCCCCGCTGCACCGGCACCACCACCAACAACGCCTTCTACGGCGAAGGAATCGCCGACGCCCTGGACGCCGTAACCCGCTAACCCGAGTGGGGGTCCCACCCGGGACCCCCACTCACAGCACGATCAGCCCACGCCCGCCTTCTGCTCGCTAGCGCTCGCACGCGACTGCGCACTCCGCGCCCGCGGCAAAGTCGGCTGTTGTCCGAGCCACTGCGGCGTACCGCCGTTGATGACTGGTGGACCGCTCTGGCGTGTTCTCCTTGGGACACGCAGAGGGCACGGCGCGATGATGAGGCCATGGCCGACGACGACCCTCGAGTCGTGTTTCTGTTCGATGACATGGATCTCTCCATGTTTCCGTCACTCGAGTCCGCCGAGGACTGGATGGAAGCAGTTGACGTTGACGAAGGCGAGTACACCGCCGCGATGACAGAGACCGGGCGGGTGATCAGATTGCGCACAGAGAACGGACTCGTCGTCCTGGAGCTGACCGGGGAGGAGGACCTGGCCAAGCTCCGAGGGCTCCTGCGCGAGTACGGCGAGCTGATCGGACAACGAGGTATTGAGCTGGACCCTGTCGGCTTCGCCAATCGGTCGTGGCAACTCGACTGGGAGAACCGCTGGCCGAAGTGGCCTCGATGGCTGGACAGACGACTCCACCCATATGGCCCGGTCCAGGCGTAGAGCCGGCCTCCCAACCCCGAGCTGGTTGACGCCGGGCTTGGAGAGCGGGCAGCATGTGTCGCGGCGTGGCCTGCGCCTAACCTTCGGTGGTCGTCTCCAGCGCGGTCTGTTGTGAAGGCAAAGGGACTTCGGGTCTCAGGTCGTTGTCGCTGGTCCGACTGTCTCGGGCGTGGTTGCTGGAGGGCTGTGCGCCGGGGCATGAAGGACGACAGTGACTACACGCAAGCAATCTCTTCGTATCGCGGTCGCTCAGACGATTGCCACCGCCGACGTACGTCGCAACGGCGGCACGGTGCGGCGGCTGATGCGGGAGGCCGCCGGTGAACGCGCTCGGCTGGTGCAGTTTCCGGAAGGGTTCCTATCCGGGTACGCCAAGGAGCAGATCCAGGACTGGGACGACGTCGACTGGTCAGCAGTGCGCGACGAGCTCGAGCAGATCGCCGTACTGGCCGCGGAGCTGGGCATCTGGGTTGTACTGGGCTCCGCGCACCCGCTGACCCCGCCGCATCGGCCGCACAACAGCCTGTACGTGATCTCGGACGAGGGGAGGGTTGTCGATCGCTACGACAAGCGGTTCTGCTCGCACACCGAGATCACGCAGTTCTACAGCCCGGGGTTCGATCCGGTCGTCTTCGAGGTCGACGGGTTCCGGTTCGGGTGCGCGATCTGTATCGAGATCAATTTCCCCGACCTGTTCTCGCAGTACCGCGAACTCGGTGTCGACTGCCTGCTCCTGTCGGCCTATCCCGTCGACGAGGTCTTCGAGGCCAAGGCCCGCACCCACGCCTCGATCAATACCTACTGGGTCGCGATGGCCTTGCCTTCGCAGACCGCGCACCTGATGAACTCCGGTGTGATCGGTCCCGACGGTCGCTACCTCGCACAGCTCGACGGCGGTGAGGGCGTGGTGTACGCCGACCTGAACCGGCCCGACTTCGCGATGTGGTTCGAGAAGGCCCGACCGTGGCGCGACGCGGCCATGGCCGGCGAGATCTACCGCAGCCGCGCCGTCGACGACCCGCGCAGCACCGACCGCACCTGCCGATAACCCCGAACCTCGTCGAGTCGTGGCGATTGGCTCCGACCCCGATCGCCGAGTCGTGGATCGAGGCTCGGATCTCCAGCCACATCGCACGACTCGACGATCGAGAGGGCTAGCCGGTGGTGATGAGGATGATGCCGGCTACTACGACCGTGGCGGCGGCGGCTCGTTTGGGGCCGAAGCGTTCGTGGAAGAAGATTGCGCCGATGATGGCGCCGAAGATGATGCTGGTTTCGCGGAGGGCGGCGATGGCGGCGAGGGTGCCGCGGGTTTGGGCCCAGAGGACCAGTCCGTAGGCGGCCATGGAGACGACGCCGCCGGTGAGGCCGGAGAGGATCGCGGGGCGGGGCAGGTTGAAGACTCGCGGGCCGCGCCAGCACACGACCGCCAGCGGGACCGCGAACCCTTGCAGCATGAACACCCAGCCCATGTACGTCGCCACCGGCATCTTGTGTACGGCGAGCCCGTCGACGACCGTGTACGACGCGATCATCAGCCCCGTCCCGATCGCGGCGAACAGCGCCGGGACCTGGCCCCGCCCCGGACGCCCGATGAACACGAGCGCGATCAGTCCGGCCGACACGAGCAGTACGCCGGCCAACTCGAGTACGGCCAGGGTCTGGTGCAGTACGACGATGGACACCACAGCCACGACCCACGGCGACGTACCGCGGGCCAATGGGTACATCTGGCTGAACTGACCCAGCTGGTACGACGCCAGCAATCCACCGAGATACGCGAGATGCAGCAACGCGGACGCGATGATGTACCACCACGTCCCGGCCGGCGGCAGCCCCATCACCAGCACCGCGACGAGCCCGATCACGCCCGCCGCAAGCTCGAACAACGCCAGCCCGGCGACCCGATCCGGCGCCCCGTGAGCCATCGCATTCCACGTCGCGTGCAGCACCGCCGCCCCGAGCACCACCAAGATCACCAGCACCGCACCACCCTCTCACCGCCGGGCCGAGCCAGTCAGGCGGATTAGGCACCGGTGAGACGTCGTACATGTGCAGCTCGACAGGAGGTGTCGGGTGGCCTGGTAGTGCACCTGAGCGTGAACGTGTCCGTGCGTACACCGTCTCGCCGGTGCTCTACCTGTCGAGCGTGCAGATCGCACGTGCTGCGAACGATCCACCAGCCGCCGCGGAGTTGGCATGCCACTTTCCACTCATTGACGGTCGGCGCGGGCGGGCCGTCCAGGGCGGGGTGGCGCTGGCGTTCAGAGGATGCCTGGGGGTAGTAGACCGAGGTTGTGGAGGCTCTGGGCGGTTTCGAGGATGGTTGTTTCGGGAGGTCGGGGGGACCAGTTGAGGAGTTTGCGGGCGCGGTCGTTGTGGATGACGGGGTGGGGGAGGTCGGGGCCCGGGGCCTCCTCGGTCGGGGTGTTCGTGCCTAGATTGCGGTGGAGGAGTTGGGCGATCTCGAGGAAGCTGGTTGTCGGGCCGTTGGCGACGGCGAGGAAACGGTTGCCTGCGGCATCGGGTTCGGCCATCGCACGGACGTGCAGGTCGGCGACGTCGCGGACGTCGACCAATCCGAAGCGTGCGCGTGGCGCGACCTGCATCGTGCCGTCGAGCATCATTTTGATCAGTTGGGTCGAGGAGCGCAGGTCCGTGATGAGCGTCGGGCCGAAGATCCCGGTCGGATTGACGACCACGAGTTCCGTGGCGGCGTCGCGCATCAGGTCCCAGGCGGCGCGTTCGGCGATCGCCTTCGAGTGTGGGTACGGCGCGAGTCCGGGCGTATCCGGATCCGTCCAATCGTCCTCGGTGAACTCGGCCCCGGCCTTCGGCGTGTACCCGACCGCCGCGAACGACGACGTCAGTACGACGCGCCGCGCACCCGCAGCCTCTGCGGCCCGCAGTACCCGCAGCGTCCCCTCACGAGCGGGAACGATGAGCTCATCGGGATCCTCCGGCTGTACGACGGGAATCGGCGAAGCGACATGGTGAATCTCGAGACAGCCATCCACTGCCCCGGACCAGCCGTCATCCGTCATCAGGTCCGCCTCGACGATCTCGAGGCGCGCGTCGTCCGCACCACCACGACGTACGGCGGCCCGCAGTTCGGCGGAGCGTGCTGTCGAGCGCACCGTCGTACGCACCTCTTGTCCGTCCCGCAGGAGCCGAGCGATCAAATGGGTACCCAAGTATCCGGACCCGCCGGTGACCAGAACCGGGCTCATCGCAGCTCCCCAACCACGCTGATCAGCCGCTCGATCGCCGCGGCCTCGGCGGTGTCGTCGCCGCGATCCCGGGCGTCCCAGAGCTCGGCCTTGCCGCGGAGATACGCGAGACGCACGTGCTGGGCGGCGATCTCGGCCTCGATCCGCTCGGCGTGCCGCAGCAGCAGGTCACGTTGCTCGGCTGCCGCCTCCCGTCCACGCAAGCGGTTGGCGAGGTACGTGCGCATGTCGTCGATGCTGACGCCGGCCGCCCGCAGACAAGCCAGCGCTTCGAGGGTGTCGACGTCCGTACTGCGGTACCGGCGATGCCCGCTGCTCGTATCGCGGTCGATCGGACCGACAAGCCCGACGTCCTCGTAGTACCGCAGCGTCGGCTCGCTCAGCCCGCTCCGCCGCGAGACCTCTTGAATGGTGAAGCTCGTCATGCCCACCACGCTCACACACTTCAAGCGCTTGAGGTCAAACCTCAGTGTTGTCCGGCAACACCAGCCGGTGCACCGGGTGTCCTGACGACGAGAGGCCGGGCCCGATGAACCCGAAGTAGTCGTCGGCAAGCCCGATTGCCGTCAGTCCGAGGAACAAGGCGCCAACACCACCGCCGATCCAAACGCCTGCTCGGTCGACTGAGCCGAAGATCCCGACAAGGATCGCCGCGACGCCGAGCAGCGCGATGACGCCGCCGACGGAGTTCCAGATCCTGAGGACTCGCCTGGTCGCGGCAACGCTGTAGACGCGGTAGGTGGGCGGGTTGCTGCACACGGCGCAGTCGCCGACCCAGCGGTACACCGAGTCGCCGTCCTGCGGTCGCCGTACATGGTGCACGTAGCCGACGTAGTCCCAGGCGACCGTGTTCCATCCGGCGTACCGGCCGAAGGTGTTCTTGCGGTGCATCAGCCGGACCGTCTGCACGGGGGCGATCTTCTGACTGGGCATCACACCGACGGTACGGATGCTCACCGGGCGTGATTCCTGCGTGGCAGGTATCTGCCACGCAGGCCCGGGTTGATTCACCCGGGCCTGGGGTGGTCAGAACATCAGTGCGCGGGCTGGGTCTTCGAGGATGCCTGCTACGTCGGCGAGGAAGGTGGAACCCTTTTCGCCGTCGATCAGGCGGTGGTCGAAGGACAGCGCGAGCGTGGTGATCCAGCGTGGGACGATCTCGTCGTCCACCACCCACGGCTGCTTGCGGACCGCGCCGAAGGCGAGGATCGCGGCCTCGCCCGGGTTGATGATCGGCGTACCGGCGTCGACACCGAACACGCCGACGTTGGTGATCGTGAACGAACCGCCGGCCTGGTCCGCCGGCTGGGTCTTGCCCTCGCGGGCGGTGGCGACCAGGTCGTTCAGCGCCTTGCACAGGTCGGGCAGAGTGAGCGAGTCGGCGCCCTTGATGTTCGGGACGATCAGCCCACGCGGAGTGGCCGCGGCGATGCCGAGGTTGACCGCGCCCTTGTAGACGATCTCCTGCGCCTGCTCGTCCCAGGCCGCGTTGACGATCGGCGTACGACGGGCCGCCAGCGTGACCGCCTTCGCGACGATCAGCAACGGGGAGACTCGCAGGTCCTTGAACGCCTTGTCCGACTTCAACCGTTCGACCAGTTCCATCGTGGCGCTGACGTCGACGGTGATCCACTCGGTCACGTGCGGCGCGGTGAACGCACTGGCAACCATTGCCTGCGCCATCACCTTCTGCACACCCTTGACCGGAACGCGGGTGTCTTCGCGACCGCTGACAACCGGAGCAGGCTCGTACGCCGGAACGTCCGCAACCGCAGGCGCCGCCACGTAACCCTCGACGTCGGCCCGCGTGATCACCCCACCCGGCCCGGTCGCCGTCACCACCGCCAGATCAACCCCGAGATCCTTGGCCAACTTCCGCACCGGCGGCTTCGCCAACACGTGAACAGACCCGTTGCCCCCAGCAACCGGCGCAACAACCGGCTCAGGAACCGGTGCGGACACAGGAACTGGTGGAGCGAGAACCTCGGCCGCCGGAGTAGAAGGCTTGCGCTGGCGGCGTTTGGCTTCGGTGGTTTTGGGGCCGTAGCCGACCAGGACCGCGGTGCGGCCGCCGGTTTCCTCGGGCTCGGGGATCGTGGGGACCAGGTCCTCCGGCGAGGCTTCGGCGGACTCGGTCTGCACCGAGATGATCGGCGTACCGACCGGGACCGTCTCGCCCTCCGGCACGAGCAACTCGCTGACGACGCCCGCGAACGGAACCGGAAGCTCGACCAGCGACTTTGCGGTTTCGATCTCGACGACGGTGTCGTTGAGCTTGACCGTGTCGCCGGGTTTGACCTTCCAGCTGACGATCTCGGCCTCGACGAGTCCTTCGCCGACGTCGGGGAGGCGGAACTGCTGGATGCCCATCAGTACCCCATCACCTTGTCGACGCCGTCCAGCACCCGGTCGAGGTCCGGAAGGTAGTCGTCCTCCATCCGCGACGGCGGGTACGGAGTGTCGTACCCAGTGACACGCAGCACCGGTGCCTCGAGGTGGTAGAAGCACTCCTCGGTCACCCGCGCCGCGATCTCCGACCCCGGGCCGAACGAGTACGGCGCCTCGTGCACCACAACCGCGCGCCGTGTCTTCTTAACGGACGCGAAGATCGTCGCCAGGTCGAACGGCGCGATCGTCCGCAGGTCGATGACCTCCAGGTTGCGGCCGTCCTCGACCGCGGCCTCGGCCGCCTGCAGACACGTCTTCACCATCGGGCCGTAGCAGAGCAGCGTCGCATCGGTGCCCTCCCGGACCACCTTGGCCTTGTGCAGCGGCAGCGTCGGCGGCGTCGCCTCGTCCAGCTCGGCCTTCTCGTGGTACCGGCGCTTCGGCTCGAAGAACACGATCGGGTCGTCGGACGTGATCGCCTGCTGAATCATCCAGTACGCGTCGACCGGGTCGCCGCAGGAGATCACCTTGAGCCCCGGCACGTGCGCGAACAGCGTCTCCGGCGACTCCGAGTGGTGCTCGACCGCACCGATACCGCCGCCGTACGGGATCCGGATGACGATCGGCATCCTGATCTTGCCCATCGACCGGTAGTGCATCTTCGCGACCTGGTTGATGATCTGGTCGTACGCCGGGAACACGAAGCCGTCGAACTGGATCTCGCAGACCGGCCGGTATCCGCGCAGCGCGAGGCCGACCGCGGTGCCGATGATCCCGGACTCGGCGAGCGGGGTGTCGATCACCCGGTCCTCGCCGAAGTCCTTCTGCAGGCCTTCGGTGACCCGGAACACGCCGCCGAGCTTGCCGATGTCCTCGCCCATCACGACGACCTTCGGGTCCTTCTCCATCGCGGCCCGGAGTCCGGCGTTGATGGCCTTGCCGAGAGTGATCTTGGTCATCGCTCAGCCCTCGCCTTCGAACGAAGCGGCGTACGCGATGAACTGGTCCCGCTGCTCGGCCAGTTGCGGAGTCTCCTCGACGTACACGTTCTGGAAGAAGTCCGTGAGCACCGGGTCCGGCAGCGCGAGGCAGCCGGCCCGCAGTTCGGCGGCGATCTTGTCGCCCTCCGCCTCGATCTCGTCGAAGAAGTCGTGATCGACGGCGGCATGCCGGCTCAGGTACGCGTGCACACGCTCGATCGGGTCCTTGAGCTTCCAGTGCTCGAGGTCCTCGTTCAGCCGGTACTTCGTCGGGTCGTCGGACGTGGTGTGCGCGCCCATCCGGTACGTGTACGCCTCGATCAGCGTCGGGCCGCTGCCCTCGCGGGCCCGCTTCAGGGCCTGCTGCGTGACGGCGTACGTCGCGAGTACGTCGTTGCCGTCGACGCGGACGCCGGGGAAGCCGAAGCCGGCGGCGCGCTGGTACAGCGGGATCCGGGTCTGCCGGTCGATCGGCTCCGAGATCGCCCACTGGTTGTTCTGGCAGAAGAACACCACCGGGGCGTTGAACACCGAGGCCCAGATGAACGCCTCGTTGACATCGCCCTGGCTGCTGGCGCCGTCGCCGAAGTACGCGATCGTGGCCTCGCCGTTCTCGGCGTCGCCGATCGCGTGGTCGCGCTGCTGGCCCATCGCGTACCCGGTCGCGTGCAGCGTCTGCGCGCCGATCACGATCGTGTAGAGGTGGAAGTTGTTGTCCTTCGGGTCCCACGCGCCCTGGTCGACCCCGCGGAACAGGCCGAGCAGGTTCAGCGGGTTGACGCCCTGACAGAACGCGACGCCGTGCTCGCGGTACGTCGGGAAGACCATGTCCTTCTTGTTCAACGCGCGGCCGGAGCCGATCTGCGCGGCCTCCTGGCCGAGCAGCGACGCCCACAGCCCGAGCTCACCCTGGCGCTGCAGGGCGGTCGCCTCGGTGTCGATCCGGCGAACCAGGACCATGTCCCGGTAGAAGCCCTTGATCGTCTCGTCGTCCAGGTCGAACGTGTAGTCCGGATGCTCGACGCGCTCGCCTTCGGGCGTCAGGAGCTGGACGAACTCGACCTCCTCGGAGGCCTGGGGCGGACTGACCGGCGCCTCATGGGGCGCGAACACTTCCGGGGCAGGGCCCGGCACCGACTCACTCACATGCACTCCTCGGGTTCGAGCGCGGGATCGCCGCGACCGCAACGTTGCACGGGGCCGGCCCGGTGCGCCGGATGAGGCTTTCGCAGGCTGGTCCGCGTGATTCCAGGGGTTGATGCACTGCTGGCAGTGGACCTCCTCACTGGTCTCACTCCCATCTTGCCGGACACCGTACCGACGAGGTGCCTGATTCGCTAACTGTCTGGACTCCGGCGGGTACGGCGGTACCGAAATCGGTCCTGCGGTGAGACACCAGTCCAACCACTGGTCCTATCGTCACGCTCATATTACAGAGATCGGGCGCCTCGACGGCAAGTGTCACAAATGGATCTCGACAGACCGCCGCTTGGCGGGAATCCGTGGATCGGTGGCCGGATACCGCCTTGCGCCGGAGTCACCGCGAGCCATAGCGTAAGCATCGTTCTTGCAAAACACCCCTGACATGCTCGAGGAGGCTCCCGATGGCCGCGTCTGCTCCCGCCAGAGTGGTCGAGACCGGTTCCCGGACGGCCTCGGGCGCGATGATCTGGACCGCCCTCGCGGTCGTGTACGTCGTCTGGGGTTCGACGTACCTGGCGATCCGGGTCGTGGTGGAGGCGGAGATCCCGCCGATGCTCGGGATGGCCACCCGCTTCCTCACCGCCGCGTTACTGATGGCCGCCGGCCTGGCCCTGAAGTCGGGTTGGCCGCGGCTGCGGATCACCCGCCGCGAGGCGATCGGCGCGGCCACAGTTGGGATCCTGCTCCTTGCCTTCGGCAACGGCGCGGTGGCGATCGCAGAGCAGACGGTGCCGTCCGGACTGGCTGCGTTGCTGGTCGCGGCGATCCCGTTGTGGTTGATGCTGCTGCGGGTCGGCGGCGGTGAGCGGCCACGGTCGATGACCTGGGTCGGCGTACTGATCGGGTTCGGCGGGGCGGCGCTGCTCGCGTTGTCAGGTGGCAACACGAGCGCGAAGCCGCTGTCGGTGGCGATCCTGGTGGTCGGCACGATCTGCTGGGCGATCGGCTCGCGGTACGCGCCGCGGCTCGGGCTGCCGCGGGATCCCCTGGTGACCGCGCTCTACGAAATGGTCTTCGGCGGTACGGCGATGGTGTTGCTCGGCGTACTGCGGGGAGAGCCGGGGCGGCTGCACCTCGACCGGATCCACGGGAGCGGATGGATCGCACTCGGCTACCTGGTGGTGTTCGGGTCGCTGCTCGCGTACACGGCGTACTCGTATCTGCTGGCGAACGCTCCGATCTCGCTGGTGGGCACGTACGCGTATGTGAACCCAGCCGTCGCGGTGTTCCTCGGCTGGCTGATCCTGAGCGAGAGCCTGACCTGGCAGATCCTGCTCGGCGGCGCGGTGATCATCGTCGGCGTCGCGCTCGTCGTCACCTCGGAGCGCCGGCGGTCGTAGTCCTCATACCGCTGCTCGGGCAAAGGAAAGACCCGGGCCCCAAGGGACCCGGGTCTCCCACCGCTGCCGATGCGCGCGGCAGCGGGTCTGGCCGCCGGTCGCGCCGTGGCCCGAAAAACACGGCGCGAAACTCCGGCAATGGTTCCAACATATTCCGACGAATCGTGCTATTGCCAATTCGGCAGCCACCGAGCCCACCGAAACAATCTCCCGATTCACCGGGCTTCCGTCACCCGCGCTGACTCAACGACGTACCGGGAGCTCGGTTACGGGACTTTCCGTCTCAACTTCCGCTCACTCTCCCGACCGCCTGATTACCGGCAAGTTGCCTGGTCAGCACGAGATTCGCTGCTTCGTCAGGGAACTCATCACCGGACTACTATGCGCACCGGTACCCGGAAAAAAGTTGACGAAAAAGTTTGTAACCGCCTGTGCCAGGTGTCGTTACCACTAAGACGAATCCGTCAAAACCCGAAAGGAAACCTGGCATAATGCAGGTAACTCGCAAGATCGTCGCCGCTGCAGCGGTGGCGACTGTCGCCACCCTCGGTCTGGCCACCGTCGTGAGCGCCAACGTTCTCGACGACGCCCAGCAGAAGGCTCAGGTCACCGACCTGGCCGACCAGGTGTCCTCTGCCAGCAAGGGCTACGACGCGGGCCACGCTCGCTGGTGGGGCGCCAAGAAGGACGGCTCGCTGGTCGCCATCGACCGCAACGACCTCGGCGCGTTCCAGGCCTGCCACAACCTCGGTGCCGGCACCGGCATCGGCGGCACCGTGCCGGCCAACGACATCACCGGCATCGTGGGCTGGGACAACGACGGCAACAGCGTGACCGCCGTCAAGACCTGCGAGCAGGACAACGAGCAGAACCGCAAGTGGTACAAGGCCGACGGCAACGGTGTCGTCTCCGTGTCCGACAACAAGGTCGGTCCGTGGCAGGTCTGCCACAACCAGGTCGACATCACCGGCATCGGCGGCACTGTCCCGCTGTCGAACCCGACCGGCATCCTGGGCTTCAACAACGACGGCAACTCCGTCGACTCGCTCAAGACCTGCGAGCAGAGCAACGAGCAGAACAACTGACCCTCCCTGGTCAGTGATGCAGGACCCGAACCAGTCACCTCGGTGGATTGACTGACTCGGAGCAACACAACGCGGCGCCGGGAGCAAGCCTCACTCCTCCCGGCGCCGCCTCTTTGCGTCTGCAAGTGATCAGCCCCGCGTGCTACGCAGGCGCCCACTTCGTCGCTACGCTCCTCAACGCGCCCGCTGCGCGCACTCCCACCCACCGTCCGGCTAGCGCCGGCGCATCCGTTTCCAGCTCACGCCGGGAGTTGCGAGCTACCGCTCGCGAGCGAGTACGGCAGCGACCCATACCCGCCTGACGTGATTGCCCGCACCGGTGCGCCCGCCACAACCTGAACCGCCGCAGGATTCCGGTTGTGCCCCACCCGCTGCAACTGCAGTGCGGCTGGCGTGCGCAGCACCGGTGGATCGTCTGGGCCAACGTGCCGCGACGCAGCAGAGTCCGCGATACCGGAGGGCAGTCGCTTGGCGGCGCTAGCCGCACGCGGAGCGGCGCCAGCCGCGCGCAACCGGGTGGTGGGAGCGGCGCGTAGCACGGCGACGGAGGAGCCGCGCGTAGCACCGCGTGGGGCTGACCACAGTCCGCCGGGCATCGGCCGACGGTCCGGACAGTTTCTGGGGGTGGGGGACAGGAAATTGCGGTTCTTGTGACTGATGTGTGGGTGGTCGATGGGGGTCTGCGGTGGTGCCAGGCTTGGTGTGATGTGCAAGCTCGACAGGATGTGTCGGTCGGCTGGGTAGTGCACCTGAGCGTGAACGTGTCCGTGCGTACACCGTCTCACCGGTGCTCTACCTGTCGAGCTTGCACATCCCACGACCCGCGAGCAGCCGTGCCGCCACCAGCCCGATCACCCAGCCGGCACCACAACACCCACCCATCCGGCAGGAGGACGGATATCCCCTGGTGTTGTGGGTTCTCCCCTCTAATACCAACGGAGAAGCCACAACACCGTCGGATATCCCCTCGTGTGCGGGCTCTCGTCGCGCTCGGTCCAGGGCCGGCCAGCGGCACGGACCGGACGGTGCACGCCGGACGGTGGTGTGGTGCGTGCCTGCGAGCGGTGGTGTGGTGCGGTGGGGACTGGAGATAGGAGCTGGTGGGCGGAGACAGGAAATGTCGGGTTCCAGCCCGCCACGGCCTGTCATAAGTCCTCGGGTGCCCCCACCGACACCCACACATCGGACCGGAGAGCCGAAATTGCCTGTTCAGTGGGACCGGTTGGGGCGCACAGGTGGGTTAGAGGGTGCGGAGGTCTGTGCAGGTGCCGTTGGGGAGGTCTCGGGGTAGGAGGGACCAGATGCCGGTGGCTGCTGTTTCGGGGGTGGTGAGGGCGCCGGTGGATTTGAGGTTGTGGAAGCGGGGTACGGCGGGGAAGTCGGTCTCGGGGGTGGATCGGATTTCGGATTGCATGGCGGTGTCTACTACGCCGGGGGCCACGGCGAGGATGCGGCACCCATCGGGTGGTTGTTCCTGGCCTACCGTGCGTACCCAGTGTTCGACCGCGGCTTTGCCGGCGTTGTACGACGACCAGCCGGAGTACGCCGTGGTTGCGGCGCCGGAGGAGAGCATGATCAGGTGGCGCTCGCAGGTGAGGTGCGCGGACGCCCGGAGGAACGCGGCGCCGAGGACCTGCGGTGCGGCCGAGTTCAGCAGGACCGCTCGGGTGTAGGCGTCCGGGTCTGCTCCGGCCGCTGGGCCGATCGGTGTGATCGTGCCGGCGTTGTGGATGAAGATCACGCGGTCGCCGTCGTACGTCGACAGCTCGGCGGTGAAGTGCTCCGCAACGCGGGACCAGTCGGCGGGATCCGCTAGGTCCGCCTTGAAGTGTTCCGCCGTACCACCGCGGCGTGAGATGTCGACGACCCGGGCGTTCGGGTACGGCACCCTCGCAGCGAGCGCAGCGCCGATCCCGGCCGAAGCACCCGAGATCCAAACAAGAGCACTCACTGGCGCCAGGCGCTGGCGACGGTGAGGAACAGGTTGTTGGCTTCGGGTTCGCCGATGGTTACGCGGACGCCTTCGCCGGGGAACGGGCGGACCGAGACGCCCTCGGCCTGGACAGCCTCGGCGAAGCGGACCGTGTCCTCGCCGAGCTCGAGCCAGACGAAGTTCGTCTGCGACTCCGGGACGTCCCAGCCGGCGGCCTGTAGCGCGGAGACGACCCGCTGACGCTCCTCGACCAGGGCGTCGACCCGCTCCAGCAGCTCCTCCTCGACCGCGAGGGATGCGATCGCGGCCGCCTGGGCCACGTAGCTGACGCCGAACGGGAGCGCGCACTTCCGGATCGCCGCGACGACAGCCGGGTGACCGATCGCGTACCCGACCCGGAACCCGGCCAGCCCGTACGCCTTCGAGAACGTCCGCAGGACCAGCACGTTCGGCCGGTCGCGGTACAGGTCGACCCCGTCCACGACGTCGGTCTCCCGGACGAATTCGCGGTACGCCTCGTCGATCACGACCAGCACGTTCGACGGTACGGCGTCGAGGAACGCGAGCAGCTCGTCGCGTCGTACCACCGGGCCGGTCGGGTTGTTCGGCGTGCAGACCAGCACGACCTTGGTGCGATCGGTGATCGCGGCCTCGATCGCCTTGAAGTCGTGGCGGGCCTCGGCGGTCAGCGGCACCTTGACCGACGTCGCGCCGGTCAGCTGGACCGCGATCGGGTACGCCTCGAACGAGCGCCACGCGTACACGACCTCGTCGCCCTCCGCGACCGTCGCCTGCAGCAAGTGGTACAGCAGCGCGACCGACCCGGTCCCGACCGCGAGATCGCTCACCGGTACCCCGAACCGGTCCGACAGCGCCTCGAGCAGGTCGACGGCACCCATGTCCGGGTACCGGTTCATCTGCGCGGCGGCCTCGGTGGCCGCGGCGAGCACGCCCGGAAGCGGCGGGTACGGGTTCTCGTTGCTGGAGAGTTTGTACGTCGGGCGACCGTCGGAGCGCTCCGGCGGACGGCCCGGCTTGTAAGCCGCGACATCGTCCAGGCAGGCGCGAAAGCGAACCTCGTTGTCAGGGGTCATGCCCGCAGGTTAGTCCTTACCCAACCCCGGAACCACCCTCTCCGAAGCGACCTCGCGCACACCGTTTGACTAGCGGTACGGCGAGCCTCAAACTGACTGATTGTCGGACAATCAGGGGATCTGGCAATCAGGTCTCAACGGAGTCAGGAGGGTGTCATGGGGCAGCCGCTGGAGTGGGGTCGTCGCTATCTGATGGTCCGGCCGGACCACTTCCGGATCGACTACGTGATCAACCCGTACATGTCGACGCAGGACCAGCCGGACCCGGCGCTGACGCTGAAGCAGTGGGACTCGCTGCGGCAGGCGATCGTGGACGCCGGCGGCGAGGTCGAGGTACTGGCGCAGCGCGCCGACTCACCCGACATGGTGTACGCGATGAACCTCGGGCTGGCCACCGCGGACGGCCGCGCGATGCTCTCGCACATGCGGTTCGAGCCGCGCCGGAAGGAGTCGCTGACCGCGGCCGGCTGGTTCACCGAGGCGGGCTTCCGGCTCGACCGGACCGGCGGTGAGGGCGTCGGGCCGCACTTCGAGTCCGGGGACGCGTTCGTGTTCGGCGACAGCCTGGTCGTCGGGTACGGGCCGCGGACCGAGGAAGCGGCGCTCAAGCACCTGGCGACCGAGTGGAACGTCCGGGTCCGCGGGCTGCGGATCGCCCACGAGGGGATGTACCACCTCGACCTGCCGTTCTGCCCGGTGGACAGCACGCACGCGATGATCTACCCGCCGGCGTTCGACGCCGCGAGCCAGGCGGAGTTGTCCGGGATCGTGCCGGACCCGATCGTGCTCACCGACGAGGAGGCGTTCGCGTTCAGCGCGAACTCGATCGTCGTCGGCGAGACGATCATCATGCCGGCCTGCTCACCGCGGCTGTACGACGTCTTCACGGGCCTCGGGCTGCGCGTCGTCGTACTGGACCTGTCGGAGTTCCACAAGGGCGGCGGTTCGATCCGGTGCCTGACGAACCCGCTGGACTTCCCGCTGTCCCCGATCGGCACGCCGGGCGGGGAGCTCATCCTCCCCGCCTGACCGGCGGGGCGGACTACTTGCCGGTGGTCCAGATGACGTCGAGGGTGTTGATGTCCCAGCCGTAGCCCTTGATCCACTGGAGGGCCTTCTTCCTGCCCTGGGAGCCGAAGACCTCGATGACGATCGAGATCGCCTCCGGGTTCGTCGGGTCGGTCTTGGACTTGGTGTACGTCGCCTGGAAGCCGTCGCCGACGTACGGGAGCTGGCTGATGATCGGATACCGTTGCTTGATCCGGTCCTGGAACTGGTCGTACTTCCGGCCGGCTTCCTCCTCGAGCTTGTGCTCCTGCTCGGGGTTGTTCTTGGTCCACTCCCGGCCCTCGGCGCTGTTGGCGTACAGGTACATCTTGTAGCTCAGCGCGTCGTTGCCCGAGGTGAAGGTCTGGGTGTAGCTCTGGAAGCCGCGCCGCGAACCCTCGAGGGTGTGCGTGCCTGCCTTGATCTTGACGTCGCCGTTCGCCGGGATCTCGTGGCCGTCCAGCTTCAGGGTCAGGTCGTTCGGGATCGACTGCACGGTCAGCGTCGTCTGCGATCCGCCGCCGCGGAACAGCACGACGCCGCCGACCAGAATCAGGACCACCGCCAGCACGACGACGCCGATCATGAAGGGCCGCCGGTTCTCGTCCAGCATTCGCTGCTCCTGTCCTTGCTCAGCTCGCCGGTTGCGGCGCGTTCTTCAGCCGGAAGACCCAGAACTGGCCGCCGACGTCGTACAGGTGACCTGCCTCCGGCACGTGGTCTCCCAGGGAACCCGAGGCGGAGTCGTACCCGCCGCCCTCCTTGCCCCACGGCCCGACGTACAGGTACGTGTGACCGGGACCGTTCAGGATGTCACCCGGTTTCATGCCGCCTGGCGGCACGGCATGCCAGTAGTCGTACTTCCCGGAGTCCTTCATGTAGTCGAACTGGACCCCGGTCGACACCTTCGGGAAGTCCTTGTCTGCGCCGCTCATCCGCATCACGGTCGCGACGAAGCGCCCGCAGTCGCTGTAGGGAACGTAGCCGCTGGAGCCGTCGTTGAACTTCTCCATCGCGTCGACGTACTCCGGCTTCGCGATGCTCGCGTCGGTGCCGTCGTGCCCGTCCTCGGGCCAGGCCAGGTTCTTCGCGACCTCGGCGATGTTGCCGCTGCCGGCGCCGCACCCACCACCGGTGGAGGCGTTCTGCGCGCCCCCTCCGGACGCCGGCGCCGAACCGGCGAACTGGTCGAACACGTGCCGCGCGTTCGCCTTGCGATCGGCGTACGTCGGGTGGTTCGGGTTCTCGTGCCCGCCGAACCGCTCGAACTTGTCGCCGAACTCGTACGCCGCCTGCTCGACCGTTGTCGCCGCCTTGATCGCCTGCCCTGCCGCGCCTTCCGCGACCGGCCCTTCGCCGTTGAGCTGCTTGATCAGGAATTCCAGCTGGTAGCCCAGGGAGGCGATCTTGTCGTCCGGGACGCCGGCGTCGCGGGACGGGTTGACCATCTTGCGGGCCGGTGTCCACTGCACGATGCCCCAGCCGAGCTCGGTGTCGAGCACCTCGGACGCCGGCGTCACGACGCCCGGGTCCGTGTTCTGCAGGCGAGCCGGCTCGACGCTGGACTCGGCGATCATGTTGCCGACGATGCCCGCGGCCTGCTCCTTGGAGTAGCCGTTCTGGACGAAGAAGTTGAAGGCCTTCTGCTGGTTGTTGGCCCCGGAGAGGTTGCCGTCGACGCAGCTGCACCCGCTGCCGGACGTCGAGTCGAGCTCGAAGACGTTCTCCTCCGGCTTCGGAACGATCTTCCACTTGTTGTTGTTCTCCTGGTCGGCCCACATCTCCCAGTGCAGGTGCGCGCCGCCGATTCCGATCGGGGCGCCCTCGGTGTCGCGGCCCTCGTCGCCGGTGCCGGCGGTGCCGATCTGGTCGCCGCGCTTGACGTCGGCGCCGTTGCTGACGGTGATGGTCTTCATGAACTTGTAGCGCGTCTCGACGCTCTCGAGGCGGATCCGGACCTCGTTGTCCTTGGCGTAGACGACCTTGCCGTCCTGGGACGCGTAGACCTTGGCGTCCTCGGCCACCTGGAAGTCGTAGCCCTGGTGGAAGATGGTCCACTCGCCGTCGATCTGGTGCCGGTCGGTCGGCCACCCCATCAGAGGCTTGTCCTGGGCGTGCTGCGCGCACTGCGCTTCGGCCGAGGACAACCCGGAAAACACGCTGAGCAGCATGAGCAGCACAATGCCCAGCCCCAGCACCACCGCCATCACGAATCCGGCGGCGGCCTGCAGCGTCTTGCCAGCATCCACGCTGTGCTCCTCGCTCCTCCGAGTGGGCTTCCTGCGTCGGTCCGCGGGAAGGGGCGGCCACTAGAGGGAAATGCTGCCCGAAAACCGGGTCATCCGTCGGGAGTTATCCACAGGCGACCGTCCGGAGCCGGGTCGGGCGCGACAACGGACCGGGTCTGGACGAGAATCACACCATGTACGAACGGCTGCGGGTGGACCGCTCGACCACGGTGGACCGGGTGGTCGACGCGCTGCGCGCCGCCCTGTTCGCCGGTGATCTGGAGCCGGGTACGCCGTTGCGTGAGCAGCCGCTCGCCGAGGCGCTCGGGGTCGCCCGAAGCACCATCCGCGAGGCGATGACGATGCTGGTCAACGAGGGCCTGGCGGTCCGCGAGCCGAACAAGGGCGTCAGCGTCGCGATCCTGCACCCCGACGCGGTGGCCGACATCTGCCGCGCCCGGTTCGTGCTCGAGTCCGCCGGGATCCGGGCCTGGTACGACGCCGACGAGGCGGCCCGGGAGCGGGTCCGGGAGGCGATGCGGGTGTTCGCCGCGACCGCCAAGGACGGTGCCGACCCGGAAGCCCTGACCGAGACCCACCTGGCCATCCACCGCAGCTTGGTAGCGCTCACCGGCAGCGAGCGGCTGATCGCGACCGCCGACTCGGTCACCGGCGAGGCGCGGCTCGCGCTGGCCCGGGTGGACGCGCTGCGGCAGGACGCGCGCCAGCAGGTCGCGTCCCACCGCAAACTCGTCCGGTTGCTCGAGCGGGGCGAGCTCGACGAGTGCGTCGAGGAGCTCCGCCGGCACCTGGCCGGTGCCGAGGAGTCCCTCCTCGAGGCGATCGCGATGCCCCCGGGCTGAGCGGTCCCGCGACGTCTCAGACCAGTCCGTCCGCCGTCACGTCGTACGTCTTCGAGCCGACCCGGAGGCCGGTCAGGCGGGCGTCCGGGTCGAGCGCCGCGACCTGCGGGCTGGCGGTCACGGTGCCGTCCAGGGCGACCTCGATGCCGAAGATGCCCTCCAGGACCAGGCTGACCCAGGCGCCGGATGACGAGCAGGACCAGTCGATCAGGTACGGGAACTGCGGCGGCGACTTCCGCGCACCACCGGCCATCGGCGGCTGTGCCTCCTCGACGAAGTGCGCCTGACCGCACGGGCCCTGGTTCGCGGACTTGGCCAGACCCGGCAGCCAGTCCAGCAGTACGTCGCCGCGCCCGAGCGCGAACAGTGCGCGCCCCGCGTCCGCCGGCCACGCCGGGTACGCACCGTTCCACTGGTGGTCCGGACGGACGCTGAACGCGGCATCCGCGTCGTACGGCGACAGCGCGCGCATCCACGTGGGCGTCTGCAGCTCCCGCTGGAAGAACGACACCATCTCGGCGCACTGCGACTCGGACAGGTCGTCCGGGATCGTCGTACCGATGATGTTGAAGTCGTAGCAGTGCCGGACCGGGACGAGCGAGCCGTCCGGCTGCCGCGCGTGCCAGAACCCCTTGCCCTCGACGTACAGCTCGTTGACGTGGCCTGCCTGCGCAGACGCCTCCTTGCGGAGCAGAACCGCACGGTCCGTTTCACCGGAGCGGTCCGCGATCTCAGCCGCCACCCGCATGCACCAGACGTTGGCCGCGTTGAAACTGGCCACCTCGTGCACGTAGCTGCTCACGCACTCCAGCAGGTTGTCGATGCCGCCGTAGTCGGCGAGAGCGTGCTCACCGCGCAGTCCGCGCCAGGCGGTCGCCCAGTCGTGGACATGTTCCCCGACCGGCTTCGGACCAACCTCTGAATCGAGGAACGCCGAGTCCCCGGTGAAGCGCACGTAGTCGCGCACCAGCCGGGTCATGGCGAAGTCGTTCACCGAGTACCACTGCCCGACCGGTCCCCCGGTCAGCCACTCGGTGCCGAAGTGCTCGTGGATGTCCAGGTCGATCCAGTGCTCGATGTGCTTCCGCATCGGCTCCGGATCCAGCAGCGCATGCGTCAGCGAGGACAGGCTGTAGTCCCAGATGAACGTCGTGGTCTGCCAGTACCGCGGCATCAATGTGTCGTACGTCCGCCCGAGCACACTGGCCGGGTTGTCCCGCCGGAACCAGATGACCCCGAGCACACCCCACCAGTACAGCTTCCGCAACGCCTCGTTGGACGTCTCCAGCACGGGCAGCGACCCGCTGAAGCCGTCGCTGGACGGGTCGAACGCGTCGGCGATCGCCACGTCCCACATGCTCTCCGCCACCGAGATCACGGCCGGTACGTCGGCCACGCACACGTCGAAGTGCTCCGTCGCTGCGTCCAATGTCTCGGCCAGCACGTGCACGTACGACAGCTGGGCATGTCCGGAGGCATCCAGTACGACGGTGGCCTCCAGCATCGACCTGTCCACGACAGCAGGGACATCCACGCCCTGCAGGCTGACCGCCGAGCCCGACTCCCCCGTCCCGACCACTCGATCGCCCAGGGCAGTCAGTGTGTTCGGTTCGGAGGGCGGCTCCGGGCGCAACCAGCCTGATGACGAGCGGGTCGCAGTACTTGCCAACAACAGGCCCAGACGCACGGAGCGCCCCGGTTGCCCCGTCACCTCCAGGTGTACGACGACGGCCGGACGGCCCGGAGCGCAGGCGGTTGTGGTGCGGAGGTGGAGACCGTCGACGGTCGTGGACCGGACGACGCAGTCCGGGCGCCACACCACCTCCACCGTCCCGCCGTACGAGCGCGCCAGGCGCCCGTCGACGTACAGCTGTCCGGTGATGGTGTCGCCGTGCGAATACGGCGGGAAGTTGACGCTCCTGATCGCCACGACGTCGTGGTCGACCTGCGCCGTACCCAGGAAGTTCGTCAGCCCGGGCGGGTTGAACATGTCGTCGTACGTGTGCGTGAGAACGTCGCTCGCCAGGTCGGCGCTGCGAGGAATCATGACGGGTCTGCCCAATCGGTGTTCGGTAGCAGGGGGTACCAGTCCGGGCGGGCCGGATCGCGGTCGTAGGGGTACGGGCCGAGTTCGCGGAACAGCTCGGCGTACTCGGCCAGCTTGTCGCGGTCCAGCTCGACGCCCAGGCCGGGCGCGTCCGGGACCGCGATCGCGCCGTCGGCGTACGGAAGCTTGCCGCCGGCAATGATGTCGTCGCGCAGATGGTGGTAGTGCGCGTCCGCGGCGAACGACAGGTTCGGTACGACGGCGCCGAGGTGCAGCATCGTCGCGAGCTGGATGCCGAGCTCGCCGGACGAGTGCACCGCGACCCCGAGCTGGAACGTCTCGCAGACGCCGGCCGCCTTGATACACGGCCGGATACCGCCCCAGAACGTGGTGTCCAGCAGGATCACGTCGACCGCGGGGTCGCGGACGTTGGCGGCGAGCTGCTCGAAGTTCACCACGACGGTGTTGGTGGCGAGCGGGATCGGGGTGTTCTCGCGGACCCGGCGCATCCCGTTCAGGCCCCAGGTCGGGTCCTCGAGGTAGTCGTTGTCGAGATCCTCGATCCCGCGGGCGAACCGGATCGCCTCCTCGACACTGAACGCGCCGTTCGGGTCGAACCGCACGCGGTGCCCCGGGAACGCCTCGGCCAGCGCACGGAAGCACTCGCGTTCGTAGTCCGGCGGGAACACGCCGCCCTTCAGCTTGTGCACGCTGAACCCGTGCTGGTCGACCAGCTCGCGGGCGTTGGCAATCAGCTGGTCCGCCGTACGGATCTCGCCCGTGCCGTCCTCAGCGGGGTGCCGGAAGAACAGGTAGCTCGCGAAGGGCACGTGCGAGCGGACCTTTCCGCCCAGCAACGCATGCACGGGTACGCCGAGCTCACGACCCTGCAGGTCCAGGCAGGCGAATTCGATTGCTGCCAGCAACTGGGTTCGGTTGTTGTACAAGCTCGCCGTCGGGTTGGCGAGCATCCAGCGCAGGGCCTCGGTGCGGGCCGGGTCATGACCGAAGAGGTACGGTTTGAGCCCGGCGACCGCGGCCTCGGCGCTCTGCCCGCCGCCGCCCATCTCACCGAGGCCGATCAACCCGTTGTCGGCCTCGACCTCCACGACGGTCCGCACGAAACGTCCCCAGTGCGCTCCGTTGCTGTGTCGCAGCGGCGCCTCCAACGGCATCGTCACCGTGGTCGCGCGTACGTCGACGATCTTCACTTCGCGTCCTCCGGAATGACGACGGCCAGTCCGGCGGTCAACCCGCCGTCGACCTTCACGTCCGCTCCGGTCACGAACGACGCGGCCGGGGAGGACAGGAAGTAGATGACCTCGGCAACCTCTCCCGGTGTCGCGACCCGCCCGAGCGGGTGTGAGCGGCCCCATTCGGCGACCACGTCGTCCGTCGTACGGTCGCCGGCGAACTGCGCGGCCGACGTACGCAACATCGGCGTGTCCACCGAACCTGGGCAGACCGCGTTGACGCGGATCCCGTCCGGAGCGTGATCCACCGCCATCGCCCGGACGAGGCTGAGCAAGGCGCCCTTACCCATCGAGTACGCCGCGACGCCTGTCTGCGCCGCATACGCCTGCACGGACGACACCACCACGACACTGCTGCCGCGCGACATCCGAGGGACGAACGCCTGGCACGCGAAGAACACGCCGCCGACGTTCACTGCCATCACCTCGTCGTAGACAGAGGAGGGTGTGTCGACCACGGTCCCGTACCGCTGGACTCCCGCGGCACAGACGAGCGCGTCCACCGCACCGATCTCCTCCGCGACGGATGCGAGCACGGCCCGGTCCGAAACATCCACTTGCACACCAGTGACGCCGCTCAGGCCCGCCAGCGCTTCCGCATCACGGTCCAGGGCTATCACCCGGTCTCCGGCGGCTACGAAGCGTTCGACCGCACCGCGGCCGATGCCGGCTGCGCCGCCTGTGACGACGACTGTGCGACTCATATGTGTCCTCTCAGAACTGGCCCAGGGCGAGGCCCCGGGAGAAGAAGCGTTGGGCGGCGAGGAAGAGGATGACCGTGGGCAGCGAGACGAGCAGGCCACCTGCCAGTACGGTCGGCAGCGACGCCCCGCCGTACGTGCTCTGCAGGCCGGTGAGGGCCGGCATGATCGGACGGACCGAGTCGGACTGGCTCAGGGTTAGACCGAGCAGCAGGTCGTTCCAGACGAACGTCGCCTGCAGGATGAAGATCGCGGCCAGCGCCGACCCCGCCATCGGCAGGTAGATGCTGCGGAAGATCCGGAACAGCCCGCCGCCGTCGACCACCGCGGCCTCGAACACGCTGCGCGCGATCCCGGTGAAGAAGTTCCGCATCACGAACGCCGAGAACGGCACGCTGATCGCGGTGTAGACGATGATCATCCCGGTCCGGGTGTCGTACAGCCCGGAGTTCGCGTACCCGGAGAACAACGGCATCAGGATCATCTGCAGCGGAAAGATCGTCCCGCCGAAGATGAACACGAACCACAGGAAGCCGCGCTTCAACCGCAGTACGACGATCGCGTACCCGGCCGCCGAGCCGATCAGTACCGCGAGTACCGGCGCGATCACGCTGTACATCGTGGTCGCCACCAACGTGTCCCCGAGCGCCGCCTTGCTCCACGCGTCACCGAAGTTCGCGAACAAGGAGAAGCCAGCCGGCTTCCACACGGTCTTCGCGTCGTACCCGTCGACGGACTTGGACGCGTTCACGACCAGCAGGTAGACCGGCGCGAGCCAGATCAGCCCGAGTACGACGAGGACCGCGGTCTTAACCCTGCTCACGGGCGTCCCCCAACTGGTAACGGAGGTAGAGGATCGAGGCGGCGAAGGTGACCAGGCTCAGGAACAGCGCGATCGCCGCGCCCTGTCCGTAGTCGTTCAGCACGAACGTCTCCTTGTACATGGACAGTGCCAGCGTCTCGGACGACGTACCCGGGCCGCCTTGCGTCATCACCCACACCACGTCGAACGTCTTCAGGCTGCCGACGATCGAGAGCCCGATGACCACTGTGGTGATCGGGCGGAGCTGCGGCCAGAGGTGGTGGCGGAACAGGCTGAACCCCTCCGCGCCGTCCAGCCTCGCAGCCTCCAACGGCTCAGCAGGGATCGACTGCAGGCCGACCACGAACAGCAGCGCGTTCACGCCCGCCGCCTGCCAGGTGACCGCCACGATCATCATCAGCGTGTTGCCGGGACCTGCCTGCAGCCAGCCGGTGTGAGCACCCGGGAGCCCGAAGAACCCGAGTGCCTGACCCAGTGCGCCGTCCGGCTGCAGTACGAAGCCCCAGATGACACCAACGGCCACACCGGAGATCGCGTACGGCAGCAGGAACGGCAGCCGCAACCACGTGCCCCACTTGTGCCCGTAGGTCAGTACGGCGATCAGTAGGCCGAGTGCCACGGGCAGTGTCACCATGCCGACCACCCACAGCAGCGTGTTGACGAGGGCCCCGATCAGATCGGGGTCACTGAACATCGCCTTGTAGTTGGCCAGCCCCGACCACACCGGTGACGCCAGCCCGTCGTAGTCGGTGAAGCTGACGTACGTCGTCCACAGGAACGGCAGGTACAACAGGAGTGCGACAACCGCTACAGCTGGTAGGCCGAACAGGGGCGCCTTACGCGCCCCCGTCCGGTCAAGGGCCTGATTGCTCACTTCTGCTTGGCCCAGTACGCGTCCGCCTCGGCCTGGATCTTCTGCAGGCCCGGCATCGGGTCACCCGGCTTGGTCACGAACGCGCCGAACACCTCGAGTGCCTTGTTCGCAACCGGTACGGGCGTCGCCTCGAACCACCGGTTGATCAGCCGGTACCCGTTGACCTCCTTGTTGAGCTGAGCCAGCCCCGCGTCCTTGACCTCGGCCTTCGGGTTGAACGACAGGTCGCCGCGGGAGTTCGCCCACGCGGTCTGCGCCTGCGGCGTGACCCACCAGTCAGTCCACTTCTTCACCGTCGACGCGTGGTCACTGGCCGCGGCCGAGCAGACCGGTCCGGTCTCGAAGATCATCGAGGTCTTCGGCAGGGCCGGGTTCACGTTCGGGATCACGAAGAAGTCGTAGTCGGTGCCGGCCTTCATCTTCAGGGTGTTCAGGTTGCCGCTGAACCAGGTGCCGAAGTTGATCATCGCGACGTCGCCGTTCTTCAGCTGCGCCTGCGGCTCGGTCTTCGAGCCCGGGTCGCTGAAGTACCCGGCGTCGATCATCTTCTTCCACTCGTTCATCACCTCGACCACACCCGGGTCGGTGTACTTCGCCTTACCGGCGGCGAGCGCGTCGTACAGGTCCGGGTCCTTGCCGGCCAGCAGCGTCTCGAACCAGACGAACGAGAACAGGATGTTGGTCTGGTAGAACGGCTTCACCCCGGCGGCCTTGACCTTGTCCGCCACCTGGGTCAGCTCGGCCCAGGTCTTCGGGGTCTGCGTGATGCCGGCCTTCTTGAAGACGGCCTTGTTGTAGTACATCACCCAGTAGCCGGCGTTCAGCGGGACGCAGTATTGCTTGCCGTCGAAGGTGAAGTACTGCTTGAGCTGCTCAGGGATGTTGCCGTCAGCAACCGCCTTGGTCCACTGGTCGGTGGTCTCGGCAACGAGCTTCTGGTCCACCAGGTCCTGAAGTTCCTTGCCGGTGTGCCACGTGAACAGGTCCGCCTTCTCCTTGGTCCGGAACGAGGACCGGATGAACGCGGTGTACGTGTTCGAGTCGGAGTAGCCGACCGGCTCCATGCCGACGCCGATGTCCTTCTTGCTGGCCGCCCCGACCTGGGTGAACGCGTCCTTCCAGCCGCCCTTGTCGTTGTAGAACTTCAGCGAGTCGACCGGCTTGTCCTCGCCCTTCTTCGGGGCCGCGGCTCCGCCACCGCCTCCACAGGCGGACAGAGCCAGCGCTCCGGCCACGGCCAACGCAGTCAGCGCCTTCCGGTGAATCATGGTGCTCCTCTCAGCTCAGGGATGCTGAAGACGTTCGTTGATGACGGCCAGTACGCCGTCCAGGTGCTCGCGGGTGAGCAGTTCGGCCAGGTCCGCGTCGCCGGACCGGACCGCGTCGTAGATCGCGCGGTGCTCGTCCAGGTCGGCCTGCCGGTCGCCGTGGATGTGGAGGATCTCCAGCTGCTCCCGGGCGTTCACGACCGTGACCGACTCGACCACCTCGGCCAGCGTCGCGTTCCCGGACGCCTGTGCCAGTGAGCGGTGGAAGTCCATGTTCACTTCGGCCAGCTGCGCATGGTCGCCGGAAGCGATCAGCTCGGCCGCAGTGTCCAGGTCCTTGGCCATCTGCTCCAGCGCGGCCTCCCCACGCGTCTGCGCCGCCAGTGCCGCAACAGGTGGCTCGATGAGGGCACGTGCCTGCAGGAGCTCCACCAACCGGTCCGGACTCGGTGCCAGCGCCAGGGGGTTGGCCAGAACCAGCCGGCCGACGTTCGGACCGACGTACACCCCAGAGCCGTGCCGGAGCTCGACAGCTCCAGTTGCCTCCAGTCGGCGCAGCGCCTCCCGGACAGTGGGTACGGCGACCTTGAACCGCTCCGCCAGCGACCGCACGGCCTCGAACTGATCACCCGGCGCCAGCTTCCGCTCCGCGATCAGGGCGAGCATGGACGTCGCCAGATCGTCCAGCAGACTCCGCCGTACGACGCCTCCCGTGGCGCTCACTTGGCCGCCGCCAGGGTGACCGAGACGAACCGCGGGCGGTAGATGCTCACGTCGCCGTACAGCTCGTCGCTGACCAGACTGTTCACGTTGTAGCTCACCAGCAGCGAAGTACCGCGTCGCAGGTCCGGGTGGTCGTGGGAGTTGTACGTGATGAGGTTCCCGCCCGTCTCGGGGGTCTCGTACAGCTCGACCGGCTTCACCCACGGACCGGTCGGCGAGCAGGAGAAGTACCCGAGGACGCGCTTGCTGAACAGCTCGTTGGTGTCGTGCGTGACGAGCAGGTAGCCATCGCTCCAGCGGGTCACACTGTGCTCGTTGGCGACTCCTTGGAGCACGCGGGCCGACGCAGCCTCGTCCGAAGACCAGCCCGAGCCGGTCCAGTACTCCCACGGCTTCGCGGTCAGGTCGTCGCCACGCACCCGGGCTACGTGCTGGTACTTCGCTGCGCCCAGGTCCTCGACGCCGTAGACGTATGTGTACCCACTGTCGCGCAGCAGCCAGCCGGACCACTGCACGTTCGCACCCGACGGAATCGGGGTGAGGCTCTTCAGCTTGAACGTGGTGCTGTCGAACCGCGCCAGGTAGTTGCTGGCCCAGCGCCAGTCCCACTGACCCGTCCCGGTCTTCTCGAAGCGCAGTGCGACCACGTCGAGGTCACGGCCGGCGTGGCTCGTCTGAGCTGCCCCGAACCAGTACCAGCCGTTCGACGGCGGCGGAACGAGTGCCGTCGGGTTGGTCGCCGTACCGCCGGTGACCGTCTTCAGTTTCGTGCCCTGCTGGATCACGAACGAGTTGTTGATGAACGGCGTGGTGGTCGGACGGCTGCCGTCCGGGTTCACCGGGCCGAGGAATGTGTCGGAGAAGACCCACGCCGTACGTCCACCGGGGAGCAGCACGGAGTAGGTGCTGTCCGCACCCGTCCAGCCCTTCCCGGTGTTGCTGTAGTCGTTGAGCAACCCCTCGGGCGCGGCGTGGGGTGTCGTCTGAGCGGTCCAGTTCGTCTGGACCGCGCTGCAACTCGACGGGCTCGCAGCGGCGGGGACAGCAAGGCCTGCTGCCGTAAGTGACAACGCAACTACCGCAACCAGTGGACGGGGCATGAAAATGATCAGATCACTTGGTCATTTTCGCTGTCAAGAGTCAGGGACGGATCAGGGCGCGTACCGAGAGTGGTGTTACCCGTCGGGTGGGAGGATCGAGGGCATGAAGAACTTGATCATCAGGTTGCTGGTCAACGCGATCGCGTTGGCGGCGGCGAGCTGGCTCGTCTCCGGAATCACCCTGCAGGGCGCGACCACCGGCAAGCGCGTGCTGACGCTGCTGATCGTGGCCGCGATCTTCGGTGTCGTGAACGCGATCGTGAAGCCCGTGGTGAAGGTGCTTTCCTTCCCACTGCTGATCCTCACCCTCGGTCTGCTGACCTTCGTGATCAACGCGGCGATGCTGCTGCTGACGTCCTGGATCACCGGCAAGCTCGACGTCCAGTTCCACGTCGACGGCTTCTGGTCAGCGCTCTTCGGCGCCCTGATCATCAGCGTCGTCGGCATGATCCTCAACGCGTTCCTGCCGGACAAGGCCGAAGTCCACTAGTGCACGTCGAGATCGTCTGCACCGGGAACATCTGCCGGTCGCCGATGGGCGAGGTGGTGCTGCGCGCCAAGCTCGTCGAGGCCGGCCTCGACGACGTCGAGGTGACCAGCTCGGGGACCGGTGGCTGGCATGTCGGCGACTGGATGGACCCGCGTGCGGCGGCCGCCCTCCGGCGTCGCGGGTACGACGGCAGCGCGCATCGGGCCCGCCGGTTCGAGCGCGCCTGGGACCGGGACCTGATCCTCGCGATGGACTCGGGGCATCTCGCGGAACTGCGCGGAACCGAGGCACAGCTGTTCGCGCGCGACGACGTACCCGATCCGTACTACGGCGAGGACGACGGCTTCGACGAGGTCCTCGCCCAGATCGAGAAGGCGGCCGACCAGTGGGTCGACCGCCTCCGCGATCAGGCCTGACCGATCTCCGACTTCAGCGTCACGAACCAGTCGGCGGTCGGGTCGAACTCCTTGCCGCCGGCGATCCGCGGGAACTCGATCGCGCGCAGCTCGTCGCCGCGCTCCTCGTCGTGGCCGACGACCCCGGACTCACCGCGCAGCGCCGCGTCGACCGCGTAGTCGGTGCACTCCTTGATCAGCGCGAGGTCGCGGTCGTTGGCCGCGGCCGAGCGGCTGAAGTAGCCGCTCTTCTGCACCATCGTCTTCTCCGCGCCGATCCGCTCGGCGAACTGCTTCGCGAACCAGGCGCCCGGGTTGATGGTGTCCAGCTTGACGTGCCCGAACGGGTCTCGGCCGACCTCCTCGCCGCGGGCCTCCATCTCCGCCACGATCGACGGCACACCGGCGCCCTCGGACAGGAAGATGTTGACGCAGTCCTCCTCGTCCATCACCTTCCGCAGCCGCTCCGCCTCGGCATCCAGATCGATCGTTGCCTCCGGCACATACACGGCGTGCACCGACCAGCCGGCCTTCTCCAGGCCGATACCCGGGTTCCACTCCTGCTCGTCGACCCACTGCTGGTACGCCTGCGCCGTTGCCGCGGTCAACCAGCCGCAGTTCCGCCCCATCACCTCGTGGACGATCAGCATCCGCGGGTTCGAGGTGTGCTCGGCGATGATGTTGCGGGCGAACAGCGCGCCCTGCTCGGCCGCGGTCCACGCCCCCAGGCTCTGCCGGATGGGGATCACGTCGTTGTCGATGGTCTTAGGCAGACCGACCACGGTCAGGTCGTAGTCGTGCTCGTGCAGGTACGCCGCGAGGTCGGCGGCCGTGGTGTTGGTGTCGTCACCGCCGATGGTGTGCAGTACGTCGACACCGTCCGCGACGAGCCGCTCGGCCGCGACCTGGAGGGCGTTCTGCCCGTCCTGGATCAGGCCGCGCTTCACCAGGTCGGCGGTATTCGTCAGCTTCACCCGGCTGTTGCCGATCGGGCTGCCGCCGAACTTGTGCAGCACCGACGCCTTCTCCCGCACCTCCGGCGTCACGGTGAGGAACCGGCCGCTGAGCAGGCCGTGGTACCCGTTCAAGTAGGCGATGATCTCCACGTCGGGCGCTACCTCGGTGTAGCGCTCGATCAGCCCGCCGACGGCGGACGACAGGCAGGGCGCGAGCCCGCCGGCGGTGAGCAGGGCAACTCTGCGGACAGACTTGTCGGCAGCCATGGTCCAGGTCCTTCCGGAGACGAAATCGCCACCAGACTAGTGATGCAGACCACTCTCAGCGGTGGTTGGGGTTCACCCAGCGGACAGCGGCACGCTGCGTGGCGGGACCGGGGTGGAGACGACGAACGAACTCGTGGTCTGGCCGTGCACCAGGAACTTGTCCAGCACGTCCTCCAGCGCGGCGATCTCGGCGACCTGGACGCGCATCAGGAAGCAGTCCTCGCCGGAGATCCGGTGGCACTCGACGACCTCCGGCGTACGGCTCGCCAGCTCGATGATCTTCGGGATCTGGTTGGGGCCGGGGCGCAGCCGCACCCAGGCGGCGACCGGACGGCCGAGCGCGGCCGGGTCGATGTCGATGCGGTACCCGCGGATCACGCCTGACTCCTCCAGCCGCGCGACCCGCTCGCGCACCGTCGGCGTCGAAACGCCCAGCCGGCGGGCGAGCTCGGTGGTCCGTAACCGGGGATCGGCTGTGAGCTCGTTCAGGATCCGCGTATTGAGCTCATCCAGCACCGAACTTCTCGTTTCGGTAAGCAAAACCGCCTCCTAGGCTCCGATCTGCCATGGATCTTCGCAGACCTCGTTCCTACTGTAGTGAGAGTGACAACTCTTACCGACGCTCCGCCGCGGGCCGGTCGCCTCGCGGCCGGCGCCGCCGCCGTCACGGTCGTCCTGTGGGCGTCGTCGTTCGTCGCCATCCGGCATGTCGGCACCGAGATCTCCGCCGGCGCCCTGTCGCTGGCCCGGCTCGGGCTGGGCAGCATCTTCCTCGGCGCCCTCCTACTGAAGCGGCCACCGCCCGCCGTACGTCGGTGGCCGGCGCAGCGCGACTGGCTGCCGCTGATCGCCTGTGGCGTGCTCTGGTTCGGCGTCTACAACCTGGCGCTCAACGAGGCCGAGCGACGGCTCGATGCCGGGACGGCGGCCATGCTCGTGCACATCGCCCCGCTGCTGATCGCCGTACTCGCCGGTGTCGGTCTGGGTGAAGGCTTCCCGCGGCAGCTGGTGATTGGCGGCTTGGTTGCGTTCGCCGGCATCGTCGTGATCGGTACGTCGACCTCCAGCGGCCGCGCCGAGACCTGGGGCGTCGTGCTCTGCGTCGTCGCCGCTATCTCGTACGCCGTCGGCGTGGTCACGCAGAAGCCGCTCCTGAGCCGGCTACCTGCCGCTGAGGTCACCTGGCTCGCCTGCACGATCGGAGCGGTCGTGTGCCTGCCGTTCGCGCCCACGCTGCTTGACGAGGTCCGCTCTGCCGACGCGTCGACCATCTGGTGGATCGTCTACCTGGCGGCGTTCCCGACCGCGCTCGGCTTCACCACGTGGGCCTTTGCGCTCCGGCGTACGAGTGCTGGACGGATGGGGGTCACCGTGTACGCCGTGCCGGTGGTCGCGATCGTGCTGGGCTGGCTGCTACTCGGTGAGGCGCCCACCGTACTGGCGTTGGCCGGTGGGGCGCTGTGCCTGGCCGGGGTCGCTATCTCAAGGAGAACTGCATGAAGTTCGGTGTGTTCGTTCCGCAAGGCTGGCGGATGGATCTGGTGGAGCTGGCGGACCCGGTCGAGCAGTGGGAGGCCATGACCGCGGTAGCCAAGGCAGCCGACGCAGGTCCGTGGGACTCGATCTGGCTCTTCGACCACTTCCACACCGTCCCTGAGCCTGCCCGCGAGACTGTCTTCGAGATGTGGACGACCACGGCCGCGCTGGCGCGTGACACCTCGCGGGTGAACCTGGGTCAGCTCGTAGGCTGCAACGGGTACCGCAACCCGGCCCTGCTCGCCAAGATGGCCGCCACCGTCGACGTCGCCAGCCACGGCCGCATGTACGCCGGAATCGGTGCCGGCTGGTCGGAAGACGAGTGGAAGGCATACGGCTACCCCTGGACGAGCCAGAAGGAGCGGATGGGCTCGTTCGTCGAGTCGGTCGAGCTGCTGCACCGGCTGTGGACCGAGGACGACGTGGTGTTCCAGGGCCAGTACCACTCGGTCGACAAGCCGTACGTCGTCCCGCGGCGCAAACCCAAGCTCTGGATCGGCGGCGGGGGTGAACGCGTCACATTGCGACTAGTTGCAAAGTACGGCGACGCCTGCAACTTCGGCACCGGACGCGTCGACGTCATCGAGCAGAAGCTGGCGATCCTCCGGAAGCACTGCGAGGAGGTCGGCCGCGACTACGACGAGATCATCAAGTCGACCAGTCTGAACGTCTTCCCGATCGAGACCGGTGCAGACCCGGTGGCCGCGACAGCCAAGGCACGTGGACGGTACAGCCTGGAGGAGTTCCTGGAGATCGGCGCCGGCGGGACATCCGGTGCGCTGGCAGATGTGGTCACGACGAAGCAGCTCAGCGAACACGTCGAGCAGCTGGCCGAGGCAGGCATCGACTACGTGATCTCGTACATCCCGGGCGTCGCCTACGACCACGAGCCGCTACAGCGGTTCGCCGAGGAGGTCGTGCCGCAGTTCAGCTAGGTGCTGGTGAATTCCGTCGTACGCCGTGACTTGTGGGAGTAGGCGCTTCGGGACCTTGGTGACCACGCTGTAGTTGGCGTCGACCACGTTCGCCAGCGGGACCTCGCTGACCTGGCTGAGCAGCTGGTACGCGTCCAGCTTGTCCAGTCCGTACAGGTCACCGAGCCAGCGCACCATGTCCACCTGACCGGCCCGCCACGCGTCCTCGAGCGGCCTGCTCGATCCGACGACGGCGAGGTACTCGTCGTTCTCCAGCCGCGGCCAGACCGGTCCGGGCGTCTTGAGCAGGTCGACGATCAGTACGACGTTCATCGCGCCCTCGACTGCGGTGCCGCAGGACTCGCCCTCACCCTGCCGGTAGTGGCCATCACCGACCGAGAACAGTGCGCCCTCGACGTTGACGTTCAGATAGCAGGTGGTCCCGGCCCGCATCTCCGGCGTGTCCATGTTCCCGCCGAACATGTCCGGCACCAGCGCCGAGCGCACCTCACCGCCGGCCGGCGCGACGCCGACCGTGCCGAGCATCGGCTCGAGCGGCAGCGCGATGTCCAGCTCGCTCCCCTGCGCCTGGAACCCAACCGTCTGGCGAGCGCTGTCCACCTCGTAGATCCAGGTCCGCTCCGGCAGCGGGTCCTGCAGCGTCGCGGTCCGGTCGGTGCTGGTCAGGCCACCGAAGAACGGGATGGTCGCCGAGGCGCCCCAGCTCCGCGCAGGCGTCAGCTCGACGAAGTGCAGGACCAGCGTGTCGCCAGGCTCGGCGCCTTCGACGTAGAACGGTCCGGTCTGCGGGTTGACGAACGGCATCGTCAGCGAGGCGCTCGCGAGGTCCGCCGTACTGCGGAGACTCCCGGCGAACGCGTCCTCGGTCCACAGACGGAGGGCGGTGCCGGGCGTGACCCGGCGTACCGGAGGCACCCCGCCGAAGGTCCAGGCGAAATCGGCGGGCTCGGGCGTGAATTCCAGGACGTCCACGTCAAGCAACTTAAGGTGTCCAGGAGGTGTTGTGCGAGCGATCAGCGGGTTCTCAGGCGATTCTCAAAGAAGCGACCTACTCTCGGCAGAGCGGAACTTCGAGCGGAGCGGGGCAAGACGATGCGGGTACTGGTGGTGGACGACGACCGGGCGGTCCGGGACTCGTTGCGCCGTTCGCTGGAGTTCAACGACTTCGAGGTGGTGACCGCGTCCGACGGCGCCGAGGCGCTCGCGGTGATCGGCAACGTCGAGCCGGACGTCGTCGTGATGGACGTGATGATGCCGCGGCTGGACGGGCTGGAGACCACCAAGGCCTTGCGGGCCGCGGGCAACAATGTTCCGATCCTGGTGCTGACCGCGCGGGACGCGGTCGCGGACCGGGTGGACGGCCTGGACGCCGGCGGCGACGACTACCTGACCAAGCCCTTCGCGCTGGAGGAGCTGCTGGCCCGGCTGCGTGCGCTCCTGCGCCGCAGCAGCACCCCCAGCGAGGGCGGCCAGCGCGGCGAGGTGCTGCAGTACGCCGACCTCGTGGTCGACGTCGACGCGCACGAGGTGCACCGCGGCGAGGTGGCGATCCAGCTCACCCGGACCGAGTTCTCGCTGCTCGAACTGCTGATCCGCAACCCGCGCCGGGTGCTGGAGCGCGCGGTCATCCTGGACGCGGTCTGGGGCTACGACTTCCCCACCACCGCGAACTCGCTCGAGGTCTACGTCGGCTATCTGCGCCGTAAGACCGAGGTCAACGGTCTGCCTCGCCTGATCCACACCGTCCGCGGCATCGGGTACGTGCTGAGGGACACCCCGCCGTGAGTGAGCAACACCCCGAGCAGTTCCCCTCGTACGCCGACCGTCCGCAGCAACCGCAGCAGCAGCCGACGCAATCCGCGCGGCCCGTTGCCAGTAGCAACGGCAATCGCGTCGCGGCGACCGCTGCCCGGACCCAGACCTGGTGGAACGAGACGCTCCACAAGCTCACGCTGCATGCCCGCGTGACACTGCTCGCGGCGGTCGCGGTCGGCCTCGCGGTGGCGATCGTCAGCATCGCGGCGTACATCACCGTGCGCCAGCAGATGTACCAGAACCTGGACGACAGCCTGATCCAGCGGGCCGGCCAGGCCGCGCAGAAGGGGGTCCTGACCAACCTCGACAACCTGCAGAAGGCCTCCGCCGACGCGTTCGGCCTCAGCGACATCCGCGTCGGAGTGCTGAGCGCGACCGGCGACAAGTACGCGCCGGTGAACAGTCCGCTGCCGCCGATGGGCGACGACGAGCTCCAGATCGCCCAGAACCAGGGCGATCAGGCCAGCCTGCGAACAGTCGGCGTGCGCAACGGCGGCTCGCATTTCCGCGTGGTCGCCGTACCCGCTCGTTTCTGCCCGGTTCGCGAGCCCTGCAACTACGACGACGGCCTGTACCAGCCCGGCGCACTGGTAGTGGCGCAGTCGTTGGGGCCGATCGATCAGACCCTGCACAACCTCGGGATCGTGCTGTGGGCGTTCGGGCTGATCGGCGTGATCGGCGCGGCTCTCGCGGGCAACGCGGTCGCACGGTCCGGTCTGCGGCCGCTGGCGCGGCTGACCGGAGCTGCGGAGCACGTCGCGCGGACCGAGGACCTGAAGCCGATCCCGGTGACCGGGACCGACGAGATCTCCCGGCTGGCGATGGCGTTCAACGCAATGCTCGGCGCGCTCGCGCAATCCCGCGACCGGCAGCGCAGGCTCGTCGGCGACGCGGGCCACGAACTGCGTACGCCGCTCACCAGCGTCCGCACGAACCTCGATCTGCTCGCCCAGGCGGACAAGCGCGGCGGTCTCCGGCCCGAGGACAGGCAGCAACTGCTGGACGACGTACGCGCCCAGATGGACGAGCTGACGCAGCTGATCGGCGACCTGACCGAGCTGGCCCGCGACACCCCGCAGGTGCGGAACGCGGAGCTGATCGAGCTGTCCAACGTGGTCGAGGACGCCGTCATCAAGGTACGGCGACGCGCGCCCGGGCTGGAGTGGCACGTGCAGCTCACGCCGTTCCCGGTCTGGGGTGACGAGCGGCTGCTCGGGCGAGCGGTCACCAATCTGCTGGACAACGCGGCGAAGTACAGCATTCCTGAAGGTACGGAGCAGCGCAGCGACGGACAGCCGGTCGGACACGTGACAGTCCGGCTGCTGGACGGCGTACTGACGGTGACCGACTCCGGGCCGGGGATCGCCGAGGCGGACCTGCCTCACGTGTTCGACCGGTTCTATCGCTCCAGTGAGGCCCGTGGCCGTCCTGGATCGGGCCTGGGCCTGGCGATCGTGAAGCACGCAGCAGAGCAGCACGGCGGCATGATCTACGCCCGCAACGTGCCTGGAGCAGGCGCACAATTCACCCTCTGGCTGCCGCACGCAGCCACCCAGACCCGATAGGACAACTGCAGCCCACGGACGGGACGCCGCTCGGAGACTTGAGTCCTCGAGTCAGCCTTCCTCGTCCGATGCGCTGAGCTCGGCGTTGATTCGCATCGCCTCGGCCAGCTGATCTTCCAGGATGATGATCCGGCAGGCAGATTCCAGTGACGTCCCGTTGTCGACCAGCTCGCGAGCGCGGGCGGCCAGTCGGAGCTGGTAGCGGGAATAGCGGCGATGTCCGCCGTCGGAGCGCTGCGGCGTGATCAGCTTCGCCTCGTCCAGGCTGCGCAGGAATCCAGGCGTGGCGCCGAGGATCTCGGCGGCCCGTCCCATCGTGTAGGCGGGGAAGTCCTCGTCGTCCAAGTTGGTCGCTGGTGTTTCAGGGTCTTCTGACATCATCTGCTCCGCTGGCTGGCCTGGGCTCATCGCACCTCCGTGTCGAGGGCCCCGGTGCCGAAGCACCGGGGCCCTGGGTTTGGATTGTCACCATCTACTGACCCTCGAGTCAGTTCTACTTCCGCGGTCCGCCTTGAAGGCCGGACGTCGCCGGGATCGCACAATGCGTAACCGAGAACCACCTTCCAATCACGATGGGACTGCGGTACCCGCCCGGCGAAACACAGCCACAGCGGGCGATCCTGATGATGTAATCCACTCCTCTTCCTCAGTGTTCCGACTTCTTGTCACACCGGCCGATTACTGCGCCATACCACTTCACTCTTACTGGTACTGCGGTTACTGCACTACTTGACTGCGAACTACCGGTACTGCACTACGAACTCGTCGGCCGGGTTCCGCTGATCCTGCTCGTACTGCTGGGCGGTCGTTGGCCGCCCACATCGGCTTCTCTTGTTCTCTCTTGGCAACACCAGAGACACTAGCCAGTCGATCGGTGAATGTCTACTCTCGCCACCGCACTATTTTGTAAGCGGCGAGTCAAGACTTTTGCTGGCGGCGCTCCCCTTCAGTGGATCTTCATGGAGTTCTTCGGTCACTCCGAGGGGATCTTCAGGGCCCTCTCAGGTCCGGCCGACAAAGTACTTGCCATGACCGAGAACCAGCCGCAGCAGCCGCAGAACCAGCCCGGCCAGAACGCACAGGGACCGCAGGGGCCGGAGCGGACGCAGCAGCTGCCGATGTACGGGCAGCATCAGCAGCAGCAGTCTGCGCCGCAAGGTGGGCAGCCGCGGCTGGACTCGGGGCCGCAAGGGCAGCGGCCGGGACAGTACCCCGCAGGTGGGAGTACTTATCCGCAGTTCGGGGCGCCGGGGACGCATCAGGGGACGTCTCCGGGCCCGAACTGGCCCATCGGACCGCAGCCGGCCACCGCCACCGCGGTGAAGCCGAAGCGCCGGGCCGGACTGGCCGCGGTGGCGCTGACCGCGCTGCTGGTCGGCGCCGCGAGCGGCGTCGGCGGCGCGGCCGTCTACTCGGCGACCAACGACCACACCACGAACGCGCCGTCGGTGACCTCCCCGCTGAACGGCAACCAGGCGGCGCCCGTGTCGGCGCCGGACGGCTCGGTGCAGAGCGCCGCCACGAAGGTGCTGCCGAGCGTGGTGAAGATCGCGGTCGCGACCTCGCAGGGCGAGGCGACCGGGTCCGGCATCGTGATCAGCAAGGACGGCCTGATCGTCACCAACAACCACGTGGTGGCCGGCGCCGGGCAGGGCGCGACGATCTCCGTGATGCTGAACGACGGCCGCACTGTATCGGCCACGATCAAGGGCACCGACCCGCTCACGGACCTGGCGGTGATCCACGCCGACGCGACCGACCTGACCCCGGCGACCCTCGGCCAGAGCGGAAAGCTCGCGGTCGGGCAGGGCGTGGTGGCGATCGGCTCGCCGTTCGGCCTGGAGGCGACCGTGACCAGTGGCATCGTGTCGGCGCTGAACCGCCCGGTGACGTCGGGCGACGAGCAGCAGGACAGTACGACGGTCTTCCCAGCAATCCAGACGGACGCCGCGATCAATCCGGGGAACTCCGGCGGCGCCCTCATCGACCTCGCCGGCCAGGTGGTCGGTATCAACAGCGCGATCAAAACCGCCGGCGGATCGGGACAATCCGAAGGCGGGAACATCGGCCTGGGGTTCGCGATCCCGATCGACCAGGCCAAGCCGATCATCGACGAGCTGGTGGCCAAGGGCAAGGCCACTCATGCGCGGCTCGGTGTGACGGTCGGCGACGCGCAGTCCTCCGACGGGCTCACGAACGGAGCACGCCTCGGCGAGGTTACGTCCGGCGGTGCGGCGGACAAGGCCGGTCTGCAGTCAGGTGACGTCGTCACCGCTGTGGACGGTAAGGCGATCGCGTCAGGGGACGCGTTGGTCGCCGCGGTCCGTTCGCACCGCCCGGGCGATCAGGTGACGCTCACCGTCACCCGCAACGGCAAGCCCCAGTCCATCAAGGCCACCCTCGGCTCCGACAACGGGAACCCGACCGGCTGACCGGACGTCTCACCAGTAGACCGGACTGCGCCGCCCACCGAGCGGCGCAGTCCGTTTTTTAATGCGCTGCGCCGATCGAGTGGATTGGCTACCGTCCCGCCATGACACTTTCGCGGGAGAGACCGCCCCTGGTTGCGGACGAGCGGACGCAGCTGGTGGGCTGGCTGGATCAACAGCGGGCGCTGGTGCGGTGGAAGCTGGAAGGGCTGGCCGAAGCCGACGAGTACCGGGTCGCGCTGCCGGACTCCCCGTTGATGACGCCGGCCGGGCTGGTGTCGCACATGCGGTGGACCGAGCACTGCTGGTTCAACGTGCTGTTCCTGGGTGAGTCGTACGCGGACAATCCGCAGTTCCAGGAGGAGCCCGAGGACGCCGACATGCTGGTGACCGGCGTACCGCTGGCGCAGCTGCTGGACGAGTTCGAGGCGCAGTGCGCGCAGTCGAACGAGATCGTCGCCACACATTCGCTCGACGACGTAGGCAAGCATCCGGACTTCAAGTCGGCCCAGGCGACGCTGCGGTGGATGCTGCTCCACATGGTCGAGGAAACCGCCCGCCACGTCGGGCACCTCGATGCGATCCGCGAGCTGCTGGACGGCCACAAGGGGTATTACTAGACCCGTGGCGATCCATCGGGCGGACGACAGGTTCCGGACCGCGAGCGAGTGGCTGGACTCGCGGCACTCGTTCTCGTTCGGGCCGCACTACGACCCGGCGAACGTCGGGTTCGGCTTCCTGCTCGCGCACAACGACGAGACAGTTGCCCCCGGCACCGGGTTCGGCACGCATCCACATCAGGACCTGGAGATCGTCACCTGGGTACTGCGGGGCGCGCTGGCGCACCGTGACTCGCACGGGAACAGCGGCGAGGTGCACCCGGGGCTCGCGCAACGGATGACCGCCGGTAGCGGCATCCAGCACTCGGAGTGGAACGACGGCCCGGACCCGGTGCACTACGTCCAGATGTGGGTCCGCCCCGATCGCCTCGACCTTCCTCCGTCGTACGAACAGACCGAGCTCGACTTGACCACCGGCGAACTCGTCCCGGTCGCGTCCGGCCTCGCCAAGCACGCATCGTCAACCGCCATCCACCTCAACCAGCAGTCCGCCGGTATGTCGGTAGCCCGCCTCACCCCCGGACAGACGCTCGAGCTACCCGCCGCCCCGCACGTCCACCTGTTCGTGACAACAGGCACAGCAACCCTCGAAAGCGCCGGCGAGCTGGGGACAGCGGACGCCGTACGCCTGACCAACGCAGACGGTGAGCGCCTCACCGCGGGGCCGGACGGCGCGGAGTTGCTGTTGTGGGAGATGTACTAGTCGGTTTGCTCGCTCATCGTCCAGACGTGGCGCAGCGACTGGCCGGCCACGCCCTCCGGGTTCTCGGCGAAGCCCTCGACGAACTGGCTCATGTGCTGCTGCCAGCGCTGGTCGGTCGGGTCGGTCCGCAGGTACGCGACCGCGGCCTCGAAGTCGTCGGTCACCACCAGATGGAAGAGGTCGCGGCCGCTGCGCCAGATCGACCAGTCGCTGATCCCGGCGGTGTGCATCGCGGTGATCAGCTCCGGCCAGACGCGAGCGTGCTCGATCTCGTAGGCCTCTTCGGTACCGGGAATCAGGCGGCTGTGCAGAGCAAGGCGGGTCACAAAGGAGCAGAATACGCCCGGCGCCGCGACTCTGGAACGCGGTTCCAGAATCCGGTTCCGCCGATTCGCGCAGCGATTCGCTCCCGATTCACCGATCCTCTGCTGCCAACTCCTGAGCGGGTGCGGGCGTCGTACTTGAGTAGGTTGAGTAGGTTCCGAGGTAGTCACACGCCGAAGACTGTGCCCGGTGTCCACCCGTCGTCGTGCGAGAGTTGGGAAAGTGAAGCGAACCACTGCCATTGTCTGCCTGAGTAGTCTGCTGATCACCGCTGGTTGTTCGGACAGCAAGTCCGGCGGCGGCGGGAAGTCCGGGAGCGACGAGCAGCAGGCGTCCGGCGCGGTCATCAAGCAGTTCGCCGACGCCTGGGTGAAGGCGTGGGCGCCGAACGGGAAGCCGGACGCCGCCGGGGCGCTCACCGACAACCCGACGGTGTTCGCGAAGCGGCTCGACGACGTCGACAGCGCGCTGGTCGCGAGCACCGTGACGGTCACCCCGCAGGGCGAGCCGAAGTGCACCGACGGCAGCTGCACCCAGGAGCTGGCCGTCGAGGCGCAGTTGCGCGGTATCGGCGCGATGAAGTGGACCAGTACGGCGACCGCGGCGAAGACCGGCGACGCCTGGAAGGTCAAAGCCTCGGGCGACACGATCTACCCCGGTCTCGGCGACGGCAACTACCTCAAGCGGGTCCGCGCGCTGCCGGCCCGGGCCTCGATCCTGGACCGCAACGGCGTCGCCCTGACCGCGAACCGGCCGGTCGTGATCGTCGGCGTCGCCGCGGGCACCAAGGCCACGGCGGCGACGTACGCCGCGTTCACGAAGTACCTCGACGTCGACGGCGCGAAGCTCGCCGCGCGGGCGAAGGCCGCACCGGCCGGGCAGTTCGTGGACGCGATCACGATCCGGGCCGAGGAGTGGGAGGCGCTCCGGCCGACGATGAGCAAGCTGCCCGGGGTGCTGACGATGGGCGGCACGCAGTCGCTGCCGCCGACCTCGACGTTCGCCCGGTCGATCATCGGCACCATGAAGACCGCGACCGACGAGACCCTGAAGAACGCGGGCCCGACCGCGTCGGCGCAGGACCAGGTCGGCACGACCGGCCTGCAGTATGCGTTCCAGCAGCAGCTCGCCGGTACGCCGGGCGGCACGGTCGCGCTGCGGGACGGCAAGACCAAGCTGACGATCAAGAATGTGTTCAGCCAGAAGGGCACCGCCGGCAAGCAGGTGAAGACCACCCTGGACACGAACATGCAGAAGGCCGCCGAGGCCGCGCTGGCGACCAGCAAGCTGCCGGCGTCGCTGGTCGCCGTCCAGGCGTCGACGGGACAGATCCTCGCTGCGGCGAACGGCCCGCAGGTGGCCAGCTACAACCGCGCCTTCCAGGGCCGGTATGCGCCGGGCTCGACGTTCAAGATCGTCACCTCGGCGGCGCTCCTGGGTAGCGGGCTGACCGCTGCGACGCCGCTGCCGTGCACGGACACGATCAACGTGTTCGGCAAGACGTTCAAGAACTACGACGCGCTGGCGGCGTACGGCAACGGCACCATGCAGCAGGCGTTCAACCAGTCCTGCAACACCGCCTTCATCTCGCAGCACGCGCGGCTGCCGAAGGACGGGATGACGAAGGCCGCGGCGATGTTCGGGATCGGGCGGGACCTGAACCTGTCGATCTCGGCGTACGGCGGCCAGGTACCGGCGCCCAAGGACGACGTCGAAGAGGCCGCGTCGATGATCGGCCAGGGCACGGTCACGGCGAGCCCGCTGGCGATCGCACTGGTCGCAGCGACAGTCGACCACGGTACGGCGATGAAGCCGGTTCTCGTACCGGGCAAGGACGCCGCCGGCGTGGCCGCCTCCCCGTTGCCCGCGGCAACTGTTGCGGCGCTGCGGACGTTCATGCGCACCACGGTCACCGGCGGTACGGCGAAGGTGCTCGCCGGCAACGGCGCGGTCGCTGCCAAGACAGGTACCGCCGAGGTCGTCGCGAACGGCAAGGTGACCACCAACGCCTGGATGGCCGGTTACCGCGGTGACGTGGCGTTCGCGGTCATCGTGGAAGGCGGCGAGTCCGGCTCGCACACCGCCGGCCCGATCTTGAAGACCTTCCTCGGCAGTTTCAAATGAGGACTTCCTGAGAGTTCGCTGAAAGCGCGCCGTGACGGGGAAATCGTCACTTAGAGTTGCTGGATGGAGAGCTTGGTTTGCCCGAAGTGCCACGGCGCGATGCGGACGTACGAGCGCAGTGGGATCACCGTCGACCAGTGCGGTGACTGCCGCGGGATCTTCCTCGACCGGGGCGAGCTGGAGCGGCTCGTCGACGCCGAGGCGCGGTTCAACAACCCGCAGCAGTCGCAGCCATCGCAGCAGCCTCGGTACGAGGAGAAGAAGCGGTACGACGACGACCGCCGCTATGACAACGACCGGCGCGACGACGACCGGCGGTACGACCCGCGGTACGGGAACCAATACCCGCACAAGAAGAAAAAGAAGTCGTTCCTCGAAGATCTCTTCGACTAGCGGGCGACGATCGTGCCCTGGGCGATCGCACACAGGGTCGACGTACCTGCGTCGTCAAGCGTCGTGAGCTCACAGGTGCACGTCGCCTGCCGTTTGCTCGCATAGGCAACCTTCGCCTCGGCCCGGAGCAACGCGCCCCGAGCCGGGCGGAGGTAACTGATCGTGAATCCACCGGTCAGGACCTCCGGGCCGAGCGCCGTACCGCCGGCGAACGTGAGGGCGTTGTCGGCCGCGTAACCGAGTACGCCGCCGTGCAGGAAACCGTTCTGCTGCAGGAGATCCGGCCGGATGCCGAGCTCGAGCGTCGCGCCGCCGTCGCCGAACGCCGTCACCCGGGCCCCGAGCAGCACGCTGAACGGCTGCGCGGCCAACAGCTTCTGAGCCACCTCTAACGTCAGATCCGCCACCCGTGCACGATATCCGGTGCTCACAGGTGCGGGCGGAAGCTATCGTCAGCCTCGTGACCACGCCGCCGGTGCTCCTGCGCCCCATCACTGACAACGAGTACCCGCGCTGGATGGAGCGCGCCGCCGCCTCGTTCGCGGCCGGAGTCGGGCCGTCCCGCGGGCTGACCCCGGACGAAGCGCTCGCGCTCGCCTACGAGAAGACCGAGCGGTTGCTGCCGGAAGGCCCGGCCACCGATCAGCAACTGATCTGGATCGCGGTCGCGGACGACGAGCCGGTCGGCAGCCTCTGGATCAGCACCAAGTCGAACGTGCCGTTCATCTACGGCATCGAGGTGGACCACCCGCATCGCGGGAAAGGCTACGGCCGGGCGATCATGCTGGCCGGCGAGGAGGAGTGCCGTCGGCTCGGCCACACCCAGCTGGACCTGAACGTCTTCGGTGACAACACCACCGCGATCGCCCTGTACGACTCACTCGGCTACACAGTCATCTCACAGCAGATGCGCAAGGCACTCTGAAAGCGGGTGGACGGCGCTTTCCGGGACGGCATACCGTGGTCGGTGGCAGCCGCACGTCGGAAGGACCCACAGGGAGCGATGTCGACACGTCGTCGAGATAAGGGTTGATATCCGTTCAACCCCCGCGGTCGGACCGGATCGCGTAGCCGGGACGGACCTTAGTGTCCACCTGGCCGATCTCACCTGGCGTGAGTGGCCTGCGCTCTGCGCGTTTACGCGTTGACGCTGCCCGGTCCCGACACTCTCTCGAAAGCGGTGCATTGCACGTGACGTCTGTCATCGCGGCACACGATCTGACCAAGACCTACACCTTCCACCAGCAGCGCGCCGGACTCGGCGGCGCGCTGAAGAGCCTGGTACGACGCAAGTACGAGACCCGGCTCGCCGTCGACCGGGTCACCTTCTCCATCGGCCGCGGCGAGGTCGTCGGCCTGCTCGGCCCGAACGGCGCCGGCAAGACGACCACGCTGAAGATGCTGTCCGGCCTGCTCTACACCACCTCCGGCGACCTGCAGGTGCTCGACCACACGCCGTCGGACCGCAAGCACGACTACCTGCGCCGGATCGCGCTCGTCATGGGTCAGAAGACGATGCTGTGGTGGGACGTTCCGGCGATGGAGAGTCTCCTGCTGCACAAGGACATGTACGGCCTGTCCACCGCGGAGTTCGACCGCAACGTCGCCGAACTGGCCGAGCTGCTCGAGGTCGAGCACCTGCTGAACGTGCAGGTCCGCAAGACCTCGCTCGGTGAACGCATGAAGCTCGAACTGATGGCCGCGCTCGTCCACGGCCCGGAAATCCTGTTCCTGGACGAGCCGACGATCGGTCTCGACGTGGTCGCGAAGGCCCGGGTCCGCGCGTTCCTGGCCGACGTCAACCGGCTGCGCGGTACGACGATCCTGATCACCAGCCACGACATGGACGACATCGAGGCGCTCTGCTCGCGGGTGATGATCATCGACCACGGCCGGCTGCAGTTCGACGGCGGTCTCGACGACCTCGTCCGTACGGCGCAACCGCGCAAGCTCGTGCGCGCGACATACGCGACGCCGATCGAGGCCGACCGGCTGACCGGGCTGGAGGGCGTGAGCGCGGTCGAGGTGTCCGGGCCGACGGTGAAGCTCGAGGCGGACCGGGAGCGCGCCGGATTCGTGATGGAGCAGCTGACCCGGCTCGGTCCGCTGGTCGACCTCGACGTCGCGGACGCCGACATCGAGGACATCATGCGCGACCTGTTCCTGCGCCGCAGCACCCTCGGGGACGCGTCGTGAACGCCTTCGTCCGCAACCTCCGCGTCGTACGGCGGATGACGGCGGCCGATATCGCGCAACAGTCCGTGTACCGCGGCGCGTGGGTCATCTTCATGCTGGCGAACATCTGCATGCCGGTCATCTCGTTGCTGATCTGGCGGACGGCGCTCGCGAGCGGGGCCCAGTTGCCGGTCGACGAGCAGTACGTGACGACGTACTTCGTGCTGCTCGGATTCGTCACGATGGCGACGTCGTCCTGGATGGCGGGATTCCTCGCGCAGGACATCCGGATGGGGAAGCTGTCCAGCTGGATGATCAGGCCGGCGTCGTTGCTGGCCGGGTTCGTCGCGAACAACCTGTCGGAGAAGTTCCTGAAGCTGTTCGCACTGGTGCCGATGATCGGCATCGTGTGGTGGATCTTCCGCGACTCGATGAACATCCCGGCCGGCCCGGGCCGCTGGGCGCTGTTCGCGGTCAGCATCCTGCTCGGGGCGATGCTGGTGTTCACGATCGACATCCTGATCGCGTCGCTGGCGTTCTGGATGGACGACGTGAGCGCGCTCGTGCAGGCGCGCGTGATCATCGCGAGCGTGCTGTCCGGTGCCGTCGTACCGCTGGCGTTGATGCCGGAGTGGTCGCGGGGGTTCGTCGACCACCAGCCGTTCCGCTACACGGTGTCGTTCCCGGTCGAGATCGTCGCGGGTCAGCTGACCGGGCGCGAACTCCTTGCAGGGCTGGGATTCCAGCTCGGGTACGTCGTGGTGTTCGCGGCGATCGCCCGACTCGTCTGGTCCGCGGGGATCCGCGCGTACTCGGCGGTGGGCGCATGAGCACGCTCGATCGGACCTGGTGGCACAAGCAGTGGCGGCATCTGCGTCTGTGGCGGCGGTTCTTCGCGCAGGCGGTGGTTCGGGAAACTCATTTCCGTGCGCATTTCCTGACCACGCTGCTCGTCGGGCTCGTGCAGCTCGGGCTGGGGATCGTGCCGACGTTGCTGCTGTTCGGGTTCACGGCCGAGGTGCACGGGTGGTCCCGCGCGGAGGTGATCGCGCTGGTCGGTGTGTTCCAGATCGTCACCGGGCTGATGGCGACGTTCATCGCGCCGAACCTGACCCGGATGACGACGTACCTGACCGAAGGTGAGCTGGACAGTGTCCTGCTGCGGCCGGTGTCGAGCCAGTTCTACCTGACACTGCGGTGGATCAACGTCGCGGAACTCACCAACGTCGCCAGCGGCATCGTGGTCCTGGTGATCGGGCTGGTGCAGGCCGACCTCAGCCCTGGCCCCGGGCAGGTCGTGCAGGCTGTCGTGCTCGTCGGCACCGGATTGGTGCTGCTGACCGCGGTGTGGTCGGCGATGTCGTTCCTGGCGTTCTGGCTGCAGTCGGTGAACGGGATCGGGTATGTGTTCCTGAGTCTGGTCGAGGCCGGGCGGTACCCGCTGGTGTTCTTCCCGGTCGCGGTGCGGACGTTCCTGACGTTCGCGTTTCCGGTCGCGTTCGCTACGACGTTCCCGGTGCGGGCGCTGGCCGGCGATCTCGGCTGGGGAACGGTGGCCGTCGGGGTCGGGCTCGCCATCGTGGCGATGCTGCTGGTCCGGTTGGTGTGGCGGCGCGGGCTGCTGACCTACTCCAGCGCGTCCAGCTGATGTGGTTACCTGTCAGCTATGAGCTGGTGGCTCCTGCACGTGGACATGGATCAGTTCATCGCGGCCGTCGAGATCCGGCGGCGGCCTGAGCTCCGTGGGCTGCCTGTCGTGGTGGGCGGGTCCGGCGACCCGACCCAACCACGGCAGGTGGTCGCCACCGCGTCGTACGAGGCACGCTCGTTCGGCGTGCATTCCGGGATGCCGGTGCGGGCGGCGTACAAGAAATGCCCGGACGCCGTTTTCCTTCCGTCGGATCCGGCGGCGTACGACGCGGCGTCGGCCGAGGTGATGGACACGCTGCGCTCCTTCCCGGTCGTCGTCGAGGTCTGGGGCTGGGACGAGTGCATGGTCGGCGCGGAGACCGACGACCCGGAGTCGTTGGCTGCCGAGCTGCGCGCGGCCGTCGAGTCTCAGACCTCGCTGACCTGCGCGGTCGGTATCGGTGACAACAAGACTCGCGCCAAACTCGCGACTGGGTTTGCCAAGCATGAACGCTCGCACGCGGAGCCTTTCGAGGGCGCCGGCCCCGCCACCGGGATCTACCGCCTCACCGCGGCCAACTGGCGCGAGGTGATGGACCACCGCCCCGTCCGCGACCTCTGGGGCATCGGGCCGCGGATGGAACGCAACCTCAGCGAGCTAGGCGTGCTGACGGTCGCCGAACTGGCCGCCGCCGACCTGGACGTACTGAAGAAACGCTTCGGCCCCAAAATGGGCACCTGGTACGCCGCCCTGGGCCGAGGCCTCGGCGACACCGAGGTCACCGACGTACCCCGCGAACCGGTCTCCCGCAGCCACGAGGAAACCTTCCCCGAAGACCTCGCGGACCGCGCGGGCGTCGAACGCGAACTCCGCCGCATCGCCCTCGAGGTCACCCGCGAGGTCGTCGCCGAGGGCCGCACCATCCAACGCGTCTCGGTCAAGGTCCGCTTCATCAACTTCTACACCCCCATCAAGAGCCGCAAACTCAAAACCCCCACCCAAGACCCCGAACTCATAGCCACCACGGCCCTGTCCATCCTCGAAAAGTTCACCCTCAACCGCCCCATCCGCCTCCTCGGCGTCCGCGTCGAGTTCGTCCCAACCGATGCCTGAACGAGCCTCTATATAACTTTATTCGAAGAAAGTTATATAGTGGGAGGTGTGAACCAACCCGAAGATCTTCAGCTGGCGGTCGGCTGGGAGCCGTCCGAGTGGGACGCGGGCGACACCCCGATGTCTCGTCGTGAGCGGGCGGAGTCGACGGGTTCCTACCTGGCGGCCGTCCCGCCGGCGATCGCGGAGCTGGATTTCGACGTCCCGTCGGAGGTTGCTGCTGGAGCGGAGGATGCGCTGGTCGAGATCTCCCGCTTCGACGCCGAGCTCGCCGCGTCGCTCCCGCATGCTGATGGTGAGCTCGCGCCGCTCGCTGTCGTCTTGCTCCGCACCGAGTCGGCGTCCTCCTCGCAGATCGAAGGTGTCACCGCAGGGGCGAAAGCGCTGGCCATCGCCACCCTGAACGAGGCGTCGGGTCAGAACGCCCGGATGGTCGCCGCCAACGTCGAGGCCATGCAGAAAGCGATCGACCTGGCCGATGACCTCAGCACCGACTCGATCCTGGCCGCCCACCGCGCACTGATGCACGACCAGGCCTATGCCCATCCCGGACGGCTGCGAGACGGTCAGGTCTGGATCGGGGGCGGGCCGACCCCACACACCGCGACGTTCGTCCCACCCCGGCACGAGCGGGTACCCGCCTTGATGGACGACCTCGTCGCGTTCTGCCGGCGTACCGACATCCCGGTCCTGACCCAGGTCTCGATCGCACATGCTCAGTTCGAGACGATCCATCCGTTCAACGACGGGAACGGCCGCACCGGCCGGACTCTCGTCCACGCGATGCTGCGCCGGTCCGGCGTGACCCGGCGGCTGACCGTCCCGGTCTCAGCCGGCCTGCTCACCGACACCGACGCGTACTTCGCGGCGCTCGGCTCGTACCGCGACGGCAACCCCATCCCGATCATCACGCAGTTCGGCCGAGCCTCGTTCGCTGCCGTCGGCAACGGCCGCCACCTGGTCAGCGATCTCACCGGAATCTACGCCGACTGGCAGCAAGTCCTCCCGTCACGGAAGGGCTCGGCGGCCCGCCGCCTCCTGCCGCACCTCTTGAGCCAACCAGCGATCACGGTCGCGTACGTCCAGCAGCATCTGGACGTGTCACAGCCGGCCGCCCAGCGCGCCGTCGACCAGCTTGTCGAAGCAGGGGTTCTGAAGCAGATCTCGACGGGAAAGCGCGACCGGGCATGGATCGCACGCGAGGTGATCACCGTGCTGGACGAGTTCGCAACCCGCTCCGGCCGCCGCGGCTGATCGCGTCGCTCAGCCGAACTGGGCAAGAACCTTCGCCATGGCGTCGTAGCTTTCGTGGACGGCTTTGGGGTTGTTCAGGCGGTGGCGTTCGAGGCGGATTGCGGCTAAGTGACGGGCCTCGTAGATGTTTGCTCTCCAGAGTGCGGCGGGTGTTCGGTTCAAGGCGCCGTACGACTGCCAGAAGGACTCGCGTTCGTCGTGCTTTGCCTGGGCCATGCGGATGGTCCAGTCGGCGGCGGGGTCGCCGAACTCGGTGCGGTCGAAGTCCAGTACGCCGGAGATCAACGGCTCGGGCGCCTCGGCGTCGAGGAGGCAGTTGACCGTCCACAGGTCGCCCGTCAGCAGCCGCGGCTCGCGTATTTCGTCCAGCGTCGCGCGGCCATGGGCAGCAAGCTCGGTGGCCTTGCGTACGTCGGCGCCGTCGAGGCCTGCTTGCTCCAGGTCGTCGGCGATCTGGGTGAGTGATGCGATCACTGCCTCGCTCCAGGACGCGTACGACGGGTCGGCCACGCGGCCGAAGTGCGGTCCGCGTACGTCGTGCACAGTCCGGGTGATCGCGCCGAGTTGGTGGAAGAACGTCGTACGGCCGGATCGCGGATACGTGCCGAGGTGTTCCGGAGCCGGGACGCCGGGCAGATGGGTCTGGATCATCCAGTCGCGGTCGACGATGTCGTGCGACCAGTCCGCGGCCAGCACCTGCGGTATCAAAGGCGCAATCGCCGCCAGCCAAGGAACGCTCGCATGCTCGTTCCGCATCAGGTGCAGCTCGGACCCGAACTGCACCGCCTCCTCCGGCGCCACCCGCAGGATCACCGCGTCGTTCCCGCCGGCCAGCTCCACCCGGTACACGCTGTTGTAGCCGCCGTACCCCAACTCAACGGCCCTCACCGCCGTCACGCCAGGACCGAACGCCCGCCGGCAGATCGCCTCGATCTGCGCTGCGGTCAGGCCCCGCTGAAACGCCTCCGGCTCGCGCTCGACCTCCCGAAGGTCCACCTATCCGCCGATGGCTGACTGGACTGCTGGGAGCAGGCGGTAGGTGCGGGTGGCTGTGGTGCTGAAGACGGCCTCCTGGTCGGCTGCGGAAAGTGTTGAGGTGAGGGTTTCCGCGGTGGTGACGACGTCGGCGTACGACGCGGCGAGGAGGCAGACGGGCCAGTCGGAGCCGAACATGACTCTGTCGGGGCCGAAGGCTTCCAGGACTACGTCGGCGTACGGCTGGAGGTCTTTGGGGGTCCAGGTGGCCCAGTCGGCCTCGGTGACCATGCCGGAGAGTTTGCAGGTGACGTTGGGGAGGGCGGCCAGCTCACGGAGTTGGGTGGCCCACGGGTCCAGCGGCTCGCCGATGACCGGTTTGGAGATGTGGTCGACGACGAACGTGAGTTGCGGGAGGTTGCGGACGGTTTGGATCGCGGCTGGGAGGTGCGGCGTCTTTGTGAGGAGGTCGTACGCGAGGCCGGCGTCCGCAACGGCAGCAAGACCACGCTGTACGTCGGGACGCAGCAGCCAGTCGACATCGGGCTCGTCATGCACCTGGTGACGGATCGCCTTCAGATACGCGCCGTCCGGACGGGCCTGGAGCGACGCCAGCGTGTCAGCGACGTCGGGCGCAGTCAGGTCGACCCAGCCGACCACACCCGCCACGAGATCGTTGCCAGCGGCAATCTCCAGGAATTCGACCGTTTCCGCAACCACGCCGACGGTCTGCACGAGTACGGTCGCGCTGATGTCTGCGGCGGCTGCGAGCGGTGCCAGGTCGGCGATCGAGAAGTTGCGGCGGATCGGATCCAGCTCCGGCCCGACCATCCACGACTGCTCGCGGACGGTGAGATCCCAGACGTGGTGGTGGGCGTCAACTCTGCTCATGCGGCGGTGGTCCCCTCGGCGTGGATGAGACGAATGACTTGCTGGCTCATCCGGTCGTAGTCGTGGTCGTTCGCGAGCTCTCCCTGGACGGCGTGGTCGCGCATCACCACGACCCGGTCGGCGAGCGTGATCATCTCCGGGAGGTCGGACGTGATCAGCAGAATCGCCAGCCCGTTGGCCGCGAGGTCCCAGATCAACGTGTGGAAGGCGTCCTTGGTCCGTACGTCGATCCCGACCGTCGGCTCGTCGATGATCAGGATCTCGGTCTGCGCCGCCAGCCATTTCGCCAAGGAAACTTTCTGCTGGTTTCCGCCGGACAGCGTTCCGGCGGACTGCTCGGGCGAAGCGATCCGGATCCCGAGCTGGTCGACGTACGATGCGACGGTCGCGACCTCGGCCTTCGCCGGCACGTAGCCGAGCGCTTTCCGCAACCGGTCCCAGATCGTCACGGCGATGTTCCGGCTGACCGACTGTTCGAGGAAAACGCCTTCTTCCTTGCGGTTCTCGGTGACGTACCCGATCTTGTGGTTCCGCAGCGCGTCCCGCACGTTCCGGATCCGTACCACCGTACCGCGAACGCGGACCTCGCCACCGGTGATCCGGTCCAGCCCGAGCAAGGCCTTCGCCAGCTCGCTCCGCCCGGCGCCGACCAGACCGTACAGTCCGACGATTTCTCCCGGACGTACGGCGAGATCCACGCCGACATGCCCGGTCGCCGTACTCACGCCTCGTAGCTCCAGCAGCGGGTCAGCAGCAGCGTCCACCGTCCGTGGAGGCAGTGACAGCGCTTCGTGGGTGCGGCCAACCATCAGGTCGACGACCTCGTCCCGGGTGAGGTCGGCCAACGCGCCGCCGGACAGCACGGAGGCACCGTCGCGGAGGACGGTCACCGTGTCGCAGATCTGGAAGACCTCTTCGAGTTTGTGACTCACGAACAGCACCGCGCGCCCGTCGTTCTTCAGCTTCTCGACGACGCGGAACAGCAGCGCCGCCTCGTTCGGCGTGATCGACGCAGTCGGCTCGTCCAGCAGCAGCACGCGGCTCTCGATCGACAACGCCTTGGCGATCTCCACGAGTTGCGCCTGCGCGACGGAAAGCTCGGTGACCGGCTGCTCCGGATCGATGTCGAGCTCGAGCTCAGCCAGCCAACGCGACGCCTCCGACCGGATCGCGGCGCGATCGACCAGGCCGCGGGACGTCGGCAGGTTCTGCAACAGGATGTTCTCGCCCACGGTGAACCCGGGGATGAGGTTGCGTTCCTGATGTACGACGCCGATGCCCGCCGAGGCAGACTCGTGCGGCGACCCGAACGACACCTCGCGGCCGTCGAGCAGCAACCGGCCGCCGTCGGGCCGGTACAACCCGGTGACGACCTTGATCAGCGTCGACTTTCCGGCCCCGTTCTCGCCGAGCAGTGCGTGCACCGAACCCGCTTCGAGGGCGAGGTCGACGCCGTCCAGCGCCCGTACGCCGGGAAAGACCTTCACCACGTTTTCCGCCTGGAACAACGTCATACCGCACCTCCCGCCACCGTCGCGTCCGGCGTTTTCACGACCGTACTCCGTTGTTGCCGACGGCTCCGGACCTGCCCGAGTACGACCGATCCGAGGACGACCGCGCCGACGACGAAGTTCACCCAGGACGGCTCGAGCGAGAACTCCGCCCGCGCCGTGTCGACGAACCGGACGATGAACGCGGCCAGCACGGTCCCGAGGACGACGGCCGAGCCGCCGGTGAGCAGCGCGCCGCCGATGATCGGCGCCGCGAACGACGGCAGCAGCCAGTCGCCGCCGATGCTCTTGTTCACGCCCGGCGAGGACGCGACGGTGAGGATCGCGGCGACGCCGAGCACCGCGCCGGAAAGCGTGTGCGCGATGATCACCGATCGGTCGTTGGAAATCCCGGAAAGACGCGCGGCAATCGGGTTTCCGCCGGAGGCGAGCAGCTGTCGGCCGGGGACGGTACGACGCAACAGAACGGACAGCCCGCCCGCGACGATCAGCGCGACGATGAAGATCCACGGGAGTACGCCGAACAGGGCGGACGCCCCGAAGTCCTTCAATCCTTGGGGATACGCGTCGACAGTGCGCGTGCCGACGAGGCGGTACTGCACGCCGAGCAGGATGGTCATCGTCGCGAGCGTGACGATGAAACCGTTGATCCGGGTAAGCACCACGAGCACGCCGTTCACCAGACCGGCGGCCGCCGCGAGCAGGAACCCGATCAGCAGCGCGAGCGGAGCCGGTACGCCGTGATCGGCCATCAGCACGCCCGTCGCGACCGCGGCGAAACCACCGATCGCGCCGACGGCCAGGTTGAGCTGTCCCACGGCCAGAACGACCATCTGAGCCAGCCCGATCAGCACAGGCACCGCAAGAAACTGCAGCAACACCCGCAACGAGTTCGCCGACAGCAGGTCCCCGTTCGACGCAATCACCAGAAACACGAAGAACACAACCCCGATGGCCAGCAAGGTCATCTCGGTGGAACGCGCGAAGCGTCTCATCGTTGTCGCACCTCCCGTCGCTCGGACAACACCGTTCGCACCCGGTCGGTGGAGAGGGCGATCAGGAGGATCAGGCCGAGGTAGATGTTGAGGCTTTCGAGGCCTACGCCGAGGAGGTCCAGGCCTTTGCGGATGACCGTGGTGAGGGCGGTGCCGATGAGCGTGCCCCAGATGGAGACGAAACCACCGGCCAGCAGGGTGCCGCCGAGGATCGGGCCGAGGAACGACGGGAGCATGAACTCCTCGCCGATCGTCGCCTTGATCGACCCCGTGGAGACGGCGAGCATGAATCCGGCCAACGCCGCCAGGCATCCCGACATCGCGTGCGCGACGATCACCCGTCGCGCCGTCGGAATCCCGGACAACTCAGCGGCCCGCACCGACGAGCCCGTCATCAGCAGCTCACGACCGAGCCGCGTCCGCGCATAGATCCACCCGACGACGGCCATCGCGACGACCGCGAAGATCGCCAGCTGCGGCACTGCCGGCGACCCGCACACGTTCCCGACGCAGACGTCGGCGAGCGAGTAGTTGCGCAGCTCCCGCATCCCCGCCGGCTTGGTTACAAATGCAGCGTTGTCCGTCAACGCCGTGTACACCAGCGGAATCAGCCCGAGCAGCAGGAAGTCGAGCGCCAGCGTCACCACGAACGAGTTCACCCCGGTCCGCGCGATCACCCATCCCGCCAACGCGCCGATCGCCGTACCGGCAACGAGTCCGACCAGCAATCCGGCGTACAACCCGAAGTGCCACAGGTCGTACGAGATTCCGGTGATCATCATCGAGAACGCGGCCATCCGCCCGACAGCAAGGTTCATGTGGCCGATCGACAACACGCACAACTGCGCCAGCCCGACCACGGTGAACATCGCGATGTCCCGCAGCAGCGGGAACACCACCAGTTGCTGGTTGAAGAACGCCGGCCGCAGTACGCCGAACAGCGTGGACAGCAGGACCACCAGGATCAGCAGACCGATCCGCTGGTTGGCCCACCACGGCGCACGGCGTACCTCGGCAGGCGGCGCGTCCTCTTGCAGCGCCTCGGTGGCGGTGGACGAGACGCTCATCCGACCCGCCGATCGTCGATGGCGTCCGGGTTCCAGTCGATCCCCAGACCCGGTACGTCGGGCGCTACCGCATGCCCGTCGACTACAGCCATCTCAGAACGGGTGATCGCCCGCAGCTGCGGGATGTGCTCGACGTACCGCCCGTTCGGCACCGCAGCGGTCAGGCTGACGTGCAGTTCCATGAGGAAGTGCGGACACACCTCCAGGTTGAACGTCTCCGCCAGATGCGCGACCTTCAACCACGGCGTGATCCCACCGACACGCGCCACGTCCACCTGCACGATCCCGGCACCACCAGAAGCGACGTACTCCCGGAACTGCGAGACGGAGTACAGCGACTCCCCCACGGCGATCGGAATCGACGTCGACGCGGCCAAACGGACATGGCCCGTCACATCGTCAGCCGGCAACGGTTCCTCGAACCACGAGAGATCCACCGCCTCGAACGCCGCAGCACGACGACGAGCCTCGGGATACGTCATGGACTGGTTCGCGTCGACCATGATGTCCAGCGACGGACCCACTGCGTCGCGCACTGCCCGCAACCGCTCCACATCCTCGTGGAGACGCGGTTTGCCGACCTTGAGCTTCACACCGGGCCAGCCGGCCTTCTGCGACGCGAGAGCACCCGCCACCAGCTCATCCGTTGTCAGATGCAACCAGCCGCCCTCTGTGTCGTACAGCGGGACCTGCTGCCGGTACCCACCAGCCAGCCGCCACAACGGCTCACCGGCCCGCAGACACCGCAGGTCCCACAACGCAGTGTCCACGGCCGCAAGAGCGAGTGAAGTGATCGCACCGACCGTCGTAGCGTGCGTGGACCAGAACAGGTCCGACCAGAGCCCCTCGATGTTCCGCGCATCCTTACCGACGAGTCGCGGCAACAGGTGGTCCCGCAACAACGCCAGTACGGCGGTGCCGCCCGTGCCGATCGTGTACGAGTACCCGAGCCCGGTCAGCCCGTCAGATGTCGACAAAGAGACGAAGATCGTCTCCTGCTTCAGGAACGCTTGTACGGCGTCGGTCCGGACCGTCTCGACCTCGAGGTCAACCAGATACGTGTCGGCCGCGGTGATCGTGCTCACTGGCAGCTCAGGTGGCTGACGAACTCGGTTTGGAGCTCCTTGGTCTTCGCCTTGCGCTCGTCGTCGTACGTGTCGACGTTCGCCTTCGTGACCACGAACGACCCGGAGTCCACGATCACGCCCGGGTCCTTCATCGTGCACTGCTTCGACTGCAGCAGCGCGAGCAGCCAGCCGCCGACGTACGCCTGACCGACCGGGTTCTGGGTGACGGTGGCGGCGACCCCGCCGGACTTGATGCCGGCCAGGATCTTCGCGTCGTCGTCGATCGCCACCACCTTGATCGGAAGCTTGCTGCTGGCAACACCGTCGGCCGCGGCCACGGCCGGGTTGTACGCCGTGGTGACGATGCCCTTGATCTCCTTGCCCTTGGACGCGAGCAGGTCGGCGACCGCCTTCTGCGCGGTGGACAGGTCCTTGTCGATATCGGTGATCACCGGCAGCTCGGTGACCTTGCCGCCGGTCTCGGCGATCGCCTTCTTGACGCCGGCGATCCGGCGCTGCGTGTTCGAGTCGACGTTGTTGCCGGTCAGGTGCACGATCGTGCCCTGGCCGCCGATCGCCTCGATGGTCGCCTTCGCCGCCTTGTACGCCGCGGTCTCGACGTCCGTGGACAGGCAGAAGTCGGCCGAGTTGGTGTCACCGGCCGGGCAGGACGCCAGCGAACCGACCGCGAAACCCTTCGCCTTCAGGTCCTCGAACGTCGAGTTGATGTCGGTCGGCGACACGCCGAAGATGCCGAACGCGTTGTACCCCTGCGCGGCCAGCGAGTTGATCACGTTGTTCTGCTTGCCCTGATCCCACTCACCGGTCTCGTTGAACGTCACGCCGCCGAGCTTGAACTCGGTCTTGTCCTGGTCGGCGGTGGTCTTCCACGGCTGGAAGTACGGGTGCGCGCCGCCGGGGATCAGCGCCAGCTTGACCTGGGATCCGTCCTTCAGCGTCACCGGTCCGGAGGACGCCGACGTCGACGCGTCGTCACCTGTTCCGGTGCCGCTGGACTCGTTGGAGCTCTTCGTCGTACATCCGGCGGCCAGGGCGACCGTGGCCAGACACAACACTGTCCTACGCAACGTGACGTTCATGGGGCGGCTCCAAGATCCTATAGGATATTGCGAATCCGATGCTGCCCCGTCACACTGGAGCCGTCAAGACTCGTCGAGGTAACGATGACGTCCGGCAGAATGGGGAGCTTCCCGGGAGGAGCGACAGTGACGGATGCGCATGTGGGCCTGGCGGGGCAGCTCGCCCGCCTGCCGCAGCGACAGGTGCTGAGTGACGACGTCTACGAGACCGTCAAAGGCCTGATCATGGACAGCGTGGTCGAGCCGGGCACCCGGTTGAACATCGATGCACTGACCCGTGAGCTGGGCATTTCGCAGACCCCGATCCGGGAGTCGCTGGCCCGGCTGGAGTCCGACGGACTGGTGATCAAGGAGCCGCTGCGCGGGTACCGGGTGTCGTCCCGGCTGACCCGCGACGAGTTCGAGGACCTGTTCGAGTACCGCCTGCACATCGAGCCATGGGCGGCCGGGCGTGCCGCCGAGCGGTCGGGCGCCGACGACCTGGCCCGGCTCAAGGCGGAGATGCTCAGCTACACCGACGTACCGGATCGTCCGTCGTACGAGAGCTACCGGGCGATGGCCGCGCACGACCAGCGGTTCCACGACCTCGTTCTGGAATTGTCCGGCAACGAAACCGCACGGCTGTCCTTCCAGCGGACACACTGCCACCTGCACCTGTTCCGGCTGTACTACGGTGGCGGCATCGCGACGAAGGCGTTGCGAGAGCACAAGTCGGTGGTGACCGCCGTCCGAAAGGGCGACCCGGAGGAGGCGGCCGCGGCGATGCGGTCGCACATCGAGGCCTCCCGCGCCCGGCTGCGGCCCATCTTCGACAAGAACGATCCGTCCTAGGGAGATACCTGTGGAATTGCTGCGCCTCGGCGCGGTCGGCGAGGAGCGCCCGTACGTGCGCGCCGCCGACGGCACCGTTCACGACCTGAGCCCGCTCACCGCCGACATCGACGGAGCGTTCCTCGCCGCCGACGGCATCGCCCGGACCCGCGCCGCACTCGAGGCCGGTGAGCTGCCGGTCGCGGACACCGAGGGCCTGCGGGTCGGCGCGCCGGTCGCCCGTCCGGGCGCCGTGGTCTGCATCGGCCAGAACTACGCGGCGCACGCCGCCGAGTCGGGCGCCGAGCCGCCGAAGCAGCCGATCGTCTTCTTCAAGCACCCGAACACCGTCGTCGGCGCGTACGACGACGTACTGGTGCCGCGCGGCTCCGCGAAGACCGACTGGGAGGTCGAGCTCGCGGTCGTCATCGGCAAGGAGGCACGGTACGTCGAGACCGACGAGGACGCGCTCGCGTGCATCGCCGGGTACGCCGTCTCGAACGACGTGTCGGAGCGCGCTTTCCAGATCGAGGTCTCCGGCGGCCAGTGGTCGAAGGGGAAGTGCTGCGAGACGTTCAACCCGCTCGGGCCGGCCCTGGTCCCCGCCGACGAGGTCGATCCGACCAACCTCAACCTCCGCTCCTGGGTGAACGGCGAAGCACGCCAGGACTCCAACACGCAGGACATGATCTTCTCGGTGGCGGCGCTCATCCGCGACCTGTCGCAGTACATGGTGCTGAGCCCCGGCGACATCCTGAACACCGGTACGCCGGAGGGCGTCGCGCTCTCCGGCCGGTTCCCGTACCTGTCGCCCGGCGACACGATGGAACTCGAGATCGAGGGCCTCGGCCGCCAGAAGCAGTCCCTCGGCAAGGCCTGAAAAACTGTCCCCGGCCGGCCTTAGGGTCGGCCGGGTGACCGATTTTCTCGCCGATATCAGCAGCTCGTACGACAACGTCGCTTTGTCGTACGCCGAACTCGTCGCGACCGGCGCCGACTGGGAAGACGCGGCCTTCGACCTCCTCGCTGACCTCCTGCCCGGCGACTCCAAGGTCGTGCTCGATGTCGGGTGTGGACCGGGGCGGACGACCGGTCTGCTGGCTGCGCGCGAGCTGCAGGTCGTCGGGATCGACCTCTCGCCCGGGATGATCGAGGTCGCCCGCCGCGACCATCCGGAGCTCGACTTCCGCGTCGGTTCGATGACCGCGCTCGACGTACCGGACGACTCGGTAGCCGGCGTCGTTTCGTGGTGGTCGATCATTCACCTGCCCCGCGACGTCGTACCGCAGGTGTTCGCCGAGTTCCACCGCGTGCTCACCCCCGGCGGCGTCCTGCTGATGGGTTTCCACGTCGGCGAGGAATCGACCCACAAGACGTCCGGCTACGGCGGCCATCCGATGAACATCTACGTGCACCGCTGGACCGCCGCCGCCCTCACCGAGATCGCAGTCGCCGCGGGCTTCACGCCGTACCTGGACCGCGAAATTCCCGAGGACCGAGTGGTCTTCCGAAAGTAGCCTCTGCGCATGACTTCTCGCGTGCGTACGGTGACGTTCGATGCCCACGACCCCTACGAGATTGCCAGCTTCTGGCTGCAGGTCCTGAAGGCCGAGCGCCCCGACGACGACCACCCCGGCGACCCGTACGCCTCGGTCCCGACCGACGGCCTCACCGTGCTCTTCGAGCAGAACAACGACGAGAAGGTCGTGAAGAACCGCGGCCACCTGGACCTCGAACCCGACACCACCCGCGACGAGGAAGTCGCCTGGCTCCTCACCCTCGGCGCGACCATCGCCCACGACCACCGCAACCCCGACGGCACCGGCTGGGTCGTCATGCACGACCCCGAAGGCAACGAGTTCTGCGTCCTCCGCAGCGCCGCCGAACGCGCCGTCACCAGCTGAACTGTGACCCCGGGTTCTGTCACGATCTGGCGGATGTATCCCGAATGGTTGATGACAGGGCTCGAGTTTCCTTCGGCCGATCCTCGCGGACACCTGAGCCGGGCCGGCGAGTTGGTGCCGGCCGAAGTACTGGCGGGCAGTGGTCAGGCCGAGGAACTGGCGGAGGTCGTCGAGGAAGGCGCGAATCACTTCTGGATGGACACCCTGCACTACGTGGGTGTGTGGGCCGAGGCGAACGGGCTGGACGAGCAGCTGCCGGTGGAGTTTTGGTTGCACGTCGCGAGTGCGGCGGATGCGATGGAGTTCCCGGAGTTCGTCCCGTACTGCCTGGGAAAGGCGCGCCGCCTACCCAACCAGGACCCGGGCGACCTGGTAGCCGCCGTCAGCACATTGCCCGCCGTCGTCGAGGTGGAGGACGCGGTGCGGTCGAGCTGCTCAGCAGTGGCTGACCTGCTCCGCAACCACGATCCGGCGACGACCGCGATGATCGAGGCGGTCGACCTCGACGCGATCGCCACCCACCTTCGCGGCGGTGCGTACGACGCGCTCGGGCCGGACGTCAGCCCGATCCTGTCCGACAGTTTCGACGACTTGTTCGGCGTCGCGGCGCGCAAGGACTTCCCCGCCGAGCACAGCCGGCATGCCTGGGCGATCATCGGCCCGAACCCGTTCAGGGTCGCTGTGGGCGCGGGCCTCTACCCCAGCACGCACGCTGAGGTCTGGTGGCGGGCCTGAGCTCTACAGATCGTCGACGTACGGCGTCTGGCCGGTGAGGGTCAGCCGCCAGTCGGTGGTCTGGGCGGTGACGGTGAGGTCGTAGCCCTGGCGGCGGGCGGTCAGTTCGTGGCGGCCTTCGGCGGGCTCGGAGATGGTGACTTTCCAGCCCCTGGATTCGAGGGTTTCGGCGGCGAAGCCGATCTGAGCCTCGGGGTCGGGCGTGGTGGTGGGGTCGCCGGTCTCGACGGTGATCGTGCAGACCGACTCCGGGCCGCTCTCGTCGGACAACGCGCCCTGGCCGACAGGGCCGACGTCCTGGGTCACCGTCGGTGCCTGGTCGGGCACGACAGTCGCCGCCACCGCGAGGAGCTCCGAGCGGAGGTAATTGCGTGCTTCGGTCAAGGTCACGCTTCCGTGATACACCGTGCAGCCAAGCCTTGCGAGGACACGCCGCGTTTTGCCTCAAGAAACGACGGGAGTCTCCCCGGTGAACGTTATCCGCCAGTCCGCCGACCACGCGTGGACGGCGACGTCGAAGCCGTCGCGGCTGGCGACGACCCGATAATGACCGTTCTCCGGAGGTACGACGTCCGCGGTCCAGCCCCGGGCCCGCAACGCCACGGCCGCAGCGTCGACGGCAGCCACCGGGTCCGGCGACCGCGGGTTGCCGGTCTCGACGGTGACCCTGGAGACGGTGGCCGTCCCGCGCCCGTCGAACAGTACGCCGGGATTCACCGGCCCCAGGTCATGCGTCACAACCGGCCGCTGATCAGGTACGACGGCCTCCGCCACCGCCAGCAACTCGCTCCGCAGGAACTCCCGCTCGCCTGTCATCGCCGCCGCCCTTCCGAGCCCCGTCCCGCACCGTTCGCCGGCCGGCCCGCCGCAGCCTGCCCGGCGGCGGCTCCGGCCGACTCCTTCGACGGTTTGGTGAGGGCCACGACACCGTCGTACACCTTGGATGCCGCCTTGGCGACAGCGTGCAGCGGGCCGCCCCACGACGTACCGAGGAAGAGCTTGGTCTCGGCGGACCGGCTGGTGTTCGTGGTCGTGATGGACGTCAGGTCGCCGCGAACCACGCGCCCGATGTTGCGGAGCGCCTCACTGTTCGGCCGGTAGTACTCGTTGTGCCAGTGCACCGACACCGGGTCGTCGTCGACCCGTGGATCGCTGGTCGCCATCCGGATCGCGTCCGAGAAGTTCGCCGGATCCGGTCCGAACCACTCGGTGTACGAGACGTAGTCTCCTGGCGCACGCTCGGTGTACATCCGGGTCGGCGGCTGGACGACGTCGGCGGCCTCGTCGACGTACTTCTCGATACCCGGCGAGCCCGTCGTCACCAGCCGCTTCGGCCGGGCGCCCGCCATCACCGCCTCAACGGCTACCTTGGTGCCGTACGAATGCGCGACCAGCGTGACGTCCGCGTCGTCCGCCTTCAGTTCGTCGACCTCGTTCAGGAACTCCGCGAGCCGTGGCCCGGCCTCGATCGCCGCGTCCTGACTCGCGGCCTCCACCAGGCCCTGCGGCGAGTCGTAGTCGAGCCACACGACAACCGCCGTACCCGGGCCGGCCTCCTGCTTGATGACTTCGCCGCGGTCCGCCTGACCGTTGAACGTGTCCAGGCTGTTCCCCATCCCGGGAACCAGCACCGCGATGTTCTTCGCCGTCTGGAGATCACCGAGGACCTCGACCGCGCGACCTTGCCCCTCGGGATCCACCGAGTAGAACTGCCGCGGCCGCTCGACCTCGACGACGTTGCCATCGGCATCCACCGACGTCGTCTTGACGGGCGTCAGCAGTTCCTTGACAGTGTCCAGCCGCTTCAGCTGGTCGTCACTCGCCGTGCCGGCGTCGGCGGCGGCCTGCAGGCGGCCGCGAGCCGCGACGAGCACGGCATGGCTGGCACGGAACCGTTCGGCAAGCTGGTCGACCTCGGTCATCGTGACTCCCCGTGACAGCCGGTCACCTGGGCGTGCAACCGGGCCAACCGCAGTTTGTCAGTCCTAAGGTCTCAAGGCCAGCGACCAGTTGCCGGAGTGGTACGAGAGGTTGACCGTGGCCAGGGGACGTACGTCGACGTGTCGCAGCGACTCCGCCGGAGCGTCCACGACGTACAGAACGATCGCGCGGACGACCGCCGGATGGACGACCGCCAGCGTGAAGCCGTGCTCTCGCGCCGCCAGATCGCCCAGCCAATCGGCGACCCGGGCGAGTACGTCGTTCTCGGTCTCGCCGCCGCCGGGCGTGGCGGTGTGCGGCCGCTCGAGCCATGCCGCCACCCGTGCAGGCTCGGACGCGAGCAGTTCCTCCAGCCCGCGTCCGGTCCACTCGCCGTACTCACGGTCCCGCAGCGCCGGCTCCACCACCGGGTCGAACCCGAGTACGGCGGCCGTGCGTACGGCGGCCTGCTCCGGCCCGGCGTACACAGCATCCGCGGACAGCTTCAGCTCGCGCGCCGTCTCGACACTCGCCGGATCCGGCTCGGCGTCACCACCGAGTACGAGTCCGCGCAGCGCGGGGGTCAGGGCGTGCGCGACCAGGGTCAGCGCCTGGGGTGGTGCGGTCAAGCGGCAGCCACCTTCGATCGGATCGGCCGGCGGTCCACCGCGACCGCATACCCGAATCCGAGCAGGAGCCACAGCGTCGCCTGCGTACCGAGCGAGGCGAACCGGAACTGCCACAGCAGCGTAGCGGGGAACGTCTCCGGAACCTCGTTGATTCGCGGCAGAATCAGGTACGCCGCCACCACAGTGACGACCAGCCCGACGACACCGCCTGCGAGCCGGGCGATTTCGCCGTACCGCGCGGCCCACCGGGACAGCGCGACGCCGGCCCAGACCGCGAGCAGGCCGATCACCAGCGTCAGGAGATAGGTGACCGTACGGCGGGTGATCGTGTCCGGATCACCGACCGCGGGCGGGTTCGGCGGGTACTTGAGGAATGGGACCAGCACGATGCCGACGAAACCCGCCGCGGCGAGCCCGAGCGCGGCGTACGCGTCGTTCTCTGTCCGGAGCTTGCGGCGGAGCAGCGTGAACGCGACGGCGAACAGTCCGCCGAGCGCAACGCCGTACAGGCTGGTGGCGAGGAACAGCCCCGCTTTCTGGCCTTCACGGCTGACCAGCGGCTCTTCTTCCTCCGCCTGGTCAGCCTGGTCGGCATGGTCATGATCATGGGTGTGCGCGGCGCCGGCCTCTTCGATCGCGATCGCCGCGTCGACACGCGGCTCGCCCAGCACGTAGGCGAACGTTCCGGCCAGCAGGCCGGCGAAGAGTCCGACGATCAATCCGCGCACCAGGAGCGATCCGAAGGTGCGCATGTCGTCTAGTGGCTGTTCTTAATGACAGGGCACGCCGAGAAGGTGGCGACCGTCGTGCATCAGCTCGTGCAGGTACATCCCGGACCGGGACACCGCACCCTGGTCGAACCCGACCAGATACGCGAGCAGCAACATCAGGCCGACGCTGAGCAGCGCGGCAGCAAGAAGCTTGGGCGAGAGAGCCGGTACGGCGACCGACTGGGCAGGAGCTGCCATCTGAACTGAACCTCCTGGGGAAGTGCGCGTCCCCTTCGAAAGGCTGCGAGTGCCCGAGCGTCCTGACTTACGAGCCGAAACTCGATCACAGTGGCGCGGCCGCGCCGGCTTCTCACCGGCTTCCCTCATGGCACCGCAGGTTGACCCTCGAACCGTAGGGTCCCACCCACCCCCCGGTCAACGCACCACGGCACACCGGTGACCTATCCCACCCCAGGTGAGACAGCAGACGAGGGGTTATCCGCTGGTCTTGTGCCTTCTCCCCTGGTGTACGAGGGGAGAACCCCCAACGCGAGGGGATATCCAATTCTGTGTAGGCGGTGTGCGGCTCTCCGTCTACTCTGAGGAGATGCCGTCCGCTCATCACTTGTTTGCGTTTGCGATCACTGCGTTCATCATCATCGTCGTGCCGGGGCCGAGTGTGTTGTTCATTGTGGGGCGGGCGCTGGCGGTTGGGCGGCGCGAGGCCGTGTTGACGATGGTGGGGAACACGCTTGGCGCGGCGGTTTTGCTGGGTGGGATCTCGGTTGGGCTTGGGACGTTGATTGCTGCGAGTGCGGTGGCGCTGACCGTGGTGAAGCTCGTTGGGGCGGCGTACCTGATCTATCTCGGGGTGCAGGCGTTTCGGTCGCGGAAGTCGTTGGTCGAGGCGATGCGGGGTACCGCGAAACCGAGCAGTACCCGGCGGACCATCCGGCAGGGGTTCCTGGTGGGGGTGACGAATGCGAAGACGGCGGTGTTCTTTGCTGCTGTGCTGCCGCAGTTCGTCGACAAGGGGGCCAGTGCGCCGGCGTGGGCGCAGATCCTGGTGCTCGGGCTGATCTTCATCCTGATCGCGCTCTGCTCGGACAGCGTCTGGGCGTTCGTGGCCGGTACGGCGCGCGAGTGGTTCGCTCGCTCACCACGCCGGCTCGAGCTGGTCGGCGGCACCGGCGGCCTGATGATCATCGGCCTCGGCGCCAGCATCGCGGTGACAGGCTCTAAGGAGTAGCGGTACGGCGGCCTGCGGGTACTCCGAGGAGTGCGAGCAAGGCCGGGAGGCCGAAGGCGATCAGGTAGGCCAGCACGGCGGAGTGCGGTTCCATGGCTGCGAACAGCGAGCCGCCGATCGCGAGGATTGTTGCGGTTGACAACGAGTCGCTCAGCTGGAGGGCGGAGCTGTTGGCGCCCTGCTCGTCGCGTTCGGAGTACTCCAGGACCAGGACCGACAGCGTCGGGAACACGGTTCCCATGCCCAGGCCGGTGAGGCTCCAGCCGAGGATGCCGACCAGGATCGGGACGTCCGGGTTGAGCGTCAGCGCTGCCGTGACGATGCCGACCAGGATCGCGAGCATGCCGGCCTGCAGGAAGACCGCGTGGGAGAACGGCTGGTTCGGCCGACCGCGGTACCAGGACGCAGCGGACCAGCTCAGCGCGCTGACCGTCAGCACGAGCCCGGCGAGTGCCGGCGACAGACCGCGTTCCCGGGTGAGCATCAACGGCAGGAACACCTCCGCGCCGAACCCGGAGGCCGCCACCAGCCCGCGCAGTGCGATCACCGACGGCAGCCCGCGGCCGAACGCGAACGTCCCGGATGGCAACAGCCGCGGCGCAAACGCGACCACCCCGGCCAGACCGATCACGAGCAGCACGATCTGTACGACGCCGCGCTGCTGCCCGCCGTAGTGCAGCAGCCCGACACCTACCGCGGCCGCGACTGCCCACAGCGCCCGCTTGTCCCACAGCTTCCCCGGACGTACGTCGTACGCGCTACCGCGAGCCAGACCGGGTCGCATCACGAGCGCGGCCGGGATCGCGATCGCCGGTACGGCGAGGAACACGAGCCGCCAGCTCGAGTGCTCCACGATCAGGCCGGCGATCGCGGGACCGACGAGGGACGGTACGACCCAGCCGGTCGCGAACGCGGCGAAGATCCGCGGGCGGAGACGGGCCGGGTACAGCTGACCCACGACGACGTACAGCGCGACCGTGAGCAGGCCGGAGCCGAAGCCTTGGATGATCCGGCCCGCGACGAGGATCTCCATCGACGGCGCCAGGCCCGCGATCAACAGCCCGGCCAGGAACCACGCCGTACCGTGCCAGAGCGGCCGGGTCGGGCCCTTCAGGTCGCTCCAGGTGCCGGAGACAACCATCGCGACAACCCCAGAGGCAAGCGGGCCGCCGAACGCGAGCGCGTACAGCGGAAGGCCGTCGAGCGCCTGCGCGACGGTCGGCATCGCGGTCGCGACCGCCAGGGACTCGAACGCGACCAGGGTGATCAGCGCGACCATCCCGACGGTCAATGCGCGGTACTGCGGTGAAAGGACGCCGCCTGTCTCAACAGTTGGCTCGGCAACGATGGTCATGCCGACGACCATCGTTGCTCAAGTGCACTTTAAGTCAACTAGACAACCGCGGCGAGAACCAGAGCGAGGATCGGCGGCACGGCCTGGGCGGCGGCGGCGCGGAGCATGCGACGGTCGGACGCAATGAGCACGATCCCGGCGCCGGCCATGCACGCGCAGGCGAACAGGGCGATGGCGTGGCCCTTGTCGCCACCCCAGACCAGGCCGCCGAGCGCACCGATCGCCAGGAACAGGTTGTAGAAGCCCTGGTTGAACGCCCACGGCCGAGCAGTCTCGACCTCGGTGTCCTTCACCAGGAACCGCCGGTAGGTGCTCGGCTTCCGGAACAGCACGCTTTCCATGGCGAAAACGACCACATGGAACACGCCCGCGACAACAACGAAGATCTGCGCGATCACGCTCATGCGGGGAACGTACCGCTACGCCCGCCAATCCGTCGCGAAGGCGCGCGCTGGGTTGTTCCGGAACACCGCGTCGGCGACATCCGCACCGAAGTACCGCGTGATCCGCGGCCTGAGGTGGGTCAGCAGGTACGGCATCCCCGGCCCCTCGCCGGTCGCGGCCCGGGCGCGGGCCGTCGTGGTGTCGCCGCCGAGCAGCAGGCGGTCCGCGTACCCCGCGTCGATCAGCGCCGCGAGGCAATCGGTCAGCCGTGGATCGGTCGCGTTGTTGGCCCGCGACGGCCCGTCGAACGCCAACCACGCTCCCCGCTGCGCCAGTTCGAGATGCACGCGGTGATCCGGAAACCGGTTGAGATGCCCGAGAATCACCGCGCCCGGGTGTACGTCGAGCTTGTCGACGAGCAGATCGAGTACGGCGTCCGCGGCGGAACCGAGCTCGTGATGGATGGCGATCGGCGCGTTGGTCGCGTGATGAGCCTCGGCCGCTGCCCGCATCACGAGCTCGGCATGTACGTCGAGGACGTGGAACCCGCCGGCCACCTTGATCAGCCCGGCGCGGACCTGGGTGTCGCCGATACCGGTCGTCAGCTCGCGGACGAAGATCTCGGCCAGCTGGTCCTGCACCTTGTCGACGTACCCGTCCGGGTAGTGCTCACGCCGGTGCATTCCGGTCGCCGCGACGATCGAAACGCCTGTGCTGGTTGAGATTCCGGGCAGGAGGCCGGCTTGCCGGTTCAGCCCGTGCGGGGTCCATTGCACGATCGCCTGGCCGCCCGCATCCGCGAACGCCCGCACCTCGGCAACCGCTGCCGCCTCGTCGTCCAACTCCTGCCCTGGGAGGACCACAGAGCGGAAGAACAGGTGGTCGTGCGAGTCGGTCACGCCGAGCGCTTCCGGCACGAGGTCGTTCAGGACCGTACGGATCCGCATCAGAACCTCTCTGTCAGGTCACGGCACCAGCAGTGGAAACCGTAACCCGACAGAGGTGCCTGTCAGCGAGTCAGCGGCCTCGGCGGGAGCCGCCGGCGCGCGAGCCTGCGGAGAACGCAGCGGCTCCGGCGGGACGAGCCGCCGATCCCGGAGTGCTCGTGCTGTAGCTCCTCGGGCCGCCCGAGCCGGCGCGGGACTTGGAGCGGCCGGAGCCCCGCGAGCCACCGGCCGCGCGGGTCGCCTGGCCAGAACCCGTTTGGCCTGACCGCTTGCCAGTCGCCTGCTGAGCCGGGCCCGCAGCGCGCCGACGGCGATTGCCGCGGCCCGATCCGCTGCCGCCCGAGCCCGCGACGCGTTCCTGCTGGACCGGCCTGGCCGTCGGCTCGACGAAGGTTCGTTCGCCCGGGGCCAGCTCGGACAGCAGCGGGTGGTCGGCGCCGAGCTTGGTGACCTTCGGGGCGATGCCGGCCTTGCGGGTCAGGTCGCGGACGTCGCGAACCTGCTCGTCGGTCATGAGGGTGACCACGGTCCCCTCGGCACCGGCGCGCGCCGTGCGGCCGGAGCGGTGCAGGTACGCCTTGTGTTCGATCGGCGGGTCGGCGTGGATCACGAGCGTCACGTTGTCGACGTGGATGCCACGGGCTGCGATGTCGGTGGCAACCAGCGTCTTCGCCGTACCTTCGGAGAAGGCCTCCAGGTTGCGTGTACGGGCGCCCTGGGACAGGTTGCCGTGCAACTCGACAGCGGGGACGCCTTGGGCGATCAGCTTCTTCGTGAGCGACTTGGCGCCGTACTTCGTCCTGGTGAACACCAGCGATCGGCCCGGCGCGGCGGTCAGGTCGACGAGGACCGGGAGCCGGGTGTCGGGCTGGACGTGCAGGACGTGGTGCGTCATCTGGGAGACCGGCGAGCGGGCCGAGTCGACGCTGTGCGTGACCGGGTCGGTCATGAAGCGCCGGACGAGAACGTCGACGCCGGCGTCCAGCGTGGCGGAGAACAGCAGCCGCTGCGCCGTGGCAGGCGTTGCCTCGAGAATCCGGCGTACGGCGGGAAGGAACCCGAGGTCGGCCATGTGGTCGGCCTCGTCGAGCACGGTGATCTCGACCGCGCCGAGCTTCGCGTGACCGGCCTGGACGTGGTCCTCGAGCCGTCCCGGGCAGGCGACGACGATGTCGGCGCCCTTGCGCAGACCGGTGATCTGCGGGCCGTGACCGACCCCGCCGAAGATCGTCATCGAGCGCAGGCCGAGCGCGTCGGCGAGCGGCGTGATCGAGGCCTGGATCTGGGTCGCGAGCTCACGGGTCGGAGCGAGGATCAGCGCACGCGGGTAGTTGGGGCGGCGCTTGGTGCCGCTGGTCGCGAGCCGCGCGAGGACCGGCAGGACGAACGCGTAGGTCTTGCCCGAGCCGGTCCGTCCGCGACCGAGGACATCCTTGCCGGCCAGCGAATCCGGCAACGTGGCTGCCTGGATCGGAAACGGCTTCTCTACCCCGGCCGCGGCCAAGGTGGCCACCAGCCGATCGGGTACGCCGAGCTCCGCGAAGCTGCGGTTGTCGGGGGCAACCGTTTCGGTCGCCTCGTCATCGTTGCTGATGGCAACTTCGAACTGCTGCTCGGTGGCAGCGGACTGCTGGTTGCGGGCGGCACCTGAACGGCGCCGACGACGCGGCCGTGACTGCCCGGCCGGCTTGTCGCCGGCGGGCGTGCGGGACGCGGAGGTGGATTGGTTGGACGTGGTTGTAGACGTGAGGCGGCGGGCCGCCATAGTGGTACTCCAAAAGTTCGGGGGTCGTCCTGCCCGGCGCGGCCCTGGCCGCGGCGCGTGGTGGTCGACTGCTGGCGCACAGTAATTGCGCTCACCGGCCCGAGGCAGAACTGGGCGGGCCGTCGGAACTAGTTTACGGCACAGCGGGGCCGTTTCTTACGGGACGCTCGTCACACGGGTTAGGTTCTGCCTGTGACGGAACAGTTTCGGGTTGATCCACCGACCACCGCCGACGAGCGGGCGCTGCTGCAAGGGTTCCTCGACTTCCATCGCGGGACGCTGCTCTGGAAGCTCTCCGGGCTCACCGGCGAGCAGCTCGTCCAGCGCGCCGTGGACCCGTCCAGCATGTCGTTGATCGGACTCGTCCGGCACTTGAGCGAGGTCGAGAAGTACTGGTTCCATCGGGCGCTGGCGGGCCACGACTCGCCGCCGAAGCACTGGTCCGCCGAGTACCCGGACGGTGATTTCGACCTCGCCGATCCCGCCGCGGTCGAGCAGGATCTCGAGGAGTTCCGCGAGATCATCAAGACCTCGGACGCCCTGGCCGCGAACTACGCGCTGGACGACACGTTCCTCCGCCCCGGCCACGAACCGCCGTACTCGCTCCGCTACCTCTACATCCACATGATCGAGGAGTACGCCCGCCACAACGGCCACGCCGACCTGCTCCGCGAACGCCTGGACGGCTCCACCGGCGAGTAGGTCCTACGGCTTGATCGAGTTGATCAGGGCGACGATGTCGTTGGTCACGCCTCGGACGCCGGGGATGCGGGTCAGGCGGAGCAGGCGATCCACGAGCGGCACCGCGCGGTCGATCAGGGCGCGGGTTCGGCGGACGTCCTCGGACCGGTCGTGGACCCAGAACAGGACCACGCCCATCTGGAGCAGCCAGAGCAGTTCGGGCAGTTCGGTCTTGAGGTCGGCGGCCAACTTCAGGTCGGAGCCGTCGATGACCCGGCGGAAGATCTCGACACTCGCATCCCTCGCCGGGCGCGATTCCTCGCTGAACGGCGACAACGGGCTGCGCGGATCGGCCGCCGTCTTGAAGAACGTGCCGGCGAACTCGTGGTACGGCGCGGACACGTCCAGCCACGTCCGCAGTACGCCGGCCAACCGCGGCACGAACGCCTTCTCGGTCGCGAGAATCGGCTCGACCGCCTCGCGGTGCTGGTCCTGCAGCAGGTCGTAGTACGCCTGCATCAGGTGGTCCTTGGAACCGTAGTAGTAGTACGCGTTCCCCACCGACACGCCCGCCTCGTTGGCGATCGCGCGCATCGTGGTCTTCCCGTACCCCTGCTCCCGGAACAACCGCAGCGCGGTCGACAGGATCAGCTCACGCGTCTGTTCACCCTTCGCGGTCGCACTGTCCGTCACACCCGTCAGCGTAATCACCTCCACTCAACCGCCGCAGCCCCGCCGCCGCTTGGACGATCGCCCGCGCCACCGGCCGCATCGCCGGACTCGCCAGTCGTACGGCGGTGTGCCGGTGCTCCCCCGTGGCCCACAGACACACGATCCAGGCGCGATCGCCGACGTACACGGACCCGTCGTCGGCGACCACGGTCACGTCCCGCAGCGTCGCGTCATGATCCAGCGCGGGGTAGAGCGTCCGCGCATCCGTCGACCCCGCCGCGACGAACCGCAGACGCACCACCCCGCCGTACTCGTCCGGCGCCGGGTGCTGTGCCGCCAGCCAGTCCTTGAAGCGGCGGCACATTCCGCAATGGGCGTCGTACAGAACCGTCAACTCACGCACGCTTCGGCGGCCTTCAGTACCCGTACCGCTCGGTCATCGCGGCCGGCTGAATGTTGTCGTTCGGGGGCACCGGCGGCCGGGTCATGCTGTCGAGCCGGCTGCGGGTGCGGATCTTGTTGAAGATCCACACATTCGTCAGGTGCACCACCCCGAGCACCAGCATCACGATCCCGAGTTTCACGCTGAGCTGCTCGAAGACCCCGCTCGCGTCCAGCACCGGGCTCCCGCTGCGCAGGAACAGCGTCACGAACCCGAGGTTGATCAGGTAGAACCCGACCACCAGCAGCCGGTTCACCGCGTCGGCGAACTCCGCGTTGCCGTGGAACACGTCGACCAGGAAGATCCGCCCGTTCCGGCTCAGCGTCCGCGCCACCCAGATCGTCAGCGGTACCGCGATCAGCAGGTAGGCCAGGTACGTCGTGACTGTCATGTCCATCTCTCGTCCCCACTCTTGAACACGTTCAACTCTTCTGGTCCTGACCGTACGCCGCTCTTTTGAACATGTTCAAGTCAGGCTGGACGTGATCTGGGTCTCTGCTGAGGCAGGATGATGTTCATGACTTGGGTCTTCGAAGGAACCATCCTTCCCTCCGGTGACACCGCCCGCCTGACGTTCGGCGAGGACCCGTCCGGCGAGCGGTTGCCCGGGCGGTACGCCGTACCGGGTCTGGTCGACTCGCACTGTCACCTGACGCTGGCGGACGGCCCGAACGGGCCGGTCCTCCGCGGCGCGGACTTCGCCGCCGAGCGGCTCGACGAACTCGCCGACGCCGGGGTGAGCGCCGTCCGGGACGTCGGCGGCAACCGCGAGGTCACCCTCGAGCTCGCCCGGACCGCGGACCCCGACCGCCCGCTCGTCCTCGCGGCCGGCCGGTTCCTCGCCCCGAACGGCCGATACTTCCCGGACGCGTACGAACCGGTCGCTCCGGAGGACCTGCTCACCGCGGTCGAGGCCGAGATCGCCGACGGCGCGACCTGGCTGAAACTGGTCGGCGACTTCCCCGAGGTCGGCCCGGACGGCCCGATCCGCGGCAGCAAGGTCGGCCCGTCGTACGAGATCGAGGTGGTCGAGGCGATGGTCGAGCTGGCCCACGCGCGCAACGTCCGCGTCGCGGCCCACGTCAACACCGACCACGTCAGCGAGCTGATCCGGGTCGGCATCGACTCGGTCGAGCACGGTACGGCGCTCACCGAGCAGGACCTGCAGGCGCTCGGCGCGCGGGGCGGCGCGTGGACGCCGACGCTTTGCGCCTCCGTCAGGCCGAGCCCGGACGAGACCCCGGAGCGCAAGATCCGGCGCGAAGAGCGGTCGGCGTACCTCGCGTCGGTCCTCCCGCTCGCCGAGCGGTACGGCGTCCGCGTACTGACCGGGTCCGACGCGGTCGGCACCGTCGCCGCCGAGATCGATCAGCTCGTCAAGCACGGGCTGACCGTGGCGCAGGCGATCACCGCGGCCTCGACCGGCGCGCAGGACTTCCTCGGTCTGAACGGCGCCGGCAACCTCGTCACGTACGAGGCGGATCCGCGCGAGCATCCTGGCGTACTCGCGAAGCCTGCCGCGGTCGTCCTCAACCACGGGCGGATCTCGTGAAGGAGAAGGATCTCGACCGCTGGGTCGATCGGTACCGGAAGGCGTGGGAGAGCAACGATCCCAAGGACATCGCGGCGCTCTGGACCGAGGACGCCGCCTGGTACCGGCGGCCAGACGAACCCCCGGTGACCGGCCGGGACGCGATCGTCGCGGCCTGGCTCGAGATCGCCGACGCACCCGGCGAGACGACGTTCGAGTACGAGATCCTCGGGTTCGGCGACGGCGTCGCGTTCGTCCGCGGCTGGACGACGTACCTGACCAATCCGCCAGGCGAGTTCAGCAACCTCTGGGTGATCCGGCTGGAGAAGGATCGCGCCTACGAGTTCACGGAGTGGTGGATGGAGAAGGCGCGCTGAGTTACGCTGCCGGTAGGCGCTTCAGGGTGCCACCGGTCCGCGGGAAGGGCTCAGCCCACCTGAATGATTGCTGTGGTGTGGCACCAGTTCACCTCCTTTCTCGCCTGACGATGCGGACAGCAGGCTCGTAGAGAGGAGGTCGGCGATGCCGACCCGGAATCTTCCGAACGACCCGCATCTGGACCACTTGCGCGGTCAGGCCAAGACCCTGCTCAAAGGGGTCCGCGCCGGTGAGAGCGCAGCGCTCGCACTGGCTGCTGAGTTCCATCCCGTCGTGGAGACGCTGGCGGACGCGCAGCTAGTGATCGCGCGCAGCTACGGATTCCCCAGCTGGCCGCGGATCGTGCGGCACCTCGAGCTCGTGGACCGCTACAGCCGCTCGCCCCACCGGCAGTCGGTCGGCGGCCCGCTCGACACTCCCGAGCAACGTGCCGACGAGTTCCTCCGCCTCGCGACCTTGCACTACGGACAGGACGATCCGGCCCGGCAACAGTCCGCGCGCGACCTCCTGGAGCGTTACCCGGAGATTGCCCAGAGCAACATCTATACGCAGGTGGTGGCCGGCGATCTCAACGGGATCGACTTCACTCAAGCGAGCACCGAAGGCGGACCGTACCGCTGGGAGCCGCTCCTCTACCTCACGTACAACCGCCTCGACGCACCGAACCAGGTCGAGATCGCCCGCCTGCTGATCGAAAACGGCGCCGACGCCAACGCCGGCTACCTCTGGCAGGGCATGCCGTCACCGTTCACCGCGCTCACCGGCGTCTTCGGCCGCGGCGAAGGCGACCAGCCACCGCACGCGCAGCGCGTCGAGCTGGCCCGGCTCCTCCTCGAGGCCGGCGCCGACCCGAACGACAGCCAGACGATGTACAACTGCGGTCCCGGTTGTCCCCCGCCGTACGACGACGTGCACCTGGAACTCCTGCTGGAGTACGGATTGGGCCGCGGCGACGGCGGCCCGTGGCACGAACGGATGACGACCGCGCACCCGACCCCGCAGCAGCTGCTCGAGGACGAACTCGTGTTCGCATCCTCGGCCGGCCTACTGCACAGGGCCGAACTGGTACTTGCCCAAGGCACCGATCCCGAAGGCCGCGGCACCAGGCACCCGGGGTTCGGCGGCCAGCGCCCGTACGAACTGGCCGCTGTGCAAGGGCACACCGAGATCGCCGAACTGCTCCGCGCGCGAGGCGCCGCGCCGCTGGACGAGATCCACGAGGTGTACGCCGCGGCGATGCGCGGTGAGACACCCGACGTCGACGCCGACCTGGCCGCTCGCGCGGTCGCCCGGATACCGCACTTGCCCGTGCGCGCCGCCGAGGTCGGGCGGGCGGTGGCGATGGAACCGTTGCAGCGACTGGGGTTCGACCTGAACCGGATCTCCGGCGGCGCCGCGCCGATCCACCGGGCCGCACTCAACGGTCACCTGGAGACGGTCAAGAAACTGATCGAACTGGGCGCCGACCCGGGCGTACGCGACCCCAACTACAACGGCAACGCACTGGGTTGGGCCGAGCACAATCACCAGCAAGCGGTGATCGACTACCTCAAGGGCTTACCGCAAGGAACAGGAACGCGCTGAACACCGCGAGGTGAACGGCGCCCTGCAGCAACGTCGCCCGACCGGTCGAGAGGGTGAACATGCCGGTCACGACGGTCAGCGCGAACAGCACCAGCTCCTTGCCGCCCAGCCCGAGGATCAGCGGTCCGTCGAGCCAGATCGAGGCGACCGCGATCGCAGGGATGGTCAGACCGATACTGGCGAGCGCTGAGCCGAGTGCCAGGTTGACGCTGGTCTGGAGACGGTTCCGCAGTGCCGCGCGTACTGCGGCAACTGTCTCCGGCAGCAGCACGAGCAGCGCGATCACAACACCGACGACGGCGAGCGGCGCGCCGGCCGACTCCACCGCGGACTCGAGCCTCGGCGACACGGTCTTGGCGAGCCCGACCACCGAGATCAGGCAGACGAACAGCAGCCCGAGGCTCAGCAGCGCGGTCTTCCCGCTCGGCGCGGCCGCATGGTGGTCCTCGTCCTCGTCGACATCGCCGTCCGGAGCGACCGGCAGGAAGTAGTCCCGGTGCCGGATCGTCTGGATGAACACGAACACGCCGTACAGCACCAACGACGTCACGCCCGCGAACGCCAGCTGCGCCGAACTGAACCGCGGCCCCTCCGCACTCGTCGTGAACGTTGGCAGCACCAAGCTCAGCGTGACCAACGCAGTCGTCACCGAAAGCGCGGAGTACGACGCCTGCACCCGGAACTCCTGCACGCGGTGCCGCAACGAGCCGACGACGAGCGCCAGCCCGAGGATCCCGTTGCAGGTGATCATCACCGCGGCGAACACGGTGTCACGGGCCAGCGACGCGGCCTTGTCGCCACCCGACGCCATCAGCGTGACGATCAGCGCGACCTCGATGATCGTCACGGCGAGCGCGAGGATCAGCGTGCCGAACGGTTCACCGACGCGATGCGCGACGACCTCCGCGTGGTGCACGGCGGCGATCACCGCGGCACCGAGACCGAGACAGACCAGGATCAGCAGGACCGCGCCCAGGTCGCGGTGCCAGGTCCCGAGCAGGACGACGAAGGCGAGCGGCGGCACGGCCAACGTCCAGCGCGGCAGCCCTTGGATCACGGAGTTTGTCATCCTCAGACAGCCTATCGGGAATCCTCTTGGCATCTGGCGGACCTCGGGTGATGCTTCTCTCGTGCAGATCAGGAACGCGACCGCGGACGACTGGCCGGCCATCTGGCCGTTCTTCCATGAGATCGTCACCGCGCGCGAGACGTACACCTACGACCCGAACCTCACCGAGGAGCAGGCCCGCGGGCTCTGGATGTCGCCGTCCAGCTCGCCGCTCGCCCGGACCACCGTCGCGGTCGATGCCGACGGCACCGTTCTCGGCAGCGCGAACATGTACCCGAACCGGCCCGGCCCCGGCGCGCACGTGGCCAGCGCTAGCTTCATGGTCGACGGCAAGGCCCGCGGCAGGGGCGTCGGCCGGCTGCTCTGCGAGGACATGATCGCGTGGGCCGGCCGTTCCGGATTCCGCTCGATCCAGTTCAACGCGGTCGTCGAGACCAACGAACCCGCCGTACGCCTCTGGCAGTCCCTCGGCTTCCGGATCGCCGGCACCGTCCCGGAAGCCTTCGACCACCCCAGGCTCGGGTACGTCGGCCTGCACGTGATGTACCGCCCGCTGCCATGAATCGCGCGCGCCGGATGTGGAAGGTCCTGGAGCCGTACCACGCGATCACGTACTTCTCCCCCGAGACGCGGAAGGCGACCGACGCGCTCGGGCTGAAGGGCGGGTGGATGAGCTACTTCGGCTGCCGTGCCGCGCCTCTCGGCCCGGTCGGTCCGGAGATCGTGGCCGCCGTGTTCTACAACTTCCACCCGGCGATGGTCGCGCGATCACTGCCCGACGCGTGGAGCTACGCCACCCCGGCCCAGCTCCTCGAAGCACGCCTGACGGCTGTGGACAACGCCGTACGCCGGCTGTTCCCGGACTCTGATGTCACGCGGGCGGCCGAGTTGGGGCGGCGGGCGGCGGAGCTCGCGCCGGTTGCGGGGCGGCCGATCGCGGCGGCCAACGCTGCGCTGGAGTGGCCGGACGAGCCGCACCTGGTGCTCTGGCAGGCGACCACGATTCTGCGGGAATCCCGAGGTGACGGGCATGTCGCGGCGCTCGTCGCCGCCGGCCTCAGCCCGTGCCAGGCGCTGGTGACGCTTTCCGCGGCCGGCGGACCGTCGAAGGAGGTCTTCCAGCTCAACCGGCGGTGGAGCGACGAGGAATGGTCGGCCGCCTCAGCAGACCTGCAAAGTCGTGGACTGCTGGACGCCGACGGAACGCTCACCGAGAGCGGGCGGACGTTGCGGCAGCAGGTGGAGGACACCACAGACTCGTTGGCGGATCAGGGCTGGCAAGCGTTGGGCGACGAGCTGTCCACCGAGTTGCACGACCTCGTCCGGCCGCTGAGCGCCGTACTGATGTCCGACGGCCTGATCCCGCCCGACAACCCGATGTCTATGCGCTGGGACTGACCCGAAGGCCTGCCTCCGCAGCACGGAGCACCGCGGCCGTGAGTGCGTCGAGGACGTCGGACTCGAGCTTCCAGTGCTGCCAGTACAGCGGTACGTCGATGTACTTGCCCGGAGCAACTTCCACCAGGCGGCCGGCGGCAATCTCAGGTCCGGCGACCTGGTCCTCGATCATCCCCCAGCCGAGCCCGATCCGGACCGCTTCGTGGAACGGCGCGGACGCCGGGATCGCGTGCGACGGCGGATCCAGTTTCCGCCGGGTCACCTTGCGGACCAGCCGGTGCTGCAGCACGTCCTTCTCGTTGAACACCACCATCGGAGCCTCGGCAAGCGCCTCCGGCAGCGGCTTCCCGGCCAGCCAGCGTTCGGCGTACTCCGGAGTTGCAAGTGGCAGGTACCGCATCTTCCCGAGCCGTACGACGCGGCAGCCCTGGACCGGTCGCGGATCCGCGGTCACCGCGGCCAGGACTGTGCCGTTGCGAAGGTACTCCGCCGAGTGCTCCTCGTCCTCCTGGTGCACCAGGAACCGGGCGTGATGGGTCCGGGACAGGTCGAGCATCGCGGGCAGGAACCAGTTGTTGAGCGAGTCCGCGTTCACCGCGATCGGGATCCGTTGCGCATCGATCGTGCCGCGAACGGCGGCGATCGCCTCGAGTTCGAGCAGCGAAACCTGGCGGGCGAGCCGAAGCAGAGCGGCACCCGCCGCGGTCGCTCGGGCCGGCTTGCCGCGCATGACCACGACCTGACCGAGCCGGCTCTCCAACGCCTTGATCCGTTGGCTGACCGCTGACGGGGTGACGCGCAGCCGCCTGGCGGCCGCGTCGAAGCTGCCTTCGTCGAGGACCGCCACGAACGTCTCGAGCTGCACGGAGTCGAACTGCACAATCTCCCCCACCTCGTCGTCCGCCACGCGATGAAGCAATCCTAATGGTGCATCAGAATCTTTAGCTGGTTTGAAGGCCGCTATCTGCTTACGGTCGAAGACATGCCCCTCCTCGCCGGTTTCGCCACGGCACTGTCGCTGATCGTGGCGATCGGCGCCCAGAACGTGTTCATCCTCCGCCAAGGTCTGCGCCGCGAGCACGTCCTCCCGGTGGTCCTGACGTGTGCGCTCTCCGACGCGATCCTGATCTCCAGCGGCATCCTCGGCCTCGGCGCACTCCTCACCCGCAGCCAGTTGGCCCTCGACATCGCCAAGTTCGGCGGAGCCGCCTTCCTCTACACGTACGCGTTCCTCGCCGCGAAACGCGCTTTCAACCCCGGCGCGATCACGGCCGCCGACCACGGTCCGGCCGCCCTACGCAGCGTCGTACTCGCCTGCCTGGGCTTCACGTACCTCAACCCACACGTCTATCTCGACACCGTCGTACTCCTGGGCTCACTGGCAAACCAACGAGGCACCGACGGCCGCTGGCTCTACGGCCTGGGAGCCGTCACCGCCAGCTTCACCTGGTTCTTCTCCCTAGGCTTCTTCTCCCGCAAACTCTCAACTCTCTTCGCCCGCCCCCGAGCCTGGCAACTCCTCGACTCGTCCATAGCCCTCCTCATGACCACCCTCGCCACCTGGATGCTCCTCGCCTGATATCCACAACCCCAGAATTCGCCTTGGTCGCTACCCGCGCATCCGGATAGACTGTGAGTAGCAAGACCAGCCCCTCTGCCCACTCGGGCACGGGCTGGTCGTCTTTTCCGGGGGATTCACGTGCTGCCCTACACGAAGCCACACCTGTCCTTCGACGACCAAGTCCAGCTCCTGAAGAGCCGAGGCATGGTCGTCGACGACCCCGCCGCAGCAGCCGAACTGCTGAGCGTGGTCGGCTACTACCGATTGAGCGGCTACGGGTACCCGTACCGTCGCCAGCTCGGCAACAGACAACGCGACGACCAATTCGTCGCCGGTACGAACTTCAGCACGGTGGTTCGGCTGTACGACGCCGACCGCCGGCTCAAGCTGCATGTCCTGGACGACGTTGAACGAGTGGAGATCCTCGACCTCGGCTCCGCCGCACACCTGTACCGCGGGCTGAAGGCGGTCGACCGCACCGCGATCGCGCAGGACCTGGACATCGTCGACGGCCTCGGTCGCGGCAACGGCCACACGCTGGGCAACTGGCTGCGCGTCCTGAACTATGTCCGCAACATCTGCGCGCATCACTCCCGGCTGTGGAACCGGCACATGGTCAACAAGATCGGTGCGCGGCAACTGGCCACCATCCCCGAACTGCAGCACCTCAGCGCCCCGGAGGTGAGCCATCACCGGATCTACTCGACGCTATGCGTCCTGGCGTTCTTGCTCCAGCGGATCGGTCAGGGGGACTGGGCTTCGGGGGTGCGTGAGTTGATCACCGTGGAGATTCCGGCGTGTGGTCGGGGGTTGTCGGAGATGGGGTTTCCTGCTGGGTGGGAGGGGCGTTGGCCGTGGATGTGACGGTGTTGTGTGATGCGGTGGCGGTGTTTCCGGAGGGGGTTTCGGAGGCGTTGCCTGGGTGGGGGTTGGAGGAGGCGGCGTGGACGGGGCGGGTGATGCCGGGGAATGTTCGGGGGGATGGGTGGTTGCTGCATTTTCATAGCTATTTGGTGGTGTCTGACGCGGGTGTGGTGTTGGTGGATGCGGGGGTTGGGCCGGCTGGTGGGGATGCGGCCGAGTGGTTGGGGGTTGCGGGGCGGTTGCCTCAGTTGATGGGGCAGGTGGGGGTAGAGGCGGGGGACGTGGATGCGGTCGTGTTGACGCATGTGCACTCGGATCATGTGGGGTGGGTGTCGGACGGGGTGCGAGCGGGGTTTCCGCGGGCGGAGTACGTCGTACAGCGGGATGAGCTCGAGCATGTGCGGGGTGGGTCGACGTACTCGAAGCGGATCCGGCCGATCGAGGAGGCCGGGCAGCTGCGGGTGGTCGACGGGGAGGTCGCGCTGCGCGGGATGCGGTTGGTGCCCACGCCGGGGCATACGCCCGGGCATCAGTCGGTGGTGACGGAGCGCGCGATCCTCGGTGGTGATGTGCTCGTGCATCCGGCGCAGGCGCGCTGGCCGGAGCTGACGTACGTGTACGAGCGCGACCCCGCCGTCGCCATCACCTCACGCCGCGAACTCCTCGCGATGGCAGCCGCAACAGGCATTCCCATCGCCGCCGCCCACCCTCACGCCCCACTGTCCGCCGACGCCTCGCCGGTAGCAGTTGGGTCGGGTGGCGACGATGTCTGCCCGCCGTACAAGATTTAGCGGTAGCCGGTGGTGTTGGCGGGTTTGCCGGGTTGTTCGACCTCGACGATGTAGCGCCAGGCGTCGGGGCGGGAGCCGTCCAGGTCGGTGAAGCTGTAGATCTGGGCCAGTTCGCCGCTCGACGTGGACTTGCCGTTCCAGCGTCGTACGTCGGGGTCCGCCGCGAGGGCTGCCACCGCGCGGCCGACGTACGACGGGCTTTCGGAGATCGCGAAGTGCGGGATCCGTTCGGTCGCGTCCCGCCAGTTCTCCTCGCGGACGCCGAATCCTTCGAGCATCGCCTCGGACCGCAACCAGCCGGGCGTGAGCAGTACGGCGGTCGCGTCGTACTTGTCCAACTCGTGCGCCAACGCGAACGCGATCCGCCCGACCGCGCCCTTCGCGACGTCGTAGAAGAACGAGACGCGGTAGTTGTCGGCGTTGTACTCGCTCGTCCCGTCGGTCATCTCGATCACCAGCCCGCCGGGTGACTTGATCAGCAACGGCAACGCATAGTGGCTGGTGATCACATGCGTGTTCACGCCCAGCTGCAGCAGCCGGAGACCGCCCTCGAGATCGCTCTCCCACACGGTCTTGTCCCACTCGGGCTCGCCGTGCTGACCCCAGATGTCGTTCACCAGGATGTGCAGCGCGCCCTGCTCGCGGTCGATCCGCTCGACCAGCGCACGGACCTGTTCCGGATCCAGATGATCCACAGGTACGGCGATGCCGTGGCCGCCTGCCTTGTCGACCAGTTCGGCGGTCTCCTCGATCGTCTCCGGCCGATTCATCTCGGACCGCCGGTCCCGCGTGCTGCGCCCGGTCACGTACACGGTCGCGCCGGCCGCGCCGAGCTCGACCGCGATTCCGCGCCCGGCTGCCCGGGTCGCACCGGTGACCAGCGCCACCTTTCCCGCCAACGGCTGCATGCCGCCCTCCTTATCCATACGTTGTACGATTATGTACCATACGTCGTATGGTTAATGGCGGCAAGCGCTCCGGCCGACCCCGCGCCGGGGAGGAGCGGCTGAGCCGGGACGCGATCCTGACCGCCGCGCTCGGGATCGTCGACGACGAGGGCATCGACGCGCTGACCATGCGCCGGTTGGCGGCCATGCTGAAGGTCAACCCGATGTCGCTGTACCACCACCTGCCGAACAAGGCCGCCGTCCTCGCCGGCCTCGCGGAGCTCGTGTTCGCCGGCCTGGAACTCCCCGACCCAGGCGACGCCGTTCCGTGGGACGAGCAGCTCAAGCAGGCCGCCCGCGCGTACCGCGACGGCCTCCGCCAGCACCCGAACCTCGCGCTCCAGGTCCTGTCGGACACGTCCGCGGTGTCGGATGTCGTCGTGGTCACGATGGAGCCGTTCTACCGGGCCCTCGACCGGGCCGGCCTTACACCGCGGGAGATTTTCGAGGCCGCGAACACCCTGATCGACTTCATCCACGGCTTCAGCCTCGGCGAGGCGTCGGTGCGCGCGGAGACGTTCGAGCTCGCCCCCGACCTGCTCACCCGGGTCCGCGCGCTGCCCGCGCACAAGGCCCCGACCCTGACCCGGATCGTCAACGACCTCGGCGCGGACGGCCTGGCCTACGACTTCGACAGCGGCTTCGAGTCCGGACTGTCGACTTTGACCGCAGGTATCGCGGCGACAGTCCGCCGCCGGTAGCGCGAGACCGCTACCCCGAGCAGGCACAGCACGCCACCGGCGTACGCGAGCGGTGCCGGACCCTCGCCGAGCAGCAGCCAGCCCAGGAAGATCGTGATCGGCGGGACGAGGTACGTCGTGGCGCCCATCCGTCCCGCTGTCGTTCGAGCCAACGCGTAAGCCCAAGTGGTAAAGGCGATCGCCGTCGGGAACGCGCCGAGGAACACCACCCACCAGATCGTCGAAGGCCGCACCTCGCGGACCAGCGCGGGCCCGAACGGCAGGCAGGCAACGGCGCCGATCACGCACGACAACCAGGTCACCTCCAGCGCGGGCAGTCGTGCGAGCAGCGGCTTCTGCGACACGACCCCGATCGCGTACGCCGCCGCGGCCGCCAGGCAGAGCACAACACCCCACGCCTCGGCATCACCATCCGCAGATGACAGGCCGATCAACACGACACCGCCGAACGCAACAGCACTCCCGATCACCAACTGCCGCGGGAAGCCCTCCCTCAGGAACACCCCAGCCAGCAACGCGATCAGCAGCGGCCCGATGTTCACGAGCATCGCCGTCGTCCCCGCGTCCAGGTGCCGCTCCGCCGCGTTCAAGGCGAGGTTGTACGCCCCGAACCAGAGCAACCCGCACATCAGCAGGAGCTTCCAATCTTCACGAGCCGGCCAACGCCGCGGCCGCGTGAACACGAGAATCCCCAGAAGCACACTGCCGACCAGGAGCCGCCCGAGCGACAGCGCACCGGCCGACATCTCCTGGCCGACATGGCGGATCGCGACGAACGCCGACGCCCACAACACCACCGTCACCGCGGCCGCGCCGGCGGCCAGCACACCCTGCTTCCTCATACTGATTGAACGCTCTCGATGCTCATGGTGTGAGGCTAGGTATCGGACGCTTCGGCGCTCACCGAACTACGCGGTGACGGCAGCGCGAACGGTACGACGAACGCCGTCAACAGCACCGGGATCGTCAACGCCGCCACGAGGATCGACATCGTGAACCACACCGATCCGAGCGCGAACCCGCCGTACACCGCGATCGCGGAGACTTCGGCGAACAGTCCGGACACCGACGTCACGGTTGCCCGCGCCGGGCCGGTGATCGCGTCCTGCAGCCGCGACTCGGACACCACGATCACCAGCTGCATGAGCCCGTAGCCGAGCGCGATCGGCAGGAATCCCCACGCCGAACGGCTCAGCGATCCGGTCGCGATCAGCACCGCGGTCGCCGCGAGCGCCGTCGCGAAGATTGCTGCAGGCAACTTGTATGCCGGTCCCGCGAGCGCACTGCCGATCGCCTGCGCTGCCACGGTTCCCGCGATCAGCAACGGGATCACGCTCGTCGCCGCGCCGGTCTCCCGGGCAAGCAACGGGAAGTACTCGTCGAACGCGAGGAAGCCGCCGAGTAACGCGACCAGCGCAACGGACCGCCGGACCAGCCGGCGCGTCAGCACCTCCGTCACGCCGGACCTCAACATGTGGAGGTAGGCGGCGAAGGCCGCTCGGGCGCCCGGTTCGTCCGACTCCCGCGCAGCCTCTACCGCGCGCGCCTCGGGCAACGACCACGCGACGACCGCCTGCAGCAGGCAGCTGAGCACGCTGACGATTCCGGCCAGCGTGTAGCCACCGAGCGCGAACAGCGGAGTGGCGAGCGCCGTCGCCGCGAGGTTCATGACGAACGAGGCGGAGCGAGCGCGTCCGAGCACAGTCGGGAAACGATCGGCGCGGTCCCGGGCCGCGAGTTCGTCGTACACGAACGCCTCGTAGGTCCCGGAGATCAGCGCCGACGACGTACCCCAGAGGACGAAGCCCAGCGCGAATCCGGCGTACGACGGGAGCGTGATCCAGGCGGCGTACCCGAGGGCGCTGAGCAGCGCGCCGAGAATCAGCAGCTTGCGGCGTGAGTACGAGTCCGCCCAGGCGCCGGACGGCACCTCGAGAACGAATCCGGTCGCCGACCAGATGACGAACAGCGTCGAGATCTGGGTAGCCGACAGCCCATGGTCGGCGAAGAGCAGCTGGTACAGCGGGTAGAGCGGGATGAAGTCCTGCAACGCCTCGAAGGCGATGATCCGGACCGACAACCCTCGGTCAGTGCGTCAAAGATGCGGGCTCGGAAGTCTCATGCCGACGACGATACGGCATAAATCAGGCGCGGCTCAGGGGAAATATCGGTCAGAGTAGAGCGATGGGAGACGTCAGCGAACGATTCTGGGCGAAGCTGCCGGACGGCAGCCGGGACGCCCTCGTGGACCGGTTGAGCCAGTCCGAGTTGCAGTCCGTCCTGCTGGACGTGACGCGTCAGCGCGCGGCCAAGGTGACGCCGGCGCGGCTCCTGCAGCGCTGGCAGCAGGACCGGTTCGTGCGGCCGTCGACCATCGATCCGCGGGAGCTGGTGCAGACGCAGCAACGGTTGTGGGAGCTGCTCCCGGAGAAGTTCGACGGCGTGCAGCTGTCTCCGGTCACCCCGCTGGGTACGTGTTCGGCGATCGCGACGATCAACCAGCACCAGGTGGTCAGCACGATCCGCGGCACCGAGGTCGCGAGCGATCCGACCAACGAGCTGGCGATCGAGGCGGCCGTACGACGTCGCGCCGGGCAGGACCGCGTACACCTGGCGGCCTGTCAGCGGGTAGTTCGCGCGCAGCCGTTCGACGGTCCGGGGATGTCCGCGCACTTCGAGCTGTTCGTGCTGGTATCGAGCGCGCGGGACACCGGATCGTGCCGGACCGAGGCCGAGCTGCTGATCGACCACCTGAACTTCTGGCACGCCGTACTCGGCGACAAGGCCGAGCTCACGTTCACCGCCTTCACGGAGTCGGCGCTGCGCGACCGGATCGAGGACACGGTCCGCCCGGCGCTCGATGTCGCGTTCACCGAGGACACCGAGCGGACCAAGAGCGCGGGCTACTACGCCGGCACCGGGCTCGGCATCGACCGCGGCGGCGAAGGGCTGGGCGACGGCGGTTTCACCACGTGGACCGCCGACCTGCTCGGCGACGCGAAGGAGCGTTGCTTGACGTCGTGCATCTCGACCGAGCGCCTGACTGTCATCGGAGCTTGAGGAGACCCGCATCCGTCGGACGGAAGCCGCACGCATCTTCGTAAAAGGCTTTGAGGTGCGGCTCGTAGTCGACATGCAGCCATTCGCACCCGGCCTTGCGTGCCTCGTCGGCCGCGGTCAGCACGAGCTGCTTGCCGATCCCCTGCCGCCCGTGATCCGGATGTACGGCGGTGTCCAGCACGAACGCGTGGGCACCGCCGTCCCAGCACACCTGCACGAACCCGACCAGCTGATCGTTGCTAAAGGCCCCCACCCAGGTCAGCGCCCATCGCTCCAGCCGCTCCGCCCACGGCTGCACGTCCAGCTCCCCCTCGAACGCAGCAGCGTGCAACGCCGACAACTCCGGATCATCCACCGGAAAACGTACGACGTACCTCACAGCATCACCACCGCAGCTTCGAGACGAGCGTTCCACTCTCCACCCTCACCGTCGGGCAGATCGGACATGCTCAGGTACCCCTGCACCATCACCGACGGCAGGACCACGTCGAGCCCGTCGACCGCGCCGTACGCCGCCAGCGCTTCCGGCCATCGCAACGGTTCGACGGACGACACCAGGAACCACGCGAGATCGAGTACGCCGGGCGCCGCCGACACGTCCTCCCAGTCGAGCAACGCGACCTGCCCGTCGGGGCCGGTCCGCATGTTCTGCGCCGACGCGTCGCCGTGAGCCAACGTCAGCTCCCCCGCCCGCGCTACGTCAGCCTCGGCCTGCAGCACGCTCCCGACCATGCGCTCGCCGTACGCACGCACCGACGCGGACAGATCGGACCGCCGCGCCAAGGCCGGCCACGTGCGGTCGTAGAGCGCTGCCACCAGCTCGTCGCCGGCACCGGGCGCTCGCAGCCATGCCCACTCGCTGTGCGCTCGTCCCCGCCAGCGGTCGTGGAGCTCGCGGAGCGCCCGCGCGCCAGCGGCCGGCTCCGCGCCCGGTGTCCAGGCGGAGAGGTCCTCCAGGACGAGCAGCGTTCCCTCCGCGCCCGACTCCGCCTGGTAGCACTCCGGCACGCGGACGCCGATGACCGGCGCGATCTCGCGGTAGAAGCGGACCTCGGACTCGAACATCTGCAGGACAGCCGGGATCGACCCTGGTACGGCGGGCGCACGGCGCTTCACATGGTTCGGCACTAGGTCAGGCTAGGTACATCCGCTGCCGGGCGTGACTGATTTTCCAGGCTGTTGCTAGGCGACGAGCGTGTACGCCGTGGGGATGGAGGAGTACGCACGTGGGCCGGACGGGATGCGGCGCGCCGCGGCGTCCTCGACGCGGATCGCGGCGGTCTGGAGGTGGATCGGCAGCGTCGAGCGGACCGCGGTGGTCAGGTCGAACTGCACCTCGGCGAGCAGGTCGGACAGCTCGAGATCGAGGGCCCGGCAGATCGCGGCGAGGATCTCCGAGGACGGCTCCTTGCGACCGCGCTCGATCTCGGACAAGTACGGCACCGACACCTGGGCCAGCTCCGCGAGCTCACGCAGGGTGATTCCCCGCTCGCGCCGCAGCCGGCGGAAAACGCTTCCGATCACCTGGCGTAGCAACACGTCTGGCCCTCCTCGCCTCCGGATCTCCTGTACCGAGTGTGCCACCCCACGAAGGTCCACCGCCCCGAATCTGCCCTGAGCAGACTCCCCCCACCGTTCTGCCCTGCGCAGAATCCAACTTTGAGAAGCCACCAACCACTTTCGCGGCCGAAATCTGGTTGGTGGGTTCTCAAAGTTGGGGCTTCAGGGGAGGGCGAGAGCTTGGGCTAGGTCGGCGGTTAGGTCTTCGGGGTCTTCTAGGCCGAGGCTCAGGCGGAGTAGGGCGTCGGTTGGTTTGGCCTCTGATGCGACCAGGCGGTGGGTCAGGGCGGCGGGGTGCTGGATGAGGGTGTCGACGCCGCCCAGCGAGACGGCGTGGGTGATGAGCTTCAGGCTGCTCGCCACGCGGGACGCCGCTTCGTAGCCGCCGCTGAGTGTGAACGCGAGCACCGCGCCCGGCCCCGCCTGCTGCCGTCCGATCAGACCGGCCGGATCGGTCAGGCCCGGGTAGTGGACCCGCTCGACGCTCGGCTGTGCGGACAGCCAGTCCGCGACCTTGATGGCGGTCGCCTGCTGCGCCCGTACTCGAACCGGCAGCGTCTGCAGTCCCCGGTGCAGTTCGTACGCCGCCAACGGGTGCAGCAGGCCACCTGTCACAGCGCGGATCTGCCGAAGCCGGCCGACCCACTCCACGTCGGCCGCGACGACGCCACCCATCACGTCGCCATGACCGCCGAGGTACTTGGTTGCCGAGTGCAACACCAGGCTCGCCCCGTGCCGAGCCGGCTGCTGCAGGACCGGCGTCGCGAAGGTGTTGTCGACCAGGACCGGTACGTCGCCGGCCGCAGTGGCGACGTACGCGATGTCGACGAGGTCGACGGTCGGGTTCGCCGGGGTCTCGACGATCACGAGGCCGGTGTCCGCGCGGATCGCTCCGGCGACCTCGCTCGGCTCGGCGTACGTGACAGTTGTCCCCAGGAGGCCTGTGGACAACAGGTGGTCGGTGCCGCCGTACAGGGGACGTACGGCGACGACATGTGGACGGCCCGCGGCAACGGTCGCGAGCAGGCACGCGGTGAGCGCGGCCATGCCGGACCCGAACGCGACCGCGCCGTCGCTGTGCTCGAGCTCCGCGAGCGCGTCCTCGAAGCGCGCGACCGTCGGATTCCACAGGCGCTGGTAGACGAGGCTCCCGCCGTCGGGCCCGCGGCCCTGCGCGAGTTCGTCGTACGACGCTCCGCCGGTGTGGACGTCGGGGAGCGGATAGGTGGTGGACAGATCGATCGGGGGGACGTGGACGCCGAGGGCGGCCAGGTCGTCGCGGCCGGCGTGTACGGACCGGGTGTCGAGCTGGGTCATCGCTGCCTCCTCGACCCAGAGCTTGGAATCTTCTGCGAGATTGCCGCAATAGTTCCGAAGAAAATTCGTCCACAGGGTCATCCACATGCTGTGGATTCTGTGGACGAGCCCTACAGTGGTGGCATGCCGAAGGATCGTCGGAGCCCTGGGCCGGCTCCGAGACCGGTGCCCGAAGGGCTCGACGACGTCGATCGGAAGCTGGTGCAGTTGCTCACCGCCGACGGGCGGATGGCCAACAACGCACTTGCCGAGGCGACCGGAGTCGCGCCGTCGACGTGTCTCACACGTGTGCGGTCACTGCGCGAGCGTGGAGTGATCCGCGGCTTCCACGCCGACGTGGACCTGGCCGCGCTGGGTCAACCGCTGCAGGCGCTGATCGCGATTCGGATCGGCGCTCACTCCCGCGACGAGATCGACCGCTTCCGCACGAAGGTCCCGACGCTCCCGGGCGTCCTGGCGCTGTTCCACGTGAGCGGCGCCAACGACTACCTACTCCACGTCAGCGCCGCGAACCCCGACGTGCTCCGCGAGTTCGTGCTCGACCATCTGACCGCCGATCCAGCGGTCAGCCACGCGGAAACGAGCCTCATCTTCGAACACGTCCGGGGCGTGCCGGACGCGCAGCACTCACCAACCTCGCGCAAACCGCAGCGGTCAGGCTGACGCCGGCCGGCGGTTGGGGTGTTGATGAGTGGCGCAGGTCCGCGGATCAGCGCGGCTTCAGGCCCCAGGCTTCGCCGAGGAGCTGGAACGAGCGGCGGCGTTCCGCTGGGTTGTGGATGTTGGTGGTGATGATGAGTTCGTCGGCGCCGGCCGCGTTGGCTCGGTGGCGCAGGTCGGCCGCCACCTGGTCGGGCGTGCCGACGGAGACCAGGCCGGCCCATTCCTCGACGGCGGCCTCTTCCGCCTCGGACCACGGATACTCCGCGGCTTCCTCTGGCGACGGGAGCGGGCCCGGGCGGCCGGTGCGGAGGCGGAGCATGGAGAGGGCGTTCGCGCGAGCGAGCTGCTGCGCGCGCTCCTCGGTCTCGGCGACGATCGCGGCCAGCGCGAGGATCGCGTGCGGCCCACCATCGTGCTCGAGCCGCTGGTAGTTCGCCTTGTACGCCGAGATCACGCCGGCCGGATCGAGAGTCCCGAAGTGCCCGGCGTACGCGAACCCTGTCCCGAGCGCGGCAGCCGCCTGACCGCCGTACGTGCTGGACCCGAGGATCCACACGGGCGGCAGCGGTACGTCGGACGGTTGCGCGCTGATCGGCTCAAACGGATGCCCCGCCGGGAACCCTTCGGCGTACGCACGGAGTTCGGCGTACTGCTCGGTGAAGTCGTCGGCCCCGAGTGCTTCACGGCTGCGACGCAACGCGAGCGCGGTGCGCTGGTCGGTGCCTGGTGCGCGCCCGAGGCCGAGGTCGATGCGGTCCGGGTACAGCCCGCCGAGGACCCGGAACGTCTCCGCGACCTTGAGCGGGGAGTGGTTCGGCAGCATGATCCCGCCGGATCCGACCCGGATCGTCGACGTCGCGGCCGCAACCGCCGCGATCATCACCTCGGGGGTCGAGCTCGCCACGCTGGGGATGTTGTGGTGCTCCGCCAGCCAGAACCGGTGATACCCGGCGGCCTCGGCGGTGCGGGCCAGTTCCAGCGTCTCGTGCAGCGCCTCCGACGGCCGCGTACCCGTCGGCACCGGCGAGAGATCGAGCACGGACAGGGGCATCGCTTCAGCACTCACGTAGAACTGCCAACCACCGCCGCGGGCGACCTATTCCGGAGGCGGATCCCCAGCACTCATCAATTGACCGGACGAGCGCCGGCTGAGCGTGGAGCGGGCGGCCGAAGCGCAATTGTGGAGTGCTGGAGATCCGCTAGCCCGGGTACGGCTGGTTGGCGCGGGCGTCGCGGAGGGAGCGGGCCCACCAGGCGAGTTGGCGGAGGAGGGCGGCCGCGGCGGCGGTCGTCGTCGGGTCGGTCGGTTCGCCGTCGGTGAAGTCTTCTTCGCGGAAGCCGAGGCTGTCGCGGATCGTCACCGCGTGCAGTTCGCCGAAGACGAGCCGGAGCTGCTCGGCCGCGCGCAGTCCGCCCGAGCGTCCGCCGTACACCACGAAACCGACCGGCTTCGCGTACCAAGGCCGGCGTACGGCGTCGATCGCGGTCTTCACGTCCCCCGGGTACGCGTGGTTGTACTCGGCCGTGACGATCATCACCGCGTCCGCGTCCTCGATCCGCCCCGACAACTCGGTGAGCGGCACCACGCTCAAGTCGATCAGGTCGAGCTTGAACTCGTCCGCGCGCTCGACCTCTCGCGCGAACCACCGCGTGACCGCCGTCCCGAACCGCCCGGAGTCGAGGTTGCGCGTCAGCACGACGAGCCGCAGCGGATGAACTGTCACGACCAACGACGCTAATACCTCAACGAGACTTGAGGTCAAACCGTCTCATCTGGAGGCCGGTACCGGTGCGGACCGCAACCCCTCGATCGCGAGGCCGGCGACCACCAGCGTCACCGCTCCGAGCGGCCAGCGCACCGGCCCGATCAGGACCTCGCCGAACAGCACGAGCATTCCGGCGCACGCCGCGGCCGCGCCGAGCGCCACACCGAACCCGGACCGCCTACGACCGTTGATCATGCCAAGTGCGATCAGCGCGACGATGACCACGAACGCCGTCGGGAAGACGCTGAAGATCGCCACGTAGCCGTGCGGATCACAGGTCGGCGCGTCGCACGGCATCGACAGCATCGTCACCGGCTGCAGGATCGCCGCGACGGCGATTGCCAGCATCCCGATCGCATTGGCCGGCCAGAGCCAGGGCTTCGTCTTCACTCGACAGGCGATTGCTGGTCGGACGGCAGCTGGTCGGACGGCGGATCGGACGGCTGCACGTCGGGTGGCGCGGCGGGTGGGGTGCTGGTTTCGAGTTTGGTCTGGGCGGCGTTCATGAGTGGGGTCTGGTCGCCCAGTACACCGACGGTTTGCCACGCCTTGGTGACCGCGGCGAGTTGCGGCGACTCGTCGCCGAAGAGATCGCGCGCAGCCGTCTGAGTCGCGGCGGCGAAGTCCTTGAAACTGGTCGACGGCGAGAGGTTCCCCGACGTCAGCGTGGAGTACCAGATCTTGCCGGCGTCGTCGTACGCGTTCCCGCCGAGCTCCGCCGCGACCAGGTAGAACGCGCGGTTCGGGATCCCCGAGTTGATGTGTACGCCGCCGTTGTCGTCGGCCGTGTCGACGTACCCGGACATGTCGGCCGGCTGCGGATCCTTCCCCAGCCGCGGATCGTCGTACGCCGTCCCGGGCGCCTTCATCGACCGCAGCGCGACCCCTTGCACACCGGGCTGGAACAGTCCCGCCCCGATCAGCCAGTCGGCGTCCGCGGCACTCTGACCGAGCGCGTACTGCTTCGCGAGCGACCCGAAGACGTCCGACATGCTCTCGTTCAGCGCGCCGGACTGGCCTTCGTACGCGAGATTCGCCGTGTACTGCGTAACGCCGTGGGTCAACTCGTGGCCGGTGACATCGATCGACGACGTGAAGTTCCCGAAGATCTCCCCGTCCCCGTCGCCGAACACCATCTGCGCGCCGTCCCAGAACGCGTTCGCGTACCCCCGGTCGTAGTGCACCGTCGACGTGAGCACCAGGCCGGCGCCGTCGATCGAGTCGCGCCCGTAGCACTCCTTGAACAACGTCCAGGTCGCGCCGGTGCCGTCGTACGCCTGGTTCGTCGCCTGGTCCTGGACGGGGTCGTCGCCCTCGGAGCGGGCCAGCGTGCCCGGCAGATCAGTCCCGTTCTCGGCGTCGTACACCTCGCGCTGCCGGCCGGCCGCTACTACAGGTTCCCGGCCGGCCGCGGGCCGCGTTCGCAGTACGGCGTCGTGCTGCAACGACTGCCTGATCCGGGCCCGAACGCTGGGGTCATCCGCGGATCGCTCGAGCTGCTCGAGCAGGTACGGCGGGACGATGGCGTGGAACACCACTACAGGAAAACCCGGGCACCGGATAAACTCAAGGATTTGTGGCTGCCGCCGGGAGAATTCCACAAATGCGGCTTGTACCAACGGCACGGATTTTAACACAAGGGACAGGAATTGCCGAATCCAGTCGACACCGAACAGGCCAACCTGATCACGTTCTACGCTGCGCTGGACGCCGAGCGGGAGCGCACCGACGCACGCGCCGACGACGAGCAGCTGGTCCATACCCGCAACGCCCAGGCCCTGCACCAGCGCGACGGGCGGATCCGTGACCTCAAGCTCCGGCAGGCCCGGCTGAACGCCGCCGAGGAGGGCCTCTACTTCGGCCGCCTGGACGCCGCCGACGGCGAGATCCTGCACCTCGGCCGGATCGGTCTGCACGACGACGACTACGAACCCCTGCTGGTGGACTGGCGTGCACCGGCGGCGCGGCCGTTCTACATCGCGACCGCGGTGGCCAACCACGACGTCGTCCGCCGCCGGCACATCCAGACCCGGCTACGGCGCGTGGTCGACGTCCAGGACGAGCAGCTCGATCTCGGACGGGAGGCCGCCGACGCGTCCAAGCCGGGCACCGGCGTGATCGGCGAGGCCGTGCTGATGAAGGCGCTGGAGGCTCGCCGGACCGGCCGGATGGAGTCGATCGTGCAGACGATCCAGGCCGATCAGGACCGGATCATCCGCTCCGAACTGCCCGGAATCCTGGTCGTCCAAGGCGGCCCGGGCACCGGAAAGACGGCAATCGCACTGCACCGCGCGGCATTTCTGTTGTACACGCATCGTGAACAGCTGGAAAAGCGCGGAATTCTCGTTGTCGGACCGAATGCGGCGTTCCTGCGGTTCATCGGCCAGGTACTTCCGTCACTCGGTGAGGACGGCGTACGGCTGGTCACGATCTCCGAGCTGTTCCCGGGCGTGCACGCGACCCGCCCGGAGTCTCCGGAGAGCGCCGAGGTGAAGGGCCGGACGGTGATGGCCGACGTGATCGCGAAGGCGGTCACCGATCGGCAGTGGATCCCGGACGGCCCGGTCCGCGTGACCGTCGAACGCACCGAGCTCACCCTCGACCCTTCCGTGTGCGAGACAGTCCACGCACGAGTCCGTAACCGCAACCTGACTCATAATCAGGCGCGGCCCTTCGTCCTGAACGAGATCACGGACCACCTCACCAATCAGTACGCCGAACTGATCGGCACCGACCCGCTCGACGGGGAGCAGTTGCTCGACGAGTACGACCTCGCCGAACTGCGCAGCGAGGTGCTCGCCGAGCCCGCCGTACAGGCGTTGCTCGAGCAGCTCTGGCCGTTACTCAGCCCGCAGCGGTTGCTGGAGGGTCTGTACGGCGACGAGGACCGGCTCGCGTCCGCGGCACCGCAGTTGTCCGCGCTGGATCGCGAACACCTGCTGCGGTACGGCGACGACTGGAGTCAGTCCGACGTACCGCTGCTGGACGAGGCGGCGGAGCTGCTCGGTGACGACGGGTCCGAGGCCGCGCGGGAGCGGGCCGCCCGGGCGCGCGCGATCGCTTATGCACAAGGGGCTTTGGACGTGCTCTCCGGTTCGGGGTCGACCGACTTCGACGAGGACGACGAGGCGGAAATCCTGACGGCCAAGGACATTCTCGACGCCGAGGCGTTCGCCGAGCGGTACGAGGCGGACGACGACCGGACGCTCGCGGATCGCGCGGCCGCGGACCGGCGGTGGACGTACGGTCACGTGATCGTCGACGAGGCGCAGGAGCTGTCGCCGATGGCGTGGCGGGCGATCGCGCGGCGGTGCCCGCTGCGGTCGATGACGGTGGTCGGAGACGTGGCGCAGACGAGCTCGATCGGCGGCGGTACGTCGTGGTCGTCCGCGCTCGGCGAGACGTTCGGCGATCGTTGGCGGCTGGCGGAGCTGACATTGAACTACCGCACTCCGGCCGAAGTGATGGAGCTCGCGCACGCCGTACTGCGCGAGGTCGACCCGTCGGCGCGGGCGCCGCAATCGGTCCGCTCCACGGGCGTGCAACCGTGGCACGTCGACGTACCGGCAGCCGAACAGGCCTTGTACGTCTACAAGATGGCGGCCGAGGAGACGGCGTACGGCGAGGTCGATGTGATCACGTCCCGCAGCCGGCTCGAGCTGATCCAGGAGGCCGTCGACGGACTCACCGGCGTCACGGTCCTCACCGCCCGCGAAGCCAACGGCCTCGAGTTCGACTCCGTCCTGGTCGTCGACCCGGACGGCATCGTCATCGAATCCCCTCGCGGCCTCCGCGACCTGTACGTCGCCCTGACCCGCTGCACCCAACGCCTAGGAGTGGTCGGCGAGCTACCCGACGTACTCGAGAACTCGTCCGCCTGGAACGCCGACCGCTGACGACTGTTGGCGGCGGGCCGACCGGCCTACCGTCGAAGGATGAAGAAGCCGCTTCGGTGTCGGCTCCACCTGCACACGTGGAAGACCGAGCACAACGAGGAAGGTCAGCGCTACGAGCGCTGTCTCGGCTGCGGCACGACCCGCGACAAGCTCACGCTGAACGATTTCAGCGGGAACTAGTGGTCGGAGCAGCACTTCTGTTGGTGCTGGAGTTCGAAGGGGATGAGGAGGTCGCCTGCGGACGGTTGGACCTGGAGGATCAGGCGGCCGTCGCGGCGGAGAGGGCGGAGGAAGTCGAGGGTGTCGATCAAGGTGTCGTCCGCGATCGGGACGCCGCCGATGGCTTCCAGGTGGTCGATCCCGCAGCGGACGCGGAGTTCGGCGGCGGGCAGTACGCCGTGCGCCTGCTCGTGACCGGGCCAGCGGACCACGCGTCCCGCCGTACCGAGGGCTGCCTCGACCGCCGCGACGTACGCGCCGCGGACCAGGCGGCTCGGCCCGGCCAGCTCCGGTTCGGACGCGCCGGGTCGCGTGACCGCGAGCCCGACGTTGCGGTCGGCAACCATCGCGCGGATCGGTTCCGCGAGGTCCGCCGTACTCGTGAGGGATACCGCGACATGCGGACGGTCGTCGCCCGACACCATGTGGGTGAGGGCGACGACCGGCTGGTCGACAGCATCGACGAGGGCGTAGACCAGGTGATCTGCCGCGGCCGTGTCCAAGCTGTCGGCGTCGACCGCGACGATCACTTCGGCAGCACCCAGATCGGGTTGGTGTAGAACCACAGGTCGACCCACGGATCCGCGTCGCCGACCACGTCGAGCTTGGGGCCGGCGGGGTCGACCGCCGCGCCCAGGTACCCGGGCTGGCTCCGGTTGCCGTCGGTGCCGCGGACCCGCACGTACTGCGCTTCCTCGGCGCGACCGAGCGGATACACGAGCTCGAACGTCCCGCGCTTGCCCGCGGTGTCCCACTGCTTGACGACCTTGGTGTTCGGCGCGGTCATCGTGTCCTTTTCGCCGACCGGTCCGGTGACCGAGCCCCGGATCACGTCGACGCGGTTGAGCGCCGGCACGAAGTTCGCCCAGTTCGGCAGGGTCTGCGTGGTGATCCGTACGACGAGTTCGATCGCGCGGCCCTTCTGCACGATCAACGCGCCGCCGAGCGGTTCGCCGTACCGCTTGCCGACCTCGCGGACCTCGACCTCGACGCCCTTCACCAGTGCACCGTGGTCGACCCAGACGCGGCCGTGGCGCAGGCCCTCCATCACCGCGAGGTAGTCGCGGCGGTCGGCGCCGACGTGGGTGCGGCTGTAGAAGCCCGGCCAGAAGTCGCTCGCGGTCGAGTTGACCGTGTTGCCGTAGACCGGGTCCATGTACCGGCCGTCGCGGTCGAACTGCTCCTGCGACGAGCCGTCCGGGCGGCGGGACGTCTCGTTCCAGTTCACGTGCGAGTCGGAGTTCGCGGTGATCCACCACGGCTTGCCCTCGGCGAGCAGGCTGTCCCACAGGCCGCCGACGGTCGCGGTCATCCAGTCGAAGCCGCCCCAGGTGCGGTAGCTCTCGGCCGGGTAGCCGGGGAACGAGTTCGGGTTCGGGGCGTTGCCGTAGATACCGCGGGCGTTGCCGGCGCCGATGCCCTTCGGGAGGCCGCCCGCCTGGTGACCGGGCGCACCCTCGAAGCCGATCGCGATCCGCGGGTCGGCGTCCCGCCAGTTGCGGATCTCGTGCGGGCTGTCGATGCCGTTGCGGGCCGGGTGGTTGGCGAGGAACAGCGCGTCCGCGACCCGGCGCTTGTCGACCTGCTGACCGAGCCACTGGATACCGGACACCGCGAGCGCCTCGTTGGCCGGCGAGTTCGCACCCGCGTTGTTCACGCTGCCGTCGTACCCGTTCTCGAACTGCTTCAGTACCTCGACCTCGCGGCTGCCCGGCGCCACGAACACCGTGCCGTGCTCGGCGGCCGGGATGTTCCACTCCAGCCCCTGGAAGATCAGCGTGTCGCGCAGTTCGGCGCGAGCCGCCTTGATCTGCGGGTTGACCAGGTCGACACCGATCCGCGCATGCGTCGCGCCACCGTGGTCCGTGATGACAAGCCAGTCCAGCCCGTACGCCGTCGCGTGGCGAGCCTGATCGATGACGCGATACAAGCCGTCGGAGCTCAACTGCGTATGGATGTGGTGATCGCCGGCCAGCCACACGTTGGGCCGATTGCCGTGCCGGAAGATCCACCCGTCCTTGGGCGCCGTCGCCGCCGCGAACTGCGCCCCCGTCACGGCGAGCGCCGCCGTACCCCCGAGAATCCCGGCCGACCGCAACAACCCCCGCCGCGAAACCTCCGCCGGCGACAGGTCACTGTCCGGCACCGAGACGTCCAACGCAGCTAACGTCCCCTGATCCAACTCGACATTCGGCTCATGGTGCCCATCCCCATGACTGTGCGAGTGCCCGTGCCCGTGACCATGCGAGTGCGAATGCGAGTGCCCCATCAACAGTCCTCTCCTGACGGATTTCGCCGCGATCATCGCGTTCCCCCATGACCAAGAGATGTGCACCGAATGAACAGAACCGGGAACGGCGCGCCGTGCGAGACGGTGTACTCCGCCGCGGCTGGCAACCATGGTGGTACCTGTGACGCGACGAGCTTGGGTTGTCCTGCTGCCAGCGGTGGTGATCGCCGGCGGCGCTGGGCTGTTCGGTTTGTCGGCGGCGGGCGTCTTCGACCGCGGACAACTGTCCACCGCAACCTCAAGCACGCCGCGATCTACGCCACCACCAGAAACGCCGGCCTTGGCGACGCGACCGAGTGCTCCGGCGGTTGCGAGCAGTCCGTCGCGGGCTGTGGTCGTGCGGCGGTATGTGTTTCCCGTGGGTGGTTGCCGAGCGGACGCCTCACAAAGTCACCATGACTATCCGGCGTCGGACATCTTTGCGCGGGTTGGGTGTTTGTTTGTTGCGCCGGTTGATGGGCGGGTGGACGAGGTGACGCGGGTTGACTCGTGGGATCCGAAGACGAACCGCGGTGCTGACCGGGGTGGGCTGTCGGTTTCGGTGGTGGGGGTGGATGGGGTTCGGTACTACGGCTCGCACTTGTCGGCGATCCAACCCGGGATCGCGCCAGGTGTGCAGGTGCGGGCGGGGCAGCTTCTAGGAAAGACAGGGAAGACGGGAAGCGCCCGAGGGACACCGCCACACCTGCACTTCGGGATCAGTTGGCCGACTGGGCCCGACATGTGGTGGATTCGGCGTGGGGCGGTTGCGCCGCAGCAGTTCCTGAACAGTTGGCATGACGGTGGGCAGTTGTCCCCCGTGGCGTTGGTCGCTGCGGGCCGCCGGGCGTACGGCGTGGACCACGGTTGCCGCTCGTACTGCTGACTTCAGCGGGCGCGGCCCTCGTGGAGGGCGGCGATTGATTTCTCGATGCGGCGGGTTCGGGTGGCTTCGATTTTGGCTGACGTCACCTGGAGCGTGTGCCACTGGCGGTTGCTGTAGCTGAGGGTGTCCCAGAACGCTTTGGCCTCTGGGTCTGCGGCGAGGGCGGTCGCCAGCGGTTCGGGGATGTCGAGTTCGCGGGGAGCTGTGTCGAGTTCGACGTCGACCTCCAGTACGTCGCCGGGCGTGACGCCGGCCTCGGTACGTCGGTCCGCGCTGAACCCGAGCAGGTACCGTCCGCCCATCCGCGCGATCGACGTACGGAACGTGTACCCGTTGACCGTGACGCTCACCTTCGGACGGCCGCCGCCACCGAGCGACTCCACGACCGTGTCGGGCACCTCGAAGCCTGCGGTGTTCTTGCCGGTGGACAGCAGTTCGGCGGTGAACTTCATCTGTTCATCATCCGAGCCGACCAGGTCATGTCGAGAGCCGGGCACCTGTTCCGACGTACCGAGGTCAGTGTCAGCGGAGAGGAAAGATCGTGATTCTCAACAGCATGCTGCTCGGCAGCGCGGACGCGGAGCGATTGAAGGCGTGGTACCGGGACGGGTTCCGGGCGGAGGTCGACGGGCACGGGAACCTGGACCTCGGCGGATTCGGGCTGGTGATCGAGCAGCGCGACGACGTCGCGGTCAAGAACGCCGAACCGGGGCGGCACATCGTGAACTTCGCCGTCGACGACATCGAGGCGGCGGCCGCGCACCTGCGGACGCTCGACGTCGACTGGCTGGTGCACCCGGAGGACCGCGGGATCGGCTGGTTCGCGACGCTGATCGACCCGGACGGCAATTACGTGCAGCTCATCCAGATGAAACCGGAGTACTACGCGCAGAAATGAAAAACGTTCGCACCGGAGCTGGGGGATCCGGTGCGAACGAGGTTTGTTTGTCAGGCGCATTACAGGGGAGAAAATGGCGGCAAGCGAGGGGCAGAACGCCCGCACTCGCTTGCCGCCCAATCACCGGTTCCTTTGGTGGTCGAGGTGAGGCGACTCGACCTGGCCACGTTCCGCGTGGGTTGTCTGGTGAGTACGGAACGCGAAAAGGAACCGGAGGTTCATTTTCTCAGCGGGGTGCTACGTCCCACATACGCTCGCCGGGCAGGGGGTCGGGGAGCTTGTCGACGTTGGGCATCGGGTCGTTGGTGACCCGAAGACCCGCGAACCGACGGCTCATGGCGTCTGCGTACCGCTCGGCCAACGCCGGCTCGGCGTTGTAGTCGGCGATCACGTGCTCACCGAACCAGACACGCACGCGACGACGCGAAATGGTCTGGGTGGCGGTGGCGGTTGTCACTGGTCCTCCTGGCTGATACTTCGAGGGTGGACGGCCTGGAAAACGCGGGCGAGCGCGGTGTCGGTGCGCCGTGTTGTGTTCACCGTCACGTCACTTCCAACGGAGGACGGCGAGCCGAGGTCACGCCCGGATTCGGATTTTCTGGCCGACCGCCAAAACTTTTTCGGACCCGCCAGGATCCAATTCTTTCGACAATCTGTTCGATTACCCGAACGGCCCGCGCACGGAGACGCCGCCGTCCAGCACGAGCTGCTGTCCGGTGATGTACGACGCCGCGTCGGACGCCAGGTAGACCACCGCCTGGGCCACCTCTTCCGAACGACCGAACCGGCCGACCGGGATCTCCTCGACGACATCGGCGGAGACCACCTCGTTGGCGACGGCGGTCGCGATCGCGCCGGCCGCGGCGACGTTCATCCGGATCCCGTCCCGCGCATACTCGGCGGCGACCGTGCGCGCCAGGCTGAGCAGGCCGGCCTTCATCACGCCGTACGCCGCCTGCTCGGGCGCGGCCATGAACCCGGTGACGGATCCGACGCTCACGATCGCGCCGCTGGTGCCCTGGCCGAGGAAGACGCGGAGCGCGGCCCGGACGGCGCGGGCGACGTACCGGAGGTTGACCTCGTAGATCGTGTCCCAGTCCTCGTCGGCCATCTCGTGCAGCTTCACCGCGGGCACGAACGCGACCTGCCCGCCGACCACGGTGACGAGTACGTCGAGTCCGCCGAGTCTCTCGACCGCGCCCGCGACCATCGCCTCGATGTCGGTCGCCGAGCGGACGTCACCGGAGATCGGGTACGCCGTACCGCCGGCTGCTCGCACCGCCTCCGCGGCTTCCGCGGCACGGTGCGGATCGAGGTCCGCGACCACCACCGCGGCCCCTTCGTTGCCGAAGGCGTCAGTCGTCGCCCGCCCGATCCCGCCTCCGCCGCCACCGATCACCAGTACTCGTTTCTGCATGCCCGGAGCGTAAGTCACCGATGTCGTGAGATTCACAGGGATTCCTCAGGAAAGACACGCCGAAGCTGTCGGAACGGCTCCGTACGCTGGGAGACGTGACCATCGAAGACGCTGGTATCAGGCCGCTCACCAACGGATCCACAGAGAGGGGATCCGAGGACAAGCCGGTCGTGGCGAATGCCCTCGTGGTGCCCGAGCGGGTCATCGGCGGCGTCGTACCGTCCCCCGTGCGACCAGGTCCGACGGGGATCGCGGCCGTCCAGACCGAGCACCTGATCAGTGACGTCGGTGACGCACTCCGGCTGCTCGACGCGGTGGAACGCGTGCGTGGTCACGCGCACCCGCTGATCCTGGGTCTGCAGGAAGCGATCGGGATCAAGATGCCTGCCGCACTGGTGCTGAGCGCGATCGCGAACGGCCGCACGTCGGCGCCCGAGGTCGCGAAGCAGGTCGGCATCACGGCCGGCGAGGCGGAGCTGGCGATCGCCGACCTGGAAGCGCTCGGCATGGTCCGGACCACGCCCGACCTGACCGTCACAGGGATGGGTCAGGCCCGCCTCTCCCAGCTCGACGGCCTCACCGTCCGGGTCCTCGATGTCGTCACCGGCATCCTCGGCCCGACCGACGCCGCCCACCTGGTCCGCCTCCTGCACACCGTCGCCGACGGCCTCGAATCCGCCTCGGTCGCCGCCGCCGTCAACCCCACCCTCCCCCAGGTCGTCCATAACTAGTGTCGAAATGCTGGCGACGGTCTCGACGTAGCTGGTGTCGGACGAGCCAGGAGGGCATCAGATGTTGAAGGACAGCAAGGCGTTCAGTGGGTTCTCGGTGGACGACGTGCCGCGGGCGAAGGAGTTCTACGGCGCGACGCTGGGGATCGACGTCGGCGAAGAGAACGGGTTGTTGTACCTGCGAACCGCGGGTGGGAACACGGTTCTCGTGTACCCGAAGGACAATCACGTGCCGGCGGAGTACACCGTGCTCAACTTCCCGGTCGACGATGTCGAGGCGACGGTGCGGGAGCTGACCGCGCAGGGCATCGTGTTCGAGAAGTACACCGACGAGCAGGACGAGCTCGGGATCAACCGCGGTCCGGGGCCGTTGATTGCCTGGTTCAAGGATCCGGCGGGGAACGTGCTGTCGATCATTCAGTTGTGAGGGATCGGATCGTCGTACTGACCTAGGCGACCCGTGTAGCGGGCGCCGTTCAGGTACGGCCACGCGTACGCGGTGCAGCCGTGCAGGCCGAGGGTTTGTTGTTGCATGACCGGTGCCGGTTGGCCGGGGCCCGGGCACAGCTCGTGGCCGCGGCCGAGCCGGTGGCCGGTCTCGTGGTTGACCATGTACTGCCGGTACGTCGTCAGCGACGCCTGATAATTCGGTGCGCCGTGCGCCCACCGCGCCACGTTCAGCACGACCCGGTTCCCGATCCGGCAGCTCGTGTACCGGTCCGGCGCCGCGCCGCAGATCAGGTCCCGCGTCGCGGGCGTGACCAGCAGCAACGTGAAGTCGGGACTCGTCCCCGGCCCGACCTGCTGGAACCGCCACAGCCCGTGCGACGCCCACCCCTGCGCCCCGCCGTACGTCGCCCGCACGGACCGCGCGAACCCGCCGCGGTCGACGCCGGTGATCCCGCCCTCGATCGCGATCTGGAACCGCATCAGCTTCCCCGCCCGCCCGATCACCGCGGGATCCCCGGGCAGTACGGCGTACGACCGCGTCCCGGCCACCGGGTACGAGATCGCCTCCGGAGGCCGCTGCGAAACCACGGACCGTGCCGGCGATTCCACCGGCTGCGCCGCCTGCGCAGGCTGGTCCGACTGAACCGAGGCCGGTACGACGCCACGCCCCGGGGACCCGTGCCGGCCGAACGGGCTGGCAGGTAACAGCACCCCGCCCGCGATCACAACGGCGATCGCGACGGCAACAGTCCAGCGGCGCATCCGGTGAGCTCCTCACAGCACGCCCAGGCGGGCGTGTCCTCACTCCTTCTTGCCACTGTGCCCCGAAACCCTTCTCGGTCAACGGACCGAGCAGTTGCTAGGCCTTGGTGGTCCGGAAGCGCAGGGTCGGGAACTTCGCCTCGGTGAACCCGAGCCCACGGTAGAGGTCGATGCCGTAGTCGGTCGCGTGCAGTTCGACCTGGCCGACGCCAGTCTCGTCGCGGAACCAGTCCATCAACGCGACCACGCAGGCTCGCGCGAGACCGCGCCGCCGGAAGTCCGGCTCGGTGCTGACGTTGAACAGGTGACCGCGAACCGTGGTCAGGTCGTGCGGGCCCGGCGCGTGCACGGACACGTTGCCGGCCGCGCCCGCCACCACGCCGGCGCTCGGGTCGTCGACGACGTACGCCGCGAACGTGTCCGGGGAGGCCAACTGTCCGGTGAACCACTCGAGTGCGGTCGTCCGCCACGGGGCGTCCAGTCCGCCGATGTCGTTGCCCATCGCGGCGAGCATCAACCCGCGTAAACGGACCAAGGACTCCGCGTCATCGGGCTTGGCTCGTCGTACCTGAATGTCGGTCACTTGGTCGATCATGCCAACTTTTTGCCGCGTCAGTGAATCGTAGGAGTCATGGCCCCGAGCAGAGCGACGCGCGGTACCCGCGCACGTCGGCTGAGCCCACGACGGCGGTCCGCCTTCGCCGCACTGACGATCGCGGTACTGGGCGTGCTGCTCCCCGGTACGGCGTACCTCGCCGCTCGCCGGATCAAGCTCGGCTCGACGCTGATCGTGCTGAGCCTCGCGCTGTACGGCGGCGCGGCGTACGTCGGGCTGCGGAAACGGGACTCGGTGATCTCGTGGGCGCTGAATCCGTCGGTGCTGAACTGGATGATCGTCGGCCTCGCCGTGGTCGCGCTCGTGTGGGTCGTCGTCCTGGTCACGTCGTACAAGATGCTCCGGCCGCTGACCACCGGGCCGGGATCCCGGATGCTCGGGGCGCTGGTGATCGGCGTGATCTGCTTCGCGATGACGGTGAGTACGGCGACCGGGGCGCAGACGTTGATGGCGCAGCGGGACCTGGTGACGAAGGTCTTCGGGGGTGATGAGTCGAAGAGCCAGACGCGGCCGACGATCACCCCGAAGAAGGACATCTGGGAGCAGCTGCCGCGGCTGAACATCCTGCTGCTCGGCGCGGACGACGGCGCAGGCCGCCAGGACACGCGGACCGACACCGTGATGGTCGCGAGCATCGACACCAAGACCGGCAACACCTCGCTGATCTCGCTGACCCGGAACTTCATGCGGATGCCGTTCCCGGAGAACTCGCCGCTGCACAAGATCTACCCGACCGGATTCTGGGACCCGAACGGCGACAAGGAACAGTCGGAGTTCTACCTGGACGCCATGTACCGCAACATCCCGAAGCTGCATCCCGGCATCCTCGGCCCCTCGGACAACGAGGGCGCGGATGTCCTCAAGGTGTCCGTCGGCGAGGCGCTGGGGCTGCAGATCCACTACTACGTGCAGATCAACCTGGCCGGGTTCGCGCAACTGGTCGAGGCGCTCGGCGGGATCACGGTGAACATCAACTACCCGGTCCCGGTCGGCGGCAACGACGACAAGAAGATCCCGCCGAGCCGGTACCTCGAGCCCGGCCCGAACCGGCAGCTGAACGGCACCGACGCGCTGTGGTTCGCGCGCGGCCGGTACAAGGTCCCGACCGCGGACCTCGCCCGCCAGGCCCGGCAGCGCTGCACGATCAAGGCGATCGTCGAGCGCGCCACCCCGCAGAACGTGCTGACGAACTACGACGCGATCGCGAAGGCCGGCGAGCAGCTGATCCGCACCGACATCCCGCGGAACCAGCTGGGCGCGTTCGCCACCTTGGGAGCGCGGGTGAAGACGGCGAAGATCACCAACGTCGACCTCGACAAGCAGAAGAACTTCCCGACCGGCCGCAACCCGAACTACGCCGGCATGCGCGAGATCGTGGCCAAGGCGCTCAACCCGGTCCGCCGTACGACGACTGCGCCGCGCAAGACCACCACGGCGCCGCCGTCCGCCGCGGTCCAGCCGCGCACCACGATCAAACCCGACAAAACCGGCGACCTGACCTCGGCCTGCGCCTACAACCCGGGCCCGCCGAGCTGATCGCTGCCCGCCCGGATCAGCGCCGAGATCCCGTCAGGCGCAGCGGACGCCGAGGCCGCCGTCGACGGCCCAGTTGGCGCCGGTGACGAAGGCGGCGGCTTCGGAGGCGAGGAAGCAGACCACCTCGGCAACGTTCTCCGGCGTACCGATCCGGCCGAGCGGGTGGACGCCGAGTGCCTTCTCGCGTTCGCCGGGGATGGTGTCGAAGAACTCCTCGAGCAGGTCGGTGGAGATGTAGCCGGGGCTGACCGCGTTCACCCGGACGTCGTACTGCGCGACGTCGAGGGCGAGCGACCGGGTCATCCCGACCAGCCCGGACTTCGCGGCGGCGTACGGGAACATGCCGGCCGTGGTCAGCTTCGAGTGGATCGAGGCGATGTTGACGATCGAGCCGTGCCGGGCGTCGATCATCGGCTGCAGGACCTGGCGGGACATCAGGAACGCGCCCTTCAGGTCGACGTCGAACACGTCGTCCCACTCGGACACGGACATCTTCGCCGGGTCCGCGTACGAGTTCTTGCCGGCGTTGTTCACCAGCACGGTGATCTGCTGGCCGAGGTCGTCGGTCAGCTTGCCGACCGCCTGCCGGACCGACACCTCATCGGTGATGTCGCCGACGGCCGCGGCCACCGTCGCGCCGGACTCGGCCAGTTCCGCGGTCGTCGCGGTCAGTTCGTCGGTCAGGATGTCGACGAGCGCGACCGCTGCGCCTTCTTCCGCCGCCTTGACCGCGACGGCCCGCCCGATCCCGCGGGCGGCACCCGTCACCAGCACAACCTCGTTCGCCAACCGACCAGTCACCAACGCCTCCTTGAACCAGTGCCTCGGTGACGACCCTAGTCGGAGGTGACCTCACCCTCGCGGAGTAGTGAGGATGCAGAACTCGTTGCCGTCCAGGTCGGCCATCGGGATCGCGTCCGCGCCCTCCTGACCGCTCTCCAGCCGAGTCGCACCGAGCGCGATCAGCCGCTCGACCTCGGCGTCGACGTCACCGTCGGCGGGTACGACCAGGTCGAAGTGCATCCGGTTCTTCGGCGGCTTCGGGCTGACGGGCCCTCCGCCCCAGGCGATCTTCGGTCCGCCGGACGGCGCCTGGATCGCGGTCTCCTCGTCCTGGTCCCAGACCAGTGGGTAGTCGAGCACCTTGCTCCAGAAGTACCCGACCGCCCGGGTGCCGTCCGAGGCCAGCTCGCCGAGGAACGCGGTGTCCGCGAGGAACTTGTTCCCCGCCTCGATCACACAGAGCTCGTTGCCTTCCGGATCCGCGAGGACGATATGTCCTTCCTCCGGCAGCTGCCCGACGTCGAGATGCCGGCCGCCGAGCTCGACGGCCCGCGCCACCGTCTCCTGCTGTTGCTCGGGCGTCTCGCTGGTCAGGTGGAAGTGGATCTGGTTCGGGCGATCCTTCTCGACGTCGCTCTGCAGGAACCGCATCCGGAACCCGGTCTTGGCGTCGGGGAGCAACTCGTTCCCGTCGGCCTGCCCCCACCCGAGAAGGCCGGCCCAGAACCGCGCCAGCCCGGCGGGATCCTTCGCGTCGATCGACAGCGCATAGAGGTTGATGCTCATCGGATCTCCCAATCGGCCGGGGCTATCACCGTATGGCGGGGCGGATCGGCGCCGCAAAGCAATTAGCGTCCCGCCGCGACCCGCGCATAGTGATCGGCCTGGGATCGCGACATCGGCTGCCGGAGCAGGACCAGCTGGTGATAGAGCGGCGCGGTCGCCGTCAACAGGATCGGATGCGGATCCGTGCCGGCCGGGAGTTCGCCTCGCGCGATCGCCCGGTCGATCACGAGAGCTGTGCGCGCGTAGCGGTCCTCCCAGAAGCGGGTGAGTGCGTCGGCGGCATCCGCCGTACGAAAAGAGGCTGCGATCACCGCCTGGGTGATGGATGATCGGGCGGTCAGCGCGGCGTGGACCTCGCGGTTGACGGCGATCAGATCTCCTTCGAGCGAACCCGTGTCGGCCGGCTCCCACGAGTCGTCGGCACCGGCTTCGAGCAGGTCGACCAGCAGGCCGGGCACGGTCTTCCAGCGTCGGTACAGCGTCGTCCGGTGTACGCCGGAACGCGCCGCGACCGCGTCGATCGTGAGCCCGTCGTACCCGTGCTCGGCCAGCTCGGACTCCACCGCCGCGAGCACGTCGGAACGCACTCGGGCCGTCCGTCCTCCCGGCCTACTTGCGCGAACCTCAGCGATCATGGCATCATCCTAACGCAACGTTCGTCGCATTTAGGGAGTAGCCAGTGATCTTCTGACCCGCCGTTCGCCAACCACGAACCCGCGAGAGGTCAGGAGGATCCTCATGTCTACACAGCTGTCCCTGCACGACGTCACCAAGTCCTACGACCACCGCCCGGTGCTCGACCAGATCACCTGCGCCTTCCCGCCCGGGCAGGTCAGCGGCCTGATCGGCGAGAACGGCTCCGGCAAGTCGACGCTGCTGCGGATCCTGGCCGGTCTCGAGCCGGCCACGGACGGCACGGCTCAGGCCGCTGGGAGCGTCGGCTTCCTGGCGCAGGACAACCCGTTGCCGCTCGACCTCGACGTACAGGCGCTGGCCGATCATGCGCTCGCCGACCTGCGCCGGATCGAGGCGCGGATGCGTTCGCTGGAAGGCTTGCTCGCCGAGGGACGGGTTGACGTCCTGGGCGAGTACGGCGAACTCCAGACCGTCTTCGAGATTCGCGAGGGATACGACGCGGACGCGCGGTTCGCCCGCGCGACGTACGGCCTCGGACTGTCCACACTGCCCGGTGATCGCCGGTTGTCGGAGCTGTCCGGTGGCGAGTTGGCGCGGTTGCACCTGGCCGCCGTACTCGCGTCGTCGCCGGAGGTGCTGCTGCTCGACGAGCCGACCAACCACTTGGACGTGTCGGCCGCCACTTGGCTGGAGGACCACCTGCGATCTCGGCGCGGTACGACGGTTGTCGTCTCGCACGACCGTGCGTTCCTGGAGCGGGTCGCGTCGACGCTGTTCGAGGTCGACGGCGATACGCACCGGATCACGCGGTACGGCAACGGCTTCCACGGCTACCTGCACGAGAAGGCGGCCGAGCGGGCGCGACTCGAACAGGCCCGGCAGCAGTGGGAGGACGAGGTCGCGGAGATGCGCGTCCTCGTCCGGACGACTGCCGATCGGGTCGCGTACGGGCGACCGATGAAGGACAACAACAAGCCCGCCTACGACCGGGCGACGGGTCGCGTCAACGAGGCGGAGCGGAGCAAGATCCGCAACGCCAAGGAACGCCTGCGCCGCCTGGAGGAAGACCCGCCGCCGGTGCCGGCGAAGCCGCTCCGGTTCAAGGCGTCGATCCGCACGACCGGCGCTCCGGCCGGGCTGGATGCAGTCGGCGTCACGGTCGCGGACCGGCTGCTGCCGACATCGCTCGACGTACCCGCTGGTGGTCGTGTCCTGATCACCGGACCGAACGGCGCCGGCAAGTCGACACTCCTCGACGTTCTGGCCGGGGCGCTCCCGCCGGACTCCGGGTACGTCGATCGCCACGGACGGATCGGCTACCTGCAGCAGGAGGTGACCGAGGCGCGACCGGACGAAACGTTGCGCGAGGCACTCGCACGGCAACCCGGCGCGGCGGCACTGGGACTGTTCCGACAGGACCAGTTGCAGACGCGGGTCGGCGCATTGTCGACCGGGCAACGCCGCCGGCTCGCGTTGGCACGAGTGCTGACCACGCCGTACGACGTACTGCTGCTGGACGAGCCGACCAACCACTTGTCCCTCGTGCTGGTGGAGGAACTGGAGGCGGCGCTCGACCGGTACGCCGGCGCGCTCGTCGTGGTCAGCCACGACCGCCGCTTCGTCTCCCGCTGGCGCGGGACCGTCATCGACCTTGAGGAGAACTCCTATGTCAGTCAGTGAATTCACGGTCGATGGCGCGCCGTACGGCGTGGTCGCGGCAGGCGGTGAGGTGTGGACGACGCTCGTCCACACCGGCCGCGTCGCGACCGTCTCGGGCCGGGTGTTCGACCTCGACGCGCCCGAGTCGCGCCCGAGCGTGATCGTTGAAGGTCCTGACGACGCCGTGTGGTTTACGCGCAACGGCGACGACCGGATCGGACGGATCCGGTACGACGGTGCGGTGTCGGCGATCGAGCTTGCGGGCGCTCCGTACGGCCTGTGCGTCGGTCCCGACGGCGCCTTGTGGTGCACGTTGATGAGCATCGACGCGATCGGGCGGATCACAGTGGACGGCGAGGTGTCGACGTACCCGATCGGTACGGCGGGCGCGTTTCCGGGGATGATCACGACGTACGAAGGCGACCTGTGGTTCACGCTCAACCAGGCCAATGCGATCGGCCGGATGACCACTGGCGGCGAAGTCACCACCTATCCCCTGCCCACACCTGCCGCGGGTCCGGTCGGCATCAGCGCGGGGCTGGATGGCGTCTGGTTCACCGAACTGCTCGCGAGTAAGGCTGGCCGGATCAGCGCCGACGGGTCGATCTTCGAGTTCGCCCTTCCGGCCGACTCCAAGCCGCATGCCGCGGCGGCGACAGCTGATGGTGGTTGCTGGCTCACCTTGTGGGCAAGCGCTGAGGTGGTTCACGTCGATGCCAAGGGCAACATCACTCATCAGGTCGCGTTCGGGGACGGGGCCGAACCACACGGCCTGTACGCCGACACGTCGGTGTGGGTCGCGCTGGAGAAGGGTTCCGTGGCTCACATCCAACCGGGCGGGTGAGCAGGTTCACTCGGCGGAGGGAGGACGCGATGTACCGCGGAGGTGGACAGTGGTGATGTGAGCACGGTGGTGCAGGTTCGAGGGCCGGCGGCCCGGGTACGGGACGTCGTCGCGATCGGTCGCCCGGCGTTCTGGGTGGTGTCGATCGTGCCTTACTACACGGGGATTCTGCTCGCGACGCATCGGCTGATCCCGCCCGTCGAGGAGTGGCCGCGGCTGATCGTCGGGGCGGTCGTGATGGGTCCGTTGGTTTGGCTAGCGGTGCTAGCGGTCAACGACGCGTACGACCTGCCGAGCGATCGGCTCAACCCGCGGAAGGCCAAGTCGCCGCTGCTCGACGGGCGGATCACGCTCCGAGCGGCGAAGCGGCTGGCCTTCGCGGCGGCCGTGGCGGCGGTCGGATTGAGCCTGCACGTCGGGATCGTGTTCGCGCTGGGCGTCCTGCTCGCCGTACTCCTCGGCTACGCGTACTCCGTCCCACCAGTGCGGTTGAAGACCCGCGCCGGCTTCGACGTCGCGGTCAACGCCCTCGCTCTGGGCGCCTTCGGCCCGCTGGCCGGGTGGGCCGCGATCAACCCGGACCTCAGCGACTTCCCGTGGCTGATGGGCCTGCAGGGAACCCTCGCCGCGATCGGCCTCTACCTCCCCACCACCCTCGCCGACCTGGAAGCGGATCGAGCCGCCGGCTACCAGACCATCGCAGTCCGCTTCGGCGCACGCACGACGTACCTGATCGGGTACGCCGCCTGGATCGCAGCAGCCGCCCTGTCCGTAATCCTCGCCGCCACCAACACCATCATCCCCCGCAGCATGCTGCGCCTCGAGCTAGTCATGGTCCCGGTCCTGGTCGCGGCCTACCGCAAACTCATCGGCCCCCACCAATCCTTCAAAGCCATCATCACCCTCGCCACCCTCTTCCTCCTCCCCTGCACCACCTTCGCCCTCACCTACACCGGAGTCCTGTAGATGCATCCGGACATCGAGCCCTACGACCACGGCATGCTCGATGTCGGCGACGGACACCACATCTACTGGGAAACCTGTGGCAACCCGAAGGGCAAGCCTGCGCTCGTCATCCACGGCGGGCCGGGATCCGGCGCCGGCGCCTCGTGGCGCAGGTACTTCGATCCCACCAGATACAAGATGGTTCTCGTCGACCAGCGCAACTGCGGCCGCAGTACGCCGGATGCCGCCGAGCCGACCGTCGATCTGAGTACCAACACGACCGCCCACCTGATCGCCGACTTCGAGCAGCTCCGACGCACATTCGGTGTCGAGAAGTGGCTGCTCCTTGGCGCGTCCTGGGGCGCGACGCTCGGGCTCGCGTACGCCGAGCAGCACCCGGAGGCGATCTCCGAGGTCGTCCTGTTCAGCGTCACGAACACCTCCCGCCGCGAAGTCGAGTGGGTCACCCGCGACATGGGCCGGATCTTCCCCGCGGAATGGGCGCGGTTCCGGGACGGCGTACCGGAAGACCAACGGGACGGGAATCTCGCGCTGGCGTACAGCCGCCTTCTGCACGACCCAGACCCAGCCGTCCGCGAGAAGGCCGCACGCGACTGGTGCGACTGGGAGGACACCCATGTCCGCACGCACCCCGACTGGAGGCCGGACTCGGCGTACGACGACCCTCTCTTCCGGCTGCGCTTCGCGCGACTCGTGACGCACTACTGGGCCCACGCGGCCTGGCTGCAAGAGGACGTCCTCGTGCGGGAGGCGTGGAGGCTCAACGGGATCCCCGGAGTGCTGATCCATGGCAAGCTCGACATCAGCGGCCCGCCTGACATCGCCTGGCGGATGGCTCAGGCCTGGCCGGACGCCGAACTGCATCTGGTCGACCGGGAAGGTCATGGTGCCGGCGGGTCCCGGACGCAGGAGCTGATTCTCCAAGCGTTGGAGCGTTTCGGCTTACGGGCCTGACCGCTATGTGGGGGATGCAGGTGCACGTGCATGGTGGGCAAAGATTTGATCACTGATCTTTACAGCGATGAAACGTTCATGAACTCTTGGGTCCCATGACTCTGACCCGCCCGGAGCTCGAGACCGACTACGCCCTCGGTCGGTCCGATATCGCACACTTCAAGCAGCACGGGTTCGTGAAGCTGAAGAACGTGCTGAGTGAGGAGACGATCGCGGAGTACGAGCCGGAGATCACCGGCAAGGTGATCGAGCTGAACACGCAGGAACAGCCGCTGGACGAGCGCGACACGTACGGTAAGGCGTTCCTGCAGGTCACGAACCTCTGGCAGGACAGCGAGCAGGTGCTGGAGTTCGTGTCGTCGCCGCGGCTCGCGCGGATCGCGGCGCAGTTGCTCGGCGTGCAGTCGGTGCGGCTGTACCACGACCAGGCGCTCTACAAGGAGTCCGGCGGCGGCGTCACCCCGTGGCACGCGGACCAGTACTACTGGCCGTTCGCGACCGATCGGTGCGTGACGATCTGGATCCCGCTGCAGGAGACCCCGATGGAGATGGGGCCGCTGTCGTTCGCGGCCGGCAGTCACACGTTCGAGCACGGGCGGGACCTGCCGATCAGTGACGAGTCGGAGCGGGTGCTGCAGGACGCGCTGGCCGAGCAGAACTTCCCGGAGATCTCCGAGCCGTACGAGCTCGGTGAGGTCAGCTACCACCTCGGCTGGACGTTCCATCACGCGCCGCCGAACACCACCGACATCCCGCGCCGGGTGATGACGGTGATCTACGTCGACGCCGCGATGGAGATCTCGCCGCCGGCGAACGCGAACCAGGTGCTCGACCTGGCCAGCTGGATGCCCGGCAACCAGCCCGGCGAGACCATCTCCTCCCCGCTCAACCCGGTCCTCTACTGAGCCGCTCCGCCCCGCCGCCGTCGACACTCGCGGGCGCTCTGTACCTATTGGTATGTACGATACGACCATGAACGAATCGATCAGCCGTGTAGTCGTCCTGGATCAGCACCTGCCGGAGGCGCTCCCGGTGCAGCGTGTCGAGGTCCGCCGGATCACGATCGACCCGCACACCGCGCTCGGCGCCCACGTCCACAACGGCCCGGTGTTCGGCAACATCGTGTCGGGGTCGGCCGTCTACCAGCAGGCCGAGGACACCGAGCCGCAGGTCCTGCACCCCGGCGACGTGTTCTACGAGCCCGCCGTCGAACGTATCGCCCGCTTCGACACCGAAGACGAAGGCGTCACCTTCCTCGCCTACTTCCCACTCACCGCCGGCCAGGACGCAACCCTCGATCTGGTCTAAAGAGTCCGCTTCTGCGGGTAGATCGTCTCGCCGCGGGACAGTTGCTCGACGTACAGCGCGACCCGCTTGGCTCGGGTTTCGGTGCGTTTGGCGTTGGTGACGCGGTGGACGACGGCGAACCGGTTGGCGCTGGTCAGGATCTCGAACATCGCCTGGGCCTTCGGCTCGGCGGCCAGCGCGGCCGCGAGATCGTCCGGGATCTCGAGTGCGCCCGCCCCGCCGTACGCGTTGTCCCAGCGGCCGTCGGCCTGCGCGCGCTCGACCTCGGCGCGTCCGGCCGGACGCATCCGCCCTTCCTGTTCGAGGCGAGCGATCAGGCCGACGTTCCGCTTCGACCACAGGCTCCGCGCGCGCCGCGGCGTGTACCGCTGCATGAACGTCTGCTCGTCGCGTCCCCGCCGTTGCCCGTCGATCCACCCGTGACACAGGGCTTCCTCGAGCGCCTCGTCGTACGTCAAGCTCGTCGGCGTCGTCACGTTCTTCTTGGCCAGCACGAGCCAGACGCCATCCGACTCCTCGTGATTCTCGTGCAGCCACCTCAGCCAGGCGGCAGCATCCACGACGATCAGTTCTGCGGTCACGAAGCAGCCTCCCGATAGCGTGCGGCCAGCTGTGTCGCCGCATCCTTCAACTCTTGCGGCCCGACAAACTCCAGGTCGCACTCGAACATCCCGAACGTCGCGGCCAAACCGGTCCACGACCACCCGCTGAGCGCGAGCCGGCAACTCGTCGGCGTGAGCTCCTCGACCACGGCCCCGTGGCCGGCCCATTGCGCGATGTCCGACGCCTTCGCCTGCAGGATCGCCTCACCACGGCAGGGATTGCGGTCCTGCCCGCGGAACTTGCTGGAGATGTACGTCGCCACGTCGGGCGCCGGCAGCTCACGCGGCGTGAACCGCGGCCCGGTCGGCGACTTCGGCGTCATCCGATCCACCCGGAACGTCCGCCAGTCGTTGCGATCCAGGTCCCAGCCGACGAGATACCACCGCCCGCCCCACGTCACCAGATGATGCGGCTCGACCTTCCGCGGCGGCACCCACTCCTCTTCCGACGCACCGGGCGCGGCGTAGTCGAACCGCAGTACCTCGTTCGCGCGAAGCGCCGTACCGATCGCGATCAATTGGTCCGAGTCGACCGTCGTACGGCGGTTGGCGTAGCGGTCGACCGTGGTCACCTGCAGGGCGTCGACCCGTTGCCGCAGCCGCGCCGGCATCACCTGACGAACGGTGGCCAGCGCCCGCAGCGCGCCCTCTTCGATCCCGGTGACCGTGGTCGTCGCCGTCTGCAGGGCGACCGCGACCGCGATCGCCTGATCGTCGTCGAAAAGCAGCGGCGGCAGATCGGCCCCCGCGTCCAGGCGGTAGCCGCCGTCGGGTCCCTTGGTCGCGCGCACGGGATACCCGAGGTCGCGCAACCGGTCCACGTCCCGGCGGACGGTCCGCGGGCTGACCTCCAGGCGGTCGGCCAGCAGCTGGCCGGGCCAGTCGCGGCGGGCCTGAAGCAAGGAGAGCAGCGCGAGCAGTCGGGCTGAGGTCTCGGACATGACTTCAGATTGCCATGAGTAGCGGCCAGAACCTGTCCTCTTTCCCTGGAAATGTCTGAGGCAGAGACCTTGACCGAAGGAGAGATCGTGATCAGCACCCGAGCGCTCACCCGGGACTTCGTGGTGAGCCGTACCGAGACCGTGCACGCGGTCCGCGGCATCAGCCTGGACGTCGAACCCGGTGAACTGGTCGCCGTCCTCGGCCCGAACGGCGCCGGCAAGACGACCACTTTGCGCATGCTCACCACCTTGATCACGCCGACCTCGGGCACCGCGACGGTCGCCGGGTACGACGTGACCACGCAACCCAGCCAGGTCCGGCGCCGGATCGGGTACGTCGGACAGGGCAACGGCGCCGGCCACTCGCAACGGGTCGGCGACGAGCTCGTAGGGCAGGGCGTGATCTACGGCCTCGACCGCCGTACGGCGAAGCTGCGAGCCGGCGAACTGCTCGAGGCCCTGGAACTGAAGGACCTGGCGCGGCGCAAGGTGTCGGATCTGTCGGGCGGGCAGCGCCGGCGGCTCGACGTCGCGATGGGGCTCGTGCACGCGCCGTCGCTGCTGTTCCTGGACGAGCCGTCGACCGGCCTCGACCCGCAGAACCGGGCGAACCTGTGGGACCACATCCTGCGGATGCGCGAGCAGTACGCGATGACGATCGTCCTCACCACGCACTACCTGGACGAGGCCGACTCGATGGCCGAGCGCGTGGTCGTCGTGGACCACGGTGAGGTGATCGCCGACGACACCGCCGACGGACTGAAGGCGACCCTGGCCGGCGACCGGCTCGCGGTGACGGTTGCTCCTAGCAACATCGCGCGGCTGAGCGAGCTGGCCGGGAAGTTGCCCGGGGCCCGCGAAGTGATTGCCGTCGGCGACGAGGTGAGCGTTCGGGTCGCGGACGGACCGGCGGCGCTTCCCGAACTGGTCGCGGCCGCCCAGCTCAGCGGCGTACCGATCGCGGCGGCGCAGGTGCACCGCCCGACCCTCGACGACGTGTTCCTCAACCTCACCGGCCGCAGCCTGCGTGAAGACTCGAACGGAAAGGCAGCCTGATGACCACCCTGACCCTGTCGGCAACTTCGACCGCGACCTCGACCCAGCCCTCCCGGAACCTGCTCCGCGACATCCGGATCGTGATGACGCGGGAACTCAAGCCGGTGCTGCGGGACCCGTTCAGCCTGCTGTTCGGGATGATCCAGCCGCTGGTGTTCCTCGCCCTGTTCGGCCCGCTGCTGTCCGGATCGATGGGCGGCACGTTCGGCGACGGCGTCTGGCAGTGGTTCGTCCCGTCGATCCTGGTGATGACCACGCTCTTCGGTACGTCGACGACCGGCGCGAACCTCCTGTTCGAGTTCCAGACCGGTGCGCACGAGCGGATGCTGGTCACGCCGTTGTCCCGCTCCTCGTTGCTGATCGGCCGGGCACTGAAGGAGATGGTCCCGCTGTTCGGGCAGGCCGTGATCGTGATCGCGGTGATGACACCGTTCGCGTTCGACCTGCACCTCGGCGGCGCGCTGATCGGGCTAGCACTGCTAGCGGTGTTCGGCGTCGGGCTCGGCTCGTTCAGCTACGCGCTGGCGATCGCCGTACGCAAGCAGGACTGGATGTTCTGGGTGGTGCAGCAGACGTTCCTGTTCCCGTTGATGATCCTGTCCGGGATGCTGCTGCCGCTCGAGACCGGTCCCGGCTGGATGCGGGTCGCCGCGAAGTTCAACCCGCTGTCGTACGTCGTCGACGCCGAGCGGACCCTGTTCTCGGGCGACGTACTGTCCAGCGCGGTGCTGTGGGGCTGGGTCGCGGCGATCGTGACCGCGGCACTCGGGCTGACCGTCGGCATCCGCACGATGCTCCGCTCGGCCGACTGACCCAATTGCGTCACTGTCCCCGCTGGGCCGTTCTCAACGATGGAATTCACCTACGGTAGCGCTCAGATCACCCACCGCCCCCGAAGGAGATCTGATGAGGCCCCGCCCCGCCTTGTTCGCCGTACTGACCTCTCTTGCCGCCGCCGCGCTCGCAGCCTCGAGCGCGGTGGCGGCGCCCTTCCCGCACGCCGACACCGAGAAGCGGGTGGTGGCTGCGACCGATACTGACGGCGACTCGTTGCCGGACACCTGGGAGACGAACGGGTACGACGCGAACGGTGACGGCGTCGTCGACGTGGACCTGCCCGGGATGGGCGCGAACCCGAAGAAGAAGGACCTCTTCGTCGAGATGGACTACATGGCCGGCCGGCTCACCACCACGGCGGGCCTCGACCGGATCGTCCAGGTCTTCGCGTCCGCCCCGGTCAGCAACCCGGACGGCAGCACCGGTATCAAGATCCACCTCGACGCCGGCTCCGCTCGCGGTACGGCGTACAACCTCGGCGGTGGGAACGAGGTCGCGTACGACGCAGACCTGAACCCGTCGGCCACCCAGACGAACGCGATCAAGGCGGCCAACTTCGCGTCGGCGCGCAAGGCCGTCTTCCACTACATGCTCTGGGGCGACAGCTACGACGGCGGTTGCAGCAGCGGCCAGGCCTTCAACATCCCGAACGACACGTTCATCGTCACGGTCGGCCCGAAGTGCAACTGGAACGCGACCGACGACACCAACGTGGGCACGTTCATCCACGAACTCGGCCACAACATCGGCCTGAAGCACGGCGGCACCGACAACCTGAACTACAAGCCGAACTACCTGAGCGTGATGAACTACTCGTTCCAGCTCGGTGGCGTGCTCAAGGCCGACGGCACCAAGTACTGGGGGTACTCGAGTGTCCAGCCGACCTCGATCAACGAGGCCCGGCCGGACGAGACGGTCGGCCTCGGCAGCCTGGGCGCCGGGTACCGGACGAGCTGGAAGTGCCCGAACGGCTCGACCAAGACGACGGCCGGCGCCGCGAACCAGCCGATCGACTGGAACTGCGACGGCGACACCACCGACACCACCACGGCTGCCGACATCAACGGCGACAAGACCACGTCGATCCTGATCGCCCAGAACAACTGGGCCAACATCGTCTTCGGCGGCGGCGCCGTCGGCGGAGGCAGCCAACTCCAGTCCAAGACCCCCTCCGCGGAGCTCCAGGAACTCACCCACGACGAGTGGACCGAGATGCAACACCGCTGACCGATCCGCAATCACCCCGCCCACACTCCGGTCTTCGCGGTTTCGCGCGCCCAGGTGGTGAAGTCTCGGGGTGAGCGGCCGAGGACTTCGTCTACTCCGGTGGAGACGTACTCGGAGCGGTGGTTGCGGATCACGGCGAACAGGTCGCGGACCGCGTCGGCGTCCTCCGGCGTCAGGCCCTGCTCGATCAGTTCCGCGACGTGGCTCTCCGTGTCGAGGTCGACGTACGTGATCGGGCGGCCGGTTGCGACGGTGAGTTCGTCGGCGATCTCGGTCATCGTGAGGGTGCGCGGGCCGGAGATCGCGAGGGTCTGGCCGACGTACGACTCGTCGAGGAGGGCGGTGGTCATCACGTCGCCGACGTCGTCGGTGTCGATCCACGCCTCCGCGCCGGTGCCGGCGGACAGCCGGATCTCGCCGGCCAGCACGTGGTAGCGCAGGAAGTCTTCACTGAAGCCCTGCGCGAACCAGGCCGGCTGCACGATCGTCCAATCCCGGCCGCTCGCCTTCACCACGTTCTCCAGGTCGAGCTGCCCGTCGTACACGGCGAAGTCGCGGCCCGGGCTGCCGACGCCGCGGCCCGACAACAGGACCACGCGCCGCAGCCCGTCGGCCTGCTCGACGAACTTGCCGGCCTGCGCGAGTCCGGTCGGCCCGACCGGCGGCGCGAGGTACGCCGTATCGGTGCCGCGGATCGCCTCCGCCCAGGTGCTCTCGTCGTACCAGTCGAACCGCCGCTCGCTGGAGCGGGACGCCAGCCGGTACGGGACGCCCCGCGCCTCGAGCTGCGCCGCGACGCGACGGCCGGTCTTGCCTTTGCCACTGAGGATCAGAATCGGGTTCATGGCTCTAGTCCACCGGAGCGCGGTGAGACAAACCATGGCCGTATGCCGCAATTCGATGTTCGGAACGCTCAGCCTGACGTAGGCTCGTCGTATGGACGTGCTCGACGAACTGCTGGCCGGGACCCGCGCGCAGGACGGGGTGTTCAACCTGACGATCCTGGATCTGCCCTGGGCGCTGGAGATCCGGGACGAGGCGACGCTGGCGCTCGCGACCCTGATCCGCGGCTCCGGCTGGGTGACCCGCGAGGGTCTCGAGCCGCAGCGGATGGAGCAGGGCGACGTCGCGATCGTCACCGGCCCGGAGCCGTACGTCGTCAGCGACAGCCTGAGCACCGCGCCGCAGCTGCGGATCCACCCCGGCGGCATCTGCGAACCATTGCCCGGGGCACCGATCGACTACTCGGCCCGGCTCGGCGTGCGGACGTACGGCGCCCGCAAGTCGGGTGAAGTGATGGTTGCCAGCGGCACCTACCAGGTGGCCGGCGACGTCAACCGGAGACTCGTCACCGCACTCCCCTCGGTGCTCGTCGTACCGGCCGCCGAGGTGGCGGGGTCGGTGATGGACATGATCACCAGCGAGATCCAGCGGGACGCGCCCGGTCAGCAAAGCGTGCTGGACCGGTGGCTCGACCTGGCGCTGATCACCACGCTGCGGGCGTGGTTCGCCCGGCCGGATTCGCACGCGCCGGGGTGGTACCAGGCGCAGACCGATCCGGTGGCGGGTACGGCGTTGCGGTTGCTGCACGAGGATCCGGCGTACCCGTGGAACGTCTCCGAGCTCGCGGACCGGGTCGGGATCTCGCGCGCATCGCTGGCCCGGCGATTCTCCGCGGTCGTTGGTGAGGCGCCGATGAGTTACCTGACCGGGTGGCGGATCACGCTCGCCGCAGATCAGCTGCGCTCGACCCGGGACACCGTCGAGACGATCGCCCGGCGGGTCGGATACGCGAACGCTTTCGCGTTGAGCGTTGCGTTCAAGCGGGTCCGCGGCGTCACGCCTACCGCGCATCGTCGGGCGGCGTGAAAGCTTCAAGCGGCGAGTTCAACGACACGATTGAGGCTCATGGGTCATGACGAGATTCCGCTGAGCCTCGACGAGCTTCGGCAGCTGAGCCTGTGGACCGCACAGTGCGCCGAGTAGCGGCCGATGCGGTGATCAGGTGGGCGGTCGAACGCGTGCCGCCCACGGTCCGCGAGGTTCTCGCGCGCTATCCCGACGGCGCTCCCGGCCGCAGTCGGCTCGGCGAACTGCACCGCCAGCTGGAGGCTGAGCTCAGGCGACCGTCGACTTCATGAACGCGAGCGCCTGCGGCCACGCCAGCCGGAACGCGTCCGCGTTGACGTCCTTGCCGTGCCGGGACTTGTCCGAGAACCCGTGGTCCGCACCCGGGAAGTACTGTGCGAACGTCGCGCCGGCGGTCCGCGCCTGCAACACGGTCTGCAACGTCTCGAAGTCCGCATTCGGTACGGCGGCGTCCGCGCTCGGGTAGCTCACCAGCACCGGCGCCGTGACCCCAGCGGCCTCGGCAATCGCGTCGTACGTGTGATGCGGCGGCCGGTTCGACGGCACGGTCGGGTGGAAGGCGACGACGTTCGCGACCCGCTGGTCGCGCGCCCCGAGCAGGAAGGCGAACCGTCCCCCGAGGCACCATCCGATGACGCCGACCTTGCTGCACCCGAGGTCGTCGAACAGGTAGTCCAGCAACGCGCTCTGCTCGGCGAGTGCGGCGTCGTCGTCCATCTCCCGCACCATCCCGCTGAGCTCTTCCCGGGTGGCGTTGTCGGTACTGCGTCCTTTGAACGGATCCCACGCCAGCGCGGTGATCCCTTCCCCGGCCAGCTCGTCGGCCCACTCCCGGATCTGCTCACCGATCCCGGTGATCATCGGGAGCAGCAACATCCCGGCCCGCCCGACCCGCGCGAGATACGCGTCCTGCTCCCCAACCGTCACAGTCACACCCATGCGGGAATCTTAAGGTCAGCTGACGCCGACCGTCTGGTGGTCGACCTCGATGACGCCGATGACGCGTTCTGCGTCGCGGCCGTAGGGCTGGCCGATGTACTTCTGGGCGATCTGGTCGACGAGTTCCCAGCCGGCGTCGCCGTCGATCCACTCGACGACGCGGCCGCGGACGATGACTGGCTCATACGGGTTGTCGACCGGAGCCAGGGACAGCGCGACGCGGGGGTCGCGGCGGAGGTTGTGGGCCTTCTGGGAGTTCGGGCCGGTCAGGAAGATGATCTTGTCGTCGAGCAAGCTCACCCAGAGCGGGATGGAGTGCGGCGACCCGTCCGGCAGAACGGTGGCCAGGTGGGCGATGGACGTGCTCTCGACGGCGCTACGTACGGCGGGGTTCAGCATGGCGATACTCCTTCGGCGGACGGTTTCAGTGGACGATTTCAGCGGACGATCTCGTAGTGGAGGTGGGTGACGCCGGGCGCCGGCACGGCCTCGATCAGGTTCAGGCGAACATGCTCCGGCAGCTCCTGGAAGAACGGCCGGCCGCCACCGAGCAGGATCGGCACCTGATGCAGCACGAGCTCGTCGACGAGCCCCGCCTGGAGTGCCGCGGTCGCGACACCGCCGCCCATCAGACCGACATCTTTCCCGCCGGCCAGGTCACGCGCCGCGGCGATCGCGTCCTCGATGGTGTTCGCGAGAGTCTGCTTCTCGCTGATCTCCGCCACCGGACCGTGACTCAGCACGACCAGAGAAGCCTTCGGGTGCGGGCTGCCGCCGCCGAAGTGGCCCGAGTCGTCGTACGTCTTGTGCCCGGCGACCATCGCGCCGACCCGGCCTGCGACCGCGTCGAAGACCCGTGCGCTCGGTGCGCTCAGCTTGAACCCGTCGAACACCTGGCTCGGGGTGTCGCCGTCGAAGTACCAGTCGAACAGCATCGGCGCGTCGCCGAGGCCGTGATCCGGACCGGAGCCGCGTCCGGTGATGTACCCGTCGACCGAGACGGAGAGACCGCAGACCACCTTGCTCATCGTGTTCACCTTCCCTTGGGGTTCCTTGAAGGAACGCTAACATGTCGGAGTTCCTTTAGGGAACCCCAAACGCTAGACTTGTGCCATGCAGCGAACGAACTTCAGTGAGATGGCGTGCTCGATCGCGCGCACGCTGGACGTGATCGGCGAGCCGTGGTCGCCGTTGATCCTGCGCGACATCTGGGTCGGGTTCTCCCGGTTCGAGCAACTCCAGGCGGACCTCGGGATCTCTCGCAAGGTGCTCACCGAGCGGCTGAACCACCTGGTCGACCGGGACGTACTGGAACGCCGGCCGTACGACAATCGGCCGCGGTACGAGTACGTGCTGACCGACCGGGGCCGCGAACTGCTCGACGTCCTGATGGTGATGGTTGCCTGGGGCGACAAATGGCTGGCCGGCACGGCCGGACCGCCGGTCCTCTACCGGCACCACGCCTGCGGGGAGATCAGCCACGTCGACCTCACCTGCGCCCACTGCGGCAAGCCGATGCACGCCGACGACATCGACCTCCTCCCCGGCCCAGGCGCCGCGGCCTAGCTGCAGTACTGGCGGAACACGTCGAGGTCGCTGTCGACGCGGGCGATCCGGTCGAAGCCCCAGGTGTCTACGCCGGGTCGATCGACCTCGGACATCACTCGGGCGGACATGTCCCGCAGGCCGCGGGCGAGGAGGGCGAACTCGAGATGGTCGGCGTCCAGGTCGTCGGCGCCGTACTCGTCGAGGAACTCCGCGAGCCGATCACCGTCGGCCCCGACCCACACGTCGTACTCACGAGGCCCGATCACGGCGTTCTCCCAGTCGAGGATCGCCGCCACCTCACCGTGGTTGTCGATCAAGACGTTCAGCCCGTGCAAGTCCGTGTGACACACGACGTCGCGCACCGGCTTGAGTCGCGTTCGTACGTCGTCCAACCGCGCGATCGCCGTCGCGACCACGTCCGCCCGGTCCGCGATCCACGGATGCTGCAGGTGCCGCCCAAGGGCGGAGATGTGCGGCTCGCTGACGTCTGCGGTTGGCAGTGTGACTCGCAGCGGCGCCTCATGCACCTGCCGCAACGCCCGGGCCACCGCACGCCGGTCGCTCCAGGCCGCCGTACGCCCTTCGATATAAGGGAAAACGGCGACGTTCGTTGCGGACAGCTCACCCTTCAGCGTCCGCAACGGCTCTACTACAGGCAGCCCGAGCGCGGCCAACTCAGCCAACTGCGTGAGCCCCGACGGCTCTTCGCCTTCTTTCCACACCTTTACGAACCATCGACCGTCCGCCACCCAACCGTCGGTCGCGAAGCCGCCGGGGTGCGGCTCCAGCGAGGAGACGGTCAGTCCGTAGTCGCGTTCAAGGTCCACACCCGCATCACATCATCTGCGCTGGGCGGCCAGCATCCGGATTACGGCGGCATTGACCAGGATCAGGATCAAACCCGAGAAGAGCAGCAGCGCGACCTCGGCCGGAAGGAGGGCGATGCCCAGGCCGATCGCGAGGACCGGGATCGCGAGTCCGGCGTACGCGATCAGGAAGAGGGCGGCCAGGACCTCGCCGCGGGAGGACGGGTCGGCGAGCGATGCTGCGGTCGCGACCGCGCCGCGGAAGACGAGGCCTACACCCGCGCCGGCGACGATGCCGCCGATGACGAAGAGGTAGAGGTTCGGAATGAGACCGCCGACCGCGACGCCCACCAGACCGACGGACATCGCGACCAGTCCGAGGCGGAGCTGAGCCGGGCGGCTGAGGCGGACGAAGACGGCCTGGCTCGCGGCGCCGGCGATGAAGACGGCGAAGGTGACCACCCCGGCGAGCAGGCGAGACGTGTGATGCAGGACGCCGGCCAGGAACGTCGGCGCCAGCGACGTGAAGAGACCGAAGATCGCGAACGCCGCGAAGGCACCGATCGCGGACGCGAAGAAGAGCGGACGTGCCGCCGAGGGCAGCGCCACCCGCTGCGGCCGGTACGCCGGACGCTCCTCCAACCGCTCCACGGTCTCCGGCACCAACGCGATCCCCACTGCGCTGATCAGCAACAGCACCAGGAAGATCTCGTACGGGCGCTCCAACGGCGACGACACGTACTGGGCCAGCAGCCCACCCACGAGCGGACCGAACGCCAGCCCGCCGAGGTTCACCATGCTCGAGATCAGCGCGGACCGACTCGGGTCCTCACCCGGACGCGCGATCTGCCGCAGCTCGGACAGGTGCGCAGTCGCGGTCGCTGTCAGTACGCCGACTCCGACGCCGCAGATGAACCGCGCCAGCAGCAGTCCGGGGACCTCCGGCCAGATCAGGAAGATCGCCGCCGACACCGCCTCCGCGAGTACGGCGAGCAACGCGACCCGCCGCCGCCCGAGCCAGTCGCTGACATGCCCCGCCAGGTACAGCGACGCCATCACCCCGACCGCGTAGCTGGCGAAGATCACCGTGATCACGTACGTCGGGAAACCGTCGCGCTGCTGGTAGATCGCATAGAGCGGCGTCGGGATCGTCGAGAAGGCCATCGTGGTGAGGAAGGCCGCCGCGATCACCCAGAACCCCGGAGCATGAGCGAACCGGATCCGTACGCCGGCTCGCGAAGACGTCATGGTGGACATGTTTCCAGCGTGCCGCGCGGCATCTATCGAGTCCAACGAAAGTTCTTGCACGCTCTTATCGTCAAATCCGATAATTGAGCCTGTGGACAGTCGCCAGCTGGAGTACTTCGTCGCCGTCGCTGAGGAACTGAGTTTCACCCGCGCCGCACACCGGCTGTTCACGGTGCAGTCCACGGTCTCGGCCGCCGTACGCGCTCTGGAGACCGACCTGAAGACGACCCTCTTCGATCGCTCGACCCGGCGCGTCGTGCTGTCGGCGGCCGGTCAGGCGTTGCTGCCCGAGGCGAAGGCCGCGCTGGAGGCGTTGGACCGGGCGCGGGCCGCGGTCGAGGAAGCGTCGTCGGGGTTGCGCGGCAGCATCCGGATCGGGACGCTGGCCCGGCTCAGCCTGGTGAACATGGCCGAGCTGCTCGGGGCGTTCCATCGCAAGTACCCGCTGGTCGAGGTGCAGGTCGCGACGTCGCCGACCGGGTCCACCGGCCTCGCGGACGACGTACGCCACGGTCGTCTGGACATTGCGTTGCTCGGGCTGCCGCGTCCGGAGTTGTCCGGTCTCGAAGTCCGCGACATCGCCACGGTTCCATTCGTGGCGCTGGTCCCGTCGTCGCATCCGCTCGCCGAGCGCACCGGTATCGGACTCGACGAGCTCGCCGGCGAGCGGTTCGTGGACATGCCGGCCGGTTTCGGGAACCGGAAGATGGTCGACCGGGCCTTCGACACGATCGGGAGGCCCCGGCGGATCCAGGTCGAGGTGCCGGAACTGACCACGATCCCGGACTACGTGAAGGCAGGTCTGGGCGTCGGCGTCGTACCGGATCTCGAACTGGCCGCGGAGCCTGGCGTCGCCAAGCTGGCGATCACCGGCGCCGAACTCACCTGGACGTTGTCCGTGGTGACGATCGCCGGGCGGCGACCGAGCAGAGCGGTGACCGCCCTGCTCGATCTGATCGGCGACTCGACCCGCCCGGAAGGTCCGTACTTCTAAGCGGCCCAGATCTTCCAGTCGGGCAGTTCGTTGAACCGGCGGAGTGCGGCGACGCCGCTGAGCCAGCCGAGCCAGGCGCCGTACGGCGGGTTGGACTCGTCGAACCCGCTCATCACGAAGGTGAGCCGGGTCTTCCCGCCGGACTCGGCGAGCTCCCAGGTGCTGATCCCGGCCGGACCCCAGTCCATCGACATCTTCTGGCCCTCGACCAAGTCGACGATCTCCACACCCGGGCCGGCGTCGAACCCGCCCATCGCGAACCGGCCGCCCTTCCGGAGGTCGATCTCGACCGGGTACCCGAACCAGGCCGACGCCTTCTCGGACTCGGTCAATGACGAGTACACCTGCGCGACCGGCGCATCGATCAGCGCCTCACCCGCCAAGACCGGTGAGGTGAAGTCCGGCCTGGTGGTGAGCTCGCGACCGTCGAGATGGTCGACGAGGTTCGCGAGCGCCAGCGACCAGAAGGTCTGCAGTACGCCGCGGATGTTCGCGCCGCTGATCGCGTCCGCGTAGTCGAAGCCGGTCTGCGACAGCTTGACCACGGTGGCGTCGTCGCCGTCAGGGGTCAGCGTGATCTCGGTGGTGGTCTCCTCGCCGCCGAGCGTCCACGCCAGCGTCAGCGTGCTTCCGTCGTACCCGAGGACTCGCTGGTGCGGCGCGTCGCCCTCGGGGATGTAGCGGCCCCAGAACTCGAACGTGCCGGGCAGGTCGACGGTCGAGTGCTCGCCGAGCCAGAGGTTCAGGGCCTTCGGATCGGTCAGCGCCTGCCGGACGTCGTCGATGCCGGCCTTGGCACGGACTTGCAGGACAAGTGGTTCAGTCATTGGTTCGGTCTCCCTTGGGGTAGCAGGCCACCGCGAGCTTGAAGGCGTCGCCCTCACTGCCGCCGTAGCGCTCGAAGAGGTCCTGCAGCGTGCCGCGCAGGTCCTCGAAGAACTCCCGCCGTCGGTCCGGTGGAACCCGGATCTCACCGGACACCCCGATGGACGGCAGCTCCGGAGCCGACCGATCCAGCGCGGCGATGTCGGTCTGGACCTCTTCCATCAGGTCCAGTACGTAGCCGAGGCTCAGCTCGTCGCGGGTCCGGCGAAGTCCGCCGATCCGGCCGACGAGCGTCGGGGACAGCCAGTAGGAACGGGCCGTCGCCTGGTAGATGCCCTCGCGGATCCCGCGCACCTTGCGCTCGTCCACCTGGGTCACCAGTCCCGCCTCGACGAGGCGTTTCACGTGGTAGTAGACGCGCTGCGAAGTCTGACCGAGCTGCTCGGCCACGTCGCCGCAGGTCGCCGGCTCCGCCAGCCGGCGCAGCACCTCGATCCGCTGCGGCTTGAACAGGGCCTCGGCCTGCTCGAGCTGCTCCAGATGCATCACGTCTTTCATCACACAAAACAATTTGTACGTAAAAATCGCTTTTGTCAATCGCGAGACTTACATCACCCGGGAATGTAAGTGGGCTGTCGTTCGTTGTCAGAAGTGCTTGGTGATACATCACCAACCAGACACCCAAGACCTGGGGGCCTTTGCTACGGATCGTCCGGCACGTTCCTGCCGGCGAAGGAAAGGAAGCGCGACATGGCAACTGTCTCGTTCAAGGGAGCCACCCGGGTCTACCCGGGCACCGACATCGCCGCGGTCGACAAGCTCGACCTGGACATCGAGGACGGCGAGTTCATGGTGCTCGTCGGCCCGTCCGGATCCGGGAAGTCGACGGCGCTGCGGATGCTCGCCGGGCTCGAAGAGGTGAACGAGGGCGCGATCTTCATCGGCGACCGGGACGTGACCAACGCCCCGCCGAAGGAACGCGACATCGCGATGGTGTTCCAGAACTATGCGCTGTACCCGCACATGTCGGTGGCCGACAACATGGGCTTCGCCCTGAAGATGCAGGGCATCCACAAGGACGACCGCGCCAAGCGAGTGATGGAAGCCGCCAAGCTGCTCGGTCTGGAGGAGTACCTGGACCGCAAGCCGAAGGCCCTGTCGGGTGGTCAGCGCCAGCGCGTCGCGATGGGCCGCGCGATCGTGCGTAACCCGCAGGTCTTCCTGATGGACGAGCCGCTGTCGAACCTCGACGCCAAGCTACGGGTCCAGACCCGTACTCAGATCGCCGAGCTGCAGCACCGCCTCGGTGTCACGACCGTGTACGTCACCCACGACCAGGTCGAGGCGATGACGATGGGCGACCGGGTCGCGGTGCTCAAGGACGGCGTACTGCAGCAGGTCGACACTCCGCTGAACCTCTACGACCGGCCGCGGAACAAGTTCGTGGCCGGCTTCATCGGCTCGCCCGCGATGAACCTGATCGAGGCCGAGATCGTCGAGGGCGGCGCGAAGGTCGGCGACTACGTGGTCCCGATCGCGCGCGACGTACTCGCCAAGGCCGGTGACGACAAGACGCTGACGCTCGGCGTCCGTCCGGAGGCGCTGCACCTCGCGGACGACGGTCTGCCGGTGAAGGTGTCGGTGATCGAGGAGCTGGGGTCGGACGCGTTCCTGTACGGGACCGCCGAGCACACCAGTGACCAGATCATCGCCCGGATCGGCACCCGGCTGCACAACGACAAGGGCACCGTCGTCCACCTGGCGCCGGACCCCGAGAAGCTGCACCTCTTCTCCACGTCGACCGAGGAGCGGCTTGTGTAGTTTGGCCCTGTGGGCCTTTGGATCAAAGACGCACCAGGAGTGATGGAGCTGCCGTCGGGTCGGCTCGTCCGCGGACGCGGTCTGCGGCACGGCCCGGCGGCAGAGCCGTTTCCGACGTACGGCGTGTATCTGCTCGGCAAGGAGCCGCCGCCGGACGTGCCGTGGGAGACGCACTGGATCAAGTGGCCGGACTTCCGGCTGCCCGTGGATCGCGCGCAGGCGTTGACGACCTTTCGCGAGGCATTGGAGCGCACCGGGACCGGGCGGGTCGAGTTCGCCTGCAGCGGCGGTCGGGGGCGGACCGGGACGGCGCTCGCGTGTCTCGCCGTACTGGACGGGCTGCCCGCGGATCAGGCGGTCGACTATGTACGCCGGCAGTACGACAAGCGCGCGGTGGAGACGCCGTGGCAGAAGCGGTACGTGCTAAATCTGTTGACCCGGAGCTGAGGGATCGCGTTGGGTCGAGGCGTGACGATCGAGCGGAGCAACCCCGACGGACTGCATGCGACGCCTGGGTATCACCACGTGACGCGAGTGCAGGCGGACACCTTGGTCTACCTGGCCGGGCAGTGCCCGTTGCAGGCGTCCGGTGAGTTGGCACCGGGCGGTCTCCAAGGGCAGACGGCGCAGGTGATCGCGAACATTCTCAGCGCGCTGAAGTCGGCGGGCGCTACGCCGGAAAACGTCGTACGCACGGTGATCTACGTGGCCAGCTCGGACCGCGACGAGTTGGGCGCAGTGTGGACACAGCTCAACGAGTCACCACTCGCGCCGGCCTTCACGACCGCGAGCACGCTGCTCGGCGTCGCACAGCTCGGCTTCACCGGTCAACTCGTCGAGATTGATGTGACGGCAGCCCTGTGATCGTTCCCGCCGAGGTTGTGGACTACGACCCGCGGTGGCCGCTCTGGTTCGAGGAGATCCGCGCGCGACTCACGCCGTACGTCACCGGCTTTGTGGTCGAGCACGTCGGCAGCACCGCCGTACCCGGTCTGGCGGCGAAGCCGATCATCGACGTCGACATCGTCGTCCCGTCTCCCGAGCTGGTGCCGCAGGTGATCGGACGGCTCACGGAAGCCGGTTATCGCCACGAAGGCGACCAAGGGATCCCGGGCCGGCAGGCGTTCACGCTGCCGCCCGACGCGGTCCACTACCACCATCTATACGTCGTTGTTGAAGGCAACAAGGCCCATCTCGACCATGTGGTGCTGCGGGATCACCTGCGCGCGGACGCGGCCGATCGCGAGCGGTACGCGGCCCGCAAACGCGAGCTGGCGCACCTGCTCACCACCGACCGCACCGCCTACGTTTCAGGAAAAGGCGCTCTGGTCGAGGAGCTGCTCGCTAGAGCTGGTGGTTCGCGTGCAGCCGACGGGTCGGGTCGTAGCGGCGCCTGAGGGCGACGAGCCGCTCGTAGTCGTCGTACGCCTCGGCGACCTCTTCGTCGGTGAGCTTCGCGAAGGAGAAGTTGAGGGCGCGGCCAACGGTTGACGGGGCCCAGGGTTCGAGCACCTCTCGGCCCGCGTCACCCTTGCCCGGGGTGAGGACGGTCAGCGAGTACGCCGCATCGCGGTGACCGACCGCGTTCGGGATCTCCGGCTGCCGGGCTAGTGCGCCGCCGAGGTGCCGGATGCCGATCACATGCATCCTCGAGGCGCCCGGACCGGCGAGCTCGGGCAGCGTTTCGAGCGCGTCGAGGTCCTTCAGCAGCATGTTGCGGGAGCTGTAGCTGTCGGGGTGTTCCGGCTCCGCGAAGATCTGCCCGGAGTCGACGTACGGCAGCTCCCCCACGGTGTCGAGGACCGGCTTGCCGATCGCTCGGAGCGGTTCGATCAGCTCCTCGCCGCGGTCGCCGAGGATCGCGAGCTGCACCTGCCCGATGTATTTGCCGCGCAACGGCGTCGGCACCTGCGGGATGTTCGGTATCGGCAGGATCGCGATCGCCGACGTCACCTCCTCCGGCACGGACCTGGTCCACTCCCGCCATGCCTCGGGCACCGTCGGGTGCTCGGCGAGATCGAAGTACAGGCTGCCGCCGTACAGCCTCGGTACGTCGAAGAGGTCGATCTCGATCCCCGTCACGGCCCCGAAGTTCCCGCCACCGCCGCGCAGCGCCCAGAACAAGTCAGGGTCCTCCTCAGCGTTGCGTCGTACGCCGTCCGCGGTCACCACCTCGATCCGGCGGACGTGATCCGCGGCGTACCCGAACCGTCGTGCCATCAGCCCGAGCCCACCGCCGAGCGTGTACGAGATCGCGCCGACGCCGGGTGCGCTGCCGGAGAGCGGAGCGAGACCGTACGGCGCGGTCGCGTCGAGCACATTCCGCCACGTCGCGCCCGCCTCGATCCACGCCGTCTTGGCCTCCGCGTCGATCGTCACGCCGTTGAACCCACCGGTCGCGATCAGCACGCCGCCGTCCATCCCCTGCGTCAGACCGTGCCCGGATGCCTGGACTGCGATCCGCAGGTCGTGATCGATCGCGTACCGCACCGCCTCCTCGACCTCGGCCGTACTCGTCACCGGAAAGATCGCCGCCGGCCGATGCGAGTCCCGCCGCTGGAACCCGAGCCGCGCCTCGTCGTACCCCGTACTAGTCGTCGTCAACATCATGCAGATCACGCTAGACACCCTTGCGGACACATGTTGTCCTCAAGGCATGATTTGTGGATGAGTGCTCGCAAGGAGATGCCTGGCCGGATGCTGCGGCTGTTGTCGCTGCTGCAGAGCCGGCGCGAGTGGTCCGGTCACGAGCTCGCCGACCGGCTCGGCGTCACCGAGCGCACGGTACGGCGGGATGTCGAACGGCTCCGGTCCCTCGACTACCCGGTGACCGGGACGACCGGCACCGCGGGCGGATACCGACTCGGCTCCGGGACGCACCTGCCACCGCTGCAGCTGGACGACGAGGAGGCGATCGCCGTCGCGCTCGGGCTGGTCGGCGCGGCCGGCGGCGGTGTAAGCGGGATGGCGGAGAGCTCGATGAGTGCGCTGGCCAAGCTGGAGCAGGTGCTGCCCGTGCGTCTCCGACCCCAGCTCGCGGCAGTGGGTTCGGTAGCGGAGGCGATCCCGCGACCCGGCGTACCGCAGGTCGATCCAGGAGTTCTCGCCGTACTCGCGCGCTGCTGCCGGAACCACGAGATCGTTGCCTTCGACTACCACGGCCGTCAGCGCGGTACGACGCGACGCCGGGTGGAGCCGCATCAGCTGCTGACGTTGTCGTGGCGGTGGTACCTGCTCGCGTTCGACCCCGAGCGCGACGACTGGCGGATCTTCCGCGTCGACCGGATCGCTTCCGTGACTCCTGTGTTGCACCGCTTCACGCCCCGGGTGCTGGACGGGCCCTCGTACCTGCTCGAGTCGTTCGTGTCGGCGCAGTACGAGCACACGGTGGTTTTGACGGTCGAGGCGTCGTCGGTCGACGTGACCTCGACCTTCGAAGGCGTCGTCCGCGGCATCGTCGAACCGCTCAGCCCTTCATCGTGCAAGGTCCGCTTCAGCGCAGACACCCCCGCCCTGCTGCTGACCCAGGTAGCCGCGATCGCGCACCTCGGGCCGTTCACCGTCGACCAGGCGACCCCGGAGACCGCCGCACTCATCACCTCAGCCGGCGAACGCCTCGCACAGGCGTTCGCCGGATTAGGCAACAATCAGGCCGATGCCGAGGGTCAGTACGCCGACCGCCAGTGACAGCGCGCCGAGCCAGAGGATCCACAGGAACTGGTTCGGCGTGGTGCGGTCCTTGCCGGCGGACGAGGCGAAGAAGCCGCCGGACATCAGGATCGCGGCGACCGGGAGCCCGAGCCGGCCGACCCACAACCAGAAGCCGGTCAGACCGGTCTGGTCGACGTACAGCAGTCCGACCAGGCTGAAGATCACGAGGACGCCGGCGTGCGCGTGGCCGGCGCGCGCGAACGACTTCTGGAACCCGGTCATCGGGACCTGGCCGCGGACGATCTTGGTCATGAAATAGCCGCCGAACTCGATCGTCACGACGGTGAGCAGGATGACGCCGGCGATGATGCGGGACGTCTCGGTCATGCGTACACGCTCTCTTTGACGGTGGTGGTGGTTGCTGTCCGCGCTACCCAGAGGGCAACGGCGAGGTACAGGAGCTGTTCGGGGATGCGCTGCCAGAGCGGGGTCGCCTCACCACCCGCGAACGGCACGTCCGCGACGGCGGCGTGGATGTTGGCCGGCAGCAGTCCGACGAAGAGCGCGGCCAGCGCGTATCCGGCCGGCTTCCGGGTCCGGGCGATCACCAGGCCGGCGGCGCCGAGCAGTTCGAGTACGCCGGTGAGGTAGACGAGCGCGTCGGCGTACGGCAGGAACGGCGGGACCATCCGCACCATGTCGGCGTGGTTGGGCATCACCGTCACGCTCGCCGGGACGAAGTGTGCGCTCGCGGTCAGCACGAGCATCACGGCCATCGCGTGCGCCGCGGCGACCGGCCAGGTCGTGAACCGCCGGACGCCGAGCGCGCCCAGGGCCCGGAAGCCGACGGTGCCCAGGATCAGTACGAGCGGGATCATCCGACTCGCCTCCTTATGGATAGTTCAGGTATCCGCTTATGGATACTGATACTATCCATCACGGACAACAGGAAGGCAAGCGATGCGAATCGGGGAACTCAGCAAGGCCACCGGCGTCCCGGTGCCGACGATCAAGTACTACCTCCGCGAAGGCCTGCTACCCGCCGGCGAACTCAGCAGCCCCAACCAGGCGTCGTACGGCGACACCCACGTCCGCCGGCTCCGGCTGATCCGCGCACTGATCGAACTCGCACAGGTCCCGGTCGCCACGGTGAAGGAGATCCTCGAGTCACTCGACGCGAACACCGAACCGTTGCACGAACAGATCGGCCGTGCCCACCGCGCTCTCACTCCGACCCGCCGCCTGTCCGCCACCGACGACGCCCGCGCCGCCGCCACCGCGCAGGTCACGAGCCTGATCGCAGACCGCGGGTGGTCCGTCGAACCCAAGGCCCCCGCCCTCGCGACGCTGATCGAGACGGTCGCCGCGCTCCGCAGTCTCGGCCAGGACAACCTGGTCGCCCACCTCGATACCTACGCCGACGCGGTCGAACGCTTCACCCGACTCGAGATCGAAGCCGTCACCGCGAACCCCACCCGCGACCAGCTGGCCGAATCCGTTGTCATCGGCACCATCCTCGGCGAAACCCTGATCGCCTCGCTGCGCCTGCTCGCCCAGGAGTCGATCTCCGCGGACCGCTGGAAGAACCGCTAGCAGTCGCCGAGCAGTCCCGGGAGCAGCTTCGCCATCGCCTTGTGCAGAGCACGGCGGTCGGTCTCGGTCAGCGGATCGAAGACCAATTTTCGGACCAGTTCGACATGTCCTGGCGCGGCCTTCTCGAGCTCCGCGTAGCCGTCGCACGTGAGGATCGCGTTGGTGAACCGCCCATCGTCGGGGTCGGGCTCACGCCGTACCAGGCCGCGGTTCTCGAGGCGGCGGATCAGGTGGGAGAGCCGGGAGAGCTCGGAGTTGGCCAGAACCGCGAGGTGACTCAGGCGCATCGTGTGATCGGGTTGATCGGAGAGGCCGGCGAGGACGTAGTACTCCAGAAAGCTCAGGTTGGAGTCGCGCTGCAACTGCTCGCCCAGCTCCCCCGTCAGCAGAGCCATGACGAGCTGCAGGGTCTTCCAGGTCTCCAACTCGTCGGCTGTCAGCCAGCGCGGCTCGGCAGTCTCCTTCCCCATGCCTGCAGCATAGCCACCGAGGCAATGACTTGAACGTTCATGTCAATCGCCCTATCGTAGCTGATGACATGAACATTCAAGTCAACCCCTCTGAAGGAGCCGTCGCCATGAGCGACCTGAAGATCGCGATCATCCTCGGCAGCACCCGCCCCGGACGGAACGGGAAGGCCGTGGCCGACTGGGTGCTGACCCAGGCCGAGCGCCGGACCGACGCGACCTACGAGTTGATCGACCTGCTCGACTACCCGCTGCCGCACCTGGACGAGGCGATCCCGCCGTCGGCCGGGCAGTACGCCGGTGAGCACACGAAAGCCTGGGCCTCGACGATCGCGGCGTACGACGGGTTCGTCTTCGTCACGCCGGAGTACAACCACTCCACGTCCGCCGTGCTGAAGAACGCGATCGACTACCTGTACGGCGAGTGGAACAACAAGGCCGCTGCGTTCGTGTCGTACGGGTCGCTCGGCGGGGCGCGCGCGATCGAGCATCTGCGCGCCATCAGCGCGGAGCTCCAGATCGCCGACGTACGTCAGCAGTTGTCGTTCTCGCTCTTCACCGACTTCGAGAACTTCTCCGACTTCCGGCCCGGACCGCAGTACGCCGACCAGGCGAGCACCCTGTTCGACCAGCTCGAGTCGTGGGCGGCCGCCCTCAAGCAGGTCCGCGTCGGTCAGCCGGTGGCGGCATGAACGTCGTCGTCTGGATCGTCTCCGGGCTGCTCGCAGCGCTGTTCCTGCTGTCCGGCGTCATGAAGGTGCCGGCCACGAAGGCGTCGCTGGCCGGCAATCCGCGGATGGGCTGGACGGCCCCGTTCCCGATCGAACTGATCAAGGTCATCGGCGTCGCGGAGATCGCCGGCGCCGCGGGCCTGATCCTCCCCCGCGCCTTCGACCTCGCCACCTGGCTCGTCCCCACCGCAGCCATCGGCTTGGCCGCCGTCATGATCGGCGCCATCATCACCCACGCCCGCCGCGCCGAGTACTCCAGCGTCGCGGTGAACGCCGTACTCCTCGCCCTGTCAGTCTTCGTCGCGATCCAGCGCTTCTGACCCACTCACCCGTCGTGGGCCATGTCCACAAACCGTGAGTAGTGCCCCTGAAACGCCACCACCACATCCGCAGTCGGCCCGTTCCGGTGCTTGGCCACAATAAAGTCCGCCTCACCGGGCCGGGTCGACTCCCGCTCGTACGCATCCTCCCGATGCAGCAGGATCACGACGTCGGCGTCCTGCTCAAGACTGTTATGCAGGGCGACTCCGTTTGCCACGAAGTTGTGGGTTCCTAGGACTGTTGCGTCGTACACCTCTCGGTCGCCGAGGCTTTCGACCGAGGTGATGGTGTCCCAGAAGATGTCGTTGGTGGCGAGGACCTCGAGGTCGGCGTCGTCGAGGATGTCCGCGACCTTGGCGAGACGTTGCCGGCTCGGGGCGTGTTTCCACATCGTCGAGCCGGAGAACTGGTTGCCCATGGCAGCCGCGAACTCGCGGTGTGTGACGTTGCGGTCGGCAAGCACCTCGCGAACGTGCGACCAGACCTCCTGCGGAACCGTGTCCAGGTTGGTGTTCGACTTGATGTCCCGCAGAGCCGTCGCGACCTCCAGCGCCTTCAAACCACGCATGCCGTGTACGCCGATGCCATCGCAGAACCGCAACTGGTTCTCAGCACCGTAGATGTGCAGGTGATAGCTGTCGCGGTAGCCCGCCTTCTTCGCCGTCTTGATGCGGCTGAAGATGTTGTGGCGGAGGAGCAGGCGAGCCAGGTCGTCGACCAGACGGCGGCTGGTGCTGGCGTAGTAGATGCGCGCCTGGCCAGTCTTCTCGTCCCAGCGGACCGAGCCGTCCGTGGCCCACAGGTGGCGGATGAACTGCGCCACCTGTTCCTTCGGGAGGCCGAACACACCGTCAGGCACGAACTTCTCGTGGCTGCGCAAGCCGAACAGGCCGAGGCCGTCGAGCCAGGCGGCAATCGGGTTCCGCTTGCCACGAGAGAGCCGGTACGGCGCGGGCAGGCGAAGCGTGGTCACCCGGGCGGCGGCGTACTCGTCGCGGATGGCGTTGATGCCGAAGCGCCGGTGAGCCGCCTCGGCCACTGCGGTCAGGTTTGCCTCGTCGATACTCGCGTACCGGATCGGCTGTCGCTTCACGAACGAGCCGTCGCCCAGCAGGTGAGCGAGCAGGGTGATCTCGTCCTCGTCCCACGGCTTGACCTCGAGCGGAGCCGGAACGTGCCGGAGCGAACCCACGCGAGCACCCGGTGACAGCTCACCCAGCGGCTTCCATCCGTCGTAGGTCAGGAACGGATGGTTCGCGGTGGCCTTGATCTCCCGGCCGGACGCCAGCTTTACCCGGAACGCCTCCTTCACCCCACTCGGGAAGGCGTGCGTCAACGTGCGCGGCACCAGCTTCAGCCGGTCGTCGAGCGACCAGACCGGAATGTCACGCGCATCCGTGGCGAGCAGCTCACCTAGCGAGATCTCCGCACCGGTATCAGCCCGCATCAGCCGGGTATCCGCGGTCAAGCAGCCCGATTCGCGGAGGTCGGAGGCCATGGGGCGTTTGTCGGAGCGTTGTTCGGAGCCTCGGTTCAGCTGGCAGATGGCTACTACCGGGAGCTCCAGTTCCTTGGCGAGGAGCTTGATGGAGCGGGAGAACTCGGAGACTTCCAGCTGGCGGGACTCGACCTTCTTGCCCGACGTCATCAGCTGGAGGTAGTCGATGACGATCAGTTTGAGGTCGTGGCGCTGTTTCAGGCGGCGGGCCTTGGCGCGGATCTCCATCATCGTCAGGTTCGGCGAGTCGTCGATGAACAGCGGGGCCTCGGAGACCTCGCCCATCTTGCGGGCCAGGCGGGCCCAGTCCTCGTCGGTCATCTTGCCGTTGCGCATGTGGTGCAGCGGGACCTTCGCCTCCGCCGACAGCAGTCGCATGGTGATCTCGTTGCGGCTCATCTCCAGCGAGAAGATGCACGAGGTCAGGCCGTGCTTGATCGAGCAGGACCGGGCGAAGTCCAGGCCGAGGGTGGAGTTGTGGGTCGGGATCATCGTCTTGCCGGCCAGGTACAGGTGCTCGGCGTTGTCGACCTCGACGCACCGGACCGGCACGCTGTCGACCGGGTCGACCCACTCGAGCCGCCGCTCGCCCTCGCCGTGCAGCGCGGCCGGGAAGCCGTGCCCGGTGATCTGCCGCGGCGCCGACCCGGGGATCGGCGGTGTCAGCCCGGGACTCGCCGACATCGCCGTGTACAGGTCGGCGGTCGTGCAGACCACCGGGCGGCCGCCGTCCTCGACGCGCCACTGGTGCTCGGCGTCGGCGACGATCGTGCTGCCGTCGGAGAACGACAGCCGGAAGCACGGCCGGTCCACCATCACCTCGGTCGCCGCGACCACCGTGGTCGGCAGCCCGTCGGCGTCCAGCAGTTGGTCGCCGACCGCGACCTCGGCCATCGTGGTCCAGCCGGCCGGCGTCGGCAGCGGGGTGTCCAGCGCGAGCGCCTTCCCCATCGCGGGACGGGCGGCGACGATGATCATCTGGCCGGGGTGCAGGCCGTTGGTCAGCTCGTCCAGGTCGGTGAACCCGGTCGGTACGCCGACCATCGCGTCACCGCGGGAGTCGATCGCCTCGATCTCGTCGAGGGCGCCCTCCATGATGTCCTTCAGCGGCGCGTAGTCCTCGGCGGTGCGCTTCTCGGTGACCGAGTAGATCTCCGCCTGCGCCTCGTCGACGACGTCGTCGACCTCGCCCTCACCGGCGTACCCGAGCTGGACGATCTTCGTGCCGGCCTCGACCAGGCGGCGCAGGATCGCCTTCTCCCGGACGATGTGCGCGTAGTAGCTGGCGTTGGCCGCGAGCGGGACGGACGCGACCAGGGTGTGCACATACGGCGCGCCGCCGATCCGGGTCATCTCGCCGCGCTTGTTCAGCTCGGCCGCGACCGTGATCGCGTCGGCCGGCTCACCCCGCGCATACAGGTCGGTGATCGCGTCGAAAACAGCCTCGTGCGCCGGCCGGTAGAAGTCCGTGCTGCGCAGATTCTCGATCACGTCGGCGATCGCATCCTTGCTCAGCATCATCGCGCCGAGCACACACTGCTCGGCCGCGAGATCCTGGGGAGGGGTGCGGTCGAAGCCCATCTCCGGACGCCGCTCTTCGTGGCCGCCGTCCTGGCCCCCGCGGAACTCCGCCACGCTCACTTCGTCCGACCTCCTCGTCCGCCCGCTACACCAGCCACCGCCGGCCGGTTTCGAACACCTGCTCGAACCATAGCCAGGCCCACCGACAGTCTTCGGCGACAGGCCTCGCGACCGTACGCCGGTCGCGAGGCCGATGGCCACTCGATCGTCCACACCCCCTGTGGACGATCCGTGGATAACCCCCGGAAGGGGTGTGCACAGGTTGGGCACAACCCTGTGGATATCTGCGGACAAGAATCCACAACAGGCCCGTGACCTGCGGTTTCTCTAGTTCACAACTGTGGAGAAGAAAAAGTCTGAGACCAATTTCCGACGCGCCCGCGCGTCGTGGGTAACCTCGCTCCGGTGAGAGGTCGACGATGGGTGCGCGAACCGGACCGGGAGATCCTCCGGCTCGCCGTCCCGGCGTTCTTCGCCCTGGTGTCCGAGCCGCTGATGCTGCTCGCGGACTCCGCGATCGTCGGACACCTGGGCACCCCGCAGCTCGCCGCACTCGGCGTCGCCGGCACCATCCTGCAGACCCTCGTCGGCATCTGCGTCTTCCTCGCATACGGCACAACGTCCGCGGTCGCTCGCCGGATCGGCGCCGGCGACCACAAGGGCGCGCTTGCCCAGGGCATCGACGGACTCTGGCTGGCGTTGCTGCTGGGCGTCGTACTCGCGCTCCTCGGGCTGGCGCTCGCGCCGCAGGCCATCGCGGCGTTCGACCCGTCGCCGGAGGTGGCCGACCACGCGGTGACGTACCTGCGGATCTCCTGCTTCGGCATCCCGTCGATGCTGCTCCTGCTCGCCGCCACCGGCGTACTGCGGGGTCTGCAGGACACGAAGACCCCGATGGTCGTCGCGATCACCGCCAACCTCGCCAACATCGGGCTGAACGTCCTGCTCGTGTACGGCCTCCGTCTGGACATCGCGGGCTCCGCTCTGGGTACGGCGCTCGCGCAGACCGGCGCCGGTGTCGCACTGGTCGTGGTGGTGGTCCGTGGCGCCCGCCGCGACGGCGCCAAGCTCCGCCCAGATCGTCCCGGGATCCTGGCCTCCGCGCAGATGGGCGTGCCGCTCGTCGTCCGCACGCTGACGCTTCGCGCGGCGATCATCCTGCTCACGTTCGTCGCCACGGCCCTAGGTACGACGTCCGTCGCGGCCCACCAGGTCGCCTTCACGCTGTGGTCGTTCCTCGCGCTCGCTCTGGACGCCATCGCGATCGCCGCGCAGGCGCTGACCGGTCGCGCGCTGGGCGCCGGCGACGTCGCGGGGACCCGCGCGATCACCCGCCGGATGATGTGGTGGGGCCTGTTCTCCGGGTTGATCGGCGGCCTCGCGCTCTGGGGACTGCGTGACGTCTACGTCCCGTGGTTCACCACCGACCCCGAGGTACGTCGTACGCTCGCCGCCATCCTGATCGTGTCCGCGCTGTGGCAGCCGATCAACGGGGTCGTGTTCGTGCTGGACGGTGTGCTCATCGGCGCCGGGGACGGACGGTACCTCGCAGCGGCCGGGATCGTCGCGCTCGTGCTGTACGTCCCGCTGGCGCTGGCTGTGCTCTGGCTCGGCGGTGGGATCGTGGCGCTGTGGTGGGCGTTCGGCGGGTACATGCTGCTGCGATTCCTCACCTTGACCACGCGTGAGCGCCGCGACGGCTGGCTGGTCACCGGGGCTACTCGCTGACCCTGCGGTGCGGCATCGTGGAACAGAAGGAAAGGAGCGGCATGCCCGACACCGACGACGACCAGTCCGTCGAGCTCGTACCCGACCAGCGGGAGCAGGGCGACGACGACACCGAGGCCGCGAGTGAGCGGCGGGCCGCCCGTGCACGGACCCAGGCCGACAAGAATCCGATCCACGACCTGGCCGAGGAGAAAGCCGAACGCCAGGAAGCGGAGGACGAGCAGGCCCGGCTGGACGAAGACGCGGAGGCCCGCGCGGAGAAGCTCGACGAGCGTGCCGCCAAGGATCAGCAGGTGCTCGATGAGCGCCGCAGCCGCGAGGAGTTGCTCGACGCCACCGCTGAGACCACTCGGGCGATGCAGCTCGCGTACGCCGACGAGGAAGGCCGCGATCGGTACCGGCAGTTGGACACGAACGACGTACAGCGTGGTATCAGCGACCGGGCACACGGTCGACACGAGCTGGACGAGGCAGCGGCGCACCGCGACGAGGTCGGATCGGCCGGGCTGGTCGCTGAAGGCCGTCGGTTCCAGAACTCCGCGACCATCGAGGAACGCAAGGCCGTCGCCGACGACGACATCTCCCGGGAGTACGCCGCCTCCGCGCGGGAGCACCGCCGCGAGGCGCAGCCGAACCCGAGCGAGGCCGTCCGCAACCCGCCGGAGGACACGCCCGAGGCTCAGCTCCCCCAGGAACGCCTGCATGTGCGTGGACACGGACAGGTCCGGGACAAGCAGGGCAAGGTCGTGAAGCCGAGCCCGAGTCGCGCCGGCACGCCCGACCTCAGTATCGACAAGCCCCGGGAGCGCTGACTAGGGCTGCAGGTTCTGGGTGTGGATGATTGCCAGGTTCGCCGCGACCAGCACGACGAACCCGACACCGAGCCGCGGGTGCCCCAGGCTCCACAGGGCGGCGCCCGCCAGGCCGAACACGAGGACCTTCACGGTCCAACCCAGTGCCGGAGTCGTGTGCGTTGCGGTCGGTGCCGCGAACAGGCCCCATACGATCGCGGTGGCCAATGGCAGCGCCACCGCGAGCAGCCAGCGCACAAGCGTCGTACTGCCTGTGCGCCAACCCCAGTAGGCGAAGATGCCTAGGGCAACCAGCTCGACGAGGAACGCCAGGAGCAGGTTTCCCCACTTCCACATTCCTAGATCCCGCGGATGTTCGGCTGCCGCTGGTCGAAGAAGAGGCCGGCCGGCGGCTCCTGCACCGGGAGCGGCGGGATCGGGTAGTCGGTGTGCTGGTTGTTCCGGCAGGCCGCGAACGGGCCGTCCGGGTCCAGGAGCGACATCATGTGCGGGTCCGCGTGGTCACGCCACCAGACCGACATACCGGTCGCCGGGTCCAGTCGCAGGTGCTCCCACGCACGCCAGATCGAGTCCAGCCGGCTCAGTGCCTCCGCGTGCCGGTACCACTCGGGGCACCAGATGAACTGCTGCCCGAGCCGGCGCGTGTAGAGGTAGATGAGCCGGTCTTCCACGAACGCCGCGACGTGCGGGTAGAACAGCTCCTGCTCACCATCCACCGCGGTTGTCTCCCTCGTTCTGCTCCCAGACCGGGCGGTCCGGGCCACGCTGCGGCATCGCTGCCTGCTGGGAGGCAACCCACGGGTTGTTGCTCACCGGCACGTTCGCAGCCGCTCCCGGATCGTACTTCGCCAGCGACGCCTTCACCGCACCGGCGTCCGGCCGGGTGAACCACGGCACCGTCTTCACCAGCGTGGCCGGGATACCCGACGGGAACACGACCGCGCGCCCGGGCGGCATCGAGGCGAGGTCGGAGACCTCCATGATGTTGTGCCGCTGGACCTGCTGGCTGGTACCGCGCTTGCCCTCGTTGTAGGACACCGAGTTCGAGCTGATGTCGTAGTCGCCGATCATCTTGCTCAGGTTCTCCAGGAAGGACGCGTCGGCCGCGCCACCGCCGTACACCCGGATGTTGGCCGAGCCCCAGAGCTTCTGCATGCCGTGGTCGCCCCAGCACTCCTGGCCCTGCGCCCAGGACTGCAGGATCGTCATCAGCACGATGCCGCGGGACCCGAAGTGCGAGTACAGGTCGGGGAGGTTCTTCCACCGGCACACGTTGGCGGCCTCGTCGAGTACGCCGACCAGCGGGCTGGGCATCCGCCCCATCGGGCAACCGCGGGCGTACTGCTCGGCGGCCTCCACGACGGCGACGGTCAGCGCGGTGACCAGCGGCCCCGCCGTACCGGCGCCCTCCTTGGAGAGGCTGTACAGCGTGCCGCCCTGGCGGACGAACTCGTGCGGGTTGAACTGCGGCCGGTTGTCGTTCGGGCCGTTCGGGATCACCCAGCGGGTGACCTTGCGGTTGACCAGGAACTGGGCGCTCTGCTGCGCCGTGCCGTAGACACCGGCGCGCTGCTTGTCCGGCGCGTTGATGACACCGGACAGGGCGTCTGCGGACAGCTGCAGACCGGGGGTGTTGCGCAGGATCCGCTCTGGCTCGTCGTTCCGCTGGTCGGCCAGCCAGCTGTAGACCTGCGTGATCGGCCGCTTGGCGACCGCGGCCGCGAGCAGCAGGCCGGCCAGCAGGTCCGTACCGGCGGCGTCGAAGAACGCGTCGGTCTGGGCACCGACCTGGCGCTGCGAGGCGACGAAGTGCTCGGCCAGCTCACGCGCCTTGGTCTCGTCGGTGATGTAGGTCAGCGGGTTCCACCACCAGTTCGGCGGCTCCTCGCAGACCTCCTGCGGGTCGAACACCCACAGCGGGCCCTTCTCCGACCGCGGCCCGCGGGTCGCGTCGACGATGTCCCGCTTGTTCGAGGTGGCGACGACGCAGCCGGGCGCGTCCAGGATCGCCGGCACCGCGCGCGACGTGGTCTTACCGGTTCGGGGACCCCAGATGTCGACGTGCATGTCTTCCCAGTTGCCGAAGACCTCGACGTTGTCCCGGACCGTCCGGCCGATCAGGATGCCCGGACCCGCGTGCCCGGCGCCGAGCTGGTTCGCCTTCTCCTGCGCGCCTTCGCGGGTGAGCTTGTAGATCTCGGACCGCTTCGACATCAGCTGCGCCTGCCGGTCGACCCGGCCGATCGAGCGCTCCCGGTTCCGGAACAGCATCCACCCGCCGCCGGCCAGGCCGAGCAGCACCACGATCTCGACGACCAGGATGCCGGTGGCCGCGCCGGACCACTCCAGGTTTCCCTTCGACAGGTCGACGATCGCGTCGAACGGGTTCCCCGGCGTCCGCGAGCCGTTGATCGCGGACGCGATCTTCAGCGCGCCCCACATCGAGAAGACCACCAGCGCGACCACGCCGATGATCACGAAGATGAGGACGGCCTCGGGTGAGATGCCACCCGGGCCGGTGCTCTTCCTGCCCTGCGCCATGCTTCGTCAGCTCCCCACGCGCGTGCTCGGATCGGGCGGCGGCAGCAACATCGGGTCGTCCAGGCTGTACTCACCGACGACCTGCTCGGTGCCGTCCGGCGCGACCTCGACCTTCTGGGGCTTGCCGTCGGCAGCCGTCGTCCACAGCTTGTTGGTGTCGTTGATCTCGCGCTCGACCGAGGTGAGGCCGACGTGCACCGGGATGCCCGGGCGGCCACCGACCTTGATCAGGAAGTTGCCTCGGCCCGGAGGCGCGGCCTCTTTGCCGGTGGACGGGTCCCAGGCGGGCGGGTCCTGCCAGCCGACGAGCATGTTCTGCTCCTCCATGGACATCGACACGACCTCGGTCAGGTTTTCCATCTCGGCGCGCGGCAGACCCCCGCAGATGACCATGCCGGACCGCTCGACGAAACCCTTCGCCTTCATCCGGTCCTCGGGGTTCGGCAGTGCGAGCAGGTCGGACATGGTGTGCGAGATCATCGCCATGCCGACACCGCGCTGCCGGTTCAGACGGGTCAGCGCGTCGACGCGGTCGACCAGACCGCTGCCGGCCCGCAGCACCCGCCACAGCTCGTCCAGGATGACGAAGTAGTGCCGCCGCGGCTCCAGTCCGGCGTCCGCAAGCGCCTGCGAGACCGCGACCGCGCCGAACCCGTACGACCAGCAGGCCAGCAGTACGGCGGCCTGCAGGCTGGTCTCGGAGTCGTCGACGTTGGACACGTCGAACACCACCGGGCGGTCCATCTGGATCGGGTTGTCGGTCGGCGCGGAGAAGATCTCACCCAGCCGTCCGCCGCCGACCAGACCGATCAGCGATGCTTCCAGGCCCTCGGTGATCTGCCGGTAGCGGTCCAGGCTGCCGCGGTCCAGGGCGACGTTGCGGACCCGGTCCGGGGCGTCCTGGACGACCTGGAGCAGGTCTTTGAGCACCGGCGTCCCTTGGAACCGCTCGTCGAGGACCTTGAGCGCCTCGTCGAGGATGGTCTCCTCGCGGTCGTTCGGGTTCTGGTTACGCATGATCGCGATCAGCGCCGAGACCATCGTCTGCCGGCGGCCGTGCGCGTCGGCCTGGATCGCCTCGCGGGCCTTGCCGGTCAGCCGGAGCGCGGCCTCCCGGGACTCGCCCGGGTCGAGCACGTTCAGGTGACCACGACCGCGGCCGAGCTGGATGACCTGACCGCCGAGGGCCTCGATGAGGTCCTTGTAGTCCGGCTTCAGGTCACCGAGCACCAGTGGCATCACGCCGTACCCGGCCATGCCGAGCGCCATCCGCCGGGTGATCGTCGACTTGCCCAGACCCGGCTTGCCGAGCACGAACATCGACGGGTTCGAGATCAGCTTGGCCCGCATGAACCAGCTGATCGGGTCGCAGCACATGGTCGCGCCGGAGAGGATGTTCCGGCCGATCGGTACGCCGACCATCGGGCTGCCGGTGCCGGCCGAGAACGGCCACATTCCGCAGACCTGGACCGTCGTACCGCGCCATTCCTGCGGAGCCTGCAGGTACGTCGAGTAGCCGCCACCCATACCGGGCCAGCCACGGGGCATCGGCCGCCGGCCGCGGCGGCTCGGGTCGACCGGCTTCTTCTGCTTCTTGCTCACTGTGACCCCCCAGATGTCACTGTGCGAAGTCTCATCATAGAGATTCCCGCAGCCCCGCCGGTACCGCGAGGTGATTCTGTACGACGATTCCCAGCGGCAGCGCGGCGACGAACGCGGAGTCCTGCGAGCCGTACACCGGCCGGAGCAGAACACGTGCGGTGGCGCCGAGGTTGTCGATCGCGGCGATCATGTCCGGGATCTGCTCGGCAGTCATCACGGTGCCGGTGACGGCCATGCCGAAGTTGACCAGGCCGGCGCCCCGCGCCTCCTCCTGCGCGGAACGGTCAGCGGCCCGTGCCTCCGCCAGGTTGCGCGCGGACGGCCGGGCGGACGCCGTGGCGCGGAACGACGCGTTGCGCTTGTCCGCCTCCACCATCCGGGCCGCCGTACCGGCGTCGAGTGGGCGGTAGAGCAGCGTCACGCGCTTGCGGTCGATGTCGGGGTGCGGCGCGACCAACTGCGAGAGCACCGACGAGAACACCTCGCCACGAGGAGCCTGCGACATCTGCCAGGTCACGGACCAGGCCGAGTCGTGCCGGTACTTGTCCCAGAACGCCTGGGTGGCGGCCGGGCCGACATCGGTCCACTGCAGCTCGGGCGGCATGCCCTGGCCGCGTGCCTCGTCGATCAGGGAGGCGGACGCCGGGTCGTACGCGATCCGGATCGCCTCGCACAGCTCCTGCGCGCTGACCGGACGAGCGGCGCCCGCACCGGTCGCGTTCAGGCTCTGGGTCAGCGCGGGCAGCCGGGCCGCGAGCTCGCGGCCCATGTCCTCTTCCTTGCGCCGCTTGCCGCTCCGGTCCGTGCCCTTGAAGGTCAGCGCGACCCGGGCCGAGACCAGCGCGGAGCCCTCCGGGTACGTCTGCACGACCTCGGTCAGCATGGCCCGGGCGATCGCCGGCGTACCGTCCACCATGTTGTTGCCGACCTCGCGGCGCAGCCGGATGCCGGTGTCGGGCGCGCTCTCCACGGTCACCGACGCGGCGACGATGCCCGGCTCGTGGCCGAGCGAGGCCAGCCACTGGCCCCAGTGCGCCACCCAGATGTCCACCTGCTCCTCGTCGACGAGCGAGGCGCCGTCGGGCTCGGCGTTGATCACGACGGTGAAGTGCCGGGTGCTCGGGTAGTAGAGCAGCGCGAACGGCCGCCCGTACGAGTCCTGGTACTCGCTCAGCTGGGAGGCTGCGGCGAGACCCGGAAGCTGGAACTTGCCCCAGGCGGTCCGGCCGAGCGGGCCGGAGCGGTAAACGTTGTGCTTAGCCATCTTTGCTCGTTGCCATCCAATGTGGGTCGAGAGCCGTTGCAGCGTGGAGTACCCGTGCTTGTCCTTCGTGATCAGCAGCCCGAGCGCCGCGCCCACAATCAGCAAGGTGACGAGCGCGGCCTTGATGCCGCCCGCCATCGTTGCGATGACGACCAGCAGCAGGCCGCCCATCATGATGCCGGTGCCGAGCATGCCCAGACCGGCGATGCCCGCGGACGCGGGCCTCCGCCAGTTGCCGTAGGTGCGAGGTGCGCGTCGTACGTTCTCAGCCGCTGCCACTTGGTCCGTCCGGTGGTGGTGGGGGTGGTTGGTTGTTTCGGTCGTCGTCACGGTAGTCGCGGGCACGGTCTCGCTCGCGGTTCGGGTCGCGGCCACCGCTGCTGCCGCTGGGGCCGCCGCCGTCATCGCCCCCGCCACCGCCGCCGCTGCTTTGGGCGCCTGACTCGCCGCCGTCTCCCATGGCCTCGTTGCCGACCTCCTTGGCACCGTCCGCAGCCGCCTTGCCCATCTTGACTGCGACGATCGCGGCTGCGACCGGGATGCCCACCCCGGTGGCTGCGGCACCACCGGCCGCCGCACCAGCGCCGGCACCGCCCGCGGCACCGCCCGCCGCACCACCGGCCGCCCCGCTGGCACCGCCGGCCGCCGCACCCTCGCCACCGGCCGCGGCGCCTTCGGCTCCACCTGTCGCGCCACCGCCCCCGCTCGGGGCATGCTGCGACGCCCGTCCGACGTTCTGTGCACCGGACGGACCGTCGCCGCCGCCACCGCCGCCGTCGTCCGACCCTTGTTCGGCGCCTTTGCTCACCATGTCACCGACCTTGTCGGCCCCGACCATCTTGGCCGCCAGCATGCCGGCGCCGGCCGCCCCTGCCGTCGCCCCGACCATCGGCACGATGAAGCGCATCAGCGCGGGCATCGCGAACAGCGCGAGCACCAGCATCGTGAGACCGGTGACCACGTTCATCACCAGGCTGCCGATGTTCTCCGGGTCGGTGATGTCGAAGTGCAGGTCGCCGTTGTTCGAGACCAGCCGGATCGCCGTCGCGTAGATGATCGCCGCCACCGGTTTGTACAGGATGAAGGCGAGCAGCCAGGAGATGATCCGTTTGAACCAGTTCCGGCCCATCTCGGTGTTCGTCGCGGCGGCCGCGATCGGCAGGACGCCGACCAGCAGGATCAGCATGGCGCTGCGGACGACCATCAGCACGATCTGGATCAGGCTGGCGAGCACGCAGAGGATTCCGACCGCGATCATGATGCCGATCAGCAGCGGTGAACCGGCGAGGGCGGCGACCGCACCGAAGCCGAGCACCGTCGCCATCGTCGTACCGAACGCTGTCGCGTCGCCCGAGCCTATGTTCTGGCAACCGGTGACCCAACTGCCGTCGCTCGAGTTCGTTTCCAGTGCGGTGCTGACGATGCAGCTCGAGAACATGTCGCCGGCGCTGATCAGCGCCTGCGCGACGGCGATCGAGAACGCCGTGGCAACGGCGAGCGTGATCAGCGAGCGGAGAAGCTCGCGGGCCGACTCACCGCGCTGGGTCCAGGCCATCTGGATGGCGCCGACGATCAGCGCGACGGCGGCGATGAAGAGGGCGATGAACTGCGTGTGGTCCCAGACCCAGCTGATCGTGCCGCTGGCCGGCTTGCCGCTGGTGTTCGGATCGCCCTCGTTCCCGATCGGGATGGTCGGAACATAGACCCAGAAGGTGGCGATCGTGCTCATGAGGGTTCCGACCGCCGAGGCGATCGCATCAAGGATCGGCTTGAACACGAACCTCATCACCACTTCCATGATGGGGGCGAGGACGACCCCGAGAATGTCTTTCATCAGGTCGATCGCCCAGTCGAGGACGGAGAGCGGCATCATGTCAGGACGTCCTCGGGGAGACGAAGCGAAGAATGGCCGGCAGCGCGACGATGGCCACGATCATCAGCGTCACGCCCATGATGACCTGGAGGATGTTCGAGGCGCCGTCTCCCTGTTCGCCCATCAGACTGATCGCGGTGGCGTAGATGATCGCCGCGACCGGTTTATAGATGATGAACGAGGCCAGCCAGGCGAGCGCGCGCTTGAACCACATCATCCCCATCTCGGTGTTGGTCGCCGCCGCGGTCAGCGGAAGCATGCCGACCAGCAGCACCAGCATCCCGTAACGGACGATCATCAGCGCCAGCTGGATGATGGCCGCGATCACCATCAGGATGCCGACGAAGATCACCAGCAACCAGCCGAACGGTTCGTCCAGCACGTCGAGCAGGTTCTTCGCGTAGGCGTGGTCGTCCTTCTTCAGGGCCTCGTCGACGATCCAGGCCGAGAACCCGTCCGCGGCCTGGATCAGCGTGCTCGCGAAAAGCGCCGCGGAGCCCGTCACCACGACCAGCGTGATCAGCGATTTGAGGATGTCGCGAGCCGGCTCACCACGGTGCGAGATCGCCATCTGGATCGCACCGACGATGACCGCGAGCGCGGCGATGAACAGCGTGATGAACTGGATGTGTCCCTGGACCCACAGCGCTGGGGTGTTCTCCGCGATGTTCGGGGTGGGGATGTAGACCCAGAGCAGGCCGACGGCCTTCAGGACCGAGTCGACGGCATCGATGACGACCTTGGCGATCGCCTCGAAGATGAAGTCGAAGAAGGTGCCGAAGGCCCACTCGATCGCGGCCTGCAGGCCCTCCTTGAAGCAGTCGTCCCAGTCCCACGGCCACCCGGAGCATCCGAGGACAATCATGATGAACCACTGAACCTAACGTAGCCGCTGAGACTGGACAGGATGTCCGGCTCGACCGAGCCGTTGAGCGTGCCGTCCTCCTGCAGCTCGACGTACCAGTCGCCCTTGTACCACCGCAGGGTGACCGGCATCGCGCCGTACGCCTTGTTGTTGAGATCGGCAACGACCTGGATGATCGTCCGGGTCGCGTTCGGCGGATAGTCGAGCACCTTGAAGGCGGCGAACTGCACCTCGCCGTTCGCGGTCTTCGGTGTCTTGGCCGCCTGCTGGGACGCAGCGATCGCCGCGTCGCGGCCCGGGCCGGGCACGACCCGGGCTTTCAGTGCGGAGATGCCGACAGCTTGGTTCTGGAGCTGGCCGAGCAGGACCATCGCCGCGAGCACCGCGCCGGTCGGTGAGTGCGCGAAGCAGGAGCGCACGCCCGACGGACTGGTGGACGCCGGCCCCGCTGCCACCTGCAGCGGGATCAGCATCGCGCCTTCGAACTGCCAGGTGACCGCCGTGGGTGCGGCGATCCGCGGGATCGCCTGATTCGGGTTCGGGTCGTGGCAGCCGCCGGTGCGACTGTTCGGCGGTGGCGGCGGCGTCCGCGTGGACGTCGGCCGTGCGGTCGGCGTCGCCACGGGCGGCTCGGTCGACTCTTCTTCGGTGGGCTGTCCGGTAGGAGCGCTCGTGCTCGGCGTCTGGCTCGGGTTGGCCGTCGGATTGTCCGAACGGCCACCCAGCATGAACCAGACCACCAGGCAGATCAGCACTGCTCCGACGACGATCGCCGACGCGATGAAGCCACGCTCCTCGAGGAAGCTGTTCTTCGCGCCGTCGGAATCGCCGTCGGAGTCCGTGTTCCTGCTGAACAGTCCCACCTACGATCAGCCTCCGAGCAGCTCGTCGTGCGCCCGGGTCACTGCTTCAGGGCGTCGACGAGGGCGGTCGCCGCACCGATCACGATGCAGGCCGCCAGGACCCAGCCGAGCCGGGCAGCGTGCTCGCCGCCTTCGCCGCGACGCTGACCGATCGCCATCATGCCGCCGGCGATGATGATGCCGAGGCCACAGATCAGGTACGCGATCCACTTGACCCAGCCGAGGACCTTGTTCAGGCCGCCGGTTACCTCGACGGGCGGCGCCTCCATCGGCAGCGCGTTCGGAAGCTCGGTAACCAGGTGGTGAAGCAACATCATTGTCTTGGTGCCTTTCAGTAAGGGGCGGGGTAGTCCGCTGGGTTTGACGCGCGAAGAGCGTAGATGGATTCAAGTACTTCGAAAACCTCGTCCGGAGTGTTGTCAGGCGTGGGAGCCTCCCCTCTGCGCCACTCCTCGATCCACGGGATGTCCCAGACTCTCGGAACACCTCCGCCGACGATGTCCGCGAAGTCGTCGAGCACTCGGGGCAGCCGGCCGGGAGCGTCCGCGATCAGCACCAGGCCGAGCACGGCGACACCCTGGACGACACCCGAGGCCCACTCGATCGCGGCTCGCTGCGCGGCGCGCAGACCGGACCCGTGGGTCCGGGCAACCAAAATCACCGGCGTCGGCACCGGCGGCGGCGGAATCGGCCACCGATGGTTGGACGCCCGGGTCCCCGGCAGCAGAACCGACATCGTGGTCTCGCCGGAGCCGCCGTGGACACCGACCCACCACAGGGTGTCGGCCGCCGGAATCGCGAACTTGGGCAGGCGCTGATCCTCCGCGGGCGCCGGCACCCCGTGCTGGGGCGCGGACGGCCCCCGCGGGGTGATGTCCGGCTGAGGTCCGGGGCCTGGCGGCGGCTGTTGCTGCGGGCCCGGAGACTGGTCTCGTGTCCACGGGTTCTGCGTCATGGCCCCTCCTCTCGCGGTCCGTCACAGGCTGTTGCCCACCGTATTCTCTCGCTTTCCGGGTGTACTTGCGTGACCCATCCACAGGCGAGGATGTTTCTACCCCCTTGTCGGGGTCAGTCGAGCCGACCGGCCCGCGTGGTTTCTGCATGCCCGGAATCCCCGGCATGCCCTCATGCGGGGGACATGCTAGAACGAGGACGCCGGAACCTGATGAACGAGGGAGACCTGTGGCGGGAATGAGAGGACATCGTGGCTGAGAAGATCCCCTCCTGGCCGAAGGTCACGATCCGGCTGTACGACGACCACAACGCCGAGGTGAAGATCGCCGGGCGTAGTCACCCCGTCAACCACCACGATCCGCGAGCGGCCGCGATCCAGCTCGTCAGCGAGCAGGCCGCCCAGCTGGGCCGCGCTGTGAAGGCGACCGCCGTCGAGGCCGACGGCGCCTCCTGGCCGCTGGTCATCCACCCGGACGGCCAGGTCGAGGCGATCGAGACCGACCCCCGCAAGGGCAAGAAGCCGATCTGGCCGATCGTGCTTGCGATGGCGGTGGCTGTCGTCCTGATCGCCGGTACGACGTTGTACATCACCGTCTTCAGCAAGCTCGGCGACGCCAAGCCGCAGGTGACCGAGTCACCCAAGCTGCCCGAGCTCCCAGGCCCGAACGTGCACCCGGACGAGTTCGCCCCCAGGACCCAGCCGACCGGCTACTCGACGCACGCGAGCTGGACGGTCGACATCGCGGAGGACAGCACGCCGGCGATCAAGCCGGACGGCACCGAGGTCGCCATCCTGACGACGGACGAGAAGGTCGCCGTGTTCGACAGCAACGGCAAGGTGCTGTGGCAGGACAAGGTTCCCAAGGACGCCGAGAGCCCGGTCTATACCACTATCGACGGCAAGCAGGTACTGGCGATCGCGACGCCGACCACCCTGTACTACTGGGCAGGCGACGGCGCCGAGGCGAAGACGATCGAGTTGCCGGACAGCGCCAAGGTGCAGTTCTTCGGCAAGTCGCCGCTGGTCTTGCTGTCCGACGAGTCCGGGGCGATGGTGATCTCGGGCGGCGAGCTCAAGGCGGCACCGGATCAGCCGCGAAGCTCCACGATCCTGCTCGCCGAGGGCGACCGCACGCTGATGGCGCAGTACCTCGGCCCGCTCTACTGGACGCAACCGGGCAAGCCGATGCTCACCGTGAATCTGCAGCCGCCAGGTGGCGCGGGCCAAATCATCCAGGTGGTCTCGGCGAGCCCGGACTACGTCCGGGCCCTGTGGACCAATGCCAAGAACCCGGAAGAGACGATCCCCGCGGTGCACTCGACCGCGAGCGGCAAGGTGGTCGCGAGCTGCGGATTGGTTCGGAACGGCGACACCGACGGCTGGGACTGGGTCCCCGACCCGAACCGCAAGTTCGCTGCCTGGGGTGAGTGCCTCGTCAATCTCACCCTGACCAAGGGCAACACCAGGCGGCTCCCAGGCTTCCATCCCATGTCGGTCAGCGGATCGATGCTCTACGGCACGATCAGCAGCAAGCTGTACGCCGTGTCGCCGAACTGGAACACGTACCCGATGAAGGAAGGCACGACGCGGCCGTGGGGTGTCGCGGGCAAGCGGGCTCTCATCGTGTACAACTCGGTTCTCTACGCATTGGACCCGGCGAAGTGAGCGGGCGAACGCGCCGCGCGGCGCGGATCACCGCCGCAGTGCTTGCCCTCGGCATGCTTCTGGTGCCCGCCCAGGCGCTCGCGGACAGCGTCGAGCCGCAGCCGGTCGAGTACCCCAAGGTCAACCCGCCCGGTGATCAGGTGCTGGAGCCGCAGCCCGTCGAGTGGCCGGCTCCTAAGCAGACCTGAGGCCCGTGCCGGCCAACGACAAGGCCCGCGTCCCCCTCATCGGGGAACGCGGGCCTTGAACGTTCAGGCAGAAATCAGCCGGCCGCGACCTCGAGGCGGACCGTGGCGGCCACCTCCGGGTGCAGCTGGACGGCCACCTGGTGCTTGCCGGTGGTCTTGATCGGCGACGCGATCGCGATCGCGCGCTTCTCGACCAGCGGGCCGCCGGCGGACTTGATCGCCGTGGCGATGTCGGCCGGGGTGACCGAGCCGAACAGGCGGCCGGTGTCGCCGGCCTTGACGGCCAGGGTGACGGAGAGCTGCTCGAGCTGGTTCTTGACCTCGCTCGCGTGCTCCTTGCCCTGGATCGCCCGGGCGTCACGCGCCCGCTTGATCGACTGGATCTGCTTCTCGGCGCCGCGGGTCCAGCCGATGGCCAGGCCGCGCGGGACCAGGTAGTTACGGCCGTAGCCGTCCTTGACCTCGACGATGTCGCCGGGAGCCCCGAGGCCCTCGACCTCCTGAGACAGGATGAGCTTCATGGTCCGCGCCTCCCTCAGCGAGCGGTGCTCGTGTACGGCAGCAGGGCCACCTCACGAGCGTTCTTGATAGCGGTCGCGACATCGCGCTGGTGCTGCACGCAGTTCCCGGTCACCCGGCGGGCGCGGATCTTGCCGCGGTCCGAGATGAACTTGCGCAGCAGCGCGGTGTCCTTGTAATCGACGTACGTCGCCTTGTCCTTGCAGAAGCCGCAGACCTTCTTCTTCGGCTTCCGAATGATCTTGGCCATTGTGGTGCTCTCTTCCTACTTCCAGAGCCCGGCACGGATGCCGGAATGGTCACTAACGGAATTGCGGGCCGATCAGAACGGGGGCTCCTCCATCGAGCCGCCGCCCTGGCTGGCCCAGGGGTCGTTCTGCGGGGCGGCCTGGCCGCCACCGCCTTGTCCTGCACCTTGCGGGGTCGCCCAGGGGTCGTTCTGCGGGGCGCCGCCCTGGCCGCCGCCGTAGTTACCACCCTGGTTGCCGCCCTGGCCGCCGCCACCCTGGTAGCCACCGCCACCCTGGTTGCCGCCGCCACCGAAACCACCGCCGTCGGAGCGCGAGGTCTTCGAGATCTTCAGCGTCGCGTAGCGCATGCTGGCGCCGATCTCTTCGACATCACACTCGAACACGGTGCGCTTGTTCCCGTCGCGGTCGTCGTAGCTGCGCGCCTTCAGGCGCCCGTGCACGACGACCCGGGAACCGCGGGTCAGCGACTCGGCGACGTTCTCGGCCACCTGCCGCCACACGGCACACGAGATGAAGAGGGTTTCGCCGTCTTTCCACTCGTTGCTCTGCCGGTCCAGCGTCCGCGGAGTAGAGGCGATCGTGAAGTTCGCGACCGCGGCCCCGGACGGCGTGAACCGCAGCTCCGGATCACCTGTCAGGTTTCCGATCAGAGTGATAGGTGGTTCACCGGCCATGACAACTTCCTCCTGTACTGCAGACGATGGGTGGTGTGACGCCAGACCACCTGACGCCCGAGGTTCAGTGCTGGTCCGGCCGGATGACCTTGGTGCGCAGGATCGACTCGTTCAGCGTGAGCTGACGGTCGAGCTCCTTCACCACCGCCGGCTCGGCGGTCAGGTCGACGACGGCGTAAATGCCTTCGGACTTCTTCTTCACGTCATAGGCAAGCTTGCGACGACCCCAGATGTCGAGCTTCTCGACCGTGCCACCTTCCTTGCGGACGATGTTCAGGTACTGGTCGATGGACGGCTCCACGGTGCGCTCATCGAGCTCCGGGTCGAGGATCACCATGACTTCATAACGACGCATGCGCGAACTCCACCTCCTTCGGACTTGGCGGCCACGGTCTCTCCGTGGCAGGAGGGCGATGCGGTCTGCTCCACGCCGGCACTTGCCGCCGACGCCAAGCAACGAGCCCGGTCGATGGACCGGGCCACATCAAAGAGAGTACCAGCGTTCGGACTCCCGACTGACCATATCCACAGGCCTGTTCCGGTGACTCTGCGTCACTACCCGGCGATCCGCGGAGCGGTACGCCGGAGCACGAGCAGCACCAGCGGTACGGCGAGGACCACCGAGATCACCGTCAACAGCGGGTATCCGCCGAGTGTGTAGAGCCAGGGTGAACTGGCGGCCGCCAGCGCCGAGATCGCCCAGATGGACGACTCGACCTTGCTCTCGAACGGAGTGCCGAGCAGCCGGGCACTGCCGCCCAGGTAGCACAGGTTCCACGCGTAGCCGAGCAGGAAGAGCGCCGGGGTGAATGCCGGTCCGGACTGCGTGGTCAGGACGGCCGCCCCGATCAGCAGCAGCAGACCGGCGAGCATCACCGGTCGCGGACCGGAGCGGTCGATCCACCAACCGGTCAGCGGCGACAGCGCGAACATCCCGAGCGTGTGCGCGGACAGCATCACGCCCAGAACGCCGAGTCCGTCGCCGTGCTGGTGAGTGTGCACCGGGACCGCCGACATGAGCGCGACCATCACCAGGTGCCCGGCGATCATCACGCCGGCGGCGAGGAGAACCGACGTACGACGGGACGCTGCAGGCTGTTCGAGCCGGGTCTGTGCCGGCTGCTCGGCGACGTGGACGGTCCGGATGTACGTCGACGCGACCAGTGCGCCGAAGACAGCCGCCACGGCCAGCAGGAACGGACCGGCGACCTCGGGTAGCCCGAGCCCCGACGCCAAGGACTGGGACGGCGCCAGCAGGAACGGCCCGCCGGCGGCGCCAGCCGTGCTGGCCCACACGACGGCGCTCATCGCCGACGCCCGCCGGGAGTCGGGCACCGCCTCGCCGGCGGCGTACCTGGACAGGAGGCTGGCGGCGTTCCCGACGCCGAGCAGGAACATCCCGGCGAAGAGCAGTACGACCGGCGCACCCACCGCGGCCAGAACCGTCAACGCTCCGCCGGCGACGCCCACGCCGTACCCGAGACGGAGGGCCTGCGCGCGTCCGAGCCGCGTGGTCCACCGGCCGACGGCGATCGCTCCTGCCGCGGTGCCCAGTACACCGGCTGTGTTCGGCACGCCGGCCAGGCTGGAGCCGAGTTCGTCGGCGGTCAGGATGGTGCTGACCGCGCTCGCGGCGATCATCGCCGCGTTCATCAACGCGGCGGCGAGAACGACAGGAACGAGCATGGCCAACACGTTAGAAAGGTGCCCGTTCTCGCTGAATACATGATGTAAAGCATTCGGCCTTGCGGACGACCGGGATGAAAGGTGTTCTGGGGCGATGACCTTTCAGGAGCGCGAACTGGACTCGACCGACTGGCAGATCCTGGGTGCGCTGCAGTCCGACGGTCGGCTGTCGTTCAACCAGCTCGGCAAACGGGTCAACCTCTCGCCGCCCGCGGTGGCAGACCGGGTACGACGCCTGGAGGAGGCCGGTGTGATCACCGGCTACCGCGCCGAGGTGGACCCGTCGAAGGCCGGCCAGCCGCTGTCCGCGTTCGTCCAGATGCGCTGTACGACGGGCCGCTGCCTGCTCAAGACGACCCGCGCCGAAGACTTCCCCGAGGTTCTGGAGATCCACAAGCTGAGCGGCAACTCCTGTTCGATGCTGCGCGTCCGCGTCACCTCGATGCGCCACCTCGAGGGCCTCTTCGAACGCCTCGGCGAACACGGCGAGATGAACACCCACATCGTCCTGTCCACAGAATTCGAAGGCCGCCCCGTCCAGCCCCCACCCCCCGACCAACGCCGAATAACCCGCTCCGCCGGCTGGTCGACCGACGCGGGTTGAGCTGCTGAGGAGATTGTCGGTGGGCGGTTCTAGGGTGGTGGGTATGACTGTGAAGCTTGGTGCGCATGTGGACCAGGAGGACCCGTTGGCCGAGGCGGCCGATCGGGGGGCTGATCTGGTGCAGTTCTTCCTGGGGAATCCGCAGGACTACAAGGCGCCCAAGCTTGCGTACGCCGATGGTGAGGAGGCGCTGAAGGAGCGGTCCGCGGCCGCGGGCGTCGACCTCTACGTGCATGCGCCGTACCGGTTGAACGTGGCGAACACGAACAACCGGATCCGGATCCCGAGCCGCAAGTTGTTGCAGCAGACGCTGGACAAGGCGGCGGAGATCGCCGTCAAGGGCGTGATCGTGCACGGCGGGCACGTCGGCGACGAGGACGACCCGGAGGCCGGGTTCGACAACTGGCGGAAGTGCATCGAGCGCGCCGAGTTGCCGGTGCCGCTGCTGATCGAGAACACGGCCGGCGGCGAGAACGCGATGGCCCGGCAGCTGGACCGGATCGCGCGGCTCTGGGAGGCGGTGCAGGCGTCCGGCAACGACCGGCTGGAGAACGTCGGGTTCTGCCTGGACACGTGCCACTTCCACGCGGCCGGCGAGGAGCTGCCGTCGATCGTCGAGCGGGTGCTGGCGATCACCGGGCGGATCGACCTGGTGCATGCGAACGGCTCCCGCGACGAGTTCGGCTCCGGCGCGGACCGGCACAGCAACTTCGAGGACGGGCACATCGACCCGGCCGACATCGTCGCGGTCGTGCAGGCCGCCGGCGCCCCGGTCGTCGTCGAGACCCCGAACGCCGACAACGGTCAGAAGGCCGACCTCGACTACCTGCGGGCGCACCTCACGTAGTCGGGGCCTTCGTCAGGCCGTGCAGCCAGTACGTCACGGCCCACGGGAGCAGGATCGCGAGCGCGGCGCTGTTGTTGGTCGGTACGAGCAGGCCGCAGATCACGACGATCGCGACGACGAGTGTGCTGGCCTGGAACAGGTCGGCGCGGCCGAGGACCTTGGTTCGCAGCGTGATGCGGTTCAGCGCGCAACCGAGGTACGCCGCGATGAGTGCGAGCAGGCCGAGGATCGCCACGACCGCGCCGAGCCAGCCAAGGACGGTGTAAGCGCGGTCGGCCTGGAACATGCCGGACAGCAGGAACACACCGACCAGGACTGTCAGCCAGGCGCTCGTCCACAGCAGGCGGTCGACCGCGCTCCGGGCCTTCTTCGGATCCGCCTCCTCCTCGTCGCCGTCGTCCTCGTCCGCAGCCTCCTTCTCGGCCTCGGGCTCTGCGACCGCCTCGGGCTCTGCGACCACCTTGGGCTTCGCGACCGCCTCGACCCGTGCGGCCGCCTCGGTTTCTGCGACCGGCTCGGAGTCGCCGGTCGCGGCGGGCTTGGGGTCGGGGTCTGACTGCATGGCAGCGACGGTAGCGCAGAATGAGGTTATGCAGACCTGGGCGGAGCGGTTCCCCGACCTGTTCGGACCGGGCTACTGGGAGTGGGGCGACCTCGACGTCCGGTACACCGTCGAGCAGCCGCCGGACGAGCTGATCAGCAACGTCCACGTCGTCGGCCGCACCACCGGCGGAATCGTTGTCTGCACCAACGATCTGGGCTGGCGCTTCCTGCCCGGCGGAACCCGCGAACCGGGCGAGACGATCGATGAGCTCGTCCACCGCGAGCTGCTCGAAGAGGCCGGCGCCCGGCTCACCGGTCCGCTCACCTGGCTGGGCGCCCACCGCGCCGACCACCGCCGCGAGGCGCCGTACCGCCCACATCTCCCGCACCCGGTCTCGTACTGGGCGAACTACGTCGCGGACGTCGTCATCGAGCATGAGCCGACGAACCCCGCGGACGGCGAACAGGTCACCGACGTACTGGTGCTGCCGCCGGACGAAGCGGCGGCGTACCTGGACGGACAGCCCGAAGAGGTGGGCTCGATCGTCAGACTGGCTCAGGCAATGCAGCTGGTTTAGCCGCCCGCCAAGGAAGCAGTACGGCGCTCAGCGTGCAGCAGATGCCCGCGACCCACAGCGCCCCGCGCATCCCGACCACCGTCGCGAGTACGCCGCCGAGCGCCATGAACGCCGGCTGCACGCACCGCGAGCTGATCGACCACGACCCCACCACCCGCGCCATGAACCCGTCCTCGGTCACTTCCATGCGGTACGTCGCGAACGACGGGTTGAACGCACCCGCTCCCACCAGCAGCCCCGTCTCCGCCAAGGTGAGCAGCACGAACCCGCCCCATCCGTGCGGCGCCAGCGGGAAGAGGAGCAGCCACGGCGCCCGCAGTACGCCGAACACCAGCAGCATCCACTGCAGCCCGAATCGCCTGGTGAGCCGCGGCGCCACCCGCGCGCCGATCACCCCGCCGATGCAGGAGACACCGAGCATCCCCCCGTAGCTCCACGCGGACAGCCCGAGGTCCCGCAGCATGAAGACCGCCAGCAACGGCGACGTCATCATCACCGGCCCGCCGAACAGCTGCGAGTTCCAGAACAGGATGCGCAGCCCGCGATGCCGCAGGATGTACCGCCACCCTGCGGTGATGTCCCGCTTGCCTTCCCGCTTCGCCGGCTCCGGCTCGGGCTGCTGGATCCGCCGGATACCGAGCGCCGATCCGAGGAACGAGACCGCGTCGACGGCCAGCGTGACGGTCGCACCAACCAGACTGACCAGCACACCGCCGATCGCCGGGCCGACGCTCAGCGAGACCCAGTTCGTCTGCTCGAACCGGCTGTTCGCCCCAGCGCGCCCGTCGGCCGGCACGAGCGCCTTCAGATGCGCGCCACTCGCCGATTGGAACGCGATCGTCCCGGCCGCCTGAAGGACGCCCGCGACGCACAGATGCGTATAGGTCAGTACGCCGAACGCCGCCGCGACCGGCACCGAGACCAGTGCGACGAACCGCACCAGGTCGGACGCGATCATCACCGGCCGCTTCCGCCGCTGCTCGATGAAGTCGCCCATCGGCAGTGCGAGCGCCGCGCCGGCCACCGCGGACAAGGCGGCGAGCATCGAGACCTGGAGGGTGCTGGAGTCCAAGGCGAGTACGGCGACCAACGGCAACGCGCCCAGCCCCACCGCCGATCCGAACGCACTGACCGTGAACGCAACCCACAACCGACGGAAGTCTCGACCCAAAGACATCCCGCGAGCGTAGAAGCAGCCGCCGACAGAAATCAGCGGAGGTTCAGGCCGCCGTCGAGGAGGATGACTTCGCCGGTCAGGTAGGTGTTGTGGACAACTGCCGAGATGAGGTCAGCGACATCCGTCGGCTGGGCGGCGCGACGCATCGGGCTCGAGGTTTTCCACAGGTCCCGGGCCTCGGTCCACGACTCGGTGAGTGGCGTGTCGACGAGACCAGGTGCGACCGCGTTGACCCGTACGTCGGGTCCGAGCGCGGCGGCCAGCAACTTCGTCACGTGGTTCAGCGCTGCCTTCGAAGCGGCGTACGCGATCGAACTGCCTTTCGGACGGACGCCGGCATGACTGGTGACGTTGACGATGCACCCGCCGGACGAGCGCAGCGCCGGGAGTGCCGCCGTACACAGCAGCCAGGGTGCGATCAGGTTCACGTCGAGCAGCTGCCGCCAGTCGGATGCGGTCAGTCCGTCGAGGTCTGCGTGCGGGACCGGCCAGCTGATGCCCGCGTTGTTCACGAGTACGTCGAGACGCCCGTGCTCGGCCACCACCTCCGGCACCAGAGCCTGAGCGGCCGCGTCGTCGGCGAGGTCGGCCTGGTGGTACGAGCCGCCGAGCTCCGCGGCCAACGACTCTCCGGCGGACCGGCTGGAGCGCGAGTGCACCGCGACGGTCATCCCGTCCGCGGCCAGGCGCCGTACGGTCGCCGCTCCGATGCCGGACGCGGATCCGGTCACCAAAGCAACCTTCATGCGCGGTACCGAAGGCCGTCCATCAGCAGGTCGAGCAGACGGCCCGCCTGCTCGCGGTCATCTGCTGCGGCACCGCCGACACCACCGATGCTGACCAGCATGTCCGAGGCAGAGATGTCCGACCGGATCTGGCCGGCCGCAGCGCCCGCGTCGAGCAACGGCTGCACTGCACCGACAAGGAGCTCCAGGCTCTGCGCGTACGGGTTCGCACCGGAGGCGAAGACCGCTCGTAGTGCGTCCGCCATGCCGCGTTTGCGGGCCATGTAGTCGATGAAGCGATCCATCCACGCCCGCAGCGCCTGGTCCGGTGGCAGCTGCTCCAGCAGTTCCACGGACGCGTCGCAGACCGCGGCCAGCTCGTTCCGGTACGCCGCCTCGATCAGCAGCTCGCGGGTCGGGAAGTGCCGGTAGAGGGTGCCGATGCCGACCCCGGCGTCCTTCGCGATCCCTTCGAGCGTCGCCTCCAGACCGCACTTCGTGAACGCGCGGGCCGCCGCAGCCACGATCAGGTCCCGGTTGCGCTGGGCGTCCGCGCGCAGCGGACGCTCGCTGATGCCGGTCATCTCCCCCACCTCCCGTGACCCCACAACCTAGCCGACTTGATAACCGGAGGTGCCTCCGCTTAACTGGAGATTACCGGAGGATCCTCCGGTTAAAGCGTAGCTCGTAGAACAGGAACCGACCTGATGAGCAGGATCACCACTCCTTTCACGCATGACTCCACGGCGGCCGAGGTCATCGCCGGCGTCGACCTGACCGGTCGCCGGGCGGTCGTCACCGGCGGCGCCTCCGGCATCGGCGTCGAGACCGTCCGCGCCTTGGCCGCGGCCGGCGCCGAGGTCACCCTCGCCGTCCGGAACACCGCCGCCGGTGAACGCGTCGCCGCCCAGATCATCGAGAGCACCGGCAACAACCACGTGTTCGTCGCACCGATCGAACTTGCCGACCGCGCCTCGGTGCGCGCCTTCGCCGCCAACTGGGACGGGCCGCTGCACATTCTGGTGAACAACGCCGGCGTGATGGCCGAGCCGCTGAACCGTACGCCAGAAGGCTGGGAGCACCAGTTCGCGACCAACCACCTCGGGCATTTCGGCCTTGCCCTCGATCTGTACGACGCACTCGCGGCGGCCGGCTCTGCGCGGATCGTGTCCGTCAGCTCCAGTGCGCATCACTACTCGGACGTCGTGTTCGAGGACATCCACTTCGAGAACAGGCAGTACGACGAGTGGGCGTCGTACGGGCAATCCAAGACGGCCAACATCCTGTTTGCCGTCGAGGCGGCCAAGCGCTGGGCGAGTGACGGCATCGTCGCCAACGCCTTGATGCCGGGCGGGATCCGGACCGCGTTGCAGCGGCACGTGCCTGAGGACCTGCAGCGGGAGTGGGACCGCTTCGAGTGGAAGACCGTCGAACAGGGCGCGTCGACGTCGGTCCTGCTGGCCGCTTCGCCACTCGTCGACGGCGTCACCGGCCGCTACTTCGAGGACAACAACGAGGCGCTGCCGTTGACCGAGGGCGATCCGATGCACGGCGTCGCCGAGTACGCGCTCGATCCGGAGTCAGCCACTCGGTTGTGGGACCTGTCGGAGAAGCTGCTCGCACAGGTTTGATCAGAAACCGGCTCAGCTACGGATCGCGTGGCTGGGCCGGTAACCTGACCCACCGTGAGTGACTTGAGCATTCGGACCATCTCCGCGGACGAGCACGCCGCCTACATCGCGGCGCAGCCGTCGGCGAGCTTCCTGCAGACCCCGGGGTGGGCAGCGGTGAAGAGCGAGTGGAAGGCGGAGTCACTCGGCTGGTACGAATCGGGAAACCCCGGCAACCTCGTCGGCGTCGGCCTGGTGCTGTACCGGCAGATGCCGAAGGTGAAGCGGTACCTCGCCTACCTGCCGGAAGGCCCGGTGATCGACTGGGACGCGATCGACCTCGGCAGCTACCTGCGCCCGCTGGCCGCGCACCTGGCGGAGCGCGGCGCGTTCGGAATCCGGATGGGTCCGCCGGTGGCGACCCGGCGCTGGACCGCGCAGACGATCAAGGACGCCATCGCCGGCGGTCAGCAGCCGCGCCTCGGCGACGTCCGCCCGGACGTGATCGAGCCGTCCGGCGCCACCGTCGCCGACAAGCTCCGCAAGCTGGGCTGGAAACCGCCCCGGATCGCGGAAGGGTTCGCGGCCGGACAACCGCAGTACGTCTTCCAGGTGCCGCTGGCCGGCCGCACCCCGGAGGACCTGCTCAAGGGCATGAACCAGCTCTGGCGGCGCAATATCAAGAAGGCCGACAAGGCCGGCGTCGAGGTGACGCAGGGCGGAACCGAGGACATCAAGGCCTTCCACGGCCTGTACGTCGAGACCGCCGAGCGCGACCACTTCACGCCGCGGCCGCTGCCGTACTTCGAGAAGATGTACGCCGCGATGGCCAACCAGCCGGCCGATTGCTGTGACTTCCGGATCTACAACGCCCATCACGAGGGCGACCTGGTCGCGTCGACGATCTGGGTCCGGGTCGGCGGTCATTCCTGGTACTCCTACGGTGCCAGCTCGACCGCCAAACGAGACGTCCGCGGATCGAACGCGATCCAGTGGCGCATGATGTCGGACGCGCTCGCGGCGGGCGCGTCCATGTACGACCTACGGGGCATCACCGACACCTTGGACCCGAACGACCCGCACGTCGGGCTGATCCAGTTCAAGACCGGGACCGGCGGCGAGGCCGTCGAGTACGTCGGTGAGTGGGATCTGCCGTTGAACAAGGCGCTCTACACCGCATTCGACCTCTACATGAGACGGCGTTGACACAACCATGCCCCTAGTCCTGCACGTCGATTCCGATCGCTGGCGTGATCACCTGCGTTCCACGTGGAACCCCGACATCGTCCCGGTCGCCAAGGGCAACGGGTACGGGTTCGGCAACCACCGGTTGTTCGCCGAGGCCCGCGCGCTCGGCGCCCGGACGGTCGCGGTCGGCACGTACTTCGAGGTCCCCGCGGATCCACGCGAGGACGTCGTGGTCCTGTCGCCGTGGCGGCCGTTCCTCGAGGTGCCGCAGAGCAAGAACGTGATCCATACGGTCAGCCGGCTGGCCGACCTGGTCTCGATCCCGGCCGGCAGCCGGGTGCTGATCGAGGTGATGACCTCGATGCGCCGGCACGGCATCGGCGCCCGCGAACTACGGCACACGATGCTGCTGAACGCGCTCGACCGGATCCGGTTCGAGGGCTGGTCGCTGCACTTCCCGATGGGCGCCGGCGGTACGTCGGCCAACCTCCGAGAGGCTCAGCAACTGGCGAAGGCCGCCCTCGACGTCCGCAAGGGAACGCTGTGGGTGTCGCACGTACCGGCCCAGAAGCTGGCCGACATCGGTCCGGACGTGAAGCTCCGGATGGGCACCGGGCTGTGGCTCGGTGACCGCGGCGCGCTGTCGGTCCGGGCGACCGTCCTCGACGTGCACTCGGTCCGCCGCGGTGAGCGCGTCGGCTACCGGCAGCGCCGGGTCAGCGGTGACGGACACATCCTGATCGTCTCCGGCGGTACGGCGCACGGCGTCGGCCTGGAGGCACCGACCGCGGCAGCGAGCGTCCGGCAACGCGCGATCGCGATGGCCAAGGGCAGCCTCGACGCGGCCGGCATGGCGCTGTCGCCGTTCACCATCGAAGGCAAGCAGCGCTGGTTCGCCGAACCGCCGCACATGCAGGCCAGCATGCTGTTCTTGCCGTCGTCGGTCGCCCCGCCCGCAGTAGGCGACGAGGTCGACCTCGACGTCCGCTACACCACCACCACCTTCGACAAGGTGTCGATGGACTAGGGAATGGTGAGTTTCTGGCCGACTTTGAGCTTGTTCGGGTCCTTGCCGATGACCGGCTTGTTGGCGGCGTACAGCTTCCGCCACAGGCCGGCGTTGCCGTAGAACCTGGCCGCGATCTTTCCGAGTGAGTCGCCGGAGACGACCTTGTAGACGCGCGCTACCGGTGCCTGTTGCGCGATCGCCGGCGTGGGGTCAGGCGCCTTCGGCAACGTGCGGCATTGGAAGGCCAGGACGAAGACGTCACCCGGATCGGTGGTGGTGACCACCGGCGGGTTCGGGACCGGCTGCGGACCGGGTTTCCAGATGATCGGCGGACCCTCGCGGACCTCCACGGAGCGGCGAATGGCGGGGACCGGCACCACCCCGGAGACCGGGGCGTCGGTGACCCGCGCCGACAGTGGGGCAGTCATCATCTCGGCGGCGCTGTTCGTCTGCACCGGGACGAAGCCAAAGCTCCCATCCGGCGGAGTGCCACCGACCGTGCGACGCTGCACAGTGACATTGCGCGCGAGCACCAGCCCGCTCACGTACGCCGTACATTCGCCCTTCGGCGGACTGCCCCCGTCGGACAGGATCCGGGACGCGTCGGCGAAGCGCCACGCGTGCGACGCGAATACCTCCGGCGCGAACCACGGCCTGGTCACGGTGACCAACGAGTACGCTCCCAGAACACTGTGCGGTCGGGCGAATGCCGTTGGTATCCCTGATTTCAGGTATTCAGCCGACCGGACGCGACGAGCGCCGCGAGCTCTGCCCGCGAGGACAGTCCGAGCTTCACGAAGATGCGCTTGAGATGGGTCTCCACGGTGAAACGAGAGAGGAACAACTGCGCGGCGATGCTGCGATTGGACAGTCCGCGTGCGACCAAACCCGCAACCGCCGTCTCGGCAGGGGACAGCTCGACGAGTGGCGCCGGATCGGCTCTCAACTCCGTCGCGAGGGCAGCAGGCAGCACCACGACGACCAGTGGTTCCTCGCCTGGCGTGCCGTTGTCCTCGAAGACCACCGCCTGGCGACCCAGCAGGTCGCGCAGTCTGGTGACAAGCCGCGTTGCTGACGCGTCGTCCACATGCATGGTTCCCCCCGAAACCCCGAAAATTGGCCTTCACAGTGTGTTTCCGTGACCACGCAGTGTCAACGGACTTGTACAGGACGTGCCCTTTCGTCCCTGGTTGACTTCAGGTGGACCTGAAGTTGCAGCGTGGAGGTATGAGCTTTCTGGAGCGGATCGAGGAGCGGCCCGGGGCGGCGGAGTTGCGTACGGCGTCGTACCGGATGCTGGGGCTGAAACGCGGCGCGACCTGCGTCGATGTCGCGTGCGGAGCGGGTCATGCGGTCGCCGAACTGTCCCGAAAGGGCCTCAAGGTGACCGGAGTCGACGCCGATCCCGACGCCATCGAGGCGGCCCGGGAACGGGCGCCGGGGGCGATGTTCCACGTCGCACATTCCGACGACCTGCCGCTCGAGGACGAGTCGATGGATGGCTACCGCGCGTTACGGCTGTTCCACCTGCTCGAGGAGTCCGCTCCAACGGTGGCCGAGGCCTATCGGGTACTGCGTCCCGGCGGGCGGATCGTGCTCGGCGGGCAGGACTACGGCTTCGTCCTGATCGACAGCTCCGACCAGGACCTGACCGACGTGATCCGCCTCGGCCTCGAGTCCCGCACGGTCTCCCCGCGAGCCACCCGCACCCTGCGCGACGTCCTCCTCGACACCGGCTTCACCGACGTCGAGGTCGCCGTACACACCGAGGTCGTCACCGACTACCAACAGATGGCTCCGCAGTTGAACAGCGCCGCGGAAGCCGCCGTCGACAAGGCACTGATCACTCAGGAAGACGCCGCCGGCTGGCTCAGGGAACAGGCCGGCCGCGGCCGCCGAGACCGCTTCCTCGCCGTCCTCCCGACCCTTCTTGTCGGCGGCCGCCGCTAGTGCTGTTTGAGGTGGCCCTGCCAGCGGACCGTCGGCAGTAGCGCGGCTGCGTCGACTCGGTCCTTGTTGGCGGAGACGATGTCGAACATCGACTCGATCAGCGTGTCCGAGAGCAGGTGCGGCTGGAGGCCGAGGCCGACCAGACCGGTGTGCTTGACGTTGTAGTAGTGCTCAGCCTGCTCGACGCGTGGGTTGTCCAGGTGCTCGACCTGGACCGGGCCGGGGAAGCACTCGGCGACCAGGCCGGCGAGCTGCGACACCGAGTAGCTCTCGGCCATCTGGTTGAAGACCCGGAACTCGCCCGCGTCCGCCGGGTTCTCCACCGCGAGCCGGATGCACTCGACCGTGTCCCGGATGTCCAGGAACCCGCGGGTCTGCCCGCCGCTGCCGTAGACGGTCAGCGGCTCCCCGAGGACCGCCTGGATGACGAACCGGTTGAGCACCGTGCCGAACACGGCGTCGTAGTCGAACCGCGTCGCCAGCCGCTCGTCCCGCACGGTCTGGTCGGTCTGCTGCCCGTACACCACGCCCTGGTTGAGGTCGGTGACGCGCATACCCCAGATCCGGCAGCCGAACTCGAGGTTGTGCGAGTCGTGCACCTTGCTGAGGTGGTAGAACGAGCCCGGCTTCTTCGGGTAGAGCATCCGGTCCTTGCGGCCGTTGTGCTCGACCTCCAGCCAGCCTTCCTCGATGTCGATGTTCGGCGTGCCGTACTCACCCATCGTGCCGAGCTTCACCAGGTGGATGTCCGGGTTGGTCTCGGCGATGGCGTACATCAGGTTCAGCGTGCCGACCACGTTGTTGTGCTGGGTGTAGACCGCGTGTTCGCGGTCGATCATCGAGTACGGTGCGGCCCGCTGCTCGGCGAAGTGCACGATCGCGTCCGGCGCGAACTCCCGCACCACTCGGTAGACGAAGTCGGCGTCGAGCAGATCACCGACGTACGCCGGGATCCGCCGGCCGGAGACCTCCTCCCAGGCCGCGACCCGGCTCTCGAGATCCTCGATCGGGACCAGACTCTGGACGCCCAGCTCGCGGTCGTAACCACGGCGGGCCATGTTGTCGAGCACGGCCGTGTCATGGCCACGGTCGGAGAGGTGCAGTGCAGTCGGCCACCCCAGGTAGCCGTCACCGCCCAGGACGAGTACGCGCACGGCTCGGCCGCCTTCCGTCGGGAAACGTCGTCACCATCCTTCCTATCCCGAGTACCCACTCCAGTAACGTGACCAGCCCCACCTATTCGCTGGCAATCGGCTGAGAATTCCCGGCGTACTGCCGCGGGTTGGTGCGGGGGTGCAGAATAGGCGGCGATGCGCGTACACACCAAGGCCTATCTCTCCCGCAGCCGATTGTTGCTGTGGGCGAAGTACTCTGCATCCTCCGTGATCGCCACCGTGATCAGCCAGGTGGCATTCGCTCTGTGTTACTGGTTCGGTACGGCGGCGATCGTCGCCACGGTGGTCGCGTGGATCTCCGGCGCGGTCCCGGCCTACCTGCTGAACCGCCGCTGGACCTGGGGCCGCAGCGGGCAGAAGTTGCCGTACACAATCATCGTGGTCGGGTCGGCGGTCGCGGCCGCGGTGGTCACGTCGGTGACCGATCACCTGGTGCAACCTCTCGAGTCGCATCTGTGGAAGACCGTGCTGGTGACCGGCTCGTACCTCGGGACCTATGCGCTGCTGTTCATTGTGAAGTTCGTGCTGTTCGACCGGCTGGTGTTCGCCAAGACCGGTGCCGCCCCCGTCGAAGCACGTACTCCCGTAGCCACGTCGTCGTCATGACCCGCCCGTAGTTCGCGCCGTACACGACACCCGGGCCTTTCTTGCTACTCCCGTCGCCACGGCGGCGCATCGTCATCGGCAGCTCGACCACGCGGGCGCCGAGCGCGAGCGCGCCGAGCAGTAGCTCCGACGACTGGTATTGCGGTTCACGCAACGTCACCGCCGTCGCGAGCTCGGCCCGCATCGCGCGGAACCCGAACGACGTATCGGTGAGCTTCTTGCGCGTCAGGATCGACGCGAGTACGGCGAACACCCGGACGCCGACCCAGCGCAGCCGGCTGTCCGCGTCCTCGGCTCCGAGGCGGCGCGACCCGGTGACGAAGTCGGCCCGGTCGAGCAGGATCGGCTCCAGGAGGGTCTCCAGCTCGTCGTTGTCGTACTGACCGTCCGCGTCCGTTGTGACGACGTACCGTGCTCCGCCTTGTGCTGCCAGGTGATACCCGAGGCGGAGCGCCGCGCCCTGACCGCGGTTGCTCGGGGCAACACACACGTACGCCCCGTGTGCACGGGCAATTTCGGCGGTGTTGTCGGTGGCGCCGTCCACGACGACCAGGACGTCGACGGGGAGGCCGGCACAGGTTTTTGGCATGTTCGTGAGTACTGCCCCGATGCCGCTGGCCTCGTTGTAGGCGGCAATGACTACTACGACTGGAGCGAAGTCCTTGGTCGTGAAGTCCTTTGCCGCCTTGGAATCAACGGCATCCGGGTAGTCCGCCATCGCAGGGCGTGCCTGGTCCTTGCCGAGCAGGGCCCGGAGGCCGATGGCTCCTGCGAGCGGGAAGAAGACCAGTCCGGGCAGTTGGTAGCGCCAGGAGAACTCGAACGCAGCTGAGCCGAGCAGGAGGATCACACCGGCCGCTACAGGGAACAGTGCGGCTGACCGGAGCTCTTTAGCCCTTGCTACCGCAGCAAGAGCGATCAGCACGCACAGTGCGAGCAGTGTGCCGGACGTATAGCCGCCGTGGAGCTGGTAAGTGCGCAGAATGACCGCAGGTACGTGGGAGACGTGTGGCTCGGTCCCTCCCCATTTCACTGCAGCCTTTGCGGTGTTGGGGTCATTGAGGTTCGGGTAGGTCAGCTGGAACTGCCAGCGGTCGAGCGGTACGTCGTTCGGCTCGCTGGTGCGAGTGGGCGCGAAACCTTTCGCGAAGTCCTTCAACGCCGCCCCGGTGACGTCCAGCGGCTGGTGCTTGATGACTTCGTGGGCGAACTCGGTCGCGAGTTGCCGCTTCGTGGTGCCCGGTGGAAGTGGACCGGGCCAGTTGGGGTCGCCGTAGTGGTTGTGGGCGTAGCTGTCCACGCCGAGACGCTGACCGAGCGGCTCCTTGGGACAGAACAGCCGCGTGCCCTCGTTGAGCGGGAGCTTGTCGCAGTTGGCGACCGTGGCGGTCCGCCCGTACAGGACCTGGTTCTCGGCACCGGTGAAGCCCCAGCGGCCCGTTTCCGCGTGGTAGTACCCGGCGTACGCGGCGAAGACGACACCGAATCCTGCGACGGCGGCAGCGGTACGGCGTACGCGCTGCTTGCCGCTCACGATCAGGTAGAGCACGACTGCGATCAGCAGAACGATGCCGATCGCGCGCACCGTGAACGCGGCGCCGACGAGTACGCCGACGATGCCGGCGCGGCGCCAGCCCGGCGCGCCCTTCGCGCCCTTCGCGCCTTTCGCGATGAGCAGCCAGAGGATCGCCACCAGGATCACGTCGAACGTGGTCTCGGCCATGATGTTCTGCTCGATCTGGACCTGGTACGCGTCGAGCAGGATCGGAGCGGCGGCGAACGCGGCCAGCCAGCGGTAGACGGTGAGCTTGCGCGCCAGTGCGTAGATCGCGACACCGAGAAGCAGGCCGGCGAGGTGCTGCACGATCACGACGAAGGTCAGTCCGCCGATCGCCACCAGCGGGCCGAGTACGAAGTCGTACCCGATCGGGTTCAGCTGATCCGGGCTCAGCTTGCCCATGTTGGTCAGGTACTGGACGGAGTCGGTGTAAATGATCGCGGGCCGGTACGCGACGGTCGCGAGAACACGCAGTACCAGACCTGCCGCTAGGAAAACGGCGAGCAGCCAGTGCTTCCTCACTGCTGCTTGAAGTACTGCCACGTCCGCGCCAGACCGTCCTCCAACGAAACCGTCGGCTGGTACCCAAGATCGTTGGTGATGTCCACGACCACAGCCGGCATCTCGCCCGCCGGCGCCTCGACATGCTCGGCCGGCACCGGGCATCCGGTCACCGTCCGCACCGCGTCGATCATCTCGAGCACCGACACCGACCGCCCGGATCCGATGATCGCGCGCCCGTCGTACTTGCTGTCGAGCGCGAGCAGTACGCCGTTCACCACGTCGTCGATGAAGACCAGATCGCGCCGCTGCTTCCCGTCGCCGTACACCCGGACGCCGGTACCGCTCAACGCCGCCCGCATCATCCGCGGCACGAAGCTGTCCTTGTGCGACATCCCCGGCCCGTACACATTGGTGAACCGCAGCGCCGCGGTCGCCATCCCGTAACTCCCGGAGTACGCCGACAGCAACATCTCACCCGCCGCCTTCGTCGCGCCGTACGGCGTCAACGGCCGCAGCGGAAGGTCCGCGGTGATGGTCGACGTACCCACATCCCCCACGACCGCATTGGTCGACGCCAGCACGAACCGGTCCACGCCACTACCGCGACTCAACTCCAGCAGCACCTGCGTAATCGTCACGTTCTGCGCAAAGGTCTGCATCGGCGCATCCACCGACCGCAACACCGACGTCAACGCCGCCAGATGCACCACCGCCGTAGGCCGAGTCTCAAACGCCGCAACACAGGTCTCCTGCTCCGCAAGATCCCCCGTCACCACATGCACCCCGTCATCCCAAGCGGAATCCGGCGGCTCCCGATCCACCGCAGTAACCAACACCCCCCGCCCCCGCAAAGCCCCCACAACAGCCCGCCCCACAAACCCCGACGCCCCCGTGACCAGCACACGTTCGTCCATACCCTCAACCTACCCGCGCCCCCACACCCCCGCCCAGCCTCCTCCTACCCCGTCACCACGCGGCGACAGGTCAGCCTTTGGACGTCTGCGCCAGCGTCGAGCCCGCGAGCTCTGAGAGCTCGCGAATGCGCCCGATCCCATCGTTGGGATCGGCCGGATCAAACTGAATCCTCTGCTCGGCATAGGGCAGGAGGCCGTCACGCAGCAGAGTCAGGATCCGGATGCGCTGAGCAACCTCGAACCGATCGACGCCGACCCAGCCCAGATTGTTCTCGTCGATTTCCTTCAGCACCTCGACTGCCGGATCACCGGCCAGCGTCTCGATGAGGTACTCGACCGCTACGTTGAACGCCCAGGAAGGGACGGACCATCTGATCCCAGCCGTCAACTCGATCGTTCCAGCCAATTTACTCATCTCCCACTACGAATACTCGATCGTCGAACCGGTCGACGAACTCTCGGACCAGCGAACGCTGGTCCCGGGTGAACTGCGAAATGTCGACCGGCACGAACTGGGCCTTCTCCAGATGGTCGACGACGCGGAGCTGCAGGTTCTCCCACTCAGCCTCGAAGAACCGCGCGGGGAAGTTGCCAACTGCGTCATAGGTCCTGCCATCGCCGTCTACCCAGTCGCAGTCGTCCGGCCGGGTAGCACGTGCGAGAGTCACTCCACGGTCGGCTTCCACGCGAAGCGCCGTCTCAGCTTCAGTTTCTCTGAACTTGCCGACCGCCGGGTCGTACCCAAGGCTGTAGCGACGGCTTTCGAGGTCGTCGACACTGGGTAACTGCCCGTCTGGATCGGTGGGCCGTTGCAGTGCTGGTGTGTCGGGGCCTGGTGCGTCTGGCCGTGGTGTGGCCAGTAGATGTACGCCGTCGGTTGCCGCTTCGAACGATTCCTCGCGCACCGGATCAACAGCTTGTTCGTCGGCTGCCGCGTGCCCTTCGGTCTCGGAGACGATCTCGTCGTCTTGGTCAGAGGCATCCCGAACGGTCGGGGTCGCATCGTCACTCGTGGTGGTGCTGTCTTGATCCGCGGCGGTGGTGGGATCGGCTGAGTCTCCGGTTGGCTGTGCGTGGTCCAGGGCTGGTTCATCGGCGGGTGCGTCGCCCCAGCCGTCGCGGGTGAAGACGGGGTTGGTTGCGATCCGGTTGCGGAGGTCTGGTGATTTCTCCGCGTCGGAGGGTTCGCGGTCCAGATCCGCGGTGCCGGGTTGAGGTTCGCGGTTGGGCTCGGTGCTGTCGGGTGCCTTTCGCGTTTCTGCCGGCGTCGCAGGGTGAGCGTCCATGGGCGGCTCGTCTGCCGGTTCACGCGGTCGAGGCGGCTCGGGGTTCTCGGATTTGCGGGGCTCGTTGGATGTGGGTTTGTTGTGGTCCGGCGTGCTGGGGGAATCGCCGGTTGAGTCTGGCGTCGGCGGGGGTGGTGCCTCGTCGGTAGGGTTGTCCGGGCCTCGAGGTGAGCGTCTATCCATCGGCGTCGAGGACTTCTACGGCGTGGACGTACTTCTGGCGCAGGCGCTTCTGTGTCGCTGGATCGAGTTGGCTCAGGCGGGCGGGGCTGCTGTTGTGTTCGACGTCTGCTCTCTTGACGAGGACTGCGGCGGGAGTCTGCACGAGACGAGTCAGATAGGTGTCGTGGTCCTCGTCGGGACGGCGGGTGAGCGCGTCGACCATTTCCACGACGGCCGCAGGCACGCCCAGGTCGTGGAGTTGGGCGAGTGTGCAGCTCGTGTCTTCGACCGAATCGTGGAGCAGCGCCGCCATCTGTTGGTACGGATCGGCACCGTTGCGGCGCGCAATGTCCGCCGCGCCACGGACGTGGTCGACGTACGGTTGCCCGCTCTTGTCCACCTGCTCCCGGTGCAGCGCAGCCGCCAGTTTGTCGGCGGTGGGCACTGTGTCGACCGGTCCCGTCAGGTACGAGTACGCGTCCGCCCAACGAGTGAACAGTGCGTCCAGACGCGAATCCACAGTCGCCAACGGAACGAAGTGCTCGACAGTCTCCGCATAGTACGAACGCTGCTTCGCTACCCGTGGATGCGTGTGCAGTCGTTGCACGTTGCTGTAGCGATCCGACAGCTTCAGCAGCAGTACGTCGGGAGGTGCCGCCGCAAGCTTCGCCAGGTACGCCGCCCGTTCCTCACCCTCCTGCATTGTCACGGCTTGAACCAGTTCAGCCGTACGACCACCGAACCGGCGTCCTAGCTCGCCGACAGTCCCTGAGGTGTCCTCAACAACGTCATGGAGCAACCCGGCGCGCAAGAGATCGACGTCTTCGACCCCAAGCCCCACAGCCAGAACATTCACCACTTGCAGCAGGTGCTGCCAGTAGGGCTCGCCGGCGGGTCGGGTCTGGCCGTCATGCCATTCGCACGCGGCGGCAAACGCGACGCCGAGATCGGCCAGCACCTCGCGCGAGACCAGGTCGCTCAACGAGGACTCCGCCGCGGTCCAATCCGTCCAGCCGCCGTAGATCTCAGTCATGTGGTCTCGCGGAAGATGTGGTGATGCCAGTTGCCGGGGATGGTGAGGGGCTCAGCCGCCTCGATGATTTGTCGGTGGCGTTCGGTGCTCGTGGACAGTCGCGCCGCGGCCGCGACCAAGCTGCCGTCCCCGAACAGTAAGGATTCCGGTGGTGGGCCTGGCCAGGCGCTCAGGAAGCTCTCGATCTGAACGTCGATCGAGCGTCCAGCCAGATCCAGCCCGCGGGCGCGCCAGCCACCGGTCGCAGGATGCGGTGCGTTGCGTGGACCGACGTAGCTCCGCAGCTCGTCCGCGACATCGGCAAAGCGGTAGAGGCCCGCCTGCCATTCGATCTCCTGCCGCCCGCAGACAGGCTCGCGCCGGGCAAGCGCCGCTGCCGCGACCTCGGACAGGTGTTTGGCCAGGCGTCGCGGATCGAGGTCGGTGGTGATGGCGTCGGCTCGACCTGCGACAGCTCTGGTGATTGCTTCGGCGACGGCACATTCCAGTTCGCGAGTGGGCACACCATCGGCCAGCAGGTCCCAGGCCGGCGTCGGTCTCGCCAGACCTGCGACGTGCGCGACTGTGAGGAGCTCGATCCACAGAGTCAACGAGGGACTGTCTGCGACGGTCCGTGCAGCGTTCGCGATGTCGCGGGTCGTGCACGGCCGGGTCAGGCAGCTGGCCCCACACGCGGCGGTCCGGCGACCTTGCGCCGCGACGGTTGGTGGTGAGGCCAGGCGGCGTTCGCGGGATTCACCGTGGGGGATTTGGAGGAGGATGGGGCGGTCCATGCCGTCGGTGAAGGTGGCGGCTTGGCCGGGTGGGAGGGAGACTACGGCTCGGGATTGGGGGGTGTCGAGGTTCATGGTGGCGCCGACGGTTTCGCGGTCGTCGGCGGCGGGGAGGCGGTGGAGGATTTTCAGGGCGGAGTTCTTGACTACGTCGGGGATGACTTTGCTGGGGATCTGTTCGGCTACGACGATGCCTTCGCCGTAGGCGCGGATCTCGGCGAGGAGGCCGGCGAACATTTCTACCGCGTGGCCGGCGGTGCCGTCGGTGCTTGCCTTGAGCAACCGGTGGGCCTCTTCGACGACCGTGACGTGGCGCAGGCCGGAGGCCGGTCCGCGGCGGACGCGGAGGTGTTCGATCAGGCGGATCAGGACGACGCCCATGCAGAACGCCTTGTCCTGGTCGTCGCCGACGTCCTCGAGTTCGAGTACGACGTTCCGGCCGAGCAGGTCCGCGACGTCGAGCGGGTGGCCGCCGCCCAGGAATCGACCGGGCGTCCCGAGCAGCAGCGAGGTGAGGCGGACGTCGACGAAGCCGCGGACATCGGCGGCGAGTTCAGCGCCGTACCCGATGTCGTCGACCACGGCCCGTGCGGTGAGCTGCAGATCCGCGAGCGTCGGGTACTGCGGGCCGCCCTGGCTCAGTGCGAGGTCCCAGCCGTACGACGTGTAGCACCGGGTCAGCGCCTGACTGAGCACCTGTGGAAAAGGTTCGTTCGCCTCGAAAGCAGCGAGGAAGAGCGCGCGTACGAGGTCGAGGTGCGTCTGCAGCGGGAACCCGGCCTCCGGCTCCAGCGGATTCAGGCTCAGCGGTACGGCGTCCGGATCGCCGAGCCGAACGACCGCGAGACTGGATGCCGAACCCAGCCGGCCGGCCATCCCGGCGTACTCCGCCTTCGCCGGCTCGATCACCAGCCACGGTACGGCGGCCGCCGTCAGGCCCTCGAGCAGGTGACGGATCGTTTGCGACTTGCCCGAACCGGTGGCGCCGGCAACGAACGCGTGCCGGTTCAACGTGTCCCGCGAAACGGTCATGGTCCCGACTGCCCGCCCCGAGGCGTCGATGACGTCCCCGAGCGGGATCCCGTCCGCCGGCGTCTCGGGCGTCAGGTCGAAACGCACCTGTTCGACCACGCGAACACCGGCGATCTCCCGCACCGGCGGCCGCGCGACCGCCGCCAGCAACTCCCCAGTCGCCTCGAAGGCACGGACCTCACCCTGAGCCGTCAAGGAGTACGGCGTGGCGTGCAAGTCAGCCGCCCCGGACAAGGTCTGCGCCACCAGCATCGCGCTGGCTTCATCAACCCCACCAGCCAGAATCTCCACCGACCACAAGCCGCCCTGCGCCGCCGAGAAATCCCGGTAGCGCGCCCGACTCCGCTCGAGCTCCAGCGCATCCCGACCTGAGATCTTCTCCCGGTCCAGCCCGATCGTCATCCGCAGATGGAGATCGTCGAGCAACTCGCCCCGCTCCTGCGCACCAAGGGGCGAAGCCCGCACGAACCAGGCGAACGCAGGCAACGCCTCCGCAAGATCCTCCAGCGTCCCCGCCGGCTCGACCTCGGCCTCGGACAGCGCCGTGAGTACGTCGTGCACGCCGTCCACACCCACCCAGCACGGAAACTCGACCGCGCCCGCAGCGACCGCCCGCGCACCCACCGGATACGAAACCGCGCCGTCCACCGGCTCGATCCCGACCCGAACCTCGATCGACCCACCGTCTACCGTGCGAATCCAGCAGCAACTGAACGGACGTCCCGCCGACGCCTGCAACCTCAACGCAGGCAGCAACCCGCGCCGCAATGCCGTCAGCCGCCCAGCCGCGTCCGTATCCGGCCCACCGGCCAACGGCACTGAGGTAACGCGCCACCGCGGAATCACGAGGCACCCAACCGCGGATCGCAATCCCCGAGCCGGGGACTCGCTGGATCGAGCGGATCCACCATCACAAAGGCAGTCGGCGACAACCCCTGCAGCACCGTCGGCTCGACGGAGTACTCGTACGTGCGCTGATACCCGACCGACGTACTCTCCGTCGTCCCGCTCGACGCCGAAGTCGACGTCGACTCCGACCAGGACGTACCGCCCGTGGTCGACGACGAGGACTGCTCGCCCGAGGTCTTGGACCCGGACCGATGCCGCCGACTGAACAGCAGCCCGAACGTCGCCTGCCGGCTGTCCGACGTCTGTACGCCGACCGAATCGCTCGTCGACGAACTGTTGCCGCGCGTCGTGCTGTCCGAGGTCGACGTGGACGTGTTCGTCCCGTGTGAATAGGTGAACTGGCTCGCCACCAACCTATGCTGCCGCCCGATGAACGTCGCGGCCTGCTCCGCTTCCTTCGCGTTCCCGAGGCGCATGAACAGTACGGCGTCCCCGCCACCGAGGAGCTCCACCGCGCTGTCCCGCAGATGCGCGAACAGCAGCACGACGCGGATCCCGTTGCGTCGGCAGATGCTGTCGAACCGCTCGAGCTCCGGCCGTGCCACCGCGTCGGCCCCGGCGATCACCACGATCCGCTCGCCCCGCCCCGACAGTTGACCGCGCTGGATCCGAACCATCGTGATCTGGAACAGCAGGTGCCTGAGCAACGACGCGGTCAGCTCGGGCTCGCGATGCGACAGTTCGAACACCCGTAGCGAGACGTCGTCGTCCTCCCACCCGTCCATCGGCGCATCGCCTGTGACCGCGGACAGCCGCTGCACGCCCGCAGCCAGCCGGAACAGCCGCGCCTCCGCCGTACGCCGAGCAGACTCGCTCAGCAGATCGGACAGCTTCGTGTACTCGGCCCGCGTCAACGGAGCCCGCTGATCCGGTGTGAGCTGTCGCAGCAGCACCTGGAACGCCAGGTGCAGTCTCGTGAAGGTCACCGGAGCATCCGTCAGGCACTCGACGACCTGCTGCACCAGCGTCGCGTCGACACCACGTGACTCGGTCTGCTCAGGCTCCGCCGCGCGCAACCCTTCGGCGACCACGACACCGATCTCATCAGCGCTCAGACCGGTGAGGGGGTTCAGCGAGCGCCCCTCGTCCGGTACGACGGCCGACCGGATCGGCGCACCGTGTTCAGATGCCAGCTGGCGCAGCGGCTCGATCACGGCGTCCTGTGTGAGGTCGAGAACGACGAGCCGCCCGCCCGCGCTCATCAACGAGCTCCCCATCGCGAGCAACGCAGCACGCCAGCCCGCGGCAGTCCCGCCGTACAGGTCGACGCGCTCCTTCGTCACCGGGCCGACCGGTACCCATGGGCGTACGGCGCTGACCTGCAGGGACTTGGTCTGCTCCCGATCGCTCAGGTCCTGCTGCCACGCCTGTACGTCGCGCTCGAACCGGGCCATCGTGCTGACGCAGTGGGCCAACCACAGCTGATGCTCCTTGACGGTCGCCCGTCGGAGCAGCTCCGGCCATCCCCAGCACAACCAGCCGAGACCGATCGCCACCGCGGCAGGCACCAGCGCCACCAACGGATCGACGACGACACCGACCACGCCGGTGGCCACGACGGCCGCGACCATCGTCCAGGTCAGGAAGGGGCGCATCCGTACGGCGGCAGCCCGCTTGGTCTCGAGCGTCGCAAGCTCCGACGGCGGCGGTACGGCGGGAACGGGCGGGTCCTGCTGCTCGACGACCACGATCTCTCGCCCGCGGTACTCCCAGCCCCACTGCTCGGCCTCACGGGTCGCGACTGCCGGCTCAGCCATGCGCCACACCGTTCAGCCGGTCCAGGACCACGCCACGCGCCAGATCCGCCAGGATCGCCTCGGCCTCCTGGACAGTTGCCGAGGCACGGCTCACCGTCGAGTCCCGCTCCGCGTCATCAGCTGTGGTGAACCGCCGACGACATCCGGCACAGTGCGTCGCGGACAGGTCGGACCACGCTCCGCAGTACGAGCAACGCCGGGCCTGGAGGAGGCGTTCGGCTGTGGATAACCGGCGACGTTCCAAAAGCGCACGCTGCCAGCGCGCCTGTGCCTGCGGCAGGTACTCGACCAGTTGCCGGTCCGTGAAGCTCTTCCCGCCGCCGGCCAGCACCGCCGAGGTCAGCCTCGCGGCTGCGTCCCGGTGGACTCCCGTTGCCTTCCCCATCGGTCCTACGGTCACCAGCAGCGGGAACCAGCCGAGCGTCTGCAGTCGCAGCGCCGCGTCGCCACGGTTCCAGCGCAGGGACATGGTCGACGTGTCGTCCGGATCCGCGGTCCAGCCGGCCGGGCGCAGCGCCACCTCGAACAGGGCTCGCTGCGGGGCGTCCAGCGCGGCATGCGGCAGGAGCAGGTGGGTGTGCTGCCGACGGACCAGCCCGGCACGTTCGACAGCCACTACGTCCTCCCGAGACCGTGCGGTCTCCCCAGCGGACCGCGCAAGGTAACTGTAGTTACCGCCTGTGCCTGTCGCAGCCCGATCGCGTTGCCACTTGTGGAAAACTCCGACCCCGATGCGGACCGAACGCGACGAAGTCTTGACCGCGCGTGATCGGCGGGAGACGATTCCGGCCGGGCGTGGGCTGACAACCTTGTCATCGGGGCCGCGTACCTACACCGGCGGACGGGGGCGTCCCGTGGTGCCGGCCGGAAGTGCAAGGAGCGTCGATGAATCTCCGCCGCCCACTGGGGCTCGTCACGTCTCTCGGGCTCGTTGTGACAATGTCTACTGCCATGACGTCAGCTGATGCCGTCCCGACCTCCGCGCAGGAGGTGGTGAGCGGCTCGTCGTACTTCACCTCCTTCGAACCCGGCCAGCCACAGCCGGGCTACACCGACGCCGTCGAGACCGGCCCGGACGGGAAGCCACGCACTGACGGGGTGCGCGGCCCGACGCCGACCGGGATCGGCGGCAGCGAGATGGACAAGGTCACCAAGGTGACCGCGAACGGCGAGAACACCGGCGGCGGCGAGATCGCCACGAACGCCGCCGACGGCGACAAGTTCACCAAGTGGCTGGTGTTCGAGCCGACCGGCTGGCTGGTCTACCAGACCTCGGCCCCGGTGGTGATCAAGAAGTACGCGCTGACCTCGGCGAACGACGCGGACGGCCGCGACCCGCAGAACTGGACCATCTCCGGTTCGAACGACGGCACCACCTGGACAACGCTGGACACCCAGACCGGTCAGAGCTTCGAGAACCGGTTCCAGACCAAGGAGTACAGCTTCGCCAACGACACGGCGTACACGTACTTCAAGCTGGACATCACGCTGAACCACGGCGAGAACATCGTCCAGCTCGCCGACTGGTACCTGTCCAACGGCGCCCCGCTGCCGCCACCCGGCCCGGTCGCCGAGTCGCGGCTCGACTCCGGCCCGACCAGCGCCTACAACGCTCGCGCCCGCGTCGGCTTCACCGGCGTCAAGTCCTTCCGGTACGCCGGGCACCAGGACACCGAGGGCCGCGGCTACACGTGGAACAAGGTGTCCGACGTCGACCTGAAGGTGGGCAAGGACACCCGCCTCTCGTACAAGATCTTCCCGGAGCACGTCGAGGGCGACCTCAGCTACCCGAGCACGTACGCCGCGCTCGACCTGGCGTTCTCCGACGGCACCTACCTGAGCGATCTGAAGGCCAAGGACCACCACGGCTTCGAGCTCAGCCCACGCGGCCAGGGTGACTCCAAGGCGCTCTACACGAACCAGTGGAACAACGTCGAGGCCGACCTCGGCAAGGTTGCCGCCGGCAAGACGATCACGCGGATCCTGGTCGGGTACGACAAGCCGTCCGGCCCGGCCGACTTCCGCGGCTGGATCGACGACGTCCGGATCGCCGCGGCGATCAACCCGGATCGCGCGGCGCAGAAGACCGCGGCCAAGCACCCGTCGGATCTCGCGCTGACCACCCGCGGCACGAACGCGACCGGCGGTTTCTCGCGGGGCAACAACTTCCCGGCAACCGCCGTACCGCACGGCTTCAACTTCTGGACACCGGTGACGAACGCCGGGTCGACGTCCTGGCTGTACGACTACGCCAAGGGCAACAACGAGGCGAACAAGCCGACCGTGCAGGCGCTGTCGATCAGCCACGAGCCGAGCCCGTGGATGGGTGACCGGCAGACCTTCCAGGTGATGCCGTCGACGGCGGCCACCCCGACCGCGGACCGGAAGGCGCGCGCCTGGTCGTTCAGCCACGACAACGAGATCGCGCGTCCGTACTACTACGGCGTCACGTTCGACAACGGCAACGCGGCCGAGATCGCGCCGACCGACCACGCCGCGATGCTGCGGTTCAGCTTCCCGGCCGGCAAGGCGTCACTGGTCTTCGACAACGTCAACAACAGCGGCGGGCTGACGCTCGACCCGGCGACCGGTGTGGTCACGGGGTACAGCGACATCAAGAGCGGCCTGTCCACCGGCGCCGGCCGGCTCTTCGTGTACGGCGTCGTGGACCAGAAGGTGATTGCCTCGGGCAAGCTGTCCGACGGCGGCGGCGCGAACGTCGGCGGCTACTTCATGTTCGACGCCAAGACCACCCAGGTGCAGCTGCGGCTCGCCACGTCGCTGATCGGCACCGAGCAGGCCCGGAAGAACCTGGAAATGGAGCTTCCCGCGGGCTCGAAGTTCGGCAAGGTCAAGGACGCCGCGCAGGCCGCGTGGGACGCCAAGCTGCGGACGATCGAGGTCGAGGGCGCGACAGCAGACCAACTCACCACGCTGTACTCGAACCTCTACCGGCTGTTCCTCTACCCGAACAACGGCTCCGAGAACACCGGGACCACCAAGGACCCGGTGATCAAGTACGCGTCGCCGACCTCGCCGAAGGTGGGCACCGACACCCCGACCACGACCGGTTCGAAGATCGTGGCCGGGCAGACGTTCGTGAACAACGGGTTCTGGGACACGTACCGCACGGTGTGGCCGGCGTACTCGCTGTTCGCGCAGGACGAGGCGGCGGATCTGGTCAACGGATTCGTCCAGCAGTACAAGGACGGCGGCTGGATCTCCCGCTGGTCCTCCCCCGGCTACGCGAACCTGATGGTCGGTACGTCGTCCGACGTCGCCTTCGCGGACGCCTACCTCAAGGGCATCAAGGGGATCGACGTCCAGGCGGCGTACGACGCGGCGGTCAAGAACGCGTCCGTCGTACCGCCGTCGCAGAACGTCGGCCGCAAGGGCATGGACCTGTCCACGTTCAACGGCTACACGGCCAACACCACCGGTGAGGGCTTCAGCTGGTCGATGGACGGCTACATCAACGACTTCGGCATCGCGAACATGTCGAAGGCCCTGTACGACAAGGCGAAGAAGAACGACCCGCGCAAGCAGGAGTACCTGGACAACTACAAGTACTTCCTGAACCGGGCCCGCAACTACGTCACGCTCTACGATCCGACGGTCGGCTTCTTCCAGGGCAAGGGTCCGGACGGTGTCTGGGGCAACTCCCCGAGCACCTTCGACCCGCGGGACTGGGGCCACGACTACACCGAGACGAACGCGTGGAACATGGCGTTCTCCACCCCGCAGGACGGCGCCGGCCTGGCCGCGATCTACGGCGGGCGGGACGGTCTGGCGAAGAAGCTCGACGAGTTCTTCAGTACGCCGGAAGACGCGCTCCACACCGGCGGGTACGGCGGCACGATCCACGAGATGCTCGAGGCGCGTGACGTCCGGATGGGGCAGTACGGCCACAGCAACCAGCCGTCGCATCACATCACCTACATGTACGACGTGGCAGGGCAGCCGTGGAAGACGCAGGCTCTCGTGCGTGAGGCGTTGTCGCGGTTGTACACCGGCTCGGAGATCGGGCAGGGGTACCCGGGTGACGAGGACAACGGCGAGATGTCGGCGTGGTACCTGTTCAGCGCACTCGGCTTCTACCCGCTGCAGGTCGGCTCACCGTCGTACGCGATCGGCTCGCCGCTGTTCACCAAGGCGACGGTCCGGCTGGCCGGCGGCAAGAAGCTGGTGATCAGCGCACCGCAGAACTCCTCTCGCAACACCTATGTGAAGAGCGTGAAGGTCAACGGCAAGAACTGGACGTCGACCGCCCTGCCCCACGACCTGATCGGAGGAGGCGGCAAGATCGAGTTCGAGATGACCGACCAGCCGACCAAGTGGGGCACCGGCCGGAACGACGCCCCGCCGTCGATCACCAAGCCGGGCGAGGACCCGACGACGTGGCGGGACTCGACCTCCGACACCGGCGCGGTGATCGGTGCGGGTGGCGCTGACGTCTCCGCACTCATCGACAACGACTCGAAGACACAGGTCACGCTGACCGGTGCCCAGCCGGCCGTCACGGTCGCCCTGCCGCAGGGTCGTCCGGTCGGCATGTACACGCTCACAAGCGGTGCGACTGGCACTGCTCCGTCAGCGTGGACACTGGAGGGCTCGAACGACGGTACGACGTGGACGACAGTCGACCGCCGTACCGGGGAGAGCTGGGCGTGGGCGTCGTACACGAGGTCGTTCAGCATCAGCTCGCCCAAGGCGTACACGCAGTACCGGCTGGTGCTCACCCCGGCGGCGGGCGCCGACGGCGTGACGCTGTCCGAGATCGAACTGCTCGGCACCTTGAAGGGCGTCGAGACCGGCACGCACCCGAGCGACAAGCGCGTCGCCGAGACGAAGCCGAGCCCGACCCCGTCCCAGTCGATCGACCGCAACTACGGCTGATCAGGACGCGAGGGCGACGGCTGATGCCGTCGCCCTCGATTCGTCCACCCGGCGGAGCCTGCCCCTGAGAGGTTCCGCCGGAAATCCGGAAGTTAAGGAGGGGTGGCGGTCCCCGCCCGGACTGCCACCCCTTCACCCCTATCGACGCTCGAACCCTCCCGAGGGTTGCCTCACCCCAGAACTGTCCACATGCCGGACAATGACAGGAACCAGACCAGGTTCACGGCCAGCACTCCGGCCGTCGCAACGACCGCGAACACCCACCCCAGACCGGCCCGCAGCGCCAGCACGGGCAGCGCCAGAGCCGTCGCCACGCCCCCGAGCTGTACGGCGAACAGCGCGCCACCGCTCTCCACGGCGCAACTCACCCCGGTCGGCGGGCACAGCGGCGCACCGAACTGACGCATCAGCGCGTACGCGCTGCCTGCCATCACGCCGACGAAGACCGCCTGCAAGGCGACCCTGCCGATCGTCCGGGCTTCCATGGGACCACGGTAAGTACGTGACGGGTCCAGCCGCCTGAGCAGAACTACTCAGCCGGACCAGCGGCCGGTGAAGAAGCCGGCTGCCCAGATGGCCGCCAGGGGTATCGCCACGGCCAGGTAGAGGCGGCCGATCCACGGTCTGCGTCTGGCCAGGACCGCGAGGCCGATCCACAGCGGCCACATGAGCAGGGTGGCTCGGGTGAGTGAGTAGATCCAGAACGACGTACAGAACGCGCCGATCGTGGCGGCGACCCAGGCTGCCTCGCCCCAGGACCTGCGCCAGAACAGCCAGGCGAGGAGCACCAGCGCGACGAACAGCGTGACCAGCTCGGCCCGAAACATCCAGGTCCAGTCGCTGCGGTCAGCCGGGAAGTGGCCCTTGCTCGCGGCCTCGAACGTGTGCATCAGCGAGATCCACGGCCAGGTGAACTCCCGCGCCCAGCCCTTCTCCTGTGCGTCCTGCCAGGCGAACCAGGAGCCGTGGATCTGCTTCAGGTACACCATGAAGCCGAGCACCGGTACGACGGGCAGCGCGAGCCACGGCAGCGACAACCAGTCACGCTTCTTCGAGGTGACGAACTCGACGAGCAGCGCGAAGATCAGGAAGAGCCCGGACACCCGCACCGTGGACGCCAGCGCGACGAAGACGGCGGCGCGTGCCCAGCGTCCCTGCCGAGCGGCCAGCCAGGCGGGGAAGGCGAAGGCACAGAACAGGGCTTCGGTGTACCCGGCGGCGAGGAACACCCCGACCGGAGCGCCGTACCAGATCATGGCGGCGTTCGGGCCGATGCCCTTCAGCTCCGGGAACTCGTACTGCGCCAGGCGCGCGAGGTACACGCCCGCCACGGCGCTGGCGACTGCCGACACCACGATGCCGGCGGCAACGTAGCCGATGCCGGTGTAGCTGACCAGCCGGACCAGCAACGGGAAGCCCGGGAAGAACGCGGCCAGCGGCGCACCGGACGGTTCACCGTTGTTGTAGCCGAACTCGGCGACCGCCTTCAGATGCCAGACGTCCCACTGGAGCCAGGCCTTCCACACGTTCGGGTAGTCGCTGCCGCGGTTGAACATGAGCGGCGCGGAGACCGACAGCACGAACAGCGCCACCCGGGTGACCAGCCACCACCCGAGCACCTCCCGAGCCGGCGGCGTCGGCATCCACCGCTGCCAGCCAACCCTGTCGACCCGAGCACGCCGAGCCCGCCCCGGCCTGGGCTCCCCAGCAGCAGAGCGCTCAAACACGCCACCACCGCCGCACACCACAGTCCGCCCGAGTCACGCCCCCATCGTCCCTTATGCGGGTACCAGGCACCGGCGAGCCGACCGCGACTACTGACCGCCGCCGGGTGTTTGCGGCGTGTCGGTGGGTTTGGTCGGGCCACCGGTCGGCAGTGTCGGGATGACCGGGGTAGTAGTCGTCTGCGTCGGCTTGGTCTTCGTCGGCCTGCCGGTCGGCGTGCTCGTCGGCGGCGGGGTACTCGGCGGGGGCGTGCTCGGGGGCGGCGTGCTGGGCGGCGGGGTGCTGGGCGGCGGCGTACTCGGCGGCGGGGTGTACGTCGGGGTCGACGTGTCCTTGATTGTGTCCTCGCTCGGTTCCGGGAATTCCGCGTCGGGCACGCCGTCGAGGGCCGGCTTCATGAACGCCAGCCAGGTCTTCAGTGGCCAGTTCCCACCGAAGAACGCCTTGTCGTCGGAGTACGGGTCGAGGTCGGACTCACCGGTCTTGCCGGCTCTGTACACCACGGCTGTGGACAATTCCGGCGTGTACCCGGTCCACCACGAGGTCAGCGTCGCCGAACCCTCCTTGCAGCCGTCACACGCCTTGTTCTCCGCACGGTCCTCGACCGCCACACCACCCGCCGTACCCGTCTTGCCGGCGACCGCACGGTCCAGATCCTTGGCGCCGGTTCCGGTGCCCTTCGTGACTACGTCCTGCAGGACGTAGTTCACGGTCCGCGCGATGTTCTGGTCGAAGGCCTGCTTCTTCTGCTTGTCCAGGCTCTTCTCGCTCCACAGCACCTTGCCGTCCGGGCCCTTGACCTCCTTGATGACGTGCAGCGGCGCATACACGCCGTCGGCCGCGAACGTCGCGTAGGCCTCCGCCATGTCGACCGCGGACGCGTACGGGTCCGGACCGAGCACTGTCGACGGATTGTGCCGCCCGGTTTCGAGGGCCTTCGTCTTCGGGATGCCGGCTGCTTCAGCGGCGTCGACGACCTTGTTCGGACCGTCGTCCATCTGGTTGTCGACCAGGTCGTAGAAGGCGGTGTTGATCGACTGCTCGGTGGCCTTCAGCAGGGTGACATCGCCGTAGTCGCGGTTGAACTCGTTGCCGAGCTTCTGGCCCTGGATCTTGATCGGGCTGTCACCTTGGAAGATGTCGTAGATGCCCTTGCCGTCCTTGAGCGCCGCGGCCAGCGCGAACGGCTTGAACCCGGAGCCTGGCCGGGCCTTCGCCGTTGCCCAGTTGAGCTGACTCTTCAGGTAGTCCGGTCCGCCGTACATCGCCAGCAGCGCGCCGGTACCCGGCTGCACCGTGGCCATCCCGACGTGCAGGTTGTCGCGTTTCTCCGGCAGCTCCTGCTGGGCCGCGACGGTCATCTTCTTCTGCTGGCTGTAGTTGAAGGTGGTGGTGACCTTCAGACCGCCGCCGCTGATCTGGTCCTCGGTGAAGCCCCGCTGCAGCAGCTCCTTGCGGGCCATGTCGAGCAGGTAGCCCTTGGGGCCCGCGTATCGGCTGTCCTTCTTCTTCGGGTTCAGCGGGGGCAGCTTGTTGGCGTACTTCGCCTCCAGCGCCGGGGAGATCGTGCCCATCTGCTGCATGCCGTCCAGGACGTACCGATACCTCTCGATGATCCGCTTCTGGGTTCGCGGATCGTCGTCGTCGACGTCGAAGAGCGAGGGGTTGTTCAGCACTGTCGCCAGCAGCGCCGCCTGCGGGACGCTCAGCTTCCGCGGATCCGACACCTGGAAGTAGGCCTCGCCGGCGGCGGAGACGCCGTACGCGCCCTTACCGAAGTAGATCGTGTTGAGGTAGCCCTCGAGCGTCTGGCTCTTGTCCTGCTGCCGGCCGAGCTTGGTCGCGATGAACAGTTCCTGGAGCTTCCGGGAGACGGTCCGCTCCTGGGTCAGGTACATGACCTTCACATACTGCTGGGTGATCGTGGAGCCACCTTGCAGTTGCTCGCCCTGCGCGATGTTCCAGGCCGCGCGCACCATGCCCTGCGGCGAGATGCCGGGGTTGGTCCAGAACGTGCGGTCCTCGGCCGCGATCACCGAGTCCTGGACATACTTGGGGATCTGGGCCAACGGCACCGAGTGCCGGTTCTGCTCGAAGAAGGAGCCGAGCGGCTGACCACCGTCGGAGTACGTCACCGTGGTCGTGTTGGTCGCGAACTCCTTGTTCGGGTCCGGGATCTTGGTCGTCTGGTAGACGACGAAGAAGGCGGCGACCGCGCCGATGACGCCGAGGAAGAAGAGAGCGGCGAGCCAGCCGAGAACCCGGAGCGCCCAGTGCTTCTTGCGCCGGGGCGGCGGGGCGGCCTTCCTACGAGCTTCACTCACTGTGCAATCCTCGACGATCTCGCTGAAGTCATTGCCCCACAGACTACGGTGGGTGTGGTAACAGGCCCGAATCCGCTCCGGATGCTAGCAAGCAGGTCATACCGGACCCAAAGTCGGTGCAAACGGTTACCCCGTGACGTGCGGTGCGAGCAATGTCACGGCGATCAGCGCGGCCGGGAAGCAGGCCAGGAACATCGTGAACGTGTAGCCCATGATGTCGCGCGCCTTGAGGCCGAGGATGGCGAGCGTCGGCAGCATCCAGAACGGTTGCAGCAGGTTCGCACTCGCCTCACCGAGGTCGTACACGACGACCATCCAGCCCGCGTCGACCTTCAACTCGTTGGCGGCCTGCAGCACGTACGGCGCCTCGATCACCCACTTGCTGCCGCCGCTCGGGACGAAGATGCCCAGGATGCACGAGTAGATCGCGACCAGCGGCGGGAACAGGAACTGGTTGCTCGCCTGCACCAGCCATCCGGCGAGGCGCGCGGAGATCCCGGTGTACGCGATCATCCCGAAAATCCCGCCGTACAAGGGGAACTGGAGCAGTACGCCGGCCGCCGCGGGCGCGCCGTCGCGCACCGCACGCGCCATCCGCCACGGCCGCCAGTGCAGGAGCATCGCGAGCAGGAACAGGATCAGGTTGACCGTGTTGAGGTCGAGCGCGTTGAAGAAACTCTTCCCGCTGAAGTAGCGGACCAGGTACACGGCACCGAGCAATACGATCAGCAGACTGAACAGCGGTGAATGCTCGAGCCAGTCGCCGGGCCTACGCGTCTCTTGGCGTTGACCGTTGTACGCCGATCCGCGGCCGATGAGCGGTTTGAGCTCGATCCCGATCTGCTCCGCGGTTCGCGCGTTGCCCTCGCCGGGCGCGATGAGCCACGCCATCCCGACGCCGACGGCGTACACGATCAACGTCGCCACGATCGCCTGCCACGTGAAGATCGTGTCGCTGAGCGGGATCAGGCCGCTGGCGTGACCGCCGGCCTTGATCACCTCCTGCACCGGCGCTGGGCTGCTGCTCGCACTCGCCACCTGCAGTGCCGCGGAGCCGGACAACCCTTGCGCCCACACGGTCCCGAGCCCGAGGAACGCCATCGCACCGAGCGCGCGGTAGTCCGCCTTCGGCACGTTGCGCGCCACCTCGCGCGCCAGGATCGCCGCGAAGATCAGGCTGAAGGCCCAGTTCAGGTACGACGCCAGCATCGCGACCGCGGCGACGAAAGCGACTGCGGTCCGCGGGCTCTTCGGGATCCGGGCCAGCCGCGTGATCAACCGCGCGATCGGTCCGCTCGTGGCGACGGCGTACCCGCCGATGATGATCATCGCCATCTGCAGCGTGAACGTGATCAGGGACCAGAACCCGATGCCCCAGGCATCGATCAATCCGAAGCCCTTGGTCGCGGCCGGGTCGTCGGGGCGCTTCAGCAGCGGCTCACCGGTGACGAGCCCGAACAGCAGCACCACGAACGTGCCGACCAGGACGAACCCGAACGCGTCCGGCAACCACTTCTCGGTGAACGCGGTGAACCTCAGCGCCAGCCGGGCGAGTGCGCCCTCGGCTTCCACGTCGGACTTGGCGTGCTTCCCATGACTGTCGGTCATTACCGTCCGCTCCCGGGCTACGACGCTGAGTGTCATTCGATTAACGCAGATCGGCGTCTGACGTAACAGGTTTCCTGGGCGTGCCGCCCGACTGAGGTGACAAAGGTCGGGTTTGTCAAGAGTTGTCCACAGCCGCCGGGTCTGCTTACAGTGGCAGCACGATGTATCGAACCGATACATCACGTCATGACAAACTAGACCGAGGGAGGTGGCTCATGGGAAACCGCAGTGGGGTCCTGGAGCTCGCCGTACTCGGTCTGCTGCACGAAGCGCCGATGCACGGTTACGAGCTCCGCAAGCGCGTCAACGCCCAGTTCGGCTGGGGACGCGTGCTGTCGTTCGGTTCGCTGTACCCGTGTCTGAAGGCGATGCTCCGCAACGGGCTGATCACGGCCGACCCCGGAACGCCGGAGTCGGGTCGCAGGCCCAAGATCGTGTACACGATCACCGCCGACGGCAAGGACTACTTCGCGCACGCGATGCACGAAGCCGGCCCGTCGGCCTGGGAGGACGACACGTTCGGCGTCCGCTTCTCGTTCTTCGGCCGGACCGATCCGGCCACCCGGTTGCGCATCCTCGAGGGCCGCAGGGCCCGGATGGAGGAGCGGCTGGCCAACTTCCGGGCGGCGATGAGCCGGACGGCGGAGCGGGTCGACGCCTACACCCTCGAGCTGCAACGGCACGGCCTGGAGTCGGCCGAGCGCGAGGTCCGCTGGCTGAACGAGCTGATCGACGGCGAGCGGCGGCAACAGCGGCCCCCTGACCAGCACTACCCGCCTACCCAAGGAGATTCCAGATGACCTCGATTCGCGTAGCGATCGTCGGCGTCGGCAACTGCGCAAGCTCGCTCGTCCAGGGCGTGCACTACTACCGTGACGCCAAGCCCGAAGAGCGCGTCCCCGGTCTGATGCACGTCCAGTTCGGCGACTACCACGTCCGGGACGTGGAGTTCGTGGCCGCGTTCGACGTCGACGGCAAGAAGGTCGGCCTGGACCTCGCCGACGCGATCGGCGCCAGCGAGAACAACACGATCAAGATCTGCGACGTGCCGCCGACCGGCGTCACCGTCCAGCGCGGTCACACCCTCGACGGCCTCGGCAAGTACTACCGGGAGACCATCACCGAGTCCGACGCCGACCCGGTCGACGTCGTTGCGACCCTGCGTGAGGCGCAGGTCGACGTTCTGGTCTGCTACCTGCCGGTGGGTTCGGAGCAGGCGGCGAAGTTCTACGCGCAGTGCGCGATCGACGCGGGTGTCGCGTTCGTGAACGCGCTGCCGGTGTTCATCGCCGGCACCAAGGAGTGGGCCGACAAGTTCACCGCCGCCGGGGTGCCGATCGTCGGCGACGACATCAAGTCGCAGCTCGGTGCGACCATCACGCACCGGGTGCTGACCAAGCTGTTCGAGGACCGCGGCGTGACCGTGGACCGGACGTACCAGCTGAACGTCGGCGGCAACATGGACTTCAAGAACATGCTCGAGCGGGACCGCCTGGAGTCCAAGAAGATCAGCAAGACCCAGTCCGTCACGTCGCAGCTGCGCGACGAGATCGACCCCCGCAACGTGCACATCGGCCCGTCGGACTACGTGGCCTGGCTGGACGACCGCAAGTGGGCGTTCATCCGGCTCGAGGGCCGCAACTTCGGCGACGTACCGCTGTCGCTGGAGTACAAGCTCGAGGTCTGGGACTCGCCGAACTCGGCCGGCATCATCATCGACGCGATCCGCGCCGTGAAGATCGCCAAGGACCGCGGCATCGGCGGCCCGATCCTGTCCGCGTCGTCGTACTTCATGAAGTCGCCGCCGGAGCAGTACGCCGACGACGTCTGCCGCGACCTGGTGGAGAAGTTCATCCGCGGCGAAGTCGAACGCTGACCCAAGCAGTAGAAGCCGCCCCGACACCCATCCCGGGTGTCGGGGCGGCATGCCATCATGGCGCCGGATGACCGAGATCCGCGAGTACCGCGACACCGACGCCGCCGGGTGGCTGCGCTGCCGCCTGCTGAGCTTCTTCGGCACCGAGTACTACGACGACGTCGCGGTCCAACGGAAGACCTTCGAGAACCCGGCTCATCGGCTCGTAGCCGTCGACGACGACACAGTGGTCGGCCTGATGGACGTCGAGATCTTCACGGACCGCGCCACGATCGACGTACTCGCCGTGCACCCCGATCACCAACGCCAAGGCCTGGCCACGCAGCTGCTGGAGACGGTTCTTCCTCGGCTCGAGGTCGACGTACTGGACGCGTGGACGCGCGGGGATTCATCCGCGAACGAGTGGTACCAGCGATCGGGCTTCACGGAGAACTTCCGTTATCTCCATGTCTACAAGTCCTGGCAGGACGACGCTTCTGGTTTCGAGACCCCCGAGGGTCTCGGCGCACCGGTGACAGCGTTCATGCATGCGCCGATCGCACTCGAGGCCGCGATGCGTAAGCGGTTCTCGCGCGTGCACGTCTGCAGGCAGTACGTTCGATCGCTGTGAGCATGCAGCTGTACGTCGGTTGCGCGCAGTGGACTCATGCCGTGTGGCCGCAACCCTCGCGGGACAAGCTGCGTTCGTACGCCTCGTGGTGCAACGCGGTGGAGAGCAACACGACGTTCTATGCGACGCCGTCCGCGTCGACGGTGGCTTCGTGGGCCGCGCAAACGCCGCCCGACTTCCGGTTCGTGGTGAAGTTGCCGCAGGTCATCACGCATGAGCGCCGGCTCAACAACGTCGACGCCGAACTCCGCGCGTTCCTCGCCGCGATCGAGCCGCTCGGCCCGCGCAACCACGCGGTCTGGATCCAGCTCCCGGCCGCGTTCGCGCCGACCGACCTGGGTGCCCTCGCCGCGTTCCTCCACCAGGCGCCCCGCGAACACCAGTACGCCGTGGAGGTCCGGCACCGCGACTTCTTCGACGATCCCCGCGCCGCGACCAACCTCGAACGCGTACTCGCGCGAGCGAACGCGGAGTGGATCCCGTTCGACACCGGCACGCTGTTCGCCCACCGCCCGACCAGCCTCGCCGAGCGCGACGCCTGGATGAAGAAGCCGCGGGTAGCCCGCCGGACCCGAGCCCTGACCAGCCATCCGATCGTCCGCTACATCGGTCGCGACTCCGTCGACGAGACCGTCACCGGCTGGACGTACCTCGTCGACCTGGTCATCAACTGGCTGGCCGAGGGCCGCTCCCCCACGATCTTCCTGCACACCCCAGACAACGCCGAAGCCCTCAACCTCGCCCGCCGTTTCCACACAACGGTCGCCGCAGCCGTCCCCACACTCGCACCCCTCCCCGAGCCCATCGAACCCGAACCACCAACGCTCTTCTAGTCCCCCAACCAACCCACCCACCATTCGAGGAGTTATCCCCTCGAATGGTGGGTTCTCTGCTCGTACACAGGGGAGAACCCCCAACACGAGGGGATAACCACCCTTCTGTGCCGCGGTGTCGGCCGTTCTGCCTGGGGGGTGCTGCGCCCCGGCGCTGAGTTATCCACAGTTCCAAAGTGGCCTGCAGATTCGGGGGCTGATCTCCGTATGTTCTCCGCCGACTTCACGACTCGGGAGGACATCTCATGGAGCATTCGATCGGTACGCCGACCAACGCCACCCCGCACGCACCACTCGACCCGCCGCCCGCCGCGACGCAGGCGCGAGCCGAGCGGCAGGCCCGCGCCGACTGGCTGATCACCGAGCTCAGCCGGCTCGCGGCGCAGGCCGAGGACCCGAACGATCGGGTGCGATTTCGCCGCACCGCCGACTCTCTCACCCGGCTCGCGACCGCGTTCCGCCCGTGACGACGACAGCGGTGGGACCGCACCCGACCTCGGTCCTCGAACTGCTGGCGATGAGCGGTGAAACAGCTCGAGCGATAGCCGGCGCGGACCGCTCCGCGTGGAACGGTCACATCATCGAGTCCTCCAGCGCGATGCTCGGCCTCGCCCACTGGGACGGCACCCTGTACCTCGATCGCGAGTCGATCGTCGACCCACTCCGCCACCTCTACGAACACGCAGGCGCCAGGCGTCCGACTCAGACGCTCGTCGCCTACCGCGAATCCTTGGCCACCTTGCTCCACGAGCATGCGCACTTCCTCGGCCCGGAGGACGCCACCCAGGAAGCAGCCCGCGAAGCCTTCACGAAACTCGGCAGCCGCCAACTGGAGGAAGGCGTCACCGAGGCCTGGGCCCAGGACCATCTCGACGACTTCATCCACCGACTAGGCATCGACAAGGTTGCCCCAGGCATCGATTCCGTCCGCTCCGACGGGTACTACGCAGCCTTCGTCCCTGCCATCCGCGAACTCACCACCGACCTGGACACCCGCAACGGCTTCCCACCCGGCGAAACCCTGACCCTTCTCAACCGCCAAACCGCCGCCGGCCAGTTCCCGCTCCTGGTCGACCTCGCCTACAACTCCACCCGTCTCCCCGACCACGAACCACCCGGCGCCGATACCCGCTCCCGCCTGGAGTCGATCCTCCGCTCCGGCCTCGCCCACCTGGAAACCTACGAACTCTCTCCCCCAGACCTGGCCACCACCAACTCCCTTGCCACCGCCAACCAACTCCTGGCCCACCTCCGCCACGAAACCCACACCGCAGAAGCCACCTACGCCCTCAGTCCCGTAGAGGCCGATCCCTGCGTCCTCCCACCACCCGTTCCATCCCGCTGCGCACCTGCTCCCCACCAGACAGCCCTGTCCGGCGTGGCGCCGCCAACTGCAACTCCGCTCGACCACCGCAACCCACAACAGCTGACCGACTTCAAGACTCGGAGGCCGCATCATGCCAACCCCGTCCACCTGCAGAACATCAGAAGCGCGGCGCGGTCAGCGGGTGGGTTGGCGGGATGAAGGTGGCGTGGTGGCCGCTAGGAGTAAGGGTGTGGCCCAGGCGCTTGGCGAAGCGTGGAAGGAGCCAGCGTTCCTCGGTTCGCGCAGTCGGAAAGGCGCGGGCGATCTTGGATTCGACGGCGTCGAGATCACGCAGGCTGCGGAGCCAGAAGGTGACCGCCAGGTTGGCCCGGTTGACCACCGAGCAGCACATCCGCGTCTCCGGCATCAGCGCGAGACCGGCACCGACCATCTCCAGTTGATGATGCGGCACGCTGAACCACACCATCACAGACGCGTTGTACCCGACGAGGTTGTGCGCGAAGTCGACCCGCGTGCGCGCCCACGGCGCGTGCAGGATCTGCCCGATCGCACGAGTGACCGTGGCGACGCTCCGGCCGATCTCCTCGGCGATCGAGGTTGCGGATCGGCGGACGTCACCGGCCAGAGCGTTGATGACGAGCTCATGCAGACGGGTAGGCACCGCGGGTGCGTCGATACCAGTAGCAGGAAACGCCTGCAGAGCCTTGACCTGACGTTCGCTGAGGATGCCGGGCCGCCAGCTCGTTCCTTCCTTGAAGAACGTGCGGGTGAAGTGGGTCCGGGTCCGCCGTACGCCGGGATCCGCGGCCAGCTCCGTGGCGACGTAGGCATCGACCTCGGCGACCGACGGACAGGACAAGGTCAGGATCAGATCAGGCCCGCCGGACGTGCATTCGACGGTCAGCACCGACGGCGTCTTCGCGATACCGGCGATGACGCTCTCGCGGCTGCCCGCGGTGCAGTACACCTCGACCAGTGCGAGGACACCGGTCAACGGGTGCACCGCGGAGTCGAGGCGCCCGTCCGGGCGATCCGGATCGCCTGGGCTCACCGCGAAGCACGAGCTCCAGACCAGGCCGCTGTCGACGAGCCGGCTCCAGCGGCGCGACAGGGTCGACGCATCACCGCCGACGATCGCCTCGAGCTGGGACCAACTCGCGCGCGGGCGGTGCTGTAAGGCGTTAACCAGCAGGAAATCTACGTCGTCCACAACTCAAAATCTGCGCATGCGTCACGGCGGTCACGCAAGTTCCCTGCGATGTCATGACAAGGATTTGATCGATTACGCGGAGGGAGGAGCATCCTGAGTGCCCGGATGACAGTATCCAATGTCCAGAGCCAGAAGTTCCGGCTCCGGCCAGTGAGTTCTTCGACGCCCCACGGAGGATCGCTTGTCAGTTACGCCTGCTGTCTCTGCTTCCACCCTGCTCCGGGTCGACGGCTTGAGGACCGAGTTCACGACCGACCAGGGTCCGGTCACGCCGGTGGACGGAGTCGGATTCACCGTGGCGGCCGGGGAGACGTTGTGTCTGGTCGGCGAGTCCGGCAGCGGGAAGTCGGTCTCCGCGCTGTCGATCATGGGCCTGCTGGCCGCGAACGGCCGGGTCACCGAGGGCTCCGTGCTGTTCGAGGGTCAGGATCTCGCCGGTCTGCCGGAGCCGGAGTTACGCCGGATTCGCGGGCATGCGATCGCGATGATCTTCCAGGAGCCGATGACATCGCTGAACCCGGTGCTGACCATCGGCGACCAGTTGGCCGAGACGATGATCCTGCATCTCGGGCTGACCAAGGCGGAGGCCCGCCAACGGGCGATCGAGCTGCTGGAGAAGGTCGGCATCCCGCGGGCGGGTGCGGTCGTCGACGACCATCCGCACCGGCTGTCCGGCGGAATGCGGCAGCGGGTGATGATTGCGATGGCGCTGAGCTGCCGGCCCAAGCTGATCATCGCGGACGAGCCGACGACGGCGCTGGACGTGACGATCCAGGCGCAGATCCTGCGGTTGATGCGGGAGCTGAGCGCGGAAACCGGTACGGCGACGATCTTCATCACCCACGACCTCGGCGTGGTCGCGGAGATGGCCGACCGGGTCGCGGTGATGTACGCCGGGCAGGTCGTCGAGGAGACCGACGTCTACACGCTGTTCGACCAGCCCAAGCATCCGTACACGGTCGCCCTGCTGAAGTCGATCCCGCACATCACCACCCCGGCCGGGGACCGGCTCACCCCGATCTCCGGCTCCGTCCCGAGCTTGCTGCACCTACCGGAGGGCTGCCGCTTCCGCGAGCGATGTCCACAGGCAATGGACCGGTGTGCGACGGATCTGCCGGCGCTCCGCCCGCTAGCCGGCGTCGGCGAGGGCGCGCACTCGGTCCGCTGCTGGCTGTACGACGAAACCGGAACGGCGGTCCCCGCATGACGGCCGTGGAGGACGTCGGCCCCTTGCTGCAGGTGCGAGACCTCCGGCGGTACTACCCGATTCGCAAAGGTGTCATCGCCCGGACGGTCGGGCACGTACGTGCCGTCGACGGGGTGAGCTTCGACGTGTACCCGGGTGAGACGGTGGGCATCGTCGGCGAGTCCGGATGCGGGAAGAGCACCACCGGGCGTGCCGTCGTACGGCTGGAGCCGCCGACGTCAGGCTCGGTGCTCTTCGACGGGACCGACATCGCGACACTGTCGACCGCGAGGATGCGGCGGTTGCGGACCGAACTGCAGATGGTGTTTCAGGATCCGTACTCGTCGCTGAATCCGCAGATCCGGATCGGCGATCTGCTGGCCGAGCCGTTGATCGCGCACAAGCGTCTCGATCGCGCCGGCGCGCGGGCGAAGGCTGCCGAGATGCTGGCCACCGTCGGGCTCCCGAAGCTCTCCCTGGACCGCTACCCGCACGAGCTCTCCGGCGGGATGCGGCAACGGGTCGGCATCGCGCGGGCGCTGATGCTCGAACCGAGGCTGATCGTCTGCGACGAGCCGGTGTCCGCGCTCGACGTCTCGATCCAGGCCCAGGTCCTGAACCTGCTCAAGGATCTGCAGGGCGAGTTCGGCCTGACCTACGTGTTCATCAGCCACGGGCTCGGCGCGATCAAGTACATCAGCGACCGGATCGTGGTGATGTACCTCGGCAAGGTGATGGAGACCGCGACCACCGCGGAGATCTTCGCCCGGCCGAAGCATCCCTACACCGAGATCCTCCTCGACGCCTACCCCGAACCGGACCCGCGGCTGCGCGACCGGGAGCGGATCATCGTCGAGGGCGACGTGCCGAGCCCAGCGAATCCGCCTCCCGGCTGCGTGTTCCACACCCGCTGCCCGTACGCACAGGACATCTGCCGGACCGAGGCTCCGGCCCTGAACGCCGCGGGAGGTGCCAGGCATCAGGTGGCCTGCCACTTCCCGCTGGTCCAGGAGGCGAGCTGATGGTCTCCTACCTCATCCGGCGCATCCTGATCGGAATCCCGGTCCTGCTCGGCGTGACCCTGATCAACTTCCTGATCATCAACCTCGCGCCCGGCAGCCCGGCCGACCTGTATCTCTCCCCGACCGCGACTCCCGAGGACGTCGCCCGCACCGAAGCCGCGCTCGGGCTGGACAAGCCGGTCTTCGTCCAATACCTCAACTGGCTCACCCAACTGCTGCACGGGAACCTCGGCGTCTCGTTCCAGAACCGCGAGCCGGTCACCCAGCTGATCGCCGACCGGATCGGCCCGACTCTGCTGTTGATGGGTACGTCGCTCGTCGTCGCCTACCTGGTCGCGATCCCGATCGGGATCTTCGCGGCCCGGCGGCGCAATACGGCCGCCGACTACGGGGTCGTCGGGGCGTCGTTCCTCGGCATCTCGGTGCCGCACTTCTTCCTCGGCCTGGCGATGATCTACGTGTTCGCGCTCACGCTGGGCTGGTTCCCAACCGGCGGCATGGTGACCCTGGGACGCGGAGGCGGGTTCGCCGACCGGGTCTCGCATCTCGTCCTGCCGGTCGTCGTGCTCGCCACCGCGGTCGCGGCCGGCATGGTCAGATACGTCCGGTCGAGCATGATCGACGCCTTCGGCCAGGACTACATCCGGACCGCGAAGGCGAAGGGTCTGGCCGCGTCGGTCATCACCAACAAGCACGCCCTGCGGAACGCGCTGATCCCGGTCGTGACGGTGATCGGGATCGATCTGTCCGCGCTGATCGGCGGCGCGATCGTGACCGAGCAGATCTTCCAGTGGCCCGGGATCGGGCTGCTCACCATCCAGTCGATCGGCGCCCGCGACTACGCCGTACTGATGGGCATCAACCTGATCGCGGCGATCGCCGTGTTCGCCGCCAACCTGCTCACCGACATCGCGTACGCGGTGGTGGACCCGAGGGTTGCCTATGCATAAGCGGCTCGAGCCCGAGACCGGCCAGTCGTCCACGCGGCTGATGATCCGGCGGTTCCGGCGACACCGGCTGGCCGTCGCCGGGCTGGCGATCGTCGTCCTGATGGTGCTGATGGCCGCGCTGGCGCCGCTCCTGGCGCCGCACGACCCGAACCGGATCTTCGACAAGTTCGAGTCGTCGCCGTCGGGCGCGCATCTGCTGGGCACCGACTCGGTCGGGCGGGACGTGCTCAGCCGGCTGATCTACGGCGCCCGGGTGTCGATGAGCGTCGGCGTCGGAGCAGTCGTCGTGTACGTCGTGATCGGCGTCCTGCTCGGTCTGCTCGCCGGGTACTACGGCGGCTGGGTGGACCAGGTGCTGATGCGGATCACCGACGTGTTCATGTCGTTCCCGTACTTCATGGTGATCCTGATCCTGGTCAGCGTGCTCGGGCCGAGCCTGCTCACCATCATCGTGGTGATAGGTGCGCTGGCCTGGCCGATGATCGGCCGGCTGGTCCGCGGCAGCGTGCTCTCGATCAAGGGCAGCGACTACGTGCAGGCCGCGGTCGCGCTGGGGTACCGCACGCCGCGGATCCTGTTCCGGCACATCCTGCCGAACGCGTTGTCCCCGATCGTCGTGAACGCGACGTTCGGCGTCGCGCAGGCGATCATCCTCGAGTCGGGCCTGAGCTTCCTAGGGATGGGTGTCCGCCCGCCGGCGGCCAGCTGGGGCAACATGCTCAGCGAGGCGCAGTCGATCACCGTGCTGTCCAGCCAGCCGTGGATCTGGATCCCGCCGGGCCTGATGATCCTGCTCGCCGTACTCGCGATCAACTTCGTCGGCGACGGCCTACGTGACTCGATGGAGTCCCGCTCCGAGACCTGAACCCCATCCTTTCGAGAAGGGACCCGCTATGTCTGCACGGACCACCTACCGGCTCAGCGCCGGATTGGCCGCCATCGGCCTGTTGCTGATACCGACTGCATGCACCGGCAACGCCGGCAGTGGCGGGGGCGGTGGGGACACGCTGTACGTCGGCACAGTGAACCCGCCGGCCAGCTTCAACCCGATCAACCAGTCCGACGTCGGCGGCCAGTTCGCCGTACGGTTCGCGATGGACACGCTGCTGGATCAGCCGGAGCCGCTGAAGTTCGTCCCGAAGCTGGCCGAGTCGATGGAGAGCAAGGACAACAAGACCTTCACGGTGAAGCTGCACGCCGGCGCCAAGTGGAGCGACGGGCAGCCGATCACCGCGAAGGACGTGGTGTACACGATCAACCTGATCGCCAACCGGGACTCGCTCACCACGCTCGGCGGCAACGTCACCGCGCTCACCGGGGTCGATGCCACCGGCAAGCTTCCGAAGGGGCAGACCGCCGTACCGGGGCTGACCGCGCCGGACGACACGACGGTCGTGTTCACCACGAAGACCGCGGTGGACCCGAACTACATCAAGGAGATGATCGGCACCAAGGTGGTGATCATGCCCGAGCACGTGCTGGCGAAGACGGCACCGGCGCAGATCGACGACAGCAAGTTCGCGCAGCTTCCCGACGTCACGAGTGGTCCGTACAAGTTCACGAAGTACACCCAGAACGCGAGCATCGAGTACGCCGCCAACCCGGACTACTACGGCGGTGCGCCGAAGATCGCTAAGCTGATCATGAAGATCATGCCGGCCTCGAACCTGGCCGGTGAGCTGCAGACCGGGTCGATCATGATGAACTCCGGCGGCGGGATCGGGAACATCCCGTTCCAGGACCTGAAGACGATCCAGGCGTTCAAGGACGTCAACACCAAGGTCAACCCGACGATCGGGTTCCAGACCATCCAGTTCAACGTGAAGACATTCGCGGACCCGCGACTGCGGGCCGGGCTCGCGCACGCGATCAACCGCAAGCAGATCGTCGACGAGCTGCTGCTCGGCAACGGCGAGGTGATCGACGGCCCGTACACCAGCCAGAGCCCGTTCCTGGACAAGAGCCTGAAGACCCTCAGCTACGACCCGGCGCTGGCCAAGAAGCTGCTCACCGAGGCGGGCTGGGACTTCAGCCGGAAGATCAACTTCGTCGTACCGACCGGGAACAAGATCCGGGAGCGGTCGGCCGACATCCTGCTGCAGAACTTCAAGGCGATCGGTCTGAACGTCGTCCAGACCAACTACGACTTCCCGACCACGCTGGCCAAGGCGCGGGCGAAGGACCACGACATGGTGCTGATGGGCCTGACCTTCAACATCGACCCGGACGTGTCGAACATGTACTCCTCGACCGGTTCCTTCAACCTGACCGGGTACAACTCGCCGGAGAGCGACAAGCTGCTGCTGGCCGGCAAGTCCGAGGCGAAGCCGGAGGCCCGGCACAAGATCTACAACCAGTTGCAGGCGCTGTGGCAGGCTGACATGCCGGTCCTGACGCTGTACTCCGACCACGCCGTCGCCGCGACCAACAAGTCCGTGGCGGTGGGCGGGGCGACCGCGTTCTGGCCGGGGACCGTGGCCAACGTCGGCCAATGGGCATTCGAAGGAGCAAACTGATGAGTCTCGTCGAGGAAGCCACCGCGATCGCGCCCGGGCTGATCGAGCTGCGGCGGGAGCTGCACCAGGTTCCCGAGGTCGGCCTCGAGCTGCCGAAGACTCAGGCCCTGGTGCTCGACGCGCTGGCCGGGTTGCCGCTGGAGGTCACCACCGGCAAGGAGCTGACCTCCGTGGTCGGCGTACTGCGCGGCGGTCAGCCCGGGCCTACCGTGCTACTGCGGGGCGACATGGATGCGTTGCCGGTGGTGGAGGAGACCGGGCTCGCGTACGCGGCCGAGAACGGGAACATGCACGCCTGCGGCCACGATCTGCACACCACGGGACTGGTGGGAGCGGCGCAGTTGCTAAGTGCGCATCGCGACGAGCTGAACGGGAACGTGATCTTCATGTTCCAGCCAGGCGAGGAAGGCCTCGGCGGCGCCGGATACATGCTGCGGGAGGGCCTGCTGAGCGCCACCGGCGACAAGCCGATCGCGGCGTTCGCGTTGCACGTCTGGTCGCAGGCGGCGAAGGGGACGTTCCAGCTGCGTCCGGGCACGATCATGGCCAGTTCGAACCAGCTGCACATCACGGTGCACGGCAAGGGCGGCCACGGGTCGTCGCCGGACCGGACGATCGACCCGGTGCCGGTGGTGGCGGAGCTTGTGCTCGCGCTGCAGACGTACGCGACGCGGCGGGTGAACGTGTTCGACCCGGTGGTGATCACGGTGACACAGCTCGAGGCGGGCGTCGCGATCAACGTCATCCCGAACACGGCCCGGCTCGGCGCGACCGTGCGGACGCTGTCGGACGCGATGCTGGAGCAACTGACCCGCGAGCTGCCGGCGCTGGCGGAGCGGATAGCGGCCGCCCACGGATGCACGGTCGACGCGCGGCTCGACCCGCAGTATCCGGTGACGGTGAACGACGCTGGGCGTACGGCGGAGACCGCGGACCTCCTCACCGGCCTGTTCGGCGCGGAGCGGGTGCAGCAGCTGGACAACCCGCTGATGGGCGCCGAGGACTTCTCGATGGTGCTGCGTGAGGTGCCGGGCACGTTCGTGATGGTCGGCGCCCGGCCGGACGACGTCTCGGAGGAGGAAGCGCCCTCGAACCATTCGAGCCTCGTCCGGTTCGACGACGCGGTCCTCGCCGACCAGGCGGCCGCGCTGGCTCAGCTGGCCGCCAAGCACCTGCTCAAAGCCTGATCAGGCGGGCGGGCCCGCGAGGTGGGTGTTGACCCGGTTGAGGAGCGCGAACAACTGGTCGCGCTCCTCGCGGGTCAGCGGCGCCGTGATGTGGGCGTGCACACCGGCGAGCACCTGATCCAGCTCGGCGAGCCGCTGTACTCCGGTGTCCGTGATCGTGATGACATTGCGGCGTTTGTCGGCGGGGTCCGGCGTACGGCGGATCCAGCCGCCGTCCGCGAGTTCGTTCAGGACCGCGACGAGATCGCTCTTGTAGACGCGGGCGCGGCCGGCGAGCGCGGACTGGCTCGCCGGGCCGAACTCGGCGAGCGCCGCGAGCACCACGAAGTGATCCTTGTGGGCGCCGACTGCCCGGAGCGCGTCGCCGGAGGCCCGGGCAGTCTGGGCCGCCGTCAGCCCGACCAGCCGTGACAGCTGCGCCTTGATGCGTTCCGGCGTCTCCGCGCCACGGTCGAAGCGCAGCTCCTCGCCGTCCTCCATGGCGCCAGCATACGCCGCTTGCGTTAGTCGGACTAACGATCTACATTCATTGGTAGAGCCAACGTTAGTAAGACTAATCATTCAAGGAGCACGTTATGACCGCGACCGAAGCCCTGATCCGCGAGCTCGCCGACCGCAGCGAACTGGCCGACCTGGTCGCCCGCCACAGCCTGTGGATCGACGAGCACCGGTACGACGAGAGCGACCGCCTCTTCACCGAGGACGTAGTCGTCGAGTCCCGCCGCGGCGAGGTCGCGGGCATCGACGCGCTCGTCGACCTGGTGCGGGCGGGACACGACGATAACGCCCGCACGCTGCACAACAAGTCGAACCTCGTGATCGACATCCAGGGCGACACCGCGACCGTGCGCGCGCACGACATCGCGGTCTACGTTCTCGACGACAAGACGGAGGCCATCGCGGCCGCCGTCCACCAGTACCGTGCGCGCCGGACCGAGAAGGGCTGGCGCTTCGACCGGCTCGAGGTCAGCCCGATCGCACTGACCGGGGCGCTCGAGCGCGCGCTCTAGAAAGGGCGCTCTAGAAACGGCGCTCTAGAAGAGGCCTGTGGCTGGTCGGTCCGCCAGAGGCCGACCAGCCACAGGGTTCAGGAGGGCGAAACTCCGAGGGTGTAGGCGCCGCGACTGCCGTACGTCGAGTAGCCCGTGTTCAGCGGGTCGCCGTAGCCCACGTTGTCGATCCGCAGGTAATACGTACCCGGCTGAAGGCTGCCGCTAACACTCGCGCCGAGACCCGTCGGCGTACCGGCGTCGCTCTGTCCGGAGGCCGGGTCGTTCGAGGCAACGACCGCGCCGGCGCTGTCCAGCAGGTCGAGCTTGAGGTCGAGGTTGCCGCCGCTTGGAGCGGAGCTCGCCGTCGCGGTGTAGTTGCCGGCGGCACTCACGTCGACGCGGTAGACGTCGGTGTCGTTCTCGGCCGCGATGACGCCCGACGCCGGCGTACCGACGGTCAGCGCCGCAGCGTCTCCGACGGTGTCACCGGCCTCGTCCGTACGCAGTGCGAGTCCGTGCGAGCCGACGACCGCGTAGTCGTCTTCCTTGTTGTTCGCGTCGGCGTACTCGCCCTTGCTCCACTGGCTGATGCCGCGGTAGTACCCGACGCCCATGATCGGCGCCCACGCGCCGTGGCCCTGGTAGTACCCGACCGTCGACGTCCCGTCGTGCGAGAGGCCGACGTTGTGCCCGGCCTCGTGCGACGCCGCCTCGGCGAGGTTCTTCGCACCGGTGCCGACGCCCTTCGTGAACACGAGGGCCGGCTGGTAGTAGTCGTGCTGGCTCGTGCTGTCGTACACGCCGACGTACGCGACGCCGCCGCAACCGCATCCGGACTGGTACCAGGTGTCCGGATCGATCAGTACGCGCGTCCCGTACTGCTCGTCGGACGCGCCCGACCGGTCGATCGCGGACTGCGCCGGCTCCTGCGTCGTCACGTCCACGTCGAAGGTCGCGTAATCCTCCGCGACTCGAGCCCACACCTCGTGGACGACGTCCTGCTCGGCAGTGCTCCAACCAGCCGGATCGCCATCGGTGTCGTACGCCGAGACGTTGACGGGATCGACGCCCTTCGACGCGTTCCATGCCGTACCGGTGATGGTGTGGCCGTCGAAGTCCAGGTAGATGACCCGGTTCGAGCCCGGCTTGCTGTGCAGCTCGAACGCCGGGCCGGTCGCAGCGGCGGCCGCCGTACTCGCCCAGCGCGGTGACGCCTCGGGAGCCTTCTGCGCGGCGGTCAGACCGGGCTCGCGGAAGAACAGTTTGCTGTCGGCATCGAGCCATGCGGTCTTGTCGGTGGCAAGGATCTGCCGCAACTGGTCCGTCGGCAGGCCGTTGTGCGCGGCAACCTCGGCCAGCCGCGACTGAACCTTGCCGAGCGCCGAGCCGCCGGCCAGCGGCTGCGACAACAACTGGTCGATCGGTGTCTGTTGCGCATCGGCCTGGGTGCCGAGCGCGACAGCCAGCCCTCCGAAAACAACAGCACCAGCACACGCAAGTGCGCCGGTGCGGCGAATTCTGTTCACTACGGGTTCCTCCTCACGTCCCCCCCGCGGGCGGTCCCCCCAAGACCCCCGGGGCCGTCGATCTCGGTGGGATCGGCGGCCCCGGGGTGGTCAAAGAGGTATCAGCCGGCGGTGACGCGGACGGTGTAGGCGCCGCGGCTGCCGTACGTCGAGTAGCCGGTGTTCAGCGGGCTGCCGTACCCGGTGTTCTCGATCCGCAGGTAGTAGCGGCCGGCCGCGACCTGGCGGCTGATGCTCGCGCTCAGCCCGGTCGGGGTGGCCGAGTTGGACTGCCCGGCTGCTGGGTCCGCGGTGGCGACGACACCACCCGACGAGTTCAGCAACTGGAGCTTGATGTCCAGGTCAGCGCCGGACGCGGCCGCAGCGGCTGCGAAGTTGAAGGTGCCGGCCGCCAGGTCGATCCGGAAGGTGTCGACGTCGGAGTCGTTGGCGTACACACCCTTCACGCTCGTCCCGAGCGTCAACGCGGTGGCATCCGACGTGCCGTTGCCGTGGTCGTCGGCCCGCAGCGCCAGCCCGTTCTGGCCCACCACCGCGAAGTCGTCTTCCTTGTTGTTCGCTCCGGTGTACTCGCCCTTGCTCCACTGGCTGATCGCCTTCGAGTACCCGACGCCCATGATCGGCGCCCAGGCGCCGTGGCCGGCGTAGTACCCGACGGACGCGGTGCCGTCATGCGAGAGGCCGACGTTGTGGCCCGCTTCGTGCGACGCGGCCTCGGCGATGTTCTTCGCACCGGTCCCGACGCCCTTGGTGAAGACCAGCGCGGGCTGGTAGTACGAGTGGTTGCTGGTGTTGTCGTACACGCCGACGTACGCGACCCCGCCGCACCCACACCCGGACTGGTACCAGGTGGTCGGGTCGATCAGCACCCGCGTCCCGTACTGCTGGTCGGACGCACCGGACCGCGTGATCGCGGCGGCAGCCGGCTGCTGCGTCGTCACGTCCACGTCGAACGGCGCGTAGTCCTCCGCGACGCGAGCCCAGACATCGCGTACGACGTCCTGCTCTGCCGTACTCCAGTTACTGGTGTTCCCATCGGTGTCGTACGGCGTGACGTTCACGGTGGACGGCTTGCCGTTGGTGTTCCACGCCGTACCGGTGATCGTGTGGCCGTCGAAGTCGAGGTAGATGACGCGGTTGGACCCGGGCTTGCTGTGCAGCTCGAACGCCGGACCGGTCGCGGCAGCGACCGCCTGCGTGGCCCAGCGGGGCGATGCCGCGGCTCCGGTCTTCCGCTCGGCCGCGGTGGCGACCGGCTCGCGGTAGAACAGCTTGCCGCCACGGTCCAGCCAGGCGGTGCGGTCACTCGCCAGGATCTGGCGCAGCTTGTCTGTGGACAACTTGTTCTGGTCGGCGATCTCGGCGAGCCGGGACTGGACGCGGCCGAGCGCGGCCTTGCCCTGCAGCTCCTGGCCGAGCAGTTGGTCGATGGGGAGCGGAGCGGGCTGCTGGGCGTCGGCCTGGTTACCGACGACGACGGCCAGGGCTCCGAAGACGACGGCACCGGCACAGGCCAGGCCGGCGATGCGGCGGGTCTTGGGGCGGGGGCGGTGTGGCATGGGGCGGGAACTCCTCAGGTACCTCGGCGTGCCTCACTTGACATACTCACGAACGGTGTACGCGAACTCGCTGTGCGTAGCCTGCCCGAAAGGCCGCACCGCTGTATAGATTCGTCTCGGGATTTAACGTCGACTTGGGAGGGTCCCGATGCGGTTCATGATGATTTTCAAGGCCAACGAAGAGTCCGAGGCCGGGCAGCTGCCGAGCGAGGAGAGCCTGACCGCGATGGGCCTGGTGATGGCCGAGATGGCGGAGAAGGGCGTGCTGCTCGCGGGCGACGGGCTGCTGCCGAGCTCGCACGGGTTCCGGCTGCAGCTGGACGAGGGCAAGCAGCGGGTGATCGACGGTCCGTTCACCGAGACCAAGGAGCTCATCGCCGGGTTCTGCCTGATCGAGGTCGCGTCTCGCGAGGAGGCGGTCGAGTGGGGCTGGCGCTGTATCGCGGCGGACACTCGCGGCTCCGACGATCCCGAGACCTCGGGGCTGCTGGAGATCCGGCAGGTCCCGACCGCCGAGTTCTTCGGTGACAACTACACGGACGAGGCCCGGGACCGTAACGAACACACGTTCCAGAAGGCCGCCGAGAACCTTCAGAAGAGCAATACCTGACGGATCGACGCGCCGGCGGCCAGGTCGTCGAAGGCCTGATTGAGGTCGTCGAGTCCGACCGTCGCGGTCAGCAGCCGGTCGACGGGTAGGCGGCCGGCTTGGTACAGGGCGACGTACCGCGGGATGTCGCGCGACGGCACCGACGAGCCGAGGTACGAGCCCTTCACCGTGCGCTCCTCCGCGACCAGGCTGACCGCGGGCACGCTGAACGTCTGCGACGGATGCGGCAGTCCGACGGTGACCGTGGTCCCGCCGCGGCGCGTGGCGGCGTACGCCTGCTCGAGCACCTTCGCGCTCCCGACCGTCTCGAACGCGTAGTCGGCGCCGCCTGACGTCGCCGCGCGCACCTGCTCGATCGCGTCCAGGTCGCGGGCGTCCACGATCGCGGTGGCACCCAGCTCCTGGGCGAGAGCGAGCTTCGACGGTACGACGTCCACGGCGACGATCGGATGCGCTCCGACGAGGACGGCGCCGAGGAGGGCGGACAGGCCGACGCCGCCGAGGCCGAAGACCACCGCGCTGCGGCCGGCCCGGACCTGTGCCGTGTTCACGACCGCGCCGACGCCGGTCATCACGGCACAACCGAAGAGCGCGGCGATCTCCGGTGGGAGTGATGGATCGATCTTCACTGCCGAATGTGCGGAGATCACAGCATGATCCGCAAACCCAGAAACGCCCAGATGGTGATGCACGCTGTCGGAAGGGCTGGTCAGGCGGTGCCCGTCGGCGAGGCGGGTGCTGGTGAGGCGGCGGGTGCCGCTCAGGAGCGTGCCGGCGGTATTGGCGGCTGCGCCGGGCTCGCAGAGGGCGGGGCGGCCTTCGGCGCAGGGGGCGCAGGCTCCGCAGGCAGGGACGAAGGCGCACGCGATGATGTCGCCTGGCGCGAAGCCGGGTGCCTCGGACACGACCACCTCGCCGGTGGCCTCGTGGCCGAGGAGCATCGGCATCACGCGCGGCCGCGACCCGTCGATCACCGAGAGGTCCGAGTGGCACAACCCGGCCGCGCGGATCCGGACGAGCAACTCCCCCGGCCCCGGCGGCGCGAGCTCCAGCTCCTCCACGTGCAGCGGCCGCGATTCGGCGTACGGCGCCGGCAGGCCCATCTCCCGCAGTACGGCGCCGCGCACGATCATCCCGTGATCCCTTCGAGGGCCGCGCGGATCTCGTCCGGTACCGGGACCGGGACGCGGTCGTGCCGCCCGACGAAGACGTGGACGAACCGACCGGTCGCGGCCGGCTCGTCCGAGCCCTCACGGAACAAGGCGATCTCGTAGCGCACGCTGGAGTTGCCCAGCTGCCCGCACCGCAACCCGGCGTCGACGACGCCCGGGAACTCGAGCGATTGCTTGAACGTGCACTGCGAATCCACGCAGAGCCCGATCACGTCACCGCCGTGAATGTCGAGACCACCCGACCGGATCAGGAAGTCGTTGATCACGGTGTCGAAGAAGCTGTAGTACTCGACGTTGTTGACGTGCCCGTAGACGTCGTTGTCCTTCCACCGCAGCGTGATCGCCAGGTGGTGCGGATACGCGCTCCGGATCACGGCTTGCGGCCGACACCCACCCACAGGCTGCACATGATGTCGGTGAACTCACCCTTGTCGACCAGGCGCTGGGTCTCCTCGTCGGGATACCAGCGGAACGGCGACACGACGCCGGGCTCGACCAGCTCGGTGCCCTCGAAGAACTCGGTGACTTCTTCCTTGCTGCGGACCTGCGCGTCACCGCCGTCGGCCTTGTAGACCACCATCGCCCGCTCCCACAGGTCCGGCGCGAAGTCCGGGGTGCAGTGCGAGAAGATCAGCAGCGAGCCCGGGGCGAGCGGCTCGACCAGCTGGCGGACCAGGTCGTACGGCTTCAGGGCGTCCGGCAGGTAGTGGAAGACACCGACGATGCTCAGCGCGACCGGCTTGCTGAAGTCGATGAGTTCCTTGACCTCGTCGGACTGCAGGATCGCCTGCGGATCGGTGACATCGGCCTCGAGGTACGCCGTCTTGCCCGCCGGGTCGCTCACCAGTAGGGCCCGGGAGTGCGCGAGCACGATCGGGTCGTTGTCGGCGTACACCACGTGCGCCGAGGGGATGATCTTCTGGACGACCTCGTGCAGGTTCGGGCTGGTCGGGATGCCGGTGCCGACGTCGAGGTACTGCGTGATGCCCTGCTCGGCGGCGTACTTCGCGGCGCGGTGCATCCACATCCGGTTCGACAGGGCGGCGGTGCGGAAGCCCGGGAACGCCTGCAGGAGGTGCTCGGCGGCCTGCCGGTCGATCGCGAAGTTGTCCTTCCCGCCGAGGAAGTAGTCGTACACCCGAGCGCCGTGCGGCCGGTCGAGCTTCAACTGCTCGTACATCCGCGGGTCGACGTCGGCGTCCTGCGATTCAGTCATGAAATTCCCATCCGCGCTGCGGCCCCAGAACTGAGTAAGGGGGTGTCTGATGGTTCCACGCCGTCGCGAGGAGGTGCTCGGTGCGGTGCATCGGCGTGCGGGGGCGAAGGTCTCGATGCGGAGCATCGTGGCCTTTGCACCCGTGCGGCGAGGTGCCGTGCCGAGTGCCCCGCAGTAGGCGTGGAACCATCAGACACTCCCTTAGCCATCGTAACCGGTACACAACGGACTGTGACACCGGCAGAACGACCCTACCCCTCCTGACCGCCCATGCCATCAGCTCCGGCGCGTCCGTCGTCGGCCTTTACAGAGGATTGAATTCCCGCCCTCGTTCTAAGGAGAGCGGGCTGCTCGGGTTCCGGACGCTGCCGACGTGGCGCGGGATCACGCTGTTCGCGAACGACACCGGCCGCACGCAGTCGGCAAACGAGGAGACACCGCCGCCCAGCGCCTGCACCAGACTGATTAGTCCTGCCAGAGGCCGACGCGGTTGCCGTCCGGGTCGAGGATGACGGCCATCTTTCCCAGACCGGGCACGGTCCACGGCGGGGTCGCGACCTGCGCGCCCAGGGCAGTGGCCCGGATCAGCGTCAGCTCGACGTCCGCCACGGAGAAGTACGTCGTGATGCCCGCCGGGCGGGTCTCGTCCGCTGACCCGATGCCGCCCGGCAACGTGCCGGGCCCGGGCTCGACGAGCGCGTAGTCGAGCTCCTCGACCAACCGGAGGCGCCAGCCGAACAGCTCGGCGTAGAAGCTCCTGGAGGCCGGAGCGTCGGTGGCGGAGATGTCGATCCATGCTGGGTGGTTACTGTCCATACCGCTACGTCGGATCAGGCCCGCGGATCTCGACATGTGCGGCGGTTACAGTGCAGGCGTGCGGTTCATGCGGGATTTGCGGGCGCTGTTGCGGCGGCGTGATTTCCGTCGTCTGTTCGCGGTTCGGCTGACTTCGCAGTGTGGGGACGGGGTCTTCCAGGTCGCGCTGGCGTCGTACGTGCTGTTCTCGCCGGAGCGGGCGCCGGATGCCGCGGCGATCGCGGGGCTGTTCGCGGTCTCGCTGCTGCCGTACTCGATCCTCGGGCCGTTCACCGGCGTACTGCTGGACCGCTGGTCGCGCCGGCAGATCCTGTTCGCCGCGAACCTGACCCGGGCCGCGCTCGTCATCGGTGTCGGCGTGATTGTCGCGGCCGACAACGCGGGCGTGCCGTTCTACCTCGCCGTACTCCTCACCCTCGGCGTCAACCGCTTCCTGCTCTCCGGGCTCTCCGCCGGCCTCCCGCACGTGGTCGAGCGCGACGAACTGGTGATGGCCAACGCGGTCACGCCAACGAGCGGTACGGCGTTCTTCCTGATCGGCGGCGGGATCGGCGCCGGGGTGAAGCTGCTCGTCGACTCCGACCTGGTCGTCCTCGGGCTGACCGTCGTCATCTACACGGCCGCCGCCCTTCTCGCTCTCCGGCTGCGGCGCGACCAGCTCGGCCCAGACCTGAACGGCGACGAGCCAGGCATCACCGAAGCACTCCGCACGATCGCGACCGGTCTCGTCGACGGTGGCCGGCACCTCCGCGAACGCAAACAGGCTGCGCTCGGCCTCGCCGCGATCGGGTCGCTGCGGTTCTTCTTCGGGCTGATGACGGTCGCGATGATCCTGCTGTACCGCAACTACTTCTACGGGCCAGGCCAGCTGAACCAAGCGTTCGGCGGGCTCGCGGTCGCGACCGGCGCGGTCGGCGCCGGTCTGTTCGTCGCCGCACTCGTCACGCCGTGGGGCACTCGGGTGATGGCACTGCGGCAGTGGATCACCGTGCTGTTCGTGGCGGCGGCAGTGGTGAGCGCCGTACCGATCGGGCTCTACACCAAGCCCGCGATGGTGGTGGGCGGGTTCCTGACCGGGTTCTGCGCGCAGGGCATCAAGATCAGCGTCGACACGCTCGTGCAGACGCGTGTCGACGACGTGTACCGCGGTCGGGTGTTCTCGCTGTACGACATGATCTTCAACGTCGGGCAGGTCTCCGCGGCCGCACTCGGCGCGGCGATCCTGCCCGACAGCGGGAAGTCCTACCCGGTGCTCGCGCTGATCGTGGTCGGATTCGCGATCACCGCCGTTGTTTACTCACGTGCCTCGCAGGGCGGTGATCGGCTGGATGGCGGAGGCCTTCCAGGCGGGATAGGTGCCGGCGACCAGACCGATGAACGCACCCAGCAGGGGTGAACCGAACGCCAGCCGGTTGTCCAGGATCGGCGTCCAGTCGCGGACCCAGGACACGCCGACGGTCAGGATGACGCCCACCGCCGTACCGAGCAACCCGCCGAGGAAGCCGACGATCACGCTCTCCACCAGGAACTGAACCGCGATGTGTCTTCGGGCCGCGCCGAGTGCTCTGCGCAGACCGATCTCCGAGATGCGTTCCAGGACGGACAGCAGCGTCACGTTCGCGATGCCGAGTCCGCCGACGAGTAACGCGACTGCGCCGAGCAGCAGGAACAACGCGTTCAGGTCGGACTCCACACCCTTGCGTACGGCGCCCTGCTTCGGCGGAGCGTCCACGGTCAAGGTGCTCGGGTTGTTCGGCTCGATCGCGATCGGGGCCTGCTCCGCGATCAGTTGTGCGGCGCCGACCGCCGTACGGATCTCGACCGCGTCCGGCGACTCGAGGTTGTAGGCCTGCTTCGCCGTACCGTTCGGCATGATCACCGCGTCGTTCAGGTCGGCGCGGCCGGTGACCGAGTCGAGGATCCCGATCACCGTGTACGGCTCGTCGCCGATGAACACGGCCGGCTGCGAGTCGACCCGGTTGATGCCGAGCCGCTCCGCCGCATGTTTGCCCAGGACAACCACCTTGTCGGCGCGCTGGTCGTGACCGTCGTCGAAGAACCGGCCGGTTTTGAGCACCGCGCGTACGGCGTCCCAGAGGCCTGAGGATCCGGCCATCACCTGGAGGGCCTTGCCCTGACCGCCGTCCAGGCCGGTGACGTTCTCGACCAGGTCGTCACCGATCTCCAGGCTGCTGACCGTGCCGACCGCTTCCACGCCGTTCAGCCGCTTGATCCGCTCCGGCGCGTCCCACGGCAGTTGCGCCGCCGCCTCCCCTTCCTGCCCGCCTTTGTCATCCGGCTGCACGACCACCCTGGTTGCCGCGGCCAGATCGAACCGCTGCGTGATCTGCCCGGCCGCCGTCTGCCCCAGCCCGACCGTTCCCACCAGCGCAGCGACTCCGAGCACGGTGCCGAGCGTGGTGAGAATCAGCCGAGTCGGCCGGGCGGCGACGCCGGCCAGCGCCTCGTCGAGCAGGTCCCGCACGGCGGGACGAGACCTGAGCCGGCGACGCCGGGAGCGGGTCGGGGTGGAGGACGACGCCGCTCCCGGCGACATGGACGGCCCGCCGGCGGGATCCGGGGGGCCTGCTTGGGTTACCACTGGAGGGTTCCGTCGACGATGCGGACCTGGCGTTGCGCCCGGCGGCTGACGTTGTCGTCGTGGGTGATGACAGCGAGCGTCATGCCCTCGGAATGCAGTTCGTCGAACACCTGCAGGATCGCCTCCGCGTTCGCACTGTCCAGGTTTCCGGTCGGCTCGTCCGCGAGCAGCAGGCTGGGTTCCGCCACGAGTGCTCGGGCGATCGCGACCCGTTGCCGCTCACCGCCGGAGAGCGTGGTCGGCGCGAACTCCATCCGGTGCGACAGCCCGACCCGATCCAGCGCGACCCGCGCCCGCGCCATCCGTTGCCGTCGCGGCACTCCGACGTACACCATCGAGAGCGCCACGTTCTCCAGCACGGTCCGATGGTCGAGCAGATGGAACGACTGGAACACGAACCCGATCCGCTCCCCCCGCAGTACGGCGCGCCGCCGCTCGCGCAGGCTCATCGTGTCCACGCCGTCGAGCCGGTAGACCCCACCCGTTGGGTTGTCCAACAACCCGAGCAGGTGCAGCAACGTCGACTTCCCGGACCCGGACGGCCCGACGATCGACAGGTACTCCCCCTGCCCGATGATCAGATCGATCCCGTTGATCGCCTGTACTTCGGGCGGCCCTGGAAAGATTCGCCGTACGCCGATCATCTCGACGACCGGCGCCGGCAACGCAACCGCGGTACTCATCGCCCGACCACCACCTGGTCGCCGTCGGACAACTTCGCATCGCCCTTCGGCGTGACCTGCGCGAACCCGTCCGCGGTCAGCCCGACCGTGACCGGGATCAGCTCCACCTTCCCGTTCCGCAGTACCTCGACCCGCGAGGCGCCATCGGATCCGGACGACAGGGCAGCCACCGGTACGGCGAGAACCTTGCCGCTGGTGCTCTTGATCGGGATTGTCACCCGCACGTTCGCGTCCCGCAGCAGCGCCAACTGGCTCGCGGTCAACGCGTTCGGCGCGACCACCACGTCGTACTGGTTCCCGTTCTTCGTGACCCGGCGGACCTTTCCGGCGACGGACACACTGTCACCGAGATCGAGCGTTGCCGCCATGCCTGCCTTCAGCCGCTGCGCGGTCTCCGCGTCGACCTTGACCGTGACCACCAGCGACGCACCGCTGGCCGACATCACCACGCCGTTCACGGTCCCGCCGCGCTCGACCTTCACGTCGTCGACGCGGCGCGGCAGCGTCTTCACGTAGACCACTTCGGACACCGGCAGCGGCGTACCGGCCTTGAACTCGGCCTCGTTCTGCGCTTCCTGAGCGTCCGCGAGATTCTCCTCCGCATCGTCCACAGCGCCCTGCTGCACGGAGGTGTCCTTCGCCTTCGCGTCCTTGGCCGCCTTGAGCTGCGACTGAGCCTGACGGAGTTGCTTCTTCGCGGCGTCGACCTGATTCTTCGACTGGTCGACGGCCTGCGTGAACTTCTCGTCCGGCTCGGGGGCCTCGTATCCGGCGTTCTCGTACAACTCCTCGATCGCGGCCGACGTGTCGAGCGTGTACTCGTCGTCAACCGTTCCCGGGTCGTATCCGAGCCGGTCGAGCGTCTGTTCCAACTGCAGCACATCCGGTCCCTTGGACCCGGGCGACAACGTCCGATACATCGGCAGTACGCCGGCCAACCCGATCACCGGCCGCCCGGTGATCTCGAGCAGCGCCTTCCCCTCGGTGATCGTCGACCCGACCGCCGGCACCTTCCCGGTGACGATCGGCGGTGTCGTCAGCCCGCTGGTCTCGACCCGGATGTTCACCGCGCCGTCGAACGACGCGTCACCCCGACCGACCACCTTGCTGGACAGCGCCTTCTTCGCCACCGGCACGGTGATCTGGGACGCCTTCGGTGCCGCGGTCTTCGCGGCGGCGTCCTCCGGCGAGCTGATCCGGCTGCCCGCGGCGACACCGACTCCGAGCGAGACGGTGGCCACCGCGGACACCCCGACCAGCACCCGGCGGCGGGACTTGGGCGAAGCGGTCACCGGTTCGCCGTCTCGTCGCGGTACGCCTCGAGCTCGGCCTTGTGCTGGTCGACGAACTCCTTCTCGGCCGCGTACTGCACCTTCTTGTACGCGTCGTCGTACCCGCCGGCCTTGCACTTCTGGTCCGCGACCGCGAGGGCGATCTCGGACTTGCGCAGCTCGGACAGCTTCGCCGAGTCGACCTTGTCGAACGACGGCGGGCCGGTGATCGTCTTGGACGGACCGCCCTTCGTCGGCGGCTTGTTCCCGGTCAGCGTGTCGAGTTTCTGCTGGATCTGCTCCCGCGGGTCGTCGACCTTCTTGAGATTGGAGTGCCCGGCGTCGGCCATGCAGTCGGACCAGGCGCTGGTGGCGTCCACCACGCGCTGGTCGGTGTCGATCCGCTTCTGCAGCGCCTGGATGTCCTTGAACAGGCTGTCGAACTTCTTGAAGTCGATGCTCCGGTCCGCGCCGTCGCCGTACACCTGCTTGACCGCCTTGCCACGACAGCCCAGGTCCTGCTGACCGCTCGAACTCGGCCCGTCCTTGCCGCCCTCGATCACGACCGCGCCGCTCCCGTTCGCGTTCGGTCCGTTGAGCGCCTTGTCGTACGCCTTCTGCGCGGCCGCCGACAGTGCACTGCGGATCTTGGTGTTCGGGTTCGAGTCGTCTTCGCCGGCCTTGGACCAGTCGATCGTGCTGATGCCGTAGCCGTACTGCTCGGCGAACTTGTCCGGCGGCAGGTTGAACGCTTCGCTGAACTTGCTCTTCGCGTTCTGCTCCGGCGGTACGGCGACGTACTCGAAACCGGCCGCCTTCATGCAGGTCGCGGTGGCGTCCTCGACCTTGCGCTGCTTGGCCAGTTCCTCCTCGGTCGGTTGCTGAGCGCCGCCGGCCCGGACCGCCATCTTGAACCCGCCGCCGGACGAACTGACGAAGCCGTCGCCCATGTACTCCGCGAGCGGACTCTTGTCGCTCTGCTGATCGGACGCGACCGGCGCCTTGTCGTTCCCACAGGCGGCCAATGCCAGGACCGCCATCACGGCGAGTGCTGTTCTCTTCATGGCGTGGAGCGTGCCGCCGCGGCCGTGAAGAACCTGTGAAGGTCCCGTTTGCACCTGATGCTCTCAGCCGATCTTCATCGGATTCTCATCAACTTCGGGGACATTGAGGGGTATGCCAGCCCGGATCCTGGTCGCCGAAGACGACCTCAAGCAGGCGGAGCTGATCCGGCGGTACCTCGAACGGGAAGGGCACCTGACCGTCGTCGTCCACGACGGCCGGGAGGCTATCGACGAGGCCCGCCGGCGCAGCCCGGACCTGCTGGTGCTCGACGTGATGATGCCCAAGGTCGACGGTCTCGACGTGTGCCGGGTGCTGCGGGCCGACGGCGACGTCCCGATCATCATGCTCACCGCCCGCTCGACCGAGGACGACCTGCTGCTCGGCCTCGATCTGGGCGCGGACGACTACCTGACGAAGCCGTACAACCCGCGCGAACTGGTAGCGCGGGTCCGGTCGGTACTGCGCCGTACCCGGAGCCGCGCCGAGGGCGAGGTGTACCGGGTCGGCGACCTCGAGATCGATCCAAGCCGGCACGAGGTCCGCCTGGCCGGGGAGCTGATCGAGCTGACACCGGCCGAGTTCAAGATCCTCGCCTGTCTCGCGGCCTCGCCCGGGCGGGCGTTCTCGCGGCAGCAGTTGCTCGAGCACGCGTTCGGCTTCGACCACTACGTGTTCGACCGGACTGTCGACGTACATGTGATGAACCTGCGGAAGAAGATCGAGCCGTCCGCGGGCGCACCGGCGTACCTGAAGACCGTGTACGGCGTGGGGTACAAACTCGCGGACCAGGCGGTGAGCCATGCGTCGTAGCGTGCTGGTCCGGTTCCTCGGGCTGTCGCTCGCGGTCGCGCTCGGGGCCGTGATCGCCACCGCGGTGATCGCGACGTACAGCACGACAGAGAAGTTGCAAGGCGAGATCGACGCGAACACGGGGCAACTGCAGGTCGACGGCGTGATCTACGGCCAGCTGTCGAAGTACGCCGCGGATCATCCGACCTGGTCCGGTGTGGACAAACTGGTGCACGAGCTGGCCGACAAACTCGGCCGCCGGGTCGCGGTCACCGCCGACGACGGCTCGGTGATCGCGGACTCGGCCCGGATGCTCGGCGCGGCGCCGGACCTCCCGTCGGTGCCGGCGGCAACCATCGACGTCCGGAACTCCGGTGGCGCGAAGCTGGCCGGGATCTCGGGCCTGACGAACGTGTACGCGGCCCGCAAGACCGTGGCGGCCGGCGCGGCGGGCGGGTTCGTCACGACCGCGACCGCGATCCCGCCGTTCGTGGGCGCCGCCGACTGGGGGTTGACCGAGGAGGAGCAGCGGAACCAGGCAAAGCTCGCCCAGCAGGTCGCCGACTGCTACACGGCGAAGGGCAGGCCCGCGAGCGTCGCGCAGACCGGCGGGGCGGTCCCGCAGGTGATGATCGAGTCGACCGAGTCGCTCGCCGGCGCGCGCGTGATGGAGAAGCCCGGAGTCGCTTCCAAGGACGACACCTGTTACTCGCCCGGACTGTACGCCCCGAGCGCCAAGGCCAAGATCGTCAACGACGACGAGGTCCGGCGCGCGGTCGCCTGCCTCGATGCCGCGAGCCTCAAGTACCAGATCAACGACTTCGGGGGTCTGAAGTCCGTCGAGCCGATCGCCAAGGGCGATTTCACGGACAAGTTCGTCGACTGCACCACCCAGGCCCGCGTCCAGGCGTTGACGCCGTACGTCGCTCCGCCCGCGAAGCTGTACCTCGGGGCGAAGAGCACGTTCAACGTCTTCTCCGGTGAGGGACTGCTCCGGACCGCGGCGACCGCGCTCGGTGTGCTGCTGATCGCGGCGCTGGTGATGGTCTTCGCCGGGCGTCGGCTGGTCCGGCCGATCGTCGCGTTGACGGGTGCGACGCAGCGGATGCGGAACGGGGACCACGCGGCGCGCGTGCCCGTCAGCGGGAAGGACGAGGTGGCGCGGCTCGGGCATGCGTTCAACGACATGGCGGAGTCGATCCAGCGGCACGACTTCCAGCGCAAGGCGATGGTGAGTGATGTGGCGCATGAGCTTCGGACGCCGCTCGCGAACATCAAGGGCTATCTGGTTGCGTCCGAGGACGGCGTCGTACCGCTTGACCAGTCGCTCGTGACGTCTCTGCTCGAAGAGACGGGGTTACTTGAGCACCTGGTCGCCGACCTTCAGGACCTCGCCCTCGCGGACGCGGGCATGCTCCGCCTACACGCGGCCTCACGCGACCTGTCCGAGTTGGTCCAGCAAGTCGTCTCCGCGCACGGGCCTGCCGCGGACACGGCCGGGGTCACGCTGTCCGCCGCGGTCGCCGGCCCCTCGCCCGCGGTCGTCGACGGCTCGCGAATCCGGCAGGCGCTGGGGAACCTGGTGTCGAACGCGATCCGCTACACGCCGACGGGCGGGCACGTCGTGGTCGGCGTACGGCCTGTGGAGTCTGAGGGCAGGCCTGGTTTCAACCTGACGGTCACCGACAACGGCGCCGGCATCGCGCCTGAGCACCTTCCGCATTTGTTCGACCGCTTCTACCGGGCCGACGTCTCCCGCACCCGCACCACCGGCGGCAGCGGCCTGGGCCTGGCCATCACCAAGCACCTCACCGAAGCCCACCAAGGCCACATCACCGTCACCAGCAACCCCGGCACCGGCTCCACCTTCACCATCTGGCTCCCCGCAACCTCCGGCTAACAGGTGCGTTGCACCCGAGCTGGGGGCGGTGCACGGGAACCAACGGCTCTCCGGCCCGATGTGTAGGTGTTGGCGGCGGCACCACCGCACCACCGCATGCACCGCCCGAGCCGCCCCACCGGCCGGCCCCGACCGAGCACGACGAGAGCCCTCGCACACGAGGGGATATCCCACGGCGTTGTGGGTTCTCCCTTGGCATACGAAGGGAGAACCCACAACGCCAGGGGATATCCGGCTCTCTGCCGGAGGTGTGAGAGTTGCCCGCCGGTGGTGACCTGCCGAAGGGGCTGGTATGAGGCTGCTCCACCCGGGTGGCCGGCTGGAGGATCGGGTTGGTGGCGGCTCGTCTCCTCGCGGTGGTGTGAGGTGCAAGCTCGACAGGTAGAGCACCGGCGAGACGCTGTACGCACGGACACGTTCACGCTCAGGTGCACTACCCGGCCAACCGACACATCCTGTCCAGCTGCCGATCACACCAAGCCCAGCGCCGCCCGCCCCCGACAGGTGGCGACCCTAGACTCGGGGGCATGGCGGCGCGGAGGGCTCGGGTGGCGGATGTGCACGAGGTCGCCTCGGGGATGCCGTACGTCACCAAGTGGGAGCGCGACGACGGGACGGATCGGCCTGTGTATCAGGTCGGCGGGAAGTCCTTCGTGTTCTTCCGTACGCCGCGACCCGACGCGGTGGATCCGGTGAGCGGGGACAAGTACGACGACGTGATCATGATCTGGGTCGAGTCCGAGAACGAGAAGCTCGCGCTGCTGTCCGACGACTCGAATCCGTTCTTCTCGACACCGCATTTCGATGGTCACCCGTCGGTCCTCGTCCGGGCCAGCCAATTGGGCGAACTCACCAAGCAGGAACTCACCGAGGTCATCCAGGACGCGTGGCTGTCCCGAGCCTCCAACCGTCGCGCAACGATGTGGCTGCGAGAGCACCGCTTGAGCTGATCTCGCTGCCACACTTGAGTCTGTGAGCTCACCGCCTTCCGGCCCGAACTACAGCTGGCAGCCGCAGCCGGGCGACTACAAGTCGGCGCCAACGTACGGGCAGCCGCCTCGGAAGAACCGCGGCGGGCTGATCATCGCGCTGATCGTCGTGCTCGCGTTGGTTGCCCTGGGCGCGGTCGGCGTACTCGCCTACCGCCTCGTGAGCGACCACCGCACCACCGACCGCGATCCCGGCGGCGCCGCCGCCAACCCGAAGCCCACCACAACCACCCGCCCAACCACAGCTCGCCCAACTGCCGTGCGCCCAACTGCGCGCCCGACGACTGCGCGACCGACGACTGCGCGACCGAGCGCGACCGGGACCGGGGCAGCAGGTGCGACCAACCTCGCCCGCCGCTTCGTCACCCAACTCAACGCCAACAACTCCGCAGCGGCGACCGCACTGGCCTGTGAGAGCTCCCGGCAGGTGATCCCGACGCTGATGAAGACGTTCCTCACCCCGCCCACAAGACTCACCGCCGGCAAACTGGTCGGCCAGCAGACGACATTCGTCATTCCTCTGACCGGTACCACCAAGGGCTCCACGGTCAACGGCGTCATCGTCATCCACGAGATCGCGCCAGAACCGCTCTGCGTCCGCGCCTTCCAGCTCAGCGCCCGCTAACCACCCAGTGAGCGGGCGGTTTCCAGGAGGTCGGTGCCGGTGGGGAGGGTGGCGATGATGGGGGTGTCGAGGCCGTTTTCCACGTAGCGGTTGATGTGGGCGCGGCATTCGGCCGGGGTGCCGTGGACTATCAGGGCGTCGATGAGGTCTTCGGGGATGGCGGCCATCGCGGCGTTGCGGTCGCCGGTCGCCCAGGCATCACGCATCGGCTTCATGACCTCGGCGCGGCCGAGCCAGTCGTGGAAGGCGGCGTACCCGGGCACGGTCAGGTACGTCGCGATCAGGAAGCGGCCGATGTTGCGGGCCATCTCGGCGTCCTCGGTGACGCAGACGAAGATGCGGGCGGCGAGTTCCTTGTCCGGACCGAGCTCCTCGCGAACCCGGCGTACGTCGTCCGCGGACAACCAGTTCGTGATCGCACCATCCGCCTCGCGCGCGGCCAGGCGCAGCATCTGCGGACGGAGCGCGGCGAGCATGATCGCGGGCGGTACGTCGGGCGCCTTCTCCAGCCGGAACCGCCGGATCGTGAAGCTGTCGAACTCCCCGTCGACCTTCTCGCCCGCGAACGCCTGCCGCAGGAACCGCAGTACGTCGCGGGTCCGCGCCAGCGGCGGGTCGTACGCGATCCCGTTCCACCCGGTCACGATCGTCTCCGACGACGCCCCGATCCCGAGCACGAACCGTCCCGGCGCGAGATCCGCCAACGCCGCCGCACTCATCGCCAGCGCCGCCGGCCCACGGGTGTGCACCGGTACGACAGCCGTCCCCAACCGCAACGAAGAGTCCCACTCGGACGCGAGCACCAGCGGCGTGAACGCATCCGCACCGGCGACCTCCGCCGACCACAGATCCGTGTACCCCAACTCGTGCAGCTCCGAGATCAGCGCGCGGTGATCACGCAGCGGTACGCCGGTCAGCGGGACGGTCAGACCCCAGCGCATTCAGATCATCCTCTTCAGCAACGGCAGCGGCGCGAACCGCATGACCTGGGCGAGCGGCCACCACGGCCGCGCCGGGACGTACGCCTTCGCCTTCTCCGCCTCGATCGCGGCGACCATCGCGCGCACTCCCGGCTCGGTGTCGACGATGAACGGCGCGTTCGCCACCCGCTCGTTCATCTCGGACCGGATGTACCCGGGGTAGATCGTGCTGACCTTGATCGGCTTGCCCAGCAGCTCCAGCCGCAACCCTTCCCCGAGCGAGGCGAGCCCGGCTTTCGTCGCGGCGTACGTCGTGACCGTCTTCGGGAACCCGCGCAGCGCGGAGATCGAGGCGATCAGCACCAGATGGCCGGCGTTCCGCGCCCGGAACAACTCCATCGCCGCCTCGACCTGGGCGAGCGCGCCGACGAAGTTGGTCAGCGCGGTGTCGCGGTTGGCGTCGAACCGGCCGGTGCCGAGCGGCGCGCCCTTGCCGAGTCCGGCATTCACGACGATCCGGTCCAGCGGCAGCTCGGCGTCGATCTCCCGGAACACCTTGAACACCTGGTCGTGATCGGTCACATCCAGGCTGTGGGTAACTACCGTGACCTGTGGATAACGCTCGGTCAGCTCGGCGCGCAGCGTCTCCAGCCGGTCGGTACGTCGGGCGGTCAGCGCCAGGTTGTGGCCCTTCGCCGCGAACTGCCGGGCCATCTCGGCACCGAGGCCGGAGCTGGCGCCGGTGATCAGGATGTTCCGTCGCATCGGGAGTCCTATCTGTACGTGAGCAGGTCGGCACCGACGTGGACATGCTCGTTGTAGCTCACCACAGTCAGCCCGCCGCGGCCGGACACGACCTTGGTGATCGCGGTGTTGATCGTCACCGGGTTCAGCTTCGCCCACAGCCCGTCGCCACCGGACAGCAGCCGGCTCACCACGGCCGCGATCGGCCCGCCGGACGTGAAGACGAGCGCCGCCTCACCCTTCCCGAGCCGCTCGGCAGTACGTCGTACCGCAGCCTCGGACCGGTCGCAGAACGCCTGGAATGTCTCGGCGTACCCGTCGCCGCCGTCGATCCAGCGCTGGGTCGCCGCGGAGAAGACGTCCTGGAAGGTACGCTTCGGGTTTCCGGTACGGGCAAGGTCGGCCACCATCACCGCGTGCCGCCTGTACGCCGGTTTGTGCGCGACGAGCACCTCCTGGTGATCGAACTCGTCGAACCCCGGATCCACCTCCGCGGTGAACCCCGCCAACGAAGCCGTCTGCTGATGCCGGTGCATCGAACCGGACATCACCAGCTGCGGCTTGACCTCCGCAAGCGTGTGCCCGAGCCGCTTCGCCTGCTGTTCGCCCAACTCCGACAGCTTGTCGTAGTCACGCGCACCGAACGACGCCTGCGCGTGCCGGACCAGATAGATGACCGCCACTCACGCCTGCCGGATGATCCGGCGGCAGCGCCGCTCGAGCAGATTGACCGGCAGCCAGAAGTTCTTGAACCGCGGGTTGCGGGTCTGCTTGTGGTGGTAGCGGTAGTAGATCTGCTGCGCAATCACTGCTAGCCGGAACAGCCCGAACACCTCGTAGAACGCCCAGTTGTCCACAGGCACACCTGACTGCTTCACGTAGTACTCCACGATCTCGTCGCGCGTGAGCATGCCGGGCGCGTCCGACGGCTGCAGCCGGAACCGGCGGAACGCCCAGTCGTCGTCGGCCTGCACCCAGTACGCGAGCGCACCCCCGAGATCCATCAACGGATCCCCTAGCGTTGCCAGCTCCCAGTCCAGTACGCCGACCACACGCAGCGGATCGTCCGGCGCCAGTACGACGTTGTCGAGCCGGAAGTCGTTGTGGATAACGCACGTCCGCACCTCGGCCGGCTGATGAGCAGCGAGCCACGCCATCACGCGCTCGTAGCTCGGCACGTTCCACGTCTTCGCCTTGCGATACCGCTCGGACCAGCCGGTGACCTGACGTTCGACGTACCCCGCACCGCGGCCGAGATCGCCCAGACCGGCCGCCTCGGGGTCGACCGCGTGCAGCTCGGCGAGCGTGTCGATCAATGTGAAGCCGAGTTGCCGGGTCTGCGCCGGAGTGAGGTCGACGCCCAGCGTGTGATGCCCGGGGATCGTCCCGGCCACCCGCTCCATCACGTAGAACTCGGAGCCGACGATCGTTTCGTCCTTGCAGTGGGCAACCATCTCCGGGACGTACCGGAACACCGGCTTGAGGCCGGCCTGGATGCGGTACTCGCGGCCCATGTCGTGCGCGCTCTTCGCCTTCGTGCCCGCCGGCGGACGGCGCAGGATCAGGTCGTGGCCCGGATAGCTCAACAGATAGGTGAGGTTCGAGGCGCCACCGGAGAACTGCTTCACCTCAGGCAATCCGGCCGGTAGCGAGACCTGTTCCCGCAGCCACGCGTCGACGGCGGGTACGTCGAACGCGTCCTCGTCCCGTACTGGTCGAGCGCCCTCCGGCACTCCCGTCACCGTCCGTCCGGCGAACGGGTCTCGCCCGCCCGTTCGTGGGCGCGAGTGGCGATCCTGCGCATCTGGCGGTCGTACAGCGGGCGGGCGAACCGCTTGGTCAGCCAGGCGAGCTGCGCCGGCCGGTCCGGGACGATCAGGAACCGCTGCTTCTTGATCCCGTCGAGGACGGCGGCCGCGATGTCGTCGGCGGTCCGCGGCGACTTCTCGATCAGCTGCCGCGCGGTCGCGCCCATCGCACTGTCCGCGCCCCGGATCGAGTCCGCGAGGTTGGTCCGGAAGAACGACGGGCAGACCACCGACACGTTCACGCCGTACGGATGCAGCTCATGCGAGAGCGTCTCGGAGAGCGCGACGACGCCGGCCTTCACCGTGTTGTACGAGCTCATCATCGGCGGGTGGACGAGCCCGGCCGCGGATGCGGTGTTGACGATCCGGCCGGAATGCTGCCGTTTGAAGAGCGGGACGAACGCGCGGCAACCGCGGACCACGCCCATCAGGTTGATGTCGACGACCCGGTCCCATTCGTCCAGCGTCTCGACGTCGATCCGCCCGCCGGTCGCGATCCCGGCGTTGTTCACCAGGATGTCCAGTCCGCCCCAGTTCTCCTCGCACCACGCGACCGCGGCATCCCAGTCCTCCGGGCTACGGACATCAAGCTTCAGGTACGCCGTACCGTCGCCTGGACTGTCCTCCGACACGTCGGTGCCGAGCACCTGGTGGCCGTCGGCAACGAACCGCGCCACCAGCGCCGCGCCCAGACCGCTCGCGGCGCCGGTGACAAGAACCCGACTCACTTGGCCTCCTGAACCGCCGCGAGGTAGGACGCGAGTTCGATCCTCGCGATCACCCCACGATGCACCTCGTCGGGCCCGTCGGCCAGCCGCAACGCGCGGGCGCTCGTCCACGCGGCCGCGAGCGGGAAGTCGTCGGACAGCCCACCGCCGCCGTGCAACTGGATCGCCATGTCGATGACATCCTGCGCCATCCGCGGTACGGCGACCTTGATCTGGCTGACCTCGCTCAACGCGCCCACGAGCCCCTGCGTGTCCAGCAGGTACGCCGTCTGCAGCACGAGCAACCGTGCCTGGTTGATCGCGATCCGCGCGTCCGCGATCCGCTCGCGGTTGCCGCCGAGGTTGACGAGCGGCTTGCCGAACGCGGTCCGGCTGGTGCCGCGCTGCAGGGCGAGCTCGAGTGCCTTCTCGGCCAGACCGATCAGCCGCATGCAGTGGTGCACGCGGCCCGGTCCGAGCCGGCCCTGGGCGATCTCGAACGCCTTGCCCGGTCCGACCAGGATGTTCGCGGCCGGTACGCGGACCTCGGTGAACGACACCTCGCCGTGGCCGTGCGGTTCGTCGTACCTGCTCATCGCGGGAAGCAGGCGCTCGACCTTCACGCCCGGGGTGTCGCGCGGAACGAGGACCATGGTGTGACGCTCGTACCGGTGGGCCTCCGGCTCGGTGAGCCCCATGAAGATCAGCAGCTCGCAGTCCGGGTGGCCGACGCCGGTGCTCCACCACTTGCGGCCGTTCAGGACGACCTCGTCGCCGTCCACGACCGCGGTCGCCTGCATGTTGGTGGCGTCGGAGGACGCGACGTCCGGCTCGGTCATGCAGAACGCGGACCGGATCGTCCCGTCCAGCAGCGGTTCGAGCCAGCGCTTCTTCTGGTCGTCGTTGCCGTACCGGAGCAGGACCTCCATGTTCCCGGTGTCCGGCGCGTTGCAGTTGAAGATGTACGGCGCGATGAACGACCGGCCGGTCAGCTCCGCGATCGGGGCGTAGTCGAGGTTGCTGAGGCCTTCGCCGTACTGCTCGTTGCCTGGTTCCGCGGGCGGGAGGAACAGGTTCCACAGGCCTGCGTCACGGGCTTTCGCCTGCAGGTCCTTGATCATCGGTTGCGGCTGCCACGGGTCACCGGCGGTGCGGATCGCAGTGTGCAGTTCTGCCTCGACCGGCTCGATCTCGCTGCGCAGGAAGCTCTCCACGCGGGCGACCAGATCTTGAGCCCGGGCCGAAGGTTCGAACCCCATCAAGACTCCTCTCCCTCGGGTTGACCGTAGCTCAGCCTCTAAGCAATGCTCAATAGCATGGATCACCGACTGTCAGCGGAGGACCGCAAGAAGCAACTGGTCAAAATCGGCCTGATGATGCTTCGCGACAAACCGATCCACGAGCTGTCCATCGACGAGATCGCCGGCGAGGCCGGAATCTCCCGCGGGCTGCTGTTCCACTACTTCCCGAGCAAACGCGACTACTACCTCGCCGTCATCTCCGCGGCCGGCCGCCGCCTGCTCCGGGTCACGAAACCGGACGAGAACCTGGCGCCGGAGCAGCAGCTCCGCGAGATGCTGGTCCAATTCGTCGCCTTCATCACACGTCGGCGTACCGCCTATATCTCCTTCGTCCGCGGCGCCGCCGGCGGTGACGACTTCGCCGTCAAGGTGTACGACGAGACGCGCGCCGGCCTGACCAAGCGCATCCTCACCTACCTCGGCACCCCCGAGGTCGCCGACGAGCCCGAGTCCCGCGAGTACCTCCGCATCCACGCGTGGCTCTCGTACACCGAGGACCTAGCTATCGAATGGTCCGGCCTCCCCGAAAAGGCCCGCCCCTACACCCCCGAAGACCTCATCAACCACGCAATCGAGGCCCTGCACCTCCTGCGCAAGCTCTAGTCCCTCCCACGCGTGCCACGCAGGCCTACCTCATCGCTCCGCTCAGTTGGAGCCGAGATGGGGGCCGGTGGGTCGGGTCTTGACTGTGCGATGGCCCGACCTGGCGCCGTCACCGCTGACCGCCTTCGCGGCGTCACCACTGACGCCCTTCGCGGCCGGTGCCGCGTTGCCTATGCCGATGCCGGAGTGTCGCATCGCCTCCATTGCCGCGTATTGACTGCGGTGGTCGGCCAGCACGCTGCCGTATTCCGCGGCGAGCCCTTCGATTTTCTCCTGCACCCAGTCCGGGGCGGGATTGTCGGGCGCAGGGTACTGCGGGCCTGGCAGCCGGCCCGAGCTGTCCAGGCCTCCACGGATGTCGTGCATCGTGATCCCCGTGACGGCGAGCCCGCCGGCATTCAACGCCCGGTCCGCGAAGTACTTGCCGTCCGCGAACAGTGGTTGCATGCCGTGCTCCGCCGGTTCCTGCAGAGCGCGGGCCATCTCCAGGCTCGTGAACTCCACCTCGGCCGACCTGCTGACCTCGTCGGGGACGTACTGCATCCCGTTGTCCGCCGCGCGTCGTGCCGAGTTCTCCACGAGCGCCTCCGCCATCACCTGGAGCCGGCGGCCGGGGTCGGCCTCGCTCATCTGGCCGGCCAGCTCGGGCTGCTCGTCGCCGAACCGCTGCGCGACGGCCTCGGTGAGTCTCTCGACAACGGCGCCGGGCAGGGCGCGATCGATTCTCGCGATGAATTCTTCACGTTCGGCAACGGACATGGGGAAGAGCCTATTGATCGCCTAGGTCACCAGGTTTCTGGAGTTAGGTCCGGGTCCGGCATGTCGGGGTCGAAGGGGAAGAGGGGGCGGAGTACGGCGTGGTGGCCGAGGCGGAGGAGGTCTTGGTCTACGCCGCCGGGGGTTAGGGCCAGGAGCCAGTCGGCGGCGAGGTTGTAGAGCTCTGGTTCCAGGTAGCCGATCTTGACGATGACCAGGTCGGTGGCCGCGGGGTCGAGGCCGAGGAGGGTGAAGTCGGCGAGGTGGTGGTACGGCTTGCGGCGGGTCGTGAGGATCGAGTGCAGCCCACCGACCTGCACGACCGCGACCGTGCCGCCGACGGGATCCTCGGAGATCGAGAACACGGTGCCGGACAGGGCGACCGGACCGGCGGGACCGGAGTCGACCTTGCCGCCGGCGGTGACCTCGACCGGATTCCCGACACCGGCCGCGACACACGCGGCGACCGCCTCGGCGTCCGCGATGCTCGCGTGGATCGCAGTGGCCTTGCCGGCCGTCAGTTCCTCGATCGTGAGCAGCCGACCAAGAGTCCAGGATGTGTCACCGGCACCACCGGCGGTCGGGTTGTCACCCGAATCGCTGATCAGGAACGGACGGGCTGTGCTGGCAAGCCCAGCTGTAACGCATTCCTGCAGCGTCCCGGTCGGCGCCACGAACGCGAACCCGTCGCGCGCATCCCAGTACGCCTTCGCCAACTCAGTGGCGCGCTCGGTGATCAACGCGTGATCGTCGCCCGTGACAACCACGGCCGCACGACACCGCGGCTCGTCGGCCCACGCGTACCCGACCCACACAGCCGCATCCAGTACGCCGGGCTCGTCCGCGATCTCGCCCACGCGCCGGTAGATCGACTTGGCCGGCTCGAGCCGCGTCGACGTCTTCTCGCCCGGTAGCAGCACCGGCACCTGGACCCACGCTTTCCCCGGCTTCCCGAGCCCGGACCGCAGCCGCTCCACCAGGTTCCGCAGGGCACGCTCGCGGCTCTCCATCGCGTCCTCGTGCGGCGCCATCCGGTAGCACGTGATCAGATCGACCGCCGTACCGAGTTCGCGGGACACGTTCCCGTGCAGGTCCATCGACGCCGACACGAGTACGTCGGGACCGAGCACGGAACGGATCCGCGTCGCCAGGTCAGCCTCCGCGTCCTGCCGCCCGACCACGCTCATCGCGCCGTGGATGTCGAAGAACAACCCGTCCAACGGGCCGGCGTCCTCGAGGCGCGTGATGATCTCCGCGGACAGGTCGTCGTACACCTCCGGCAGCACCGCACCGCCGGGAAGAGACCGCGCGTGCAGCAGCGGCACCCACTCGATGCCCTGCGCCCAGTCCTTGCCGAGGAAGTCGTACCGCTCCAGCAGGTGGTCCCCACGCCGTACGTCGAAATCGGCCAGGCCGGCCCGGTGAGGCGAGAACGTGCTGGACTCGATAGCGATCCCGGCAATGCCGATCCGAAGGTTCATGCCCAAAACCTGCCACAACCGAGCCCTTTCGCGCATCAGCCAACTCCAGATCTGGACACCCCGGACCTGTCGAAAGCCGTCCGGCAGCTTCGAGGTAGCAGCACAAGCAGGAACCAGAGAGGACAATGGACATGAGCAACGAACTGCAGCAACTCGCCCGCCTGGTCGGCACCTGGGCCGTCTCCGGCGGCGTGACCGGAACGACCAGCTTCGAGTGGATGGACGGCGGCCACTTCCTGATCCAGCGCGGTGCGCTCGACCACGACGGTCATCAGGTCCGGATCACCGAGATCATCGGTTACGAGCACCCGTTCGGCGGCGAGCGCGGTACCGAGGTGAAGTCGCGGGTGTACGACGCCGACGGCAATACCCTCGACTACGTGTACGAGTTGGCCGGCGACGAGCTGACCATCTGGGGTGGCTTCAAAGGATCGCCCGGGTACTTCAAAGGCGTCTTCTCCGACGGCGGCGACCGCCTCACCGGAGACTGGGTGTACCCGGGCGGCGGATACCACGCCACCATGGTCCGGACTGCGGTCTGAGGGAGAGTCGGATGAAGTACCTACTTCTCGCCTATGGCGACCAGAGTGGCTGGGACACGGTCGACGTGACCAGCCCGGAGTACGTCGCGATGTGCAAGTTCTACGAAGATCTGGCCGCGGAGTTGACCGCCACCGGAGAGCTGATCGGCACCGAAGGGCTCGCGCATCCCGCTCTGAGCCGCACCGTACGCCGTACCGACGCCGGCCCCATTTCCAGTGAGGGGCCGTTCGCCGAGTCCAAGGAAGTCCTGGCCAGCTTCGCGATCGTGGACTGCGACAGCCACGACCGGGTGATGGCGATCGCGGCCCGGATTGTCAACGCCGTCGGCGACATCGTCGAGGTACGGCCCATCATGGCCGGCCCGGGAGACATCCGGCCGGACAGTTGACGATGGAGGAGCTGTGGCGGAGCCTCACACCACAGGTGCTCGGCGCACTCGTCCGCCGGTACGGGCACTTCGAGACGTGTGAGGACGCGGTCCAGGAAGCTCTCCTGGTCGCAGCGCAGCAATGGCCCGAACAGGGTGTCCCGGATGAGCCGCGCACTTGGCTCATCCGGGTCGCCTCGCGCCGGCTGATCGACCTGCTGCGCAACGAGGAGTCCCGTCGGCGGCGGGAGGACGTCGTCCGAACGCCGGATGTCGCGCCGGCGCAGATCAGCGCGTCCGACGACTCACTGACCCTCTTGTTCCTCTGCTGCCACCCGGCGTTGCCGATCGCGTCCCAGATCCCCTTGACGCTCCGCGCTGTCGGCGGTCTCACCACCAGTGAGGTCGCCAAGGCTCTGCTCGCTCCCGAGGCGACGATCGGGCAACGGATCAGCCGCGCCAAGCAGAAGCTGCGCGGGCAGCCGTTCCGTCCGCCCGACGAGCATGCGGAGCGGCTGACCGCAGTACTGCAGGTGCTGTACCTGATCTTCAACGAGGGCTACACGAGTACGGCGGGTGACGAGCTGGGCCGGGTCGAGCTCGCGCGCGAGGCGATCCGGCTCACCCGGATGCTGTCTGACGTACAGCCCGGCGACGGTGAGGTGGCCGGGCTGCTCGCACTGATGCTCCTGACCGACGCTCGCCGTTCTGCGCGGACGACGGCCGACGGTGCACTGGTACCGCTCCACGAGCAGGACCGGTCGCGCTGGGATCGGGATGCGATTGCCGAGGGCACCGAGTTGATCACCTGGGCGATGCGTACGACCGCACTCGGGCCGTACCAGTTGCAGGCTGCGATCGCCGCCGTCCACAGCGAGGCCAAAACAGCCGCGGAGACCGACTGGCGGCAGATCCTCGCCCTGTACAACTTGCTGGAGCCGTTGCTGGACGGTCCGGTCGTCCGTCTGAACCGCGCAGTCGCGACCGCGATGGTGCACGGGCCCGACGCCGGCCTGGCACTGCTCGACACGTTGTCAGCCGACCCACGCGCGACTCGTGGCCACCGGTACCACGCCGTCCGCGCGCACCTGCTCGAGCTCCGCGGTGATCACGCGACGGCCTCCGACACCTACCTGACGGCGGCCAAGCTCGCTACCAACACGTCCGAGCAGCGCTACCTCCGCACCCGCGCGACACGCCTCCGGATCCCCTAGCCCGGAGCGAACCCGGTCGAGCCGCGGACGATCAACTCCGTCGCGAGCTCGACGTGCAGGGCCTCGACCTCGTGGCGCTCCAGCAGGCGGATCAACAAGCTGACGGCCATTCGGCCCATCTCCTGCAACGGCTGGCGGACGGTGGTGAGTTGCGGGGTCGTCGCACGCGAAAGGTCGAGATCGTCGAAGCCGGCGATCGACACATCGCCGGGAACGGACAGGCCGCGTTCCGCAGCAGCCTGGAGCGCGCCGATTGCGGCCTTGTCGTTGAAGGCGACCAAGGCGGTCGGCCGCGGATCGAGGTCGAGCAGCGACGCCGCGGCTCGGTACCCATGCTCCGTGGTCGGCTGGTCGTGCCGGACCAGCGACGGGTCGGGGAGGATGCCGACGTCCGCGAGCGCAGCCGAATGACCGCTCAGCCGCGCGTCGGCGGCGAGCCACTCCCGCGGACCCGCGATCACACCGATCCGCGTGTGCCCGAGCCCGGTCAGGTACGACGTAAGTTGCCGCGCGCCGGAGTGGTGAGCCGCGGACACGGACGGGATGTCACGAGGCAGCGCCGTACGAGGATCGACGACGACGAACGGGAACCGCCGCGAACTCAGCCGGACCAGGTCCTCGCTCGGCTCCGGCGGAAGGATCAGGATCGCGCCGCCGATCCCCCGGCGGGACGCCAGGCTCGAGAGCGCCGGATCCTGCTGCGTGGCCTCGCCGGCGTTGAGGACGACCTGCCGACCATGACGGTTCAGCGTCTCCGCGATCGACGACACGATCAGCCCGAAGTAGTCCGTCAGCACGTACGGGCAGCGCACGTAGACGGCGCCGTCGACGGGTTTCGCCGTACCTCCGCGCGGGGCGGGCGCGCGCAGCCCAAGCTCCTCGACCGCCTGCTCGACGAGCTGCCGCGTCTCGGGCGCCACGCTGCCCTGCTGGTTGAGCACGCGGGACACCGTCGCGATCGACACTCCGGTCGCGGCCGCGACGTCCCGCACGGTCGCTCTACCGCGCGGCATTTGTTACATCCCGATGTTTCACGCTCAGCACTCTAGCGTCACGCTCCCAGACCTTGACAGGCCTGGACGGCGAGCGTTCGCTGAGGACGTTTGTTTCATCCAGAGGAGTGTGCGATGAGAACACCCGCCCTCGGCGTCGCCCTTGCTCTCACGGTGGCGTCACTCACCGGCCCCGCTCAGGCCCATCCCCCGACGACTCAAGTCAACGTCTGGGTCACCACGCCCGACCGCACCGAGCTGCTCCACGAGCGCGCACCCGTCTCGTTCCACGACGGCGCGAGTGATCGGACCACGATCACGGTCGACCCGCGGACGACGTACCAGACGATGGACGGCTTCGGCGCCTCGATCACCGACTCGTCGGCGAGTGTCCTGTACCGCCTCAGCCCGGCCGACCGCGAGCAGACGCTGCGCAAACTGTTCGACCCGCGGCAGGGCATCGGCGTCAGCTTCCTGCGGCAGCCGGTCGGCTCGTCCGACTTCACGGCCGCGGCCGAGCACTACACGTACGACGACGTACCTGCCGGCCAGACCGACTTCGGGCTGCGGAACTTCAGCATCGCGCACGACGAGGAGCAGGTGCTGCCACTGCTCCGCCGCGCCAAGCAGCTCAACCCGGCGCTCAAGGTGATGGCGACGCCGTGGAGCCCGCCGGCGTGGATGAAGACCGGCGACTCTCTCGTCGGCGGCCGCCTGAAGGACGACCCCAAGGTGTACGACGCGTACGCGCGCTACCTGGTGAAGTTCGTTCAGGCCTACACGCGGGCCGGCGTACCGGTCGACTTCCTCTCGATCCAGAACGAGCCGCAGAACCGCAAGCCGAGCGCATATCCGGGCACCGACCTGCCCGTCCGGCAGGAAGCCGCGGTGATCACCGCCCTGGGTCCGCTGCTGCAGAAGGTCAGCCCGCGGACGAAGATCCTCGGGTACGACCACAACTGGACCACGCACCCCGGCGACGTCGCCTCCACCCCGCCTGGTGAGGACCCGGAGACCGACTACCCGTACAAACTGCTGCAGACCTCGGCGGCGAAGTGGATCGCTGGTACGGCGTACCACTGCTACTCCGGCGACCCGTCGAAGCAGACGGACCTGCACAAGGCGTTCCCGTCGAAGGGGATCTGGTTCACCGAGTGCTCCGGCTCGCACGGGCCGAATGACACTCCGCCGCAGATCTTCCGCGGCACGCTCACCTGGCACGCGCGGACGCTGATGCTCGGTACGACGCGCAACTGGGCGAAGTCGGTCGTCAACTGGAACATCGCACTCGACTCGACGGGCGGCCCGCACCTCGGCGGCTGCGACACCTGCACCGGCCTCGTCACGCTGCAGCCGGACGGGTCGGTGTCGACGGACGCGGAGTACTACACGATCGGTCACCTGTCGAAGTTCGTGAAGCCGGGCGCGGTGCGGATCGGGAGTACGTCGTACGGGACGACCGGATGGAACGGGCAACTGATGTCGGCCGCGTTCCGCAACCCCGACGGTACGACGGCGCTCCTGGTACACAACGAAAACGACGAGCCGCGGTCGTTCGCGGTGGCGGTCGGCGACGAGTCCTTCGAGTACGAGCTGCCGGGTGGGTCGATCGCGACGTACACCTGGGGGCCTGTGACCACGGACGTCCCGCAGGAGCTGACAGCTCGGAGCGCGACAGCGAGCGTCAACGGAGCCGATGCCGGGCTGCTGATCGACGCGGACGGATCGACTGTGTGGCAGAGCAAGACTGCGCAGGCTCCTGGCCAGTGGGTGCAGGTCGACCTGGGTAGGACGCAGACGTTCCGGCAGGTCGCGTTGGACAGCGGTGGGAACCTCGGCGACTACGCACACGGCCAGTCGGTTGCCGTCAGCAACGACGGGAGCAACTGGCGGACGGTAGCCAGCGGTACGTCGAACAGTCAGTTGACGACAATCGACCTACCACCGACGCGAGCGCGCTACATCCGGATCACGCAGAACGGTACGGCCGGCAACTGGTGGAGCCTGGCCGATGTACGCATCTACCGCTGAGCCTCGATCCAGCACGCGACCGCGGCGGCCCGTTCGTTGCTCGCAGCAATGACCTGGAGGCCGACCGGGAGGCCGTCAGCCGGAATCGGCAGGCTGACGGCCGCGTGCCGGGTGAGGTTCGCGAGGCGCGTGTTGTTCATCAGCTGCCTGCGTATGTCGAGGCCGCCGTCGGCCGCTGCGGTGATGAGCGGTGCGGTTGTCAGGACGGTCGGGGTCACTACCGCGTCGACGTCGGCGAGGACTGCGTCCAGTTCGGCGGTGATGCGTGCCGCGTCCGCCTTTGCTCGCTCGTAGTCCGCGGGCTCCACCTGTGCGGCTTCGAGCAGTCGCAGGCGGACGTCAGGCTGGTACAGGTCCTGTGATCGGCCGCGGTGGCTGGCGACTGCCTCAGGTCCTTGGATGTTCGCTGCGGTCGAATAGCTGGTGGACCAGTCGGGCAGCTGCACCTCGACGGCTTCGAGCGTCTGCAAGGCAGCAGACCAAGCAGTACTGACCTCGGGGCTGAGCTGGAGATACTCCGGGTTGGTCACGACCCCGAGGCGGGGTTTACGCGGCGGCCGGACAGCAACGCCTGCCAGCACGTTGAGCGCGTAAGCGGCATCCGACGCGGTTCTCGTCAGTACGCCGACGTGGTCGAGGCTCTTGGACAACGGGAAGACCCGATCGGTCGGCAACGTGTCGTACGACGGTTTGAAGCCGACGACCCCGCACAACGCGGCCGGGATCCGCACCGAGCCCGCCGTGTCCGTGCCGATTGCCAACGGCACCACACCGGCCGCCACTGCAGCAGCTGATCCGGAGCTGGAGCCACCAGTCATCCGCGACGGGTCGTGCGGGTTCCGGCACGGTCCGACGCGGTTCGACGTACCAAAGCAGCCGTAGGCGAACTCGTGCGTGTGCGACAGCCCGATCACGATCGCACCGGCTGCGCGCAACCGCCGTACGACCTCAGCGTCCTGTTGCCCGACCTCGTCCATGGACGCGGAACCGCAGCGGTACGGCAGGCCTTCGACCTCGATGATCTCCTTCACCAGCACGGGTACGCCGGCCAGCGCACCGGTCCGGTCGTGAGCCGCGGCTGCCTTCCGCGCACCGTCGACGTCCAGGTGCACGATCGCGTTCAGGTCCGCCGCAGCGGCGGCCCGCGTCAGCGCGTCCTCGACCAACCGCACCGGATCCAGCGCGCCGTCCCGTACTCCGGCGGCGATCTCCTCCAACGTCCTCACTCGCACATCAGACCACGGAGAGGAAACGGAAACAGGAGCGTCATGCCATCTTGCTACCGTCCGATGGCATGGTGATCGAGGGAGTGGAACTGCGAACGGCGCCGCCGACCGACGCGGAGGTGCTGGCGCTGACCACCGCGCAACAGGCCGAGCTGGCAGCGATGTACGGCGAGGACCAGCCGCTCGTCGGCCTGCACCCCGACATCGCGTTCACGGTGCTGACGCTGGAAGCAACGCCGGTCGGCTGCGTCGGACTGCAGCCGGTCGCGCCGGGGCTCGGCGAGATCAAGCGGATGTACGTCGTCCCGTCCGCCCGCGGCTGGGGCCTGTCCCGCATGCTCCTCGAGGTCGTCGAGGAACAGGCCCGGACAGCGGGGCTCAGCAAACTCCGTCTCGAGACCGGCACCAAGCAGATCGAGGCGATCGCGCTCTACACCAACCACGGCTACCGTCCCACCCCGCCGTACCCGCCGTTCGAGAACGAAGTCGCGTCCCTCTGCTACGCCAAGGACCTCTAGAGGTTCAGCACCAGGTCTTCGCCCTCGCGGTGGAAGCCTAGGTTCTTCAGGTACGGCGTGGAGTCGCGCATTCGGGGTGGGGCTATGACCTGGTGGAATCCATGGTCCGTGAAGACGTCGCTGCGGCGGTAGACGAACTCGCCTGGCGTGAAGTCGCGGTACTTCGGCACCACGTAGTCGAGGTCGATCTGTGCTCGGCCGGTGCCGGCGTCGTGGGCCAGGACGACGCCGACGGTGCGGTCGCCGTGCTGGACCAGGAACGCGTACGGGCTCGCCGCGAGTGTGAAGCCGGGGTTGAACCGGGTGATGTCCTTCTGGTGCCGCTCGAGGACGTACCCGAGGTACGCGTCAGCCGAGTTCACCGGGAGCACCTGGTACTCCGCCTCGTCGTGCCGGTGCCGGAGCAGTCGCCAGAGATGTACGACGTTGATGACCGCGAGGACCGCGTTCATACCGACCATCGGCCACACGCCGACGACCGCGTTGAACCCGACCAGGATCACGCAGCCGATCAGGTTCAGGAGCCGTAGCCGCAGGATCCGCGTCTGCAACAACGACCACACGACCAACGCGGATCCGCCCCACCCGATGATGCTCCAAACGTCCACACCGCGAGACTAGGGTGTTGTGAGCGATTTGTTGCTGCTGGACGGCGCCCCGTTACCGATGGTCGACGCGATGTTGCTGCGAGCAACGTCGTACGGTCACTTCACCTCGATGCAGGTTCGTGACGGTCACGTCGACGGGCTGGACCTGCACTTCAAGCGGCTGGACCGCAGTACGCGGGAGGTTTTCGGCCGACCGCTCCCCGAGGACCGCGTCCGCGCCGATCTCCGCGCGGCGCTCGACCAGGCGGGCTCCGGCGACCTCTCGATCCGCATGAACGTCTTCGCCGACGACGACCTCCACCTGCTGACCCGAGTCGGCCCTCCGGTCGCCGCCGGCACCGGTTCGCTCCGTCTGCTCGCCTACCAGCACGAACGCGCCGTCCCGCACCTCAAGCACACCGGCACGTTCGGCCTCACCTACTACGCCCGCGCCGCCAAACAGGCCGGGTACGACGACGCGGTCTTCCACACCGCAACGGGCGAGCTCTCCGAAGCCTCCATCTGGAACATCTGCTTCGCCCGCGGCACCTCGATCGTGTTCCCGGCCGCGCCCGTCCTCAACGGCATCCGGCAGCAGGTGCTGCAGCGCGGGCTGGCGGCGTTCGAGACGACTCCGATCCGCCTTGCCGACCTGTCGACGTACGACGCGGCCTACCTGACGAACTCGATCGACCCGGCGCTCCCGGTGGCGGCCATCGGGTCCGTTACCTACCTGCCGCACCCGGAGTCGGCCGAGACGATCGCCACCGCGTACACCTCGCAAGAGGCGCAGCCGATCTAGCCGCGTTTCTTCTTCAAGGCGCGGGCCGCGGTGAGGGCGTCCTCGTAGCTCTCCCAGCCCGGCGAAACGTACACGATCGGATCGCTGACCAGGAAGGTCTGGTTGCTGAACCCATCGGTGGTGAAGATCAGCCACTCCTCGTACGGCGTGACCTGGAAGGCCCTGAAGGCGTCCGCGGTATGCCGTGGAAAGCCCGGGGGCAGGTCCTCGTTGTGGTAGTCCGCCAGGAGTTCGCGGGCGCGTTCTTCGATGCGTCCGGCGAGATAGTCCGCCCAGGACGGCAGCGGGTACGGCGGTTCGTCCGGATAGACGTCTCGGCTCGAGAACTGGGCAGGCAGTTTGCATTGCTTGAATGCCTCAGTGACGGCGCGATCGTAGGCCTGGTGGTCCGGGTAGTCCCGGCCATCGATCACGGCGACCCCGCGCCACCGGTCGTCCATCCGGACCTGCACCACCGTCATCTGCACGCGTTCCGCCATGCCTCAGCCTCTCAGGAGCTGCGCTCGGACCACCAGCGGAGGAGTTCTTCGCGGGCTTGGTCTTCGCCGAGGGGGCCCTGGTCGAGGCGGAGCTCCATCAGGAATTTATAGGCCTCGCCAACCTCGCGGCCCGGGGAGATTCCGAGGATCTGCATGATCTGGTTGCCGTCCAGGTCGGGGCGGAGGGAGTCCAGTTCTTCCTGTTCCTGGAGGCGCTCGATGCGGGTTTCCAGGTCGTCGTAGGCAGCCCGGAGCGACTCGGCCTTGCGGCGGTTGCGGGTGGTGCAGTCGGCGCGGGTCAGGATGTGGAGCCGCTCGAGCTGGTCGCCGGCGTCCCGGACGTAGCGGCGTACGGCGGAGTCCGTCCACTCGCCGTCGCCGTACCCGTGGAACCGCAGGTGCAGCTCGATCAGCTTGCTGACCTGCTCGATCTGCTCGTTGCTGAACCGCAGCGCCTTCATCCGCTTCCGGGCCAGCTTCGCCCCGACCACGTCGTGGTGGTGGAACGTCACCTTCCGCGCGCCCTCGAACCTCAGCGTCTTCGGTTTCCCGATGTCGTGGATGAGTGCCGCGAACCGAACGACGAAATCGGGCGTCGGAACAGACAGACGAGATTCCAGATCGATGGCCTGATCGAGGACGGTGAGTGAGTGCTCGTACACATCCTTGTGCCGCTGGTGCTCGTCCTTCATCAGCTGCAGCGCCGGCAGCTCCGGCAGCACGTGCTCGGCCAGCCCGGTCGAGACCAGCAGATCGAGCCCGATCCGCGGGTGGTCGGCGCAGATCAGCTTCTCCAGCTCGTCGCGGACCCGCTCGGCGGACACGATCGTGATCCGGTCGGCCATCGCGGTCATCGCGGTCACCACGGCCGGGTCGGGCGTGAACCCGAGCTGCGCCGCGAACCGGGCTGCCCGCATCATCCGCAGCGGGTCGTCCGAGAACGAGTCCTCCGGCGTACCGGGAGTCCGGATCCGCTGGTGCGCGACGTCCTCCATCCCGCCGTACGGGTCGACGAACTGCCGCGACGGGAGCCGGACCGCCATCGCGTTCATCGCGAAGTCCCGGCGGGCCAGGTCGCCTTCCAGACTGTCGCCGTACGACACCTCCGGCTTGCGCGAGGTGGGATCGTAGGTCTCCGACCTGTACGTCGTGACTTCCAGGACCCACTCGCCCTTCCGACAACCGATGGTGCCGAACGCCTTGCCGATGTCCCAGACATGGTCCGCCCAGCCGGACAGCAACCGCTCGATCACGTCCGGGTGCGCTGACGTGGTGAAGTCCAGATCCTTGCTCCCCCGGCCGAGGAGAATGTCCCGGACAGGACCGCCGACCAGGGCGATCTCGTGGCCTGCGTCGGCGAACCGGTGGCCCAGTTCGTCGACCACTGGAGCGAGTTCCAGCAGGGCCTGGACGGCTCGCCGCTGTGCGGCGGGCAACGATCCGGCGGAGGCTGACTGGTCGGCAAAGGGTGACACGGGGAACTAGGTTACGGTGACGGCGTGTTCAGACGGCGACTGAGGCTCTCCGCGGTGGCGGGAGCTTGCCTTGTGGTTGCTGCCTCGGCAGCGACTCTAGGCGCTCCGGCGGAGGCCGAGGCGGCGCCTGCCGACGAGCCCGCCGTCCAGGTCACCATCGACTCGTTCGGCCCCACGGCTCCGAAGCCCGGCCAGCAGGTCGTGATCAAGGGCCGGGTGACCAACACCAGTTCGGTGACGTTCGAGGAGCCCCAGGCCCTCGCCTGTATCGACCGGACCCGCCTGGCCAGTACGGCGGCGCTGGACGCGATCTCCACCGAGCAGAACATCCCGATGAGCGACCGCGACAGCTGCCGCAACCTGGCCAACGACGAGCAGACCTTCCAGCCGTTCGAACAGCCGTTGGCGCCGAAGGAAACGGTTGAGTTCACGCTCACGGTGCCGTGGAAGGAATGGCGGATCAACGACCAGACCGGCGTGTACGTCGTCGGCGTCGCGTTCCGGGGCCAGCCGCCGAACAGCTCGCGGATCATGGCCGGCCGGGCCCGCACCCTGATGCCGGTGCTTGGCAAGGAGCCGCTGACCCGTCCGGTCAACACCGCTCTCGTCGTCCCGCTGCGGCACCGCCCGACCCAGCTCGGCGGCAAGAACTTCGCGAACGAGTCGCTGGCCACGTCGCTGGCTCCGACCGGATCGCTCGGCCGGCTGCTCGCGCTCGGCCGGCAGCACCTGGTCACCTGGCTCGTCGACCCGGCGATGCTCGACGAGATCCGGCAGCTGGCCAAGGGGTACGTCGTCGTCGGCGAGAACGGCCAGACGACGACCGGCACCGGACAGTCCGTCGCAACCAACTGGCTCAGGGAGTTCGACGCCGGCCGGACCCGAGGCAACCAGGTCGTGCTGCTGCCGTACGGCGACCCTGACGTGGCAAGCCTGCTGGACTCGGGCGATCCGCTGAAGAAGCTCGTCGGGCGGGCCCGCACGAAGACCGAGCGGTCCGGTGGCGAACTGGCCCCGGGCTTCACCAACGGCCTGTCGCTCGAGGGCGGTGCCGCCGCCGGCCGCTACCTGGGCGCTGCATCCGTCGGTTTCGCCGGTGCCACCCCCGACGACCTGAACCTGGTCAGCAGCTCGTCGTGGTCGCCCGCGACCCGCCCGGTGCTGACCACCAGCCCTGTGTACGACGTACTCACGCCGGAAGGCCCCGATCAGGCCGTCCGCACGGTGATCGCGAACTCGTCCCTGACGACCGGCGGTCCGGATCCGGAGACCGCCGAGAGCCCGCTCCAGGTCCGGCAACGGTTCGCGGCCGTCACCGCGCTGATCGCAGCCGGCGGCAAGGGCACCGCGTCCGTGGTCGTCGCGCCGCCCCGCGGCTGGGACAGCGACGGCCGCGCGACCGCTGCGCTCGCGGGCAGCCTGTCGCTGCCGTGGATCAAGGCCACCGACGTGGCCGGCGTGGTCGCGGCCAACCCGAGACCGCTGACCACCAGGGCACCGGTCGCGGGTAAGACGAACGGCGTACTGACCGAAACCCAGCTGGACAGCATCAGGCAGCTCGACGACGCGACCACCACGATGCAGGACCTGCTCGTCGACGGGAACGCGTTGCCGGAGGTGATGACGCAGGCGCTGCTGCGGTCCACCTCGTCCGGCTGGAACGGCTACGCCGAGGAGGCCCGGCACTTCACCGCGATCGAGCTCGGCTCGGCCAACCAGCAGCTCGGCAAGGTGCACCTCGTGAACGCGAGCGTGGACCGCGGGCTGCGCAAGGAGATCAAGGTCAACCTGGCCGGCAGCAAGGGCACGTTCCCGCTGACAATCACCAACGGCACCGACTGGTCGGTCCGGGTCGGCATCGTGGTCAGCTCGGCGAACCGGTCCGACCTGAAGATCAAGCCGCTGCAGACCGCTGTCCTCGGCCCGGGGCAGAAGTGGACGCCGCGGATCACCGCGAGCGCCGAGCAGAACGGTCTGATCCGCGCCAACGCCCAGGTGACCAACGCGGACGGCAGGCCGGTCGGCAAGCCCCAGGAGCTGCTGATCCAGGCCAGCCAGTACGGCAGCGTCGGCTGGATCCTGGTCGGCGCCGCCTGCGCCCTGCTGTTCGGTACGTCGTTCGTCCGCATCTACCGCCGCGTCCGCACCGAGCGCCGCAACACGGCCGCCGCGACCACCGGCGCCACCGCCGACACCACGGACGCCGACGGCGCCGACACCTCTGATCCCGCCCACGATCGCCCCGAGGCGAACGGCGTACCCGAAGCTCCGGATGCGTCCCTGAAAGAAGGAGTCGGTTCGAAGGATGGCTGACCGCACCCTGCGCTCCGCGGCGGTGATGGCAGCCGGAACGGTGCTGTCCCGCCTGCTCGGATTCATCCGGATCGCCCTGCTCGCGGCCGCCATCGGTACGGCGCTGCGCGGCGACATCTTCACCGCCGCGAACACCATCCCGAACAGCCTCTACATCCTGCTGGCCGGCGGCGTCTTCAACACCGTGCTGGTCCCGCAGTTGGTGCGCGCGATCAAGAACCACGAGGACGGCGGCCAGGACTTCACGAACCGGATCCTGACGTTCGGCTTCGTCGTACTCGCGATCGTCACGGTGGCATGTGTGCTGCTGGCGCCGGCGATCGCCGAGCTGTACCTGCCGAAGGAGCTGCACGACCCGTCCCGGCTGACCGAGAAGGCGAACATGATCATGTTCGTCCGGCTCTGCCTGCCGCAGATCTTCTTCTACGGCGCGTTCGTCCTGGTCGGGCAGGTGCTGAATGCGCGCCGCCGGTTCGGTCCGATGATGTGGGCGCCGATCGCGAACAACATCGTCGCGTGCGCGTCGATCGTGGTGTTCCTGCTGATCTACCGGGTCGGCGACAACCCGCCGACGTACAGCCACGGCGAGGAGCTGCTGCTCGGTCTCGGGCACACGGTGGGCATCGCCGTACAGCTGCTGGTGCTCCTGCCCTATCTGAAGGCGAGCGGACACACCTACCGGCCGAAGTTCGGCCTCCGCGGAACTGGTCTGGGACACACTGCCCGATTGGGCATCTGGACCGTTCTTTTCGTCGCCGTGAACCAGGTGACGCTGGTCGTCGTCACCCAGCTCGCCATCGCCGGTAGCGCCTCCAGCGACCCGGGCGCGAAGGCCGGTCTGTTCGCGTACAGCACCGCGATGCTGATCATCCTGGTGCCGCACGGCATCGTCACGGTCTCGCTCGCGACCGCGGCCCTGCCGCAGATGTCCGCGCTGGCGGCCGACGGGGACACCGCCGAGGTGGGGCGGATGTCCGCCCGGTCGATCCGGCAGACGCTCGCGATCGTCGTACCGGCCGCGGCCGCGATGATCGCGTTCGCCTATCCGATCGTGACGATCATCGCCGGGTACGGATCGGGTAAGAACAACCTGACGCTGATGTCGTACACGTTGATGACGCTCGCGCTCGGGATCGTGCCGTTCACCGTGCAGTACTTCCAGCTCCGCACGTTCTACGCCTTCGAGGACACCCGTACGCCGTTCTTCCTGCAGTGCGTGATCGCGGCGACGAACATCGCGGCGGCCGTCATCGGAGTCCGGGTGCTGCTGGACCAGACGCACCTCCGGTTCAGCGGTGTGGTCCTCGGCGGGGCGTACGCGCTGGCGTACCTGGTCGCCGTACTGATCTCCCGGCCGGTCCTGCGGCGCAGGGTGCCGCGGGTCCCGGGCGCCGGGATCGGGCTCCCGCTGCTCGCGATGGTCATCGCAGCGGTCGCCGGCGCGGGCGCGGGCCGCGTGGTGCTCTGGCTGCTGAGCCTCGCGATCGACTGGTCCGGACCCCTCGGCGCGATCCTTCAACTGGCCGTCGCGGCGATCGTGATGCTGCCGGTGTACGCCGCCGTGTCGCGGGTACTCCGTATCCACGAGGTCAACGACGTGGTGTCCATGGTCACATCGAAGTTGCCGATCCGCCGCTGATCCGGACCGCTTGTGCATTAGTGCACCACCTGTCCGGTCAGCGGGGCACTAACATGGGGCCTGCGATCAGGCCGCTGGGTATCAAGGAGGGCGAGAGACACCGTGTCGAACCAGACCGTGAGCCCTGGTGCCCTCCTGGCCGGGCGGTACCGGATCGCCGAGTTGCTCGCGGAGATCGACGGCGCCCGGGTGTGGCGTGCCGTGGACGAGGTCCTCAGCCGCGCGGTCGTCGTCGACGTCCTGCCGGTCGGTGATCCCCGGACCAATCTGCTCTTCGACGCCGCCCGCCGGGCCGCCGCGGCGAACGACCCGCGGTTCCTGCGGGTGCTCGACTGCGACATGCACGACGGCGTGACGTACTGCGTTCGCGAGTGGGCGGGCGGCCGGACGCTGGAGCGGATGCTCGGCAGCGGACCGCTCACCGGGCAGCAGGCGGGCTGGCTGGCCCGTGAGGTGTCCGAGGCCCTCGAGAACCTGCACCGCACCGGCTACGCGCACGGAGCGATCAGCCCGGCAACCGTGGTGATCACGGACGCGGGCGCGATCAAGGTCATCGGCGTGGCCACCGAGGCGGCACTGCGGTCGTCCGGTGCCGGTTCGCCGGAGGAGGACGTCCACTCCCTCGGCCAACTGCTCTTCGCGTCGCTGACCGGCCGCTGGCCCGGTCCGGCGCCGGCCTGGGGCATGCAGCCCGCGCCCGTCGAGCACGGCCGGCTGCTGAGCCCGCGCCAGGTGCGCGCCGGCGTACCCCGCTCGCTGGACGACATCTGCGACCGCCTGCTCGGTGACCCGCCGCGGCACCACGCGCCGCCGATCACGAGCGCGGCCGGTCTGTCCGCGGCGCTGTCCGGCGTAGTCGGCAGCTCGCACGAGCCGCCGAACCAGATGGACGAGACCGTCCAGGTCGCCCGGCAGAACGGCAGCGTCGACGACGCCACCCAGGTGGTGCCGCAGGCCCCGCCGCCGGCGATCGACCCGACCCCGCAACCGGCGTACGACCCGGAGCCGAACGGATACCGCCCGCCGCAAGCGGCGTACAACCCGTCCACCGACACCCGTCCGGTACGCCGTCAGCCACCGCCGCCGTCGAACGGGAACGGCCGGCGCCGGCACGAGGAGCCGAAGGCCAAGGGCGGCTGGGGCGGCCGGATCCTGATCCTGCTCGCGATCCTCGCCCTGCTGTCGGTGATCGCGATGGCGCAGTTCCTGCTCAAGGGCGCGATGAACAACGACCAGGGCAGCGGCGACGGCGGCACGAAGAGCAGTGCCCCGCCGCAGACCAGCACCACCCCGTCGGCGACCACCGGCGGGAAGGCGGTCATTGCGAGCGCCAAGGACTTCGACCCGGACGGCGACGACGTCGAGCACCCCAAGGACGTGAAGAACACCTACGACGGCGACCCGTCCACGAACTGGAAGACGCAGTCCTACCGGAACAAGCCGAACCTCGGCGGCCTGAAGCCGGGCGTCGGCATCTACTACAACCTCGGCGCGAAGACCTCCGTCTCGAGCGTCGCGATCGCCCTCGAGGGTGACGACACCAGCCTCCAGGTGCTGATCCCGAACGGTGACACCACCAAGCCGCCGTCGTCGATCGACGGCTGGAAGGCCGTGGCGTCCAAGGAGGACCAGCCCGAGGGTACGGTGAACGTGGCCCTGCCGGCCGGGACTCAGTCGCAGTACGTGCTGGTGTGGCTGACCAAGCTGCCGAAGGTGTCCGACGGTTATCAGGGCATCATCTCGGAGGTCACGATCCAGAAATGACCGCTCACGTGGACTCGGGCAATCCGCCGCCCCGGCCGGACGTCCCGCGGATCGGCGCGGACGAGCCGGTCCCGCAGGGCGCGGCGCAGCCTGCCCCGGCGAGCGGACCGGTGAGCTACGACCAGCTGGACGACCACGAGCTGCTGCGGATGCACGTGTCCGGCAACCCGGACTCGTTCGGGTTCCTGGTCAAGCGGCACCGGGACCGGATGTGGGCGGTCGCGATCCGCACCCTCGGTGAGCCCGAGGAGGCCGCGGACGCGCTCCAGGAGGCGTTCATCTCGGCGTTCCGGCGGGCGGACTCGTTCCGCGGGGACGCGAAGGTGACCACGTGGCTGCACCGGATCGTGGTGAACGCCTGTCTGGACCGGATCCGCCGCCGCCAGGTGCGCGCCGCGGACCCGCTGCCCGAGGACGAGGACCGGGCCGCCGAGCTGGCCGGGCCAACCGAGGAAGACCCGGCCGAGGTCCGGGAACGCAGACTCGACGTGCTGAACGCACTGAAGCAGATCAACGAGGACCAGCGCGCTGCGCTGGTCCTGGTCGACATGGAGGGCTACTCGATCGAGGAGGCGGCCGCGATCCTCGACTGCGCCCCCGGCACGGTCAAGTCGCGCTGCGCCCGCGGTCGCGCCAAGCTGCTCCCGCTGCTGCGGCACTGGCAGACGACCCGGCAGTCCGACGTACCCGAGAAATCCGCCGCGGAAGCGGTGGGAACCGAATGACCCGGTTACCCGTCCTAGCGAAGTCGCCTGCCTCTGGCGACCGGACGACAGACACCTCCGACCGGAGTTTTCCTATGACCACGCCGCTGACCTCCCGTGAGGAGGCGAGCCCCCGATGACCGATCCCGGTCTGCCGACCAGTGAGCACCTCGAGCACCTGGACACGGACACGATCGCCGACCTGATCGAGAACCTGCTGCCTGCCCCCGAGGCGCACCGCGCTCGTGAGCATGTGAAGGCATGCCCCGACTGTCAGCAGACGTACGACGCACTTCTGCAACTGACCACCGACCTGGCCGAGGAAGGCCGCAGCGACATTCCGATGCCGGCCGACGTCGCCGAGCACCTGGACTCGGTGATCGTGTCCGAGTCGGTGCTGCGCGCGTCCACGGTCGGCGTGCACTCGCTGGCCCAGATCCGCGAGGAGCCGCGCCGGCACCTGCCGAAGCTGCTCGGCGCCGCGGCCGGTGTGGTGCTGATCGCCGCCCTCGGTGTCGGCGTGGTGATCGCCACCAAGGACCAGGCGAACGACGGCGCGGCCGCCGCCGACCCGAACACCCCTCCGGCCGACGCGGTGGCAGTCAACACCAAGGACATCGGTTCGTCGACGAAGCGGTGGCTGGACAACACCCCGAATTCGATCCTGCACGGCTCGACCGACGAGCAGTCGTGCGCCCGGTCGTTCGCGGCCGGCGAGGCGAATTCGAACGTCCGGCTGGTCCAGCCCGCCAAGATCGACGGTAAGCGGGCCACGATCATCGGGCTGCAAGGTGCGCAGCCGCGGGAGATCCAGGTCTTCGCGGTCACCGGATGTAGCGTCCCCGGCGGCGTACCCACCTCGTTCTTCGAGACCACGGTCACCCTGCGCAACCGCTGAATTCACAAACCGTACGGCGATGCGGTACGGCGGCCCGGCGATGGGTACCGTGGGAATGGTCGGCCTCTAGGATCCGTTGAGTACGACGTCACTGTCTCGACGACACGAGGAACGCCTGAATGAGCGACTCCACCACAGTTCGCAACGTCATCATCGTCGGCTCCGGCCCCGCCGGTTACACCGCCGCGGTGTACGCCGCCCGCGCGGCACTGGAGCCGTTGGTCTTCGAGGGCTCCGTCACCGCCGGCGGCGCGCTGATGAACACCACCGAGGTGGAGAACTTCCCCGGCTTCTCGCAGGGCATCATGGGCCCGGCGCTGATGGACGAGATGCGCACCCAGGCCGAGCGCTTCGGCGCCGAACTGGTGGCCGACGACGTGACCAAGGTCGACCTGACCGGCGACATCAAGGTGGTCACCGACTCGGCCGGTACCGAGCACCGCGCCAAGGCCGTCATCCTGGCGATGGGTTCGGGCTACCGCAAGCTCGGCCTGTCCGACGAGGACCGGATGTCCGGCCACGGTGTGTCCTGGTGTGCGACCTGCGACGGCTTCTTCTTCCGTGACCACGAGATCGCGGTCGTCGGCGGCGGTGACTCCGCCGTCGAGGAGGCCACCTTCCTGACCAAGTTCGCGAAGAAGGTGCACCTCGTGCACCGCCGCGACGAGCTGCGGGCCTCGAAGATCATGGCCGACCGGGCGTACGCCAACGACAAGATCGAGTTCCAGTGGAACTCCGCGGTCGACAAGATCCACGGTGACGACAAGCTGACCCACCTGACGCTGAAGGACACCGTCACCGGCGAGACCCGGGAGCTGCCGGCCACCGGCCTGTTCATCGCGATCGGCCACGACCCGCGCTCCGAGCTGGTCAAGGGCCAGGTCGACCTGGACGACGAGGGCTACGTGCTGGTCAAGGAGGGCAGCACCGAGACCAACCTGCGCGGCGTGTTCGCGGCCGGCGACCTCGTGGACCACACCTACCGGCAGGCGATCACCGCCGCCGGCACCGGCTGTGCGGCCGCCCTGGACGCCGAGCGCTACCTGGCCGCCCTGGAGGACGCCGAGCACGCGGCGGCCACCACCGAGCCTGTCTCCGTCTGAACCTCACAACCATCCCTGAAGGAGCTACCTACATGAAGGCCGTCACCGACGCCGAGTTCGACCAGACCGTCCTGAAGAGCGACAAGCCCGTGCTCGTCGACTTCTGGGCCGAGTGGTGCGGACCGTGCCGCCAGGTTTCCCCGATTCTGGAAGAGCTGTCCCAGGACCACAGCGACAAGATCACGTTCCTGAAGATGAACGTGGACGAGAACCCGGTTACCCCGAGCAACTACAGGGTTACCGGTATCCCTACCATCAACGTCTACGTGAACGGTGAGCTCGCCAAGTCCATCGTCGGCGCCAAGCCGAAGGCCGCGCTGCTCAAGGAGCTCGCTGCCTTCACTGAATAGGCACAGAACCGCCTGAAGTTCCGCCACACCGGCAAGGAGTCACACCTGATGGAATCCCCGCACGGCGTGTACCGCATCGGCGACAGCGGTGAGGCGGTCGCTGAGATCGTCGGCAAACTGCAAAGACTCGGGCTGCTGACCGGCGGCCACGACGTCTACGACGAAGCGACCGCGCACGCCGTCCGGGGATTCCAGCAGCAACGTGGGCTGATGATCGACGGGGTCGTCGGCCCGCAGACGTACCGGGCGATCGACGACGCGCGCTGGCGGCTGGGTGACCGGCTGTTGACGTACGTCCCGTCGCACCCGATGAGCGGCGACGACGTACTGAGCCTTCAGGCGAAACTGCAGGAGCTCGGGTTCGCGGTCGCCCGGATCGACGGGATCTTCGCCGCAGACACGCAGCGCGCGGTGACCGAGTTCCAGCGGAACATGGGTCTGCCGGCCGACGGCACCTGTGGACCGTCGACGTTCAAGGCATTGCAGCGGATCCGGCCGATGGCGACCGGCGGCCGCCCCGACGCGTTGCGCGCGCGGGAAGCCGTCCGCGCCGCTGGGCCGCGGTTGTCCGGCAAGACCGTGGTGATCGACCCGGGTCACGGCGGCTTCGACTACGGCTGGGAGGGCTACGGCCTGCGCGAGTCCGACATCGCGTACGACCTGGCTGCCCGGATCGAGGGTCGGCTCGGCGCCACCGGCGTACGGGCGTATTTGTCGCGTGGCCGCGATCAAGGTCCGGACGAGCTGGCGCGGGCCGCGTTCGCGAACGAGACGGACGCGAACCTGTGCGTCTCGCTGCACACCGACGGCTCGATGAACCCGGCCGCGCAGGGCGTCGCGACGTACTTCTACGGCAACGACTTGCACGGCGCCACGTCGAGCGTCGGCGAGCAGTTCGCCGGCCTCGTGCAGCGCGAGATCGTCGCCCGCACCGACCTGCTGAACTGCCACACCCACGCCAAGACCTGGGACCTGCTCCGCCGCACCAAGATGCCCGCGGTGCGCCTGGAGATCGGCTACGTCACGAACCCGCACGACTCCGCCCGCCTGGCCGACCCAGCCTTCCGCGACGTCATCGCCGAGGCCATCGTGGTGGCCATCCAGCGCGTCTATCTCCCCCCGGACCAGGACGCCGCCACCGGCATGCTCCGCTTCGGCCAACTCACCGTTTAGCCGGTCGATTTCTGGTTGAGCTGTTCGTCATCTGAATGAGCCGGGTGATTACACCGGGCCTGTTCAGGGAGGGTTCATGGCGCATCCAGTTGTTCATGCCGAGATCAGGTCGGCCGACCCCGACAAGACCCGGGAGTTCTTCGCGGAGTTGTTCGGGTGGAAGGTCGCGTCCGAGGGCGGGCTTCCGGGGTATACGTTCATCGACACCGGAGCCGAGGGCGGCCCGTACGTCGCCATCAGCCCGCGGCAGGGCGCTGAGGACGAGGTGCTGTTCTTCGTGGCCGTCGAGGACGTCGCAGCTACTCTTGCGCGCGCCGAGGGGCTGGGCGGACACATCGTCCAGCCGGCCCAGCACGTACCGGGCACCAGCTTCGGTGTGTTCGCCGACGCGCAAGGTCACAAGATCGGAGTGGCCGCGACCGAGTGACGGCCTATTCCTTGTCCAGGGCGATCCGCGGGAGGACGCGCTCGAGGCTGCTCGGTAGCCACCAGGCGTGGTTGCCGAGTAGGCGGAGTACGGCTGGGACGATGATGCAGCGGATCAGGAGAGCGTCGAGGAGGACGGCGGTTGCCAGGCCGAGGCCGAACTGTTTGAGCATTCGGTCCGGGCTCAGCAGGAACGCGCCGAACACCACGATCATGATCGCGGCCGCCGCCGTGATCACGCTGCCTGTCGTCGCCAGCCCTTCCCGGACCGCGACCCGCGCGTCTCCGGTCCGCCGCCATTCCTCGTGGATCCGGGACACCAGGAAGACCTCGTAGTCCATCGACAACCCGAACACGATCGCGAAGATCATCACCGGCACGAACGCCTCGATCGGCCCGGCCTGCGCACCGAACCAGCCCTGCTGGAACACCAGCGTGATCACCCCGAGCGAGGCGCCGATGCTGAGCAGGTTGAGTACGGCGGCCTTCAACGGGATCAGCACCGACCGGAACACCGCCATCAGCAGCAACGCCGACAAGCCCACCACGACCAGTACGAAGATCGGCAGCCGCTTGCTCACCGCCGCCGCGAAGTCGTCCGCGGCTGCAGTCGACCCACCGACCAGGTACGTCGCTCTGGTCTGCGACTCCAACGCCGGCAAGGTGTCGTCGCGCAACCGCTGCACGAGGTCGCTCGTGGCCGCGTCCTGCGGCGCCGACTTCGGGAACGCCAGCACGGTGGCGATCTTGCCGTCCGGGGTCACCTGCGGCGGCGTCACCGCGGCGATCCCGGGATCAGCCGCCAACGTCTGCCCGAGCGCCTGCGCCGCAGCCTGATCCCCCTCCGACACCACGACCAGCGGACCGTTGAACCCGGGCCCGAACCCGTCCGCCAACAGGTCGTACGCCTTCCGGCTCGTCTTCGCCGGATCATCCGTCCCCGCGTCCGCGAAACCGAGGCGCATCCCCAACGCCGGAAGCGACAACGCCACCAGCGCGAGCACCCCGAGCACCAACGGCACCCACGGCCCACGCTGTACGACGCCGGCCAACTTCCGCCAGCCGTCCCCAGGCGTACGCCGCTGCTTCGCGGCATGCTTCCGCACGCTCCGCTCGATCCGCTTCCCGAACAGCGTCAGCAACGACGGCAGCAACGTCACCGCCGCGAGCATCGTCATCAGCACGGTCAACGTGACACCGAGCGCAACGCCTTGCAACGAACCGAGTCCCAACGCCAGCAGGCCGAGCAACGCGATGACGACGGTGCAACCGGCAAACATCACCGACCGCCCCGCGGTGTCCAAGGCAACGACCTTCGGGTCGGCCTCGCCCTTCAGCAACTCGTGGCGATAGCGCGAGAAGATCAGCAACGCGTAGTCGATGCCGACACCGAGCCCGACCAGCATCATCACCGGCGTCGTGTACTCCGGCACCGTGAACAGGTGCGACGCGAGCATCAGCAACGCGACCGTGCTGCCGACCGCGAACACCGCGGTCAACAGCGGAAGAGTTGCCGCCAGCAACGACCCGAAGAGGAACACCAGGATCACCAACGCGGCCAGGATCCCCGCGCCCTCGGACGCGCCGCCCGAACTCTCGGCAGCGTTCCGCGCCAGATCCCCGCCGGCCTCGACCTGGAACCCAGGCCGCACGAAGTCCTGCGCCCGATGAATGATCGTCCGTACGTCGTCCACCGGCATGTCCGCCACCGAGACATCCAGTCCGACCGTGGCGTACGCCGTACGTCGATCTGTCGACATAGCGCCGGGACCGGCGAACGGGTCGGCGACCGAGGCGACATGCGGGAGCCCGCGGACCACCGCCAGCATCGACGCGACCCGCGACTTCTCGGCGTCGAGGCCGCCGTCGGCCCGGAAGACGAGCTGCACCGAGGCCGTGTCGCCCTGGGGCTGGTGCTCCTTGAAGATGTCCGTCACCCGCTGGGAGTCGGTGCCCGGCAACGAGGTGTCGTTCTTGTAGTTGGCGCCGACCACCGTCGCCGCGGCGATGACCGCGGCCAGCACCAGCACCCAGAGCAGGAGCGCGAGGCCGGCGTGCCGCATCGCCCACCCGGAGACGCGGTGCAGCAGACCGGGCCGGGTGGCGGGTCGGATCTCGGTGTCCACGGTCATGGCGAGTCCTTGATAAGTAGAATGGCTACATGTTGCCTCTCGACAGTAACAGACATATGAGTAGACTGGCTACATGAAGGCGGATGCGCTGCGTGGACACCTCGACCCGATGATCCTGGCGGTCGTCGAGAACGAACCGCTGCACGGCTACGCGATCATGGAGGCGTTGCTGGAGCGCAGCGGCGGCGAGCTCGACCTGCCCACCGGCACGCTCTACCCGGCGCTCCGGCGACTCGAGCGGGCCGGCTACCTGGCCAGCGAGTGGAGCACGGTCGGCGGGCGGAAGCGCCGTACGTATCAGCTCACCAGTGCCGGCGAGAAGATGCTTGCCTCAGGCAAACAGGAGTGGGTGACGTTCCGCGCTGTGGTGGAAGGTGTCTTACGCCCGGGCCAGGCGTAGCCCGCGGGCGGCCTGCTGCCCGACGAACACGAGCGGCAGCACCACGAACGCCCCGACGACGGTGAAGTCGAGCAAGCCGTTCGGATGCGGGCTGGTCAACGCCATCAGGATGCCGATCCCGCCGATCGCCACGGCGTTCGCGAGTGCGAAGAGCGTGGTCACCCGCGTCACGTGAGTCCGTACGAACGGGCTCCGCAGACCGATGCCGGCAGCAACGACCGCGAGGACCGCACCGGCGATCGCGATCGTGCCGACGTTCCGGACCAGCGCCTGCAGGAGGTCGTTCAGCGGGTTCGGATCGTCCGGGCCGCTGTTCCAGCTCCAGGCGCCTTCCCGCCACACGATCGGCTGGATGATCAACGCCGCGAACAGCAACACCGCCGTACGCCGGCTCTGGCTGACGGCGAGGTCCGCGCGATAGCCCGGCGCGACCTCCTCGAGCGTCCCGAACTCGGCCACCGCGTGCTTCTCCGCGTCGTACCTGTCCAGCCCGTCCGCCTCGAAGGCCTCGGTCGCGTCGGTCAGGTGATCGCGGGCCTCGGCCAGTAGGTCCGCCTTGCGGCGCCGAGGGCCCCAGAGCTCCTTGCTCAGGGCAGCGAGGTACTCGTCGATGGGCACGTGTCCAGTATGAGGAGCCCGACGCCCCCTCACGTCCGGGGTCCCACTGACTCACCCCTGAGCTTCGTACGCCGCCGTACGACGAAGAAGCCGACGTACCCGATCACCACGAGGACGAAGCCGACCTTCTCCGCGATCGGAGTCGCACCGTCAGGCCACAGGTGGCCGTTGAGGTAGTGCTGGATGTATCCGCCCGTGTACACGCTCTCACCGCCTTCCCGGCGGAAGAACTTCTCGGTCGCGGTCACCGGGCAGCCGAAATCGACCAGAACGATCACGAGATTCCACACCACGATGCCGAGGTGGACCCAGATCAGCTTCGGCCACCGCCACGCGAGGAACGCGCCGATCGCGAAGAACAGCAGCAAAGCGCCGTGCACGATCATCACCACGTCGGCCAGCGCCCGCCAGACCATCGGGCTACTCCGGGCCTGATCTCAGGGCGTCGCGAACCGTCACCGGCCCGGACGGAGCCTGTTCCGGCCGGATGGCGCCCATCAAGCGCTCGACGGCGGCCTCCATCTCGCTGCGCCAGGTGATCGCCGAACGCAGGTCCAGCCGCAGCCGCGGATTGCGGGGGTGCTCACGCACCACCCCGAAGCCCACCGCACGCAGGAACTCCGTCGGCCAGACACAGCCCGGCCCGTCCCACCGCGAGTCCCCGAACGCCTCCACGGCCCGGAAACCACGCTTCAGCACGTCCTTGGCGACCGCCTGGACCAAGATCTTCCCGAGCCCGAGTCCCAGGTACCGCGGCAAGATCCGGCCGGTCGCGAGGACGACGGCGTCCGGGCTGACGGGTGCGGTCGGAAACGCCTGGATCCGGGGCAGGTACGTCGCCGGCGCGTACACCGCGAACCCGGCCGGCTCGTCGTCGACGTACAGCACGATTCCGGCGGTCCCCCAGTCGAGCAGCAGCTGGGACAGCCAGGCTTCCTTCTCCAGCCCGGTGTCACCGTTGCGGTTCGCCTGGCGCGCGGCCACCGGATCCAGCTCCCAGAACACGCAGTCACGGCAGGGCACCGGAAGCTCGCCGAGATTGGCGAGCGTCAGCGGTTCCAGCCGTCGGGCCATCAGCGCATCCGATCGGCCGTACAGGCTGTTAGGTTCGTCACGGTCCGTAGGTCATCGGGCGGCCGGTTGGGCCGCTGGTTCGGGGACGTCGGACGGGGTCCGCGCGTCCGTGGTGCGAGTCGCCTCGGGAGCGACGTACCGCTGCTGCACCTTCCCTGCGGGTTGCCGCCGGAACAGCTCACCGGCGAACCCGGCCAGCACACCCAGCACCAAACCGCCGAGCGTCCAGCCGGCTGTCCTGCCCACGCTCATCCTGATCCGCCTTCCCAGTCCACCTCTCAGGCCGCACCACCCCGGCCGGCTGTCTCAGCAGCCAGATTCCGGCATGGTCGAACCTGCCCCTATAAGGCATGGTAGTGAGAGGTCACGCCGATCCCCAGTCCCGACTGGGGTCTGTCGACGTAACCTGGTGACTTCCCCCTCGATCACCGTTGGAGTGGCCCCCGTGAGTGCTGACGTGCCCGATGTCCGGCAGACCCGACTCGACAACTACGTCGAGGCGTATGCAGCCCGGACCAAGGGCATGACCGCATCGGAGATCAGAGCCCTGTTCTCGGTCGCCAGCCGGCCGGAGGTGGTGTCGCTCGCCGGCGGCATGCCGAACATCGGCGGTCTGCCGCTCGACGTGGTCGGCGGCGCGGTCCGCGACCTGGTGATCGACAACGGCGCGACCGCGATGCAGTACGGCTCCGGCCAGGGCGATCCGACGCTGCGCGACCAGATCTGCGACATCATGCGGCTCGAGGGCATCGAGGCCCATCCGGACGACGTCGTGGTCACGGTCGGCAGCCAGCAGGCCGTCGACCTGGTGACGCGGGTGTTCTGCGACCCCGGCGACGTGGTCATCTGCGAGGCGCCGTCGTACGTCGGAGCGCTCGGCGTCTTCCGTGCGTACCAGTGCGAGGTCGTGCACGTCGCGATGGACGACGACGGCGTCGTACCGGAGGCGCTGGAGCAGGCGATCGCGTCGGTGCGCGCGGCCGGGAAGCGGATCAAGTTCTTCTACACGATCCCGAACTTCCACAACCCGGCCGGGGTTTCGCTGTCCGACGAACGGCGCGCGCGGGTCCTGGAGATCTGTCAGCAGGCGTCGGTGCTGGTGCTGGAGGACAACCCGTACGGGTTGCTCGGGTTCGAAGGTGAGCCGCAGAAGGCGCTGCGCGCGGCGGATCGCGAAGGGGTCATCTACCTCGGCTCGTTCTCGAAGACGTTCGCCCCCGGGTTCCGGGTCGGCTGGGCGGTCGCGCCGCACGCCGTCCGGGAGAAACTCGTGCTGGCGCAGGAGTCCGCGACCCTGTGCCCGCCGACGTTCAGTCAGCTCGCGATCTCGTCGTACCTGGTCCGGCACGACTGGATGGGGCAGGTGAAGCAGTTCCGCGAGATGTACCGCGAGCGCCGGGACGCGATGCTCGCGGCGTTGACGGAAAAGATGCCAGCGGCAACCACCTGGACGCGGCCGGGCGGCGGGTTCTACGTCTGGCTGACGTTGCCGGAAGGGCTGGACGCGAAGGCTATGCTGCCCCGGGCGGTCACGGCGCGGGTCGCGTACGTGCCCGGAACGGCGTTCTTCGCCGACGGTTTCGGCTCCCAGTGCATGCGGCTGTCGTACTGTCACCCGACGCCGGAGCGCATCACCGAGGGCGTCGGCAGGCTCGCCGCGGTGATCAACGAGGAGCTTGAGCTCCGGCAGACGTTCGGCCCGCTGCCCCCAGGCGCCGGCCACGGATACGACGCTCCGGGGCCTGAGCTTTCGTAGCTCTGGTTCGCAAAGGTTGCGCAAGGGACCTACGGGCGGGCGGGGGTCCAGGATTCGGTAGGGGTACCGTTCGAGTGGGCCTCGGGACCGGCGACCGTGCCGGAGTCGCCCACGAGTGATCGGGATATTTGTGATGAGTGATCTGGGTCGAGTGCTGGTACTGGCAGGTGGACTGTCGCACGAGCGGGACGTCTCGCTGCGGTCCGGCCGCCGAGTGGCGGACGCCCTGCGCAGTGTCGGCGTGGAGGTCGAACAGCGCGACGTCGACGCGTCCCTGGTCGATCGTCTGCGCCAGGATCCCCCGGACGCGGTCTTCCCCGTCCTGCACGGCGTCACCGGCGAGGACGGCGCACTCCGCCAGGTCCTCGACCTGTACGGCGTTCCGTACGTCGGAGCCGACGCGGCCGCGTGCCGTACGGCGTTCGACAAGCCCGTCGCCGCGACGGTCGTCGGCGCCGCGGGACTGCACACGCCCGCTTCGGTCGTGCTCGGGCATGACACGTTCCGCGAGCTGGGTGCCGCTGCGCTGATGGAGGCAGTGATCAAGCAGGTCGGACTGCCGCTGGTCGTGAAGCCGGCGCGCGGCGGTTCGGCGCTGGGTGCGTCGATCGTGCGGTCGGCCGAGGAGCTGCCGTCGGCGATGGTGAACTGCTACGCGTACGGTCCGGTCGCGTTGATCGAGCAGTACATCGACGGGACCGAGGTGGCCGTGACGGTCGTCGACGTCGGCGACGGGCCGCGGGCGTTGCCTGCTGTGGAGATCCGCCCGGACTCGGGGTTCTACGACTACGAGGCGCGCTACACAGCCGGGGCGACGCAGTTCATCGTGCCCGCGCGACTGGAGCCTGAGGCCGCCGGCGCGTGCGCCGCAGCCGCTGTCCAGGCACACCAGGCGCTGGGCCTGCGCGACCTGTCCAGGACGGACCTCGTAGTTGACGCGGCCGGCGTGCCGTGGTTCCTCGAGGTGAACGTGGCCCCCGGAATGACCGAAACGTCCCTCGTCCCCCTGGCCGCCGAAGCAGCCGGCATCGAACTAGGCGTCCTCTGCCGCGACCTCCTCGCCACCGCAGCAGCCCGCTAACCCCCAATCCCCCCATGCCTGACCCGACCCCCGCCGACCCGACACATTCCGAGAGTTCCACCGCGACAGGTGGTGGGAGGTCTGCTCGGCCGTTGTGGCGGACGGCTGTGGCGCCTCGGTGGTCCGGTCTTCTCGTGCTCGCCCTGGCGATCGCGTCGGTCATGACGATCATGGGCGTGTGGCAACTGGGCGTCTATCGGTCGAAGACGGCCGACGCGACCGCCCAACGCGCCGCCGCACCTCCGGTCGCACTGCAGTCGCTGTTCTCGATCGACGAGGGCCTCCCGTCGAAAGCTGTCGGCCGCCGAGTAACCGTCGACGGCACCTGGGGCCCAGCCACGGACCAGGTCCTGGTCACCGACCGCCTGCAGAACGGACAAGCCGGACTCTGGGTCGTCTCACCGCTGAAGCTGTCCGACACCGACGCGGTGATGATCGTCCGTGGATGGGTAGCTTCGCCCTCTGACCCGGCCGTCACGCCCCCCTCCGGCCCAGTGCGGTTGAGCGGATCGGTAGTGGCATCCGAGGCCGAGGACTCATCAGACGACGCCGCCAAGGGACGAGTGCTGTCGTCACTCCGGATCCCGACAATCGTGCACCTGGTGAACTACCGGGTGTACGACGCATTCGTCGTACAGTCCGCCGTCGACGCAGGCGCCGTACCGTCCCCCGCACCCGCGATCGTCGCACCACCCCCGCCGCCCACCGACCACGCCGGCCTCCGAAACGTCGCGTACGCAGTCCAATGGTGGATCTTCGCCGCCTTCACCCTCTGGATGTGGGCCCGCATGGTCCTGGACGCCCACCGCGAACCCGACGACCCAACAACCACCGCCGGCCCAGGCGACCCCGGGACAGGTGGTTCCGAGCGAGGTGACTCCGGGACGGGTGACCGTGTCGGGGAGGCTGTGGAGTCAAGCGGTACCGTTTCAGCGTGACTTCCTCTGCCGACCCCGCCACCTCCGCCGGCGCGCAGCCGCTCACCCCGGCCGTCCGCGGCGCGCTGACCCGCTATCGCGTGATCGCGTACGTCGTCGGCGTGATGCTGCTCCTGCTGCTCTTCGTCGCGATGCCGCTGAAGTACCTGGGCGACAACCCCGGCGCAATGAACGTGATCGGCCCCCTCCACGGCTTCCTGTACGTCGTGTACCTCCTCGGCACGTTCGACCTCTTCCGCCGAGTCCGCTGGTCCCTCCCGCGCCTGTTGCTGATGGCAGTCGCCGGCACGATCCCCTTCCTCTCGTTCTACGCCGAACGCAAAACCACCCACGAACTCCTCGGCCGCTAACCCGACCGCAGGCGAACCGGCACAGCACGTCGCCGGGGTTGGACATGAACCGGGGCGAGACACGGGACCTGGACGCGCGGGACACGAAACGGACGCCAACGACCGGCCCGGCATCGACACCCGCCTACACGACGGCGACTGAACACAGGAAACGGTTGCTGAAGACCTGCTATTTCAGGTCTCCAGCAACCGTTTCCTGTCTCCACCCCCAACAAGTGCCCCGTCCAACCACACCGCCGCAACCGAGCCGGCGACTCGCTCCCTCGGTAGCCCGCGTGCCGCGCAAGACACCTCACCCGTGGACCTGACGAAGAACTCCGCACCGCAGGCTCCGGAGCCTGCGCACCGCCCGCGGAGTGGCCGTCAGCCACCGCATCTGCGCCGGGTCGCGCGCAATGTTTCACATGAAACATTGGGGCGAGTGCCGACGTTGATTTGTCGACATATCTCCCTGGTGATCTATCACGCTACTTCGTACTACGAACTAGCTCTGTGAGCGCGATCCTAAGCGCCCTCCGCGAACTTACATCCCTGTGATTCAAGACCCCAGGCCGCCTGAAAGCGCCACTCAGCACCCCAGGTCACGCCCCGGAGGACCCCGAGTCAGCTCCGCCGTACGACGTAGTGGAGGCGAACCACGCCGGCCGAGTCCGTCTGCGCCGAGAGCAACTGCACTCGCGTCGGAGGCTGGCCAACCGCGAGTGGCGACCCGTCCATGATCGACGGCGTCCCGAGTCCCCCGACAAGCGCCGGCGCCAATGTCAAGTGCAGTTCGTCGATCAGATCTGCCCGCAACAGCGCACCGTTCAAGCCGCCGCCCGCGGTCGACACGATGCACCTGATGCCTAGTTCGCTGCCCATCGCCGCCACCGCTCGGCTCAGGTCAACACGCTCTTCGCCGACGACGAGGTAGCAGATCCCCTCCCGACGGAGATACCCGAGATAGTCCGCCGGCGTCGACCGCGCCACCAGGACCAGTGCGTCCCAGCCCTCATGTCTCTCCGTCCAGCGCACTCGTCCACGACTGTCGACGACGGTGAACCACATGTGCGACGGCGACCGTTGCTCGATGACATCCGGCGGAAGGAAGTGCTCGTAAAGCCCAGCCGGGTCGCCGTCGTAGCTGGGCAGTTCACCCGGGATCTCTTCCTCGCTCACCAGACTGCCGCTGCCCTCGAGGAGCGCATTGCAGCCGTACTGCTGCCTGACCACCTCGATGACGTCGATCGCGACGGAGTCCGGCGCCTCCGGGGTCATCGATCCCCACAGCTCCGAACTCGGCGGATGCATCAAAAGCGCGTTCCGGGTCAGCGCGACCTTGCCGTCGACACTCGCCCCCACGCTGACCACCACGCGCGGTCGCTTCTGCACTGTGCCCTCCCACCGGTTCGCTGGACGATGCACACCAGATCCAACCAGCGCCCACCGACAGTTCGCGGCGCCCCGGAGATCACGGACCAGCTCGGCGACGGACGGAGCCGGCGCTTCCGAGTCGGCGAGATCACTGGCCTGCCCCAGGCCATGGACCTACCGCAGGCCATGGACCTACCGCAGGAGACGGGACCTCGCAGGTCGGCGGGTGGACCCCAGGTGATGTCAGGCGTCGGTGGACTTGTTCGGGTCCATCAGCGTGACGATGCGCTCCAGGTCGTCGAGCGACGCGAACTCGACCGTGATCTTGCCCTTGGTCTTGCCGAGGTCGACCTTGACGCGGGTCTCGAACCGATCGGAGAGCCGGTCCGCCAAATCGACCAACCGCGGCGCGACCGGCTTGTTCCGGCGGCGCGCCGGGGTGGGGTCCTCGGCGTTCATGTCGCCGAGCGCAACGATCTCCTCGACCGTCCGCACCGAGAGGCCCTCGGCAACGATCCGCTGCGCGAGCCGCTCGATCGCGTCCCCGCTCGGCAGACCGAGCAAGGCCCGCGCGTGGCCGGCCGAGAGGACACCCGCGGCAACCCGCCGCTGAACAGAAGCCGGCAGTTTCAGTAGACGCAGCGTGTTGGAGATCTGTGGCCGCGACCGCCCGATCCGCGTCGCGAGGACCTCCTGCGTGCACCCGAAGTCGTCGAGCATCTGCTGGTACGCGGCCGCTTCTTCCAGCGGGTTCAGCTGGCTCCGGTGCAGGTTCTCCAGGAGCGCGTCCCGCAGCATCGCGTCGTCCGACGTCTCCCGCACGATCGCCGGGATGGTCGTGAGCCCGGCCTGCTGCGTCGCCCGCCAGCGCCGCTCGCCCATGACGAGCTCGTACGAGTCGCCCTCGAGCCGCCGTACGACGATCGGCTGCAGGAGCCCGATCTCCTTGACGGAGTGGACGAGCTCCTCCATCGCCTCTTCGTCGAAGACGGTCCGCGGCTGCTTCGGGTTCGGCGTGATCTTGTCGACGTCGATCTCCGCGAACGAGGCCCCCGGTACGGCGGCCAGCTCCGGCCCTTGCGGCTCCGTCGACATCGTCACCGGGGGTGCGCCCGGGATCGAGTTCGACTTGCTGCCGAGGGTCGTGGTGCCAGGCGCCGGCGAGCTGGGGATCAGCGCACCAAGTCCGCGTCCGAGTCGGGTGTTCATCGCGCTCCCTCGAGGTCGACATCCTGCTGAGCTACTGCTGGCCTACCACAACGCACACCGGACTCCGCTACTCCCGTACCGGCCCCCGTGTCCCGTTTCACGTGAAACGGCACCGTCAGGCGTTGTTCCGCATCGCGATCTCGCGGGATGCCTCCAGGTACGACAGTGCACCGGCCGACGCCGGGTCGTACGCGAGCACGGTCTGCCCGTGGCTCGGAGCCTCCGAGATTCGCACCGAGCGCGGTACGGCGGTCCGCAGTACGGCGTCCTTGAAGTGCCCACGCACCTCGGCCGCGACCTCGCCGGCCAGCTTGGTGCGGGCGTCGTACATGGTCAGCAGGATCGTCGACACGTCGAGCCCGGGGTTCAGGTGCGACTTCACCATGTTGATGTGGCGGAGCAGCTGCGACAGTCCCTCGAGCGCGTAGTACTCGCTCTGGATCGGGACCAGCACTTCGCGCGCCGCGGTCAGCGCGTTCACCGTCAGCAGCCCGAGCGACGGCGGGCAGTCGATGAACACGTAGTCGTACTTCTCCCCCGCGGCCTCGGTCTCGGCCAGGTACGCCTCGAGCACGGTCTTCAGCCGGCTCTCCCGCGCCACCAGGCTGACGAGCTCGATCTCCGCGCCGGCCAGGTCGATCGTCGCCGGGATCACCTGGATCCCGGGGTGTTCCGCGCACGGCTGGATCAGCTTGCCGAGCGGCTCACCTTCGATGACCGCCTCGTACACCCCCGGCGTACCTTCGGCATGCTCGATCCCTAGGGCCGTCGACGCGTTGCCCTGCGGGTCGAGATCGATGACCAGGATCTTCGCGCCGTACAGAGCGAGGCCGGCGGCGACGTTCACCGTCGTCGTGGTCTTGCCGACGCCACCCTTCTGGTTGGCGACGACGAAGACTCGGGTCTGGTCGGGCAGCGGGAACTCGCGGCCCATCGTGCGTCCTTCATTCACCAGCAGGGTCCGTTCGGTCGCGGCGGCGATCGGAGTCTCGAGGAGTCGTCGCTGAAGCTCGTCCGACGTGGCCCGCGCGGCGATCTGTGCGGCAGTCATAGCGCCCATTCCAATAGGTGCGGGACTTGGCCCGAAGAGGATGTCTGTAGGGGTCGGGGCGGGTCTGCCCCCAGCTCCGTCCACAGGCTTCTGTGGACGAATTCCCGTCTGCGGGGGCAGTTTCATGCGGTCGTCATCCACAGGCGGTGGAGACTCCGAAAGGTCCGGCTCGACGTCCACCAGTGACGCCGAATCGGGCCCGGAACCATCATCCCGCATGTCCGGCGTTTCACGTGAAACGGACGCCGGATCGTCGGTCACCGGATCGCCGAGACCGGCCGCCGCAGCGGCCTGGAGTCCCGAGGTGTCGATCGGCGGCGACAGGAGCGGCTGCTCGGCAGCCGGTGTCGAAGAGGTCTGTGCTGGGGCGGCAGGAGCGGGTTCTTGACTCACCACACGAACGGCGGAATCCGGCTCGGTCGGCCAGCCGATGCCCTGTGACGACGTCGGCACGCCGGTGCTCTTCTCGGGCCATCCGAGGGCACGACTCACCAACCCGCTCACCTCCCGTGTCTTCCGTGCCGGGATCCCCCTGCAGCACGTCCGGCCACAATACTCACCACAGTCGTGGGGTTGGCCAGTTCATCGCCGCCGAGTTGATGAATATGACAAAGCTCTGCGCCGAGCTTCATCAATTCGCGCTCTGAGGCGTCCAGTTCCTCCTCTGCAGACGCCCCTTTCATCGCCAGCATGAGTCCGCCCTCGACACACAACGGCAGACACCACCGGGCCAACTTGGCCAACGGAGCGACGGCCCGCGAGGTCACCACGTCGTACGTCGCCGGCGGCAGATCCTCGGCCCTCGCCCGCACGACGGTCGCGTTCTCGAGCTCGAGTGCGTCGACCGCTTCCTGGAGGAAGGTGGTACGTCGCAGCAGTGGCTCGACGAGATCCACCTGGAGATCGGGCCGGACGATCGCGAGCACGATGCCGGGCAGGCCCGCACCGGTGCCGACGTCGGCGACCGACAACTCCTCCGGGATCAGCCGCTCGACGACAGCACAGTTCAGCAGGTGCCGATCCCAGAGCCGCGGGACCTCCCGCGGACCGATCAGTCCTCGGAGCGTGCCCTCGGTCGCCAGCAACTCGGCGTACGCCGAAAGCGGCACCGCCGCCCGTGGAAACAGCTTGTCCACGAGCGGCGGTGTTTCACGTGAAACGTCGTTCACAGCATCACGGTCATGGCTGGACCACCACGCGGCGGCGGGGCTCCTCGCCCTCGGACTCCGACGTCAGGCCGGCGGCCGCGACGACGTCGTGCACGACCTTGCGCTCGAACGGCGTCATCGGGTCCAGCCGCACCGGAGTGCCGGTCGCCTTCGCCTCCTCGACCGCCTTGCGGCCGACCTCTTCGAGCTCCGCCTTCCGGTTGGCCCGGTAGTTCGACACGTCGAGCATCAGCCGCGACCGCTCACCGGTCTCCCGGTACACGGCCAAACGAGTCAGCTCCTGGAGCGCCTCCAGCACCTTGCCGTTCTCGCCGACCAGGTTGTTCAGCTCGGCGCCGACGATGGAGACAGCAGCACGGTCCCCATCGATGTCCATGTCGATATCGCCGTCGAGATCGGCGATGTCGAGCAACTCCTCGAGGTAGTCCGCCGCGATATCGCTCTCGGCCTCGAGCGCCTTCAGGCGGTCGTCGGCGGAGCTCGTGCCGGCGGACTGCTCCGCCGTGTCGGTGTTCTGCATGCCGTCGGTCACGGCTACTCCTTCACAATGTCGGGATCCGCCTCACGGGGACCCGGGGCATTCACAAGCAAGAGGGGACTCGGGGTTCGCGGGTCAGCGCGAGCCGCCGGAGCGTTTCTGCGCCGCCTTCTTCTGCGCGGCCGACTTCGCCGCGGGCTGGCGCTTCGCTCCCGTACCCTTCTTGCCGGCCGGCTGCTTCTTGGCAGCACCGGCCTGAGTCTTCTTCGGCGTGTCCTGCGGCCGCGGAGTGTCCTCCGGCGCCGACGAGGACGTCTGGCCGTTGTTCGACGCGGCCGCGCCGCCAGCAGCCGGACCACCGGTCTTCCGGTCGCTACGAGACTGCCGCTTCGGCTGCTGGCGCTGCGCCGGACGACGGTCCGTCGTCTCGGTGTCGGTCTCCGCGTCCGCCGTACCCGGAACGCCCTCGTCGGCCGAGCGGCCGTGACGCAGGTTGCTCTCGCGCTTCCGGGCCTGCATGGCGTCGTACGCCGGAGTGCCCGGAGCGGGGTTGCGGCGGATCACGTAGAACTGCTGACCCATCGTCCACACGTTGGAGACGAACCAGTAGATCAGCACACCGATCGGGAAGTTGAAGCCACCGATGAGGAAGAAGATCGGGAAGACGTACAGCATGATCTTCTGCATCTGCGCGGCCTGGCCGGTGAGGGCCTCCTTCGGCATGTTCTTGCGCATCAGCTGCAGCTGCGTCGTGAACATGGTCGCCGTCATCAGGATGATCAGCACGATCGCGACGACCTTGACGTTGCCGGCGCCGTCGCCGTTCGCCTTCAGGAAGGTCTGCGAGATCTCGGCGCCGAAGATCTTCGCGTGCTGCAGCGACTGGACGTGCGGGTCCATGATGCTGCTGTGCGTCTTGCCCTTCGACGCGTAGTCGAGCACGCGGAACAGGGCCAGGAAGATCGGCGACTGCAGGAGCAGCGGCAGGCACGAGGAGAACGGGTTGGTCCCGGTCTCCTTGTACAGCTTCATCATTTCCTGACCGAGCTTCTCCCGGTCGTGGCCGTACTTCTTCTGCAGCTCCTTCATCTTCGGCTGCAGCAGCTGCATGTTCCGGCTGGAGCGGATCTGCCGGACGAACAGCGGAATCAGCAGGGTCCGGATGACGATCGTCAGGCCGGCGATCGAGAGCGCCCAGGCCCAACCGCCGTTCGGGTCGAGCACCTGGCTGAGCAGCCAGTGCCACCCGACCAGCAGTGCCGATACGGCCCAGTACAGCGGCGTCATCACCGTGTTGAACAGGTCTACGATCCCGTCCCACACCGCGAGCCCGGGGATGGCCAGAAGAGTCACTCACACACCTCGCTGCACAGGCCCGGCGTCGGCTGACGGTCCGGGCTGGTTGGCGGAGAGAGACTCTCCGCGCTGGTCGACATCTCTGGGAGGAACGGGGTCGTAGCCTCCGGGGTTCCACGGGTGGCAGCGAAGGAGTCGTCTCCCCGCCAGCCAGCTACCGCGCACCGCACCGTGGCGTTCGACCGCTTCCAAGGCATACGCCGAACAACTCGGGTAGAACCTGCAGACCTGCCCGTACAGCGGACTGATCAGCAGCCGGTACAACTTCAGGAAACCGATGATCCCGCTGCGCACGGGATTGACGCGCATCATGGTCGCAGCACCCGGCTCAGGGCGCCATCGACATCGGCCGCGAGCTCGTCGTACGACGCCGTGGCGGACGACGGAAGCGCGCGGACGACAGTCAGACTGCCGGCCGGAAGATCGGCGAGCCGCGAGTTCATGACAGCACGCAGACGGCGGTGGACCCGGTTCCGCAGAACCGCGTTGCCCACCGCCTTGTTCACAACGAATCCGACGCGCGCGGGGCCGGCTTCACCGGCCTGCGCCAGCACATGCAGAACCACCACGCGTCGCGCCGCGCGCCGTCCGGATCGGACGGCGCGACGGAAGTCGTCGGACCGGCGCAACCGGTTCGACGCGGGCAACACGAGGTGGTCACCGTCACAGAGGTCGCTCAGGCCGCGAGGCGCTGACGACCCTTGCCACGGCGGGCGGCGATGATCGCGCGACCCGCACGGGTACGCATCCGAAGACGGAAGCCGTGCTTCTTGTGCCGACGACGGTTGTTCGGCTGGAACGTCCGCTTGCTCACTGGAATGACTCCGGTTACTCGAGAACACAAAATGTCGACAAATCCACTGATTGAATCTGTCCAAGGTGCCTGTCCTGCACACCGTCGGAGAACCAGAGAACAGGTCCCGCAGGGAGCGCAGCACGAAACGGCCGGCTCAACAGCCGACCGATCCACGGTACGTGGCTCCTTGTGGACAGGTCAAACCAGGTATCCCCAGACTTTTCCACAGGCTTGTGGACAGGATAGTGGGCAACCGATCGGGCCGGGATTCGTCACTGTCCGACCGGATCGACGACAGAGAGCGATTTCGAACCACGACTACGCTCCGGCGTCCACCCGACACGCCGAAGGTTGCCCCCAATTTGCTGTTCATAGCCTGTGGATGACGGCTTGTAGGTGCCTGCTCGGACTTGTTAGCGTCACTCCCTCACACCAGAGGTCCCACACCCCGCGATCGGTAACCAACCTGCTCCGGCGGTCGTTCACAACTGTGGACAACCGTGTGGACAGACACCGCACGGTGGTCGGGTCGAACGGTCGCGCAGCCCGGGATCAACTCCGGATCGCGCCGGCCACCGCAGCGACGAAATCGGGGAGCAACGCGTGGTCGAGGACCATTCCGCCAGTGCGGAATTCACACCGGTGGAATTCACGGCCGAGTACCGGGCGGAGTACGGCGCCGACGGCCGGCAGGATCTGCGACCCGAGCCCGACGCCGACATCCGTCCGGAGCCCGAGGCGAACTTCCGCACCGAGGTCCGGCCCGTGCCGGAGCCGATGCCTCGCGCCGAGACCGCACCGGTGACGCCACTGCAGCCACCAGCACCAACACCAACCCAGGGGCCGACCCAAAGGCCGACCCAGCCGCCGACACCGCGGATGGACCCGGGTGACTATCTGAGCCCGTCGCTCCCGATCCCGATGCCCGAGCCGCCGACCGCGGGGTACCGCCCCGCGCCGCCCGCGTCTCCCTACGGCTACCGCTCCGAACTGGAGCGCGCGGCCACTGATCTTCCGTCCGGCCCAGCTCAGTCCACGGCAGGTACGACGTACTTCGGTGCGGCGCCGGCCGTCAACCAGTACCCCGGTGCGGGCAACGCCTGGGGTACGGCGGATTGGGGTACTGGCGGCGGCAATGCACCAGGCGCGGTACCGATCGAGGGGGAGGCACGTGTGGACGACGCAGCCACCAACCAGTGGTCACCCGACAGCAGGCCGACACAGGAGGGCGCTGCCGTGCATCCACCGGCCGAGCTCCCACTAGCTGAGTCGGCAGCTCCAGAGCCGGCCGCTGAGCCACTCTTCCCCGAGGCGCAGCTCCCGGAGCAGCACACACCGGACCACCAGGTACCCGAGCTCCAGGTGCCGACTCAGCAGGCCGAGCACACGCCTCACCAGCAGCCGGTTGACCAGCCGCAGGTGGCCGAGCAGGAGCACGCGACACAGCAGCACGCTCCGCAGCAGCCTGTGCCCCCGCAGATCCCACAACAGCAGCTGCCGCAGCCCTCAGCTCAGCAGACACCTCAGCAGCCCACGTTCCAGCAGCCGGTCCAGCACGCTCCCCAGCAACCGCAGTACACCCAGCACCAGCCGAGCTCGCAGCAGCCAGCGCCGCATCAACATGCCCCGCAGCAGCAAGCTCCCCAGCAGCCGGCACCTCAGCAGCAAGCACCGCAACAGCAGGCGGCTCAGCCGCAGCAGGGGCGAGGGCCGGCGGTTACGGATCTTGGGGAGGCTTGGGCTCGGGTGCTTGCCGGTCTGCCGCCGAACCAGCGGGCCTGGCTGACCAACTCGCGTCCGGTGACGCTGCACGAGAGCACCGCGATCGTCGCCGTACCCGACGACTTCACTCGCGGTCAGCTGGAGACGCGCCTCCGCCCGGACCTGGAGCGGATCCTCACCGAGAGCTTCGGCCGTGACATCCGGATCGCCGTCACCGTCGACCCGTCCCTCGACCCGGAGCTCCGCGAGCAGCAGGCTCCCCAGCAACCGCAGTACACCCAGCAGCCGGTGCAGCACCCGCAACAGCACTCGCAGCACGCACCACAACAACCGATGCAGCAGCAACCCATGCAGCAGCCGGTTCAGCAGCAACCCGCCGTACGCGAACCGCTTCGCACCGACGGCGCGTTCCAGCCCACGATCCAGTCCGCCCTGACCGACCCGGACAACCAGTTCAGCCAGCCGGCCCAAGCGCCGCAGCGGTACGAGCAGCAGCCGCAGCAGTCCTCGTTCGGCCAACCGCTCGGATCGGTCGCCCCGCCACCGAACGGTTCGACGCAGCCGGCCACCGAGGCGCAGGGTGAAGCTCGGCTGAACCCGAAGTACACCTTCGAGACCTTCGTCATCGGTAGCTCGAACCGGTTCGCGCACGCGGCCGCGGTCGCGGTCGCCGAGGCGCCGGGCAAGGCGTACAACCCGCAGCTGATCTACGGCGACTCCGGTCTGGGCAAGACCCACCTGCTGCACGCTATCGGGCACTACGTCCGCAGTCTCTACACCGGGGCCCGTGTGCGGTACGTGTCGAGCGAAGAGTTCACCAACGACTTCATCAACGCGATCCGCGACGACAAGGCGTCCCAGTTCCAGCGCCGGTACCGCGACGTCGACGTACTACTGATCGACGACATCCAGTTCCTGGAAGGCAAGATCCAGACCCAGGAAGAGTTCTTCCACACCTTCAACACGCTGCACAACGCGAACAAGCAGATCGTGATCAGCTCCGACCGCGCGCCGAAACGCCTGGAGGCGTTGGAGGACCGGCTACGGAACCGGTTCGAGTGGGGCCTGATCACCGACATCCAGCCGCCGGACCTCGAGACCCGGATCGCGATCCTGCGGAAGAAGGCCGCCACCGAGCGGCTGACGGCGCCGCCGGAGGTGCTGGAGTTCATCGCGTCGAAGGTGCAAACGAACATCCGGGAGCTCGAGGGCGCGCTGATCCGTGTCACCGCGTTCGCCAGCCTCAACAGGCAGCCGGTCGACCTGAGCCTCGCCGAGATCGTGCTGAAGGACCTGATCCCCGAAGGCAGCAAGCCCGAGGTGACCGCGAGCATGATCATGGGCCAGACCGCGTCGTACTTCGGTCTCTCGATCGACGACCTGTGCGGTTCGAGCCGCAGCCGGGTGCTCGTGACGGCCCGTCAGATCGCGATGTACCTGTGCCGCGAGCTGACCGATCTGTCGCTGCCGAAGATCGGCCAGCAGTTCGGCGGCCGCGACCACACGACGGTGATGCACGCCGAACGGAAGATCCGGCAACTGATGTCGGAACGGCGCAGCGTCTTCAATCAGGTCACCGAACTGACCAACCGGATCAAGCACCAAGCCAAGCAGCAATAACCACACAGGCTGGGGACACAGCTGTGGAAAACTGTGGGTATCGCCGTGGAAAGGTCCGGTTGGGGTGTGGATGCCCTGTGGGGACAGAATTCGCCGTCCACGGCCGTCCCCAGCACAAGCGAGCGCCGTCCACACGGCGTCCCCAGGCCAAAATGGTGTCTGACCTGGGAAGTCGGCGCTTTTCCACAGTATCCACCGGTGCGAAGAACACTATGGAATCTGTAGAGAGATCGAAGGCCACAAAACGATCGAGCGGCCCGATCTGGGGAAAACCCCGATCTCGCGCCGGCTGGCAGGACCTGTCAGGCTGTCTTCAGAACGACAGCAACGCTGTCTTCTCAGCAGCACAGGACCATGGCGACGCGACCCGCCCGAAGCGCCACGTCAGGCCCGATGGGCGCACAGCACCTTTGTCCGTGGCAGGATCTGCCTGGCACACAGCCGAAACAGGAGGCACCCAGCGGTGAAGTTTCGCGTCGAGCGCGACGTACTGGCCGAGTCGGTGGCCTGGGCCGCGCGCAGTTTGCCCAGTCGTCCCAGCGTCCCGATCCTTGCCGGCCTTCTGGTCGAGGCCGAGGACGGGCAGATCACCCTGTCCGGCTTCGACTACGAGACCTCGGTCCGGGTGACGGTGCCCGCGCAGGTCGCCGACGCCGGTAAGTGCCTGATCTCCGGCCGGCTCGTCGCCGACATCTCCAAGAGTCTTCCGAACCAGCCCGTGGACATCGCGGTGGACGGCGCGAAGGCCCAGGTCACCTGTGGCAGCTCGCGCTTCACCCTCCAGACGCTTCCCACAGAGGAATATCCGGCCCTTCCGGAGCTTCCGGCGGCCAGCGGCACCGTGAAGGCCGATGTCTTCGCCCAGGCCGTCTCGCAGGTCGTCACCGCGGCCGGCCGTGAGGACACGCTGCCGGTGCTGACCGGTGTCCGGGTCGAGATCGAGGGCTCCACGATCTCGCTGCTGGCCACCGACCGCTACCGGTTGGCGATCCGCGAGCTGGAGTGGAACCCGCAGTCCCCCGATGCCTCGGCCGCCGCGCTGATTCCGGCGCGGGTGCTGTCCGAGACCGCGAAGGCGATGACCGGCTCGGACGTGATCGTCTCGCTGGCCGCGCCCGGCACCGGTGACGGCATCGTCGGCTTCGAGGGTGAGGTGGCCGGCGGCAGTCGCCGCGCGACCACCCGGCTGCTGGACGGCGAGTTCCCGAAGGTCCGCGGCATCATCCCGACCGACGCGGCGATCGCCACCCGGGTCCGGATCGACACCGCGACCCTCGTCGAGGCGGTCAAGCGCGTCGCGCTCGTTGCGGAGCGCAACGCTCCGGTGCGGCTGACCTTCGAGGACGACACCGTGACGCTGGACGCCGGCAGTGGTGACGAGGCGCAGGCGTCCGAGTCGCTCGAGGCGCGGGTCGTCGGCGAGCCGGTGACCGTAGGCTTCAACCCGACGTACCTGCTCGACGGTCTCGGCGCGATAGGTACGCCGGTTGCGCACCTGGCCTTCACGCAGGCGACGAAGCCGGCCGAACTGACCGGTGTGCGGGACTTCGACGGCGAACCGATCAGCGAATTCCGGTACGTGCTGATGCCGGTCCGCCTGAACAGCTGAAAGCCAACAAAACAAGGGGATTCAGATGGAGCTCGGCCTTGTCGGTCTCGGCAAGATGGGCGGCAACATGCGCCAGCGGATTCGCAACGCGGGCCACACCGTGGTCGGGTTCGACCACAACCAGGACATCTCCGACTCCAAGGACCTGGCCGACATGGTCGGCAAGCTCACCGCGACCGACCAGCCCAAGGTGGTCTGGATCATGGTCCCGGTGCAGGCGATCGACCCGGTCGTCACCGAGCTGGCCGAGCTGCTGTCCCCCGGCGACATCGTCATCGACGGCGGCAACAGCCGCTGGACCGACGACACCCGTCGCGCCGCCCAGCTCGCCGAGAAGGACATCCGCTTCGTCGACTGCGGCGTCTCCGGCGGTGTCTGGGGTCTGGAGAACGGCTACGCGCTGATGTGCGGCGGCGACCAGGCCACCGTCGAGACCGTGATGCCGATCTTCGAGGCGCTGAAGCCCGGGGGCGAGTTCGGTTTCGTGCACGCCGGCAAGGTCGGCGCCGGGCACTTCTCGAAGATGGTCCACAACGGCATCGAGTACGGGATCATGCAGGCGTACGCCGAGGGCTACGAGCTGCTCGAGGCGTCGGACATCGTGGACAACGTGCCGCAGGCGTTCCAGTCGTGGCGTGAGGGCACCGTGATCCGGTCCTGGCTGCTCGACCTGCTGGTGAACGCGCTCGACGACGACAACCACCTGGAGAAGATCAAGGGGTACGCCGACGACTCCGGTGAGGGCCGCTGGACCGTCGAGGCCGCGATCGACCTCGCCGTACCGACGCCGGCCATCGCCGCCGCGCTGTTCGCCCGGTTCTCGTCCCGGCAGGACGACTCGCCGGCGATGAAGGCGATCGCCGCGATGCGGAACCAGTTCGGCGGGCACGCGGTGAAGGGCGCCGAGGCAGCCGACCCGTCGTACGCGACACCGCCGATCAAGCACTGAGGTGTACGTCACCGCCCTGGGTCTGCTCGACTTCCGGTCCTACCAGCAGGCGGAGGTCCAGCTCACTCCGGGCGTGACGTCCTTCGTCGGGCCGAACGGTCACGGCAAGACGAACCTGGTCGAGGCGATCCACTACACCGCGACCCTCGGTTCGCACCGGGTGGCGAACGACGCACCGCTGGTGCGGGCCGGCGCCACCCGCGCGATCGTGCGCACGGAGATCCGCAGCCAGTACGACCGCGACGTGGTGGTCGAGCTGGAAATCAATCCTGGGAAGGCAAATCGGGCCCGGGTCAACCGCTCGCCGGTGCCACGGCCACGCGAAGTGCTCGGACTGCTCCGCACGGTGCTGTTCGCCCCGGAGGATCTCGCGCTGGTGAAGGGCGATCCGTCCGAGCGGCGACGGTTCCTGGATGAGCTGCTGACGCTGCGGTCACCGCGGATGGCCGGCGTACGGCAGGACTACGACCGGGTGCTCAAGCAACGGAACTCGTTGCTCCGGAGCGCCTCGCAGGCCCGCCGGCAGAACCGCTCGAGTACCGCCGAGAGCCAGTTGCGCACACTCGAGGTCTGGGACTCGAACCTCGCGCGCGCCGGCTCCGAGCTGCTGGCGACCCGCCTGGAGTTGCTGGAGGCGCTGCGCCCGTTGGTCTCCAGCGCGTACGACGCTGTTGCCCGGGGCAAGGGTGATGCGCGGCTCGAGTACAAGTCGTCGGTGGTGCTCGAGCCCGGTGTGGTGTCGCGGGAGCAGCTCGAGGAGGTGCTGCTCGCGACGGTGCGGGAGAAGCGGCAGGACGAGCTCGACCGCGGTGTGTCGTTGGTCGGTCCGCACCGCGACGACGTCGTACTCGGGCTCGGGGACTTGCCCGCGAAGGGGTACGCGAGTCACGGTGAGTCCTGGTCGTTCGCGCTCGCGCTGCGGCTGGCGTCGTACGACCTGCTGCGCGCGGACGGAGGTGAACCGGTGCTGATCCTCGACGACGTGTTCGCCGAGCTCGACTCGCAGCGCCGGGACCGGCTGGCCGAGCTGGTCGCGCCGGCCGAGCAGGTGCTGGTGACCGCGGCGGTCGGCGCGGATGTGCCCACTGAGCTCCGCGGGGCGCGCTTCGAGGTGGGTGAGGGGGTGGTTCAGCGTGCCTGAACCCCCAGATTCCTCTGAGAGCGGCGCTGAGAGCGAGGCCGAGCACGACAAGCAAGGCCTGGAGCTCGCGAAATCGCTGGCGGCCCGGCTCAAGCAGCAGGCGGCCAAGGGCGGCATCATGCCGGTCAAACGCCGCCGGCGGCCGCGGATCGGCGGCGCCCAGATCAGCAGCGCCCGCCCCGACGACCGCGACCCGCAGCGACTGACCAACACCCTCGGCCGGCTGATGCGCGACCAGGGCTGGGAGGTCGACGTCGCCGTCCACGGCGTGATGGCCCGCTGGCCGTCGATCGTCGGCCCGGAGATGGCCGAACACTGCAAACCGGAGTCGTACGACGACACAGTGCTGACCGTCCGTACGTCGTCGACGGCGTGGAAGGTCCAACTCGACCTGCTGGTCCCGCAACTCCTCTTCCGGCTGAACGCCGAACTCGGCGAAGGAACCGTCTCCCAGGTCAAGGTCCTCGGCCCCAACACGTACTCCTGGCGCAAGGGCCCCCGCACCGTCCGCGGCGGCCGCGGCCCCCGGGACACCTACGGATAGCGGCCTGAGTTGCTGGGAGGACCCGGCCCTCCCCTAGGATCAGGCGCGATGCGTACGCTCGTTGACGGCTTTCGCGAGATGGTCCACCTGATCGGAGATACCTTCCGGCTCTGGTGGAAGAACCTCCTGCCCATGACCACCTGGTGGCTTGCCGGGTTCGTCGGCTTCACGGTGTGTGCGCAGGGCGCGATCTGGCTGGCACAGCACCTGCACTCGAGTATGGGCACCGGCCTGTTCGCGGTCGGCGTACTGCTGCAGATCACCGCGTCGGTCGGCATGATCCGGACCTGCGCGATGTCGCTCTACCGCTGGCGGGACGCGGCGAGCAACGAGGCCGAGGAGACGTCGGACCCGACGCAGCGTGGCCTTCTCGAGTTGCTGGCGGTCACGCTGCTGCCGCTGGTCGCGGTCTGGTCGGCGTGGGGCTTTTTCGACAAGCAGGTCAGCCAGTTGAGCGCTACGTTCCTGGTCCAGAACGGGGCGCAGCCGGGCTCCTCGTTCTTCAAGCTTGGAAATCACAACTGGCACGGGTACCTGCCCGCGCTCGCCGTGCTGCTGGTGCTGCGCCGGGTGTTCCAGGCCATCGACGACCGGTGGCCGAGCCGTCCGGTGAAGTTCGCCCAGGTCTGGGCCGAGGCCTTCTTCGTGCTGCTCACGTTCGTGATCACGCCGTTCGCGATCAGCCAGGGCAAGGCGTGGTTCAAGGACCGCAGTTTCTGGTACTGGTCGCTGGACTGGTGGGACGGCCTGAAGGGCTTCTTCGACAAGATCCACATCCCGATCCCGGCCGGTATCGAGTTCCTCTGGGGCTTCTTCTGGGAGTCGCTCTGGCCGCTGTTCAAGCTGGGCGTCGCCGAGCCGCTGACATGGCTGGCCATCACCACCGTGGTCTTCGGCCACCGAGTGCTGTCGAGCGGCGGTGTCCTGCGGGGCACGCGGCTGGAGCGGCGTCTCGGCGCGCACGTCGAGCAGCAGCAGGCGCCGCAGCGAGGCCGGCTGGTCGGCCTGACCTACAAGGCCCCGGACCTGCTGCTGGCGGGCGTGCGGGAGAAGTTCTACCCAGCGATCAACGCGTTCCGCCTGCTGGTCCGGGTCGGACCGGTGTTCCTCGGTGTGGTCTGCCTCGTCTACACGTTCTGGCTGCTCGGCAACGACTGGGCGTTCGTGGTGTTCCAGCGGACGCTAGGCATCCACGGGCAGCACTGGGGCTTGATGAACCACGAGATCGCCAACTTGATCCAGGGGCTGCTCTTCGAGCCGCTGCGGATCGCCCTCCTGGCAGCCGCCTTCGACCTGTGTATCTCGGTCGGCAACGAGCGGCGCGCCGAAGCGGCGGCGATCGCAGAGGCCAAGGCGCCGCCGGCCAGGCAGCCGGCTCCCGCCAACGCCTGACCGCTCCCCGTCAGGGCGTGATCAGCACCCGTCGGTGGATGTAGAAGTCCTCGACGGTCAGGCCGATCAGGTTCGGTACGTCGCTCTTCGGGACGATGTAGACCTTGGCGACCTTGCCCGGCTTGTCCATCGTGAACGGGTGGTCGTCGTCGCCGCAGAAGGTCGGCAGCGGATAACCGGTCGCCTGCGTGTCGTCCCAGGTGTTGCCCTTGCTGTCCCGCAGCTTCGCGTCACAGCTGAATCCCCGGTCGTCGAGCTGGAGCCCCTTCCGGGGCGTCACCGTGAGCGTGGCCAGCACGAAGATCGATCCGGCCGGTGCATCGAGCTTGATCGCCTCGCCGTCCTCGTTCAGGATCGCGGTGTAGGCCTTCATCGAGTCCAGCTTCCACTCGATGTCCTGGACCGTCACCGGGCCCTGGCTGACGACCTCGTCGATCCGGCCCTGTTTGTACAGGTCCTCGTCGTCGCTCAGATACGGATGGACCACGCTGAACGCCCCCACGCCCAGCAGGGCGATCAGCAGCGGGACCTGAACCAGCAACCGGCTCGCCCGGCTCGCGAGCTTCACGATGCCACCCGGGTGACGTCGTCGGGGACGACGTACTGGTCGACGGCGCCGTCGACCATCTGCTGGGCGATGGCCTCGGTCGGGACTCCGAGATCGACGCGGATCTCGGAGTTGTACACGTTGAAGAACATGGACGGCCTCAGGCGCAGGGTCAGGCCCTTGAGGTCGGTCGGGTTGACCTCGAAGACGACGGACCCGGTGCTCGCGAAGCCGGCGTCGGGGAAGGCGATCCTGCTCTCGCTCGGGTCGCTCACCTTCTCGTACACACTGTCCCCGTCGGTGATCAGCGTCGGGTTGAGCGTATCGGGGTCCTTCACGCCGCGGACCGCATCCCACTCGACCGCAACGAAGACGCCGTTGGTCTCGATCGGCTTGTCGTCGTCACTCGCATCGGCGCTGACAATCGTCCTGGCGAACTTGATCCGGGTCACCTTCATCGTCGACCCGCTGCCCGCGTACTGGAGCGCTTCACCGATGGTGCCGTGCACGACCTTCAGGTTCTGGTCCTCGCCCAGCACGCTCTCGGGGCCGGCCAGCCGGGTCACCCCGCCGAGCAGGACGAACAGGATGCCGACCAGGATGGTCGCGGGGCGGTAGAGCTTCATCCGTTCTTCCCGTCGTCGACAACAACGGTCGGCTTGAGCCGGACGACGGCGGCCGGGGTCTCGCTCTGCCAGTACGGCGTCTCGCTCAGTCCGAGAGATCCGTTGTCGGCCTTGAACTGCTCCCCCAGGACTCCGATCTCGACCATGTCCGCGGTGAAGTCCGGCGCGACCTTGAACTTGGTGCTGCACTCTTCCGGCGGCAGACCGTAGACCAGCACCCAGTTCAGGCCGCCCTTGCAGTCACCGCCGTTGGAGTCGACCAGGTCCTCGCCCCCGCCCGGAACGAACACGAGCAGGTCGCCGTGCACCGACTCACTCGTGTATTGCTCGGAATCGATGTTCTTCGCGGTGAAGTACACCTTCAGGCTGGTCTCGGCCTCGCTGTACTCGCCCTTCGGCTTCCGGACGATCTCAGCCTTGGTGAAGTTGAACTCGAACCGGCCGGCCGTAACCGTCGCCGGAGCCTCCAGGGTCGGGACCGTGCGCCCCTTCTTCTCCTTCCAGCCGCCGGTGGCCAGCACCACCAGGGCCGCAGCCACGATGAGGGCGATCAGCAGCAACCAGATCCGCCGGTGCCGGTGAATCACCCGGTCGGCGATCATCGCATCGATGACCTCGTCGAGACTTTCCACGGCTGCGATCCTAAGGGGCGGTGGGTGCGCGCCGGGCAGCACCGCCGGTGCCCGCCCCGAATCAGCTTCAGTGGTCTGGACCGGTGAGTGCCGGAAAGGTCAGTGGCGAAACAGCCGGAGGCCACTGAGTGCCCGTGAGCGCTTTCCGGCCCCCCACCCGCGAGAGGGGACATGGAGATGAGGGAGAAAAGACGCCCTGAGGTGAGTTTCGGGCGGCTGGTGGCCGGTTCTGCTTCGCTCGACAGGTAGAATGGACGGAGTAGAGCGAGCCGCGCCTTTGCCATCACCGTAGAGGGCGGCTCAACTGTGCCGCGATGCCTCGCGAACGCGGGGTCCGAGGAGGACAACAGCCGGTGACCGACGAGCCGACCGAGATCGACGCCAACCAGTCCGCCGACCCCATCGGCACCGCCGCATCCAGCGAGGAACTCCCCGCGATGCTCGACGCCATCCCGTCGAACGTCGTCGAGCGCGAGTACGACGCGAGCGCGATCCAGGTGCTCGAGGGTCTGGACGCGGTGCGCAAGCGTCCGGGGATGTACATCGGGTCCACCGGTGAGCGCGGTCTGCACCACCTCGTCACCGAGGTGGTCGACAACGCAGTCGACGAGGCGATGGCCGGGTACGGCGACCGCATCGTCGTCACCCTGCTGCCCGACGGCGCCGTCCGCGTCGAGGACAACGGCCGCGGTATCCCGGTCGACATCGTCGAGTCCGAGGGCAAGCCGGCCGTCACCGTCGTACTGACGGTCCTGCACGCCGGCGGCAAGTTCGGCGGCGGCGGGTACAAGGTGTCCGGTGGTCTGCACGGCGTCGGCGTGTCCGTCGTCAACGCGCTCTCCACCCGGCTCAAGGTCGACGTGAAGCTGAAGGGCAAGCTGTACACGCAGACCTTCACACACGGCGTCCCGGACGAGGACCTCGCCGAGGTCGGTACGTCGGAGGCCAACGGGACCACCGTGACGTTCTGGGCGGACCCGGACGTCTTCGAGACCACGACGTACTCCTACGAGACGCTGGCGACCCGGTTCCGCGAGATGGCCTTCCTGAACAAGGGCCTCGAGATCGTGATCCGCGACGAGCGTCCGGACCACACCGAGGACGGTCACCCGGTCGAGCAGGCGTTCAAGGCCGAGAACGGCCTGGTCGACTACGTGAAGTACCTGACCGGCATCCGCGAGACCGTGCACCGTGACGTGATCTCGTTCGAGGCCGCGGCCAACGGCGAGAACAGCATGAGCCTCGAGGTCGCGCTGCAGTGGAGCGGCTCGTTCCAGGAGTCCGTGCACACCTTCGCGAACGCGATCAACACGCACGAGGGCGGCACCCACGAAGAGGGCTTCCGGGCCGCGCTCACCTCACTGGTCAACTCGTTCGGCGAGGACCAGGGCATGATCAAGAAGAAAGAGGACCGGCTCACCGGTGACGACATCCGGGAGGGCCTGACCGCGATCATCTCGGTCAAGCTCGCCGAGCCGCAGTTCGAGGGCCAGACCAAGACCAAGCTCGGCAACACCGAGGTGAAGGGCTTCGTCCAGCGGGTCGTGAACGACAAGCTGGGCGCCTGGTTCGAGCAGAACCCGGCCGAGGGCCGCGAGATCATCCGCAAGGCGACCGCGGCCGCGAGCGCCCGGATCGCGGCCCGCAAGGCCCGCGACCTGGCCCGCAACCGCAAGGGCCTGCTGGGCGGCGGCGGCCTGCCGGGCAAGCTGGCCGACTGCCAGTCGACCAACCCGGAGGAGTGCGAGGTCTACATCGTCGAGGGTGACTCGGCGGGTGGCTCCGCGAAGGGCGGCCGGGACCCGAAGTTCCAGGCCATCCTGCCGATCCGGGGCAAGATCCTGAACGTCGAGAAGGCCCGGATCGACAAGGTCCTGCAGAACAACGAGGTCCAGGCGATCATCTCCGCGCTCGGCACCGGGATCCACGAGGACTTCGACGAGGAGAAGCTGCGGTACCACAAGATCGTGATCATGGCCGACGCCGACGTCGACGGCCAGCACATCCGGACGCTGCTGCTGACCCTGCTGTTCCGCTTCATGCGCCCGCTGATCGAGCGCGGCCACGTGTACGCCGCGCAGCCGCCGCTGTACAAGATCCGCTGGAGCAACCAGCCCGACGAGCTCGCGTACACCGACCGGGAGCGCGACGGACTGCTCGAGGCGGGCTACGAGGCGGGCAAGAAGCTGCCCAAGGAGAACCCGATCCAGCGCTACAAGGGTCTGGGCGAGATGAACGCGAACGAGCTGTGGGACACCACGATGGACCCGGCCAACCGGGTGCTGCTGCAGATCACGCTGGACGACGCGATCCGCGCCGACGAGACGTTCCAGACGCTGATGGGCGACGACATCGAGGCGCGGCGCAGTTTCATCCAGCGCAACGCCAAGGACGTCCGCTTCCTCGACATCTGATCTCGCTGCTCACCGACGTACTGATCTGAACGGGACTTTTTCATGACCGAGACCCCCACTGGCCACGACCGTGTCGAGCCGCTCGACCTGCAGACCGAGATGCAGCAGTCGTACCTCGACTACGCGATGGCGGTCATCGTCGGCCGCGCGCTGCCCGAGGTTCGTGACGGCCTCAAGCCGGTGCACCGCCGCATCCTCTATGCGATGTACGACGGCGGTTACCGGCCGGACCGCGGCTTCAACAAGTGCTCCCGCGTCGTCGGTGACGTCATGGGTCAGTACCACCCGCACGGCGACTCGGCGATCTACGACACCCTGGTCCGGCTGGCGCAGCCGTGGGTGATGCGGGCGCCGCTGATCCAGGGCCAGGGCAACTTCGGGTCGCCAGGCAACGACCCGGCCGCCGCCATGCGGTACACCGAGTGCCGGATGGCGCCGCTGGCGATGGAGATGGTCCGCGACATCGACCAGGAGACGGTCGACTTCCGGCCCAACTACGACGGCAAGTCGCAGGAACCGGTGATCCTGCCGGCCCGCTTCCCGAACCTCCTGGTCAACGGCTCGTCCGGGATCGCGGTCGGGATGGCGACGAACATCCCGCCGCACAACCTGCGTGAGGTCGCGGCTGCGGTCGACTGGGCGCTGGAGCACCCGGACGCGACCCGCGAGGAGCTGCTCGACGCCTGCCTGCAGTACATCAAGGGCCCGGACTTCCCGAACGGCGCTTTGATCGTCGGCTACAAGGGCATCGACGACGCCTACCGCACCGGCCGGGGCTCGGTCACCATGCGCGCGGTCGTCGACATCGAGGAAGACGCCAAGGGCCGGACCAGCCTGGTCGTCACCGAGCTGCCCTACATGGTCAACCCGGACAACCTGGCGCTGAAGATCGCCGAACTGGTGAACACCGGCAAGATGAGCGGCATCGCCGATATCCGGGACGACAGCTCGTCGCGGACCGGTCAGCGACTCGTCATCGTGCTGAAGCGAGACGCTCAGCCGCGCGTCGTACTGAACAACCTCTACAAGCACACGCCGCTGCAGGACACCTTCGGCTGCAACATGCTCGCGCTCGTCGACGGCGTACCGCGCACGCTCAGCGTGGACCTGTTCATCAGCCACTGGATCGACCACCAGATCGAGGTCATCCAGCGGCGGACCCGCTTCCGCCTGCGTGAGGCGGAGAAGAACGCGCACATCTACCGCGGGTACGTGAAGGCGCTCGACGCCCTCGACGAGGTGATCGCGCTGATCCGGCGCAGCCCCGACGTGGACGAGGCGCGCACCGGCCTGATCCAGCTGCTCGAGATCGACGAGATCCAGGCGCAGGCGATTCTGGACATGCAGCTGCGCCGGCTGGCGGCCCTGGAGCGGCAGAAGATCATCGAGCGGTTGCAGGAGCTCGAGGCGATCATCGCCGACCTCGAGGACATCCTGGCCAGCCCGGAGCGGCAGCGGTCGATCGTCAAGGACGAGCTCGCCGAGATCGTCGACAAGTACGGCAACGACCGGCGGACCGAGATCATCGCCGCCGACGGCGACCTGTCGGTGCAGGACCTGGTGCCGGACGAGGACGTGGTCGTCACGATCTCCCGCGGCGGGTACGCGAAGCGGACCAAGACCGACCTGTACCGGACCCAGAACCGCGGCGGCAAGGGCGTCCGCGGCGCCGCACTGCGGGCCGAGGACGAGATCAACCACTTCTTCGCCACCACGAACCATCACTGGATGCTGTTCTTCACCACCAAGGGCCGGGTCTACCGGGCCAAGGTCTGGCAGCTGCCGGAGTCGGCTCGTGACGCCAAGGGCTCGCATGTCGCCGGTCTGCTCTCGTTCCAGCCGGACGAGGAGATCGCCCAGGTGCTGACGCTGCGGGACTACGACCAGTCCGACTACCTGGTGCTCGCGACCAAGAAGGGCCTGGTCAAGAAGACGGCCCTGCGCGACTATGACTCGGCGCGGCAGAGCGGCATCATCGCGGTCAACTTCCGCGAGGAGGACGACGAGCTGATCGGCGCCGACCTGGCCACCGCCGAGGACGACCTGCTGCTGGTGTCCCGGAAGGGTCAGTCGATCCGCTTCACCGCGAACGACGAGCAGCTGCGGCCGATGGGCCGGGCCACCTCCGGCGTCACCGGGATGAAGTTCCGGGCCGGCGACGAGGTGCTGTCGATGTCGGTGATCCGGGCCGGCTCGGAGGAGGACGCACAGTTCGTCTTCACGGTGACCGATGCCGGGTACGCGAAGCGGTCGAGGGTGTCGGAGTACCGGCAGCAGGGCCGTGGCGGACTCGGCATCAAGGCGGTCAAGCTGAACGACGAGCGCGGCTCGCTGGTCGGCGCGATCATCGTCGTCGACGAGGACCAGGTGCTGGCGATCAAGGCCAGCGGGCAGGTCGTCCGCAGCCGGGTCGACAGCGTCCCGGTCAAGGGCCGCGACACGATGGGCGTCCGGTTCGCCGGCGTCGGCGAGTCCGACGCGGTCGTCGCGATCGCCCGGAACACCGATCTGACCGTCGCAGGGGAGGAATCGGAAGCGGCCGAGGAGGGTACTGTCGCTGAAGGTGCCCAGAATGTGGACGGATCGACAACCGAATCCACCTCTGAGAGCGTCCAGAATGATGAAGAGCGTTCGACGGACGTGGACGGCGCGGCTACCGTCGAAGACGACGAAGCCGGCCAGGAGGGTGACTGATGACCAACCGCGCGAGGCCGACATGGCCTGAAGGTGCGGCCGACAGCTCCAACTCCCAGCGCACCGCGCAGGGCGGGAAGCCGTCAGCTGCTCCGGCCAACCCGGCTTCCAACGGTCGTTCCAACGGCGTTCCCGGCGCCAACGGCCAGCAGAGGACAGGTACGCCGAACGGCCAGCGGCCGTCCGAGTACCGCCCGCAGGCCCCAGGGTCCGCACCGGCGCGGCCGCAGCAGCCGGCCCCGAGTACACCCGGTCGCCCGGAGCCGTGGACGCCCCCGTCGGTCGTCACGCCCGTCGGCGGCGCCCCGTCGTACGGCGGGAACGAGGCGAAGACCGAGTCCTTCGGTGACCGGATGAGCTCGGCACGACAGGCCGTCCTGGACAAGGCCGCCGCGGTGAAGGCCGACAAGGCCGAGCGGGCCGGGGCCAAGCAGGAGCGGCTCGCCGAGAAGGACGCCAAGACATCCGGCCGGCCGCAGACGCGGAAGGCGCGCCTGCGGATGTCCCGGATCGACCCGTGGTCGGTGATGAAGACGGCGTTCCTGCTGGCGATCGCTTTCGGGATCGTAACCTGGGTCGCGGTCTTCATCGTCTGGTCCGCGATCGGCGCGGCCGGGGTGTTCGACAACATCAACTCGACCGTCCAGGAAGTCCTCGGGACGCCGGCGGGCGAACCGTTCCGGGTCGAGAACTACGTCAACACCGGCAAGGTGATGGGCTTCACCACGCTGCTGGCATGCGCCGACGTGCTGATCATCACGGCGCTCGCGACCCTCGGATCGTTCCTCTACAACATCGCCGCCACGCTCCTCGGCGGCCTCGAAGTCACGCTGGCGTCGGAGGACTGACCCGGCACCTCCCGTTCCGGCCGGACCTGCTCCAGGCCCGGCCGGAACCGGTTTGGGAGTAGGGCACTTGGTGCGGTAATCTCTCCCGGGTTCGACACCGCAGTACGCGGGCCTATAGCTCAGACGGTTAGAGCGCTGCCCTGATAAGGCAGAGGTCACTGGTTCAAGTCCAGTTAGGCCCACCCTCACGTTGTTTCGAAGCCACATCCGAGGAGTCTCCAGTGCTGAGAAAGATCCTGCTGGTGCTGCTGGCCGGCGTCGGTGGATACTTCGTGTACAAGAAGACCCAGCAGTCCCGCGCCGAGAAGGACCTCTGGGCCGAGGTCGCCGACCCGGTAACCCCGGGCCACTGACCACCCCAACGGGGGCGTAGCTCAACTGGCAGAGCACTGCCTTTGCAAGGCAGGGGTTAGGGGTTCAAGTCCCCTCGTCTCCACCAACCGCCGGTTGCTCCTGAGCAACCGGCGTTCGTGCGTACGGCACTTGTCGAAGCAGCCCCTGAAGCCCGGCGTCGCCCCCTGTTAGCCCCGGGCTAGGGAACGGGGAACTCGCCGGGTGGCCCCTCGCCGGTGGACCCGTCGACCGCCTCGCGCAACAAGTCGGCGTGACCGGTGTGGCGGGCGTACTCCTCGATCGTGTCGCTGATGAGCCGCCGCAGACTCATCCCGCCTTCGGGGGCGTAGTCAAGACCCGACTCGGAGAGGACACCGGCGACCGCTGCCCGAGAGCGATGTACCGCCCGCAACCAGCGGTCGCGGAGCGCCTCGGGATCGTCGTCCTTGGCCGACTCCCAAGCCCAGGTCTCCCAGGTGGAGTCGTGGTCGACGTCCCGGAACTCGGGCAGGAGGGGCGCACCGATCAGGTCGTTCTGAAACTTCAACTCCTCACAGAGCGCCAGGTGCTTGAGAAGTCCGCCGAGGGTGAGCGCGGACCTACCGACATGCAACTGCAGACCGTCCGCATCCACCCCCCAACACTTCCAGGCGAACGTACGACGATTGCGCTCCAGAGTAATGAGGGCGGTCTGGATCTCGTTGCCGTGCATGAAAACGGCAACGTCCCACTCTGGAGGTTGTCCGGGCGTGAACCCGGTCGCGCTCGTCAGCGATGAAGCTGGGACTGAGTTCGTATCCATGCTGGGAGCGTAGAACCGGAAGCGGACGAGTTACTTCCGGAATTACCGCCAACCTCGTCTATCCGATTGCGATCCGCCACCGGACGGGTGCCGCGTTCTGCACGACCCCGAGAATCTCTTCGGCGGCGCCCTCAGGTCCATTCGTAGTAGTCGGGGGCTGGGTCGGCCGTGAAGCGGACGGCGTTGATGGTTGTCTGGCCGTTGATCCAGGCTTTTGAGATTCGGTGTCCGCCGTCCATCAGCCGGCCGTCCGCCGAGAGGATCACTGGGTAGCTGAGGTCGGCCTTTTGGATGCGGTCGGCGTGGCTGGCGACCATTCGGCACGTGACGGGCGCGCCTCCGAACCAGCAGTCCTCGTCGAACTCGCGGATTGCGTCGATCGGTACGGATTCGACAGGGAGACCTTCGGACAACTTCCAGAGGCGTTCGGTCAGGTAGAAAGCCCGACCGCCGGGCACGGCACGCGAGTGCTTCTCAGGCATCGGGTGATTATCGAAAGCAGCCGGCGGAGCTGTCCACAGGATTCCCCACAGGGGTGAACAAGTCAGTCCAGTGCGGCGGCTTTGCGTAGGAGGATTGAGCGTTCGGGTTGGTTGGTGCACAGGCGGGCGGCTAGTTCCAGTTCGGCGCGGGCCTCGGATTGTCGGCCGAGCCGGGTCAGGAGTTCACCTCGTACGGTCGGGACCAGGTGTGAGCCGGGGAGTCGGTCCAAGGCGACCAGCTCGTCCACGATGGCCAGGGCCTGGGCCGGACCTGAGGCCATGGCTACGGCGACGGCTCGGTTGAGTTCGACCACCGGCGAGGGCGCGACCCGGCCGAGCGCTTCGTACAGTACGACGATCCGGTCCCAGTCCGTCTCCTCGACCGAGGGTGCCGACGCGTGGGCGGCGGCGATCGCTGCCTGCAGTCCGTAGGGGCCGAGGCCGCGGGGCGATGCCTTGACCAGCGCGGCCAGCCCACGGCGAATCGCCGACAAGTCCCACCGGCTCCGATCCTGGTCCTCCAGCAGGATCGGCGTACCGTCTGGGCTCGTCCGCGCCGGGAAGCGCGCGGCTGTCAGCTCGAACAACGCCAGCAGGCCGTGCACCTCCGGCTCGTCCGGCTGCAGCGCGGCCAGGGTGCGGGCGAGTCGGATCGCCTCGTACGCGACGTCGGGCCGCACCAGCCGCTCGCCCGACGTGGCCGTCGACCCCTCGGCGAAGATCACGTAGAGCACACTGAGCACGCCGCCCAATCGCTCCCGGCGCTCGGCAGCCGCCGGCAGTTCGAACGGCACCCCGGCCGCGGCGATCGTCTTCTTGCCCCGGGTGATGCGGGCCTGCACGGTCGGCACGGGTACGAGGAATGCGCGAGCGATCTCTTCGCTGGTCAGGCCGCCGACCACGCGCAGAGTCAGCGCCACCTGGGCCTCGCGGGAGAGCACCGGGTGGCAACTGATGAACATCAGCGCCAGGACGTCGTCGTCGATCCTGTCCGGGTCGATCTCGTCGTCGACGGCCGCGGTGGATGCCAGCAATGCGTACCGGTCTTTCAGGGCGGTACGGCGGCGGATCGCGTCGATCGCCCGCCGCCGGGCCGTGGCCATCAGCCAGCCGGCCGGACTGGCCGGGGCGGCAACCGGCCACGACACCAGTGCCTCGGCCACCGCCTCCTGAGCCGCGTCCTCGGCCAAGCCGAAATCGCCGGTGAACCGGGTCAGCGCGGCGACGATCCGCGCCGACTCGATCCGCCAGACGGCCTCGACGCCGGCCGCATCCATCAGCTCTCGCCGTTGCTCTCGCGGTAGGCGTCCGCCTTGACGAACTTCGCGCTGTCCTGCGGGACCTCGTCCTCGCCCGGCACCCGCCGGACCTCGATCTTGGACCCGGGCACCGCCGGGACCCGCTTGGCCCACTCGACCGCCTCCTGCTTCGAGGCGACGTCGAGCAGGAAGTAGCCTCCGAACAGTTCCTTGGTCTCGCCGTACGGCCCGTCCGTGACGACCGGCGCCTCGCCGGTGAAGTGCACCACGACGCCCTGCGCCGGATCGTCCAGCCCCTCGGCCGCGACGTACACGCCGGCCTTGTCCAGCTCTTCGATGAACTGGCGGGTCGTGGTCATCATCTCGTCGATGTTGGCCATCATGGCCGCGTTCGTCTCGTCGGTGCCCCGCATGATCAGCATGTACTGCGCCATCACGTACTCCTTGTCCGACGGGGCCGCCTTTCGGCCCGCGCACCCCCAGGTCGAACGGGCGGCCCACGGATCGACACGGCCCCGAAAAAACTTCCCGACGCCGTTCCCCAAGCATGCCGCACAGATTGGTTGTGGGATGGTGTCGGATCAGGGCGTCGGCGTTCGTGGAGTTGGTGTGGCGGCCGTTCGGGTCGTCGCGCCGAGAGGAGACGACAGTGGCTGAGTATCTGATCTCGTTCAACGACGAGTGGGTGCCGGATCAGACGGAGGATGACCTGCGCACCAAGGCTGCCGGTGGGAGGGCGGTGATCGCGGAGATGGAGGAGGCCGGAATCTTCATTTTCAGCAACGGCGCGCTCGACGCCTCCACCGCGATCTGCAGCGTCGAGGCGAAGGACGGAGAGCCGATCTTCAGCGACGGCCCGTACGCCGAGACCAAGGAGCACCTCGGTGGTTTCGCGGTCATCGACGTACCGGACGACGAGACGGCGCGCTACTGGGCCGGCCGGCTCGCCGTCGTACTCAACTGGCCGCAGGAGGTCCACCGCTTCCCCAACCCGATCCGCCACAACCCCCCAACCGAATCCGCCTGAACCCCCGGGTGGGCGAGCCACATCCGCTCGCCCACCCCGCGCAGGACAGCCAAACGGTAGGGTCGGCGGAATGTCGACCTGGAGCGTGCCTGAGCGGGTTGAGCCGCCGAACAATCCGATCGACGAGCGGGCCGCGCTCGAAGATCGCCTCGAGTTCCAGCGGACGACGTTGCTGATGAAGTGCGGCGGGCTGACGCCGGAGCAACTGGTACTGCGGTCGGTGCCGCCGTCAACGATGTCCCTGCTCGGTCTGGTGCGGCATCTGTCCGGTGTCGAGGCCTGGTTCCATACGTACGACGGCCAACCGGATCACCTGTACTTCTGGGACTACGTGCCGGGGGCGGCCAAGGGATTCGCCGCCGACGTCGCACATGCGGCCGACGACCTGGCCAGCTATCAAGCCAGTGTCGCCCGGTCGCGTGCCGCCGTGGCAGGTCTCGGGCTCGATGCGATCAGCCCGGGTGACGACTACACGCTGCGGTGGATCTACCTGCACCTGATCGAGGAGTACGCGCGGCACAACGGGCACGCGGATCTCCTCCGGGAGCGCATCGACGGCGCCACGGGTGAATAGGTTTCAGTTGCTGAAGGCCCAGGACGCCATCAGCGGGAACTCGGCCTGCCAGAAGGGGTCGCCGTGGTCTCCCTCGCGTTCGGTGAGGACCACGTCGGCGTCGGCGTCGCGGAGGGCGTCGGCCCAGCGGGCGGCGTTCTCCATGAACCATGGTTCGAGGGTTCCGGCGACCAGGTAGGCGCGCGGGAGCGAGCCCGGCATGACCTCCGGCGGCCGGTAGCCGCCACCAGGTGAGGCGGCGAAGATCGAGCCGAAGATGTCAGGGTGGCGAATGCCCATGGCCAGGGCGAGTTCCGCGCTCGCCGATACGCCGCACACCGCGGTCCGTTCGGCTGGCAGGTCCACACCGAAGCGGGACCGTACCCAGTCGCGGACGTCCTCGACGAAGAACTTCTCGTGCGCCGCGAACCGTTCCTCGTTGAACGACGGCGAGTACTCCTCGATCCGCACCATCTCGTCCGGGTCGTCCGTACGGTACGCACCGACCACCATCGTCGACGGTACGTCGGCCTGCTCGAGATCCGCGCCCCACTGGGTGATCAGTTGGCCGTCACCCGCGAACACGATGGCTTCCGGTGGATCCGCGGGCACGTAGACGGCCACCTGCCGCCCACCGTCGTACTCGAACGTCTCGGTGACGAGTTCTCCCATTGATCTCACCGTTCCAGTGGGCAAAGCATCGCGAGGGCTGCGTCGATCGGGTACAGATCGGTCAGCGGCCCGCCTGGACTCCACCAGACAGCCTCCGACATCTCGTCGTTCGGCGCGAACGGCCGGGGCGTGTCGACGTACCCGCGGTAGATGGCCAGGAACTCCAGCCGATCGTCAGGAGCGACCCGGATCTTCACCACCCCGGCGAAGTCGAGTGAGTCCGCCCGCTGACCGCTCTCTTCATCAAGCTCCCGTACGGCGGCCTCACGAGCCGACTCACCCGGATCGATCATGCCGCCGGGCAGCTCCCAGCCATGATGGAACCGATTGAAGACCATCAAGCACTTCGCACCCCACCAGAGAACAACGAGTGAGGCGGTCAGCGGCACGGAGGGATCCAGCTCGCCGAGGTCCTCCTCATGGAGGCGGTCGAAGGTGAGGAGGACTGAGCCGTCGGTGTTCTGGACCGGGAGGTCGTACATGGGGCATGAGTGTTGCAAGACTGGTGGGTGTGAGTGAAATGGATTTCAGTGGTTATCAGCAGGCGGCGGCGCGGACCGGAGGGCTGGTCGCGACCGATCATCCGATCGTGTACCCGACCTTGGGGCTGGTGAACGAGGCGGGCGAGGTTGCGGGCAAGGTGAAGAAGATCTTCCGGGATCGGCAGGGCGTGATCACCGACGCGGACCGGCACGCGCTGACGCTCGAGCTGGGTGACGTGCTCTGGTACCTGTCCGAGCTGTGCACCAGGCTCGAGATCCGGCTCGAGGACGTTGCCGAACACAACATCGCCAAACTCGCCGACCGGGCGTCCCGCGGTGTCCTCGGAGGCGATGGCGACCTGCGCTGAGCTTCAGGGCCGGAAGCGGTCGGCGACCGCCTGGATCTGTGCTCTCCTGTCGTCCCAAAACGCCGCGTCAACGGTCGTGTTCTCGCTGCCGATTCGGCCGTCGAGCTGTTCGCGGAGTATGTCGGCATGCCCGGCGTGCTGCGACGTTTCGGCAACCATCCTGATCAGCAGCACACCAAGCGTCGTCTCGCGGTGCCCGTCGGCCCAGTGCGCGACGTACCCCGGACTGTTCAGCTCGAGCGAGGCGACAGTGATGTCGGCGTGAGCGCACGCCTTTCGATACACGTCGACGACGTACTCTCGCGACTCGTCCGGCGTCGCCCACATGTCGATCTCGGTGGACGGGTCATCCCGAAACCACGAGGGCCGCTCCACCGGCGGCCGCCCGAACGACTCACCGAGGTACCCGTACTCCAGCCCGGCCAGATGCTTGACCAACCCGAGCAGATTCGTCCCGGTCGGAGCCAACGGCCGCCGTACGTCGTACTCCGACAGCCCGTCCAACTTGGCGGTCACCACCGCCCGACTCACCTGCAGAACCCGCAACAACTCCGCCTGAGAATCCACGAACCGAAACCTAGTGCTCGATCAGCCCCTCGGCTTTCACCGGTGCGACGTGGCCGGTGGGCGGGCGCGACTGGGCCAGGGTGACCCCGATGTCGACCAGGGCAGCGCGACGGAGCGTCGGTACCTCCGCGATCGGGGTCCAGACGGACTCCGCGGTCTCGCCGTTGGGCTCGGGCCGGGTCGTCCCGGCGGTGATGCGGACGGCGTAGAAGATGCCGATGTTCTGATGGTCATCGGCCCCTGGACGACGCCGTACCGCGGCCGGCACGATCCGCGAGTCGACCCCCAGCAGCCGCTCGACGACCGACTCGTACCCGGTTTCCTCGGCGACCTCGCGCGTCACGGCGTCGAACGGATCCTCACACGGCTCGACACCACCGCCCGGCAGAGTCCACCAACTCCCATCGCCGTACGGCGAGACGTACCGCGCCAGCAGCACCCGCCCGTCCTTGACACACACCGCATACGCCGCCACCCGTCGACTCATCCCGCGACCCTAACCCGGGGTCAGATGCAGAACGGGTGCCCGGCCGGGTCGGCGTACACGTAGTGGTCCGGTCCGCTGGTTTGCAGCGGTTGAGCGCCGACCGCCACTGCATGATCGCGCGCAGCAGGCACATCGTCCGTGGAGAGATCCAGGTGGACCTGCTGCGGGTACGCCGGGTCGGGCCATCGCGGAGCCGCGGCACTGGAACGCTGGAAGGCAACCCCCGGTGAGCCGGCCAGCTCGACCCGGTCGGGGGTATCGAGCTCGCGCTCGGGCAGATCGAGGAGCGCGCTGTAGAACGCGGCCAGCGCCTGCGGTTCAGGGCAGTCGATGACGATCCGAGCGACCTCCGCACGCTCCGTCGGTGATTCGTAGAGGCAGAACGGATGGCCGATCGGATCGGCGTACACCTGCCATGCCTGTGAGTCGTCGAGCAGCGTCGCACCGGGAATCTCAACCTGCGCAAGATCAGGTACGGCGATGTCGAGGTGCATCTGCTGTGGGTACGCCGGATCCGGCCACCGTGGCGCGCCGTAGTCGATCGGCCCGTCGCCGAAGGCGAGGTTGAGTCGATCATCGCCGATCAGGAACCAGTCCTCGCGGATCACGCGCATTCCCAGCAGTTCCGCGTAGAACCCTGCAATCGGCCGAGCCCCGCGGTCGTAGCTCTCAGGCGTGTTCCCGGGGCATGCGAACACGACGTTCTGAATCCCGAGCCTCACTCTCCAGCCTCCTGCATGTCGACGTTGTGCCTCCAACACCTACCGGTTGGTGGACGTATCCGGCCAGGGGATGGCCGGATCTGTTCACGTCACGGGGATGCGATCGGGCGCTGTTAGCGTCGGCCCGGCGTGATCGATTGATTGCGCTCAGCAACCATTACTCGGGAGGATTCGATGAGGAAGATTGCGGCCTTGGTGGCCGGTCTGGGCGCGGCCGCCGGCGGCGTCTATGTCGTGGCGGCACCGGCGGCGCAGGCGGCCGACTGTGGAGGCACCTACACGATCGTGGTCGGCGGCACCGGCGACAACGACTCCAACGCGCCGTACTGGCAGGGGAACATCAGCCAGCGCGTCGGGTACCCGGCCCAGCCGATCGGCTACAACGCCCGGCAGGGTGTCAACGAGCTGAACCGGCTGATCCGGGACCACCGGAACGCGTGCCCGGACCAGCATGTGAAGGCGGTCGGGTTCTCGCTCGGCGCCGCGGTGGTGCACACGTGGGTCACCGAGAACTGGCAGACGATCGACAACGTCAACGCGGTATTGATCGCCGACCCGAAGCGGGCCGCGGGTCCGGAGAACGCCGGAGTCGCGGCGCACCCGGCCGTCGCCCCGCTCATCGGCGCCCCGCTGGCCGGCGCCGACACCTTCTTCGGCGACATCCCGGTCCTGACCCTGTGCACCGACGACATCATCTGCAACCTGGACGCGAAGTCCGGGGTCCCCGGCTACATCTGGGGAGCCCACGGAAACTACAACTTCAACGTCGACGCCTACTCCGACGACGCCCGCGGCCAGTGGTTCAACGGGGTCTACATCCCCTGAGACGTACCTAACGACAGGTAGTGCACCTGCGAGACGCCGTACGCGCGGTCTCGACCACGCTCAGGTGCACTACCTCACCGCCTGATACCTCCTGTCCATGGCGCACACCGGAATGGTTCGGTGCGGCGCGAGGTTGGGCCGGGTATGACAGTTGAGATCGGGGTCATTCTGCCGACGTCGTCGCCGGATCCGGCGCGGGCGATTCTCGGGGATGTGCGGGAGAGCGCGCGGTACGCCGAGGAGGTCGGGCTGGACTCGGTGTGGTCGACGGATCATCTGGTCGCGAGTGCGCCGATGCTGGACAGTTCCGTCGTACTGGCGACTGCGGCTGCCGTGACCGAGCGGATCACGGTCGGGTACAACGTGATGCTGCTGGCGTTACGGCCGGTTGCGTGGGCGGCGAAGCAGATCAGCACGTTGCAACTGGTGTCGAACAACCGGCTCGTGCTCGGTGTCGGGACCGGCAATCCCGCGCACGGCGACATCGGCTGGCGGGCGGCCGGTGTCGAGTTCGCGGACCGCGGCCGGCTGACGGACGAGGCGCTCGCCGTACTCCCGGATCTCATCGCAGGCAAACCCGCGACGCTCGCGACGGACCTCGACGTGACGATCGCTCCCGGATCGCCGGTACCGCCGATCTTCGTGGCCGGGAACGGCGTACGGGCGTATCGACGAGCGGCGGCGTACGCCGATGGGTGGGCGACGATCGCGGCGTCGCCGACGGAAGTACGGACGAGCCTGGAGCGGATCAACGAACTTGCCGACGGCAAGCAGTTGAAGGCGACCGTGGTCGCACCCCAGCTCGACGGCGATCCGCTCGAGCAACTCGCCGCGTACGAGGCGGCCGGCGTCGAGCGCGTCATCCTCCCGCCCACCGGCGACTGGCACGACGACTACGACCGAGCCGCCGCCCTCCGTCACAGCTGAAATGGGCTGACGAAACGCAAACGGATTGGACCTGTCCGCTGCCTCGCCTGGGTGTGGAGACTGGATCCATGTACGTTCCTGCGCACTTCGCCCCTGATGACGAGGCCGTTCTCGAGTTGCTCGCCCAGCACGGAGCAGCGGATCTGGTGACGATGACGCCCGACGGGCTGACAGCGACGATGCTGCCGTTCGTCCACGATCGCGAGCGGAACGTCCTGCTCGGACACCTGGCGCGGAACAACGAGCACTGGCGCCTCCCCGTGATCGGCGATGCGCTGGTGATCATGCGCGGACCGGACGCCTACGTCTCCCCGACCTGGTACGCCTCCAAGCGCGACCACGGCCGCGTCGTCCCGACCTGGAACTACATCACCGCCCACGTGCACGGAACGATGACCGTGCGCGACGACCCTGCCTGGGTCGAGAACGTTGTACGGGGCTTGTCCGACCATCACGAGACCGGCCGGGCGGAGCCGTGGTCCGTGGACGATGCGCCGGCGAAGTACGTCGCCGGCCAACTGCGGGCGATCGTCGGCGTGGAGATCGCGATCAAGCGGATCGAAGCCGAGTTCAAGCTCAGCCAGAACCGCCCGGCCGCGGACATCGACGGGGTGATCGACGGCCTCCGGGCCGACGGCGACGAGCGGTCCGCCACAGCAGTCGCCCAGCACCGCCGCGCTTGACCTTGACCTGGAGGGCAAGGTTTACGATTCCCGCCATGTCTGGAGTTGTCGTGGTGGGAGTAGGTCCTGGGATCGGGCTCGCGGTGGCGCGGCGGTTCGTCCGGGAGGGGATGAGCGCCGGGTTGATCGCGCGCTCGGAGGCGACGGTGAAGGCCGCGGCCAAGGAGCTCGGGAGTGCCGGCGTACTGCCGATCACGGCCGACGTGACGGACGAAGCCGGCCTCCGCTCCGCGCTCGATCAGGTGGTCGAGGCGTACGGCGTACCTGAGGTGGTCGTCTACAACGCCGCGCTGATCCAGCCGGACCGGATCGGCGACCTCAGCGCGCAGCAGCATCTCGACGCGTTGGCGGTGAACGTGGTCGGCGCGATCACCACCGCAGCCCACCTCGCGCCGGCGATGGCCGAGCGTGGCAGCGGATCGTTCCTGATCACCGGCGGCATGCCCCTGCCGAAGCCTGACTACGCGAGCCTCTCCCTCGGGAAGGCCGGCGTCCGCGCCGTCGTCACCCTCCTCGATCAGCAGTACGGCGCGGCCGGCGTCCACGCCGCGAGCGTCACGGTCAGCGGCGGCGTCTCCCCCGGCAGCGGCTGGGACCCGGACGACATCGCGAACCACTACTGGCGCCTGCACACCCAGACTCCGGCCGAATGGATCCACGAGATCGTCATCTGACCTCTTGTCGTATTGTTCAACAATCTCTATCGTGAGATCACCTGAGAGGGGGTCTCATGACGACGACTGCAACGCTCACTCCGGCCCAGGCACGGTCACTGTTCCGGGACGACTACAGCGGGCCGACCACCGGTTGGGCCGGCGGGTACACGCAGACCAACCTGATCGCAGTCCCCGCCGACTGGGCGTACGACGTGTTGCTCTTCTGCACGCGCAACCCGCAGGCCTGCCCGGTGCTCGACGTGAGTGATCCGGGCGACCCGACGACGCGGCTTGCCCGTGGCGCGGACCTCCGGACCGATCTCCCGCAGTACCGGATCTGGCAGGACGGCGAGTTGGTGGCCGAGGTGGCGGATGCGACCGAGGTGTGGCGGGACGACCTGGTCGCGTTCTCGCTCGGGTGCAGTTTCACGTTCGAGAGTGCGCTCGCGGCCGAGGGGGTTCCGCTGCGGCACGTCGATCAGGGGCGGAACGTGGCGATGTACGTGACCGACCGCGAGTGCGAGCCCGCTGGGCGGTTGCACGGTCCGCTAGTGGTGTCGATGCGCCAGATTCCGGCGGACCGGGTCGACGACGCCGTACGGATCACGCGAGCGATGCCCGCCGTGCACGGCGGGCCGGTGCACATCGGAGACCCGAGCGAGTTGGGGATCACCGACCTCGCGCGGCCCGACTTCGGCGATCCGGTCGACGCGGCCGACGGCGACGTACCGGTGTTCTGGGCGTGCGGGGTGACTCCGCAGGCGGCACTGATGGCGTCCCGGCCGCCGTACGCGATCACGCACGCGCCGGGCTACATGTTCATCACCGACCGCCGCGACAGCGACTACCGCGTCTAGGTCCTGTCTGGCAATCCATCGCCTACTGCGGGGCACTCGGCACGGCACCTCGCCGCACGGGTGCAAAGGGAACGATGCTCCGCATCGACCCCTTCGCCCCCGCGCGCCGATGCACCGCACCGAGCACCTCCTCGCTACGGCGCTGGATCACCAGACAGGACCTAGAGCAGCTTGCGCTTGAAGCCTTCGGCCACGGCGGCGGCGCGGTCGGAGACGTCGAGTTTGGCGTAGATGTTGAGCAGGTGCGTCTTGACCGTCGCCTCGCTGATGAAGAGATGCCTGGCGGCCTCGCGGTTGGTGTTGCCGGCAGCAACCAGTTGGAGGACCTCGAGTTCCCGTGGGCTGAGCAGGTCGGCGGCCGGTGGGGTGCGGACGTGGTTCATCAGCGTATTGGCGACCGAGGGCGCGAGGACCGACTGGCCGTCGGCGGCGGCTCGGACGGCGCGGAGGAGCTCGTCGCGCGGGGCATCCTTGAGCAGGTACCCGGTGGCGCCGGCCTCGATCGCGGGTACGACGTACCCGTCGGTGTCGTACGTCGTCAGCACGAGCACCCTGGACCGTACGCCGCGTTCTGCCAGCCGGCTGATCGCCGCGAGGCCGTTGACGCCGGGCATCTGCAGGTCCATCAGGATCACGTCCGGCTGCAGCGCCTCGGCCAGCCGGATCGCCTCGGCGCCGTCGCCCGCCTCACCGACCACCTCGAACCCGGGATCGGCGGCGAACATCGCGCTCAGGCCGTCGCGGACGATCGGATGGTCGTCGGCGATCACCAGCCGAATCACGCCCTTGCTCCCGTCATCGGCACCGTCGCCGAGATCGCCGTACCGAAGCCCGGCTCGGACTCGATCTCCAGCGTCCCGTTCAACGCCTCGACCCGCTCGCGCATTGCGACCAAGCCGAACCCACCCGCCTCCGACGAGGTGATCCGGCCCGGGTCGAAGCCGGCGCCGTCGTCCCGGACATCCAGCGCGACCTGCTTCTCCATGTAGGACAACGTCACCCCCACGCGAGTTGCCTGCGCGTACTTCGCCACGTTCGCCAACGCCTCCTGAGTAGCCCGAAGCAGAGTCGACTCCGCCTCGGGCGTCAGCACCCGCGGCGTGCCGGTAGTGGTCAGCTGTACGTCGATCCCATGCACCGCGGACCATCGCCGTACGACGTCCGCGATCGCTTCGCTCAACGTCGCCGACTGCAGCGGTTGGGGACGAAGCGCATGCACCGAGCGGCGTGCCTCGGTCAGGCTCTCGCGGGCGAGCCCTACCGCGGTCGTCACGTGCCGGCGCCAGTCGGCGGCGTTCTCCGCAGCCTGGAGTTGGGTGACGATCCCGGTCAGCCCCTGCGCGAGGGTGTCGTGGATCTCGCGGGCCATCCGCTGCCGTTCGTCGATCATGCCGGCGTCGCGGGCCTGGGTGAGCAGCTGCTCGTGCAGGATCGCGTTCTCGGCGAGCGTGGCCTCGAGCCGACGATTGGTCTCGGTGAGCGCGTCGACGGCTTCCTGGCGTTGCTGGCTGAGCTCCTCGCCGCGGTGGCCGAGCCATGCGGCGAGACACATCCCGACCACGTTCACCCCGACCACGGCCGCGAAGCCGAACAGTCCGAGCACGTTCGTCTTCGGGATGTCGTACGCCTGCGCCGTACCGGCGATCACCGCGACGGCGCCGATGCCGAGCAGTTTGCCGGGCCAGGGCAGCAGGACGAACGTGTAGAAGTAGCCGGCCGGGGTGAGGAAGCCGAACCACGGATCACGCACCACGAGGACCGCGAGCAGCACCACGAAGCCGGCTACGAAGATCGCCATCGCGCGGACGTCGGTCCGCCGGGCCGGGCGGAGTGTGAACATACCGAGCGTCCACAGCGCGATCAGCGCGCACAGCCCCAAGTCGACGGCCAGTGACCCGGGCTGATCCCGCTTGATCGGGATGGTGACGGCAGCCAGGCACGCGAGCAGCACGTACGGCACCACCGTCACCCGCAGCGGCCAAACCTGCTCACCCATGTCACCCAGTGAACACCGAGCGAAGGTGCTTGCCGTTGACCAGCAGCGCGACGCCGAGCAGCAGCAGCCCGCAGATGGCCTGCTCCCCCTTCATCCACAGCGGGAACGTGCCGGGCAGCGCGATGATCACCACGATCGCGACGAGCATCACCGCGGAGACGATCCGCAGCCGGAGGAAGCCCCTCCGCGAACCTCGAGCCGCGCTGCGTGCGAACAGGACGGTCAGCAGGGCACTGGCGACCACGATCGTCCCGCGCACCCAGACCGCGTCGTTGACCAAGGTCGCGTGGTGCCGCAGGGCGATGACGGCGATCAGCGTCAGCACGCTGATCGCGAGATAGCCGGCCACCAGCAGTTGCACGCTCCGCAATGCGGCTGTGCTGCGCGGGTGGCCAATGTTCACCGGGGATGTCATGTGGGTGTCCTTTCTCGGTACGACGACTCTCCCGCCCGGCCCCGGGTCCACACATCGCCCGGTCAGCCCGACCTGCCTCCACCGATCGGTTGATGCAGGCACACGATCGTTGCCCTGAGCACCTTTCTTCCGTGTCAGTTTGTGCACGGACTGTCACAGACTGTCACGGCAGGTTTACGGCTGCGTGCAGATGTCCGGACAGGGCTGGCGGCGGTGGGAGTGGGCGGCAGATCGTCGATTGAGGAACACGCAGGCCAGCAGAGTTCGAGTCAGGTCGACCACGGGAGGGTCCGGACACGTGCTCGAGACTTATCGCGGAATCCCACACCTGTTGGACACCTGGCTCGTACTGACCGGCATGACGCTGCCGGTCGCCCTTTCCTCATTCCGACGCCGGGGCGACCTGGTCCCCCGGCTGGCCGCGTTCTGCCTGCCGGCCGCGTTCGCGCTGGTGATCGCGGCGACGCTCAGCCCGACGACGCATCGTCTCGGCCAGATCGGCGAATGCGGCACGCACCTGACCACGACCGGCGGACTGACGTCGCTCCAAGGTCTGCTCAACGTCGTGCTGTTCGTGCCGGCCGCGGGCATGCTGACGCTGGCCAGCGGCCGCCCGGGCGACGGCATCGCGGCCGGGATCGGGATGTCGGCCGCGGTCGAGGCGGTGCAGGCGCTGCTGCCGCAACTCGGCAGGTCGTGCCAGCTGCACGACCTGATCGCGAACTCGCTCGGCGCCTTCTGCGGAGTAGGGCTCGCCGCCGGCCTCCAAACCCTGACTCGGAGCCTGGCAGTGCGCCCGCTCGTCAGCCCGGCAGTGGTCGAGCACGCCGCGATGCTCGTCGTACGGCGGCCGCGGCATCCGGCCCGGCATCGGCGCGGAACCCTGGTCCCGGCCGGTCGCCCGGCGAGATATCACAGTACGAATACACAGTTATCCGGATAGTTATCCACAGGCTGTGGATGGGACCGTGGATGACCGCGTGATTACCTGGGGATATCCACAGGTCACGGTCTGACGTCGAGTCCGAGCGCGGCGGCGACGACCATCGCCTGGGTGACGTCGATGCGGGCGTCCTTGAGGGTGACGGTCAGCGGATCGAGCGTCGACAGATCGGATCCGCGCAGGTCCGCGCCGGTGAAATCGGCTTTCTGCAGGGACGCGCCGGACAGGTCGAGGTCCCGGAGCACGGCCTTCTGGGCCCGCAGGCCGGTCAGATCCGCCTCGCGCATCTTCACCCCGGTGAACTCGGCGGCCTTCAGATCCGCTCCGGGCAGCCCGGTGAACGACCAGTCGCCGCCGACGACCTTCATGAGGCTGTGGGCGCAGTCGTCGAACAGGCTGCCGACCATCTTGCACCGGGTGAACGTCGTGTCGAACAGCGAACACCGGACGAACGTGCAGTTCACGAACGCGGCGTCGGTGTGCGTCGACGCGTTGAACCGGACCCCGCGGAAGGTGCACTCCTCGAACACCCCGGCGCGGTTCTCCACCTCGGTCAGGTCGGAATCCACGAAGAGCACCCGGCGGTACGTCTGCCCGGACGGGTCCGCGTCGTCCCAGTCCCGGATCGTCGACTCGGTCTGCGCCGCCGGACGCCCGCCCACTCGATCAGCCATGCGCCCACAGTGCCACGCCGTACCGACACAGTGCCGACAGAGTTGTGATGCTGACGACGGAGAACGTACGGCGGACCGACAAATAACGACCGCACGATGGAGGAGTGACCGGAACTGAGCGGGTGATGGTGTTCGGCGCGGGAGGTTTCCTCGGCGCCAGGATCTGCGCGCTGCTCGCCGACCGGGGGATCGAGTACCGCGGGCTGAGCCGGAGCAGGAGCGAGCCGTACCGGCGCTGCGACCTGACCGTGATGCACCCGTACGCGCTGGACACCCAGATCGGGATGTACAAGCCGACCGTGATCGTCAACGCCGTCGGCGCCACGTTCGGCGAGCCGGCCGACCTGGTCCGGGCGAACGTGATCGCCGTCGAGGCCCTGCTCGGCTCGGTCCGCGACCACGCCGGCCATGCCCGGTTCGTCCAGCTCGGCTCCGCGGCGGAGTACGGCGGGGGTCCGCACGGCACCAGCCTGTCCGAGGACAGCGCGGCGCGGCCGCTCGGTCCGTACGGGCTCACCAAGCTCGCCGGGTCGGAGCTCGTCCTCCGGGCGCAGCGGGCCGGCGCGGATGCCGTCGTACTGCGGATCTTCGATGTGATCGGGCCGGGGGCGCCGGACAGTACGCTCACCGGCCGGGTGATCCGGGATCTGCGGTCGCGGCAGCTGATCGAGGTCGGGTCGCTGGACGTGTGGCGCGACTTCGTCGACGTACGGGACGTGGCCGAGGCGGTGCTCGCGGTAGCGCTCGCGGACGGGAAGCTGCCGCCGGTGCTGAACGTCGGAACCGGCCGGGCGACGCTCGCGCGGGACCTCGCTGGGCAGCTGTTCGAGCTCAGCGGTCAGCCGGCGACGATCGTCGACGACACCGAGCAGGAGACCGCACTCGGCGCGCCGTGGCAGCAGGCCGACACCACCTTGATCGGCAACGCGCTCGGCTGGTCGCCCAAGATCGCCCTCGAGCAGTCCCTCGCCGACAGTTGGGCCGAACCTGTCTAGGACAATCGCCCTGTGGAAATCCGAGCTCTCAGTGAGGCAGCGCCGGATCGGCGACCGCCCGCCGTCAACGAGGATCTCGTCCTGACCGGGCCTGACTTCGCCGTCGTACTGGACGGCGCCACCGCTCCGGCGGGCGTCGAGTCCGGCTGCCGGCACGACGTCCCCTGGCTGGTCAAGCAGCTCGCGCAGCACTTGGCGCCGCCGCTGCTCACACAGTCGTCCGCGTCGCTGCCCGACCTGCTCGCCGACGCGATCGTCGCGGTCCGTGCGAGCCACGCGGACACCTGCGACGTCAGCAATCCCGACAGCCCGTCGTCCACGGTCTCGACGGTTCGGCTCCACCCGGACCACGTCGAGCATCTCGTCCTGGCGGACTCACCCGTCGTCATGCGCGCGCCGGACGGAAAGGTCACCGTCCACAGCGACGACCGGATCGAGCTCCTCCCGGAGCGCACCCTCGAGGCCGTACGCCGGTTGCGCAACCAGCCGGGCGGCTTCTGGGCCGCGAGTACCGAACCGCAAGCGGCGTACGAGGCGGTCGTCGGGACCACGGACCGGGCCGACGTCGACGTGATCGCGATCCTGTCCGACGGCGCGTCCCGCTTCACCGAGCGCTACGGGCACTCGTGGGAGGAGCTGCTCGACGTACTCACGACCGACGGCCCGCGACGGCTGATCGACCTGGTGCGGGAGCACGACGCCGCGTCCACCAAACCAGGCTGGAAGCGGTACGACGATGCGAGCGTCGTACTGCTTCAGGGGCCGTAGGTCGGAAAGCCCGGGCCGGGGTGCTGCCGGCGCGGTGCGTACTGCGGTGTCTGGGGCGGCGGCTGCACGAAATCCTGGACCGGCGGCCGCGGAGCGAGCCGCGTCTGCTGCCAGCTGCCGATCTGCAGCATCAGGAGTGACGCCGTGACCGCCGCGACGATCAGCAGGACCGTCGCGACCGTGAAGCCGATGTCGACGGCCAGCGCGACCCGGACCATGTAGTCCTGCAGGTCGTAGATGTCGACGTACCCACCTTCTGGATCGCTGCTGTCAGCCACCTCGACCAGCCGGACGATCCAGATGATCATTCCGATGACCGCGGCCGATCCGCCGCCGACGATGATGACCCAGAAGCCGGTCCAGGACACCCACCACGTGTACAGCAAGGCGCGGATCCGGCCGGATCGGGCGACGCCTGGTTGGCCGGGCGGCTCGCTGGCGCGGGCGACGTCCTCGACGACCTGCAACGGGTACCAGAACTGCACGATCGGGCAGATCCAGGAGCCGACGACCCACCCGGGCGCCCGGCGGTGCGCGCCGTGGGTCGGGACGGTCGGGTTCGGGGCGAACGGCGAGTAGAGGAAGTCGACGTTGTCCCGGGCGCGCCACAGCCAGATCAGGTATGCGATCCCGGTCCCGATCAGCAGGTAGCTGATCAGGTTGAGCAGCGGGCCGGTGCCGGTGATCGACTCGATGCCGCGCTCGATCTCCTCGTCGGAGAGCAGCCCGTACACGAACCGCTTGACCTCGGAGTACGACCGCCAGAGCAGCACGCACTGGATCACGGCACCGAGCGCGGTCACCCCCATCAGCGCGATGCTGACGATCGCGAGCGCCCGCAACGGCCGATACTGCGGCACCACCGGCATCGGCTGGTACGGCATCGGCTGGTAAGGCCCCGGCCCCTGATACGGCCCTGGCCCTTGGTACGGCTGCGTCACCTTCGACCTCCCCGCAGCCAAGTTAACCCCAAGACCGGAGTCACGCTGCGGCGAAAGCCTCCCGTACGGCGGGCAGCGCCAGTTCCCGATCCGCCGCCGACAACCCGATCCGCGTCCGCCGATCCAGTACGTCGTCCTCGGTCAGCGCCCCCTCGTGCCGGACGGCGAACTTCACCTCGGCGTACGTCGTCCGCAGCCCGGGCGCGATCGGATCCTGCAACTCGGGCGGGCCTGCGATCACCTGCGGCGCCTCCACGCCGTACCGCTGGACGAACCGCGCCGGCGCCCGGACCGCGGCCAGGTGCACGCGGTCGGCCGCACCCACGAGCGGGATCCGATGCGTCTCACAGGAGCGCCGTACCTCGAGCGACGACTGTGCGAGCGCCTTGTCGAGCGCGTCCTGCGCCATCCGGCGATAGGTCGTGAGCTTGCCGCCGACGATCGTCACCACACCGTCCGGGCTGGTGATCACCGCGTGCCGCCGGGAGATGTCGGCGGTCTTGTTCTCGCCGTTGTGGTGGCCTGTGTCGAGCAGCGGCCGGAGCCCGGCGTACGTGCCGAGCAGGTCCGCGCGGGTCACCGGCTGCTGCACCGCGGCACTGATCGTGTTGAGCAGGAAGTCGATCTCCGCGTCGGTCGCATGCGGTACGTCGCTCACCGGGCCGGGCGCTTCCTCGTCGGTGAGGCCGACGTACACCCGGTCGTCGGGCGCCGGGATCGCCATCACCACGCGCCGCAGCTCCCCCGGCACCGGCACGGTCAGTACGGCGGACAGCCCGCCGAACACGGACTGCGGCATCACCAGGTGGGTGCCGCGGCTCGGCCGGAGCTTGATGCCGGAGGCAACTTGATCCGCCCAGATCCCGGCCGCGTTGATCACCACCCGCGCATCCACCGACCGCCGGTCACCGGTCAGCTGGTCGACCAGGACCGCGCCACGGCCGGTGACCTCGGTGGCGGCGACGTGGGTCAGGATGCGAGCGCCGTACTGCGCGGCAGTCCGGGCGATCGCGACGACCAGGCGTGCGTCGTCGTACAACTGCCCGTCCCAGGTCAGAAACCCGCCGCGCAGGCCCTCCGGCTTGAGCGTCGGCGCGTAGCGCAGGATCTCGGCCGAGCTGACCCGGCGGGAGTGCGGCAGGTAGTCGTCACTGGTCCGCGCGAACGTGCGCAGTACGTCGCCGCCGAGGAAGGCCGACCGCAGCAGCGCAGCCTGCACGAACCTTGCCTGTGGCAACCACGGCGCGATCTGCGGGATCGGGTGCACCAGGTGGGGCGCGGTGGTCTTCATCAGGATGCCGCGCTCGACGGCGCTCTCGTACGCGATCCCGATGTGCCCGGACGCCAGGTACCGCAGGCCGCCGTGCACGAGCTTGGAGCTCCACCGGCTGGTCCCGAACGCCAGGTCGTGCTTCTCCACCAGGGCAACGGTCAGTCCGCGCGCGGCCGCGTCCAGCGCCACGCCGGCGCCGGTGACGCCGCCGCCGATGACGAGCACGTCGACCGCTCGCAGCGCCTCGAGCTCACGAGAACGCCGTACCGCGTTGAGGCTCGCGTTGCCCACGCTGATCATGGCGTCAGGTACCTGGTGAGCATCACCCGCAGCTCCTCGTCGAGCTTCGGGTACTCGTCCTTCTCCGCCATCACCGGACCCGACACCGCCGACGCCAGCGAGACCAGGATGATCTGCCGCGCCAGCCACACCGGGTCGCCGTCGCGGATCGAGCCGTCGGCCTGCCCCTGGCGAAGGCCTTCCTCGACCAGCGCGAGGTGGGCGACGGTGCTGCTGCCGCGGCGCTCCAGCAGGTACGGCGTGAGGAACTCGGGGTCGAGCTCGATGATCTTCCGCATCAACGGGTGCACCCGGGTCTTCGCGACCACCTCGACGACACCCTCGACCAGGCGCGCCCGGCCGTCCACGGCATCCGGCTGGAACGCGGACACCAGCGCGATCGTCCACTCCCGGGTCATCAGCGCGGCGACCACGGCCTGCACGTTCGGCCAGCGCCGGTAGAGGGTCGCGCGGGAGACCTCGGCGTGCCGGGCGATGTCGGCCATCGTCATCCGGCGCATCCCGATCGCGAGCAGCAGCTCGTACGCCGCGTCCAGGATCCGCTCTTCGCCGATCGCGTTCGCCGGCGTGGGACGGGTGCTGGTTTCCTGATCCGATTCGCTGCTACGCTGAGACATCACACGTCAGAGTGTATCAGCGACTTTGCCATCCCGGAACTGTCGATGGGAGGTGGAAGCCAGGGGGTTCCACCTCCCATCGACGCTACCTCGCCGGACCACCCAAGGGGAGCCAGTGACCAACGAATCCGACCTCCCGGTGGTGCAACTCACGCCCGGCCGCTGGGGCGACCCAGCCCACCCGGTCGACCTTCCGTCCGCCGCGGTCGACGCCCTGAAGCATTTGGGCGTACGCCGGCCTGCGACCGATCCTGCAGAAGCCGGACCGCCGTCCGCTGCGGCGGATCGCCCCGGGCTGACCGCATCGCAGTCGGCGTTCCTCGCCGGGGTCGTCGGTTCGGAGCATGTGGCGAGCGACCTGGACTCTCGCTGGGCGCACACCCGCGGCTACTCGACGACCGACTTGCTGAAGGACCGCGCAGGCGACACCTCCGACATGCCGGATGCGGTCGTCTACCCCGCCTCCCACGACGAAGTGCAGGAACTGCTGACCGGCTGCGCCGCGCAGGAGCTCGCCGTCGTTCCGTACTCAGGCGGTACGTCGGTCGTCGGCGGCCTCGCCCCGTCCCGCCGGTTCGTCACCGTGGACCTGCGGCGCCTCGATCAACTGGTCGACCTTGACGAGGTCTCGCGAACAGCCACACTCCAGGCCGGCGTCCGCGGTCCGGCAGCCGAGGCGTTACTGGCCGAGCGCGGGTACACGCTGGGGCATTTCCCGCAGTCCTACGAGGGCGCCTCGATCGGCGGCTACGCGGCAGCGCGATCGAGCGGTCAGTCCTCAGCCGGGTACGGCCGGTTCGACCAAATGGTCGTCGGGCTGACCCTCGCCACTCCGCGCGGCACGATCGAGCTCGGACGCGCCCCGATGTCCGCGGCCGGCCCAGACCTGCGCCAGCTCGTACTCGGGTCCGAGGGCGCGTTCGGGATCATCACATCGGTCGTCGTACGGATCCGTCCGCGACCGACCGAGCGGCACTTCGAGGGCTGGCGGTTCGAGAACTTCGACACCGGGCTGGCCGCCGTACGACGGCTCGCACAGGACGGCCCGTTGCCGACGGTGCTCCGGCTGTCGGACGAGGTCGAGACCGCCGTGAACCTCGCCGACCCGGACGTCCTCGGCGGCGGATCCGGCGGCGTGCTCGCGATCATCGGCTTCGACGGCCCGTACAACCAGGCGACCGCGGATGTGCTCACAGCCGCCGGCGGGAAGAACATCGGCGCCGACCCGGGTGAGACGTGGCGGGTCGGTCGCTACCGGGCGCCGTACCTCCGCGATCCCCTGCTCGACGAAGGCGCGCTGGTCGAGACCCTCGAGACGGCCGCGTTCTGGTCGCGTATCCCGGCTCTGAAGACCGCCGTCACCGAAGCGCTCGTCGGCGCGCTGGGTGCCACGCCGCCGCTGGTCCTCTGCCACATCTCCCATGTGTACGAGACCGGCGCCTCGCTCTACTTCACGGTGATCTGCGCACAGTCCGACGATCCGATCGAGCAGTGGCGGACGGCGAAACGCGCCGCCAACCAGGCGATCGCCGACGCCGGCGGCACGATCTCCCACCACCACGGCGTCGGCACCGACCACCGCGAGTCGTACGCCGCGGAGATCGGTCCGCTGGCCGTCGAGAGCCTCCGCGCCGTCAAACAAACCCTCGACCCGGACAACATCATGAACCCCGGCATCCTGCTCCCCGAGGCCTGAGCCGGCCGGGGAGGGGCGGCTCCCGGATCCGGCCGGACGCTAGCGGTCCTTGCCGTCCAGCGCGCTGCCGATGTCCCGCAGCGCGCCGGTCTTCGGCTTCTCGCCCTTGCTCTCGGTGCTCGCCTCGCCGTCGCCCTTGGAGACGCCGTCCAGCGCCGCACTGAAATTCTTGGCGTCGAACCGGCTCCAGGAGCCGTCCTTCTGCTCGCCGCTCTCCTGCGTGTTCGCCATGCTGTTTCCTCCCGTGAAGTTTCCGACTCGTGCAGCGTAGGCACGGAGTGGGGCCACCCCGCGACCCTTCGATGCCACTGGCAACGCTTGACTTCAAGTTTGGTTGAGGTATGACGGTAGCGGCATGACTCCTGAACCGTCCGACCGTCCTGTTGCTCTCATCACCGGCGCGTCCGCCGGGCTCGGGCTCGCACTCGCGCACGGGCTGGCCGATCGCGGCTGGGCGCTCGTGATCGACGCGCGTGGCGCCGAAGCGCTCAAGGACGCCGCCGACGCACTGGCTGACCGCACCGACGTCGTACCGCTGGCCGGCGACGTCACCGACCCCGAGCACCGCTCCGACCTGGTGGAGGCGATCACCGAGCTCGGCCGGCTCGACCTGCTCATCAACAACGCCAGCTACCTCGGACAGAGCCCGCTGCAAGCACTGGCGACAGCCGACCTCGACGAGCTCCGTCGCGTATACGAGGTCGACGTACTCGCACCGATCGCACTCACACAGGCCCTGCTCCCAGCACTCACCACAGCGTCCGGTGTGCTGATCAACATCAGCTCCGACGCCGCAGTGGAGGCCTACGAGACCTGGGGTGGCTACGGCTCCGCCAAGGCCGCACTGGATCACGCAACTCGGGTCCTGGCCGCTGAGCACCCAGCACTGGCGGTGTACGCCGTTGACCCGGGTGATCTGCGTACTGCGATGCACCAGGCCGCCTTCCCCGGTGAGGACATCTCCGACCGGCCTGAGCCCGCGACCGTCGTACCAGCGTTCCTGCAGTTGCTGGACAGCCGGCCGGCGAGTGGTAGGTACCGGGCGGCGGAGTTCGCACCAGCGGTGGCCCCATGATGGTGCACCCACACACCAGGTTCGACCTGCCGGAGGCGCTGAACGCCGGCGAACCACCGGAAGCCCGCGGGCTCTCGCGGGACCACGTGAAGCTGCTGGTCGCGGAGGGGTCGACCGTCACGCACACCCGCTTCGACCGCATCGGTGAACACTTGCGGCCAGGCGACCTGCTGCTGGTGAACACCTCCACCACGTTGCCCGCGGCCGTCGACAGTTCGTCGTACACCGTGCACTTCTCCACACCGCTCGACGACGGCACCTGGGTCGTCGAGCTACGCGACGGCGGCGCACCGATGTTCCACGGTACGGCGGGCGACCGCGTGGTGCTGCCGGGAGGCGCACTGACGTTGCTGGCGCCGTACCAAGGCTCAAATCGCCTGTGGATCGCCAAGCCGCCGGTGGCCGACGTACTCGGGTACCTGCAGAGGCACGGGCGGCCGATCACCTACAACTACGTCGGCAAGCGGTGGCCGCTGGCGTCGTACCAGACCGTCTTTGCACGCGACCCGGGCAGTGCGGAGATGCCGAGCGCGGCCAGACCGTTCAGCTTCGAGCTGGTGAGCCACCTGGCGTCTCAGGGCGTACTGATCGCACCGATCCTGTTGCACTGCGGCGTGTCCTCACTGGAGAGCCACGAGCCACCTCAACCCGAGCGGTACGACGTACCCGCGCACACGGCCCGCCTCGTCAACTGGGTCAAGGCCAACGGCGGACGGGTGATCGCTGTCGGGACGACCGCCGTACGCGCGATCGAGTCAGCCACGACCCCGGACGGCACCGTCTCGCCAGCGCACGGCTGGACCGACCTGATCCTCGGCCCGGAACGCCCGCCGTACGTAGTCGACGGCCTGATCACCGGCTGGCACGCCCCCGAGGCCTCCCACCTACTCCTCCTCGAGTCAGTAGCCGGCCCCGACGAGGTCCAACGCGCCTACGACGCAGCCGTACAGAACCACTACCTCTGGCACGAATTCGGCGACAGCTGCCTCATGCTGCGCTGAGGTCAGGAGGCCTTGGCCGGCTGCTTCTGCTGAGAGATGCGGTTGGTGGTCTGCAAGGCAGTTACCGCACTCGGTGATTCCGGTGCGGCTGGGCGCACGACCTGATGTTCATTGCCGGGGCGGGCTCGCTTGTCCACAGCGCGTGGGCTCATACCGATGTCCTAACCACTCGGTCCCCCGTCGGGACGTCACTTGATTAGACGAGCCCGCCACCCGGGTTGTCACCAGCTTTTATCCAACTGAGCAAAAGTTGTGGCCTAGGCCGCTTGTCACTGCAGCCCCATCCGCACCACCCGCACCCCGGACGCTCAGCGAGGGTCGAAGTACCTCCAGGTCTTGCCGTGATCGGCGCTGGTGATGGCCTGGTTGCCGTTGTACTGCGCCCCGTAGACGAACTCGCCTACCCGTTCCAGCTCGCCCAGGTCGGTCGGCGGTGTGAGCGGCCCGCCGGCACCGGGCCGGAGGAGTTCGCGTTTCTTGCCCTGGTAGAGCGCAAGCCCGGTGCCGTTGTCGAAGGCAACGGGAGACTGCAGGTACGGCGCGTTCCGGTTGGCCACCGTCGTCCAGTGTTCGCCGCGGTCGGTGGACAACCGCAGCGGCAACAGGTCATCCCTCGTGCCGGGCTTTCTGCCTGGGATCAGCACCAGCGTCTTGCCGTTGGGGCTGACACTCAGCTGGCCACCGGTCCGGCCCGGGCTGATGACGGAGCGCTCCCAGGTCTTGCCGTGGTCATCGGTCCAGAGAATGTTGCCGACACCGCTGTTCTTGGCGCCGGTCAGCCACCATCTTCCGGTGGTGTCGCGTTGCGGCTGGTAGGCGTTGTCGATCCCGGGGATCTTCACCTCCCGCAGGACGCCGGTTTCCGGATTCAGCGCCCGGAGGGTGCCGTACGCCAGCAGCACGTCGCCGTCGCCGAACTCGCTGGTCGGCGGAGCCCAGCGCAGCTTCTTCTCGACCCGGCCCTTATCGGTGAGGCGGACCATTACGGACTGGCCCCAGGTCGGATCGCTGCCCTTCATGCTCGTCGGCATCGACAGCGCCAGTACGTCGTCACCGGCCGACAGCACGACGTACTGGTTCTGGCGCACCGGCGCGGTGGTCCGCACCCCGTCACGGCTCAGCACCGCGGCGTAGTTCCAGGTGTTTCTCGGCTGAAGTGACATCCACCCCGAGGCCCATCGGGTCGGTGTGGCGAACGCGATGCCGGCCATGCCCGACTTCTTGTCGCGGACCAGTTTCTCGGCCGCCTGGTCGACCGGGATCGACGCAGGGGTGCCGGCGGCCGGCGGCTTCTCGGTACCGGTCACATTCCCGAGCGGCAGAACAGCAGCAACTACTGCGATCGTCACCGCCGCAACGACGCCCGCGCCGGTCAGCGCCTGGCGACGGTGACGGCGGCGGATGCCACGGCGCTCCAGAGCCTCGAAGGGCAACGGCTGGACGGTCTCCTGGACCTCCCAGGACAGCTCTTTCAGCTCAGACATGGTTGACCTCCTCGGCGTCGTCGGCGAACTCGTGGAGCAGCGGTGCCAGGCGGGACCTGCCTCGCGAGAGGCGAGCCTTGACCGTCCCTTCCGGCACACGCAGCTGTACGGCGATCTCACCCACCGGCAGATCGACGATGTGGTGCAGCACGATCGCCTCGCGCTGTTCGTACGGGAGCTGCCGCAAGGCATCGACCAGAGCGACCCGGTCCGCGGACAGCCCGGCCGTCGTGGTCTCGGGGAGACCTGCGCGGGAGAACAACCCGTGGAATCGGGTCGCGCGGCGGTAGCGCAGGCGTACGGCGTTCAGCGCGACGGTGCGCAGCCACGCCTCCGGGTTGTCGAGCCGGGCGAGCCGTTGGGGTTTCTCCACCGCCCGGACGAACGCCTCCTGGACGGCGTCCTCGGCCTCGCCCAGATTCCCGCAGATCGCGAACAACTGCCCGACCAGCCGCCGGTAACACCCCTCGTACAGCTCGCGCACCGTGTCGCCGTCAGCCATCACCACTCCCCAGATCGGACCCTTTCCCTGCACGAGTCCTGGCGGAAGGATCCGGTTGCATCAACCAACGTGTCAGCGGCTGGGACGATCGAAGATGAGCTCCAGGCCGTCTTCCTCGTCCCACTGTTCGCCGTTCTCGGCGAAACCGAACCCGGAGATGGTGGCCAGCGACGCCTGGTTGTCGGGGCTGATCGTGGCCCGGACAGTCCGTACGGCGGGTTCGGCCGCCGCACGTTCCAGAAGCGCGGCCACGATCGCCTTCGCGAAACCCTGTCGCCGGTACGGCGGGTCGACCGTGTAGCCGATCTCCACCATGCCGGCCTCGTCGGGCGGACCGTGGAATCCGGCGTACCCGACCACGACCCCGTCGGCCACGACAAGCTTGACCAGCCACCCGAAGGTGTCGGGATCCCGAGCCAGCTGATCGAGCCGGTACTGCCAGAGCCACTTGGCCCGGTCACTGAGGAACTCGTCGCCAAGTGGGAAGCCGAGCTCGGTCTGCGCCGCAGGACGGTCGTCGGCCAGCAACGCACTCATAGCGCTGCCAGTCATCTCAACAAAGCGAACCACGCGTGGGGAAGTAGTAGTCATCCCCCACATCCTCAGCCCCAACACCCCACTAGACGAACCATTAATCCGTTCGGCCGGTGCGACGTACCTAGGCGGACTGTTTGTTGCGGCGGTGGTCTGAGAGGCGTAGGTAGATCCAGGCGACTGCGGCGCCCACGACGAAGCCGCCTAGGTGGCCTTGCCAGGAGACGTTGGGGATGGCGAAGGACAGGAACGCGGTGACGGCGACGTACATGATGATCCAGGTGATGTCCAAGCCTCGGGCACGGCTGATCACGAGGAGGGCGCCGACCAGGCCTAGGACTGCACCGGAGGCACCGAGGGTTGCGCCGCCGGGAGACGACAGGAACCAGACCGCGACACTGCCGCCCAGCGCGGACAGCAGGTACAGGACCGTGAAGCGGAGCCGGCCGAGCATCTGTTCCAGTGGCGGGCCCAGCTGCCAGAGCATGAACAGGTTCGAGAAGATGTGGAAGATCTGCACGTGCGTGAACGCCGACGTGAGCAGTCGCCACGGCTCGCTCTCGGTCAGCACCGGGACCATCACCAGGTCGCTGAGGAGCTGTGGGCTGCCGGTGCGGACCGCGATGAAGACCAGCACGTTCAGCGCCAGCAGCGTGTAGGTGACGACCTGCTGGCTGCCGGCGCGCTGGATGCCGCCGAGCGACGTGCGGGTCCGCGGGACCGAGCGGACGCCCTCGTTGAAACAGTTCGGGCACTGGAAGCCGACGGCGGCACTGTTCATACAGGCCGGGCAGATCGGCCGTTCGCAGCGCTGGCAGCGCACCCCGGCCGGCCGATCCGGGTGCCGGTAGCAGACGGTCTCGGTCACGCGGGTTGCGTCCCTCCAATGGGAGAGCGGGACCGGGTGCGACCCGGCCCCGCTCGGAAAATCAGGCGTTCTTGCGCTCGACGACGACCTTGTTGATCACGATCGGCTCGAGCGGCTTGTCGCCGGGCGCCGTGTCGGCGGTGGCGATCGCGTCCACGACCTTCTTCGAGTCGTCGTCGACGACCTCACCGAAGATCGTGTGCTTGCGGTTCAGGTGCGGCGTCGGGACCACGGTCACGAAGAACTGCGAACCGTTGGTGCCGTGGCCGAACTGGATGCCGGCGTTCGCCATCGCGAGCAGGTACGGCCGGTCGAACTGGAGCTCCGGGTGGATCTCGTCGTCGAACTGGTACCCGGGCGTGCCGGTGCCGGTGCCGAGCGGGCAACCGCCCTGGATCATGAACCCGTCGATCACCCGGTGGAAACCGAGGCCGTCGTAGAACGGCTTGGTGACCTGCTGCCCGGTCTCCGGGTCGGTCCACTCCTTGGTGCCCTCGGCCAGGCCGACGAAGTTGCTCACCGTCTTCGGCGCGTGGTTGGGGAACAACCTGATGACGACGTCGCCCTTGTTCGTCTGCAGGGTCGCGTACAGCTCTTCGGCCACGGGAGTCACTCCTAGTCGGATTACTACGGCTTACCCCTCGATCCTGTCATGTCGGTCCAAGAACCCTGGCATCGACGCGGATGTGTACAGAGAGTGCGGTGGGGGCACAGGGTTATCGGCTGGAGACGTCGTACGATGCAGATGAAGCCGGGTTTGTCCAGAGTCGTCACCAGAAAGAGCCCATGTCGCCGATGGGCGGGAGAGCTGTCCGCGGGGCGGGCGGCACCGAGGAGGGAACCGTGGGTTTGAGGAAGTCCAAGGGCCGGGTCGAGGTCGCGAAGGACCGGGTCAGGCCACTCGCCGAGTCGGCGTCGGAGAAGTTCGGACCGGCCGTCGGCCAGGTCCGTGACCACCTCGGGCCGGCTGTGGGCACCGCACGGGAGAAGGTGTCGCCGTACGCCGAGAAGGCTGTCGAGCGGGGCGCGCACCTTGCCCACCAGGCGGTGGAGAAGGCCGGTCCGGTGCTCGACGACGCGCTCGCCAAGGTCGGTCCGGCCACCGAGCACGCGGCCGAGAGGGCCCGTGAGCGGCTGAACGACGACGTACTGCCGAAGGTGACCGCCGCGCTGGCGACCCTGGCAGCCGCCGCCGAACCGGTCGTCGAGGAGACCGCCCGCCGGGGCAAGGCCACCAAGGCCGCGCTGAAGGGTGAGCTCGACGTGCCGAAGAAGAGCCACAAGCTCCGCAAGGTGGTGCTGTTCCTGGGCCTCGGCGCGCTGGCCGCGGCAGCGGTGAAGAAGCTGCTGACGCCGCCGGAGCCGGCCTGGCAGTCCACCCCGACCAGCGGTCGCGACTACAGCTCCGCCCCGGCGGGTACGTCGTCGCGCCCGACCGACACCACGTCGTCCAACGGCCAGTCCGACGCCAAGCCGGACGCCGACGCCGCGAAGAGCGACACCGCGAAGGCCGACACCGCAGAGGCTGACACGCCCAAGACCGACGGCCCGAAGCCGGACGGTCCGAAGGCCGATGGTCACAAGGCCGAGGCGCCGAAGGCGGAGGCCAAGCCGGAAGCGGCCAAGGACGAGGTCAAGGCCGCCTCGAACGGCGCCACGAAGAGGACCACCACCAGGAAGTCGACGGGCTCGGGAGAGTCCAAGCCCAGCGACTCCTGACACCACCGCAACGGCGAAGGTCCCGAACCCCGGCTGGGGTTCGGGACCTTCGTCTGTCCGGACGTCGCCTTGCGCGAACGACGTCAGTTGACCTGCGGGTCCGGGTCGTCGGACTTCGCGATCGTGTAACGGCCGGCTGACAGCAGCTGGGTGGCGTACCGGTGCGTGATGCACGGGTAGGTACCGCCGCAGCTCAGGCAGACCGCGTCGTTGCGGTGCAGCCAGGGGACGACCTTGAGCCGCTTGGTCCAGGTCAACGGTTCCCGGTCCGGAGCGTGCATCTTCAGCGCCGCGCGCGCGGCGTCCTGGATCTCGGGGGCAGACCATTCCTCGGCGCTCTTGTTCATCAGGGCACTGAGGTCGGGGTGGTGGTGGTCAGTGGTGCGGGCTTTGTTCATTTATATGTGTCTTCCAAGGCAGGTGGGAGGACGCCTGAATCACTCGCTTCAAACGTTAGTGCCCCGCCATGTCAGCCGCGCCTTGAGCAGGCCCACTCGGGTGTCAGATCTTCGTTTAGTTCCACATCGTCTCGAGGGTGACCCGTGCCTCGAGTTCGAGCAGGTGCCGCTTGGTCGGGATGCCGCCGCCGAAGCCGACCATCTTGCCGCCGGCGCCGACCACCCGGTGGCAGGGCACGACGATCGCGATCGGGTTCCGGTTGCACGCCGTACCGACGGCGCGGGCGGCGCCGGTGTCACCGACGATCTTCGCGACGTCGCCGTATGTCTGCATCTCGCCGTACGGGATCCGGGTGAGCTGGGCCCAGACCGCGCGCTCGAAGTCGGAGCCGTTCCGGACCGACAGCGGCAGGGTGAACTCCTGGAGCTCGCCGGCGAAGTACGCCTTCAGTTGCTCGGCGGCCTCGGTCAGCAGCGGGTCGCTGCCGAGCGGCCGGTCGGTGGCCCCGAAGTGCAGCCGGCAGAGCCCGGTCTCGTCGACCGCGAGCGTGAGGTCACCGATCGGCGAGTCGACCACGGACCATTCCATACGACCATCCTCCACATCCCCACCGACACTTTCTGGCAGAAATGCGCCACGGAGCGGCCGCAACGTCATGTTCTCGCTCGGTCACGCCCTGTTGTGCTATGTCTGATCCATGCCGAGCCGGGCGTCGCAAGTACCGCAGGACCGGTGGTTCAGTTCCGAGCGGGCCATGGGGATCGCTGCGTCGGTCCTGATCGGACTCGTCACCGTCACCGCGTGGTCGACCGCATGGTCGGACTGGAACCTGTACCGGACCCGCAAGGTGTACGGCGGTGACCCGGACAAACTGGCCGAGGCGGACCTGATCTCCGGCTCGCTCGGGATCGTCGCCGCGCTGGCGCTGCTCGCGGCCGCGGTGGTGTTCATCGTCTGGCTGTGGCGGGTCCGCTGGAACGCGGAGATGTTCTGCCGCGGCGAGCACCGGTTCACTCGCGGCTGGGTGCTCGGGTGCTGGCTCGTGCCCGTGGTGAACCTCTGGTACCCGAAGCAGGTCGTCGACGACGTCGTCGCGGCCAGCGACCCGCGGACCGATCCGTTGACCCCGCAGCTCAAGGACGTTCCGGGCACGCATCTGGTCTGGGCCTGGTGGCTGACCTGGGTGGCCGGCCTGGTCACCGGGAACATCGTGCAAAGAGGCGTTCTCGTCGGCGCGTCGCAGCTGGGAGACCTCCGGACGAACGTCATACTGTCCTCCGTCTCGGCGCTGTTCACCACCGGCGCGGCGGTGCTCGCAGTCATCCTGATCCAGCGGATCGACGAGCTTCAGAGCATGCGTCCGTGGGTGCCGTGGTGGGCGGTCGGGACACCGCACAGTGGCTTCCAACCCCCTGCGCGGTAAACCAAACCGTCACGCCCCGTCTTTTCCCTCGTTACCAATGGTGATGGGCGTACGAAAAGAACACGTTAAGTCGACACCCTCTGTGCTGGGGCCGACTGCCCTGGCGTACCTACTTCGTGGTATCAATGTGGCTCGGTCACGCGGGGGCAGGGCCAGGCAGAGACGCCGAACAGACGACGGAGTTCCAGCAACGCGAGGGACGCGAGACGTGAGCCACCCGCAGGCATTGATGACTGCTGTCGAGGATCAGGAAGAGTGGCAGCCGCACGCGGCTGAAGAGTTCCAGCAGGTCGGGACGGTCGGCAAGATCGCGATCGGACTGCTGGGCGCATCAACGGTCACCCACCTGCTGTCCACCTGGTCCGACTGGAACACGTACTCGGTTGTGCACCGCTATCTCGGCGGGATGCCGAACGTCGACGACGCGGACCTGAACCGCGCCGACGCGATCGCCAAGGCCACTGCGGTTCCGAACGTGATCATCTCGGTCGCCGCCGCGGTCGTCTTCGTCATCTGGTTGTGGCGGGCCCGGGTCAACTCCGAGGTGTTCTGCCAGGCCGACCACCGCCGCAGCCACGGCTGGGTGCTGGCGAGCTGGTTCTGCCCCGGTCCGAACCTCTGGTACCCGAAACAGATCGTCGACGACGTCTGGCTCGCCAGTGACCCGAAGACCCCTGTGTACAGCGACGACCTGCGCCGGTTCAGGACGCCGACCCTCACCTCTGTGTGGTGGGTCGCCTGGATCGGCGCTCTCGCGTTCGACGTGGTGGTCCGCCGGTTCCTGATGTGGATGGAAGCCACCGTCGGCTCGCTGCGCGGTATCGCCCTGGCCGGTACGGCGTCGCTCGTGCTGACGGTCGTCTCCGCGGTCGCCGCGACGATGGTGATCCGCAAGATCAACCACATGCAGACCACGCGCCAGTGGGTGCCGTGGTGGGATCAGGGCCCGAAGCTCAGCGCCGTCCCGTCGTACGAGGTGACGCAGGTTCCGTCGTACGCGAACGATGACACCGACGAGCAGCCGGCGATCTCCGAGCCGATCGCCGCCGGGCCCTCACTGGGTCTGGTCCGCGAGCCGCAGCTGGAGATGGCCGGTGCCCCGCAGGTAGGCAGCCCGTTCGCTCCGACCCCGGCACCGCAAGCACCGGCCGCCTACGCGCAGAACCCGCAGGCGCCCGCGCCGTACGCTCCGGCTGCCGAGCAGGCGCCCGTACAGAGCCCGTTCGCGCCGCAGAGCTTCCCGGGTGACGGCGCTGCCGCCCCGGCCGCGTACGCCGGCGGTCCGGCCGACGACGCGCCGAAGTGGAGCCCGTTCGCCCCGGTCGCCGAGAACTGGCAGGACGACGAGGCCGGTCCGGCCACCGAGCAGTTCAACCCGATCGAGACCTGGCGGGACGAGAAGCCGGTCGAGGAGACGACGTACGAGGCGCCGCAGCAGAGCTGGGAGGACTACCGGAGCTCGGTCACCGCGGACGTGCTCGGTACGACGAGCAGCTGGCGTGACGAGGTCGCTCCGATGACCGTCGTACAGCCCGACCCGTACGCCTACCAGCCGGAGCCGCAGCCCCAGCCGGCCGAGGAGCCGTGGGCCGCGCGCTACTCTGCCGAGCCGTACTCGTACGAGTCCGACTACCTCACCTCGACGGCCTCCCCTGTGGAGGCGCAGACCGCACCCGAGCCTGAGCCCGCGCCTGTTGCGCGCGCCGGCCGCCGGGCCGCTCGGGTCGCGGTCGACAGCCCGTCGGCGATCCAGCCGGCGGTGCCGAACCACTCGACGCACACCACCCAGGACGAGACGTATTCGTCGTACTCGGACCACAGTGTCTACGGGCAGTCCGAGCACACGCAGCCGTCGTCGCACGTGTCCGCGTCGTCCGGGTACTACGAGCCGGCGCCGGCCCCGAGCTACCAAGAGCAGGACGACTTCCTGACCCCGTCGAAGCCGCTCCCGCCGGTGCCGTCGTACGGTCCGGAGCCGACGTACTCCTCCGGTGACAGCTACTCGAGCCAGGAGACGTCGTACACCTCGGACTACTCCTCGTCGTACAGCTCCGAGTCCTACAGCTCGAGCAACTACGAGTACGACGCGTACGGCAACAACAGCGGCTCGGAGTACCCCAGCACCGAGTCCTACGAGACCTACAGCCCGAACTACGCCACCGAGTCGTACGGGTCGCAGTACTCGCCGGAGCCGGAGCAGACCGAGTACCAGCAGCAGACGCCGTACGCCGACGAGCAGCAGCCGACCGACCCCGAGCAGCCGACCAGTCCGCGGACCCAGCCGCGCCGTGGCCGCTGGATCTGATCAGATAGCTGTATGCGTCTAGGTTTCGCCACCCTCGGTTGCCCCGGAGCCCCGCTCGACGACGTCCTGGCACTTGCCCAGGGCAACAAGTTCACCGGTCTGGAACTACGGGCCGCGCCGGACGAGTTCACGAACACCGACCTGTCGGCGAAGCATCGTCGTGAGCTGCGGACCCGGATCGAGGACGCCGGCCTGGAGATCTTCGCGGTCAACAGCTACGTGAAGCTCTGCGCGGTCGAGGAACAGCCGCTCGAAGAGCACTTGGAACTCGCGGCGGACCTCGGCGCACGCGGCGTCCGCGTGTTCCCCGGTGACGATCCCGGTGAGGGTACGGCGGAAGGCCCGAGCGCCGGTGAGATCCGCGCGCTCGACCGCGTGACGACCGCACCGAAGGACGTCCCGATCCTGCTGGAGACGCACGACTCGCACTCGACCGCCCGGCAGGTCGCCGCGCTCTGTGCGCTGCTCGACACCAACGTCCCCGGCCACAACGTGAAGGCCCTCTGGGACACGTCGCACACCTGGTCGCACGGCGAGACCCTGGACGAGGCATTCGCCCTGCTGCGGCCGTGGCTCGAGTTGGTCCAGTTCAAGCAGGCCGACTCGCAGCAGGACTACCGCCCGGTCGCGATCGACGCCGGCGACTTCCCGATCCAGGAACTGCTGACGGTGCTCGACGGCACCGACTACCCGCTCTCACTCGAGTGGGAGCTCAAGTGGCATCCGCAGCTCCCGTCGCTGGCGGAGACGCTGCCCGCCGTTCACACCTGGCTGGGATCCGGCGCGGTCAAGTAGCGCGTGATGGTCGGGCCCAGCCACGCGACCGCATGGTCCGTGGACAGGTTCGCGATCGGCTCGAACGCGAGGATGTAGCGGCACAGCGCGAACCCGAGCGCTTGCGTGGCGATCAGCCCCGCCCGCACGGCCGGCTGGTCCACTGCGGCGCGCTCGAACGCGGGCGCGAGCTGCCCGACGAACACCTGTCGCATCCGCTCGGCAGCGGTCTCGTTGGTCACGGCCGTCCGGAGCAGCACCCGGAGCGTGTCGTCCTCCTCCCACCGCTCGACCAAGTGCCGGACGAGCACCTCTCCCGCCTGCTCGCGCGGGACGCCGCTCAGGTCCGGTAGCCGTACGTCGAACTCTGCTGCCGCCGCGAACAGCTTCTCCTTGCTGCCGTAGTACCGCATAACCATCGCCGGGTCGATCGCCGCGTCCGCTGCAATCGCCCGGATCGTCGCCCGCTCGTACCCGTCTGCGCCGAACCGCTCGCGAGCCGCCGCGAGGATCGCCGCCCGCGTCCGGTCGGACTTCTTCTCCACCATGCCCCCAGCATATGCCAACACCTGTTGACTTTTGCCAACGCCAGGCCTACCTTAAAAGTCAACAGGTGTTGACAAAGGGAGCGACGATGATTCCGATGCAGGCAGAGGTCGTAGTGGTGGGTGCCGGTCCGGTGGGGCTTGCGGTGGCGGTCGGGCTTCGGCTGCACGGGCATGACGTGGTGGTCGTCGACCAGCAGGCCGCGGGGGCGAACACCTCACGGGCCTGCGTCATCCACCCGCGGACGCTGGAGGTGCTGGAGCAGCTCGGCGTCACCAAGCGGCTCGTCGACCTCGGCCTGGAGCTCGAGGACTTCGCGATCCGCGCCGGCGACCGCAAGCTGATCCCCGTCGGCTTCGCGGACCTGCCGACCGACTACCCGTTCGTGACGATGATCCCCCAGCCGGTCACCGAGCAGGTGCTGCTCGAACGGCTCGAGGAGCTCGGCGGCTCGGTGTTCCGTCCGTACGCCGCAACCGGCCTCACCCAGACCGCCGACGGTGCCGAGGTCACGCTCGACAGCGGCGACGTGATCAAGGCGCAGTACGTCGTGGCAGCCGACGGCATGAACAGCACGATCCGCGAACTCGCCGGCCTGCGGATGCCGGGCAACACCCTGCAGATCTCGTGCAGCCTGGTCGACGTCCGCGTCGACAGCGGCCTCCCGGTCGACGAGGTCGCGCTGTACTTCGCCTCCGCCGGGCTCCTCGTGGTCGCGCCGCTGCCGGACGGAAGCTTCCGGCTGGTGGCGGAGATGCACGACGCACCGGAGCACCCCGATCTCGCGTACGCGCAGCAGTTGCTGGCCGACCGCGGTCCGCGGAAGTCGCACCCCAAGGTCACCGAGGTCGTGTGGGGTTCGCGGTTCCGGATCCACGAGCGGGTCGCCGACGCGTACCGCGCGGGCCGGGTACTGCTGGCCGGCGACGCCGCCCACACCCACAGCCCGGCCGGCGGCCAGGGCATGAACCTCGGCCTTCGCGACGCGGTCACCTTGGCGGACGCGCTGTCGACTGCACTGGCTGGAGACGAATCGAGCCTCGACGCGTACGCCACGAACAGCCGCGCAGAAGCGGTCCGGGTGATCGGCCTCGCGCACCGCCTGACCCGGCTCGCGAACGTCCCGCGCGCGATCCGCCCGGTGCGCAACGCCGTACTCACCCTCGTCGGCCGAGTGAGCAAGACCCAGAACGGCCTGGCCAAGCAGCTCGCCGGCTTCCCGGAACGCTAACCGCCGGTCGACTCGCGGATCTCCAAGGTGTACGGGACGGTGAGGTCGCGGTGGGTGGATCCGCCGTTCCCGGCGATGCGATCGAGGAGCAGGGCGACCGCGTTGTCGGCCAGCCACTCCTTGTCCGGTGAGATCGTGGTCAGCGACGGCGAGTGGTACCGGCCGTCCTCGATGTCGTCGAAGCCCACCACGGCGACGTCCTGCGGCACGCGCAGGCCCGCGTCGGCCAGCGTCCGCAGTGCGCCCAGGGCGAGCAGGTCGTTGAAGCAGAACACCGCGTCGGGCGGCTCCGGCAACGCCAGCAGTTCACTCATCGACGCTGCCCCGTCGAGCCGGTGGTACCCGGTCCCGGCGAGCTCGAGCGCAGGGTCGTGCGGCATCCCAGCCGCCTTGAGCGCCTTCCGGTACCCCTTCCGCCGGACAGCGCCGGTCCCCGTCCCGCCGACGCCGATCGCCGCGATCCGGTGCCGGCCGAGTGAGATCAGATGCGTGGTGGCGTCGTACGACGCAAGCACCGAGTCGACTGCGATGCGGTCGAACTGACCGCCGGCCGGTCGTTCGCCGAGCAGGACGAGCGGCTTCCCGGTGTCCGCCGAGGTGAGCTTGGCCGGGGCGGTGGCGAGCGGGGAGAAGATGATGCCGTCAATCAACTGTCCGCGCATGCCGTCCAGGACGAACCGTTCGGCGGTGGACTCGCCTTCGGTCTGGTCGATCAGGACCGTGATCCCGCGACGCTTCGCGGCCCGGCTGATCGCGGCTCCGAGTTCGGCGAAGTACGGCGAACCCATCTCCGGGATGGCGAGTGCGATGAAGTCCGAGCGGCCCTTGCGCAGCGAGCGGGCGCTGACGTTCGGCTTGTAGTCCAGGGCGGCGATCGCGGCCTCGACCTTGGCCCGGGTGCGCGCGGTGATGTGCGGGTAGTCGTTGATCACGTTCGAGACGGTCTTCACCGACACACCGGCTCGCGCGGCCACGTCGCTAAGCCTGGTCGCCATCGGAGAACCTCCTGTCGCCGTCCCGTCGCCCGAGTGTGCCATTGCTCAGCCCTTTACACCGATTGTCAATCGTTGTAGACATCCACGTTAAACGTTGTAAACACTTCCAGGGAGGTGGAGGTCGTGTCTGCTCATCACACGCCTACTGCGCGGCACTCGGCACGGCACCTCGCCGCACGGGGGCAAAGGCCACGATGCTCCGCATCGAGACCTTCGCCCCCGCACGCCGATGCACCGCACCGAGCACCTGCTCGCGACGGCGTGTGATGAGCAGACACGACCTGGTGGCGCGCCTTGTCGTGGATCCGGCGTTCGTGGTCGGTGCGCTGGACCGCCGGCTGTTCGGCTCGTTCGTCGAGCACATGGGGCGTTGCGTCTACACCGGGATCTACGAGCCGGGGCATCCCGCCGCCGACGCGGACGGGTTCCGGCAGGACGTGCTCGCGCTGGTCCGGGAGCTCGGCGTGACCGCGATCCGCTACCCCGGCGGCAACTTCGTCTCGAACTACGACTGGGAGGACGGTGTCGGGCCGAAGGACGAGCGGCCGCGGCGGCTCGACCTGGCCTGGCGGGCGATCGAGCCGAACCAGTTCGGCACCGACGAGTTCGTCGCCTGGTCACGCAAGGCCGGCGTACAGCCGATCTGGGCGGTCAATCTCGGTACCCGCGGGATCCGCGAGGCCGTCGACCTGCTGGAGTACTGCAACCTGCCGGCCGGCACGGCGCTCGGCGATCGCCGGGTCGCGAACGGCAGCCCCGAGCCGCACGACATCCGGATCTGGTGCCTGGGCAACGAAATGGACGGTCCCTGGCAGATCGGGCACAAGACCGCCGAGGAGTACGCGCGGCTCGCCGAGGAGACCGCGAACGCGATGCGCCGCGTCGATCCCGGCCTCGAACTGGTCGCCTGCGGATCGAGCAACGCCGGGATGCCGACGTTCGGCGACTGGGAACGCGTCGTCCTGGAGCGCACCTACGACCTGGTCGACCACATCAGCCTGCACGCGTACTACGAGCCGCGCGACGGCGACCAGGCGAGTTTCCTGGCGGCCGCCGAGGAGATGGACCGGATGATCTCCGCGGTGATCGCGACCGCCGACCACGTGAAGGCGCTCAAGCGCAGCGACAAGGAGCTGACGCTGTCCTTCGACGAGTGGAACGTCTGGTATCAGCAGCACTTCCCCGGCGAACTCGGCCTGCCGATCCGCGAGGTCGGCCCACTGATCGAGGACACCTACACGGTCGACGACGCGGTGGTCGTCGGCAGCCTGCTGATCACGCTGCTCCGGCACGCCGACCGGGTGAAGATCGCTTGCCTCGCGCAACTGGTGAACGTGATCGGCCCGATCCGCACCGAGCCCGGTGGGCGCGCGTGGCGGCAGACGATCTTCTACCCGTTCGCGCTGACCGCGCAGTACGCCGGTCCGACCGTGCTGCGGACCGCGATCACCGGCGGACCCGAGCTCGACACCTCGGCCTTCGGCCGCATCCCGGCCCTCTGGAGCACAGCGACGTACGACGAGAACACCGGGGAGACCGCGATCTTCGTGGTGAACCGGAGCGAGACCGACAAGATCGACCTGGAAATCCCGGTGTCCGGAATCGTGATCCGGCACCTGGCTCTCTATGACGAGGACCGTTCCGCCGTCAACACGGCGGACGATCCGGACCGGGTTCAGCCCCGGACCGTCGACGCCACCGAAGTCGTCGACGGTGTCTGCCGTGCCACGCTGCCGCCCGCATCGTGGCATCTGATCCAGCTCAGCAGTTGATTCGAGAGGGGACCCGCCCGTGCCTTCGAAACGACTCCTTGCCGCAGTCCTGACTGTGGCCGCTGTCGCAGCCGGCACTTCTGCTGCGACAGCCGCACCAGTAGTGACCACGACCAACGCGATCAGCTCCAGCTTCGCCGACACCTTCGCCGACCCGTCGATCATCCAGGGCCGTGACGGCTACTGGTACGCGTACGCCACCTCCGACCCACTCGTGGCGAACGGCCCGTTCGGCCTGATGCACATGGCCCGGACCAAGGACTTCAGCTCCTGGGAGTACCTCGGCACGGTCTTCAACGACCAGACCAAGCCGGCCTGGGCCGCGCCGGGCTCGTTCTTCTGGGCGCCGGACATCCGGTACTTCGACGGTCACTACGTCATGTACTTCACCGTCACCGATACCGCGGCCAACCCCGGCGGCGATCCCGCGATCGGTGTGGCCACCGCCCCGACCCCAGCGGGACCGTGGACCGCCACCAGCGGCCCGGTCGTCGCCCCGAAACCGGACGGCAACGGCGGCTTCTTCGGCACCATCGACCCGGCGATGCTCACCGCCGCGGACGGCAAGCGCTACCTGTACTACGGCGGCTTCTACGGCGGCATCTCCGTCACCGAACTGAGCCCCGACGGCATGCACGCGGTCGGTGAGCCGACCCAGGTCACGATCGGCGACCGCTACGAGGGCTCGTACGTCGTCTACCGCGACGGCTGGTACTACTTCATGGGCTCGTCGATGAACTGCTGCGCCGGCCCGACCACCGGGTACTCCGTGTTCGCCGGACGCTCGCGTTCCCCACGCGGCCCGTTCGTCGACGCCGACGGCGCCGCGCTCACCGACTCCCGGGTCGGCGGTACGACGGTCATCACACAGAACGGCAACAAGTGGATCGGCCCCGGCCACCACGCGTTCATCACCGACGCGGCCGGACAGGACCACATCGTCTACCACGCGATCGATCGCGGTACGCCGTGGCTGACCGACCCGTTCGGGATCAACCGGCGCCCGATGCTGATCGACAAGATCGACTGGATCAACGGCTGGCCCCGTACTCGCGCCGGCCTCGGCCCGTCCGAGGGCCCGGTCCCGGCGCCGACCACCGGTTCGTCCCTCGGCATCGACTCCACCGACCCGGCGTCGGGTGTCCAAGGCGCCACCAGACAACCCGGCGACTCGCTCGGCGGTCCCACCGCCGCCATCAAGGGCGCAGCGCAAACCCGCGCCGCGGCACCAGCCGGCTCGCTTCGGGTAGAGGCGGATGTCCGACTCGGTAGCTCCTTCACCACAGTTCTGGGCAATCAGGTGGTGGCGACTGTTGCCAACAACCGTCTGACGGTGACGGTTGGCCGCCGTACGACGTCTGCGAATCTGCCGGCCGACTTCGACCGCACCCAGTGGAACAAGCTGTCCGTGCAGGTCTCCGGATCCAGCGTGATCGCACGACTCAATGACGCAGGCTTAGGAGACGTGTATGCGGAGGCGCAGCTGGCCGTGCCTGGGTTGAGGCTGGGGTCGGCGCCGGTGCGGTGGCTCGGGTCGGCGGAGGTGGACAACCTGACCGTCCGCCCGGTAGCGCCGCCGGTGACGAAGTTGGCCGACGTACCGCGGACCGGTGACCTGCTGTCCGGCGACGACTTCAACGGTCCGCTCGGTGCGGACTGGTCGTGGGTCCGCCCGGACGCCAAGGCGACCGTTGCCGACGGCAAGTTGTCGTGGCCGCTGGAGAACGCCGACCTGACCGGCTCGTCGAACAACGCCGGGTTGCTGTTCCACACCGCACCGCCCGGGAAGAGCTGGATCGCGGAGACCAAACTGCACCTCGACACCGGGCAGGGTGACGTCCGCAACTACCAGCAGGCCGGCATGATCGCGTACCTGAACGACAGCGACTTCGCCCGGCTCGGCAGCGTGGCGATCTGGAAGACCCGCCAGACGGAGTACGGGCGGGAGCTCGTGGCCCGTCCGTCGGATGGAGCGACGTCGTACGGCGCGGCCGCGATCGGACGCTCGGCGCCGACGCTGTGGATGCGGCTCGCGTACCACCAGAACGCCGCCGGTGAGCACGTCTACCGCGCCGGTACGTCGGTGGACGGGAAGAACTGGACCTGGGGCGCGTCCTGGGTGCTCCCGGCCGCGGCTCGCATCGGTCTCTATGCACACGGCGAGTTCACCGGCGCAAACCCGCCGCCGGTCGCCACCTTCGACTACCTGAGGTTCTACGAGAGCAGATGATGGGATTCTCCAATCCGGTGTACGACGGCAGCTTCGCCGATCCGCAGATCATTGCGGTCGGCAACGACTACTACGCCTTCGCGACCAACGGTCCGCTGGGCAACGTGCAGACGCTGACCTCCCGCGACCTGGTGTCGTGGGAGGCGGTGGGCGACGCGCTGCCGTCGTTACCGGAGTGGACGTCTCCTGGACGGGTGTGGGCGCCCGAGGTCGCGGTGCACGCGGCCGACCGGTACGTCATGTACTACACGTCGCGCGACACCGCGGCGGATCGGCAGGCCGTCGGCGTCGCGGTGGCGTCGACCCCCACAGGTCCATATGTCGACAAATCGATGAAGCCGCTGATCAGTCAGGCCGACGAGGGCGGATCGATCGACGCGTCGCCCTTCCAGGACTCGACCGGCCGGCGCTGGCTGTACTGGAAGAACGACGGCAACGCGATCGACGTCGACACCTGGATCTACGTGTCCGAGCTGTCCGCGGACGGTCTCACGCTGGTCGGTCCGGTGCATCGGCTGATCAAGCAGGACCTGCCATGGGAGGGCAACCTGGTCGAGGCGCCGTACATGGTCGAACGGGACGGCAAGTTCCACCTGTTCTACTCCGGCAACGCGTTCGACGAGGCGTCGTACGCCGTCGGCCACGCACTGTGCGAGTCGCCGACCGGCCCGTGTGTGAAGTCCGGCGACCCGATCCTGTCCACCTCCCCCGACGCCGCAGGTCCCGGACACAACATGGTCCTCGGCGACTGGTTCGTCTACCACGCCTGGAACCCAGCACAAGTCGGCACCGACCCGAAGGGCCGCACGATGTGGCTCTCGCACCTCACCTGGAACGGCAACACCCCGATCGTCCAACCACCGCTCCGCAACAATCCGACGGATCCCTGATCTTCTCGGACATCACTTTTCCTGCCTTCTCCGTATCGTGCTTTATGGGGAGAGAGGGGGAGGGCAGATGTCCCGACCAAGCACCAAGGGGGCCGGCCTGCTGGCCGGCGTGGCAGTTCTTCTCACGACGGCGATCACGCCGCCTGCGCAAGGCCGAGTAGTGACTGCGGAGAGAGCTGCGGTCACCTGCACCATGGACGTCGGATCGGTGACCGCGGGTGGAGACCACACGTACCGCCGCATCACCGCCGGTACGCCGCCGACGATGAGTACGGTTCTGAACCGCGCAGGTACCGGGCTGTACCCAGCCGGGAACGTCCGGGCCAGCACCACGTTCGTCAACCAGACCGAGAGCACGGTGACGTACGTCGGCGGGTGGGTTCTCCAGGGCGACTCGTTGTATCGCAGCACCTACGACCTGGCCGGCGGCGTGATGGGCGATCCGGTGCTGACCCGGGTCGGTGGCGGGTGGACGGACTTCAAGCTCATCGAGGAGGCGCAGTACCGGCCGGTGCAGCACGGGCAGACCCTGCGGACGTACGAGTACGCGCTCACCGACGACGGATTCCTGGTCCGGTGGGTGAACACGAACGGCGTGTGGCGCCGTACCGCGGGTGGGGTCGGGTTCGAATCGGTCAAGACGATGGCCCTGATCAGCAAGACCGCGAAGTACGACACGTTCCTGGCCAACACCCGGGGCGGAGCGCTCTACACGATCCGGATCGGCAGCGGCATACCGGCGACGTTCGACATACGACGGGTGCGCACCGCGACCTGGCAGGTGTTCGAGACGTTGCTGGCCGTGAAGTGCGGCGTCTACGGCACGTTGCTGCTCGGGATCGACAAGGGCACCAAGTCCGGCTACCTGTACGCCGTCGGGCACGCCAACGGCCTGTCGACGGTGATCAAGGGACTCGGCAAGGTGCAAGGCACGTTCCCGGATCCGATCGACTTCCGCTGGCGCAACGAATTCGACCCGCTGAACGGCGACTGACACAACCTTCCTCGCCGGCCCCGCATCACGGTCTACGGGAGAACCAGATCCGGGAGGAACCATGAAGCGACGTACAGCTGTCTTCGGGCTGGCTGGGGCGATGATGTTGACGGCCGCGGCGCTCGGACCGGCGGCGCAAGCCGCGAAAACCGGAGCGAGTGCTGCGGCCGTGGCGGCTGCGGTGCCTTGTTCGCTTGCGCCGGGGTCCGTGCTCGCCTCCGGGACTCAGAACAATGGCGGGATCACCGTGGGCTACCCGCCGCGCAACGTAGGGCTGCCCGGTCCGATCTTCGGAGTCTTCGAGCCCGGCGTGGTTCGGCTCAGTACGTCGTTCACGAGCGACGCCTACAACTCGGGCGCCACCAACCACGGCTGGGTGGTGGCGGGATCGTCGCTGTTCTACCGCGAGTACTCCATCGACACCATGAACGAGATCCGCACCGACCAGCCGAACGAGATGCGCTGGGTCGGCGGCGGCTGGTCGAACTTCACCGCGGTCGAGGTCTCCGAGGTCACCACGCGGACCACGGCGTACGGGCTGCGCAGCGACGGCGTGCTGTTCCGCTGGGGAGTCAACAGCTGGACGTGGAAGGCGACCGGATCGGCACCCGGGTTCGCCGCGGTGAAGTCGATGGCGTTGATCAGCAAGACGGCCACGTACGACACCTTCCTGGCGAACACGCGCGGCGGGGCGCTGTACACGATCCACATCCCGACCGCGTCGCCGATGAAGCCGATCGTGAAACCGGTGCGGACGAGGACCTGGCAAGGATTCGAGAAGCTGCTGGCGAGCAAGTGCGGCAACTACGGGACGTTCCTCGTCGTCATCGACAAGGACACCAGAACGGCGCACACCTACGCCGTCGGTCGCGCGAACGGTACGGCGACGGTGATCGACCACCTGGCCGCGTCCGGGGTCAGCTACGACAGTCCGGTCTACTTCCGGTGGGGCGGCGTACCGTCGATCGATCCGCTCAACGGCGCATAACTTTCCCGAGCTGTCCTGCATCAGGCTCTACGGAGTCCTCAAGACCTGGGAGAACGATGAAGCGACGGAGCCTTACCGGGATGATTGGTGCGGTGGCGCTGACGGCCGTCGCGTTCATACCACCGGCCCAAGCCACCGACAGTACGGCACAGGCCGCGACCGAGGCGTGCACGCTGTGGACCGGCTCGGTCGCCCCTGAGGGCTACCAGAAGTCTGCCGTCGTGACAGCCGGCAAGCCGCCGACGATGACCCCGCCTGGTGGGGTCGGGCCGGTGGTCTTCCCGGCCGGCCAGGTCCGCCTGAGCTCTACGTTCGAGGCCGAGCCCAACGTCGCCGGCGTCGACCGCTCCGGCTATGTGGTGCAGGGCGGCGCGTTGTACTCCCGGTCCTACAACTTCAACGCGGGCATCGACGTGACGACCCGGATCGGCGGCGGCTGGTCGAACTTCGCCGCGCTGGAGGTCTCGCACTTCGAGCAGGGCAAGGCCTCGCACTGGATGGCGTACGGGCTGCGCAGCGACGGGACGCTCTTCCGCTGGACCAGCGGCTGGCGTGGCGCCGGGTCGGCGACCGGGTTCGCATCGGTGAAGGCGATGGCGCTGATCAGCAAGACGCCGACCTACGACACCTTCCTCGCGACGACCCGCAGCGGTGCGCTGTACACGATCCGGATCCCGATCAGTGCGCCGATGAAGCCGATCGTCACCAAGGTTCGCGCCGGCACCTGGCAGGGCTTCGAGACCCTGCTCGCGAGCAAGTGCGGCAACTACGGGACGCTGCTGCTCGGCATCGACAAGGACACCGGGTCCGGCTACCTGTACGCCGTCGGTCACGCGAACGGGACGTCGACGGTGATCAACAGCCTCGGCAAGGTCAGCGGCACGTTCCCGGATCCGGTCTACTTCCGCTGGGGCGTCGTCTGGTACCTCGACCCTCTCAACGGAGACTGACATGAAGAGTTGGGCAGTGCTGCCGGCGGCGGTGGTGTTGCTCGCCGGCGTCGGTGTCGCGCCGGCGAACGCGACCGGCACGACCACCGAGCGAGCGACCGCGACGTGTGACGTCGCTCTGGGTTCCTTCGGGGCGGAGGGTGACCCGACCACTGGGCTCGGTCCGGTTCGGTTGGCTTCGACCTCGACCCAAGTGCCGAACGGGTACGGTCTCGACATCTCCGGTTGGGCGATCTCGGGCGACAAGGCCTACAACTGGTACTACTCACTCACCAACGAGGCCGAAATCGACCCCGGCATGCCGCGCGGCTCCCAGCCGGTCGGCTCCGGCTGGTCGGCGTACAAGGCGCTGGAGGTGTCGCAGTTCGCGGCGAAGGGCGCGACCGCCCGGAGCACGGCGTACGGACTGGCCGGCGACGGGACCCTGCGGCGGTGGAGCTTCGATCTCAACACCCCGTCGAGGTTCAAGGCCACCGGGTCGGCGCCGGGATTCGCATCCGTGAAGTCGATGGCGCTGATCAGCAAGACCGCCACCTACGACACGTTCCTGGCCAACACCCGCGGTGGCGCGCTCTACACCATCCGCATCCCGGCCACCTCGCCGATGAAGCCGATCGTCAGGCCGGTCCGGACCCGCACGTGGCAAGGCTTCGAGAAGCTCGTCGCGACGAAGTGCGGCCAGTACGGCACGTTCCTGGTCGGCATCGACTTCGACACCAGGACGGCTCATCAGTACGCCGTTGGCCACACCAACGGTACGTCCACCGTGATCGTCGGACTCGGCCGCCGCAGCGGCACGTTCCCGCCGCGTGCGTACTTCCGGTGGGCCACCAGTCCCTACGAGGCGCTCAACGGCGACTGAGGATTTCGGTCAGGATTGTCAGGGCTCGGTGCAGGTCGGTCGTCGACGGGGTCGCGTAGCCGATTACGAGCCCTGGCGGTCCTGGCACGGTACGGCGGTACTCGGACAGCGGCGCGATCACGACGCCGGCCTCGCGGGCCGCGGCAGCGATCCGCAGATCGTCGGCGTCGTCGGGAAGCAGCAGCGTGATGTGCAGCCCCGCGTCCTGTCCGACGATCTGACCGTACGGCGACAGCACGGCGCACGTGTGGGTACGACGGTCCGCGTACAGCCGACGTCCGCGACGAACGGCCTGGTCGAGGTACCCGTCGCGGAGCATCGCGAGTGTCGCGGCCTGCATGGGCCAGCCGGGCCAGTCGCCGGCGTCGGCCCGGAACGTGGCAAGCCGATCCACCATCGCCTCGGACGCGACCAGCCAGCCGAGACGGAGCGCGGGACTCAGCGTCTTCGACAACGTCCCGAGATGGACGACTCGCTCCAGGTCCAGCTGGGCGAGGGCGGGCAGCGGCGCGACGTCGTACCGGAACTCGCTGTCGTAGTCGTCCTCGATCAGCAGGCTCCCGGTGCGGCGGGCCCAGCGGACCAGCTCGTTGCGTCGGGCAACGGGCAGCCGGCCGCCGAGCGGGTACTGGTGCGACGGGGTGACGTAGACGGCGGCGGCGTCGGTCAGCGCGCCGACCTGCAGGCCGTCCTCGTCGACCGGGACGTCGACGATCTCGAGCCGGTGGTCGCGGGCGGCGACGACCGCGTTCAGGTACCCGGGGTCCTCGATCGCGATCCGGTCGCCGGGCTGCCGCGTGACCGTGAGCAGAAGCCGCAGTCCGTGGACGGTGCCGTTGGTGACGAGCACGTTCTCCGGGCCGCAGGCGATTCCGCGGACCCGGGCGACGTGGTCCGCGAGGGCTGCCCGCAGGGCGGGGATCCCGGCCGCGTCGTCGTACCCGCCCGGCGGTGACTGGGTGGACACCTCACGCCACGCTCGCCGCCAGCCCGGGTCAGGCGTCGGGGCGATGTACGGGATGCCGGGGCGCAGCGTCAGGAGTTTCGCGTCGGCGTCGGGCCGGTGCTGCGTGCGTCGTCGTACGGCGGGTTGCAACGGCACGACGTCCGTGACGAAGGTGCCGGCGCCGGTGCGCCCCTCGATCCAGCCCTCGGCGTGCAGCTGGTCGTACGCCGCCTGCGTCACGGACCGCGAGACCTCGAGCTCCCGTGCGAGGTCGCGCGTCGACGGCAGCCGATGACCAGCCTGGAGCCGTCCGTCCAGCACCGCCGCGCGGAACTGTTCCGCGAGCTGCAGGTGCAACGGCAGTCCGGCGGCCCGGTCGATCGTCAGCGGCAGCGAACTCTGCACGAGCACTAGGATCGCAGCATGGCCATGACCGCGGAGGACGTGTCTCGGTTCGAGGGGTCCCGGCGTCGGCTCGAGGCCATCGCGTACCGTCTGCTCGGCTCGGCGAGCGAGGCCGAGGACGCCGTACAGGAGACCTTCCTGCGCTGGCAGGCCACGGACATCGCGCGGATCGAGGTCCCCGAGGCCTGGCTGACGAAGGTGCTCACCAACCTCTGTCTCAACCAGCTCTCCTCCGCACGCGCGCGGCGCGAGACGTACGTCGGCCAATGGCTGCCCGAGCCGCTGCTCGACGGCGACCCGATGCTCGGCCCGGCGGACACCGCGGAACAGCGCGAGTCGGTGTCGTACGCCGTACTCACGCTGATGGAGCGCCTGACGCCGAACGAGCGGGCGGTCTACGTACTGCGGGAGGCGTTCGACTACGCGCACCGGGAGATCGCCGAGATCCTCGAGATCAGCGAATCCTCCAGCCAGCAGATCTTCCGCCGCGCGAAGCAGCACCTCGCGGACGGCAAGGCACGCACCGAGGTCGACGAGGCCGTGGCGCGGCGGATCGTGGACGAGTTCCTCGCCGCCGCCACCAGCGGACAGACCGACTCGATCGTCCGGCTGCTCACCTCCGACGCCGTCTCGATCGGCGACGGCGGCGGCAAGGTCCCGGCCCGGACCACCGCGGTCGAGGGCACACTCGCGGTCGCCCGCTTCCTGCGCGGCCTGTTCAAACCGACCGAGGCGAAGCGCCTGTACGTCGGGGGTCGGGCGGAGGTCTACGCCTGGCCGGCCAACAGCGAACCCGCGCTCGTGGTGGTCGTGAACGGCGAGGTCATCGGTGTCATGTGCCTCGAGATCACTGCCGACGGTGTGACCGCCGTCCGCACCCAGGCGAACCCGGACAAGCTGGCGCGCGCGACCGAACTGTTCGCCGCCTCCGATCACGGGGAACCGCTGACGACCATCCTGTGACCTGCTTCACATCGCAGACCTGTCATGAAACGGCGAGCTGCCCGGTTCAAAGGGCGACACCGCATCAGACAGGAGTACGAATATGAAGCACCGCATCGTAGTTCTCGGCGCCGGGTACTCCGGAGCCGTCGCCGCCGGGCGTCTCGCCGCCCGGCTGTACCGCGACGAGGTCAGCATCACGCTCGTGAACGGCGAAGCCGACTTCGTAGAGCGGGTCCGCATGCACGAGGTGGCCACCGGCCGGGACCTCAAGCTGCGTCCGTTCGAGAAGATGTACGCCGGGACAGGCGTCGAACTGAAGCTCGCGAAGGTCACCGGGGTGGACGTCGACCGCAAGACGGTCGCGCTGGACTCGGAGGAGTTGGAGTACGACACCCTCGTGTACGCGCTCGGCAGCCGCTGGAACCCGCAGGGCGTTCCGGGTGTCGCGGAGCACGCGTACGAGATCGCGAGTCGGCCCGGTGCACTTCGGCTGCGTGAGCGCCTGACGTCGCTGACTGCCGGACAGACCGTGACGGTTGTCGGTGGCGGCCTCACGGGCGTCGAGTTCGTGACCGAGCTCGCCGAGTCGCGGCCGGATCTCGACGTGGCGTTCGTCGTCCGCGGCGAGCTGGGCGACTGGCTGTCGCCGAAGGGACGCCGGCACCTCCGGAAGGTCGTCGACCGGCTCGGCATCACCGTGTACGAGAACGCCGCGGTGACGCGGGTCGACGCGGATCAGCTGACGACGGCCCAGGGCGGAGCGATCCCCGCCGCGGTCACGGTGTGGACAGCCGGGTTCGCCGTACACCCGATCGTGGCGGCGACGTCGCTGGAGGTCAGCGACACCGGGCGGATCGTGGTCGACGAGACCATGCGGTCCGTCTCGCACCCGGACGTCTACGCCGTCGGCGACGCGGCGTACGCGATGGGCTCGAAGAGCAAGCCGCTGCGGATGTCCTGCGCCTCGGGCCAGCCGATGGCGTGGCAGGCGGCGGACTCCATCGCAGCCCGGTTGACCGGTGGCAAGCTCTCGCACGCGCCGCTGTTCTACTTCAACCAGTGCATCTCGCTGGGGCGCAAGAACGGGCTGATCCAGTACGTCACCACCGACGACCGCGCGATCAACGCGACCTTGACGGGCCGAGTGGCGGCGGTCTACAAGGAGCTGATCTGCAAGGGCGCCGCCTGGGGCACGGAGAACCCGACGATGGGCCTGCCGACCCGGCGCCGCCACGTGATCAGCCAGCCGGTTCCGCTGCACGAATGGACTAGCTGATTCGAGCCGGAATGGCCCGTGCCACCAGTCCACTCGCAGGCGAACCTAGTGACATGACCACTACGCCGTTGCAGCCGACCGCCCGGACCTCGTTGCGTCGCTCGAAGGAACGCGCCGCCACCGAGCGGCAGGCGCTGTACGACGTACTGCTCGACGGCATGTTCTGCCACCTCGGCGTAGTGGTCGACGGCGATCCGCTCGTGCTGCCGACGGCGTACGGCGTGGACCTGGACCGCGGACCGGACGGGGAGCTGTACCTGCACGGCTCGGTCGCGGCCAGGAGCGTGGTGGCGGCCCCGCAGCAGACCGTGTGCGTCACCATCACGCACACCGACGGCCTGGTGCTGGCCCGGTCCGCGTTCCACCACTCGGTGAACTACCGGTCCGCGGTCATCTTCGGCGTACCGCGGCTGGTCACGGATCCGGACGAGAAGCTGCACGCGCTCAACCGGATCGTCGACCACCTCGTCCCCGGCCGGTCGGCCGCCGTCCGCCCACCGAACCGCAAGGAGCTGGCGAAGACCTCGGTGCTGGCGCTCTCCCTCACCGAGGCCTCGGTGAAGACCCGCTCCGGACCTGCCAACGACGACGAGGAGGACCTCGACCTGCCGTACTGGACAGGCGTGATCCCCCTCCAAGTCGTCGCCGGCGAACCGGAGAACAACCCCGACTGCGACCTGATGGTCCCCGCCCACATCCGCAGCCGTGCGAACATCCTGGGCGCACCGTCGTTCTAGGCCACGGTCCCCTTGTTGTAGCTGGACTGGGCCCAGAAGTACCCGACCACCGCGATCGCCACGCACCAGGCGGCGGCGAGCCAGCCGCTGCTGGCGTCCATCGACGTACCCAGCAGCAGATGGCGCAGGCTGTCGATGATCGGGGTGAACGGCTGGTACTCGGCGAACCAGCGGATGCCGCTCGGCATCGCCTCCAGCGGGATGAACGTGTTGCTCAGGAAGGGCAGCAGCAAGCTGATCGGCAGTACGACGTTGCTCGCGCCTTCCGGCGTCTTACTGGTCAGCCCCAGCGCGATCGCGAACCAGGTCAGGCCGATGGTCAACCCGATCAGCAGCACGGCCGCCAGCAGCCAGTCCCCGACCGACGCGTTCGGGCGGAACCCGATCAGGACGGCGAAGCCGACCACCAGGGTCAGGCTGACGATCGTCACGAGCACGTTGCCGAGCACGTGTCCGGTCAGCACGGCCGGCCGGAAGATCGCCATCGTCCGGAACCGGGCCACGATGCCCTCGGACATGTCCATGCAGACGGCGACCGCGGGCGACATCGTCCCGGACGCGATCGACATCAGCAGGATGCCCGGGGTCAGGAAGTCGATGTAGTCGAACCCACCTGCGCCCCCGCCGAGCCCGGCCGAGAAGGTGTCGCCGAAGACCAGACCGAACAGCAGGATCATGATCACCGGCATCCCGAGGGCGCCGAGCGACAGCCCAGGGTACCGCTGGGCGTGCCGCAGGTTGCGGCGCAGCATGGTGCCGATGTCGGCCATCGGGCGGACGGTTGCGGTGGTGCTCATCGTGCGGTCACCTCTTCGGACTTGGGCTGACCGGTGACGGCGAAGAACACGTCGTCCAGGTCGGGGGTGTGGACAGTCAGTTCGTCGACCTCGAGCGAGGCGTCGTCGATCTTGGCCAGCAGGTCGCGCAGCGCGTGCACGCTGCCGTCGTTCGGCACCTGCAGAACCAGCGCTTCGGGATTCGGCACGGCGGTCGGCAGCACCTGACCGGCGAGCGTGAACTCCTCCGGCGACGTGAACCGCAGCCGGATGTGCCCGCCCGGCGCGAGCCGCTTGAGTTCTTCCGCCGTACCCTGAGCGACCAGTCGGCCGTGGTCGAGGACGGCGATCCGGTCGGCGAGCTGATCGGCCTCCTCCAGGTACTGCGTGGTGAGCAGGACCGTCACGCCGCCGGCAACCAGTTCGCGGATCAACGTCCACATGCGGTGCCGGCTACGCGGGTCGAGACCGGTGGTCGGCTCGTCCAGGAAGATGATCTGCGGGCTTCCGACCAGCGTCATGGCCAGGTCGAGCCGGCGCTTCATGCCGCCGGAGTACGTCGACGCGAGCTTCTTGCCCGCGTCCGCCAGGTCGAACTGTTCGAGCAGTTCGTCCGCCCGGCGGCGGGCCTCCTGCTTGCCGAGGTGGTGCAGATCGGCCATCAGGATGAGGTTCTCGCGGCCGGTCATCAGGCCGTCGACCGCGGAGAACTGGCCGGTGACGCCGATCGCGGCGCGGACCGCCTCGGGCGACTGGTGCAGGTCGTGGCCGGCCACCCGGATCTCGCCGGCGTCAGCGGCGACCAGGGTGGACAGGATCTGCACCGCGGTGGTCTTGCCGGCGCCGTTCGGGCCGAGCAGGGAAAAGATGGTGCCTTCGGCAACGTTCAGGTCGATGCCGTCGAGCACGAGTTTCTCGCCGTAGGACTTGCGCAGTCCGCGGACGTCGATCGCTGCTGACATGAGGGATCCTTGGGTGATTTCGGGCAGGGTGAACCTGACCCGGGGTGGTTGACGGGTCTGCTGGAGGAGGATTCGGGCGTGCCTCACCAGCCGGACGGCCAGCTGTCGGCGTCCGGTGGTGGGGTGGGTTCAGTTAGATGTCGAGATCCTCGACCGCCGGCTGATCGGCGGCCTCCTCGACGAGTTGGTAGAGGTCCTCGGGGATCAGGTCGCGGAGCTCGTCGACCGTGTCCACGACGTGCAGCGTGGCCTCGCCTTGCGCCATGCTCCAGGACTGGTCGCTGCTCCAGTTGCCGACCCAGGAGCGCCACCCGGTCAGGAAGCGCTCGTCGTCGGCGTTCTGCTTGAACTGGCTGCGGCGGTCCGCGTGCAGGACGAACTTGCCGGTCCGGCTGCGGTAGACCTTGAAGGCCTCGTACCCGGAACTGCTCGACCGGCCGCCTTCCGCGAGCAGTACGCCGGAGAACCGCTGCTTGCGGCCGGTGCCCCGGCCCACCCGCACGGTGATCTCCTCGTACCCCTCGAACCGGCCCTCTTCCATCTCGACGTACTTGCGCAGTGCGATCGAGATCGCCGAGGACAGGTTCCCGGCCAGCTCCTGGGCCCGCTTGTACAGCGGCAGGTCGTCGTCGGACACGTAGATCGTCTTGTTCGGCATCGCTTGTCTCCTCCTACGTAGAACTATACGCACACGGGTGCGCACATGTCTACGTATATCCCTACGTAGAAGGAGGCGGCCGCGACGGAAATCCGTCGCAGCCGCCTCGGGTCGGCTGTCTACTTGGGTGAGTACAGCCAGGGGTGCTCGAGGTCGTAGAACGCCGGCGGGCCGGAGGCGAGGCTGTTCATCTCGTCCATTTCCGCCTTCAGTTCGGTCGGCACCTCTTTCCGCTCGCCTTCGCGGGCGTCGGCCTCGGTGGTGAAGTACATCGCCATCGTGTAGTCGCCGTCGTCGTACATGGCGACTTCACTGCCGAGGACCTCGGGCCGGAACGCGGCCCATTCGTCGCGGTGCTGACCCATCAGCTCCCGCGCACGCTCCGGGTTACTGCCGCTGCCCTGCATCACCTGGACGAATCCGGCGGCATCCGGGTCGCCGTGCGTGTCGAGGACCACGTCCTCCGTGTCGTGGAAGGTGGCTCCGTCGCTGAGCAGCGACGAGAACTCGTGCCACCACTTGTCCTGTGCGGGCTTGTCGCTGTTCCGCCGCGCGGCGTCGGCGGAGTCGAAACGAGCCAGCGCGATGAACTTGCCGTCCGCGGTGACACCGGCGGTGGTCCCCAGCCAGCCGGACGCCTCGGGCGCCAGTTCTTCCATCCACCGATCCATCGCCGTGTGTGCCTGCTCGGCGTCGGTGACCTGTCCTTGAATGACCTGAACGAACATCTGAGAGCCCTCCCCGTCTCGTGGATCGTTCACTGGCGATCTCGACGTTACGCCCGGCCGTTCCCGGCGTCGACGGGGTCATTCGTGACGGTTCGCTGACGGCTCGTAGCGCGCGCCCGCACGAGCATCAGCAGGCTCGCGGTCCAGAGGAAGAAGGTCGTGGACAACCGGCCGCTGCCAACATGAACGATGTGGAAACTGCCTCGCTCAAACCTGACTTATCCACAGATTTGAGCGAGTTTCGGTCGCTTTCAGTGGAGAACTATCACTCGACCTGGGGATAACTCACCGGAATCGGTGTGCACAACTGGGGATACGGGTGTGGATAACTCGGTCAGACCCACTGGGTGGAGACGACGAAGCCGACCGCGATCAGGCCCATGCCGATCAGCAGGTTCCAGTTGTTCAGGTCCTTCATCACCGGGACGTCCTGGCCGGCCACGTAGAAGACGACCAGCCAGGCGAGTCCGAGCAGCCAGCACGCCAGCATCAGCGGCGCGACCCACACGCGACTGGTGGTGCGCGGCCTCTTCGGGGTCTTCTCGGCCTTGACCTTCTCGGTCTTCTTCTTGTTGCGACTGCTCGACTCGGGCACGACTGAACTCCTTGTAAGGACGGACGCATAAGCTGACCGCGAGGACCTGGTGCGGGTCCGGTCCGGGTTAGCGTAGTGCAGAGAGCAATATGGAGATCACGGGTGCGTAGGTTGAGGCGGATTTCGCTGTGGCGCGCGGGTGCGCCGCTGGCGCTGCTGTGCGCCGGTCTGCTGTTCGCGACCAGCGCTACCAACGCCCGGGGAACCGACCTCCGGCCCAGCCGTAACACTACGCTCGCGGGCCTCGTCGAGGAACAGAGCCGGCGCAGCGCCAGCCTGGTCCGGCAGCACGCGGCCCTCACCCAGGACATCGAGAAGCTCCAGGCGCAGCAGGGGTCGATCGACCCGGCACTGGCCAAGCAGCTGAAGGACCTGTCCGACGCGGTCGGCACCACGCCGGTCACCGGGCCCGGGCTTACCGTGACGCTGAAGGACGCGCCGTCCGAGGTCGTCAAGGAGAACCCGGACGTCGACGCCGACTGGCTGGTGATCCACCAGCAGGACATCCAGGCGGTGGTGAACGCGCTCTGGGCCGGCGGCGCGGACGCGATCTCGATCCAGAACCACCGGGTCATCTCCACCACCGGGATCAAGTGCGTCGGCAACTCCGTCGTACTGCACGGCGTCCCGTACCTCCCGCCGTACAAGATCACCGCGATCGGGGACCGGCGGAAGTTGCAGAAGGCGCTCGACGACTCGCAGTACATCGAGAACCTGCAGGACTACGTGGTGAAGTTCCAGCTCGGGTACGACGTGAAGAACGAGTCGTCGATCTCGATGCCGGCGTACGAGGGCACCCTGGACCTGCAGAGCGCGACCGTTCCCGGCTTCCCGCGGACTCCGTCGACAAGCCCGACCGTCACCGGGCGATAATGGACCGCATGCCGCGGATCCTCGTCGTCGACAACTACGACTCCTTCGTCTACAACCTGGTGCAGTACCTGCAGCAACTGCAGGCCGACACCACCGTGCTGCGCAACGACGAGGTCACCCCTGACCAGGCCGGTGAGTACGACGGTGTGCTGCTCTCCCCCGGCCCTGGTACGCCGGAAGAGGCCGGCGCCTGCGTCGACATCGTGAAGGAGAAAGGCCGCGACGTCCCGATCTTCGGGGTGTGTCTCGGCCTGCAGGCGATCGGCGTCGCGTACGGCGGGGTCGTCGGCCGCGCGGACGAACTGCTGCACGGCAAGACCAGCCAGGTATTCCACGAGGGCGCCGGCGTACTGTCCGGGCTCCCGTCGCCGTTCACCGCGACCCGGTACCACTCGCTGGCGATCGCGCAGGACAGCGTGCCGGACGAGCTCCAGGTGACCGCGCGGACCGAGGCGGGCGTGATCATGGCCGCCCGGCACCGTGACTTCCCGGTCGAGGGCGTGCAGTTCCACCCGGAGTCGGTGCTGACCGAGGGCGGCCACCGGATGCTCGCGAACTGGCTCGAGATCTGCGGCGACCCGGACGCGGTCGCCCGCTCCGCCGGCCTGGCGCCGGTCGTCAGCTAGTCCGCAGAACTGAAGAACCCCCGGAGCGGCCGCTCCGGGGGTTCTGTCGTCTTAGCCAGGGATCAGCCGCCAGGGATCGTGATGGCCGGTGACGTCGGTGTCGACGACGGCGTCTCGGTCGGAGTGCTCGTCGGCGGCGGCGTCGGCGGCTCCTCCAGCTTGTTCACGGTCAGCGTGATCAGCGAGCCCTTCGGCGCCTTGGTGCCGGCCTTCACGGACTGGTTGAGGACGGTCCCCTCGGCCTGGTTCTGGTCGTTGCCGAACGTCTGCCCGACCCGGAAGCCGGCCTGCTCGAGGGTCAGCTTCGCGTCGTCGAACGTCTGAGTGACGACATTCGGTACGTCGACGTTCGTCTTGCCGCTGGAGACGGTCAGGGTGAACTCCTGACCCGACGGATACTGCCCGTTCGGGTCCGGGCTGACCGCGAGCACGATGCCCTTCTTCTGGTCGCTGTCCTGCTCGATCGTCTTGTCCTTGACCTCGAAGTTCGCGGACGTGCCTTCGAGCGCCTTGCGGGCCGCGGACTCCGACTTGCCGATCACATCCGGCACCGGGAACGCACTTCGCCCGGACGAGAACACCACGGTGACCGTCGAACCCTGCTCGGCCTCGGTCCCCGCTGTAGGGGTCTGCCGGATCGCGGAGCCGCGGCCGACCGTGTCGCTGGTCTCCGACGGCCCCTGCGCGAACTTCAGGCCCTTGTCGGCCAGCAGCGCGGTCGCGGCGGCGACCGACTTGCCGCTGACATCCGGTACGGCGACCTTGGCCGGCGGGGTGGCGGACGTCCCGCCCCCACCGGCCTTGTCGTCCTTGTTCATGTTCGAGAACAGCGCGTACGCGCCGACCGCGACCGCGACGATCGCCAGGCCGAGCAGGAAGTAGGCCAGGCCGCGGTTGCGGCGGGACCGCGCGTCCTGCGCCTCGTCCAGGTCGTCGTCGCCGGGCGGCAACAGGTCGTTCGCCGAGGTCTGGTGGTACTGCTGGGTCGCGGCCGTCGGCGCTACCGCGGTCGGCGCCATCGACCGGGTCTCCGCGACCGCCGCCATCGGCGCGGTCACCTGCTGGCCGGCCAGCACCCGGTGGATGTCGGCGCGCATCTCGGACGCGCTCTGGTACCGCTCCTCGCGGCTCTTCGCCAGCGCCTTCAGGACGACCGCGTCGACCTCCGGCGGGATGTCCGGGTCGAACGAGGACGGCGGCAGCGGCTGCTCCCGGACGTGCTGGTACGCCACCGACACCGGCGACTCACCGACGAACGGCGGCCGGCCGGTGAGCAGTTCGTACAGCAGGCAGCCGGTCGAGTACAGGTCGGAGCGGGCATCCACGGTCTCGCCGCGGGCCTGCTCCGGGGACAGGTACTGCGCGGTGCCGATCACGGCCGCGGTCTGGGTCATCGTGGAGGACGTGTCGGCGACCGCGCGGGCGATACCGAAGTCCATCACCTTGACCTGGCCCTGCGGGGTCAGCATCACGTTCCCGGGCTTGATGTCGCGGTGCACGATGCCGGCCCGGTGGCTGTAGTCGAGCGCCTCGAGGACGCCGGAGGTGATCTCCAGCGCCCGCTCCGGCATGATCTTGCGGCCCTCGCGGATCAGATCGCGCAGCGTCTTACCGGTCACCAGCTCCATCACGATGTACGGAATGGTGACGCCGGAGCCGTTCGGGTCCGGCTCCTCGCCGGTGTCGTACACCGAGACGATCGTCGGGTGGTTCAGCGACGCGGCCGACTGGGCCTCGCGCCGGAACCGCGCCTGGAAGGTCGCGTCGCTGGCCAGGTCGACCCGCAGCCGTTTGATCGCGACCGACCGGCCCAGCCGGTTGTCCACGCCCCTACGCACCTCGGCCATGCCGCCGCGGCCGAGCGGTTCGCCTTCTTCATACCGGCCGCCGACGAGACGTGCCTGCGATGTCATGACCTCAGCCTTCCAACCTGTCCGGAAACACACTCAACTTGCCCACGGTAGCGGCAGCCACACGCGGATCCCCGTTGGAAAGACGCGCTGTCATCGCATCATTCCGTATGGTGCTCATCGGCTGTTCATTGGCCTAGCACCGCCTCCATCACCTTCTTGGCGATCGGCGCCGCCAAGGTGCCGCCGGCCACGTCGGTGCGCGGGACGTTTGCGTCCTCGATCAGCACCGCCACGGCCACCTTCGGGTCGTTGGCCGGCGCGAACGCGGTGAACCACGCGAACGGCGGGCGCTCCTTCGTGGTCTGCGCCGTACCGGTCTTGCCGGCCACCTGGACGCCGGTGATCCGTCCCGGCCTGCCGGTGCCGTTGTTGACGACGTCGACCATCATCGCGGTCAGCTGGGCCGCGACCTGCGGGGTGACCGCCTGGTGCAGCGACTCCGGCTTGGTCTCCGAGACCGTCTTCAGGTCCGGGGTCTTCACGTTCTGGACCAGGTACGGCTTCATCACCTCGCCCTTGTTCGCGATCCCGGCCGCCACCATCGCCATCTGCAGCGGGGTGGCGCGGACGTCGAACTGACCGATCGCGGACTGCGCGGTCTGCGGCTCGTTCGGGTCGCCGGGGAACTGGCTGGTGGCGACGCTCGGCAGCTCGGCCAGCGGCTTGGCGCCGAAGCCGAACTTCGCGGCCTGCTCGTTCAGCGCGTCCGCGCCGAGGGCCATGCCGACGGTGCCGAACGCGGTGTTGCAGGAGTAGCGCAGCGCGATCGTCAGCGTCGCGCTGTTGCTGCCGCCGCAGTTCTTGCCGTCCTCGTTCACCAGCGGGACCGTGGTCTGCGGGAGCGGCAGCTCGGCCGGCGAGTTCACCTTGCTCTCCGGCGTGTACTTGCCGCTGGACAGCGCGGCCGCCGCGGTCACCAGCTTGAACGTCGACCCCGGCGGGTACAGCTCCTGCACCGCGCGGTTCGACAGCGGCTTGCCCTTGTCGGCGTTCAGGCTCTTCCAGGCCGAGCCGACCTTCTCGGTGTCGTGCGAGGCGAGCCGGTTCGGGTCGTACGACGGCCGGCTGGCCATCGCCAGGATCCGCCCGGTCTTCGGCTCGATCGCGACCACGGCACCGGTCTTCCCGGCCAGGCCGTCGTACGCCGCCTGCTGGGCCGCGGCGTTCAGCGTCAGGGTCACACTGCCGCCCTGCTGCGGGCGGTTGCTGATCACGTCGATGATCCGGCGGAACGCCATCGACGGGTCCGAGCCGTTGAGTTCGGCGTTCATCGTGAGCTCGATACCGCCGCGGCCGTACAGGTACGAGTAGAACCCGGTCACCGGCGCATACACCTGGCCGTTCGCGTACGTCCGCTGGTACTTGAACCGGTCTTCGGACGGCTTGCTCTGCGCGACCGGCGTACTGCCGATCAGGATCGGGCCGCGGTTCACCGAGAACTGCGAGTCGCGGACCCGGTTGTTGTCGTTGCGGCCGTTGATCTCGTTCGCGCGGAAGGCCTGCAGGTACGTCGAGTTCGCCATCAGCGCGAGCATCAGGATGATCGCCGCCACAGCCAGTCGCCGGATCGCTGAGTTCATGCCTTCTGCACCGCCATCGCGATCGTCTCGTCGGAAACCGGAGCGGCCGGGGTCTGCGGCCGCCGGGCCTGGTCGCTGATCCGGAGCAGCAGCGCGATGATCGCCCAGTTGGCGACCAGCGACGTACCGCCGAGGGCCATGAACGGGGTGGCCAGACCGGTCAGGGGGATCAGCCCGGTGACGCCGCCGACGATCACGAACACCTGCAGTGCGAACGACATCGCCAGACCGGTCGCGATCAGCTTGCCGAAGATGTCCCGGCAGCCGAGCGCCGTCCGCAGGCCGCGCTCGATGATGAGGGTGTAGACCAGCAGGATCGCGATCAGCCCGGTCAGCCCGAGCTCCTCGGCGAACGAGGAGATGATCATGTCGCTGTTGGCGTACAGGGTGGCCTCCGGGTGGCCCTGGCCGAGGCCGCGGCCGAGGATGCCGCCCCAGGACTGACCCATCAGCCCGAGCTTCACCTGGCCGCCGTCGATCGCCCACGGGTCCAGCCAGTCGGTGACGCGGCGGTGCACATGGCCGAAGGTCGTGTACGCGAAGAACGCGCCGCCGGCGAACAGGAGGCCACCGATGATCAACCAGCCCGCCCGCTCGGTGGACACGTACAGCAGGAACAGGAACAGGCCGAAGAACAGCAACGACGACCCGAGGTCGCTCTCGAACACCAGGACACCAAGGCTGACCGCCCAGGCGATCCCGATCGGCCCGAGGTCGCGCGCTCGCGGCAGGTCGAGGCCGAGGAACCGATGGCCCGCCAGCGTCAGGACGTCGCGTTTCACCACCAGGTAGCCGGCGAAGAAGACAACCAGACAGATCTTCGCGAACTCACCGGGCTGGAAGGACATGCCCGCCAGCCGGATCCAGATCCGGGCGCCGTTCAGGTTCACACCGAGGCCGGGGATCAGCGGCAGCACGAGCAGCACCAGACCGGCCAGGCCGGCGGTGTAGGTGAGCGCCTGCAGCCGGCGGTGATCTCTGATCACGAGGATGACGACCAGGAACAGCACGACGCCGACCGCGGTCCAGGTGATCTGCTGCGGGGCCGCAGGCCCTTTCGGGACCTTGCCCTTCGCCTCGGCGACGATGGCCAGGCCCAGGTCGATCCGGTGGATCATCGCGACGCCGAGGCCGTTCAGCAGCACGGCGCAGGGCAGCAGCACCGGGTCGGCGTACGGCGCCCGGTAGCGGAGCGCGAGGTGCGCGATCAGCGCGAGCAGTCCGATCCCGGCCGCGTAGTACCCGGTGCTGGCCGGTACGGCGTTCTGCACGGTGATGCCGATGTTCACGTACGCGCCGACCGAAACCGCGATCGCGATCACGAGCAGCAGCAACTCCACCCCGCGCCGGGTACGCGGGATGATCTGGATGACGGACGTGGAAGCGATGCTCATCGGACCCCGTCGCAGTCGTCGGGGTCGACCGGCGTGCTCGGCGACGCCGTACCGGTCGGGGCCGTCGACGCGGGCGGCGAGGAAGCCGGCGGCTTCGAAACGGGGGTCGACACCGGAGGCTTCGAGACGGGCGGCTTGCTGGATGGGACCGGCGTGGACGGTTTGGGGGTCGGCTTGGCGGCGCACTCGGCAGCGGTGTGCTGCAGCTCGGCGACGATCGAACGGGCGCCGGCCAGGTTGTCCGCCTGAATGTTGCCCTCGACCTGCTCCCGGCTGTACGTCGGAAGCTTGTCGACCTGCAGGGTCTGCCGCTCGTACACCTTCGACAACGACAACCCGGGCAGATCCGCCTCGATGCCCTTGAAGATCGCCACGTAGTCGCCGTCGGTGCCGACGTAGTACTGCTTCTGGGTCCAGCTGTACGCGAACCAGCCGCCACCGCCGATCAGGCCGAGGACGACGATCAGTACGGCGATCCGCCGCAGCCACGCGAACCGCTTCGGCGGGCGCGGCGCGTACCGCAGCTCCTCCGGGTCGAGCGCGCCGCCGTGACCACCGCCGCCGTGCCCGTCACCGCCGGCGGTGCGGACCGCGACCGTCGGCTCGCCGCGCCCGGTGCTGCCTTGCGCCAGCTCGGCGGCGGCACCGACCAGCTGCGGCTGGACGCCACTCGCGGGCTCGGTCTCGACCACGTCCGCGACGAGGACGGTGACGTTGTCGTTCGAGCCGGCCTCGAGCGCGTGTGTGATCAGGTCGACGACGACCGAGTCCGGCGTACCGGAGGCCATCGAGGCCGCGATCACCTCGTCGCTCACGTAGTCGGGCAGGCCGTCGCTGCACAGCATCAGCCGGTCGCCGGCCTGGACGTCGAGCATCTCCAGGTCCGGGTCGGAGTCCGGGCGGCCGTCGAGGACGCGGAGGATCAGGTTCCGGTGCGGGTGGGTGAAGGCCTCCTCCTGGGAGATCCGGCCCTCGTCGACCAGCGACTGCACGAAGGTGTGGTCGTGGCTCAGTTGGTAGAGCAGCCCGTCCCGCAGCCGGTACGCGCGGGAGTCGCCGAGGTGCGCCAGACCGAGCTGCTTGCCGTCGAACATCAGCGCGGTGACGGTCGAGCCCATGCCCTCGCGCTCGGGGTCCTCCTCGACCAACTCGGACAGGCGCTCGTTGGCCCGGTGCACCGCGCCGGCCAGTGCCTCGATCATGTCCTCGCCGCTGATCTCCGCGGTGTCCAGCCGCCGGATCACCTGGACCGCCGCCGCGCTGGCCACCTCACCGGCCGCCGCACCGCCCATCCCGTCGGCGAGCAGCAGCAGGTGCGGACCGGCGTACGCCGAGTCCTCGTTGTTGCGGCGCACTCGTCCGACGTCGGAGAGGGTTGCGTAGTCGAGCGACAGGGTCATCGAGGCAGGCCTACTTCGCGATGTTCAGCGTCGTCCGGCCGATCCGGATCGAACCGCCGATCTCGGCCGGGACCGGGCGGGTCACCCGCTGGCCGTCAAGGTACGTGCCGTTGGTGGAGCCGAGATCCTCGACCCACCACTGGCCCTCGGACAGGAACAACCGGGCGTGCCGCGTGGAGGAGTAGTCGTCGTCGAGCCGGATCTGGCAGTCCGACCCGCGGCCGATGATCACCGGCTCCTCGCCCAGCGACGCACCGACCCCGGCCTGCGGACCGTCGGCGATCGTCACCGACCCGGGCAGGCCCTTGCGCTTCTTGGCCGGCTTCGCGGGCTTCGGCGTACGGGAGTTCTGCGGGACGGCGGCAGCCGCGGCCCGGCTGTCCACCTTCGCGCCGAACAGGTCGGACCTGATCACGGACAGCACCGCGAGGACGAACATCCACAACAGGGCCAGGAACCCCAGTTTGATCAGGGTCAGGGTCAGTTCCGACATGGAAGGTCAGTCACCACCCGCTGCTCGGCGGCTGGGCCATCGGCTCGTCCGCGAGACGCAGCGTCATCGTCGTGTTGCCGATCCGGACCGTCGAGCCGTCCACCAGCTCGGCCTCGGTGGTCCGGCGGCCGTTCACCAGCGTGCCGTTGGTGGAGCCGAGGTCGACCATCACCACCCGGATACCGCCCGGGCCCTCCGGCATCAGGCGGATCTCGGCGTGCCGCCGGGAGACGCCCGGGTCGTTGATCTGGATGTCCGCGTCGGTGCCGCGGCCGAGCACCACACCGGGCGGGTTCACCGGGCGGCGGCGGCCGTTCACCTCGAGCATCACCTGTGGGTGCCCGCGGCGCGGCGGCTGCTGTGCTGGCGGCTGCGGTTGCTGGTACTGCGGAACAACCGGCGGCGGGTTCGGCGGCACGTAGGGCTCCTGCTGGTAGGGCTGGGGCTCGGGCTGCTGGTACGGGTCCGGGCGCCGCTGGGGCGTCCCGAGCGTCTCGCTGACCACCCGGAACTTACCGGTCGGGAGCTCATCCTGCTGGACCAGCTCGATGTCGATGGGCCCGGAGAACGTGTAGCGCTGGATGTCGGCGTGGTCCCGCAGCTCGTTGGCGAGCTCGTGGTTCAGGGTCCGGCCGTACGCGTTCAGCCGCTCGAAGTCGTCCGGACCGAGCTCGATGGTGAAGTGGTTCGGCACCAGCCGGCGGTCCCGGGACAGGATCCGCGCGGTGTTGTCGATCTCACGCTTGAGGGCGGCGGCCAGTTCGATCGGCTCGACGTCACCCTTGAAAGCGCGCGCGAAGACACCGCTCACAATGCCTTCCAGGCGTCGCTCGAAGCGCTGTAGCGGTCGCACGCCTCCTCCTCCACGGTCGGTACGCCAACAGATGTCCACCGGTCAGGCGGACACACCGGGTACGACGATCGATCGTATCGGGAGGTTCGACCGAACCCGCAATGTGAAGCACCGGCAGAACCCGTGCTACTGTTCCTTCTCGTCGCCAAGAGATGTATCAGGCGGCTGCGCGCGGGTGGCGGAATAGGCAGACGCGCACGGTTCAGGTCCGTGTGCCCGAAAGGGCGTGGGGGTTCAACTCCCCCCTCGCGCACAACGAAGTCCCGGTCGAGTCGACCGGGACTTTTGCGTTGCCGGGGAACTTTTCGTCCTTTCGGATGATCCTGCCGGGCAGAAAATTGCCTGATCCTCACCTGCGTCCGCTCAGCCGGTCAGGTGACGGGGCGGGTCCGCCGTCAGGGTGACGCGGGCGCACGGCTCCCGGTGGCAGGGTTCTTCGCATGGAGCAAGCGCTGGAGCTCGATGGGCTGACCAAGGTGTTCGGGGAGCAGCGGGCGGTGGACGATCTCAGCCTGCAGGTGCCGGCCGGATCGTTCTTCGGGATGCTGGGGCCGAACGGGGCCGGGAAGACGACGTCGTTGTCGATGGCGGTCGGGCTGCTGCGTCCGGACGGCGGTACGGCACGGATCTTCGGGGTGGATGTCTGGCGGGAGCCGACGCAGGCCAAGGCGCTCGTGGGGGTGCTGCCGGACGGGCTCGGGATGCCGGAGCGGCTCACCGGGCGCGAGGTGCTGACGTACCTCGGTCTGTTGCGTGGACTGCCCGAGGACGAGGTCGCACGACGCGCCGCCGAGTTGCTGGAGGTGCTCGAGCTCGACCACGAGGACGACAAGCAGGTGATCGGCTACTCGACCGGGATGCGGAAGAAGCTCGGGCTCGCGGTCGCGCTGCTGCACGCGCCGCGGTTGCTGGTGCTGGACGAGCCGTTCGAGGCCGTCGATCCGGTGTCGGCGGCAACCATCCGGATCATTCTGCACCGGTTCATCGCGGGCGGCGGGTCGGTGGTGATGTCGAGCCACGTGATGGCGCTGGTCGAGCAGTTGTGTGATCGCGTCGCGGTGGTCGCGGACGGGAAGGTCGTTGCCGCAGGCACCGTTGCCGAGGTACAGGCCGGCGGCAGTCTGGAGGACGCGTTCGTGTCGCTGGTCGGTGCGTCGACCCGTGGTGCGGAGGGGCTGACGTGGCTCTCGCACTGACGTACGGGACGTCGCGCACGCTGGTCCGGATGCGGCTGGCCGCGTTCCGGCACGGGCTCGAGGACCAGTTCCGGCGGTCGTGGATCGTCACAGGCGGGTTCGTCGGCCTGGCGCTCGCGGGCGGCACGCTCTGGGTCGCGGCGCGGGGCGATCACGACGTGCTGGTCGTCGTCCTCGCGGTCTGGATGCTGGGCTGGGTGGTCGGCCCACTGTTCGCCGGTGGTGGCGACGAGACGCTGAAGCCCGAGTACTTCACGATGATGCCGCTGCCGCCGCGCACGCTCTCCACCGGTCTGCTGGTGGCTGCACTGGCCGGCGTGGCACCTGTCATCAATCTGATCGCGTTGCTCAGCCTGGTTGTAGTGAGCCCGGGCATCGTCGCGGCGCTTGTTGCGGTGCCCGCATTGTTGCTGCAGCTGCTCTGCTTCATCCTGGCGTCCCGGCTCGCTGTCGCGGTGTACGGCGTACTGCTGCAGGTGCGGGCCGGTGCGGTGATCGCAGCGCTGGTCAACGCGTTCATCCTGGCGTTCACCGCACAGGGGTGGGCGTTGATCGTCGCGTTCGTGTCCACCGACGTGCAGGGCACTGTCGCGAAGGCGGCGCGCATTGCGCCGTCCGGCTGGGGTCTGGTGGCTGTGGAAGCGGCTGGACGTGGCGACTGGCTCGAGGTGCTTGCTGCACTGGCAGGGCTTGTGGTGCTCGCTGTGGTGATGCTTCTGGCATGGTCATCCCTGCTGGTACGACGTACGACGGTCACTCGGGCCGGCCGGAAGCCAAGGCGACTCCTGACGGCAGGAACACCTGAAGGTGCTGCAGCGGCCAAGGAGCTCCGGTCGTGGACACGGGACCTGCTCTACGGACACCGAGCTGTGTTCGCCGTCGCCTACGGACTGTTCTTCTGCATGATGCCGCTGGCGATCGGGATGAAGTCGATGCTGCCATGGGCCGGTCCGGCGGCTGTGGTGATGGCGGGCTCGATGGCGGCCAACCTCTACGGCTCGGACGGTACGGCGTTCTGGACCACCCTCATGACGCCCGGCTCGAGCCGGGCGGATGTGCGGGCGCGGCAGCGCGCGTTCCTGCTGGTCTTCGGTTCATCGACGCTGCTGATCACCCTGCTGCTCACCTGGTGGTCCGGCGACACCAGGGCTTGGCCGCTGGTGCTGAGCGTGCTGCCCGCGCTGCTCGGTGGTGCAGCGGGTCTGGTGGTGGCGTGCTCGGTGTACGCCGCCGTACCGACGACCGATGCGCACAAGCGGTCCGGTAACCCGCTCAACTCGGGTGAGAACGAGGGCGAGACGATGGGCATCGTCTACGTGATGCTCGTGCTGGTCGCGACCACCTGTGCCCCGGCGCTGATCCTGTCGCTCTACACCGGCTGGTGGGGCGTGCCGGTCGGCGTCCTGTCCGGCGTACTCGCTTGGTGGTACTTCGGTCGCGTGGCAGCCCGGCGGCTCGACGCGCGCGGTCCTGAGCTGCTCACTCTGCTCAGGCATGGCAGATCGCCCGCGGAGCAGGCCAAGAAGACCGCGGGGTTCGATGCGCTTCCCAAGTGGCGGCGTACGTTGGCCGGCTTCTGCCTCGGGTTCGGGGCGATCCCGTTGTTCCCGCAGGCCGTCGTACCGGCGATCTTCAAGCTCACCGGCAATCACGACGCCAAGTCATGGTTCCTGGCCCTCTACCAGGACGGCCCGTGGCAGTGGGTCGTGATCGTGCTGATGGCCGCGTTGGGGTTGTCGATGTACGCCTACGGCGGGCTCACCTACTACCGCGCGAAGAAGCGCGCTCCGGATGGGTCGGTCGCGGCAGTCGCAGGGTAGGCGCGCCGCGATGTCGCGCGGCCCGGGCGGTGGGCGCGACGGTGCGGTGGTTGCGCAGCATCCAGATCGCGACGGCGGCCGCGGCGATCAGGCCGGCGATGCCGGCGTAGTCGGTCAAGCTCATCATCGGGTCTCTTCTCCAGGGCGGTGGCGCTGGGCGGCTGGCGAGTTCCGCGTGCTTCTGACCGGAAGGTGACGGGGCTTCACGTGTTCCGTGATGACACAACCGTGCCGTGGCTGATGAGTGCCAGATAGAAAATGCTCGCTTCCACGTTGGAACGCCTGCTTAGGTGGTGCCCGGGAGGTGGGGCGGATGCAGAACGGCATGCTGCTGGACGAACGGGAAGAACAGGCCTACCGACTGCTCGTCGGGCTGTCGGCGGCCAAGGCGGCCGACCTGGCCGAGGTCGCCAAGTTCACGCAGCCGGAGGCCGACGAAGTGCTGCAGCGGTTGCAGGCCAAGGGTCTGGTGACGGCGCAGCCGGCCGACGATCCGGTGTTCCGGCCGTTGCCGCCGGACGTCGCCTTCGGTACGACGCTGCTGCGCCGCCAGGAGTCGCTCGAGGCGGCTCGCAAGACGGTGAGCGCGCTCAGCGAGGAGTTCCGGGCCAGCGTGAGCCGGCGCGACGCACACCACCTGGTCGAGGTGATCGTCGGCGCCGCCACCCTCCGCGAACGGCTGCGCGACCTGCAGAACTCGGCCCGCGAGGAGATCCTCTGGTTCTGCCGTGCGAACCCGCTGGCGATGCAAGGCGCCGAGAACACCGAGGAGTACGGCGCTTTGTCCCGCGGCGTCCGGTACCGCGCCATCTACGAGCGCGCACTGATCGAGACACCAGGTGAGCTGGACTCGATCGCCGAAGGTGTCAGCTGGGGCGAGGAGGCACGGGTGGTGCCGACACTGCCCGTGCGGATCGCGATCGTGGACCGATCGACAGCCATCTGCCCCCTGGTCCGCGACGACGAGCAGAGCATCGGTGAGCCGTCCGCCGCGATCATCAGCCGCGGCCAACTCCTAGACGCGCTCCTGGCGCTCTTCGAGAGCTACTGGGAGCTGGCAACACCAGTGCGCCTACAGCCCGAGGAGAAGCACGAAGACGAGGGCCTGGACGACTCCGAGCGTCTCCTGCTCTCCCTGCTCGTAGGCGGCGTACCGGACAAGTCCATCGCCAACCAGCTAGGCATCAGCCGCCGCACAGTCCAACGCCGCCTAGACCGCCTCATGGCCCTAGCCGGCGTCGACACCCGCACAGGCCTGGCGTTTCAGGCAGCGAAGCGCGACTGGCTCTAGGCGGACCGGGCCGGCGACGGACGGGGGAACCGCCGCCGACCCGGTGGAATCTCAGCGGACGCCGTACGCGCGGATCACGGTCTGGGTGACCTTCGAGCCGTTGACGCCCGTTGCCTGGACCTTCAGGGAGACGGTGTTGTGGGCATTCGGGACGACGGCCAGGTAGTGGCCGGCGGCACCGATGACTACGAGGCGCTGCCAGGTCGTGCCCTCGTCGAACGAGGACCAGGCCTGTAGTCCGGTTGCCCGGGGCGACTCGAAGCCGACTACGTGCGTCCGGGCGTTCACCCGGCCGGTCAGGTCGACCGGGACCTTGTAGTCGACCTGCTGCAGTGCGAGCGGCGTTGCCTTGTCGTCCGCCTGCTTGGCCGAGCGGAACTCCCAGGAGGTCTGCGTGCGCGTCCCCCAGTTCCACTCGCCTTCTGTGTCGATGCGCTCGGTGGACACGTCGAGCTTGTACGCCGCGTTGTCGCTGGAGGTGATGACGTCCTCCCACGTGTCCGGAAGCTCGGCCACGACCTGACCGTTGCGGGACAGCGTCGCCGAGTCCTTCGTGGCCTCACCGACCGTGTAGTGCCCGGCCGCGTCCACGAACGACGGGATGCGGAACGAGAGCCGGTCACCGGTGCGCGTGGACTGGACGCCAGGCGCAGCCGCGGGTCGTACGACCGGACCGAACCACGTCTCGTCCGACTGACCGGTCCGGTAGCTACGCGGTACGGACGTCATACCGCCGGCCAGCGGGTTCATGGTGTCCCACGTGTACAGGTGGTGCACCCGGTGCTGCCAGAGCGAGTCGCCCGACGTCACCCACTCCTCCCGGACCTTCGGCGTCTCGACGAACCGCTGGGAGTCGTTCCACGAGTACTCCTGCCACGGACGCCACCCGAACCGCTGCTCCTTGGCCCAGTTGAACCCGCCGTTGTCGGCGTACCGCGTGGTGATGCGGGCGCTGTTCGCCGCCGTCACCTTGTAGACGATCTTCGCCGGGATGAACCCGGTCGAGACCTGCTGTACGTCGTACAGGTACGGGCTGGATGTGGTGAGCGTGAGGTCGATCGTGGCGTTGCCGCGCCGTACCCGGTCGATGAGCTTCTGACCGTCCTTGAAGATCGTCACCATCGCCGGAATCGGCTCCCGGTCACCGACCGGACGCCAGACCGTCCACGCGCCCCAGTCGGCCGGCCGGATCAGGATGACCGCCGCTGCACCGGCTGCCGCGGCCGCCTTGATCTGCTCCTCCTCGTCGTCGGAGTCGAGCACCACGAGGGCGCCCTTCGCGTCCTGCAGCGAGGTCACGAGCCGGAAGCGCTTCTTGCCTTCGTACGACGGCGACCGGTGCAGCAGGTTGATGTCGAGCGGACCGGACACTCCGGGGATCGACGCCTGGACCAGCGGCGCGACCAGCTGCCAGCGGGACGAGAACTCGAACGTGCCGTCCTTGACCGGCTTGGTCGGTGTCACGTTGACCTGCTTGACCGTGCTGAAGTGCATGACCCCGTGGCTGATCGAACGCCCGTTGCCGTACTCACGGTGCACGTAGTAGCTCAGGATCGCCTGCTGCTCCGACGGCTTCGGCGTCTCGATCTGGATCGGGACCGCCTTCCGCGCGTCGATGACGATCTCGGTGTCCTTGCTGACCACGATGTTCGGGTCGGTGAACAGACTCACCTGCTCGTCCTGCGGGTCGTTGTTCTCGACCAGCGAGTGCAGCAGGTACGTACCCTCCTCGACCTCGGCCGTGTACGTCGCACCGTTCGGGATCCACGCCAGTACGTCGGAGCGCGAGTTGTCGCCGAACAGCGAGATCACCGGGACACCGGTCGGCTGACCGTCCTGCCCGACCGCCCGTAGCGTGACCTTGTGCTTCGGGCCGGCTAGCAGCGCGCCGACCGCGGTGTGCGTGACGACACCGTCGGGGCCGGTGGCAACGATCCAGCCGCTGTACTGGCCGCGGCCGAGCTTGGCCGGGTCCAGCGTCAGCGGTACGTCGGCGGTGCCGTTGGCCGGGACCGTGACGGTCGCCGGCAGGCCGAAGCCGTCGGTCTCCGGCTGCTTGTCGTCGAGGTTCGTCACCTGGACGGACAGGTTCAGCGTGACCGCGCTGCCTGAGTCGTTCCGGTAGGTGATGGTCCGGGTGCCCGCCTCCGCGGTCTGCAGGCCGAAGTCCGCGACACCGCTGGCGGTCACCTTCTGCGCGACGGCCCGGGTCAGGTCGACCCGGCCGGCGCCCTGCTGATAAACGGTCTGCTGCGGTTGGGTCTTCGCGGTGCTGACCAGCGCGTTCTTCAGCTGGTCGGCCTTCCAGTCTGGGTGCTGCTGCGCGAGCAGGGCCGCCGCACCGGCGACGTGCGGCGTCGCCATCGACGTACCGGACGCGGCTGTGTACAAGTTGTCCACAGGCTGGCCCATCGCCGTGCCGGTCGCCCGGGCGGCGATGATGTCCACGCCCGGCGCGGTGATCTCCGGCTTCAGGCCCGCGTCACCGAGCCGCGGTCCGCGACTGGAGAAGTCGGCGAGCTTGTCCTCGCGGTCGACGGCGCCGACCGTCAGCGCGGACGCCGCGGCGCCCGGCGTACCGACCGTCTCGTCCTGGCCCTCGTTGCCGGCCGCAACCACGAACAGGGTGCCGGTCTGCGCGGTGATGTCGTTGACCGCCTGGCTGAGCGGGTCGGTGCCGTCGGTGGCCTCGCCGCCGAGGCTCATGTTCACGACCTTCGCGCCCTCGGTCGCGGCCCATTCCATCCCGGCGATGATCCAGGAGTCGTAGCCGTACCCGTCGTCGCCGAGCACCTTGCCGACCAGCAGGTCCGCCTTGGGCGCCACGCCCTTCCGGGTGCCGCCGGCGGCCGCGCCCGTGCCGGCGATGGTCGCGGCGACGTGCGTGCCGTGGCCGAAGTGGTCCTCGGTGCCGGTCGGGCTGCCGGAGAAGTCCTGGCTCTCCTTGACCTTGCCGTCCAGGTCCGGGTGCGTCGCGTCGACACCGGTGTCCAGTACGGCGACCTGCACGCCGGCGCCCTCGTACCCCGCCTTCCAGGCGTCCGGTGCACCGATCTGCGGGACACTTTTGTCGAGCACCGGGCGGACCTTGCCGTCCAGCCAGATCTTGGTGACACCGCTGCTCAGCGAGCGGGCGCCGACGCCGGGGTTCAGCGATTTCCACAGCTCCGGCAGCTGGTCCTTCGCGGCGGTCAGGGCACGGCCGCCGATCGACGGGAGCTGCCGCGTCGTCGTCGTACCGGCGAGGTTCTGCGCGGACCGGACGCCGGGGGTGTCCTTGACGATGAGCGGGAGGCTCGCGGCTGCGCCGTACCCGTCGGCGATCAGCTCGTCGATGTCGAACAGGTCCACGTCCAGGACGCCGCTCGACACGAACGGTACGGCGTCGCTCGGCAGCACGCGGAGTCCGCCGTCGGCCTCGATGGTGTGGAACGAGACGCCTTCGCGGCCGGCCGCCGGGCGGACCGTGGCGGCCTTCTTGCCGGCGCCGGCATCCGTCAGTTCGACGACGTCACCGGTGATCAGCGTGACCGAGGACGTCGTGATCGCGGTGGATCCCGTGGGAGGGGCGGCGGCGGACGGGATCACCGTCGCCGCGCCGAGAGCAAGCACCGCCGCGGTGGTGAGCGCGGCGGCACGTCGGGGGGAGGACATAGGCGGAATTCTCCTTCGAGAGGTTTGGGGCAGGCACACCTCTTCTTCCGACTGAGTTTGCAATCACGTCACAGGAATCCGCCCTGTCCATCACTGCCGTCCCTGCGACATGGCGCAACCACGCCATGAACCTGGCACCATCTGAGGCATGAGCGCGAAGGCGGTTCGCAGGTGGGGATGGATCGGCACGTTCTTGATCGGGGCCGGGCTGTATCTCGCCGTCCTGGCCGTGCTGACCGACACCGGGAACCCGAACCTGTTCCCGACGATGATCCTGCTGGGTGCGCTCGTCGTACCGCTGACCTTCGTGACGTTCGCTGCCGGGCGGTCCGGGCGCTGGCTGATCGACGGGCCGACGCTCGGCGGTTGCCTGCTGTTCGGCGGGGTGGTCGGGGTCGCTGTCGCGGGCCTGCTCGAGTACGACGCGATGCGTCGGCTCGGGACGCTGCCGATGGTCGGGGTGGGGTTGATCGAGGAGGCGGCCAAGCTCGTCGTACCGGCGATCCTCGTGGTGTTCTTCGGGCACCGCTACCGGACGTCGATCGGGCGCGGGATCGTCATCGGCGTCGCGGTCGGCACCGGATTCGCCGTACTGGAGACGATGGGCTACGCGTTCGTCGCGCTGCTGCAGTCCAACGGGAACGTCGGTGCGGCCGAGCAGACGCTGTTCATCCGCGGTCTGCTCTCCCCGGCCGGGCACGCGGCCTGGACCGGCCTGACCTGCTGGGGCCTGTGGCGGTTCGTGCTCGAGCCGACCGGCAAGCGCTTCGCCGGCTTCCTCGGCATGTACGCGCTGGCCGTCGCGCTGCACTCGACCTGGGACGGGATCGGCGGCCGCATCACGTACGCCGTCGTCGGCGCGATCTCGATCGGCCTCCTGCTGTACGGCCTCAAGCGCGCACAGCGGTTCGACGCGGTCGCCGTACCGGCGTGATCAGGCCCTGGTCCAGGTCGGGCCGTCCGCGGTGTCGGTGACCTGAACACCCAGCTCGGTCAGCTCCGCACGCAACGCGTCGGCGCGGGCCCAGTCCCGGGCGACCCGCGCGGCCTCCCGGTCCGCGACCAACTGCTCGACCGCGGCCTCGTCCAGCTCCGGCAGGTCGGCCGCCTGCTCGACGTCAGCCGGGGTGAGCCGGCCGAAGGGCAGCCCGAGTACGGCGGCGCACGCGGCCACGATCGCCCGCAGCCCCGGCTCGGACAGCGCCTGATCACGCAGCGAGTCCTGTAGCAACGCGAGGACGCGCGGTGTGTTCAGGTCCGAGCTGATCGCGTCGTCGAGCTGGTCGATCACCGTGAGTGCCGCGGCGTCGTCACCGGCCGCGGCACGAGCCTCGTCGGCTGTGGTCACCAGGGGCAGCTCACCGAGTGACGACGTACGGCGGACCAATCGGCGCAGCGTGGACTGGGCGCTCTCGAGACCCCCCATGGTGAACTCGAGCTGAGCGCGGTAGTGCCCGCCGAGCAGGAACAACCTGTACGCGAGCGGATGGAACCCCTGCTTCGCCAGATCGCTGACGGTCAAGATATGACCCAAAGACTTCGAGATCTTCGCCGAGCCGAGCTGCAGGAACTCGTTGTGCAGCCAGAACTTCACCCACGGCTGCCCGTCGCCGAGGTACGCCTCGCTCTGGGCGATCTCGTTCACGTGGTGCAGCTGGCGGTGGTCCACGCCGCCGGTGTGGATGTCGAAGTGCTCGCCGAGCAGCAGCATGCTCATCACCGAGCACTCGAGGTGCCAGCCGGGCGCACCCCAGCCCCACGGCGAGTCCCAGCGCATCGCCCGCAACTGCCCCGGAGCCTCCGCGCGCCACAACGCGAAATCGGTCTTGGCTCGCCGGCCAGGCACCTCCTCGACCCGGGCGCCCTCGAGCTGACCGCTCACGTCGATCAGGCCGAGCTGCCCGTACGTCGGATCCTTCGACGTGTCGAAGTACAGCCCGGACTCGATCTCGTAGGTGAACCCGCGCTCCACCAGGCGTTCCGCGAACGCGATCATCTGCTCGACGTACTGCGTGGCGCGCGGATAGTGGTGTGCGGGCAGGATGTTCAGCGCGGCCAGGTCGGCGAAGAACGCCTCGGTGTACATCGCCGCGATCTCCTCGACCGACCGGCGTTCCCGGGCGGCCGCGACCTCGAGCTTGTCCTCGCCGAGCTCGGCCTCCGCGACCGCGTGGCCGACGTCGGTGATGTTGATGACGTGCTCGACCTGCAGGCCCTTCCAGAGCAGCGCCCGGCGCAAGGTGTCGGCGAAGGTGTAGGCGCGCAGGTTGCCGATGTGCGCGTAGCTGTAGACCGTCGGGCCACAGCTGTACAGCCGCACCACGTCGTCAGGGCCGTCCGCAGCCGGCGTGAAGTCCTCAACCCGGCGCCCGAGTGAATTGAAGAGCCGCAACGGGCTCGAGACGCTCACCCGCTGGATGCTACCGGTCTGGAGAGTGAGATGGCTGCGAGGACCCATGGACATTGCGTGCTGGAGTGAGTACGGTCCGTAAACGGCGTCCGCACCACGCCGACCTCGACGGTGAGGTGCTGCCCGCCAGTAGCGCCTCGCTGGTGTGTGGGCAGAGCAGGCTGCGGCTGTGCGTCTCGGCCTGATGGGGGCCCGTACACCCAGGTGGGGTGGTGATCGGCACTCACTCGTTCACCGCCCCACCGGTTCAACTCTTCACCTGCTGTTTGTTAGGTGGCCCGGGAAGCTGGGCAGACTGACCTGCGTTCGGTCCCCAACCGCCCCTGGGAGTAGCCGTGTCCCGATTCTTCCGTCCGGCGCTGCTCGTCACCGCCGTACTCGCACTCCTCGGCTTCGGCATCACGCCGTCGAATGCCGCCACCACGATCACGGTCGCGACCGCGATCGGCCGCCAGGACAACTCCACGGCGTCCGTGACCGGGTACGTGGTCGGTCAGCCGACCGCCACCAGCACCGTTGTCCGCAGCAACTTCCCGAACGACTACGCGCTGGCGCTCGCCGATTCGGCCTCGCAGACCAGTACGTCGTCGATGCTCTACGTCCAGATCCCGACCGCGTTCCGCGCGTCGTACGGACTGCAGAGCAACCCGAGCCTGCTCGGCAAGCAGATCACCGTCACCGGCACGCTGGCGGCGTACTTCTCGCACCCCGGCCTGAAGAACGCGACCGCCTTCACCGGCGGTGGCGGCTCGGACCCGGGGCCGGATCCGGGTGACTACTACGCCGGCGCCGAGGGCAAGACCGGGGCTGCCCTGAAGTCCGCGCTGCACACGATCATCTCGAGCCAGACCAAGCTCACCTACGACCAGGTCTGGGACGCGCTGAAGGTCACCGACCAGGACCCGAACAACAGCAGCAACGTCATCGAGATCTACTCCGGCCGCTCGATCAGCAAGAGCCTCAACGGCGGCGACGCCGACGACTGGAACCGTGAGCACGTCTGGGCCAAGTCGCACGGCGACTTCGGGACGGCGACCGGCCCGGGCACCGACGTCCACCACCTCCGCCCCGAGGACGTGACGGTGAACTCGGCCCGCGGCAACCTCGACTTCGACAACGGCGGTACGTCGGTCGCCCAGTGCTCCGGCTGTACGGCGGACTCGGACTCGTTCGCGCCCCGCGCCGCGGTCCGCGGTGACGTCGCCCGGATGATCTTCTACATGGCCGTGCGGTACGAGGGCGACGACGGCTTCGCGAACCTGGAGCTGAACAACTCGGTCGGCAACGGCACCGCGCCGTACATCGGCAAGCTCACGGTGCTCAAGGCCTGGGCCGCCGCCGACCCGCCGGACGCGTTCGAGAAGAACCGCAACGAGGTCATCTACAGCCAGTTCCAGCACAACCGGAACCCGTTCATCGACCACCCGGAGTGGGTCGCGTCGATCTGGCCGTAAGGCTCAGCGGTTGTGCTGCACGTCTTGCTTGGTGCCGAGGGCGGGCCGGTGTTCTCCGGCCCGCCCTCCGCTTGCCGTGAGCTGCGCCTGGGACTTGGCCGGTGCGGCGATGCCGGACAGCGCAGTCGACGTGCCGAGCCGGGTCTGTACCCAGTCCTGGAAGCCCGGGTCGGTGACGTGGATCTGGAAATCGGTGCGGGTCAGCAGGCCGCGTGAGATCAGCGCCTTGGACGCGTCGTCGAGGTTCCAGCGATCCGGACTCGCCGTCCGGGACGGGATCGGTACTCCCTGGGATCCGTGGGCGGCGGTCTTCGCGAGCAACGCCATCTCGTGGTTCGAACAGTTGGCCCAGGCAGCGGCGTACAGGGCCTGGGATCGCGTGTTCAGCCGGGCGGCTGCGGTGACGGCGATGTCGGCGGTGATGGTGTTCTCGCCGGGCTGAACGAGCTCGAGGGCCGCGCCGGCCAGCGTCCGCAACCGGCTCGGGTGACCTTGTGCGTCCCCGACCAGTTTGTCCACAGCACCCGGATCGCACTGGATACCGGCCTTGGACAGCGGCTTGACGAGTGCCCTTTGCATCTCGTCGGCGCTCAGCGGCTGCAGCGAGCGGACGTCGAGCTTCAGTTCGGTCTCCGTCCCGGAACGGCCACCTGACGCCGAGAGCAGCCGGGACTCCATCTGGTTGCCGCCCGCCGCGATCAGGAACGCCGGTTTCCGGTTCTCGTGCAAGGTGGCCGACAGTCCGGTCAGAGCGTTGAGATCGTCGCGCGACGCGGCGTCCAGGTTGTCGACCATCAGCACGATCGGCTCGCGACGTGGCCCGGCCATCTTGCCGAGCTGTTCGCCGAGCTCGCTCAAGGTGCGACCGACCGAGTCCTTCGTGACGCCTTCCCAGGCCTTGTGGACGCCGATCTTCGGTCCTGGCGCGAGGCCGGCCCGGATCTGCGCGGTGTTCATCGAATTCTTGGTCCGGACCGCCATCCGGTTCAGGATCTCTTTCAGTTCCTTGACCTGGTCGGCCGGATACCGCCGCTTGAAGGTGTCCAGCTCGCCCTGGACAGCGCGAATGATCCTGGCCTCCACCGACTCGCGTTTGGAGGCGCTGAAGCGGATCGAGATCCAGCCCTCCCGGTCGGCCAGCGCCTTGGTCCGGTTCAGCTCCTGGCTGGTGCCGATGCCAGGAGGTCCGGTGAACAGCACCGTGGTTCCGATCGGGAGTCGCTGGTCCAGCGAGATCGCCCGGCCGTGCTTGTCCTTGCGGTCGATCTGCTCGACGAGCTGATCGGACGTGCCGAACACCCTGTTGACCGCAGCCCGGTCCCCGGCCAGGTGGACCGGCGCAAGGTTGGCGGAAGGCCGGCCCACTTCGGGCCCGCGGGCCGGTGCCGGTGTCTGGTCGAGGTGCTGGTTGAGCCAGTCGCGGAGTCCCTTGTCGGGGATCGTCACGAGTTGGCCGTCGTGCTCCCGGAGCATTCCGCGGGCGACGAGTTCTTGGCGCGCCCTGTCGACCTGCTGCCACTCGTCCGACAGATCCGGACGGGTCTCGGGCGGCATGTACAGACCGTTCGTACCCTGCGCCGCGACTCTGGCGAGGAGATCCTTCTGGGCGTGCGTGGTCTCCGGCTGGTTCCACTTGCTCTGGTAGCTGTGCTCCGAGTCCGTCCAGACCTTGGTGGTCGCTGCTTCCGCGGCCGCCGCCGTGATCCCACGCTCCGGGTCCCGCATCGCGACAGCGGCCAGCGCGAACTTCCGCAACTGGCTCGGGTTGCCGTTGGCGGCGCGGACCAGTACGTCGATGCCGGCGTACTCGTACGGAATCTCCGCGTCGTCGAGCGGCTCGGTCAGCGATACGGCCAGCTCCGCGTCGGACAGCGGCTCGAGCTCGCGGACACTGAACTGGTTGGTGATCGTGGTGGCGATACCGGACATCCGGCGGGACGCGTGCATCAGCGAACTCGTCGACTTCGTGCCGCCGGCGATGACCAGCCAGACGGGGCGATCCATTTCTTCGAGATGGATCGCCAGGTCGTTCACGCCCGCCTGGTCCAGTTCCGACGCCGCATCGATCTTGTCGATCAGCAGCAGGATCGGCTCGTTCTCGTGACCGGCGAGGCGGCCGAGCTCGTCGGCGAAGTCGTTCAGCGTGGTGCCGAGCTTGTCGTGTGCGGTCGTGTCCTTCTCGTGCTTACCGACGAACTCGACCGGTACGGGGCCGCCGCCGAGCCGCGCTTCCCATCCCCACCGGGTGTTGCGACCGCTCGCGGTCAGGTCCCGGACCGTCTTGCTGAGGCCGCGGACCTGGCGCTTGCCGAACCTGTCCTGCAGGTCGTCGAGCTTCTGCCGGAACGCGGTGGTCAGGTGGTGCTCGAGCGGGATGTTCTCGGACGCCGTCACCCTGATCGTGGTCCAGCCGTGGACTTCGGCCAGATCTTCCACCCGGTTCAGTTCGGTGGTCTTGCCCATGCCCGGCGCGCCCTGGAAGAGGATCGCCCTGCTCTCCGGCAGTACGCCGCTCAACGAGAGCGGCGTCCCGAGCTGGTCCCGGCGCGTGATCAAGTACGCCGGGTGCCCGTCTGCTCCGAAGACCTGGCTCATTGGGACAGCGTGCGGACCGTAGCCGTCGCCGACACGGTCGGTGAGTTACTTACCGGTTAACAGTGGGCTCCCGGAAGTTGAATCACGGGCTCGCGGCAACCGGTCTACACACTGCGACCCGATCGCGCACATCTGCGCCGAAATACTTGGAACCGTCCTGGACCACTGTCACCCTCAGTGCATGAGAATCGGACGAGTGCTCGCGGCGCTACTCGCCGTACCCTTGGCCGGCATCCTGCCCGTCGGTGCTGCGCAGGCCGACCCAGATCCGAACCTGACGATCTCTCAGGTCGTCCTGGACCGCACCTCGGTCGCGGTCTCGGGCCTGAACACGTACCCGATCAACGTCACCGTCAAGGGCGGCTACAACTCCAGTGAGCCCGGAGACGCCGGCCTGGTGCTGAACGTCGTCCTGACGCGCACCGGCGGCACCGGGCCGCGGGACAGCATCGTGTCCGCCGACCTGAAGCGGACCAGCGGAACGGTGCAGAACGGCACCTGGACCGGCCGGCTCAACGTCGCGTCCACCGCGAACGGCACGTTCAAGGTCACCGGCGTGATGACCGGTCCGTACGGCGCTCCGGACCCGGGCACCCCGGTCGACCCGACGCCGTACTCGGGCCAGACGATCACGGTGAAGGGCACGAACCTGCCGAAGATCACCGCGTCCGTGAACCCGCGCGTGGTGCCGTGGGACAAGCCGTACTCGATCATCTGGGCGGTCACGAACACCGCGACCGGCAAGCCGTACGGCACCCGGATCCCGATCGGCCTCGGCGTCGACACGCCGTGCGCCGAGGGCGGCAGCCCGATGTACAAGACCGGGACGAACGGCCTGATCACCAAGTCGTACACCGCGTACGACGGCGGCGCGATGAACTGCGCGCACATCTACGCCGACCCGTACTACATCGTCGGCCAATGGCTGTTCGTCGCCCACCCGGCGATCGTGTCGGCCGTGCCGTCGAAGACCAGCGTGCCGGTCGGGACCGTCGTCCCGGTCAACGGCTCGGTCTACCGCGTGGGTAGTTGCTCCGTGCAACTACAGCGGCTGTACGGCGCCTCGCAGTGGCGGACCGTCAGCTCCGCGGCGGTGCGGCAGTCCGGCCGGTTCACGGTCAACGCGCAACCGTCGTACCAGGGCCTGATTCCGTACCGGGCCTACTTCCCGACCTGCCACAACATCGTCGCGGGCGTCAGCAAGACGTTCTACATCCGAGGAACCTGATGAAGAGAAACCGAGTTCTCGCTGCGCTGCTCGCGGCACCGCTGCTGCTGGCCGTCTTCCCGGCCGCGGCCCAGGCTGCCCCCGACCCCGACCTGAAGATCGACTCGATCACGCTGAACAAGACCAGCGTCGCCGTCAGCGGGCTCAACACCGCGCCGGTCACGGTGACGGTCAAGGGCGTCTTCGACACCGGCTCGTCGACCGACGAGAAGGTCCCGGTGAACGTGCTCCTCGAACGGACCGGTGGCACTGGCCAGCAGCGGTACTTGTGGTCCACGAACCTGGCCCGCAACACGCAGGCCGGCACCTGGAGCGGACCGCTGCAGGTCCCGTCGACGGCGAACGGCACGTTCAAGGTGACCGGTGTGATGACCGGCCCGTTCTTCCCGGGGAGCGGGAGCATGACGGAACCGACGCCGTACGCCGGTCCGTCGCTCGCGGTCACCGGGACGCATCAGCCGAAGATCACCGCGTCGGTGTCCCCGAAGGTGGTGCCGTTCGGCTCGAAGTTCTCGATCACGTGGGCGGTCACCGACGCGCAGACCGGCAAGCCGTACGGTAGCAAGGTCCGCGTCGTCCTCGGGACCGACAACATCTGCGCCGAGTACTTCGGTCCCGGCTACACGAACCTCACCAACACCAGCGGCGTGGTGACCAAGGCCTACGCGGCGTCGGACGCCCAATGGGTCAACTGCCTGCTGCTGCCCGGTAATCCGGCGTCGGTCGGCGGTCAGGGACTCGTCGTCGCGCGGCCCGGCATTGTGACCGCGGCGCCGTCCAAGGCCAGTGCACCGGTCGGCACGATCGTCCCGGTGAACGGTGTCGTCGCAGGGGCCCCGTCCGCCTGCAAGGTGTACCTGCAGCGGCTGTACGGAGCCACGCAGTGGAAGACGGTCAGCCCCGCGGGCAACATCCGGTCCTACAGCGGAAAGTTCACGCTGAACGCGCAACCGGCGTACAAGGGCCTGATCCCGTACCGCGTCTACTTCCCGAAGTGCTACAACTACCAGGCCGGCGTCAGCAAGGCCTTCTACATCCGGGGAACCTGACCTGTTCGGGCGGGTGGGCTAGGCTTACTTAGGTTGACCTAACTTACCCGCCCGAGAGGACTGTGGTCGCGTGACCAGCCCCGCACCCCGCCGTAATCGCGTCTGCAAGCGCGCCGTCGTGATGAGGACCGAGCGGATCACTCCGCACATGATCCGGGTCGTGCTCAGCTCCGACGACTTCGCCGACAACGGCTTCACCGACCACTACGTGAAGCTGCTGTTCTGCAAGGACGGCGTCGAGTACCCCGAGCCACTGGACATGGGCGTGGTGCGGGAGACGTACCCGGCCGAGCACTGGCCGACCATGCGGACCTACACCGTCCGGAGCTGGGACGAGGCGTCGCGGGAACTGACCATCGACTTCGTCCACCACGGCGACGAGGGCGTGGCGGGTCCGTGGGCGGCGTCGGCGCAGCCGGGTGACGTGCTGTGGTTCAACGGCCCCGGCGGTGCGTACACGCCGGACGAGGCGGCCGACTGGCACCTGCTCGTGGGTGACGAGAGCGCTCTGCCGGCGATCGGCGCCGCGGTCGAGCAGCTGCCGCCGGGTGCGCGCGCGACTGTCCTGATCGAGGTGGCGGACGAGACCGAGGAGCAGAAGTTCGGCGGCTCGGGCGAGGCCGACGTGCAATGGTTCCACCGTGCGACCGCGGACGGTGAGCGTGGCGACGGTCTGGTCGCGGCCGTCGAGGCCCTCGACTTCCCGGACGGTACGCCGCACGTGTTCGTGCACGGCGAAGCCGGATTCGTGTTCCGGATCCGCAAGAACCTGTTCCAGGATCGCGGACTCAGCCGGGACCAGGTTTCGCTGTCCGGCTACTGGCGGCTCGGCAAGAACGAGGACGGCTGGCAGGCGGAGAAGGCCGAAACCGCCCGCCGGCAGTCTTCCTAGAGCCCTCGGATGTAGAACACCTTGCTGACGCCGGTCAGGTAGCGCCCGCACGCCGGGAAGTAGACGCGGTACGGGATCAGACCCTTGTACGCCGGTTGCGCGGACACCGTGTAGCGCCCGCTCTGCCGCGTCTTCGCGGTGCTGACCTGGCGCCACTGCGATGCGCCGTACAAGCGCTGCAGCAGGACCGGGCAGAAGGCCGCCGGGCCGAGCACGCTGCCGTTGACCGGCACGATGGTGCCGACGGGCGCGCTCGCCTTGGACGGCGCGGCCGACACGACGCCGGGCCGGATGACGGCGAGACCGAGACCGGTGATGTCGAGTGGAGTGCTCTTGATCCGCAGGCAGTTCAGCCACTCGCCGGCACTGGACGGGTACGAGTGGGTGATGAGACCGGCGGTGGTCGTCAGTACGTTGACCCCACCGGCTTCCTCGGCGCACTGGTTGTCGACGCCGAGCATGGCCCGGACGCGGGTGCCGTAAGGCTTACCGGTCGTCCGGTCGGTGATCGCCCAGGTGATCGTGTAGTTCGGACCGAACGGCACCACTGGCGGAGTCACCTTGGCGGTGACCTTCGGCTGGTGCGTGCCGGTGATGGTCAGCGTCGGGCCGTCGACCGGTGTCGGATCGGGCAGCATCCCGCCCGCCTGCCAGGTGAAGTACGGGCCGTACGAGACGCCGTACACCTTGTAGGATCCGTTCGCGGTGGACGCGATGTGCACCGGGCCGGACCAGACCCCGTCCTGCACGGTGCCGGCGGTGCGTGGCAGATCGGTCGAGAGCAGCTCGGTCATCGGGCCGGTCCCACTGATCCGCTTGATGTACACGAGTAGTACCAGGTTGTTGTCGTCCGGGTTGGTCGTGTCGTATTTCGCCGCGACGGTCAGCTTCACCGGGACGGTGTTCAGCCCCGATACCGCAATCGTCGTTCGGTCAGCCGTCACGCTCGTGACCGTCAATTTAGGGTCTACCGCAGCATCAGCTGCTGTGATCCCAGTCCCTACCACTGCCGACGCCAGAAGCGCCGCAACCACTCTGAGCCCCCACATACCAGCAGCGTGACACTCTGCTACGTACCTGACTAGACCTCAACTAACCCGGCGTTCCGTGAGTACGTCGATCAGCGTTCCGGCCTGATTCGTGGGGAGGACCCAGTCCTCGCCGTTCGCCTGCAGAATCACGGCCGGCCCCTCGCTGGCGACTGCGTGGGTCACGGCGATCGGGAACTTGAGCCGTTCCGCGCCGCTCAGCGAGAACTCGTACGTGCCGGTGATCGCGGTCAGCGGATACGTGCGGAACTGGTGGTCGGCGCGCGGAACCGGGTGCGACTGCACAGTGACCGAGTCCGCGCCGACGAGGACGGCGGCGAGCGGGATGCCACGGAGCCGGAAGACCAGTTCGTACGGCGTACCGGCGAGCTCGGGGACGAACGGGACCAGGAGCGCACGGTCGGCCGCCCGCGCCAGCGCCAGTCCGCCGATGATCCCGAGGATCAGGCCGGGCAGCGCGAGGATCGCCGGCCACCAGACCCCGACCGCCAACGGGAACAGCGTCACCATCAGACCGGTGAGACCGCCGAACAACCCGGCGACACCGAGCCACCACCGCGGCTGGTACCGGTGCCGCCGTCGCAGCACGAACCCGATCACCAGCATCGCGACCGGCACAACACACCCGATCCACGCCGCCACCGGACCGGTCACCGCGATCAACGCGACCACCACCAGCAGCACGAGAGGAATCCCCAAGTACGCCGCCGCCACGATCCGCTGAACCCGCCGAAGCCTGCTCTCCACGGCAAGACCCAAGCACATCCCCGCCGAAGCGCCTACCGGCGACCCGGGTTGCCGGTTGCCTCAGCCCAGCTCGGGGGACTGCCCGGAGCGACCTCGGGACGAGCTTCCGCGCCGGGCGGCGGTGGTGCTTCCTGCCTGCGTGGTCCGGGTCGGCGCCTCGCTCGGATCGAGCCCGGCGACCCGCCGGGCCTCCTTCAACTCCGACGAAATCATGGTCCTGGCCGGTCCGCCGGGCCGCGGCTCGGCGACGTGCTTGAACACCGGCACCATCATCTCGGGCACCGGCTCGTACTTGCCGAGGTCCGGGTCTGTCAGCATCGACCGCTGGTTCCACACGTCGGGCGGGCACTTGGTGAAGTCGAGCTGGTACGGCGACAGCTCGGAGACCTGCTGCATGAACTCCTTCGCCGCCCGCCCGTTGCCCTCGCGCTGCGGATGGGCCTGGTTCACGTAGGCGTGCACCTCCGCCGCCTTCTCCGCGAACTGGTCCAGGTCCATCGACGCCCAGTCGGCGGACTCGATCAGCTTGGCGGCGTCGTCCAGGTAGCGGTCGATCTGGTCCAGAGCCGCGAAGCCGCCCGGGCCGCTCTTGGTGAGCGGGACCGTACGGCGTTGGCCGGCCCACTCGTAGACGTCCTGGAAGAGGTGCGCGTGGATCGCCTCCACGTGCCGGCCGTCGTACGTCCGCGGCACGTCGGCCTCGCCGGACTGCAGTTGGCGCTGACGCTCCGCCGCGGCCGCGTACTCCAGGTCCTTCAGCTTGTCCTTGTCACGCTCGCCGAACTTGTTCTTCAGCGTCTCCTGGTGCGGCGGTGGGTAGGCGTACGGGTCCTCTGCCATCGACGCCCTCAGCCCTGGTCGCCGGCGCGCCGGTCGGCGGCCTCGCGGGCACGGCGCAGGTACTCGTCCATGTCGATGACGCCGCGGGCGCGGTCGGCGAGGTTCTCGACGTCCTCGCGGTTCGGCTCCCAGCCTTCGTGCCACGCGTTGGCGAGGGATTGCAGAACGGCACGGCGCTGCACGTCGTCGAGCGGTGCGAACAGCTCGGGCCAGCGCTCTTCGATGTCCAGTTCCTCTGCCATGCCCACAGCCTACGAAAATCCAGGCGCATCCTCCTCGAATCACCTACTGTGCCGAGGGTGATCGACATTCCCGCGAAGCTTGTCCGGAATCACAGCGAGAGTGCGCCCGAGTGGCTGGCCGGGCTGCCCGGGGCGGTCGAGCGGTACGTCGGTGAGTGGCAGCTGACCGTGTCCGGCGACCCGTTGAGCGGCGAGGCGTCGCTCATCCTCCCCGTCGTACGGCGGGACGGGACACCGGCGATGCTCAAACTGCAGAGCGTCAACGACGAATCGGAGAGCGAGGCGCTCGCGCTGCGGACCTGGAACCACGACGACGTCGTCGAGGTGTACGAGGACGACCCGGAGACGTCGACGCTGCTGCTGGAACGGCTCGAACCGCGAACGCTCGACGACCTACCGGACGACGTCGAGGCGACCCGGATCCTCGCCGAGCTCCTGAACCGCCTGAGCGCCGTACCCGCCCCGCCCGGCATCCGCCACCTCTCGGATATCGCCGCCGGAATGATCGAGGACGCGCCCCGCGTGCTCCCGAAGCTGGCGGACCCGGCCGAACAGGCGTTGGCCTGGCGGTTCGTCGCGCAGGTGACCGAGTTGCTGCCGGAACCCGGTGACCGCCTGCTGCACTGGGACCTGCACTACTACAACGTGATGGCTGCCAAGCGGCAGCCGTGGTTGGTGATCGACCCGAAGCCGCTGGCCGGCGACCCGGCCTTCGAACTCATGCCGGCAACGTGGAATCGATGGGACGACATGGTGGCGACCGGCGACCTCTCGCAAGCGATCCGCGACCGATTCGACCTCATGCTCGAGGTGACCGGCATCGACCGGGACCGTGCGCTGGGGTGGACCGCCGGCCGGATCCTGCAGAACGTGCTGTGGTTCACCGAGGGCGGCGACACCCGGATCGAGGACGAACTCGCGGCGGTGTCCGATGCCCTGTTCGTGTGATTACATGATTACGTGACTACTCCGACGCTGTACGAGTGGGCCGGCGGGCACGAGGCGCTGCGCCGGCTGACCGAGGTGTTCTACAACAAGGTGCTCGAGGACCCGATCCTCGCACCGGTCTTCGCGCACATGAGCGAGAACCATCGCGAGCACGTGGCGATCTGGCTCGGCGAGGTGTTCCGCGGCCACAGCCGGTACACCGACGAGCTCGGCGGCTACCCGGCGATGCTCTCGCACCACATGAACCTCGAGCTGACCGAGGAACAGCGGTCGCGCTGGGCCGCCCTGATCGCCGGCAGCGCCGACCCGGCCGGCCTCCCGGACGACCCGGAGTTCCGCTCGGCCTTCGTCGCGTACGTCGAGTGGGGCACCCGGATCGCGCTAGCGAACTCCCAGCCCGGCGCAACCCCGCCGCCGAAGGCACCGGTTCCGCACTGGGGCTGGGGCGAGGCCCCGCCGTACCAGTCTTAGCGATCCCAGGTCCGGCGGGCGTGGCGGACGATCATCAGGACGACGGTCGCCAGTGCCGCGATGCCCGCAACGATCCCGACGACGACGGCCACGGTGCGTCCGGCGCCGAACGTGTCCGCGACGAGGCCGGCCAGTACACCGACGAGGACCGCCACGATCACGCTGACCAGCAGTGCGATACTCGACACGTACTGCGTGGCCGGAATCCGCGTTCGGCGGGTGCCGTAGGTCTGCATGATCCCGGCGATGTCCTCGCGGTGCCCGGTGACGAAGTACTCCTCGAGCTCGGGCGCGATGGCGAGATAGCCGCGCCGCAATCGGTTCATCCCGATCACCAGCTCGACGTCCTCGCCGTTGAGCTGCACCAGGCGGATCACGGTGGCCACGCCGATGACGATCAGCAATGGGATGACCAGCAGCGCGAAGATCTGGAACCCGACGCCGAAGTCGGTGCTCTGCGCCACCAGGGCGAGCGCGACCATCGTTGCCGAGACCACCGTCACGAACCAACTGGCGCGGCTGAAGCTCTCACTCCAGGCCAGACTCCGGGTGGCCAGCAGGCTCCAGTGCTCGGTGGACAGGATCTGTGCCCGGACACCGGGCGGAGCGGGTCCGTCGGGCTGAATGGGCTCCTCGTCGGGCATATCAGGTTCCTCGGGCTGCGGCGGTCCGATCGTGCCAGTGTCGCGGACGGGCGGTGCTTCGGCGAACTGCCGGTTGGGTAGAGTCCCGGTTCACGTTGTGTCTGCCAGCGGGGATGCGAGGGTTTACCTGTGACCGCTCAGCTCGAGTACCCCGACATCCAGGATTCCGACGCCCTGCTGTCCGTCCAGGACCTGTGGAAAGTGTTCGGACCGAAGGCGCAGCGCGTCCCCCGCCGGCCCGACCTCGCCGCACTCGACCGCACCGCGCTGTACGCCAAGACCGGCTGTACGGCGGCCGTTCGCGACCTGAGTTTCGACGTGGCCCCCGGTGAGGTGTTCGTCGTGATGGGGCTGTCCGGTTCGGGCAAGTCCACGCTGGTCCGGTGCCTGACCCGGCTGATCGAGCCGACCGCCGGGCGGCTGGTCTTCGAGGGCGAGGACCTGCGCGCGGCCGACGAGAAGCGGCTGCGCGCGCTCCGGCGGAGCAAGTTCTCGATGGTGTTCCAGCACTTCGGGCTGCTGCCGCACCGCAAGGTGATCGACAACGTCTCGTACGGCCTGGAGATCCGCGGCGAGAGCAAACCGGACCGGCGGCGCCGCGCCCAGGAGGTCATCGACCTGGTCGGGCTGGCCGGCAACGAGCATCTGTACCCCGAGCAGCTGTCCGGCGGCATGCAGCAGCGGGTCGGCCTGGCGCGGGCGCTCGCGAACGATCCCGACGTACTGCTCTTCGACGAGCCGTTCTCCGCGCTCGACCCGCTGATCCGGCGCGAGATGCAGACCGAGGTCGTCCGGCTGCACCGCGAGGTCGGCAAGACGATGGTGTTCATCACCCACGACCTGTCCGAAGCCCTGAAGCTGGGCGACCGGATCCTGTTGATGCGCGACGGCGCCGCGGTCCAGCTCGGCACCGGCGACGAACTGGTCGGGGCGCCGGCCGACGACTACGTGCGCGAGTTCGTCCGCGACGTCCAGCGGGCCGACGTACTGACTCTGCGATGGATCGCCCGGCGACCGCGCGACGGCGAGCCGTTGGACGGACCCGAGCTCGGTCCGGACGTCCTGGTCCGCGAGGCGACCCGCCTCGTGCTGGAGGCCGACCGGCCGGTCAAGGTCGTCTCGAACGGCACACTGCTCGGTGTGATCGGTGACGAGGAGATCCTCGCCGTCGTCGCGGACAACTGATGGCCGCCATCACGAGCGACATGGAAGTCGAGGTACGTCGGCCGCGGCGCAGCGTGGTCGTCGGCGTATTGCTCGTCGTCTGGGTCGCGGCGTACTTCGTCCTGCGGGGAATCGACACGCTCGTCCTCGGCGGGCAGGAGACCACCCCGCTGCATCGCTGGCTGACCGAGCACCGCGACGATGTCGGTCAGGGCAACGTGTTCTTCGACGCGATCCGGATCGTCGTCGACCACTTCGTCGTACTGCTGCAGAACGTCATCTCGCAGCCGTCGTTCGACCGGCCGGTCCCGGTGATCGGGTGGCTCGGGGTGGTCGCGATCTCGGCGTACTGCGCCTGGGCGTTCGGCAACTGGAAGGTCGCCGTACTGACCGCCGCGGGCCTCGGCTTCGTCGGGTTGCAGGGGTTGTGGCAGGAGAGCATGGACACGCTCGCGCTGACGATCGCAGCCGTGTTGCTGTCGTTGCTGGTCGCGATCCCGCTCGGCATCTGGGCCGGCCTGTCGAACCGGGCGTTCCGGGTCGCGACGCTGGTGCTCGACCTGATGCAGACGCTGCCGACGTTCGTGTACCTCGCGCCGTTGACGCTGTTCTTCGCGATCGGGCCGGCCGCGGCGACGATCGCCACCTTGATCTACGCGGCGCCGCCCGCGGTCCGGCTGACCGCGCACGCGATCCGCTCGGTGCCGCCGGAGAGTGTCGAGGCGGCGCGTTCGCTCGGCTCGACCCGCGGTCAGACCCTGCTGAAGGTGCTGCTGCCGATGTCGCGGTCGACCGTTGTCGTCGGCATCAACCAGACCATCATGGCGGCGCTCTCGATGGTGACCGTGGCCGCGCTGATCGACGCACCGGGCCTCGGCCAGACCGTGCTGAAGGCGCTGCAGACGCTCGACGTCGGCGTCGCGTTCAACGCCGGGCTGGCGATCGTGGTGATCGCGATCGTTCTCGACCGGGTGACGACGGCGGCGGGCGACCGGCCCTGGCGTACGGCGAGTGTGCGGCGGAAGGTCCTACTCGGCGCAGGCGCTCTTGCGGTGCTCGTCGCGGTCTGGTTCTCCCGCACCTACGTGTGGGCGGCCGAGTTCCCGTCGGACGTCAACGTGGGTTCGCGGATCGCCGTGGTCGCGTCTGATGTGACGGTGTGGGTCCAGGACGTGTTCGGCGGGTTCACGTACGGCGTGCGGGACGCGGTCACCATCGGTCTGCTGAACCCGCTCGAGGCGCTCCTGACCGGGTCGCCCTGGTGGCTCGTCAGTGTGGTCATCGTTGCGTTGGCCGGCGTACTCGGAGGTTTGCGGGGCGCCATACCCGCGGCGGTGTGCCTCTTGTTGCTGGTGGCGACCGGCGTGTGGCAGGACAGCATGGTCACGCTGGCGTCTACGTTGCTCGCGACCGTCGTGGTCGTGGCCGTTGGGCTCGCGCTCGGTGTGTGGGCCGGGCGGAACCACCGGGTCGACACCTGGATCCGGCCGGTGCTGGACGCGGGGCAGACGATGCCGCCGTTCGTGTATCTGGTGCCGTTCCTGGCGTTGTTCGGGACGAGCCGGTTCACCGCGATCGCGGCGGCGGTGGTCTTCGCCGTACCGGTGACAACCAAGATCGTTGCGGACGGCATCAAGGCGGTGCCGGTCGCGACCGTCGAGGCGGCGAACTCGGTCGGGTCGAGCGCCTGGCAGGTGATCAGCAAGGTGCAACTGCCGGTGGCGCGGCGGGCGATCACACTCGCCGTCAACCAGGGGCTGATCTACGTGTTGTCGATGGTGGTCGTCGGTGGCCTGGTCGGTGCGGGTGCGCTGGGGTACGACGTCGCGGCCGGCTTCGCGCAGAGCGAGCTGTACGGCAAGGGTCTGGCCGCGGGGCTGGCTATTGTCCTGCTGGGCGTCATGCTCGACCGCATCACCCAGGCGGCGGCCCGCCGTACTCAGAACTTCCAAAACAGAGGAGACAAGCGGTGAAGAAGCTCCGGTACGCCGGTGTGCTGACGGCGGTGGCGCTCGCGTTGACCGGGTGCGGCGGGGAGAAGATCGGTTCCCAGCCGCAGCCGAGCGCCGGCAAGGAGTGCGGCACCTTCAACCTCACGGTCAGTCCGTGGGTCGGGTACGAGGCGAACGCGGCCGTGGTGGCGTACGTGGCCACCAAGGACCTCGGCTGCAAGGTGGTGAAGAAGAACCTCAAGGAGGAGATCGCCTGGCAGGGCTTCGCCACCGGCGAGGTGGACGTGAACCTGGAGAACTGGGGCCACGAGGACCTGAAGAAGAAGTACATCACCACCGACAAGGTCGCGGTCGAGGCCGGCTCCACCGGCGTCAAGGGCGTGATCGGCTGGTACGTGCCGCCGTGGATGGCCGCGAAGTACCCGGACATCACCGACTGGAAGAACCTCAACAAGTACGCCGCGCTCTTCAAGACGTCGGAGTCCGGCGGCAAGGGGCAGCTGCTCGACGGCGACCCGTCGTACGTGACGAACGACGAGGCGCTGGTCAAGAACCTGGCGCTGAACTACAAGGTCGTGCAGAGCGGCAGCGAGACCGCGCTGATCCAGGCGTTCCGGGACGCGGAGAAGAACAAGAAGCCGCTGCTCGCGTATTTCTACGAGCCGCAATGGTTCTTCAACGAGGTCAAGCTGGTGAAGATCAACCTGCCCGCGTACAAGGCCGGCTGCGACGCGGTCCCGGCGAAGATCGCCTGCGACTACCCGCCGTACGACCTCGACAAGATCGTCTCGAAGAAGTTCGCCGACTCCGGCAGCCCGGCGTACGACCTGGTCAAGAACTTCAAGTGGACCAACGAGGACCAGAACGCCGTCGCCCGGATGATCGCCGTCGACAAGCTGACCCCCGACCAGGCCGCCGAGAAGTGGGTCAAGGACAACCAGTCCAAGGTCAACGCCTGGCTCGGCAAGTAGCAACGAAGTGTAGTTTCAAGCGGATATCCGGCCCAGCGATCGGATGTGTGGGTGTTGGTGGCGGCATCCGGGGACTTGAGCGAGGGGAGAACCCACAACACCAGGGGAGATCCCTTTCCGGCCGGATGTGTGGGTGTTGTGGTGCCGGCTGGGTGATCGGGCTGATGGCGGCACGGCTGCTCGCGGCGGGGTGATGTGCAAGCTCGACAGGTAGTACACCGGCGAGACGCTGTACGCGCGGACACGGTCACGCTCAGGTGCACTACCCCACCAGCCGACACATCCTGTCGAGCTGCAGATCAGACCCGAGCCGGCACCGCCCGAGAATCCGTCGACCATCCACACATTAGTCACAGGAGCCGGTTGTCCCCTCGCGTTCAGGGTTCTCCCGTCGCATACCAACCAGAACCCCTACCGCGAGGAGACAATCGGTCTTGCGAAACTGTTTGTCGGAGCTGTCAGGCCGGTGAGCTGGCGTTGATTCTGGTTTTGATCCGATCCACGTCGAACCGTTCGGCCGGCGGCAGCGGGGCGCCGATTTGCCGGCGTAACGCTGCTGCTTCGGCGAGTAGTTCGAGGGCGCGGCCGGGGTCCTCGGTCGCGCCGGCCAGGCCTTCGAGGGCGAGCGCGATCGCCCGCTGATCACCGAACTGGCGGGCGAGCTCCAGGGCGCGCTGGTGCAGCGTGCGGGCCGTCGCGAGGTCGCCGCGTTGTTCGGCGATGTAGCCGAGTTGGTTGGTGATGAAGGCGATGCCGGGGGTGCCGTCGATCTGGGTCAGCCACGTGAGCCATTTGGTGAAGTGCCTCTCGGCGTCGTCGAGGCGGCCCTGACGGCGGGCGGTCAGGCCGAGACCGACCTCGGCGTACTCCTCGGCCGACTTGTTGGACTGCTCGATGGCCAGCAGCCGGGCCTGCTCGTGCAGCTCGTCGGCCCGCGCGTAGTCGCCGGTCAGCAGCGCGATCCGGCCGAGGCCCGCGGTGCGGAACGAGACCTCCGCCCACAGCCCGAGATCCTCCGCGTGCCGGACCGCATCCTCCAGGTACGCCGTCGCGGTCGGATAGTCACCGCTGATCTCGGCGGCCACGATCAGCGCGTACGTCGCCTGCAACCGGCCCCAGTCGTCGTCGAGCGCGTCGAACAGCTCGAGGCTGCGCAGGCTGTCCCGGCGCATGGCGCCCAGATCCGCGCGCACGATGCTCAGCTGCGACCGGGTGCTCAGTGCGGCCGCGAGACCCCAGCGGTCGCCGCGCTCGGTGAACGCCTCGATCGCCCGGTCGATCCGGGTGAACAGCACATCCGCGTCGCCGTACGCCCAGCGGGTCATGGTCAGGAACCAGAGCGCGTGCGGGTCGTCGCCGACGGCTCGCAACGCTTCCTCACCGGCCTCTGCGACATCGGTGGCCTGGGCGTCGGTCGCCGCCATGCCCGCCAGCCAGACCATGGCCTGTGCCCGGAGCGCGGGCTCCTGGTCGGGCAGAGCAAGGGCGGCGGCGAGCGTACGGCGTGCTTCGCCGAGTCGGCCGCGCAGGTACCGGTACCAGGCGAGCGCCGTCGCGAGCTCGAGTGAGGTCGGGGCGGCCCGGAAGTTCGCTGCCTCCTGGTCGAGCCGCTGAAGCCACTCCCGCTGGCCCGGCCCGCGTAGATCGGCCTGGCGCGCGAGCGCGAGGTAGTAGGCCGCATGCCGGTTCCGGACCGCTGCCTCCTCGCCGGCCTCGCTCAGCCGCTCCAGACTGTAGGCAGCGACCGACTCGAGCAGTCGATACCGGCCGTTGCTCGCCACCACCAGCGACTTGTCGACCAGCGCCAGCAGGAGGTGCTCGGGCAGGTCGCTCACCTCAGCCGCAGCCTCCAGTGAGAACGTGCCGGCCTGGACCGCGAGTCTCCGGAGCATCTGGCGCTCCTCCTCGTCCAGCAGGTCCCAGCTCCAGTCGATGGTGGCCCGCAGCGTGCGCTGACGTTCCGGACCACCCTTGCCGCCGGTCAGCAACCGGAAGCGGTCGTCCAGACGCTCGGCGAGCCCTTGGACACCCAGTGCGCGCACACGGGTCGCCGCCAGCTCCAGTGCGAGCGGAATGCCGTCGAGCCGTTCGCAGATCGCGGTCACGTCGTCAGTGACACCGGCCCGGGCCCGGAACAGCTCTCCTGCGGATGCTGGTGTCAGGGGCGGTACGTCGAGCACTCGCTCACCAGTCAGGCCGAGAGGCTCCCGGCTGGTCGCGAGTACCCGTAGACCGGGAGCTGCTGCGAGCAACCGACGTACCAAGTCGGCCAGGTCCAGGTGCTCGCAGTTGTCGAGGATGAGCAGGAGCTGCCTGCTGCTGAGTGAATCGAGCAGCCGCGGCAGGAGGTCGGTTGACTCGTCGCGGAGGCCCAGAGCGGTGGCCAGCGCGTCCAGTACGTCGTCCTGCTGCAACGGAGCGAGCTCGACCAGACGCGCGTTGGTGGCGCTGCGGCCGAGCTCCAACGCCAGCCGCGTCTTTCCGACTCCACCGGGACCGACCAGCGTCAGGAGCCGGTTGCCGACCAGTTGCTCCTGCGCCTCGGCCAGCGTCTCGTCTCGGCCGATCAAGTCGTTGAGTGGCTCCGGGAGTGCGGTGGGGCGTCGGAGCGACGGCTCGTGCCGGAGGATCGCCTGATGCAGCTCGGTCAGCTCGGGTCCGGGGTCGGCGCCGAGCTCCTCGGCCAGTGCCTTGCGAAGCTCGGCGTACTGGTCTAGCGCCTCATGCTGCCGCCCCGCGCGGTAGAGCGCCTTGAGGTGTACTGCGTGCAGCCGCTCGTCGAGAGGGCGCTGCCGGATCAGCGCGGTCGTCTGTCGCAGTACGTCGTCGCCGCGGTCGGACAGTTGCTCAAGTGCAGTCAGGTAGAGGTCCTCCAGGTGCTCACGGGTCGCCCGGGCGAACTCCTGGTCGGCGTACGGCTGTCCACGCCAAAGTGCGAGCGCGTCCTGTAGTCGGCCTGTCCGCACGTGCTGCTCGAAGAGGTTGCTGTCGACAACGTCTGCGGTCAGCGTGTAGCCGGCCGGACCGTGCTTGACGAGGCTGCGCGCGCCAGGCTCGGCACGGTCCAGTGCGGTGCGCAGTTGGGACACGCGGGCCTGCAGCGTGCCGGTCGCGTTGCGAGGCGGCCGGGTGCCCCACAGGTCGTCGATCAGCCGGTCCGCGCTGACCGGGCGGCCCTGGTTCGCCAGCAGGTCGAGGAGCAGCGTCCGGACCTTCGTGTCGGGTACGGCGACCGGGTCGCCGGCGTCTGTCCGCACGAGCAGCGGACCGAGCACCCCGAAGTACATACCCGTAGTAAACCCGTAGCGCGTCCTTCGAGCATCGGGTGCATGAGTTCACGTGAAGCAGTGACAGTGATCGGGCTTGGTTCGATGGGGTCCACGATGGCCAGGACGTTCGTCGCGGCCGGCCATCCGACCACCGTCTGGAACCGGACGCCCGGCAAGGCCGACGGTCTGGGAGCGGTACCGGCGGCGACCGCGGCCGAGGCGGTGGCCGCGAGCAAGGTTGTGGTGATCAGTCAGGTCGACTATCCCGCGATGTTCGAGTCGCTGGCCGACGCGGACCTGCGGGGACGGGTCCTGTTCAACCTCAGCTCGGACAGTCCGGAGCGGTTGCGACAGGCGACCGAATGGGTGACCGAGCGCGGCGGGACGCTGGTGACCGGCGGCATCATGGTGCCGCCGCCGGGTATCGGGCAGCCCGGTTCGTACGTGTTCTACGCCGGGTCCGAGGAAGCGGTCGCCGCGCACCAGGCGACGCTGGAGGTGCTGGGCCGGGTCGACCACGTCGGCACCGACCCCGGGCAGGCGATGCTCTACTACCAGGCCATGCTGAACATCTTCTGGGCCACGTTGATCAGCTACTTCTACTCGGCGAGCCTGGTCGGCAATGCCGAACAACTACGCCCGTACGTCGCGACGATGCTGACCGACCTGGCCGAGGACGGGCCGATGGGCTTCCTCCGCATCATGACCACCGAACTCGACTCCGGTCAGCACCCTGGCGGCGACAACAACCTCCACATGCAGGCCGTCGGAGCCGAGCACGTCGTCCAGGCGTTCACCGAGGCAGGCCTCGACGTGACCGTGCCCAGCGCGGTGGCCGCACTGTTCGCCCGCGCAGACGCCGCTGGGTACGGGGCGGACGGCCTGAGCGCCCTGGTCGAGCTGGTCAAGAAGGGCGACTAGCCAACGTGCACTGACCGTCCACGCAGTCGCGCTGGAGTCTGCCGCGGGAGATCGTTTCGATCAGGCCGATCACCCAGCAGGTCGGGCAGCCGCGGAAGGCCAGGAGGGTCACGGGAAGGAGCAGGAGGCTGGCTGGGCCTACTGACGGCAGCAGGGCGAAGGCGGCGATCAGGCTGCCGAAGCCGATGACGCCGCGAACCAGGTGCCGGGGTAGTGAGGTGCTGGCGAAAGTCATGTGGAGGCTCCCAGGGATTCGCGCACGGTGCTGCGGGCGCGGTGCAGACGGGACTTCATGGCGGGGACCGTGAGGCCAAGGGCCTTGGCGACCATCGGGCCGCTGTAGCCCTGGACGTCGCGGAGGATCAGGACGCTGCGCTGGTCGGCAGGCAGTTGTGCGATGGCCGCGGCAACTGCCTGCGCCTCCAGTTGGCGCAGTGCCTCGTCCTCCGCGGACGGTGCTGTCTCCGGTGCCAGTTGCTGGTCCCGGAGTACGGCGCGTGCTCGGCGGAGGCACTCGTTGCGGATGATGCGGAACATCCACGACGTGAGAGCGCTGGTCGCGCGGAGCATGCCGATCTTGCGGTACAGGATGATCAGCGCCTCCTGTGCCGCGTCCTCGGCGTCCTCCGGCGTCGCGCACAGCGTCCGGGCGAACCGCCGTACGGTCGGATGCGAGTCCGCGACGAGCGCCGTGAGCGCGTCGACGTCGCCGTGCTGGGCGGCGCGGATCAGCTGTTCGTCGAGGTCAGCCACGGGCCCTCCGGCGCAGCACGACAACGCTGCAGGTGCCGAGCAGCAGGACCGCGACGGCCGCGGCGACGATGATCCAGGTCATGAGGTGCTCCTTCATCGGGGTGCGATTTCGGGAGTAAGAGGCACCGGGCGGACAAAAGGATTCACGGCTGAAGTCGGCTTGAGCTTGTACACACGGGCCAGCGGCAACTATCACGATGTGGGCGGGCAACGCCGATGACACGCCGGATTTCGGACAAAACCGGGTAAGTTCTCTCTCATGATCATCGTGACAGCTGCACTGAAGGGCGGGGTCGGTAAGACAACCACGTCGGTGTACTTGGCCGCGCTGGCATCTTCCAACCGTCGCACAGCCACTCTGATCGACGCCGATCCGCAGGGTAGCGCCGCGGACTGGATCGCGGAGTCCGAGGACGAACACCTGAACCGGATCGAGATCGCGGAGGCGCCGACCGAGCGCCTGCTGAGCAAGGCGGTGGACAAGGTCCCGCCGGAGGGTATCGGCATCGTCGACATGCCCCCGTCCCACGAGCGGATGCTCAACAAGGCGCTCGAACGGGCCCGGATCGTGATCCTGCCGACGCGGGTCGGCGGGGTCGAGACTCCTCGGGTCAAGGCGGTGCTGGAGCTGGTTCCCGACCACATCCCGGTCGGCCTGGTGATCTGCTCGGCGCGGACCTACACGCGGTCGTACCAGGAAGCCATGCAGCAGTACGCGCAGGAGAACATCCCGGTCTGGGGCACCATCCCCGAGCGGGTCTCCATCACCGCCGGACCGACCGGACCACTCGCGGCCGACGGCCTCGAGTCCTACAAGAAGGTCTGGCGCAAGATCCTCGCCGCAGCCCGCAGTTAGCTGCTGCTAGCTGCTTCCTCGGGCAAGGGGTGGCTCGCCGCGGACGTACGAGCGGATGACCGTGGCGGCCGCCCCGCGGGCCCAGTCGTCGAAGGTGTGGGAACGGAGCATCAGCCGGCAGTCCCCGGCCGCTCCGAACGCGTGCTCGGCGAACGCGCGCCGCATCCGCTCCTCGTACAGGTCGTACTCCGCGACGCCCTCGCCGGCGATCATCACCAGCTCCGGCCCGACCAGGTTCACCATCGCGGCCAGGGCGGCGCCGATCACCTCACCGGCCCGGTCGAACGCCTCGCGCGCCTGCTCGTTGCCCTCGTGCGCCAACTTGATCGCACCGGCCAGATCCAGGTCCGCCCGCCCGGTGGTTTCGCGCGTGCGCGTCAGGATCGCGTCCGACGACGCCACGGTCTCCACGCAACCGCGCCGGCCGCAGGTACACACCAGGTCGCCCGGCGCGAGTGGCAGGTGACCGAGTTCGCCCGAGACGCCGTACGCGCCGGACACCACCTCGCCGTTGATGTAGAGCCCGCACCCGATGCCGGAGCCGATCGTCACGACGGCGAACGAGTCCGCGTTCACGCCGGCCCCGAACCAGTGCTCGGCCACGGTCAGCGCGCGGACGTCGTTCGACACCACGATCGGCACGCGGACCCGTTTGCCGAGCAGCTCCGCGACCGGGACGCTGCGCCAGCCCATCAGCGGCGAGTCCCGCACCACGCCGTGCGCTGCGTCGACATCGCCCGACACCGCGATCCCGATCCCGGCGAGCGGACCGGCCACCGCCGTACCGGACTTGAGAGACGCGATCAGCGCCTTCACGTGCCCGGCGAGCTGCTCGATCACCGCCTCGGGGTCGGTGCTGTCCAGGTCCTCGTGCCGCACGTTGAGGATGCCCGCGGTGAAGTCGGTCGTGACACCGATCAGGCTCGTCGGCGTGACCTTGACGCCGATCACCGAGACGCTGCTCGGTACGACGGTCAGCGGGCTCACCGGCCGCCCGATCCCGAGCTGGCCGTCGCCCTCCGCCGGGGCGGCCTGGTCGGTGACGAACCCGGTCTCGATCAGCGGCGCGACTGCCTTCGTCACGGCCGCCTGCGACAGCCCGGTCCGGCGCGCGATCTCCACCCGCGGGATCGGCCCTTGGGTCAGGATCTTGGTCAGCACCTCGACTCCCGCCGGAGTGGCCAGCGGGAGTGGACGATGAGGACGCAGCGGCACGAGGACAACTTACCGGCGTGTCATGCCTCCGCGCCGGTTTCTTTCTGTGTGGGTGAGGCGAGTGTTGGTGAGGCGAGGGCCCAGCGGATGGTTCGGGTGAGTCCGTCGCCCGCCGCCCGTACGACGGTCTGCTCGGCCAGCGGGAGGTACGGGAGCCGCAGCGGCAGTCTGGTCCACCACGGCAGCAGTCCGACCGCAGCCGCCGTCAGTACGCCGTACGCGGGTCGCACGGCCCACGGCACGGGCGGGTGCACCAGCATGAAGCGGGCGGCCTGGCGAGCTTCCGTCGTACCGCGTAGCTCCGGCTGGTACTGCTTCAGCAGCTGGTGCAGCTCGGCCACCGTGGTCGGCGGGTCGACCACCCCGAGTTTGCCGGCCACGAGCGCCGCATCCTCGACGTACTCGTCCTGTTCCGCCGCGGTGAGCGGATGCGCGCCGTACCGCTGGTGTGCCGCGAGGAAGCTGTCCACCTCGGCCACGTGCACCCACTTGAGCAGATGCGGGTCCGACGCCCGGTACTTCACCCCGTCCGGACTGGTCCCGCGGACACGCTCGTGCACGGACCTGACGTGTGCGATCGCCTCCTCGGCGTCCGGGATCGCGCCGTACGTCGTGATCGCCAGGAAGTAGCTGGTACGCCGCAGACGCCCCCACGGATCGCCCCGGTACCCGGAGTGCGCCGCCACGGCAGCCATCGCCAGCGGGTGCAGCGACTGCAGCAGCAACGCACGCAGTCCCCCGGCGAACATCGACGCGTCCCCATGCACCCGCCGGATCGGGCGCTCCGGGGCGAACCACCGCGGACCCGGGGTGTCGTGCACCCGGCCGCGCTCGGCATACGGGTCCGGTCCGGCGACCTTCGTCAGAATCATCCGCGCCAGACCATCCCGCAGCGGGTTCAGTTGGCTGCCTACCACACCACCACTAGACCACGTCGACGAAAATCGGGTTGGTGTAGAGCCAGGTATCGAGCCAGGGGTCACCGTCGTTGTCCGGGTGCTGAATCGGGCCCGTCGGGTCGATCGCGCTCCCCAGGTACCCAGGCCCGTTCCGCCGACCGTCGCTGCCACGCACCCGTAGGTAGTGCGACCGCTCCGCACGCCCCAGCGGGATGCGGAGCTCATAGGTGCCCTTGCGGTTCCGGACATCCACCTGCTCGACCACTCTGGTGTCTGGCGCTTTCCAGGTGTCTTTAGCCGTGACCGGACCGGTCACCACACCGCGGATGACATCCACATGCGCCAGCTTCGGCAGCACACCGTGGTAGTTCGGCCGGGACGCACTGGTCACAGTGACGCGCAGCTCGAGCCGCTGCGACCTGTGTACGCGCAGCCGCCCGCCCAACGTCGCACCACGCTGCCGTGAACCCACAGGTGCCAGTCGTACCTCGATGCCATCCACAAGCTGCCCGTGGTCCACCCAGACGCGTCCAGCCCGCAGAGCGGCCATCACCTCGAGGTAGCCGTACTTGGTGACGCCGACGTGCGTCCTGCTGAACTGACCGGGCCAGAAGTCACTGCCCGGCTGCGGTACGCCGGAGTCCGTCGGCGACGGCTTCCACCCGAGGCTGTCGAAGTTCTGCCCCGCCGGGAACTCCCCGTCCTTCCAGGTGTCCCAAATGGTCCGGTGGTTGTCGCTGTTGGAGGTGATCGAGAACAGCCGGCCCTCGGCGAGCATGCTGTCCCACAGCCCGCCGACGGTCGCGGTCGCCCAGTCGAAGCCGCCGTACGTCCGGTACGCGTCAGCCGGGTAGCCGGCGTAGCTGCCGGTGCCTGGTGCGTTGACGTACTCACCGCGCTGCGCACGCGTCGACCCGCGGTACGCGACCCAGGCCGGGTCCGCGTCGCCCTGCGAACCAGGTGCGCCTTCCATCCCGATACAGACACCGCTGTCCCGCCAGGCGCGCAGCTCGTGCGGCGCGTCGATGCCGAGGCGCATCGGGTGGTTGGCCAGCACCAGTACGTCGTCGACGTACCGCGCCTGCTTCTGCGAGGCCAGCCACTGCAGTGCCTTGACCGCGTGCAGTTCGTTGTCCGGTGTGTCCGCGGAACGGCTCGTCAGCTTGCCGTCGTACTCGCGCTCGAATTGCTGGAGCAACGAGACGTTGTTGGCGCCGGGGGCAACGAGGACGGTGCCGTGCTCGGCGGCGGGTATGTACCACTCGAGCCCTTGGAAGATCAGCATCCGCGGGTTCTCGGCCCGAGCCTTCAGGACCTCGGCGTTCTCGGCTGCCGCGCCCTTGTCGGCGTGCCCGAAGTTGCTGTGCTCGGTGAACGCCATCCAGTCCAGCCCGTACTGCGCACCGCGCTGCGCGAGCTGGCTGAAGTTGTACTTCGCGTCGTGGCTGTACCTGCTGTGGACGTGATGGTCCCCGACCAGATAGACGAGCTCAGGATCGCTGTCCGAGTACGCCGTACTCGCAGCCGCCTCCTGTGTCGTCACAGCGGCCGCCGCGAACCCTGCCCCGAGTAGCCCAGCCCCGCGCATCAGGGTCCGCCGCGACACCCCCTGCGGATCCAGCTCCCGATCCGGAATCTTCGGGTCCGCCCACTCCGGCACCTGTTGCCTCACCATGAAGCGCAACCTTGCTGGTCCTGACAAACCAGGTCAAGGCTCCGAGTGACTCCTGGGTGAATGTTCGGCTTCGAGGAGGGAGTAGAGCAGGGAGTCGCGCCAGGCGCCGTTGGTGAAGACGTGGTCGCGGAGGTGGCCCTCGTATGTGAAGCCGAGGCGCTTGACGACCGCGATGGACGCCTCGTTCTCGGGGCCGATCGCGGCCGTGACCCGGTGCCTGCTCAGGGTGCCGAAGGCGAACCCCAGCAGCACGCGGGCGGCGTCCGTCGCGTATCCGCGACCCCAGTGGTCCGCGCCGATCGCGTAGCCGAGCTTGGCCGCCCACGGCCCGCTCGGCGCGATCCGGCCGAACCCGATCACGCGATCGTCGTCCGGCCGGGTCACGGCGAGCATGTAGTCGGGACGGTCCTCCTGCTCGGACCGCGCCACGAGGGCGGCCAGGCTCTGCTCGGCCTTGGCGCGGTCGTAGCTGTCGAACGCCATCCAGGTGGTGACCCGGTCGTCACCGGCGATGGCCAGGTAGTCGTCGAGGTCGGTTGTCCGGAATTCCCGCAGTACAGTCAGCCGTCCGCTGAGCGCCTCCATCCGCGCAGGCTACCGGGGGTAGGTCTGCATCGGCGTCCGGGTGAACGTCTCGATTTCCTCCTGGAGCTCCCGGGCGTCGTCGGCGCGACCGGACTGCCGCAGCGCCTGGTGGACCCGGCGGGCCGAGTGCACCACGCCGTTGATCCGGCGCTCGGTCGGCAGCGTCAGCACCGGGGCCAGCGCGTCCGCCGCGCCGTCCAGCTCACCGCTCGCGATCCGGGTGATCGCCATCGCGGCGTGGCTGCCGGCGGCGTCGCCGAAGGCCCACTCCGGGTGGTTCTGGTCGGTGTACGCGTCGACGGCCTGGCTCGAGTACCGCTGGGCCTGCTCGACCTCACCGGGCAGCTGAGCGAGCGCGTCGGCGGCGTAGTACAGCTGGCGGTTGCGACCGAAGGTGCACAGGCCGCCCATGTCGTCCAGGTCGTCGTTGTGAACCGAGTTCCACGCCTCTTCGGCGCGCTCCAAGGCGGCCCGGGTGGCCTCCGGGTTGCCGAGCGCGGCCCAGGCGCGAGCTTCGCTGACCGGGAGCCAGACGCTGGTGGTGCTGTTGGCCTGCTCCGCGTACCCGGCGCCCAGCTGCGCGTACCGCACCGAGTCGTGCGGGTTGCCGGCCCAGTAGGAGACCAGGGACTGCAAGCCGCGCACCCAGGCGCGCAGGCCGTGGTGGTCGGCGTTGTCGGCGCACATGAACGCGGTCCGCGCCTGGGTCAGCGCGGCGTGCGGGTTGCCGAGGTCGTGGGAGGCCTTGGCGAGCAGACCGCCGGTGACACCGGCCAGGAAGTACAGCTGGCGGTGGTGGTCCGGGCGCTGGCGGCTCTCCAGCAGGCCGAACACCAGGTCCTGGGTCTCGACCAGTTGGCCGAGGATCTCCGGCAGTGGGCGCTGCGGGTACGCCTGGGCGGCGTGGCGTACGTCGTCGTACACCTGTTCCATGGCCTCGCTTCCGAGACCGGACTGGGCCGCGAGGGCAAACGCCCTCGCGCGGCTGGCAGCCATGTCGAGAACCTCCATCTCATTACCTGTCGTGATCCGTCCACTCGCGGCAGGTGCCGGCACCACCTGGGCGGCCTGCTCGGGCACGTACGGCGCGAGGAGTTCCTCGACCGGCTTGCCGAACAGACGTTGCAGGGTGCGCCGGGTCTGAGGAGTGGTCCCTGCGCGCTCGCCCGATGCGAGGCGACGCAGGTGCCGCTCGGTGATGGTTCCACCCAGCTCGACGAACTCGGCGACGATCTCGGAGTAGGTCTGGTTCCGGCGCTGGATCAGGTGCGCCAGGACCGTCTTTGGCGCATACCTACTCGCCATCGTTCCTCCCGTTCACGTCAGTCAGACGTTGTCTCGACTTGTGCCCCACGACAAGGTGCTGTCCCCCAGATGTCCGCGAGAGGACCGGAAGAGGTCCGGCAAAGGTCCGGTCCAGGTCCTAGAGCGGTCACGTTGGGCTCGTGCACCATTACTGCCATGACAACCAGTAAGTCCAACTGGTTGCAAGGCCTGAGAGTTACGGGGTGAGAGGTTGTGACCATCGCGGAAATGACGTCGAGACAGCATCGGCGCAGAGTCCGGGTCTGGTTCGGCGAGCACGTGATCGCGCAGTACGTCGCGGAGGCGCCGCTCGCGGCCCGCTACGAACAGGCGATGCGGCGCCGTTTCGCCGGTCTCAAGGTCACCAACGACCTGCTCGGCCCGCTCGACCCGACCGACTGAAAGACCGCAGAATTCCGGGTCCTCCTCAGACCCGGTCTGCTGACCCTGGAGTCTCCTCACGTTCAGGGTCGGCGCTTGGAAGGTCCGTGGCACTCCTCAGTCCCGGACGAAACCCAAGGTGCGGTCCGGAGCACTCCTCAGCTCCGGACCGCACCGCCCTCCCGACCCGGCTGGGCTTGGCGGCTGAGTTCCCTGTATCGCCGCCGCCCAGCCGTTCCAACCCACCTCCTGGCCGACACCTCGGGCCAGGCAGGGCCGAGTGTCCTGGGCGGTAGGACACCGGAGGCTCCCGACACCTCACCGGGAACCTCCCCCTTGAGGTGGCCGGCTCCGAGTGTGAGCGCCGCGCCTGGGCGGTCACACTCGGAGCCTTTTCACGCCAGGTTGGCGGCCATCCGGCGGAGTACGCCGACCGTCGTCAGGTACTCCGAGTCCGAGACGCCGGCCGTGACCCGCCGCCGCTGCGCCTGAACCTTCGTGCTCAGCGCCTGCAGCGCCCGCTCACCGTCAGGCGTGAGCGTCTCGCCCGTCAGCCAGCCGCGCTCGATCAGCGGCCCGGTCACCCCGGCCAGCTCTTCCGCACGGGACAGGAACGGCGACAGCGCCTCGGCGATCGTGTGTCCTGCGCTGTGGCCGGCCGCAGCGTTCAGCGCCTGCCACTGGCGCCGGGTGAGCCCGTCGTCGGCGAGGACCCGCTCGAACGACTCCTCGAGCAGGCGGTCGACCTCTTTCAGCCACCACCCGATAGGCTTGTTGTCATCCGACATATACATGTCAATGAGCATATAGTTGGAGCCAGGCATGGACAAGACCGACCCGGTCGCCGAGGTCGAGGCCGCGATGATCGCGATCCGCCGCCGGCAAACCCGCCGTACCTTCGCTGTCCAGTCCGGCGGACCTGACCCGGTCCAAGAGGTCCTGGACGCCGTCGAGGCAGCCGAACCCGATCCCCTCGGCGTCAACGGCATCGCCACCGCCCTAGGCGTGGATCAGCCCCGCGCCAGCAAACTCGTCGCCGCCGCAGTCACCGCAGGCCTGGTCCGCCGAGAAGCCGACCAGGCCGACGGCCGCCGTACCAACCTTGTCCTCACCCCCGCAGGCCAAGCCCGACTCGACACCGTCCACACCCACCGCCAAGCCCACTTCACCGCCGCCATGGCCGACTGGACAGCCGACGAACGCACAACATTCGCCACCCTCCTGACCCGCTTCGTAACCGCCCTGGACCGCTAGATGTCCGCTCCAGGTCCGGTCGTGTAGACGGCGAACGGGGCGTCTGGCTGTACGGCGGGTTCGCCGGCGGCCCAGCCTTCCGCGTGGATTTCTCCGGCGTACTGCATGCCGAGGCGCTTCATCACAGCCTGGGAAGCGGTGTTGACCTGTTCGGTGAAGGCGATGACTGAGGTGGCGTTGAGGGTGGTGAAGGCGTAATCCAGGCCGGCGCGGCCGAGTTCGGTGGCGAGGCCGCGGCCGCGGGCGGACTCGACGAGGGCCCAGCCGAGTTCGAGGCCTGTCCACTCGGGTCCTACCAGCGCGGCGATGGCCTCGGCCGTTGGCGTACCAGCAGGAATCCGGGACAGGCCGCCCCGCCCGGCCAGTTCGCCGGTCGAGCGCTCGTAGGCGATCCACTTCCCGGCGCCGTCGCGTTCCCAGCCTGCTTGATGCTCCGCGACCCGCTCGGCCGCCTGGTCCGGTGACAGCGTTCCGTCGTACCAGCGGGCCACCCATGGGTCCGCGAAGACGCGCTGCAGGTCCGGTGCATGTCCGGGGAGGACGCCGTTCGGTCCGCTGATCGGCTCCAGCCAGAGGCGATCCGTGAACCGCGTCCGGACCACATGAGCCACCAGGTCCCGCAGCCGCCGGTCCCCGTCGGTCCGGTTCACCATCAGCAGATCCAGGTCGCCCGGTCCGGCCCACGCTGACGCATCGTGCTTACCGTCCTCGAGGCGCGGACGGGTCAGGTCCCCGTCGACGGTGACGAGGTAGTCGACCTCCCGCCGTACCCGGCCCTCCCACTCCCATTCCCAATCCGCGACAGTCCGGACGATGTCGCGTACCTTCCAGCCGGTCTCCTCCTCGACCTCCCGGACCAGTGCCTCCTCAGGCGTCTCCCCCGCCTCCAGATGCCCCCCGACGATGTCCCAGATCCCCGGCAACAACCGCCGCTCCGCCGTCCGCCGCTGCAGATAGACGCGATGTTCCGCGTCCTGGATCAAGGCACCAACACAGTCGACCGCACGCATAGCCCCAACCTACTGAGCTAGCGGACCGGGTGTTCGGTGATTCGGTTGGGCATGAAGAGGACGGCTACTACGAGGAGCAGAGCGGCGGCGGCGGCGCCGTAGTAGACGTCGTGGATGGCGGGGGCCAGGATTCCGGCGGGTACCTTCTCCAGGTCCGCGTGGTCGTCTCCCAGGCGGGCGGCGACGACGCCGTTCGCTACTGCGCCGAAGACCGCGACTCCGACCGCACTGCCGACCGACCGAGCGAACATGTTGGCCCCGGTCACCACACCGCGCGTCTGCCATTCAACGGACGACTGCGCCGCCACGACCGACGGTGATGCGGAGAACCCGAGCCCGATCCCGATGATGAAGCAGGCCGCGGCGAGGTGCAGTACGGCGCTCGTGGCGTTCACGGTGAGCAGCACACCGGCTCCGATTACGACGATCACTGCGCCCATCGACATCGTCGTACGGAAGCCCACGCGCAGGTAGATCCGACCGGCGAGCGACGCCGCGATCGGCCAGCCGAGGGTCATCGCGGCGAGCGTGAACCCGGCGACGAGGGCCGACGTACCGAGGACGCTCTGGGCGAACAGCGGCACGTACGTCGACAGTCCGATCATCAGCAAACCGATCAGCAACGCGGCCGAGTTCGCCGAGTTCAGCACCCGCTGGCCGAGCACCCACAACGGCAGGATCGGCTCGGCCGCGCGCCGCTCGACCAGCACGAACGCGATCAGCAGTACGACGGCAGCTGCCAGGATCACGATGCTCGTCGGCGAGTCCCAGGCCCACATCACGCCGCCCTCGAGCAACCCGAGCAGCAGCAGCGAACCGCCGACCGCGAGCAGGATCGCGCCGCCGTAGTCGATCCGGTGGCTGGTCTTCTCCGCCACCTTCTCCTCGAACCGGCGGACCAGGACCCACGCGGCGGCCATCCCGAGCGGGATGTTCACGAAGAAGATCCACCGCCAGGAGATGAAGTCCGAGAACACGCCGCCGAGCGTCGGGCCGACGAACGACGAGATCCCCCAGACGCTGGCGATGTAGCCCTGCACCTTGGCCCGCTCCGCGACCGTGTAGATGTCGCCGACGATCGTCATCCCGATCGGCTGGATCGCGCCCGCGCCGAGCCCCTGGATCAGCCGGAACGCGATCAGCGCCGGCATGCTCCAGGCGAACCCGCACAGCACCGATCCGAGCAGGAACAGCCCGACGCCGAGCAGCATGATCGGCTTCCGCCCGCGCTGGTCCGCGAGCTTGCCGTAGATCGGCACCGACACGGCCTGCGCGAGCAGGTAGATCGAGAACAGCCACGGGAACTGGGTGAATCCGCCGAGGTCGGCGACCACGGACGGTACGGCGGTCGCGAGGATCGTCGCGTCGATCGCGACCAGCCCCACGCTCAGCATCACCGCGAGCAGGATCGGGCCTCGCTCCGACCGAAGCCCCACACCCGTCCGGTCGATCCGCTCCGTAGTCATATCACCAACCAATGTATGTGAACCGACAACTATTCCCCCACCCGCAGCCCGCCCACTGGACGTCCCCTGGGTACGACGAGGCAGGACGGTCGAGTGCAAGAGAGGAGGTGCGACGCGCCCGGCGGGGACGGTGGGCTCACAGGCGGTTACGCTCCGAGGGGTGAGGATGCGGGCACTGCTGCGTGGCGTCGTGCTCGTGGTGACTGTCTCGCTCGCACTGGTGCTGCTGCCGATCGCGATCAACGTCGGCACCGGCGGCACCGCACCGGCCTTCCTCGAGCCGTACGTCGGCTGGGTCTGGCCGGCGATCGGGGTGCTCTGGGTCGTCGCGGTCCTGACCGCACTGTTCGAGCTCCGCGACCGTCGCCTGCCGACCATCTCCAACCGCGGCGCCGACCAGCCGCGCAACCGCCCCAACGCACTCGCCCGCATCGACCGCTACTTCTCCGAGCGTCGCGCCGGCTCACTCGCCGAGCGCACCCGCGTCGCGCTGGCTCTGGACGAGCATCCCGGCGTAGTGGTCCGCCCGTACGACCTCGTCGTCCAGCCGCTCGACAGCGCACCGCGGCGCGTCCCGAACGAGGCGGACATCGCAGGTGTCTTCGACGAGCTCCAGGACTCGATGCTGATCCTCGGCGCACCTGGTGCCGGCAAGACCACCCTGCTGCTCGACCTCGCCCGGAACCTCGCCAAGCAAGCACATGCCACCAAGGACCAGCCCATCCCTGTCCTGGTCGACCTAGCCGGCTGGACCGCGCAGTCGTCGCACCAAAACGACGACGACCCTAGCGACAGCCCACTGGTCGCGGGTTTCGTCCGCTGGCTGCTGTACGAGCTGAACGACCGCTACGGCATCCCACCCGCTGTCGGCCGCACCTGGCTGAGCAACGGCGAGCTGACCCTGCTGCTCGACGGACTGGACGAGATCGCCGAGCCGAGCCGTGCCAAGCTCGCACCGGTCCTCGAGGAGCTCCGCCGCAACTACCGGATCGGCCAGCTCGCAGTCACGTGCCGAACCAACGACTACGAACGCCTCCCCAACAAGCTGCAGCTGTTCGGCGCCGTACACATCAGACCGCTCACGAGAGAACAGGTCCTCGACTACTTCACCACTGTCGGACCAGCCCTCGACGGTGCGCGCGCTGCGATCGAGCAGGACGACGCGCTCTGGGAGCTGGTCAACTCGCCGCTGATGCTCAACGTGATGGTCCTGGCGTACCAAGGGCGAGCGCCGGAGGAGGTGGTTGCCCGCGGCGTCGCGGACCTACGCCGGGAGCTCTTCGACACCTACATCTGCGAGGTCCTCGCCCGAAACCGCCAGACCGCGCGACAGTACGACGCGAAGACCGCCGTACGGCGTCTGTGGTGTCTGGCCTGGTGGACTCGACGTCGTGCCGGTGACCGGACCGCCGTACCGCGGTGGATGGTGCCTGACGGGTGGTACGGGCTGTCGCTGCCTGAGGTGGACTATCTGACACACGCGGTGTGCCTGCCTGCACTGTTCGCTGCACTGACCGCCGGCGTGACGCTGGTGATGCTCGCGCAGTACGGCGTACTCGCCGGACTCGCCGTGGCGGGTGCCGCGCTGTTGCTCGTCCACCTCCTGCCGCACCCCTGGCAGAAGCGTGAAGGGAGCGGACCGGACCGCGTACCGCTCTTCACCCTCATCCTGTTCGCAGGTACGGCGATGACTGTCGCGGTGACTGTTGCAGCACTGGGACTGGTCGAACTGCTCACCGCCAAGCCCGCACTGGTTGTCGAGGCCGCTGTGATCGCAGGTGCCTATGGTCTCGAGCTGATCGTGTTCCACGACAACCGGCGGCGGCTGCTGCTCGGCGTACGGCTGGCTGTGGTCGTCGTCGCGAGCTGGATCACCCTGAGCCTCGGCGACGCCACTGCCTTCGCCTGTGGGGTGGCGATCGGGCTGCTGGTTGCTCAGGCGATCCGGATGGTGAAGTCGCTGCCGACCGACCACCTCCCCACCACAGCCGACAAGGGGTGGCGGATGGACCCCTGGGTCGCTGGTGGAGCTGTTGCCGCGTTCCTGGTCGCACTGGTCCTTGGAGCCGACCTGGCGTCGCCGCAACTGGAGGCGGTCGCCGGCATCGTGGTGGGCACGGTCGCAGCGAAGGCCTGGCGTCGTCGTCCACCTGTCCTGGCAGGACCACTCTCGAGGCTGCTGCACGACTCGCTACTCCGCTGGACCGGGTACCTGCCGTGGCACCGCCGAGCCTTCTTGCAGTACGCCGCAGACCGCCACGTACTGGCCCGCACCGGACGTGCGCAGTACTCGTTCATCCACCTCCTCGTCCGCGACCACCTGGCCGAGTGCTCACCGGACGAGCTCGCAGCGAAGGTCGACCGCCGCATCACAGAACGCGCGGCGCGCACTCAAGCCGGTTCGTTCAGGGCATAGCTTGGTGATCCTGGTTGATCCGATTCAACCGCGCGGAACAGCGGCTGCCGGCGGCACCGCCCACCACCGCGCTCACCAGCGTGACGAGCAGAATCGCGACGAGTCCGACCAGGGCTGCAGGCGTACGATCGGTCTCGGCGATCGGCAGGGACGTCCAGTCGATCCTCGCGACGAGGTCGTATTCGCGGCTGGCGACGTACCCCAGACCGACGATCAGGGCGGTGGCGCCCCAACTGAGCAGCCACACGTCCAATCCTTGCCGTCCACCATGCGCCGGCACCATCCGTCCGCCGGCGTAGCCGCCCGAGAACGCACCGATTCCCAGCAACACGACGATGACGATCCAAGCGGTGACATAGGCCCACTCCCAGCCGGCAAGCCTGTTCCAGCCGATCTGGGTGCCGACAGCACCGACCGACGCCAGCAGCAGTACGACGATGCCGCCGGCAACCAACCAGCCGAAGAAGGCGACGCCGAACGACACGCCCGCGTCGTCCGCTCGCCACTCGTCAACGACGCGCTGATCAGCATCGTCCTCATCGCTGTCAGGGTCGGGATCGCGCTCCGCACGCTTGTAGCCGGCCTGCAACAACTCGTCCAGTCCGACCTCGATGACCTTGGGGTCCCTGTGGACCGCGCCTCGCTGACGCATCATGGTCACTCCCTGACAAGACCGCCTGTACCGACGGTGTGCTGTCAGCTACTGCAGCCGCATCCCGCGGCGCTTCCGCTGTATCTCCCGGTACCCGCAACGAATCGCACTCAGCCTCAGTTCAGGCCGGTTCGTTCAGGGCGTAGCCGATCAGGGTGCTGCACAGGACCAGTGCGATCAGGGTGCTGAGGGCGAGGCGCAGTGAGGTGTGCTCCGCGATGGTGCCGAGGAGCGGGGTGGCGACGCCGCCGATGCTGACGGCGAGGCCGAGGGTCATGCCGCCCGCGGTGCCGACGCGGCCGGGGAGGAAGTCCTGGCCGAGCGTCACGTGCAGCGAGAAGGGGATCGACATCACGATCGCGGTCGCGGCGAGGAAGAGGAAGAACGCAGGGCCGGGTACGAATACCAGGCAGGCGATCGCGGGTACGGCGACGGCGTACGACGTCCTGAGCGTGCGAATCCGTCCGTAGCGAGTGGCGAGGCGGCCGCCGAGGAGCGTGCCGAGTGCGCCCGCGGCGAAGAGGATGAACAGTGCGACGCCGCCGGTCGTTGTGCCGCCGCCGACGCGCTGACCGGCGTACAGCGCGATGAAGGTACCGAGGCCGACGAACACGATCGATCGGCAGATCATGATCAGCGACAACCGCAGGAACGACGGCCAGTCGTCCGTCCCTTCACTGCGCCCGCGGGTGACTGCGACGGCGCCACGCGAGCGGACTGCCCACGTGGTGATCGCGGCGCCGAACAGGGCGGGTACGACGAGCAGTGGCGTCAGCGACAATCCGCCTGCGGCGATGATCGGTGTGACGAGAACCGGTGCGAGCGCGAACCCGACGTTCCCGCCGACCGAGAACCAGCTCATGCCGACGTGGCTGCCACCGCTGACGACGCGGGCCATGCGTGCGGCCTCCGGGTGGTACGCCGCGACGCCGAGCCCGGACAGCGCGGCCGCCAACCACATGAGCCAGTAGGTCTGCCCAACGCCGGTGAGGGCGATGCCGAGCCCGGCGGTGGTCATCGCGACCGGGATCAGCCAGGTGAGCCGGCCACCGGCCGATCCACGCCGGTGGCGGCATCGAGCCGCACTGGCACGACCGGAACCAGCGGTCGGGGCGAGTGAGCGGACGTTGAGTCGGCTGTGCAAGGTCGAGCTCGGCATGACGTTTCCGCAGTGGCGGACTCAGCTCAGGTTGCATGAGGCGTTGAGGTTGCTGGCGGAGGGGGCTGCTGTGACTCAGGTAGCGCACGCCTGCGGCTGGGCGTCGACCAGTGCGTTCATCGACACGTTTCGGCGCGCCTTCGGTCACACGCCCGGCTCACGCAGGGCCTGATCGAGGATTCGGCTCCACTGGCGCACGATGCCGCGCCGCCGCGCACTGTCATCGGTCAGCAGGTCAGCCAGCCCGAGACCTCGCGCCATGTCCAGCACCCCCTGCACGGTCTCCCGCACACCAGGAGTCCGCTCACTGATGTCCAGCACCTCCAGCAGTGCCCGGTGCGCCTGCCGCCCCACATGTGACTCCAGCCGAACGATCTGCTGCCGCAGCGCCTCCTCTGTCGACGCCGCCACCCACAGGTGCAGCGCGGCGCGGAACAGCGGACCGGTGTACACGTCCGCCAACATCCCCACGATCGCCTCAGTACGCCCCGCCCCGCTCGGCAACGCAGCGGCCTGCGCGCGGATCTCCGCCAACCGCACCTCGGTCATGTACTCGACCGCCGCCGCGAACAGGTCCGCCCGCGTCGGGAAGTGATGCTGCGCAGCGCCCCGCGACACCCCGGCCCGCGCCGCGACGACCGACACCGTCGTCGCGGCGTACCCGACCTCGGCCAGCGACTCGACCGAGGCCTCCAGCAATCGCTGCCGCGTCGCCCGCGACCGGTCCTGCTGGGGTGCCTTCAGAACTTCACTCACGCGCAGCCTCGCGAGCTCGCAGTTCCCGCCGCAGGATCTTCCCGGACGCGGCCTTCGGTACGGCGTCGATGAACTCCACCTGCCGGATCTTCTTGTACGGCGCCACCCGCGCAGCGACGTACTCCATGACCTCGTCCGCCGTCAGCGAGACTCCCGGCATCGGCACCACGAACGCCTTCGGTACTTCGTTGCCGTCCGCATCGACCCCGATGACGGCCGCGTCCGCGATCCGGTCGTCGGTGAGCAGCACGGCCTCCAGTTCCGCGGGGGGCACCTGGTACCCGTGGTACTTGATGAGCTCCTTCACCCGGTCCACGACGTACAGGTAGCCGCGCGCGTCGACCCGCCCGATGTCGCCGGTGTGCAGCCAGCCCTCGCGGTCGATGGTCGCGTCGGTCTCCGCCTGCCGTCCGAGGTACCCCTTCATCACCTGCGGCCCGCGGATCCAGATCTCGCCCTCGTCCGCATCGTTGCCGTCGGCCCCGACCAGCCGCATCTCGGTCGACGGGAACAGCTTCCCGACCGCGCCCGGCGGCGGCTCCGGGTCGTCCTGCGGTACGGCGTGCGTGCCCGGCGACAACTCCGTCATCCCGTAGGCCTGCAGTACGGCGTGCAACCCGAGCCGCTTGGCGCACGCCTCGGCCAGCTCACCGTCCAACGGCGCCGCCGCGGACGTGACGTGCTTCAAAGCAGACAGGTCGACGCCGTCCACGGCCGGATGCTTCGCCAACGCCAGGACGATCGGCGGCGCGACGAACGCCCGCGTGATCCGCTGCTCGTCCAGCGTGGTGAGGAACTGCTGCAGGTCGAACTTCGGCAGTACGACGACCGTGGCGCCGAGTCGCAGCGGCAGATTCATCAACACCGACAGCCCGTAGATGTGGAAGAACGGCAGGATCGCGATGATCCGCTCCTCCTCGGCGAGCGTGATCATCACCTCCGCCTGGGAGATGTTCGTCGCGATGTTCCGGTGCGTCAGCATCACGCCCTTGGCCGCGCCGGTCGTCCCGCTCGAGTACGGAAGTACCGCGACGTCCACCGCCGGGTCGATCGTCACCACCGGCTCCGGCCCTGTGGACGCGAACAGCTCCTGCACCGAGCGGTACCCCTCGGCCTGGTCGCAGACGAAGATCTGCTCGACGTCGGTGCCTTCGATCGCCGCGGTCGCGACCGGCAGGAACAGCGAAATCGTCACCAGCAACTTCGCCTTCGAGTCGATCAACTGCTTGTGCAGCTCGTCCGCGGTGTAGAGCGCGTTCACCGTGGTCACGGTCGCGCCGGCCCGGGTGGCGCCGTAGAACACCACCGGGTACAGGATCGTGTTCGGGCTGTACAACGCGATCACGTCGCCGTGCCGGATGCCGAGCTCGGCCAGACCGGCCGCGACCCGCCGGGTCAGGTGGTCCAGCTGGGCGTAACTCAGCTCTTTACCGGTGACACCGTCGACCATCGCCGGCCGGTCGCCGTACTCCTGGGCTCTGCCGAGCACGGCGTCGTGGATCGGTACGTCGAGCACCTCGACAGGCGGGAACTCACTGGTGATGATCATTGCCCCACTCCTTCTAGTACGACTTGGGCAGTCCGAGGCTGTGCTGTGCGACAAAGTTGAGGATCATCTCCCGGCTGACCGGCGCGATCCGGGTGGCCCGGGCCGCGGCGACCAACGACGCGACGCCGTACTCGACTGTCATACCGTTCCCACCGAGCGATTGCACTGCCTGATCAGTGGCCCGTACGGCGACCTCTCCGGCGGCGTACTTCGCCATGTTGGCGGCCTCACCCGCCGCGAGATCCTCGCCCGCGTCGTACAGCGCGGCGGCCTTCTGCATCATCAGGCGGGCCAGTTCGAGCTCGATCTTGATCTGCGCGAGCGGGTGCGCGAGACCCTGGTGAGCGCCGATCGGAGCCTTCCAGACCTGCCGTTCCTTGACGTACGCCGTGGCCTTGTCCAGCGCGTGCCGCGCGATGCCGATCGCGAACGCCGACGCCATGATCCGCTCCGGGTTGAGGCCGGCGAACAACTGCATCAGCGCCGCGTCCTCGGATCCGACGAGCGCTTCCGGCGGCAGTTGTACGTCGTCCAGGAACAGCGCGTACTGCTTGTCCGGGCTGATCAGGTCCATCTCGATCTGCCGGAACTCCACGCCCGGCGCATCGATCGGGACGATGAAGAGCGCCGGCTTGAGCTTCCCGGTCCGGGCGTCCTCGGTGCGTCCGACGACCAGGATCGCCATCGCGCCGTCGAGTCCGGAGATGAACACCTTGCGCCCGGTCAGCGACCAGCCGTTCTCGGTACGGCGGGCCGTGGTGGTGATCTGGTGCGAGTTCGAGCCGGCGTCGGGTTCGGTGATCGCGAACGCCATGATCGTCGTACCGTCGGCGAGACCGGGGAGCCAGTGCTGCTTCTGCTCGTCGGTGCCGAAACGGGAGATCACGGTGCCGCAGATCGACGGTGACACGACCATCATCAGCAACGGGCAGCCGGCCGCGCCGAGCTCCTCGAGCACGATCGACAGGTCGGCCATGCCGCCGCCTCCACCGCCGTACTGCTCGGGGAGGTTCACGCCGAGGAACCCGAGCTTGCCGGCCTCCAGCCACAGCTCGGTGGTGTGACCGCCGGTACGAGCCTGCCGATTGAACCACTCATAGCCGTACTTCTTGCCGAGCTCGCTGACGACCTTCCGCAGCTCCCGACGCTCTTCGGACTCGGTGAAACTCATGCGTCCTCCCCAACCACGGCCAGTACGGCGCCGACCTCGACTTGTTGTCCTGCTTCCACCTTCAACGCACCGACGACCCCGTCCGCCGGGGCCGCGATCGTGTGCTCCATCTTCATCGCCTCCAGCCACACCAGCGGCTGCCCTTGTTTCACCACGTCACCGACCGCGACGCCGACCCGGATCACGGTCCCCGGCATTGGCGCCACCAACGACCCGGCCGCGACCTGATCGGCCGGATCCACAAACCGCTCCACCGGGACGAGACGCACGCTCCCGAGCGACGAGTCCACACACACGAGCCCGTCGTACGCCGCGACGTCGAAGGACCGCCGTACGCCGTCGACCTCCAGCACCACCCGCTCCGCTGTGCTGTCCAGAAGCGTGACGTTGCCGTCGACAACCAACCCGTCACGGGTCAGCCGGTACGCGACCTCATGCACCACGTCGCCCACGCGATAGCTCTTCCGCTGCGGCTGCGACGCGAGATTCCGCCACCCGCTCGGCACCCGCACCGGAGTGCTCGCCGAACGCCCCGCTTGTCGTCCCGCCGCATCCGCCAGCGCGGCCGCGAGCGCCGACACCCGCACCACCGCCTCGTCCGTCCCCGGCCCCACCCCGTACTTCTCGAAGAACGCGGTGTCGGTGTCGCCCGCCAGGAACGCCGGGTGCCGCAGGATCCACGCCAGCAGATCCCGGTTGGTCCCCACCCCGTGAATCCGCGCCCGCTCCAGCACCCCAGCCAACCGCCGCGCCACAGTCGCCCGGTCGGCCCCGTACGCGATCGCCTTCGCCAGCATCGCGTCGTAGTACGGCGAAACCTCAGCCCCGTCCTCAACGCCGGAGTCCACCCGCAGCCCGCTTTCCGGAACATTTCCGTCACCAGCTGACGATTTTGTTCCGGAAAGACCCCGCGCACCGACCTCGAACGCATGCAGACGACCCGTCTGCGGTTGCCAGTCCTGCAACGGATCCTCGGCGTACAACCGCACCTCGATCGCATGCCCAACCGTCGGCGGCGGATCCACCGGCAGCCGCTCGCCCGCCGCGACAGCGAACTGCAGTTCCACCAGGTCCAGCCCGGTCGTCTCCTCCGTCACCGGGTGCTCCACCTGGAGCCGCGTATTCATCTCGAGGAAGTAGAAGTTCCCGTCCTCGTCCGCCAGGAACTCGACAGTCCCCGCCCCCACGTAGTTGATCGCTGCAGCCGCCTTCCGCGCCGCGTCGAACAGCTCCGCCCGCATCGACGGAATCCGCTCGACCAGCGGCGACGGCGCCTCCTCGACGACCTTCTGGTGCCGTCGCTGGATCGAGCACTCACGTTCCCCGACGGCCCAGATCGTCCCGTGCTGGTCAGCCATCACCTGCACCTCAATGTGCCGCCCGGTCGCCAGGTACCGCTCGCAGAACACGGTCCCGTCGCCGAACGCCGACAACGCCTCCGCCGACGCCGCGTCGATCTCGGCGGCGAGATCCTCGAGCCGCGACACGACCCGCATCCCACGCCCGCCACCACCGGCCGATGCCTTGACCAGCACGGGCAGATCGGAAGCCGATACCTCGGCCGGTGTCAGCTCGGCGAGGACCGGCACCCCGGCCGCCGCCATCAGCTTCTTGGCCTCGATCTTCGACCCCATCGACGAGATCGCATCCGCCGGCGGCCCGATCCACGTCAGCCCCGCGTCGATCACCGCCTGTGCGAACCCCGCGTTCTCCGACAAGAACCCATACCCCGGATGGACTGCGTCCGCCCCCGCCCGCAACGCCGCCTCGACGATCAGCTCGGCCCGCAGATAGGTGTCCCCCGGGGTGTTCCCGGGCAGGTGTACGGCCGCGTCCGCCTCGTCGACGAACGGCATCCGGGCGTCCGCGGTCGAGTAGACAGCGGCCGTGGACAAACCGAGGGACCGGGCGGTGCGGAAGATCCGCCGAGCGATCTCGCCCCGGTTGGCGACCAGTACGGAAGAAATCATCTGCATCACATCCTGAAGACGCCGAAGGACGACGTACCTTCGACCGGGGCGGAGTGGATGGCGGACAGGCAGATGCCGAGGACGGTCCGGGTGTCACGGGGGTCGATCACGCCGTCGTCGTACAGGCGGCCGGACAGGAACATCGGCAGCGATTCCGCCTCGATCTGCCCCTCGACGTACGCGCGCATCTGCTGGTCGGCCTGCTCGTCGTACGGCTGCCCCTTCGCGTCGGCGGCCGCCCGCGCGACGATCGACAGGACGCCGGCGAGCTGCTGCGGACCCATCACCGCCGACTTCGCCGACGGCCACGCGAACAGGAACCGCGGATCGAACGCCCGCCCGCACATCCCGTAGTGCCCGGCGCCGTACGACGCCCCCATCAGGATCGAGAGGTGCGGCACGCGCGAGTTGGAGACCGCGTTGATCATCTGCGCGCCGTGCTTGATGATCCCGCCCTGCTCGTACTCCTGCCCGACCATGTACCCGGTCGTGTTGTGCAGAAAGATCAGCGGCGTGTTCGCGCGATTCGCCAGCTGGATGAACTGCGCCGCCTTCTGCGACTCCTCGCTGAACAGCACCCCGCGCGCGTTCGCAAGAATCCCCACCGGGTACCCGTGCACCGACGCCCATCCGGTCGCCAGCGACGACCCGTACAGCGGCTTGAACTCGTCGAACACCGACCCGTCCACCACGCGAGCGACCACGTCCCGCGGATCGAACGGGATCTTCAGGTCCCCCGGCACGATGTCGAGCAGATCGTCCGCGTCATAGACAGGCTCGTCGTACGACGGTTTGGGGGCAGGACCCTGCTTGCGCCAGTTCAGCCGCGACACGATCTGCCGCCCGAGCCGGATCGCGTCCGGCTCGTCCACGGCGAAGTAGTCGGCCAGACCGGACTTCCGTGCGTGCATCGACGCGCCGCCGAGCGATTCGTCGTCGGCGTCCTCGCCGGTCGCCATCTTGACCAGCGGCGGCCCGGCCAGGAAGACCTTCGCGCCGCCGTCGACCATCACCACGTAGTCGCTCATGCCGGGGATGTACGCGCCGCCCGCGGTCGAGTTGCCGAACACGAGCGCGATCGTCGGGATCCCTTCGGCGGACAACCGCGTCAGGTTCCGGAACATCGCCCCGCCGGGGATGAAGATCTCCTTCTGCGTCGGCAGGTCGGCACCGCCGGACTCGACCAGGCTGATCACCGGCAGCCGGTTCGCCCGGGCGATCTCGTCCGCTCGCAACGCCTTCTTCAAGGTCCACGGGTTGCTGGCGCCTCCCTTGACCGTCGGGTCGTTCGCGGTGATCAGGCACTCGACGCCCTCGACCACGCCGATCCCTGTCACCAGGCTGGCGCCGACGGTGAAGTCGGAACCCCAGCCGGCCAGCGGCGAGAGTTCGAGGAAGTACGAGTCCGGGTCGAGCAGCAGCTCGATCCGCTCCCGCACGAGCAGTTTGCCGCGTTTGTGGTGCCGCTCGACGTACTTCTCGCCACCGCCTGCCAGCGCCTTCGCGTGCTCGGCATCCAGAGCGGCAAGCTTCTCCAGCATCGCTGAACGGTTACTCATGCAGTGAACCCCAGTCGTTTGGAGGCGAGGCCGGTCAGGATTTCGGTGGTGCCGCCGCCGATGGCGAGGATCCTCTGGTCCCGGTACTGGCGTTCCACCTCGGCCTCCCGCATGTACCCGAGACCGCCGTGCAACTGCAGCGCCTGGTCGCACACCCACTGCCCGGCCTCGACCGCGGTGTTCTTGGCGAAACACGTCTCGGCGATCACGTCATCGCCCGCCTCAGCCCGCCGCGCCACCTCGTGTACGTAGACCCGCGCCACCGAGATCCGCCGGGCCATCTCGGTCAACGTGTGCTGCACGCTCGGCCGCGAAATCAACGGCCGCCCGAACGTGTCCCGTTGACGACACCACTCGACGGTCAGATCGAGCGCCCGCTGCGCACCGGCGTACGCCTGCACCGCCAGCGTCAGCCGCTCGGCCACGAAGTTCACCGCGAGCTGCACGAAACCGGAGTCCTGGGCTCCCACCAGATTCTCGGCCGGCACCCGAACCTCGGTGAACGACAGCTCAGCCGTGTCCGAACAAAGCCACCCCATCTTCTCCAGCCGCCGCGACACCACGAACCCCGGCGTACCGCGCTCGATCACCAGCAAGCTGATCCCGTGCGCCCCGGGCCCACCCGTACGAACCGCCGTCGTCACGAAGTCCGCCCGGCATCCCGACGTGATGTACGTCTTCGCACCGTTCACCACGAACACCTCACCCTCGCGTCGGGCCGTCGTACGAATCGACGCCACATCGGACCCGCCGCCCGGCTCCGTGATCGCCAGCGCCCCGATCAACTCACCGTCCAACGTCGGCCGAACCCACCGCTCGACGTGCTGCTCGTTGCCGCCAGCAATGATATGCGGAAGGGCGATCCCGCAGGTCAGCAACGAGGCGACGAGTCCACCGGACCCGCCGGCGTAGTGCATCTCCTCGACCGCTCCGAGCATGTCGAGCAACGACCCGCCCCCACCGCCGACCGCCTCCGGGAACCCGACGCCCAGCAGCCCCAGTGCGCCCGCCTTCTTGTGCAGCTCCCGCGGCAGCTCGCCGCCCCGCTCCCACTGATCCAGATGCGGCAACACTTCAGCCGTCATGAACCGCCGTACAGACTCGCGGAAGTCGCTCACAAAAGCACCTCCGGTACGTCGACGTACCGCGACCGCAGCCATTCGCCGAGCGCCTTCGCCTGCGGATCGAACCGTGCCTGCGCGGCGACACCCTCACCCAGCAGACCCTCGACGACGAAGTTCATCGCCCACAGGTTCGGCAGCAGGTACCGCGTGACGATCAGCGGCTGCGTCTCCGGGAGGAGCGTCTCGAAGAGTTCGATCGTGAGGGTGTGCGCGAGCCAGCGCCATGTCTTCTCGTCGCGAGCCCACACGCCGACGTTCGCGTCGCCGCCCTTGTCACCCGAGCGTGCGCCGGCGATCCGGCCGAGCGGGACCTCGCGGGTCCGCGGCGGTCCGCTCGAGAGCTGCAGCAACGGCATCGGCGCCTCGATGTCGTCGACGGGCTGCAGTGGTTGAGTTTCCCGAGCAGGTTCGATCACCTGCCGCGAGCCGTCCGGCAGTACGACGACATGCTCCACCTCGTGGATGTCGACGTACCCGGCGCGGAAGACGCCGTACGGCGAACCGTCGCCGGGCGGCGCGGTGACGTGGAATCCCGGGTAGCTCGCGAGCGCCAGCTCGACCGCGGCGTTGCTGAACGCGCGGCCGACGACCTTCGGATCCGGATCCTTCGCCGCGCACCGGAGGAAGACGCTCGCCTCCTCCTCGGTCTCGGCGTTCGGCTTCTCGGTCCAGGCCAGCGTCCACTTCAGCTCGGCCGGCCGTTTCGGCAACGCCTGCTCGAGCTGCCGCTGCACCAGCTCGGCCTTCTGCTCCAGCTGCAGTCCGGTGAGCACGAAGTCGACCTCGTTGCGGAACCCGCCGACGCTGTTCAGCGAGACCTTGTACGTCGGCGGCGGGGCCTCACCGCGGACGCCGGAGATCCTGACGCGGTCGGGACCGTCGTCGTCGAGCTCGATCGAATCGAGGCGCGTGGTCACGTCGGGACCGGCGTACCGGGCGCCGGTGATCTCGTACAGGAGTTGCGCCTTGACCGTGTCGATCGTGACCGCGCCGCCGGTGTTGTCGTGCTTGGTGATCACGCTGCTGCCGTCCGCGTGGATCTCCGCGATCGGGAACCCGGGACGCCCGAAGTCCCGGATCTCGGTGAAGAACGCGTAGTTCCCGCCGGTCGCCTGGCACCCGCACTCGATCACGTGCCCGGCGACGACGGCCCCGGCGAGTTCGTCGTACTGCGTCCGCTTCCACCCGTGATGCGCCGCGGCCGGTCCGACAATCACCGAAGCGTCGGTCACCCGACCGGTCACCACGACATCGGCGCCGGCCTGCAATGCCTCGGCGATCCCCCAGGCACCCAGATAGGCGTTGGCTGTCATCGGCTTCCCGAGGTTGAGCTCGTCGACCCGGTCCAGCAGGTCGTCGCCCTCGACGTACGCGATCTTCGGCTGCAAGCCGAACTTGTCCGCAAGCTCGGCGATCGCCTTCGCCAGCCCGGCCGGGTTGAGCCCACCCGCGTTGCTGACGATCTTCACGCCGCGGTCGAGCGCCTCACCCAGCCCGCTCTCCAGCTGCTTGAGAAACGTCCGGGCATAGCCCAGTCCTGGATCCTTCAGCCGATCCCGCCCGAGGATGAGCATCGTCAACTCGGCCAGATAGTCCCCCGTCAACACATCCAACGGCCCACCGGTCAACATCTCCTGCACCGCACTGAACCGATCCCCGTAGAACCCGGACGCGTTCCCGATACGGATCGGCTCCGTCATGAGAACTGCCCCGCTGCGCGGCCCTTCCCCGGCAACCCTGCGAAGGCCTGGATGATCCCCAACCACTCCTCAACGTCCGCACCCTCGGCCCGCACAGCCAGGTCGTCCCGGTGCCGCCGTTGGGTGGCGAGCAGACAGAAGTCGACCGCCGGCGCAGTCACCTGCTGGGCGGCGTCCTCCGGACCCCAGGTCCACAGGTCTCCGTCCGGCCCGGTCAGCTCGACGCGGAACGGTTCGGCGGGCGGCTTGCGGTTGTTGAGCAGGTACGCGAAGTCGCGCGTGCGGACCGCGAGGTGGGCGACGTGCCGCAGTCGGTTGCTCGGCTGCCGTCGTACGCCGAGTGCGTCGAACACGTCCTGCCCGTGGGCCCAGGTCTCCATCAGCCGCGCGGTCGCCATCGACGTCGGGCTCATCGGCGGTCCGTACCACAGCACCTTCTCGCCGGCTGGCACCTTCTTCAGCGCCTCGGCAACCTCGGCCCGGGTCTCCCGCCAGTACGTGAGCAACTGGTCTGGCGGCAGCGCGGCAGTCTCCGCGGCGCCGTCATCGACGTACGTCGTCGGACTCGCGGCCGCTGTCTGCAGGGACTCCTTGAACGCCTCGGGATCGGTCGCGGCCAGCTGCGTCGCCTCGTCGGTCCAGGCCAGGTGGGCGATCTGATGCGCGATCGTCCAGCCCTCAGCCGGCGTCGGCGTCGACCACTCCCCGGCGGCCAACCCACCGACCAGCCGATCCAGCTCCGCACTCTCGGCCCACAGATCCGCCAGCACTTCGTCCAATTGCACGCTGCACTCCCTCGCGAGGGGCTCGTCCAGCCGAGCGTCCCACGCCCACGAAAAAGAATCAAGCGTGCTTGTTTTTGTGGTGTGGGACCGCCACGCAGGCAGAACCACGGTTTTGGCCGCGGAAACCGGCGGTTGCGGGACTTATGCCTGCGTTGGCGTCCGCTGGTTACCTCTTGCCGGCCGACCGAACGATCCGGGGTGTTCAACAGGTATGGAAAGGCTTTTGCAGGTCGCCGGTCGGTGTTACCCAGGACCAATGCATGGTTCGTTGCCCGGGAAGGCCGCCGAGATTCGGGCGCTGTTGCTGCATCTGATCGACACCTTGCCGGAGGGTGCGGCGTTGCCCGCGGAGCGCGAGCTGGCGGCCCGTTGGGACGTCGCGCGGATGACCTTGCGGCGCGCGGTCGACGAGCTCGTGATCGCGGAGTTGCTGGTACGCCGGCACGGCAGCGGCACGTATACGACCCGGCCGAAGGTGGCGCGCCGGCTCGAGCTGACCGGGTTGTCCGAGGACATTCGCCGACGCGGGATGCGGCTGGGCACCACGATGCTGGAGTTCCGGCACCAAAAGGCCGACCGGGCCGCGGCGCGGCGGCTGCGGATCCCGGTCGGTGATCCGATCATCACGTTCACCCGGCTGCGCCTGGCCGACGACCTTCCGATGGTGGTCGAGCACACGACACTGCCGGCGGCGTACGTCCCCGGTCTGGAACCCGCGGACCTGAACGACTCGCTCTATGACCTGCTCACCAGCCGTTACGACATCGACGTCGCCAGCGGTACGTCGCGACTCGAACCGGTCCTGCCCGACGCGCGGACGGCGGGCTGGTTGGACGTCCCGATCACACAGCCCTGCCTCGCGGTGCACGGCATCAGCTTCGACGGCCGTGACCGTGTCGTCGAGTACACGTCCGCGGTCTATCGCGGCGACCGCTACTCCTTCACCACCGCCCTCCGCAGGGGTCCGGGTAGCTGACTCGTCACGGTGATTACTGGCGTAGTCGGGTGATCACTAGGGTCGGGTCATGGATCTGAACAGCCCGATCAGCACGGTGGTTCCGTCGTTGGACGGACCGGTGCTGCAGGTGCTGGCCCAGGCCGAGGAAGGCCTGTCGGGACGGCAGATCCACAAGCTCGCCGGCTCCGGCAGCGTCGCAGGTGTGCGGCTCGTACTGCAGCGGCTGGCCGCGACCGGGCTGGTGCACGTCGACGACCTGGGCAACTCGTTGCTCTATCGCCTCAACCGCAAGCACCTGGTCGCCTCGATCGTCGAGCAGCTCGCGAACCTCCGCAGTACGTTGATCGCCCGGCTCGCCGACGAGATCAGCGGCTGGCGGATCCCGCCCGTGCACACGAGCGTGTACGGCGCGGTCGCGCGCGGCGACGGTGATCTCGACAGCGACGTCGACCTGCTGCTGATCCGCCCGGACCAGCACGAGTTCGAAGACGTGCTGTGGGAGGACCAGGTCGGCCGGCTGATGCAGACCGTCGTCGACCTCACCGGCAACCCCGCCCATGTCTTCGAACTGAGCCAGACCGAGTTCTCGGACCACCTGGCCACCGAGGACCCGATCCTCAACGACTGGATGCAGCCGAGCATCCAGCTCACCGGCGTCCCGCTGGACGTGCTCCTGAAAGACCTCGAGGCAGCCCTTCCCCGGTAACCGGAGCCTGTGGGTACGCTGCCTTTCATCATTGTCAGGACTATCCACCCGGGACCACTCAATGACCCGCATCGCCATCGACGGCGGCCAGTCGGCCCTCCGCCTTCGTGTCCTCCCGTCCCGACGTACCGGCAACGGCCCCGGCTACACACACGGACCGGACGCCGTCTCCAACCTCCTCGAGGCGATTCGCGCTGCCGCGTCCGAGGCCGGGCTGACCGATGCGGTGGAGGTCGTTGCTCTCGGGCTCACCGGCTACCCACAGGCGCACGGCGCCGCGGAACGGTTCGCGGCCGACGTCGGTGAGGTGCTGAACGCCGACGAAGTACGCCTCACCCAGGACATGGTCACGGCGCACGCCGGGGCGTTGCCGGACGGGTACGGCGTCGTAGTTGCCGCGGGCACTGGGCTCGTCTGTCTCGCGGTGGATCGCGACGGCACGTGGCGCAAGCTCGACGGGCACGGGTACTTGTTCGGCGATGCCGGGAGCGCGTTCGCGATCGGCCGCGCCGGGCTGGTCGCCGTACAGCGTGCTCGGGACGGCCGTGGTCCGGTGACGAAACTCGCGGACACCGCGCTCGATCCGGTTGCGCTGTACCGGTCGTCCACGCTGGTCGACGACGTGGCCCGTTTCGCACCCGAAGTACTGCGGTGTGCGGCCGAAGGCGATCCGGTCGCGCTCGACCTCTTGGTCCGCGCGGCCGGCGACATCGCCGAGACGATCGGCGCCGCGGTCGCCCAACTGGCCGGTGAGGGGCCCGTCCCGGTCGCGTGTGTCGGCGGGCTGTTCGACGGCGCTGGTGAGCAGTTGCTGACACCTGTCCGCGAGGCGCTGCCGTCGCGAGCCAAGCTGACGCCGGCGGCGGGCAACTCGCTCGACGGCGCCGAACGTCTCGCCACCGGACCAGCCGGAACGTACGCCGATCTGATCATCACGCACCGTCGAGCGCGACCTCGATAATTACGGTGTAGGCCGTTATCTTGGCCATGCAGCGTCCGATCTGTGCCGGTACGACAGCTGGAGATTTCACGTGACCGAACTCCTCCTGGCCGCGACGTCCCTGGACGTCACCCCGCCGCCCGGCCACCGGCTCGACGGGTACGCCGCCCGCGCCGGGCTCTCGACCGGTGCCGCGGACCCGCTCCGCGCCACCCTGATCTGGTTGTCCACCGAGGACGATCCGGGCGTCCTGTGGCTCACGCTGGACGCGATCGCGGCCGGGAGCGCGCTCTCATCGGAGCTCGCGGCGGCCGCCGGTGCCGCCGCCGGCATCCCGCCGTCGCACGTCGTGGTGTCCGCGTCGCACACCCACTCCGGGCCGTCCGGATGGACCGGTGAGATCCATCCCATCATTCCGGCCGAGCGCGAACCGTCGCTGGTCGACTCGCTGGTCGGTGCCGTACGGGCGGCTGCGCTCGAGCGGCAGCCGGTGACGGCGAGCTGGCACTCGATCGAGGTGATCGGCGTCGGTACGAACCGGCACCGCAAGAACGGTCCGCACGACAACACCGCCGGCATCCTCGCGCTGCATGGAGTGGACGGCTCCCTCGAGGCGGTGCTGCTGGACTTCGCGTGCCACCCGACGACGTACGGGCCAGAGAACCTGCGGTACTCGGCTGACTGGCCCGGAGCCGCGCGAGCTGCTCTTGCTCCCGCTGTGGTCGGTTTTCTCCAAGGGGCTGCGGGTGACGTCAGCCCTCGCTTCACTCGCCAGGGTCGCGGTGCCGCCGAGGTCACCCGGTTGGGCGGTCTGCTGGCCGCCCGGGTCCGTGAGGCGTTGGCCACGCCGGGCTTGGAACTACCGCGGTCCGCGCCGACCATCCGCCGTACGACTCTGACCTTGCCGGTGCGATCCGTCCCACCCGCCGACGAGTCCGAGAAACTCGTGTCCGCCGTGGAGAGTCGCGTCGACGCCGAGTCCCGCACCAACGGCGCCGGCGACCCGTCCGGCCGCATCTCCCAAACCCGCCTGGAGGGCGCCCGTGGCCAGGCCCTGATGGCCGCCGCCGACCTCCCACCGGCCCTGGACCTGCCTGTCAGCACTGTGACGATGGGCGACGTCTGCTGGATCAACCTCCCGGTAGAACTCTTCGCCGTCCACGGCGCCTGCCTCCAGGCCGACAGCACGCACCCCGTCACCCGAGTCATCGGCTACACCGACGGCTACTACGGCTACGTGGTCGACCCATCCGCCGCCGAAGCCGGCACCTACGAAGCCCTCATCACCTTCTTCGACCAACCCACCACCAACACCCTCCTCACCCAAACCGCCGCCTTCGTCAACAGCTAGAGCACCAGCTCTGGTTGGAGTTTCTTGGCCGGCCAGACGCGTTGTTTGCGGGCGGCGAGGGTTGAGGCGGCCAGGGCTACTGCGAACCAGGCTGCTAGGGCGAGGAGGTCTCTGCCGAGGGAGGTGCCGGGGCCGCCGTACATGAGGTGGCGGACGCCGTCGATGGCGTAGCTCATGGGGAGGGCGTGGTGGAAGAAGTACAGGGGCTCGGGGATGGTCTGCCACGGGAACGTGCCGCCGGCACTCACCAGTTGGACAACCATCAGGACCAAGCCCAGGAACTTGCCCACCGCGCCGAACCACGCCGACAGCGCGTGCAGGATCGCGACGAAGGTGAACGACGTCAGGATCAGGAAGCCGACGGTCAGCCACGGGTGGGCGGCGTGGATACCCAGCCCCAGGACGACCGCGACGAAGACGAGCGTGGCCTGGATGGCGCCGAAGAGCGCCGGGGGCAACCAACCGCCGAGCGCGACGCGGAACGGCGACTGCAGTGCGGCGAGCGCTCGCGGTGACAACGGCCGGACCAGCAGGAACAGCACGTACGCCCCGATCCAGCACGCCAGGCTGAGGAAGAACGGGGCCAGGCCGGCGCCGTAGCTGTCGGCCGTGGCCTGCGAGACGTTCTGCAGCGTGACGGGTGCACCCAGTGTCTCGGCGACCGCTTTGCGCTGGTCGGCGGACGGGTTCGGGATCTGTTTCACGCCGTTCTGCAGGCCGGTGTTCAGCTGCGTCGCTCCGGTCTTCAGCTGACCCACACCGGTCGCGAGGCTGTTCACACCGGTCAGCAACTGCCCCTGCCCAGTGACAGCCTGCTTCTCGCCCGCAGCAAGCTTCTGCGCACCAGTCTGCAGCGTGCCCAGTCCGGTCTTCAGCTGCCCAGCACCTGTGCTGAGCTGATGCGCCCCACTGGACGCAGTACTGATTCCACTCGTCAGAGCCGGTGTCGCCTTCGCCAGCGCAGACGCGCCGTTCGACACCTTCCGCGCACCTGTCGCCAGCTGGTTGAGCTGCTTGGACGTCGACTGGATCTTCGTGTTCGCCCGTACGACGGGAGCCCGCAACTTCGCCGTCTCGAGCAGAATCACCCTGATCTGGTGCTGGCTCAGACCCTGCTGCTTCAACCGTGCAGCCAGCTGCGTGTCGAACGTCTTGAGGTCCTTCACCAACGTGCTGGACGCGGTCGCTACCTGCCGCCCCGTGCTGGCGATCTTCTCGTTGCCATCAGCAACCTGATCCGCTCCGGCCGCCAGCTGCTTCGTCTGGCTCGGCAGCGACGCAGTCTTCTCCTCCAACGTACCCAGACCGTTGTCGAGCTTCGCAGCACCGGTCGCCAACGACGACGCACCTTGCGACGCCTGTGCAGTACCGGCGGCTAGTTGTGTCGCTCCTGCTGACAACTGCTTCTGCGCGGTGTTGAGCTGCGAGGCACCAGACTGCAGCTTCGTGACTCCAGTAGCGGCTGACGTCAGCCCGCTCTGCAGCTGAGCAGCACCAGCAGCCGCGGAACTCACCTGCTTGTGGATGGTGTTGTAACCGGCCAACAGCTGCGACGCCGCGGTCTCACTGACCTGCGACGCGACAGTCTTCGTCACCTGCGCCACGACCTGATTGGCGATCGTGTGCGCGATGTAGTTGTTGGCGTCGTTCGTCAGGAGTTCCAGCTCCGCCTGCCGCGGCGTGAAGTCCGCACTCGACGCCAGGTCGGAGGAGAACGACTTCGGCAGCACGAGCGCGAACTCGTACTTCCCGTCCGACACGCCTTTCGTCGCGTCCGCGCGGTTCACCTGATGCCAGTCGAAGCTCTTCGACTTCACCAGTTCGTCCGCGACCTGCGGTCCGACGTCGAGTTTCTCGCCGGTCGCTAGCGTCGTACCCTCGTCCTCCACGACGACTGCAGTCGGGATCTTGTTCAGTCGCCCGTACGGGTCGTGGTTCGCGTAGAGGTACAGACCGCCGTACAGCACCGGCACCAGCAGCAGCGCGACCACGGCCAGCTTGGGCAGCCTCCCAGCCGTCAAGCGCCGCAACTCACTCAGGGCCATCCGCAGCGCGGTCACGCCTCTGTCTCCTCTTCTTCCTCAATTGCAGTAATAGGCTCAACAGGAGCTATCGGTGCGACCTGCACCGGGTCAGGCTGGTCGGTGTCGCCCATTCGCGCAGCCTTGATGTCCAGCAACCGCGCTGACGCGTCAGCGCATGTGATGATCACGCCATACCCCTGCGCCGCCAGCCCGCTCCCCAGCTCGAACCACTCGTGCGGATCACCACCGTGCCGATCAGGCATCGTCAGAATGACCACCTGTACGTCGGGACGCGCCACAGTGAGCTCAGTGAGCAGCCTGGTCCGGACGGCGACCGGCAGGTGCTCGAACCGCTTGTCGGCGTGCTCTGCCGCGTCATGCTCGTTCAGCCACTCCAGCACGGCCTTACGCCCCGCCTTGCGGCCGGCGATCGCCAGCTCCTCGCCCACCACCGTCTGAACGGGCAGCGCGTCGTCCGGCTCAGTGATGCCGGGTGCGTCGACCACGGCGACGCGGCGTCGCAGCAGGGCCGGATCAGACTTGCCGTCGAACCGGACCCTCCCGGTGCCGGGCTTCAGCCGGCCGGACAGGCCCAGCGCCGCGGCGACGTGCCCTGCGCCCGGGTACCCGGTCAGGAGCACCACCTGGTGATCCGCGACCGACACCGACGTGACGTGCAGCATCGGTGCGTGCGGACCACGCACACTGATCCCGGCGGCCTCGAGCTCCATCCTGCATCCCCGTTCAATACGGTTGTGTATTCAATACAGAACTGTATCCTACTCGTATGGAACCGCCCAAGCGCCGCCGCTCCAACACCCGGGCCCGACTTCTCGAGGGGGCGCTGGAGGTGTTCGCCGAGCGCGGGTTCCACGGCGCGTCGGTGGAGGACATCTGCGAGCGGGCCGGGTTCACCCGCGGCGCCTTCTACTCGAACTTCGCGTCCAAGGACGAGTTGGTCCTCGCGCTGTTCCAGGCCACGACCGACCGGCTACTGGAGCAGATCGAGGCACTCCTCCCCGAGTTGGCGAATCAGCCCGGCACGCTGCTGGACGCCGTACTAGGACTGCTCGACGAGACCGCGCCGGACCAGCGGCAATGGCATCTGATCTCGGCCGAGTTCACGCTGCACGCGCTGCGCGACCCGGACGCTGCGAAGGCTTTGAACGAGCAACGGGCGATGTTCCGCGAGAGCCTGACCCGGCTGGTCGAGCAGATCGCGGAGGCCGGCGGGCTGGAGCTCACCGTGCCGGCGGAGCAGTTCGTGCGCATGGTGATGGCGCTGCACGAGGGCGCGCGCTCACAGAGCCTGCTCGAGCCACGAGAGGTTCCGGCCGGTTCGCTCGAGCACACGTTCCTGCCGATGGTGCTGGAAGCGGTCAGCCGACCTTCACGCTGACCGTGTGCAGGCCGGTCGCGCCGTTCGGAGCAGGTGGCGCCGAGGACTCGACCTGTGGATTGCCCTTCGCGTCGAACGCCCGTACCTGCAACACATGGGTGCCGCGCGACGCGTCCCATGTCCAGTGCCACTGCCGCCAGGTGTCGATCGACGGATCGGCGGCCAATGTCGCTTGTTGCCAAGGGCCCCCGTCGACGCGGACCTCGACCTTGGACACCCCGACATGCTGGTCCCAGGCCACGCCGGCGACGGTCACTCGCCCCGGTTCGACCTTCTTCCCCAGCGGGGTGTCGATCCGCGACGACAACTTGATCGGGCCGAGCGCCGACCAGCCGCGCGGCGTCCAGTACCCCTCGAACTGGTCGAACCGCGTCACCTCGATGTCCACCAGCCACTTCGTCGCCGACACGTAGCCGTACAGCCCGGGTACGACGATGCGCACCGGGAACCCGTGCTCCACCGGCAGCGGCTCCCCGTTCATCGCGAATGCGAGCATCGCCTGCCGGTCGTCGAGCAGCGTCGGCAGCGGCGTACCGGCGGTGAATCCGTCCTTCGACGTCGACTGGATCGCGTCCGCGTCCTGTGCGGGACCAGCCTCCTCGAGCAGGTCCTTCAGCAGTACGCCGGACCACAGCGCGTTCCCGATCAGGTCGCCGCCGACCTCGTTGCTCACACAGGTGAGGGTGACCCACTTGTGGATGACCTGGCGTTTCAGGAGATCGTCGAAGGACAGGTTGAGCTCGCGGTCGACCATGCCGTGAACGCGCAGCTTCCACTCCGCGGGCACGATCTGCGGCACCGAGAGCGCGGTGTCAATGCGGTAGAAGTCGTCGTTCGCCGTGGCCCACGGTACGGCGCCATCGGCCTGGACGCCGGCGGGTGGGTCGAGGGTCGGCGGCTGCGGAAGGTTGAGCTGCTTGCGCGCGTCCGCCACGGCAGCGCGGTTCCCGCCGACGACCTTGCCCAGTGCGCCGATCGCGGCCGAGCCGATGGCGACTCCGGCCGACAACTGCAGGAAGCCGCGGCGGCTTACTCCGTCGTCCGGGAAGTCGAGCAGCGGTTCGAGCCGGCGGCTGAACAGGCGCAGAATGATGAGTGCGGTGACGCCGGCGAGTGCCGACGGGAGGAACCCGGTCTGGCCGGAGTCGGCGCGCGTCATGGCTGCGGCGACGGCGACGCCGGCCAACGCGATCGTGATCAGGGCGCCGGCCCAATAGCGTCGTACGGCGAGGATCCCGCCGACTGCGGCGAGGGCCACGACGACGATCAGGATGCCGACTCGGAGCGCGGTCTTGTCGTGCGTCCCGAACCAGGAGATTGCCAGGTCCTTCAGCCACGGGGGTACTCGGTCGATGAACGCGGACCCGATCGCGACTACAGGCGTCTGCGGCGTACCGAGGATGCCGGCTGCCACGCTGCCCACCGCCAGTCCGGCAAGGGCGGCGAGCACACCACCGGCTGCCGCACGCCAACGGATCGCCTGACGCGCTTGCGGCTGGTCCGAGTCTTGCTTCACTTCTCAACCATTGCGCGATGGGGCGCCCGACACCAGTCGGGCGCCCCATCCGTTAGTCGCGGGTAATGCTCTTGTGTAGTTGTGAGGTTGGTCAGATCCGGTCGGGCGTGATGGGCCCGAGCCCCGGGCGGCCGTTCGGCCAGCGGCGGGCGTTGTCCCGCACTCGACGGAGCTTGCCGAGAACGACGTCCTGCTCGTCAGCCAACTGGGACATCCAGAGGCTGTCGATCTCGAGCAGGTGGTCCGGCAGTGCGTCGCGCAGCCGCCGTTTTCCCTCCTCGGTCAGGACCGCGAACGAGCCGCGGGCGTCGTCGGGACAAGGCTCCCGGCGGACCAGTCCGAGGTTCTCGGCACGGTCGACCAGCCGGGTGATGCCGCCGGTGGTGACGGTCAACTCCCGGGCGAGGGAGGTAAGACGCTGCTTCTCCCCGTTGCTGCGGGCAAGCCGCAGCAACAGTTCGAACATTGCCATTTGCAGTCCACTGCGCTTCAGGGAATGGCGCATCAGGTGATCCAGCTCGGCTGCTGCTTCTCGCAGCAGGCCGTACGCCGTCAGCACGTTGCTTTCCCAGGGTTCGGCAGCGCGGGTGGGTTCTGCATCGGCGAGCGCTAGGGGCGAGCAAAGCGAAGGCGCGATGGTCATGCGCGGACTCTATTAGCTGACTAGGTCACTTCGCTACACGGGGTGACCTTTCGGCTACAGATCGACCCAGAAACGCAAGACCCTGAGCGTAACCGGGCGACCTGCGACAGATCCGGTCTAGAACGGTGAATTTCAGACTGCGGTGTCGCCGATTCGGTGGGAGGATGACCGGGCCTGTGGATAACTTCCGCGGCGGTCCGGCGATTTTTGCGAGCCTTGATCCGTGAGGTTGTAGACCTTCGGAGCGGGGAGTCGGATGAGCAAGGACAAGGACGAGAAGTCGCCGTACGGCGCTGGTTTCATCGCGGCCTGCATCGTCGTGGGAGCGGTCCTGATCTGCGGGATCGTCATCATCTTCGCGGGCGGGGGCCGCTCGACGCAGGCGACCGCCGCGGCCCAGCAGCCGGTCGGCACCGCCTCGGTTCAGCCCACGGACGAGGCGCCTGCCACACCCGACGGCGGCCCGGCGCCGACCAACAACGCCAACAGTTCGGGGAGCGAGCGGCGGACGGGTTCGTGCGGTCTTCCGGCCGGTGACCAGGCCGTTCCTGCCGAGGCGCCGGCGGTCGACGGTTGGGACGTCAGCCGGCGGGTCGTCGTACCGCGCTCCTCGAAGTACGGACCGGGCACGACCGATTCCGACGGGTTCCGGCACTGCTTCGCGCATTCGCCGACCGGCGCGGTGTACGCGGCGTACAGCGCGATCGCGGCGATCGCCGACCAGAGCAAGCTCGTCCCCACCGTCAAGAAGCTCATGGTGCCTGGTTCGGCAACTGACAGCCTGCTCCGCCAAGCCGGCACGGACGCGTCTTCGAGTGGCGACTCGACGGTCCAGGTCGTCGGCTACCGGGTCCTCGACGCCGGACCGGACCGAGTGACCTTGATGCTCGCCATGCCCGTCGAGTCCGTGTACATGAGCGCCAACCTGACCCTGGTCTGGCACCAGGGCGACTGGCGGCTCCAGCCACCGCCACCCGGCGAGGCCGTCGGAGCCCCCTTCTCCCAGCACCGCGACCTGAGCGACTTCGTGAAGTGGAGTGGTATCTGATGTGCTCACCAATGGACATGAAGTGCCACGTCGTCGAAGGCGTCCAGTCCGTCACCAGCAACGGAATCGCGAACGCCGAGCGGATCACAACGGACTTCCTTTCGACGATCCTGAACTCGCTGGCGACGTTCTGGGTCAAGCCGGACACTCCCGTCACGCTGGCGAGTTCCTCCGACGGCGGGCAGACCTGGACGGACAGCAAGACCGTCGCATTCGTGCATGAGAAGACCCTCGGTTTGACCTTGACGATCTTCGCTCTCGCCATCGTCATCGCGGGAATCCGGATGGCCTGGGAGCAACGAGCCAAGCCGGTCCAGGACCTGCTGAAGGCGATGCTGACCTTCGTGGTCGTCTGTGGGGCAGGAACGGCTGCGATGCAACTCCTGATCGCGTGGTCGGACGAGTTCGCTGTGAGCGTCGTACGGGAAGCCATCGGAGGCCACTCCTTCGCGGACGCCATGAAGAACATGGTCACCGAACCATCTGACACCGGTGCCGGCACTGGGAACGTGGTCAAATCACTGCTGATGCTGTTGCTTCTCGGACAGCTGTCCGCGTGGGCTTCGCTGATCCAGATCGTCTTGATGCTGATCCGGTCGGCGATGCTGGTGCTGCTCGGTTCGACGCTGCCCCTCGCAGCGGCGGCGACCAACACTGAGGTCGGCAAGGCGTGGTTCAAGAAATACTGCGCGTGGAGCTTGGGCTTCATCGCCTACAAACCCGCAGCGGCTCTGATCTACGCGGCAGCGATCAAGCTCAAGCAGGAGAAGATGCTCGGCTCGGAGAGCGCGGGCCTGCTGCAGTCCCTCACCGGCGTGATGATGATGATGCTCGCGATTCTTGCCCTGCCGGCGTTGCTGCGCTTCGCAGTACCTCTCACCGCGGCCGTCGGTGGCGGCTCGGCCGGGATGGGAAGCGTTGGGCCTGATGTCGGGTCGTTGGCGTCGGGCGCGGTCACTGTCGGTCCTACCTCCCGCAGCGGTAGTAAAGCTGGGGCATCCGGCGGGGGAGCGTCTGGGGCGGGTGCGTCAAGTGCGGGTGCGAGTGGTGCTGCGACGACTGGGGCCAAGGCGGCGGGGCTTGGGCCGGCGGGTATCGCGGCGACCGCGGCGCGCAAGGCTGCGGGGGCGTTCGCCGGGGCGGCGGCGCATTCCGCGGGCGAAGCGGGTGGTGGCAGTTCGGGGGCGTCTATGCCCCGGTCGAGTGGCAGCAGGTCGAGCGGCGGGCGCGCGAACAGCCGAAGCTCCGGCGGACGGACCGGCCCAAGCCCCAGCCCCAAGGTTCCGGCGGGTTCCACTGCCGGTGGAGACACGGGCCCCTCCGGCAACTGGTAGTCACCGCACTCCGGTCCGCGCCGGAGTGCGGTCCGGCGGGATGAAAGCATCGCGGGCATGGGGCTGGAGCGGATTGCGCTGATTTCGGATGTGCACGGGAACCTGACGGCGTTGGAGGCGGTGCTCGCGGATATTGCGGGACGCGGGATCGAGCGGGTCTTCAATCTCGGCGACTACGTGGGGAAGGGACCGCGCGGACAGGCAGTAGTGGACCGTTGCCGCGAGGCCTGCGAGGTGAACATCCTCGGGAACTGGGACGACTTCCTGCCCGATCCCGAGCGTTCCGAGGACAGCGAAGGTCTGCGATGGTGGAAGAACGAGCTCCGCGAGGACCAGTGGGCGTGGTTGCGAGGGCTGCCGTTCTGCCACGACTTCCTGTTGAGCGGGCGGCAGGTGCGGCTGTTCCACGCCTCGTCGACGAGTGTTCATCACCGGATCGTTTTCGATCACGACGAAGCGCAGTACGGGAGCTTCTTCGAGAACACGCCGGCGACCGGGGACGGGCCGGTGCCGACGATCGTCGGGTACGCCGACATTCACGACCCGTTCTACGAGGAGGATCGCGGGCGGACGCTCTTCAACACCGGCTCGGTCGGCAACAGCCTCGGTGATCCGACGCCCGGATACGTGATCCTCGAAGGGGTCATGGATTCACCCGATCCGGCGCCGCACTCGATCCAGTTCGTCCATGTCCCGTACGACGCGCAGGCCGAGTTGGCGATCGCCCGCGACCTCGGGATGCCCGAACTCGACGGGTACGAGGCCGAGATCATCCGCGGCGTCTACCGCACGACCTTCTACGCCGGGCGGGATCCGCGGTACCACCGGCGTACGGCCTGATCGCGGTTGTCCCCAGGGTTTTCCACAGCTGTGCATTGGGGGCCGTCAGCAACAATCTGCGTTGCGTTCACCTGCCGGTCACTTGACCAGCAGGGCCTCGGACCCGACCGGCTTGTAGCCGACCGCCAGGAACGTCCGCAGCGAGGCCGCGTTCCCCGGCGTGACCTGCGCCCAGATCGAGGCATCCGGAGGGATCAACGCCCGGGCCGCCATCGCCAGCCGGCGGCCGTTCCCTTGACCGCGGGCCTCCGGCGGCACCTCGATCGCGCACTCCAGCCGCCCGGCCAGGCCACGGCCGATCACCACGAGCCCGCCGTGCGCGTCGCCGTACACCCGGACGTCGTCGCGATACCGCAACGCGCGATCGACCCGCGGATGGTTGTGGCCGGTGAGTTCGGTCAGGCCTGCAAGCGGCGCCGGGTCCTTGAGAGCCGGGGCGAGCACCATCGCGTCGATCGAGATGACCTGGCGGCCGGTGAACTCCTCCAGCGCGCCGAGGAACGGCGGGTTCGTCGGCGCGCACAGATCGCCGTCCGGGACCCGCTCCGCGACCCACGCCGGGTCGACGTCCGCGGCGATCACGATGTGGCCGGTGAACGCGACCACGCACGACTCCCGCTCGGACGGCGCGGGTACGACGGTGAGCCCGAGATCCGGGGGCGGGAACACGCCGCGCTCGACGCCCCGCAGAATGGCAGCAAGAGATGTCATCACGAGCATTGTCGCGGAGACCCCGTGTCACGCTCGCAGAGGAGGCAGCAGGATGCGCGAACCGCAGCTGGTGAAGGCCGACGGGCTGCCCGACCGGGTCACGATCTACGAGGTCGGGCCCCGTGACGGACTGCAGAACGAGTCGGCGATCGTCGACGTCGCGGTCAAGGCCGAGTTCATCCGGCGACTGCTCGAGGCGGGTCTGACGACGGTCGAGACGACGAGTTTCGTGCACCCGAAGTGGGTCCCGCAGCTGGCCGATGCGGCCGAGTTGCTCGAGCAGCTGCAGCTGCCGGACGGCGTACGCGCCCCGGTCCTGGTCCCGAACGAGCGTGGTCTCGACCGCGCCCTCGCGGCCGGTGTCCGGGAGATCGCGATCTTCGCCAGCGCGACCGAGACGTTCGCGGCGAAGAACCTCAACTCCACGCTCGACGACCAGTTCGCGATGTTCACGCCGACGATCCAGCGTGCGCTCGCCAAGGGCTTGTCGGTGCGCGGGTACGTGTCGATGTGTTACGGCGACCCGTGGGAGGGCGACGTACCGATCGACCAGGTGGTCAAGGTCGGCGCGCGACTGGTCGATCTCGGCTGCCACGAACTCTCGCTCGGCGACACGATCGGCGTCGCGACGCCGGGCCAGGTAGGTGCGCTGATCGCCGCGTTCGGTGCGGCCGGGGTGGGTGTGGACAAGCTGGCGGTGCATTTCCACGACACCTACGGGCAGGCGCTCGCGAACACGCTCACCGCGCTGCGCGACGGCGTGACCACGGTCGACAGCTCCGCCGGCGGACTGGGCGGTTGCCCGTACGCCGAGAGCGCGACCGGCAACCTCGCCACCGAGGACCTCCTCTGGCAACTCAACGGTCTCGGCATCGAAACCGGCGTCGACCTGGAGAAACTCGTCACCACCAGCACCTGGATGGCCGAACAACTCGGCAAACCGTCTCCGAGTCGAGTGGTCCAAGCCCTGGCCGGCTGAAACTGTCGGTAGCGCCTGCCACGCTGGTCAGGTGAGTGCGCAGCGAGCGGAGCTTGGCGAGTTCTTGAAGGCTCGGAGGGCCCGGGTGTCGCCGGAGGACGTCGGCCTGCCGAGTGGCGGAAGGCGGCGTACGCCGGGGTTGCGGCGCGAAGAGTTGGCGCTGCTCGCCGGTGTCGGCGTGACTTGGTACACGTGGCTGGAGCAGGGGCGGCCGATCAACGCCAGCGGGCAGGTGCTGGACGCGGTCGCGACGACGCTGCAGCTGACGCCGGTCGAGCGCGAGCATCTGTACCGGTTGGCCGAGGCGACGCCGGTGCGGTTGCCGCGGACGACGGACTGCGCGAGCGAGGCCGTGTTCGACGAGATCGTCGAGGCGCTCGACCCGCTGCCTGCGGTGATCACGAACACCCGCTTCGACATCATCCGCGCGAACCGTGCGTACCACGACCTGTTCCACGACTGGCACCAGCTGCCCTGCATCCACAAGAACCTGCTGTGGTGCATCATCACCGAGCCTGCCGCCCGCGAGCAGCTGCTGAACTACGACACCGAGGTCCCGTATCTCGTCGGCCGCCTGCGCTCGGCGTACGGCGAACACGTCGGCGACCCGGACTGGGAGACCGACCTCGAGCGGCTGTGCTCGATCTGCCCCGAGTTCGCCCAGCTGTGGTCACGCCACGAGGTCGCCGCCTGTACGCCGCGCCTGCGCCGAATCCTCAACCCGATCGCCGGCGAACTACACCTCACCGTCACCGAACTGGCCGTGTCGGCCCACCCGGACCTGGTCCTCTACGTCGAGACCCCGGCCGACGACGAAACCCGAGCCAAACTCCAGCTCACCCGCAGGGAGGCTACTGCTCGATAGGCCGGCGAATGCGGCGGACCAGGCTCTTGTCCGCGAATTGGCCGACGCGGTACGTCGTCCAGCCGTCGACGCCGGCGCCCACGGCACCGCCGAGCAGCGGGATGCGGCGGGTGAAGGTCACTGCCATTCGCTTACCGCTGATCCGCCCGATCAGTTCCGCGACGACCTCGCCGGAGACCTGTCGGTCCAGCTCGGGGTCAAAGACCGGCGCTGTCGCAATCGCCAACGGAGAGGAGACCAGGCTCGACTTCCGCAAGCGAGCCGTCACGCCGTCCTCACCGAGCAGGCAGGTGATGACTGCCGTGCGGACCCGCGGGTCGTCGAGGTCGTACCCGCGCAGGTGCGCGATCGCCGCGACCATCCGGCACTGGACGACCGCGAGACCGGTCAGGTTGGCCGGCAAGGCGACGGGCAGGGTGACCAGACCGCCGATGCTGGTGACGAACCCCTGCACGCCGGCGAGCCGGATGTGCTGATCGATGACTGCCTCGATCGCGTCCGTGACATCGCCGTCGCACCGCGCGAGCTTGTTGTCCGCGATCCGCTCCGCGCCCGGGAACCGCTGGTACCCGTCGATCGCGATCTCGAGGATCTGGCGCAACACACCGCCCGCTGCCGTCGGGGCGAACCGCTGGGCGGCGGGCGCGAGACTACTGGCGACGAACCTGGCTACTCCGGCCACGGTGCTCCTTCCCGCCCGGCCCCACGCGTCAGAACCCGGACGTGCTTCAACTGTACGTGGCTCCCCGCCCCCCGGCACTCGGGACAAACCCTAGGTGTGCCCTGGTGCAGGATGGTGATGTGCCGATCGAACCTGCTCCGTCCCCGTGGGAGTTCCCGCCGGTCGGTGTGGCCGGGGCGAGTGATGTGGTCGCGGGCGGCGCTGACCTGGCGCCGGGGACGGTACTGGCGGCGTACCGGCAGGGGCTGTTCCCGATGCCGGACCATCGCGGCTCGGTGCTGTGGTGGTCGCCGGTCGACCGCGGCGTGATCGAGGTCGCCAAGTACAACCCGTCGCGGTCGCTGCGGCGGGCGCGCGGGAAGTTCGAGATCCGGGTCGACACCGCGTTCGACCAGGTCATTCGCGCGTGTGCGGACCCACGCCGCCCGGGTTCGTGGATCGACTCCGAGATCATCGCGTCGTACACCGAACTGCACCGACTCGGCTGGGTGCACTCGGTCGAGGCGTGGGACGGCGACGAGCTGGCCGGCGGGCTGTACGGCGTCGCGGTCGGCGGACTGTTCGCGGGTGAGTCGATGTTCCACCACAAGACCGACGGCTCGAAGGCGGCCGTCGCCGGGGCGATCGAGCTGCTGAACGACGAGTACGCCGCCGACCGGGTCTTCGACATCCAATGGGTGACCGATCACCTGGCCACGCTCGGCGCGGTGTCGATCCCGCGCGAAACCTACGTACGCCGTGTCACGAAGGCGCTCGAGGTCCCGCTGCCGAAGGCGTTCAGCTGAGCCCGACGAACGTCGCCATCTGCCGCGAGGCGGACGCGAAGAACTCGTCCGCCGGATCCATCGACCCGACCAGCTGACCGAACAGCTCGAAGCTGAGCATCCCGAAGAGCTGCGTCCACACGATGATCGTCCGCACGAGCACCGCCGGGGGTACCTCGGGCGCCAGCGCCACCAGCACTTCCGTCTGCTGGGCGAGCAGTCCGGTCGGCGTCGGTGCGTCGGGCGGCGTCACCAGCCGCCCGGAGGCCTGAGCGCGCTGCAACAACCCCAGCAACAGCAGCGGGACCCGCACAGCCGGTTGAACCGTGGTCTGCGGCGCCTTGTAGCCGCTGATCGGGGAGCCGTAGATGAGCGCGTACTCCTGTGGGTTCGCCCGCGCCCAGGAACGCACCGCTGCGTAGATCGCGACCCACTCCTCGACCAGATCGTCGCCCCCGGCCGCCGCCTCGGCCGCCTCGCCGAGCGCGTCGTACGCGTCGATGATGAGCGCGGTGAGCAGCTCGTCGCGGCTCGCGAAGTACCGGTACAGCGCCGACGACACCATCCCGAGTTCGCGGGAGATCGCCCGGAGCGACAGCGCCTCGGCGCCGACGGTGGCCAGCTGCTGCCGGGCAGCGGTCTTGATCTCCTCGGTCAGCTCGGCCCGGGCTCGTTCACGGGCAGTACGTCCGGCGTTCATGGAGCCAGTGTGCCACAGAAACGAGAGCAGTGCTCTTGACAGTGAGCGGCGATCTGATGTTCACTGATCACAACAGAGAGCACCGCTCTCGCAGAACAGTGAGGAAGCGCCGTGACCGAGTACAAGCAGACCTACGACAGCAAGCGCGTGATCACCGCCAACGAGGGCAGCATGCGGGTCTTCAACCGGATCGTCGCGCGGCTGACGAAGCTCGGTCTCAGCCTGATGGGCAGCCGGGTGCTCTCGGTCCAGGGGCGCAAGTCCGGCGAATGGCGCAGTACGCCGGTGAACCTGCTGGTGATCGACGGTCAGCGCTACCTGGTCGCGCCGCGCGGCCACACCCAGTGGGTGAAGAACCTCCGTGCGAGTGGCGAGGGCCGGCTGCAGCTCGGCGGGAAGATCGAGACGTTCCGCGCCGCGGAGCTCGCCGACGCCGACAAGCTCCCCGCGCTCCGGCTGTACCTGAAGAAGTGGGCCTGGGAGGTCGGCGCGTTCTTCGAGGGCGACGTCTCGAAGAACTCTGCCGACGAGGTCCTGCACCACATCGCCCCCGGCGTCCCGGTCTTCAAGATCAGCTAGTGATAGGCGGCCGCCTGGATCCGGTACAGGTCCGCGTAGTGACCGTCGAGTGCCATCAGGTCCTCGTGCGTCCCGGTCTCGACGACGTGAGCACCGTCCAGTACGACGATCAGGTCGGCCATCCGCACCGTCGAGAACCGATGTGAGACCAGGATCGTGATCCGTCCGTCCGAGCTGTCGCGAGCCGCCGCGGCGTACCGCTCGAAGAGTGCGTGCTCGGTCTCGGCGTCCAAGGCGGCGGTCGGCTCGTCGAGCACCAGCAGCAGCGGGCGGTCCCGCATGAACCCGCGGGCCAGCGCCAGCTTCTGCCACTGCCCGAAGCTGATCTCCGCCCCGTCCGGCCAGGTCGAACCGAGCTGCGTGTCCAACCCCGACTCGAGCCGCTCCAGTACATCCTCCGCACCGGCCCGTCCGACAGCAGTGGTCACAGCCGGTACGTCGTCCAGTCGCGGCAGGTCGCCGAGTCCGACGCTGTGCGCCGCGCGGAACTCGAACCGGAAGAAGTCCTGGAACGCTCCCGCGATCTTCGAGCGCCACGCCTCGGCCGGGATCCGGTCCAACGGCCGATCGTCCAGCAGCACCCGCCCGCTGCTCGGCTCGTACAGCTTGCAGATCAGCTTCACCAACGTGGACTTGCCTGCGCCGTTCTCACCGACGACCGCGATCACCTTGCCGGCCGGCAGCGAGAGGTCGACGTCTTCCAGTGCGGGACGCGAAGCACCGGCGTACGAGAACGACACGCGCTCCAGGCGGATGCCGTCGACGAGCCGCTCGGGCGCAGGCTGATCCGCTGTGCTGTCGAACGCGGCCGCGTAGTTCTCCAGCCAGACCAGCCGCCGCGACCCGTCCAGCCAGATCCCGCGCAGGAACCCGATCTCGCCGACCGTCGCTCCGACGTACGACGACAGCCGCGCACCGGCCGCCAGGATCAGCAGCACCTGACCGACCGAACCGTGCAATCCCGCGGCGACGAACAGCACCGCGCCGACGTACGCCGCACCGAACAGCGCCCACGCGATCCCGTGCCACACCGCACTCACCCAGCGGGCGGCGGCGATCGGTCCGTACCACTGCTCCCACTCGCGGCGACGCCCCGCGACGAGATCGGACCCGATCCCGATGACGCGGACCTCCTTGCCCGGGGCGGGTGTGGTCGCGATCTTGAACAAGTGCTGGGAGAGGCGATAGTGAGCGGCGTACCGCTCTTCGACCTCGCGTTCGACGCCCGGTCGCCAACTGGAACTGACGACCGTCGGCAGCGCGAAGAGCAGCAGGAACGCGAGAGCCGGATGGATCGACATGAGCAGGGCGACCGTCACGCCGAGCCGCAGGATCCAGCCGCAGGTGGAGAACAGCGACATGTACATGTGGTCGAGCACGAAGACCTGTTTGCGAAGTACGGACAGACGATCCAGGTAGTCGCGGCGTTCGTGATGCTCGATTGTGGCGACGGACGCCTGCAGCCGGGCGACATGTGCCTCCAGCATGATCGTCACGCGATCCCGGAACCGGCGCGATATCCGCGTCGACAGCGTCCTCAGGACCCAGGTCGCCGTCACCGACAACGCCAATCCGCCCGCGGCAAGTAGTGCGGTCCGCCGATCGCCGTCCAGTACGCCGTCTGCGAGGATCTTGAGCCAGAGCGCGAGCAACGCGTCCGGCACGGCCGCCAGCAGCGTCATCAGGAACGCGGCGACGAGCAGCCAGGGCTCGTGCTGGTACCCGAGCTTGCACAGGCGCCACATCGCCGGCAGTGCGCGCGGCAGGTCGTCAGAGCGTGTCATAGCTGAGCCCTTCCTCGTCGACCTCGGCCGTGAAGCGCTGCGCCTGCAGGTCGAACATCGTCCGGTACCGCCCGCCGAGCGCCATCAGTTCGTCGTGACTACCGAGCTCGACGACCCGGCCGTGTTCCAGGACACAGATGCGCTCGGCGTGCCGGACTGTGGAGAACCGGTGCGAGATGAGGATCGTGGTGACGTCGCGGGTCGCGGTCAGGATCCGGTCGAAGATCGCCGCCTCACCGCGAACGTCCAGCTGGGCGGTCGGCTCGTCGAGCAGTACGAGGCCCGCTCCCTGCCGGACCGCGCACAGCGCCCGCGCCAGGGCGACGCGTTGCCACTGTCCACCTGAGAGATCGGTGCCGTCGCCGTACCCCGTGGCCAACCGGGTATCGAGATCCGCCAAGTCGTCGGCGCCCGCGTCCACCAGTGCGGCACGTATGTCCGCCTCGGGCGCGCCTGCCGGTGCGACGTTGTCCCGCAACGGCAGCTCGAGCTTGAGGAAGTCCTGGAAGACGGCGGCGACGCGCGTCCGCCAGGCGTCGACGTCGAGCTCCCGCAGGTCGCTGCCGTCGACCCGGATCGTCCCGGAATCAGGGTCGTACAGCCGGCACAGCAGCTTGGCCAGCGTGGTCTTGCCCGCGCCGTTCTGACCGACGACCGCGAGCGACGACCCGGCCGGGATCGTCAGATCCAGCCCGTCGAAGACCTGCCGATCGCCCTGTGGATAACTGAATCTCAGCCCGCGAAGCTCGATCTCTACAGGACCGCGGCCGGTCGAACCGTGCCCGGTGCTCAACGCCCCGGCCGGCGCCATCGCGGGCTCCAGGCGCTGTACGGCGACGACCGGGGCGGCTGCTCCGTCCATTGCCCAGTTCAGGCCGCCGAAGGCGATCATGCCGACCCCGATCGCGACCTGGGCGAACACCACCAGCCGGTCGAGCTGAAGTTGTCCGTCGATCGCCGCCGACCCGAGCGCCCAGAACACGAGACCGTTGGCCACCACCACGATCAGCAGACTCCAGATCATTGGGCGTTCCCGCAAACGCGTTGCGGCGTACTGCAGTTCGAAGAGTCGTCGGCGGCGGTCGGTGAAGCGCCGTACGGTCCAGTCGGCGAGGCCGAACAGGCGCAGCTCCTTCGCCGCGTCCGGCTCGACCGCCAACTCGTACGCGTAGTTCGCGTGCCGCTGCGCCGAACGGACCTCGGCCGTGTTCCGGTCCTTCCAGACGCCGCTCTCCCGGAGCAGCCAATGCGTTGCGGACCAGGCCGCGACGAGCACCAGCGGCGCCCACCAGGTGAACCCGAACAGCACCACCGCGGACGCGATCCCGCCGACCAGCTCGACCAGACTCCCCGCGACAAAGTCGACGTTCAGATACATCGGCGGCCCGGTCTGCCCATGGTCGAACTCCCGCGCCACCGTCAGATCCTCACTCAGCTCCGGATCCTCGAGATGCCCGATCCCCGGCGGCCCGACACAAGCCTTCGCCAGCGCGTCATTCAGGTACGCCGAGACGCGACTCCCCAGGTTGGCGCTGACAGCCTGATGCACCGGAGTAAGCACCTGCAGCAAGACAAACGTCGTACCCATCAACCCCAGCGGCGCGCCCAACGACCCACCCCGCTGCACCGCCCCAACCAGCCACCCCATAGCCACCGCAAACACCGCCGGCAACGCCCCCCGCGCCACCAAAAGCACCCACCAGGCGGTAGCCAGCCCCCGATCCGCCCGCGGCAACACCCCAAAGAACCGCCACTCAGGTCTGTCCCGCAGCCGCCTCACCATCCCCTCACGATGACACCCCCACCACCACAAGTCTTGAACGTTTGCCGGATGCAGTACGCCCGCACGGGCCACTCAGTCGTCTGCCGGGCCCTGGAGACAACCGCAGGGGGCTGTGAACAGGCAATTGCCTGTTCACAGCCCCCACCGAGTGTGCCCAGTCGTGGCGGTGTGGTGGCACCCCACCCTCATGCCCGCGCGTGTCCTCGCCCGCGTCCGGAGACAGATACGCGAGTGGATGTCCCCTCGTGTTGTGGGTTCTCCCCTCGTACACCAGCAGAGAACCCACCACACCAGGGGATATCCGCGCGCATGAATGAATCCGTGGTGGCCTGGCCTCCCAAGGCCTGCGCGCGCGCCTGGAGGTGGGTTGGGGAGGATTTTCGACCCGGATCGGGCAGGAATCCTCCCCAACCTCACCTCATCCGCTGCACAACACCCGCTCACCCACAGGTGCCCGGGCCCGCACACGCAGGTGAGTGGGGTGGTGGGGAGATTGGGGTGGAACGCGGGGCATCTCGGGGCAGATGGGGGCGGATTTGCGAGGCGGCTGGGAAGATGGCGGCATGATCAGCCCCGAGCAGCTCAACGCGGCGCCCAAGGTACTTCTGCATGACCATCTGGATGGTGGGTTGCGGCCTGGGACGGTGGTTGAGTTGGCGGGGGAGATTGGGCATGTGTTGCCGCGGTCGGATGCGGCGGAGCTTGGGGCCTGGTTTGTGGAGTCGGCGGATTCGGGGTCGTTGGAGCGGTATCTGGAGACGTTTGATCACACGGTTGCGGTGATGCAGACCGCTGAGGCGATCAAGCGTGTGGCCAGTGAGTGTGTGCAGGATCTTGCGGCGGACGGTGTGGTGTACGCCGAGGTTCGCTACGCACCCGAGCAGCACCTGAACAAGGGGCTCACGCTCGAGCAGGTCGTGGATGCGGTGCGGGCAGGGTTCGAGCACGGGATGGCGGTTGCCGAGCGGCCGATCGTGGCGCGGCAGTTGCTGACCGCTATGCGTCACAAGGCGCGTTCGATGGAGATCGCCGAGTTGGCGGTCGCGTACCGCGACGCGGGTGTGGTCGGGTTCGACATCGCCGGTGCCGAGGCGGGCTTCCCACCCACCCGGCACCTGGACGCGTTCGAGTACCTGCAGCGCGAGAACGCGCATTTCACCATTCACGCCGGCGAGGCGTTCGGGCTGCCGTCGATCTGGCAGGCGATCCAGTGGTGCGGCGCGGACCGGCTCGGTCACGGCGTACGGATCATCGACGACATCACGTACGACGAGGCAGGCGAGAAGGCTGAGCTCGGGCGGCTCGCGGCGTACGTCCGGGACCGGCGGATCCCGTTGGAGATGTGCCCGAGCTCCAACCTGCAGACCGGCGCGGCCGACTCGATCGCCAACCACCCGATCGGTCTGCTCGCCAAGCTCCGTTTCCGGGTGACCGTGAACACCGACAACCGGTTGATGAGCGGTACGTCGATGAGCCGCGAGCTCGCCCTGCTCTCGGAAGCCTTCGGCTACGGCCTCCCCGACCTGCGCTGGTTCGCGATCAACGCGATGAAGTCCGCCTTCATCCCCTTCGACGAACGCCTCGCGTTGATCGACAACGTCATCAAGCCCTGGTACGCCTCAAACTGACCGTTGATAGGTGCGGAAAGCTCGGGTGGAGAGCCAGCCGACGATCAGTGTGAAGGCCAGTAGATACGAGCAGTGCCGTAGGACCGACGACCAGTCTGGGTCGGCGGCGAGGGCTTGGCGGGCGGCGATGGTGGCCCAGTCGACTGGGTTGTAGCGGGCCGCGACGTTCACCCAGTGGGGTGCGACGGTCGGGTCGATCATGATCGACGACATGAATGTCAGCGGCAGTGACACGAACTGCGAGATCCCGATCAACGCCTCCTGCTGGCGGGTGAGCAGCGCGACCGCGTTCGAGAGCGAGCCGAACGCCGTACCGACGAGCATCGACGCGACGACCGTGACCAGGTAGCCGAAGATCCCGCCGTCGTACCGCGCGCCGGCGGCGATCCCGATCGCGAACACCAGGATCGTCTGGATCAAGGTGGTCGTCGCATTGCTGAGCAACTGCCCCGCCATCAACCCGCCGCGGCTGACCGGGGACGCGAGCATCCGGTCCATCACGCCGCGCTCCATGTCCTGCACGAACGACGTACCGCTCCAGCCGCTCGTCATCAAAGCCGTCATCATCACGATCCCGGGCGTCAGGAACGCGATGTAGGACGAGTCGCCGAACCCCGGGAGCCGTACGACGCCCTGGAACAGCTGCCCGAACAACAGCAACCAGATCGCCGGCTGCACCAACGTGAACGCGATCAACGCCGGCTGCCGGTACGACGCCCGCGTCCACCGCCCGAAGATGAGGCCCGTGTGCGCAATCATGCTGCCTCCTCCGCCACGCGGAACGAACGACCGGTGTGCTGCAGATACACGTCGTCCAGCGACGGCCGCGACACCGTGACCGCAACCACCGGAATCGCCTTGTCCTCAAGGGCTCCCAGCACAGCCGGTACGGCGGTTGCGCCGTGATCGACCCGTGCGCGGAGAGTGTTGCCTTCGACAACGATCTCGCCGATGCCGGGCAACTGACCAAGCAGCACTTGCACCGAGCCGTCGATGTCCGGATCGACGAGCTCGACGTGTACGGAGTCGCCACGCAACGAGGCCTTGAGAGCCTCAGGCGTGCCTTCGGCCACGATCCGGCCGTGGTCGACGATCGCGAGTTGCCCCGCCAGCCGGTCGGCCTCTTCGAGGTAATGCGTGGTCAGCAGCACGGTCAGGCCTTCCTGGCCGGACAGCCGTACTACTTCGTTCCACAGGTCGGCGCGCGCCTCGGGATCGAGTCCAGTGGTGGGCTCGTCGAGGAACAGCACCTTCGGCCGGTGGACCAGGCCGAGCGCGACGTCCAGCTTGCGCTGCATGCCGCCGGAGTACGTCTTCACCGGTCGGTCGCCGTGCTCGGCGAGGCCGAAACGATCCAGCAGCTCACGAGCGCGCTGCTGGGACTCCTGGCGGGACAGACCGAAGATGCGCCCGCTCAGCACCAGGTTCTCCAGACCGGTCGCCATCGGGTCCGAGCTGGACTTCTGCGGTACGTAGCCGATTGAGCGCCGTACCTGGTCCGGCGAACGATTCACGTCGTACCCGGCGACCAAGGCGCTGCCGGAGTCGGCCCGGGACAGTGTGGTGAGGATCTTGACGGTGGTGGACTTGCCCGCGCCGTTCGGCCCGAGAAGGCCGAGGACGACGCCCTCTCCGACGCTGACGGTCAGGCCGTCGAGCGCGCGGAGCGGTGGGTTCTTGCGGCCGGCCGGGTACGTCTTGACCAGATCGACCGCTTCGACGGCATGCGTAGCCATCACATGACTCCCTAGTGTGCTGGGAGCCGGTCGTCAGCTGGCTATCCTGATGGTTGTGGCCTTGGGTGCCAGGTCTTCGGACCGACTCGAGGAACTGCGGCCCTTGACCCTGGTGTTGCCGCACCTCGGGTCGAGGGCCGTCTGATTACTTGGCTTCCGGCGGTAGCGCCTGCATCCAGGCGAACTCCTGCCCGAAGTACTTCACGGGATCCTTCAGTTGCTCGGCCGGACTGATGCCCTCCTCCAGGTAGAGCTTCCAGGCCTGACGCCAGAACCCGGCGCCGCTGAGCGTGTCCGTGCGGATCTCCTCGGCCAGCCGGTGGACGTACGCCGACTCAGCCTGCAGCAGCGCCAGCCGGAACTCCGACTCGACCCAGAAGATCCGCGGGAACTCCATCGAGGCCATGTGGTCGTGCGCCGCGATGATCTCCGAGATCTCTGTGTCGACCGCCTTGAGCCGCTGCTCGAGCAACTCGACGGCGCGGTCGGGTGGCAGACCGGGGAGGTAGGCGAGACCTGCCTCCAGCGGGTGGAACTCCCGCGCCGGCGTACCGACGAGCTCGCTCAGCCAGTCGCCGAACTCCGCGGAGCCGGCCTCGGTGATCTGGTAGACGGTCCGCTCCGGCCGGTTGCCCTCCCGAACCGTCTCCAGCGCCTCGATGAAGCCATGCTTCTCCAGCGCCGCGACGATCGAGTAGAGCGAGCCGTAGTTCACCTTGATGCTCTGGTCCTTGCCGCGGGCCCGGAGCATCGTCGAGATCTCGTACGGGTGCATCGGGCGCTCGCTCAGACTCCCGAGCACCGCGAACGCGAGCGGATTCGCCACCTTGCGCCGCGCCATGGGCCCTCCTCGATCTCGATTACTCGAAATCGAGTATTAGTTCATGAGTATCCGATGTCAAGTATTCAGCCAGGCGAACGCCCGAGCCCCGAGCCCGCGGACGCGGAGGCTCGCGAGCGCGCGGTACGCCGGTTCCTCGACGTACTTCGTGAGCAGCCAGGCGAGTCCGATCACGCCGATCACCGCCCCCGCGATCTGGGTGAGCCGGCCCGCGCCGAGCTCCATCAAGCGGTACGCGATCAGGTAGCCGACCACCTGGTTGAGCAGGTACAGCCCGAACGAGATCCGCGCCAGGAACTGGATCGGCCGCCGGAGCCGGGCGAGCACCGTCCAGTCCGGACCGCGGGCCGCCAGTGCGACGAACACCAGCAACACCCCGATGCCCAGCGACGACGGCAGGTCCGAGGTGTGCGCGTGCTGCGCGAAGACGGTCGCCGCGAGCAGGGCGGCGAGATGCACCACGCCGATGCGTCGCTGCGCCCAGAGCCAGATCGCGATGCCGATCGCGAACAGTTGCAGGCGATGCAGTCCGAGACCGTTCCACGCCTGCTGCACCCAGAACGGGCTGTGGCCGATGCGGTCGTTCCACTGCAGTACGACCGGCGCGATGATCATGATCCAGAGCAGCGTGCTGATCCGCTGCCCGAGGCCGCGCGGCCAGAGCAGTGCCGCGGCGCCGAACGCCATCAACTGGAGCGGCAGCGTCCAGTACGAGCCGTCGATGAGCTGGACGCCCGGGTCGAACGAGGCGGCCAGCGTCAGGTTGCTCCAGAGGTCGCGCCGCGTCGGCAGGATCCAGTTGCTGGGCGCGAGCAGCACCACGACCAGGTAGGTGAACACGACAGCGATCAGGTACGGCGGGAGCACCCGACACACCCGCCGCCACATCCAGCGGTACGTCGAGCCCTTCCGGACCGTCACGCAGACGAAGTACGCGCTGATCACCAGCAGGATGCTGGCGCCGACCTGGAACGGGTACGGCCCGAGCGGTGCGCCGAGCTCAGGGTGCAGGAACGGGCCCATGTACGTCGTGTGCGTGAAAATCACTGCCAGTACCGCCAGGACACGCACCACGTCCCAGCTCAGCCGGCGGTCCGGCTTCGTCACAACCACTCCATCTACATCGCTGTTACCCCTCTGTGACCTTAGACAGAGCGAGGGGTGGCGATGCAAATCCGCACGGTGACGGATAGCTCACATCACAGAGGTTTCACCCATCGCGACCACTGGGGCTGCGGCGCGTAGCCGGCGGTGGACCAGACACCGTGCGCGGGGGCGTTGTCGTCGAGCACCATCGCGTCGGCGCGACCGCGAGCCGGTACAGGTGGCAGCGCCAGCCGTCCCAGCCGACGATGATCGAGCCGACGGCGTTGCGGTAGGCAACCATTATCCGGCGGTCCGGAAGGTGCGGCGATAATCCTGTGGTGGCACGCCCACCACCCTACGGAAGTGGTGCCGCAGCAACGCGGCCGTCCCGAATCCGGATTCGGTGGCGATCTGCTCGATGCCCATCCGGGTCTGTTCGAGCAGCGTGCGGGCGCGCAGGACGCGCTGGGTGGTGACCCACTTGAGTGGCGTCGTACCGGTCTCGGCGACGAAGCGGCGGGCGAAGGTGCGCTCGGACATCTGCGCGCGCCGGGCGAGTGCGGGCACGGTGTGCTCGATGGTCAGGTTGTCGACCATCCAGTCGAGGACCGCCTGCAGGCTCTCCCCTGACGACTCCGGCACCGGTACTTCGACGTACTGGCGCTGGCCGCCGTCGCGCTGCGGCGGGACCACCATCCGGCGGGCGATCCGGGTCGCGACCGCGCTGCCGAGCTCACGGCGTACCAGGTGCAGGGCCGCGTCGATCCCGGCCGCGGTGCCGGCGCTGGTGATGATGTTGCCGTCGTCGACGAACAGCACGTCCGGGTCGAGCTTCGCGGACGGGAACTGGTCGTGGAACTTGTCGATGTAGCGCCAGTGCGTGGTGCAGGCCCGGCCCTCGAGCAAGCCGGCGGCGCCGAGCACGAACGCGCCCGAGCAGACCGTGAGCAGGATCGCTCCGCGCGCCTCGGCACGCCGGAGCGCGTCCAGGATCCGCTCGTCGTACTCGTGCCGCCAGGTGGTGGCCGGGATGCCGATCAGGTCGGCGTCCTCGAGTTCCTCCAGCCCGTACGGCGCGACCACCTGGGAGTGGCTGCTGGTCTCCATCGGGACCCCCGGCGTGGTCGAGCACACCTTGAAGTCGAACGGCGGCACACCGTCGTCGGTGCGGTCGATTCCGAAGACCTCAGCCAGGACGCCGAACTCGAACAGGGCGACGTCCTCCATCAGGACGACTGCGATCTTCTCTAGCATCTCGCCAGTATGGCAGTAATTTGTCGGACTATGTCAATAGTGCCACTAGTGGCAGGATCTAATAGGTAGCAGTATTACTGCCATGACCGGATACATCGTTCTCGTAGTCATCGTGCTAGCCGTGATCGCGGCTCTGGAGTTCGGCAACAGGCGCCACTCGACCGGTCTGACCGGTCGTCTGCACGGCTCCTGGGACGTCGAAGACCGCGACCTGGCCCGGACCAAGCTCGACCTGCTCGCCCTCGGCGCGGCGGCTGAGCCCTTCAACCACAAGCCTGCTTCGACCACCGGGACCGTGCACAAGATCCGCACGGCCCGCCTGCACCACGGCCGTCACGCGGCCTGAGTGAGTTTGCGCCAGCTGGGGGCGGTCCCATTGGTGACCGCCCGCAGCGCGCCTTCGACAGGGCCGTAGCGGTAGCTGCTCAGCCACAGGTGGCTCAGGAGCAGCTGCAGCGTGAAGATGCCGACCGCGAAGCCGAGCGTCTCCAGCGGAGACACCTGACCCGCCAGTCCGAAGCCGACGCCGGTGAAGATGAGCATGGTCGCCACTGACTGCCCCAGGTAGTTCGACAGCGCCATCCGCCCGGCCGGCGCGAGAAGTGCACGGATGTCCTCCCCGCGGTCGGAGTGCATGATGCGCAGCAGTGAAGCGACGTACGCCGCAGTCAGGAACGGTGCTGTCATCACACTCATCAGCACCGCCCTGGTGTCGCCATTGCCGCCGGCCGCGTAGACGAGCCCGCCGGTGATACCGATCGCGAAGCCGACCAGTTGGATGAGCCGCAGTAGCGCATCGGCACCGTGGGTGTTCTGCAGCAGCCGCCGTCGACCGGCCACCATGCCGACGAGGAACGCGGCCAGTGTGGTCGGGCCTTGCACTGTCAGCAGCGACAGGCCGTACGTCGGGAGCGCGCGAACGTGCTCGCCGATGACGTCGCTGAACGAGCCCGCCAGGTTCGCAGTCGTCTCCTGTGCGGCTGCTACCGCCGTGGTGGGGTCCATGAACTGAGTGCTGTCTACGAAGAGCGCAGCGACGGCCAGGGTGACGAAGAGGTACACGTAGATGCCTCCTGCGACCAGGAGCGCCGTACGGTCCTTCACTCGGCGCATGGCGAGCAGGACCAGGCCGATGATCGCGTAGACGCTCAGGATGTCGCCGGTGATCAGGAAGACGCCGTGCAGCGCGCCGAGTACGAGCAGGCCGCCGAGGCGCCGCAGCATCCGCGGCTTGAACGCTGCACCGGCTCGCTGAGCTGCCTCCATCTGCAGCTGGAAGCTGTACCCGAACAAGAACGAGAACAGCAGGTAGAACTTCATGTCCACGAACGCCGACGACAGCCAGTGCACCGAGTGGTCGAGCCAGGAGTCGTACGCCGGGTTCTCCGCCAAGTGGATCGGGAAGCCGGAGGCGGCGAAGGTGATGTTCACGATCAAGATGCCCAGGAGGGCGAAACCACGCAGCGCGTCGATGTCCTGAATGCGCGTTCGATCGAGTACCTGGCTCATGCACTCCAGCACATCAGGGCAACCCTGAGTGCACAGTCACGCTGAAACCTCCTCGAAGGTGGAGTTTCCCCTACCCTCGACGCTGTGGCTGACTACCTGGAAGTGAATCGGGCGAACTGGGACGAGCGGGTGCCGGCGCACGTGGCGTCGCCCAGCTATCACGTGGACGACTTCCTGTCCGATCCGTCGTACCTCAGTGAGGTGGTCCGGTTCGACCGGCCGCGGCTGGGTGACGTCAGTGGGCTGCGCGGCGTACACCTGCAGTGCCACATCGGGACCGACACCGTGTCGCTGGCACGGCTCGGGGCGCGGATGAGTGGGTTGGACTTCTCGGAGCCGGCCGTCGAGGAGGCCCGGTCGCTGGCGTCGCGGCTCGGGTTGTCGGTCGATTTCCACGTGGCAGATGCGTACGACGCGGTGCGGGTGCTGGGCGCGTCGGCGTACGACTTCGTCTACACCGGGATCGGTGCGCTGTGCTGGCTGCCTGACATCGACCGGTGGGCGCAGGTCGTCGCCGGGCTGCTGAAGCCGGGCGGGCGGCTGTTCGTCCGCGAGGGCCATCCGATGCTGTGGGCGCTGGACGCCGGACCGGAGGTCCCCGAGGTGCGCTTCCCGTACTTCGAGACTGCCGAGCCGATCGTGTGGGACGAGGGCGGGACCTACGTCCAGACCGAGGCCGAGTTCAGCACCACGGTCACGCACGAGTGGAACCACGGCCTCGGCGAGACCATCACCGCCGTACAGAAGGCCGGGCTCGTGTTCGACTCACTCACCGACCACGACAGCGCACCGTGGAACGCCCTCCCCGGTCTGATGACCGAGGATGCCGAGGGTGAGTGGCGGCTGACGGCGAGTCCGCACCACCTGGCCGCCACCTACACCCTGCAGGCGCACAAGCCCACTCAGTGAGCCCGGCGCTGCTGCACCTTCTGAACCGCCTGCTTGATCTTCTGCTGGTTCTCCGGCTTGCTCAACTCGCGCTGTGCGACCTGCACCAGCTTGGCCACGACAGCACCCTTGAGCATCGTCTTCACAAACCCCATCAGGGCCTCCCTACTCCGTTGCCCCCGAAACTACCGCCCCCCACAACCATCCTCCATGGGTGATCCACCGGAAGTGTCCCTGGCGTCAGGCACACTAGGAGGGTGCCTGAGTTGCCGGAGGTCGAGTCGCTGGCCGTGTTCTTGCGGGAGCGGGCGGTCGGGCATGCCTTCGTGCGGGCCGACATCACGGCGATCAGCGCGCTGAAGACCTACGACCCGCCGATCTCGGCGATGGTGGGGTTGCTGATCGACGACGTGCAGCGGCACGGGAAGTTCCTGGACATCTCCGCGCAGGGCGTGCATCTGGTCATCCACCTGGCGCGGGCCGGGTGGCTGCGGTGGAAAGAGGAGCAGAACACCGGCCTCGTCCGTCCGGGCAAGGGGCCGATCGCGCTCCGGACCGTGCTGGACGACGGTGCCGGGTTCGACCTGACCGAGGCCGGGACCCAGAAGAAACTCGCGGTGTACGTCGTCCGCGACGTCGCCGAGGTTCCGGGGATCGCGCGCCTCGGACCGGACCCGTTCACGCTGTCGCTCGAGGACTTCGGCGAGATCCTGAAACGCCAGGGCCGGGTGCAGCTCAAGGGCGTCCTCCGGAGCCAGTCCGTGATCGCCGGCATCGGCAACGCGTACTCCGACGAGATCCTGCACGTCGCGAAGATGAGCCCGTTCAAACCGGCGTCCAACCTGTCCGACGACGAGCTCAAGACCCTGTACGACGCGATGCGCGAAACCCTCAAGGACGCGGTCGACCGCTCCGCCGGCCTCGCCGTCCAGGACCTGAAGTCGGAGAAGAAGTCCGGTCTGCGCGTGCACGGCCGTAAGGGCCAGAAGTGCCCGGTCTGCGGTGACATCGTCCGCGAGGTGAGCTTCGCCGACTCCTCCCTGCAGTACTGCGCGACCTGTCAGACCGGCGGCAAGCCGCTGGCCGACCGGAGGTTGTCGAAGCTGCTCAAGTAGGTTCCCGCCATGCGGAAGATCTACGTGACAGCAGACATCTACATGATTCTCGGGTTGCTCAGCGGGCTGTACTACCGCGAGTTCACCAAGCTGAACGACTTCACCGGCGACACGCAGCTCAGCGTCGTGCACACCCACATCCTTGCGTTGGGCATGCTGTTCTTCCTGATCGTGCTCGCGCTCGAGAAGCTCTTCACCCTGACCGCGGGCAAGCTGTTCACCGCGTTCTTCTGGGTCTACAACGCAGGTCTCGCGCTCACCGTCGGGTTGATGATTGTCCGCGGCTCGATGACCGTGCTCGGCCACCAGCCCGGCGCCGCCCTCGACGGCATCTCCGGCCTGGGCCACATCACCATCACCCTGGGCCTGATCTTCTTCTTCATCAACCTCGGCAAGTGCGTCCACGCCCAGGAGAAGGCGTCCAGCTCAGAGGCGCACGACGTACGGCGATGACGCCGATCGCCGGCCTGCCTCCAGGCGAACTCGCAGTTCGCGCGCACCTGCAGGTCCGGCGATCCGTGTCGCCCATCCGATCGAACGGCCCGGGTCGAGACCGTCGAACGTCCAGGTCTGCTCGCTCGCGGACCAGCCCGGCGGTAAAGGGAGTTCGACCTCGCCGCGGGCCGGGGTGCGGCCGAAGTTCGTCACGACCACGGTGATCTCGTCGCGGCCGGGGTGGATCGAGGCCAGCACCGTGCCGACCGGTGCGACGAGCACCCGCCGTACGCCGGCCGGCACCGTCAGCGGAACGACGCGGAGCTCCGGCATCGGGAACGGGCCGATCGTGGACCGGGTCAGCTCGTGACCGGTCACGCCGTACCTGCGACCGGCCAGCCGGATCTGGTGCTGGCTGTCGGGATCGGCCAGGCCGATGAACCGCACGGCGACATCGGCGGCGCGGCGGGCGACGAGGTGGGCCGGCGTACCGGTCGGAGTCAGGTCCCAGACGCCGTCCGCGTTCGCGGTGACAGTGTCCGGCGGGACGATCCGCAACTTGCCCTGCAGCGCGACGCGGACCACCGGCGGCTCACCGATCTCCGGCAGCCGGACGACCAGGTCGTCACCGTCGCGGCGCCAGGTCAGTGCCCTCCCGGTGTGATCCTCGACGACGTGCCGTGGCGTGGTGGCGAGGCCCGGCAGGCGCACCTCGTGGTCAGGTGGGCGGCACGCGATGCGGAGCAGGAGCAGCTCACGACTCCGCAGGATCGCCTCACCCCAGGGTTGCGGCTCGAACTCCCCCGGGATCCCCTGAATCAGTGCCACCGCAGCCTCCTCCGAGCCACGGTCCGAAATCCGCCGTCCGCTGTCAACGCCTTATCCGGACTCCGGGCAGCCGCCTACCCCCGGGTCTGACATGCTTGGGGGCATGTTCCGGAACCAGGAGATTCCTTCGGTCGTGGTGGCTGAGCTCGACGACGACCTGCTGACGGAGGCGTTCGTGCTCGACGTGCGGGAGCCGGACGAGTGGGACCGTGGGCACATCGAGGGCGCCACGCACATCCCGCTCGGTGAGCTGCAGGAGCGGGTCGGCGAGGTGCCGCTGGACCAGAAGGTGCTCTGCGTGTGCGCGGTCGGCGGCCGTTCCGGCATGGCCACCCAGTTCCTGAACCAGCTCGGCCGCGAGGCGATCAACCTCGACGGCGGCATGCACGCCTGGCAGACCTCCGGCCGCCCGGTGGCCACGAACTGAGAAGAAAACCTTCCACACGGTGACCGCAGGCGTTACTTTGTCACCGGTCGGTTGACCGGCGTACACCTGCGGCTCATGAGGCGGTAGCGCGCGCGGCGTCGGATGACCACGTCCATCCGTCCGTTGGGGAGGCTCCTGTGTCGCTCATCCGTCCCTTGACCACAGCGATCGGGGTAGGTGGCCTGCTGGCCGGCGTCCTGGTCAGCCCGGCTGTCGCGCGGACCGCGACCACGGGGATCGCTGGGATCACTGACGCCGCGATCGCCGAGACCGGCGTACTGACGTCACGCGACGACAGCCCGGTGGCGCCCGGCGTGAACTACACCTCGTTCGAGCGTCTCGACGCGAAGGGCTGGCAGCGCGGCGACATCCTCGACACCGACCTGGACAAGCACGGCGTGACCGTCGACCTGGTCAACACCGGCAAGGTGTCCGGAGGACAGCCGCTCAGCCAGCAGTTGGCCGGCAAGGGTGCGATCGCGGGAGTCAACGGTGACTTCTTCGACATCAACGACACGACCGCCCCACTGGGCGTCGGAGTGGAATCCGGCAAGCTGCTCAACGCACCCGCCGCCGGCCACAACGACACCGCGGTGATCGGCAAGGACGGGCTCGGCAAGATCGCGCAACTGTTCCTCCAGGGAACAGCTGTTGACGGTGCGACGAAGCTCGAGCTGACCAACCTCAACTCGCCGACCGTCAACACCGGCGGTATCGGCCTCTACACCCCGGAGTGGGGCGATGCGGCCCGGACCCGGACCGTGGACGGCCTGCCGACCGTGCGCGAGGTGATCCTTCGCGACGGTGTGGTCGTCTCCACCGCCACCACTCCGGCCACCACCCCGTTGGCAGCGAACGAGCAGGCGCTGATCGGCCGCGAGGCCGGCGCCGACGCGCTCACCGCGTTCGCGGTGGGCGACAAGGTCGACGTCGCGTACGGCCTGCGCCCGGACGCAGGTCAGGTGGCGGCCGCGGTCAGCGGCAACTACCAGCTCGCGAAGGACGGCAAGGTCCCGGACACCGTGCCGGACGCCGACCTCGCGCCGCGGACCGCGATCGGTTTCGACGCCGACGGCAGCCGGATGATCCTGCTCACCGTCGACGGCCGGGCCACCGGTTCGCGGGGTCTGTCGCTGAAGGAGATGGGCCAGCTGATGATCAGCCTCGGGGCTGACGACGCGCTCAACCTGGACGGCGGCGGTTCCTCGACGATGCTCGCCCGGACCCCGGGCAAGGCCGCGCCGGAGGTCGTGAACGACCCGTCCGACGGCGGCGAGCGGATGGTCCCGAACGGACTCGGCCTGGTCCCGGCCAAGGGCTCCGGCAAGCTCAAGGGCTTCCGCGTCGAGTCGACCGGCACCTCCGAGGCCGATCAGGACGCCGACCACTCCCGCAGCTCGCGGGTCCTCACCGGACTCAGCCGAGTCCTCAAAGCCACCGGGTACGACGAGACCTACGCGCCCGCGATCGGTACGCCGTTCTGGTACGCCGGCAGCAACGTCCGCGTCGACCAGCAGGGTGTGGTCACCGGCCGCCGCGCCGGCGACGCGATCGTCACCGCGACCCGGGGTGCGGCGAACGGAAGGTTCCCGATGACAGTCCTCGGTACGCCGACCCGCCTGGCGCCCTCGACCCGCCAGGTGTCGCTCGCCGACTCCGCCGCCAAGGGCTTCTTCGAGGTCGACGGGTACGACGCCGACGGGTTCTCCACCTGGATCGAGCCGCGCGACGTCAAGCTCAGCTACGACCCGGCGCTGGTGAAGGTCGTCGCTACACGCAATGGATTCGAAGTCAATGCCTTGAGCAACGATGCTGTGTCGGCCGTGGTGACCGCAACCGTTGGCGGGTTGAGCACGCAGCTCAGCATCACGTCCGGTCTGGCCAGCACGGTCGTCGACGAACTCGACGACGTCACCAAGTGGGCAGCGAACGCCGTACCGGCCGGTGCCGCGACGGCGACTCGGTCTGCTGCGGAAGGGCATGACGGCGGGCAGGCGATCGCGCTCGACTACTCGCTGACGGGCAGCACTGCCACGCGAGCGGCGTACCTCTCGCAGACGCCGCAGCAGACGTTGCCGGGGCAGCCGCAGAAGCTCGGCGCCTGGGTGTACGGCGACGGTAAGGGCGCGTGGCTGCGCGCCAACGCGTACGACGCTGCCGGTGGTACGGCGCAGACGCTCAACCTGGCGCCGACGGTCGACTGGACCGGGTGGAAGTACGTCGAGGCAGACATCCCGCCCGGGCTGACTATGCCGCTGCGTTTCTGGCGGATCTACGTCGTCGAGACCTCGCCGACCCGGCAGTACTCGGGCCGGATCGTCGTCGACGACCTGACCGTCCGCAGCGCGCCGCCGGTGACGATGGATCCGCCGGCGAAGGTGATCGACCCGATGGTCGTGACCGACGGGACCGTGACCACAAGCGGCCGCTGGCGGTTCGCAGTGATGTCGGACGCGCAGTTCACCTCCGACGACCCGAACTCGGACTATGTGAAGCAGGCCCGCCGGACAATCCGCGAGGTGCTCGCGCAGAAGCCCGAGTTCCTGGTGATCAACGGCGACTTCGTGGACCGCGCGTTCGGTCCGGATATCGCCCTGGCCAAGCAGATCATCGACGAGGAGGTCGCAGGCAAGGTGCCGGTGCACTACGTGCCGGGCAACCACGAGACCTACGGACCGGGCGACCTGTCCGAATGGAAGAAGGTCTTCGGCAACGCGACCAGCACGTTCGACCACCTGGGCACTCGGTTCGTACTGCGGGACTCGTCACTCGGATCGCTGCGGGCAGGCGGGTTCGACCAGATCCTCGATCTCCGCAAGCAGCTCGACTCCGCGGCTCAGGATCGCTCGATCAAGAACGTCGTGGTGATGGCGCACCACCCGATCGACGATCCGTCGCCGACGCAGAACTCGCAGCTCGGTGACCGCAAGGAAGCCGCGATGATCGTGAAATGGCTGGCCGACTTCCGCGCCTCGACCGGCAAGGGCGCGGCCTACATGGCGGCGCACGCGGGCACGTTCGCCGCGACCCGTACCGACGGCGTACTGCTCCCGCTGACCGGCAACTCCGGCAAGAGCCCGGCTGCGGCACCAGACGCGGGCGGTTTCACCGGCTGGGCTCTCGTCGGCATCGCACGGAACGCGCCGGCGGCTCCAGCCGGCGAGCGCGCGTGGTCGGCGCCGGAGCGGTCTTGGCTCCAGGTTGAGCTGCGGCCGCACGTCGACTCCCTCGAGCTGGCCGCGCCGACTTCCCTGCGCCGCGGCCAGACCGGCACGGCAGCAGCGACCGTCGTACAGGAGAACCGGCGGATCCCAGTGGCGTTCCCGGTGTCGGCTGACTGGTGGGGCTCGACCACCCTGCACATCGGGTCCGTGAAGACCGCGCCGTTCTGGGCAGTCGCGGCGTACGACCCGGCGACAGGTCAGCTGACCGCACTACGCCCCGGCACGGCCCAGCTGGGTGTCACGGTGAATGGGGTCTCCAAGAGCACGACGCTGCAGGTCGGTTGGTAGCGTCGGCGGGGTGACTCACTTGGTGGTGCCGCAGCGGCTGCGGAGCGGGGACCGGGTCGCTGTGGTGGCGCCGTCGGGGCGGGTGGATACGTCACGGCTCGACGCCGGCGTGGTCCACCTCAGGTCCTGGGGACTCGAGGTGGACGTGATGCCGTCGGTGCTGGCCGGGCACGAGCGGTTCCAGTACCTGGCGGCCGACGACAAGGCACGTGCCGAGGACCTGCGGAACGCCTGGCTGGACCCGCAGTACGCCGCGGTGTTCTGTGCACGTGGCGGGTACGGCGTGCAGCGGATGCTCGAGTACGTCGACGTCGACGAGCTGGTCGCCGTACCGAAGTGGTTCGTCGGGTTCAGTGACATCACCGCGCTGCACGAGCCGCTGAACGCACGTGGTCTCGTGACTCTCCACGGGCCGATGGCTGCTGCTGTAGAGCAGCTGGAGACGGCTGACGGTCGTGAGCGGCTACGAGCCTTGCTGTTCGAGCCGGAGACGGTGACGGACCTGCTCGCACCAGTGGGGGCGCGCACGGTGGTGGACGGTGTCGCCGAGGGGCCACTGCGCGGTGGCAACCTGGCGATGCTGGCTTCGAGCGTCGGGACGCCGACGTACACGCCGCCGGCCGGCGTTGTCGTACTGGAGGACGTCGATGAAGCCGGCTACCGAGTCGATCGGTTGCTCACCCAGTTGCTGCGGGCCGGGTGGTTCGACGACGTCACCGGTGTGGTGGTCGGCGACTTCAGCGGAACTCAGGACCCGGGTGACGTCATCCGCGAGCGGCTCGAGCCACTCGGCGTACCGATGGTGGAGGGTGCGGCGATCGGGCATGAGGCGCTGAACCTCGCCGTACCGCTCGGACTCCCGGTACGGCTCGACGCGACCGCCGTCACGCTCATCCCAGGTGGTCTAGCAGGAAGCTGAACGCCTGCGGGTACGCGTCCAGGCGGTTCGTGAGCTTGGCCAGACCGTGTCCCTCGTCCGGGTACACGAGCAGCTGGCACGGTACGCCGCGCTTCGTGAGAGCGTCCGTGATCTGCTCTGCCTCCGACAACGGCACCCGTGGGTCGTTGGCGCCGTGGATGACGAACAGCGGCGCCCGGATGTCGTCGACACGGCTGAGCGGACTCGCCGACTCCAGGAACTCCCGGTCCGTCGCCAGATACCCGTACTCGCGCTCCCGCATCGACCGCCGGTAGTCCGAGGTGTTCTCCAGGAACGTCACCAGCGAAGCGATTCCGACGATGTCCACGCCGGCCGCCCACAGGTCCGGCTGGAACGCGACACCGGCGAGCACCATGTACCCGCCGTACGAACCGCCCCAGAGCGCGGCGCGCTGCGGGTCGCCGTCGATCGTCGGCAGCCACGCGTTGATCGCGGCCAGGTCCTTCACCGAGTCCATCCGCAACTGGCGGTCGTCGAGCGAGTACCAGCGTTTGCCGTAGCCGGCCGAGCCGCGGACGTTCGGTACGACGACTGTGTGGCCCTCAGCGGCCAGCGCCGAGATGATCGGGCTCCAGATCCGCATGGCGGCGCCTTCCGGACCGCCGTGCACGTGGACGACCGTGGACCCCAGGCTCGGACCGGTCGGCCGGAACACGAACACCGGCACCTGCTCGCCGTCGAACGACGGAACGCGCAGGCTCTCCGGGTGCTGCAGCTCGGCCGGAACCTCCACCGAGCGGATCGCCGTCAGTTCACCGCCCGGCACGAACCGGTACACGGTCGGCGGGATGACCGGGGAGTTGTAGGTGATCGCCGCGAACGAGCCGTCCGGCGACCAGATCGGATTCGGGGTGGCGTACAACAGGCCCGCGCAACCACCGGCGGGCAGGTCGATCGGAGCGATCGCCGACCCGTCCTCCAACCGGTGCAGCGCCAGCGCGACCTCCCCGTCCTCCAGTACGCCGACCAACAGGTGCTCGCCGTCCGGTGAGGGCCACCCGGCGAGGTCGCGGGCGTCGTCCACCAGCAGATCGCTCCACGCCGCGGTACTCACGTCGTACCGGCGGATTGCCATCCGGTCGCGGTCGGCGTTGCTCGACACCAGGAACGCGGACGAGTCGGGCAGCCACGCAACCGGACCCTGGTCGTTGTGCGCGTCCTCCGCGGTGAGCTCGGTGACGGACCGGCTCGACGTGTCGAGCAGGAGCAGCTGCATCGAGTTGGCCGGGCTGCTGGCCTTCGAGAGCACGACCCACTTGTCGTCCGGTGATGGGTCGACGCCCATCACCCAGCCGCCGCCGTCGTACAGAACGGTCTCGCGGCCGGTGGCCAGGTCGTGGGTGACCAGGTCGAAGTCGACGCCGTTGCGGCGGTTCGTCGTGTAGAGAACGCTGCCGGCGCGAGCTGCGACCAGGTGGTGGATGTACTCGGCGTCGTGGACCAGTGGGGTCAGTGCGGGCAGACCGGGCTCGTCGAGGTCGAGCAGCGAGAGCTGGCCGCGCTCGTCGCCGCCGGTGTCGAGCTCGACGACCACGCGGCTGCTCCCCGGAACGAACTGGGCGCCGCGGCAGGTGTCGTCGAGATCGGTCAGTGCACGCCAGGTCCCGTCCGGGTCGACCTCGTTGACCTGACGGGTGCCGGTGCCGTCGTACAGGACCAGCATGCGGCCCTTGTCGTCGACGTCCAGGGCCATGGTGGTGGGCAGAGAGAAGAGCGTCGTCAGCAGCACACGTTCATCCTCACACGACCAGGGGGTGCCCGACGGTGCTTCGTCGGACACCCCCACCCGTCATCGGTCGCCGTGCCAGGAGTGCCAGAGCGCGGCGTACGCGCCCTGGGCGTCGACCAGTTCGTCGTGGCCGCCCAGCTCGACGATCCTGCCGTCCTCTACGACCGCGATGACGTCCGCGTCGTGCGCGGTGTGCAACCGGTGCGCGATCGCCACCACGGTCCGGCCCTCCAGCACGGTCGCCAGCGACCGCTCCAGGTGCCGGGCCGCACGCGGGTCCATCAACGACGTCGCCTCGTCCAGGACCAGCGTGTGCGGGTCAGCAAGGACCAGACGCGCCAGCGCGACCTGCTGCGCCTGGGCAGGCGTCAGTGAGACCCCACCGGAGCCCACCTCGGTGTCCAGTCCGTCGTCGAACCCTGCCACCCAGCCGTCGGCGTCCACCGACCGCAGCGCCGCCCACAGGTCCGCGTCGGACGCGTCCTGCTTGGCCAGCCGCAGGTTGTCCCGCACGCTGCCCACGAACACGTGGTGCTCTTGGTTGACCAGGGCAACGTGACTACGCACCTGCTCGGCAGACATCCGGTCCAGCGCCGCACCACCCAAGGTGATGTCACCGACGCGTGGCGAGTAGATGCCGGCCAGCAAACGGCCCAGCGTCGACTTGCCGGCACCAGACGGCCCGACGAGCGCCACGCGGGCACCCGGCTCGACCGTCAACGTGACACCGTGCAGTACGTCGCGACCCTCCAGGTACCCGAACCGCACCTCGTCTGCGAGCACCGTCCGCCCGTCCGGCTCGTCCTCGCTCGCCGTCGCGGCGGTCTCCACCTCACGGACGCCGACCAGCCGCGCCAACGACACCTGTGCCACCTGCAACTCGTCGTACCAGCGGATCATCATGTTGACCGGCTCGACGAGCATCTGGATGTACAGCGCACCTGTGGTCAGCGCACCGACCGTCAGCCAGCCCTGGATCGCGAAACCGCCACCGATGACCAGTACGGCGGCCAACGCGACCGTGTGGGTCATGTTGATCACCGGGAACAGGACCATCCGCAGGTACAGCGTGTACCGCTCCCAGGCGACCCACTGACCGATCCGGGTGTCGCCCAGGGCGATCCGGCGACCACCGAGCCGGTGCGACTCGACGGTCCGGCCGGCGTCGACCGTCTCGGCCAGCGCCGAGGCGACCGCGGCGTACCCGGCCGCTTCCGACCGGTACCCGGCTGGCGCGCGGCGGAAGTACCACCGGCCGCCGATGATCAGGATCGGCGCCGCGATCACCACGGCCACGGCCAGCGCCGGTGCGGTCACGATCAGCGCGCCGATCAGCAGCGACGCCCAGATGATCGCGATCGTCAGCTGCGGTACGGCGTCCCGCATCGCGTGCGACAGCCGGTCGATGTCCGTGGTGATCCGGGACAGCAGGTCACCCGTCCCGGCGCGCTCGAGCACGCCCGGGGGCAGCCCGACCGCACGGACCAGGAAGTCCTCACGGAGATCCGCGAGCATCTCCTCACCGAGCACCGCCCCACGCAGGCGGGTCAGCCGCACGAACACGGTCTGCACCGCGAGCGCGATGACGAAGCCGATCACGACGTACGGCAGGTCCACGTCGGTGTGGCCCTCGGACAGCTTCTGCACCACGTTGCCGAGCAGCCACGGACCGATCATGCCGCTCAGCGCTGCCACCGTGTTCACCAGCGTCAGCCACAGGAACTGGCGCCGGTGCCGGCGGAACAGCTCCTTGATGTAGGCACGGACGGTTGCGCCACTTGCCACCGGGAGCCGCACTACCTCTTGCGGCGCTGCCGGGTCGTACTGCGGGCGCTTCACGCGAACTCCTCGAACGTCGGTTCTTCTTCACGGGTCACAACGGCGCGGTACCGCGCGTTGGTGTGCAGCAGCTCGTGGTGCGTGCCGACCGCGTCGACGCGGCCCTCCGGCACGAACACGACCCGCTCCGCGCGGTCCAGCATCAGCGGGCTGGACGTGAACACCACCGTGGTCCGGCCCGCGCGCAGCAACTGCAGACCGTCCGCGATCCGCGCCTCGGTGTGCGCGTCGACCGCACTGGTCGGCTCGTCGAGCACCAGCACCTGCGGGTCGACGTACAGCGAGCGCGCCAGCGCCACTCGCTGTCGCTGGCCACCGGACAGGGACCTGCCGCGCTCGGTCAGCACCGCGTTCATCGCGTCGGACTCACCGGCAGGCAGCGTCTGCCGCAGTACGTCGAGGATGTCCTCGCACTGCGCCGCGTCCAGCGCCGTCTCGGGTGAGACCGCACCACTGGCCGGTACGTCGAACAGCTCGCGCACCGTCCCCGACAACAGCACCGGGTCCTTGTCCTGCACGAGTACGACGGTGCGTGCCGACTCGAGCGGGATGTCGTCCAGTGCAACGCCGTCGAGCAGCACGGACGCCTCGTCGGTAGCTGACGGGCTGTGGCCACCCAGCCGGTCGGCCAGCAGACCGCCTTCGTCGGGGTTGCCGCAGACGACCGCGGTGAAGCTTCCGGCCGGGACATGCAGCCCGGTGACCGGGTCGAGCACGTCGCCCTCCGGCAGCTGGGCCGCAGCGGTCCCCTTGGTCTCGTCGGTCCGCTGCAACGACAGCACGCGCGCGGCCCGGCGCGCCGACACCTTCGAGAAGATGAACGCGCTCGCGGTCTCCTCGAACGTGTGCAGCGGCACCAGCATGAACGTGATGAAGCCGTACGTCGTGACCAGCTCGCCGACCGAGATATGGCCGGACGTCACCAGCCGCACCCCCATCCACACGACGAGCACCAGGAACAGCCCGAACAGCAGCACCTGCAGGGCCGCGATCAGCGACCACATCCGGGCACTGCGGACCGCACTGCTCCGGTACTCCTGTGAGGCGTCCCGGTACCGCTCCAGGAACAGCTGCTCACCGCCGATACCGCGCAGCACGCGCAGACCGGCAACGGTGTCGGCGGCCAGCTCGGTCGCCCGGCCGCCCTTGGCCCGCTGCTCGTCCGCGCGGCGCTCCGCGGGACCCATCAGCGGGACGATCGAGAACGCGAGCACAGGTACGGCGACAGCGACCACCAGACCGAGCTGCGGTTCGTAGAACAACAGGCCGATCACGACCGCGAAGCAGGTCAGCAGCGCGGCCACGAACCGGCCGAGGACCTCGACGAACCAGCCGATCTTCTCGACGTCGCCGCTGCTCACGGCGACCACCTCACCGGCGGCGATCCGGCGGGTCAGCAGCGAGCCCAGCTCCGCGGCCTTGCGGAACAGCAGCTGCTGCAGGCGGGACGCCGTACTGATCCAGTTGGTCACCACGGCCTTGTGGAAGTACGAGTCGGCGCCGGCCTTGGCCGCGCCGAACGCGAGCAGGAGGGCACCGGCCAGCATCAGCTTGGGCCAGGACAGGTCGATCGCTGCCTGAACAGCGAGACCGACGGCGACCGGGGCGGCTGCGATGCCGCCGAAATACACGAGGCCCCAGAACACCGCGAGGGCCTGCCCACGGAGTTGCTGGTGCTCCAGCCAGAGGATGAGTCGGAGGCCGGAACGGGTGTCGGGCACACCCGGATCGGCGAACGGGACAAGGCGCAAAGACATGACGTCTCACAAGGAGGCATAGAAGGGTGGAAAGAAGGCACCTGACCAGGCGAATAGATCAAGCCTAGGCGTCCCCGCCGACAGTCCGTCAAACCGTTTTCCCGGACACCCGGGAACCGTTTCCAGACCGGGTAGTAAAGTCTTCAACGGACGGAGGGAGCCGGGTGGAGGAGCTGACGCGGGGGCGGCGGCTGCTGGTGCTGGGGATCTGTTGCTCCAGTCTGTTCATCGTCGGGCTCGACTCGACGATCGTGAACCTGGCGCTGCCGGCGATCCGGTCCGAGTTCGGGGCCTCGGTCGCGAAGCTGCAGTGGACGATCGACGCCTACACGCTGGTGCTGGCCAGTCTGCTGATGGTCTCCGGGTCGACCGCGGACCGGGTCGGGCGACGGCGGACGTTCCAGGTCGGGCTGGTGCTCTTCGGGATCGGGTCGTTGCTGTGCGGGGTCGCGTCGAGCGTCGACCTGCTGATCGCGTTCCGGGTGCTGCAGGCCGTCGGCGGATCGATGCTGAACCCGGTGGCGATGTCGATCATCACCAACACCTTCACGGACCCGCGCGAGCGTGCGCAGGCGATCGGTGTGTGGGGCGGTGTGGTCGGGCTGAGCATGGCGGTCGGTCCGGTCGTCGGCGGGTCCCTCGTGGACGCGGCCGGCTGGCGGTTCATCTTCTGGATCAATGTGCCGGTGGCGGTGGCCGCCGTACTGATGACTGCCTTCTTCGTGCCCGAGTCGCGGGCCGCCGTGCCGCGGCGGATGGATCCGGTCGGGCAGGTGCTCGTCGTACTGCTGCTGGGCGGTCTGACGTACGGGATCATCGAGGGCCGGTCCGCCGGGTGGGGGTCGCCGCTGATCATCGGGTGCTTCACCGTGTGCGTGGTGGCGCTGGTGACGCTCGTGTACTACGAACGTCGTCGGGAGCAGCCGCTGCTGGAGCCACGGTTCTTCCGGAGCGCGCCGTTCTCCGGTGCCACGCTGATCGCGGTGTGCGGGTTCTCGGCGCTGTCGGCGTTCCTGTTCCTCAACTCGCTCTACCTGCAGTCGGTGCGTGGTTTCACTGCGCTGCATGCCGGTCTGCTCACGCTGCCGATGGCTGCGATGACCGTGGTGTTCGCGCCGGTGTCCGGTTGGCTGGTCGGCCACAGAGGTCCACGGGTGCCACTAGTGGTGGCCGGCGCCATGCTGACCGTGTCCGGGCTGCTGCTGTCGTTCCTGACCGCTACTACTGGCACTGTGCATTTGCTGGCGGCCTACCTGGTCTTCGGACTCGGCTTCGGCATGCTGAACGCACCTATTACTAATGCAGCAGTCTCCGGCATGCCCCGAGCCCAGGCAGGCGTCGCAGCAGCCATCGCCTCCACCAGCCGCCAAGTCGGCGCCTCACTGGGCGTCGCCGTCGCCGGCACTGTCCTTACTGCGCGGCTGGTCGGCTCGTTCGAGACCGGCTTCGTCGACGCGGCTCAGCTGTGCTGGTACATCATCGCGGGCTGCGGAGTATTGGTACTGGCGCTGGGCCTGATCACCACGTCCCGGTGGGCCCGTCGTACCGCGGAGGACCTCGTCAGGGTTGGATGATCTCGGCGCGGACCAGGGCTTTCAGGCGGCCGCGGAGGATCTTTTGGCGGCGCTCCTCGTCGGGGAACAGTTCTAGGTAGGCAGGGCCCTTGGCGGCGAGCAGGTCGTCGTCCAGGCGTCGTACCGTGCCCGCTGGGGCCCGGTGCGTCATGGCTGCCTGTACTGCTTCGCTGTCGATTCCTGTGAGGAGTTCGGTGAGCTGCTCCTCTGTGGTGACGCCGAGGCGGTGCAGGATGCCCAGGATCCAGGCGTAGTGCGTGGTCTTCGCGTGCGGCGCGTCCGGGTAGCGGCGGGTCAGGTACGTCGTCAGCGTGGCCGTCGTGAGGTCCAGCGGGGCCTTGTCCGATGCCGTCGCGGCCAGCTCGCGGTACAGCCGGTCGATCTCGGTGAACTCGTTGTCGGCGAGCTCCATCAACGCCGCGGCCAGCAGGAACCGCCGGTCGAACTCGGGCTTGCGGTCCGGCGGGATGTCCAGCTTGTACCGGATGTCGTGCTCGAACTCGGCCCACGCGTGCTGGACCGCCGTCCGGACCTGGATCTCCATCACCAGGTTCTTCAGTACGGCGTACTCCGGCAGCTCGCGGCGGTGATCGTTCAGCCGGACCAGGTAGTGCTTGCTGGCGTACCCGAAGACGCCCTGCGCCCGGGTGTGAGCGCCCATGTCGGTGTGCTCGACGATCTCGAACTCTTCCTCGATCACCTCACAGACCCGGTCCACCGCCTCGACCAGGAACGTGATGACGCGGGCCGCGACCAGGTCGGTGATCTGGTTCAGCGGATCGTCGTACTTCGGTCGCGTGGGGTCGTCGGGATGCGGCTTCGACGCCTTCGCGAGGAACGACTCGGGGTCCTTGGCCCGCGCCGTGGCGGTCAGGTAGTTGATGCCTTCCTCTTCGCCGATCAGCTCGTTGATCAGCGCCTCGAGCTTGCGCGCGCCGCCGACGTACTGCTGATGCACCCGCTCGTACAACGCACCAGCCTGCGGAACCCACTCCACCATGGGCGGAACCCTAGGGCATGAGGTCGCTCGTGGTGTCTATCGGTTTCTAGTGATTTCACTAGAGAGTCGTAGAGACCTGTCGCGACACGCTCTCGTCGTTGATCGGTCAATCTACGGAAAACGCTAGACGGCCTCATACAGTGAAAGCATGGATCCGATCCGGAATCCCTATGCGCCCGGCGCCGGTCAGCGGCCGCCTGAGCTGGCCGGACGCGACACCGAGGTGCGGCAGTTCGAGGTGGTCCTCGAACGGGTCGCGGCAGGCAGGCCGGAGCGGAGCCTGGTGCTCAGCGGACTCCGGGGCGTCGGTAAGACGGTGCTGCTCAACACACTGCGTTCGCAGGCGATCAAGCGGGCGTGGGGCACCGGGAAGATCGAGGCGCGACCCGACCAGAGCATCCGGTTGCCGATCGCGCAGGCGCTGCACACCGCGATGCGGGAGCTGGGACACCGGCACCGCGACGACGAGAAGGTCGACCAGTTCAGCGCCGTACTGAAGGCCTTCGCGTTGCGTACGGCGGCGAACGACCGGAAGGGGATCCGCTGGCATCCGCCGGTGGACGTGGCCGCCGCGAAGGGCCGGGCCGACTCCGGTGACCTGGAGATGGACCTGATCGAGCTGTTCGCCGACGCCGCGGACCTGGCGGGTGATCTGACCGTCGGGGTCGGGCTGTTCATCGACGAGATGCAGGACATCAGTGCGGATGACCTGTCCGCACTGTGCGCGGCTTGTCACGAGATCTCGCAGCAGAGCGCGCCGCTGGTCGTCGTCGGCGCGGGCCTGCCGCATCTGCCCGCCGTACTGTCGGCCAGCAAGTCGTACTCCGAGCGACTGTTCCGCTACATCCGCGTGGACCGCCTGGCGCGGGAGGCATGCGACCGGGCGCTGATGGTGCCGGCGGAGAGCGAAGGCGTGCAGTACGACGAGGAGGCGCTGGACGAGCTGTACGCGCAGACGGACGGGTACCCGTACTTCGTCCAGGCCTTCGCCCACTCGACCTGGGACCACGCGCCGACCTCACCCATCACCATCAAGGACGTCGCCGTCGCAGGCCCCGAGGCGTCCGCCGAACTGACCGTCGGCTTCTTCGGCTCCCGCTACGAACGCGCCACCCCCGCGGAGCGCGAGTACATGCGCGCCATGGCCGAACTAGGCATCGGCGTAGACGACGGCTCCGTCCCCACCGCCGAGGTAGCCAACACCCTCAACCGCAAACCCCAGTCCCTCTCCCCCGCCCGCGACGGCCTGATCAAGAAGGGCTTGGTCTTCTCCGCCGAACGCGGCACAGTCGCCTTCACCGTCCCCCACTTCGGAAAATTCCTGCGCACTCGCACGGCTTAACGAAACCGGGCTTTCGTGCGGTCGCAGGTATCGGTAGGGTCACGGGTTATGACCACCCGGCGGAGCGGCCAGCGCGGACACACGTCTGGGCGGCGGGGTGGGCGGCATAGTCGGCGGAAGTCGTACAAGGGGCAGTGGCTTGTGGTGACTGCGTTGGCGGTGCTGGGGACTGTGGTGGTGGCGCATCCGGATGTCGCGCACCGGAACAGTTTGGCGGCGCAGGCGGTTGCGGGGGTCAACGATGTCGCCAAGGAGGAGCCGGTGACGTCGGTCACGCCCTCGGTGACGCCGGTTCCGATTGCCACGCCGACGCAGAAGTTCACCACTCCGTTGCGACCGGCACCGACCCTGACGCGCAAGCCGAAGGGTGCGAAGCCGAACGTTCTGGTGTCGACCGGGAAGCTCGGCGTGGTGCCTGGGTCCAACAAGGCGACCGGTGTGCGCGGCAAGATGACGTACCGCGTGGAGATCGAGCAAGGGGTGTCGGTGAACGGCGCCGCGGTCGCGGCAGCCATCCACAAGACCCTGACGGACCCGCGCGGCTGGCAGGCGGTGCACCCGGTGAGTTTCGAGCGGACGGACCGTGTCGACGCCGACCTCCGGATCATCCTGGCCACGCCGACCCTGACCGACAAGCTCTGTCTGCCGCTCGACACCGGCGGTGAGGTCTCCTGCCGGGTCGAGGACCGCGTGGTGCTCAACGCGAAGCGGTGGCTCTACGGGATCCCGGCGTACAACGGGAAGGTCGACCTGTACCGCAGCTACCTGGTCAACCACGAGGTCGGGCACGCGCTCGGCCACGGGCACTCGACCTGCACCACTCCGAAGACCCCCGCGCCGGTGATGATGCAGCAGACCAAGGGTCTGGCCGGCTGCCTGCCGAACGCCTGGCCGACGGTCAAGGCGACCTGAGAAACTGGGTACGACGGGAGGGAGTAAGCGATGTCGTCACAGGACTTCCCGACGTACGGCAGGGACGATCAGCCCGAGCAGCAGGGGCCTGGCGAGGATCAGCACTACGCGCCACCCACGCCGTACGGCGGCGGCACGTACGGCGCCGGCCACGCGCCTCAGCCCGATCAGTTCCCGTATGCGCAGCCCCAGCCCTACGGAACGCAGCCCCCGGCGCAGGGCAACCCGGCGTACCACCAGCCCCCGGCCTATCGCCCTGGCGCACCGTACGGCGCCCCAGCGAGCCCTGAGCCACATGAGCTCCCGACGTACGGCCGCGAGGAGCACTCGCGTGACCCACGCGCCGCTCGGGTTGTAGGCCTGGCCGCGTTCATCGCCGCGATCTACGGGCTGCTGGTCGTCTCTGTGCAGCGCGTCGCGCTCCGGGAGATCTCACAGGCGCCAGGCTCGCCGCTGAACCACCCGCTCCGCACGGACGTACTCGACGCGGTCGGCCAGCTGTTGCTCGTGGTAGTCGGCACAGCCGCGCTGGTGATGTGGGTCCGCGACGTACTGGCCCGCTACAAGGCCGGTCGCCGGCCCGACCCGTCCGAGCTGGCCGGTCTGCTCCTGGTCGCGGTCTCCATCGTCCCGATCCTGGTCTGGCTGATCATGGTGCTGTCCACAGGTCTAGGTGCCAGCGACGGCACGGTCCACCGGCTGCCCACGGCGTACGGCTGGGGTGGTTTCGGCCTGCTCGTCCTCGCCGTCGGGCTCTTCCTCGGGTACCGCGAGCTCAAGCCCGACGTAGCGAACCCGGTCGTCAAAGGCGCCCCGGCGAAGGCTCCCTGGGAGTGAACGCACCTGTCGTCCTCGTGCCCGGCCTGGGCCTCGGCCCGGAGTCGTACGCGCGGACGGTCGAGCACCTCGTCTCGCCGTACCACGTGGTCACCCTGCCCGGGTACGGCGAACCGGCGGGCTCCCGTGAGGACCTGCACCCTCGTGCCCTCGCGGTAGCGCTGGCCGGGAAGATCCGCGAGCGGTCTGTGCTGGTCGGCCACTCGGCGAGCTGTCAGATCGTCGTCGAGCTGGCGATCCGCTACCCCGAGCTGGCCCACGCGCTCGTGCTCGCCGCGCCGACCGGCGACGTCCGGCTGTCGAGTTGGGTCGACCGCGCGGTCCGGCTCGTCGGCTCCGCGATCCCGGACGCGCCGAAGCTGGTCCGGATCAGTCCGCAATACGCCCGTACGACGCTGCCGTCGATCGCCCGCGCCAGCGAAGCGTCGAGGCACCACGACCTGGCTGCAGTCATGCCCCACGTCCAAGCGCCGGTGATCCTCGTCCGCGGCCGGCATGACCTCTTGTGTACGGCGGAATGGGTCGAACGGCTCGCCGAACTCAGCCACGGCGAGGCCCGCACGCTGGACTCCGGGGCCCACATGCCGGTCGTCACGAACGGCCCGGAGCTGGCCGCTCTCATAGAACGAGCAGTCACTCTTCCGGAAAGTAGCTGACGAGTTAAACTCAGGAACACAAACCTATGCGGGAGCTCGCACCGAGGATGCGCGGGCTGAGAGGGCGACAGCTGGGTCGCCGACCGCCTGAACCTGACCGGGTAATGCCGGCGTAGGGATTGGGGTCACTCATGACCGATACAGCTGTTCGTCCTGCCGGCACCACCGAGGCGCCGCTCGTCCTCACCACCGATGCGCCGCGCACGCTCGGGTTCTTCGACCAGTTCACGCTCTGGGGCAACTTCGGCATCTCCCTGTTCGGCCCGGTGACCGGTGCGCTCGTGGCGGCGTACACGGGCTCGCTCTGGCAGGGGCTGCTCGCTGTGGTCGTCGGCTGCGGCATCGGTGCCCTCGTGCTCGGCGGCGCGGCCGTCTTCGGGTCGCAGACCGGTGCGCCCGCGATGGCGAGCCTGCGCGGTCTGTTCGGCCGCCGCGGCTCGATCGCGCCGACCGTGCTGAACATCGCGCAGAACGTCGGCTGGGCGACGATGGAGATCATCGTGATCTCACAGGCCGCGGTCGCGGTCACGAGCGAGCGGTGGCGCTGGCTGTTCGTCGTACTCGCCGGAATCATCGCGACCGCGATGGCGGTCCGTCCGCTCGGCAGCGTGAAGATCCTGCGGAAGTTCATGGTCTGGCTGGTGCTGCTCGCGTCGGTGTACCTGTTCGTGCAGGTGCTCAGCAAGCCGGTGCACGCGTTGCCGCAGGACAGCGTGTTCGGCTTCTGGCCGGCCGTCGACCTGGCCGCTGCCGGCGTCGTGTCCTTCGCGCCGCTGGCCGCGGACTACACGCGGCACTCGCGGACCAACAAGGCCGCGTTCAGTGGTTCCGCACTCGGCTACGGTCTGGCCGCGATCGCGTACTACGCGCTCGGTGTCGTCGCTGTGGCGACGCTGCAGACCAACAGCGAGGACGTGATCACCGCACTGGTCACACTGCCTGCCGGTGCGATCGCGCTGCTCGTGCTGCTGGTGGACGAGGTCGACGAGGCGTACGCGAACGTCTACTCGACCACGATGGCCGCGCACAACCTGATCGGCCACATCGACCGGCGGTGGATCTCGGTCGCGATCGGCGTACTCGCCACCGGTATCGCCCTGTTCGTCGACCTGGGCAACTACACCCAGTTCCTGTACCTGATCGGCTCGGTCTTCATCCCGCTGTTCGCGGTCGCGATCGCGGACTTCTTCGTGGTCAGCAAGATGAAGTGGGACGTCTCCGATACGGCGAAGTTCCGCTGGCAACCGACCGCCGCCTGGCTGATCGGCTTCGTCGCCTACCAGTTGGTGAACCCCGGCACCGTCTCCGCCTGGTCCCCCTTCTGGGCCAAGATCCAGCAGGCCCTCTTCAACCACCAGCCGGTGCCGGGCTGGCTCGGCGCGACGTACACCTCGATCATCGTCTCGATGCTGGCCGCCGTGCTACTCGGCCGCATCGGCCGCAGGCCCGCCGCCTAGCGGTACTCGGGGTTCTCGAAGTCGAAGCGGCAGCCGGCGTCCCACTCGGAGCGCTGGTTGCCGTGGGCAGGGATCCCGCCGGCGTCCTTCAGAATCCTTGCCAGGTGCAACAGGTTCCAGGTCATGAACGTGGTGTTCCGGTTCGTGAAGTCGTTCTCCGGACCGCCGGATCCGACGTCGAGGTACGACGGACCGGGGCCGGCCTCACCGATCCAGCCGGCGTCCGCCTGCGGCGGGACCGTGTACCCGAGGTGCTGCAGCGAGTAGAGGACGTTCATCGCGCAGTGCTTCACGCCGTCCTCGTTCCCGGTGATCAGGCAGCCGCCGACGCGCCCGTAGTACGCGTACTGCCCGTGTTCGTTGAGGATCGACGAGCTGCCGTACAAGCGTTCGATCACCTGCTTGGTGACCGAGCTGTTGTCGCCCAGCCAGATCGGGCCGGCGATCACCAGGATGTCGGCGGCCATCACCTGCTGCTGGATCGCGGGCCAGGCGTCCGTCACCCAGCCGTGCTCGGTCATGTCGGGCCAGACACCGGTCGCGATGTCGTGGTCCACGGCGCGGATCACGTCGACCCGTACACCTTGTTTCTCCAGGATCTTCCGGCTCACGTCCACCAGGCCCTCGGTATTGCTGCGCTCCGGTGACCGTTTCAGCGTGCAGTTGATGAAAAGCGCTCGCAGGTCGTCGTACGTCGTCATGTTTGCAGTGTGCGTAGGCACGCGGCGGCGGCGCGAGAGTACGGCGATTACCGCTCGCTTTCCGAACCGTGACTGGAACTGACCCGTGATCCCCGTGATACTTGCGGTCATGCTGAACTCCGCACTGCGTAGTCGGGCCGAATATGCGGAACTCGGGGCCGATGGGTTGGCCGCGCGTACTTCGCCTGAGCGGGACGCGTTGATCGTCAAGGCGGTCGAGGAGCTGCTCGAGGGGCGGGAGTCGGTGCTCGACCTGTGCTGCGGGTACGGGCGGATCGCGCTGCCGCTGCGTCGCGCCGGCAAGGTGGTGCGTGGGCTGGACATCTCGCCGAACCTGCTCGAGGCCGGCCGCGCCCGGGCTGCCGAGGAAGAGCTCGCGATCGACTGGGCGATCGGCTCGATGACCGATCTGCCGTACAAATGGGACTCGTTCGACGCGGTGATCTGCCTGTGGACGGCGTTCCACGAGCTGTTCGCCGAGGACGAGCAGATCTCCACGATCTGCGAGATCTCCCGGGTGCTGAAGCCGGGCGGGATCGCGATCATCGAGGGCCCGGTCTGGGGACCGGCGACCGCGGCCGAGATCGCCAACGGGATGCGGCAGGGCCCGGAGCACCGGATCGTCACCACCGAGCACGACGACGACCGCAGCAGCGTGCACTTCATCCACGACGAGATCAGCTACGGCCGGCTCTGCGCGGCCGCCGGAATCGACGACTACAAGGTCTACAAACGCGACTGGGGCGGTCGCCGCCGGCTGATCCTGGAGATCCACCAGCCGGCAACTTCCTGACATGTCAACAGGAGCAGATCCCCACTCCACATTGGGGATCTGCTCCTTATTTCACCGAGTGTAAATCCATTCCCGGCAATTCCGGAAAACTCAGCTTTTTGCTTCGAGATTCAGCAAGAATCGTTTTGCGTCGAGCCCCCCGGCGTACCCGGTGAGCGCCCCGTTCGCGCCGACCACCCGGTGGCACGGCAGGACGACGCAGACCGGGTTCGCGCCCAGCGCCGTACCGACCGCGCGGGCCGCCTTGGGCTTGTCGATGTCGGCGGCAACGGTTCCGTACGTCGTCGTCGCGCCGTAGCTCGTGTGCGCCGGCAGGTCGTTCAGCACGAGCCGCTGGAACGGCGTCGCGAGCACCAGGTCCACCTCGACGTCGAAGGCCCGGCGGTCACCGGACAGGTACTCGTCGAGCTGCCGTCGTACGTCGTCCAGCGGCCGAGGCTGCCGTAGTACCCGCGGGGACACGGCCTGGGCGAGCCGGTTGGTCATCGTCTCCTCGTCGCCGAACGAGCTGGCGACGACGCGGCCGCCGGCCACCGCGAGCAGCAAAGTCCCGATCGGGGTGTCGTGCAGTGTGTAGGCAACGTCGGCGTCCGGGAAGAGGGGTGGTTTCGGGTCGGGGGTGGTGAGCCGGGTCAGCCGGCTCTCGAGATCAGTCATCGTGTACTCCGAGTTTCGTGCGCAGGGTCGCCAGCGCGTCGCTGACGAGCCGGCGCGACGCGGCGGGCGTGGTGTCCAGAGCGGCGGCCACGCCGTGGTGGTCCAGGTCGCCGACGTACTTGAGCGTGATCGCGAGGCGTTGCCGCTCCGGGAGTTCGTTGACCGCCCGCCACAGGTCGGGGTCCGGCCAGGCCGCGGCCTCCGGCCCGTCGACCGCGACCGGCGGCGCCTCGTCCAGCGGGCGCTGCGGTTTCCGCGCCCGGTGGACGTCGGTCGCGCACCGGGCGGTGATGGTGAGGAGCCAGCTGCGCAGGTTCTTCGCCGAGGTCAGCTCCGGGTACGCCGCATACGCCTTCTCCCAGGCGCGCTGCGCGACGTCGTCGCCGTCCTGCCCGGCCATCGCCCACGCCAACCTGGCGACGTCCCGCCAGTGTGCGTCGATCAATGCCTGGAACGGCGGCAACCCGACCTTCTCCCGAACCATCACGTCAGTAGAACGCACCGACCGCCGAACGTGTGAGGGCAAGCCGACGGCGTGTCGTCCCACCGGCTGGTCGGTTTCGGACACCCGTCCCGGATGGCGAGATTGTCTAGTTTCTAGGTAGACATTGATGTGAAGATAGCTGACATGACGACGACACTCCTCACCCGCCGTCGCGTCATCGATCTGCTGCGGACGGCGAGCGCCACCTGTTAGAGGGCATCTGGGAACCCTGCTCTCGCTGCTGCCTGCATGAGGCCTGTCTGATCACGCCTCTCACACATCACCTGTGGTCCCTGCCCCGTCCGAGGGAGAGACATGTCTTTACCTGCCCTGAATCGTCCTGCCCTGGCCGTAGTCCCTGACCGCTCCGAGGAACGGATCGTGGACGCCGACGTCTACAAATCCGTGTTCCGTCGCCACGCCGCCGGCGTCGTGGTGATCACCGCGGACTCCGGGCACGGCCCCGTCGGCTTCACCGCGACCTCGCTGGTCTCGATCAGCCTGCTGCCGCCGCTGGTCTCGTTCGCGATCGCGACCAGCGCCTCCAGTTGGCCGACCGTGAGTACGGCGAGCAGCGTGGTGATCAACTTCCTGTCCGCCGACCAGCACGCGATCGCCGGCCGGTTCGCCACCAGCGGCATCGACCGGTTCGCCGAACCGACCCGCTGGTCGCGGCTGGCCACCGGCGAGCCCGCGCTCGACGACGCCCCGAGCTTCCTGCGCGCGCAGATCGCGCACCGTTTCGCCGTCGGCGACCACTACCTGGTCGTCGCCCGCCTCGCCACCCATACCGAACGTCGTGAGCACGAGCCGCTGCTCTACCACGACGGCCGCTACGCGAAAGCACACCATGTCTAGAAAACGCCTCTTCTCCGCCCTCGCCCTGCTCGCGCTCGTCACCGGCTGCGGCAGTAACGCAGCCGCCGACGACGCCGCGAAACTGTCGCTCGACGCCCCGCTCCCGACCACGGTCCCCGACGGCGCCAAGATCGTCGTCGGCGATCCCGCCACCGAGGTCGCGCTGAAGCTGTCGGGCCAGTACGACACAGTCTCGAAGTACGTCCAGTTCGCCAACCTGAGCGGCGGTCCGCAGACCACCGAGGCGTTCCGGGCGCACGCTCTCGACCTCGGTTCGGTCGCCGAGATCCCGTCGATCCACGCAACCTGGACCGGCCTGCACGTCAAGATCGTCGCCTCCAAGTTCCGCCAGGACCCGATCGGCCACCCGATCTACAAGCTCGGCATCGCGCCCGGGGTGTCGGTGAAGACGCTCGGCGACCTGCGCGGCAAGAAGATCGCCTACAGCCCGGGGCAGGCGCAGGGCGCGCTGATCCTGAAGGTGCTGAAGAAGGCGGGCCTCACCAAGGAGGACGTCAAGCTGATCGAGATCCCCAGCACCGGTGACGTGTACACGCAGGCGCTGGCCGGCAAGCAGGTCGACGTCGCCCCGATCGGCGGCGTACAGATCAAGCGCTACCTGACCAAGTACGGCAAGGACGGCGCCAGCACGATCGACCACGGCCTGCGCGACGACGCCGGCCACCTGTACGGCCCGGTCGAGTCCCTCGAGGACCCGGCGAAGGCCGCGGCCATCCGCGCGTATGTCGCTGCCTGGGGCGTCGCCCAGGAGTGGATCGACAAGCACCCCAAGGAATGGATCCAGGGGTACTACGTCAAGGACCAGGGCCTGAGCGCCGCCGACGGGCAGTGGCTGGTCGACAACGCCGGTCACCCGGACATCCCGGCGGACTGGAGCGACGCGATCCAGCGGCAGCAGGAAACCATCGAGCTGCTCGCCAAGGAGACCGGCAACAAGGTCATCCAGGCCAAGGACCTGTACGACCTGCGGTTCCAGACCGTCGCCGCGGACGCGATCAAGGGAGGCGCCAAATGAGTGCGACCACGCTGCCCGGACTGCGGCCGCGCACGGCTTCGACCCCCGTCGTACGGCGCCGGCGTCTCGGACCCGGGAAGCCGATCAAGTTCGGCGCCGCGATCGGGCCGGTCCTGCTGCTGGTGATCTGGAGCATCGGATCCGCCACCGGTTGGATCGACCAACGAGTACTGTCCGCGCCGTGGACCGTGGTGACCACGGCCGGCGACCTGATCGCGGACGGCCGTCTCCAGTCGAACCTGTGGACGTCCGCGCAGCGAGCACTGATCGGACTCGCGCTCGGCATCGTGCTGGGCGTGGTCCTCGCGCTGATCTCCGGCCTGTCCCGGCTCGGTGAAGCGGTCCTCGACGGGCCGATCCAGATCAAGCGCGCGATCCCGTCGCTGGCGCTGCTGCCGTTGCTGATCCTCTGGCTCGGCATCGGCGAGTCGATGAAGATCGTCACCATCCTGCTCGGGGTGTTCGTGCCGATCTACATCCACACCCACAACGGCCTGCGCACCATCGACAGCCGGTACGTCGAACTCGCGCAGACCGTCGGGTTGTCGCAGTGGGAGTTCATCCGGCGCGTGGTCCTGCCGGGCGCACTGCCCGGCTTCCTGCTCGGGCTGCGGTTCGCGGTCACCGGCGCGTGGCTGTCGCTGGTCGTCGTCGAGCAGATCAACTCCACCAGCGGCATCGGCTACATGATGGAACTGGCCCGCACGTACGGGCAGACCGACATCATCATCGTCGGCCTGGTCGTCTACGGCATCCTCGGCCTGCTGTCCGACGCGGTCGTCCGCCTGATCCAGAGGAAGGCCTTGTCATGGCGACGAACGTTGGCCTCGTAACCGTCCAGGTCCGCGACCTGGTACGCCGGTACGACGAACGCGCCGTCCTGGACGGAGTGGACCTAGACATCGAACCGGGTGAGTTCGTCGCCCTGCTGGGCAAGAGCGGATCCGGTAAGAGCACGTTGTTGCGCGCCCTGGCCGGTCTGGATCACGACGTCGACGGATCCGGTGAGCTCGCCGTACCGGAGAACGTCTCGGTCGTCTTCCAGGACTCGCGGTTGTTGCCGTGGGCAAGAGTTCTCGAGAACGTCGTGCTCGGTCTGGGCGGCGCGGACGAGCGCGGGCGGCAGAGCCTCGAAGAGGTCGGGCTGGCCGGCCGGGAGAAGGCCTGGCCGAACGAGTTGTCCGGTGGTGAGCAGCAGCGGGTCGCGTTGGCGCGGTCGCTGGTGCGGGAGCCGGAGCTGTTGCTCGCCGACGAGCCGTTCGGTGCGCTGGACGCGCTGACCCGGTTGAAGATGCACGTGTTGCTGCGGAAGTTGTGCGCCGCGCACCAACCCGCCGTACTACTGGTGACGCACGACGTCGACGAGGCGATCGTGCTGGCCGACCGGGTGATCGTGCTCGACGCCGGCCGGATCGTCGCCGAGGAGACCATCACGTTGCCGGCGCCGCGGAGTGCGGCCGATCCAGGATTCGCCGCGGTCCGTTCGCGGCTTCTCGACGCCTTGGGAGTTTCGGTATGAGTAGGCAGTTGCACCTGAACGCGTTCCTGATGAGCACCGGGCACCACGAGGCGTCCTGGCGGCTGCCGGAGAGCGATCCGTTCGCGAACACCTCGGTGGCGCACTACCAGGCCCTGGCGCAGTTGGCCGAGCGCGGCAAGTTCGACTCGATCTTCTTCGCGGACTCGCCGGTGCTGTTCGGCAACGTCGGGCGGCGTCCGGCCGGTTCGCTGGAGCCGACCGTGTTGCTCACCGCGATCGCGGCCGCCACGTCGCGGATCGGGCTGATCGCCACGGCGTCCACGACGTACAACGATCCGTTCAACCTGGCGCGGCGGTTCGCCAGCGTGGACCACGTGAGCGGTGGGCGCGCAGGCTGGAACGTGGTGACCACCGCGGGTCCGGAGGCGGCGCGCAACTTCAATCTCACCGATCAGCCGGCGCACGCGGAGCGGTACGACCGCGCGGCGGAGTTCCTCGAGGTCGCGTACAAGCTCTGGGACTCGTGGCAGGACGATGCCGCGATCGCGGACAAGGCCGAAGGCGTCTGGGCGGTGCAGGAGCGGGTGCAGCCGATCGACCACGTCGGGCGGCATTTCCAGGTCCGCGGGCCGCTGAACCTGCCGCGGTCGCCGCAGGGGCATCCGCTGATCGTCCAGGCCGGGTCGTCCGAGGACGGCAAGGGCTTGGCGGCGCGGTACGCCGAGGCGGTCTTCACCGCGCAGCAGACGCTGGAGGACGCGCAGGACTTCTACCGGGACCTGAAGGCGCGTACGGCGGCGCTCGGCCGGGATCCGGAGACGATCAAGATCCTCCCGGGGATCGTGCCGGTGATCGGCTCCACGGTCGAGGAGGCTCAGCGCTTGGAGCGGCAGCTGGACGAGCTGATCCGGCCGGAGTACGCACGGTTGCAGCTGGCGAAGACGCTGCGAGTCGACCCCGAGGACCTGCCGTTCGACCAGCAGCTCCCCGCGGATCTCCCCGACGAGGACGAGATCGAGGGCGCGAAGAGCCGGTACACGCTGATCGTGACGCTCGCCCGGCGCGAGAACCTGACCGTTCGCGAGCTGATCGGCCGGCTCGGCGGCGGGCGCGGGCACCGTACGTTCACCGGTACGCCGGAGCAGGTCGCGGACGCGATCCAGCACTGGTTCGAGGCCGGTGCGGCCGACGGCTTCAACGTGATGCCGCCGGTGCTCCCGTCCGGCCTCAGGACGTTCGTGGACGAGGTGATCCCGATCCTGCAGGCCCGCGGCCTGTTCCGGACCGAGTACACCGGCACGACGCTGCGCGAGCACTACGGTCTGGCCCGGCCCGCCGGACGGACTCCTCAGCTGCAGGAGGCGACTGCCTGAGGTCGTTGAGGGTCCCGTCAGGTGGCGGGACCCTCAACTCACGCGTACGACGAGCTTCCCGACCGCCTTGCCGTCCTGCATGATGCGGTGCGCCTCGCCGATCTCGTCCATCGTGAAGACACGGTCGATCCGGATCGGGAGCTTGCCGGCCGCGACCAGGTCGACGTACCGCTGGAACGCGTCCGCGGGCAGATCCGAGCTCTCGCCGCCGTACGCCGTCAGCCGGACACCGTTCGGGAGGTATCCGATCGGGTAGAAGTCCGGAATCGTCCAGCTGTCGCTGAGCATTCCGGTGAAACACACCGTCCCGTGCACTGCGGTCGCCTTCAACGTGTCCGGCAGCACATTCGTGCCGACGAGTTCGAGCGCCGCGTTCACCCCGTCCGGCCGGATTTCCCGGACCTTCTCCGCAACGTTGCCGTCGTCAACGATCGGGTGATCGACACCGAGTTCGCGCAACACCTGCATTCGTTGGGGATTCCGCGTGGTCGAGAACACGGTCAGCCCGTGTTCCTTCGCCAGTACTGCGGCCGCGACGCCGACCGACGACGTACCGCCGCGGACCAGCAGTGCCTGCCCCGGCTCGATCCCGAGACCGGTGTGGAGCGAGCCGTGCGCCGTCTGCAGCATCTCCGGCAGCGCGCCGAGCGTCGCCCAGTCCAGGTCGGTCGTCACCGGGATCACCGACGCCGCCGGTACGACGGTGTACTCGGCGTACCCGCCGTCGTACTCGCGGCCCATCCCGCCCATCATCGCCACCACCTGCTGCCCCGGCGCGAACTCACCGCCCGGCGCCAGGTCGATCGTCCCGGCCGCCTCGATCCCGGGGATCACCGGGAACCGCGCGTTCGTCGCGAGGCCCGCGCGGAGGTGATACTCCGACCGGTTCAGGCCGAACGCCTCCACCTTGATCCGCACCCACCCGGCCGGCGGCTCCGGCACCGCGACCCGCCGTACCCGAAGCTCCTCCGGCTCCACCGGCCCGTCCAGCACGATCGCCCGCATGTCCATGTCGGCAATCCTGCCTGACCGTGTGAAAGAGTTTCTTCCATGGGGAAGCTCCCACGGGTGGTCGCGCACCGCGGTGCCAGCGACGTGAACCCCGAGCACACACTGGCGGCGTACCAGCGAGCGATCGATGTCGGCGCGGACGGGCTCGAGTGCGACGTCCGGCTGACCGCCGACGGCCATCTGGTCTGCGTCCACGACCGCCGGATCGAGCGCACTTCGAACGGCCGTGGCGTGCTGTCCACGATGAGCCTCGAAGAGCTGGAGAAGTACGACTGGGGCTCGTGGAAGCGCCCGTGGGCCGAGCTGGACGACGAGGCCGAGTTGCCCGGTCTCGACGTCCGGAAGGTGCTCACGCTCGACACGCTGCTCGCGACCGTGCGGGACGCGGGCCGGCCGGTCGAGCTGGCGATCGAGACCAAGCACCCGACCCGGTACGCCGGGCTCGTCGAGCGGCGCCTGATCGAGGCCCTCGACCGCTTCGGTTGGGCGCACCCGAAGGTCGGAACGGAGTCCCCGGCCCGGGTGATGAGCTTCTCCTGGCTCTCCCTGCGCCGGATGCGGACGTTGGCGCCCGGCCTGCGCACCGTCCTGCTGATGGACCGCGTCCCATTGCGCTTCCGCGACGGCTCGCTACCGACCGGTGTCTCGTACGCCGGACCGAGCCTGGAGATCGTCACAGCGCACCCGGAGTACGTCGATCGCGCGCACAAGCACGGACATCAAGTCCACGTTTGGACCGTGAACGCCGAGAACGACATCAGGCACTGCCGCGAGATCGGCGTCGACGCCGTGATCAGCGACCGCCCGGACGTCGCCTTGCGGGTCCTCGCGGAAGGGTCGGAAGGAGTAGGACGTCGTACCTGACCTGCGAGTTTGTGACACGCCGGAACGAATTGGTGTGGCTTGTGTCACGCGGTCCGGATACGTAGCGAGGCGAATGCGGGCGGTTATTGCAACGTTCAATTCCGGCGATTTCGTCACGGTTTCCCGGGGTTTAGGCGTGATCTCCGCTCGGCTATGTAACGGAATATCCATCGGTGTTTTCCGGGGCGGGATCGTGGGGAGAAGTCCTTGTGGCTGAACCGATCATCGAGGAGACCCTGCTTGTCCTCTGCGACCCTGCCCGCCGACGTGAGCGTTGTGGACGTCGTACTGCCGCACGAAGTGTCCGCGGTAGCGGACGCCCGCCGCCGTCTGGCCGCCTACCTGAAGCGCCACCGGGTCACCGACGCCGCCTGTGACGACGCGCAGTTGGTGCTCTCGGAGCTGCTCTCCAACGCGATCCGGTACGCGCCCCCGCTGCCGGCCGGTGAGGTACGCGCCGCGTGGTGGATCGACCGGGCCGGGATCCATGTCGAGGTCACCGACGGGCGCGGCGACACCGAGCCGCAGCGGATCAGCGACACGCACCCGGAATCGGTCGGCGGCCGCGGCCTGGCCATCGTCGACGTTCTCACCTCCAGCTGGGACGTCCGCACCGCCGCCCGCCACCGCACAGTGCACGCGGTCGTCCCGAGCTAGTTCGCTCTCGGGTACTCGGGGCTGCAAGACTGCGGGGTTATGGGAAAGAAGTCGCGGCAGCGCGCGAAGAACACGACGACGACCGTCACGCTCGACCCGGCCGATCTGGTGGATGTCGGGCCGCGGGAACCTTGCCCGTGCGGTTCGGGCAAGCGGTTCAAGCAGTGCCACGGCAAGGACCGGGCGCAGGCCGCCGACACCTTCGTGGTGCGGCCGTTCGAAGGGCTGCCGTCGGAGTGCGACCTGATCGCGTTCCGCGAGATCGTGCCGTCCGGCACGGTGCAGGTCGAGCTGACCGGTGAGAACGCCGGCAAGATCGTCAACCTCGTCACCCTGTTGCCGATGGCGATGCCGGGTGTGGTGCGCGACGACGAGACGATCTGGATCGGCATGCAGACGCACGCCTCGTCCGGCGACCCGAGCCGCGACCTCGGCCACGCGATCACCACCGCGCTGCAGACCGAGCCGGGGAACCCGGTCCAGGTCGGCGACCTGATGAAGGACGGCCCGCGGCTGCAGGACCTGATCGACACCGGCAAGCCGATCGAGATCAAGGTCCACGAAGGCTTCGAGTACTGGGTCGGCGAGAACGTCGAGGACCCGACCGGTGAGGTCGCGGCCGGCCTGGAGCGCGCGAACGCCGCGGCGGCTCCGACGGTCCGGCTGGAGTCGGTCGAGGCGGCGTACTGGACGAAGATCGGCGACCGCATCTACCTGCGCTGGGTCATGCCGCACACCGAGGACACGCTGCTCGACGCGCTCGCCCGGCTGCACGCCGCCGGTGGCTCCGCGCTCATCGACGGCAGCCGCCTGATCGGCTCGTTCCGCGCCCTCGGCGTCCTCGCACCGGTCTGGGAGCTGCCGGCCGGCACGGAGGCCGCTGACGTCGAGAAGCCCGCCGCCGACTTCGCCACCGCCCTGGAGAAGGCTCTCGCCACCGACGCCCCGCTGAGCACCGAGGAGCGCGCCGCCCGCGCCGGCCTCGCCAGCCGCCAGCTCACCATCCGCTGAACAGCAGAACGCCCGGCTGAATCATCAGCCGGGCGTTCTGTTCACTCAGAGTGGTCTAGGCCGTGATCGTTAAAATCAGCCCAGTACGTGGACGGCCCAAGTCCTGCTGACGGGGGAGCAACAGGGCCTGGGCCTAGGCATGAAGAGTACTCAGGATGGTGGTCGGCCACAAGCCCCGATTTCACTCCGCGTGTCGTAGGGCTCACGTAGTCGCCGGTGCCCGCAGCACCGGGCACGACATACACCGCGGTCCGCCCCGCCCGGAGCCGAGCTCGGAGCCGGAGATCCGGATGACCTCGATCCCGGACTCCTCGAGGCGTGCATTGGTCTCCACGGTCCGCTCGTACGCGATGCAGACCCGCGGCGCCAGGGCCAGGGTGTTGTTCCCGTCGTCCCACTGCTCCCGCTCGGCCGTCACCGGGTCCAGGCCGGTGTCGATCCGCCGGAGCGTGTCGATGCCGAGCGCCTTCGCCGCCGCGACCAGGAACGGTTCGGGTTCCGCGATGTGCAGCTGGTCGCCGTCGGTGGTGACCGCGAGCGCCCGCATCTCCTCCGCCATGTTCGGGTACATCAGCACGGCGTCGGTGTCGACCATCGTGCAGACGGTGTCCAGGTGCATCGTCGCCCGCTGCTGAGCGATCGGTACGGCGAGAACGGTGTGCGCGAGGCCCTTCGTGAAGACCCGGCGCGCCAGCCGCTCCACACCGGCCGGTGTGGTCCGCTCCCCGACGCCGACTGCGAGTACGCCGGGACCGAGCGCGAGGACGTCGCCGCCCTCGACATGCTCCAACTGGTGGTCGTACACCTTGTCGGCGCCCGCGAACCGCGGGTGGAACGTGTAGATCAGCTCAGTCAGCTGCGTCTCGCGCATCCGGGCCGGCATCGCCAGCGAGGTGACGGCCACCGAGTCCCGGATCCAGACGCTCGAGTCGCGGGTGAACAGCAAGTTCGGCAGGGGGTCGATCAGGAAGTCCTCGTGCGCCAGCAGCGAGGTGACCAACCCGCCCGCGTGCACCTCGTCGTTGCGGACGCCGGCCATCAGGGCCTCCGCCAGCCCGGCCGCATCCAGATCGCCGAGCGACGCCCGCAGGTAGTCGCGGAGGGTGTCACCCAGGCGAAGATCCTCGGTCGCGCCGGCGACCGCCTGGGCCCGGGCCTCGGGGTTGTTGAGGGACTCGGTCAGCAGTTCACCGAGGTACAGCACCTCGACGTCGCGGTCGCGGAGCGCCTGGGCGAACGCGTCGTGCTCGTCCTGCGCCCGGCCGACCCAGGGGATGCCGTCGAACAGCAGCTTGTCGTTGTTGCGCGGGGTGAGCCGCCGGAGCTCGTTGCCCGGCCGGTGCAGCATCACCGTCCGCAGCGGACCGACCTCACTGTCGACGCCGTACGCCGCACTGCCCTGTCGCGTCTCGGTCATCCGTCCGCCCTTCGCTTGGCCGTACCCACCACGCTACGACAACCCGATCAATCTGTCTGATTGTCCGACAATATCCTGGTTGGCCAATCGGTCAGGAGCGGACCCGGTCGTAGAGCAGGCAGAGGGCGCCGGACTCGGTCGGGGTCGAGTCGGTCAGCTTCCACGACGTGGCCGGCAGGCCGTCCTCGAACAGCCGGGACCCGCCGCCGACCAGCTCGGGGTCGAGGGTGATGCTCAGCCGGTCGATCTCGTCGGCCGCCAGCAGCGCGCGGATCACGCTCGAGCTGGCCAGCACGATGATGTCGCCGCCGTCCTGGTCGCGCAGGTGCTTGACCACGTCCGCGGGCTCGCCGTCGGCGATCCGGGAGTTCTGCCAGGGCGCCTCGGTCAGCGTCGACGAGAAGACCACCTTCTCGGTCTCGTTCAGCCAGCGGGAGAAGGCCCGATCCTGCGGCGCCGCGTTCTCGTCGTCGGCCACCGCCGGCCAGAAGCCGCCGAAGCCCTCGTAGTTCTTCCGGCCGAGCAGTGCCGTGGTGGCCGGCTCGGTCACCCGGATCATGTGATCGCGGGCACCGTCGGTGATCGCATGCGGAACGATCCAGCTCATGTCGTAGTCGCCGCCGGCGCCGTTCACGCGGCCGTCGAGCGAGAGCGAGATGTTCGCGGTCACTGTGCGGGTCATGTCCTTACCTCTTTCTGATCGGTCCTGCCTGACACCTGAAATCCTGCCGCCGCGCCCACTCCGGAACATCTGCCACCTGGCCGATATCGGGACGCCGCCGGCCGATGCCGCGATCTGTCGACAGAGAAGATGCCGTGATCCGGACCCCTTCCGGCGGTTATCCACAGGCTCGTTCGAAAGAACGAGAAATCCACAGGCAGTGGATGCTGACGCGGTCGATCGGCTGGGGAGGAACTAGGCTGCGGTGCTGTGCCCGATGAAGACCTGTCCCCCGAACCGTTCGAGCGTGCCGTCGCCTGCGTGATCCCGGCGAAGGACGAGGCCGACCGGATCGCGGCGACCGTCGACGCGGTGCACAAGCTCATCGGCGTCGACCTCGTCGTGGTCGTCGACGACGGCTCCACGGACGGTACGACGGAAGCGGCCGAGCGGGCCGGTGCGGTCGTCGTACGGCACGAGCGCAACCGCGGGAAGGCCGCCGCGATGGAGACCGGCGCGGCCGCCGTCGCGGAGCGGGACGGCGCCCGGCCGCGGCACCTGCTGTTCCTCGACGCCGACCTGACCGACACCGCGGCCGGGGCGGGTCCGCTGATCGAGCCGGTGCAGACCGGCCGCGCGGACATGACCATCGGGACGTTGCCGGCGCAGATCCGGGCCGACGGGTCGAAGGCCGGCGGCCACGGGTTCGTGGTCAGGCTGGCGCGGGCCGGGATCCAGGAGGCGACCGGCTGGGCCCCGGAGCAGCCGTTGTCCGGGCAGCGCTGCATCACCCGCGCTGCGTTCGACTCCGCCGTACCGCTGGCTGCCGGGTTCGGTGTCGAGACCGCGCTGACGATCGACCTCGGCCGGAAGGGGTTCCGGATCCTGGAGGTGCCGATCGAGGTCCGGCACCGCGCGACCGGGACGGATCTGCGCGGTCAGCTGCACCGCGCGAAGCAGTACCTGCACGTCCGGCGTGCGCTCGCCGCTCGCAGTGCGCTGCCCGCGGACGGTGGTGGGCCGTCGCTGCGCAGTCTGTTTCCGCGGAGACTGCGCAATGAGCACTGAGCTGGGCCTGAAGTACGGCCGCCGGGCTGTCGCTCTCTATCTGGCCTGTACGGCGCTGATCGTGGCGGTCGGTCTGCTCGGTCCGTCCGTGGTCGTGCTGACGCTGACGAACCGGCACGCGTGGCTCCCGTCGTACTGGTTCGACACCAAGCCGAACGACTGGCTGGTGTCGGTGATGATCTACGTCGCGATCGCACTCGGCGGGTACGGCGTTTTCCTTGCCACCAAGGCGTTGAAGCACGGCTGGGCGCCGCGCGTCGACCGGTTGATTGCCTTGGGCATCGGTACGACGGCGGCGATCACGCTCGTACCGCCGATGGCGTCGGGCGATGTGCTGATCTATGCGGCGTACGGGCGGATCATGGCGCTCGGCGGCGACCCGTACACGGCCTCGCCGGCGGACACCATCCGCCTCGGGTACGACCCGGTGATCACCGCGACCGAGCGTCCGTGGCAGGGCGCGCGCAGCGTGTACGGGCCGATCGCGACGTGGATCCAGTGGCTGTCCTCGGTGATCGGCGGCAACTCCGCGCAGCTCACCGTGTGGATGCTGCAGTTGTCGGTCGCGATCAGCCTGGTCGTCACCGGGCTGCTGCTGGTCAAGCTCGTCGGGAAGGATCTGCCGGCCAAGCGGCGCGTGATCATGCTCAGCCTCGCCAACCCGCTGCTGCTGTGGTCGGTGCTGGCCGGTGCGCACAACGACGCGATCGCGGTGATGTTCGCGGTGATCGCGCTGGTGCTGTTCCGGCGGCACGTGTTCCTGGCCGGTATCCTGATCGGCGTCGCGGGCTGCACGAAGCTTTCGATCGGCCTGGTCGGGGTCGCGATGCTGTGGGCGCTGCGTGCCGACCGTCGGAAGTGCCTGTACTTCTGCGGCGGCGGCGCGATCGCGATGGGCGGGCTGTACGCGATCGTCGGGCTCCAGGCGTTCCAGCAGGCGCGGTCGCAGACGTCGTTCATCTCCACCGGTACGCCGCACAAGGTGCTGCTGAGCTTCTTCACCCTGTTCCTGCCGAACGGCCTGGTGCGGACCGTCCTGGCGATCCTCGCCTGGGTCGGCCTGATCGTCGTCGCGATCCTGCTGACGCAGGTGTTCCCGAAGTCGTTGGTGCCGCAAACGCATCCGGACGACCCGACGCCGGCCGCGATCCGCTACACCGCGATCTACGCGATCGCCTGGGTGCTGACCGCGATGTACTCGCTGCCCTGGTACGACGTGATCGCCTGGGTCGCCCTCGCCGCAGTCGCCGCATCCAAGGTCGACGGCCTGATGGTCGTCCGTACGACGATGCTCGCGATCGCGTACGTCCCAGGGCGAGATCCGCACGCGCGCCAGGTCGCCGCGAGCCTGTCCGACTCCCTCGAGTTCTTCAGCGCGCGCCTCCGCGACACCCTCTGCCCGGCGATCGAGCTGGCCGTCCTGATCGGCCTGATCGTCTGGGCCCGCCGCAACGGCGCCCAATGGTGGCCGTACGACTGGCCCCGCCGCAAACAGAAGTCCGTCGCGGAGAACGCCGAAGCTCACTAACTCCAGAGGTCGTGACCGGCTGCGATTGCCTTGGCGAGGATCGTTTTCACGGGCTTCTTCAGGACGTCCGCGGCTGCGGCCACGTCGTCGTACTCCGGCTGCACGTTGATCACCTGACCGCCGTACCGCGCGATCTTCACGTGGATCGACTGGCCCTCGACGTCGACGGTGGCGAACTCGCGGTCCGCGGCGTGCTTGCGGATCGCGAACTCCCGCAGTCCGATCGCCGACGTCTCGGCCAGGATCACCGCCCGGACCGTCTCGGCGTTCGCGCTGCCGACCAGGACCGACAGCGTGTGCGCCGGACGGCCCTTCTTCATCAGGATCGGGGTCAGCCACGCGTCGGCGGCGCCGGCCTCCATCAGCCGGGAGAGGACCTGCGGCCAGATCCGCGGGTCGAGGTCGTCGACATTGGTCTCGTACACGAGCTCGGTGGCCGAACTGTCGGCCGACGCACCGATCACGACGCGCAAGATGTTCGGCACCTCGACGGGATCCCGGCCGCCCGCGCCGACACCGGTCTGCTCGATCCGCATCGGCGGCAGCGGGCCGAACTCGTCCGCCAGCGTCGCCAGGAGAGCCGCGCCGGTCGGAGTCGTCATCTCGTACGGCGCTGGGCCGCCGGTGACCGGCGCTTCGGCCTCGGACACGAGATGAAGCACTGCGGGACCCGGGATCGGGATGCCGCCGTGCTGACCGCGCACCTGACCTCCACCGCCCAGCACGATCGTCGAGACGACGATGCGATCGAGGTCGAGCGAGACCGACGCGGCGGCTACTCCGACGATGTCCGCGATCGCGTCCAGTGCGCCGACTTCGTGGAAGTGCACGGTGTCCGGCTCGACGCCGTGAGCGGCAGCCTCCGCGCGAGCGAGACGCCCGAACGTATCCAGCGCCCGAGCCCGCACCGCGTCATCCAGCCGAGCCTCCTCCAGCAACCGCCGAACCTCAGCCCATGCCCGAGTAGGCCCATGCCCCCCGCCGCCATGCCCATGCCCATGACCGTGCCCGGCGTTGTCGTGCCCGTGTCCGTGGCCGGCGTCTGGGATGTTCTCTGGGTGGGGTTCGCCGTTGACCTCGACGGTGGCCTTGGTGGCGGCGATCTGGTGCCGAGCTGTCTGCGTGACGGTGACGGACAACGACGGGTCCACGGCCCTGACCGCCGCGTTCACCGCGTTCAGGTCGGCACCGGCCGAGATGAACGCCCCCAGGAGCATGTCACCAGAGGCGCCGGCCGAGCAGTCGATCCAAGCGACCCTCATCACGCCTCCTTCGTCTCACGAGGAGCCGACTGCCGCGCCACACGCGCCGCGAACACCCCGGCCCCGAACCCGTTGTCGATGTTCACAACCGTCACCCCGGGCGCGCACGAGTTCAACATCCCGAGCAGCGCAGCCAGTCCACCGAACGAGGCGCCGTACCCGACCGACGTAGGCACCGCCACCAGCGGCACCCCGACCAGCCCGCCGACCACACTCGGCAGTGCGCCCTCCATCCCCGCGACCACGATCAGGCAGTCCGCCGCATCGAGCCGCTCCCGCACCCCGAGGATCCGGTGCAGCCCGGCGACGCCGACATCCGTGATGACATCCACCCCGGCCCCGAACACGCGGGCGGTCGTCGCCGCCTCAGCAGCCACCGGAGCGTCCGACGTACCAGCCGCCACGACAGCGACAGTTCCGCGCTGCGCGGGCGGTTCACCGAGCACCGCCGTACGGCCGACCGGGTCCACCACCGCATCCGGCAGCGCCGTGGTCACGGCCGCCTGCGCCTCGTCCGTCAACCGGGTCGCCAATACGGCGTGACCGGGGTGTGTGGCGTGCAGGGTCCGCAGCAATTCCACGACCTGAGACGGTGTCTTGCCCGCGCCGTAGACGACTTCGGCGTCCCCGGTGCGCTCGAGCCGGTCGGTGTCGAGGCGCGCGTATCCGAGGTCGTGGACGCCCGGTTGTGGGCCCTGATCAGGCAAATGTGTCACGCGGCGAATCTACGTTGCCCCGGCCTGAGGTACCGCATCCGTCCCCGGCTGTGCACGCTGTGCGATCACCTGAATACTCAGGCATAACACGCGATGCCTTAGGCTCTCGTGCTGTGTCTTCGACGTTAGCCGGTGCCTTCGGGGTCGCCGCCCTCTTCGTGGCGGTGCTTGCCCTGGTGTTCGCGATCCAGGCCCTCCGGGCCCGGACGGTCTCGTCGGACCAGGTCTCGCCCGCAGCACTCCCCGAGCCGGAACCCCAACCGGCCCAGCCGGAAGCCAAGCCCGGCACCGTGAAGTCGGAGCTGCGCAAGCTGGGCAAGGACCTCGAAGTCACCCGCGGCGAACTCAAGGAAACCCTGCAGCACCTCGCCGTCGTCCGGTACGACGCCTTCGGCGAAACCGGCGGCAAGCTCTCCTGGTCGATGGCGATCCTCGACGACAACGGCGACGGCGTGGTCCTCACCTCGATCAACAGCCGCGCCGACGCCCGCACCTACGCGAAGGAAATCAAATCCTTCACCAGCGAATCCAAACTCTCCCCAGAGGAAGAAGAAGCTCTGGAAACGCTCCGCAAGGAATCTGAGCAACCCTAGAGCGTTGCACCCCAAGCGGTGGGTGGGCACAGGTCATCTCCTGTGCGGCGGCACCGTAGGGGGTGCACCGGCACCCGCTAGCGGCGTTTGGGGACTCGGGCGGTGAGGGCGCCGGGTTCGATCTCCGTGGCTAGGGAGCGGCCGGAGCCGATGGGGTCGCCGTCGAGTTGGCGTTGGACGTCTACGGCGGCGACGATCTCGACCTTGCGGCCGGTGAAGCGTTCCAGGTACATGTCGGTGCGGTTGGTGCGGGTCAGGAGTCGCCAGACGACGATCGGCCACTGGGTCACGCGCCGAGGGGCGATCACCACGACGTCCAGCAGCCCGTCGTCGGGGCGGGCGTCGGGCAGTAGCGGGATGTTGGCCTGCAGCATGCCGACGTTGCCGATCACGACCGTCCGGACGCGGCGTTCGATCGTCTCGGCGTCGTCGATGGTGATCTGGACCCGGACCGACGGGTGATTGATGTTCTTCGCCGCCGACACCAGGTACGCGGTCCAGCCGATCTGCTTCTTCAGGTGCGGCGGCGCGTCGGACATGATCGCGGCGTCCAGCCCGAGCCCAGCCATCACCGCGAACCGGTCGGTGTCGAGCCCGTCACCGTGGACCCGGACCAGGTCGATCCGCCGGTCGCGGCCCTCGAGGATCCGCTCCAGCGCGTCGTCCAGGTCGAGCGGGATGTGCAGGTTGCGCGCCAGCAGGTTCCCGGTGCCGGCCGGGATCACCCCGACCGGGATCCCGGTGTGCGCGAGCGCCGAGCACACCACCCGGACCGTACCGTCGCCGCCCGCGACCAGCACCAGATCCGACTCGTTCTCGATCGCCTGCTTCGCCATCGCGTTCCCGGCGTCGTCCTCGCGGGTCTCCAGCCAGAGCGGGTCGTCGTACCCGCGGACCGCGAGTGCCCGCGTCACCTTCCGCCGGAACGCCACGCCGTCGCCGACCTTGATCGGGTTCACGATGACGGCGGCCCGTGGCGGAGCCGTCGTACCGTCACCGTCCGACGGGGTACGCCGACGGCGCCGCCGCAGCCCCGGCCGGAGGCCGAACCCGATCGACGTCGCGGTCAGGATCGCCAGCCCGAGCGCCCAGCCGCCGAGGACGTCGGACACGTAGTGGACGTTCAGCGCGATCCGGTCGGCCGACGCGATCCACACCACCGCAATCACCGGCAGCAACACCAGCAGCCGGAACCGCCGCCGCCAGCCCCGCACCGACGGCAGCACGACCCCGAGCGCCCCGGCCATCACGAACGCGGCTGTCGCGTGACCGGACACGTACGAGAAGCCGCCGTTCTCGACCAGCATCAGCGCCGGCCGTTCCCGCTCGAAGATCGCCTTGACCGCCTGCACCAGGCCCAGTTCGGCGCCGGCGGAAGTGAGCAGCCAGACGGTCAGCAGCCGTGCCCGGCGATGCCACAGGTACGCCGCGACGACCAGGATCACCGCCCGTGACGTCCACGGCACCACGACTGCCCCGACCACCTGCCAGAAGTCGACGACGCTCTCGTGCGCGGCGCCGTACGACGCGGCGCGCGCGGCGACCGACTGGTCCCAGCGGGCCAGCGGCGGCCACTGCCCGAACACGAGCACCGTGATCACCGTGAACGGCAGCGCACCCAGCACGACTGTGAGCACACGGCCGACCGGACTGGGTGGGTGGTGGTTCATGGCCCGCTCAGATCCCCCTAGATGGTCACGTGTACCTAGACCATCATCCCGAATAGACTTCGCCGGTTCTGACACGCCCCGATACCCTCAGGGTGTGATTGACGCGAAACTGCTCCGTGAGACCCCTGATGTCGTGCGTGCCGCCCTGACCAAGCGCGGCGAGAGTACGGACCTGGTCGACCAGATCCTGGTCGCCGACGGGGAGCGTCGATCGTCCATCTCCGCCTTCGAGGCGCTCCGGGCCGAGCAGAAGTCGCTCGGCAAGCAGGTCGCCCAGGCCAAGGGCGACGAGCGCACCGCGCTGCTGGAGCGCACCAAGACGCTGGCCGCCGAGGTGAAGGCCAACGAAGCCGCCGCGAACGACGCCGGCCGCCGCTTCGACGAGCTCGCCGCCGCCCTGCCGAACCTGGTGTCCGACGAGGCCCCGGTCGGCGGCGAGGACGACTACGTGGTGGTGGAGGAGGTCGGCAAGCCGCGCGACTTCGCCGCCGAGGGCTTCGAGCCCCGCGACCACCTGGCGCTGGGCGAGCTGCTCGGCGCGATCGACATGGAGCGCGGCGCGAAGATCAGCGGATCCCGGTTCTACTTCCTCAAGGGCGTCGGGATGCTGCTCCAGCTCGGCATGCTGCAGCTGGCCGTCCAGCAGGCGGTGGAGAACGGCTTCACCCCGATGATCACGCCGACGCTGGTCAAGCCCGAGGTGATGGGCGGCACCGGCTACCTGTCGGCGCATGACGACGTCTACCGGCTCGAGGACCCCGAGCTGTACCTGACCGGTACGTCGGAGGTCGCGCTGGCCGGATACCACATGGAAGAGATCCTCGATCTGTCCAACGGCCCGATCCGGTACGCCGGCTGGTCGTCCTGCTACCGCAAGGAAGCCGGGTCGCACGGGAAGGACACCCGCGGGATCATCCGTGTCCACCAGTTCGACAAGGTCGAGATGTTCTCCTACTGCAGCCTGGAGGATGCGGCCGCGGAGCACCTGCGGCTGCTGGCCTGGGAGAAGGAGATGCTCGACAAGATGGAGCTGAGCTACCGGGTGATCGACACCGCGACCGGTGACCTCGGCGTCTCGGCGTACCGGAAGTTCGACTGCGAGGCGTGGGTGCCGACGCAGGGCCGGTACCGCGAGCTGACCTCGACGTCGAACTGCACGGACTTCCAGGCCCGCCGCCTGAACATCCGGCACCGCGACGCCGACGGGAAGACGCAACCGGTCGCGACGCTGAACGGGACGCTGGCGACCACCCGCTGGATCGTCGCGATCCTCGAGACGCATCAGCTGGCCGACGGCTCGGTCCGGGTGCCGACCGCGCTGCAGCCGTACGTCGGCGGCCGCGAGGTCCTCGAACCGGTCGCCAAATGATCGAAATGCCGCGGCCGACGGCCGTTGCCCTGGACATCGACGGTACGTTGATCGACCACGACGAGGGGATGTCGCCCGCGGTCCTCGACGCGGTACGCCGTACCTCCGAGCAGGTGCCCGTGATCCTGGCGACCGGCCGGGCCTGGTCCACCACCAGGCCCGTGGCCGAGCGGCTCGGTCTGCGGGCCGGCGGATTCGTTGTCTGTAGCAACGGTGCGCGCACGCTGCGCTACCCGGACGGTGAGGTCGTCGACGAGCGGACCTTCGACCCAACGACGGTGATCGCGTCGGTGCGGAGGTACGCGCCGAACGCCCGGATGGCGGTCGAGGACTACGACGGCAGCTACCTGGTCACCGCGCCGTTCCCGGACGGCGACCTCGGCGCGGACGCGCGGATCCGGGTGGTCGGCGACGACGAGCTCGCACCGCAACCCGTGACCCGGTTGATCATCCGGGACCCGGACCAGTCCGAGAGCGATTTCGTCCACCTGGCGGAACGCCTCGGCCTGCACGGGGTCAGCTACTTCGTCGGCTGGACCGCGTGGCTGGACATCGCGCCCGAGGGTGTGGACAAGTCGACCGGCCTGAAGGTGGCGCTCGCGCAGCTCGACCTGGATCCGGCCGGCCTGCTGGCGATCGGTGACGGACGCAACGATATCGAGATGCTCACGTATGCGCGTCTCGGCATCGCGATGGACTCCGCCCCGGACGAGGTCAAGGTTGCCGCCGACGAGGTGACCAAGTCGGTCCAGGACGACGGTGTGGCCGCCGTACTGAATCGCTGGTTCTAGTCAAACCTTTCGGTCAGAACCGAAACCACTTGACAAGCCACGTGCCATAGGCAAGCGAAAGGCCCGGACCCCCTGTAATTACAGGGCGTCCGGGCCAGTGTCCGATAGTCCGCTGGCGGGCCGAGTATCGGATCAGGCGACTCGGCTGCTGCCGGTACGGCGTGGCTGGTGCTGCTGGTCCACGACGGTGTCGAACGCGTCCAGCACGGCGTCGACCTCGGGCCGCGGCCGCGGCGTCTTGGCTGCCGGGCTCTGGCCGCGACGGGCCCGCCGGAGGTGCCGCTTGACCGTCGACAGCGAGCAGCCCAGCCGCATGGCCAGGGACTCCAGGCTGTCGTTCGGGTACTGCGTGCGCAGCCGCAGGACTTCTTCGTGGCTGACCGGACGGCGGGTGCCCCGCGCGCCGGCAAGCTGGTCGAAGTCGTCCGCCTGCACCTCGACGTCGAGCAGGTTGCGGATCGAACGCCGTTGTACAGCAGTGGTTCCGGCGACGAAGCCGCTCACGTCGTGCTCGGCGACGGCGCTGTACAGACAGTCCGTGAAGAGCGGGCACGACGCGCAGAGCGTCTTGGCCTCGCGGACAAGCTGCTCGTACCGCTCCCTCGTACGACGGGTCGCGGACGCCGGCGGCGGCTCCTCCATCAGGCGGTGCTGAAAGATGTCGGAACGCGCGATGCAGCCGGTCATTGCCCCCTCCCCGTTGGAACATGTGTCGACAGCCGCTCGAGAGCTACTGCCCCCCGGCCCCGCTAGATTGGCGCTGTTGACGATCATCAAGGCTCCCCAAGTATCAAGATCCGTATGAACGAACGATGAACGACGTTCGCCCGCACGGCTCCGCTAGCTGATGGACCCGCGCTTTGTTGCCGGCCCACCGTGTCGTCCCGGGCGCGGGACGCACCGATCCATAACTGTTGACGTCACTGCCGCGGTTTTGGTTGCAGCCAATCCCACAACAGTTCTTCGACGTTTGTGTGTTGTTCCGAGGGTGGGGCGGCATCAGTCGCGCTGATCCAGAACACGCATATGACGCGGCCGAACAGCCCCCGGTTCCCCGCCAGACCTCCGCATGAAATCACGCGCCCACCGGGTGGCGCAGGGGAACTTGCTGCCTTTGCAGCATCCTGCCGTAACGGTCTGATGACGTTGTCAAAAGCTCAACGAGAAACCTCAAAAAGGTCTCAATCCGCTGGCTGACCGCTTGCGCCCGGGGCACTTGGAAGGGTAGTGCGCGACCGGCTCGCACCAACGCACTGTGGCGATATCGTTACCCGGTGACGGCCCCGCGAAACCCCCGCCTGATAGCCACCGATCTCGACGGAACGCTCGTCCGCAGCGACGGCACCGTGTCGGACCGGACCCGCGCCGCGGTTCTCGCGGCGCAGCAGGCCGGAAGTGTTTTCGTGATGGTCACCGCCCGGCCACCTCGCTGGCTGCACGACCTGTCGTACCTGGTCGGCGACCACGGTGTCGCGATTGTTGCCAACGGCTCCATTTTGTACGACGTCCTGCGCCGTAAGGCGATTCGGACCCGATTGATCCAGCCCGCGGTCGCACTCGAGGTGGCGCAGGCGATCCGCGCGGCGATTCCGGACGTACAGTTCGCCATCGAGCGACCGGACCGCTACGGACAGGAACCGGTCTACCTGAATCGCTGGCCGAAACCGGACGACACCTTGATCGCCGCGGTGGAGGAACTGCTTTCGGAGCCGGCCGCAAAACTGCTGGTCCGGCATCCGAGCATGCACGCCGACGAACTACTCGGCCTCGTGAATCCGTTGGTGGGCCAACGAGTGACGGCCAGTCACAGCGGAGGTCACGGTTTGGTGGAGATTTCGGCGAGCGGGGTCTCGAAGGCCTCGATGCTGGCCGATTTCGCTGCCACACAAGGGATCTCGGCTGCTGAGACGATCGCGTTCGGTGACTCGGTCAACGATCTGCCGATGCTCGCCTGGGCCGGAACGTCGTACGGCGTCGCGAACGCGCATCCCGAAGTTCTCGCAGTGGTGGACAAAACTGCCCCGTCAAACGACGAGGACGGCGTCGCCGCCGTCCTCGAAGAGTTCTTCCAGCCTTTGAAATAAGGCGTTACAGATACATCCCGCCGCTGCCCGGGCCGTCGGTGTTGCCGGCCTGCGGTGCGCCGGGGAAGCCGGGGTGCTCTTCGCCGGGCAGCTGCTGGCCGCCCGGCAGTGCGCGGCGCATCTGCTCCAGCTGCTGACGCGCGGCCATCTGCTGCGCGAACAACGCCGTCTGGATGCCGTGGAACAAGCCTTCCAGCCAGCCGACCAGCTGCGCCTGCGCGATCCGGAGCTCGGCCTCGGTCGGCGTGCTGTCGTCGGTGAAGTCGAGGCTGAGACGCTCCAGCTCCTCGACCAGTTCCGGTGCGAGGCCGCTCTCGAGTTCCTTGATCGACGCCTCGTGGATCGCCCGCAGCTGTGCCCGGGAGGCCTCGTCGAGAGGCGCCGACTTCACCTCTTCCAGCAGCTGCCGGATCATGTTGGCGACCCGCATCACCTTGGCCGGCTGCTCGACCAGCTCGGTCACCGAGCGCGGTTCGTCGTCGCGCTCGTCGTCGTCGGAGCGCGGCGGTCCCTCGACGGCCATGCCGTCCGGGCCGACGATCAGCACCTTGCCGTCCTCGGTCTGCGCCCCCGCCATCGGAACTTCCCGATCCTCGCTGCTGCTCTCACTCATCTGCCCATCCTAGGCCGGGGTCAACTTTGAGAACCCACCAACCATCTGCGGTCCCGATTTCTGGTTGGTGGGTTCTCAAAGTTGGTCATGAGGTGCGGGCGCGGTGGCGGCGTACGGCGTCCCGGTTGGCGCAGGCGGGGCTGCAATAGCGCTGGCGTCCGGTGCGGGAGAGGTCGGCGTACACGTTGTCGCAGCCTTCGGTGGCGCAGCGGCCGAGCCGGGTGATGCCACGGCCGGCCAGGTGCAACGCCGTACCGGTGCTGATCAGTGTCGCGACCAGCCGACCGACAGGGACGTGGTCCGGGCGGTAGTGCATGTGCCAGCCGTCGCCGGCGTGATTGGTGAGGCGCGGATGCTCGGTGTACTTCGCGAGCATCGCGTTCACCAGGTCGACCCGCGCCTGCTCGTCCGGTGCGTCCACCACCAGCAGCCATTCGTCGAGCGCCGTGCGTACGGCGGCCAGGTCCGCGGCGGTCACGTGCCGCTCGCGCACCAGGCGACTCTCGACGCCGCTCTCCTCGCACCGCTCGGCCAACTCGTCCGGGGTGTTCGCCGGGCGGGTCACCAGGTTCACCGCGAGCAGGACCGCGTCCGCGCCGTAAGGGTTGAGATGCATAATGCCATTACATCACGATGGATCCATGACTGACCTCCACCGTCATCGCTGGTCCGCGATCTCGAGCCACCACGTGAGCGAAGGGCTGGTCGTGTACCAGCGGTGTGCTTGCGGTCAATGGCGCATCACAAGCACACCGCCGTACCCAGTCGCCTACCCGGAGATCGCCTTAGTCGATGCGGCTGACCATCGGTAGGCGGGATCGCGTCAGCAGCCAGGCGAGGAGACCGGCGAAGAGTGGTACGACGACCACGATGCCGCCGATCTCCGCCCACGGGACCACGAAGTGCGGTGACCCGAACGCGGCGTGCGCCGTGTAGCCGTACAGCGCGCCGACCCCCACGCCCAGCACGCAGCCCAGCTGTCCGAGTACCCACGCCTGCGCTGCCGCGAGCGACCGCCGTCGCCTCGGGGGCGCACCGATCGCCGCCAGCGTGGCCAGATCGGCCCGTCCCTCGGCCGCTGACAACGACACCGAGATCGCGACGCCGAGCAGCGTGACCACCGTCGCCGCGAGCACGATCCCGATCAGGAAGAGCCGCGCCGGACTCTGGTACCCCTTCTCGACCTGCAGCGCCTGGTCTGTCCCGAGCGTCCGCGCGACTGCGGCGAGTTCGTCCTTGGTCGGCTCCCTGGTCAGCTCGAAATGCACCTCGCTGACGTTGATCGTGCCCAGTTGGCGGGCCGTGTCCGGACTGATCAATGCGGTGTCGCGGAAGAACTGGACCCTGGGCGGCGGACCGAACGACACCGCGTCCAGGTTCTTGAGGTACTTGTCCTCGTCATCGTTGTGCATGGCAACCTTTTGCCCAAGCGCCAGCTTGACGTCCGGAACCACCACCTTGCCGTCGCGCATCGCCGCCGCCACCTTGGCGCCGTATTCACCGAAGCGTTCGACGAAGGCGGGGTCAGCTGCCTGCAGCGGCATCCCGGTCATACCCGATCCGTTCTCCGGGGTGGCGACGGCCAGGACCGGCGTATAGCCGTACTGGTTGGCTTTCGTGTTCGCCAACTGAACGTATCCGAGCTCGTACTGTTTCCGGACCGGAAGCGACCCGGCCAGCTGCGAGGCGAGTTGCGGCGTATACGTGATCCCACCGGATTCGTCGCCGGTGAACCGGACGACAGCATCGCCCTGGTGACCGGCTGCCGTGTACTGCGCCGCGTCGGCCGCAATCGAGTTGGACGCGGCGAACGCGACCGCGGCGGTGCCGGCGACGGCCATCATGATCGCGGCCGTCGCGGGACCTGTCCGATGGCGGTGCCGCGCGGCGTCGCGCATCGCCATCCGGCCGCTCAACGGCAGCGACCGCGCCAGGCCGGCGACCTTGACGACAAGACTCGGCAACATCCACACCAGTGCGATGACCGACGCGGTGATCCCGAGCAGCACCAACGCGACCGGACCGCTCGGCGTGGCCGTCGCCTCCTGACCCAGCGGCGAGTGCCGCGCCGACCTCAACGCCGCGGCGATCATCGCGCTGCCCGCGAACACGCACACCAGCCCGCCTGCCAGCAGGACGATCGCGGCGATCCGGATCCGCGCCGCCTTCGCAGTCACGGTGAACCGGCCGGACAACGCAGCCATCGGCGCCTGTCGTCCTGCAGTGATCGCCGGTACGACGGCAGCGGCGAGTCCGGCGCCGAGACCGAGGAGCGCGATCGCCACGATCGTGCCCCAGGGGATCTGCCACGCCGTGAAGATCGAATCCGTCATCCGTTCCCAGACCGGTTTCGCGCTGAACGCCGCGATGCCGGCGATCGCCAGTCCGCCGGCCACGCCGACCAATCCGGCGAACAGACCCTGCATCACGACGATCCGTCGGACGTCGCCCGGCGTACCCCCGGCGGCCATCACCAGCCCGAGTTCGCGGGTTTGGCGGCGGGCGCCGACTGCGAACGCCGTACCGGCGAGCAGGACGATCTCCAGGATGCCGAAGCCGATCACCAGCGCCATCGCGGCGTACGGGCCGATGTCGTCGGCGGTGGTGCCGTACGGGTCCGGCGGCGGATCGATGATGGTTGCTCGCGGCAAGAGAAACAGACCCTGGTTGACCAGGTCGGTGCTGAGTTGGTTGGCATCGGCCGAGTCCGGCAGGTCGACCAGGTACTGGACCGTGCGCGTCGGATCGACCTCGTTTAGCGTGGAGTCCGGCGTCGCGAAGATCGCCGGCGTGCTCTGCGTGGTGAGCATCCGCGCGATGCCGACGACGGCGTAGCTCTTGCCGTTGGTGCTCTCGACTGTGTTGGTTTGGCCAAGCTTATCGGCCAGCGAAGGCGAGATCGCGACCTCGTCAGCCTTCGCCGGCAGCCGGCCCTTGTCGAGCTTGACGGTCCCGGTCGTCAGCGGGTTCGCGCCGTCGCCCGTGAGCAGCGTGACCGTGGTCTTCGAGTCCGGGACACGGACCTCCACCATGCCGGAGTCGACGAACAGACGGGCCAGCTTCGTCCCGGCCGGGAGCAGCGGGCTCGGGTCGAACGTCGACGGTGTCCGGACCGCCTTGTCGTGACCCGCGGCCGGCGGAGGTTCGCCGTACAGCATCTCCTGGCCCGGCGGCACCTGAAGCTTGCCGTACTGCGTGACATCGAGCCGGCCGTCCGCGCGTCCGATGGTGTTGTTGGCCAGCGTTTCGCCGCTCGGGCTTGCGGATTTCAAGACGATGCCCAGCCAGGTCGCAGCCAGCACCGGCAGGCCGATCAGCGCCGCGACCAGCAGCGTGCGGCCGAGGGATCTTCGCGCCGTACGCCGGGCGATCCGCAGCGGCGCAGCCCACTGGCCCATCAGCGGCTCTCCTGCAGCAACGCATCCGCATCCGGAAGCGGGCCTGCCTGTCCGACCAGTACGCCGTCGCGCAGGTAGACCACGCGGTCGGCCCACGCGGCGTGCCGGGCGTCGTGGGTGACGAGGACGCCGCCGATTCCGTGCTGGTCGCAGCGATCCCGGAGCAGACGCAGTACGGCCTCACCGGTGTCGGAGTCGAGCGCGCCGGTCGGCTCGTCCGCGAGCAGCAGGCGGCGCTCGCCGACGATCGCGCGGGCGATCGCCACTCGTTGCCGTTGGCCACCGGACATGTCGTCGGGGAAGCGGTCGGCGAGCTCCTCGATACCCACTTCCTGCAATGCGGTGACGGCGTGCTTGTGGGCAGACCGACTCCGGGTGCCGTCCAGCTCCAGCGGAAGCGCGACGTTCTCGGCCGCGGTCAACGCCGGGATCAGGTTGAAGTCCTGGAACACGTAGCCGATCCGGCGCCGACGCAGCGCCGCCACGGCGTTCCGGCTGAGTGTGGTGAGATCGTTGCCGTCGACAAGTACCTCACCCGCGGTCGGCTGGTCGAGACCGCCGGCGCAGGTGAGCAACGTCGACTTGCCGGACCCGGACGGGCCCATCACGGCAACCAGTTCCCCTGGCGCAACCGCCAGATCCACGCCCCGCAAGGCATGCACAGCCTGCTCACCCTGACCGTGCGTCCGCGTTAGCTGGCGAATGTCGAGAATCATGAGCGCGCCTCCTGCTCATCCGGTACGTCGTACCTCTGGGGAGCCGGCCGTGGTTTGCCGCGGTGGCGTAACAGCATCGCCTCGCAGTGATCGAGCCAGCGGATCTCCGCTTCGGCGCCGAAGATCATCGATTCGATGACCAGTTGCCAGGAGATCTCGCCCTCCGCGCTGTTGCGCTTCTGCCGGGTGAGCTCCTGCAGTGACTGCATGGTCGACATCCGCTGCCGTTGGACCACGGCGCTGACGTCCACGCCCGGCACCGCGAGCGCCAGGGCGAGCTTGATCGCGAGCTCGTCCCGCGGGCGCGACTCCCGGGCGACCGGGGTCTGGAACCAGTTCGCCAGCTCGCTCCGGCCGGCGTCGGTGATCTCGTACATCGACCGGCCGTCGCCCTCACTGGTAGCCGCCCGGACGGCCGCGGGCCGGACGAGGCCGTCGCGCTCGAGGCGCGTCAGTGTCGTGTACACCTGCCCGATGTTCAGCGGCCAGGTCGCCCCGGTGGCGGCCTCGAACTCACCGCGCAGCTGGTAGCCGTACTTCGGCTCGTCCTGGAGCAGCGCCAGCAATCCATGCTTGATCGACATGGATACTGAGTATGCATACTGGGTATGCGGTCGTCAATCCTCGCGGGTCAGGCGGCGTACCAGGCGGGCGGTGATCGCCTCCACGTCGTACGGGCGTCCGGTCCCCGGGGTCAGCTGGTCGAGGACAAGCCCGTCGATGGCGAAATGGAGCAGGCGGATCTCCTCGGCGCCGCCCGGGAGGCCGGCGTTCGCGTTGAAGGCGACGTCGGCGTCGAAGCCCTGGCGGAGCGTGCGCGACAGGATCTCGTGCAGGCCGGGGCGCCGGGCAGCTTCGAGGCGGAGCTCGAGCAGGGCAAGCGTGAGCTCCGGGCGGCCGAGGAGGCGCTCGACGATGTAGTGCACGTAGTCCGTCATCAGTTCGAGGCCCGGCTCGCGCGTGGCGAGCGGTGCGAGGACGGCCTCGTCCGGGGCGAGGCGCTCGAAGATCCGCTCGCCGAGCGCGCCGAGCAGGGCGTCGCGGGTCTTGAAGTAGTTGGACGCCGTACCGGCCGGGAACCCGGCGGCGGCGTCGACGGCTCGGTGCGTCAGGCCGCGGGCGCCGGCCTCCGCGAGCACGGCCAGGCCGGCGTCGGCCAGCTGGGTACGGCGTTCCGGATTCCGGGGCATATTGACAAGGCTAGCAGAGTTCCACTACAACTGTCGTACACAACAACAACAGCTGTAGTAGTCAGGAGACCAGATGCAACCCGCGGCATTCGGCGCGACCGTCGTCACCGACCACCCCTCGGAGGTCGCCGCCTTCTACACGCAGTACCTCGACCTGCAGATCGGGATCGATCTCGGCTGGTTCATCACGGTTCGCCGCGGCACGGCGGACTGGGAGCTCGCGATCATGGAGCGCGGCCACCCGACGATCCCGGCCGCCGTGTCGGCGCAGACCGAGAGCACGAACGTCTTCGGCTTCATCGTCGACGACGCCGACAAGACGGCCGCCGTGCTGCGTGCGGGCGGCGTCGAGCTGGAGGGCGACCCGAAGACCGAGGTCTTCGGCCAACGGCACTTCTTCGTCCGCGACCCAGCCGGCACCTGGATCGACGTGATCCAACTGGTCGAACCCGACCCGGAATGGGTCGCCGCCAACCTGCCTACAGAGTGAGGAGGACCTTGCCGAGCTGGGTCGAGTTCTCGAGGGTTTCGTGCGCCTTCGCGACCTCGGCGAGTGGGAACGTGGAGTGCACGATCGGACGGACCTTCTTCTCCGCGATCAGCGGCCAGACGTGGCCGACGACCTCGGCGATGATCCGGCCCTTGTCCGCGACCGAACGGAACCGCAGGCCGGTGGCGATCACCGATCCGCGCCGGCTCATCAGCCGCCCGAGGTCCAGTTCGCCCTTCGCCCCGCCCTGCATCCCGATCACCACGAGCCGCCCGTCGTACGCGAGCGACTTCACGTTGTCGGTCAGGTACTTCGCGCCCATGATGTCGAGGATCACGTCGGCGCCCGCGCCGTGCGTCGCCTCGTTCACCACCGACGCCCACTCGGCTTCCTTGTAGTTGATCGCGACGTCCGCGCCGAGCCGGGTGCAGAACTCCATCTTCTCCTTGGAGCCGACCGTGGTCAGCACCCGCGCGCCGTGCGCGACGCCGAGCTGGATCGCCATCGTGCCGATCCCGGACGAGCCGCCGTGCACCAGCAGGGTCTCGCCCTCTTTGAGATGCGCGGTCATGAAGATGTTCGACCAGACAGTCGCGACGACCTCGGGCAGTGCGGCCGCGCTGACCAGGTCGAGACCGTCCGGCACGGGCATCACCTGCGGAGCGGGTACGACGACCTTCTCGGCGTACCCGCCGCCGGCGAGCAGCGCGCAGCACTCGTCACCGACGGACCAGCCCTCGACCTCGGCGCCGACCGCGGCGATCCGGCCGGACACCTCGAGGCCGATCGTGCCGGGAGCGCCCGGCGGCGGCGGGTAGAAGCCCTGCCGCTGGAGCAGGTCGGCGCGGTTCACGCCGGCGGCGACGACGTCGATGACGACCTCGTCGACGGCCGGTTCCGGGTCCGGGATCTCGCCGATCCCCAGGAGGTCGATTCCACCGGCACCATCCACCACGACAGCTCGCATGCTGCCCAACCTACCCTCAGCGCTCGACCAGCTTCGCCAGGTCTTGCGCGATGGAGTCGAGGTAAGTGGTCTCGCCTATCGACTGGAACCAGTCCCATAGCTCGAGCGAGTGATAGAGCCGGTAGAGGTCGATCCGGTCCTCGGGCACGGCGCCATACCCGGCGGTGAGGCCCGCGAGCTTCTCGGGGTTGTCGTGGGCGGAGTACTGGATCGTCTTCGCCAGGTCGATCAGCGGATCGGCGGCGATCGCGTTCTCCACGTCGATGAACCCGTTCACGCGCCAGGTCGTCGGGTCCACGAGGATGTTGCCTTCGTGGAAGTCGTTGTGACACAGGACGGCTGCCGGGTTGTCCGCGAACAGGTGCGCGTGCTGTTCGACGTGGGCGGTGATCTCGGCGTGCAGCTTAGGGTCGCCGCCGAGCTGCTCGAACTCCTGCAGCTTCTTCGCGAACTGTCGTCGCATGTACTGATCGTTGTCCGGCAGCGGATCGAGGATCTGATCGGTCAGATAGCCGTACGCCGGTTGCGCGATGCGGTGAACGCGCTGCAACAGCTCGCCGAGTTGCGTGTACATCGCCCGCCAGTCCGGCGGCTCAGCCTCGGACAGCGGAACGCCGTCGAGCTTCGACAGCATCGTGACACCGTCGCCGACATGCAGCACCCGTGGGATCGAGCCGGCGAGCTCCTGCTCCAGCATCCCGTAGACGTGCACTTCCTTGGCCTGCTTCCAGAGCCAGTCCGGCGCGTAGACCTTCACGATCACTGGGTCGGCGGACGTACGCACCTCGTACACGGTGCTCAACTGCCCGCCGGTGCGCTCCACGACCTCGCTGACCTCGAGCCCGACGACGTCCCTCACCAGCTGCGCGACATCCATGCGTCGAACCTACGGACACCGTCCAGCGGTTTTCAGTCGTCGAGGTCTGCCCAGGTGTCGACGTCGTCACCTGCGTGGGTCGGTTCGGTCCACGCGAGGTCGAGGCCGGCGAGTGTACGGCGTACCGACTTGTCCCTCGGGTCGCCGACGTCGTGGATCGCCTTCGCCAACGCGGTACGCCGGTACGCGGTCGCGAGCTGCTGCTCCTGGCCGTCGGTGTCGCGCAGACCGAACCCGGCGTGGTTGCCAAGCCCCGCAACGAGCCCGGTCACGTCCTCTTCGGTGATCCACGGCAGATCGCAGCTCACCACCACGACAATCGGCGCGCTCCCGTGGGCCAGTCCAGCCGCCAGCCCCGCAACCGGTCCGCCCGACGGCGGGTCCTCCACCGTCCAGTCCACCTCTCGGTACGTCGTACGCACCGGCCCCACCACAACAGTCGAGGCGGCCCCTGCCGTCGCCGTCAACACCCGATCCAGCAAGGACATCCCGTCGAGCACGAGCATCGCCTTGTCCACCCCACCGAACCGAGTGGACCCTCCCCCCGCCAGCACTATCGCATCGAACTCCACTCCTGCAGTCTCGCATCTGCCCCGGTCGTGGGCCTGCCGCTTCTGCGGCACCATGGAGAGATGAGGATCGCCGTGGTGCAGACCGCCAGCAGCTACGACAAGGCCGCCAACCGGGACGCGGTCAGCCGTCTGGTCGCGGACGCCGCTTTGGGCGGGCCTGACGTTGTCGTGCTGCCGGAAGCGATGATGTCCGACTTCGCGGTCGAGGGGGAGTCGGTGGCGGAGGCAGCCGAGGCGCTCGACGGCGAGTTCGTCACAACGCTCCGGAAGGCTGCGGTCGAGAACGGCGTGGCGATCGTGGCCGGGATGTTCGAACGCAGCTGCGACCAGCATCGTCCGTACAACACACTCCTTGCTGTCGGCGCGGACGGCGTACTGCTCGGCGCCTACCGCAAGATCCACCTGTACGACGCGTTCGGGTACAAGGAGTCCGACCAGCTGACACCTGGTGACGTAGCTCCGGTAGTGGTCCAGGTCGGCAAGCACTCGCTCGGTCTGATGACTTGCTACGACCTGCGCTTCCCAGAGCTCTCCCGCGCGCTCATCGACGCCGGCGCCGAGGTGCTCGTCGTTCCGGCCGCCTGGGTCCGCGGACCGCTCAAGGAACACCACTGGACCACACTGCTCACCGCACGCGCTGTCGAGAACACCTGCTACGTCGCAGCGGCTGCACAGAACGGCAAGAAGTACTGCGGTCTCAGCCAGGTCATCGACCCGCAGGGCATCGCACTGGCGTCTGTGGGTGAGGCAGACGGACATGTGTTCGCTGAGATCACAGCCGAGCGGCTGGCCGACGTACGCAAGCGCAACCCGTCCCTGCAGAACCGCCGGTACTCCGTCACGCCGCGCTGACCAGTGCGCGGACCGGCTGGTCCGAAAAACTGGCTGACCCGTTAGCCTCCAGGGCGTGGCGGATGGGTTTGATCTGGAGCATCACGGCGATCTCGAAGTCGGTGAGGGGCTGGTCGACCTCGCCGTCAACGTCCGCGCGGGCACACCCCCGCCCTGGTTGCTCGACGCGATCACGGCGAGCCTGACCGAACTGGCGGCGTACCCGCGGCAGGACGCAGCCGTTGCCGCGGTCGCGCACCGACATGGTGTCGCCCCGGACCGGGTGCTGTTGACTGCGGGGGCCGCAGAGGCGTTCGTCCTGATCGCGCGGGCGTTCCGGCCGCGGCATCCGGTCGTGGTTCATCCACAGTTCACCGAGCCCGAGGCGGCGCTGCGCTCGGCCGGGCACCTGGTCGACCGGGTGATCCTGCGGCCCGAGGACGGGTTCACGCTGGACCCGTCCGCCGTACCGGCCGATGCTGATCTCGTTGTCATTGGTAACCCCACCAACCCGACATCGGTGCTGCACCGCGCCGACGACCTGCGCGAGCTGGCGCGACCCGACCGGATCCTGGTCGTCGACGAGGCGTTCATGGACGCCGTACCCGGTGAGCCCGAGTCGCTCGCCGGCGCGTCGATCCCTGGCCTCGTGGTGGTGCGGAGCTTGACGAAGACGTGGGGACTCGCGGGGTTGCGGGTCGGGTACGTCATCGCCGGCGCGGGTCTGATCGAGCAGTTGGCCGCGGTACAGCCGCACTGGCCGGTGTCCACTCCTGCACTTGCGGCGGCAATTGCCTGCAGCAACGAGCGTGCCGTCGCGGAAGCGGCCCAGGCTGCACTCGACATCGAACGCCAACGTGTCCATCTGCTTGACAGTCTCGGAACGGTGCACGGACTTTCGACGTACGGCGTGGCGCGGGCGCCGTTCGTTCTCTTGCATGTTCCTGGGGCGGCCGAGGTGCGGGAATCTCTGCGTGTGCAGGGGTTTGCGGTGCGGCGTGGGGATACGTTCCCGGGTCTCGGGACGGACTGGTTGCGGGTCGCCGTACGGCCTGAGGATGTGACCGACGGATTCGTGAAGGTGCTGTCGGATCTGCTGCCGCGTAATCGAGTTGGCGCTGTAACGCGCAGGGGGGTTTAGCTGAGGTCCACTTTGCGCACAAGATGACCAGTGCCCCGGTTGGTATGCCCTGGGCAACGTTCTGGCCGTTCGCGAAGGGAGCAGCACAATGGGTCTCAACGATGACGACATGAACACCTCGTCCGAAGGTGGCGCCGGCGAGTACGGAGGCTCGGGCGGCGGCGACTCGAGCGAAGGCAACGACACCACAGCCGGCGGCTCGACCGCTGCTCCCGGTGGCGGGAGCGCCGGGTACGGCGAGGAGTCCTCGGACGGCGGCGCCGACGGTGGAGCAGATGGTGGTGCCGGCGGCGAAGGCACCGCAGACGGCGGCGCGAACCCGGGCGGGACCGACGGAGGAGCTGACGGCGGGGCCGGTGGCTACGGCGAAGGTACCGCGGACGGCGGCGCGAATGCTGGCGGGACCGATGGCGGTGCTGACGGTGGCGCTGGTGGCGGCTACGGCGAAGGCTCGGGGTCCGGTGGCTCTGAGGGTGGTGACGGCGAAGGTCTTGCGGACGGCGGGGCGAACGCTGGCGGGTCCGATGGCGGTGCCGACGGTGGCGCTGGTGGCGGTGAAGGCTCGGGTTCTGGTGGGTCCGAGGGTGGCGCTGCGGGTGGTTCTGATGGTGGGGCCGATGGAGGCGCGGACGGCGGCGCCGGCGGGAACTCCGGGAGCTGGTGACCACCGTGCCGGAGGCCGGGCCGTTCCCGCAGAGCAACCATCCGGCCGAGCAGTCGGCCGCCGATGGCGGTGAGCAGTTGCGAGACGAACGCCCGGCACTCCGGCGCTGTGTAGCAGGAGATCTGGACGAGTTCGCCAACATCTACTGGGGTTCGCAGGCACTCCTGTCCCACGGCCCCGACCTGCCCGCGCCGTACGACGACCTGTTCAGTCTCGACGCCGCAGATGAACTCCTGTCCCGCCGCGGCCTACGGACGCCGTTCCTACGCATCGCCAAGAACGGGTCAGTAGTCGGAGACAACCAGTTCACCGGACCAGCCGGTGCCGGTGCGGAGATCCCAGACCAGGTACGAGACGACAAGGTAGCCGCCCTGTTCGCCAGCGGCCACACCGTCGTACTGCAGGCACTCCACCGGACCTGGCCGGCACTCGTCGACTTCTCCACCCAGTTATCCGCCGACGCGGGCCACCCGGTACAAGTCAACGCCTACATCACCCCGGCCGAGTCCCAGGGGTTCTCCGCGCACTACGACGTACACGACGTGTTCGTACTCCAAGTAGCCGGCGAGAAGCACTGGACCGTACACGAGCCAGTCCACCTCGACCCGCTCCGCAACCAGCCGTGGACCGACCACGCGCGAGCGGTTGAAGCTGCGGCGCGCGACCAGGCACCGGTGATCGACGAGGTCCTCCGTCCTGGCGATGCGCTATACGTGCCCCGTGGCTTCCTGCACTCGGCGAAGGCCCTGGGTGGTGTGAGCGCACACCTGACCGTCGGACTGCACACACTGACGCGCTACCTGCTCGTCCAGGAGTTGGCCGCACTCGCTGCGAATCAGCCTTCCCTGCGCACCGCGCTACCTCTCGGCTTCGACCCCGGCGACCCGGAGCAACTAGCCCAGGTCCTGCCGCAGGTGATCGAACTCTTCACGCAGGAGCTCCGTACGGCGACCCCCGACGCACTGGCCAACCGCCTCCGCCGCCGTACCTGGTCCAGCAACCGCCCAGCTCCACTCCCACCACTGGCACACGCCGCGTCCATCGCCTCCCTGTACGTCGGTACGACGGTCCGCCTCCGCGCCGGCCTCCGCTGCCGCCTCATCCCCGGCGACCCGCTCGTCCTCCAACTCCCCGACCGAACCATCACCTTCCCGCCCGCCACGACCGCAGCCGTCACGGAACTCGTCTCGGGCGCCGACTGCAAGGTAGGAAACCTCCCCGGCCTCGACGACGCCGACCAACTCGTACTGGTCCGCCGCCTCCTCACCGAGGCAGTCTTAGTCGCCACCACCCAGTGACCGCCGCGGGCGATCACCCGGTAGGGGAAGTCGGCAACCGTATCGTGAGGTGGCGTGGACGTCGGTGATGTCAGATACCGTCCGGAGACCGGCTGCGCGGCGCAAGCCGACCGCCGTCACGACGCCCTGACTGCGACCGCCCCACCCGCCGAGCGCTGGCTCCTCATCGAGTCCCGCTCCGCCTGGCCCCGCCAAGCCCTGACCTCCCTTCGAAACAGCTCGTCCGGTGCCGAACTGGGCGATGTGATTGCGCAGCGATGCCGCGAGTTGAAGACCCGGCCGGTCCTCATCCGCCGCTACGGCCGCATCGATCAAACTGCTCCCCGGCGGTGGGCACTCGTGGACTGCCGCCCCGGGCGCGAACTCATTCGCTGGGGCGACCTGCCGACAGACGAACACCTACTGCAGGTCCTCGCCGGCAACGACTCGGGACTGATGAGCAATGAGCCCGTCTACCTCGTGTGTACGCACGGACGGCACGACGCATGCTGCGCCGTACGCGGACGTCCGGTCGCTGCGACGCTGACCGCCGCATACCCAGAACGCACCTGGGAATGCAGCCACATCGGTGGTGACCGATTCGCCGCGAACGTGGTCGTGCTGCCGCACGGCCTGTTCTACGGGCAGGTCGCAGCAGCCCGCGCCGTCGAACTCGCCGAGCAGTACGACGAGGGTTCCGTCGTACCCGATCTCCTCCGTGGATCAGGTGCGTTCGTTCCGCCCGTCCAAGCCGCCCAGCACTTCGCTCGCGCCGCCGGTCACTCACCCGCGGTCGACAACCTCCTCCCGCATGCCGTTGAAGTCCTCGGCGAGCACCGCTGGCGAATCCTCCTCGCATCCACCAACGGCCTGATCGCCGTCGAAGTCTCGGCCCGCCTCGCCACGGTCGACGCCCGCCTGACCTGCGCAGGTTCCTCTCCCGCCCAGATCCGTCACTTCGAACTCCACAGCCTGACCGCCGCCTGACCGCAGCGCGACTACTGCCTGAACCGCGGCCCGACTACTGCCTGACCGTCACCTGAGGGATCAGGTCGGGTCTGCCGGGCGGTCCGAAGCGTGTTCGCCGAAGAACGCTGACTGGCGCGCCATGATGTCGCGCATGGGCGTACCGCGAGGGACGCCGTACACCGTGCCCGGGAAGTCCAGGTCGCGCTGGATCTGCCACAGCTCCTCGTGCCGGTCGGGGGAGAAGAGCTGGGCCGGGTCGCCGGCGGCGATCCATCCGATCGGGAGGACCGTGCCTGCTTCCAGCCGCGAGTTCACGTGCAGCACGCTGTTGATCCGGAGTTCCGCGCCTGCGCCGGCGACAGAACCGGGAAACAACGCGGCGCCCGTGGCGATGAAGACTTCGTCCTCGACCGTGGCGCCGTTGACATGTGCATGGGGACCTACCAGGACCGCGTCGCCGATGAGCGCGGGATGGTTGGCCCGGCCGCGCACCAGGGCGTTCTCCATCACCACACTGTTCTCACCGAGCCGGATCTCGCCGTTCTCCGCCGTCAGCACCGCACCGTGCAGGACCCTGCTGCATTCGCCGAGGACGACGGCACCGCAGAGCACGGCCGATGGGGCGACGTACGCGGATTCGGGCACGACCGGTCGACGGCCGCGATGTTCCAGCAGCATCTGCTGTCCTCTCGTCGCGTGATCACCTCGCTCCAGTTTGTACCAAGATGGGTTGTGCGGACTCTCCACTGCCCGGGTCCTCACAACCCGGGCGGCGGTGTCCTCCGGGCCGTCCACGTCGGAGGTGGCAGGCTCGGTCCGGCGGACAATCCGGGTGGAGAACCGCGAACTGAGCCAACATTAGAACAGATGTTCGATCAGATGCAACGCATCCTGACAGGTCAGGAATCAGCCGCTCAGGTCCGCTCAGATGCGCTCGGAGCTCAACCGCGGAGCCACCCGGGCGAGCACATAGATCGTCAGACTCGCCACCAGCGCGAGCACCGCGAGCGCCACCCACGGCAGCTCGTGATCCACCTCGAAGAGCTGCGCGAAGAACGCCGGCGCCAGCACGCTCGAGAAGGTGAACGAGTACTGCCAGTACGACAGGTACTTCCCCCGCCCGACTGTAGGCGCGATCACGGCCGACAGCGCGTTGTTCGTCGCCGCGTGCAGTACGTCGGCGAACGCGTAGCAGGCCGTGGCGAGCACCAGCACCGGCACAACCCATCCGGCAGCGATGTGCACCTGCAGAGCCATCAGCAACGCCCACGCGGCGTACGTGATCCCAGCGACCACCATGACGTTCGTACGACGCCGCTGCTCGGTATGCCGCACGACGAGCGTCTGACCGGTCGCCAACACAACAGCCGTTGCCGCGATCAGTACGCCGACCAGCCACTTCGGCACTGTCAGCGCCTCAGTGACGTACACCGGTACGCCGACGCCGAGCATCATTGTGCAGAGCGCCAGCAAGGTGTTGGCGCCGATCAGTGCCAGGAACGTCTTGTCCTTGCGCAGCAACGGCGCCGGACCGGTGTCCTGGTGGGTCCGCTCGTGGTGCGACGGGTGCAGCCGCAGGAGCAGCAGCCCGGCGACGTAGAACGTCACCGCGTTGAGGGCCATCGCGAACAGGAACGGTGCGTCCCCGCCGATCGCCAGCAGCCAGCCGGCCACCAGCGCACCCAGAGCGAGGCCACCGGCCTGCATCATCCCGCCCAGGCCGAACCACTTGTCCCGCTCGCCCTCGTCGGCCACGTCCGCAAGCAGGCTGAAGATCGCCGACCAGAACACCCGCTGGCCGGTCGTCGTGACCAGCGCGCACAGGAAGAGCAGCCACATCGACCGCCCGAAGAAGAAGCCCGTGAAGGCCAGGCCTTGAGCGAACTGCGCAGCCACGACAAGGTTCCGCGGTCCGACGCGGTCGATAACCAGACCCACCGCGGCGGGCGCCGCGATGGAGAACAGCGTCGCGACCGTCAGCATCACGCCGGCGGTCCCGAGCGGGATGCCGGCGACCTTGTTGAAGAACAGCAACAGCAGCGGCCCGGCGCAGCCGCCACCGAACGAGTCGATCGCCAGACCGGCCAGCAGTGGGACCCGGCCGCGGACGTTCGGGAGGCCGAGTGACGCGGCTGCGGGCATGGCGGAGCGCTCCCATCGGGTCTTTTCGGCGGCTGGCGAACCGTAGCAAGCGCTCGCCAGCCCATTCCATCCGATTTCAGTCGGTCGCGCCCACGCGCCGTACCGAGACGTTCCGCAGTGGTCGCCAGGCGACCGCCGTCATCACCACCATTGCGACGAAGGCGATCGCGAACGGCGCGGCCAGACCGTACTGCTGCGCCAGTACGCCGCCTAGCGCGGAGCCGATCGCGGCACCGCCCACTGAGGCCAGCAGGTACACGCTGTTCACCCTGCCCATCAGAGCGTCCGGTGTGGCCAGTTGACGCGCTGTAGTCGACACGATGCCCCACACCACCGCGTGGACGCCGAACACCGCCATGGTCACGCCGGCGACCCACGGGTTCCTGGTGAGCGCCAGGATCAGGTGGACCGTCGTCTCGATGACCAGTCCGGCGCGGAGGAGGGTCACGGGCCCCACACGTGGCTCCAGGACGTGGTACGTCGGCATACCGAGAACACCGCCCACGGCACCGACAGACATGAGCAGGCCGAACTGCGTCTCGCTCAGCCCCAGCTGCTCGCGCGCGAACAACACCCAGGTCGCGAAGGCGGCGCAGAAGGTGATGTTCATGACCAGGATCGATAGCGCGAGCGTCCGTACGCCGGAGTGATGCCAGAGCCAGCGCACTCCCTCACGCACCTCATGCAACAGGGCTGCGCGAGTGGAGTGGTCGGGCAGCGGCGGACGAACGGCGACGCGAGCGATCAGGGTCGCTGCGGCGGCGAAGGTGACGGCGTCGAACACCAAGGGAATGCCGGCGCCCGCAGCGAACAGCAGCGCGCCCAACGGCGGTCCGCCGAGTTGCTGGAGGACGGTGCCGCTGGCGAACAGTCGAGCGTTGGCCTTGCCGAGGTGATCCTTCGGTACGGCGCTGACCAGCAACGCGCCGGATGCGTTATCTGCCAGCGTCTCCGCCGTACCGAGAAGGAACAGTGCGAGGTAGACCGCCCAGAGCGGCGCGGTGTCGAGCAGTACGGCGAGACCGAGCGCGGCCAGGACGATCGCGCGAAAGGTGTCCGCGGCAACGATCATCAACCGGCGGTCGAGCCGATCGACGAGAACGCCGCTGAACAGAGCGAAGAGGAGCCACGGCAGTTGCTGAACGAAGGCGGCGGCACCGACCGCTGCAGGTTGAGCGGTGATCGAGGCGACGAGCAACGGGCCGGCGGCGGCCAGGGCGCCGTCGCCGAGGTTGGAGATGATCGCGGCCGGGAAGATCTTGCGGAAGTCAGGTCCGAGCTCGGACGGGAACGCGTACGCACCGAGGGAACGCATGGGAACTCCTGAGGGCATGACGAAGCGATGGACGCCGGCTGTCCAGCCGGCCGGTTCGCCCGGTCAGCGCGTCAGCGCGCCGACCGGACGGTGTGTGCGATGCCCTCGAACGACCCAGACATTGCTCCCACCTCCGTCCATACCCTCAGCGGCGCCTGCCGCTGCGCCGACCATACCGGCCCCTCCCCACCCCCGCACTCCGTTTCCACCCGGTATCCTCAACCCTCGGCGGCAACCGCCAGGAGGGTTCGCATAGCGGCCGAGTGCGCTGGTCTTGAAAACCGGTATGGCGGGTGACCGTCATCGTGGGTTCGAATCCCACACCCTCCGCTCCGACGGCCTCGAATGCAGCTCTGACCTGCGCAAACACGTCACCGCACGTCCCCGACATCTGAGTCCGGCTGTGTCCGGTTGTATCCGGCGATGTGCGGTTGGTTTCGGTTGATCGTGCAGAATGCGTGCCGCGATCCCGTATGTTCCAGCCCTCCTTAAGTGGAGCGGTGAGGGCTGGAACATACGGGGACAGCGCGGTCCGCGCAGGCTGCTGCTCGACACACCTCCGGGGCCGTAGCGGGGCTGGGTGGTGACGCGAGCTGAGCCGGGGCGCATCCTGATGGTGTGGCCGGCGCGCGGCGGTGCGGGAAATGCGAAGGGGCGAGGGTTCCTGAGCATAAACGGAATGGGATGCATGGCCGCATCGATATGCATGTGCGGTCGGCGCCACCAATAGCTGCGCGGTATCAAGCCACGGAACTTCAGCCGACCTTGGCGTGCAAGCCCATGCTGGCCAGCGCGTCGAGTGCGTTGACCGCGTAGCCGTACGGGAAAGAAAGCGCGCAGGAGTACTCTTGGCGCTTGTTCGTGTTGTCGCAGAAGGGTGCGTATCCACCGAACGAGGCAGACAAGAAGCCGAACACTTCCTTTTGGCCGTTGCTGGTGTAACGGAAGACGGGGGAACCCGAGTCGCCTCTCTGGAAGACACCGCCACAGCCGCCGGTGCCGCACCCAGTGCCGGTGACACTTTCCATGAATATGAAGGCTGGTCCGACTCGTGGTTGGTAATTGCCGAGGGAGTAGTAGCGGTTCAGGTATCTGATGTAGCGTTGGTAGACGGCTATTCCGGAGATTCCTCCGCTGAGCCAGATGCGCATGTTGAGCACCGGCAGTGCGGCGCGGTACACCGACGATGCGGAGCCGCTATTCCACGCGCCGTTCCAGATGAAGTAGTTACTACTCGCCGGAATGACTTGGATGTCGTGGGCAGGGTTGCGCCCCGTTGTGACTGTGCCAACGGTCGCGCGGGGAGAGTCGTAGTTGTAGAACGTCCCTGCGCCGCAGTGGTAGGCGGTCGTGATGTAGCTGTAGGGCCCGGCGTATGCAGCGATGCCAGTCGTACAGGTTTGAGGGCCGGTTATCAGACTGCCGCCGAACCAGGGAGCGTAGTCATTGTTTCGATTTGCCGGCTGGGGTTCGTCGGACCCGAGAGATGTGATCGGTGTGGCGGTGACGGAACCGAGCAGCGTCATCGCATTGGCTGGTGGACTCGATTTGAAAGTGACGACGACGCCCGACCAGTCCTGTGTCGGTCCGGCGGACGTGACCATGCCTGGAAAGTAGTCGATGAGCATCTGTGATGTCGCCGTCAGTTCGTCGTTCGAGTATGTGGCTGAACGGAAGGCGACCGGCGCTGGCTGAGCCGCTCCGAGGGTTTGTAGGTCGGGTGGGACTGTTCCTTTCCAGTAGACATTGACCTTCGCGAGGTCGTCGGAGATCGCGACTCCGCCGGCGCCGGCGCCGGCCGAAGATAGGGCGGCGTAGTCTGAATTGACAGAGCTCGGCATTGCAGCTTCATGCAACTTCGGGAGTGGATTTGACGTGACCGGTGCAGCCCCTCCTCCGAGACCCGATAGGCGAGCGTCGCCGGACCGCGAGGCGGTCCAGGGTTGGATCGAGCGCAATCCGGGTGCTGAGGCGCGGTTCAGCACAGTCGTCGATGGTGAAACTGGCCAGGAGATCCTGGTCGTCAACATCCCGGACAGAACGGACATGCATCGAGCAAGACAAGAACTGCTGAAGCTGGTTCGCCAACCCGATCACTTACGCGTTCGTCGCTGGCGACCCCCGGACGATGAAGTCGACCGGATCATGCGCTGGGCACTTGACACCCTGCTCCCCGTCGATGGTTCCAGTACGCCTGTGACGTCGGTCGGTCCGGACCCGGAATCTGGCCTTGTCATGATCACGCTCCGCAGGGCCGACGCCGCTTATGCGGCGGACCTGGAGGCCAGAACCGATGGTTTAGCTTTCGCGGCCGTCGAACCCGACGTGCCCGAAGCCCCAGTAGGGCCCCCTAAGCCTTCCGTTTAGGCGGCTGAACGGTCGACTGATGGCCGATGGCCCTCGGGGAGTGTGGGTCGCCTCTGCTGCGGATGGCTTGTAGGTGGGTCACCGGTGCCGCGCCCGTCTGGCTCGAGCGTGTGCCGTCGGTGTGCACCCGAGCTCGCACGCAATCCGTACTGATCGGATGGGTCGAGCACAACGTCTTTCGGTTCGACCACGATCACGGCGGCGACAGAGGTGGATGGACGTCCCCGAAGCTACACCCGGCAGCGTTCGGCGCCGCGTCTGTGGCTAGCTGCGCTCAGCCCACAACCGACGAATAGCGCACACTTCCAATATGCACTCGTTGCCAGTCGAACCGGATGAATTGCCCTTGATGCAACGTTGCTCGTTGGCCCGGATCGGCTTAGTGGGAGCAGCTCAACTCGGTCACCTGGCAGGCGTAGATCTCACGCATGATGCCGTGCGGCTGCAGGATCGCGTCCAGCTCCCCGACCGTGCTCATGAGGGCCTGGAGGTAGTCCTCGTGTGAGTTGGTGTTGTTGAACGTGTAGTGGCCTGTCTTCTGCGGGACGGGGCGCACGCGTGCCCGGGCTAGATGCGAGTCAGCCTCCTGGTTGAGGCTGCCTCTCGTGAGGGTGAACTCGACGATGCAAGACCAGTCCTTCATTTCGCTCCGCAGTCGGTGTCAGGCACGAGTGGGCCGACTGGAACGGTCAGTGGGCCATGCTCCCTGCGGAGCTCGGCCGCAAGTTCCTGCACCTCATAGCGGGCGATCGTGGGCCCGAAGCGCTCGGACAGGAGATCGTCAACGCGGGTGACGGCTATCGAGATCCCGCTGTCGAAACCTTCGTCGTACCCGCGTCGCCAGGGCGAGTGCTGGTCGAGGAGGCGGCGGATGTGTCGGCGCATCAGTCGTCGAGCCACTCCGCGCCGGTCTCGTCTCGGTGGTAGCCCTGGTGATGACCAAGGATGCAACTCCGGCCGCTCGTGGGGTTCTTCCCGTCGCAGTCGATGTCTTGTGCAGCCCGCAGAATCGGCCATCCTGCCGCGTCCCGTTCTAGTCCCCGCGTTGCCTCGTTCATGTTCGGAGCATCGCCGATGCAGCGCGCCGGATCGATCATTCCCGCGTATCCCTCGGCATCGGGAGACAGGGATACAAAGCCTGGGTGACACTGGGGTTATGTCGTTCGGGAGCCGCCTTCGGGAGTACCGCGACCATCGCGGGTGGTCGCTTGGCGACCTGGCACGAGCAACGCATTTCAGTCGGTCCTACCTGTCGAACGTCGAGAACGGCCGGAAGCCAGCGACCGACGACATCGCACGGGCCTGTGACGCGGCGCTGCGGGCGAAGGGCGAGCTGATCGCGGCAGCCCGTCAGGATGCGACGGCGAAGCTCAACGACACGCCTTGGCAGACGGCCGAGCTTGTCTCACGGCTGCAGTCATCGGACACGACGCCGAACACCATCGAGGCGCTTCACTCGACGGTCGAAGAGCTGTGCTGCCAGTACAACCGGCGCGACGCGCTAGAACTCCGCCAGGAGGCCCACGAGTGGCTTCAGTGCGTCGGCAGTCTGCTCCGCCGCCCAGTTGGTCTCAGAGCGCATACGGACCTGTTGGTGGCCGGCGGTTGGCTCGCGCTGCTTGCCGGGTGCGTTGAGTACGACCTCGGCATGGGCACAGCCGCGGAATCCACACGCGTGGCAGCGGCGCAGCTCGGCACGGAGGCAGGCCATCCGGAGATTGTTGGGTGGGGACACGAGATGACCGCGTGGTTCGCCCTGACGCAAGGACGACTCAAGCAGGCTGTCGACGCATCGCGGCGGGGGCAGGCAGTTGCCCAGGGCACCAGTGTGCAGGTCCAGCTCATCGCTCAGGAGGCAAAGGCGAGAGCACGGCTCGGGGAGTCCGGGTTGACCACGCTGCTTGAGTCCGGCCGCGATCTCCTCGCGGAGCTGCCATATCCGGACCGACCCGACAACCATTTCAAGGTTGATCCGGCGAAGTGGGACTACTACTCGATGGACATTCACCGCATGGCGCAGGACAACGCGCAGGCGAGTGAGTACGCCGAATCCGTCATCGGCGACAACATCGCTCCTGACGGCACCGAACTAAGCCCGATGCGGATCGCCGAATGCAGGCTGACGCTGGCGTTCGTCGCTGGACGTGAAGGCGACCTAGAGCAGGCTGTCGGCCTCGGCGTCCTAGGTCTGAAGGACGGTCGACAGAGCAAGGTGCACTTGCGGATGATCGCAAGCGAACTGGACCAGGAGCTACTCCAACGCTTCCCTGGGGAAGGGGCTGTGATCGGCTTGGATGATGCGCTCCGGGCCGTCTGAAATGCCGGGCGCTCAAGAAATGAACGATTGTGCTAGTCAGGTACTCCCAGTTCGACTCGCACAGCACCGCGCCACTCCTGGGCGGCGAGCGTAAACCGTTCATCTACGGTGTAGAACCGGTCGGCATGGTGATCAAAGTCGAAGCCCCCGCGTGGTCGCGTGGGGAGGGCACAGCGTTGACGTCTTGCCGAGGGTCTACGCGAAGTTCCTTAGACGGTCAGGAGGAGGTGGCATGCAAGCGGATTGAAGCGGCGCTGAGGGCCTGATCTCCACCGCATCTGACCGGGTTGCCGGCCACTGTGGGAATGGTCATGCTGAGTGTTAATAAGTCACGTCGTAGTTAAATTTCTCTTCTTGCGAATCCAAGGTCACCGTTCCACGCGAATTACTGTAGCCTCCAGTTCCTCCGACGACGGAGAAAGCCGGATGCCCGTCGCTGAATCGGAACGAACCTTGAACTGAGATCACGCCGGCTCTCGCAGGATGCTTCACGCTGTCATCTAGGTGATGTTCAGCGATACCTAGGACCAAGGCATCGTTAGGGGGAATAATCTTCATGAAGGTGAGGGCGGCGGTTATCGTGCCTACTTTTTGGCGTGTGGTCGGGTCCAGTAACTCTCGCTCCACTATGAGCAGATGATCGCCCGGCACTGGATTCGCAGGAGCGAATATATGGCCTGTCTCGTCGCCCTCGATCAGGCTGAACTTCGGCATGACTGTCCTTCCCTGTGGAGCCGGACGCACCCAAGTGTCGAGTATCAGGGTCGGCGGGCTGCACCGACAAGGTCGAGGACACGCCGGCGTCGCCCCTGCGGATCTCGACAATGCGCATCGTCCCAGGTCAGGAGCACCTTTCTACGCTGGTCGCTGCTTTGTGCGGGCAGAATCGGTACCTGTGTCCGCAGGTCATGGCCCATATGTAACCCGCCAGGCCACCCGGTCTTGAAAACCGGTATGGCGGGTGACCGTCATCGTGGGTTCGAATCCCACACCCTCCGCTCATCTCGTCCCGAAAGTTGCTCTGACCTGCGGAAACACGCGACTGGAGTCGTCCTCTAGACTCCCGAGACCGGCCCATACTCGGAGTCCAAAGAGCTCATCGGCGCCGGCCTAGCAAGTGCCACTGCCGTACAGGCGCCGACGGGGAAGCCTTGTGAGAATTTCTGCCGATGGCCTGTCGGATCCGGGGTGCGGCGTTCGTTGTAGGGGTGACGGGCAGCCGGAGGACGGCCGCCGGACCGACAGAAAGGCGTGGCGCCATGCGGAAGCTGATCTACGGCATGAACCTGACCCTGGACGGCTACGTCGCCGCGCCTGGCGACGACATCGGCTGGGGCGTGCCGAGCGACGAGCTGTTTCAGTTCTGGCTCGACCGGGAGTTGGCGATCGGGCTGTTGCTGTACGGGCGCAAGCTGTGGGAAGGGATGAGTTCCCACTGGCCGACCGGCGACCAGCAGCCCGACGCCACCCCGGCGCAGATCGAGTTCGCGCGGAACTGGCGGGACACGCCGAAGGTGGTGTTCTCCTCGACGATCGACAAGGTCGACTGGAACGCCCGCCTGTTCACCGGCGACGCGGTAGCGGAGATCACCCGGCTCAAGGCCGACGACGGCGAGCCGATGCGGGTCGGTGGCGCCACGCTCGCCGCGGCGGCCATGCGGGCCGGGCTGGTCGACGAGTACGAGATCGTCACCCATCCGGTGCTGGTGGGCGGCGGCAGACCGTTCTTCACCGCGTTGGACAGCTGGGTGAACCTGAACCTGGTGGAAACGCGAACATTCCCCGGCGGCGTGCACCTGACCAGGTACGAAACGAGGCGCTGAGCATCGTGGGTTCGAATCCCACGCCCCTCCGCTCATCTCGTTAGCGGAGGGCTGCCGCGAACTCGTCGTAGTGAGTGGTCCACCAGCGGCGCCGGCGGTCGTACTTCTCGATGCCTCCCGCCCGGTTCATCCTCGCGACGGCGTCCGGGCCGCCCGCATCGATGCTGCGACGCGCGGCTGCTTCGATGCGGTCGAGGGCATCGTTCATGGCGGTGAGCAGTTCTGCCCGGCCGTCCCGGTCCAGTCCGTAGGCGTCGGCGACGAGTCGTAGCCGTGCCGGCCGGTCGGCGGGCAGCCAGCCGATCCGGTCCTGGTCGAAGTCGTCCTCGATCGGTACGCAGAGGCGGGCGAGCTGGGCGACGTCGTAGACAGGGCGGCCAGGGGCCGCGAACTCGAAGTCGAGCAGCGCAACGGCGATGCCGTCACGGAAGACGACGTTCGAGGGCTCCACGTCGTTGTGGCACACCAGCGTCCCGCCCGCAGGGTCAGCCAGATTGGCGTTCCAGGTGAGACCCTGAGGGTCGAACTCGCGGGCGGCGTCGTGCAACCCGCGCAGCAACCTGGCGATCGAAGCCAGCGCGGTGTCGGACTGGCTCCAGTCCGGATAGGGCGCCACAGGGACCTCGCCGTCGATGAACACGAGACGCTCGCGGCCGTCCTCGTCGATGCCGACAGGCATCGGGGCACCCTCGAATCCGGCGTCTTTCACGGCCCGCAGGAAGGCGTGAATCGAACCCGAGTGCGGACTCGAGGGGCGAAGCACATGCGGACCGACGCGGACGACCTGGCCCGCGTTCGCGATCCCGCCATCGAGCTGCTGCTCCGACACACCTCCACCTTCACAGACGGGTGGTGAAGCCATCAGTCCCACACCCTCCGCTCAGGGGTCCGAGTTGTTGGCTCGGACCCCTTGGTTGGTTCGGCTGGGTTTGGTCAGCCCACCAGCACGATCTCTCGAATCCGCTGTTCCCCGTTCTCAGCGTGCCGACGTCGCCACACTCACCGGTGACGTCGACGAAGACATCCGAGATCCCAGGTCGATCGCCCAACCGGTGCTCGTCATGGGCGACACACTGAAGCTCGCGCTCAAGAAGGAAGACAACCGTGGCAGGGTCATCACCGTCCTGCTGGGCATCTTCGGCCTGGCGATCGCCGGGACCGTCGTCGCTTCCTTCCGTCTACCGGCCGACCAGGGCGTCAAGCAGCTGAACGATCTCAGCAACACGCTCCTGGTGGTTGTGGTGGGCGCGATCGCGTACTACTTCGGCGCAAGAAGACCTAGCGCTCCTCCGCGTGAAGAAGCACGGCCCCTTCGCCAGGCGAGTGACGAAGGGGCCTTTCGCTGTCCTGGGGCCGCTGTTAGCGGGTCTCGATGGTGTTGAGGTCGCGGGTAGCGAAGCGGTAGTGCTCCCAGCCTTCCTCGAGGATTACCCGTAGGCAGGAGCGGGTGGTCTCGGGGTTGGGGCCGTGCGGGTTCTTGCGGGGAGTGTCCAGTTCGGCCGGGGTGACGGTGGCGATGAAGTCGCGGACCATGGCGAAGCGGCCGGCGTGGGCTTCCAGTACGTCGGCGTACGGCGGGTTGTCGGTCGCGGTGGTGCCGTAGCTGAGGCCGAGCGGATGGAACTCCTCGCGTTCGAGGATCGAGCGGCCGAACCACAGGTCGATCGCGTGCACCAGGTGCCGCAGCGTTTGCGCGAACGACCACTCACCGTCGACGGACACGTCGGCGGTGCCTTCCGGCATGCCCGCGACGCGTTCGACAGCCGCCGCCCAGGTCTTCTCGAGGACGGCCCAGGCGGCGCGGAGACCTTCGGGGTCCTCGGCCCGCCGGTCCGCTCGGCCGGGAAAGCGGGCGTTCAGTTCGGCTTCGACGTACCCCGCGACCTCGACACCGTTCACCGTCAGGCTGCCCCCGGGCTCGACCAGCCACGGCGCGTCGATGTCCGCGCCCTGGATGTCGACTCCGCGCATCACCGCGCCGGACAGATCGGACTCGACGAACCGAGCCCCGCGCAGGTTCGCCTCGAAGAACTCCGCCCCTTGCAAGTCGTCGGACTGCCCGAATTTCGTCATGCCATCTCCCTGGTTCGCTTGCTGTCCGCCGAGCCTAACCGTGACGTCGGACACAAAAGTCGTGCGCGCGACGGGCGGCCCGTGGTGAGGTCGAGGGACAGACCGAGCGCGGCGGAGGGAACAGGTTGTGGACGTTCTGAGTGCGGCGGAACGAGTGGGCTTCACCGAGCGGGACCAGACGCGGTTCGAGGGCCTGGAGGTCGGCACCGACCCGCAGTTGCCCGAGGACGCCGAGGAGTTGCTGGCGTACTGCGGTGTGCACCCGGCTGATCGTCAAGCGATGCTGGCGGCGCGTCCGGACCCGGACCGCGACCCGGAGTGGTGGGCGATCACGTGGGCGCTGGCAGGTGAGGTCGAACAGCACCTGGATCTGGCACTGCCTCCCACCGGGTTCAGAGGCTGGCCGGCGGTGCCACGGGATGCGTCGGCGGTGGGACTGTTCGCCGCGGCGTGGGCGTTGCTGGCCAACCTGCAACGTGTGCGTGAGCTGCACGCGCAGCGGGGCGTGCCGGAGTCGGTGACCGTGTCTACCGTGGCGGCACTCGGCGGGGTGATGCAGACGCATCGGCACATCTTCGGTTGTGCAGGTGTTGGGCTGATGCCGCTGTGGAGTCCACCGCTGCGCTTCCGCGGTACTGACTACGAGATCGGGCGGCACGCGTTCACGCGCACCCAGTTGGGCATGGGCGACGGAGTGTCCGGCCATGTGCTGTCGATCCACATCCCACCGAGTGGTCGCCTCGACGCACAGGAGTCAGAGGAGTCCGTCGCCACGGCAGTCGAGTCGTTCAGGCGCTGGTACCCGGAGGAGCCGCTTGCCGGGCTCGTCTGTCACTCCTGGCTGCTGGACCCGCAGCTGGCCGAGTACCTGCGCCCGGACTCGAACATCATGCGTTTCCAGAGCCGCTTCGACATCCTCCCGCTCCTACCACCAGAGGACCCGTCCGAGGGCGACCGTGAGCTCATGCGGTTGGGATTGCACCTGCCAGTACCTACGCATCAGCTGACCGACGAAGACCTCGACAGCGTCCCGCAGGACACGACTCTGCAAAGAGCGTTCGTCAAGCATCTGCGAGCTGGCGGGCATTGGTACGGACGGACGGGCATGCTGAAGACATGGAGCTGACGATCCCGGTTGGACAGGATGCGGTCTGGGCTGAGCATCTGGCCGGCGACGGAGTGCCGATAGTGCTGTTGCACCCGGGCATCGGGGACTCGAGGTCGTGGGACCTCGTGGTGCCCGGGCTCAGCGGGCATCGGGTCGTTCGGTACGACGTCCGTGGGTACGGGCGTTCGCCCCAGCCGACAGGTGAGTTCTCGCTGCTCGGCGACCTCGAGACGGTCCTGGAGCAGCTGAGCCTGGACCGCGTGCTGCTGGTCGGCTGCTCGAATGGTGGCGGTACGTCACTCAGCTTCGCGCTAGCCCACCCGGAGCGAGTCCACGGCCTGGTGCTGCTCTGTCCGGGCGTCCCCGGCTTCCCGATGCCCGAGGAGCCGGAGCTGGATGCGGAGTACGACGTACTCGCGGCCAAGCGGGATGTGGAGGGTCTGGTTCAGTTAGGACTGCGGCTCTGGTCTGCAGCGGGCTCTGACGACCCTGCGGTCGCACAGCTCCGCGCTGCTGTTCCAGCGTGGTTCGACCAGGGTGAGTACCTGAAACCGGATCCGCCCGTCTACGACCGGCTGCACGAGATTCAGGTGCCGTCGGTTGTCATGGTGGGTGACAAGGACCGTCCGATCCTCGCAGCCGTGGCCGGCGCGACTGCCGCGCGGATCCCCGGCTGCGAGTTCGTCTGGCTGCCCGGCGCTGACCACTTCCCGAGCCTTCGCGAACCACAGCTGGTGACCGACACCATCCTGCGGCTCGCAGGAGCCTCACCGACGAGTCCAGCGATCTAGTACTGCTGCTGCTCGCCCGCTGTCCACAGCCTCCCGGCATCGCTCGAAGCAGTCGGGCAACTGCTCCAGGCCGGCGTCCAGCGTCAGCGTCGCCAGCGCCGCCGCTGCGTTCAGCAGTACGACGTCCCGCACCGGACCGTGCTCTCCGTCGACCAATCCCCGCAACAGCCGTGCGTTGAACGGAGCATCCCCGCCACGCAGCTCCGCCAGAGAGGAGGGCCGTAAGCCCAGTGAGCGTGGATCGAACACCACCTCCGATGCAGAGCCGCCATGCACCACCCAGAGCCGCGAGTACCCAGTAGTGGTGAGCTTGTCGAGCCCGTCGTCGCCGCGGGCGACCAGTGCGGACCGGCCCTGTTTAGCGAGCGCACCGGCAAGCACAGGCAGCATGCGCGAGTTTGCTACGCCGACGAGCTGGTGTTGCGGGTTGGCTGGGTTCAGCAACGGTGCGAGCACGTTGAACGCGGTGGGGACCGCCAGCTCACGCCGTACCACGGCAACTTGGCGGAGGGCCGGGTTGAAGCGTGGAGCGAACAGGTAGGTCAGTCCGACCTCCGCAGCCCTCTGGGCGGCGTCCGCAGCGGTCAGGTCGAGTGGAACGCCCAAGTGCTCGACCAGGTCGCCAGAACCGGCTGCTGATGACGACGCGGCTCGTCCACCGTGCTTGACCACGGTGACACCAGCAGCAGCGACAACCACGGCTGCCATCGTGGAGATGTTCGCCGCGCCGGTCCGGTCGCCACCTGTCCCGACGATGTCCACGAACGGTCCGCTGATCCGCACCGGCGTTGCGTGCGAGCGCAGTACGTCAGCCAGCCCGTTGAGCTCGTCGGCAGTCTCACCCTTCGCGCGCAGGGCAATCAGGAACCCGGAGATCTGGGACGGCGACGCCTCGCCCAGTACCAGTTGGTCCATCGCCCAGCCGGTGTCCGCCGTCGTCAGGTCGGAGCCGGCCAGGAGCGCGGAGATCAGACCGGACCACGTCCGGAGCGTTGTTGCCATCGGAATTCCTCAGGGTCCTGTGTCGCCCACGAGGAGAACATGACAACGGCCGCCTCGCAGGAGACGGCCGGGTGGGTACGCGCGGATTCAGGCCGTCAGGTCGACGGCCCACCACATACTCGGGCGCTGGAACATGCCACCGACCTTAGCGCACCCGAATATGGTCGACCACAAAGCTCGGCACGTGGTCCTTCCCGGACTGCTCCGGGAAGTCGAAGACCGCGAGCATCAGCTGCATTGGGTACGTCGGAGCGCCCTGGCAACTGCGGATCGCGGCGCCGTCGACCGAGAACGTCGCCGTACCACCGGACCACTCGACCGCGTACGTGTGGAACTCCTGTACGTCGATCGGCATCCGCACCGCCTCGAAGTCCTGCGGTACGGCGGGATCGCGGATGGTCTTGAGCCCCATGCCGACCGCGGCGGACTCACCGGGAACGAGCGCGTCGCCGAATACCTCCATGACACAGATCTCGCCACAGTGGCCAGGCTGATCCTCCAGCCCGACCATCCAGAGCGACACCATGGAACCCGGACGGATGTCGGCGCGGGCGCGGAGCTCGACGTACCCGCCGTCCGAGGTCAAGCCCCAGAACGGCTCCTGCTCCTCTCTGACGAGCAGACCGTCACGGTACGGCTGCTGTCCGACCGTGCTGCCGACAGGACCCGAGTAGTTGCCCGACTGGACGCCGGAGACCCGCAGGTCCGGCTGGTGATCGCCCGCGCACCACAGGCCCTGCTCGACAGGGATGCTGAGCGTCAGGCAGGAGTCGGCCAAGTGGTACGTCGCCGCAGATGCGCTACGTGAACTCCACTGGGGCAAGTAGTGGGGTGACCAGACGGACAGGTCCAGTGATGACGTGTCGAAGTTGTCCTCGAACATGACCCTATGATCTGCCGATCGGGCTGCTTGTCACATCATGGTGGGCTGATCCGTCAGGGCACTGAGGAGGTAGCGGTGGACGAGCGTGAGCAGCTGGCGCGGCGGTTCGAGGAGAACCGCGGGCACCTGCGTGCGGTCGCGTACCGGATGCTCGGATCGTTGCCGGAGGCCGAGGACGCCGTACAGGAGGCCTGGCTGCGGCTGAGCCGTACTGACGTGAGTGACGTCGGCAATCTGGCGGGCTGGCTGACCACAGTGGTGTCACGGGTGTGTCTGGACATGCTGCGCAGCCGCAAGTCGCGGCGCGAGGACTCACTGGACACGTACGTGCCGGACCCGATCATCGGTGCGCCGGGACCGGAGGATGAGGCGGTCCAGGCGGACGCGATCGGGCTGGCGCTGCTCGTCGTACTGGAGACGCTGTCGCCGGCCGAGCGGCTGGCGTTCGTGCTGCACGACATGTTCGGGGTCGGGTTCGACGAGATCGCCACGATTGTGGACAAGTCGCCGGCCGCGACGCGTCAGCTGGCGAGTCGCGCGCGCCGGCGGGTCCAAGGTGCTCCGGCGAGTGACGGGGACGTCTCCCGGCAGCGGGCCGTCGTCGAGGCGTTCATGGCCGCGTCTCGGGGCGGCGACTTCGAAGCATTGCTAGCGCTGCTAGATCCGGACGTGTTGCTGCGCGCGGACGCGGGCACGGCGAGCGCCGAGTTCGCGGGACCGGCCGTATCGAAGCTGGTCCGCGGCGCGAAGGCAGTCGTCGAGCAGGCGCTCCTGTTCAGCCGTATGGCGCCGTACAACCAGCTCGTTCTGGTCAACGGGATGCCCGGCGTGATGACCGTCGTCAACGACCGCTTGATGGGCGTCATGTCCGTGACCGTGTCCGACGGCAAGATCACTCAGATCGACATCCTCGCCGACCTCGACCGCCTCGAGGTCATCCCGCTACCAGCCTGAGCACCCGCTGCGCCTGCGCCTCCGCGGTCCCCGGTGGATTGCGGTGGGCGCTCGGCCCGCCAGGCCCGATCAGCGTCAGCCAGAACCCTGCCCACAGACAGCGCGCCGCCTGGAACCGCTCGGGGTCCACGGCGAATCGCCGCACCAGCGGGGTCGGGTCGGTCTCTCGCCAGGACAGGTGCTCGACCAGGTTCGCCAACTCGACGGTGCGATCACCCGACCCGGCGTCCTCGAAGTCGACGATGCGGACCCGCTCGCCGTCCCACAGGTAGTTGGCGAGGTTGGGGTCGCCGTGGGCAACCACAGGATCGGGTACGGCGGTCAGGTCGGGCGGCTCGTTGTCGAGCCAGGTACGGGCAGCCTCGACGATCACGCCGTCGGTGTCGCGAAGCGCGACGAGTCCGGATCGGGTGCGGTCGACCAGAGCGGTGAGATCGATCGGCTTGAGGCCGTCGAATGGGGTTGACCAGAGGGTCTCGATGGCGTTGCCCAGAGCTGTGGTCTGGGTGGGGGTGAGGGGGCCTTCGAGGGGGTGGCCGGGGAGGAGGGTCATCGTGATCCAGGGGGGATCGGTGGATGACGTGAGGGGTTTGGGGACCAGGGCGGGCGCGGTCTGCGACAGGAGCGTGAGGGCGGCCCACTCGCGGGCCGGCTCGTCGCGCGCCCAGGACGTGTAGCGCTTGGTGAGGGTGTCTCCGGAGATGTCGACTGTGTGAGTCATCGAGAAAAGTTTGGCGTACGTGTCGAGCACCGGCGATCTCCTTCGACGTATGAGCAGGAAGCGGATACGGCGAAGGAGCGGGATCAGATGTCTACGCAGGCGATTGCAGCGGTTGCCAGTGACCTCGTGGCGGGACTGCTGGGGGCAGGTTTCAACGGTGCCGTCCGGCTGCCCGGAGAGCCGGAGTACGACGAGCAGCGGCGTTCCGTGATCCCTTCGGTGGACTCGCGCCCGCTCCTGGTCGCCGAGGCGTACGGGCGGACCGACGTACAGGCAGCAGTGCGGACCGCTCGCGAGTACGGCGTACCGATCGCTGTGCAGGCGACGGGACACGGCACCCGGGTACCCGCTGATGGCGGGATCCTGTTGAAGACGACGCAGATGACCGGCGTACTGATCGACCCGGAGCGCCGGATCGCCAAGGTCGCACCGGGCGCCCGCTGGGGTGCGGTGCTGGACGCCGCGCGGCAGTTCGGGCTCGCCCCGTTGTCCGGATCGCACCGCGACGTCGGCGTCACCGGGTACACGCTGGGCGGCGGAGTGGGGTGGCTGGCCCGCAAGTACGGGTTCGCGGCCGACAGCGTGATCCGCGCCGAGGTCGTCACCGCCGACGGCCGCACCGTCACCACGAGCGCCGAGCAGCACCCGGACCTGTTCTGGGCCATCCGCGGCGGCACCGGCAACTTCGGCATCGTCACCTCGCTGGAGTTCCGCCTGTACCCGGTCCGCGAGGTGCACGCCGGCATCGTCTACTACGGCATCGACCGCGCCGCCGCGATCCTCCGCCGGTACCGCGACTGGACCGCCACGATCCCCAACGAACTCAGCACCGCGGTCGTCCTGACCCGCGTCCCCGGAACCGAGCAGCGCGCCGTCGCGATCAAGGTCCTGTACGCCGGCCCGGCCGAGCTGGCCGAACACCTGCTGAAGCCGCTGTTCGAGACCGCCGGCCCGCGCCTCGCCGGTGAGCTGAAGACGATCGAGTACGCCGATGCCGCGATGGGCGGCACGCCCGCTCGCCACCTCGACTTCCTGGACACGCTGACCGACGAGGTGATCGACGTGGTCACCGAACTCGAGGACGCGATGGTCGAGGTCCGCCACTGGGGTGGCGCGATGGCCCACCCGGGACCCGGCGCCGGACCGATCGGTCACCGAGCGGCGTCGTACTCACTGATCATCGACCGCGAGGTGGTCGGCCTGCCGACCTCGGGGCGGACGTTCGTGAACTTCCTCGGCGATCCGGGGCGCGCTGACACAGCGTACGGCGCGGCGGATCTGGAGAGGCTGCGTGCGGTGAAGCGGGCCTACGACCCGACGAACTTCTTCCAGCTGAACGCCAACATCAAGCCATAGAAAAACGGCCCGGGTCCCCGCCCCGGGCCGTTTTCTTGTGTAGATCAGACCGTGCCGGAGTTTCCGTAGACGCTCACGTGCACGTGGTCGTAGTGGTTCGCGGTTGCGCCACCGCGGTCCTCCATCGCGCGCCAGCCCTCGCTGCTGCGCTGGACCGTCCAGATGTGCTGCGACCAGATCAGCTCGCTGATGCCGAGCTTCTTGTAGTTGACCTTCAGCCAGTCCGCGACCTCCTGGCCCTCGGAACCGCTGACCATGATGTCGAGCGCGCGCCCGGTGGAGTGCTCCGAGCCGGAGTCGCCGGACCGCAGACCGCCGTACGACGTGATGTCGGGGAACTTCGCGCACACCGCCCGGTGCACCCGGATCGCGTCCTGGGTCAGACCGCTCTCGACCGACGAGCCGGACTTGCAGGCGGCCTGTGAGATCGCGCCGGAAACAGTGGCGACCGGCTTGGTGGCTGACAGGTACTGCGCCTTCACCCAGCGGGACTTGCCGTCGCTGACGACCTCGGCCCAGATGCCGTCGACCTTGCCGGAGACCGAGACCTTGGTGCCCTTCGGCAGCACGTCCAGCAGCAGGCCGGTCAGCGGCAGCGACCAGAGGTTCACGTCGGTGGTGGTGTACTTCGTGCCGGTGATCTTCGGCGGCGTCGCGTTGGCGGTCAGATCCTGCGCCGCGCGGGTCTTCGCCGACGTCGGCTTCGGGATCGGCGCCTGCTTCTTCAGGTGCTTGGCCGTCGGGCTCGCCTTCGGCTTGGGTGCCGGAGTCGTCGACGTGGTGCTGATCGGCGGACGCAGAGCGTCCCGGCTGATCGTGGCGTCGCGCGACAGCTGCAGGGACGAGCTGGCGATCGACGGGTCGAGCTGAACGTGCTGGCTGGGAAGTGCGGCCGCCGAACCGGTGGCAACCATCGCCACTGCCGCGCCCGGAATCGCTACCTTCACGAGACCTGGCTGAATTATCTTCGAGCGCGACTGTCGGTGCCGCGCCTGTCTATGCCGTCCTGCCGCCACTTGTAGAACCCAATCTGCCGAGACCAAAACGTTATCGACCGGAGGAGTCAAGCACACTTCGCCGCGCCGGTTCGAATCGGCCCCTAGTCTTAACGCATTACGAACATCCACTGGCTGCCGTCAGTCGTGATCTGCCCGCTATCCGGATGTGACCGTTCCGATATCAAACGCTTGGTCGGCAGATCGCCGTCGTGATCGCGGTCGCCACGTGGTCGCCGTACCGTTCCGGGCTCCAGTCGCGGAGCAGGACGAGCAGCTCGTAGAGCTCGACGGAGATGTACGTCCACAGGACGTCGGCGACCTCGTCGAGCGTGATGCCGGGGCGGAGGTTGCCGGTCTCGAGCAGGTGGCGGCCGAACATCGTCATCCCGGTCAGCCGCTCGTCGAGCAACGTCTGCCAGGTCTCGCGGAGCGTGTCGTCGCCGTGCCGCCCGTCGCGGATCAGGATCTGTACCCGGGCCGATCGCTGCTGCCGCTCCACGAGACCGTCGACGTACCTCCGGATCTTCCGCCGTACGTCGGGTTCCTCCTGGATCGCCCGCGCCTCGGGGCGCTCCGCGATCGGCACCGGCTCGTCGTCGCCGGCGATGACGAAGTCGAAGACCGCTTTCGCGAGCGCTGCCTTGGTGCCGAAACCCTTGTAGATGCTCTCGGGTGAGACGCCGGCGCGACGGGCGACCGCACTTATCGTGGTCGCCTGGAAGCCGTCCGCATCGAACAGCTCGTGTGCCGCGACCACGACGTCGCGCCGCCGCAGCCGGGCCCGCTCGCGGCGCGAGGTTGCGTCGTAGTTCCTCTTGACTTCTGCCATCACCGATCCGATGCTTTTGAGTACAGTCACACTGTATCTAATTAGTGGGGGATCCGATGAGTACGACAACACAGGCCGGTGACATCGCCGTCCGCAGCATCCTGATCATGGCCGACGGGGAGCGGTCCGACTTCGACGCACTGATCCACCCGGAGGCGAGGAACCGGGAGGACGTGGTGGGGCCGGCGGGTGGCCGGGGGCGGGGACCGGCCGCCTTCTACGCGACCGCGCAGTGGCTGCGCGGCGCGTTCGAGGGCCTGTCGTACGAGATCGACCATGTGGTTGCTGAGGGCAACCTCGTTGCGGTGAACTCCACGATGAAAGGCCGCCACGTGGCGCCGTTCGTCACGTACGCCGTCGACGGTTCGGTGGACACGGTGTTCCCGCCGACCGGCAGGACCTTCGCTGCCACCCAGTCGCACTGGCTCCGGATCGAGGACGGCCTGGTCGTCGAGCACTGGGCGAACCGCGACGACCTCGGCCAGGCGAAGCAACTCGGCTGGGTCCCGCCCACCCCGGCGTACCTGTTCCGCATGGCCCGCGCAAAGTCCCGCGCCAAACGAGCCATCCGCATGTGATCCACGGCGCGGCGCCTGGGCGGTGGTTGCTGGTTGACTGCGCGGGTGGGATTTCGGATCGAAGGCGGGGCGGTTGCGCGGTTGGTGATTGATCGCGCGGCGAAGCGGAACGCGCTGACCCGCGCGATGTGGGCGGCCTTGCCCGGGCTGCTGGCCGACCTGGCGAGCGACGACGAGGTGAAGGTCCTGCTGGTGACCGGCGAGGGTGCGAGTTTCTCCGCCGGTGCCGATATCCGCGAGCTGATCTCGGGTGCCGACCCGGCCGATCCGATGGCTGAGCTGCGGGCGTCCAACCTGCAGGCCCAGGCGGCGTTGCGGGAATTCCCGAAGCCGACGATCGCGGTGGTCCGCGGGCACTGCATCGGCGGCGGTCTGGAGATCGCGGTGAACTGCGACTTCCGGTTCGCCGCCCGGGACGCCAGCTTCGGCGTCACACCGGCCCGGATCGGCGTCGTCTACCCGCCCGCCGCGATCAAGGTGCTGCTCGACCTGGTCGGTCCCGCGACCACGAAGTATCTGCTCTTCAGCGGTGAGCTGCTGACCGCGGACCGGGCCGAGCTGAAGGGCCTGGTCGACCGCGTGGAGGACGACCCGATGGCGGCGGCTGAGGCGTTCGCGGACACGCTGGTCTCACGGTCGCAGCTGACGATCCGCTCCGCCAAGGAGTCGGTGAACGCACTGCTGGCGGGCGAGGACGGAGACGCGGCAGCGGTACGGCGGTATCGCGAGACGATCGCCTCAGGCGAGCTCGCCGAAGGGATCGAGGCCTTCATGCAGAAGCGCTCACCGAAGTTCGTCTGGCATTCCCTCTGAGATCAGGGTGCCGCGCAGCTCGACCCGGTCGCCGACCGCGACCGAGACCCGGCCTGCGATCTCCTGCGCGCGCGTGTCGTCGGGCGCGTCGACCAGGAAGAAGCCGGCCAGTTGCTCCTTGGCTTCACCGAACGGACCGTCGGTGACGACCTGCTGACCTTCCCGGATCTGCACGATCCGGCCGTCCTCCGGCGGGAGCAGGCCTTCCGAGCTGACCAGTTCACCGGACTCGGCGAGCTCCCGTTCGAGCCGCATCAACCGCTCCAGGGCCGCGTCGTCGTCCGCGGTCCACACCCGGTCGACGCTCCGAAAGATCATCACGACGTACTTCATGGGCTCACGGTAACCACCCGCGCCGACAGAACCCCGCGGACCATTGCGGTCCGCGGGGCTCGGATGGACGGGTGTGGTCAATACCAGACCTTTCTGCCGCCGACGGCGCGGCCGGTTGCTCCGAGGATCCACAACACTGCACCGACCAGGAGCAGGATGATGCCCAGCGTCCACAGGATCGAGATACCGAGCACGAACCCGAGGATCAGCAGGATCAGACCGAGGATGATCATTTAGCCTCCTTCAGCTAAGCCGCCGGGCGGAAATGGCAGCCACGGACCTCCGGTTCCCACTCTTTCCGCCGCGAACCTCCAACGCTCGTTTGATCATCAGGCAACCGGCGAATCCGATCACGACGAAGAGCCAGACGGTCGCGAACGCGATCCGGTAGCCGTGGGTGAGGGCGACCGGCGTGATTCCCGACGTACTGGCAGTGGCTACGGCGGAGACTGCCGCGACGCCGACCGCGCCGCCGATCTGGAAGCTGGCGTTCTGCAGTCCGGACGCGACACCGGCGTCTTCGCCCGCGACGTCGCTCAGCGAGGCGATCGAGCCGGCGACCGTACCTGCGCCCAGTCCGGCGCCGAAGATCGTCAGCCCCCAGAAGGCCAGCTCGAAGTACCCAGAGGACACGGTGAGCTGGGTCATGAGCGTCGTACCCACTCCTGCGACCAGTAGCGACACGAACGCGACCCGGCGCGGTCCGACTCGAGTGACGAGGTGCTGACCGACTATGGACGCCACGACCGCGGCTGCTGCGAGTACGGCGGACATGAAGCCGTAGCGGATCGCTGACACACCCAGTGCGAGCTGTGCGTACTGCGTGTAGACGAAGTTGAGCCCGAACGCCGCCAGGCCCCAGCTGATCGTGATGAGGTTGCCGCCGACCAGTGCGCGTGAGTGGAAGATCCGGAGCGGTACGAGCGGTGCAGCCGAGCGCTTCTCCACTGCTACGAACAGTGCGAACAGAGCGGCGGAGGCGAGTACCAGGAGTACGGTCCGCGTCACCGACGACTCAGGTGCCTCGATGACGGCGTACACGAGGACGATGAGTGCTGCGGTGACGGTGATGGCACCGGCCACGTCGAACCCGCGGCGTCCCGGTCCGCGGCTGTCCAGCAGCAGTACGGGCGCCAGTACGACGACCAGCACGCAGATCGGCACGTTGATGAAGAAGATCCACTGCCAGCCGAGTCCGTCCGTGACAGGTCCGCCGACGAGCGAACCCGCCGTACCGCCGACCCCACTGGTCGCGCCCCAGATCCCCAGCGCCTTGTTGCGATCCGGACCGGACGGGAATGTGGTCATGACGATCGACAACGCGCTGGGAGCCAGTACGGCGGCCGCCGCGCCCTGCAGCCCGCGTGCGAGGACCAGGGCGTCACCACTCCACGCGAGCCCGCAGAGCAGAGAGGACCCTGCGAAGAGCAACAGTCCGGTGATGAAGACGCGCCGGCGACCCAGCAGGTCGGAGATCCGCCCGCCGAGCAGCAGGAGGCCGCCGAACATCAGCCCGTACCCGCTGGGCACCCACTGCGCGCCACCGGTCGAGAACGTCAGCTCCCGCTCGATCGACGGTACGGCGACCAGCACGATCGACGCGTCCAGGATGATCATGAACCCGGTCAGACAGAGCAACGCCAGCGCGAACCAGCGCTTCGAATGCGAAACCATCAGGCATCTCCTGTACGGCGGGACGCCCCGGCTGAGCGTCACTCGGCGGAGACGTCGGTGCCGGCCGGGTGGATTCGACATTCCGGTTCTGTCGAAGTACGGCGTACCTGCTTCGACGTACCTGTTAACTGGGGGTCACAGCGGCCTCCACTCGGGACAGGATGGTGACTGTGAAGTACATGCTGCTGATCTACAGCAACGCCGAGAGCTGGGCGGGCCTGTCGGCCGAGCAACGCGACGGCCTGGCCGAGGCGCACGAGACGCTGTCACGGGAGCTGACCGAGCAGGGCCTGCTCGTCAGTGCCGCCGGTCTGGCTGACCCGATCACCACCCGGACCGTTCAGGTGCGTGACGAAACCATCAACACGACGGACGGCCCGTACGCCGAGGCGAAGGAGCACCTGGCCGGGTTCTACCTGGTGGAGTGCGACACCATCGACCAGGCGATCGGGTACGCGGCCCGAATGCCGGACGCGGAGTACGTCGCCGTGGAGGTGCGACCGGTCATGGACATGTCTGGGCTGGAGATGTGACGGGCTTCGAGCTGCTGCTGCGGGAGCAGGCGCCGCAGGTGCTCAGTGCGCTGGTCCGGCACTACGGGCACTTCGACCTGGCTGAGGAAGCGGTCCAGGAGGCTCTGCTCGCGGCCGCGCAGCAGTGGCCGGCCGAGGGCGTGCCGGACAACCCCCGTGGCTGGCTGATCCGGGTCGGGTCGCGGCGGCTCACCGATCTGCTCCGCAGCGAGTCGGCCAGGCGGCGGCGTGAGGAGAACGCGGCACAGCTCGCTGCTCCGGAGGAGTTCGTCGCGTCAGGCCCGGAGATCGACGACCCGGGCGGCCGCGACGACACCCTGACGTTGCTCTTCCTCTGCTGCCATCCGGCGTTGTCCGCGGCGTCGCAGATCGCACTGACACTGCGTGCGGTCGGTGGTCTCACCACCGCGCAGATCGCGGCCGCGTTCCTGGTGCCGGAGGCAACCATGGCGCAGCGGATCAGCCGGGCGAAGCGGAGCATCAAGCAGGCGGGCAGTTCGTTCGAGATGCCGCCCGAGGCGGAGCGGGACGAGCGGATGGGCGCCGTACTGCATGTGCTCTACCTGATCTTCAACGAGGGCTACACCGCCTCGTCCGGTACGTCGCTGCACAGTGCGGAGCTGACGACCGAGGCGATCCGGCTGGTGCGTGGCGTGCGGAAGCTGCTGCCGGACGACGGTGAGGTGGCGGGGCTGCTGGCGCTGATGCTGCTCACCGACGCGCGGCGGGCGGCACGGACCGGTGCGGACGGGACACTGATCCCGCTGGCCGAGCAGGACCGCTCCAAGTGGAACCGGGCCGCCATCCTCGAGGGGGAGGCGATGGTGAGCGATGCGCTGTCACGGACGCAGCTGGGGCCGTACCAGGTCCAGGCGGCGATCGCTGCGGTCCATGACACGGCAGCGCGTGCTGACGACACGGACTGGCGGCAGATCGTCGCGCTGTACGACGTACTGGAGCAACTGGTCGACAACCCGATGGTGAAGCTCAACCACGCGGTGGCCGTGGGTATGGCGGTCGGCCCGAAGGAGGGGCTCGCCGTACTCGAGCCACTCGAGTCGGACGACCGCATGAACCACCGGCTCGAGGCCGTCCGCGCGCATCTGCTCGAGATGTCCGGTGACGTCGCCGCCGCGCGGGGGAGTTACCTGCTGGCGGCCCGCCGTACGACGAGCATGCCGGAGAAGAACTACCTGCAGTCGAAGGCGGACCGGCTGACCTGAGGTCGCGTAGGTTGGATGTGTGGATCTCACCAGAGCGTCACTCCTCCGGGAGATGCTGACCGGCACCGAACTGGGCAGCCGGACCACGGAGTTCGGCTATGCGTTACGACGCTTCACCACCAGGCGCAGCGGCCTCATGCTGTTCGGACCGGTCGACGACGAGCCCTGGCACCTGACCGCCCACCTGGACGACGAGCTCCACCGGGCCGGCGTAGAGGACCTGCGGCCGTCGCTGGTCCGCTGGTCCCCGCCGCCGGACGCACCACCGCACCTGGCGATCGGTCTGGACCGCTTGCGCGACGCAGGTCGTGGTGAGTCGTTGCTGGTCGTTGCCGAGGACGCACCAGCCGAAACGTTGCTGGAACGGATCAGCGACGTACGGCGACGCGGTACGACGATCTTCAGCATCGGAAACGGCGACAACGAACTGACGTCCCTCAGCCACGAAACCCTCGTACCCGAACTGCTAGTCCCAGACGGCTTCGGCTGGACGAGCCGATCGCTGGACCACGACGAGCCGAGGTCGGCCCTGGCCGAGGTGGACTCGCAGACCGACGAGAGCTTCGAGACGGCCCAGCACCTGGTCAGCCTCGCCGCCGCAGACGAAGAAGCCGGCCGCTCCGGCTGGCGCCGCCGCCTCCGCAACGCCATCGAACGACTGAGCGGCGAACCCGCCTAGACGTTCAGGTACAGAGCGGACAGCCGGGGGAGGCGGACCTCCAGATCCTCTTCGTCGTCGAAGTCGATCTCCTTGCCGGCGGGGAGGTCCGGGGTGTCCGGGGCGTCGCGGTCGACGGCCTTCCAGTACGCCGGCTCGTTGCCCGTCAGATTCTTGTAGGCGTGACTGCCGACGTGCAGCATCCCTTCGCCGTCGAAGCCCTCGAACCCCTCCGGCCGGTCCTCGTCGACCACATCGGCGAGCGAGTCCGGATCGATCAGCGCCGCTTCCCACACCTCCCGCCCTTGGGCGAGCAGCCAGCCCCGGAACGAGTCGAACCCGTCTTCCGAAGCGCCGGAGTTGATCAGGTACGCCGCCGCCCACAGATCCCACCGGTACGACTCGACCTGCAATCGCGCGAGCTCGGTCCCGAACCCGACGATCTCCTCGGCCTCCGCCGTACCCAGCACCTTGGTCAGCGCGTCCGCAACCCCGTCCGGATCGGCCACGGTGTCATCCACCGAGGCGCGCGCATCCTCGACCAGACCCCAGAACGAATCCCTGTCCACCCACAAACCATCTCACCGACCACGGGTCGAACGGGAGGGTCAGACCTACCAGACCTCGTCGAGTTGTTGGTGTTGTTCGGGGGTTAGGGCCAGGTGGGCGCCGGAGAGGGCGGTGGTGAGGTAGTCGGGGGTGCTGATGCCGACGATGGGGGTGATGGCGGGGGTGCCTGCGGTGAGCCAGGCGAGAACTACTGCGGAGCGGGTGGTGTTGAGGGTGGTGGCGAGGTCGGTGAGGGCCTCCAGGCGGCGGGTGGTGCCGGGATGGTCGAAGGCTGGGTCGATGGGGCGGTCGGCGCGGTTCTCGTAGGCTCCGGACATCAGCGGGCTGTAGGCGAACAGTTGCTGCTCCGGGTTGTTCTGTGCGTAGTCGAGGACCTCGTCGGTGATCCAGCCGAAGCGGTGGTCGTGGGCGTGGTCGCGGACGAACGGCCGGGGCTGCAGGTACGAGTAGCGCAGCTGCAACGCGCTCGGAGCGATCACGCCGAGCTCACCCGCCAGTCCGCGCATCCGCTCCACCCGCCAGAGCGCGTAGTTCGACAGCCCGAGGCGCCCGATGGTGCCGGCCGCAGCGTGCTTACCGAACGTGGTGACGGTCTCCTCCAGCGGAGTGGACCTGTCGTCGCGGTGTGCCCAGTACAGGTCGATGTGGTCGACACCGAGGCGGCGGAGCGAGGTTTCGAGTGCGGTGTCGATCGCTTTGGTGCCCAGGCCTTCCGAGTGCTCTGGGTAGCTGCCGGGCCAGAGCGGCTCGCACCCGACCTTGGTCGCCAGCTTGACCCGGTCCCGTACGCCGGGCCGCTGCGCGAACCACCTCCCGAGCAGCTCCTCACTCTGTCCGCCGTGTCCGCTCGGGTCCTGCCAGAACGCGTAGCAGTTCGCGGTGTCGATCCACTCCCCGCCGGCGTCCACATACGCATCCAGCAACCGGAACGAGGTCTCCTCGTCGATCCGCGTCCCGTACTCCATCGCGCCCAGCGCAAGATTCACCATGCGCCAGATCCAATCTTCTGGAGTGCGCTCTAGGTCAAGTCCGCGAACTCGCGCAGTACCGGAGCCAGCGTCGCGGGCTCGGTCCCGTGGTTCTCGCCGGGGATCGCCTTCAGCGTCGCGGTAGGCAGGTGCGCGGCCACGGCCTGGGCGCCGGCGGAGAGCGCGGGCCAGGTCTTGTCGCCGTACAGAACCAGGACGGGTGCCTTCACGTCTGCCCAGCGGTCAGCAGGCAGCGGGTTGCCCGACATCGTGGTCCCCATGATGCGGCCGTCGTACGAGATCGTGTGCGCGATCTCCTCGACCGGCGCCCAGTACGGCGACTGCTTCATGCCTGGGATCGCCTCCGCGGGCATCATCGCGGCCGCGGTCATGAAGAGCTCGGCGGCCTTGTCACGGCGCCCCTCGGCGACGAACGCGTCGAGCTGCTCGACGTAATCGGTCGGCAGCGGCGGCCGTACGTCGTCGACGACGACCGGCGGCTCGAACAGCGCCAGCCTGGCGATTGGCAGCCCGGCGGCCGCGGCATCGAGCGCAAGCAGGGAGCCGGACGACCACCCGAACACGATGGCCGGCTGACCTGCATCCTCGATCAGGGCCGCGATGTCCTCGATCTCGCGCTGGATCGCGTACGGCGCGGTGTCGCCGCTCTCGCCGCGCCCGCGCCGGTCGTACACGTACGTCCGGAAACCGTCGCTCAGCAGCTTCCCGACCTCGGCGTTGAGCGGGTTCACCGCCCGGTGCGCGGTCGCCCCGTCGATCAGGATCAGCGGTCTGCCTTCGCCGTACGCCTCGAAGGCGATCGTGGTGCCGTCGGCCGAAGTCACGGTGCTCATGGTCTTCTCCTCACTGGTTGGGAACTAGACCGTACAGTACTAGGCGGAGAACTGGACTGTCTAGTATGATTTTCGGCATGGAGCAGGCAGAGATCGAGATCGAGGGACGGACGCCCCGCAAACGCCGCGCGATCCTGGCCGCGGCGACCGAGGTCTTCCTCAGCCACGGGTACCTCGGCGCGAGCATGGACGAGGTCGCGGCCAAGGCCGGCGTCTCCAAGCAGACCGTCTACAAGCAGTTCGAGAACAAGGAGCGCCTCTTCGCCGAGATCGTCCTCGGCACCAGCGACCAGCTGCTCGACGGCCTCCAGCAGGCGTACGCCGACACGCTCGAGGGGGCCGCCGACGCGCGCGAAGCCCTGCGTGCGCTGGCGCATCGCCTGCTCCAGAGCCTGACCGCCGACAGCGTCTTGCAGCTCCGCCGGCTCGTGATCGCCGAGGCGGACCGGTTCCCCGAGGTGTGCGGCGCCTGGTTCAACAGCGGCTTCGAGAAGTCCCTCGAGGCGCTCGGGCAAGCGCTGAGTCGCCTGAGCGACCGCGGTCTCTTAAAGCGGCTCGACGACCCGACGCTGGCGGCGTACCAGTTCGCAGGGCTGGTGATGTACAAGCCGATGAATCGCGCGATGTTCGCGGGCACCCGGCAGCGCCCGAAGCCCGGTGAGCTCGAGAAGCTCGCCGACCAAGCGGCCGAGGTCTTTCTGGCGGCCTACGGACTAGAGGGTGCCGCGCGTTGACGTGCGGACCACCAGTTCCGGCGTGAACGTCACGCGCTGGTGCTCGTGGTCCGGGTTCGACGACTCGTCCAGCAGCAACTCGGCGGCCGTCCGGCCGAGCAGCTGCCGCGGCTGACGCACCGAGGTCAGCGGTACGGCGGCCGCCTCCGCGAACTCGATGTCGTCGTACCCGACGATCGCCAGATCCTCCGGAACGCGCAGCCCGAGACTCACGCACTGTTGCAGCAATCCCAACGCCAGCAGGTCGTTCGCGCAGAACGCCGCGGTCGGCCGGCGATCCGCCGGGAGCCCCGCAAGTCGTTGCCCAGCGCCCCTACCTTCGGCGACTGTGAGCGCTCCGGTGGTCAGCTCGATGAGATTCGTCAAAGGCTTCCCGGCCGCCCGCAGTGCGCGCCGGGCGCCGTCGCGCCGGTCGATGACCTGCCCGATCGTGTTCGGTCCGCCGACGTACGCGATCCGCTCGTGGCCGAGCTCCAGCAGATGCGAGATCGCGAGCTCGCCGCCGAGGACGTCGTTCACGGCGACCGAGCAATGCGACGCGTCGTCGAGCGCGCGGTCGACCACGACCACCGGAGTACCGCGGGAGGGCAGCTTGCGCAGGCGGGACGAGTTCTGGTCGATCGGCGTGATCAGGATGCCCTGGACGCGTTGCTGCTCGAGCAGATCGAGGTACGCCGCCTCGCGGTCGGCGTCCTCGCTACTGGTGCAGAGGAACACCGAGAGGCCGGCCGCCTGCGCTGCCTCCTCGACGCCCTTCGCGACGTCGGTGAAGAACGGGTTGCCGGCGTCGAGCATCACGTACGCCAGGATCCGGCTCGAGCCGGCCCGCAGCTGCCGCGCCGACTCGTTTCGGACGAAGCCGAGTGAGGCCATCGCGGCCTCGACCTTCGCCCGGGTCAGCGGGCTGACCACCTCGGGCCGGTTCAGCACGTTCGACACGGTCCCCAGCGAGACGCCCGCGGCCGCGGCGACTGCCTTCACGCCGGCTGCATGTGGTTTCGGCGCGCGGCGCCGCCGAGTGCGCTCGGGCAGGGCTTCCGCATCGTCCACGGACACGAGACCTCCCTGCGCACTTGAAACGTCTTAGCGGCCGAAGAATACCCGGTTTCGGCCCGATCTCCGCGTCGGCGGTCCGGTACCGGCCGCAAAAGCTGGGCAGGCTCTTGACGGCCGCAAGGGACCACGCTTAGCGTCATGGAGCACTCTTGAAACCTTTCATAGATTCTCCCGCCCGAGGTGCTGGTGACGCCGTGAATCGTTATTGCTTCTGCCTCCAGGTCCGACCGGACCGCTTGGACGAGTACGTCGAACGGCACCGCAGCGTCTGGCCGGATATGCAGGCCGCGCTGCGGGACTCCGGTTGGCACAACTACTCGCTCTTCCTTCGCGACGACGGCCTGCTGATCGGGTACGTCGAGTCCGAGGACCTGGAGGCGGCGCAGAAGGCGATGGCGGCGACCGAGGTCAACACCCGCTGGCAAGCCCAGATGACCGAATTCTTCACCGGTATCGATGGCAGGCCGCCGGACGAGTCGTTACTGCTGCTGCCCGAGATCTTCCACTTGAAAGAGGACTGACGCATGACGACCGAAGCCGTGAAGGCCGCCCTCAGCCGCCAGGAGATCGAGCTGCCCTCGTGGGCGTTCGGGAACTCCGGCACCCGGTTCAAGGTGTTCAGCCAGCCCGGGGTGCCGCGGTCGCCGGAGGAGAAGATCGCCGACGCGGCCGTCGTCCACAAGTACACCGGGGTCGCGCCGAGCGTGGCGCTGCACATCCCCTGGGACAAGGTCGACGACTACTCAAGCTTGGCGGCGTACGCGAGGGAGCAGGGTGTCCGGCTCGGGGCGATCAACAGCAACGTGTTCCAGGACGACGACTACAAGCTGGGCAGCGTCACCAACCCGGATCCCGCAGTACGGCGGAAGGCCACCGACCACCTTCTCGAATGCGTCGACATCATGGACGCGACCGGGTCCCGCGATCTGAAGCTGTGGTTCTCCGACGGCACGAACTACCCGGGCCAGGACGATATCCAGGACCGCCAGGACCGGCTCGCGACCGCGCTGAAGGAGGTGTACAACCGGCTCGGCGACGACCAGCGGATGCTGCTCGAGTACAAGCTGTTCGAGCCGGCCTTCTACACCACGGACGTCCCGGATTGGGGTACGTCGTACGCGCACTGTCTCGAACTGGGCCCGAAGGCAACGGTCTGTATCGACACCGGGCACCACGCGCCGGGGACGAACATCGAGTTCATCGTCGCGTTCCTGCTCCGGACCAAGAAGCTCGGCGCGTTCGACTTCAACAGCCGGTTCTACGCCGACGACGACCTGATGGTCGGGGCCGCGGACCCGTTCCAGCTGTTCCGGATCATGAACGAGATCGTCCGCGGCGACGCGCTCGACCCGGATCGCGGGATCGCGTTCATGCTCGACCAGTGCCACAACATCGAGGAGAAGATCCCCGCGATCATCCGCTCGGTGATGAACGTCCAGGAGGCGACCGCGAAGGCGCTACTGGTCGACCGCGACGTACTGCGGGCGGCCCAGCAGTCGGGCGACGTACTGAGTGCGAACGCGGCGCTGATGGATGCCTACAACACCGACGTCCGGCCGCTGCTCGCCGAGCTGCGCGAGGCGCAGGGCCTGGATGCGGACCCCGTCGCGGCGTACAAGCGCAGCGGCTACTTCGAGCAGATCACCAAGGACCGAGCCGACGGCCAGCAGGCCGGATGGGGAGCATGACAGTGACCGACACCGCCTCTGAGCTTGTTGCGCGGAGCAACCGGCTCGGTGCCGATCCGCGCAACACGAACTACGCCGGCGGGAACACCTCGGCGAAGGGTACGGAGACCGATCCGGTCACCCAGCAGCCCGTGGACCTGGTGTGGGTGAAGGGCTCCGGTGGGGACCTGGGAACGCTCACCGGCAAGGGTCTCGCCGTACTGCGACTGGATCGGCTGAACGCCCTGGTCGACAGCTATCCCGGCGTGGACCGTGAGGACGAGATGGTCGCCGCGTTCGACTACTGCCTGCACGGGAAGGGCGGTGCGGCCCCGTCGATCGACACCGCGATGCACGGGCTGGTCGATGCCCCTCATGTCGACCATCTGCACCCGGACTCCGGGATCGCGCTGGCGACCGCGGCCGACGGCGAGAAGCTGACCGCGGAGTGCTTCGGCGACCGCGTGGTGTGGGTGCCGTGGCGGCGTCCAGGTTTCCAGCTCGGGCTGGACATCGCGGCCGTGCAGCGGGAGAACCCGCAGGCCATCGGCTGCATCCTGGGCGGCCACGGCATCACCGCGTGGGGTAATACGTCCGAGGAGTGCGAGGCGAACTCCCTGGAGATCATCCGTACGGCGGAACGCTTCCTGGCGGACCGCGGCGTCGCCGAGCCGTTCGGCGCGCTGGTGGCCGGCTACGAACCTCTCCCCGCCGACGAACGCCGCCGCCGGGCAGCCGAACTCGCGCCTGTCATCCGTGGGCTGGCGTCAACAGACAAGCCACAGGTCGGCCACTTCAACGACTCCGACGTGGTGCTCGAGTTCACCGCTCGGGAGAAGTTGACCGAGTTGGCCGCGCTGGGCACGTCCTGCCCGGACCACTTCCTCCGTACCAAGGTGCGTCCGCTGGTGCTGGACCTGCCGCCGTCGGCCTCGGTGGAGGACGCGGTTGCGCGGCTGCAGGAGCTGCACGCCGCCTACCGCGAGGAGTACGCGGCCTACTACAACCGGCATGCCGAGCCGGACAGCCCGGCGATGCGGGGCGCCGACCCGGCGATCGTGCTCGTCCCGGGTGTCGGGATGTTCAGTTTCGGGAAGGACAAGCAGACCGCGCGGGTGGCCGGCGAGTTCTACGTGAACGCGATCAACGTGATGCGGGGCGCCGAGGCGGTGTCGACGTACGCGCCGATCGACGAGCGGGAGAAGTTCCGGATCGAGTACTGGGCGCTCGAAGAGGCGAAGCTGCAGCGGATGCCCAAGCCGAAGCCGCTCGCTACCCGGGTCGCCTTCGTGACCGGTGGCGGATCGGGGATCGGGAAGGCGATCGCGCGACGGCTGGCCGCCGAGGGCGCGTGCGTTGTCGTCGCGGACCTCGACCAGGCTGCGGCCGAGGCCGTGGCGAAGGAGATCGGGTCCACGGACGTGGCCGTCGCGGTCGGTGCGGACGTGTCGTCGGCGGATGCGGTCGAGGCGGCGTTGCGCGCGGCGGTGCTGGCGTTCGGCGGTGTCGACCTGATCGTCAACAACGCCGGGCTGTCGATCTCGAAGTCGTTGCTGGAGACTACGGAACGCGACTGGGACCTGCAGCACGACGTGATGGCGAAGGGTTCGTTCCTGGTGTCGCGAGCGGCGGCGAAGGTACTCATCGACCAGGGGATGGGCGGCGACATCGTCTACATCTCCAGCAAGAACTCGGTGTTCGCCGGCCCGAACAACGTCGCGTACGGCTCCGCCAAGGCGGATCAGGCGCACCAGGTACGGCTGCTCGCGGCCGAGCTCGGCGAGCATGGAGTCCGGGTCAACGGCGTGAACCCCGACGGCGTCGTCCGCGGATCCGGGATCTTCGCCGGCGGTTGGGGTGCGAAGCGGGCCGCGGTGTACGGCGTACCGGAGGAGGAACTCGGTGCGTACTACGCGCAGCGGACCCTGCTGAAGCGTGAGGTGCTGCCGGAGAACGTCGCGGCCGCGGTGTTCGCGCTGACCGGTGGCGACCTGACGCACACGACCGGCCTGCACATCCCCGTCGACGCCGGCGTGGCCGCCGCCTTCCTCCGATAGGACCTCTCGATGACCGAGCTCGACGCCCGCCTGGGTCTGGAACGGATCACGTCGCGCCGGACCCGGATCGGTCTGGTCGCGGGCGGCTTGGGTGCGTACTGGCCGCAGTTCCCGGACCTGCTGCCCCAGTTGCAGGCGTCGGCTCGTCGGGTCTCCGAGCGGTTCTCGGCGCTGGACTGCGATGTGGTGGACGTGGGGTTCATCTCCGACGCGCAGGAAGGTGCAGTGGCTGCGGAGAAGCTGCGGGCGGCGGACTGTGATCTGATCGTCGGCTTCCTCACGACGTACATGACCGCGTCGATGCTGGTGCCTGTTGCCCAGCGGAGCGGGGCGCCGGTGCTGTTGCTCAACCTGCAGCCGACCGAGGCGATGGATCACGCGAGCTTCGACACGGGCGCCTGGCTCGCCTACTGCGGCGCCTGTCCGTTGCCGGAGATGGCGAACGCGTTCGAGCGGTGCGGGATCGACTTCCGGTCGGTGTCCGGCTACCTGGAGGACGAGCGGGCCTGGGCGCGGATCGACCGGTGGATCCGCGCCGCCGGAGTACGCGCCGCGCTGCGGCACGGACGGCACGGCCTGCTCGGGCATCTGTACCCGGGGATGATGGACGTGATCACCGACCCGACACAGGTGTCCGCGCAGCTCGGCGGGCATGTGGAGATCCTGGAGATCGACGACCTCCGGGTGCGGGTGGAGAAGGTCACCGACGCGGAGACGTCGGCCAGGATGGAGCTCGCCCGGGAGATCTTCACCCTCGACGACTCGGTGAAGGACGAGGACTTCCGGTGGGGCGCCACCGTATCGGTCGCCCTGGATCGCCTGGTCGAGGACTTTTCCCTTGATTCGCTGGCCTATTACCACCGCGGGCTCGACGGCGAGACGCACGAGCGGGTCGCGGCCGGGATGATCCTCGGGGCTTCGTTGCTGACGGCAAGGGGTGTGCCGTCGGCCGGTGAGTACGAGCTGCGGACGTCGCTGGCAATGCTGGTCATGGACAAGCTCGGCGCCGGCGGGTCGTTCACCGAGCTGCAGGCGTTGAACTTCCGCGACAACGTGGTCGAGATGGGACACGACGGGCCGGCGCATCTGGCGATCTCGGCGCGGAAGCCGTTGCTGCGTGGGCTGGGTGTGTACCACGGCAAGCGCGGGTGGGGCGTGTCGGTGGAGTTCGACGTACAGCAAGGGCCCGTGACGCTGTGCGGTCTCGGGCAGCGGCGGGACGGGTCGTTCAAGCTGATCGCTTCCGAGGGGACCGTCGTACCTGGACCGCTGCCGCAGATCGGAAACACGACGTCGCGGGTGGACTTCGGGTGTGATCCGGGCGAGTGGACCGACGCCTGGTCGGCGTCCGGCGTCGCGCATCACTGGGCCCTCGGGACGGGGCACCGGGCTGCCGACCTGGCCGCGGTCGCCGATCTGATGCACCTCGACCTCACGGTGGTCGCACCGTGAAGCGGGTCGCGGCGGTGGACCTCGGGGCCTCGAGCGGCCGGGTGATGCTCGGCGAGGTGGGTCCGAACGTCCTGCAGCTGCGCGAACTGAACCGCTTCTGGAACGGCCCGGTCCGCGTGCACGGGACGCTGCACTGGGACGTCCTGCACCTGTACCGCTCGATCCTCGAAGGTCTCGCCTTGGCCGGCCAGATCGACAGCATCGGCATCGACTCCTGGGCCGTCGACTACGGCCTCATCGATGCACACGGCCACCTGCTCGCCAACCCCATCCACTACCGCGACTCCCGCACCGACGGCGTGATGGACCGCGTACTCTCGACGATCCCCGCAGCTGAGCTGTACGCCGTCACGGGCCTGCAGCAGCTGCCCTTCAACACGATCTACCAGCTGGCCGCCGAGGAACTGCCGGTCGACGCTGCCACGTTGCTGATGATCCCTGACCTGCTGGCGTACTGGCTGACAGGTGAGATCGGGGTGGAGCGGACCAACGCATCTACTACCCAGCTGTACGACGTGGTGGCCCGGGACTGGAGTGACGAGGTGTTGTCGCGGGTGGGGTTGCCGCGGCGGGTGTTTCCTGCGCTGCGCGAGCCCGGCGATGTGATCGGCAGCGTGTTGCCCGATGAGACCGGGCTGGCGCCGGGGATTCCGGTGATTGCTGTCGGATCGCATGACACGGCTTCGGCTGTCGTTGCGGTGCCTGCGGTGGGTGAGCGGTTCGCGTACATCTCGTCGGGCACCTGGTCGCTGGTCGGGCTCGAGCTCGACGCGCCGGTCCTGACGGACGACGCGCGGGAAGCGAACTTCACCAACGAAGGCGGCGTCGACGGGCGGACCCGGTTCCTGCGCAACGTGATGGGGCTGTGGATCCTGCAGGAATGCCAACGGGTCTGGGGCGACGACGATCTGCCCGGGCTGCTGCGGGACGCGGCCGCCGCGCCGCCGTACGCCGTACTGATCGATCCGGACGCTCCCGAGTTCCTTGCCCCGGGCAACATGCCCGCGCGGATCGAGGCGCACTGCCGAGCGACCGGTCAGGAACCGCCACGGTCCCGCGGTGCGGTGGTTCGCTGCATCCTGGAGAGCCTCGCCCTCGCGTACCGCCGGACGTTGCGTACGGCGCAGACGATCGCTGACCGAGAGGTCGACGTACTGCATGTGATCGGCGGTGGTTCGCAGAACGAGTTGCTCTGCCGGCTCACCGCCGACGCGTGCGGTGTACCGGTCCTCGCCGGGCCCGTCGAGGCCTCCGCGTTGGGCAATGTCCTCGTCCAGGCTCGCGCCCTCGGCGAGCCCTTCCCGGACCTGAGCGCGATGCGCGCCCTCGTCCGATCCACACATTCTCTGCGGCGCTACGACCCGCAGGGTAAACCGGCCGACTGGGACGCCGCCGAGTCCCGGGTATTCGGAACCAGGTGATCAGCATGACCGTCCTCCCCCAGGAACTTCGACCGCTCGCGCGACGGGTGCCGCCGCGCGAGATCAGCCACGACGACCTGCAACTCCTCCGCCTGCTCGCCACCGGCCTCCCGGTCGACGGCGTCGCCCGGCGACTCGACCTGTCCGAACGCACCGTCCGCCGGCGTACCCGGCTGATCTGCGACCGCCTCGGCTTCAGCACCGCCATCGAAGCCATCGTCTGGGCCGCCCGCCGCGGCCTGGTCTGAGAGGGAGTTAGGCGGCGACGGCTCCGGGTACCGGGGGTTCTGATCATCGAGCCGAGGAGGACCGATGGATGGAATGACCATCGTCTGGATCGTCGTCGCTGTCGCGGTACTGGTCATCGTGATCGCGCTGATCGCGGGCATGGCGTCGCGCAGGTCGCAGCACCGGGCCGAGCAGCAGGCGTACGAGCACGAGCAGCAGGCGCGAGCCAGCGCGGCACAGGCCGACAAGCAGCGTGCCGTCGCCGACGAGGTGGACGCGCGTGCCCGCAAGGCGCAGGCCGTCGCCGACGAGAAGACGGCCGAGGCGCGCCGGTTGTCGGCCGGTGCGACCGAACGCCGCGATGCCGCCGCGAACGCGCGCGCGGAATCGGACGAGCATCGCACCCAGGCCCAGAACCTCTGGCCGGACGACGGCACCCAGAACCGCGAGGGGCAACCGGTCGATCCGGACTGGGACGACGGCAGGCATCCGCACGACCCGCGGCACCCGAAGCACACGCGGGGTTGAGAAGCGTCAGATCAAGTACCTGAATTCTGGTGAGTTCGGGTTGATGCGTTCGATGTCGAGCGGGGCGGCCTCCATGCGGGAGAGCAGGAGGGGGAGGTCGTCCCGGGTACTGATCTCGATGCCGACCAGGGCGACGCCGGTCTCGCGGTTGTTGCGCTTGACGTACTCGAAGAGCGTGATGTCGTCGTCGGGGCCGAGCGTCTCGTCGAGGAATGCCCGTAGAGCGCCGGGCTCCTGCGGGAACGTCACCAGGAAGTAGTGCTTCAGGCCCTCGTACACCAGCGAGCGCTCGAGGATCTCGCCGTACCGGCTGACATCGTTGTTCCCGCCGGACAGCAGGCAGACGACGGTCTCGCCCGGGCGTACGTCGAGGCCGTTGCCCAGGGCACTTGTCGACAAAGCGCCCGCGGGCTCTGCGATCAGGCCGTCGGTCTGGTAGAGCGCGAGCATCTCCGAGCACACGAGCCCTTCGGGCACCGACATCAGCTCGACTCCGGCCTGCTGCACCAGCGGGAGGGTCGCGTCGCCAACCCGGCGTACGGCGGCACCGTCGACGAAGCTGTCCAAGTGCGGCAACGTCACCGGCTTGCCGGCCGCGACCGCCGCCGCCATGCTCGCCGCGCCACCCGGCTCCACCCCGACGATGCGTACGCCGGGATGCCGCTCGGCGATCCACGTTGCAACCCCCGCAACGAGACCGCCCCCACCGACCGGAACCACGAGTACGTCGGGAGCGTGGCCGAGCTGCTCCACCAACTCGATCGCCACGGTCCCTTGCCCCGCAACGGTTCTCGGGTCGTCGAACGCCGGCACCATCGTCGCGCCGGTCGCGGAACCCTCCGCGATCGCGGCGGCGGCCGCGTCGTCGTACGTGTCGCCGGTGACGATCACCTGGATCTGCTTGCCGCCGAGCGCCGCGATCCGGTCCCGCTTCTGGCGCGGCGTCGTCCGCGGCACGTACACCTTGCCGTGGACGCCGAGCATGTGGCACGAATACGCCAGCCCTTGGCCGTGGTTGCCGGCACTTGCACACACCACGCCGGCGGCCTTGGCCGCGTCGTCGAGCTGTGCGATCAGGTTGTACGCGCCGCGAAGCTTGTAGGAGCGGCCGATCTGGAGGTCCTCCCGCTTGAGCCAGACCTGCGCGCCGGTCCGCTCCGAGAGGCGGAGATTGCGCTCCAAGGGTGTACGGACGGCGACGCCGTCCAAGCGCTTGATGGCCTCCTCGACCGCTTCGGCGTCAACCGTTGGTCGAGCGACTGAACCACTGCCGTGCATGACGTTCCTTCCCGTGCATTTGCACGATCTTCGCCGATTCGCTCGCTGCACAAGACGATTCGCGTCCACAGTCCGGACCGACGGATACCCTTTGCGTATCAGACTCTTGCACCATGCGTGAAACGGCTCTTCACTGGGCAGTCTAGTTTTCATACGCTCACTCGGTGTAACGGCCAGGGCCTTGGGAGAGATGAGCCCTGTAGAGCCGGTCAAGTGAGGACTGGAGGGCACATGGAACTGATTCCGTTCAGTCTGTGGGGCGACGCTTTGTGGTGCGGTCAGGAAGTCGTGCGGGAGATCCCGCACGAGCAGGCGATCAGAAGCCTGTTCCCGGACCCCATCCCGGCGCGCGGCGCAGATCTGGACACCGAGGCGGACCTCGTCCCGGAACCGCACAACCGTTTCGACCCGCGGTCGATCGCCGTCCGGGTGCAGGGCAAGGTTGTCGGCTATCTGCCGAGGGACGACGCGCACCGGTACCACCCGGTGCTGTCAGAACTGGTGGCGCAAGGCCTGCAACCGCAGGTCCCTTGTCACCTGTGGGTGAGTGAGTGGGAGCCGGCGGACTGGGACGGTAAGGGCGCCCAGGGCACCGAGTTCCACGCCAGTGTCGCGGTCGCCCTCGGGCAGCCGCACATGCTGATGCCGGTGAACCTGCCCCCGCCGGGCAGTTTTCACCTGCTACCGCCCGGCAGCGGCATCGTCGTACCGGGCAGCGAGGTGCATCCCGACGTACTGGCGCCGTTCTTCCGCGCGGAGGGCGAGTGCTGGGCGTACGCCACCATGCACGCGATCGAGGAGGAGGACAGCTTTCAGGACCGGCACCGGATCGTGGTCGAGATCCGGCTCGACGACGAACCCGTCGGCCGGCTCAGCCCGCGGCTGAGCGCCGAGTTCCTGCCCGCGATCCATTACCTCGCCGACATGCGTGCCGAGACCGCCGCCCGGGTCGCCGTTCGCGGCGATCGCACCGCATCGGAGGTGATCCTCTACGCGGCGCGGAGTCACGACCTGCCGGCCACCTGGCCGGACGGGCTGGCCCGCTCCCCAGTCGCTTCCCCGCAATGGCACTACTGGGCGACTAAAGAGGCCAACTAGGCGGCTGCGCAGTACTGACCATGCCTCACCAGGCCGGTACTGCGGAGCTACTTTCAAGGCGCCGGGCAGCTCCCCTAGGAGAGCTGCCCGGCGTTCTCCTCGCACCACGCGGAAAACGTGTTCGGCGAGCGTCCGGTAAGACGCCGTACGACGTCTGTTCGCACGCCGATCGTGTCGGCGCGCATGAGGGTCAAGCCCTCGATCAGAGCGGCCGCCAATTCCGCCGGAGCCCCTTCTGGATAACGGAATCGGACCGCCTCCTCGGGGGTCGCGATCGGGCGTACGTCGAGTGCGCGGCCGATCGCCGTACCGAGGATCGCGACCTGCTCGGCGACCGTGAACGCCTCGGGTCCGGTCAACGTGTACGCCTGCTTCTCATGACCGTCCTCCATCAGCACGGTCGCCGCGACCGCCGCGATGTCCGCCGGGTCGATCGGCGCCATCCGTCCAGGCCCGATCGGGTCGAGCACGTACCCGCCGGCACGGATCGTCGGCAGCCAGTCGAACGCGTTCGTCATGAACCCGGTCGGCCGCAGGAACGTCGCCGCGATCCCCGAATCCGCGATCAGCTGCTCCCGCGCGTGATGCCACCGCCCCATCGCGGGGATCGGGTCCCCGAGTACGGCGTACGACGACAGGTACACGATCTGCCGGACGCCGGCCTGACGTGCGGCCGCGACGACGTTGGCCGTGTGCTCAAGACCGGTGCCGGGCACGAGCAGGAACACCTTGTCGGCACCGCGCAGGTCGAGCGGTCCGTCGAGATCTCCGACGACCTGCTCGGCGGGCAGTTCGGGCCGCGGACTGCGAACGAGTGCGCGGAACTCGGCGCCGCGCCGGTTGAGTTCCTCGACGAGCGTGCGGCCGACGTGTCCGGTGGCGCCGGTGACGATGAGCATGGCAAACTCCTTTACCGGTTAACGAGTCGGCGAGAACGTTAACCGGTAAACGATTCGATCGTCAAGGAGTCTGTCGATGCCCGAGTTCCTGGAGCTGCACAGCAAGACGTCCAAGTTGCTGCGGGCGGCTGCGGACGCCGCCGTCCAGCGGCACGGGCTGCGGCTCGGGCAGGACCATCTGCTCGCCGCGCTGTGGGCGGAGGACGGTCGTACGCCGGGCGAGATTGCGGCCTCGGTGAACGTCACCACACCAGCCGTCACCAAACTCGCCACCCGGCTGGCCGAGTCGGGCCTGCTCGAACGCCGGCCCGATCCGCGCGACAACCGCCTGGTGCGGCTGTGGCTGACGCCGGCCGGGCGGGCGCTCCAGGCCCCCGTCGAGGCCGAGCGTCAGCAGCTCGAGGACCGCATCACGGCGACACTCACGAAGACCGAGCGAGCCCAGTTGCTGAAGGCGCTCGCGAAGATCAATCAGGTGTTGGTGGACGGGCTGTGAAGTACCTTGGCGGTATGGCGAATGTGCCGGTTTGTCCGGTCTGTGGAGAACGGGGAGTGCCGATCCTTTACGGCCTGCCCACCCCGGTCGCGCGCGAAGCCGCCGCGGCCGGCCGGGTGCGTCTGTTCGGCTGTGTGATCCCGGCCGAGCCGGACAACTGGACGTGCGCGCAGGACCACACCTGGCAGGCGGACGACGACCAGGTCCTGAGCGCCGCCATCGACGCCGCGCTCCAGCGGGACTGATTGCCCACCGGATGAAGCAGCCGTGGAACCACAACATTCACTACCACTCGCGGATCCTGGACGCCGTCCCGCACAGTGCTGAGCGAGCGCTGGACATCGGCTGCGGCGAGGGCATGCTCGCCCGCAAGCTGCGCAGCGTCGTTCCCGAGGTCACCGGGATCGATCTCGATCCCCCGAGCCTTGAACTGGCGCGTCAGCAGCAGGATGACATCGAGTACGTCCACGGGGACTTCCTGCAGCATCCGTTCGAGCCCGAGTCGTACGACGTGGTCGCGTCGGTCGCCACACTGCATCACGTCGACGCCCGCGCCGGGCTGCTCCGGATGCGTGAGCTCCTGCGTCCGGGTGGGGCGTTGGTGGTGGTCGGTCTGGCACGTACGACGCCACGCGACCTCCCGTACGCGGCAGCCGGCCTCGCCGCGGCGTACGCACACCGAGCGGTGAAAGGCCACTGGGAGCACCCGTCCCCCACTGTGTGGCCGCCACCCGTCACGTTCCACGAGATGCGCGACCTAGCCGGGGAGCTCCTACCCGGCTCGACGTACCGCCGCCACCTCCTCTTCCGCTACTCGATCACCTGGCGGAAGTGAATGAACGTCGTCACCCCGGACACCGAGCTGCTCACCCGCGCTGTCCGCACCTTCCAGAACACCGACGCCGCCCCGGACTACCTCGCCGCCCACAACACACTGATCTTCGTGGCCACCACCGATGACGAGGTCACCGGATGGTGCTGGGGCTATCTGCTGCCACGGCCCGACGGTGTAGCCATGCTCTATCTCCACAACCTGGCGGTCGTCGAGTCCTACCGAAGTCAGGGCATCGGGCGCGCCCTGATGAACGCGTTCATGGACGCTGGCCGGTCCGCCGGCGCGACCAAGATGTTCCTCACCACCGGGGCTGAGAACCAGCCGGCCCGCGCGCTTTACGACTCCCTCGGCGGCGGACTTGCCACGCAGGGCGCAACGGTCAACTACTGGTTCCTGCTGTAGCTGTTTCGGTGTCCCAGGTCGAGAGGCAGAACGGGTGGCCGGCGGGGTCGGCGTACACGTAGCAGTGGTCGGAGTTGGGTTGGTAGTCGAGCAGTGTGGCACCGGCCGCGAGGACCCGTGCGCCGGTTGCCTCGAGGTCGTCGACGAGGAAGTCGAGGTGCATCTGCATCGGTACGTCGTTCCCGGGCCACTGTGGTGGCCGGAAGTCCTCGACTTGCTGGAAGGAGAGGACCCCATTGGGGCCGGACACGGACGCCCAGTGCGACGTACCGTTGACGACTCCACCGGTGATCTCCGCGTAGAACTGGGCGAGCGCGAGGGCGTCCGGTGCGTTCACGGTGGTCCCCTCCAGCTTGATGTTGTCAGACATCGGTCGTCCGGTACGCCGGGGTGAGTTCGATCCACCGCGCGTGCCAGGCCGGGGCGGGCGCCTCCGCGGACCACCCGCCGTCGTGCGCTGGACCGTCATTCGCCAGCGACCGGCCGAGGTCCTCCAGGTGCACCTGCCAGCCGGCCCCGTGGAAGTGCAGCGAGCCGACCGGCAGACCGCGCTCCTCCACCACCAGCTTGGTCTGCGAACCCATGGGCGTGAGCCAAGCCTCGAGCTGACACTCGTCCGCAGTGCCCGGCTCCGTCGTGAGCAGCAGGTGGTGCGGCGCATCGCAGACCTCGATCCTCGCCGGACCGTTCCACGTGCTCGTGAAGACGGCATGGATCGTCCCGCCTTGGCTCAGCTCGCCGGACACCTCGGCGATCCACCGCGCGAGTCGCTCCGGCGTGGTGCAAGCCGCCCAGAGGTCGTCGATGTCCGTGTCGTACACGTCCTCGACGCGCACCGCGCCGCGGGTTTCGTCGAGGGCCCGCATCGTCCCGAGAATCTTCACGACCGAGCCTTCTTTCCGCGAGCGACCTCTGTGTGCAGTGCATCCAGCCGGTTCCGCCACAGCGCGCGGTACCCCTCGAGCCACTCGTCCACCTCGACGAGCGCCTCCGGCCGCAGGCTGTAGATCCGCCGCTGCGCCTCCTGCCGTACGTCGACCAGCCCGGCCTCCCGCAGTACTCGCAGATGCCGCGACACCCCCGGCCGCGCAATCGGCAACGCCTCCGCCAACTCACCGGCCGTCGCCGGATGATCCCGCAAGATCCCCAGCACCGTCCGCCGACTCTGATCCGCCAACGCTTGCAACACCACGTCCATGAGGCCGAATGTACCCAAGTGGGTACGTAACCGCAAGGGTACTAAAGAAGCTTGGCGCCGATCAGTTGGTAGATGTCGTCGAGGGCGCCCGGGAGATCGTCGTGGCCGAAGTCCGGGTACGTGCGGACTTCCTTGGGTGACTGGATCTTGTTGTAGGCGGCGAACTGGGTCGAGGGCGGGCAGATCTGGTCCTCGAGGCCGGTGAAGAGCATGACCTCGGCCTGGATGCGGGGTGCCAGGTGCTGGATGTCGATGTAGCCGAGCGTCGTGAACACCTCCTCCTGACGGAGGTGCCGCGGGTCGCGCTTGCGGAACCAGGTGACGATCTCGTCGTACGGCGAGGTTTCCAGGTTCAGATCCCACGTCCGCTGGTAGTCGGACAGGAACGGGAACACGCTCGCGACGTACTTGATCGTCGGCGTCAGCGCCGCCGCCACCAGCGACAACCCACCGCCCTGGCTCCATCCGGTCGTCGCGATCCGGGCCGCGTCGACCTCCGGCAGCTCGCCGATGAGGTCCGCCAAGCGCCGCGTGTCCAGGAAGACGTGCTTGTAGAGCAGCCCGTCCGGCCCGTCGTCGAGCCCGTGCACCAGGTGGTGATGCAGCGAGAAGCTGTTGGATGCCTGCGACGACGTACGGAAACCGACCTGCTCTCGCACATCCAGCGCCGCGACAGTGAACCCGCGAGCGGCGTACGGCAGCAGCTCGACCCACTTCGGCTGCTCACCGCCGTACCCGTGGAACAGCAGCACGGCCGGCCCGGTCGGCTCGGCGGGGCGCACTACCTTCGCGTGCACCCGGTAGCCGCCGGTCCCGGTGAAGTACAGGTGCTGTGCGGTCGCCGTCGTCAGCGGGAAGTCAACGGCGTCGACGAACTCCGCCTCGGCCGGCACCGAGTCGAGCTCGAGGAGCGCTTTGTCCCAGAACGCGTCGAAGTCCGCGGGCCGCGGGTTCGTGCCCTGGTACGTGAGAAGTTCGTCGTACGACAGCTCGAAGGAAAGCACCGGATCATTCTGCGCTGTTGTTGTCCTCGGGGGCAGTCCCGTCCCAGATCGTGTACCCGTGGGCCGCGTTCAGCTTGTCCCGCAGCGCGGTCTCCAGACTGTTGGCCTTCCCGGGCGCCAGCCACGAGACCGGCAGCAGGATCGGGTGGTCGGGGTTCTTGGTGCGCAGCACGATCGCCTCGCCGTGGGTGGTCTCGACCCGGCCGACCTCGGTGATGTCGGTCCAGGGCGTGCGAAGGCCGCGGACCTCGAGGTCGCCGTCGCGGAGCCGCGCGACCTTCGGCGGCCGGGCCAGGATCCACAGTCCGGCCAGCGCGATCATCCCGCCGAGCGTGACGAACACCGAGACGGCGACACCCGGCAGCCCCAGTGCCCAGAGCACCGCGGCGACCCCGAGAATGATCAGCCCAGCGGCCAGGATCCCGAGGAACCGTCCAGCCCGCATCCGGTACGTCGTACGCATCGCCACAGGATCTCATCCGCCCGGGGCGACCGGATCAGAAGGCTTCCGTCTCGGACTCCTGGGTGTTGCCGGCCACCGACTTCAGCGTGAGCGACCACGAGAACGACCCGTCCAGGAACCGCTCGAGCTTCGAGTACGAGCAGTTCTCGGTGAACCGGTTGTTCTTCGCGTCCCAGTTCGTCCCGGTCTTGTAGTAGACCCAGTAGTCGCCGCGGATCCCGTTCAGCGTCGCCGTCTTGTTCGCCCGGACGTAGATCGACGCCTGCGGCTTGCGTGGGTTGCTCGCCGTGACCACGACCACGATGTCCGAGCCGGCGTTGGTGATCCGGAGCGAGCCGGAGCCGCGCGAGCCGGACCGCTGGAAGACGTCGCCGTTCTCACCCCGGCCACCGAGCACGGCCGGCTGGGCCAGCTTCGCCGGCACCGACAGCGCACCGAACTTCACACCCTTGCCGATCGACTTCTGCACGCTCTGCGCGAGCTCGGCGAAGGCGAACCGGAGACCGCTCTTCGCCTCGTACAGCCGGACGTCCAATGCCTTCGGCAGACCGCAGCTGGTCTTCGTCTCCCCGGCCCTGCTGAGCTCCGCGGCCACGTTCCCGGCGTACGCGTCGAAGGCGTCGAGGACCCGGGGATGTGCGGACACCAGGCCGCGCGGCGGCGTGATCTTCACGAGCTCGCTGCGTTCGAGTACGACGGCGCTCGCGAGCTGGGCGCGGGACGCGTCGAACGCGGCCACCGTCTGCGCGTTCATCACGCGCCCGACGTACGGCTTGAGGACCTTCTCGACATTGGTCAGCGCCCGCTGGTACATCGGCACCGAGAGCGCCACGGCAGTCGGTGTCGGCTTAGGTGTCGGCTTGGGCGCCGCCGACGACGGCGGCGGCGCACTGGTGCTGGTCGTCGTACCCCCTGCCGAGGGCGTATCCGAACTGTCTGCCTTGCCGCTACAGCCTGCGCAGAGCAGGGCCGCAACTCCGACCACAACCGCTAACGAACGCCTCACAGTCACCCCCAGGTGTGACCAATCTTCACTTTGGTCCAATACTTCCCTGAGAGGGGTTCACCAATCCGGATCAGTTACCGCCGGTGCCGGTCTCGCTCGGGTTGTACGCGCAGGCGTCGTTCAGGTTCTCCGCGGCACCCGGGGTGGTGGCCGGCTTCGACGGAGTCGTCGGCCGCTTCGTGCTGCCGGAGGTCGGCGCCTTGGTCGCGGTCTTGGTCGGCTTCGGCGTCGACGCGACCGGGTTGGTCTTCGGGGCGATCGCCTTCTGGATGATCTCCTGCATCGCCGTGTAGTCCGGGTTCTTGCCGGTCGGGAAGTTCTTGTTCTTGTCGAGGTCGATGTTGGTGACCTTCGCGTTCTTCACCTTCAGCGCGAGCTGGATGAAGGCCTGCAGGATGTCCTGCGGGATGTCGGTGCGCAGCAGCTGCTTCCCGGCCTTGGCGATCTGCTGGTACGACGTCACGAGCGCCTGGGGGTTCGCGCTGTTCACCAGCGCGTGGATCGTGCACCGCTGCCGCTCCTGCCGGGACGGGTCGCTCAGGCCGAAGCGGCCGCGTGCGAACCACAGCGCGTGGTATCCGTCGAGCTTCTGGTTCGGGCCCGGCTCGATGTAGCCGCTCGGCTTCTTCTCGGTGTTCGATCCGGGGCCGGCGCCGTAGTCGCCGCCGATCGGCACCCGGTAGTTGACGTTCACCGTGATGCCGCCGAGCGCGTCGATGATCTGCCGGAACCCGGCCAGGTTGACCTGCATGTAGTAGTCGATGTCCAGGCCGAGCGCGGCGCTCGCGGCCAGCTTGACCACGTCCGCGCCCTCGTTGTCGGTCTGGCCGAGAATCCCCGGATGCGCCTTCGGGACGTTCTCGTACATCGCGTCCAGGTAGTACTCCGGCTGCTCGACGTTCCCCAGGTTCGGGTCCCAGAAGCCGTCCGGGTACACCTTGTGCAGCGGCGAGTCCTCCGGGAACGGCATCCGCATCCAGTTCCGGCTGAGCGAGATCAGCGCGGTGTCACCGGTCTTGGTATCGATGCTCGCCACGATCACTGTGTCGGTGCGCGTGCCGGTCCGGCCGACGCCGTCGTCCGCGCCGAGCAGCAGCAGGTTCAGCCGCGGGGTGTTCGCCCACGGGTCCTTCGCGTTGCTGACCTTCGGCCGGGTCGCGCTCTTCGAGTTCCCCTCGGACTGGAACACGCTGCCGATCAGGTCACGCTGCGCCATCACGGTCTGCGCCGCGACGGTCGTCGGTACGGCGATCGCGAAGCAGAGCAACCCGACGAACATCGAGCCGGCCAGCCGGCCGGTGTAGGTCATGCTGACCGGGCGAAGCAGCTTGTGCGACGCGACCACGGTCCAGATCCAGCCGACCCCGAGCAGTACGACGGCACCGGTCGCGATCAGCAGCTGTCGCGGGGAGACGAGCAGAGCGAGCACAGAGTCGCGGTGCGTGAGACCGACGTACGCGGCGATCAGCAGCAGGCCGATGCTGATCGTCAGGATGAACGCGCCGAGCTTCTTCCGGCCGCCCATCAGCAGCCCCGAGCCGGGGACCAGGGCGCTGAGCAGCGTCAGGCCGATCGCCTTCGACGCCGTCCGGGCACGGTGCGTTCGAGCCCGGGACCGGGTGGCACGAGGCGCTGCCCTCCGACCGGCTGCGCGAGTACTCCGCGACATGGCTCCGTTCCCTGATCGACGACGTCACGACCCTTCCGTCGGCCGCGCGAGGCAGCCCACGGTACTTCAGACGCCCACGACACCCGGTTGGTTGACGTGATGCTGGCGACCCCCGTCGATGCTCGTCAGCGTACAGGGGCTCCGGGCTACTACCGCAACGTGCCGTGTCAGCGACCGAGCGTGCTCGCCAACCCGCTTTGCTCCCGGACCGGTCGAGCGGATACTCTTGGCCGTCGTCGCGTCCGCTCCTCGAGTGGACCGTCGGAGGAGGCGTCGCCTAGTCCGGTCGATGGCGCCCGCCTGCTAAGCGGGTTGAGGGTTACCCCCTCTCGCGGGTTCAAATCCCGCCGCCTCCGCTCCTTGGAGCTCCCTGTCTGCGGAAAGCGCAGACCAGGGAGCTCCGGCCATTTGTCCGGGGGTGCAACCCCCGGACCCCGCCCGGAGGGGCTTCGCCCCCCGGACCCCCCTTGGGGCGACTGCTCCGCGTGCGACTGCTCCGTGCCGCGGCTTGTGCCGCGGGCGACCGCTTGGTGCGGTGCTTGTTCGCTCGCGGATTGCTTGGGTCAGCTGGTTGCTTCGGCTATGCGTTCTACGGTGCGTGGGGTCATGGGTTCGGGGGAGATGATCAGGTGGTTGACGCCTAGCTTTTGGTACGCGGTTGCGGCCTCGGGGAGGTCTTGTACTGGGATGGCGTTGGGGTTGGGGTCGGGTGCTGGTTGGTCGGGGTCTCGGACGATGACGCCTACGGTGCGGCTTACTGCTTCGGTGGGGCGGTGGGCGGTGATGAGGGCTTGGCGGAGGGTTTCTAGGCGTTCTTCGACCTTTAGGGTTGGAGCGCCGTACCAGGCTGTGTTCCAGGCGTCGGCCCATTGGGCTATTAGTTGCATCATTCTTGGGCGGTGGCCGGCTACCAGGATTGGGATCTGGTGGGGTGGGGCGGGGTCCAGGTTCGCGTCTTGGACCTTGTAGTAGGTGCCTTCGTAGGTGACTGTTTCGCCTCGGATCAGGCGGGCTACGATTTCGAGCCATTCGGTGAAGCGGCCTACTCGGTGGTCGGTCGGCAGGCCGAAGGCCTCGTATTCGGGGTCGTGCCAGCCTGCGCCGACGCCGAGGGTCAGGCGGCCGCCGGAGACCTCGTCGAGGGTCGCGGCCATCTTCGCCGTCAGACCGGGATCGCGGAACGATGCGCAGAGCACCATGTTGCCGAGCTCGACCCGGGACGTGACAGCGGCGATCGCGCTCAGCAGGGTCCAGCTGTCGTGCATGCCGAAGACCTGACCCTCCGGATCCCGGTAGAGGAAGTGGTCCGCGAGCCACACCGAGTCCAGCCCGCCCTCCTCGGCCGCCTCCGCAACCGCCCGTACGTCCTTCCACCCAGGCATCCCGCCGCCCGGCCCGTCCCCGGCCCCGAGCGGCAGCATCACTCCGATCTTCACGCCCACGGTCCGACCCCACCGATCTTCTCGACGCTGATGTGCGTGACGTACCCGGCCGGAAGGTCGTCGCCGGGCAGGAAGTCCGCGTCCGGACCGATGTAGGTCTTCGCCAGCTCCCGCAGTACGCCGACCGCGCCGCCCTCGGTGATCCGGGCGGTGCCGTTGACGATCAGGTACTCCGCCAGGCCCATCTCGTTGACGTTGTCGGTCTCGATCGACAACGAGACCCGGCCGTCGCGGCGGATGTTCTTCACCTTGCGGTTGTTCGGGACGTGCGCGGCGATGATCTCGTCGCCGTCCAGGCCGACCCAGATCACCGAGACCTGCGGGCTGCCGTCCGGGTTGAGGGTGACCAGGTGCCCGAGGGCGTCGGATTCGAGCACGGCCCGCGCGCTGTCAGGGATTCGCATGCGGTCAACGTACGTGGATCATGGGCGCTATGAGGAGGCCGTACCCGGATCGGGCGGCCGCGGGCCGCGTGCTGGCCGACGAGCTCGGATCGGTCGGCGGTTCCGTACTGGTCCTCGGCCTGGCGCGGGGCGGCGTACCCGTCGCGGCTCCGGTCGCGGACGCCCTGGACGCGGAGCTCGACGTACTGATCGTGCGCAAGCTCGGGTTGCCCGGTCAGCCGGAGTTGGCGATGGGCGCGATCGCCGGCGTCGGCGAGGAGTTGCACGTGGTCCGCAACGAGCCGATCGCTGCGGAGGTCGACGCGGAGACGCTGGAGGCCGTACGCCGGCAGGAGGTCCGGGAGCTGCGCCGGCGCGAGCAGGCGTACCGAGGGGACCGGCCGCCGATCGACGTACGGGATCGCGTGGTGATCCTGATCGACGACGGCCTCGCGACCGGCGCGACGATGCGGGCCGCGGTAGAAGCAGTACGACGTCATCGGCCGGCGCGCGTCATCGTCGCCGTACCCGTGGGCGGCATCGAGAGCTGCCGGCGGCTGGCGCGGGTCGCGGACCAGGTGGTGTGCGCGTGGATCCCGCAGTACTTCGCCGCGGTCGGGCAGGCGTACCGGGACTTCTCACCGGTGAGTGACGACGAGGTACGGCGAGTACTCGCGGAAAGCACAGCACGGCGCCCCGGGAGGTGATCCGGGGCGCCGCACTGTGTTGGCCCGGCCGCCGGCTTCCGACTCGGCGGCCGGTGCTCGTCAGCCCAGACGGGCCTTGAGGTTGTCCAGCTCGACCTTCAACGAGGCCGGGACGGTGTCGCCGAGCTTGGCGAACCACTCCTCGATCAGCGGGATCTCTGCCTTCCACTCCTCGACGTCGACGTCGAGCGCGATCTCCAGGTCGTGCACGGTCATGTCCAGCCCGGCGACGTCGAGTGCGTCCGCGGCCGGCACCCGGCCGATCGGGGTCTCGACAGCGTCCGCCTGGCCCTCGAGCCGCTCGATGACCCACTTCAGCACGCGGCTGTTCTCACCGAAGCCCGGCCAGACGAACTTGCCGGCCTCGTCCTTGCGGAACCAGTTCACGTAGAAGATCTTCGGCAGCTGCGCCGCGTCGTGCTGCTTGCCGACGGTCAGCCAGTGGTCGAAGTACTGCCCCGCGTCGTACCCGAGGAACGGCAGCATCGCCATCGGGTCCCGCCGTACGACGCCCACCTGGCCGACCGCCGCGGCGGTCGTCTCCGAGGACAGCGTCGCGCCCATGAAGACACCGTGCGCCCAGTCGCGGGACTCGGTCACCAGCGGGATCGTCGTCGCGCGGCGGCCGCCGAAGATGATCGCGGAGATCGGTACGCCGTTCGGGTCGTCGTACTCGTCGGCGATGATCGGGCACTGCTTGATCGGCGTGCAGAACCGGCTGTTCGGGTGGCTGGACAGCTCACCCGAGTCCGGCGTCCACTCGCGGCCCTTCCAGTCGGTCAGGTGGTCCGGCGGGGTCGGCGAGTAACCCTCCCACCAGACGTCGCCGTCGTCGGTGAGCGCGACGTTGGTGAAGACCGAGTTGCCCTTCTCGATCGTGCGCATCGCGTTCGGGTTGGTCTTCCAGCCGGTGCCGGGAGCCACGCCGAACAGGCCGAACTCCGGGTTCACGGCGTACAGCCGGCCGTCCTTCCCGAAACGCATCCAGGCGATGTCGTCGCCCAGCGTCTCGACCTCCCACCCCTCCAGAGTCGGGTCGAGCATGGCCAGGTTCGTCTTGCCGCATGCGCTCGGGAAGGCGGCCGCGATGTAGTGGACCTTCTTCTCCGGTGAGATCAGCTTCAGGATCAGCATGTGCTCGGCGAGCCAGCCCTCGTCCCGAGCCATCGCCGACGCGATCCGCAGCGAGTAGCACTTCTTGCCGAGCAGCGAGTTACCGCCGTACCCGGAGCCGTAGGACCAGATCGCCCGCTCCTCGGGGAACTGGACGATGTACTTCTCGTCGTTGCACGGCCACGGCACGTCCTGCTGGCCGGGCGCGAGCGGCGCGCCGACCGAGTGCAGACAAGGCACGTAGGGGGAGTCGGTGCCGAGTTTGGCCAGCACCTCGGCGCCGGTGCGGCACATGATCCGCATCGACGCGACGACGTACGCCGAGTCGGTGATCTCGACGCCGAACATCGGCTTCTCCGCGGTCAACGGGCCCATGCAGAACGGGACGACGTACATCGTCCGGCCGCGCATCGAACCGCGGTACAGCCCGGTCAGCGTCGCCTTCATCTCGGCCGGCGCCATCCAGTTGTTGGTCGGACCCGCGTCCTTCTCCTCGACCGAGCAGATGAACGTGCGCTGCTCGACCCGGGCGACGTCCGACGGGTCGGTGCGGACCCAGAACGAGTTCGGCTTCTTCTCGTCGTTCAGCCGGACCATGGTGCCGGCCGCGATCAGTTCGTCGGTGAGCTTGGCGTACTCCGCGTCCGACCCGTCGACCCAGTGGATCCGGTCGGGCTGCGTGAGTGCGGCGACCTCGGCCACCCAGGCCAGCAGGCCGGCGTGGCGGGTCGGTGCGTCGGTCAGGTCGTACGGCGCCGGGAGGGGATCCGTTGCGGCTGGTGAGGTAGCGGACTCGGTATGGGTCGGGCTGGCGGTGGTCGTCATCGGCGGCTCATTCCCTCTCGGCTGTCGGCGCCGGCAACCGTGCGGCCCCTCGACGCTGAGGGGGTACGGCTCCGGCCGCCGGGGTCTCCGGCGGTTCGATTCAGCTGGCTGGCGGTGTGATCTCTCGCATACCAGTGCATCCAGTGGGCATATACCAGTGTGCAAGTGGTACTACGGTACGGGATCGGCGCAAGTGCTGAGAACCCCTAGAACGTGAACCCGGTCACAAAGTTTTCGCGACAATCGCTTTCCGGTTCAGCTTGTGAAAATGAGAACGGCCCGCGCTGTTCGCGCGGGCCGTTCCAGGAGATTTTCCGGTACTTCAGCTGGTCTGCCGCCAGATGTCGTTCACGAGCCGCTGGATGTCTGCGGCCTCGGCCGGCTGGCCGTAGACCATCGCGCCGACCAGCCACCACTGCCCGCCGCTCTGGAACGCGTGCGTCATCGTGATCGTGTACGGCGTCGTCGTCGACACCGTCAGCCAGGTCCGTGCGTCCTTCGCGGTCGCCGGCGCGGCGGTCTTGTAGATCTTCGTCCACTGCTGGTCGAACGTCGGCCGGTCGGACAGGCACTTGGCCAGGCTCGCGCACGGATGCAGCGCGAACTGCGCCTTCATCGCGTTCTTCAGCCCACCCGGTTCGTACTCGTTCTTGGTCACGATCCGCCGCAGGATCAGCTGCGACGACTCACCGAGGGAACTCACCTCCGGCGGCCGCGGCCAGCCGATCGCGAACGGCAGCTCGGCGTTCGCGACGATCTGTACGTCGGCGCCGGCCGCGTAGGTCGCGCCGAAGACGCCGGGCGATCCGTCGGGCCGCTTGTACGGCGCGGTCGTCACGCGCTCGATCGGCGGGATCAGGACGTTCGAGGCGATCGGCTCCGGGCTGACGGCCGCGGGCGGGGCGGCCTCGACCGGGTCCTTCTTGACGGAGCCGCCGATCGCGGTGCCGATCGAGTAGGCGATGCTGAAGACGATCAGCACGACAACCGCGACGACGCCGTAGATCCAGGCGCCGATCTTGCGGCGGTACTGCCGCGCAATCTCGATCTTCGACTGCGGCTGCTCTTCTTGTACTTGGGTGGTCGCGTCCTGTGCCGTCTGCTCGGGACGGTCGACGTACGACGGGATACCGCCGCGCGGTGTGTTGTCGCCGGGCGGGAGGACCGGCGGCGTCGCACCGAAGCCGACGAGCTGGTTCCGGACCGCCTGCAGCGACTCGTCGTCGTTCCCGAGTACGCCGTCGAGCGGGTCGACGAGGCGCTCGGCGCCGGTCTCGCCGTGGACGAGCTGCGTGATCGCGTACGGGCGGTTCGAGTTGAGGTTGGCGGCCCAGAGCGGGGTCTCGTGCCGGCCGGGTTCGAGTGCGGCGGTTCGGCTCGCCTTGGTGAGGCGGTCGACCACGGTCGGGTTCCGGGCGCCCTCCTCACTGAGGACGAGCGCGATCACGTCCGTCCCGGTGAACGTGCGGCCGTGCCACAACTCCGCCAGCGGGTGCAGCAGGATTCGCTGATCGAACTGGTAGCCCGGGATCTCCGGCGTGCTGTTGGTCATGACTCTTTGCTTTCCCACATCGCCCGGTCCGCGAGGGCCAGCGCCGCCTTCTGCGCCGTGTCCGCGTCCACGGGGTTGGCCTTGTAGTCCACCAGTACGACGATGTCCGCGCGCTGCACCAGCGTGTGCACTGCCCAGGAGTCACCGGCCAGTCCGCTCGCGGTCCGGCTGACCTTGGTCGGGTACGGGCGGTCCCCGTCGTACTTCGTCATCGTCGACCGGCTGAACGTCCGCTCCGCGACCTGGGTCGGCGTGAACGGCGCGTTCCCCGCGCCGGCGTCCAGCCCGCCGTACGCCGTGATCGTGACGTTCACGCTCGCCGACGTGTACGCCCGCACCTTCTGGCGCGAGCTGGCCGCCGTGCAGCTGATCGCCGTCGTCCCGCCCTGCGTCATCGTCACCGGACCGGACGATGCCTTGGGCAACAGGTTCGCCACGTCCCCGATCCGCGCGCACAGATCCGCCGGCAGCGCCCGCGCCGGCAGGATGTCCTTCGGCGTCACCGGCTCCCCGACCGCGAACCCGACCCCACCCCCCACCAGCGCGGCCACACCACACCCGATCGCCGTACCCCGCACCAGTCGACTACCCATGCCCGCGACCTTAACCATGCGAAGGTCCTCACCCGCGGCAAGGTGCCGTGACTGTGAACAAGAAGTGGTGACTGCGAACAGGAAATAGCCTGTCCACAGCCACCGCCGGGGTGGTCATGGGCCGACTCGTGGCACGTCGGACGAGGACCGACATACCGGAGTTGCCTGCTTGGTCAGCCGAGGAGGGTTTTCACCGAGCCGCCGGACTCGGTGAGCTTCGTGCCGAGCCCGTTCAGCGCCTCTCCGACCGTCGCGAGAATGCCGGACAGGTCCTGCAGATTCCCGGCCAGCGCCTCGACCTCGGTCGCCACGCCGCCGATCTGGCCGCTCCCGTCGTTCAGCTTCTTCGCCGCGGCGTCGCCGATCCCGGGGATCTTGTCGAGCTCACCCGCGAGCCCGGCCAGCATCCCGGCCGCGTCGTGCAGCTTGTCCTTGGCCGCCTTCATCGTCCCGGCGCTCCCGGCCAGCGCCTTCCGCGCGCCGCCCTCGCCGTCGTCCCCGACCAGCGCCCCGGCCGCCTTCGCCGCCTGTTCACCGGCCTCCGCCAGCCCCGACCCGATCGTCTTCAGCAGCTCCGGCAGCTTCCCGATGAGCCCGAGCGCGTCATCCGGCAACCCGCGCACCAGATCCAGCACCTTCTGGAAGTCGTCCGAGTTCTCCATCACGAACCCGACCGCCTTCTTCACATCCCCCAGATCTCGCCCACCGAGCAAGTCCTCAATACCCATGCGCGGATCGTAGAGCCCCCACCTCGCATCCCAGTGCGCGCCGCACCGTGCCGCCGTCGTACCCCCGCCGTACCCCCGAATTCACCCCCCGAAGACCTCCCTCCAGAGCCGATTGGCCTCCACCCACCCCCTCCATGTATCGTTACTCGACGTTGTCCAGCGCTCGTAGCTCAACGGATAGAGCATCTGACTACGGATCAGAAGGTTGGGGGTTCGAATCCCTCCGAGCGCGCAAATCGAAGGCCCAGGCAGACACTCTCTGACCTGGGCTTTTGTGTTTCCGGAGTGAAGGGCGAAGAGGGCGGCTGTCGTGCTCG